>NZ_CP047452.1 GCF_030440595.1 Corynebacterium glucuronolyticum DSM 44120
TTGTTAATAAACACTATCCTTGCAGTTAACTGTGAGTCCCTGACCGTCGATGTAGAAAGAACGCCCGCCGCTGTGACAGACCTTTCCTCCTCCCCGGAACAACTCTGGCGGGACGTCCTCACCACCCTGACCACCCGCGAAAAGGAACCCGATTTCCCGTTCGCGCCGATTTCCCAATCCAACCGCAGCTACCTGCGCCTCACGCGCCCGCTCGCCGTCGTCCAGGGCCACCTCCTCCTCTCCACCCCGCATAAGCTGGCCAAACGCGCGCTCGAAGGCGAAACGGGCCAGGCGGTCGCACTCGTCTGGGAGGAGGTCACCGGCACCCCGATCAACCTCGCTATCAGTGTCGATCCTTCGCTTGTCGACGACTCCCTCCCCCCGACCTCTACTCCCGAGACCGCTCCGTCGGTCACCCCTCCACGCGTCCGCGTCACTCGTCCCCGCCCCCCAGAGCCGGCACCCGAGCCCACTCCCGTGCCTGCGGTTCCCCCGAATTACACCCCATCCACCCAGCCAAAACAGGCGCCCTCGGCCAATTCCACGCTGAACCCGAAGCACACCTTCGAGTCCTTCGTCATCGGCAAGTCCAACCAGTTTTCGCAGGCCGCAGCCTTCGCCGTGGCGGAGTCCCCGGCCGAGGCCTACAACCCGCTGTATATCTGGGGCGGTTCGGGGCTGGGCAAAACCCACCTCCTGCACGCGACGGGCAATTACGCGCTGCAGCTACATCCGGGGATCCGCGTCATGTACGTCTCCAGTGAGGAATTCACCAATGACTACATCAACTCGGTCCGCGATGATAAGCAGGAATCCTTCAAGCACCGCTACCGCAACCTGGACATCCTCATGGTTGACGATATCCAGTTCTTGGAGGGCAAGGAGGGCACCCAGGAGGAGTTCTTCCACACCTTTAACGCCCTCCACCAGGCCAATAAGCAGATCATCCTGTCCTCCGACCGGCCGCCGCAAAACCTCGTAACCTTGGAGGATCGCCTCCGCACCCGTTTCCAGGCCGGCCTCATCACGGATATTCAGCCGCCGGATCTGGAAACGCGCATCGCCATCCTGGAAAAGAAGGCCATCGCCGAGCACGTCCAGGTGGATCGCGATTCCCTGACGGAGATCGCCACCCCCTTCCCGGGCTCGATCCGGTCTCTCGAGGGGGCGCTTATCCGCGTCACCGCCTTCGCCTCCCTCACCCACCGGCAGATCACCCCTGACCTGGTGCGCGAGGCCCTGTCGGATCTCATCGGCACGGAGCAGAACGTGGAGATCACGCCGACGGACATCATCGCCGAGACGGCCCGCTTCTTCAACCTCCCCGTCAGTCAGTTGCGCGGGAAGACGAAGACGCGCCCCGTCTCGCACGCCCGCCAGCTCGCCATGTACCTGTGCCGCGAGTTCACCTCCCTGTCCCTGCCCAAGATCGGCGCCGAGTTCGGCAAGGATCACACGACGGTCATGTACGCCGAGCGCAAGATCGGCAAGGAGATGTCCAAGGATCGCGACACCTATGACCAGGTGCAACAGCTCGCCCAAAACATCAAGCAGGCGGCCTCCCGCCCCGCCCAGCAGCAATAATCACACCCGCCCCCGCGCCCCCGCGCCCCGGAATAACACGATCCGGGGCGCGGGGGCTCTTTTTCTTCCACAGTCACCCCCTGTGCACAACCACCCAAAAATGACGGAGTTTTCCACAGTTTTCCCCAGCGCACGCCCGGAAAAAAAGTTATCCACAGGTTTATTCACATTTGTGAAATTACGGCTTTGTAATTTGGTGATCCTCGTCACATAAACCGCAAAACCGCAGTTCACAGTATTCACAATCTCCTGGTTTCGGCTGTGGATAACTCGGAGCCGGCCTGTGGATAAATTGTGGATAACTCGGAACCCCAAAAAGTTATCCACAGATCGACCGACGTTATCCACAGGCATTCCACAACCGCACTCACATCCCCGACACGCGACGCGACCGGCCAGAATTTGTAATTATCCCCAGTTTCCACAACGCCTACTGCTTTTACCAAACGGGTTACTTAGAATTACAAGAAGAAACAGGGGACGTGAACAACTTTTCCTCCGCGGGTCCGCTGCGGGGTAGGTTTGGACATGTCACCTTTTGTCATCCTCATCCGGACGCGAAAAGACCGATTAGCCCGATAGTGAAAACTTGTTAAATTAAAGGAGAAAGATGGAATCGCACGCTGTCGCCTTCCGTGTAGCCCAGGACGATTTCGCAGACGCAGTGAGCTGGGTCGCCCACAACCTGCCCACCCGCCCCGTGCAGCCGGTGCTCCGCGGTCTTGTCATTACGGCTACCGATGACGGCCTGGAGCTGGCGGGCTTCGATTACGAGGTGTCCACCAAGGTTCGCCTCAACGCCCAGGTCTTACAAAACGGCAGGCTCGCCGTCGCCGGCAAGCTGATTAGCGATATCACCTCTTCGCTGGCGGCGGGCACGGTCGAGGTCGAGACGGACGAGACGCATTCCAAGGTGCTGTTGTCCTGCGGGAAGGCGAAGTTTGAGCTGCCGATCATCCCGCTCGATGAGTACCCCTCCCTGCCGGCGATGCCGGAGACGGCCGGTCGCGTGGATCCGCACCAGTTCACGGAGGCCGTCAGCCAGGTCGCCACGGCCGCAGGCAAGGACGATGCGCTTCCCATGCTTACAGGTATTCACGTCGATATCGAGGGCTCGGACCTCATCATGGCCGCCACGGACCGGTTCCGCCTGGCGGTGCGCCACCTGGAGTGGGAACCGTCCCGTGAGCTGGAGAAATCCAGCCTTTTGATCCCCGCGCGCACCCTCCTGGATACGGCAAAATCCATGGATAATGGCCTGAATAAGCCGTTGGAGGTTGCCTTGGGTAACGGTCTCATCGGCATGGTCACCGAGAATCGTCAGACCACCACCCGGCTTCTCGACGCTGAATTCCCCAACTACAACCCCCTCCTCCCCAAGACCCATAATTACATCGCTACCTGCGACGTCGACGAACTTCTCAAGGCCCTGCGCCGCGTCTCCCTCGTCGCCGACAAGTCCGGCCAGATCCGCATGACCTTCTCCGCGGGCCAGGTCTCTCTCACCGCCGCGAACTCCGAAAGCGGCGCCGCCGAGGAGGTCCTCCCCGCCGCCTTCCAGGGTATCGAGGATTCCCTCGTCATCGCCTTCAACCCCGCCTACCTGCGCGATGGCCTGAATGTCATGCGTTCAAAACGCGTCATGTTCGGCTTTACGGATTCCAACCGTTCGGCCATCCTCACCCCGGAGCCGGAGGAGCTTCCGGAGGCCGCCGCGGACGGTTCCTTCGCCTCACCGCACAGCGCGGTAACCTACCTGCTCATGCCGGTCCGCCTGCCCGGTTAAGCGATGTTTGTTCGCCACCTGACCCTGAAGGATTTCCGCAGCTGGCCGGAGCTCGACCTGGAGCTCGGGCCGGGGGTGACGGTGTTCACCGGCGCCAACGGGTTCGGCAAAACGAACATCGTCGAGTCGATCTACTACCTGGCTAATCTCTCCTCCCACCGCGTCAAACACGATGCCCCCTTGGTGCGCGCCGGCGCGGATGCCGCCCAGCTCGCGGCCACCGTCGTCTCCGGCGGGCGGGAGCTCGTCGTCCGCATGACGGTGAAACCCCACGCCGCCAACCTCGCGCAGCTCAACCGCACTCGTCTGCGCCACCCGCGCGAGCTCCTCGGCGGTGTCCGCTGCGTCCTCTTCTCCCCGGAGGACCTCCACCTCGTCACCGGCGAACCCGAGGGGCGCCGCCGCCTCATCGATTCTGTCATTTCGCAGGAAACCCCGCGTTTTTCCGCCACCAAGGCGGAGTACGAGCGCGTCCTCAAGCAGCGCAACGCCCTCCTCAAGCAGGCGAAAGCTAATTTTTATCCGTCTATGCACGGCATGCTCGATGTCTGGGACAGCCAGCTCGCCTCGCTTGGCGCCGAACTCGTCACCGCCCGCTCCGCCCTCATCGCTCGCCTGCACCCCCTCGTGGAAGCCGCCTACCTGGAGATTGCCCCGCATTCCCGTCCCCCGGCGATCTCCTATCTCACCCGTGACCAGGGGGAAACCACCGCGGAGACGGAGGCGCTGCTGCTCACCTCGCTGGCGGAGATCCGCCCCCGCGAGATCGATGCGGGCCGCACCCTCATCGGCCCCCACAAGGATGACCTGGGGCTTTATCTCGGTGAAGCCCCCGCCAAGGGGTTTGCCTCCCACGGTGAGACGTGGTCTTTTGCCATCGCCCTGAAAATCGCCGTCTTCCGGCTGTTTTCCACCGGTGGCCACATCCCGATCCTCATCCTCGATGATGTTTTCGCCGAGCTTGATAACCCCCGTCGACAAGCGCTGACCTCGATGATCCGCAGTGCCGAGCAGGTCCTCATCACCACCGCTGTCCCCACCGATATCCCCACCGACCTTACCCACACGGACCACACCGTGCTCCTCAAAGATGGGGATTCCTTCCTGGACGTGAGCGACGATGAGTGAGGAGGATTCCCTCGACTTCTTCTACCAGTCCTTCGAGCGCATCCAGAAGATGGGCAAGGTGTACAAAAAGGTCGAGGCTCCGCCGGAGAAGAAACCGCGCCGCCGCATCCCCACGGGCAAGGATGGCCGCCGCCTCATCACACCCCGCAAGGTGGAGAACCTCCATTCCATCCTCGGCCGCGAGATCCGTAAGCAGGGCTGGCAAAAGCCGCTGGCCTCGGGCTGGATCATGGGCCAGTGGGCGGAGATTGTCGGCGCTGATATCGCCAATCACACGAAAATAGAGATGGTGAAGGATACAACGCTCTTCATCACGTGTGATTCCACAGCGTGGGCCACAAATTTACGCCTCATGCAGCGCCGCATCCTGCAGACCATCGCCGATATGATCGGTCCTAACATCATCACGCAGCTAAAGATTTTCGGGCCAAAACCACCGAGCTGGCGCAAGGGTCGCCTTCACGTCAAGGGTCGCGGTCCGAGAGATACGTATGGCTAAATTTGTGTTTGACACGCCCTCTCGCCGGTTTGGGCTAGTTTCATGTGGTCCCCCACGGAAGTGTAGAATGACAAGAGTTATACGTCTAAAATTAGCGAGGAAGTTTCGAATCTATCGTGGCTGAATCACAACAAAACTTGAGCCCAGAACATCACGATTACGACGCAACGTCGATTACCGTGCTGGAGGGCTTGGAAGCTGTCCGCAAGCGCCCCGGCATGTACATCGGTTCCACCGGTAGACGTGGCCTGCACCACCTGGTGTGGGAGGTTGTCGATAACTCTATCGACGAGGCCCTGGCCGGCTTCGCTGACAAGGTGGATGTCGTACTCCATGAGGATGGCAGCGTCGAGGTGACGGATAACGGTCGTGGCATCCCCGTGGAGATGCACCAGACCGGTCGGCCGACGGTCGAGGTCGTCATGACGCAGCTGCACGCCGGCGGCAAGTTTAACAATGATTCCTACAAGGTCTCCGGCGGCCTGCACGGCGTGGGTATTTCCGTGGTGAACGCCCTGTCCACCCGCGTTGAGGCGGACATTAAGCGCGACGGTTACCACTGGTATCAGCGTTTTAATAACCAGGTTCCGGATGATCTGGAAAAGGGTGGCAAGGCCCGCGGCACCGGCACCCGCATCCGCTTCTGGCCGGATGCGGAAATCTTTGAGACGGTCGAGTTCAACTACAAGACGATCTCCGACCGCCTGCAGCAGATGGCCTTCCTCAACAAAGGCGTCTACATCAAGCTGACGGATAAGCGTAAGCACATCATTGCCGAGGAAGAAAAGCCCTCCCTCGAAGCCGATGAGTCGCTGCTCGAGGCAGACAGCCTCTCCCTCGACGAGGTTGACGAGAAGCTTGCGGAGAAGCCGCAAGCTGAGGAACCGGAGATACCATCCGAGCGCTCCGTTGTCTTCCACTACCCGGATGGCCTCATCGATTACGTCAAGTTCCTGAATAAGAAGAAGACGGCTCTCCACCCCACCATCGTCGGTTTCCAGGATTCCGAGGATGACCTGGCCCTGGAGGTCGCCCTGCAGTGGAACACCTCCTACAAGGAGAACGTCTTCACCTTCGCCAACACCATCGCCACGGTCGAGGGCGGCACGCACGAGGAAGGCTTCCGCGCCGCGCTGACCACGATCATGAACAAGTACGCGCGCGATCACAAGCTGATGAAGGAGAAGGATCCGAAGCTTACCGGCGACGATTGCCGCGAGGGGCTGTCCGCCGTCGTCTCCGTCAAGGTCGGCGATCCGCAGTTCGAGGGCCAGACTAAGACCAAGCTGGGTAACACCAACGTCAAGTCTTTCGTACAGCGTGTGGTCAATACCCACCTCACGCACTGGTTCGAGGCGAACCCCGCCGAGGCCAAGATCATCGTCCAAAAGGCCAGCTCTTCGGCCCAGGCCCGCCTCGCCGCCCGGAAGGCCCGCGAGCTCGTCCGCCGCAAGTCGCCGACAGACATGGGCGGACTGCCCGGCAAGCTTGCCGATTGCCGCTCCAAGGACCCGGAGAAATCCGAGCTCTACATCGTGGAGGGCGACTCCGCAGGCGGTTCCGCCAAGGCCGGCCGTGACTCCATGTTCCAGGCGATCCTCCCGCTGCGTGGCAAGATCCTCAACGTCGAGAAGGCCCGCCTTGATCGCGCTTTCAAGAACGCGGAGATCCAGGCGATCATCACTGCGCTCGGCACGGGCGTCCACGACGAGTTTGATATTTCCAAGCTCCGTTACCACAAGATTGTCCTCATGGCCGATGCCGATGTTGACGGCCAGCACATTGCAACGCTGCTGCTCACCCTCCTTTTCCGCTTCATGCCCGCGCTTATCGAGGAAGGCCACGTCTACCTCGCTAACCCGCCGTTGTACAAGCTCAAGTGGCAGAAGGGCGACCCCGGCTTCGCCTACTCCGACCAGGAGCGCGACGATCTCCTCGCGGAAGGCCTCGAGGCCGGCCGCAAGATCAACACCGACGACGGCATCCAGCGCTACAAGGGCCTGGGCGAGATGAACGCCTCCGAGCTCTGGGAAACCACCCTCGACCCGGATTTCCGCACCCTCCGCCGCGTCGACCTTGAAGACGCCGAGCGTGCCGACGAGCTCTTCTCCATCCTCATGGGTGACGACGTCGTTGCCCGCCGCACCTTCATCACCCGCAACGCGAAGGACGTCCGCTTCCTGGACGTCTAAACCCGAGTGGCGAAAACGCCCCGGTAGCCACCATGCTGCCGGGGGCTTTTTCGCGCCCACCTGACAAAAGGTAGACATCTATCCGAGGGTCGCACCCATCGACCCAGTCCGTCACGTTTGCTACGCGCCAAACGTCTACCTTTTTCTCTACCGGTGGCGAAGACCCCCGCCCCATGTGAAAATGTGAGCCATGAATGTGGGGGAACATCTTCTTTTCACTCGGGGTCTTAACTCTTTTCAGCGCAATGCGGTGTCTGCGCACATGCAGCTCGCCCGCGGCGTCTACGTAGTTCAGGGGGAATACCAAAAACTCAGCCGCGAGGATAAGTACCTCCTCCGCTGCGCCGCCCTGGGCATTGAGGGACGACCACTAATCGGTGCGTCAGCGGCGGCCCTGTGGGGCATGCCCGTGATCGTCCACAAGCGCGAGCAGGTCCACATCATCGGCACCGGAAGACCCCGCGCAGGCGTGTGCCAGACTCGCCTCACAAGGGGCGATCTGCGCACCACCACCGTCTGCGGTTTTGAAATTTCGCTTACCTCCCCAGCCCTGACGGTCATCGATATCGCCCGCTGGCACGGCCTTGCCGAAGCCGTCCGCTGCGGCGACTTCGCCCTCGCCACCAACCTCACCACCGAAGACGAACTCCTCTACGCGATCCACCACAGAGCCAAAACCAACGGCATCAAAACCGCCCGCACCGCCGTCCGCCTCATCAACAATCTCTCGGAAAGCCCCCGCGAATCCGATGTCAAGGTCGCCCTTTTCGAAGCCGGCTTCCCCGCCCCCTTTCAGCAAGCCAGCATCTACAACACCGACGGCGCCTTCATCGGCCGCGTCGATTTCTTCTACCCCGATAGATCCATCGCTCTCGAGTACGACGGCTTCGGCAAGACCCACGGCGAGTTCGATGAACCCACTGTCCTGTCCGTCAACAGGGAACTCACTCGCCACCGCCGCCTCGAAAGCGAAGCCCTCACCCTGATCCGTATCGATAACGAGTCCTGGAAAACCAAGCTTTTCCTCCGCCAGCTTGACCGCCTCTGGCCACTACGCGGCCGGTTCCCCTCCGATCAGTGGTTTGCCCCGGGGCTCGCTTGGGACAGCGAATGACGAGCCCCACGTCACTACTCCTTAGAGGATCCCCGCCATTTGGAGCTATTCCACTCCGTCTCGGAGTTATCCCCGGTCGCCGGCGTCTTGATGTCGGTGACGCAGTTTTGGTAGTACCCGGGTGCGCTGGCCAGCGCACCGATCACAAAGCTGAAGATGGAAAACGCGGCGATCGTCCCGTTGGTGACGAACTTCTCCACTTGCTGCTTGTCCACCTGCGGCAGCGCCTGCCCAATAATGTCCCGCACGTTCTGCGAGGTGGGCAGCCCGTATTGGGCGCGGATGTTCTCGGGTATGGCGGCGTAGATGCTGATGATGCCTACAACGGGTGCAGACCACACGAGGGGGTTGGTGTACGTGGTGCCGTTAGCCACGCATTGGTACCCCTTCTGCGTCTCCTCGGCACCAGCCACGCTGGTCACCCCCGTCAACGCAATTGCCGACGCCACCGTCGCCGCCACCATCCGCTTCGTCTTCATCTTTGTCCTACCTCTCCCTAGTTTTCGGCTAACTATTATATCTATCCTACGTCCTGGTAGGCGCGTTACAGTGCCTGCGGCCACGGAAAAGGTAGAGCAAGGCGCAATTATCATCACCATGTTGACGTTTAAAGAAGCCCCTTGCCCAGCTCCGCGAGAATCGGCCCAGAGCCGAGTATGGCATTGGTTTTGAGTAGTTGATCAAGACGGATCCCCTGATAAGGTCTAACTTGCCATATGCGAAGCCACTAGACACCGGCATTGACCTGCTGGTTCGCTGCAGCGAGGATCAGTTTTGGACAGTTGTCCACTGCAAGTCCTACGAGGAGAAAATCTACATCCAAAAAGAGCTCGACTGATTCCCTCCTTGATGATTCAGGCCACAGTCTCCGATACCGCATGAAATACGCGAACACGTCGACGCGGCGTTGAAGGAGTTGGAGTGGATCGAAAATTCCGGTCAGGTCTGTGGCACCGGCTTGCCCACGTTGCTGGCGCAGCAGCCCTATCTGTCGGATTCCTCCCTCGACCCGGTCTGGAGCTTCCTCGATGAACACGCCATGGTGGTCAATATTCACCCGACTGGCTGCGGTGTTAATTCGCCGTGGTTGCTCCGCCACAAGCTGGAGTGGGTCAACGGTGCGCCTGTCGAGGATGCGACGGCTACGTTGGAGCTCCTGAAGGCCGATATACCGTGCCGTTTCCCACGCATCACGTTCCACGTCGCGCACCTGGGCGGCGATCTCCCCATGCTGGCGCAGCGCATCGAGGATAACTACGAGGACTGGGACGCCTTCCCGGCCTCGCCGAACGAGTCCCTGCGGAAGTTCTTTTTCGACGCCGCCAACTTCCACGAGCCGTCGTTGGCCCTGGCCGCGGAGACCTTCGGCGTCTCGCAGCTGATGGGTGGTTCCGATTTCCCGTATTTCCAGGAGGAGAAGTACGTCCGCGCCTTCGACTATGTGCGGACCTCCCGCTTCACCGACGAGGAGAAGAAGTAGATCTTGTGGTCCAACGCCGCGCGCCTGCTCAAGCTCTCCCTCTAGCTTCTCGACGCCCCCCTCTACCGCTTTCCCGGATGCTCACCGTGGGTTGATCCACCAGGTTTGAGCCAAGTTACCTGGGAACGTTGTCGTCGTGCGGTATGGGCGCGGAGGTGGGACAACCGCAAAAATACGTCGCACGACCGCGTGAAAGATGAGCAGCGCGTGGCATCCCAATCATGTGGAAGAAAACTTGACGTATGTCACGCACGGACGGAGAAGCGTAAGGTAAGGCTTGCCTATTGTATGAACGGCGGGTAATGTGTCAGCAGTCACGGAATAACGCTACATAAGTGTTATCAAAAATGGTGGGGTGTGCTACGCCGGGGCAGTTCAAGTCCACGTGACTCCGCAGGTCGGAAGCTCCACACCCGGCCACAACTAACCAAGGAGTACCATGCACTTCTTTTCCAAACATGCCAAGGCCATAACAGTGTTCCTTACTGTGGCGTCCCTTGCCCTGACGGGATGCGCTCGAGGCGATGGCGAGAACGATTCCGCCGAGAGCAGCCCGGTTTCGCGCGTGGCCAGCCTTGGCTTAGGGGATGCCGATACCCTTTTGGCGCTCGGTATCACGCCCGTTGCGATTGCCCCATGGGGTGCCGAAGGTGACGGCTCAGAATCTGGCGTGGGCCCGTGGTCGGAGGATCTGCTTGGGGATGCGAAACCGGAGAAAATCTTTAACACGGCCAGTGGCTTCACCGTCGACATCCTAGAAAAAGTCACCGCTACCAACCCCACCCAAATCATCGCGGTGAACCAAGCGGTGGACGCCCAGGCGAAGGCCTCCCTGGACAAGATCGCCAGCACCACAGTCAAACCCGAGGGCTATCAGGATTGGCAGATTCCGTGGGACAAGCAGGTTGAAACGATCTCCCAGGCCGTCGGCAAAGAGGAGGAGGGCGACAGGCTCATCAAGGAGACCGAGGAAAAGTTCGCCCAATTCAAGAAGGACCACCCAGAACTGCAGGGCAAGCGTGCGGCCATCGTGATGCCCTACGAGGGCAAGATTGGTCTGTACACCGACGGCGACGGCCGTGGCCAATTCATTAGGGATTTGGGCTTCACCAACCCGAAGGAGCTGCAGGGCGATGGCTCGTCGTTCTTCGTGGACTATGCTCCAGAAAACTACGCCAAGCTCAACAACGTGGACTACTTATTTGTACTGGATTACAACGGTGCCCTGAATGCACTCAAGAAGGATGCGACTTTCCAGAAACTGGATGTAGTTAAGGACGGCCGTGTGCGGTACTTAGAAACCGATGTGGGAAATGCGATGAGCATGCCTAACCCGGTAACCATTCCGTGGGTAATTGACAAGTTCGCAGAGCAACTGAAGTAGCTGACACCTGCCTGCGCGGCTCGTACTAGCGCCGACTTCAACACATCCCACAGAAACTCCATAACCTAATGTCATCTGATTTCCTCGCCACTCGTTTGCGCTCTCGCCGACCTAGCTGTACGGCTGGCACGGCTACCGGAACATCCGACCTTGCTGGCGGTACAAAACCACTTCGTACCTTCCCCGTCAGCTCCCGTGAAGACCGTACGAAGCGCACCATTGCCACCCTCATCGCGGCCAGCGTCGTCGTGGCAATCGCATCCCTCTTCGTAGGCTCGCGCTCCATTCCGGCCGCCGAGGTGCTCGAGGCTCTCCGCGGCGCCAGCAAGCAAGAGCTTGGCAGCATCATTTGGGACCTGCGCGTCCCTCGCACGCTTCTAGCCTTCGCAGTCGGGTCGTCCCTGGCCGTTGCTGGGGTACTCGCCCAGGCGTGGACGCGCAACCCGCTGGCCGATCCGGGCTTCATCGGCATCACCTCAGGGGCCTCGTTCGCCGTGGCCTTTGGATCTGTTGTCGGGGTGGTTACCAACGTGGGCAGTGCCGCATCGTGCGCGCTGGTCGGTGCCGCACTCGCAGCCGGACTGGTTATGTTCATTGCGCGCCGTGCCCCTGATCCCATAACGCTCCTCTTGGTGGGCGTGGGCGTGGATGCTACCTTGCGCTCCGGCACCGTCCTCATCGGCCTGTTCGACACCGACGTCCTCGATAGCATGCGCCACTGGGTCGTGGGCTCCACCTTCGGCCGTGGCCTCAGTGAAATAGTGCTGGCTTGGACGGGCCTGGTAGTCGGCTTTGTGCTTGCTTTGATTGCCGCCCGACCATTGGATCTATTGGCCTTTGGTGATGACGCCTCCCAAGCTCTCGGTGGCTCACCCCGCCTTGCGCGACTGCTCTCAGCGCTCGGGGTGGTCCTGCTCGCGGGCAGCGCGACGGCGGCGGCAGGCCCGGTCGTTTTCGTCGGCTTCGCCGCCCCGCACGTGATGCGCGTGGTGCTGGGTCCGCAGGTAACCCGGCTGATACTTCCGGCGGCGCTGACCGGGGGAATCATGGTGCTCGCTGCGGATATTGTGGGTCGGTTGGTACTGCGTCCGGGGGAGTTAGAGATGTCTATCGTTATCGCCATCCTGGGTGCGCCGCTGATGATTGCTGTGGTGCGCAGGCGTTCGAGTTGGCAGAAAGCGGGGAGCATGCAGTGACACACTCACCGCAGAACAATTTCCTGCAAACCATCACCGAGGATCTCACCCAGCAGCTCACCTGCCAGCGGCGCAACCGCATCGCACGCATCGTGGGCAGCACTGGGTTCTTCGCGGTCGTGGCTTTTGCCTGTTACCTCGTGCTCCTGGGACAAGGCACAGTGAAAATGTCCCCGGCGGAGGTACTCGACGTGCTCCGTGGTGGCGGTACCGCTCGCCAAATCGCCGTGGTGTGGGACCTGCGCTTGCCCGTGGCGCTAGCCACGATGATTGTCGGTGCGGCCTTAGGTACCGCCGGCGCATGGACGCAAACAATGGCCAGAAACCCCCTCGCCTCCCCAGACATCCTGGGTGTGACCTCCGGGGCGGCCGTGCTCGTGGTACTGGGCACTGTCACCGTCCGGCCCACGTGGCTGGAAGATTTGCCCATGTTCTGGTGGCGCGCCGGGCTAGCGATGGTCGGGGCCGTGGCGGTACTCGTCGTGCTCACCCTGCTGGGTGGCGTGGGTACCAGCGACAAGATTGTGCTCATCGGTTTCGCCCTGTCTCTCATGCTCCAAGCAGTCGTGAGCTACCTGCTGCTCAAAGCCGAAATCCTGCGGGCGGCCGAGACTCAGACTTGGCTAGCGGGCTCCACAGGGTTCGTACGTATGAATGCGTTGATTCCGTTGTTGGTCGGTCTGGCACCATTCATCGCCATCGGCTTGTGGTGCGCGAGGGATCTACCCGTCCTTGCGCACGATGACAGTTCGGCATCATCGCTAGGTGTGAATATAAAGGCACGGCGGGCAGCCCTGTTGATAGCGGCAACAGGCGTGGCGGCTGTGGTGGTCTCTGTGGTGGGGCCGATCGGTTTCATTGCGCTGATCGCGCCACACCTGGGAAGGATCGTGGCTAATACCGGAACGCCATCACCGATGGTGTCGGCCGCCGCCGGTGCGGCACTGCTGGGGGTGTGCGCGGTGATTGCGGGGTTCATACCAACGAGTGCTCCGGTCGGGGCGGTATCTTCCGTGATCGGTGGAATTGCACTGGTGGGATTGGTCATCAAGAAAATGAACAAGCGAGGCAACAATGGTTGAGAACGAGGCGATTCTGAACGCAACTGAGGTGTACGCCGGGTACTCCGAAGCCCGGGACGTACTCAAAGGGGTTAGCGTGCGCGCATACCCAGGACAGGTCACTACTCTGATTGGTCCAAACGGGTGCGGGAAGTCAACGCTGCTGAAGACGATGTCTAAATTGGTCACTCCGCGGGCCGGTGAAGTATACGTTCAGGGTGAGATCGTCCATGAGCTACACACCAAGGATGCGGCCCGGCGGATCGCGATGCTGCCGCAACACCCCATGGCGCCAGAGGGGATCTTGGTGGGGGAGCTGGTAGCCCGCGGTCGACATCCTCACCAAGGTTGGTTGCGTGGAGAATCTGCCCGTGACCGGGAGGTGATTGCCCATGCCTGCGAAACAACCGGGATTGTTGACTTGGTGGATCGCGAGGTTTCTTCGTTGTCCGGTGGGCAGCGCCAGCGCGTATGGTTGGCGATGACGTTGGCGCAAGATACTCCGGTGCTATTACTCGATGAGCCGACCACGTTTCTAGACCCAGCCCATGCAATGGAAATGCTGGAGCTGGCACGCAATCAGGCGCAGAAGGGGAAGGCTGTAGTCATGGTGCTGCACGATTTGATGCTGGCCGGGATGTTCTCGGACACTCTAATCGTGATGAAGGACGGGCAGATCCTTGCCCAGGGGACTCCGGCTGAGGCTCTGATCCCGGACGTGCTGGCGGAAGCATATGGGTTGAGGGCGGAAGTCTGGGAGGATCCGCATGGTGAAAGCCCGGTGATAGTTCCGCGGGGAACCCTGTAGATCTGACAGACGCAGATGTGCGTTGGAGAAAAATTATTTCATCTTTCCTCCGTTCGAACGTCCGTTATCGCGAAAGGCATTGGCTGAACGGAGAACGAACACGCAGGCGCTCAGGTCCAGCCGGCCCGGCTAGGATCGGGAAAAGCCTGGACGCTAGGGGCGGGCCTTCCCGTGGAACCAAAATGGGCTCCATTCGATGACGTCGGGGGACAGCTGCAACTCATCGACCGCGAATTTGCGTACTGTTTTTGCCAGACTGCCTTCACCACACGCCCACAGAGACCTAGGCAGACTCCCGTGTTCGGGTGAGTAATGGTCGCGGAGGGAAGCCAGCGTAGCGTCCGACTCCAAAGTCTTAGAAGCAGTGACAACAGTGAGGCTGCGCACTTGGGGCGACCACTCGGTGGAGAAGTCAGGTTCGACCTCGTCAAGGTCGGTGATTACAGCAATGATGTCGGTGAGCGCCAGCGCTTCCGGGTTGGTTCTTTGCAGGTGGGCGAGGACGTGGCGGAGGGCGGGGATAGAGGAGGCGTCAGCAATCATGAGTTGCGGTGAGGAGGCCGGAACCCAGATTGCCCCACACGTATACATGCCGGCGGTATCGCCGGGGAGGGCGCGCCGAACCCAGCGAGAGCCGGGGCCGGAATCTCCGTGGGTGACCACGTCAGTCCACATGGTGCTCGTGGCCGGATCTAACCCTCGGATGGTGTACCAGCGCAGTTCGGGGCGGGTTTCTTCCGGGAGGTTAGCCACCGTTGCGCGAATGTTACTGTCGCCAAGGTCAAAGGGATGGAACTGTTCGCCCTGTCGCGGCATGAGTAAGCCGAAGAATTCATCGGGGCCGTCCAACGGGTAGTCAGCGAAGTCGGAAGCTGTGAAGGTTACGCGGTGGAGACGCGGGGCGAGCTGCTCGTTGGATACGACCGTGACGGGAATGATCCGGTGAGGGTTGGAGGACTTCGGTGGCATAGTTGTTGTGGTTACTTTCAAGGGGTCAGGGTTGGAGATGGGTCTATGTCGTGGCTAAGCGCCACACTACGACTATGAAGTTTACGTTCTTACCCCGGAAGAGACTTAGTGATTCATAAAAACTCCAATGCGAGAGTAATGGCCTGTTTCCTTTTATCCAGAAATGATCGGTTGGGTCGAGAGGCCCCAGAACCTATTGCTGCATGGTCGGAGCAGGTCGAGCGATTGAGAAATAGAGCGGTTCACGAAGTCTACGAACCTACCCGGGAAGAAATGAACGCATGTGTGGAAGCAGTCGATCACCTAGTTACCTTCCTTGGTGATCAGGTGGTTGGGACTCATCAAGAACCTCGAGTTCACTGCACTGGCACTCTCGGGACAGCAGGGTTTTGAAAGAGGGGGAGGTTGGAATGAGGATTTTTCCCAGATTGAGGCCTCTTTGGAGGACGTTAAATATTTCAGGAATGAACGTTCTGGACAAGTGGTTAGGCGCGCGAACTGCAAAGGGAATTGGACGCGCTGCAGGAAAGAACGCTACTCCACTTGACCGAATCCGACCTACGGAATGGGAAGACGAATGGAACGATGAGTTGCTTGACCTTCTACGTGTGCTTACACACACAGTCGAGTTAGGTCAAAAGCAAGAATCACTACTCAAAGAGGTTCTTTCGGGTGAGCTTTTTGCTGCAAGCGAACTTCCTCAACCCACTCCTAGCCAGAAAAAAGTCCCGAAAACGATCCATAGGACCTATGGACAAGATGTAATAGATTTCTAAAAGAGTCTGGGAGCGAGCAAGTAATTTTCGCCTAGTGGTTAGGAGGAGCAATTGCTTAGAACTAATTTCAGTTGTCGTGAAGCCCGGTGCAATGGGTAGAGAATTTGAAAACAAGAATTGAAAGGAGATATTAGGCTGGATCAGTCTGGTGACCACGTTCTCGCCCCAAACCGCACAATGTTTACCCCCTAAGGGGAATAAGACTTGACGCAAGTATGTGACGCATGGGACAGTTGATTCTGTTGTGATTGCAGTGACGCAAGTGAAAAGGCGGACACTGCGGTGGAAGACTCACAAGCGATTAAGGCGATCGTCGACACGGCCTCCGAGCCGCTGAGCGACGACCGCCTTTTCGTTATCCATCCCGCCCCCTTGTGACGTATATCCCTAATTTTTAATTTTTTCACAGCAAAATAACCCCATGTGCGGGTGATTCAAATAACGATCAGGAAAAAAGGAAGAAATATTTTTGAGTCGGGGGCAGTAGGAAGGCTTATACTAAAAGCGTTCTAGCCCTCCGGGTGTTACTGATTCGATCAGGCATGACTGGAAATTCGGGTGCCAAACCCGCAGGATCACAGCCCCGCATACCCACGGGCGCATGCCCGCGTGGTGTCGTTTGGTACCCTCCCGCAACGATACGCAGGAGAAAGTCATGACTGAAGGTGCGCGAAACCCGAGGATCATCCGGGTGCTCAGCAACAATGCCGTGCTTGTCCGCGTCCCCAGCGGGGTACCAGGGGAGGACACAGCCCAAAACACAGCCCAAACCAAAAACACCCAACAACAAACCAGCCAAACAACCAACAACACCCAAGTCCTCGTCGGCCGCGGCATCGGCTTCCAGCGCAAGCCGGGCGACGAGATTTCGCCGGCGACGGCGGATCGGCAGTACCTGGAGCTGAGCCCGGAGCGGGCGCAGTTCCTCAAAGGCGTGCTGTCGCTTGATCCGGCGGTGATGGAGACCATCTCGGCGGCGGTGGATTTGGCGGTTGACCTGCTTGGCGAGCTGCACCCCTCGGTGTACGTGGTGCTTGCTGAGCATATTTCGTTTGCGGTGCAGCGTGCGGGCTCGGGCGAGCAGATCCGGAACTCTTTGGTGGATGAGATCCGGGCGGCCTTCCCCCTGGAATTTCAGGCGGCGCAGCTCATGGTGAGTTACATCAACTCGCATACCGCCAACGCAACCCTTCCTGTCGACGAAGCGGCCTTCATCGCCCTTCACCTCAACGCGGCCCGCCAGGGCGTGACGGTGAAGCAGCCTCTGGCCGTGGCGAACGAGTTGGCGGGGTTGCTGCGGTTTGTGTGCGCGCGGCTTGGGGCGACAACCACCACTTTCGATGGGACTGTGGATCATTCCCTCGCGTTGGAGCTCACGAGGATGAGCAATCGCGTGGGGTCGAAGCAGTTCCGTTCCAATCTGGCGAGGCGGTCGATTGAACGCGATCTGCCTTCCGAATTCGATGTGGCGCAGCAGGTTCTGTGTCGCATGATCGACGTTCCGACGTTGCCGTCCCACGCGGCGGGGGAGGCTGCCTACCTTGCGGTTTTCCTCCACGGCTGGCGGCAATCGGTGCGCCCAAGCACGTAACTCCCCACCCAGGAGAAAGAAGGAATCATGTCCACCGCGACATCTCCCGTAAAAGAAAAATCACAAACCGGCAACACCATCATGACGGCGTTCCAGAAGCTCGGCCGGGCACTGATGGGTGCCGTCGCCATCATGCCGGTCGCCGCCCTTCTCATGGGCATCGGCTACTGGATCGATCCGGAAGGCTGGGGCGAAGGCAACCTCCTCGCCGCCGTCCTCATCACCGCCGGTTCCGCGGTCCTCAACAACCTCGGCGTCATCTTCGCCATCGCGATCGCGTTCGGCCTGGCCAAAGACCACAACGGCGCCGCGGCCCTGTCCGGCTGGCTCGGCTTCACCACCCTGATTTCGCTTCTCGACGAAGATGCGGTCGCCGGTTACCGTGGCGTCGACCTCGAGTCCATGTCTGATGAGGCGGCCCTCGACTGGGCCTCCCAGGGCTGGGCCGCCGTCGGCCCGAAGAACGTCCTCTTCGGCATCGCCGTCGGCATCCTCGCCGCTTGGGTCTACAACCGCTTCCACGCCACGAAGCTTCCGGATGCGCTGGCCTTCTTCGCCGGCCGTCGTCTCGTCCCGATTCTCACATCGCTCTTCTCCATCGTCCTGGCCGGCATCTTCTACTTCCTCTGGCCGCTCATCTACGGTGTGCTTTTCGATTTCGGTACGTGGATCCAGGGCATGGGCGCGGTCGGTGCCGGCCTCTACGCCTTCGCTAACCGGCTCCTCATTCCGACGGGTCTTCACCACGCCCTGAACTCGATCTTCTGGTTCGACATCATCGGCATCAACGACATCGGTAACTTCCTCGCCGGCGGCAAGACGATCGAGGCCGCCGCAGCCGCCACGACGGCCGCCACCTGCCCGGGTATCTGGGCGGACGGCGCCTGCCAGGTCGTCGGTTTCGTGGGCCGCTACCAGGCCGGTTTCTTCCCCATCATGATGTTCGGTCTCCCAGGCGCAGCGCTGGCCATGTACCTCCGCGCGGACACGAAGCGCCGCAAGGTCGTTGGCTCCCTCATGCTCGCCGCCGCTCTGGCCTCCTTCTTCACGGGCGTGACGGAGCCCCTGGAGTTCTCCTTCATGTTCTTGGCCCCGCTGCTCTACGTCGTCCACGCCATCCTCACGGGCATCTCGGTCGCCATCGCCGCGGCCTTCCACTGGACGGCCGGCTTCGGCTTCTCCGCCGGTTTTGTGGACATGGTCCTCTCCGCCCGCAACCCGCTTTCCAACGACTGGTGGATGCTGCTGGTCATGGGCGTGATCTTCTTCGCCCTTTACTTCGTCATCTTCTACTTCCTCATTGGGTTTATGGATCTCCACACCCCGGGCCGCGGTGAGGACGAGGCCGACGATGGTGCCACTCTTGCTGCCGACGCCGAAACCTCCGACGTCGCCCGCCAGATCATCGTGGGTCTCGGCGGCGAGGACAACATCGATTCCATCGATTACTGCACCACGCGCCTCCGCGTCGAGGTGAAGGATAACGTCAAGGTCAGCGAGTCGGCGATCAAGAAGTCCGGCATCGCCGGCGTCATCCGCCCCTCGCAGAAGAATGTTCAGGTTGTCGTCGGACCTAAGGTACAGTTTGTGTACGACGAGGTGGCTCGCCAAATGAGCCACACCGATGCGTCCCTCGAGGGCGAGCAGGAGGTTACCGTCGAGCTCCAGGCACCGTTCGCCGGCCAGGCCACCACGATCGCCGACGTCCCTGACCCGACTTTCTCTGGCAAGATGCTTGGCGACGGCTTCGCTGTCGCACCCCAGTCCACCTCCGGTTCCCTCCTGGTCTGCGCCCCAGCCGCGGGAACCCTCCAGATGGTCTTCAAGACGGGCCATGCCTTCTCCGTCAAAACCACCGAGGGCCTCGATGTCCTCGTCCACATCGGCCTCGACACCGTCGAGCTCAAGGGCGAGGGCTTCACTGTCCTTACCCAGCAGGGCGAGCAGGTCACCGCTGGCCAACCCATCATCGAGGTCGACCTTGCCCGACTCAAGCAAAAGGGCAAAAACCTCATTACCCCTGTTGTCCTCAGTGAGAAGTCCCAGGTTGCCGAGGTCCACGCCATCACCGGCGCAGTCTCCCAGGGCGACACCGTCGCCACGGTGACAATGGCCTAACCTCCGCTCGAGTGGCGGGCGCCCCCGTGCCGTGGCAGGATCCCTTGTATGAAAATGGGGGAGCATGTAATCCTTACCCGGGGGCTGAGCGCGAGGCAGCGCGAGGAGATTCAGCGCGATCTTAACGATGGTTTCCTCCTGCAGCTCGCGCGCGGGGTCTACGTTCCTAAGTACTTTTTCCAGGAGCAGAACTCGTGGGATCAGTACGTGCTGCGGACGCTGGCCCTCGGGCTCGAGGGCCGGGTGCTGGCTGGGCGGGCGGCGGCGGTCATGCACGGGATGCCCACCAAAACCTGGATGTCGAATGATGTAGATATTGTCGGTGAGGGCAGGAAGCGCCCCGGCATCAACAAGAGGCGCCTGCCCAAGGAGTACCTTTACTCTTTAACCGTCCGCGGCCAGGAGATTTACTTCACGTCGCCGGCGGATACCATCGTCGACATCGCGCGCTGGTACGGCATCGAAGATGCCGTCCGCTGTGGCGATTGGGCCGTCCGGGTGCGGCTGACGACGCTCAGCAAGCTGCGCTACTCATTGAAAAGGCGCAGTGGCTTCACCGGCGCCGAGGTGGCCCGCACCGCCGTTCGCCTCATCAACGGCCACTCCGAAAGCCCCCGCGAGAGCGACGTGAAGTCGCGGCTTTTTGAGGCCGGCTACCCTTCACCTATTCAACAGCCCATCATCCTGGACGCTTTCCGCCGCCGCATCGGGCGTGTCGATTTCCTCTTCCCCCAGACTTCCATCGTCCTCGAGTACGATGGGCGCGGCAAAACCCGAGGGGATTACGGCCAGCCCCCCAAACGATCAATCCAAGGCGAGCACTCCCGGCAACGCCTCCTTCGCGCCGAGCATCTCGACGTCATCCGGATCGACGCGAATGCAAACTGGGCAAAGAACCTGTGGTTGAAAGAACTGGAGGAGTCGTGGGCCGTGGGGGTTCCTCTCGCATCCAACAAGTGGCTCGGCGGGTGGAAGGCCTGGGAAGAGTAGCAGCACACCTGCGAAGAAAAAAGTAACCGAATTCCGTAGCAAACTCCATACTTTCCCAGGTGGTCACATCTGCTACATCGCAAGCGGTGACGTTTTTCTTAGCACCGCAGCAACCGCAGCCAAGCCGTCAGCCAAGCCACAAAACCTACTTCTCCGCCACCCCCCGCACAACCCGCGCCAGCACCCCGTTGGCGCGGTCCAGCGGCTGCAGCAAAAGCACGGCGTCCGCAGCAGAAGCGCTGCTGCCGACCCGCTCCACCCCAATAACCCCCTCGCACGCCCCGGCCACCGCCGCCAGCGCCCATGGCCGCACCACGCGTGCCCCCGTGGTGTCACACACCTCAGCCGCGATCGCCGCCACGGTGTCGGTGTCGAGCCTCACAGCCCGTACCTGGCCAATTCCTCACGCGCGGCTTGCCGCGCCTCCTCGTCGCGCAGCATCCGGGTGGCGGCGGTCATGATGGCGCGCCGGGCGGCGTCGGCCTTGGTTAGCCCCCACGAATCGGCCAGCAAACTAAGCGCCCGTTCCTCGGTGGGGGTGAGGCGCAGTGTCATGGCCATGTTTACATGAAGCCTTCTAGCACGTCTCCCAGCGCGCCGAGGTGTTGTTCGAGGACGGAGATGCCCTTGTTGCGCGCGGAGGTGTAGAGCTTCTTCAGGCCACCGAGGTCGCGGTTTTCTACGAATCCGTCGGCGATGCGGGCGAGTTCGCCGGCGACGGCGTCGTGATTTTCATCAAGGTACGCCCCGAACGAATCAACGGCCACTCCTGCGGAATACGTGTCCCAGTAGGGCTCCAGGGCGTTAGCAAGGTCGGGCAGGACGGCGTCGATCGCCGTGGGCACAACGTCGTCGCGGGCGGATTGGGCGGCCTTGAGCAGGCCTTTGAGCGCCATGCCCGTGATGCCGCCGGTGGAGTCGATGGTGGATACCGCCAGGTCGGACAGTGCGGTTACTACTGCGGGGCGCTGGGGGCCAAGAAGAGTATTTTTCATAGCGCCCCATGATACCACCCAGATACCGCCCGCCACGGGCAAATCGCCCCACATGCCCTGTAAGATGAAATAAGCAACAAAACTGAAAGGGCAGATTACATAGTGTCTGATGAAAATCTTTTTGATCGGGTGTCGCCAATCGACCTGAATGAGGAGATGCAGTCGAGCTATATCGACTACGCCATGTCCGTCATTGTCGGTCGCGCGCTCCCCGAGGTCCGCGACGGCCTGAAGCCGGTGCACCGCCGCATCCTGTATGCGATGTTCGATTCCGGCTACCGCCCTGAGCGCGGCTTTGTTAAGTCCTCGCGCCCGGTGGCCGATACGATGGGCCAGTTCCACCCCCACGGCGATAGCGCCATTTATGACACCTTGGTGCGCCTCGCGCAGCCGTGGTCGATGCGCTACCCGATGGTGCAGGGTCAGGGTAACTTCGGTTCCCGCGGCAACGACGGCCCGGCCGCCATGCGTTACACGGAGTGCAAGCTCACCCCGCTGGCCATGGAGATGGTGCGGGATATCCGCGAGGATACGGTGGAGTTCCAGCCGAACTACGATGGCAAGACCGCCGAGCCCGCGGTCCTCCCGTCGCGCGTCCCGAACCTCCTCATGAATGGGTCGAACGGCATCGCCGTCGGCATGGCCACGAACATCCCGCCGCATAACCTGAATGAGCTGGCAGAGGCCATTTATTGGATCCTGGAGAACCCGGATGCCTCCGATAAGGAGACGCTGGAGGCGTGCATGGAGCGCGTCAAGGGCCCGGATTTCCCCACGGCGGCGCTTATCGTCGGTGACCAGGGCATTAAGGATGCGTACACGACGGGTCGCGGTTCGATCAAGATGCGCGGTGTGACCTCCATTGAGGAGGAGAAGGGCCGCACGTACATCGTGATTACGGAGCTTCCGTACATGGTGAACCCGGATAATCTAGTCTCCAACATCGCTGATCAGATCAACAATGGCAAGCTTCCGGGCGCCTCCAAGATCGATGATGAGTCCTCGGATCGCGTCGGCATGCGCATTGTGGTTACCCTCAAGCGCGACGCCGTTCCCCGCGTGGTTCTCAATAATCTCTTCAAGCACTCGGCTCTCGAGTCGAACTTCGGTGTCAACATGCTGTCGATTGTCGACGGTGTTCCGCGCACCCTTCGCTTGGATCAGATGCTCACTCTCTACACCGACCACCAGGTCGATGTCATCGTCCGCCGCACGAAGTTCCGGCTCAACGCGGCAGAGAAGCGCGCGCACATCTTGCGCGGTCTGGTCAAGGCACTCGATGCGCTGGATGAGGTCATCGCGCTCATCCGGGCTTCGGCTACCGTCGAAGTCGCCCGCCAAGGCTTAATGGAGCTTCTCGACGTTGATGAGGAGCAAGCGCAGCACATCCTCGACATGCAGCTGAGGAAGTTGGCAGCCCTCGAACGCCAGAAGATCATCGATGAGTTGGCAGAGCTCGAGGAAACCATCGCGGACCTGAAGGATATCCTCGCCAAGCCCGAGCGCCAGCGCAAGATTGTGGAGGAAGAGCTCCGCGAGATCGTCGACAAGCATGGCGACGAGCGCCGCACCCAGCTGGTGGCAGCCACCGGCGATGTTACCGACGAGGACCTCATCGCCCAGGAAAACGTCGTGGTGACGATCACCTCCGGCGGCTACGCCAAGCGCACGAAGGTGGACGCCTACCGCTCCCAGAAGCGCGGTGGCAAGGGTGTCCGCGGTGCCGAGCTGAAGATGGACGACGTGGTCCGCCACTTCTTCGTCTGCTCCACCCACGATTGGATCCTCTTCTTCACCAACTTCGGCCGCGTCTACCGCCTGAAGGCCTACGAGATCCCCGAGGCCTCCCGCACCGCCCGTGGCCAGCACGTGGCTAACCTCCTGGAGTTCCAGCCCGGCGAGACCATCGCCCAGGTCATCCAGATCCAGTCCTACGAGGACGAGCCGTACCTCGTGCTCGCCACCCGCAAGGGCCGCGTGAAGAAGTCGCGCCTGACGGACTACGAGTCCTCCCGCTCCGCAGGCCTTATCGCCATCAACCTAAACGAGGGCGACTCCCTCATCGGTGCGGTGCTGTCCTCCGGCGAGGACGACCTGCTCCTTGTCTCTCAGCGCGGCCAGGCCATGCGCTTCTCCGCCGCCGACGATGTCCTGCGCCCCATGGGTCGCGCGACCGCCGGTGTCAAGGGCATGCGCTTCAAGGACGACGACGAGCTCCTGTCCATGTGCGTCACCTCCGACGGTGACTACCTCTTGGTCGCCACCGAGGGCGGCTACGGCAAGCGCACCGCCATGGAAGAGTACCCCGCCAAGGGCCGCGGTGGCCTGGGCGTCACCACCCTCAAGTACCAGCCCAAGCGCGGCAAGCTCATCGGCGCGCTGGCCGTTAACGAGGGTGACGAGATCATGGCCATCACCTCCGCCGGCGGCGTCATCCGCACCGAGGTCTCCCAGATTAGGCCGAGCTCCCGCTCCACCATGGGTGTCCGCCTGGTTAATCTGCCAAACGGCGTTTCGCTGTACGCGGTCGACCGGAACGTGGAAGACTCTGGTGAGGAACAAGCCGAGGCCATCGCCCGCGGCGAGGTCGACGGTCCGGCGGAGAAGAACCCCGTCCAGGCCCAGGCCCAGCTCGAGGTCGATGGCTCTGACACCGACGCGAATGGCGTCCCCACCGAGGAGGATTAGTATGGCTTCACGACGCGTTGCGATCACCAGAATCAACACCATGAGCGTCCTGCGCACCGCCCTCTTGCTCGCGCTCGCAGGCCTTGCTGCGTGGGTTGTCTGCGTGTGTCTCCTGTATGTTGGCCTCGACGCGGCCGGCGTGTGGGATTCCGTCAACGCCGTTATCGGTGGAGCCGGCGGCGAGGGGACGATCACCTTCCAGATCGTCCTCGGCGCCGCCACCCTCCTGGGTGCCATCGTCGCCCTCCTCGTCGTCGTCCTGGCCCCCATCACCGCCGTGCTTTTCAACGCCTTTGCGGGCTTCACTGGAGGCCTCACAATCACCCTCACTAACCGACGCTAACCAGCCGATTTGCTTTAGGCCCGCCCCACAACGTAAAGTACATACACGTTCCGCACGGGCCTATAGCTCAGTTGGTTAGAGCGCTTCACTGATAATGAAGAGGTCGCAAGTTCGACTCTTGCTAGGCCCACCAGGAACAAAGGGGCATTAGCTCAGTTGGTAGAGCACCTGCTTTGCAAGCAGGATGTCAGGAGTTCGATTCTCCTATGCTCCACAATCTATGAATCCCTGGTCACATGACCAGGGATTTTGCTTTGTCTACCGAAGCCTTGTTCGAACTTTCTCTTTCACGTATGCCCCCGGTTCCATATAGTCGGTTGTGGAAAAGGAGCTGACACCATGGCAAACCACTTTTACCGACGAACCGGCGAAATCCTCAGAGACGACGGCCAGGAACTCTGGTCAATCTACAATCCGAAACTCAGGGGGTGGGAGCGAACGGAGCGCGCAAACGACGCGTACGCAACCGCGTTCCAAGACCCATTCCACAAAATCAGCGAAGAGCAAGCCCTTAAATCAATCGTAGAGCGACAGCAGCACTATGACCAGTGGCGGGAGAAGTACAAGCGGGAGGACCCCGAGGGATACCGCCGAGACTACCCCAACGACTAGCCCCATGACATCACTCAGTGCAGGCGAAGCCCGCGCCAACCTGGGTCGGCTCATCGACCAGGTGAACGCGGATTCGGAACCCGTTACCATCACAGGGCCACGCGGAAACGCCGTCCTCGTCGGCGAGGATGCGTGGCGAGCAATTCAGGAAACGCTGTACCTCCAGTCCATCCCCGGCATGTCGGAGTCGCTCCGAAAAGCCAGGGAAGAAGGCATCGACGCCGCCGCCCCCTACCTCAGGTAGCGACGGTCCCTGACCAGGAAGTACACGAGAAATACACCCGCGATCGCCGCGACAACGAAGCCGACAAAAATCCTGTTCATCGCCAGCGCGAGCGCGACCATGAGGATCGCAGCCAGAATCGCAATACGCAGAATTGCTCGAGATTTCACGTTTTAACCTTTCGACAGCGGGAATAGCTACCAAAAATATACCACACCTGACCTGCACTGTTTCCACTCGCACTGCAAAGCTTGTCCGCGTCCTTTAGTATCTGTCCTGTGAGTATTACGGGGGACTTCATCCGCATCCTGGCCCAGGCGATTGACATCGCTGGTGATGCCTTCGGCACGCCGAAGGCCGCCCTCGTCCGCCAGGGTCTCGATAAGACCACCGCCGCTGCGGTGGTGAAGATCGGCAAGATTTACTTCGGTTCCACCAACGCCCCCCGCATGCAGGAGCGCGCCCGCGATGCCGCCCGCCAGGCCGGCCACACATTCCGTTCCCTCCAAGCCATCGAATCCCAGGTGGCGAAGCTGGAGAAGAAGGCCTACGCGTGGCGGCTTCGCGAGGAGCTTGTCCCGCTCGGCCCGGACATCACCCGCATCAACGCTGAGGGCGCCCGCCTCCTCCAGGAGTTGAACACGCACCACGCAGACAACCCGGATAAGAAACTGACCTACAGGAGCATCAAAAACTCCACGTACGCCACGCTGACCTTGACGGCGGAGTCGTCCCGCGTGAAGCAGATCTATGACCGCGCCCGCGCGACGGATAAGGACTGCCCCGCTAACGGTCTCATCAGGCTGGCGCTCGCTGCGAACGACGGCGAGCTTCCTCCCGCAGCGACCCCCTGTGTCCTCGTCCCGCTGGACATGTCGTTTACGGGTTTCACCGAGGAGGAGCGCGGCAAGTTCCGGTTCTCCCTCACCAACGGCGCGACGATCTCCGGTGAGGAGATCGTGCGCACGAAACTGTCGGATTTCCTCCTCGCCGCCCTCGTCCACCCGTACGCCCCGCAGAACTTCGGTGTCTATTCCCTAACCATGACGCCCGATTCCCGCCTCGCGGACTTCCTCGAGTGGTTCAACCAGGCTCTCCGCAACCCGGTCTGCCCCCACCCGGGCTGTTCGACCCCCGCCACGGAGTGCGAAGTCCACCACATCGAGGCTTTCAAAAACGGCGGCAAGACGGTCTCCGAAAACTTGATGCTCCTGTGCAGCTTCTTCAACGGGCGTAACGACGACGACCCCGACAAACCCATGTACGGCCGCATGGTCCGCATCAATGGCCTGGAGTATTGGAAGCCCGCGTTCGGCGGCCCCCTCCAACTCAATATGCATCCCTGCGCCCAGGGCGGCGCTGTCCGTCTCGTCCGCAAGCAGCTCCGCCTCCCCATCGACCCCAGTCCCCCCGGCTAAAGCCCCCCGCGCCAGCAAAGCCCGCACCCTGCGGGCCATTCGGCCTGCCCACGGTAGGCTTGCCACCATGAAGCTCCTCACCCGCGTCAGCATCGCCTCGGTCATCGTGTCGGTCCCGGCGATCGCCTGGACGTTCCTCGACCTCGCCGCGCTTGTCACCAATTCGTTCATCCCCTTCGGCGGTGGCCTCGCGTCGCTGAGCTTCGTCTTCATCCTCCTCGTCGCCGTCCCCGTCGAGCTCGCGGCCATCGTCATCGCCGCGAACGCCCTCCGCCGCGGCCACCGCAGCCTCCTCACCGCCGGCCACGCCCTCTGCCTCGCCGGTTTCCTCATCCAAACCGTCCTTCTTTGCTTCCCGACGTCCGGTTGGGAACTCCTTTTCCTCCCCCTCGCCCTCGGCCCTGGCCAGCTCGTCGTCCTCGCCGGCCTCATCCGCACCCGGCGAGCACCCGCCTGAGCGCCCCTCTCACCGTCATCGCGACTGGCAACGCGCGCTGCTTCCGGTGCTGGATTATTGCCGTAGTCGGGTTAAGCGCCAAAACGTGTGTCTAATTAGAGTTGTTTTTACTCTGTGGGCTGGTGAAACATTGATGTTACGCTCTCGGCGTGAGGGCGTCCGGGGCTGATCCTTCGGGTTCCACCACTTCCCGGTCCAAATGTGCTAATGGCAGTATTCGATCCTTATTGAATGAGTGCACCAAGACCGAACTGCCCTGTTTGCCACGGGCCAATGAAACGCAACGGCAAAACAGCCAAAGGCACCCCACGCTGGCGGTGTAAGAATCCAGACTGTGGGGCATCAACAACCAGATCACACACCGACGCTATCCACGCCGCCCGGTTTCGCGTGTTCATGGATTGGATCATGGGCACGCGTTCGCTTGACCAGATAGCCGCTTCACACAAGCATGGCCTGCGTACATTGACACGATGGTTTAAACCTTTTTGGGCAGTCCAGATTCCTGACAACACTGACCACCACCGTGTGTACGACCAGATCTTCATCGACGGCACCTACTTCAACACCAACTGTCTGCTTGTTGCCTCCACCACCGACCATGTTGTGGCGTGGCACTGGTGCTTCACCGAGGATGCCTACGCCTACAGCCAGCTCCTTAACAAACTCGCACCACCAAAAGTCGTGACAACAGACGGACAGAAAGGAGCCCTGAAAGCCATTAAAAACTGCTGGCCTGATACCCGCATCCAACGCTGTCTCGTCCACGTTAAACGCAACATCCAAACCTATGTCACCCTCAACCCACAAACACCAGCAGGCAAAGCACTACGCAAGCTATCCCTTGATCTGCTGCGTATCACCACCACTGACCAAGCCACCGAGTGGGTCATCAACCTACAAAAATTCCACACTGTGTTTCGTGACTGGCTCAACGAAAAGACCTACCTTAAAGACATCACCGATGAAAGCCTGATCCCAAAATCCAAACGTAACAACAAGAAATGGTGGTACACCCACTACCGGACCCGCAGCGCCTACACACTGCTGGAAAGACTTGTCCGCAACCACCACCTCTTCACCTACCTCACCCCACCCGACGAGGTCAGTGAACGAAAAGCAACAACCAACAGTCTGGAAGGCGGCATCAACGCCGCAATCAAAACCCTCCTACACAACCACAGGGGACTACCCGAAGGTCACCAACGTGTCATCTGCGATTGGTGGTTGTAACTACATACGCAACTGCCTGGCGACACCGAAAAGATCGCCAGGCAGCAACACTGGGGACAGGCCGGACTCGCCAAAGCTCAAGCCATCATCACCCAAGAGCATGAAGCCACCTATGGAAACGCAGACGGCCGACCAGCCACCTACGACACCGCAATCGACTCCACACCCACCAACTCTATCGGCATACGCAAAGGATGGGCAGGCAGAAACTAGACACACAAAATGGCCAACCCACACGACACGCCGAAAAGACACACGTTTTGGCGCTTAACCCCCGTAGTCTTTTGGATATACAACGACCCCGGACGCGAGATCCGGGGTCGTGGGGTAAAGTGCGCTGGTCTACACCAGCGCTCGGTGGTAAAGGTTAGCATTTGAGTCGATGGCAGACAAGCATAGATGAGAAGCGATGCTGGGCTCTGCACGGTTCCAGAAGTATTATGAAGCGGCTGCACAGGACGTAGATAGGGCTGTTGATCTTTACAGGTGGAACACTCGTCTTGCAGGGGAGTTTCACGCTCAGCTTTCGTACTTCGAGATACTTCTTCGAAACGCTATGGACAGTGCGGTCATAGGGATTGGTGTGTGGAGCGTCAAACTGCGGGGCTTCTCTATGAAATGATGAGTACCCCGCTTAGGCAGGCGCGAAAACGAGCGCTACGAGAGTCGAAACGCCGAGGCTTACGTACAGGGGTGAGTCACGATGATATTCTTGCGCAGCTCACGATGGGGAATTGGTCCAATTTGCTGGGAGAAGCTCTTCCCGTTCACAAGTCGAATGCCAAGGTCTTGTGGAAGGTTGGATTGCATCGAGCGTTCCCGAACGCCAGCAGTGATGACCAATCCAGAAAGGACATAGGGCGAAAGGTTGAGCGCTTAACTCGTCTCCGTAACCGTGTTGCTCATCAGGAAAATCTTCTGAAGACCAACGTGAGAAGTCGCCTGCATGACATGCTCTCCGTTTTGAGCGCGATCGATGCAAGCTATCCGGAATGGGTGATGAAGGGGAGTCAGGTGCGGAAAATTGTGAGGGAGGATCCGCGGAGGCAATGGTGACGCGGCCTCATCCGCACCCGGCGAGCACCCGCCTGAGCGCCTCCTTCTCCGCCTCCGTCACCCACAGCCCATACGCCGCCTTCACCGCCACCTGCCGCGCCGCATACTCGCACCGCCCCGCAGGCGGCAGCCACGCCGCCGCATCCGCCGCCTTCTTCTGCTCATTCAAAGAACCCTTCACTGCGAGCAAATTCCGCGGGTCGTTGGCAAAGTTCCGCCGCTTCTCGTCCGACCACGCAAACGCCCCCGTCTGCCACGCGTTCGCCAGCGCCACCACATGGTCAATCTGCACCTGCCCGGACGTCTTCGCCCCACGCTGAAACGCAATCACGTCCCCGCTGTACGGATCGTGCAATGTCCCGCTCAGCACAACACACCCCCGCGTCCCTGGCTTTACGACGACGTCCTCAAGCTGTGTCCTCAAAACGTCATTGCGGGTGTCACACCCGTTGTGTCCGCCCTCCACAGTGACATCGTCGGACCACTTCTGGCCGAACGCCTCCCGCGAGTACGCATACATCCCACCGCTGGAGTCCTTCGTCGGTGCCTTCCCTTTTACCTCCAGCGTGGCAAGCTGCTCCAGCGCCGGCGGAACGGCCCCCCTCTGCCACCACACCCCACCAGTGACAACACACGCGATGACGATCAGTACAACAAACACGCCTCGCCACATATAAAAGACACTATCATCGAGAATTGGGAAGTTTTTCCACGGCCTGACGGTCGCCACGTTCATCGTCTCCCTCCCGGCTATCTTCATGACGCTCGGTTTCGGCATCCTCTCCATCGTCAACACGACGGTTCCCCTCGGCGCCGGCCTCGGCACCGTGTACTGCCTGGCCACCCGCAGGCTCACCACCCTCGCCTCCCGGTTCATGGCCGCCGGCCATTTCATCTGTCTGATCGGTCTCCTCATCCACGCGGTCATGCTTGTCGACGCTTCTTCGGGCTGGGAGCTCCTCTTCCTCCCCCTCGCCTTCGGTCCCGGCCAAATCGTCGCCTTCATTGGCCTCGTCCTCGCCGCCCGTGAGGCGGCCTGACCTCCAGCAGTGGCATCCCCTCAACGACAAGCGCGAAAGATTGCCTTCGGTCCCGTCTGTGGAGCCAATAGAGATGGGTTCAGGAAGCGCCAAGCGCCGACACCTTCACTTTTTGCAGCAGATTCGCCCTCAACCCTTAAAAAACCATGGTTTCCGTGAAATCTGCTGCAAAAACTAAAATCTAAACGCCAACAGAATAGGGGACCCGTATTCTAACGAGAGGCACCCGCGTATGTAACAATCCGCAGGTCGCGGTGAACTCGCCAAGGCCGATATGTACAAATTTCGACGTTTTTTCGGCATATTGAAGTGTACATATAAAACTACAGCGCCAGCTCCGGGTGCAGGTCCTTCCGCATCATGACCCGCTCCCGCCAGTTCGACAGCACCACCACAACGAGCCCGCCGACAAAGCAGCACGCCAAAACAACAGCCGCCACGCCCGGCCGCAGATCGCCATCAAACGACCCCACCATCACGTGCCGCATCGGGTCCCACCCGTGCACCCACTGAATAAACGCCGGTCGGGTACAGACCATTCGACGAGACCAGCTTCGGCGTCATCAGCGCCATCGCGATGAGCCTGCCCACCGTCGCCCCGAAGAACGTGTAGATCGCCAAAACCAGCATGTTAAACGCGAACCCGATCCCCACCAGCGCCCCGTAAAACCCGCAGAAAGATGTCACCGGCACGCCCAGCGCGAGCCACAGGCACGTCGCCTGGATGAGGCTCATGATCAGGCCCGGCACCACAACCGTCAGCGCCGCCCGCAGGGGAGAGGCCCCCGAGTCCACGGCCCCCTGTTCAAAGGCGCAAACACCATGTGCAGAATGAGCGCGCCGAGCCACAGCGATAGCGACAGGAAAAACGGCGACAGCCCTATGCCAAACGTCGTCAGCGTGTCGCCCCCGGTCGCGCAACCCGTGGCGAGAGCGTCCCGGCCCCCTCATCCAGCTGCACCGCCCTGTCGGCAAGCTGTCGCGACCCCGCCACGAGCCGTTGCGTTCCATCGCGCAGCGTCGCCGTCCCCGCCACCAGTGTCCCGGGCCCGTCCTGCGGCACCACAACCTGCCCCACCGGCGTGTTCTTCAGCTGGTCGGCGATCGCGTGCGCCTCGGGGAGCTGGTCTAAGGCTCCTGTCACCGGTCCCGTTAGCTTGTCGACGCCTCCCGCCAGCCTTCCTGCTCCGTCACCCATCTGCACGGTCGCCCCCTGCAGGTCGGCAAGGCCACCCTGCAGTTTCGTCGCGCCCTCAATCGCGGTCCCTGGCCCGCCGCGCGCCTTTTCCGCGCCGTCGGAAAACCCAACAAAGATCTTGTTCATGATCTGCTCGGACACGGAATCCCCAATTGTCGGCGTCATCACCGTCGTCGTCTGGTCTTTCAGGCCGGTGACGGTATCCGTAAACCCTGCGGGTATTTCCACCCCAGGTAGTACGTCCCGTCGGCAATCCCCGAGCGCGCCTCGGAGGCGCTCACCACGTGAAAGTTCATCACGTCAGCGTCGACAAGCTTCTCCGTAACCGTCGAGCCCACCTCACCAGAATCGCTGTTGACCAGAGCGACGGGAACCTTATCCAGATTCCCCAGAGGGTCGTAGTACGACCACACCGGAGGTCTAGCTATCACTTCATCGGTGTTCTATAATTCTGCCCGTCCAGGAAGTCTGTCAAGTAGGAGGAACAATGAGGGCGGATGCCGTGCAACGCCGGCAGGCGATTATCGACGCAGCCTGTGAGGTGTTCCGCACCGTCCCCTCCAAAGACATCACCCTCACCCTCATCGCCAAGCGCGCGGGCGTCGGCATCGCCACCCTCTACCGCAATTTCCCCACCCGCACCCACCTCAACATCGCGTGCGGCCTCGACCTTCTCAGCCAGCTCGACCACGCCATCGACCGCCTCAACGCCCAATTCGACACCGACCCCGAAACAACTTTCGACCACTTCGTCTGGGCGCTTGTCCATAACGGCATCGGCACCCTCGTTGCCGTCCTTGTCCCCGAGGATCCCGACGCCGTCCCCGATGTGGTCATAAAAAGGCGCGCCGAGCTCCTCACAAAAGTCGACGCCTTCCTCACCCGTGCCGCCCGCGTCGGCCTCGTCCCTCCGCACCTCACGGCCGACCAGCTCGCCGCCGAGCTCTTCGTCGTCACTCGGCCCCAGAACCCCACCCTCTCCCTTATGGATCCGGATGTCCGTGACCGCCTTGTCGGCCGTCTCCTCTTCTGTTGGAGGAATCAGCGCTGAAAAAAGCTCCCCACGAAGGGGGAGCGGTGTGTTTCCGGTTGGTTACCTCGTTGCGCGGTAGCTCCAGCGCCCGAGGAAGTAGCTGCCGATGATGAGGGCGACGCCGATTATTGCTGCGATCATGCGTGGGACCTTTCGTGCACGTATCCGAGGGCGAACATCACGCCGCAGCCCGCGACGATGGAGAGCCAGTACAAGGTCATAGCGATTCCTTTCGAGGATTATAGGGGCATTTCCCACCTTACCCCCGCGCCACCGCCCGCGCCGCGATCGCCGCCTTTTCCCAGGCAGGAACGTGTGCGCGCCGGGCATGCAGCTCCTGGGTCGTCATCGCGTCGAGTTGCTCCGTCAGCCGCCCATAAATCCCGGCCGCCGCCCGCACGCCCACCCGCGCGCCCCGCGGCAGCTCCTCAATGGTCGGTGTCGCCTCCGCCAGGTCGGCCCTGATGGATTCCACAATTTTTTGCTTGTCGACGCTCGTCAGGTCCCTGGGGTAGTACGCCCGCCCGAGTCCTACGGTATCCTCGTGCAGGTCGCGGAGGAAGTTGACCTTTTGAAACGCGGCCCCCAGGTGCCGCGCCCCGTTTTCCAGGTATGCCCGGTCGCCGGCGTAGGGCGCGTCGGCGAGAAACACGTCTAAACATAAGAGCCCGATGACTTCCGCGGAGCCGTATATATATTGTGTGAGTTCTTCCGGCGTGTATTCCCGGGGCGTGAGATCCGCCCGCATGGAGGCGAAAAAGGCGCGCAGGTGTTCCTCAGCAAATCCGCAGTGTCTCGCGGTTGCGGCGTAGGCGTGGAGGATGGGGTCGGTGTGGAAGGGCCGTGCGGGTGCCGCGCACACCGCCTCTTCGTATGCCTCTAGCTGCGCGGATGCGGTTTCCGCGGGGGCCGCCCCGTCGACAATTTCGTCGGCAATGCGGACCACGGCATACAGGTGTGCGATGTCGCGTCGCATGGCGCGGGGGAGGAGGGCGCTGGCGATGCCGAATGAGGTCGAGTATGTGGCGATGACCTGGCGTGCTGCGCGGTGTGCCATGGTGGTGTAGATAACGGCCGCTCCTTCCTGTTCTTATTTATCTTAAGCATGAGGACACTAAGGATTCTTAGTTGGTGTGCAAAACTTCTGCGGGGAACCTAAATTTTCCGCGCTACACCGCCCCTGACCTGCGGTTTCCACGTTAAAATTAGCCTCCAGAAAGTCTTAGATACACGTATGTATCCACGTTTTCCTTTCGGTGCGGAAACTTAATGAGGATTCCTTAATTAAACGCCCCCAAACCCTCCCGACCAGCAAAAACACAATTTAAGATACTTCTCATTTGTGTGTTTCCTTAGGTTTGCGCCCGTCACCTTCGCAGGGTAAATGTGTCAACCATCACATTATAAGGCTTTTTCTTAGCGTCATTCTTGCCCGTTTTTTGCCCTCTTTTCCGCTCAAAAACATGTTCAAATCTAGCTGAATCCGAGCCCTATTTTCACCCTTTTCTTAAGAATGATGAACAAAACTGACAAATTTTGAGAAACCCCCTCTAACCTGCGGGTTTAGGTTGGAAATCTGCCTGAAAGTTCCCTTAAAAGTGCCTGTCTACCAGCTCCTTTTACAGCTCTGACCTGGGCAAATACAGTTAAAGGTGCAGGGAAGGAAAGATCCTCACTGGTCCTGAGGGAAAACCTGCAGAAACTGAAAGGCACTGATTGAAATGAGCACCGTAGTTCGAAAACTTTGGAACAGCGTTGCTGCTATCGCCATCGCAGCCGCCGCAGTTGTCGCCCCGACAACCGCCTCCGCCATCACCCAGGGCACCGATGCCCGGATGGGCACCGTCGCCGATTCCACGGCCCGTGTCCAGGTGGGCAACAGGAGCTGCACCGGTACGCTCATCTCCAGCGAGTGGATCCTCACCGCGAAGCACTGCCAGGGCGTTGGCGATTACTCCTTCATTTCCGTCGGCGCTCCTGCTGAAGGCGAGAAGGCCCGCGTCGCCAAGGTCGTCAAGCACCCCTCCTCCGATCTCATGCTGGTGAAGGCAAACAAGCGCCTGCAGTCCCCGGTTGCGGATCTCGCCACCTCCTACACCGCCGAGGGCAAGGCCGGTTACTCCATGGGTTGGGGTTCGGTCATGGAAAACGGTAAGAAGGTCATCCAGCAGGCCGATGTCGAGGTCCAGCGCCGCGTCACCAACGTCCCCGGCTCCCTCGACGCGGGCGACACCTTCTATGAGGGGTACGTCTACAACGGCCATCTCGGCAAGGGCGACTCCGGTGGCCCCCTGTTTGTCGACGGCAAGCTCGCCGGGGTTGCCTCCCTTGCCAACGAAGCCAAGGAGGGCTCCCGCCTCGACGGCGCCCTCGGCTGGTGGATCCCCGTGCAGGATCACTACGCCTGGATCTCCCAGGTGACGGGCATCGCCACCCCGGCCGTGTCCGGCGAGAAGACCACCGAGTGGGACGCAATGCAATACGGCACGATCGCCCCGCCGGTTGAGGTCCCCGCCTCCGTCCAGGCCCTCCAGGCCCTGGAGACCATTCACGGAACCACGCAGGCGCTGTACGAGGCCACGGAAGAGGGCGGCGCCCTCTACAACCTCAGCTCGCAGCTGTCCTCCTAATTAATAAGCCACCTTCGTACGAAGGGTGATCTTCCCGGTTTCCTTGGGTCGCGCCAGTACTTGCCTTTCGCCGGTGCGGTAAAGGGGGAGTGGGAAAAAGAGAAAACGGGTTTCGATGCCAGGACCAGGGCGTCGAAACCCGCTTTCTCGCTGTGACGTATCCAACCCTAACCACAACAAAGTGGCGCAAATCGCAATTCACTTCATGCCCGGATACAATCAGATACGTATGACGAATGACAGAAAGGGCCAGGAATGACAGCCCCAGAACTTTCCCGACGCAGCTTCCTCGGCTGGTCGGCGGCGGCAGGCTCCGCCGCCCTCGTATTCAACCCCCTGCCCGCCCACGGCGGCGCCAAAGAGTCGACTCCGTCGACGCAGGAAAAAATCGTCTGGTCAGCCTGCACCGTCAACTGCGGTTCCCGCTCCCCCGTCCCATGGTGAACGGGTTTTCGTCCCGACGGATGCGGTTTCCTGGGTGGCGGAGCACTACGGCGATGCCGCGGCTCATCTCCTCGCCCTGTGCGCGGTCGCGGTCCTCGGTTTCCTCGCCGTCGTGACGAGTGGCGGTACGTTCCGCGGTGGCGCGAAGTTCGTTCTTCTCCGCGTCGATCCGCGTGTGGTTTTTTCGCGTCGTCGCCGCGCCGTCTTTGCGTCGCATTTCCTTGCGATTCTTCGTTCTCAGGAGACGTGGATTTCCCTCCTCGTCTCCGTCGCTTTGTTCATCTACCTGTCTATTTCGGGTTTGTTGCCACCTGTGGTGGCGGTTGAGCCGTTGGCGTTCCTGGGGTTGTACGCGTTTTCTTCCACGTCGTCGATCCGTCGTCTGCCGATGCTTCGGCTTCGTCCCGGCACGGCGTACGCGGTGCTCGTTGCTTCGGTGGGTGCCCTCGTCGTTCCGTGCGCGCTGTTTGCCTGCGTCGTCGATGTTCTTCTCGGTGGCGCCGCGCTGCCCGCCCTCTTCAGCGCGCTTGCCTGCCTCGTCTCGGTGCCGTTGTTTGTCACGCTGGGCATCGTTATCCCTACTCAGCGCGATAATCCGATCAGCGTGCTGGTTGCGGTCGCCTTGTGTTCCTCTCTTTTTCGCTTTTCGACGCTCGGTTGGCTCCTCCTTGCGCTATTCCTTGTATCGTTCGCCGTCGCCTGCGGGGTAATTAATGCCCGTTCGTTATCGACGCGTTAAACTATTCAGCGTATTTCCATCGATCGAAAGGCAATCATGAAACGCACGTGGTTTATCCTCCCCAGCCTGGCCATCGCCTTCGCCATCACCGCCGCCCTCGTGGCCTTCACCATCCTCTACGTGGCCTTTTCCCACCCCGCAACCACTTTCTTTGCCACGGCCCTTTTCGACTCCATCTTCGTCTCCTACTCCGGCTCAGTGCTCTCCGCCGGCATCAACAACGGCTGGATCCTCGTCGGCCTCTTCGCCGCCATCTTCGCCGTCGTCCTGGTCGCCGCCAACACCCTGCAATCCGGGCATCGTTGAGTACGCCTTGTAAACAAAGAGTGCCCGGCAGAAGGGCAGCCTCTTCACGCGGTCTGTCACTCCAGCCGGCCGTTGCCGACATAGTTTTGTTGCAGTAGTACCTCGTTTTCAGCTGCCCTCGGCCAGGTTTTGCGGCGTGAGCTGCGGAAAGTTTTGTTGCAGTCGTTTGCAGCACACGGGAAGATTCCCATCTTCCTGGTGGAAAGAGCAGCTGCAAAGGAATATCGCCGTTCACAAGGCGTCCGCTGCGGGTGTGAAAATCACCACGCAGGCGACCCTAATTTCCCGCCGTGGCCTGCGCATTCGACTCACCACTCCGATTCGGCATCCGCGCTACGCTTAGACGTATGACGAAACTCCTTGGCAAAGACCCCACCCGCCTCGGCCAGCCCGCAGGCAAAACGCACCCCTCCCCGGACCCGTTCCCGCTGGAGTTCGCCGACGGCACGCCCACGGAACTCCGCGAAACACTCGAACAGCTCCTCGGCAAGGACCAGGTCCGTTCCCGCACGATCGACCTCGTCCGCTACGCCTCGGATGCCTCCCACTACCGCCTCTTTCCGCAGGTCGTGGTCAGTCCCCGCACGGAATCGGATGTCATCAAACTGCACCGTTTCTGCCGCGAGTCGGGCCACCATCTCACCTTCAGAGCTGGCGGTAGTTCCCTCAACGGTCAGTCGCTTTCCGACGACATCCTGGTTGATGTTCGCTCAAACTTCCGGGGTCTGGTGGTCAACCCCGACACGATCACCGTTAAACCCGGCGAAACCCTCATCAACGTCCTTGCCGTCTTAAACCGCAAGGGTCGCAAGATCGGCCCGGACCCGGCGAGCTCCTCCATCGCCACCATCGGCGGCATTCTTTCCAACAATTCGGGCGGCATGCGGTGCCGCGTGGACATGGATTCTTACCATTCCATCCGCCAGATGCGCATCATCCTCCCGTCGGGCACGGTCGTCGATACGCGTGACCCGAACGCCAACGAGCGCCTCCGTGACCAGGAGCCGGAGATCTACAACGGCCTGCTTGCGCTGAAATCCACAATCGAAAACGACGCAGAACTAAAAGCCAAGATCCGCCGCAAGTTCACCATCCGCAACACCAACGCCCTCCGCCTGGACGCGTTCCTCGACTTCGACACGCCTGTCGATATCCTCATGCACCTTATGATCGGCGCCGAGGGCATTCTCGGCTTCATCGCCGAGGCCGAGATTGCAACCGTCGCCCATCCCAAGATGGCCGCCGTCACCTGGGTGATGATGCCCAAGATGGACCTCGCCGCCAACTACGTCGATCGCCTCGTCAAGGCAGGCGCCGAATCCGTCGAACTGCTGGCCAGCCCCGCCATGCGCGAGGCTGTCGGCAGCTTCCCGGGCGCCCATGAGGACTGGCTGAACCTTCCCGAGGAGATGGCCGCTCTCCTCCTCGAGGTCGCCGCCGACGACGAAGAATCACTCCAAGCCAAGATGCAAGCCGCCCGCGATGCCCTCCAGGACGCCGACCTCCTCCAGCCCCTGGACTTCATGCGCGAGCCCACCGACATCAAAAACGCGTGGGAGATCCGCGCCGGCCTCGTCCCGCTCGCCGGAGCGAAGCGCGACCAGGGCTGTTCCCTTATCACCGAGGACGTGTGCTACCCGCCGGAGCGCATCGGCGAGGCCACGAAGGACCTTCTCGACCTTCTCGACAAGTACAACTACCCCCTCCTCGTCATGGGCCACGCCACATTCGGCAACCTGCACTTCTGCATGACACCCAACTTCGAAATCCCCGAGGAGGTCGACCGCTACGACGCCTTCCTCCAGGAGTTCGCCGAGATGACCCTCGACAAGTACGAGGGTTCGCTCAAAGCCGAGCACGGCACCGGCGTCAACATGGCCCCTTTCGTCCAGCGCGAATGGGGTGAAAAGGCCTTCGCCATCATGTGGGAGATCAAGGAGCTCCTGGATCCGCACGGCATCCTCGCCCCGGACATCAAGCTCACCCGCGACCAGAAGCTCCACATTAAAAACTTCAAGTCGCACCCGAAGATCGAGGACGTGGCAAACCCCTGCGTGGAGTGCGGTTTCTGCGAGTCGGTGTGCCCGTCGCGCCACCTCACCACCACGCCGCGCCAGCGCATCGTCATCCGCCGCGAGATGGCGCGCCAGCCGGAGGATTCGCCGCTGCTCACTAACCTCCTCGAGCAAAACGCCTACGACGGCATCGACACGTGCGCCGTCGATTCGTCCTGCTACGTCGCCTGCCCGATCTCCATCGATACGGGCAAGATGGTGAAACTCTTCCGCCAGATGGAGCAGACCCGCGCCACGGAAAAAGTCGCGCTCACGCTCGCCCAGCACTGGGACAAGGTCGAGGTCGCCGGTCGCGCCGGCCTCACCGCCACCGACGCTGTCACCAAGGTGCTTGGCGACGGCCTGGGGACCCGCACCCTGGGCCTCCTCACGGACGCCGTCCGCCAGGTCATCGACCCGGATCTCATGTACACCGCCCGCGAGGGCCTCCCGCCCGCCGCCACCTGGGACCCGCCGCATACCGCCCGCGAGACTGCGAAAGCGGTGTACTTCCCGGCCTGCATCAACCGCATGTTTGGCGACGACCACGGTTCCATCGCCCATACGCTCGTGAACATCTCGAACCGCGCGGGCCAGCCCCTCTGGATCCCCGAGGTCGACGGCCTCTGCTGCGGCACCCCGTTCACCTCGAAGGGCTTCAAGGCCGCGCAGGAGTACATGGCCACCAAGCTCCAAAAAGCCATCCTTGAGTGGACCGACAACGGCCGCCTCCCGCTCGTCTGCGACGCCGCCTCCTGCACGCACGGCATCGTCGAAAACATCCCGGGCGTCAAAATCCTAGACGCCGTCGAGTGGGCCCACTCCCTCCTGCCGCACCTCACGGTCTCCCACAAACTCGACAACCTCGTCATCCACCCGACCTGCTCCATGCAGCACCTTGGCATTGTTGAGGAGTTTGCCGACGTCGCCCAATCCATCGCCTCCCACGTGGAGGTCCCCCTCGGCGCCCACTGCTGTGGCACCGCCGGCGACCGCGGCCTCCTCCACCCCGAACTAACCGAGGCCGCCACCCTTGACGAGCGCGCCGGCATCGCCTCCTTCGAATCCGAACACGGCCCTGCCGACGCCTACGCCTCCGCCAACCGCACCTGCGAGATGGGCCTCAACCAACACTCCGGAAAGGACTACCAACACATCATCTACCTGCTGGAAAAAGCCACCCGCTAGTTACGCACATATAGCTTTTAGAAACTAACAGAAAAAGGACAGGTGAATTGCTTGGTGGGCGAGGGTATGTTACGGTCGGGCGCTGCAAGCGGAGGTGCCTTAAAGTCTCTGCATCTCCTAAACCCCTAAAACGGAAAGGTATTTTCTGTGAGAAAAAAGTTCTGTGCAGGTTTCCTCCTCGCCACCTGTATTGTTGCACCCATCGTTCCGGCATCCGCGTCTCCCGCTCCGGTGCCGCAGCAGTACGTTTCTGATGCAGATTCCACCAATAACCTCTGGATCTTGGATCGTGACGAAGCAGTCTCGCTAGAGAATCAAGGTGTCGCTGTTACCGAAATTTCTAATTATACGGAGCAGGGATTTCGTGCTGACTTTGAAGGAGCGACTCCGCGAGAGACCCAGAGCGGAGGCATCGAGGTAATTGACGATGCAGGAAACGTGCTGCAGTCCTTTTTGCCTGCTGTACCTCTGAAAGACGGACATTTTGTGCCGGTTACCTACACGGTTGGCACCAATTTTGTAGAGGCAACGTTCGAAAAGCCTGTGAAAGCGGAAGCTGTTCGAATTGCAGCGCTGGAGACTCGTAGTGCCGGAGGGTGTGCTCTAGGTGCTCTCGCCACGGTCGCCGAAGTCGCAGGTGGTGCAGCAGCTCTAATTTCGTCCCCGCTTGATGGTCCGGTTGGCCCGCTCGTTGCTACTAGTATTGCGACTGGTGTTCCTGCGACGGTTGCAAAAACTGCCCAAGAATGCACGGAGTAAGGAGCGACCTAGTGAGTGAATTTCGCAGAATGGCGGCTGTAAGTTTAGGAGTATTGGCCTTGTTCCTTGGTCTGGCTCTCGTTGTGACCGCCTTAGCATTGCAGATGTTTAATTGGACCGTTGCTCTTGGTGTGATCGCTGCCTTTGCTGGCGGCGCGTATGCCCTTTACCGAGCGTGGCGAACCAGTCCAGGTGAACCTGACCAGCCCCGTTAAACGTGTTTATTCCCCATTAGTTTGAGGCTAGTGGGGAACAAATGAGGGTCGGACATAGGCCACCGAGACGTGAAATGTGGAAGTCGCATGTACGGATTCAAGAGCAGATTCTAAATTGCGCACGGCCAAGTCGTTAGCTAACCGCCAGCTATGGCAGCAGTGGCTTGATCTGGGGGAGTGCGACGATGACAACGCCCGCTACGGTGAGACCCATTTCGGCGTCGTTGAGCCCCTTCCCTAAAGGGATTATGCTTTTCCAGCGGCCTGGCTAAGCGGGTACGCGTATTGCTTGGATGTCAACCGGGCATACCCGTATACCGCCCGGGAGATTCTGCTTGGCCTTATAAATCGTCTTCTCGAAGTTGTCGAGGGCCGCAGGAATGTCCGTCAATATCCGCGCCGCCTGAGCCCTGGGCCGAGTATTGTGCCCTTTCACTCGTCATGATCGTACACATATCGCCGTTGATCTCGGCGGATGTGGCGTTGGCGACCGGCGTGACGAGATCGAGGGTGAGTGCTGCGGTTCATGGCGTGTGTCCTTTCTTCTAACCACGCGTGCCCGTTAAAATGCCGCTACACCGATCCCACCGCCCCCGTAGCCGCGCAAACAAAACTAGCAACTTCTCGCCCCCACAAAAGGTAACCAATCTTTCATCTGTAATTCACGTATCTGAAACGTTTAAGAAACTCTGGGAGCATAGCCTGCGCTAAGTAAGAGAAATCTGCTTAGTACTAAGGAGCAACCCATGAATCGCATGTTCAAGCTCGGTCTGGGCCTCGGCGCCGCTGCCGTCCTCGCCGTCGGCTGCACGAGCCCCGATAGCACCACGAACAGCACCAGCAGCAGCGATAACGCCACCTCGAGCGTGTCCGCTTCCAACACCGCCAAGTCCGTGGACCTCGACTCGGACATCGCGAACCGCGAAGCCAAGGGCGACCTCGCCACCTACGGTGGCGCTCGCCGCCTCACCGGCGACCAGACCGATTTCATGCGGGACGCGATTTCCCAGTCCGGCGCGAAGAACGTCATCCTCCTTATCGGCGACGGCATGGGTGATTCCGAGATCACCGTCGCCCGCAACTACGCCGAGGGCGCCGGCGGTTTCTTCAAGGGCATCGACGCCCTCCCCGTGACCGGCCAGTACACGCACTACTCCCTGGATAAGGACGGCAAGCCGAACTACGTCACCGACTCCGCCGCTTCCGGCACCGCCTGGGCGGCGGGCGTGAAATCCTACAACGGCGCAATCTCCGTGGACATCAAGGGCCAAGCCCACGAGACGCTCCTGGAAAAGGCGAAGAAGAAGGGCATGAAGACGGGCAACGTCTCTACCGCCGAGATCGAGGACGCGACCCCCGCCGTCCAGACCGCCCACGTCGCAGCCCGCAAGTGCTACGGCCCGGAGGATGCCGAGAAGTGCGGCGATGACCTGAAGGCCAAGGGCGGCAAGGGCTCCATCTCCGAGCAGATTGTCGATACCCGTGCTGATATCACCCTCGGCGGCGGCTCCAAGGCCTTCAATCAGAAGACCCCCGAGGGCAAGACGGTTCTCGACCTCGCCAAGGAGGGCGGGTACCAGCTTCCCACGACCGCCGCCGAGCTCGACAAGATCACCGAGGCTAACCAGGACAAGCCGGTTCTCGGCCTCTTCTCCGAGGGCAACATGCCGGTCCGTTGGGAGGGCCCGAAGGCCGAGAAGTACGGTTACCTTCAGGAGTCCGCTACCTGCACCGATAACCCGAAGCGCACCGCGGGCATCCCGACGCTCGCCGCTATGACGGAGAAGGCCATCGACGTTCTCAAGGGCGACGAGGACGGTTTCTTCCTCCAGGTCGAAGGCGCCTCGATTGATAAGCAGGACCACAACGCGAACCCCTGCGGTCAGATCGGCGAGACCGTCGATCTTGACGAGGCCGTCCAGAAGGCCCTCGACTTCGCCAAGGCCGACGGCAACACCCTCGTCATCGTCACCGCGGATCACTCCCACACCTCCCAGGTGATCGGCAATGTAAGCCAGGAGGATATCGACAAGCTCGCTAAGAAGAACGAGATTTCCGTCGAGGAGGCCCGCGACATCGTCTACCCGGGTCTGTCCCGCAACCTCACCACGAAGGACGGCGCGACCATGACGGTTGGTTACGCTACCAGCGAGAACGTCGATGTTGAGTCCCAGGGCCACACGGGCGCCCAGCTCCGCATCGCCGCCTTCGGTCCGGGTGCCGCCAACGTCGCCGGCCTCACCGACCAGACGGATCTCCACTTCACCATTGCTGAGGCTCTCGGTCTCGAGTAGTTAGGCAGCGCACGTATCTTCGCCCGCAGTAGGGATAAACTCCGCGGGCGTTTTTCCTTTCATGATCTCGCGAATTTCGTCCCGCAGTCTATCTTCCATCTGTTCTTGCATCTCAGGCAGTTTCCACGCGTCGTTTCGACGCGTAAACCGAGCTGCCCGGTCGGCTATCTCGTTGAGGACGTTGCCGTTGTGCCCGCGAACCCAGTGCAGGTGAACCTTTGCAGTGGTGGGAGGGCATTCAAACGTTGTGAACGCGTATCGCGAGTCGGTGAGGATGTGCAGGTTGACGGCGCGCTTTCCGTATTCTGCGACGGCGAGCTGTACGGCGTGGAGCTCTGCTTCGTTGATCCCCGCTACTCTCCGAATACGTGTCTGCACCTTCCCGTACGTCGAAATCATGGCGATTGCCGCCCGTGTGTCGCCTCGCGCCAGGGAGGCATCGGTTGCTACCACGATGTCTCTTCTCTGGCGAGGCCTCTCCTCGGTGGGTTGTAGCTTTTCGACGGTTTTTTTCCTGAGTGCCCGCGCCGCCTCGTAGTCGTTTTTTACCGCGGTCTGGACCACGCTATACATGTGTACGTTTGCAAACAACGAGGGGTTCCCGGCGATCAGCTGCTTGATTGCGGATGCGGACGTGTACAGCCCTAACGTATGCGCGGTGTGGTTGATGACGAACTGAATAAACATTTCAGCGGCCACGCGTTTTACCGAGTTAGCGGAGCAGACCTGAACGTTTGTTGCCCCACCTCCCGATAGTGTCACAACGCCCTTGTCCGCGCGGTGTGCCTTCTCGTAATCGATAGCGACAGGAATAAACATGATGAAATAGCCTTTCTAGCGTCAGGCGCAGAACGGGTTTTCTGCACCTGAAACTAACGCTAGAAAGTGGGTTCCCGAGGCTGCTCGATTTACAAAAGCCCTGTTTAGCAGGGGTCTGAGAAGTCTCCCGCGTTGTTCAGAGACCGCGCGTTGCCGCCGTACTTCGCCTTCAGCGCGCACACCTCGGACACACTGTGCCCCGCGTCGTAGTACACGGCGTACACATCTTTGCCGTCGTATGTTCCGCGTAGCGACGAGCACACGGCGTACGACACGTGCGCCCCCGGCCATTTTTTCAGCGCCTCCCACGTCGGGTCGTAGGGGTTGTCGCCTGGCGCGACGAGCACGGATTCCACGATGAGGATGTATCGCCCGTCGCACTGTAGTGGCGGTCCCGCCCACGCGAATTCGTCCTCCGCAGCCTTCGCCTGCGATGTCGCTGGCGCATCGCTGGTGCAGATGTTCAGCTTGCTCACCAGCGCCGTCGGCGCACCCGCAGCCTCAAGCCGATCCTCGTCGTAGCAGTCGTAGCCGGCGTAGTTGTCTGTTCCGTCGGGTTTGAAGTATTCCCATCGGTCGGTCCAGTGGTAGAGGTTGAGGTGGTCTGATTGTTCCTGCCCGGCCCACAGCCATTCGCCGTCGCAGTATTGTTGTTGCGGTTCTGTCATCCCGCTTACGGCATTCTGCGCGAGCACTCCGCACCTGTCTTCTGTCGGACTCGCGCTGGCACTCGTGCTTTCGCTTGTCCGCGTACTGGTAATTGCGGTCGTCTCATCCGGCGCCCGTAGCGAAAAGTACGCCAGTAACAAAACGACACCGACAAGCACCACGATAGCCCCGATGAGGGCGTAGATGACAGGTGATTGTTTGGAGGATGCCATGGTGGGCCTTTCTTTAGGCGGGAGAAGCAAGCAAGCGTCAAGCCCCATTTTAAGACGAAAAAAGGGGTCAAAATGGAGCAAGCAAATTACGCCGCGTACCCCGTTGCCGTCCACGCGTCCTCGCCGCGCGCTGCGGGGATGAAGTCGCTCAGCTTTCGGTCGACAAGCATGGCTTTCAGTTCCACCTTCGACCGCTCCAGCATCTCTTTTTGCGTGTCGACGAGCCCCCAGCAGGCGTTCCTGCGCGTGTACATCGCCACGTCGTTGGCCAGCTCGTTGAGCACGTTGCCTCGGTGGCCGCGCACCCAGTGCACGTACACCTCGGCGCGGTCCATCCGCTTGAAGCACTTCCGCAGGGAGGTTGCGCACCCGGTGGGCTTCTCCGCGCCGTTGAGCGCCTTGTACACGATCTGGGAGTCGGTGAGGATGTGCAGCACCGGGGTCTTTCCGGCCCAGGTGGTAAGCGCCATTTCCACGGCCCAGAACTCCGCGTCGGCCACGCTTTCCACCAGCAACGACCGCGCCCGCACCCGCCCGCGCGTGGCAACCGCGGCAATTCCTGCCCGGTGTCCGGTGCCGAGCGACGCGTCGGTCGCCACCACCATGCCCTCCTCGATGGGGAGGTTCACCAAGGAGCGGATGCGCTCTTCCACTATGGAGTTCTTCTTGTCACGCGCCAGTGCGAAATCCTCCGTTAAAACCGGCGCCACGGTGCTAAACCTGCGGACGTTTCTAAACAGCTCGGGGTGTTCACGAACGAGCGCCCCAATGCTTCTAACCGAGGTATATAACCCCACCGTGTGGTCCGTATTGCGAAGCGCCACGTCTAGGAACCAGGAGGTCGCTAGCTTTCCGACGTCGACAAGCCGACAAACCTCAGCCCGGCACTCACCGCGGGCCGACAGCGTAACCACCGCCTCGTTCGTCTTGGAGAGAATGGCATAGTCAAGAACTACGGGGATAAACATATTTAATTACCTTTCATCTATCGGCCCGGAATGGGCCTTCTAGAAACAAAGGTAAGTGGTGCTTTCCACGCCCAAAGTGACGTAGCGGAACACCCGTTCTAAGGCAAAAAAGGGCCCCGCAAAACAATGCGGAGCCCCGGCTAAAAAATAATCTAGAACAGCACGCGCAGGATCGAAACCGTCACCGCGCCGATAACCGCGGAGATCGGCAGCGTGATAACCCACGCCGTCGCGATCGGCTTCATCAGGTTCCAGTTGGCGGCCTTGTTCACCATGCCCACGCCCAGCACGGCGCCGATCAAAATATGCGTGGAGGACACGGGGAGGCCCAACAGAGAGGAGCCCATGACCACGCCGGCGGCGGAGAGCTCGGCGGCGAAGCCGGAGGACGGGTGCATCTTCGTCAGCCCGGAGCCGACGGTCTTGATCACGTAGCGGCCGATGAACCACAGGCCGGCGATAAGGCCCACGCCCATCGCCATCATGACGGCGATCGGCACCTCGGCCTCGTCGTTGATCTCGCCGGTCTTCAGCACGTCCAAAACCGCGACGAACGGCCCGATGGCGTTGGCGATGTCGTTGGAGCCGTGGGAGAAGGCGAACGCCGAAGCGGTGAACACCTGCATCCAGCTAAACAGCAGGAACGTGGCATTCGACAACGACTTCTTCTTCAACGACCGCGCGAAGATGTACACCGCCATCCACACGATGGCGCCGACCATGCCCATGATGAGGAATTTCTGCAGCGAGGAGAAGTCCAAAGGCGTGTTCTTCAGGCCCTTGAACAGCATCATCGCGGCGATAATGATGGCGCCGAACGCGGCCAGCAGCGGCACCCAGTTTTCCAGCGCTTTGTGCGCCTCAACGTTGTCGCGCTTTTCGTTGATTTTATACAGTTCGCGGTAGTAGTCGGATTCCAGCAGTTCGGGGTCGTAGTTTTCCTCGGCCACAAGCGCCGCGTCGCGCGCCATGGCGTTGGTGTAGTTGATCTGCTGGAGTTCGTCGAGCCGTTCGAAGCGCTGCTTGTGGTCGCGCCGCAGTTCGGCGCGCCGGGTTTTGATTTCGCGCAGCTGCTGGTCGGCGTGTTCGTTGTATACCAGGATGGATTCTTTGACCCATTTGAACAGGAAGTACGCGACCACGCCGCCCAGTACCGGCGACAGCACCCACGAAATCGCGATCTTGCCGATCTCCCCCCACTGCACCATCGACCAGCCGCCCTTGTGCGTGACGAACCCGACGGTGAGCGCCGCGCCGACGATGCCGCCGACGATGGAGTGGGTGGTGGACACCGGCCAGCCCATGCGCGTGGCAATCAACAGCCAGATCGCGGCGCCGAGAAGCGCGGACATCATGATGTACACGAATTCCATGGGGTCGAGGCCGTTGATGGCGGACAGGTCGACGATCCCGGATCGCACGGTGTCGGTGACCTCGCCGCCGGCGAGCAGCGCGCCGGACACTTCGAAGATCGCGGCGACCAACAGCGCCTGCTTGAGTGACAGCGTGCCGGCGCCGACGGAGGTGCCGAAGGAGTTGGCGACATCGTTGCCGCCGATGTTGAAAGCCATGAAGATGGCGAAGATAATGGCTGTGATGAGGAGGAGCTTGTTGGCGCCCGGGGCGACGTAGTCGAAGCCCCAGATGATCGTCCACACGAGGGCGACGGCGGTCAGCCCGCCGAAGCACAGGTGCCAGCGCCAGTCCTTCTTCGTGTCGCCGGTGGTGACGTCGACCTCCGGCAACGATTCAACTTTATTGGACATTGCTTTCCTTCCGCTGAATGCGTGAATACTCATTCAACATAGAAGACCAAGGTGTCCACCAGATGAACGTTAGCTATCACTGTGCTTAATTTTTTGCTTGTCGACGCTCGGTGGTTGCGGTCGCAGGGCTAAGGAAGTCGTTGTATCGTAAAAATGTCTTAACGGGGAAATTTCGGTCCAGACTTTTGTTTACCAAGTAGGTAAATGGTGCAGTATAGGTACAAGGACGAAAGAACTCGGAGGGTCTTCGAAGATGACAAAGCTTGTACAAGAAAATATGGGTATCAAGCTTTAAAGAACCGCGATCGTCGCCTGAACGAAATCACCGACTATTCCACTTTCGCAGAGCTTCTACGTTTGGCAAAGGCCGACCCCGGAAAGTGGCACGTCCTTGACGGTCGGAACGGCGGCGTTGACGGGAGACCTGACTGGCAATGCGGCTCGGAACGTCTACTAAGCACCTGAGGTACGCCCCGACCAGTCCGGAGATGGCCGTTAAACTTGCCCTCGTCACCGGGTCCAGGCTCGCTACGTTGCTCGCCGAACGTACTTGGGTCCGTGCTTCCTGGGCCTTGCGTCTCCCGGCTACAAAGGGCTGGGATCGTCACACATAACTGGAGGAATCCTCAGGAGCTGGTACGCGAGGTTTTTGCCCGCGGGCGAGTTGCTTGCGCCGATGCATTCCGTGATCTGTGTGCAGGTTCTGATTCGATTGCTTTTCTCTGTTCTGGCGGTGGTGCAGAATGGACCTGGTTAAGAAGCAGCTTGATGCGGACAGGGATGGTTTGGAAAGCTCACTTCTTCGTTGCGCTCAGCATCTGTCCAGGATCCTTCATCGTTTGTTCCAGCGGTCCGGCGCATGCTCCACAGCGTCGGCGGTTCCCGGTTCTCAGGTCTCCGGCGCTTCGTTTGAGTACGACGGCAACCCCGTTATAAGCGGGAGGACATCTTCTGGTTCACTCTGTTTCACGAGCTGGCTCATATCCTTACTGCGGACTATGAGACGAGGAGGGTTGACCGTGAAAAGGATTCGGCTGCTCGTCCGCAGTCTGAACGTAAGGCGGATAACTGGGTGGCGAACGCGCTTTTAGACGGTACCGCTGTAGACGCGATCCCTCAGCCCTATACCGCTGAGGGGATTGTAACCTGCGCGTCCGATCATTCCGTCAGTCCCGCAATTGTGGTTGGGAGCTTACGCCGCCAGGGCAAGGTCCCCCGTACCTGGGGAGCAGACCTGATCCGTCGTTTTGAAATCAGCTAATACCATTCTTACAGCGGCCGGTACTTCTCAATATTATCCCGCGTGACCACCATCACCGGCGTGTGCACGCTCTCCGCCGCCTCGCCGTCGAGGAGCTTCCCGGCCTGCTCAATGGCGGTGGCGCCGAGCTCGGAGGACTGTTGCGCAATCGTTGCTACGAGCTTCCGGTTCTTCACGGCGCGCACGCCCTCCTCGGTGCCGTCGAAGCCCACCACCTTCACGTCTTTTCCGGCGCGTTCCCCGAGCGCGTCCACGGCCCCGAGCGCCATCTCGTCGTTTTCGGCGAAGATCCCCGCCACGTCGGGGTGGTCGGCAAGGAGGTCCGTGACGAGGTCGCGGGCGGTGTCGCGGTCGAAGTCGGCGGCCTCGGCGGCGACGATGCGGACGCGTGGGTGCTCAGCCATGGCCTGGGTGAATCCCTCGTAGCGCTCGGCGCTGGAGGAGCTTCCCTCGATGCCGCGCAGCACGATGACCTCGCCCTGGGCGCGGATTGCCTTGGCCAAAACCGACGCTGCGGCCGCGCCGCCCTCGGTGTTGTTGGAGTCGATGAGCGCGGCGACGTCGGCGCCTGTGATGGTGCGGTCGACGGTGATGGCGGGGATGCCCTTCTCGTTCAGCTGGGACACGGCGGGGGCGAGCGCCTCGGAGTCTGCGGGGTTCACCACCGCGACGCCGGAAGAAACGTCGTCGAGTTGCGCGGCCTGCACCTCCGCATCATCCCCCGCATCCAGGACGGTGAGGTCGATTCCCAGCTCGTTGGCCTTCGCCTGCGCCCCGTAGCGCACCTGCAGGAAGAATGGGTTTTTCTCCGTGGACAGCGCGAGCGTGACCGCCCGGGATCCGGCGGCAGGGACATCGCGTGGAGTAGCAGAACACCCGCTGAGCGTGAGCATTCCTGCGGTGAGTAGCACGAGTGATTTCCGGAGCATTGGGGGGTGCCTTCCTAGTTCAAGTTACGTTCTATATTCAAAGGTAGGCAGGCGTTTCGGGAAAGGCAAGGAGGTGTGCGCTCACCCACAGCGCCGTGTGTGATCCGCCACCACTCCTCCGAAAGTTGCACACAAGAAGTAAAGTACCTCACCGAAAAAAACATTCCAATGAGGAGGAAGGACATGCCTACTATCACCCAAGAAGCTGCGGAGAAGGTCGTCGCGTGCGTCGATGCCTTCCAGGACCAGCTTGTTTCCTGGCGGCGGGATTTTCACCGTTACCCGGAGCTCGGTTTCTTGGAGTATCGCACGACGGCACGTATTGTCACCGAGCTACGGCACCTCGGCTACGAGGTTCTCACGGGCGCGGACGCCACGGACCCCAGCGCCCGCATGGGGCTCCCGTCGCCCGCCGAGGATGAGGCCGCCATCGCCCGCGCCATCGAGGAGGGCGCGGATCCGGCGTTCGTGCGCGCCATCGCCGGGGGGCTCACGGGCGCGGTCGCGGTCCTGCACAACGGTCCCGGCCCGGTCGTCGGCATGCGGTTCGATATCGACTGCCTCCCCCTCACGGAGAAAACGGAACACGGTTCCGCGCACGAAGGATCCATGCACGCCTGCGGTCACGACGCCCACATCACAATGGGTCTCGGTGTCGCCCGCGCGCTCGCGGAGCTCAAGGATTCCTGGTCGGGCACGGTCAAGATTCTCTTCCAGCCGGCCGAGGAAGGCGTCCGCGGTGCGCAGGCCATGGTCTCCGCTGGGCTTGTCGACGATGTGGAGATCATGCTTGGCCAGCACGTCTGGCCCCACCCCTTCGCTGAATACGATTTCGCCCCGGCGAGCTCCGGGGCCCTTGCCACCACCAAGTTCGACGTCACCTTCTCAGGACGTGCCGCCCACGCCTCCGGCGCCCCCGAAAAGGGTAAAAACGCCCTGCTCGCCGCCTGTGCCGCAACCCTTAACCTGTACGCCATTTCGCGCCATTCGGGTGGCTCCACGCGAGTATCCGTCGGCAAGCTAGAAGCCGGAGACAACCGCAACATTGTCGCCGAGCGTGCCCACCTGGAGATGGAGGTCCGCGGTGAGACAACGGAGATCAACGAGTTCATGGCAACGCGTGCCCGCACCGTCATCGAAGCGGCCGCCGCGATGTACGAGTGCGACGTGGACATCGACACGGTCGGCGAGGCCATCTCCCTTCGTTCCGACGACGAGCTTGCCCAGGTCATCGCCCACGCCGCCACCACCGTCGGGATCCGCCCGCAGACCACCCCGGCGATGCGCTTTACCGCCTCGGAGGACTACTCCTACATGATGAAGCGCGTCCAGGATAACGGGGGACAGGCCGCCCTCATGCTCTTCTTCACCCCCTCCGAGGGGGGCCTCCACTCCGTCGACTTCTACGTCGATGATTCCGTCCTCCCCAAGGCCGTGAAAACCTTCACCGCCACCGCGCTTGCCTACTTGCCCGCGTAGGGCTCCCATGTTTGGATTTGTGCTCCCGCTTCTCATGTCACCCATCGCTGGCGTCGTCACCTCCGCCGCCTGGGACTACATCATCGGTGCGCTGGTCTAGTCATTTTCGCTTCTCGACGCTTGGTACTCACCCTTCCTCACCTGTCACCCTGCGACGGTGGGGGAGGTAGCGCCAACTCTGGGGCACCGCGATCCCGCACTCCCGCAGCTCCGCCATCGTCACGGGCTCTGCGAGCTTTTCGACGCAGGAAAGCACCAGGCCATGCCCGATGCTGCACCCCGCGAAGTAGTGGAAAAACTCCCCCACCTCTTCCCACAGGCGCGCCGGGGGCAGTGACACGATCCCTGCCAACTGTGCACGAGCCACCACGGCCTTCACCGATGCGGTCGCATAGATATGTACTGCGGCCCCTGGACGTAGCTGCGGCTTCTTCCTCCGCAGCTCCACCGTCTTGGTGCCAGTAAGGATCTGCTCCACAAACGTCGGCCGAATGGAAATGAGAAGGCTGCGTGGCATGGGAGTCAACCTACATTACGGGTCCCCGCAATCAGTGTTGCAGGAATCTGGACTGCCCAAAAAGGCTTAAACCATCGTGTCAATGTACGCAGGCCCTGCTTGTGTGAGGCGGCTATCTGGTCAAGCGAACGCGTGCCCATGATCCAATCCATGAACACGCGAAATCGTGTGGCGTGGATGGCATCGGTGTGTGATCTGGTTGTTGATACCCCGCAGTCTGGATTCTTACACCGCCAGCGTGGGGTGCCTTTGGCTGTTTTTCCGTTGCGTTTCATTGGCCCGTGACAAACCGGGCGGTAAGGTCTCGGTGTACTCATCCAATAAGGATCGAATACTGCTCCTAGTACATGTGCACCGGGAACTGGTGGAACCCGAAGGATCAGCCCCCGACGCCCTCACGCCGAGAGCGTACCATCAATGTTCCACCAGCTTAACGATTAAAAACAACTCTATTTAGACACACGTTTTGGCGCTTAACCCCAACTCCGCCGTGGATGGGCTGGACTTCCCCATCGCCTTTCCCGGGGCACCTCGTGGCGCTTATCGCCGTCCTCCGGTACTACTGCGCGCCTGCAAACCGGTTCCTAGCGTGTGCCGCTGAGAAAAGATGTATGGTAGCTCACCGCTAATTTTATATGCGCTGTGAAAAACCTGGTAAAATATTAAAGAGTCTGGACTCAAAACCTTCAACCCTATCCATAAAAAATATACGAGTAGGAGAGTGATCCACCGTGGAGACCAAAGGTGGTTCGAGCGCCCCGAAGCCGCGCAGGCGCGTCATTTCAGTCATTTCATCCATCTCCCTGGCTCTGGGAACGCTAACGGCTGTGCCACCGGCGTTCGCGGCGGAGCTTGTGGGAGAAGATATCACCGCGAAGCAGAGTGACACCTTCATTGAAAAAAATAAGCAGAAGGTCTCTGACATCAGCGGTAATGGCAGCTGTGTGGTCGAATTTGTAAAACCGCTGGATGCCAAGCCAAGGGCCGGCCTGGAGCTGTTTACCATCAACCCCAGCAATGACTTGCCGGATAAAAAGTCCTTCGGCTTTCAGTATCGCATCACCAATTCTCAGGATCGCACTTTTGCCAACCTCACCGTGAGCGATTCGGGCCGTTTTCCGGTTACCCCCGGAGAAATCCCGGCTATGGCCGAAGGCTCCGAGCTTGGTACTAATACAGGTTTCCCCAAGGTCAACCGCGAGAGCACCAAACCAATAGGAGTCACAACTCGTGGTGGGCAGAGAAATATTAATCTGGCCGAGAGTTTTTCCGAGGACGACGTGAAAAATATGGCCACGCCCGATGGAATCATCTCGGCGTGGAAGAGCCAGTACACAGCGGATAACCCGAGACTCAAAGCCTTTGAGACCGACAGCACCATTGTCACGGCCCAGGTCAACCCCTGGCCGAGTGAGCAAGTCAATTGCTCGCCCATCACTATTGACTGGTCAAATGTGGATAAGGCCGTGATCAAACCCGGCGAGCAGGTGAAGATCGGCACGATTAACGCCGACGATGACTCGCTGTCACGCATCAAGGTCTCGGCCAAGACCCAAAGGGGTAGCTATGCGGGCGAGGTGCGACGGGACGGGAAGGACCTGTACTACACGTGGCCTAAGTTCATCGGTGAAAAGTGGGCGGACGATGACACCGTGAGCTTCACCGCCGTCGCCCTGCCCCGCAACCTCGAGCAGCTCAAGGCAGCGGCTACAGATCCGGTGAATAACGAGGACGGCGACGATACCTACGTCTACCAGTCATCGATCGATTTGCTGGAGAGGTACAACAAGGCCAATGAGATTTCCACCCACACCATCACCACGGACGATGAGAAGTACCACGATCCGCAGTATGATCCGTCGCAGGTGCAGATTATTTCCGGCATTACAGACGGCAAGCCGGCAACCAGCGCGCAGTCGGTGACCTTCACCGGGATCAAGGATAAGATCGCGGACCTGGTTAAAAACCAGCTGGCCACGGTGGAGCTTGATACCGAGCTCGTGCAGCCGGGCTGGAAGGCCGAGTTCGTCGATCCCGACAAGGGCGATTACACGGTGAAGGTCACAGCCCCGTTTGGTGGCGGCGAGCCGCGGCCGGGCACCTTCTCCCAGCCGGTGGTGAAGGTGACCTACACCAACGGGTCGGTGGATTCCATTCCGCTTCTTGCCATCGTGAAGCCCAATAACACGCAGGTCACGGACGTGACCTATCCCACGGAGCCGGCCACGGGCCTGCAGGGCGCGGAGCTTACGCAGCCTGTCGCACTCAAGCGGATCCTGGGCAAGGGCTCCCCGGTTAAACCCACAAGTTACGAGGTCGTGCCGGGTAGTTACCCGGAGGGCTGGACGGTGACCGTTGATGCAGACGGCACGGTGCATGCCACCTCGCCCAAGGATGCCCCCAATAACTCCTCCATTACCCCCAAGGTGAAGGCCACCTACCCCGATGGCACCACCGATGTTGTTGAGGCGCCGTTCCAGGTGGTCACCAGCATTAAGGTGCCGGATTACGGTTCCACCGCGGGTGTGGTGAAAGATGAGCTCTCGCTCACGCCGGTTGAGCCGAAAAACGGCCTGAGTGGCAAGCCCGATGATGCAATGCCCACCTCGTACTCGTTCCAGGATGGTGCAACCGAGACCACCATCGGCGATTGGAAGGTTGCAGTTGATCCCACCACCGGCGTTATCAGCACCACGGTGCCGGATACAGCGCTGCCGGGGGCGTTTCTCACCGTGCCGGTGGTGGCGCACTACGCCGGCGGCGTTGCCGATCAGACCATCACGGGCACGTTCCGCGTGAACGGCAAGGGCGACGGCAAGGATGCCGCCGAGTACGTGGAGCGTGTCACCACGGCCGGCAACCCGGTGGAGAGCACCATTAGGACGCAGCTCAGCGATCCAAAGCTGGCCAAGTACGAGCTTCCTAAGAAGCTCCCCCAGGGGTGGACGGTGACCGTCGATGAGTCGGGTACCGTCACGGCCACCCCGCCCAAGGATGCGCAGCCGGGCGATAGCGCGACCATCAAGGTCAGCGTCAGCTACCCGGATGGCACCAAGGCATTGGTGCCGGCGGAGTTCACCGTCGTCGGCGCGGATAAGGACGCCAACGATCCGTCCTACGCCACGGTCAGTGGCAAGCCGGGCACCAGTACTACCAGCAAGGTGGATACAACCCGCATGCATGCGCTGTCTGAGCCCAAGTACTCCATCATCACGGATCCAAACGAGCCCGGTTATATTGCACCGCCTCGCAACATCACGTGGGATATGGTGAAAATCGACGAGAAAACGGGCGTTATCACCACCCCGATTAGTGATAAGGCCGTTCCCGGCAGCTCCGCAGATATCCCGGTGAAGGTGACCTACAAGGATGGTTCCACCGATACCACCTTCGCCACCGTGGTTGTGGTGGGCGATCAGTCCCGCGTGTATAGCCCGGTTTACAACCAGTCCACTACCACCCCCGGCAACGCTGTGACCAGCAATATCACGCAAGGCTCTCAGCCGCCTGTCCGCGATCTCCAGCCCACCACCCCGTACGAGGTGCCAAGCGACATCAACGGTTGGAAAGTGTCGGTGGATAAGGACGGCAAGGTCACGGCCACCCCGCCGGCGAATGCCCGCCCGGGCAACCACATCGATGTGCCGGTCACCGTTCACTACCAGGATGGCAGCTCGGACGTTGTGTACGCCCCGTTCGTGGTGAACCTCACCAATAACTACGAGGCCACGCCCGTCTACCCGCCCAAGACGGTGGTCCCCGGCGAGACGGTGACGAGCCCGCTCAACCTGGACAAGCCCGATGATGTGAACGTGTCGGCCAATGATCCGTACGCTATTGAGGCATCGGATACGGTCAAGCCCACCGGCAATAACAACCAGTTTGGCAACCCCGAGTACGCGGTGACCACCGACCACGGCACGTGGACGGTGAGCCTTGATAAAGACGGCAACGTTGTTGCCACCGCTCCTAAGGAGGCCCAGCCCGGCGATATGGTGTCGGTGCCTGTGAAGGTCACCTACGCCGATGGCACCACGGACGTGAGCTCTGCGGAGATCAACGTCGCTGCTCAGCCCACCCGTCCGATCCCCTTCACGGTGGAGTACAGGTACGATCCTACGGTTGAGTCGGGGACGTACAAGACCGAAACCGTCGGCAAGCCCGGTCTCGCTGAGCTTCAAAACGGCGAGTGGGTGACCACCAAAGAGGCCGTCAACGAGGTTGTCGTCGTGGGCACCAAGCCAGCTCAAGATTCTGTCTCCTGGACGGTGCCCGTGCCCTACCAGACGGTCCTGCGCGAGAACAAGGACCTTAAGCCCGGCGAGACCCGGGTGGTCCAGAAGGGCCAGAATGGCGAGCTGAAAAAGACGGTGAACTTCGAGGCCACCGGCGGGAAGGCGACGTCGACAAGCGAGGAGACCACTAAGGACGCCGTCCAGGAGATCATTGAGTACGGCCCCAAGGCCGGTGCCACCGAGCTCGTCACCACCACCACCAAGCCGGTCCCCTTCACCACTGAGGTCACCGTCGACCCGGACCTCGCCCCCGGTCAAAAGGTTGTTGTCCAGGCTGGTGTCCTCGGTGAGGATACGGAGACGTCCACTCAGAAGCTTGTCGACGGCGAACCCAGCGGCGATCCGCAAGTGACAACCAAGCGGACAAAAGAGCCCGTGAACGAGAAGGTTCGTGTCGGTGCGCTGACTGCGAATAAGAATGTCACCGTCACCGATGTCGATATCGCCTATGAAACCCAGATAGTCTTCGATCCGTCGATGGATGCGGGAACCCAGGAGGTAGCCCAAGCCGGCAAGCCGGGTGTTCTCCGTATCACCACCACCAACACCATCGAAAACTCCGTGGTCACCGACACTCAGTCCACCCAGGAACGGGTGACCGAGCCTACCCCGGAGATCATCCGCGTTGGCACCAAGGGCGCAACCCCCACCTGGACTAGGTCCACGGCCTATGGCGTGAAGGTAGTGGAGGATCCGAGCCTGCCCGCAGGCGAGCACCGCGTGGATCCGGGTGTGCCCGGTGAGACAAAGTTCACGCTCGGAGACGACGGCGAGGTAACAAAGACCGTGGTGACCGAGCCTAAGGACGAGGTCATCACCATCGGTACCGGAGAAAAGCAGACCGAGATAACCGAGGCGGTCACCTCACCTGTTCCGTTTAACACCAAGGTGATCTTCGATGACACGCTGGCAGCCGGCACCGTGATCACCGATGCCGAGGGTGCCAACGGCGAGGAGGTCACCACCAAGGTGTGGAAGCTTGTCAATGGCGAGAAACAGGGCGACCCCACCACCACCACCGTGAAGACCGCCGATCCGGTCGACCGCGTCCTCCGCGTAGGGACAAAGTCGGTGAACATCCCGCCCACCTACGCCAAGGTGGACCAGCAGCCTGGCACCTCCGCCGAGGTTCCGGTCTTTGAGAAGTCCGTCTTCCCCGAGGGCGCGTCCTATGAGATCGATCCCTCCTGGAAGCCCGGCATTGACGGCTGGACCGCCACCGTCGATGAGAACGGCACGGTGACCTCCAACGCACCCAAGACCGCCAAGCCCGGCGATAGCGTTGTCATCCCCGTGAAGGTGACCTTCAAGGATGGCACCAGCACTCTCGTCCCGGCGATGGCCGGAATTCCCGCCAACCCCAACAATGAGTCCACCCGCGTTCAGTACGAGGTGGAGAGCGTGAACCCGGGCGAGCAGGTCACCAACCAGGCTGACCCGCAGGGCACCGAGAACACCTTCGAGGTTCCCGCCACGGTCAAGGGCTGGACGGTATCCGTTGATGATAACGGTAACGTCACCGCCACCGCCCCGAAGGACGCCCAGCCTGGCGATTACGTCAAGGTCCCGGTCACCGTCACGCCGAAGGACGGTAGCGCTTCCTACACCTCTTACGCCGTGTTTACCGTCCTCGGCGGTGGCACCCCGAGTACGCCGGACAATCCGACCGTTCCGGACAAGCCGATTGTTGAGCGCACTCCCACCTATCCGTCGCAGGTGATCACCACCGATAGTGGCAAGACGGTCACCATCCCGGTGTTCTCTGGCCACAAGGACGGCAACACCTACGAGCTGGGTAAGATCCCCGAGGGTTGGACAGCGACCATCGACAAGGACACCGGCGAGCTCCAGGTCACGCCTCCGGAGACCGCCAAGGATTCTGTGGTGGAGATCCCTGTCAAGGTAACCACCCCCGATGGTCACGAGCTCATCACCACCGTGGTGGTCACCGACCAGCGAAAAGGCAGCACCCCGAAGCCGAACCCGGATGCTTCCGGCTCGTCCGAGGAGCAGGTGCAGCGCTGCTTTGCCAACGCCTTCGCCACCAACAGCCCGATCCTCTGGCTCCTGCCGGTTGCCATCCTGGCGGCCATTGGCGGCCCGATCTCCCAGGCCCTCCAGCCGCAGATCAACGCCGCCAACGCCCAGTTCAACGCCCTGGTCCGCCAGTACCAGGAGCAGTTTGACAGGCACCACGATAACTGGGGCGACCACGGCCGCCACGGCCGCCGCGATGATCGCCCGGAGTGGATGCGCGAGGCCCAGGCCCAGATCGATGCCCAGATCCAGGCCATCAACCAGCAGTTCGCCCCGCTTGGCGAGCAGCTCAGGCCGCTTGGCTACGCCCTCGGTGCCCTCGGCATCGTGGCCCTTGCCTCCACCCTCATCGCCCAGGCCTGCCAGCCCGAAGGGTTCGACCACGGAATGACCATCCTCGGCTCTTCCGAAGAAACCCAGAATGGCTCCTCGGAGCAGGGCAAGGATAACAAAAGTTCCTCCTCCGACAAGGGCAAGATCTATGACGCGATCATGAACGGTTCCTCCGACAAGAAGAACTAGTTCACCAGCTGCATAGACTCACAGGCGTGGTCACCATCTCATTGGTGGCCACGCCTTTTCTTATTCCCCATGTTGTTTTTAAACCTCCACGTTGAACCGCCTACTTACACCAGCCGCTTTCATGCCGCTTTCAGCCAAAAAATAGGTCTTTGTTTCCACCGGGTCGTGACATCCCCTACGCACTCAAGGTCACGCGCACGCTGGCGATCCAACGAGCGGAGTGCGCAACGGCGCACTGTTTGCCTGATCATTCCCGGTCATGTTGGCGTGCGCATAAACTGAAACCCGTATAAGCCCGAGTGTGTTTGTTAGTGCGCAACGGCGCACTCGTGCTCCACGTGTCGCGCTATGGCATCGGCGCTTCTAAGAACGGTAGTTTTCTTGCACCTCTGGAAACCCCGATATCGTTAGAACCGAGGACTGTAAACCGGTAACAAATTAGAGGCTCAAGAAAGATTACCGCGCTTTAGCACCCCCAAAACCCCAGAAACCCCCAAAAGCCCCAGACCCGGCAAAAACCAGGTCCAGGGCCTTAAATACAACCGGGGTCTAGAGTGTGAGCTCGGGGTGGAGGTCCTTGCGCATCATGACGCGCTCGCGGTAGTTGGAAAGCACGGTGATGAGGATGCCGCCGATGAGGAGGCCGAGGAGTACCCACATGGCCGTTTCCGGCCGCGGGTCGCCGGGGAAGTTGCCTACGAGGACGTGGCGGAGCAGGTCGGTGGAGTACCGCATCGGATCCCAGGTGTGGACCCATTGGATAAACCCTGGTTGCACCTCCGGCGGGTAGAGGCCGTTGGAGGAGACCAGCTGCAGGGACATGAGCGCCATGACGATGACTCTGCCCACGGTGGCGCCGAAGAAGGAGTAGATGGATAGGACCACCATGTTGAAGGCGGCGCCGATGAATACCAGTGCGCCTACATATTGCAGTGGGTGGGCGGGTTCGATGCCGATGAGTTCAGTCTGCACGAGTGCGAGGAGCAGGGCCTGGATGGTGCCCACGATGAGCCCGGGGACCATGATCGTCAGCGCCGCGCGCAGAGGTGAGGTGCCGGAGTCGATGGCGCGCCTGTTGATGGGTTTGAGCACCATGTACAGGATGAGGGAGCCGAGCCACAGGGACAGTGAGAGGAAGAAGGGGGAGAGCCCCACGCCAAAGGTGGTGAGCGTGTCGGCCACGAGGTTCTTCCCTACGGGGTGGCTGCCGGCCGTAGCGGCGTCTTCGCGCGTGGCGTCGTCGTCAAAGCGGGGGAGTTTCTCGGCGCCCTCAGACAGGGAGAGCGCGAGTGTTCCCGCGCCGTCGTCGAGGCGGACGGCGCCGTCGCTCAGGTCGCCCAGTCCCACGACGAGCTGGTCGGATCCGGCGGCGAGTTGGGAGGTTCCGTCGGCAAGCTGGTGGGTGCCCACCACGAGCCGCTGGGTGCCGTCGGTGAGAGTTGTGGTGCCGGCGAGCAGGGTGCCGGAGCCGTCTTTGAGCCTGGTGAGCCCGTCGACAAGCGATCGTGCGCCCTGGGTGGCCTGGTCAATGCCTAAGCGGTAGTCGGCGGTGGGATCGCCGAGCTGGTAGGCGAGCTGGTGGGCGCCGTCGCGCAGGGCGGCGATCTGGCCGAGCGAGCCATTGGTGGTGATGGAGTCGCGGGTGGCGCGGACCTGGGCGGCCAGGCCGTGCGCCTCGGGGTAGGGGAGCGCGTCGAGCTGGTCAGCTGCCTGATTAAGCTGGGCGACGATGCCGTCCACCCCGGCGGCGAACCCGGTGAGGGTGTCCACGCCGCCGGAGATTTTACCTGCGCCGTCGCCGAGCTGGGCGGTGGCGCCTTGGAGTTTGGTGAGTCCCCCGGATAGCTGCGTGGCGCCGTCGAGCGCGGTGCCAAGACCGCCGTCGAGTTGCGCGGCGCCGTCGTGAAGCTTCCCCGCGCCGGCGTCTAGTTCGTCGGCACCGCTGGCGAGACGTGCTGCGCCGTGTGCTGCTTCGCCGAGTTTCTCGTTAAGCGTCCCCGCGCCGGATTTCGCCTTGTCGGCGCCGTCGTGGAGCTGACCTGCGCCATCGGCGAGTTGACCTGCGCCGTCGACGGCCTTGTCCATCCCCTCGCCCACGGTGTTGAACCCCACGAGCAGCTGGTCCACCACCTCGTGCGAGACGGTGGTGGAGATGGTGTCGGCCATGAGTGTGGTCGCCTGGTTCCCCAGCATGCTGGTGATAAATCCGTTGGCGTTGTTGAGCGTCACGGCAAGCGTCGCCTGGTGCGGGTTGTCGGATTTGATGCTGGTGACCGAATCGGTGAAGTTGCTGGGGATCTCCATCCCCAGGTAGTAGGTTCCGTCGGCGATGCCCTTCTCGGCGTCCTCGGGGCTCACCACGTGGAAGTCCATCTCGTTGGATTCCACGAGCTTGTCGGCCACGGTTTGCCCCTTGTCGCCCTCGTCGGAGTTGACAATGGCTACTGGCACCTTGTGCAGGTTGCCGAGCGGGTCGGCGTAGCTCCACACGAATAGGCCACCGAACAGCAGCGGCAGGATGGAGACCACGAGGAAGGCGAGCGGCGGGATGACGCCGTGCCCAAAGCGCCTGGCGTTTGTTCCAAGATGAAATGCACCCATTTTTTATCGCTCCCTCAGGTCGATGATGGTATCTGCAATGTGATAGGCGTCGGGGTTGACCGACGAGGCGATGACGGGGAGTTTCTCCGCCACGGCCTTGAGGTTTGTTAAAAGCTCGTCGCGCAGGTCGACGGCGCGGAGCTGGTCGATGTCGTCCACGATGAGCAGGTCGGCGTCGGGTCTCGCAATAAGCGCGCACAGCACGCGCACGCGGATTCGGTCAATAACCCGCAGGTTGCCAATCGCGGTTTTTGGGTCGATGTCGAGCGCCAGTGGCTCAAGCCACGGCTCGGCGAGCGCGTGGCTCATCGGGTCCTTAGGTGTCGGCTTGTACCACGGTTGCGCCCACGCTATTTGTTCCCTGATGGTCTCCTTCGCACTGGTTGCGCGTTCCAGGGTGTCAATCTCCGGGGCGCCGGCGAGCGCCACGCGCTTGAACAGTTTCCTGGGCCCGAGGGTTTCTCCGCCTAACGCCACGCTTCCCGCGCGGGGCCGGACGCGGCCACCGAGGATGAGACTCAACTCGGTGGCATGGGACTCTCGCCCCTGGATGAGGAGGGTGAGGCCCTCGGTGACATCCATGGTGATGGGCGGGCGGTCGTCGGCCACCTGCAAATCACGTGCTGAAATTACAGCTTCGTCCATTCTTACTCCTCTAACCGGAGATTCCACTATCACTTACGGTTGTACTATAGTTACGCCTGTCCCAAAGACTTGTCAAGTAGGAAGGATAGTTCATGCGAGCAGACGCTGCGAGACGGCGCCAGGCCATCATCGACGCAGCCTGCGACGTCTTTCGTCATGTCCCCGCAGGTGAAATCACCCTCGATGACATCGCGTGCCGCGCGGGCGTGGGCATCGCCACCCTCTACCGCAACTTCCCCACCCGCCACGATCTCGACGTAGCCTGCGGTTACTATCTTCTCGACGGCCTCCGCGAACGCATCCTTCGACTCTCCCGCGAATTCGACGCGGACCCCCGCGGAAAGTGGTTGGACTTTGTCTGGGGCCTGGTCAACGACGGCATCGGCACGCTTGTCACCGTCCTCGCCCCCGAGGATCCGGCGCTCATCCCCGCCGGTGTCTCCGCCAAGCGTGAGGAGCTCATCGAGCTCATGAACGGTTTCCTCACCCAGGCCGAGCGTGCCGGGCTCGTCCCCCCGGGCCTTGGCTCCGATAAGCTCGCCGCCGAGCTCGTGGTGGTGTGCCGCCCCATGAGCCGCTCCCTTTCAAGCCTCGACCCCACCGTCCGCGACCGGCTGGTCCAGCGCCTCCTCTACTGCTGGGAAAACGAGCGCTAGCTGCGCAGCGCCCGCGCGATAATGGCCGCCTTCTCAAGTGTTGGCACCGAGGCGCGCCGGGCTAGGAGCTCCTGAGGTGTCATCTCCTCTAAGCGGTCGGTGCGCCGGTCGTAGATCCCGCACGCCCACCCGTGCCCCCCTTGGTAGCTTGTCGACGTCTCCCTCGGCCACCGCGAAATCCTCACGAATATCGGTGATGATGGCGTTTTTGATTCTAAGGTTGGGGTTCGCTCTCTGAGGTATGTTCCGTTTTGGGCAGAAACCAAGGACTCAGAGTGAGCCGGTGTACCTTACAAGGCCTACAAACCTGGACTACTCTAAGAAAGCTAGCTCACCTCCGCCGTCGCGTTTATCCGATCAATGTGCGTGTGGATCTCGATGATCTGGGCGGGCTCGAAGAGATCGAGGACGGAGTAGGCGTCCAGTGGTGGGGCGCTCAAGTCCCCAATGTGGACGCTACCCTGTTCCACGATGTGGCTGACGAGTTCGCGCATGAAGCCGATTTGGTTGGCGGTGAGGTTAGTTCCATCGAGGAAGCCCGCGAATTCTGCGCGAACTGCTTCGGCGTCAAGTCCCACCAGGCGGCGGATGAAGAGCCCCAGGTTGTCGCTGCCGGGGATGCTCCTGCGCACCTGCTCTACGGTTTCTTCGCCTGCTTCGGCGAGCAGCATTTCCAGTGCTTTCATGTCTTCGGCGGTCAGTGGCCTGGCGGTGCGTAGTTTCTGCATGGCTGTGGACTGGGCGTGGCTGGCGAGGAATTCCTTGAGCCGGGCCTCGGCGCGGGATTCGCCGATGAAGGTGGAAGCGTGGACGGGGCTGAGCTCGGTTTGCTCGAGCTCACCGAAGGTGTCTTCAAAATCGATGTCCACAAAGTTGCGTTCGCCCTTGGGTATGAATTCCGCGAGCTCGCGGATGACTACGCGGGCGATGTCGAGGTCTTCGAGGGTGATGCCGTCCCACCACGCGGGGTCTGCCACCTGTTCAAGTACAGTGGCGTGCTTTTGCACGGGGGTGAGGTCCACGGCGAGCAAGTCGCCGGCGGTGGTGGAGAGCTTCTGCTTGTTCCCCGCAAAGGAGGCATCTTCTTCAAGGAGTGCGAGCTGTAGCTGCAACACGAGGAGGTCGATCTGCTTGGCGGAGGGTTTTTCTTTCACGGTGGCGGTAAACGGCAGATGGGCGACGTGCTCGGCAAGTTGGGTGACGTCGTCGGCGGAAAGATGATCCCACGCTGAATCCGAGTAATAGGAGTGGATGACGGGCCTGTCGCTCGGACGCACCAGTACGTGGCCCTCGGGGACGCTGCGCACAAGCTCGTGGAGCTTAGTGGCAAGGCCGTCGCGCAACTGAGAATGCGCAGATAAAGAGTCCGATTCGTCGAGAAGCCTAATGAGCTGCGCGCGAGCCACAAACAACCGTTCGGAGAGCGTCGCCTGGCGGGTGCCAGCAGGATCGGTGACGGGTTTGCCACTGAACATCTCCACGTTGCCGCAGTAGTCAAAGATGTAGAAGTTTTCCTTGTCGCGCCCCGGGCCGAAGAGGTTCGGGCAGAGCCTGGTGCCGCGGCCGACCATCTGCCAGAACTTGGTGGGGGAGTACACGGGTTTGAAAAACACGAGGTTGACCACCTCGGGCACGTCGATGCCGGTGTCGAGCATGTCCACGCTGATCGCGATGCGGAGATCGCCGTCGATCTTCTTGAATCGTTTGATGGCCGCTTCCGCATACCGTGTGGAGTGCGTGATCACTGCGGCGCCGTCGCCGCCAAAGGCCGGAAAGTGCTTGTTGATCTCTTCGAGTATGAGATCGGCGTGGTGCTGGGTGCGAGCGAAGATGATCGTCTTACCCAACCTGTCGCCGTCAACCTTGTGGCCACATTCGATGAGGTTGCCCACTACCTTACGGATGGTGTCGCGGTTGTAGAGGATCCGGTTGATCTCGCCGGGGGAGACGCCATCGGGCGGCGGCAGCGCGTCTCCGTCTTCGTCGGTACCCCAATCCTGGTTGTCCCAGGCCACCTTTTGTTCAGGGGAGAGGTCGTCGTAGCTCACTCCGGCTCGCAGGAAGAGGGAGTCTTGCTTGAACGGGACCGGCGGGACGAGGTACCCGTCCTTGATGGCCGCTTCGAGGGAGTAGTTGCCGGTGGGCTCCCTGCCATCGATGTGGAACAGGGCGAATGTGTCGTGGTGGATATCGGCCTTCGGCGTGGCGGTGAGTCCTACCACGTAGGAATCGAAGTACTCGAGGATGCGTCGGAACCGGTAGTAGATGGAGCGGTGGGCCTCGTCGATGATGATGAGGTCAAAGTCGAAGGGGCGGAACTTCGCCTCCGATGTCCCGTCGTCGCTGATGAGTCCCATCATCGTCTGGTAGGTAGAGAAGTACACCTCGCCCACCTCGTCTGCGTCTTCCAGAAGGTTGACCGGCGCGCACTCGGGGTAACTGATCTTGAACGCGTCACACGCCTGGGCAACCAGCGCCTTCCGGTCGGCGAGGAACAGCACCCGGCCTACCCACTGGGCGCCGCGCAGCAGCTTGGCCAGCGCCATCGCCACACGGGTCTTACCTGTGCCCGTGGCCATCACCAGAAGAGCCCGTCTGCGGCCCTCGGAGTCGAAGGCCTCGGTGACGTTCCTGATCATTTCCAGCTGGTAATCGCGTCCAGCGATCTTTGCGTCGACGGGCTCGCTAGCTAGTGGCAAGCGGCCAGCGCGCCGGGCAATCATGGTGCGCAGCTGATCGGCGGTGGGGAAACCCTCCACTTCGCGTGCACCATAGCCGCGTCCCGTGCCCGGGAGGCTCGCGGCATCGTCGACGAGCTGGATGTGGTAGCCGTTGGTGAGGAAAATGACGGGGTGAAGCCCGGTTTCGCGCTCGAGGCAATCGGCGTACAGCCGCGCCTGCTCCGCCCCGGCGTTCATGCTCTGCGCGGATTTCTTCGCCTCCACCAGAGCGAGCTTGCGTCCGTCCGGCCCCACGAGAACGTAGTCCACGTACCCCTGGCCGGTGTGGTTTTCTGCGGACAGTGGCATCCCCGTGACGGGGTATTCCACGAGGATGCTGGAACCGAACGCGAACCCCGCGCGCTCCAGCTGCGGATCGATGAGGTCCTTGCGGGTCTGCGCCTCGCTGACGGTGGGCGGCAGCACCTGCTTCTGTGGCACGGCGAGCCTCGCCTGCTGGGCAACCAGCTCCTCGCGGAGCTTGGCGATCTCCTCCTCCAGCTTCTTGGTCAGCGCCGCCTGTTCCTCGGCGGACTTGGCCTTGGCTTCAAATCGTGCGCGCTCGCGGGCGTGCGCCTCCGCCTGGTCCTGCTTTTCCTGCTCTGCCTTGCTCAGCAGCAGCGCTTGCTCCGCGAGCTCCTTGGCTTTCCCCTCCAGCTCTCGGTCCTTGCCGGCAAGTTCCTCCGCGAGCTTCTTCACCTCCGCATCGGAGGCGCGCTTGGGCGCGGGTGTGCCCGCTGGTGGGCGCAGGTAGTCGTTGTTGAATGGTGTGGTTGGCTGGAGTTCAGGGTGCGGGGAGTGTGTGGCGACGGCCCAGGCGAGGACGTCGAAAAGCTGTTGGGTAACGCGCACCGCCTGCTCCGGGGTGATGCGCCTGGCCCCGTGGGAGGCATCATTTCCGGCGAGGCGTATGGCGTGCAGTTTGGCGCGTATCTGCTCGGTGGTATACGCCTCAAACCGAGGATCGGTGAGCAGGTCGATGAGTTTTCTGCCGTGGAAATCGCCGATCTTGCGGAGCCGCCAGATGTGCCTGACCAGGCGTTCGAGGATGGGGCGCGCGAACATTGTTGCCATCGCCGGGTTGCCCAGCGCGTTGCGCTCCACCCGGATCGCGTCCACGCCGAGCTCGCCGAACGCTTCCACGGCGAAGGCGAAGTTCGTGTGGGCGATTGTGGCACTCATGCGGTTCTCCATGCGGTCATTTCAACATTGACGGATCTTCTACGTACATTACCCGGGGTAATCCCCCTCGCGGGCCCACTTACGAACGCGTTTTCGCACGCCTTCGCTTGTCGACGTCTCCCCTTTCGGTTTTCGGAGACGTTGCGGTGGGTGACAGTTGAGGTGGCCGTATGCAACATTCCACCGGTGGGGGTGACGAAAGCGGGGCTAGAGCTCTCCTGTGAAGGCGCGGGCGGATAGAGATTCATACAATTCGTGGTGGAGGGTGACTTGCTTCTTTAGCTTGCCGGATAAATTGTGAATTTCCTGTTCAAATTCAGCCCATTGGCGCTGTTCAACGGGATCTGCCTCAGGAATCGGGAGTCTCTGTAGCTCCTTAGCGTTAATATTTGCCATACCGACAATGGACTTTGCTGCATTCCGCAGGACAGCTTTTCCAGTAGGTGAATTCAAGTATCCCGAAATGTATTCCGGTGTGGAATTACTGTTGGCACGGCATCGAACGAGATAACCAGCATAAGCAAAGCTACCTTCTTCTCCGTAATAAACAGCAGTCTTTCCTACAAGATCTTTACTATTAGTACGGTTAAAAAGAATGTCACCAGTCTTGAGAGTGTATTTCACAAATTCGGACGGATCTAGATCTATGAATTTCAAATCGGAAAAGTCTATTTGACCTTCGAATGTAATATTCCCCATCCGTAAAATCGGAAAGGTCCCTGATTCTCCGGCTTTGGCACTTGTCCCGTACTGAGTTTGTGCGAGGTAGCTTCCAATAGACGTTATTGTTCGGTTCCCACGATTAAAGCTGCTCTCGAAAAGGTTTGGGAGAAATGTGTTCAGAGCCTTTAAGGATTTCCTTGAATTATCTAGATTGGTTACTGCCTTATTTAGCAGTCCTGCGATCCTCCGTTGCTCCTCGAGCGGGGGGAGAGGAATCGTAGTACTCAGAAACTCTTTACGATTGATGTGTCTCATGGTCGATCCATGAAGATACTTTTGCATACGCTGCAGAGCGAAAATAAGAGCAAATTCAAAAAATGAGGAATCTATATTTCCCTTGGGATTCACTTTGAAAATATGTTGATTGACCAGAGCATCTTCACCTTTCCAGCGAAAAACCCCGAGACTGGCTGACCATGACACCAATAAATCCCCATGAGTAACCTGATATTTTTCCGGCACAACACGATGAGTGAAATTGTAAGACTTTGATGGATCCGTCAGGTTTTGAATCCGGATTATAGGTCGGCCACTTTCGCTCCAATCTGTTGGTTTGAACGCAAAACCGTTATTGAAGGAAGCTACGTCGCCTAGTTTGACCATCGGCCAATTGGTCTTTGTCATTTGTTGTCACCTCCTTGCGTGTCGGTGGTGAGCATGTTTTCGAGTTCTGTTAGTCCTTTGGTGATTTGTTGGTCGAGTTGCTTGATCTCCTTGAGGATGTCGAGGGGGTCGCGGGTGTCTTCCTGGTCGAGGACGATCTCTTTGTAGCGGTTCATGGAGAGGTCGTAATCGTTGTCGCGGATCTCGTCGGCGGGGACGGTGAAGGACTGCTCGGTACGTGCGCGGTCCTTCTTCGTGTCGTGGCGGTGAGGGAAGCGAGCCGCGACGTCGGGAAGATTGTTCTTTAGCAACTGATCGTCGGAAAGCTGGGCAGGATCGGGGGAGTCATTGACCACAGTGGGGTCCTTGGGACGGACCGTGGGGGAGGGGCCGAGGAGATTCTCGTCCAGGAGAGGGGTGCGTTTATCGTCGAGGGAATACCCATCGGCGCGCACCTCGTAGAACCAGACGGAATCCGTCGCGGCATCGTCGGCGCGGGTGAAACACAGGATGGCGGTGGACACGCCGGAGTAGGGCTTGAACGTGCCGGAAGGAAGCTTGATCACCGCATCGAGCTGCTGGTGATCAACAAGCTCCTTCCGCAACGCCTTGTGCGCCTTGGTGCTGCTGAACAGCACGCCCTCCGGGACGATAACGGCGGCGCGACCGCCGAGGCGAAGGAGCGTGAGGAAGCGGGCGACGAAGAGCAGCTCCGTTTTCTTGGTAGTGAAAAGGGTGGTGAGCTCCTGGTCGATGGAGTTGGCATCGACGCTGCCGGAGAACGGTGGGTTGGCAAGGACAACGTCGAAAATGCCGGTAGGGGTGCTTTCCAGGGGCTGCAGGGAATCCTGGTAGGAAATGTTCGGGTTATCAAAGCCGTGCAGGAAGAGGTTCATCGCCGCGAGACGCACCATGGTGGCATCCGAATCGTGGCCGGTGAGGCCCTCTTCTTTGAACTTGTTACGGACGCGCTCATCGCGGAGATCGGACTTGTGGTGATCCTTGATCCACTCGTTGGCACCCACGAGAAAGCCCGCGGTACCGGCGGCAGGATCGATGATTTTCTCCGTTGGCTTCGGCTGGATGAGCTTCACCATGAGATCGATGATGTGCGTGGGCGTGCGGAACTGGCCGTTTGTGCCCTGGGTTGCCAGCTTGGAGAGCACGTACTCGTACAGATCGCCGAGCATGTCCTTGTTGGTGAACTCAAGATCGTCGATACGCTGCATAACGCTCGCCAGGGTGGCAGGATTATCGATCTGGAACTGGGCACGCTTGAGGAAATTACCAAAGGGACTCTTGTAGGGGTAATCCTCCTGAGCGGTGAGGAAGGGGAAAACATGCTCCTCGAAGGCCTCCACGCGCTTCTTATCCTTGAGGGCTAACAGGTCGCGCCAGCGAAGTGGCACACCGGCTTCGGTTGCTTCTGCAGGGAAGATATCCTCGCGGTCCTGACCGAGAGCGCGCCACTTCTCAATCTCGTCCTGCTGCTTATCCAGATGTTTGAGAAACAGCAGGTAGGTGAACTGTTCCACCACCGTAATTGGGTTGGCGATGCCGCCCGCCCAGAAGGTGTCCCAAATTCTGTCCACCTGATTTTTCAAGGAGCCCGTGATCATGATTTAAGAGTAGCGGAGGGGGAGATAAGGTGTTCGATGAGAGGGAGGAACTTCGGAGGTGCGTGCGCGCGGTGGCTAGAGTTCTCCTCGCAAGTAGAGGTTCTTCAGGAGTTCCTGAGCTCCTTCCGTGTATTTGATTGCAACGTAGTGGCGCCCGTATTTGTCCACTCCGGGATCTTCAACTACTCCCACGGACTTGCCTACTGCAGTTGGGACCCAGGCCCCGGGTTTTCCAGCGAGTATGCCTGCGACATGGAGACGTTTGTTTAAATCCTTGGCGGTGAGTGAACTATCTGTGGCTGTAAGAACGCCTTCTTCCCGCCAACGTTTGATCAATGTGGATACTGAGATTGGTGGGACAGGCGGGTTAACAACCTCCGGCGCTGTGGGAGGCTCAACGTCGACTGAATCTTCCTCAACTTCGGGCACGAGCGAGGGCTCTTGCACATCAGGTAATTCGGATTGTCTTGTGGCGTACTTCGACATGACTTCGAACGCAGCGCCGGTATCCCACCGATTAATCGCACCGAAAACCATAAGCATGTCTTTAGCCCGAGAGACCGCGACGTTAATGAGTTCTAGGTTGGAATCAATGAAGCTTGATCGGGGGCTGTTCTCGCCATAAGTGGGGGAAAACAAGACAATGGGCCGTTCCGCACCTTGCAAGACATGTGCGGTGCCGACGGTAATTTTCTTCCAGATCTGATCAGGTAGGTCGCCGTCGTTTCGTATGAGTGCCTCTCTCTTGAGGACTTTCTTGATGAGCCTTGCCTGCGCGGAAAACGGCGTAACGACTGCAATGATTTTGTCCGCAGGCACCTTCTTGTTGGGATCGTCTTCTTGCTCGTTGTAAATCTCAAAATACTTGTTGAAATTGTCCAAGATCCAGCGGGAAATGGACACGGCCTCTGTTTCGTTTTTTCGGCTCGAACCCGATCTCGAATCCGCGGAACCCGGCACTTCCTGGAAGATAAAAGGATCCGAAATGCCGGCAAGTTTAGAATCTTCTGGTGAACGCTTGGGCTCTAGCAGACCGTCGTAAAGCAATTCGTTGCAGTAACCGATGATTTGTGGGTGGCAGCGAAAGTGCTCCGAGAGAAAAAGCCCATTGTGTTCTTTCCCCGGGTTACCGTAAGCGTACTTGGAAACCGCCGATGCCACTCTCATGAGACTCGAAGGGTGTGAGCCAGTAAGACCTCGTGGTCTCAGCTGATTGCGCCAAGCCTCATCTGAGATACCAAACCCGTTAGCTTCAGCACGATCGGTTTCCTCATCGAGGGACCACACAGGCGAGAGCTGCTTTTCATCGCCAACAACCAAAGCACGCTTGGCAAGGCTAAAATTTGCTAACCCAACTGGACTATCAACCTGGCCAGCCTCGTCAACGATGAGCAAATCTATCCGACGGGAATCATAATCATTCGGCGAGTCACCAGGAGTGAACAGCCGGAAATACCTGGGGACTTGGTAGCACGTCATCACAAAACACGGTGTAATTAACGGCGCTTGCTCCCAGTATTGGTTCATCACCAAACGGTCGTTCTTCCAGCGGTCTTCTTCATGGAGAAACCCTTTACGCTCGCCGAGCTCAAGCCATTCCGCCTCGAAATAGTGGACCGCAAGCCAAAATTCCACGTAGCGGACGGTAACGTCGAGTAGCTCATTGAGTTCTGCGAGGGTGCTGCATGACGCAATTTCATCTATTCGCTGGTCGTCCTTAAAGAACGGAAACTTCTTCAGCCGCGCAGCATTTAATTGGAGCATCCGATGCACGTCGTTGTGAGGGCTTTCGGTCATAGCGTTGAGGAGGGCGACACGAATGCGATCGACTTGAATGAGCGAAGCATGGAGCTGTGCTCGGGTCTCCGTCACTGTTGCTGCTGCGGGGAAGAATCTCCTGGCGCGTGTTAGGTAGTAATCCGTAGCCTTAGCGACATATGCAGGGTCTGAATACGCGGAGTAGGTGTGAGCTTTGGCTGTTGTCTCCACCAAATATTTCTTCCGTGCACTCTTGAACCGTGCCTGAGAAGGACAAAACACAGCGAGTCCCTGGAGTGGTGCGTCATCTGAACCGTCAGTAGGTAACCACCGATGGTCAAGGGGGCCAAAATCCCTCTTAGTTACTGAAGCGAAAGATTCAATGATATTTGTTACAGCCTGGTTATTGGTAGAGGTCCCGACGATCACGGGTGGAGCGATTCCCTCTATTGCATGTCGAGTGATGAGATTCGCTACCACCGCTTGGAGAAGCGTCGTTTTCCCTGTCCCAGGTGGACCACTGACAGCGGTGACTTCTCCATCGTCACTTTGGATCGTGGCATGAAGTGCAGTGCGCTGCGACCGTGTCAGCGGAAATCCATCACTCATATTGCCACAGGATCGTTGGGCAGATTTCAAGAAAACAGCAGGTGAAGAAAGCTCTACGGCGTGAATTCTGGAATGTTCCCATCCGCGGATCATGCGAGTATAAAGTGCTGACTTGTCCGCGCTGGTTAGGTGTGAATAGAGATCCTGGATGGCGCGACTGGCAACAATCCTCGTGGCGGGGAGTACATAATAGTGGTCCACGTCCACGGCGTAACCCGGATTATCTTTTTCGACTTTGGATTTGAAGGCGCTGAGATCAGACCCTGACACGTACGTGAACATTTCCTCTGCCAGCGTGAGCTCCTTCAGCGGGTTAACTAGCTGCGCTAACCGTGGGAAATAATCTCCGACGGTGAAAGCTCCAAACCGAGATAGGTTGCCCACCATAACAGGATGATCGATCCCATTGGGGGTGCTCAAACGCTCGGACGGAATCCAAGGATTGACTCCGGGATCGAGTTCAAAACTTAGTTTTCCTTCGTGGGTGAGCTCGCCTGCTAGAAGAACAAGTCCTTTCCCCTTGCCAGAGCTGTTCAACAATGTAACTGCGGAAATTATGAGGTCAAGCGGTTGAGGGGGCTGGTCCTTTGGCTGCTCACTCAGCGGCCTATTTCCTAACCGGAAAAGCTGCCTAGTAGTCTCACCGTCTAACTTGGCAGTTTTCAGTTCCGACTTCGGGATTTTAACAAAGCTGGGGTCGGTGAAAGTTACCTCTACAAGCTCGTTGCGCTGCAGCAAGCGGAGAAAATAGCCGCCGACTTGATCAATTCGAACCGGCGGCTTACTCGGTGCAGAGATTTTCTCAGGTTGGAGAATTGCATGAGGCCTCGAGGCGTCATCCTCGGGTGCGCTATTCCAGAGTTTCCGAAAAAGATCGAAGAATCCCATGGTTGAACCTTTCAAACCAGTCCAAAGATCAGGCTTTGAGCGACGCGTTTAGAACTGCCGACTTATAAGGAATTGTAACGGTACTTGGGAGAAATAGCTGCTCAACGAGCACTGTCCAACTGTGGCACGTGGGAGTTCTGAATTAAGTCTAGGATCCGTCCTTGGATTCAACGGCCATTAAGGGGGAGGACGAAGCTACAAGAAAGCCACCAACGTTGCAGGTGAAGCTAGAGGGTTCGACCCAGGCGTGGAGGTCATTGCACGGGGGCGGTTCAGTAGTATCCGTATGAAAAAGTTTGGAAAGTACCTAATTGGGAATCTAGTCATTAGCCGAGGCACCAACGAGGACGAGGCCAAGTCCATGTGTGCGGTTCAACGTCCCTTGTAGGTGAAAGTGCAGTGCTACAGTGTGGCTAGTGATCGACGGTGAGAGGCGTTCGGACGATGCCTGAGTGATAACAATGATGGTGGTCCAAGGGAAACTAATAGTTGTTTTTTAAGGCTAGCGTTGGGACAGCCGATAATGCAGGTTAGGCTAATGAGGCACCTTTACACGGGGTTCCAGTAACGAAAGGATCTGGTGGATGAACGATGACGATTCTCCAGAGCGGAAGGGCATTTCGCGCAATGCGGACGGGGAGGACATCCTTGACATATCTCCCACCGCGTCGATCTATCAGGGTTGATAGAAGTACGAGTCCGCGAGGGATGACAAATAGAGCAGTCAAGAAATCATGGCAAATGGTGGGAACGGACCTGAGAAACTCGATGATGGGCTACTTGGCGAATTCCAAAAAGAAGTAGGTCCACCGGCAGAGGAGCTTGCCGATTTGCAGCGGATAGTGCCTGGTTATGCTTGGTTACTTGCCTTAGCGGAGTTGTTTAAGCGGCGCGACAAGGAGGATACACCACCGTCTCGAACTTGACCATGAAATCTCAAGGTAGCCGTTAGGTGTGTGTACTTCGATTGATTGATCTTAAGCAGATGGGGAATTCTCGGTACACTAAATGTGTTAGTTTAAGCGTGTGAGAGGAGGACGAGATGTCAGATCGAACCATTGCTGATTTTATCGAATGGGCAGTGCGCCGAGAGCTGGATGAAGGGCGCTCTCCTTCGATTTCTAACCTTAAAGCGCAGAAACTCGCTTATCTCGCAGAAAGCCTGTATGGCTACCGTAGTGGAGATAACTTGGCCGATACCTCGTTCCAAGCATGGAATCACGGCCCTGTTCTTCCATCGCTGTACAGCGCGCTGAAAGGCAACGGGAAAGAACCCCTCAGCCCCCACACCGAGAGATTGACGATAGGTCCTGATCTTGAAACGATCTACGAGATCGTCTGGGATGATTTCGGCGATATGACAGCGTCAAATCTGCGCAATTTCACCCATAGAATTGGACCGTATAGCTCCTATTACACGGAGGACCGGCGTGGCATCATCATTCCTTTCGAGGATATCCATTCTGCATGGCGTGATTTCATCGATGCGGTTGAACAACGCGAGCGGAAAAAGAGCGAAGTAGACACTTCGTTTCCGGATTTCCCGGTTCCCGCTCCCGCGATTGCAGAGGACGGTTGGGTCTTTGACAACGGTGAAGCCAAGGAACTGCTGGCACAGTTTAGAGCATCGTGACTAGTCCATGGGATCGTCTGCAACCAGTGAAATTCGGATGCGTGTACTTCATCGAGGACTCGCTCATTAAGTTCCCGCCCGAGGATCACCGGACTGTCCACTCAAAGAGGGCTGTGCTGGTTGTTTCCTCAGATAGGTTCAACTACGAGCAGAATTGGGAGCTCGCCTATGTTCTTCCACTGTCCTCAGGAAGCAAGTCACACCCCTTAGATGTCAGGATCTCGGCTGGTAATGGTGGGGTAACCAAGAAGTGTTGGGCGCGAATCGCACACGGGCAGGCGGTGCTCAAATCAGAGTTGCAAGATTGCCTCGATATTCACGGAGTTACTTCCACTGTGTTAAGAGACGTAGTCAGCAACATGATGCATTACACGGGTATCGCGGAGTTCATGCAGATCGAGCAGCAGAAATCCTTGGGTGGTGGCTTTCCATCTAGTTTCTAATTGGCAGTACGCCCCAATAATTTCTCAAACTCTCCGTAGCGTAAATGCACAAACTGACTGTGACCAGCAATGCTTGAATGAAATTGCGTTTGGTATATTGGCGCTTCGAAGCTGCGTGAATTGTTGCGTGCCTACTAAACTCAAGCGGGATTTTATCTCCTCTTTGTGGCCAGTACACTTGGTGCGCGTTCCAGACGGGTAGCCAGCCGAGTGCTTGTCTAAATTCCGTGGCGGTCTCGTAGTTGAGGGGCGCCTTGTCCTCTTCATTCTTGGTTTTAATTTTCTTTTTAGCTTTGTCGGATGTAGGAATAAGTTTTGTAATCGACGTGTCTAGAGTCGTCGCTAGTAATGCCTGAGCTGGTGCAAAATGGCCATCTTCTGCAGCTTCTATTGCAAGTAGTGCAAAGTTGCTGGGAGAGAATTTCTCTTGAACCTCATCCGTTAATGCGGATTTGCAATCGGCAATTATTTGCTTAGCGCTGTTTCCAAGAATATCCCGCCGGGAAGAATGGCTGGTTGCTTTGAGGAGCCGTGTCGTGATTGATGTCCGAGGTACTCCGAAAATGCCGATTCCTTCACTCAGAAGAAAAGAGCGAATTTCTTTAAGTGATACCTCCTCGAGAGCTTGCTTGATGTTGTCTGGTAGGTGTGGAGTGGCGCTGTCTCTCCTGATCCAACTCGTTAGGTCAGCGATTCGAGGCGGCTCAATTAACGAACGCTGCAGTTCAAGGAACTTTCCAAAAGCTGGATTAGCATCAGCAATCAAAGTTTCGGCTACGACAGAAGCTGATGGAAAGGCATTTAGAAGAGGGGCCTGTAATGCTTGCGCTGCAGGGTTGTTGGAAGCAATCATTTTTGCAGCCGCAGCCACACTTGCGGTTGCGTATGTCGAGGCGCCCAACTCTGCTAGGGATTGCGCTGCAGGGTTGTAGGAAGCAATCATTTTTGCAGCCGCAGCCACACTTGCGGTTGCGTATGTCGAGGCGCCCAACTCTGCTAGGGATTGCGCTGCAGGGTTGTAGGAAGCAATCATTTTTGCAGCTGAATCAATACCTGCGGTTGCGAACTTCGATGCACCTATCGCTGCTAGGGCTTGAGAGATGCCGCTAGAAGCAGCCGCGATTGCGCTGCTTCTGTTAACTTCGGCCATTACCTCTGAGAGTCGATCGCTGCCCGTGACATTAGAGGCCAGAGCTTGCCATTGGCCTAGGTCGCCGTACGCTGAAAGCGCATGGGCTGCTGGCCATGTGAAAGCCTCTGAAAACTTCTTGACCATAGTCAAGATGTTACTCAACTACAGTTACCGGTTAATCGAAATAGCAATTTCGCCTTATTACCGCTAGCCGTCGAAATACACGAGCGAGTGCAAGCTTTCTAGGCCGCGCCCCTACCACCCCTCGGTGAGATCTCGACGCTCCTCGTAGCGAGCGACGGTGTCGTGGTGCGGGGTGCTGGCGGTTGCCCAGGCGGGCGGGAGGACCTGGCGGGCGGCGCCCATGGCGACGTATTCGCCGGGTTCGGGCACGAGAAGGTCGACGCCGAAGATGGCGGGCGCGATGGTGCGGATGGCTTTGCTCTTGGCACCGCCGCCGATGAGGAGCACGCGTTTCTTCTCCTGCTGGGTGGCGTTTTCCAGGGCGACCATGGCGTCGCGCATGGAGCAGAGGATCCCCTCGACGGTGGCGCGGGCGATGTCCTCGCGGGTGGTGTCGGTGGTCAGCCCCCGGAAAACGCCGGTGGCGTCGGGTCGGTTGGGGGTGGCTCCCCATCGAAGTAGGGCAGGAGGCTGACGCCGTGCGCGGCCGTGTTGGTAAGCCTCCACGAGAACGATTCCGTGGGGACGATTGAGAAGCTCATCGCCGACGAGTTCTAATCCTTGAACAACATGGGCTTTCCCCTGCGGGAAGGCCCTTTTTCTGGGTAAAATCGAGGAAAGTGTTGGAGGCCGAGCATGCAAGAATTTGTATCTATCGATTTCGAAACTGCTAACGAACAGCGTCGTTCCGCCTGCGCGGTGGGGATGGCCCGCTTTGATGCGGAGGGAAAGCTCGCGGATACGTATTACACGCTGTTGCATCCTCATCCGGATGTCGATTACTTCAACCCTGTCAACGTGTGGGTGCATGGCATTACGCAGGACGATGTGCACGATGCCCCGCAGTGGTCGGATGTTGCGGACGATGTCGCCTCGTTCGTCGGTGAGAGACCGATTGTCGCCCACAATATGGCCTTTGATGGCTATGTGTTGTCGGACCTTGCCAGTCTGTACGGTGTACCTTCGCTGGAAAACCGGCGTTTCTGCACCGTGCGGCTCGCCCGGAAGATCCTCGCCGATAAGCTCGAGCGGAAAACCCTCGACCAGGTGTTCGGGTATTACTTCCCGAGCGAACCCCTCGACCACCACCATGCCGGCTTTGATGCGCAGGCTGCGGGCATGATCTTCGCCCGGATGCAGGAAGAGTTCGGTTACGACAAGCTCGTGGAACTGTGCCCGCCGACGGGCGTGCGATCCTCCTCCATGCATAGGAGCGGTGGCCGGCAAGCAATCCCCAGGGTGCGCGCGGATCATGTATCCGCGGAGGCGCTCATCGAGCAGTACGGTAAATCGCCTGCGTTGGTGGGAGAACATGTGGTGTTCACCGGCACCCTGAAGAGGGGCAAGCGAACCGACGTGCAACAACTCGTGTCGGCCATCGGTGGCATTGCGGATAAGAGCCTGACGAGGAAAACCACCCTCCTCGTGGTGGGAATCCTCGATCCTAGACGCTGGGTGGAGGGCTGTTCTGGGTCGAGCAAAATGCTGAAAGCCACCAAACTCCGCGAGAGCGGGTCGCCCATTGAGGTGATCAGCGAAGAGGAGTTCTTCAACCGGCTCAGCGATTAGGCTGTAAGCGCTGTAGTCTTTCTGGCAGAGGTGGCCACGTTACAAAAAGCGAGAGCCTTCGAGCACCGAGGTGGAATGATGGTCGATTACGAGGACAACGTAGTCAACATGTCTGTGCACGGTCATGCTTTCGTTGAGCCTACTTTAAGAGTCATTGGACCTGTGGCGGATACAGGATCTGCACCTTTCTTGGCGCTTGCTTCCGACAATAACAAATATTGGTGCAAAAGCCCGACTAGTCCACACCAAGTGCATGCAGTGGTTAATGAGGTAGCTGTCGGAATCATCGGTCGACATATGATGGCGCACGTCAGGCCTTGGGCAATTATTCATGTGCCGGATTGCTTGGTTGGTACGAGAATTAGGAGCAAATACGACGAGTACTCCTTGCCTACAGAAGTGTATGGGTCTCAGCTTTTGCGCCATGCTTCGCTAAGCTATGTCGAGGGCAACATTCCTTTTATTGCCGATGATGATAATAGCCGTCATGTTCCAAAAATCATTGCATTGTGGCTCGTATGTAATGCGCAATACGATGTCCAGATCCTGATTGAAAAGGCTAACGACAACTCAATCTGGTCCATTGACCATGGTTTTTGGTTTGATTCGATGGAGGAACCATGGCAACTTGCTGCGCTGCAGGAACCAGGCGGGAAGCTGACGATTCCACGCATCCACACGCCGATACCGAGTGACTGTTGGGATGAGGCAATTGATTCGCTGGATTTGCTGGATGATTCGTTGAAGGATGAGCTCTGGGAAGTTATCCCTACCTCGTGGCCCGTGATGCGTAGTGACTGTGACGCGCTGATAGATTACGCTCTTGGCAGAAAGAGTTATGCTCGCCAAGAACTGATAAACCTGAAGCAACAAACCCCGAGGAGGTGACTGGCTTTGCTATTCGACTATTGGACGGTGAGTGTTGTGCCTGACCCGATGGGGATCACGTCCATTGGCGCCGGAGTGGTCGTCGTCGATCCGCGGTCCAACGAGGTTCGGTCGCGCTTTCGTAGCCGTCAATTCCTGCGGGGATTTGACAAAACTGGGGCGCTCAAAGCAGCCTTGAAAGATTTCACCCGCCAAGTGGAAGATTTCGAAGAGGATGGTGCCGTACTCGACCTCGGTGGGAACCTCACCTTGCCCGGATACTTGAGTATGGTCACGGACCACTGGATGAACGAGGTGAGAGTAGGCGGGCCAGCGCACATGGATGCAGAATCTGTAGACGCAGCGGCAGAGCTCCTGTTCACCACGCTCATCGGTGGTACGCAAGCTACACCCAGGCAGAAGACGGTAAAACAGCTGAGAAAATATGTTCGAGCCCAGTACGAGCAGTTCCCAAGTCTCAGGGACGCTTCAATTTTTGGTGTCCCGGCAATAATCAAGGACAGAGAGCTGGACCTCAACCTTTCTGTCGTCTCAGATAGTCAAGTTTTCGAGCTCAACCAGGTATTCAACTTTCAAGCACGGGACACAACCAACATTCTTAACGATGTGGATAGGTGGACGCTGAAAGTGGACAAGTTACGGGCGGAAGGCGGCGTCCTCGATTTCGATGGTGTTCACATATGCGTTCCCCCAACGGTGAAGGTAACCGCACCGGTGTACCTACCTGAGTCCACAAAACAGCAAGATGCCTTCGACAAGTTTAAGGCGTTCTGCAAGCAAGCAGACATTGCCGTTATTCCGTCTCAGTCGATTGGCGAGCACGCCCGGGAGCTGGACGGACAGCTCGCGGCGTAACAGGCTTGTGGCACGCGATGCGCGCGGGCGCCCCCCGAGAATAACGATCGGCAAGGCACGCCAGCGGAAAATGGCACTTCAGATCGTCTGGGCAACGGACACATCGTCCGGCACCCTTGCTTGAAGAGAACGTTGCCCGGCAATGATACGCGGACGCACATTTCATGTACGTCCGCAGGTTATTGTTCTTGCGCCTTACGTGTTTGTTCAGCGAAAAACTTCGGCTGAGTAGTGTACTGGGGCCGAAGGTTACTGGATGACCCCCGCCTGTTTTGCGGCAGTGTAGATTCCGCCGGCGCCGATGATCGCGAGAACGGTCCACAGAATGCCCCACCCGGCCTGGGTGGCGTAGTAGGTCGTCTCTCTGTTCATGCCGAGATCCGAAATCGAACCTGCCGCCATTTCCGTACTGTGGTGTGACTCTAAATAATGATGTATTGCTTGCGATATTTCAGGACTATGTCTCACTCCTTTTCATGGCTTTGCTTTAGGCCGCCGTCAAGCACCGCCCCCTCTCGCCCCGCGCCACGCCCCCGCCTGTGCCGCAATGAGCCGTATGGAGCTTGAATTCTTGGAGTCGATGGAGTTCTACGCCTCGGCGGAGCAGACTTACCGGTTGGCTGCGGACGCGGAGGTAAGGACGGTGGAGCAGGCAGGCGATTTCGCCTGGGTATCGGCGTATGTGGACGCCTCGGGGGCGTCGATAAGCTTCATGCAGACGCTGGCGGGGCTCACCACCGAAAGCTTCGCGGTGTATGGGGCGACCCCGGTGTGGGCGCACGTGTGGCAGGTCGCGCCGGGGCTGGCCTGCGCGGACGTGGGTGGCGTAAACGCCACCCACGCGGGCAAAGGAGCCACCCACGCGGGCAAAGGAGCCACCAACACGGGCCAAGGAGCCAGCGCACAAGTGAGGTTGCTCCTCAGTGTCGACGATCCGCATCTCTACCCGCGGTACCCGCTGCGCGCGGTGGGGTGGCCGGTGCGTTCTACCTCGTTCCAGCTCGGTGCGATCGCCTCCGAGGTCCGCGTCTACGACACGGTGGAGGAGTGGGCCGCCCACCAGACACCCGTGCGCAAGGAGGACACCTACCTCAAGGATGTCGACGATCCCTCCATTCCCGACGAGCTCCTCATCGGGCCAAAGTTCATCGCTTCTCCTCTTCTTGGTCCGCTTCTTCAGGGCCGCTTGGCACCAGCAGATGCGGGATCGAACGCCCTGTTCAAAGGCGTTGTTGAGGGCGTCGAGATGGTGCAGAACGCGCTTACCGGCAGGCCGTGGTACAAGGTGGCGGCCGATTGCGGCGTGCCGGTCATGGTGGCGATGCCCGCCACTGCGGACCCCAAGCCGAAGATCGGAGGTGTCATCGACGGTGAGGTGTTCATGACGGGAACCTCCGGCACGTGGCTCCGGTAGGGCCGGGATGGCCTCGCGCGGGGAGATACTGCTGGGTTGCATCCGCTAGTGTGCATGGCATAGTAGTGGAGGTTTTTACACCCCAGGTGTGGATTTATCCACACCTCAGTAGTGGATTTATCCACACTTGAGTAGTGAATTTCTCCATTCGGGGCTAGGGCGGAGTCATGGATAACTACATTCCGCGTGTTATTGATTCCGAGGTTGAGCGGGGCCTGCGCAGCGCTGGTGCGCTAGTAATCAAGGGGCCGAGGGCATGTGGGAAAACCCGAACGGCACTGCAACACGCGCTGTCAGCTATCCAGTTGGATAGAGATACGCCGGAAGCGGCAGTGGCGCGGATGCAACCCGCGGAGGCTTTGAGGGGGGAAAGGCCACGGCTCATTGATGAGTGGCAAGCGGCACCTGGGGTGTGGAACGAGGTTCGGCACGCGGTGGATGACAGCCATCTCAAGGGGCAATTTATTCTTACTGGCTCTGCCACGCCCGATGAGGTCGCGCACCGTCATTCAGGTGCAGGGCGAATCCGCAGGGTGGTGATGCGGACGCTCAGTCTCAGGGAGAAAGGTGTAGAGGCGGAGCCGGTATCATTAGCGCGGATCATTGACGGGACTCAGGAACCTACGCAAGGATCCAAGCTCACCGTTCGGGATTACGCCTCCCATCTCGTCGCGGGTGGGTTTCCTGAGCTTTTTAGCCTGGACCCAGCGGACGCGCAGGAAGCGATGGAATCCTATCTGTTTGAAATGAGTGAGCACGATTACCCAGATCTTGTCGGGCCTCGCCGTGACCCACGGCTTTTCCGTAATTTCTTGCTTGGATACGCAGGTCTCATAGCGCAGCCTGCCACTGCGGCGGCAATCCGTCGTCGCATTGGAGAGCTCAGTGGGGCACACACGCCGCCATCTCCGGAGACAGTAAACGTACTCCATGATTTCGCCACCCGTCTCTTCCTCGTCGAGGACCAACCGGCGTGGTCTCCGTCCGTGCGCTCGAAGACCACGCTCGTGCAGATGCCCAAACGTCACCTCGCCGATCCTGGCCTTGCAGCTGCCCTGTTGGCTGTGGGCCCTGACTATCTTCTTCGCGATCTGGAAACGCTTGGCATCTTCTTCGAGTCGCTGGTTGTCCATGACCTGCGCGTGTACGCCCAGGCTCTGCGCTCGCGGGGCGTATTCCATCTGCGGGACACAAAGGGGCGCGAGGAAATCGATGCGGTTGTTGAGCTTCTCGACGGCCGGTGGTTGGGCTTTGAAGTTAAGCTCTCCCATCATGCGATTGATGGTGCCGCAGCTCATCTCAAGGCGGCGGCCGCCAAAGTCGTGCCGGGGGCGGCGGCACTCCTCGTCATCGTGCCCACGGGCCCCGCGTTTCGGCGCGCCGACGGCGTGTGGGTGGTGCCGCTCGCAGCGCTCGCGCCGTAACGGTGAGGCCACAGTTTCTGGGGCGAGACTACCTGGTGAGAGGGTGTATCGCGGGGGTAGGTAGGCGATATCATACGGGGTGCCCACAGATCCCGCTGGCGCTTGCAGACTAGGTCTGCTTCGGTTTCGGGCAGAAGGGGCTGGGATTTGCAGGCGATGTCAATACAGAAAACGGGCCCTCGTTTTCTGAGAGCCCGTAACCTGTTGTTCTTCCTTTTCACGTAATACTCACCAATGCCACCGGGGATTTACGGGGAAACCCGTGCGCGCCGGGGGCACAGCGTAGGGGGTTAGCCTACGGCAGCATGGCCTGGATCTGCGGGGGAAGCAGGGGCGTAAGCTGTGGGAGGGCTTCGATGATGAGGCCAAGAATGACCACAATGGAGCTGACGGCAACAACGGCCTTGCCCGCGTCATTGAGGTGTCCATCGGCGGTGCTCAAAGCGGAGTCCGGGGATTGGTCCTGTGGGGGAGTGACGATGGGCTAGGTGTTGCCTTCTTTGCCTTGTGCGCACTTGTTGTAGGCCTGGTTCAGCACGGTAAGTTCGGCGATGCGCTCCTTGATCGGGTTGGCCAAACGATTGTACCTGTCCTGGGAGATGCGGTGGGCGGCAAGCCTATTGTCCAAGTTCTTGAGGGCGACCTGCTGTACAGCAATGTCCGCGCCGGTGGCCTTCGCCCGAAGCGATGCCTCGTTGAAGGTGATCGGGTCGCTAGCCACGAGAGCGGCTTCGGGGATGCGGCTGGATTCCTCAGTGGTGAACGAGATGGAGCACTTGTTGTCGGTGATCTTCACGGTGGCGGCATTCGCGGCCGGAACGCACATGCCTACGGCGAGCGAAGTGGATACTATGGTGGCAACGGTGCGCGTGGATAGCTTTTTCATTGTGGACCTCCTATTCGGGGATAATACGGGTGCTGCGAAAGGGTGCAGTGTTGATGTAGCTTTCAACTATTACATAGCGTGATACGCGCCGAACGTTACAGGATGGATTGTTTGTCACGAGCTATCACAAAAACAGGTGTTCAGACGGGATAAAAATTAGTTATCTTCTTCTAGTGTGAACCTAAAAGTTGTGGTTGGCTCAGACCAGTATGCGGAAACGGATCCACGCTTAGGCCTAGGGTCGGGAAGATCTAGAGGTCTCGGATGAGGGAGGACATACTTGGCATCTTTCAAGTGGCGGAGGATGAATACCGTCATAAAATAAAGCTTCAAAACGGTGGGTGATACCGTAAGTAGTGCAATTTCTATGGCTTGCGGGTCACCGTCCCAAGGGCGTGGAAGCACGAAGCTGGCGAATCAAAAGTTGCGACGCTTGAGGCGACGCTGGGGAGAAAAACAATGGACAAAAGACAAAATATGGCCATCGATGCTGCGAAATTATATTATTTGTCTGATTGTTCACAGTCTGAGATCGCGAGTGTATTGGGGGTTTCGCGTCCGACAGTATCGAAACTCTTGACCTATGCAAAGGAGGAAGGCTTCGCACGGGTTGAGATTCAGGATCCGCGCTCAGAGAGCGAGCAACTAAGCCGACTGCTGACTGAAAGGTTCGGACTAAAATCTGCGAAGGTTGTCTGGCCTAAATCTGGAGACCCGCTGGCCGCTGTTGGCAAAGCTGGTGCAGAGCTATTACAAGTGATGGTTCATGACGGCGATTCGATAGGTGTCACATCGGGCCATACGTTGTATACGGTAGGGAAACACCTTCAAAACGGTGATTGGTCGAACGTTGAAATCGTTCAGCTAAAAGGCGGAATAAGCCTTTCCAATTTTGGGGAAAGTGATTGGAATACTTTAGCTATGTTCCGGGACGCTTTTAACGCGGAAATGGTTCTCCTGCCATTGCCTGCGGTCTTCAAAAATGCCAAAGCAAAGGCGCTTGTAGCTAATGAGCCTGAGATTGCGCGCATCATCGAGAAGATTTCGCAGGTCGACATTGCCGTATTCACGGTCGGTGTTGCTTCGGAAAATTCGCAGCTTCTTGAGCAGGGGCATTACTCGCAGAATGATAGGGAGTGTGTCTTGGGGCGGGCTATTGGTCATATTTGCTCGCACTGGGTTGATGCCCAAGGGCGAATATGTTGTCCAGAAATTGATGAAAGAACCGTTGGCATTTCTCTCGGGGGGTTGAAAAAGATCCCCCGCAGGGTCTTGGTGGCACGGGGTATGGAAAAGGTAAAAATCATCAGCACCGCCTTGAACAGGGGAATTGTAACCCATTTTGTAACTGACCGATTGACTGCGGAGGCTGTGCTAAAGCTCACATAACAAATGTAAAAGAAACACTTGCCGTTTGTGTGAACCCGGTTTACATTTGTAAACAGTGATATTCACAAATGGAAAGGTCCGCGATGGAGAAGTCTAAATACATCGACCACACCCTGCTAGCTGCTACGGCAACTCGTACGGAAATTGAATCTCTTGTTGCAGAAGCGATCAAGTTTGACTTTGCCTCTGTTTGCGTCAACCCAGTCTGGGTAAAAACTGCTGCTGAACTTCTTCGTAACAGCACGGTGAAAGTATGCACGGTCATCGGTTTCCCCCTTGGTGCAGCCACCTCGAAAGTAAAGGCTTTTGAAGCTAAGAGTGCAGCCGAAGAAGGCGCCGACGAAGTGGACATGGTCATCAACGTAGGCGCTGCACTTTCCGGTGACTGGGATACCGTTGAGAGCGATATCCGATCCGTCGTCGAAGCCACAGGTGACAAGGTCATCACCAAGGTCATCCTCGAGAACTGCTACCTCAACAACGAGCAGATCCAAAAAGCTTGCATCGCTGCAAAAAATGCCGGAGCAGATTTTGTGAAGACCTCCACTGGTTTTGGAGAGTCTGGTGCAAAGGCTGACGATGTCCGTCTGATGAGGGAAACTGTTGGCCAGGAAATGGGCGTCAAAGCCGCTGGCGGAGTTCGCACTCCTGAGCAGTTCGCGGAAATGGTGAAAGCTGGCGCCACAAGGATTGGCACGTCCCATGGGGCGAAGCTGTTGTGAAAACTCTAATCAAAGATCCCTCGAGGCAGCAGTCCGACGGATATCTTGATCGAATTCCGTGGTTCCAGTTCATCCTCATTTCTATTTGCTTCCCGATGTGGGGCGCTGCAGCAAGTCTTAATGACATCCTAATCACGCAGTTCAAGTCGATCTTCACGCTGTCAGACTTTGCATCCGCATTCGTCCAGTCCGCGTTCTACGGCGGATACTTCCTCATTGCAATCCCCGCATCTCGGGTCATTAAAAAGACCTCCTACAAGGTCGGCGTTATGATCGGTCTCGCGGTCTACATTGTGGGCTGCACCTTGTTCTTCCCCGCCTCGCATATGGCAACGTACAGCGTGTTCCTCGTAGCTCTGTTTGCTTTGGCTATCGGGTTGAGCTTCCTTGAGACCTCGTGCAACACCTACTCTACAATGCTTGGGCCACAGAAGTCATCAACTCTGCGACTGAATATTTCTCAGACGTTCTACCCAATCGGTTCCGTCACAGGCATTCTGCTTGGCAAGTACCTGGTCTTCACCGATGGAGGAGCATTGCGCCACCAGATGGAAGGAATGGGCCCTGATGAGAGGGTTGCGTTCGGTGAACAAATGCTTCAGCGTACACTTCAGCCCTACCAATTCCTTGTCATGATCCTGGTCGTGCTGCTGGTTATCGTCGCCTTGACCGAGATGCCTGCATGTAAGCCTCTACAGGATCTAAGCGGACAGGCTAATGCCACAATCAGTGAAACGCTCCGCTACCTCATGGGAAACCGCCGTTTCCTGCGAGGAATTCTCGTTCAGTTCCTTTATGTCGGTATGCAGACCGCAGTTTGGTCCTTCACCATCCGTCTTGCGCTCGAACTTGATCACAATCTCAATGAGCGCTCGGCAAGTACCTTCATGATCTTCTCCTTCATTGCGTTCTTTATCGGAAAGTTCATCGCAAACATTCTGATGTCGAAGTTCGATGCAAACCTCGTGATCGTGGGATACTCCATACTCGGGTGTTTGAGCTTGGTTTACGTCATGGTCGTTCCGAACATGACCGCTGTCTGGGCCGCAGTTGTCACCTCCGGGCTCTTTGGCCCCTGCTGGGCAACGATCTACTCCAGGACTCTCGATGCTATCGACGATAAGCGACACACCGAGACCGGTGGTGCTGTTATCGTGATGTCCATTATTGGTGGTGCTGTGATTCCACTTATTCAAGGACTGGTATCCGACACGTCGGGCTCTATGCAGCTTGCTTTCTCCGTGAGCTTCGTATGCTTCGCTGCTGTTCTTATTCACTTCCTATCTCTGTACCGCAACAGCAAACGCGACAGTGAGCGATACACCGTAACTGTCTAAAAGGAGATTCATCATGAGTACAAAGATTCAACTGCTAAAAGACTGTTACCCCAAGCAGGAGACCACAGTCCTCGAATCGGAAGACTTCAAAGTAACTGCCTGGACATTCCCAACAGGAATTGAAGCGGTTGAGCTCGAGGCAAAGCATGTGTCAGTGACTGTGCTTCCGTTCATGGGACAGATCATCTGGGATGCTGTCGTTGATGGTAAGTCCCTCCGCATGGAAAACATGTTTTCCTACCCGGAGCCGGCTACACAGATCACCGAAACCTACGGCTGCTTCGCATTCCACTCAGGTCTGCTTTCCGCCGGGTGCCCAGGCCCGGAGGATGACCACCCCCTCCATGGTGAGTTCTCCTGCGCTCCGTTCCGCGAAGCATGGCTGGAGCTCACGGAAGATAGCATTGTTATCTCGGGTCGGTACGAATACACCATGGGTTTCGGTGACCACTACCAGGCCATTCCTTTGGTGAAGGTATTCAAGGATGCTACGCACTTCGACATCGACATGGAGGTTACCAACCTCAGCAAGTACCAGCCAATGCCGCTCCAGTACATGTGTCACATGAACTACCTGTATGAGGATGGTGCCACATTCGGTGGTTCGCTTCCGAACGAAGCCTTCGTCGTTCGTAGTTCGGTTCCCGATCACGTTCACCCCACTCCCGAGTGGTCCAAGAAGCTTGAACAGCTGATCGAGGATCCGAACATCCCGCAGCTGTCGGAAGAAACCCACTTCGATCCCGAAATCGTCTGGTTCGCAGATAACCTGGAACAGTACGGAAAGAAGGTCTCGGTGACGATGTCCGATTACTTCATCGAATTCCCGTCTAAGGACTTCGGTGTCGGAACCAGGTGGATTCTCCACAATCCAGACCAGAAAGTCTGCGCATTCCTCATCCCGGGAACATCCCGGCCGGAAGGTGCAGCTGCAGCACGAAAAGCAGGTACGATGATCAACCTGGCGGCTGGAGAAACGAAGAGTTTCCACGTCAGGACCGGAAAGAAGGCCTAGCATGATTGCAGTAGTCGGGTCGAACATGGTCGACCTCATTACCTACATCAACAGGATGCCTAATCCCGGAGAGACGCTTGAAGCGCCGGACTTCCAGATGGGTTGTGGCGGAAAAGGCGCCAACCAGGCCGTAGCAGCCGCTCGTCTGGGGGCAGAGGTCCTCATGGTGACGAGGGTGGGCAACGATAACTTTGCCAAGAACACCAGGGAGAACTTCGAAGCAAACGGAATTTCCACCCAGTTCGTTCTGGAGACGGAAACCACCAGTGGCGTAGCACCGATTTTTGTGGAAAAGAGCTCCCAAAACTCCATTCTCATCGTGCAGGGCGCCAATGCGCACCTTTCCCCGAAGGATGTAGATGCAGCACGAGAGGAAATTGCAAAGTGCAGCCTCATCGTGATGCAGCTGGAAATCCCACTTGAGACTGTGTACTACACAATCGAGCTGGCAAACGAACTCGGAATTCCGGTCATCCTTAACCCTGCGCCTGCAAATCCTGAGCTGGATTTATATCGCATTGCTTCTTGTGAGTACTTCCTTCCCAACGAGAGTGAGCTCGGACTGATCACGGGCATGCCCGTGGAAACCTTGGAGCAGATCGAAGAAGCTGCCCAACTCCTCGTCGAAAAGGGCATCAAGAATGTGATCGTCACCCTTGGTGAAAAGGGCGTACTGTGCCTCAGCGCCAAGAACAAGACTGTTCTGCCGGCCTTCAATGTTGATGCCGTCGACACGACAGGCGCAGGTGACGCATTCATTGGATGCTTCGCACAGTCCTTGGACGCAGGATTCAGTCTCGAGGATTCGGTCAAGCGCGCAACGTTCTACGCTTCAGACTCCGTAACCAAGCGCGGTACGCAGTACTCCTACGCAACTGCCGAGGAAATTAGCTTCCCGTAGTCGCGTACGGTCTCCTTTCAACTCCTAGTCTTGGGGTTCTACATCGTAGAGCTCCAAGGCTTTTGAATCTGTCACGCCACTAGGGATTTGCCACGATCAGTAACTGGAGTCGCCTGTGATGTGTGTAGATCACCCTCGACTGCGACCCCGGCCACGACGATGCGGTGGCCATCCTCCTGGCTGCCGGCAACCCGGACATCGACCTGTTGGGCGTAACGACGGTCGGTGGCAACCAGACCTTGGAGAAGGTCACCTTCAACGCCCGTCAGGTTCTCACCATCGCGAAGCTTGTCGACGTCCCCCTCTTCGCCGGTGCGACCCGCCCACTCGTGCGTCCGGTTGAGGTTGCAGAGGACATCCACGGCGATACGGGGATGGAAATCCACGGCTATGACCTTCCCGAGCCGCATGTTGATGTCCAGCCCACCCACGCCGTCCAGTTCATTATCGACACGATCATGCGCGAAGAGCCCGGTACAGTCACGCTGGTGCCCACAGGGCCGCTTACCAACATTGCCCTTGCTGCCCGCCTGGAGCCCCGCATTGTGGAAAGGGTGAAGGAGGTTGTTCTTATGGGTGGTGGTTACCACGTGGGTAACTGGTCTGCTGTTGCCGAGTTCAACATCAAGATCGACCCGGAGGCCGCCCACATCGTGTTTAACGAGGCCTGGCCCGTGACGATGGTCGGCTTGGATCTCACCCACCAGGCTCTTGCCACCGCTGAGGTGGAGGAGAAGGTGAAGGCTGTGGGCACCGATGTTGCCGATTTCGTTGTTGGCCTGTTCGGTGCTTTCCGCAAGAACTACCAGGACGCCCAGGGTTTCGATGACCCGCCGGTTCACGATCCGTGCACCATCGCCTACCTCATCGACCCGTCGATTGTGCAGACCCAGAAGGTTCCTGTCGATGTGGAGCTCACCGGTGCGCTGACCACGGGCATGACGGTGGCGGACTTCCGCGCCCCCGCGCCTGCCGATTGCCACACGCAGGTGGCAACGAAGCTGGATGCCCCGAGGTTTTGGGATCTGGTCATCGATGCGATTAAGAGACTGGGGTAGACAGTTAGCCCTCAAACCAGATAGCTGAAGCCTGGCCGATGCCAGGCTTCAGCTATTTTGACTGGTAATTTCCGGATGTTAATGATTGGTTTTAAGATTCCACGGTTGTTTAACTTCAAATGCAAAATATTTGCATGCCAGGCACTCAGATGCGTCAGAGGTCTCGCCGCAAAGAGGAGAATCTACGTTAACGGATTTGATCACCGCAGGAGTCAGAAAACTCTCGTCAAACATCAGACTTCTGTTTTGCATTGAATTTGGGGTAGCCTTTTTACCAGTGCTACTCCTCGCTATCTCGGGTCTCTGATGATTCTGGAGGAGGGGACGCCGGCTTTTCAGTCTGATTCTTCTTGGCAGTTTCTTTTAGAAACGGTGTATCTCTAGCAACCAAGTTGACAATCGGCACAATCCAGGTAAGGAGCGTAACACTTAGTTGTGCTGCGTCGATAATTAAACGTTCTGGGCGATTATTCAATCTGAAAGGGTCTTTTTCATCGCCACAAAAAGAAAACCAAACGAAAAGTTCACGACCAATCAAAAACCCAACTAGAAATATGACCATCAAGACGGTCCATCGGTTCCAAAAGCCCGCGGTTGGGTTCGACTGTGCAGCAACCGCGAAAGCGATGAACCAGGTGCAGGCCTGTACAGAGGGAGTCGGTGTTGGATAGACAGTGCGATCCGGGGTTAGCATGGTCATTACAACACATCCCGTCACTACAGCTAGCAATCCAATGAGGTTTGCTCGAGGGGTGTCATTTGCAAAATAAGTGCCAACATCAGTGATCCAGTTAGTGGGAATCGAAAAATAATCAAAAACTTGGAACAGTACGCCAAGCGGTGTCCTGTCGAGGGCTTGAAGGGCCTCATCTTGAGATGTTGAATTAGGATCCACTAGCGTTCCGCAGCCTAAAGCTGCAAAAAGGGTGAGCATTGCTGTTAGAGAAGCAAGGATCGTATAAAAGTCCCATGGCTTCACCGATCCAAGAACCTTATTTGAGAAAGTCCCTAATAGGTCCATGAGCCTCCTCGGAGTGGTTGTTTTTTAGTCTAGCAATATTTATACACCGAGTTCTTAGAGGAAGGGAGGGCACGATAAGCTGGTTTTTCGGGGATTAGAACTAAATGTTCTCCTCAGACTGCTAGTGTCGGATGCGGTTTGTTGGTACCGGTGTTCCAGGAACGCCACATCAACACAAACCCAGTACCAACTCACCGCTCTTGGCATATTGGGGGTGCTGAATGCAGTTCGTAACGGCGTATCCGCTGTGGCTCCAATGATGATTCAAGCCGTGTAGGAAATCATGTGGCTTAGTCGAAACCCCAATTGTCAGTAGATAATAGTAGCTGCACCAGACACTGTGAGTGCGCTCAACGTTCGTCGCGCTAAGAAGTTTCCGTTTCAGGATTGATCTATTGAAACTCCTATTATCTGAAAGTATATCTTCCTGATCGTAGATGTATTAGAATTTGGCCTTATTGACAAGGTCAGAGGGCCCTCCAGCTAACGAGATCGTAGGAAAGTAAAGATATGGCAGCAGACGTGGTTTTTAACGACGAGTTTTCCGATTATGAGGGGTATTTAGGGCCGAAGTACTTAGAAGAGAGCCACGGTATTTATGTGGAGCAGCTTTTATCTATTCTTGCGGACCAACGATGCCGAAATATTGCTTTAACTGGAGCTTACGGGACAGGCAAGAGTAGTGTGATCCGAGGGCTTGAGGCTGCATTAACGGTTAACCGTGACGCTACCGAAAAAAAGATCTGGACGTTTCTTCATGGTCGGCGCAGAGAGAGGAAGGCCAGCAAAGTTCTTTCTAGCAGGAAAAAAATAGCTAAGAGCGTCGAAGGTTTGAGGGAGGGTATTGACGACTGTCGAAAGAAGAAACCTTTATTGACAGGGAGCAAGGAAAATACTCAGGCGAATCCTACAGCGGACTTTTCAAAAAAGTTAAGTGAACTTGAAAGCAACGTAAGAATGCTTGATACAAGCGTCGAGGAGCTACTGACGGAAGAGAGTTACCAATCCGGCAGGGCGATGAAAATTCCACCTAGGGATTGGTTGCCCCAAAAACCCATTTTGGTTTCGTTAGCACCCTTTGACCTTGAAAATTTAGGAGATAATGAAGAATTAGAAAATCGCCTACAGCGGGAGATAGTTAAACAGCTAATCTTCCGGGAGGATCCATTACGAATGGAAAAATCTAGCTTGCGCCAGATACCTGTAATTCCATGGTGGCGTAAGCGATTGAATAATCTGTTTTTTGCCTTCTTAGCTCTCGGCCTATTCCTTTTGATCGGTCAGTATGAAACTATCTCTAATTGGATCGTGACTGGCAATAAGCCTGAAGGGGACGGTTTCCAGGTTACGTCATTCCTTGGATTAGGGTTTAGCTTCTTTCTGATTTTTTTCCTCCTTGGACACGTGATATTGGAGCGACCACGCATAAAAGGTGTTTCCGCAGGGCCTGCTCAGCTTGAACTCGATGATGGAGAACATTCTTATTTTGATAAATACCTAACCGAGCTGATTTATTATTTCCAAGTCTCTGAAACGGATCTCGTTATATTCGAAGATTTGGACCGTTTCAAAAACCCTGGAATATTTGAAGCGCTCAAGGAACTTAACCAGCAGCTGAATTTTGCTTTAAACGGCGAAGCGAAAAAAAGAATCAATAAGGGCAAAGATACCGTCATTCGGTTTATCTATGCAGTACGTGATTCGATATTTGCAGATTCGCACGAAAGTTGTGAATCCAGTTCTCCTGTCGGCGAAAACGACACTGAGAGAACGGGAGTAGCGGAAAGTGAGGGCGGTACTTCCTCTGCTAACAAGTCCGGCCGGCCATTTATGGGAGTCAGTAAGAGAATGACTGCTAGCTATATGAGCTCGGAAGCAGCGAGGAGCAGAACAAAGTTTTTTGATGCGATTGTTCCTGTTGTGCCATTTTCAAGTAAGAGGAATGCAGTTGATCTTCTTACAAATTTGATTACAATTAGCGATACTGGTTTAAAAGATAACCCTTTGTGGATTGAGCATAGTCAAGTAATCCAAATTATTGCTGCGCATGCTGTGGATTATAGGGTGATGCGTGACATTACTATTGAATTTCGAGTATTCGAAGAGGTCATTTCGCAGCAAAGCGCACTCGGTAAATCGAGAATTTCCACCTTGAGGGATAGAGAGCGGCTATTGGCAATGGTGGCTTATAAGGTTTTCGAACTTGAGGACTTTGAGAAAATTGCCTACGGCACAAGTAAACTGGATTCCTTGTTCTCGCAAATTAACCTCGAGTTTCTGGAGATCCAACAACGAATCGCCAAGAGAGTAGCCGAGGTGAACGAAGAAAAGCAAAATCTAGGTATAACCAAGGAACGCGCCAAAGAGCTTGATCGTAAACTGTGTATGCAGCTTGCCATTTTTGAGGACATTCCCGACCCAGAAATTATTTACCAGGGCAGACTGTCTATAGGTAATGAGCACTTCGACGCTGGAGATGCGGGGTTTCAGGAATTCTGGATCAAAATTCTAGGGGAAAATTTTCTCCATTTAAGTGATATTACTTGGATGCCACAAACTAGTAGTGCATATGGCCAAGTAAACCAAGAGAAAGTCTCCAAAGGTACGATTGCGCAGATTCTGAGAAGCGCACAATTGTCCCGGAACCAGGTTCGTGAATGGAAAAGGCGTCATCAATTCGATGCTTTATTATTAGCAAAGTTAGCTCGAATAATCAGAGATGGGAGTCTTTCAGAATTCCTCTATAAATCGGAAACTCAAATCGAAAACGATGTTGTTTCCGAGGGGAGAAAGAAAGTGCTAGAGATAGTTAAAGGTGGCGTGAGTACGGAAATTGCTTATCAGCTTATCTTGTCTGGTTATATTGACCAGGAATTTCGTTTTTATACTTCTACTTTAAATGAAAGCTATCAAACGGTAGAAGCGTTGGTATTTATGACAATGAATGTAGAAAGGTGTGTACCGCGTCCGAATTTTGAGCTAGGTGAGGAGGCGTTAGAAGAAGTAACACGCCGGTTGATCAGTGATTTTACGGGACGAAATTGGGCTGGTGCCTTAAATTCTGATCTCCTTGTTTACTTGGCCTCCTTCCAAGAGAGTAGTTATGAAAAAAGATACAAGTACCTGCGGCGTTCAATTCTGGAAGCTGCCAAGACTTTGCCAGACACCAGAGGTGCGGTGAACAGTGTGATTGCCGGTATCTTTAAGGAAGGTATAAAGGGGGCCAAATCCAACCCTGGAAAAGATGAAGATATCAGGGAGCTGCTTTTCTCTGAAATTTATAGAAGTTTTCCAGACGTACTCAACGATGATTTGTTCTCGCAGCTTTGGGGGACGACAAAATTTGAGGTATGCGATTATCTGTTAAAGTCTGTTAGGTTGACACATCTGTTTATATCTGATAGGCTCCGGGAGCTAATATCAAGGAGTGGCAACAAATTGAGAGTCCTTCGGGAAGGATCCAATCCGGAGCAGGCTGTCCGAGCTGTTGGGGAGTTAAACCATAATGATATTATGATGAGGAGTCTGGCGGGCTTGAGTCGAGTGGTCACGAAAGAGCTCCTCAATCTAGGTAATGTTCAGATCACCGTGCCTGCCCTAGAGGAAATTGCAGCATTCCTGGGAGATCAGCCTACGCTGGTGAACCTGGAGAGTTGGCCTGGTTTTTTTGAGCAGGTAATTAAGGAGCGGAGGCGTTACGCCTATTTTCTGTCGCGTGAGCGGATTCCGTCAATTGCAGAAGGTGAAAAGTACTTCCCGGCTGTGCATAATAAGGTGGTCTCCTATATTGCAGCTGAGTTAGGCCGGGAGACTCAACAAACGGATCGGTTGACTGCCGAATTATCAATTCTGCTTGAGCAAGCAGCTGACGGAGTAGTTGCTGAGAGTTTAAAAGGGATAGACGAGAGAAGTTATCCTGCTCTCGCTTTGAATGAGCGAATTTCTCCAACCATACCGAATATACTGCGCTACGTTTCAAGTAATAAAGGAAAAATGGACTTGACTGTGCAGAATTTGTTGACTGAACGTAAGTTGATCACGAAAAATGCGACTTACGCCGAAGTAGTCAAGCTAAGAGATATGGTTGAAACGAGTGAAGACTGGGCGGGTAATGATGAAGGTTGTAAACAGCTCATAGAGTATCTCGACTCTGTTTGTAAGGAAAAGAGTGAGAACAAGGAGGACGAGTTTATCAAGGCAGATGAGGAAATCGAGAGGTTGATAAATTTTGGGGGAGAATAAGACTTGAGTTGAGGGGGAATGGGGTCATATCAAGCCCTACGCACCCCCTTTCCGGTGCCATTTATCAGCAACGTGGCCCCACAACACACGCTACCGCCTACTGCCTGCTTTGAAGCTAAGAGCGCCAATGCAGTGAAAACCAGGAAGCGAATCATGCCACTTAAAGTGACATTTCCTCCTATCGTAACGGTTAGCTTGAATTCAGTACGTGAGAGACTGCGAAATAGGGGTTGTTGGTACCGGTTGTCTGCGTAGTTGGTACTGGGGGTGTGCGTAGTCGGTACTGGGTGGGTTTTTCCTTCATTGTTGTTAGTGGCGGCGTCATGTTCTTGTGGCGTCGTGGCTAGTTTCAACATGGAAGGGGTTGGTCTTTGTGGCTAACTTCAAAGAGATTATGGCGATGTGTCTTGATGGTGCGTCGTATTCTCGGATTACTACTGTTCTTGGCTGTTCGCGGCGTGATGTGTCGCGGGTGAAGGCCATTATCGCGGAGGAGTCGATCACGGCTGAGTCGTTTCGTTTGCTGCCTCCGGGTTGGTTTGTTTCCAGGTTTTCCGATGGGCGCAGTAACCGGCGTCAGGCGTATGACCAGCCAGATTTCAAAGCTCTGGCACAGCGTCTGAAGAACAATCGGCACCTGACAAGGAATCAATTGTGGATGGATTACTTGGCGGCCGAGTCTGCGGATGGGGAGGTGAAGTACCAGTATTCGCAGTTTTGTGCGGGGTTGCGTGACTATCTGCGGGTTAATGACCTGGATGGGGTGGTTGAACATGAACCAGGCCAGGAACTGTATGTGGATTGGGCAGGCGATAAGGTCCCGATCGTTGATGCTGCAACCGGCGAGGTGGGGATGAAAGCGTCGTTGTTTGTGGCGGTGTGCCCGTATTCCGGGTTGATGTTTGTTACTGCGAAGGCTAACGAGAAGATGCCAGCGTGGTTGGAGTGCCATGTTCAAGCCTTGGAGTATTTAGGGAAAGTGCCATCTGTTGTGGTGCCGGATAATGCACCAACAGCGACGTATCGCCCGAAGAAGCATTCCACGTATCGTTTGGTGCTGCCCAAGTATCAGGAATTGGCTGATTACTACCAGATGACAATCGTGCCGACACGGCCTGCCCGCCCGAAGGATAAGGCAGCTGTTGAGCGTGCTGTGCAGATTGCCTACACCAAGATCATGGGCTATTTCGATGGGTGACGTTTTACAGTCTGGATGATCTTAATGAGGAGATCGCTATCCGGCTGGAGGACATCAACAGTGGTCTTACCCGCCCGGATGGCTCAACCCGCCGTGAGAGGTTCGATGAGGAAGAAGCACCGGTGATGCGGGATCTTCCCGCAACCGCGTTTACTGATGTGGTGTGGAAACACCCCAAGGTGGATCGTAACTGGCATGTCATGTGCGACTACCAGTACTATTCGGTTCCTTTTACGCTGGTCGGTAAACGACTTACTGCACGGATCACTCCAGGGCTGGTGACCTTGTTTGACGGGGAGCATATCGTCGCGGAACATGTGCGGCTTACAGGTTTTAAATACCGGTATTCAACCGATCCTGCCCACGGGCCTGCCGATGGGGACACCAGCCATAATGTGCTTACCCGGGATGAGCTTATCTCCTGGGCATCCTCGTTCGGGCCGGCAACGCTTACCGTTGTCACAATGATTATTGACAGGAATCAAGCAGCCACTCCCAAAGGGTTGTTCCAGGTACGCAATATTCTTGCCAAGCTGGGCAAAAAGCACGGTAAAACAACCCTTGAACCGGCCTGCCGTGAAGCTTTAAACAAAAAGCTTGTCCCCACCATGACGGTATTGCAGCGACTGCAAACAACGATCGCCCATGAGATGAAAAACGGCCACACCCCGCACCGCAGCGGTTGTGATGTGGCACGCACACCACAGTCCACACCGGTGGACATAACGCAGTTCAGTGCCAATGACGTGTTCATCCGACCGATCGAACACTACGCAGACGACGGTGACACCGGCCTTGTAAACGATGTGTTCCCATACGGCACACACACAAGCCAGGAAGGAGGAAACCTGCAATGACACGCTTTGAGGTCGACGAAACAACACGTCAAAAAATGCGCACCCTACGCGTATCAACCTTTGCTGACGTCTTCTTTTCCATTGTCACTGATGAAGCACACACCGATGCGCTTGCAGAGGATATCTTCCTAGCCGCAGTAGATGAGGCCTTCGCGCAACGCACCGCGAGAAACATCGACAAAGCGATCACACAAGCAAAATTTCGCTACCCAGATGCCACCCTCCACGAAGTTATCCACCCAGATCAACGTGGCATCAACATGCGGCAATTGAAAAGGCTGGCAGCAACCAACTGGCGGGAAAACCCCACCAACATTCATATCCTCGCCCCCACAGGAACAGGAAAAACCTACATTGCCTGTGCCCTAGGCATTGCCGCCTGCCAAAGTGGGTTCAGTGTCGCGTACTACCGGCTTGACCAGCTTGTAGATGAACTAGCGGTCTTCCTGCCGACAGACCAAGGCTATATCGACAAAATGAGAAAACTGTGCAACATCGATGTGCTTATCATCGATGACTTCCTCACCATCGGAATAGACCAACGCGGACAAGAAGACCTAACCCGCATCGTATTCGAAAGAGACGGGCGTCTGCCCATCATCGTCTCCTCACAATCGACCGCCGCATACTGGCGAGAAACCCTCCCCAACCCAGTCGGCGCAGACTCGCTAGTAAGCAGACTCAACAATGGTCAACGCATCAAAATTGGCCAATACGATATGAGAAGACACCTCAACACCCAAAACGCCGAAAACTAACCCACCCCTGGCCCCTGCCTCACACTGGCAGGGGCCAGTACCAACAACGCACAACCCCCCAGTACCACATCAACACAAACCCAGTACCAACTCACCGCTCTTGGCAAGAGACGAGGAAGTGAACCAGGGTTCCTCAGATTGATGACGCGCGAGATCCCAGCGCCTGCTAAATTTGATTAGGTATCAATGTGCGTGCGTAGGAAGGCGAACTCATGGCGCATTTGAGCTTAAAATCGATTGAAAAGCGGGTTGCTTCTGTTGCAGGTCAGGTCGAATACGACAGTAACTTTATCTTCAGTCTACTGTTGGCTTTTGGGCGTTCAAAAGGCAATGTCACCCGATTGCGCAATGGAAGCATCAACGTGGCGCAGGATCCCGAGCATGAGGTTGCGCAAAAGAACATTGTGTATTTCCGCGAGACAGATGGAGACCTGCTGGAAGAACTCGAACAGCTGCGACTCGCTCCCCACGTGGTGAAGTATAGCCCGCGTTTCGTAATTGTTACAGATTTTGAAGATCTGGTAGCGGTAGATACTAAGACAATGGAAAACCGTACTTTCCCGTTGCGCGAGATCGATCAGCATTTTACATTCTTCTTGCCGTGGGCAGGTATGGAGAAAACTCAGTACACATCCGAAGCTCATGCAGATGTAAAGGCCGCAGAGCGCATGGGAAAACTATTCGATGCCCTTGCTGAAGCTAACCAGACTGTCATGAAGTCGAAGGAAGCTCGTCATGGATTAAATGTGTTTTTCACTCGCCTGTTGTTTTGCTATTTTGCTGAGGATACGGGCATTTTCAAGGATAATCAGTTTACGAATGCGGTGGCATCCCACACGCTTAGCGACGGTTCCGATACCGATGAGTTCTTGAAAGATTTATTCCAGGCCTTGGATACTGCGCAGCCGGAAGATAAACCAGCTCACCTAGCCGACTTCCCTTATGTAAATGGTCGACTATTCCGAGCAGATGCCCATCTAACTGTCCCTAGATTTACGGATAAATCTCGTAAATTGCTGATTGATCTGGGTACATTGAAGTGGCAGGATATCAACCCGGATATTTTTGGTTCGATGTTCCAGGCGATTGTGGAGCCTGGTCAGCGCTCGAACCTGGGGCAGCATTACACATCTGTGCCGAATATCCTAAAAACTATTGAGCCGTTGTTTCTCGATGAGCTCAAAGAGGAGTTTGAAGCCTCATACGACAAACCGAAGCGGTTAGAGAAACTCCTGGACCGAATCGCAAAAATTAAGGTGTTTGATCCTGCTTGCGGTTCAGGAAACTTCCTGGTTATCGCGTACAAAGAGTTGCGTCGCTTAGAGCATGCTATTCTGCAGCGCCAGACGGAATTGTCGAATGCGCCTACGCTGTTCGATAAGTCTCGGATTAATATTGAGAACTTTTACGGCATAGAGATTGACGATTTTGCGGTTGAGGTCGCAATCCTATCACTGTGGATCGCAAAGCATCAGATGAACCGGGAGTTTGAGCGTCAATTCCGTGTAGCCATCCCGCTGATTCCTTTGAAGGAAACAGGGAAAATCTGGGTAGGTAACGCGACCCGTATCCAGTGGGAGAGCGTATGTCCAAATAATGGAAAAGAGGAAATTTACCTGATTGGTAATCCCCCATACTCTGGAGCAAAAAAACAAACCGAGGAACAGAAGGAAGACTACAATTTTGTTTTCGGTCAGCGCTCATTTAATAAGAACCTCGATTACATAGCTTTGTGGTTTGTTAAGGGGGCTGACTATATTGCCGGCACGCAGGCTCGTTTAGCGTTTGTTTCAACCAACTCGGTGGTGCAGGGGGAGCATGTTGGCTTGATGTTCCCGATGATTCTTGATGTAGGTGTGGAAATTGGTTTCGCATATACCTCATTCAAGTGGGAAAACAACGCAGCCAAAAATGCGGGCGTGACGGTGGTAGTGATTAGCTTGCGGAACCTATCTGACGACCCGAAGTATTTATACGTGGATGGTCTTCGCCAAGAGGTGAGCAATGTTAACGGCTATCTGTCTGATGCTCGAAATTTGTTCATCAAACGACGAACCGGCAGTCCTCTAAGTAAAGCCTTACCGAAGATGGTGTTTGGTAGTATGCGACGTGGGTCACTAGACCTGTCAGTTGCAGAAGCTGATCAACTGTTGAAAGAGTCACCCGAAGCGGAAGTATTCATTAAACAATATGCCGGCGCGGATGAATATATTAAGGGAAAAATGAGATATTGCCTTTGGATCGAAGATAGCCAGCGGTCTAAAGCAGAATCGATCCCGGGTATTGCAAGGAAGCTAAGGAAAGTTTCTTCAGAGCGTGCTTCTAGTAAAGCTCCAAGCACGGCAAAGTATGCCAACCAACCGCATAGGTTCGTACAGATAGCCTACAAACCCACAGATTCAATCATTGTTCCTCGGGTTTCTTCGGAAAGACGCGAATATATCCCAATGGGTTACCTGGGCCCAAATACGGTTATTTCAGACGCTGCTTTTGCGGTATATGACGCCGAGCCTTGGCTATTTGGGCTGCTCACTTCACGGATGCACATGGTGTGGATGAGAGCTGTTGGCGGAAAATTTAAGACGGACTACAGATATTCCAACACTATTGTGTACAACAACTTTCCTGTTCCAGAGTTAACTCCTGAGCAAAAGGAAAAACTTACTGAAACTGCACTGCGAGTTCTCGATGTTCGTGAGTATTACTGTGAGCGCACGATGGAGCAGCTTTATGACTCTGAGAAAATGCCTTCGATCTTACGTCAGGCGCATGAGGAAAATGATTTACTGGTCGATTCGCTATATTCGAAACGAAAATATGAAACAGATGAGGCGCGTTTGTCTGACCTGTTTGCTTTGCATGAGGAAATGATTGAGATGGACCATGCGATGAAGCTGGGAAAGCGTAAACGCAAGGCAGCAAAGAAGTAGGAGACAATTTAGTGAGCGAATCGAAGTACACGACTAGTATCAACGTCGAATACCAACAGCGCGGTACATCGGTTTCTACCAATGATTTGGGGATGCGCGAGATGCAAGCCCGGGCGTATGAGAAGCGCAATTCACGGTATCTCCTGCTGAAGGCACCGCCAGCTTCTGGTAAATCCCGTGCGCTGATGTTTATTGCTCTGGATAAGTTGTTTAATCAGGGTCGTAAGAAAGTGATAGTAGCGGTGCCGGAGCGCTCCATCGGTGGCTCCTTCGCACCCACTGATTTGCGTAGTCATGGTTTTTTCGCAGATTGGGATATCAAACCGGAGAACAACCTTTGCGGAGCCGGGAGCTCTACGAGCAAAGTAGAGGCGTTTATTCGCTTTCTTGAGAGCAAGGACTCGACTTTAGTCTGCACACATGCGACGCTACGCTACGCGTTTGACAAACTTACTCCAGATGCGTTTAACGGTGCAGTGCTTGCTATTGATGAGTTCCACCATGTTTCCGCTGATCTTGACAATAACCGCCTTGGTAAATTGCTGCGCGAAGTCATGTCTGGTTCCGATGCCCATATCATCGCTATGACCGGATCGTACTTCCGTGGGGATACGGTTCCCGTGTTGACACCTGAGGATGAAGCGAAATTCACATCGGTTACTTTTAACTATTATGACCAGCTCAATGGTTACAAATACTTAAAGTCTTTAGGGATCGGGCACCACTTTTACCAGGGGCGTTACACCGACGCTATCGGGGAAGTGTTAGATCTGGATAAAAAGACCATAATTCACATTCCAAATGTGAATTCGGGTGAATCCACTAAAGACAAGATTGAGGAAGTAGGTCTCATTCTTGAAATTATCGGTGATGTCATCGGAGAGGATCCTGAAACTGGAATCATTCTGGTGAAACGCCATGACACTGGAGAAGTGCTGCGTGTCGCTGATTTAGTCGACGATACTGATTTGAATAAACGTTCGCGTACTTTGATGTATTTGACGGATAAGGCATCGAAGGAGCGTGACGCTGTCGACATCGTTATTGCTCTGGGTATGGCAAAGGAAGGTTTTGACTGGCCCTTTGCTGAGCATGCGTTGACTGTTGGATATCGTGCGTCGATGACGGAAGTTATCCAGATTATTGGGCGTGTAACCCGTGATTGTGAGGGTAAGACGCACGCGCAGTTCACGAACTTGCTTGCAGAGCCTGATGCTAGCCGTGATGACGTGACTGTTTCAGTTAATAATTTCTTGAAGGCGATTACGGCTTCTTTGTTGATGGAGCAGGTGCTTGCGCAGAACTTTGATTTTAAGGCGAAACGGAGCGATGACGACAAGGGTGAAGGCAACACCGTCAAAATTAAGGGATTCAAGGAGCCGTCGACTGATCGTGTCCGGCAGATCGTGGAGAATGACCTTAATGATTTAAAAACCGTTGTTCTTCAGGATCCGATTTTTGCTCGTGCGGCAATCGGAAAGATGGATCCACAAAACACAAATAAGGTAATCATCCCCAAGATTATCCGTGAGCAGTACCCAGATTTAAGTGAGGAGGAAGTCGAAGAGGTTCGCCAACGGGTGGTTGTTGACTCCGTGATCAAGAGCGGTCAAGTAAAAGAGGTTGGGGATAAACGCTTCGTAAAAATGGCAAACCAGTTCATCAATATCGATGAACTGAACATCAATCTGATTGACAGTATTAACCCCTTCCAGCGGGCCTTTGAGATTATGTCGAAGTCTGTCACTCCGAGTGTGCTTTCTCTGATTGCTGATGCAATTGATGCCAACAGGATTTCTATGAGCGATGAGGAAGCGTTGGCCATGTTCGATCAGATCAAGAACTGGGTGAAGGCGAACGGTAAAGAACCGGATAGGAAGTCGGAAGACACGGAAGAGCGCACCTTGGGCGAAGCACTGTTAGTGCTTCGTAAAGCTGCGCGAGAGCGTAGAGCACAACAGGAGGTCGCATCCAATGGCAACTGATGATTTTTTAGCGAAGCTTGATGAGATTCTTGAGTCAGACGATGCCACTCTCTTGGAAATGCCGGAGAAGCCCGTAGCGCCGTCCGACAAGGATCGGTTGAAGAGGGCCTTTCAGGAGGTTGTGGATTTTTACGAACGTGAAGGTCGTGAACCTGACCCTGATACCTACGATGTTGCGGAGCGTAAGCTCGGCGCCCGACTGGTTGGGATCCGTGCGAGTAAGCACAAGATTGATGTGCTGAAAGAATTGGACACAATTGGGCTATTGAGTGACTCGTCATCACCGTCCACAGTTGACGATCTTTTGGATTCAGAACTGATTGGTTTTCTTGGCGGCGAAGAAGCCCTTTTCGACACTTCGACTTTACCCAAACGCGATTCTCCGTCAGGCGAAGTTGAGCGTGCGTTGCGTGAGAAGTGTGATGACTTTGAGAAGTATGAACATCTGTTTAAAGAAAAACATTTGCAGCTTGCTTCAGGGGAGTTTGCGTTAACAGAATATCGCGGACTGCGAACCATCAAGCCCGGAACCTTCTTTGTCCTCGGAGGTGTTATTGCATTTATCGCGGAGGTAGGAAAGTCGGAGACCGTAAACCTGAAGCTCAAGGATGAAAAGAAACAGAGACTCCGCGTTATTTTTGAAAACGGAACTGAATCAGCTATGTACCGTCAGTCGTTAGCTGTGCGTATGCGTGAGAAAAATGGTTTAGCAGTAACGCGTACGGGGTTTGCCGCAGATGAGTTCGGCGATGCGGATACCGAAACAGGTCATCTGTATGTGCTGCGTTCGTTGAGCCAACATCCGGACATTAAGAGCCTAGATAACCTTTATAAAATCGGTTTTTCTACTATTCCGGTAGAGCAGCGGATTAGAGGAGCTGAAAAGAGTGCTACATATTTAATGGCACCTGTTGAGGTGGTGGCCACCTACCGCCTTTACAACGTACGGCCTTCAGCGCTTGAACACCTTGTACATAAACTCTTTTCACGAGTGCGCTTGGATGCGTCGATAGTCGATATCGCCGGGGGTGATTCGGTCGCGGCTACTGAATGGTTCTTGGTACCACTTGAGCTGATTGATCAAGCGGTGGAGCTGATTGGTAATGGTGATATCGTGAATTACACATATGACCCCGCTTCGCAGCAGTTGACTAAAGTTCGTTGACAGGTTGCTTGATGGCGGTATAAATCAATCGAAATCTTGGAGTTAAATGCAGAACTATTCAAAGTGACAAGGAATCTAGAGCTGTGTTGTCCCACTAGTTTTTGGACACGGAGTCCAATGACTTTTTGGACATGGAGTCTAAGAGGTTTGTGGACATTGTGTCTTAATGGTTTTTGGACACTTTTTGTGTGCAATGGCTAGATGAGTATTTCACTTTCTTTGCGTAAACGGATCGCGTCTTTCGATCCGGTTCGCGATGGTAAAACTGTCCGCCAGTTTTGTCGGGAGGCTGGTTGTTCCCGGCAGACCTACTACAACATCAAGAAACGGGTGAAGGAGCGTGGGGAGGCTGGGATTATCCCTGACTCCACGGCTCCTCACACTCCGCACACTACATTCGATGATGATGACCATAGGCTCATCCTTGAGACACGTGAACGGCTGAAGAAGTTCGGGGCTGACTATGGTCCCTGGTCGATCTACTACGCGTTGATGGATTGTCGATTCGGGGTAGTTGGTACCGTGTGTCCGCGTAGTTGGTGTAAAGTGTCAGCACCTCGTGCACGGTGAGTGTCATCAGGTTGTGCACACTGGTTGTCAGGAGGTTGTGCACACTGTGTCCTATGGGTGTGTGCACAGTCCTGCGTGTTTTAGTGGAGTAGTTCGTCTGGGCTAATGGTGACGAAACGTTGTTGGGCTTTTTCGCGTTTGATACGCCATTGTTTGGGTGGATCCTTCATCCACACGCCTTTGATGTTGTAGGAGTTGATGAACGCCTTCGCTCTGCGATAGCGACCACAGGAAGCGGGATCGACAAAACAAGTTCACCGTCTTCGACATCCCAAAAGCCAAGTTCGCTTTCTGTGACTGTTCGATGGAAACTTCTGTTTCTCATCGATCGGGGAACAGCAATACGCATCCCTTGGAAAAACACCATCTGATTAGCTTCAGTGACAGTCACTGTATCGAAACCGTTGTCATCTGTATCAACAACACTGGGACGCGAATAGCCTGTGACTCCACCGTTTCGTTTCGGACGTGGTGGTTTTTCATCCTGGCGGATAAGCCCCGAGGTGAGGTAAGCGTTACGGCGTTGAAGCACGTAGTTTTCTGCTTTCTGCTTTAGCACCTCCAGTGGGATCGGGTCTTTTGGTGGCACAGCCCCAACAAGATGCCACGCTGTGGCCGGAGTGACACACTCTGGAAGGCCCTGGTGTGGGCGCCGGTTATTGTATTGATCTCGATACTCCTCGATCAGCACCCCGCACTGCTTCAGTGTTGTTGGTTTGTGTGCCTCTAAGAATCTAAACAGCGTGCGGTGTGAACGCTCGTCTTTACCTTGGGTTTGCGGGTTGCGTGGCCTGCCGGAAATACTCACACACCCAACCGATGCCAGGTAGGCTTCCAAGGGGCCAACAACACCGTTGCGCAGTTGGTTAAAAGCAGCCCCATTATCACTGAGCAGTTCATGCGGGGCGCCGAAGGTAGCAATGGCCTTGCGCACGGCATCTGTGGCATCTGTGGAGTTCTCGTGTGCCGCATAGACGCAGGTGCCGACATCGAAGCGGGTGGCATCATCGATGATTTGATAGATGGTTGCCAAGAGCGGTGAGTTGGTACTGGGTTTGTGTTGATGTGGTACTGGGGGGTTGTGCGTTGTTGGTACTGGCCCCTGCCAGTGTGAGGCAGGGGCCAGGGGTGGGTTAGTTTTCGGCGTTTTGGGTGTTGAGGTGTCTTCTCATATCGTATTGGCCAATTTTGATGCGTTGACCATTGTTGAGTCTGCTTACTAGCGAGTCTGCGCCGACTGGGTTGGGGAGGGTTTCTCGCCAGTATGCGGCGGTCGATTGTGAGGAGACGATGATGGGCAGACGCCCGTCTCTTTCGAATACGATGCGGGTTAGGTCTTCTTGTCCGCGTTGGTCTATTCCGATGGTGAGGAAGTCATCGATGATAAGCACATCGATGTTGCACAGTTTTCTCATTTTGTCGATATAGCCTTGGTCTGTCGGCAGGAAGACCGCTAGTTCATCTACAAGCTGGTCAAGCCGGTAGTACGCGACACTGAACCCACTTTGGCAGGCGGCAATGCCTAGGGCACAGGCAATGTAGGTTTTTCCTGTTCCTGTGGGGGCGAGGATATGAATGTTGGTGGGGTTTTCCCGCCAGTTGGTTGCTGCCAGCCTTTTCAATTGCCGCATGTTGATGCCACGTTGATCTGGGTGGATAACTTCGTGGAGGGTGGCATCTGGGTAGCGAAATTTTGCTTGTGTGATCGCTTTGTCGATGTTTCTCGCGGTGCGTTGCGCGAAGGCCTCATCTACTGCGGCTAGGAAGATATCCTCTGCAAGCGCATCGGTGTGTGCTTCATCAGTGACAATGGAAAAGAAGACGTCAGCAAAGGTTGATACGCGTAGGGTGCGCATTTTTTGACGTGTTGTTTCGTCGACCTCAAAGCGTGTCATTGCAGGTTTCCTCCTTCCTGGCTTGTGTGTGTGCCGTATGGGAACACATCGTTTACAAGGCCGGTGTCACCGTCGTCTGCGTAGTGTTCGATCGGTCGGATGAACACGTCATTGGCACTGAACTGCGTTATGTCCACCGGTGTGGACTGTGGTGTGCGTGCCACATCACAACCGCTGCGGTGCGGGGTGTGGCCGTTTTTCATCTCATGGGCGATCGTTGTTTGCAGTCGCTGCAATACCGTCATGGTGGGGACAAGCTTTTTGTTTAAAGCTTCACGGCAGGCCGGTTCAAGGGTTGTTTTACCGTGCTTTTTGCCCAGCTTGGCAAGAATATTGCGTACCTGGAACAACCCTTTGGGAGTGGCTGCTTGATTCCTGTCAATAATCATTGTGACAACGGTAAGCGTTGCCGGCCCGAACGAGGATGCCCAGGAGATAAGCTCATCCCGGGTAAGCACATTATGGCTGGTGTCCCCATCGGCAGGCCCGTGGGCAGGATCGGTTGAATACCGGTATTTAAAACCTGTAAGCCGCACATGTTCCGCGACGATATGCTCCCCGTCAAACAAGGTCACCAGCCCTGGAGTGATCCGTGCAGTAAGTCGTTTACCGACCAGCGTAAAAGGAACCGAATAGTACTGGTAGTCGCACATGACATGCCAGTTACGATCCACCTTGGGGTGTTTCCACACCACATCAGTAAACGCGGTTGCGGGAAGATCCCGCATCACCGGTGCTTCTTCCTCATCGAACCTCTCACGGCGGGTTGAGCCATCCGGGCGGGTAAGACCACTGTTGATGTCCTCCAGCCGGATAGCGATCTCCTCATTAAGATCATCCAGACTGTAAAACGTCACCCATCGAAATAGCCCATGATCTTGGTGTAGGCAATCTGCACAGCACGCTCAACAGCTGCCTTATCCTTCGGGCGGGCAGGCCGTGTCGGCACGATTGTCATCTGGTAGTAATCAGCCAATTCCTGATACTTGGGCAGCACCAAACGATACGTGGAATGCTTCTTCGGGCGATACGTCGCTGTTGGTGCATTATCCGGCACCACAACAGATGGCACTTTCCCTAAATACTCCAAGGCTTGAACATGGCACTCCAACCACGCTGGCATCTTCTCGTTAGCCTTCGCAGTAACAAACATCAACCCGGAATACGGGCACACCGCCACAAACAACGACGCTTTCATCCCCACCTCGCCGGTTGCAGCATCAACGATCGGGACCTTATCGCCTGCCCAATCCACATACAGTTCCTGGCCTGGTTCATGTTCAACCACCCCATCCAGGTCATTAACCCGCAGATAGTCACGCAACCCCGCACAAAACTGCGAATACTGGTACTTCACCTCCCCATCCGCAGACTCGGCCGCCAAGTAATCCATCCACAATTGATTCCTTGTCAGGTGCCGATTGTTCTTCAGACGCTGTGCCAGAGCTTTGAAATCTGGCTGGTCATACGCCTGACGCCGGTTACTGCGCCCATCGGAAAACCTGGAAACAAACCAACCCGGAGGCAGCAAACGAAACGACTCAGCCGTGATCGACTCCTCCGCGATAATGGCCTTCACCCGCGACACATCACGCCGCGAACAGCCAAGAACAGTAGTAATCCGAGAATACGACGCACCATCAAGACACATCGCCATAATCTCTTTGAAGTTAGCCACAAAGACCAACCCCTTCCATGTTGAAACTAGCCACGACGCCACAAGAACATGACGCCGCCACTAACAACAATGAAGGAAAAACCCACCCAGTACCGACTACGCACACCCCCAGTACCAACTACGCAGACAACCGGTACCAACAACCCCTATTTCGCAGATGGTGACAGGGGTACGTTTGTCATCGTTGAGACGATAGTAAAACCCATCGATTTGCCACATGTGCATGGCTTGATCACGCTGGAAACGGACACGGGTGATCTTGGGGCGTTTCTTCGGGTTTGATTCCACAGCTCCTGTCGCCCGCAGCAGGCGAGCAATCGTGGATACGGAAGGCACCGGATCAGTTAATTCTCCTGATGCAATACCTTCAAACCGAATGGAGATGGGACCATAGTCCCAGCCCTGACCTTTCAAACGCTTCCGGATCGCAAGCAGTGCTGTGGTCACATGCTCGTCATAGGTCCTTGCTGGGGTGATCGGGGCACTGGAATGAGGATGCAACGCGCCACCTGCTTCCTCATCGTATCGGGCACGAATGTTGTAGAACGTGCGGCGGGATCTTCAACTGTTCGCAAAACGCGGTGATAGGCAGACCGTGACCGTCGAAAGGGTCGAACTCAATAATTTTCCGGCGAATCGCCGGAGGAATTGCCTTACTCATTATCCGATTGTGCCCGACACACAGCAAAAATAGTTCATGAAACTGTGCACAATGTCATGACACTAGGCGTAAACAATGTCATGACATCAAGCGTGCAAAAGGTAGTGACACATAACACCAACTACGCGGACACACGGTACCAACAAACCGCATCCGACAGCTTGGACACCTTGGAGTGCACCAACGAAAGCTTGGATGTCCGGGCGGCCAATACTTTGGTTTGGCGCGTAGCGTTTTCCTGCCGACGGACCAAGGCTATATCGACAAGATGACAAAACTGTGCAACATCGATGTGCTTATCATCGAAAGCTTCCTCACTATCGGAATAGACCAACGCGGACAAGAAGACCTAACCCGCATCGTATTCGAAAGAAATGGGCGTCTGCCCATCATCGTCTCCTCACGATCAACCACCGCATACTGGCGAGAAGCCCTCCCCAACCCAGTAGGAGCGGACTCCCTCGTAAGCCGGCTCAACAATGGTCAACGCATCAAAATCGGCCAATACGATATGAGAAGACATCTCAACACCCAAAACACTGAAAACTAACCAACCCCTGGACCCTGCCCCACACCAGCAGGGGCCAGTACCAACAACGCACAAACCCCTCATTACCACATCAACACCACATCAACACAAACCCAGTACCAACTCACCGCTCCTGGCAACTCTAGTAATCACCAAAAAAGTGAGACTAGTTGGTTAAATGAAGAACTGGGACGGGCCCATCTCCAGCTCAGATTGTGCATTAACCAACGCATCTATTCCTTAGTGCCGCACACTATGAACTTTCGCGATTTCCGTCGAAAAGAAATTCTTCGGATGAGAAATGTTCTGAGAGTATCAGAACTTCATTTGTCAACTGCCTTCTATTAGCCGAGTACCGAACTGGATACTCGTGAACCTCAAAATCTTCATATAACTCTCTAATCAACGGGTCATTGTCATAGCTTAACAGCCACTTAAATTTTGTTGGTCCGGAGAGGAATTCTGCAAGGCGCGCATGTGCCTTATCAGACATACCGTTGTAGTAGAGATGCCTCCCTTGAACAACATAGGGGGGGTCAAAAAAAGTAAAAACTGCTTCCAACTCAATCCCGGCTGTAGAGCAAATTTCAACCAGGTGGCTTTCAGCAAACCTTAGCCCATCAAAATTACTAACGAAGATTCGGTCTCTTCTTTTTGCAATTTCCTGGATTTTTCGTATCAGATCTTCCTTGTTGAATCGACAATCGATTTTGTATCGACCTTCTTGACCTTTTCCACCAATGCATCCAGCCTCAATAATTCCCGAATGGTTAGTTCGATTCAGGAAAAATGTACTAAACGCAAGTTCAACCAGTAAATCCTGGTTTAATTCCATTTTGGATAACTGGCGATGTTGATCCCGCATTTTATACCAGGTAGGCAGATCCACCGCCGTTTCCTTTATCTTTTCAACGAGCTCGGCGGTCCTTTCGATTACGCTAAACCAGAATGCATAAATACTACGATCTGCGTCATTAATGGCTATATAATCCACTCGATCCCTTAAAAGTAGGTTCAGCGCCACACCAGCCCCACCGCAGTATGGCTCGGCATAAAGTCCAATTCTTTCCTGCGAGGCATCCAGCAATTTTCCCACCAAAGGAATCAACTGACTCTTCCCACCTGGGTACCTCAATGGCGTTACAGTAACGGGCATGTTTCTAAATCTTCACTCGCGATTCAACTTGATCAAGGACTCCTATAAAGTCTTCAAAGAAGCGGTCTACTTCAGTTCCATTGTATTCAAGCCAGCGATCTACAAGAATTGGAACAAAATCGGGAGGCAATTTCCGAAACCAATTTTTACTAAATTCGAGCCTCCGGGTATATGCCCCATACCCGTCATGCTCCTCAGATTTACCAGCGTCTAGATCGCTTTTCTTCGCTTTGACCCATTTTTGAGTGTAGGGAATTACCACCGAATCGTAGTTGCAGTTTAGCCTTAGAGAATCTTCACATTCAAATAAATAATCATACTCTTCAAGGCTCTGAACCATTTCCCAAAGTTCGAGTTCAATGGGCAATTTTCCAGGTAAAAACAGCACAGAATATCCGCCTTTATCTCCATCATCACGGTGGATGTGAAAAGGGCTTCTTAGAATAGTCCTTAGCTTTTTTCTTTCTTGCGATTCGGACTTATCAGGATCCAAAACGACAAATGTGTCATAGAATTTTTCCGGAAAGGTTGAAACGATTTTGCAAGTCTCTTCAGCACCTTTACTGACCGAATTGATTTCAATTCGTGAAAAAAGTTTGTAGTCTCCATAACGTTCTGCGATAACGTTCAGTACGGTCGCGGCAACCCCATCTTCAACCAAAACGCCAACCTTTTTCGGTTTGTCGTGTCTGACCATTTCTGATTTTAACTTGTTAGAAATTTCCTCAAATGTCAGTGGTTTCGTCACTTCTACACCTGTTGAAGATCGGTTTAGGTAATAAAGTTGAGTGGTACCAGCCCCCTCACGTATATGATTTTTCGAATACATGAGTTCCATGAGACTCGTCGAATGGGTGGTGAAGACAATCTGTAAATCAAGTTTTCGCGATTGTTCTAGCAGGTAGTAGTAAAGTCGCGTTTGTGCAGCAGGATGCAATGTGGCATCTATTTCATCAATTGCAAGAAGCCCCCCTGAAAAAGACTCTTTTTCCTCATTGGAGTTATTTCCATCTTCTCTTCGCTTATCCCGTTCTTCCTTTAATTTACGGAAAGAAAGAACTGCAGCAAGAATTTGCCCAAGGTTGTCTTGACCTGCAGAATTAGCCAGTGACCCGTAATTGGCTGTCGCTACTGAAATTCCCCTCTTTTTTGGCACGTCACTGAGGCGTAAAATTTTTGGCTCTAGATCTTTCTCTTTGAAACCTAAGATACGGCAGTAGGCTGCTTGATATTCCTCAAGAAGCTCCTCGTCGAACTTAATGTTGGTTTCAGACACGGAGACAGACTCCCCTGCTGGGTAAAGCCTCGAAAGACCCAAATAATACGTTGGCCAGACTAATTTAGCTTCAGTTTTTCTCTGTTCAGTTGGTTTAGGTATAAGCCTCAGACGCTTACTTGGTTCTTTAGAGTCATCCTCGCTATCAGTTGCTTTGCGGGATCGGTTTGGGCTTTGAATTGCGGCTCGATAGCTCAGAGTTGACACAACGAGATTTTCATCGTCATTTGACTGTCCAAGGGTTAGGATGACTTTTTCTCCAGACGTGTCCCCAGTAGGATCGTACTTGATTATATCGGGGAAGTCACCTCTGAAGGCAGTACCATTTAGGTGAGTACCATATTTCTTTTTTAGCTCACCACAGTTACATAGAATGGCTAAGATTGTAGACTTTCCCACGCCGTTATGACCAGTCAGAACGGTGATGTTTTTGCTTAATGGAATTTTAGTTGGATTTCCTCCCTTGAAAGCGCGGAAGTCCTTTATTAATATCTTTTTAATATACATTGACACCTCTTAATCGAAAGTCTGTACTCAAGTTTACTAAAGGACTATTTAGTTGTAGGAGATTCTTCAAAAACTTGCTGGATAGTTTTCCTCTAAATCTGGGCGCTTAGGCTTACTTCCCACGAAAATTTCCGCACGACGTTCAATACCTCCGACGGCAAACTTGGGAGTTCATGCTTTACTTCGCCTAAGCCGACTCAGCCCTCGAAATCCTTAACCCTTGCCCCGTCTCTAATCAGGTAGCACCATCACCTTCGTGCGGAACGGGCTTGGCAAGCTCCTGCAGGCCTACCATCCCTCGGTCTTATCCCTGAGTTCCTCGTAGCGGGCGACGGTGTCGGTGTCGGGGTCGGCTTCGTAGTGTTTGGGGGTGCCTTGGGTGGCCCAGGCGGGTGGGAGGGCTTGCCCGGAGAGCACCCAGGCGGCTTGGCGGGCGGCGCCCATGGCGACGTATTCGCCGGGTTCGGGGACAAGCACGTCGACGCCGAAGATGGCGGGGGCGATGCGGCGGATGGCTTCGCTCTTGGCACCGCCGCCGATGAGGAGGACGCGGTTGGTTTCTTGTTTTGTGGCATCCTCGAGGGCGACCATGGCGTCGCGCATGGAGCAGAGTATTCCTTCGACAGTGGCGCGGGCGATGTCCTCGCGGGAGGTGTCGGTGTTAAGACCCCGGAAGACGCCGGTGGCATCGGCGAAGCCGGTGCCGTCGTGGACGCTTGCGGTGGAGGCGACGCCGGAGGTGCCGATGGAGATGCACACGTCGCCGGGCTGCAGGTCGAGGCCGAGGGAGGTGGCCATGTTGTCGCCGGTGCCGGGGCCGACAAGCGCGCCGGAATGGGTCTGACCAATGGGCTGGTTGGGGGCGGCCAGTTCGGGCAAGCGCGCGTCGTGGCCGAGGTACAAGCGTGTGACCATGACGAGCTCATCATCAGTTTCCTCTGCAACCTCCGAGGGGGTGTTGGCAATACGGTCGGTGGCCCGATCGCCAGGGTGAGCAGAGTTATTCGAGATCGCTAGACCGAGATGGTGACGGGGTGGAATGCGAGTCGCCGCCGAAGTAGCGAGCGCGTGCGCGCTCGCTGTGGGAAGATGAAACCCATGGAGCTTGAGTTTTTGGAAGCAATGGGTTTTTACTCCTCGGCGGAGCAGACGTACCGCTTGGTGATGGATGCGCCGGTCGAGTCGGTGGGTGCGTCGGATAACTTCAACCGCGTGTCGGTGTACAAGGATCCGTCGGGGGTGAGCATCTGCTTCATGGAGTCGCTGTCGGGGCAGACGTCGGAAAGCTTCGCGGTGACCGGGGCGACGCCGGTGAGTGTCGCCGCGTGGCAGGTGACACCGGGGCTCGTGTGGGCGGATGTCTTTGACAAGGCAGGTGTGCTGCAGACGCGGCTCCTGGTGAGCGTGGACGACCCGCACCGGTACCCGCAATACGCGTTGCAATCGGTGGGGAACCCCGTGCGTTGCGACTCCTTCCAGCTCGGCGCGATCGCCTCCGACGTGACGGTGTACCCGTCGGTGGAGGAATGGGCGGCGCACCAGACGCCGATTAAGAAGGAAGACACGCACCTCAAGGACGACCCCTCTGTTCCCGACGAGGTGCTTATCGGCCCGAAGTTCATTGGCTGCCCGTGGATCGGGATGCTGCAGGCCGGGCAAGTCGCTCCGGCGGATCTCGGGCCCCAGGCGCTGTTCAAGGCGCTGGTCGAGGACGTTGCTATCGCTAAGAACACGCTGACCGGTCGGCCGTGGTACCGCGTGACTGCCAATTGTGGCGTGCCGGTGATGCTGGCGCTTCCTGCGGATATCACGCCGCGGCCACACGTGGGTAGTGTTGTCGACGGCCAGGTGTTCATGACCGGAACGAGCGGGTTTTGGGCCAAGGACGAGTAGGAATTGACCGTGGCCTTCGATTACTGGGCGGTGCGCCTGCTTCCCGACGTTTTCGCCATCACCACGTTCGGCGTCGGTGTGATCGTGGCGGATCCGCGCACGGGCGAGGCGAAAAGTACATTCCGTGATGTCCGCCCGCTCCTGCATGCGCACCAAAACAGGGACGCATTGGTAGGGCAATTATCTGTGTTTATCGAGGAGGTTCAGCAGGAAAGCAAGGACCGCCCACGCTTTCCAAAATACCTCGACGGGGTCGCTGAAAATCGGATGAATGAGGTTAGAGTCGAGGCCCGTAAGACGATTGCAGCGGAGTCGATTGAATCTGCTCTTAGCCTTTTATATTCCACCCTTGTTTGCGGCGATGGCCTGACTGCTGAAGCTGGTCTCTGAGCAAAATTTCTGAAGGAGGTTAGCATCTGGAGCACCCATTCTGCGGTGTGTTTATACACGCAGGGTGAAGGGCCAGGAGCTTTAACGAGTCAGACATGATGAGCGCGATGTCGGTGATTTTCAGAACATGCTGTTAATCGGGGGCGGTCCTATCGGAAGTTTACGCTAAACGGTCTACGTGCGGGGGATCGGGTAGACGTGCGTTTCGACCGGGCTGTCTATCGCTGTTAGATGGTGCTGAGAAGCCTACACATGAAAAGGGGGCACGTCGGTGCCCCCTAATCGTTTTAGTGCCTACTTGATGAGGCCTGCATTCTGGGCGACAGTGTAGATTCCCGTGACCCCGAGGAGGCTAAGTGCGATCCAGACGAGGCTCCAAACTGCTTGCGAGGCGTTCCAAGCTTGTTCGCCGGTCATATTGAGATCCTGAATGGACCCGGCGGCCATCTCTCTGGCTTCCTTAGTGTCGGGCATGGCTCCCCAGCCTTTGTTTTCAGCGGCCTTGCCCAGTAATTGCAGGGCGTATACAACGTCCAAATTCGAGTCTCTGGTGGCGTATTCCTCGTATGCCGGCTCTGCAGTAGCAACTACGCCACCGAGGCCGACTGCAAGCGCGGTGGAGCCTGCCACCATTGACCGAGTAATCTTATTCATTCCGAATCTTTTCCAAAGTTGAATGCCAGGTTTATTACAGTTTATATCAACAAAGGGGGAAAAGGAAGGAAAAAATTTTTGATTATCCTGTTCTTATAGGTAGCGGTGTTGGGATGACGGTCTGCTGCATTGGCGAACTGGAGCAGGGGTGACGTACCTGTCGTGTGTATTCTCAGATCCTTTGCCCTCTTTCCTCAGTGATCGGCGGTGGGGCTTATGGGTGAAAGGGTATGTGTTGTCGGCGGATATATATGTGGTGAGAATTATGGTAACTGGGCTTGCTGAGTGCTGCCGTGGAGGTCGCTGACTGCCTGGACCCGTCTTGCCGCTAGTTGAAAGTGGTGTTGGAGCGGATGATCGGGTGGTAGTTCGGCGGCTGGTTCACCCTTGTTGTCGCGCTTCTCAGTTAAGTCTGCGGTCCTTTGGGGTGGATGGCTGTCAACCTTGGAGAGTGCTCGGATCTAGAAGGCGGACGGCAACATTGCGTTTTACGGAGCCAACACGGCTCTAGCAATTTTCTTGGACGAGCTTTTGCTTTTAACATCTAGTCCAGAATTGAGATCACTGTCGTGACCGGAAATGAAAAACCCGACACCAACGCGTAGTTGGGGTCGGGATGTGTAGGACTAATTCTTTAGCGGCCGGTCCCGATGGCTTCGATCTCCTCGAGAGACCGTCCACGGGTCTCGGGGACACGGGTGGAGACGAAGATGACACCAAGGATACAGATAATGCCGAAGATGGCGAACACCGCTTGCTGACTCATGGACGCAACCATGATTGGGAAAAGGAGCCCAACGGCAAAAGATCCAATCCAGTTGAAGGAGGACGCAAGTCCGGATGCGCGACCACGAATTGCCAGTGGGAATACTTCGCCCACGAGAACCCAGGTAAGTGGCGCCCACGTGAAGGAATAAAAGGCCACGTAGATGCTGAGGAATACGACGATGAGCATCGGGTGGGCATCGTCCATGACGAAATTGATGATGGCGGGAAGAAGGAATGAAAGACCCATGATGGAGCCACCAACTTGAAGCAGGCGCTTTCGGTCGAACTTGTCAGCGATGACTAGGAACAGCAGGGAGCCAAGGACAAGAATGGCACCTTGGATAATTGGCCACATCAGTGCGTTGGCCGCTTCGGTGCCAGTTGCTTCCTCGACGATCAGAGGAATGTAGTAGAAAATCGCGTTCGCGCCCTGGAACTGTTGGAATGCTGCAACGCCAACACCGGCTATAACGAGGTATCGGTATTTGCTGGACAGTAGTGTGGACAACGTGGTGGAAGCAGCCGCAGCATCTTCCTTGGCAGCGGTCTCTCGGATTTCATTCAGTTCAGGTTCTACAAGGTGCGATGGGCGGATGTAGGAAAGGACCGTTCGAGCCTCATCGATACGGTTATGCCGAACCAAGAAGCGGGGTGACTCGGGAAGGCGTAGTACGCCTGCGAACAGGATGAAAGCGGGCACCGCAGCTAGTCCAAGCATAGTGCGCCAAGCAAGGTGCTCGGGAAGGTGTTTGAGGCAGAATGCAACGATGTAAGAAAGCAACATGCCGGATACGATCATCGTCTGGTTAAGGCCGGAAAGCCGACCACGGAGTTTTGCCGGTGCCATCTCCGACATGTAGGCGGGCACGAGAGCTGAGGCAGCGCCCACACCTAGTCCAAGGAAGATACGCATTATGACTAGGTACACCCAACCTTTATTTGGGGCGAAGGCGCACAGCAACGAGAATGCCATAAACACGACTGAGGAGATGAGGATCATCTTCTTGCGCCCAAGTCGGTCTGAGAGCTGTCCAGCAAGGGCTCCGCCAAGTACAGCACCAAGCATGAGGGAAGATGTGATCCAACCGATGATGGCCGCTTTGCCGTGTAATTCCCAAGCGGATTGGAGAAAGGGGAGGGCGCCCGTCATGACGCCAATGTCGTAACCAAATAGGATCCCGCCAAAGGATCCGAAGAAATAGATATATCCTTGGCTAATTTTCTTGTCGGTAGCCTGACCGGCTGCTGCAGTCAATGTGACCTCCTGGAATAAGAACGGGCAAGCCGTCTACTGGGAGCGTTAACATTGTGTTTCGCAGCTTCTTTCCTGCCTGTGAGGAGTGAGGCTGCACCCTTATATGCGTTTGAAGTGCATATATTTGGGCTGTCTTGATCTCTGTTGCTAAGCCTAAGTGGGAAAACTTCAAATGTCAACGCTAACATTTGATGGTCTAAGTGATTTCTAACACATTGCACGGTGAGGACGAAGCTGGTTTTCTGCGCTAAATGAGCGATTTCGTTGATGACCGGACAATCAGCTCAGCTGGTACCGGGTGCAAGTCCGGATCCAGTCCACCAATCATGCGGATGAGGGCGTCGAGAACAAGTTGTCCTTGCGCGGTGAAATCTTGGCGGACGGTGGTAAGTGGCGGTGTGAAGAAAGCGCTGTGGGGATCGTCATCAAAACCCACAATGGACATATCGTCAGGTACCCGGAGACCTTGTTCACTCAGTGCAAGGATTACGCCCTCTGCCATGGCATCATTTGCTGAAAATATTGCGGTGGGGCGTTTTGTAATGGGCAAATCTAGAAGTTCCTGCCCTATTCTGTATCCAGCCTCACCGCTCCAGTCACCAAACTTTACAAGGGGGTTTAGCCCTTCCTTGTAGCAAGTTGAAACTGCAGCGGTGAAGCGTTGTTGCGAATCGACCCAATCATTTGGGCCAGTAATCAGACAAAGTTTCCTATGCCCAATATCCACCAGGTGTTGGACTGCCATCTCGGCACCCTGTTCCTGGTCAACGTATGCAAAGTTGTGACCGTGGGCATTATGCGGCCTTGGGCCTGCGATCACCATTGGAACCCCTGGGTCTAGTTTGTCGAGCTTCTCGATGTAGCCGTTACGGTTTGCAATAATGACGAGTGCGTCAACGCCTCGTTCAAGAGACTGCTGAACAGCCCTGGTGATATCTGACTCTAGATGTGTAACAGTCGAAAGCAAGATCATATACCCGTGGTCACGGGCAGAATGTTCAAGTGCAGCGAGCGTTGACGTTGGGCCGTAAAGGAAGCTGCCCATTGCTACGACACCGATCAGCTTTGACTCGCTGGTTACGAGGGCTCTAGCTGCTGCATTTCGACGGTATCCGAGCTCGTCGATCGCGGCCTGCACTTTTTCGCGGGTTGCTGGGCGAACTCCTTCGAAGCCATTGACAACGCGTGAAACAGTTTGATGAGAAACACCAGCGAGCTCTGCAACCTGGGCGAGTGTTGGTCGGCGATTCATTTCTTCCTCCACGAACGTAACAGTTGGTTTTAACATTACCCACTCAATTTGCCTTGAGCGAAAGTGCTGCCTCTTGAAATTAGGCCGCCGACAACTCGCTATGTAGCCCCAAAAGGGGGCGAAAGATGTACAGAAAACTCATTTTCACCCTGCAACAGTTGGCAATCGGTTGACGCGTCTTGTGGTTCCGGTTCACAATAGCTGTGAAAATGTTAGCGATAACATTCCCGTAGTTTCGTCTTGATCTCTAGCAAAGTACGCAAACTATCGAGGAGAACAAATGAAGGCTGAAAAGCCAGATCCCCGGTCAATAACGTGGACAAAACGCACAGTCCGCGAGTTGGAAAGCGGGGAGTGCAGCCTAGGTATTGAGCTGGGCAGCACGAACATTAAATCCACGTTGGTCTCAACGGACGGAACTCCGATTGCTTCGGGGAGCTCGAGTTGGGAAAACACGTTGGTCGACGGGCACTGGAGCTACGCGCTCGATGATGTGTGGTCCGGGATCCAGGAGTCATTCCGCAATTTGGTGCAGACGGTCTCTACGGATTTCGGTGTGCGACTGACATCGGTTGCCTCGCTTGGAATTTCCGCGATGATGCACGGATATTTGGCCTTTGACAGGGAAGGGGAGTTGCTTGTTCCTTTCCGTACGTGGCGAGATACGACGACGGGTTCTGCGGCGGAGAAGCTTACGCAGCTATTTCGCGTGAACATTCCGCTGCGCTGGTCGATCTCCCATTACTACCAGGCAATCTTGGATCACGAGGAACACGTACCGCGTGTTGATTTCCTCACCACGCTTGCCGGTTACGTCCACTGGAAGCTGACGGGTCAGAAGGTTCTCGGCATTGGTGACGCGGTGGGAATGTTCCCCATCGACTCGTCGACGAATACATATGCCTCGGAGATGGTGACTGCCTTTGATGAACTCGTAGCCGGTGCAACGCAGAAAAAGCTTCTCGACGTCTTGCCGCAGGTGCTTGTCGCCGGCGAGGAAGCCGGAAAGCTCACTGCTGAAGGCGCGAAGCTCCTGGACCCCACAGGTGGTTTGAAGGCAGGCGCGCTTGCCTGCCCGCCGGAAGGTGATGCCGGTACCGGCATGGTGGCGACAAATTCTGTGCGCCCGCGCTCCGGAAACGTGTCGGTAGGGACGAGTATCTTCGCGATGCTCGTATTGGACGAACCGAAAAAGATCATGAACTCTGCCATCGATCCGGTTGCCACCCCGAGTGGTGATCCGGTGGCGATGGTCCACTGCAACAACGGTGCCCAAGAGGTATCCACGTGGATCGAGCTGTTCGCCGAGGTTGCTGTGGCGTTCGGCAAATTCAAGATCAACAGCATGGATGAGGTCTATGCGGCGATCCTCGCGGAGGCTCTCCACGGCGATAAGTCCTGCGGCGGAGTCGTTGCGTACAACTACCTGTCCGGAGAACCAATCGCCCAGGTGAACGACGGTCGTCCCGTCATCACGAGGTCATCGGATGCATCGATGTCTCTTGCTAACTTCATCCGCGCGGAGCTCTTCTCTTGCTTTTCGACGCTTGCAATCGGCATGGACACTCTGCGCGAAGAAGGCGTTGACTTCGATGCTCTCTACGCGCACGGTGGGTTGTTCAAGACGGAAGGCGTCGCGCAGCGCCTCCTCGCTGCCGCGCTCAATACACCGGTTGGCTTGGCACCATCTGCGGCTACAGGTGGTTCGTGGGGCATGGCCATCCTCGCGCTGTATGCGCGCCGGGGGACGGGCACATCGCTCGCCGACTTCCTCGCCGAAGAAATCTTTGGTGACACGGAGGAACGAGTCATTGAGCCCGTTGCAGCAGACGTGGAAGGATTCCGCGTGTTCCTCGAACGGTTCACAAACGGCCTGCAGTGGGCAAGTGGAGCAGCACAGGCCATCCCCAATGTAAACAGCACAAACAGGACGGAGTAACTCATGGTTCAGCTTTCCGATTTTTCACCAGACATCGTTGAGAAAGTGTCGGCAACGCGGGAACGCGTCTCCGCACTCCACGCCGAGCTTTCCCGCTGGGAACTCGTGGTGTGGACTGCCGGCAACGTATCCGAGCGTGTCATCGTCAGCGAGGACGGGCACCCTAGCGAAAAAGATCTGATGGTGATTAAGCCGTCCGGCGTTCGCTATGACGAGCTGTCGCCAGAGGCAATGGTGGTGTGCGACCTCGACGGAAACCTTATCGACGGCGATAAGGCCCCGTCGTCGGATACCGCAGCGCATGCATATGTTTACAAGCACATGTCAGAAGTCGGTGGAGTCGTTCACACCCATTCGAGCTACGCCTGTGCGTGGGCTGCAGTCGGCAAGGAAGTTCCGTGCATCCTCACCATGATGGGCGACGAGTTTGGCGGCCCAATTCCTATCGGCCCCTTCGCAATTATCGGTGATGACTCCATTGGTCGCGGAATCGTCGACACCCTCCGCGAAAGCAGGTCACCTGCTGTCCTCATGCAGAACCACGGTCCCTTCACGATCGGTAAGGACGGCAACTCTGCAGTCAAGGCCGCTGTCATGGTCGAAGAGGTCTCCCGCGCAGCATTCTTTGCCACACAGCTCGGTGACCCCATCGTCATCCCCGACAAAACCATCGATCACCTCTACGACCGCTACCAAAACGTATACGGCCAGAAGTAACAAGTAAGGAGAAAAGAAAATGAAAAACCCATTCGAAGGTAAGGAAATCTGGTTCTTCACGGGAAGCCAGGGCCTCTACGGTGAAGAGACCCTCAAGCAGGTGGCAAGCCAGTCGCAGGAAGTTGCAGCAGCCCTCGAGAATGCTGACGACATTCCGGTAAAGATCGTTTGGCGCCCGGTGCTTACCGATTCGAACTCCATCCTCGATGCGATGGTGGAGGCTTCTGCAAACAAGAAGGTCATCGGTGTCATCGCATGGATGCACACCTTCTCCCCGGCAAAGATGTGGATCCGCGGTCTGGAAGCCCTGCGCAAGCCTCTCCTTCACCTGCATACGCAGGAGAATGAGGAGATCCCGTGGTCCACCATCGACATGGACTACATGAACTTGAACCAAGCTGCCCACGGTGACCGTGAGTTCGGCTACATCCTCACGCGCCTGGGTATCCCACGTGTGTCCGTCGTTGGCCACACCTCTGAGGAAAAGGTGACCAAGCGAATTGGCACCTGGTCACGTGCAGCAGCCGCCTGGAACGAAGCGCAAAACATGAAGATGGTGCGCTTCGGAGACAACATGCGTAATGTGGCCGTCACGGAGGGAGATAAGACGGAAGCCGAAATCCGCTTCGGTGTCTCCGTCAACACCTGGAGTGTCAACGACCTCGTCGAAGAAATTGATAAGGTCGAAGATTCTGAGGTCGACAAGCTCATTGCCGAGTACCAGGAAAACTACGACATCGAAGAATCCCTGCTCCCAGGTGGCGAGCGACATGAGTCGCTGCGCTATGCGGCAAAACAGGAAGCAGCTCTGCGCCACTTCCTGGAGGCATTCGACGCAACAGCCTTCACTGATACGTTCGAGGATCTTGGTGGGCTGAAGCAGCTCCCGGGTCTTGCCGTCCAACGACTTATGGAAGACGGGTACGGCTTCGGTGCTGAGGGCGACTGGAAGACAGGCGTCCTCATTCGCTTGGCCAAGGTCATGGGCTACGGCCTCCCCGGTGGTGCTTCCCTCATGGAGGATTACTGCTACAACATGACGCCGGGTAACCAGAAGATCCTCGGTGCGCACATGCTGGAGATCTGCCCCTCCCTGACCACGAAGAAGCCACGCATCGAGATCCACCCGCTGTCTATCGGCGACCGTGAGGATCCCGTCCGCATGGTCTTCGACGCCGACAAGGGAGAGGGAATAGTCGTCGCACTGTCTGACCTGCGCGATCGTTTCCGTCTGACGGCAAACAAGATTAAGGTCGTGGGCCCGGATCAGCCACTTCCGAAACTGCCCGTTGCCCGTGCAGTGTGGGAGCCCGCTCCGAGCCTGCCGGTATCCGCTGCCTGCTGGCTTGCAGCCGGTGCCGCCCACCACACCGTCCTGACCACCGCAGCAAGCCTGGAAGCATGGCGCGATTTCGCTAACATTGCCCAGGTCGAGCTGGCCGTCATTGACGAGGACACCACCGTGACCAGGTTCGAGGATCAACTTCGCTGGAATGCGGTGTACTACCGCGTGGCGCAGGGCTTCTAATAAGGCCAGATCACACTAGTAACTAAAAACAGCGCACCCGAGCCATCTCGGGTGCGCTGTTTCTCTACGTGATCGTGTTAGTCACATCAAGCAAATCTGACGTTTATCTGATCAGCGTAGGTATTTCGCGTTAGCGTGCACGGTTGCAGTTGACGTATTTTGGGAAACTTCCAATTTTCACTTGTATAAAGTCGGTGGGGTGCTGTCAGCGAAGCGTGCGATAGATAGCCCTGTATTTAATGAGCAACGAGAGGGATAGTGACTTTTCTTAAAATTTAGGTATCAGCTTCTTCCGTAGCTTTAACGCTACCGTGTACAGGGTAACTTGAACGTAGGTCTCACTATTAGAACAGAACGCAATTTTTGGACAGTGAATGTCGAGAGGCCTCTTGTCGGTTGAAATGAAAAAGAGGAAAAGTGAAAGCTCTGCTTGTTAGATACGTCCCAGAAGGCGATATAAAAAGCATCGGTAGTAGGGAAAACTCGGGCCGTACGGTTGGAACCGTAGTGGCATCCGCCGTGATTAGTTTTGTGTTCTCTGCGTATCTATTTGCCTTCAACGGCAAAACATTTGAGCCGAGCCTGACACTTACTTTTGTTCTCGCTGTTTATAGTTCAGTACTAATTATTTATAAATATCTCTATGTGGAGAGTGGGGAAAAGGAATTCGATCCGGTTAAGCGCTTTCGTTTCGCGGATGAAATCAGGCTGGGCTTTATCGCTGTCTTTTGCCTGTCAATGACTGAAAGGTTTTTGTCAGTTTTCGCAAGGGGAAGATCTTGCGATGAAAAAGAGAATACTGGGGAATTGCCAGGAGCATTGATCGCAGAGAATCCTGTTTTCCGGTTAATCAGTTGCGCTGGTGGAAAGCTTTGGAAATATTTTTCAGGTGGGGATCTGATTTTCCTTATCGTGCTTTGTGGCTTGGCATTCCTTGCACTGAGATCTTTACGCTTTGTAACTGAAAACTCTGCATTTAGCGATGATCGCCTACAGTCACAAAGGGAGGTTATTAGCGCCAAGGTGGGTGCCCTTACAACGATCCTTGCTGGGCAAAAATATAATGTTCGATTTTTCCTTCCACGTGCCCAAGAACTTGTGGAATCCTCGTTAGTTAATAATGCCCAGCTGGAGACATCAGATACCACGTCTGTGAAGTTTCAGATGAAGACATTTGGAAGAAAGATTATCTGGAGGGAATTGCTCTACGGTCTTGTGGTCTTGTTAGCTACCTTTGTCGTTTCAGTGGGGTCTGGGATGATGATCCTTTCGTCGGTTGGAGAACTAAAAGGTGAAAGTAGTTTCTTCTTTAGCATGGCGCTTGGAATTCTAACGGTGGAATTAGTTATTTCATATGTATTGGCTTTTTGTGCAGTGGAAACGGCTGACGGTATAAGTAAGTCAGTAGCTGGGCTCATGTCGCTGGTGTTTGGCATTTTCGGCTCGATGGGCTACGTGCTATTTTCCCTAACGGCAGTCCCTGCGCTTGGTTGGTGGGTAATATTGATCCCGCTTGTGACCGTAATTATTCTCTGGGCGTTGCTAAGTGTAGAAAGTTTTTTCAGACGACGTCGGAATGGCAGTGAGGTCAAGGTAGAAATCGAGAAATCTGAGTCATCTTGCACTAAAGAATGGCTTGAGAATTTCGTGGAATCGAAAAATAAACAGGAGTATCTTTGGCTTTTGCGTCTCCATTGCGGTGCGGAAGAGCAAAACTCAGCATCATTGCGTGGGTTGCTTACAGATGCGGTGAGCTTAGGGTGTTTTAGGGAACTATTCCGCCACCACGCACTGTTGAGGAGGCTTCAGGACGTCAACCTAGCTGTAAAGAATTATCTTGTGTTTTCCAGGGAATCTTCGGGGTCAGCTCATTCAAAAGGAAAACGCTGAGAATCGTAGTCGACTCATTTCATAGCAACTAGGTTTTGAGGCTTGTCATTTGCTTGGAGTGCGTTCGAAGCCCCCAACCCACCAAAAGAGCTCCTCGCCATCATGTGGTGAGGAGCTTCGTGCTTTCCCGGGGCGGGGTGCGTTAGCGGAGGAGGACGGCTGCCTTCGCTGCGTTGTAGATGCCGCCGAGGCCGATGAGGGCGAGGCCGGTCCACAGGATGCCCCAGGTTGCCTGGGTGGCGTAGTAGGCCTGGTCGCCGGTCATGCCGAGGTCGCTGATGGAACCGCTGACGAAGGATTCGGCCTCCTGAGTTCTGGGCATGGTGCCGGTGCCCTCCGTGGCGAAGCGGCCGATGGCCTGCAGGTTGTGGATGCCGTTGGTGATGGCGCCGCGTGACGGGTGCCGGTGTTCGGTACCGGGTTTCCTGTATCGGGTACTGCGGAGTCTGTGTATCGGGTACCGGGGGTAGTTTTTAGGCATTCTGTAGGAGACGACCTGTGCACAGTGGACGCGCAGGTCGCGTTTTCTATAGAAATGAGGTTGCAGTGGCAACTGATTATCAGGCCACCAATGAGTGCAAGGGCAGTCCAGACGAGGCTCCAACCAGCCTGGGAAGCATCCCACGTTTCCTTGCCGGTCATGCCGAGATCCATGACGGATCCGGCGGCCATTTTTCCGGCTCCCTCTGTATTCGGGATCGCTCCTGAACCACCGTTCTTCGCCGCCTCATTCTTGAATTGCTCCAAGTTACGTTTGATCGAGGCCGCATCACGCGCTGCGTACTCTTCGCTTGCAGGCTCTGCGTGTGCAACTACGCCACCAAAGGTGACTGCAAGGGCAGTAGATCCTGCGACGATTGACCGAGAAAATGTATTCATTTTACATCCTTTCAGGAAGCTCATGTCAGGGTACGCACAGGCTATAGAAAAAAGGTGGCGATGGGGGCGTAAAAGATAAGGGTTACTTTTCATTTATGTCTGAACGGCCACGATGGGGGATCGCGTCGAGCTACGGATGGTGTGTTGAGTGTGGTGATGACGTTAAAGCGCGTGCTTCGGTTTTAGTGGGAGACGGTGTGTTTTGTGCGGATGTGCAGGGCAAATATGTGCAGAATTGTATCGTCGAGGAGGGGTATAAAAGGCACCGCCTGTCCAAAACTGGCCTTTCCTATCGGGTGGGGAAGGAGGCAGTTCGGGTGGCGGTGCGTGTTTGTTGGGTGAGCTCCACTTGATGAGGCCAGCCTGCTGGGCTGCGTTGTAGATTCCAGCGACGCCGATGAGGGAGATTAGGGACCAGACGATGCCCCACGCGGCCTGGGTGCCGTAGTAGGCATCCTTGCCGGTCATCTCCAGGTCGCTGATGGAGCCCTGCGCCATCTTTGTGGCCGCCGGGGTGTCCGGCATGGTGCCCTTTCCGTAGGTCTCAAACCCCTGGTTGAGCTGCTCAAGGTTGGACTTTGCTTTATCGGCGGCTGGTGGCCAGGACTCGGGGGTCCTGGATGCTGCGTAGTCCACAGTCTGCAGCTCAGTTGCGGTTGCGGTGACGCCGGTCAGGCCGAGGGTTGCGGCCGTTGCCAGGGCAATGACAGAGCGCTGCATGCGTGTCATGGTGGCAATCCTTTCGATAGGTGTTGCTGTCTCTTAAAAATCGACCGGCATGGCCTTACTAATTGGGAAAACGCTCCCTAAATAATGGGTGATATTGAGCACCGTCTGTTTCTTTCATACTGCTATTTATTGGCGAGTAGTGGTGTCCTACGGTAGCGTTTGCCACTTTCTGTCCAATGGTCTATGCTAACCGCAGTGGTTACCTTCTATGGTGGTGGGTAATCATGGTGTTTATAGCGCGTGGGGTGGGTTCCAGGGTGGTGCCTGAGAACCACATACGCCCCGCGCGTTCCTTTCTGGGCGTGGTGGCCCATGCAGAAACGTGCCCGGTTTTACCCGGGCACGTTTCGCATATCAGCAACAAAAAGAAAGCCCCAGCTAAAAACTGGGGCCGAAGGCCGCTGCTGAATCCTCTAAACAAAAAGTTGGCCCCAGCAAATGCTGAGGCCAGAGCTTATTTACCTTTCGGCTTGATAGTGACAGTATGGCCCAAGTGCGCCCACCTGTCAACGAAACCACCATCCCCGCCCCCAACGCATGTGACACAATATCTCTATGGTAGAAAACTTTCTGGAATCCATCGGCCTTCTCCCGGACCGCGACGCAGACTTTGAGCTGGTCTCCGGCGTGGATGTCCTCGCCATGGATCTGAGCGCGCGTCCCGTCAACGGCCTCACGCAGTGGGGCATCTACCCGGATCCGTCCGGCGCGAACATCGGTTACGCGGTGTCCACGGAGGACGTCGGCCTCGAGCTCTTCTCCATCCGCGCGACCCAGACCAACCGCGCGCTTGTCCGCCAGCTCACCCCGGGCCTTGCCGAGGTACAGGTGGTCAACGAGGACGAGGAGGTGACCGGCAAGGTCCTCGTCGCGGTGGATGATCCGGCCGTCTACCCCGATCCGACGGGCGAGGATCCGTTCCTGCCCGCCGCCGAGTACCGCATTGGTGCGCTGGCCGTGGAGATGCAGGTCTTCGACACGGTGGAGGACTGGCGCGCTACCCAGGAGCCTGTCGACGCCGACGGCCAGCCCGTCTACCTCGGCCCCGGCTTCATCGCCAGCCCCTGGCTTTTCGAGCTCGCGAGCAACCCCCAGGCCATCGACCGCGCCAACCCGATTGCCGTCCTCAACGCGGAGTGCGGCGAGGTGGAGCGCGTCACCAACGCCCTGACCGGCAGGGATTGGTGCAAGGTGGAGATCGACTGTGGTTTCCCCATCACCCTCGGTATGCCGGTGGATGCAGATCCCGCGCCCGGAAAAATTGTCGATGGCCAGGTCTTTCTCACCGGCTCCACGGGGCACTGGTACGCATAATCACGCAAGAATTTACTGACTGTACGGAGTACCCCACAACCGTCGAGGAGCTTTCGGACGGTTCGGTGACCAACTGGTTCCTTTAAGTCGACCCGTCCGCTATACCTTCACCGACCAGTTCTGCACGGACCATGGGGTTTTCCATCCAGTGTTCTACCGGTACTCACGTCGAGATCGAGCAGCTGCGCTCCGGTCTTGAGTACGTCGGTATTGTCTGCGACGGCATGGACTTCCCATGGTTCGCCGTGCTTGCCGATGACCCCGGTTTCTACACCGTCCTCTGCCGGTGCCACTACCAGGATGATTACCACATCTCGGCCGTACCTACCCACTACATCCTGTTTCCGGATCTCGAGTCCTGGCAGGAAACCCAGGAGCCCTTCAACCTCCGCGAACACTTCGGCGACATGATCAAAGAGGATGCCCCAAGTCCATGCACGATGCCCCGAAGCGCATCGCCGGCGAGCAGTACTTCCACCGCATCGCCGGTGACACCACCGTTAATGTTGTGGACAATATTTTCGGCCTCCGCGCCGTCATCACCAAGGTCGACCGCGTCACCAACGAGCCGACCGGCATTGACTGACTCAAGTGCGAGGCCGACTGCCGCTTCCGCCTTACCATCGGCCTCCCCGCCACCGATGATGCCCGCCCCGACTCAATTGTCGACGGCTCCCTCTACATGGCGGACTCCACCGGCTCCTGGTACAAGCGATCGCGGTTCAGCGTAATGTAAGAGAAAATTTGTGGGGAGCTAGGCGCGATCTGATCTTAACCTCGAGTTTTTGCCTTCTTTCTTTTAAAACTGTCGGTCGGCGTTTTCCGGTGAATCCTTAGCGATGCTGGATCTGAAGCGAGGAACGTGGTAGAATTACGCACATAATTCAATATGGGCAAGTGAAGAAGTCTGCCGCCCCTGTGCGGGCGGATAAACCTGGAGCAGCGCCTTGCAAAAATGCTCCGCCACCCTGCCGCCCCTGTGCGGGCGGATAAACCCTGACTCGCAAAGTCCTTGCCCAGGACATGGATCTGCCGCCCCTGTGCGGGCGGATAAACCCCTTTGGTATAGGACATCAAGTCCAGACCAGCCGTGCCGCCCCTTGCGGGCGGATGAGCGTTAGCTCGCAGAAGCACTTTCATCCTGGGGAGCATTCCCTCCCTGGTGGGGGGCTTCGGCCCTATAGCTTCATCGGAGCTGTAGGGTCTTTTTTGCGGTGGAATCTGCAGCATAAGGTCGACATGTGTCTTAACTGCCTTCTGAAGAAAGATCTTTTGGCCACGTTGTTGAGTAATCCACCCTAGGTATGGCGTTTTCCCACTGGGTATACCGCGTGCTCAGGGTCGTACCAGAGGATCCGGAAAAGGTCTCCAGAACGGAAGCCCCAAAGCCGACATTTGCCTTTGAGTCGGAACCTGAACACACGGTCCTCACTATCCGGGATTTTTTCTAGGCGTTTTTGTGCCTGGCGGCTGAGGTCAGCAATGTCGTGGTAGTGATTTCTCCGGTGTCCACCAGCAGTCTCTTGTTCGCACTCGCGCCATGTTTTCTTCTCCAAAGCCTCAAGGAACCGCAGGAGCTCGATGAGCTCATCTGCATTGAGGTTCCACCGACGCCCGTCAGTCGCACCAGGGTCATTGTCCAAATCGCTAACTGTCCATCTGACTGTCGACTTTTGGTAAGAATCTGTGTTGACCGCAGATCGTGGAACAGCTTTCTTATCAGCAGCTGCCGAAACAGAGGGAATTCGTTTCGCCCTCTTCTCTCGGCTCATAGCGCGGCGGCACCGGAAAGCAATAGTGCGCTGTAGTACTCCTGCATAACATCCCGGCTGACCTCGTTCGTAGATGATTCGCCAGGCGGAACACCTTCGCGAGCTTCCTGCCACGGCCGTTCGTTGTGGGATAGATCGCTTAACTGCTGACCGGAAAATTCTCCGTATGCGTGAAGAACGACATCGACGGTTTCTTTCTCGTCAGCTGTGAGCCGAGAAGAATCGCCGGGAAACATATCCGGTTCGGCAGTGAACCGGCCGCGGTGGCAATTATAGAGGACACGGATAACAGGCCCATTCGCCCAAGCCTCTATGGGCGAATCAAACAGAGGCCTTTCTTCCCACACTAAATTCCACGCTTGGGAGTAGTACACGAGCTTTTGCAGTTTCATGGTACTCATGCTGCGACCATGCTTTTCTAGGATGTAACGAGCCACATCGTTGACATTGGCCATGACTACTCCTTTCCGTCCTACTATCTGCAACAGCTTCATTATCCCTATATTCCTAGGCGGGTGTGCAACGAGCACCCCCGAATGTTCCAGCCGCCCCTTCCACCTTGTCGGAGTGTCTGCTATTACAGGGGTGGCGCCGTAGATTTGCCAACCATGTTTGCGGCTTTCTCACCGCAGAAGCTTCAGTTAGCCACTCGTGTCTTCTACCTCTGGTAGTTTGTGGGCATTTGCTATATCCCAGATGGTCAACGTACTACAGCCTAAATGACTATAAACGGCTACATCTCCGGCAGCAGTGATGACCGGCCCAGGCAAAGACCTACGAGGCTCGCCCAGCAGCAGGGGCCCCGGTGCTCCAAGCTGGGTCCCTTAACTGCGTAATTAGTTCGGTTTTTGGGGCAATTGTTGCGTTAGCGTTCCCGGGTGTGGCCTGAGGAGATGTATGCCACTCGGCCTCTCCCGCAGCAGCGATGACAAAACCTAGACGGATTCGGCCACCCTTTTTGCGGGCCGGAGGCCCTCCCCAGGTGGCAAACCCTGCCACCTCATAAAGCGCTACCTTTTGCTTGTACCCCGGAGTACACCGTGCAGAAACCCCAGGTTGCCGCGAAAAGCCCCTAAACCCCGGCCTCCACCTCATCCCGCGTCGGAGTGTCCGCACCGACCCGGGTGACGGTGATGGCGGCGGCGGTGGCGGCGAACTCCAAAATGGGCCGCCACTCGTCCTCGCCCAGTCCCAGGATCCCGTCCCGGTCCAGCCCGAGCCGCTCAAACTCGGCCATGAGCGCCGCCATAACCGTGTCACCTGCACCGATGGTGTCGGAAACGTCCACCCGCGGCGCCGCCACCTCTAACGTGCCAAACGGCGCGCGCACGCGGGTGCCGGACCCGCCGAGCGTCGTGATGACGACGGGCACCTCGGACACGTCGCCCATGAATTCCTCCTCGTCATCGCTCATTTTGAGCACGGTAACGTGGGGGAGCATCGTGCCGAGGAATTCCCGGTGGGTGGGCGTGTTGTAGTTGGGACGGATGTTCGGATCAAGGCACACGACAACGCCGTTCGCGGCGCAAGACGCGCAGGCCGCCGCGTACCTGCTCGCCGCGGGCTCTAAACTCAAAGAAACCGTGCCGAAGCACGCATATCCCGAGGTCGCCGCGACGGGTTCTGCGAAGCGGTCGGCGGTGCCGTCGGTGCAGAACTGGTAGGACGCGGAGCCGTCTTCCGCCAAGGACGTAACTGCCAGAGTCGTGGGTTCGTGCCCGCGCAAAACCTGCGACGTATCAACGCCTGCGCCAGCAAGCGCGTCGACGAGGTTTTGCCCGAACCCGTCCGTCGACAAGCGAGAAACGAACCGCGTGTCACAGCCGAGCCGACCGCACGAGCTTCTCCGCGGAGGAGGGGACGAGATCGATCAGGCCTTCACCGTACACTGGGATCATGCCCTACCGCCCGCGTTTCCACCTCACTCCTCCTACCGGACGTCTCAACGACCCTAACGGTCTTACGCTTGTCGACGGCTCCCTCCACGTTTTCTACCAGCACGACCCCGCCTTTGGTATCGGTCCCAAGAGGACTGGCTGGGGGCACGCGATCCTCAAAGATCACCTCTTGTGCCATTACCCCGATGCTCTCTACCCGGATGCCCCCTACGACAAAAACGGCGTCTACTCAGGCGGTGCGGTAGTCACGGAAACAGGTGACGTCCAGCTGTTTTACACCGGCAACGTGAAGGAGGACGGCGTCCGCCACGCCACGCAGAACCGCGTCTTCGTGGAGGACATCGACGGCCCCGCCGGCGGCTACTACCGCCGCGACCCCGCCAACCCGCTCATCGACGGCCCCGCCCCCGGCTACACCAACGACTACCGCGACCCCCAGATCGTCCGCCTTGCCGACGGCACCTACCGCATGGCCCTCGGTGCCCGCACCGAGGACAACAAGGGCGCGATCGTCATCTACACCTCCCCGGACCTGGAAAATTGGACCTTCCAGGGCCACGTCGACTTCGTCGACGTGGAAGATGACGCCTACATGTACGAGTGCCCCAACCTCATCCGGCTTCGCGACGCCGCCGACAACCAGTGGTACGACCTCATCGTGTGGTGCCCACAGTACGAGGACCGCGACGAGTGCGTGTGGGCCGTCGGCAAGCTCGACGGCCTCACCTTCACCACCGACAAGATCCAGCTTGTTGACCACGGCTCCGATTTCTACGCCCCGCAACTTATCGAGCGTGACGGCGAGGCCCTCATGCTCGGCTGGATGGGCCTGCCCGGCAAGGACCCCGACACCACGCTCAAAGCCGAGGGCTGGCTGCACTGCCTCACCCTCCCGCGCCGGGTCTACCTCTCCGGCGGCGAGCTCTACCAGGAGTTCATCAGCCCTGTCGAGCCCCAACACGAACACCCCCTGGTCCGTTGGGACGCGCAAACCCGCACCCTCTCCGTCGGCCCCCAAAAGGCCCAGCTCCCTGAAGGTGTGGACCCCGACCCCCAGATCCTTCACGACGGCTGCGCCCTCGAGGTCATCGCCGGCGGTGGCCGCCTCGCTTTCGCAAACGTAGTTCTCTAACGCGCGCCCCGGCCTGTGGAAAACTTTCAGCGCGCCTCCCGAGTTATCCACAGTTTTTTGACGCTTCCTTTGCAGCCTCCCCTACGCGCTTTATTGTGTGTGGCATGACCGCTTTAACGGATTGTGCTTCCCTCCTGTCGCAGGCGATGGTGATCGCCGGGGAGGCGTTTGGCATGTCCAAAAAAGCACTCGTCCGGGCCGGCTACGATAAGACAACCGCCCACACCATCCACAAACTTGCGGGCATCTACTACGGGCGCACCAACAACCCCCGCCGGCAAGAACGTGCACGCACCACCGCCCGCGAAACCGGCTGTAGCTTCGCATCGCTGAAGGCTATTGAGCGGTTTGTGGCGAAGCTTCCGAAGAAGCATGCGTGGACGATCCGCGAGGCACTTGTCCCCTATGGTCGGGACATCACCGCGATTAACGCGGAGGGCGCGCGTCTCCTGCAGGAGTACACCCGGGCGGATAATCCGGATAAGAAGTTGACGTATCGGGCGATCCCGAATTCCACGTTCGCAACACTCACCTTGACGGCGGAGTCGTCGCGTGTGAAGCAGATTTTTGACCGGGCACAAGCAACGGACACGAAGTGTCCTGCCGATGGTTTGATCAAGCTTGCGCTTGCGGCTAATGATGGGGAGCTTCCCCCTGTTGCTATCCCGTTGATGGTGATTCCGTTTACGATGCCGTATGTTCACGTTACGGAGGTGGAGCGGGGTAAGTTTGTTTTCTCCATGACTAACGGTTCTACTATCTCCGGGGCGGAGATTGTGAAGGCGAAACTTGCTGAGGAGCGTCTTGTTGCTCTTGTTAGTCCTTTGGGGCCGAAGGATTTTGGTGTGTATCGGGTGGAGATGACGCCGGATTCTCGTGGTGCGGACCCGTTGGAGCGGTTTATTCAATCAACCCGTAACCCGGTGTGTGCCTGGCCCGGCTGCAGTAAACCGGCCACCAAGTCGCAGATTCATCACATTAAACCGGTGAAACACGGTGGGAAAACCGTATCAGAGAACTTGATGGTGTTGTGTGATTACCACAACGGCATTAACGATGATGACCTAGACAAACCGAAGCATGGCCACATGGTGCGAATCGATGGCCTGGAATACTGGCAGCCTGCTTTCGGTGGGCCGCTGAAGTTGAACATGCACCCGTGTGCCCAAGGCGGGGCGGTGCGTCTTGCCCGGATGCAACTCGGCATGCCCATCGACCCATCACCGCCCGGATAACACCCCACGCCAAAAAGCCCGAGCGCACACTCGGGCCATTCGGCATGCCAGAACACCCGAAAGCCCGGCCACCACGGCCGGGCTTTCAACGCGTGTGGTGCTTCCCGCGACGCGTTTTCCCAGAGTTAGGTCACTTTAGTGCGTACGTCGGGGGCTGGATCTTCTGCCATATTTTGGATGTTGGCAGAGATTTTGCAGCCGCATTGAAGGCCCGTAGCTCTCCGAACAGCTTCTTTAAAGACCTCACCCACTTCGCGGTTTTCCGCAAGAAGCAGGCTACCGACCATCCGCTTAGTGCCCACAATTTCCACCAGCTCATGCAAAAACCCCAGCCCGACGAAAGCCGCGCCATCCGGCATGCCCTGAACACCCGAAAGCCCGGCCGGGGCTTTCAACGCGTGTGGTGCTCACCGCATCACCGACGCGCCTATTCTTCAAAAAGTCACCGCCTAGGACACCCAGCTAAACCCGCGCATGGTACCCCCTCGCAAACCCCACACATAACCCCATGCCCGAAACCACACAATCCGTTGATTTATAAAGGCTGAAACTCCAAAATGAGAAATAGTTAGTCACAACCAAAAAAGGATTGTTACATGGAACACAAGGACGTAGCCCGACGAGTCCTCGCTGCCATCGGCGGCGAGCAGAACATTGTTGGCGTCGCCCATTGCGCGACGCGCCTGCGCATGGTGCTGAAAGATATGGACAAGGTGGACACTGCCGCCCTGGACAACGACCCGGATCTGAAGGGCACCTTCGAAACGGGCGGCATGTTCCAGGTCATCGTTGGCCCCGGCGACGTGGACGTTGTTTTCGACGAGCTTGATAAGCAAACCTCCAAAAACATCGCCGTCTCCACCGAGGAGCTAAAATCCGTCGCCGCGAAGCAGGGCAACTGGTTCACCCGCGCGATCAAGGTCCTGTCGGACATCTTCGTACCGCTCATTCCGATCCTCGTCGGCGGCGGCCTCCTCATGGCCCTCAACAACGTGCTCACCGCCGAAGGCCTCTTCGGCCCCCGGTCACTCGTGCAAATGTTCCCGGCGATCGAGGGCGCCTCCCAGATGGTTAACCTCCTGGCCTCCGCGCCGTTCGCGTTCCTCCCGGTCCTCGTGGGCTTCACCGCGACGAAACGCTTCGGCGGCAACGAGTACCTCGGCGCGGGCATCGGCATGGCGATGGTCTCCCCGGCGCTTGTCAACGGCTACGAGGTAGCAAATGCGATGAACGACGGCTCGATGGCGTACTGGGACCTCTTCGGTCTCTCCGTCGCGCAGGCCGGCTACCAGGGCTCGGTCCTCCCGGTCCTCGCGGTCGCCTGGATCCTCGCCACGATCGAAAAATTCCTCCACTCGAAGCTCAAAGGCACCGCTGACTTCCTCATCACGCCCGTGTTGACGCTGCTCATCACCGGTTTCATCACCTTCATCGCCGTCGGCCCCTTCATGCGCTGGCTTGGCGACGCCCTCATCGTCGGTCTCCAGAACGTCTACGATTTCGGTGGTCCGGTAGGTGGCTTCCTCTTCGGCTTGGTCTATTCGCCCATCGTCATCACGGGTCTCCACCAGTCGTTCCCGCCGGTCGAGCTTGAGCTGTTCAAGCAAGGTGGTTCCTTTATCTTTGCGACGGCCTCCATGGCCAACATTTCTCAAGGTGCCGCCGCGCTCGCCGTCTACTTCCACGCCAAGTCCGAGAAGCTCAAGGGGCTGGCCGGCTCCTCCGGCATCTCGGCGATCTTCGGCATTACCGAGCCCGCGATCTTCGGCGTCAACCTGCGCCTGCGCTGGCCGTTCTACACGGGCATGGCCTGCGCTGCTATCGGCGGCGCCCTCATCGCCATCTTCCAGATCAAGGCCGTGGCCCTGGGTGCCGCGGGCTTCATTGGAGCGGTGTCCATCCGCGCTACGGATATCCCGATGTTCCTCGTCTGCGCCGTGATCACCTTCATCCTGTCCTTCATCGCGGCCTTCGTCGCCGGCCGCTACATGATCGCCAAGCATGGCACCATCGACCCGGACGCGCCCCCGTCTGCGGCCGCCCCCTCCTCCGCCGCTACTCATCTTGTCTCCCCCCTGACCGGCGAAGCCATCAACCTCGCCGAGGTCTCGGATCCCATGTTCGCCCAGGGTAAGCTCGGCAAGGGCGTAGCGGTCACCCCGACCGTCGGCGAGCTCCGTTCGCCTATCGACGGCAAGGTCACCGTCACCTTCCCCTCCGGCCACGCGTACGCCGTCCGCGGCGGCGGCATCGACATCCTCATGCATATCGGGTTTGATACCGTCAACCTCGACGGGGAGCACTTCACCCCGCACGTCACAAAGGGCGATGTGGTCAAGAAGGGCGACCTCCTGTGCGAGTTCGACATCCCCGCCATCACCGCCGCCGGTTACGAGGTGACCACGCCAATGGTAATCTCAAATCATAAGAAGCTGGGGGACATCATCCCGCTGCCGACGTTCGTCTCCGGCCAGGAGGTTTCCGCAGGTGATGAGGTCCTCGCAGTCGAACCCAAGCCAGTAGTGGAGGCAAAATAGTGGACGTTATCAAGAAGGCTCAAGACATTGTGCAGGCGCCGCGTAAGAGCGCGATCTTCCTCACCCTGTGCATTAAGGACGGCGAAGAGGCCGCCGCCCTGGGCGCGCTGGCCAGCGTCTCCGGCCTCACCAACGCTGTCGGCTACCGTGCCCCGGAGGCCGAGCTGAGCTGCGTAGCAGGTATCGGATCTGATTTCTGGGACCGGGCTCTGGGCGTCGAAAAGCCCGCAGGCCTGCACCCCTTCCGCGAGATCCAGGGCAGCCACCTCGCGCCATCCACCCCCGGTGACCTCTTCTTCCACATCCGTTCCCAGGAGTTCGACCGCTGCTTCGAGCTCGCCCGCCGCATTATGACCGCCTTCGACGGCGCGACCGCGTCCTCCGACGAGGTGCAGGCCTTCCGCTACATGGACAACCGCGATCCCCTCGGCTTTGTCGACGGCACGGAGTCACCCATCGACCTCGACGCCGTCGACGCGGCCCTCATTCCCGACGGCCCCTGGGCCGGTGGCTCCTACATCGTCGAGCAGAAATACATCCACGACCTGCACGCCTGGGATTCCCTCCCCGTCGAGGAGCAGGAGAAGACCATCGGCCGCACCAAGTACGACGACATCGAGTTTTCCGAGGACATCAAGCCCCACAACTCCCACGTCGCGCTGAACAGCGTCAAGGACGCCGACGGCAACTCCCTCGAGATCGTCCGCGACAACCTCGCCTTCGGCTCCGCCGCCGGTGACCAGGGCACCTTCTTCATGAGCTACGCCAAAGACGTCCGCATCACCGAGCTCATGCTCCGCCGCATGTTCATCGGCGAGCCCCGCGGCAACTACGACCGCATCCTCGACTTCTCGACAGCCCTCACCGGCGGCAACTTCTTCGCCCCGCCCCAGGACTTCATCGACTCCATCGAGGACCACGCCCGCACCGGCCTGATTCCCGAGCCCGACGACGCCCCCAACCCCCTGCAGCCCGCCACCGAGCTCTCCGCTGCCGAGGGAATTTACAAGTAGCCATCACTCCTCATCCGTCCACGTCCGGTACGGCTCCGCCCCATCGGAGAGGTCGGAGCTGCCGGACAGGTCGGCCTGCATATGAATGAACTCGAAGTGCCGTTCGACGAGGTCAAGGACGTTGTCGATGAGCGCTTCCTCGGGGTATCCGTAGACGTCGTATCCCAGCGATCCAGACAGGTCGAATACCTCGAGGCGGTAGTACGTGTCGGGCGCGTTGGCGCGCCGGGCGCCAAAGGCGGGGACGTCGGATTTGACGGGGTAGACCTGGAACCGGAAATCTTTTTCTTCCCCCAGCTCAACGCCCAGATCCAGCTGGCTGATGGGGCAGCCGGGTATCGCCGAGTGCAGGAGAGTTACCTTAAGCCCGGATTTCTCCAGTTCACGCGCTACTTTTTCCAATGCCGGCCGGGCCACGTCCGTCACGTACGCCTGCACCTTAGAGGCCGTTGGGTACGTTACGGCCCGTCGGAGGCGTGCACGCCATGATTGTGCGCCGGTGCGGCCGCTCATGGCACCGTGTAGCGCGACTGTGCGTGATTTGGTTTGGTATGCCTCGAGGCGGAGGGATTTCACCAGACTTGCCATGATCATGTAGATGACCACCGTGAACGGCAGCCCCATGACAATTGTTGCCGACTGCACCGTCGCCACGCCGTCGATTTGCAGCATGACTAGTGTCAGTGCCCCGATAATGATGCTCCAGAGGATGCGTGACCAGGTGGCGCCGTCTTGTTGTGAGTCGGTAATCCGCGAGGTGAAGTTGCTCAATACCAGGGCTCCCGAGTCCGCGGAGGTGATGTAGAGCAGCAGGCCGACGATGGTCGCCAAAAACACGAGCACTGCTCCGCCGGGGTACGAGGCGATGAGCTCGTAGAATCCGCGTTGCGGTTCGCTTACCGCAATCGACCCAAATGCCGAGTCGCCGCCTAGAATCCGGTCCAGTGCGGAGTTGCCAAAGAAGCTCATCCATAGCAGCACGAAGATAAACGGTATGGTCAGCGTCCCGGCGACGAATTGCCGTAGCGTCCGCCCCCTGGAAATCCGCGCTAAAAACAGGCCAACAAATGGTGCCCACGCGACCCACCAGGCCCAGAAGAAGAGGGTCCAGGATTGCAGCCACTCCTGCGTCGCCTCAGGGGTTTCTGAGAAGGCGTAGGTGTCTAGCGTCCAGCTGGGAAATTTAACCACGTAGTCGCCGATGTTCATGATGATGGCGTTGAACAGGAATGCAGTTTTCCCCGCGACCACCACGTACACCATGAGGCCGATCGCCAGAAAGACGTTTACCTCGGAGAGCCGTTTAATGCCCTTGTCCACCCCGGATACTGCCGATAACGTGGCGATTCCCACCGCCAGCACAACGAGGATGGATTGCGCGCCGGGCCCCTCGGATAGCCCGAAGATCAGTTTCAGCCCGTAGTTGAGTTGCACCACGCCGATTCCCAAGGACGCAGCAATGCCGAATACGGTGCCGAGCGTCGCTGCGATGTCGACGCTGTCCCCAACCGCCCCGTGGATCCGTTTTCCAAGCAGCGGGTACAGGGCGCTCCGCAGCGCTAGCGGCATGTTGAGGCGGTATGCGAAGTAGCCAAACGCCATCCCCATGAGCGCGTAGAGCGCCCAGCCGGTGATGCCGTAGTGGAACATGGCGTAGACCACGGCGTCCTCTGCCGCTGACCTGGTCATTCCGTTTCCTTGCGGTGGGTGGTAGTACATGGTCACTGGTTCGGCGACGGCGAAGAACATCAGGTCGACGCCGATTCCGGCCGCGAATAGCATGGCTGACCAGGAGAAGATGCCGAATTGTGGGCGCGAGTGGTCGGGGCCGAGCCGGATGGTTCCGGTCTTGCCAATGGCCACGTAGACCACGAACGCCACCGCGACGGTTGCGGTCAGGATGTAGAACCACCCGAGGTTCGTGGAGATCCAACCCGTTACCGCTGCTAGGGACGTTGCGGCGGATTCGCGCGCGAAGAACGCCCACGCCGTGAGCGCGAGGATGCCCGCCATGGAGCACCCGAGGACTGGTCGGTTGACCTGCGGTGGGGTGGAGGTGTGGTGTCCGTAGGTGGATGGGGCGTCCACGCTGTAGGTTCCCACGATTGGTTGGGGTCTATATGCTTCTTCGTCGGATTCCTGGGGTCCAGGATTCACGCTGGCCAGCTCCTCTGGGGTTTTTCGGGCAGTTCTTTTTCATGGTAGGAAGATTCTCGGCGATCGCCACGTCCGCCCCTTAATGGGGGTAAAAAATGTAGCAATTCGCGTGCAAAAGGTGTTCCTGACCTGGGGGAACGAGACACTAAGAAAATACTGAGAGGAAAGTAAGTAACGGATTAAGAATTCTTCTAAAATGACGCTTATGAACGCATGGGACAAAAACGAATTGCTCCGGAAGGTGCACAGCGTCACCTGGGGTGGTGCGACCGCCGCCGGTGTCCTCACTGCTGCTGGCGACATCGTTGTTGCTACAGGTGTAGGCCCGGTCTGCGCGGAAATCATCGCTCTTTCTCAGCTTACTGCCGAGCACCCCTACGCCCAGATTGAGGCTATTGCTTCGCTTTCCGACGGCCACATCGTCGCCCCCTGCGGTTCATGCCGCCAAGCCCTCCTTGATCTCGACCCCTCGATCGGTGTCATCGTTCCGGGTGAGTCGGTGGTTCCGGTGCGCGAGCTCCTCCCGTACGCCGACGCAGGCGAGAATCCCATCGCCCGCCCCGTTAAACCCAGTCGCCATAGCCTGCGCGAATCCGTGGCCCTTGACGACGATAGTTACTTCCTTACATGGAAGGCCTAGTCTTGCGGGCGCCAGCTACATGAGGGGCTGGCGCCCGCGAGGTGGGCAGCTTTACGTCCCCATCGGTCCCGCGCACAGGGGAAGCGTGCGGGGTCGGTGGGGACGTTTTTAGCTTGTCGACGCTCCTTTGGTCACCGTCTGCTCGCTACGTGCGCGTAGCACGTGCACCGACGTGAAACCTGCTCTGTCGAGGCGCGCTGTATGTTGACGTTAATTTCCGGAATCTTTTAGCTCGCTTCACTGCGGCCTTTATCTGAGCCTCGATGAATTGAACCGATGAGAGATTGTTCTTTTGATAGCGAGGATCAGCAGCCTTTTTGAGCCGCGACGCCGTTGCCGTTTTCGTAGTGGAGAAGGAGCCAAAACTCAGGCTGTGGCACTGAGAAGCCGAGGCTGTGATCACTCCGCTGCCCCGCCCACGTAAAAAGAGCCTCCAACTGGTCGGCGGTGTATTGAACTCCTGAACTAGTTTCTCAGCTTGCTTGCTTAGCGATTCTGGGTCAAGCCTGTCGTGGACGACGTTGGACTTGACATTCGCCCCTTTGAAACGATTGAAACTCTCCCTCAACAACAATGCCGAAAAGTGCCTTAAGCTTGCGTTTGTCACGAGAGCTCATCTAGGCCTCCTGCTGGGAAAAATCCAGTGGCGGAATCACAGGAATCGCGCCGAGCCTGCCTTGGAGGTAGCTCTTGCGAATATCCCTGTCGCTGCGCAGCCCCTCAAACTCAGACACTGCCGTGAGCGTCGTGGCACCATCCAGCTTCTCCACCAGCCACATCTGGTCCTTCCTCAGCCGGGTGGGATCCATCAGCATGAGGTCGTGAGTGGTGAAAATAAGTTGCGACCGCCCCGCAGGCGTGCATGCTTGGAGGAAGCCGTTGATCAGCGCGCGAGAAAGCGCAGTGTGGAAGCTTCGATCCAACTCGTCAATCGCCAAAATGACGGGATAGTCATTGGAAATGAGGGCGGAGAACTGTGTGAACAGGCGAGCGGCAGACTTGGTGCCGTCGGACTCATTGCTCCACGGCAAGCTGCCAATGTATCCATCGGCGCCACTATGCACCATCGTGACCTTCTCGGCCCTAATCTCTCCATCGATCAGGCTGAAGATGAAGCGATCTCCGCCAAATTCGGCATCGACGGATGGGGGGCGATTCGCCCGCGCGAGTGAATTGAGGCTGTCGTTAATCCAATTACGAAGCCCAGCGGGTAGGTGAAGCGATTCCAGGGATACCTCGTGTCGATCTGCGGATACGATTCCTGCGTCGATAGTCGGCATCGACGACGTCCAGTTGCTAGGATATCCGGAGGTGATTTCGCGATTCGCCATCTCTGTATCGACAACGACTATGCGATTTGACCAGTGATAAGCGGCGGTAATATCGCTAATGAGGGACTTGTCCCCGGCCTTCTTTGGCCGCAGGGATGAGGCGGCAAAATAGGTGGGGACCGGTGTAGTCGAGGGGACAGTGGTGAGCAGCGTTTCGATGGTCCCCTCAGGCGAATCAATGTCCACCACCTTTTCATTGACAGACAGCGCGGAAGCAGCGCGGGAGAAAATCACCGTCTCCGTCGAGCTATTGAAGCGAGTGAGTTTCTCCTCCTGGATAGCTGTGGCATCGTAGGAGATCACGTATTCGTAGATCGTGTCGCCAAATGAAAACAGAACTTCGAACGTGGACGGTTCGGTGTCTGCACCTTCTCGCAGTTGGAATGGGTAGTAGTAGAGAGATGCTCCATTTTGTGGCGGGGTGTGAAGAATCTTCTTAAGCGTTGCCAACGCGGTGAGTATGTTGGACTTGCCGGAAGCATTTGCGCCAAATAGTGCCGCAATGGGGTTCACTTTCCGGCGGTACTTCTTTAGGTAAGGCAGATTCTTTGACCACTTCTGTTCTCTACCGGGGACAAGGTTGAGGGATAGCGGTTCATCTATGGATAGAAAATTGGATACGGTGAGATCGAGTAGCATGGTGCGTTCTCCTGTTTCGGGTCCGGCTCTAATTCTACAAAAGATGCCAAAAAATTGCATCTTGTGAGATGCTATTCCTACCGTCTAAAAGGGCTGAGGATGTTCGCGCGAGCAACGAAAAATCCCGCAGCCTTCGGATACGAGACTGCGGGATTGCCATGGCTAACGTTGACTCACACCACGGCGTACACAGCCCAGGTGATGAGGAACCCGACGACGCCGAAGATCGTGGACAGCGAGGTCCAGTACTTTAGACCTTGCTTGACGGATAGCCCCATGTACTTTGTGACAATCCAGAAACCGGAGTCGTTGATGTGGGAAAGCCCCAGGCCACCGAAGCCAATGGCGATCATGATGAGCGTCGCCTGGACGGGACTTAGCCCGGCATCGGCAATCGGCTGCGCGAGGAGCCCGGCGGTGGTCAGAAGTGCCACGGTGGCTGACCCTTGCGAGGCACGTAGCGCTGCGGACATGAGGAAGCCCATGAGGATGAGCGGCAGTCCGGAGGAGATAAGCAGGTCGGAGAGTACCTGGCCGATTCCGGATTCCACGAGCACGTTGGCGAACCCGCCGCCGGCACCGGTGACGAAGATGATGACAGCAACGGCAGGAAGCGCGGAGTCGAGAACTCCGGAGGAGTGCTCCCGGTCCCAGGATTGTTGGCGGCCGATCATGATCCACGCCACGATGACGGCGATGAGCAGGGCGATCGGCGCGGCACCGAAGAATTTCACAAAGGTGTGCACCGCAGTGCCTTCCTCCGTCAGCATGGTGCCCGTTGTCCCCACCATGATGATGAGGATGGGGAGGACGATGAGTCCCATGACGAGCCACGGCGACGGCGGATGGGGGAATTCGCGGGCCTCGTCGGTCTCTGCGGGGGATTCCATCCGCACGACACTGTCCAAATTGAACCGCTTAGCCAGGAAGAACCCGATGGCTGCGGTGACGGCGGCGATGGGGAGGGCGATGGTGAGCAGCAGGCCGATGTCTCGGTCGAGGAGTTCGGCCACGGCCACGGGGCCGGGGTGCGGCGGCAGAACGACGTGGACGGTGAGCATCGTCGCGGCGACGGGCAGTCCGATTTTCAGCGGGTTGAGGCGGGCGACGGCTGCGAACCCGAAAATGATCGGTGCGAGAATGATGAATCCGACATCGAAGAAGACGGGAATACCGAGGATGAAGGCGGCCATGGTGACCGCGCCGGCGATCCGTTTCGGTCCGAGCTTGCCGGTGAAGTACCGGGCAATGGATTCGGCACCGCCGGATTCTTCAATCATCTTGCCTAGCATCGCGCCGAGTCCGACGACAATCGCCACGTTACCGAGCGTTCCGCCGACACCCTTGGTCACCGATTCGACGGCATCCGTGAGCGGAATCCCGGATGCCGCAGCGGTGAGAACGGCGACGAGGAGCAGCGCCACGAACGCCGGCATCCGCACCCAGATGACGAGTATGAGCAGGATGGCGACGGCGGCAGTGCCGAGTGCAAGGAGTGATAGACCAGTCATGGCTTAGGCCCCGCAGGGGTCATCCGGGGAGACGATGGTAACGATGGTCGAGTCGTCCTTGGCCGCCAGGCCACGCGCCAGGCCCTGCAGGTACTGTTGCTCAGCCGCCGCCGCAACCGGAACAGCAATACCGACAGACTTTGCGGCCGCCGTGACGATGCCCATGTCCTTGACAAAAATGTCCTCGCGCGACTTCACCTCAGCGCCCTCCTCGCTGTACGCCTGCAGCATCCGGGGTCCGCGATCGCCGAGCATGAAGCTGGCCGCCGCGCCACTCATCAGCGCTTCAAGCGCGGCCTTTTGGTCCAGCCCGAGCTTGCCCGCCAGTGCTATCGCCTCGCCCGCCGCAGCAATATGCACGCCGCACAGCAGCTGGTTCACGGTCTTCATCGCCTGCCCCGCGCCGGGCTTGTCACCGACGATGACGAGGTTGCCCGCCATTTTCTCCAGCACATCTTTCCGCTTTTCGACGACCTCGGGGTGCGCGCCCACGACAACGAGTAGGTCGCCTTCGCCTGCGCGAACAGGGCCTCCGGAAACGGGTGCGTCGATAATATCGATGCTGTGCTCGGCAAGTTCGCCCGCAGACTTTTCCACACCGGCGATCCCGACGGTGGAGGTCAGCAGGACGGTGGCACCGTCCTGCATCGCCTCGACGATGCCGTTTGTTCCAAACAGTGCTTCGTCTAGCTGTGCCTGGTTACGCACGGCGAGGAGCACGACATCGGCGTTTGCTACGGCGGCGCGGGAATCAGTGAAGGTGGTGATCCCTGCCTTTTTAGCCAGGTCAAGGCGTTCGGGGTTGATGTCAACACCGTTGACGGTGAAGTCTTCGGCGAGGTTGGTGGCCATGGGAAGGCCCATTGCGCCGAGTCCGATGACGGTAATAGTGGTAGTCATTTTTACTCCTTGATTAGTTAGTTGGCTGTTAGGCGTTCGACAACGTCGACGAGTGAATCGTCGTTACCCACGTTGCCGGCGAAGACGATGTAAGGGATGCCGCGTGCGGGGCCGTCCTCGGCCTTCCACAAGCTGATAATCCCTGGTTGCATGGGGCCGACGACGGTTGCGCGCGTCATCTCCAACCCCTTCGATGCGGTGTCGGACGATGTGATGCCACCCTTGGCGATGACAAACTTCGGCATCACCGTGTGGATCACCTTGTTTACGGTTCCCACCAGCGCCTCCGAAACGGTGCGCGCGATCCGCAGGGAATCGTCCTCGTCCTTGCCGGTGACGAGCTCGCGGGACGTGTGCAGGATGACATTGCCCTTTTCCAGAGCAGTGGAGATCTCCGAGGCGAGCCGGTCCGTGTAGCCTTCTGCATCCTCCAATACGGTTTTCACATTGAGCTCGGTTGTGGTGGCCAGGTTCGCGTCGATAAGCGCGTTGAGCTGACGGGTGGTTGTCGGAACGTGCGAACCGACGACGATGAGCCCACCCTTGACGTGATCCGTGGTGACCCCGGCGGAGCGGAGCTTCTCTGGGGTGACAACGTCTGGAATATCCTGACCGATGACGGCGCGGACGAACGGCGGTCCGACGCGATAGATGAAGCGCTTACCAGCGTCCTCGGCCTTCTTCAGCGCGGCGGCGAGCAGTCGGAGGTCATCCTCCGAAACAATATCCACGGCGATCGCTTGCCGATCATGCGCCTCGCGAAGCTTGTCCTGGGCCGTACCCCCACGCAGGTCGTCGAGATCGATGACGATGACATCGTCCGCTTTCTTTGCACCCCCGGTTTTTTCCTCGACCCACTCGGCCAGGCTGGAGTGGATGTACCCGAAGGTGGCGTCCTTTGCGAACTCCGTTTCCGCAGCGGGGACGAACCCGTCCTCCTCGCTTCCCGCGTAGTGCACGCCACCGACGGTGATGCGCCCGGCATCCCCGAAAGCCGGGACGATGAGGTAGCCGTCGATGTCCACACCGCTTACATCAGCCAGGATATCGGGCTCGAGCGGGAAGTGCCCGCGCAGCGTCGAATCAGAGCGGGACACGAAGGTGAGCTTACGGTCACCGGCGGCGGCGAGCGCCGCCTCGGCCACCTCAATGTTGATCTGCTTCGCGTCAGCGGGGTCGAGAGAACGCGAATTCGTCATCACGTAGATGGCGGGCGCGTTCTGTGCAAACGCCCACCCCAGGTCTTTCGCCGTCCAGCGGGTGAGCACCGGCAGGTCGGAGACGGATTGGGTACCGGTGGGATCGTCGTCGAGGACGATAAGCACGTCAGAGCGTGCGGGAACCTCACTCGCCGTCATGGTGACGGGGGCGTGGAAACGAGCGGTGAGCTCGGTGAGGGATGTAGTCATGTGTTTTCCTCCTAAAATTCCTTAGAACACAGACCTCAGAGGACTTACGTTTGAGCGTACTGAACCCAGAAAGTTCCGTAAAGAAAAGTGGTTTACCTCACGTAAACAGGGGTGAAAGTGGGGGGTAAACTCCCTCTAACTATTCATCACCGGGAGAAACGGGGGTATCGGCCCCCGCAATGTACGACCGAATATCCTCGGCGGTCTGCTTCATATGGGCGCGCATAGCGTCCTTCGCCGCCTGCGGATCGTGGGCGGCAAGAGCTGCGAGAATCGTCTCGTGATGGTGGAGGGCACGGACCCGGATATCGCGGTACGAGTTGGTGATCAGCCGTGAGCTGCTCAGCGCGTCCTGGAGTGGGAGGATGACCGCCTTAATAAACGGGTTGCCGGTCGCTTCCAGAATGCGCGTGTGGAACTCAACGTCGGCGGTGGTCACCTCAGCAGGATCGGTAGCCTCCCGGTACCGATCCACCGTCTGCTTGATCCCTTCGAGCTCCCCGTCGGTGATGCGCTCGGCAGCGATCCCCGCAGACCCGACCTCCAGCATCCGCCGCAATTGTGTGAGGTAAAGCCCCACTTCCCGTTCGTCGAGCTGCTGGGAAATCGCATAAACGAGGGTCTGGACATCGATCCACTCCGATTGTGCCTGGACAAAGGTGCCACGACCGTGAACGACCTGCAGCACCCCGCGTTCAGCCAGCGTGCGCACTACTTCCCGCATCGTGGGGCGTGAGACCTCGAGGTATTGCGCCAGGTTGGATTCGTTTGGCAGCGCATCGCCCGCGACAAATTCGCCCCTGATAATAGCTCCCAGTAGCCTATCGACGCCTTGGGTTACGAGGTCTTTGCGCATGAGAAAACTCCTTTGTCCTCTATTCATCGTAGAGGACGGGAGAAGATCCCGAATCCGCTGGGGATGTGGTCGCCGACCCAGAGGTGCCGCTCGAACTGGTATTAAAAAGTAACACCAAGTTCACGCAAGTAGTCGAGTGAGTCTATACAGCGAACCCCAAGTCCGCATGCTACCCTGTCTGGCTCACTTTTCTCGTTGGTTACGATCGTGAAATTACGAGCTTTCCCACTCGCGACCAGCCACGAATCCGCCGCTTTCAAAAACTTTCGAATAGCGCTTTCGCGGAAAGGTCTATTTCTGTTCATGCGCGTCCATCCGGTGAGCGCCTTGTAAGCGATAACCTAACAGACGTCAATTTTCACGCAATCGGCGGGAGAAACCATTCCGGCAAGCCACCGCGATTTTGAATCACCTTTCGGTAAGACTTCTGCGTAGAATTTTTCGTAGAACCGCAAATTGCCGGTTTTTATCTAATTCTCCAAGGTCTCCCAATACGAAGGGAAAATGTCTCGCGGATAGTAGGTGAATGCGTTGATCACGAGGTTCGAATCCGCGAGGTACATTTACGCCACCTCAAACCGTCACGGCTGCGCTCACCCCAAATCTCGCGGCCCCATTCGACCATAGCTGCGAGACTTGCGGTTTCAGCCCAGTGGCATGACACATTCACTAGCGAAGCGGTTGCACGACCGTTCCACGCTGCGGTCATCCTCGTGGCCACCGCTCAATCCCGGTTGAGCGGTCACAACATGGCCAAGCTCATGAGCCAAGCTGAAGTACTGTGCCACCTGAGCGTCGCGACTGTTAATGAAGATGAGCGGGAAACCACGGAACTCTTCTACATTCAGCGGAGCGTGCGCGTTGTTTCCCAAAATAGAGCTGCGCAGAACGAGGATTCCTGCAGCTTCAATAGCGTCGGCTAGCTCAAGCACGTCCAATCTTTTTCGACGCACACCTGGCTTCCAGTTAAGCTCTTCGCAAACTTCCTGAACAACTCGAATCGGATCATCAGTAACGCGGTAGCGTCCGTAGAGTACAGGGGCTTCTTCTCCCCCGTTCGAGGCAATAGTTGCTGTACCAGCTAAGTCTGTTCTGGCATGTGTATATAAGTTCTTCGAGGGTTGGACTGATGGTGGACACTCCCTGGCTTTTCACCGTGCGGAAGCCAGACAAGTCGGGTGGCTGGATGACTGGCTCATCGAGCAGTAAGTAGCCGAAGGGGAATGCGAGCGCGATCGGCGAGCTTTTCGGCCTGTGATAGCGTTGGACGTGCAGTCCCGTCCAGTCACGCGTGAACTTTTTTAAAGTCGGTTATCGTTTCCAGATGCTCAAGCGGGATACCCGTACGGTGAATGGGCCAGCGCAAAACTTCTGGAGCGATGTCTATCCGAACCGCCATGCCCGCTCCTTTCTCTAGATAACCGTGATAATAGCGGGTCTGAGGAACACCGGCACTACCCCCGCCGCACCACCAGCACCGCCGCGCCAATCACAACCAGCACCGCCGCAACGACGAGGGTGTCGCGGATCTGCCCCGCGGCGTAGGCGGTGTCCCCGATCATGGCCGCCACGCCGCCGCCAACAAGCGCGCCGGTGAGGGCGGCAGAACGGCGACCGAAGGAGCGTCGAAAAGCGAGTGCCAGAAGCAGCGCGAGGAGCGCGAGCGCGACCGGGGCGACGTACATGGTTACTTGCCGACAGCCCGCCGCACAAGCCCGCGGACAGATGCCTCCACCTTGTCGTTGATGTCGATGATGGCGTAGGAGGTGGGCCACATGTGGTTTTGGTCGAGCTGCGCGTTGTCGTTGAAGCCGAGGGTGCAGTAGCGCGTCCCGAATTTGGCGGTGGGCTGCAGGAATATGATGACGTTGCCGTCGTCGCCGGCGTAGGCGGGGAAGCCGTACCACGTGCGCGCGTGGAGTTCGGGGGCTTCAGAAATGATAATGGCGTGGATGCGTTCGGCGATGTCCTTGTCGGATCCGGAAAGTTCCTCGATGGCGGCAAGGAGCGCCTCTTCGTCGCGTGTGCGTTTCTTGGCGCCGGTGACGCCGCTGTCGGCATCGGCCTTGAGCTCGGCTGCGCGCTGTTTCATTGCCTCGAGTTCGGCTTCGCTAAATCCTGCCATGCCAGAAAGTTTAGCTACTTTCGGGCATTGATGTGGCTCTGCGCCGTGGCAAAACCCTCCTCCAGGATCGCGCGCACGGCCTCGGGTGCCCCCGCGATCGGTCCGCCGGTTCCGAGCACCCAGTCCGCCACCCCGGTTCCCGCCGGTGGTCGCCCGATTCCCACCCGCACGCGGATGTAGTCGCGCGTGCCTAAGCACTCCGAAACCGATTTCAGCCCGTTGTGTCCGTTTTCGTTCCCGCCCAAGCGCACTTTGATCCGCCCTTCGGGCAGGTCAAGCTCGTCGTGCACGACGATGATCCGCTCCGGCGGTACTTTATAGCGACGCGCCAGTGGCGCCACCGCCTCCCCGGATCGGTTCATGTACGTCTGCGGTTTGCAAAACTTCACCCCCGCGCGCGCTGCAAGCGCATCTACCACCCGAAACCCCACGTTATGCCGGGTTTCCGCGTATTCCGGCCCGGGGTTGCCCAAGCCCACCACCAGCCACTCAACGGGCTCACGCTTCCAAAATAATCTCACGTCATTAGTCTGTCATATATGAGTACTCCTTCACTTGCTTACGTCGTCTCCGGCTCGGAAGCCACCGGCGGCGCGGGCTTCCAAGTCGACCTCAAAACCTTCCAGCAGCTCGGCGTTTACGGCGTTGGCACCCTCAGTTGCATCGTCGCTTTCGATCCGGCGAACAACTGGGGTCACCGTTTCCACCCCATCCCGCCCACGCTTATCGACGAGCAGATGGAGGCCGCCCTCGCAACTCACCCGACCGTTCGCACCGTTAAAGTCGGGATGCTCGGCACACCCGACACCATTGATACGGTCGCTCGCGGCCTCGCCAACCACCAATGGGACAACGTCGTTGTCGACCCGGTGTTGATCTGCAAGGGTCAGGAGCCCGGTGCTGCGTTGGATACGGACAACGCCCTGCGCGAGAAGATCCTGCCACTGGCCACCGTCGTCACGCCCAACGTCTTCGAATCGAAGACCCTCGCCGGCATGGACTCCATCGACTCCGTCGAAGATCTGGAAGAGGCCGCCCGCAAGATCGGCGACCTCGGCATCAAGTACGTCCTCGCCAAGGGCGGCGTGGAACTTCCTGGCGACGACGCCGTCGACGTCCTGTGGGACGGCGAGAAGATCACCCGCTTCGCCACCCCCAAGGTCGGCGAGCAGCGTGTTTCCGGCGCCGGTTGCACCCTCGCCGCCGCCGTCACCGCCGAGCTTGCCAAGGGCGCCTCCATTTATAGCGCCGCCAAGACCGCCAAAGACCTCGTCTACCGCGGCATCCAAAACCGCGTCCCCGCCGACACCCCCTTCGACACCGTCTGGCAGGGCGCATAGTCTTCCTGTTGCGAGCTACTATCCCCCGTGCGACAATTCGGTCGTGTTAACGGGGGATAGTTTTTTCTTTACTCGGGGTGAATCCACTGCACACCGGATTCGCATTAGAAAGCGCGTTGAGCAGGGGCGTTTGATTAAGCTCGCGCGTGGGGTCTACTACGATGCCGGGAAACTGCAGGCTGCTCAGCCCAGTCAGCGTTTTTATCTGCGCAGCTTGGCGGTAGGCATTGCTGGCTCGACGCTGGTCGGGCGTTCAGCAGCCAGCCTGTGGGGTTTGCCGATGGGGAGCTATAACGGGCCAGTCGAAGCACGGGGGAAGTCGAGCAGTCCTCCAGACATCATTCGGCGCTATCTCTCTGCAGCTGACATTGTGCCTCTCACCATCGGTGATTTTCGAGTAGCGCTGAGCAGCAAGGCCGCCACAGTCCTGGATATGTGCAGGTGGGGTGAGCTCGTCGAGGCTGTGGTCATCGGCGAAGCTGCGTTGAAAAGGCAGATGATTAGCCTGGATGAGATAGATAGTCTCGCCGAGAACCGCAGGGGCTGCGTCGGTATTAACAAGTTTCGGGGTGTGCGCGCATTCATGAATGGCTTGTCAGAGAGTCCGCGGGAAAGCGAAGTGAAAGTAGCGCTCTTTCGGGAGGGCTTCCCGCCTCCTATCCAGCAGGCCAATGTCCTAGATGCACATGGCTATTTCATTGCTCGCCCGGATTTTCTTTTCCCCGATCAGTCGGTGGCGCTGGAATATGACGGAATGGGAAAACTGCTTGGAGAATACGGGATGACTCCTGACACGGCTGCGAAGAAGGAGCGAGAGCGGGAGCGAAAACTGATCAGCGAAGGGGTTTATCCCATTCGCATTACGAAAGAATCCTTTGCATCGGGTCTGTGGCTCACCGAACTTCATGACGTTTGGGGCACTCGAGCGCCCATGCGTGGGGATCGTTGGCGTGGAGGAGGCCGTGCGTGGTAAGGCCGTGACAGTTTGTGGGCGTTTAAGGATTGGGGGCCCCCATCGAACCAACCCGTCATATTTGCTACAGAACAAACGCCCACAAAAAGTCACGCATGACCTTTTGTGGGCGTACAGAAACAGTTACACGCGTTCCTTCTTCCGCAGGAACATATCAGACACCACGTACACCACGAGGCCACACACGGCGACGGCGAACAGGATCCACAAAATAGCGGGGTAGGACCTGCCGCTGTCCATGAGGCCGGACGCGTAGGCGATGCCGGCGGGGATGGCGATATTGATGGTGAGGTTGTAGAAGCCGAGCGCAATGCCGGATTTTTCCGGCGGGATGGAGAACACGGCGGAGGCGACCAGCGGCGCGTACATGAGCGCGAAGCCGGAGGCGAACAACACGATGGACAAAACCAGTACCCACACGCCGACGGTGGACAGCACGGCGGGCAGCGCGAGCGCGAAGGCGATCATGCACAGCGCGAGGATGATCGCCGACCGGTTGGGGAGGAACTTGCCGATCCACCCGGAGAAGATGCCGACGAGCACCGCGCACGCATACCCCGGCGCGATGAGCAACGATGCCGTATCGATGTCGATGCCGTGCAGGTCAGCCGCCATGTACGGGAACATGATGATCCAGCCGAGCTGCGTAGAGTACACGAGCAGTACCGTCACCAAGGCCCACACGTAGCGCCCGTTCCGGAAGAACTCCGGCCTAACCAGCGCCCGCGGGTCCCGGTTGATGTGCCACCAGAATCCGCCGGCGGCAGCCACTGCCAGCAGGAACCACGCCCACCCCGGCACGAACACGGGCGTAAACGTGAGCGTGATTGCCAACGCCATGAAGCTGACGATAGCCAGGCCGGGCACGTCGAGGTGGCTGACGGAGACGTTTTCTTCCTCCGGCACCTGCATCAACACGAACGGTGCCGCCAAAATCAAAACCAGCGGCAGCAGGAACATGACGGTCCAGTGGATGTTGGCGGAGATGTATCCGCCGGTCAGCACCCCGATGAGCATGGATCCCTGGAAGCACGCCGTGGAAAAGCCGAGGTACGTCTTCTGTTCATCCTTGGGAATGTGCTTGGTCACGTAGATGACGTAGAGCGTCTCCGCTGCGGACAGGCCGACGGTCTGAATTAACGGGCCGATCAGTACCAACGACCACACGGATTGCCCGAAGAACCCAATCAACGAACCAAGCACGATGAACCCGATGCCAGCGGTCAGTAGTTTCCTAATCGGAATCGTGTCCGCCAAAGCCGCGTACACTACGGCACCGATGCCGATGATGATGCCTGCGATCGTGGCCTGCAACGACACCTGCGCCGGCGAGAGCGCCAGGTCGTCGCCGATTGCCTTGGTGATAAATTTGAATCCGTTGTCCACCACGAGGCAGAACAGGAAAACGAAGATGAGGACGGGGATCGCGACTTTCGGGTTCCGCCGCGCCCGCGAACTGACCTCAAACATGCTAGATCGCCGCCAGCGGTAGGGCGAGCTCCATCATCGTGGTGAACGCTTTCTGACGCTCCTCAGACGAGGTCTGCGCACCGGTGACGATGTTGTCGGAGACAGTGAAGATGCCCATGGCCTCCACGCCGGCCTCAGCGGCGACGGAGTACAGGCCGGCGGATTCCATTTCCACGCCCAGAACACCCATCGCCGCCCACCGCTCATTCACCGACGAGTCGTAGTTGTAGAAAACATCCGCGGACAACACGTTGCCCACGTGCACGTCAATCCCCTGCGACACAGCGCGGCGGTACGTGTCCTCAATCAGGCGGAACGAACCGATCGGTGCGAACGTACCGGGGAGGTTGTACTGCGAGGCGAAGTTGGAATCGGTGCAGGCTGCCTGGCCGATGATGACGTCGTAGAGGTCGATGTCCTTCTGGATGGTGCCGCAGGAGCCGACGCGAATGAGCTTCTTGCAGCCGAAATCGTGGATGAGTTCCCAGGAGTATAGGGAGATGGACGGGATGCCCATGCCGGAGCCCATGACGGACACCTCGTGGCCTTGGTAGGTGCCGGTGAAGCCGAGCATGTTGCGCACGGAGTTGAATTGCACAACGTCATCGAGGTACGTCTCGGCGATGAACTTGGCGCGCAGTGGGTCGCCCGGCAGCAGAATCGTCGAAGCGATCGGTGCGCCGGAGGGGTTGATGTGGGGTGTCTGGTCACGCATTATTTTTCCATTCCCGTGGCGTGGGCCACGTCTTTCTTGAGGGTTTCCAGCCGCGCGGCGTCACCGGCGACTTCGAGGTAGCACTTGAGTTTCGGTTCGGTTCCGGACGGTCGGCACACGACGCGGTCGTCGGCGTCGGTGAAGAACATGATTCCGTCGGTGGGTGGTTCGTGGTCATTGAGGTCCACCGTCTGCACCACCTGCGCCCCCGCAAGAGATACCGGCGGTTCCGCCCGCAGGCGTTCCATCGCCGCAGAAATCAACGATGTATCCGAGACCCGGAACGTCAGTGGGGCAGTGGTGTACCCGCCGAATTCCTCCCGCACCCGCGCAAGGTGTTCCAAAACCCCCACGCCCTGCGCCTTCAGCTCCGCGGCGAGCGATGCGAACACGACCGCAGCCGAGATGCCGTCCTTGTCGGACACGTGCGATGGGTCGCAGCAGAAGCCGATCGCTTCCTCGTACCCGAATCCGAGCTCCGGCGCCCGCGCGATCCACTTGAATCCAGTCAGCGTTTCGTAATGTTTGAGCCCGTACTTCTCCGCCACGCGGCCCAACGCACGCCCCGAGACCAGCGAGTTCGCCAAAGAACCCTGCAGCCCCTTCGATGCCAGGTAGTTGCCCAGCAGTAGCCCGGTTTCATCACCGCTCAATTGAACCCCCTCGGCCGCCACGGCCATCCGGTCGGCATCCGGATCCGCCGCGATGACAATGTCCGCGCCGGCCTCCTCCGCGAGCTCCAGCGCGAGATCGAGCGCCCCGGGCTCCTCGGGGTTCGGGAACCGCACGGTGGGGAAGTCCGGGTCCGGTTCCATTTGCTTGTCGACGACGCGCACGTCCCCAAATCCCGCCCTCTTCAGCGCGGCCACGAGCGTCTCACCACCGACACCGTGCATCGGCGTGACCACGATCTTCAGGTCTCCCGGCACGCCCATCGCTGCCGCGGCGGAAACGAACTCGTCGGTGACGTCCACGTGCTCGATCAAATCGTCGGATAGCGGCGGGTCTTCCGGCGCCTCCTCGATTGCGGCCGCGATGTCGGCGTCGGCCGGTGGCACGATCTGGATCCCGTCGCCGAGGTACACCTTGTACCCGTTGTACTCAGGCGGGTTGTGCGATGCGGTGATCATGATGCCCGCATCGGCCCCGAGGTGCTTGACGGCAAACGCCGTAACAGGCGTCGGGCGCTGTGGCGTCAGCGCGATGGCGTGCACGCCGGCACCGGAGAGCACCTGCAGTGCAGCGTCGTAAAACTCCGCCGAGCCGTGCCGCGCGTCGCAGCCAACGACCACGCGCGCACCGGCCCCGACGTACGCCGCGAGCCCTGCGGTCGCCCGCTTCACGTTGGTCACATTCATCTGGTCGGTGCCCTCGCCGACAACCCCGCGCAGTCCCGCGGTGCCAAAGTGCAGTCCAAACGGCTTATGCGAGGCCATCGAGCACCGCCTTCGAGGAGGAGAGGCCAAGGCGCGTCGCACCGGCGGAAACCATGGCGAGTGCCGTCTCCGCATCACGGATGCCACCGGATGCCTTAACACCTAGGCGGTCGCCGACGGTTTCCTTCATCAAAGAAACCGCGTGCACGGATGCGCCACCGGCGGGGTGGAAGCCGGTGGACGTCTTCACAAAGTCCGCGCCCGCCTTCTCTGCCGCCTCGCAGCACGCGACGATTTCCGAATCGGTCAGCGCCGCCGTTTCCAAGATGACTTTCAGTAAAACGGAGCCGCAGGCTCCTTTGACGGCCGCGATCTCGTCTGCAATCTCATCAAAGCGGTGTTCCTTCGCCCACCCGATGTTTTGCACCATGTCCACCTCGTCGGCCCCGTCGGCGACAGCCTGCCGAGCCTCGGCGACCTTCACCGCCGTCTTCACTGCGCCGGACGGGAACCCGATTACGGTCGCAACCTTCACGGTCGGCGGAACGTCGACCGGAAGCATGGAGGGGGAGACGCAGATGGAGTACGTTCCCAGCGATTCGGCTTCAGCGGCGAGTGCCAAGACATCTGCGCGGGTGGATTCGGGTTTGAGGAGCGTGTGATCGATAAGTTGAGCTAGTTCAGAGCGGTTCATACCAGTTCTTTCTCCTTGACGTGACTGGGGTGTGGCCAGCGTCACCGATGGTAATCGCGGTTTCGCGTTGATGCTGTCTGGCCCATTACTTCCGATTATCGCCCGCTTTCGCACAAAAGGCAAGAACTAGATTGACAAATGTGCGCAACGTCATACAGAAACCGTTCCACCCCGGTCAATCTCCCAACAAAAACTTGAACATGGATTAAACTGGCGTATCGAACACAGTTTAATGAGAGGTATAACCATGACTGACATTCTCGAACGCGCCCGCCAGAAGGTCCTGGACGAGGGCACCCCGCTCAACAAAGACGAGCTCCTGGAGGTCCTCGAGCTTCCCGATTCCCGCATCGACGAACTCCTCCAACTCGCCCACGAAGTCCGCCTCAAGTGGTGCGGCGAAGAAATCGAGGTCGAAGGCATCGTCAGCCTGAAGACGGGCGGCTGCCCCGAGGACTGCCGCTTCTGCTCCCAGTCCGCCCTCTACGAGTCCCCTGTCAGGGCCGTCCGCCTCGACATCGAGGGCCTCATCGAGTCCGCCAAGGAAGTCCAAAAGACCGGCGCCACCGAGTTCTGCATCGTCGCCGCCGTCCGCAGCCCCAACGAGTCCCTCATGCAGCAGGTGGAGGAGGCCGTCGCCCGCATCGGCGCCGAGGTGGACGTGAACGTCTCCGCCTCCATCGGCATCCTCAACCAGGAGCAGGTCGACCGCCTGAAGAAGGCCGGCGTCCACCGCTACAACCACAACCTCGAGACCGCCCGCAGCAACTTCAAAAACGTCGTCACCACCCACGAGTGGGAGGACCGCGTCCACACGATCGAGATGATCCGCGACGCCGGCATGGAGACGTGCGTCGGCGGCATCCTCGGCCTGGGGGAGACCCTCGAGCAGCGCGCGGAGTTCGCCTCCGAGCTCTCCGAGCTCAACCCGACCGAGGTCCCCATGAACTTCCTCGACCCCCGCCCCGGCACCCCCTTCCAGGACCTCCCGCTCGTCGATTCGAAGGACGCCCTCCGCGCGATCGGTGCCTTCCGCCTCGCACTTCCGCGCACGATCCTCCGTTTCGCCGGCGGCCGCGAGCTCACCCTCGGTGACCTCGGCGCGGAGAAGGGCCTCCTCGGCGGCATCAACGCCGTCATCGTCGGCAATTATCTCACCACCCTGGGCCGCGACGCCGAGAATGACCTCGACATGCTCGACCGCCTCCACCTCCCGATTAAGGCCCTCAATGCGACGCTCTAGCTCTACTGAGCTTGCCGACGCCGTCCTGGCCGGCGAGCGTCCCATCCACGACCCCTTCGGTGGTCGGACTCCCAGCGGCTACGAGCCGCCGCGTTTCTGCCAGATCTGCGGCAGAAAAATGGCCGTGCAGGTCACCCCGCACGGCTGGGTCGCTCACTGCTCGCAGCACGGTGAGCTCAATTCCGCCTGGCTACGCCATTAGTGTGGCGATGCGGACTCGTGGTGCGCCTGCGCCTCCTCATCGCCGGAGCTGGCCCCGGGTCCGCTGACCACGTTCGTCAGGTCTTCCAGCTTCGGCGGCTTCTTGTTCGGCGAGGTGGATTCGCGTGTATAGAAGTAGTACGTGGCGAGTCCTCCGGCGATGAGGAAGCCAATGGTGGCGATGAGGCGGCGCATATCTTCTCCTTTTTAAATGCGAGGTTTCCCTTACAGGGTATACGATAGTGGCCATGAGTATTTCGACCGCAACCGCGACTCTCCACACTAACCACGGGGACATCGCGATCGAACTTTTCGGCAACCACGCCCCCAAGACCGTGGATAACTTCGTCACCCTTGCCAACGGCGAGAAGACGGGCGAGCCGTTCTACGACGGCGTTATCTTCCACCGCATCATCGCCGGCTTCATGATCCAGGGCGGCGACCCGACGGGCACCGGCATGGGCGGCCCTGGCTACCAGTTCGAGGACGAGTTCCACCCGGAGCTCTCCTTCGACAAGCCGTACCTGCTCGCCATGGCGAACGCCGGCCCGGGCACCAACGGTTCCCAGTTCTTCATCACGGTGGCCAAGACCCCGCACCTGAACAACCACCACACCATCTTCGGTGAGGTCACGGACCCCGCGTCCCAGAAGGTCGTCGACGAGATTGCAGGCGTCCCCACCGACCGCATGGATCGCCCGCTGGAGCCTGTCGTCATCAACAGTGTCTCCATCGCGTAACCTGTTCAGAAATGCCCCAGCCACCTGGGGCATTATTCTTTTCCTCGTCGCCATCCACCTGATCACGGCGCTCCAATCCGGCTCGCTCACCCACAACCTATCGGGTTCCCCGCTGGCGGAATCCTGGGTCCTTTACGGCCCGTACGTCGCCACCCAGCCCTACCGCCTCGTCACCTACGCGTTCGTGCATTCCGGCCTCTACCACCTCACGGTCAACTGCGCCTCCATCCTGGTCTTCTGCTGGTCTCTCGAGCGCTACCTCGGTTCCCTCCAGCTCATCGCCACCTTCCTCGTCACCGCTCTCGGTGCGGGCCTTTCCATCCTGCTTTTCGACGCTTATTCGGCCACCGTTGGCGCCTCCGGCACCATCTTCGCCTTCCTCGCCATCTGCGTCGCCGTCGCCGCCAAGCACCGCGGCAACGTCCGCGCCATCGCCGTCTTCCTCGTCATCAACATCGGCTACACCTTCATCGGCCAGGGCATTTCCATTTGGGGACACCTCGGTGGCCTCCTCATCGGCGGCCTCATCGCCTACCCGCTCGCCAGATTCCAGGCCCGCGGTCGCGCCATCACCCTCACCGTCGCTGCCACCGTTTTGTGCATAACGTGCTTCGTCCCGACTGACTTATCCACAGTTTTTTGACGCTTCCTCTTTAACGGTGCGTTGCGACGTTTTATTGTGTGTGGCATGACCGCTTTAACGGATTGTGCTTCCCTCCTGTCGCAGGCGATGGTGATCGCCGGGGAGGCGTTTGGCATGTCCAAAAAAGCACTCGTCCGGACAGGCTACGATAAAACAACCGCCCACACCATTAAGAAGCTCGCCGACATCTACTATGGGCGCTGTGGTGCCCCGCGCAAGCAGGAACGCACACGTAAGAAAGCAGTAACCTCAGGTTGCAGCTTCGCATCACTGAAAGCCATTGAACGGTTTGTGGCGAAGCTGCCGAAGAAGCATGCCTGGACCATCCGTGAAGCCCTGGTTCCGTTTGGTCGGGATATCACACAAATTAACGCCGAAGGCGCGCGTCTAATCCAGGACTACACCCAGGCGGAGAACCCAGAAAAGAAACTCACCTACAGGGCGATCCCGAATTCCACGTTCGCCACACTCACCTTGACGGCGGAGTCGTCGCGTGTGAAGCAGATCTATGACCGGGCGCAGGACACAGACACCAACCCTGCTGATGGTCTTATTAGGTTGGCGCTTGCTGCCAATGATGGGGAGCTTCCCCCTGTGGCAACAGCCTGTTTGATTATGGGCTTTGATTTACCCTTCGATGAGGTTGAGCCAGGCAAATTTGTTTTCTCTTTAACAAACGGTGCCACCATGACAGTGCAAGAAGCAGTGGAGGCGAAACTTGCAGAAAAATTAATCGTTGCTGCGGTCAACCCACTGGGTCCGGAGAACCTTGGTTTGTTTGAGGTTACGTTTCCTGGTGATGGGCGTTTTGCGAATCCGATGGAGAGGTTTTACCAGGGTCTCCGTAACCCGGTATGTGCCTGGCCCGGCTGTTCTAAACCCGCCACCAAGTCCCAGATTCATCACATTAAAGCGTTTAAACACGGTGGCACAACCACAACGGACAACTTGATGGTGTTGTGTAAGTACCACAACGGCATTAACGACGATGACCTGGACAAGCCGAAACACGGTCACATGGTCAGGATCAACGGCCTGGAATACTGGAAACCCGCCTTCGGCGGACCCCTCCAGCTGAACATGAACCCCTGTGCCCAAGGCGGCGCCATCCGCCTTGCCCGAAAACAACTCGGCATCCCCATCGACCCCAGCCCACCAGGCTAGGCCGGCAAGCCGACCTGTCCAAACGACAAGCCCGAGCACCCACTCGGGCTACTCGTCGTGTCCACACACAAAAAATAGCCGTCGCGCCCCCAACAAACACGGGGACGCTACGGCCACTAATAAAGAACTTACCGCCAGCCCATCGTCATGAGCAGGCCGACGATAAACAGGCCGAAGCCGATGCCGTAGTTCCACGGCCCGAGGTCGCGCATGAGGGCGATGTCGGTGCCGGCGAGGTAGTTGATGACCAGCCAGGCGAGGCCGAGGAGCATGAGGCCGAACATTATCGCCAGGTACCACCGGGGCGTGCCGGTGGAGTTGATCTTGACGGGGGTGCGGCTGACGGAGCCACTGCTAATCGGGGTTGTTTTCGTGATTTTGGCTTTAGGCATGGCAGTTAGTTTACATTAGGGATCGCAAAGGTAAAGACCTGGATGGTCACGGGCTGGTCCTTGCGGATCGGCGTTCCGGCCGCGGGGTCCTGCGTCGCCACCTTGTCAATTTCGGTTAGGTTCGTCGACGGCGTTTCCTGCTGGTTCGTCGCACCGCTGTGGCCTGCTGCTTCCAGCGTCTTGCCCACCTGCGTGACGTGCAGGCCGACGAGGTTCGGCGTGCGGATCAGCTGCCCGTTGCTCACCTTCACCGTGACGACGGTTCCCTCCGCCACCTCCGTCCCTTCGCCGGCGGTGGAGATGACGGTGCCTTCGGGCTCCACGCCGTCGACCATCTGCATCTGCACCCCGAAGCCCATGGCCTTGAGGTTGGATTGCGCGGTTTCGAAGGTGGTGCCGTTCTGCGCGGGCACGCGGACGAGTTTCTGCCCGATGGACACGGTGATGGTGACCTCGGTTCCCTTCGACACCTGGCTGCCTGCGGACGGCGACTGCTCGAGGATGAGGCCTTCCTTGACGGTGTCGGAGTTGTCTTCCTTCACCGTGGTGGCGAGTTTCAGACCCTCTTCTTCGAGTCGTTTCTGCGCGTCCGCAGTGTTGAGGTTCTTCAGGTCGGGGACCTCGGTGATCTCCTTGCCGGTGGATACGTACACTTCCACGGTCGTCCCCGCAGGCACACGGGAGTTCTCCGCGGGCGAGGTACGGATGATGTGGTTTTTCTCCACGGTGGGGGAGGTCTCTTCCTTAATCGTCGTCTTCAGGCCCGCGCTTTCCAGCTTGGTCAGCGCTTCTTCCGTGGGCAGGTTGGCGATCTGCGGGATGGCGACGGATTGGCTCGTCTGTTTCTGGTTGCTGCCGCCGAGGTCGAGGTAGTTGTAGGCGAAGACTCCGGCGAGCGCGAGGAAGATGGCTGCGAGGACGGCGACGATCCACCGCCACGGGTTGGACTTCGGCTCGTCGGGTTCCGCATCCTCCGGCGATTCCGCAAAGTCTGCGGGTTCTCCCACGGCAACCGCGGCCGCCGGCTCCGGCTCCGCGACTGCGGTGGCGCCGGGCTCCGCGTAGGAGCGCGCGGCCAGGGGCGTGCCGCCGCGGGCGAGGGTGCCGAATTCTTCGGCGAGTTCGCCTGCGGTTTGGTACCTGTCGTGGGGGTTCTTGGCCATGGCCGTGAGCGTCACGGCGTCGAGCGCGAGCGCCTCGCTGGGCGTCAGCCCCGCGACGAGCGTCGATGGCGCTGCGGGGTCCTCGGTGACATGCTGGTAGGCGACGGCGAACGGCGTTTCGCCTTCGAACGGCGGGTGCCCGGTGACGAGTTCGTAGAAGACGCAGCCGGTGGCGTAGATGTCGCTGCGCCCGTCGGCGACCTTGCCGCGCGCCTGCTCAGGGGACAGGTACTGCGCCGTCCCGATCACCGCCGAGGTCTGCGTCATCGCGGATGTCGTGTCCGTCGTGGCGTGCGCGATGCCGAAGTCCATCACCTTGACGTCGCCGGTGTTGGTGATCATGATGTTGGCGGGTTTGATGTCGCGGTGGATGATTCCGGCTTCGTGGGAGCAGGCGAGCGCCTGCGCGACGGGTTCCATGATTTTCGCCGCTTCGCGTACGGGCAGCGGTCCGACGTCGCGGAGCGTTTTGCCGTGTACGAGTTCCATGACGATGTAGGGCACGTCCATGCCGTCGCGGTGGATGGTGCCGGTGTCGTAGACGCTGACGATGGCGGGGTGGTTGAGCTGCGCGCTGTTTTGCGCTTCTTTCTTGAACCGTTCGCGGAACCCGTCGTCGCGTGCGAGGTCGTTGCGGAGGATCTTGATGGCGACGTCGCGGCCGAGGATGGTGTCGGTGGCCTGGTAGACGTCGCTCATTCCGCCGGTGCCGATGGAGTCACCGATTTCGTAACGTGACGCGATCATGGTTCCTCCAAATTCAGAAAGTCAGTGGGCAGCGGTTGTTCCGGTATGGGCATCATACTCGTGGGGGTGCGCTTTTGTGTAGTTGGCGTACTTTCCACGCTTGTCGACGCCTCCGTCGTCGCCGTCTCCTTTTCACTCGTCGTCGGCTTCTTCTCCGTGGTCTCCTCCGCCTCCGTAGGGGTCGGCGCAACGGTTTGCGTCACGACGACCTCGCTGGTGGTGGTCACGGCCGTCGTCACCGGCGGCTGTGTCGGCGACGGGGTCGCCGGCGAGTCGTCTTGCACGCCGATGAAGTAGTACATGAACGCGCCGATGCCGGCGAGCAACAGCACGGCGATAAAGATGAGCCAGCCACTGCCGCCCTCCTTCGGCTCCGGCTTCTGCCGGGGCCGCTTCGCGGGAACCGTCGTCGGCCGCACCTCCCGCCCGAGCGCCCGCGTCGTCTGCGTGACCGCGGGGGCGACGGTGGTCGGCGGCGCGCCGGCAGGCCGCTGCCCGCCGCGCACCTGGGACACGGCCCCGGCGAGCGTGGCGCCGTCGCGGAACCGGGCGCTGGGGTCCTTGCGCAGGCAGATGCCGATAAGCTCGCGGACCTGCGGGGAGATCGACGGCGGCATGGCGGGCGGCGCCTGGTTGATGTGGGCGATCGCCACGGAGACGGAGTTGTCGCCCACAAACGGCCGGTGCCCGGTGAGCATCTCGTAGCCGACGACGCCGAGCGAGTACACGTCGGAGGCGGGCCCTAGCGGGTTGCCCTGCGCCTGCTCCGGGGACACGTACTGCGCGGTGCCGACGACCATCCCGGTCTGCGTGAGCGGCACGGCGCTGGCTGCCTTGGCGATGCCGAAGTCAGTGATCTTCACCTGCCCCTGCTCGGTGATGAGCAGGTTGCCGGGCTTGATGTCGCGGTGGATCATGCCGGCGCGGTGGATGGATGCGAGCCCGTGGGCGGCCTGTTCGAGCACGTCGAGGGCGACGTCCTCCGGCAGGCTCGCTTCGCGAGCGAGTAAGTCGGCGAGCGATTCGCCGCGCACGTATTCCATGACGATCGCGTCGTCGGTGAAATCGTAGGTCTGCACCACGTTGGGGTTGTTGACCTGCATGGCGGCGCGCGCCTCGTTCTGGAACCGCTGCACGAATTCCGCATTGCCGGTGAGCTCCGGCTTGAGCTTCTTCACAGCAACCTCGCGGCCGCGGCGGTCGCGGGCGAGCCACACGGTGGACATGCCGCCGTGGCCGATGACGTCGATGAGCTGGTAGTTATCCACGTGCTGCTCCCAAAATCTCTCTGCCGATGGGTGCTGCGGTGGTCGCCCCCACTGCCCGCGCACCCTGGTCACCGCCATTCTTTACGACGACTGCCACGGCCACGTCGCCTTCGAAGGCAATGTACCAGCCGTGGGGGTCAGAGTTCCTGGAATCCTCACCGTGCTCTGCGGTACCGGTCTTGGAGGCGATGGCGCCACCCTGGTAGCCAAGCGTCGAGCGCTCGGAGGCGCACATGAGCTCCGCGATCTGGTCGGAGACCTCCTTCGGCATGACCTCGGCGGCCTCGGTCGGGGTGGTCTTGTGCTTGACCTTCAGGTCGCGCCCGAGGACCTCGGACACAATGTACGGCTTCATCCGCAGCCCGTCATTGGCCACGGTCGCGGCGACGACAGCGTTCTGCAGCGCCGTCATGGACACGTCGCGCTGCCCGATGGCGGACTGCGCGCGCGCCGCGGCGTCGGTGAGGTCGCCGAGCGCGCCGGCGGATTCTGGCAGGCCCAGGTCGTAGGTTTCGCCGACGCCGAAGGCCTGCGCGGTCTTGGTGAGCTGTTCGTCGGTAAGCTGGCTGCCGAGCTGCGCGAAGGCGGTGTTGCAGCTGAGTGCGAACGCCGTGGTCAGCGTCACCGTGCCGCCACCGGCGCAGGCGGAGCCGCCGTAGTTCTCCAGCGTCGCCGTCGTGCCGGGCAGCGTGATTTGCGGCGCGCCGGTCAGCGGCGAGCCGGGGGCGTAGCCGTTCATGAGCGCGGCGGCCGTCGTGATCACCTTGAACGTCGATCCCGGCGGGAGGCTGTCCTGCGTCGCGTGGTTGAGCAGCGGGCTCATCTCGTCGTTGGACAGGCTGTCCCAGTTGTCGGTCGCCGTCGCCGGGTTGTAGCTCGGTGTCGAGGCGATCGCCAAGATTTCGCCTGTCGACGCCTTGATGGCCACCGCTGCTCCCTCATACCCGCGCGATGCGAGCCCCTGGTACGCGGCCCTCTGCAGCTTCGGGTCCACCGTCAGTTTGACGGTGTTCTCCCCGTTGAGCACATCGTTCTGGCTGGCCTCCAAGCCGGCGGCACCGAACTGGGGGTCGAGGTAGCCGATCGTCGGGCCGTAGAGCGGCGCGGACTCGCCGTAGCTGCGCTTGTACGTCCCGTCTTCCTGCTTCTCACTGTGGGCGAGGACCTCCCCGCCGGCGGTGATCGGGCCACGGGCGATCATCTGCGCGCGGTAGAACTGCCTCCGGTTGAGCGGGTTATCGGCGAGCTCATCGGTGCGAAACACCTGCACCCACGTGAGGTTCACGAGCAGGATGAAGACGAGGACCAAAGAAAACAGGCTGGCTATGCGGATCGTGCGGTTCATGAACGAGCCTCCTCCGAAACGCGTATGAGCAGCGCCAAAAGAATGTAGTTAGCCATCAGGCTGGAGCCACCCTGCGACATAAACGGCGTGGTCAGGCCGGTCATCGGCATGAGCGCCGAGATGCCGGCGACAACGACGAACACCTGAATAATGACGGTCAGCGACAGCCCGCCCGCGAGCAGCTTGCCATAGGAATCGTTGGTGCCCATGGCCGCCTTGAAGCCGCGGGTGACAAGGATCGCAAATAGGACGAGGATCGCCGCCAGCCCCGCCAGGCCCAGTTCCTCGCCCACGGCGGCGAGGATGAAGTCGGAGTGCGCGACGGGAACCTCCTGCGGGAACCCCTGGCCGAGCCCGGTGCCGCCGGGTCCGCCCCAGCTCAGGCCAAAGAGCGCCTGGGAGAGCTGGTAGCCGGTGGTGTCGTAGTGGGCGATCGGGTCGAGGAAGTTGTTCACGCGGGATTGGATCTTGTCGGAGATGGTGTAGATCCCCACGCCGCCGATGGCGACGAGGATGCCGCCGATGACGAGCCAGGATTCGCGGCCGGTGGCCAGGTAAATCATCCCGAGCACGGTGCTAAACAGCAACAATGCGGGGCCGAAGTCGTTCTCCAGCGCCATGATCACCAGGGCGATGCCCCAGACGATGACAATCGGCGCCATGTCGCGCAGGCGCGGGAACTGCATCCCCGCCACGCGGTAGCCCGCCACGTTGAACAGCGCGCGTTTGGTGGTCAACAGCTGGGCGATGAACAGGATGAGGAGGATCTTGGAGAACTCGCCCGGCTGCAGCGAGAACGGTCCGATGGAGATCCAGATTCGTGCGTCGGCATTCGCCGGCGCCCACGGCCACACGATGGGCAGCGCCAGCAGGATGAGCCCCACGAGCCCGAGGATGTAGGAGAAGCGTGAGAGGACGCGGTGGCTTTTCACCACCACGAGCGTGGCCACGAACAGGCCCACGCCGACGACGCTCCACAGCACCTGCTTGGATGCCAGGGTTGTCTCCAGGGCATCATCAAGCCGGTAGATCATGATGAGTCCGAAGGCGTTGAGGAGCGCCGCGACGGGCAGCATGATCTGGTCGGAGTTCGGGGCGAGGATGCTGAGAGCCACGTGGGCAATGGCGAAGATGCCGATGAACCCGCCGATGATCCAGGCGACCTCCCATGTCAGCGGGTTTCCTAAGGCAAGCTCCAGGTTGATAACCGCCGCCGTCAAAACGACGGCGGCGAGGATCAGGAGGCCACTTTCGATGGCGCGAAACTTCACCTGTTAGTTCACCTCCCGGCAGTTGACCCCCGGCGTGGTGAGGTCGCCGTCGCCGGGCTTGTCCTGCTTCTCGCGCGTGACGCACGGCGGCAGGGCACTATCGGCGAGCCTGCGCACCTGTCCCAGCGCGTCGTCGTAGGAGCCGTCGGGAAGCGTCGCGACGGAGGCGCGGGCGTCCTCGGGCAGGTCGGTGAGCTTGAAGGTACGGCAGTTGTCCTCGAGCGAGATGTTGCCGCTCGCGTCGATGCACGGCCGCTGGTGCACATGCGACAGCCCGGCGATGTCGACACCCTTGAAGATGGCGATATCGTCACCGTCGGCCGCGACGTAGTAGTTGTTGTTCACGGCCCGCCAGCCGAAGAAACCTACACCTGCGATGACAAGCAGCGCGATGAGCCCAAAGATCCAGCCCGTGTGCCTTTTCTTCGCTTCCTTACCCGGCACCTCCGCCGACGTCGGAGGTATGACCTCCGGCTTTGCTCGTCCCGCAAGCGCCGCCCGTCCGGCGGCCGTGTTGGGGTTCGGGTCGTACGTAGCGTTCGCATCGAGCGCGCCGACGACGAGCGGTTCCCGTTCCTCCGGATCCGTCATCACCACATCGGCGACGACGACGGTGACATTGTCCGGCCCGCCGGAGCGCAGCGCGAGCTCCACCAGCGTGTTCGCGGCATCCTGCGGGGTGCCCTGGCCGAGCGCCGTCTCAATGGTGGAGGCGGTGACGGGGTCGGTGAGCCCGTCGGAGCAGAGGAGGACGCGGTCGCCCTCCTTCAGGTCGAGGTCCTTGAGCAGTGGTTCGACGGGGATGCCACAGTAAGCCTTGAGCAGCTTGGACCGGTCGGGGTGGGTGGAGACCTCGTCGGGGGAGAGCTTGCCCGCGTCGACAAGCGATTGCACGTACGTGTCGTCGTGGGTGATCTGGGCGAGTTTCCCGTCGCGCAGCAGGAACCCGCGGGAATCCCCGAGGTGCACCATGCCGATGCCCTCCGGCCCCGCGAGCAGCGCCGTCAGCGTCGTGCCCATGCCGTCGGTCTCCGGGTGGCCGGAAATGTGCTGGTGGATGGAGGTATTGCCATCGTTGGCGACGGCACCGAGCAGCGCCAGCAGGTCATTATCACCGGGGTCGGCGTCCAGCACCTTCATGTGGTTGATCATGAGCTGGGAGGCGACTTCGCCGGCTGCGTGCCCGCCCATGCCGTCGGCAAGCGCGATGAGGTGTGTGCCCGCATAGGCGGAGTCCTCGTTATTGCCCCGGACGAGCCCCACGTCGGAGCGCGCCGCGTAGTTAAAAGCAAACATTTAGGGAACCAACCTCACTATTGTCTGGCCGATCTTAATCTCGCTGGTGGTATCCACCGTCTCCGGCTGGTCAATCTTGTACCCGTTGACAAACGTGCCGTTGCGGGAGTCGAGGTCCTCAATGATCCAGTCATTGCCACGGTGGGTGAGCCGGGCGTGCGTGCCGGACGCGAAGTCGTCGATAAGCGGGAACGTGTTGGACGGGGACCGACCGAGCGTGACCTCGGTGAGCCCCGACAAGTTGACCTGCTCGTTGCCGGCGCGCACCCATGTGGGGGTGCCTTTCTTGCCCAGGCGTGGCCGGGCCGGGGCGGCGGCGACCTGCGTCCGGGTGTCGTTCTTCAGCGCGCGCAGCGCCAGAAAAACGAACAGCCACAGGAGGACAGTCACCCCAATCCTGGCTGCTAGAAGGATGTTTTCTTCCACTATTACGCTCCCGTGATCCGCACTTCAATGAGGCTATGACCCACCTGGATCACATCACCATCGGCCAACATCCAGTTCTCAATTGGCTGATTATTAACAACCGTACCGTTCGTGGACTCCATATCCACAAGCACGGCGTCGTACCCGTCCCACGTGATCTCCGCGTGGTTGCGGGACACCCCCGTATCCGGCAGCTGCAGATCCGCATCCGCAGATCTGCCGATAATATTCGACCCCTCGTGCACCGAGTACGTGCGCGAGGACCCATCCTGCAACAGCAGGTTGACGCGCGGCTTCTGCCCCGCGAACCCGCTCCGGTACTCCTGGTTCGTGGCGGAACTCGCCACCTTCAGCTGCCCGGTATGCAGATCTTTGTCGGATTTCACCTGCACGCACACCGGCCCCTGCGTCGCCCACCCGGAGTTGCGGAAGAAGCGCTGCAGCTGCCCCGCCAGCGTCGCCGGCAGATCATCGTGGTTGTCCGCGAGGTTGTTAAAGTCCTTTTCCGACACCGACAGGGTAAACAGGTTCGGGCACTCCAGCTCGCCGTCGTACGTGCGCACGGCGTTGTCGGAGGCCTCCTGCTTGAGCAGCTCCTCGATCTCCGCGGGCACGACGCGCCCGCCAAAGACGAGTGCCATGCCGTTGTCCAGGCCACGCTGCATAGCAGAGTCAAGTTTGGCTATTCGTCCCAAAAACGACATGCTTCATCAACCTTTCTCAACAACCGACATGTACGTAAGTGAAAATACCAGTATAGAAGATGCGGTCAAAACCTGATTTTATCCCGTCCACCTGCCAGTTTGGGTAAAACGCTGGTAGCGTGCTATCTTTTACAAGTCCACAGCGTTAGACGCTGTCACTCTGGGCGAGTGGCGGAATTGGCAGACGCGCTGGCTTCAGGTGCCAGTGTCCGATAAGGACGTGGGGGTTCAAGTCCCCCTTCGCCCACGTTTCTACCCCAGGGTCTCGTACTCTGGGGTTTTTACCATTTCGGGGTCTTATTTGTCGGCCAGCCATTCTATTGGCACGTTTACTGCGCAATAGATTGACACCAACGCCGTGTCCACTACTCGGGGGACCCGCCTGAAGCTGAGTGGGAACAGGCCTGAGCACAGGAACAGGTAATCGCTAGGTTGGCTGAGCACGAGAAAGTCGGAGTAAGCACTGCTGATGCGGTCGCCGAAGAGCTGGGGATGTCCCGGCGATAGATATACCGGCTTCTTACACGCAACCGCAAGGGTTCAGGGGTAGTAACTGATCTGCTCGCGGATTTTCCCGCGCGGTGCGCAGCTTGTCCCCGCTGAGCAGTGGTGGCCGGCTTCCCGTGCGGCCACGAGCCCAGGCAGCCTCCAGACTGGCGTGTCTCCGCTCCCGGATCAGATCACATTCAAACTCCGCCGGGCAGGAAGATGTGGAACACTTTTCGGCCCCCGGAGGATGAGGTGCCGGTGTTTCCTGCAGCGATCGAAACTCCACTCCTCTCGTTGTGCTGACGACAGAGTGCCCCTCGGAGTTGCCAGCCAGGCGGGGATTACTTGACGGTCATGCCGAATGAGTCCGCGATGGTCCGGGCGGTCTGCTTGGCGTAGGGGCCTACCCCGGTGAGTGTGGCGGATCCGGGGCCGGTCCAGTCGCCGTAACCGACCAGGTGCAGGCCCGGGTATTTCGGAGTGGTGCCGTCTAGGAGCCGGCGCACCGGCCCGAGGGACGGCCGAAACCCGGTACACCAGATCAGATGATCGGCCTGTACTTCGTTGAGGGAGTTAAACATCGGCGTCGCCGCCAACCATCCGGCGTCGCGGGCAGCGCGCACCTCAGGCAACACGACAATGTCGCCGAGCTCTGAGTCGGCCCCCGGATCGGTCTCGCCGCGCTGGACGGCCAGGGCGCGTTGTCGGTTCCGGCGAAACAGCACCCGCCCGTCGACCTCATCGGGCATCCACCGTGGTGGATGGCGGGTATACCAGGTGACTTCGGCAACACCGGTGAGTTCGGCGGCGATCTGCGCGGCGGAGTTCGCCGCCCCCACCACCGCCACGGACGACCCTCGGAAGGGGCTCACCCCGGGATAGTTCGCCGAATGCCACTGCGTGCCGGTAAACAATCCCGGGTAGGCCGGGACGAAGGGAGTAGACCAGGTACCGGTGGCGGCTACGACATGGGGAGCCGTCCACGATCGATCACCGGCGTGGAGGCGGTAGCCTCCATCCTCCCGCTCGACGCGGTCCACGTGCACGGGGCGCTCGACGGGGATCCGGTAGCGCTGCTCATAGTCGGCAAGGTAGTCGATGACATGGTCCGACGGTGGAAACCCCTCGTAGGCTGGCATAGGCTTGCCCGGCAGGCTGGAAAACTCCGCGGTGGAAAACAACGTCATCGATGGCCACACATGCCGCCACGCCCCACCGGCATCCTCCTGATCATCGAGGACCAGGGTGTCCACGCCTGCTCGCAGCAGGTAGTAGGCGGTGGCCAGGCCCGCCTGGCCACCGCCTATAATGATCGCTTCGAAGTGTTTGCTGGTCACGTGTGTGATCGTCTCCTTCTCGTCGGTGGTGGGTTAGTCCATCTGTAACACGGTGCGCAGCTCCGCGAACAGCTCTGGGCGCACCTGATGGGTCATCGTCCGGCCGACCCGGACTTTGTCCAATAACCCGGTCTCGGTCAACCGCTTCAGGTGATGCGACACGGTCGGCTGACTCAACCCCGACGTCTCTGTCAGCTCCCCGACGCTGACCGGGCCGCAGCCTTCGGCCGACAACTGCGATAGCAAGCGCAGGCGGGCGGGATCGGCCAGACCGGAGAAGGCGATGACGTAGTCGATGCACGGGGCCAGCAGCACCAGCAGCACGCCTAGCAGCAGGGCCTGGTCATCGGCCACGAACCGGGACAGCAGGTAGACCATGACCGGGACAGCAGGTAGACCACGACCGGGACAGCAGGTAGACCACGACCGGGACGATGAGGAAATTCAGCACGGTCAAACCGGCCAGGAACCGGCCATCGCGCAGTGCCTGCCCGACCTTGGTCAGCGGCACGCTCAAAAACGTGGCGTAGAGCAGTGCCATCAATACCGGGTTGATCGCCACCTCAAACGCCGGAGCGGTGGCAGGAGCAGCCAGGCCGATGAGCGCTCCGAGGACGAGGGCGGCGAGATACAGCGGGATCTGCCACCGTTCCCACCAATCGAGCACGAGCATCCTCCCTGAAAAGCAATGATAGGCACGTCAACAACATAAGCCTGGTGCACAGACTAGCGTCCCCCGGGCCACCCCCTTCCCGTGCGGCCAGACCCGACGGTGGGCACGGGGATAATCATTTTAGAGGTACTGACAGATGGCGGTGGGGTCACAACTGTCCGGGCTGATCCCCTCCGCCCGGTAGCGCAGTTCACTCACGGTATCGCGCAGGTTGTGCAGATCGGCGAGTTGTTGGTCCAGGCCCGCCAAGCGCTCATCAAGCAGGTCGACCACATGCCGACAGAGCGGGGTGCCGTGGTCGCGGATCTCCAGGACCTGGCGGATCTGGGCCAAGGTCAGGCCGGCGGTCTGGCCGCGGCGGATGAAGTCGATCCGGGCGAACGTGTCGGTGGGGTTGTCGTAATACCGGTAGCCGTTGGCGCTGCGGTGGGGTGTCGGGAGTAGGCCAACGTCCTCGTAGAAGCGCAGAGTTTTGGTCGTGGTGCCGCTGGTCTGTGCCAGTTCCCCGATGAGCATGAACTACTCCCCTCTAATAATGCCTGGACCTGTGGGCTTAACCTTACCGTGCACTGGAAGGTGTATGTTGGACCCAGACACAGTTGCTAGGGGATAAGGTGAGGGTTCATGAGGCCGGACTATGAGGTTGAGCTGGCGGTAATCGGCTCGGGCAGTGCGGCGATGTCCGCCGCGATTACTGCCCGGCAGGCGGGTCATACGGTGGTCCTCATCGAACGCGGCACGCTCGGGGGGACGTGTGTGAATATCGGGTGTGTGCCCTCCAAGGCCCTGCTGGCCGCGGCCGCCGCCCGCCACGACGCGCTCAACAATCCGTTTGCCGGGGTTTCGACCACGGCCGGGCCAGTTGACCTGGCGGCGATGGTGGGTCAGAAAGACGACCTTGTTCACCAGTTGCGGGAGATGAAGTACGCGGATGTGGCCGCCGCCCATGGTTTCGAGATCCGGGAAGGCCACGCCAGGTTCCTGGACCCCGAGACCCTGCTGGTGGATGGTCAACCACTTCGGGCCCGGGCATATCTGGTAGCCACCGGGGCCCAGCCAGCTGCCCCGGCCCTGCCGGGACTGTCGGAGGTGGACTGGTTGACCTCGACCACGGCCATGGAGCTGACCGAGGTCCCGGACTCCCTGGTGATCATCGGGGCCGGTTATGTCGGCCTGGAGCAGGCCCAGTTGTTCGCCCAGCTCGGTGCCCAGGTATCCCTGGTGGGGCACCTGGCCCCGCGGGCGGAACCGGAGCTGGCTGACAGGCTGCGCGAGATCCTCCTCGACGACGGTCTGGCGATGGTTGAGGAGCACGCGGTGCACGTCGGCACCGATGCTGGACAGGCGGTGGTGACCACTACCTCCGGTAGGCAGGTCCGGGGTGAGCGGCTGCTGGTGGCCACGGGACGGGCGGCGACCACCGACGGGTTGGACCTGGCTGCAGCCGGCGTCGAGGTCGATGAGCGGGGCTTTATTAGCGTCGACGACCATCAGCGCACCTCCAATCCACGGATCTGGGCGGCCGGGGATGTCTCCGGGGCCCCGCAGTTCGTCTATGTCGCCGCGGCCACGGGCAAAGTGGCCGCACTCAATGCCCTGGGCACGCAGCCGGCGGCGCGGGTGGAGTACACCGGGTTGCCCGCGGTGGTGTTCACCCGTCCCCAGCTGGCTTCCGCCGGGTGGAGCGAGGCTCAGGCCCGTGCCCACGGACTGGCGTATGACACCCGCGTGCTGGACCTGTCGGAAATTCCCCGGGCACTGGTCAACCGGGATACCCGCGGGGCGGTCAAGATCGTGGCCGACGCGGTCACCGGAACCGTTGTGGGAGTGCATGCCCTGGCCGAGGGGGCTGGGGAGATCATGCTGGCTGCCACCTACGCCATCACGGCGGGTATGACCGTCGATGACCTGGCCGATACCTGGGCGCCCTACCTCACGATGGCCGAGAGTCTGCGCCTGACCGCCGGGTTGTTTCGCACCCAGATGCCCACCTCCTGCTGCGCCTGACCACCCCCTTTTCCCTCGGTCGTGAACACTAGCTCCATGACAAGAACCCCCTCGTAGGGGCGACCGTCATCCGTCGGTGTCAAAGGGAAAACTCAGCTGTCGGGCATGGAAATCAAAGTGCAACGTCGGATAGGCGTACACATCCGCCACAGTCATCACGGCGTCGAAAAACGGATCCCAGCGGGTGGGAAACGCCATCCGCAGTGCCAGGGACTCCTCGGATTCCTTCTCCAGGCGGGCGGCCAGGGTGGTGGTGAGGCGGCGAAGTTTCCGGGCCGTCCGGTGGCGGTTGTAGACCCGGGCCGCAGCACGCGATCCCCAGTAATTGACCCAGTCGAAAGGTCGGATACCGGCATTGAACAGACGGGCGAACGCGTTGTTGAACAAGGGCGGCAGATGACCGAAAAGCTTGACCAGAGGTAACAATGTGCGAACCACCATATAACCGAAGACCATATGAAACAGCAGTTCTTCATTGGTCCAGCGGGTACCCGCACTACGCTCGCGCAGTTCCGCGTCCCTGGCCCGGGAGAGAACGCCTTCCAACTCGGCACAGGCCCGCCCGTAGCCGGCTGTGATGTCAGTACGACCCGTCATCGTTGTCTTCTTCCCGGGGGCAGGCTTCCACCGATTCTTCGATCTCATCATCGCACCACACACTTGCCCCAGACCAGGGGTCTCCGTGTTGGGAAATGGGACGCCTGTGGTTGACCGTCCCCAGCCAGCTAAGTACGAGACTTCGCGGCACGAAAGAGCACTGATGAACCAGCACACGTGTCTAGGTGCGGGTGCCGGTTCACCAGAATTTTAGCACCGTCAGACCTCTGCCCTGCAGCCGATCGACGGCACAAAGTGTCGGAAAACTGCAGCACGAAGCGGCGGTCGTAGGTACCCAAGAGCGCAAGCCTGATTCGTCAGCATGGACCTTATATCGGCCGGGGTAATCGACACTGATCCTCCAGCGAGGCGTACGTTTCCCACTTCGATTTTTCTACAGCGATTCCTCATATATACAAGGCATTCTCGAGATGATCCCGGAAATACGGCAATACACCCGAACTGCAGGTAAGACCTCAACTCCCGGACAGTAGTTTCCGTCCGTCCTCCCGTAACTCCCCCGTCGGCGAGACATGCCGGTAGAGGGTCTGACGGGTGATCCCGAGCTCCTGGCACAGGGCCGCCACGCTGGTCTCCGGCTGACCCATCGAGGCCATCGCCAGGCGCACCTTGGCCGGGGTCATTTTGAACGGCCGCCCCCCTTTGCGTCCGCGGGCCCGGGCTGATTCCAGGCCGGCTTTGGTGCGCTCGGAGATGAGCTCGCGTTCGAACTCGGCCAGGGCGGCGAAGATCCCGAAGACCAACTTGCCCTGAGCCGAGGTGGTGTCAATCGCCGCACCCTGACCGGTGAGCACCTTCAGGCCGACGCCGCGGGCGGTGAGATCGTGGACGATGTTGACCAGGTGACGCAGATTCCTGCCCAACCGGTGGAGCTTCCACACCAACAAGGTGTCACCGGAGCGCAGCGCCTTGAGACACGCGTCGAGATGTGGTCGGTCTTCACTCTTGCCGGAGGCCTTGTCCTCATACAGGTGCCCCGGATCCACGCCGGCGGCAAGGAGCGCGTCGCGTTGCAGATCCGTGGTCTGCGATCCGTCTGACTTCGAGACCCGCATATAACCAATCAGTGCCATAGTGGTCTCCCATCACTTATACGATCGTTTACGTGACACCCGTCGGAAAAATATCGCCCAAGGTCAAAAAATCCAATTTTGTCACTTAACCCGTTATTTATCCTACGTCACGTGAACGTCATGAAAACCATTAAAGGGACACGATTTTCTGTTTGACGCAGATTTTTCACTGCCCCATCCGCATTCCGACCGGAAAGGTTTCCCCTTCAAGTATGTGCGTCTGTCTTTCGATGCAGAGGACTTCGGAACTTTTGACGCCGAGTGCAGACGAGTACTGAAACCAAAATTTGCGAGGCCAGCAACATTGCCCTCGGATAAACAGTGTGGTGCTGCTGCAAATAGGAATTCCCGTTTGCTCGCTACTCGGACAGAGCGCAGCGCACCACGGCTGGCAGATCAGCTGTTTTCGTCAAAACGCGAGTTTGCAACAGCATCAAGTGAACTACGTACCTGCGTGGAGACAGTTAATGATCTGGTGGAGTTTCTCGCTGATCAAGTCTTTACAGCCAGGACAACACGGCCTATTACTGCGCTTGCTCTTCTCGGACAAATAGGTCTTGAGGCTCGAGGTGGCTGGGACGAACAGTTCTCTAGCTACGAAACTAGCCTGACCGATGTGAACTTTCGACTCAGAATTTTTCGGAGGTGGGGGAGCGCGCTGTCATACTTCCGGACTAGCAACCGAAAGAGGACGGTGCCGGGAGCAGAGCAGTCCACCTGCTACTTGGTCATTTACCCACAGGCAAGGATGAGTTTTTCCTTGTGGACCAAAACGGAGTCATGGCGCAGCCGATCACCCGCGAAGAGGTCATTCTGCCCGATAAAGCCGAGGAGAAGATCTGGAATATTAAAAGCCTGAATACTCCGCTTCCTGCAGTGATTAAACTCCCATACGAGAAGCTTGACCTCTTACAGGAGCCAAAGTGGGAGCACTATGTCTACGATGTGCTCCCCGGCCACGAGGTCACCTTCTCCACTTTAATGGATTAGTAAATTAAAACTATCTGAGGTTTATAAGAGTGCTACTGCTACCGGGCGAGGCCCACTTGATGAAGTGCTACTAGGCCAGCTGACTATACAGCCCCAACGGCTGCGCGCTTGCATGTAGGCAATACGCCAGTTTCGCGACGCAATGCACTGTAGGCCGTCGTACAGTCACCTCACCATTGCTACCCAGCTATCTCCTCCGGGGAATCGGGGAGGAACAGGCCACCCGGGTCACGGCGGTGAGCACCGCGGCAACCGCGATGGCGGCTCTGCAGGATGCGCTCGGCATGGATTAGATCTTCTTATTCCGGGGCGGTGGGGAAGAAGACGGTGTTCTGGTTGTCCCAGAAGACCACAGCACCGAGGAAGGTCATCGTACTGCCCGGTGGGTGGTCTGCAGCGACTCTGCCCACCTCGGCACTCAACCCTGCTGTGGGGGTTACTCGTAGCGAAGCGAGCTGAACATCCCGGTTGCCATGTGATAGGCGTTATGGCAGTGAAATGCCCACTCACCGGGGTTGTCAGCGATCAGGTCGGCGATCATGGTTTCACCGTGGCGGAGAAGGACGGTGTCCTTGCGTAGCCCGCCGCTGTCGGGCAGCGCCCACGTATGGCCATGGATGTGCATGGGATGGGGCATCATGGTCCTGTTGTGCATGACCATCCGCAGGCGCTGGCCCTCCTGCACGGTCGCGGAGGAGGATTGGCCGTCGGTGAGAATGCTCCATTCATACGGCATCATCTGCCCGCCCAGGTCGATGCTGACTTCTCGGTCTGGTGTGCCCTCGGGCAGGAGTGCACGGTCTGCTGGCTTCAGGGAGGACAGAAGCAGTCCGGTGGACGACAACTCGGGGAAGTCGACATCGGGGCGGGGGGCCTGGCCGCTGGCGGTGCGGATGACGGCGAAGGCGCGGTCGTTCTTACCCACCGCCAAAGCCGTGAGCGGGAAGATGCCGTCGCCGAGGATGACCTCGACGTCGACACGCTCGCCCATCGACAGGTAGATCGATTCGGTCTCCCGGGGCTGGACAGGGAAGCCGTCGGTGTGGGTGACGGTCATGCGGTGACCACCGAGGGCCACCTTGAAGATGGTGTCACTGCCGGAGTTGATAAACCGCAGGCGGGCCTTGTCGCCCGGGCGAGCCTCGAAGGTTCGGTGAGCACGGGGGATACGTCCGTTGATGAGGTAGTGCGGATACATCACATCGCCGGCATCCCCGCCCAGTACCCGGTCCGCGGTGCCGTGCATCATATGGCCGTGACCTCCCATCCCCTTCTTCCCGTTATGGTCGCCTGAACCCATTCCGGTGAGCTTGTCGAGCTCATCGTCGGGAGTGCCCTGAATGCCATCGACCCAGTCGTCGAGCACGATGGTCCACTCGACGTCCTGGTCCTCAGCGTCTTGCGGGTCACGGATGATCAGTGGGGCGTGGAGGCCACGATCAAGCTGCAGGCCGGAGTGAGAATGGTAGAAGTAGGTGCCACCGTGGGGGACTTCAAAAACATAGGAGAAAGACTCGCCAGGTTCAATGGGGTCCTGGGTCATGCCGGGCACACCGTCGGCTGCGTTGTGGAGTGCGATGCCATGCCAGTGGATGGAGGTGTTCTCAGGCAGTTCATTGGTGATATCGACCTGGAGGACGTCGCCGACGGTGGCCTCAATGGCCGCATCCCCGGTGTCAGAGACGTATCCCCACGTCTTGGCTTCGATGCCGCCGATATCCAGGGAGAGGGGCCGGGCGGTCAGTGTCCGGCGCACCGTCGGCTCACCGAGCGCAGTGGGGGTGGGAGTGGGGCGAAGGGAGGGACCTGGTGCCGAGGCAGCGGGTCCAAGGTCGCTGGTGCAGGCGGCCACGGCCCCGGTACCGGCGAGGGCGAGCCCGCCGAGCAGAAACTGTCGTCGGGAAAACGCGTTCGTCATGATTTAACCTTTCTGGTGTAAGAATTCAGTGACACGGGAGACAGGCGCAGGTGAGGACCCTGCTGAGTCATTACGTCAGGCGCAGGTCTGTGACACAGGTGGCACCGTCGTCGGCGGTGGAAAACTCTGCGGTGCCGGTACGCCCCTGGTAGCTGACCTCAATCAGGCCGGTGACATCATCGGGAAGCCAGAAGCCAATAAACCCGTTGTCGAAGGTGGTTGTCGCCTCGTCCACCAGCACCTCACCGGTCGCCTCATCGGTGATCTTGACCTGGATATCCTCATTGCTGAGTTCCCCCCGGCAGGTCGTGAGGCTGTGGTAGAAGCAGTCGTGGGTGGATGTGAGATAGGGTGCGATCGAGACATACGTCTGATTGTCGGGAAGATCGACCACGACTTCCTGGTCACCGCTCGAGAGCAGCAGTTCATCGGCACGCACTGAGGCGATCAGATCCGTGGGACGCTCAGTGACCTTCTGCCGGTCGAGGTGATCAATGATCTCCACCGCGTCCATGTCGGCCAGGCCATGGGTAGTCAGGAATGTATCTTGGGACACCGTCCCGTCGGCCGTGGGTTCCGGGTCGGCGGCCGAACACCCCGTGAGGGCGAGGGCAAGGGCGGCGGCTGCGATCGCTAATCGTTTCATGTCAATCTCCTTAGCTCGTGGTAAGACTGTGAGTAGACACCGCCTCAAGGTCGGTGCCATTTCTTTATCTTGCACGGGTGCCTGACGGACTAGAAATGAAAAACCGGCTCACAGCCTTATAACAGGGCGAAAAGGGGGGTGAGTTATGTGAGCTGTGTCACCACCGGGACACCACTCCACAGCCGTGGGCGATGTCCTTCTACCCGCCCCGGGTATGCGGTACAGGCAGTGAAATCCCTGGTGACGCCTGCTGAACCGACTAGGTGAGGCGATGCTGCCGGCCCGGGGTGGGGCACAGGGGTGACGGCGGTCGAAGGGTGATGTTTGAAGATTTGATGAAGATTTCCCGCTGGGCACTGAGCGAGGGTGGTATTCCTCCATGGCCGGAGCGATACTGGGGTCTATGGCTGAACACACACCGACCACCGCTACGCCCCCGGGGCGGGTGCTGGTCGTCGATGATGAAGAACCCCTGGCTCAGATGGTGGCCTCCTACCTCATCCGGGCAGGCTTCGATACCCGTCAGGCGCACACCGGCACCCAGGCCGTGGACGAGGCCCGTCGCTTTTCCCCCGATGTTGTGGTGCTGGATCTGGGGCTGCCCGAACTCGACGGCCTGGAGGTGTGCCGACGGATCCGCACCTTCTCGGACTGCTACATCCTCATGCTCACCGCGCGTGGCAGCGAGGACGACAAGATCAGCGGTTTGACCCTGGGGGCGGATGACTACATCACCAAACCTTTTAGCATCCGGGAACTGGTGACCCGGGTGCATGCGGTGCTGCGCCGCCCGCGCACCAGCACCACCCCACCGCAGGTGACCACCCCCTTGATCGTTGGTGACCTCATCCTTGACCCCGTCGCACATCAGGTGCGGGTGGGGGAGACGACCGTGGAGCTCACCCGCACGGAGTTCGAGCTGCTGGTTGCCCTGGCCCTGCGCCGCGGCCAGGCGCTGACCCGCCACGACCTGGTCACCGAGGTCTGGGACACAACCTGGGTCGGTGATGAACGCATCGTTGATGTCCACATCGGCAACTTGCGTCGCAAGCTCGGCACCGACACCCGAGGCCGGGGGTTTATCGACACCGTGCGTGGCGTGGGCTACCGGGTGGGACAGCCATGAATCACGGACCCGGCCTGACCTTCCGCTTCCTGGCCGCCCAGGGGTTGGTCGTGGTGATTAGCCTGCTGGTGGCCGCGGCCGTGGCCACGATGGTGGGCCCGACCCTGTTCCATGATCATATGTTGATGGCCAGCCGGGAGGACCCCTCGCTGGAGCTGTTCCATGCCGAGCAGGCCTACCGGGACGCCAACCTGATCACCCTGGCCGTCGCGCTGCCCACTGCCTTGATCAGCGCCCTACTGGCCAGCCTGTGGTTATCGCGTCGTCTGCGCACCCCCCTGCAGGATCTCACCCGCGCCGCTACCAGCCTGGCGGCCGGTAACTCCCGTATCCGCGTGCCCGCCGGAGAAGCAGGCCCCGAGGTCGCCACCCTGGCGCATGCCTTCAACACCATGGCCGACCGGCTGGAACACACCGAACAGGTCCGCCGACAGATGCTCTCTGATCTGGCCCACGAAATGGGCACCCCCTTATCGGTGCTCACGGTCTACCTCGATGGTCTCCAGGACGGGATCGTCGACTGGAATAATGCCAACCACACGATCATGGCTGACCAAATCACCCGCCTGACCCGGTTGATGGAAGACATTGACGATGTCTCCCGGGCCCAGGAACACCGGATCGATTTGGACCTGGCAGAGGAAGGGCTCGGGGATCTGCTCCATACCGCCGCTGCTGCCGCGGGGGAAGCTTATGCTGACAAAGGCGTCGATTTACAGGTCGAGACCATTACGGACACCGCCCGGGTGCTCGTGGACCGGCAACGCTTCGGCCAGGTGATGAGCAATCTCCTGTCGAACGCGCTACGGCACACCCCGGCCGGCGGGCATGTCAGGATCAGCGTCCACCGACAGGGGCCGTCCACCGCGCTCATCCACGTCGCCGATGACGGCGAGGGCATCCCACCTGACCAGCTCGGACACATCTTCGAACGCTTCTACCGGGGGGATGCCGCCCGCAGCCGGGACAACGGCGGGTCCGGTATCGGTCTGACCATCTCCAAGGCATTGATCGAGGCCCACGGTGGCACTCTCACCGCCACCTCCCCCGGACCCGGTCGCGGAGCGGTGTTTGCCCTCCGCCTCCCGCTGTCCCCTCCCGACACTGAGGAGGCTGCTCGGTGACCACACCCTGCCCCGCGTGAGGGCCGTGCCCTCCACCCCTTGAAAATATACCCCGGGGGGTATACGCTAGGGAAATATACCCCAGGGGGGTATATGCTAGAGAGCGGCATCGCCGCACCCCACCGAACCGAAGGAGCTTTCCCATGATCACCTCCCCGCCCCGCCTCTTGCCGATGGCCTCCCACGGCTGCAGCTGTTGCGGACCTGCCTCACGTGTCGACACCGTCTCCATCCCTGCCACCAGCGACTCGTCAGTAGGGAGGTCTACCCCTAGCTACCAGGTCACCGGCCTGACCTGCGGGCACTGCGCGAAAAGCGTGACCCAGGCCCTTCAAGCCCTCCCCCAGGTCGACGACGTCCAGATTGATCTCGCTGCTGGTGGAGTTTCCACCGTCACGGTCACCGGTGTCGTACCTCCGGAGATGGTTCGCCGGGCCATCGAGAACGCCGGCTACACCGTCTTATCCTGATAAGTTTTACCCATCATCTCGACCCCGACCGGGTTGAGTGGAAAGGAACGTCATGAGTACTCCCCATCATTCCGGCGATCACCATGGTGATCACCCCGCTCCGGAAACAGACCACACCTACCACCCGGATCATGCCAGCCACGAACACCACGCAGATGCTGACACCCACGGCCAGGCGATGCCCCACGATCACCCGCATTCCGCCCTGGACGAAGACCACCACGTTCATGGTCACGGCGAACACGCCGGACACAGCACCGCAATGTTTCGGGACCGCTTCTGGTGGTCGCTGATTTTGTCCATTCCCGTCGTTATTTTCAGCCCCATGGTCGCCCACCTGCTCGGCTACCACCTCCCGGCATTCCCCGGATCCACCTGGATCCCCCCGGTGCTGGGCACGATCATCTTCGTCTACGGCGGAACGCCTTTCCTTAAGGGCGGATGGAAAGAAGTGAAATCCCGCCAACCCGGGATGATGCTCCTGATCGCCATGGCCATCACCGTGGCGTTTGTCGCCTCCTGGGTCACCACTCTGGGGCTGGGCAGTTTTGACCTGGACTTCTGGTGGGAGCTGGCCCTGCTGGTGACCATCATGCTGCTGGGCCACTGGCTGGAGATGCGCGCTCTCGGGGCCGCGTCCTCCGCGCTTGACGCGCTGGCTGCCCTGCTGCCGGATGAGGCCGAGAAAGTCATCGACGGGACCACCCGCACCGTGGCCATCTCCGAGCTGGTCATCGACGACGTCGTGCTGGTGAGGGCCGGTGCCCGGGTGCCGGCCGACGGGACCATCCTCGCCGGAGCCGCCGAATTCGATGAGGCAATGATCACCGGCGAATCCCGTCCCGTCTTCCGCGACACCGGTGACAAGGTGGTCGCCGGTACCGTGGCCACCGACAACACCGTCCGCATCCGGGTGGAGGCTACCGGCGGGGACACCGCCCTGGCCGGGATCCAACGCATGGTTGCCGACGCCCAGGAGTCCTCCTCCCGGGCCCAGGCCCTGGCGGATCGGGCGGCGGCGTTGTTGTTCTGGTTCGCGCTGATCTCCGCTCTGATCACTGCGGTGGTGTGGACCATTATCGGCAGCCCGGACGATGCCGTGGTGCGCACGGTCACGGTGCTGGTCATCGCCTGCCCGCATGCCCTGGGCCTGGCGATTCCGCTGGTCATTGCGATCTCCAGCGAGCGAGCCGCGAAATCCGGGGTGCTCATCAAGGACCGGATGGCGCTCGAGCGGATGCGCACCATCGACGTGGTGCTCTTCGACAAAACCGGCACCCTGACCGAGGGTGCGCACGCGGTCACCGGTGTCGCGGCAGCTGTCGGCGTCACCGAGGGCGAGCTGCTGGCCCTGGCCGCCGCCGCGGAGGCCGACAGCGAGCACCCCGTGGCCCGCGCCATCGTGGCGGCCGCGGCCGCCCATCCCGAGGCCTCCCGTCGGCAAATCCGTGCAACTGGTTTCAGCGCCGCCTCCGGCCGGGGGGTCCGGGCCACTGTCGATGGCGCTGAGATCCTCGTGGGCGGGCCGAACATGCTGCGCGAGTTCAACCTCACCACCCCGGCCGAGCTCACCGACACCACCAGCGCCTGGACCGGGCGTGGGGCTGGTGTGCTCCATATTGTCCGCGACGGTCAGATCATCGGTGCGGTGGCCGTCGAGGACAAGATCCGCCCCGAATCCCGCGCCGCCGTGAAAGCCCTGCAGGACCGCGGGGTGAAAGTCGCGATGATCACCGGCGACGCCCAGCAGGTGGCCCACGCTGTCGGTCAGGACTTAGGCATTGATGAGGTCTTCGCCGAGGTCCTGCCCCAGGATAAAGACACCAAGGTCACGCAGCTGCAGGACCGAGGTTTGAGCGTGGCCATGGTCGGTGACGGTGTCAATGACGCCCCTGCTCTGACCCGTGCGGAGGTCGGTATCGCCATCGGTGCTGGCACGGATGTGGCCATGGAATCTGCCGGGGTGATCCTAGCCAGTGATGACCCGCGGGCAGTGCTGTCGATGATTGAGCTGTCCCAGGCCAGCTACCGCAAGATGATCCAGAACCTGATCTGGGCCTCTGGCTACAACATCCTCGCCGTGCCGCTGGCCGCCGGAGTGCTCGCCTCGATCGGGTTCGTGCTGTCCCCGGCCGTGGGCGCGATCTTGATGTCTGCCTCGACCATCGTGGTGGCCCTGAACGCCCAGCTGTTGCGCCGTATTGATCTGGATCCGGCCCACCTGGCTCCGACCGAGTCGAAGGAGGAACACACCACGCCTACTCCGGCATCCACCGCCGTCCACTGATCCTCCACTTCTCTCCTCTGCCCCCATATGACTCTGAAAGGCTCCACCCTGGCGCTGGCCGCCTGCGGTGAGGCCACCGAGTCAGGCAACACCGACACCACCACCTCGGCCACCAGCCCTGCGACGACTGAGGCGAACGGGGAGATCTTCGCCGATCACAACGACGCGGACATCATGTTTGCCCAGATGATGATCCCCCATCACCAACAGGCCGTGGAGATGAGTGAGATGCTCCTGGCCAAGGAGGGTATCCCCGCCCCCCTTTTCCCTTAACCCGTTCATGACGATACGAGGGAAGCCATGGAAGCTACCAACAAATTTATTGATCGAGGCACCTACCGGAGTCTCTCCACTGTTGAAGACAAGCTAACAACGACAACGATGACCGGCGTGCTGCTCATCGTGGCCACAATAGCCGCCCTTATTTTTGCCAATTCCGGCTTATCGGATTTCTACTATGCACTTCGCAGCACCGAGGTGGGGCGCGATTTTGGTTTTCTCAATTTGCGTCTTTCCCTGGGAGCATGGGCAGCCGATGGGCTGCTCGCAGTGTTCTTCTTCCTTGTCGGCCTGGAATTAAAGCGGCAGTTTGTCTTGGCGATTTGCGCTCCCCCCAGCCGCGCCGTCGTGCCCGTAGCCGCCGCGATCGGCGGCGTTGCACTGCCCGCAGTAATCTTTGTGGGGATCAATCTCCTAAGCCCGCACGGTGCGCTGGATGGGTGGGGCATCCCCGCAGCCACGGATATCGCCTTTGCGGTGGCCATCCTAGCGATTGTGGGAAAACACCTTCCTGATGCCTTGCGCACCTTCCTTCTCACCTTCGCCGTTGTGGATGATCTCATCGCCATCACAATCATCGCCGTGTTTTATTCCAGCGACCTTCAGCTTCACTACCTGGCGGTGGCGCTTATCCCGTTAGCCGCGTTCCGGTTCTTGACAGCAAAGTACGAGGACTGGTTTAGAAAGTCCTATACCAGCGCGTGGCTTCTTCTACTACACCGGCAGGCTAAGCCTCGTCCCCGGCGAGAATAAGGAAATGGCCACATGGCGCAAGAAAGTGTTCTTCTTCCTCTACCACAACCAGGCCCAGCCCATCGGCTACTTCCATCTTCCTCCGAAGCGGACGATCGACTACAACTCGCGGCTGATTCTATAGGATGCCACTTTTCCTCTGAAGAAAGCCCGGAACAATGACCAAAGCATTGGCTATTACGTTCATCTGTTGAACAATTGGAGTCAGCCTACTTTTCTACAGTCTTCAAGTACGGGGTATTGCCAACGCACAGCACGACAGTCAGAGCCTGCCTTTCCACTCTGAACAGATCAGAGTTTCGACTAACATCGAGATGTGTGAAGACCAATTGAACTTTTCCATAACGGTCAGTTAACTCACTATTTACGCAAACCAAGCTTTGCTAAGATGACCTCCCAAAGACACCCAGTCGCACGGAGTGCAATATGCTGAGATGTTTAGCCCCAGTATTGATAACCCTAGGCCTCATTTTCCCCTCGACCATTGCGGGCGCGAGCGAAACTTCCGTTCATGAGCCAACTACAGTCTCCCCTGACAGCTCGCTCAGCCTGAGCTGGTCAGAAATAGGCTCACTATCCCGCTCAGCTACCCCACAAGCAAACTATTCCACTTCAACAAATCAAACGCCTACCGGAGGGCTGAGGACTGAAATAACAATCACATCAGCTAATGCGCCTACTGCCTTTCGCTATGAATTGCATATTCCACCAAACTCCCACGTAGAAAAGATGAGTGATGGGACAGTCAGCCTCAACGTAGATGGCAAACCTGTCGGGTCTTTTCGTAAGCCGTGGGCTAAAGACGCTAACGGACAACTAGTGCCCACCGACTTCGAGATAGATGGAAACACTCTTGTTCAGAGGGTATCTCACAGCTCCAATAGCTCATATCCTGTGGTGGCCGACCCACATTTCGAGTGGCAGGTCATTTCCGGAAAAATCTACCTCAATAAAAAGGAAACCCAAGTCACTGGCGGATTGGCTGGAGCTACTTCAATAGCCGCCATTCCTTGGCTGGCTGCGATTCCTTCAATACCCACAAAAATCGCATCCACGGTACTTGGATCCATCGCGACAATCGCCGCATGGGCTATCACCGCCCACAATCAAGGCGTATGTCTTGGAATAACGGTTGGTGATTTCAGCGGATTTCCGCCTTCCCCAGTCTCAAACTTCCACCACACCGGGGAGCACTGCAATTAAGACACAACCTTTCAAATACCTCGTTTCACTTGCTATTTGTTTACTAACGGCGGCCGCTGTGCTCCACAACAGCGACGCTTGGACCACTTCAAAAGCGCTGGGTGCTCTAGCAGCCCTTGCTATTACGGGTGTATTACAGGGACTTGTCGTACGACGTGTCCGCCTGTGGGTTGCCATTCTTTTAAGCCTCATTGCCATGTGGATGTGGGGCTTCAGCTACCTTCTTACCGTTGGTGAGACCGCCCGTATTACTACCACGTCGCTTTTAAACATGGTCTCGATTCTAGCGATTATAGCCCTTGTTGCAATCGTCCCAGGCAGTCACAAGGACAACCGAGAAGAGTAGGCTTACGCCTCGGCGGGGATATTCCCCAGCGCCGAGTTCACCGTGCCAACCAGCACACCGAGAGCGGTCAAGGGGATGGCGAGCACTCCGAGACCAATACCCCAGGCGGGCGACTCGTCGCCCTCGGTGTAGTGGGCGAGCTCGGCAAGGGCAGCCAGGCAGAAGGCCTCGAGACCAAGTGTCTGAGCAGACAGTGAGACATCCACTTTGCGGTTGTGGCGGGCGTCGACAAGCGTCCAGGTAGCAAGCCCCACGGAGAGGAGGACAGGAACGGCGGCGGCGGGGCGCGCCGTGATGAGGCGATCGGGGCGCAGGTCAAGGCCCCAATGGGTGGGGAGCGTGACATCGCGCATGCCCACGAAGTGGCCCGCGACAGCGGCGAGCGCGACGCCGGCAAGTGGCGCCCAGGTGAGTGCCTGAGAGACCCGGGCCGGGGTGTGCGCTTCTAGGTCAGGGAGGGAATCGTCGGGGCGGATGAGGCCCGTGGCGACGGCCACCTTGCCCAGGTTGAGGTTCCAGCCAAGACCGTACGGCTTGGCGATAAGCCACGAGGGGTTTTCCTTATGGCGTACTTAGATCTGGATGCCGAAGCCCGCGAGGAACTTCTTCACAATCTGGATGAGATCCGGAATGGACATCCACTGGTTGAGAACCGGGATGAACACCTGGCTGGCGGGCTGGCCGGAGCTCGTCACGGCGGTGCCTTCCGGTGCAGGGGCGGGCTGCAGGCCGGCCGCCTCAACGGTTGCGGGTGCAGCAGGCGCAGCGGGCTGCGTAGGCTGAGCAGGTTGTGCAGGAGCGGCAGGCGCAGCGGGCGCAGCGGGTTGCGCGGGCTCCGTCGTCCGCGCCGCCGACCCATCCTTCAACCCACACCTGTTCGCGGCCTCGTCGATGCGGCCGAGCGCGGCGATGATCTGTCCGCCGCGCGCGTCGAAGGCGGCGACGGCGCGCGCCTGGGCGACCTTGTTGTTATAGTCGGCGGTGTTGGTCCAGTACTTGGAGGCCTGCGCGCACGAGATCTGCCCGTTGGGGATGGCGTGCAGCGCGTTGTCGATCATGTCGGCGTGTGCTGCCGGGGCCACGAGCGTCGCGGCGAGTGTGCAGCTGACAATTCCAGCGCGTAGTTTCGTATGCATGGTGCAGAGTATAAACAACAATAGTCACATGCGTAACACAGTTGCCCGTGCAGAGGCTGTGACTATGCGGTACGGAACCGGTGAGAACGCCGTCACCGCCCTGGATAACGTAACCATCGCCATCCCCGGCGGCCAGTGGACCACGGTCATGGGTGCCTCCGGCAGCGGCAAGTCCACACTGTTGCACGTGTTGGCGGGGCTGACCGTCCCCACGAGCGGCCAGGTGTTCCTCGGTGACCGCGACATCACGCGCCTGTCGGAAAACGCCCGCGCGCGCCTGCGCCGCACGGACATCGGCGTCGTCTTCCAGGAGTTCAACCTCGTCCCGGTCCTCAACGTCAAAGACAACCTCCTCCTGCCCAGTCGCCTCGCACACCGTGTGGACAAGGACTGGTTCGAGCATGTCGTCGCCACCCTGGGCCTCGGCGACCGCCTCCGTCACCTGCCCCGCGAGCTCTCCGGCGGCCAGCGCCAGCGCGTCGCTGTGGGGCGCGCGGTCCTCACCCGCCCGCGCCTCATCCTCGCCGACGAGCCCACGGGGAACCTCGATTCGAAAACCTCCCGGAGCGTCCTCTCCATGTTTCGTTCGCTTGTCGACGATCTGGGGCAAACGCTTTTCATGATCACTCACGATGCGTCCGCCGCCGAGTACGGGGAGAACACCCTCCACATGCAGGACGGGAGGCTCACCGCGTGATTCGCCTCGCCCTCGCCCAGCTGTGGCACCGCCCGCTGCGCTACCTCGCCCTGCTGCTCGCCGTCGTCGCCGCGGTTGCGCTCACCGTCGCCTCGGCGGCGATCGGCCTGAGCATCACGGACTCCGTCAACCGCACGTTCGCCGCCCCGTACGCGGGCGTCGCCTCCGTCGTGGAGGACGCGACCGAGCCCGCACCCGGCGCCGTCCTCGACCGCGTCACCACCGCCCACCTGCTGGAAGAGGGCAACCTCTACACCACGGTGACCATCACCGGCATCACCGACGGCCCCCTGCAGTGGCGCGACGTCATCGGTGGCCGACTTCCGGAAGCACCGAACGAGGTGGCGACCACCGGTGCGACGCCACCGATCGGATCGGAAGTGACGCTCCTCATCGGCAGGGAGACCGTCACCGCAACCGTCGTCGGTGCTGTCACACCGAGTGCGACGGAACAGCTCCTCGGCGCAGGCGGGCTCGTCGCCACCAACGACGCGATCGCCACGTGGGCTCCCCACTCCACAGGCGAGCTTCGCTCCTCCGTCCCCCTCAACGAGGGCGTGAGCGCCGCAGAGCACATCAAAAAGGTAACCGCCGAGTACTTCTCCTCGCGCAACAAATACTTCCTCCTCCTCGGCGCGTTTTCCGTCGTCGTCGCGATCGTGGCGGCGCTGACCATCTACTCGGCCATGTCCGTCATTGCGGGCGCCCGCATCCGCGAGTCCGGCCTCGTCCGCGCGATCGGTGCCTCGTCGGTGGGGATTGTCGGATCGTTCACGGTGGAGGCGCTCGTCCTCGGCATTATCGGCGTTGCCCTCGGCCTGCCCCTTGGCCGCGTCCTCGCCCACTACGCGGCGGGCCTCGCCGCCGACCTCGGGATCCGCGTGCCGCTAACCGACGTCAGCGTCCCACCCGCCTGGCTAGCCGCAATCGGCCTCGCCGCCGTCGCCGTGACCGTCGCCTCGTGCCTGCCCGCAGCGCTGAGCGCCACCCGCCGCAGCGCGTTGGACAGCATCTCCGGCGCAGCGGGCCGCACCCTGCCGGTCCTCTGCGCCCTCGTGGCCATCGCCTGCGCGGCCGCCGCCTGGTTCATCCAGCCCACGGGTGTTATCCGCGCCGTCGCCGTCGGCGGTTTCGCCACGCTTGCCGCAGCGGGCGCTGCAGCCCTTGTCATCCCTCTTATCCTCCGCATCCGCGTGCCGCTGCCGCGCCTTGGCCTGGCGCTTGGCTACGCCTCCCGGCAGTGGACCCGCTCGGCGGCGGTCATCGGCATCGTCACCGTCGCCGTCGCGCTCGTCGGCGCGGTGACCACAGGCTCCGCAGCGCTGCGGAGCCACTTCACCGATGTGGCGAGTTCCCAGGGCACCATCGATGTCGGCATCACCTCCCTGACCGGCGACATCGACCCGCAGCTGGTGGAGGACCTCCGCGCCGCGCCGGGCGTCGCCGCCGTCGACGCCCCACCCAAGGTGGCAGAGGGGTTCGCCGTCGACCCCCACTCGCCGGTCCTGCGCACCCCCATCGCGCCGGGACACGTGAGCCTCCCGCGCGGCGCGAAGACCACGACCGACCTCCCCGTCGTGCGCACGAATAACATCTTTCCGCTTGTGGACGCATCGATCGTCGACAAGCCAGGGCGAACAACCACCGCCCTCATCCGCCTCGAAGGTGGCCCGATCCAGCCAGAAACCGCCCTCGACCCCGTGCGCGCCGTCGCCGCCACCAGCCCCACCCCGGTGACCATGGCGGAATCCTTCAACCGCCGCAGCGACATTGTCCGCATGGTCGAGCGCCTCCTGTCCATCACCCGCCTCATGAGCCTCGTCGCGCTCGCCATCGCCGCCGTCGGCATAGCCGGCACGGTCCTCCTCTCCTGGCGCGAGCGCGCCGCCGACCGTCGCCTCCTCACCACCCTCGGTCTCACCAGCAGCTTGTCGACGACCGCCCTCGAGCTTGTCCTCCTCGTCGCCCCCGCCACCGCCATCGGTTGGCTCGTCGGCACCTGGGCGGGCCCCTTCATCGCCGCCGTCGCCACCACATAATGAACGCGGCACCAGGGGAAAACCCTGGTGCCGCGCCTGTGAAAATGTGCACGTGCCCGCGCTTACGCGTCGAGCAACCGCTGCCCCACATAGGAATCGCCGTCGCGAATCCCCGGTGGAACGATATACATCGATGACGCGACGTGCTGGAGGTACTCGGTCATCTGATCTGTCGCCATCCGCTGCAAAATCGGGATGAACGATTGGGAGGGGTCCCGCACGTAGGCAATGAAGAATAAGCCCGCGTCGAGACGGCCCAGGTCTGTAAGGCCCTCGGTGTAGTTGTAGCCGCGCCGCAGGATGCGGTGCCCGCCGTTATGATCCGGGTGGACGATCGCCACATGCGAATCGATATCGATGAGCGGCTGCCCATCCTCATCCAGGGCAGTGAAGTCGGGGTCGGTGAACTCCTCCCCGCCGGACAGCGGCGCACCCTCGACCTTGTTGCGGCCGATGGTCTTCTCCTGCTCGCTGAGGATGAGCTCGTCCCACACCTCCATCATCATGTGGATCTTGCGGATACACAGGTACGTGCCTCCGGCGGCCCACTCGCCGCCCTCGTCCTCCGGCTGGATCCACAGGTGCTTATTCAGCTCCTCCTTCGAATCCTCGGCCTTAATATTGCTCGTGCCGTCCTTGAACCCGAAGAAGTTACGCGGCGTCTGCTGATCCTCCGATGTAGAGGACGTGCGACCGTAGCCGAGCTGCATCCACCGCACGGAGGCGAGACCAAACGCGATGCGCTTGAACTGGTGCATCGCGTGGAGCACCACCATCGGGTCCTCGCCGCAAATCTGAATGACCAGGTCCGTGGACCCCTTCGCGGGATCCAGCTTCTCCGCCGCCATCCGCGGGATGCCCCGCTCCAGCACGCGCGGACGCTTGTGCTCGAGCTTGAACTTCTCAAACAGCGACGACCCGAACCCAAAGGTTATCGACAGTGCGCCGGGGCCGAGCCCGAGCGTCTCGCCGGTATCGTCCGGCGGCACGTCGTCGCGCACCTTCGGGTCGTTGACCTGGTCGCCGGCCTGCATCCGCTCGGCGGCGAGTGTCCAGTCGGTGAGCAGTGTGACGAGGTCCTCTTTGCGGGTGGCCACCATGTCGAAGGCGACCATAATCATCTGCTGCTGCGCCGGCGTGAGGATGCCGGACTGGTGCTCGCCGCGGAACGGCACGACTTCGGCGCTTGCCTCAGGCGAAGCGGAACTGCACCCGCTAAGGCCCAGAGCCGCGCCGGCGCCGCCCATCCCAAGGAGCATTGAGCGGCGTGACAGTTCGAAAGTCATGAGACGATGGCCTCCGTCAGCTTTGCCAGCGGGACGCGCAGTGCATCGACGAGATCAGACAGCTCGCGGCGCTGCGCGTCATCGAGGTCGGTGTAGGACACGTAGCCGTTACCAGACTTGTGCTTGTCCAGGTTCTGCTGCAGCGCATCGATGCGGGCAGAAATGGTCTCGGCGAGCTCCGGGTCCTTCTTCTTCGCCAGCGATTCGACGTTGCCGTAGGCCACCTTCGCGCCCTCCAGGTTGGCCTGGAAATCGTACAGGTCGGTGTGGCTAAATGCCTCTTCCTCGCCGGTGATCTTAGTCGTGGCGACCTCCTCCAGCAGGCTGATGGCGCCGTTGGAGATGTCGTCGATGTTGATGGAGAACTCGTCGGAGTAGACGAGGTCGTACAGCTTCTGCGTGTCGGCGACGAGCTGGTCAGCCGTCTTCTTGCGCTCCTCGGCGGTAAGCGGCGTGTCCCACAAGTCCTTCTCGGCCTTGTGCCAGCCGGTCCACTCGCGGCCCTCGGTGTCGTCGGACTTCTGGTAGTCGGCCTCGCGCTCGTCGAGGGCGGGGTCGATATCGCCGAACGCCTCGGCGGTGGGCTCGATGCGCTCGTAGAACATGCGCGACGGCGCGTACAGGGCCTTGGCCTTCTCGGTATCCCCGGCAGCGTATGCCGCCGCGAATTCCTTCGTGGCCTCGAGCAGCTGGCCGGTCTGATCCTTGACGTAGGCGGTGTAGTTCGTCACAGCATCGTCGATGGCCTGCTGCTCATCGGCGCTGACATCGACGGCCTCGCCCTGGGTAACCGTGAACGGCTTATCGCCGACGAGTGACCCGACCATGTTCTTCTTGCAGGCGGTGACGTACTCGCCGGGCTCAAGCAGGACGGTGTAATCGGTCGTCGTGCCGGGGCCGAGGTTTTCGCGCTCGCCCACAATCCGCAGCTTGTCGGGGGCGAGGATCTCGAACTCGTTGCGGACGGTGCCCTTGTTGGTGAGCTTGAAGTTAACGCGACCAGACGGTACCTCGGAGGTGGACACCTCGCACGTGTCGTCGGTGATGGTGACCTCAATCGGGGCGTTGCTGTCTGCGGCGGTGTCCCCGCCACTAGGTGCGTTGGCTACACAGCCGGTGAGGGTGAGGGGCAGCACGAGTAAGGAAAGAAATCGGATGTTTTTCATGAGACTTTCGGGTGAGTATGACGGATAAATAGTGGAAGCACGATGATGAGGTACAAAGCCCACCCGAAGAACTGGAGGTATGTGGGGGCGAGATTGACGTTAAACATGGCTTCCAGGAGGACGAACCACCAGCTTGTGGCGTCCAGGAAGGGGATGTGACCATCGAAGTAACTGGAGATGTCATAAATGGTCACGCCCCACCCCGGCAGCACTCCCGCTTCCTGGAGGTCGCCGATGCCGTAGGAGACGATGCCCGCAGCAACGACAATGAGGAGTAAGCCTGTGGCGAAGAAGAACGTGGAGAGGTTGATCTTGGCGGTGCCGCGGTACACGAGCCAGCCGATGATGATGGCTACGATGAGTCCCGTGATCACGCCGGCGGTGGGCTGCCAGAACCCGCCTTGCGACGTGGCCTTGACTGTTGCCCACACGAAGATGGCCGTTTCCACGCCCTCTCGTCCGACGCTAATGATTGCGATCCAAACCAGTGACCAGCCGCTGCCTGACTTTAATGCGTCGAGCGCTTGCTCCCGCAGGTTGGAGGTCATCTTCCGGGCGTGCGTGGCCATCCAGAAGATCATCCACGTGAGCATGCCCATCGCCACGATGGATAGCGTTCCACCGAGCACTTCCTGTGCCTGGAAGGTGAGGGTGTAGGGTCCCCATGTCATGATGGCGCCCGCAGTCAGCGGAACGACCGCCGCGAGTATGACCCCCAGCCAGAGGCGGGGGAGAACGTCGCGACGATTCGTTTTCACCAGGGTTGCCACGAGGATGCCGACAACGAGTGAGGCTTCTACGCCCTCTCGCAGGGCAATAAGAAAGTTGGCGAGGAACAACGGTGTGTCTTTCCGGTTCGGTAATCAAAAGCTGCCTGAGCGCCATGACCACCCAGGCAAAGGTAAGGCTACCCTAAGGCGCGTTTTAGAACAAGACCACCCTCCCCTAAAAGGTGTGAGTTGCTACCTACCGAGGCAGTGGCGCGTCCAGATCAATGTGCCGACCGAAGAGCCACGCGCGATCCGTCAGCATCCGAGCGGTCACCATCCCGATCCCGATCGCCAGCACGGTCAGCGCCGCCGTCGCCGCCGCGGTCACGCCCATCTGCATATCGCCCAGGTTGAGGGCATAAATCGAGGCGAACATCGAGGGTCCCGGGATCATAATCACCGCTGCCGGCACCGTCGTCGTGGTGCGCGGAATGTGCGCCTTTTTCGACGCCACCCAGCCAATCAGCCCGATCGCCAGCCCGCCGACAAACGCCCCCGCATACATCGTCGCGCCTGCATACACGAGCCCCAACCGGATCAGGTTGCCCACCGTTCCGGTCACCGCCGCGATGCCCACCATGCGTCGCGACGAATTGAACAGGAAAGCAAACCCCGCTACGCCGACGAAGCTCGCCACCGCTGCCCGGATGAAAAAGTTCGGGTCAGCCACCTGCGGCACGTGCGCCGGCGGCTCCATCCCCGTCATCCAACTGACCAGCGCTACCGACAGCGTCGCCGTTGCGATAAGCGTCACCGCATACGCGAGCCGGGAAATCCCCGCCGCGAAGTCGAACCGCGACAGGTCAATAATCGCCGAGAACAGCGGGAACCCCGGCACAACGAACAGGACAGACGCCACAAACCCCGGTGCCGCCGCCTGCGTCAGCCCGAAAAGCTCAATGATCACCCAATACATAAGGCACGCGGTAACGGCCCCCGCCGCCACCGACGCCAGCTGCCGGGCGTGCTTCTTCGCCAACATTCCGCGCACGAACTGCCCGCTCGCAGCGGCGACGGTGACCATCAGGGCGTCGACAAGCGTGAAATGGTTGAGCACCGCAAAGCTCGCGCACGCGAGCCCCGCAGCCACCACGAGGACCGGCAGCGACCACCGTTTGACCACCATCTTTTCGATCTCGTCGAGCTGCTCATTCAGCCACTCCGCCGTGATCTGCTGCCGAATCCCGTGTGTCAGGTTCTCCAACGCCTCAATCCGCGACGCATCCACCCCCGGACTGTCCTGCGTGGCCACAATCGTGCGGAAATCATCCCCCTTGTGGAACGTACACGTAATCGTCGTCACCGCGATCGACGCGTCCAGCCTATCGAACCCCAGCGCTCGCGCCACCCGTTTCATCGCACGAATCACCCGGTAGCCGCCAGTCCCAGCGCCCATGAGCAGCATTCCGAGACGCAGGACCGCATCGGCCTCCACGCCCATTCTGTGCTGCGCGCTCTCCACAAAAATCACTCCTTTTCCAATTGGCTAGTTCTACCCCTCATCCCCGCTCCTGGCCAACTTTTCGCTTGTCGACGCTTCCTACCAGGCATGTTCGAAAAGGTACTCTTGCGGGTGGCTGGGGTGTGTCATGATGTTTTGTGTGAAAAAGAAAATGATAGCCCTTGCCGTTGCTGCGGTCACCGCCGCAGCGCCCGCATACGCAGAAACCCCACCTCAGAACACAAGCTCATTCTATGAAGAGGACGGAGAGACGCTCACCCCTGGAGCGGTCGCGGTCGTCTCCGTCGTCTCCACGATCGGTGTGCTCGGCCTCATCGCCGCTGGCGGGGCCTGGGCCGTGTCACAGGGCTTGCTTCCGAATCCGTTTGCGCCTGCCCCACCAGCACGGCCCATGTATAACGATCTCTGCTCTGAACAGGAGGTTCTACAGCCCGCCCGTGGTGCTGATGGATCGCAGCTTGTCTGCGTTTTCGCCGGTCGCGATTTCCGCTGGGTTTACGGCCCCCGTCCGCTGGGCATTGGTACCGCTCACGAAGGCGGCTATTGCACCGTCGACGGCGGCCAGGATGACCAGGGGCGGATGATGATGTGCCTGGACAACGAGTGGATCTACGGGCCCTAGGCCTCCTCGACCCGCACGGTCATACCGATCTGCGTCCACTCCCATGGTGCAAGTGACACGCCCCTGGTGACATCCTCGCCGAGGAGAGCAGGTTCAACGCAGACAAAATTTTTCCAATCATCGTCAGGCAGATCGCCTGGCACGGCGGCACCCGGATTCCAGATGACCGTGTGATCGTGGTCGTGGCCGGTGACGGTGATGCGCCGGGCGCCGTCGACGATGGTAATAGGCGAGGTGGTCGTCGTGCGTTCGTCGACGACGCCACCATCGAATGTGAGGCCGTCAATTTTCACCGCAGTGACGTCCTCCACACGGAAATATGGGTGGAAGGCCAGCTGGACATCGCGACGGCGCGAAGCTGCATTCCTGCACTTCAAGATTATCGCAAAGCCCTTGGGCGTGGTCTGAATGCCGAGCCTCAGATCCCACTCGTCGTGCCGAATCCGGCAATCGAATCCTCCCGGCACCTCCTGGCACTCCCACGCTTTCCGACGCGCCCACCCATGCGCAGGATCCTGGCCTGTCAGATCATTGAACCACGGCGCGATGATCGGCACCCCGCCGCGAATCGAGCCCCCCTCAGAAAAATCGGCCTCGGGGGACAGATAGAGGAGCTCCCCGAGATGCGAATCCGCAGAGAGCAGGTGCGCACGACCGTCAGCTATGGCCAGCGTTGTGCGAGCATCTTCGGAGTACGTAAGGCGGGCAGGAGTTGCGCTATCAGGAGTGGTCATATCGCTCATAGTAGTGGAGTAGTGATAGCCGATGGCAGAATCGGCACAAATGCAAACAAAATGCTGGACTGCCTTCATTGGTCACCGTGGCGCGAAGTTTACTACAAGTTATCCCCGCAGGTGCGGGGCAGATTAAGAGGTAGAAACTACGCCACGCCATATAAAAGGCACATCCCCGCAGGTGCGGGGCAGATGCAGGCGTTGAATGGGGTGGCCGGGATGGTTGCGGCTCATCCCCGCAGGTGCGGGGCAGATACTGGTTAACCGGGCAGCAAGCAGCACCTGAGGGGCTCATCCCCGCAGGTGCGGGGCAGATGGGTTTTGCCGTTTTAACGCTCTGACCTGCTTGGGCTCATCCCCGCAGGTGCGGGGCAGATCGCAGGTGTGCGAAACCCCAGGAAAACTAGCAGGGCTCATCCCCGCAGGTGCGGGGCAGATGTTTTGGTGTGTTTCAGGCGGCGTGATCGTTGGGGCTCATCCCCGCAGGTGCGGGGCAGATTGGTCGCTGAGAAGGAAAAGGAAACAGGTGAAAGGCTCATCCCCGCAGGTGCGGGGCAGATTGCACGCCTGTCAGGGACGCGAAGATGCCCTTGGGCTCATCCCCGCAGGTGCGGGGCAGATAAGGGACGCCTAGAGAGAGGCGCGCGGCGGGGGCTCATCCCCGCAGGTGCGGGGCAGATTTGCTATCGCCCGCACGGCGATTAGGAAAGTTCGGCTCATCCCCGCAGGTGCGGGGCAGATGCCGGCACGGACCCGGATATTCATGTGGAAAAGGGCTCATCCCCGCAGGTGCGGGGCAGATGTCGATAGCGGCCTGAATGGTGGCCACCTGGGGGGCTCATCCCCGCAGGTGCGGGGCAGATCTGCCCCACCCAGTCCAAAAATGGGCGGATCGCGGCTCATCCCCGCAGGTGCGGGGCAGATGACACACTATATGCACTTTTAGTGTTAATGGAAGGCTCATCCCCGCAGGTGCGGGGCAGATGAACCTGATGGGGTGTAGCGCAACTCAGGATCAGGCTCATCCCCGCAGGTGCGGGGCAGATTGCGTGAGGCTCCACGGGGGCCGGCGGAGCCGGGGCTCATCCCCGCAGGTGCGGGGCAGATACCAAAAACTCGTAGACCCGGCAGGTCATGCGGGGCTCATCCCCGCAGGTGCGGGGCAGATGTTCCGTGCTCGACCTGTGCCTCTACGACGAGGGGCTCATCCCCGCAGGTGCGGGGCAGATCAAATAGGTTCTACTCTGACCCCAGCCTGTGATGGGCTCATCCCCGCAGGTGCGGGGCAGATGTTCTGTCGACGGAGACGCCGGCTACTCCGGACGGCTCATCCCCGCAGGTGCGGGGCAGATTAAAATAATGCCCCGGCGGGGCGGATGGGATGGGGCTCATCCCCGCAGGTGCGGGGCAGATTGCGAGTGTCGATGTAGTTGAAGGCGAAAGACAGGCTCATCCCCGCAGGTGCGGGGCAGATTAAAACCCATCATTTTTATCCCACGAGCCAGGCGGCTCATCCCCGCAGGTGCGGGGCAGATGCTATCTGAGCAGGGGAGATGAGCGCCGATTTTGGGTTTTGGCTTTAGCTTTGTTTTTGCTAGTTTCGGCTACCGTTTGCGGGAGCGGTACATGTTGCGGGCTTTGCTCCAGCCGGTGCGCCGCTGTGGGGGAGGCCGTCGCGCGGGGCGGCGTATGAGAGTGAGGCCGTCGTAGTCGGCGGGTTGCCATTCGGTCCGATGGGTACGAAACTCTAAACCTTGTTCGTTATCGGAGCTCCAGACCAAAATGGCAGATCCGTCTTTGCACAGTTCCACCGTGCGTTTCCAGATTGCCTCCCGGATCCGAGCACTGGGTCGCCCAACAAAAACGGTTGGGGAAATCTGGAACAACCATTTAGTCAGGTCACCGCGAAGACCGGCAGGGCAGGCGGTGACGACGAGGACCATCATCGATGTTCCTCCGACCAATTCATTCCCGCAGGGATGGCAGAGATTTCGTTCCAAAGGAATAGTTCGGCATTGAGAGGATCGCCATCGTCGTGAACTTCCATTAGGGAGTACAGGTCTTTGACCATTCGGGGGAGGAGTTTTGTTTCAACTATGGCATCGCGAATGATGTGGCGGATGTCCTGTGGCGCGGTCATCGCATTAGCAGCAACCGCCTCGAAAGCTGCGGGGATAGTGATTTCCGCTTTATACAGGTCGGCAATGTCGTAAACAAACGCACGATCTGTTCCCATGTGAACCACCCCGAGGGCCGGGACGAACCCCAGACCACAGATGACGGCATGAGTGATGCCGTACAGGGCGGCGTTGGCAGCGGTGAGAGTTTTGTTTATCGGATCACCGAGTTCAAATTCGTTCGGATCATATTGCCGCCGTTCCCAGGGCACGCCGGTGCGAGCGGATTCGCGAAGATAGATCTTCTTCATCCGCGACCCCTCATAGCCACGAAGCTGTTGCATGGTCGCGGTATCCACGTTGTCGTCGGGAAACCGCATGGCGTACATGCGACGGGCGCAGGCGAGGCGGCTTCGCTGGTTTGAGACGATCATCGCCTGCTTTTCTGCGAAGCGGGCGGTCTTAGCCGGTGGGCGACCACTGGCGTAGTAACGCACACCTTTTTCGCCTACCCAGCAGGTAGAAACGCCACTATCGCCGAGGATTGCCATCGCGGCATAGGTGATTGAGGTTCCCGGCCCCAGCATGAGCACGGCTAATGCTGTGGCGGGCACGTGTACCACCCCACGTTCATCCGTGATGGTTATAGCGTTAGCGTCACGGCTTACCGTTGCACGTTCCACATAGAGGAAGCTGATGCGTTCTTCCATGCGGGTCAGCGCCTGTCTGTCCAGCGGTAATTGACGTGGGGTGGCCATTGTTATCTCCTGGCCAGGGTCATGAGGCCAAGGCCGTAGGCACGGCCTTTGCCGATTCCCTGGGTTAGAGTAGCCCGCAGCGCTTCGGCGTCGGTGACTTCTAAAGTCCCCTCAAACCGAACGGTGGTGAGGGCTACAGTCCGTTTGTGGTCACGAGGATTCTTGGAAAACCTCATGACCTTGCGGTTTGCGATCCGCAGGTCAGATTCAGCACTGTCACCTTGTGGGAGAACTTTGAAACCATTCTTTTCGGATCGTTGCAGCAGCCAGTCAATCTGTTGGTCGATTCTGGCTAGAGGAACCGACTTCCCTCGCTTACCTCCAGTTTTCAGGCTGATTGAAGGGTTGGCAAGGAGCTCAAAGCACCATTGCTGACCTTTGGCAAGAGAGCTGAGAAGCTTGTCATAATCGGCTGTTTGGGCTGGTCGTGTTGACCAACCAAGTCGATCTGCAAGTTCTGCAGTGTCGGGTCGTTCCGGCCCCACGATATAGAGGATGTGCTCGTTATCGTGTTGGTCAAGGCGCCAGAGAACACGCCCGTTGTCGGAGGGGAGATCTGGTGGGAACAGGCCGCGCACCTCTGCGTGCATTGCCTCGGGATTGGTGAGAACCTTACGGCCATGGCGCTTCTGTGGGTTGACAAATACTCGTGTAAAAGTGGTCATGAGCTGATCACGGTGTCAAAGAACCTATCCTTACTTTGCGCGGAATCGTTTTCAAAGGATGCTTTCCGTTCCTCGACCACAACGGTGCGCCAGCCGTATTGCCGGTGCTCTTGGGAAAAGGAAATCGGAACGTCGCACTTGCTCATACCTGCCTCGCCAGGCTTTGCATCGCGGTGAATCGGCAGATACACCGTCGACGAGCGAGCCTTGCGGTGATGAGGAGACGCGTGCCACGGTTCGTCGACAAGCGCCTGGACAACATCGGTATCACGAATTCCAAGGACGAGATTGGGCGGGGCAGGACATGACCTGCGGCCGAGAAACAGCGGGAATCGTGGCCGCCGCAGCGACTCTGCCATAGCTTCCAGGAGCTCCCGATCCTCCGACTCGACAGCGGCGACGAAAGCCGCATCGGAGAGGTAATAACGGGTGACGAGCTGTGCCGAAGCACCTTCCTTTACTTGCCATTGCTGGGCGGTCTGATAGTCCCGCAGTAGCGTTCCGGGTTGGTCAACGCGGACCGCCAGGCGCAGTTGCGCGAGATCTTCCAAGGGATCGCTGCGACGCCTACCCTGAGCGGCCGCGATTAGTCCAACGATTCCGGACTTGGTAGGAACAGCCGCTGTCTCACGCGATTTATATCGGCTGCTGTCGCCCCATGATTGCATGGGGCCTTTCAGCAGCAGGAGAAGCGAGTGGGTCATGTTAGTTGCTCGCTTCGTCCAGGGCCTCGCCGAGAACAGTGGTGAGCTCGGGGAGCGTCGTTTCTGTTGCCAGCTCTGCGAATGCCTTGCGCAGATCGCCGAGGCCGATGACGAAAGCGGCCTTGGGCTTGAATCCGTACTGCTCTTCAATCTCGCGTTCCTGTTTAGACATCGCTTCGGCTGCTGCTTCACGGCGGCCATGATCGGCAGTGGCTGTTACGGGAGTTTCGAATGCGTTCACCAAGCTGACCGGGCGAGTATCGCGGATGGCGATGTACACGAGTTCCGGAAGCGTTTGGTTGGCAAAGGTGTTTTTCACCGCAGTGATGAGCCCTCTTAGCTTTTGGTAGAAAAGCCCGTCCCGCACATGCGGGAATCGAGGGCAGAGCCATAATCCGTATGTCGCCGTTCACTGTGCTGTACATGACTATGAATGTATACAACGGTTGCCACATCGCATTGAGATCTTTCGAACAAAACCTAAGTCCACAGCTAGGAGCCGTAATTTTCGCCTGGAAAAACCTCTAATAGCCCCAAATCCATGTCGTAGCGAAGGAGATGGCCGTTGAGTTCAATCTCGTGTTCCGCATTGAGCCGCAGCGCTACCTCTCCCTTGAGTTGATAGTCCTGCACCCAACCGACAGGCGTATCCATTTCAAGCTGGTCAAGAACCTTATTCAAGGCAGTGTCGTAGGGCGTTAACCGTGAGGGGAGGCGAACAGAACTAGCAGCGAGCGCAAAAGCTGTGTGACGCTCGGGTTGCGCATCATCGGCGATGTCCGGACTTTCTGGCAAAGCGAGGGGAATGTAGCCGTATTCAGTGGAAACGATGGGAATTACCTCTACTGTCGGTGTCGAGTCGCGCACCTGCGCCAGCCCCTTGGCCTCTTCATTTTCAGCGGATTCCTTGGGACCAATGCGTTCGTAAAGCCGTTGCAAACTTCGCTCGTTTGCGACGCTGCGCGGTTCAGGTATGCGATAGGAATCTGCACGCGCTCGGGACAAATCGATGGCTTGAGCGTGTTGCTTTGCGGCTTCGTTCCACTGTTCCTCCCAGCCGTCGGGGCAGGTTAAAGCTGGAGAATACGTCTTTTGTACAAGTTCAGAAACGTCAGAGGGGGAGGTAAAACCGCGGGCAAATAGGGTTTGCATAGCCACCGCCGTTGTCGCGAAAAGTATGGCGGGGGAGTACACAGCCGCAGTTCCAGCCTCGAATTCAGGTACAGGATCCCACGTTTCCACACCGCGGATGTACACCTGCGCGTTACTGACGGGCTCGGGCCGGTCAGATGCTGGTCTGTTGTGGCGATACACACGCCCGATGCGCTGAATCAAAAGATCCATTGGCGCAATATCGGTAACGAGCAGGTCAGCGTCGATATCGAGGCTTTGCTCCGCAACCTGGGTCGCCACGACGACGAGGCGATCTGGTCTCCCATTCCCGCGATGCGCATGGGGCCCCAGCTTTCTTCGGAGCTCCTCCTCCTTGCGCGCCCTATGGGACGCCATAAACGCCGCATGATGGAGCTCTACCTCACCAGGAAATCGCGCTGAGAGCTTATCAAATGCCTCCTGAGCTCGCCGAACGGTGTTGCAAACGACAAGCGCAACACCCCCTTCGCGCAACTTATCCTCCAGCAGACCAGCGACCGCTTCGCCGTCGTCGGCAAGCTTTTCCACACTGTAGTGTTTGCTCTCCGGTCGGGTCTCTACTGGTTGTTCTCGTCCCCCTTGCTTGTCGACGATCGTTAGTAACGGATAGGCACTCGATCGTACGGTCGGCTTCTCGATGTTCAACCCCTTGGCGTATGCACTGGCCAGTGCCTGCCGCTGAGAAGTCGGAAGCGTGGCACTCATGATGATGACAGAGCACCCGTAGCGGGCGAGCCACTGGATAGCTACTGCTAGATATTCGTTCATGTAAACGTCGTACGAGTGTGCCTCATCGATAATTACCACCTTGCCGGAAAAACCGAGGTGGCGAAGCATGAGGTGTCGAGCTTGAAGCGCAAGCATGAGAACTTGATCGACGGTGCAAACCACAAAGTTGGAGAGGATTCCTCGCTTCCTTCCAGCTAACCACCGCGTCGCAGTTACCGTCCCGAACTCGTGTCGATCACCAATACTGCCAAATCTTAGCTTCGTAAAGTCCCTGTTCAAAGAGCTTTTCGAGTGTCCAAGGAACATAGTCGAGACCTCAGACTCAGGCGTCGTCCGCATCGCCCAATCAGTGACGCGGTTAAACAGTCCGTCGGCTGTTGACATCGTGGGAGCCGCAAACACGATACCTTGACTCCCCGCATGGGCGGCTAGGACATGAGCCGCAGCAAGCCCCGCCTCTGTCTTGCCCTCGCCGGTAGCAGCTTCGATGATGAGAAGTGTAGGTTCCTTTTGAGCACGGGCGATATCAACCGCCGCCTGCTGAATGGGGCGAATCTTGTAACTATCAGGCCAGTTAAAGGCAGAGGAAAAGTAGGTGGCGTCTTGTGGTGCACGAACCTGTGGTGACCACGGGGAAGAAAGCTCGATGCTATCCACGCCACGGCGAACACGATCCTCTTGTGAGTGTGTGTCATTGAGTGGAAACGCCATCTGGTTGGAAGCAATCCAGTCGCACATGATGACGAACCCCGTAATGATCTGAGTCGCAGGCGTAGTTAGCGGTTTCGTGATTTGCTGAAGCACCTCATTAAACCCCGTCAGCTCTGCAATCTTGTCCAGGATTTCCTTATGCGCGGCCTTCCATCCTGCCGAATACTTTGCCATAGCTCGCGCGGCCTTTGCCACCCCAGGCTTAGTCGAAGGAACCCCATGGTGTGCGGCTGCGATCGACGCGATACTGAGTCCAACAGGACGCGATACTTTGTGGTTTAGCAGCCAATCGAAGAGGATTGCTTCGGATGCGCTGGAGTGCGGGTAGTACTCAAAAGCTGACTCCGTCTTCGGTGCAACGAGGCTGAATCCCGCGTCTTCTACGCGCTGCGAGTACATCCCCATATCGCCCCTCGAATCCAACTGGGACTGGAAAGTGCATGATATTTTCCCGATGTCATGCGTCCCGACGACAAAAGTGACCAGGCTACGCAGCGCCTGCTCAGTCATTGAAGTCTCCCGACGAAGAAACGCTCTTGTTTGATTACTTAGCCACGTCTCCCAAAGCTCATCGGCGACGCACGCGGCATCGACAAGATGCTGGGGTACCGACAAGAAATCCCCACTCTTATCCGTGGAGTCTTCCGGAGTCTTAGCCCAAAATGAACGGATTTGTGGCTCAAAACTGGCGAGCACTTTCTCGGATGCCGAGCTAAACCTTGACATAATTCTCATCATAAAATGCGAGTGCACACGGTTAATGAGAATTTCGAAAATTGCCGACTTTTCTTTGCCACCGAGCTAACCGAACTAGATAATTCTGAGTCCCAGGACATATTGAGGTGATAAACCGGAAACACCTAACACTAAGCCCCTGGCCGGTCGAATCGAAGCTGATTCAGGCCAGTTTATGGCGAGGGGAGTGGAGCTAGATAGCAATGTGTGCTCATCCCCGCAGGTGCGGGGCAGATTGAAGCATGAAAGTCAGTTCAACGGTAACGCAGGGCTCATCCCCGCAGGTGCGGGGCAGATTCGGAGCCTGTACCACCCGGTGCGACAGCCTCAGGCTCATCCCCGCAGTTGCGGGGCAGATGTTGATTCTGTGGCTTCGAGCAAGGTGGCTGGCGGCTCATCCCCGCAGTTGCGGGGCAAATGAGCACCTGGCCGATGGTCGGGTGCTCTCGCCGGGCTCATCCCCGCAGGTGCGGGGCAGATAAGGAGCACAGAGGGGAAGATGCGGGTGATGGTGGCTCATCCCCGCAGTTGCGGGGCAGATTTCGTAAATTAAAGGCCAAGGCCCCTACGAACGGGCTCATCCCCGCAGGTGCGGGGCAGATCCCTGCCACCCGCATCCACGGCACCAATTCCTGGGCTCATCCCCGCAGGTGCGGGGCAGATGCGCTGTACAGCAGGCCACCGACGGTGAAACTGGGCTCATCCCCGCAGGTGCGGGGTAGATGCCACCTGGGCAACGATGTTGCCGGTTTCGCGGGGCTCATCCCCGCAGGTGCGGGGCAGATGAGAAAGGGATGGTGCACACCCACCCTGTAGCGGGCTCATCCCCGCAGGTGCGGGGCAGATGTCGTCACCCCGGCCGCGATCTTCGTGGCAGTAGGCTCATCCCCGCAGGTGCGGGGCAGATGAGAAAGGGATGGTGCACACCCACCCTGTAGCGGGCTCATCCCCGCAGGTGCGGGGCAGATTTGGATGTTTACGCCGGTGGCGAGTTTGAGTGCGGCTCATCCCCGCAGGTGCGGGGCAGATAAGCAGCTTGGCCAAAACGCAGCCGGTCAGAACGGCTCATCCCCGCAGGTGCGGGGCAGATCAGCAGGCGCGCCACATCATCGAAGGTCTGGTCGGCTCATCCCCGCAGGTGCGGGGCAGATGGGCACCCCGGATTGGTACGGGGTGGTCACGGCGGCTCATCCCCGCAGGTGCGGGGCAGATAAGCAGCTTGGCCAAAACGCAGCCGGTCAGAACGGCTCATCCCCGCAGGTGCGGGGCAGATCAGCAGGCGCGCCACATCATCGAAGGTCTGGTCGGCTCATCCCCGCAGGTGCGGGGCAGATCTGCTTGCCGCCGCCCTTGCGTGCGCCTTGCTGGGCTCATCCCCGCAGGTGCGGGGCAGATTCAGTCTATAGCGCGTCAGGGCCTACGCGGGCGGGCTCATCCCCGCAGGTGCGGGGCAGATATACACCAATCCGTTAAATGGCTGCAACAAAAGGGCTCATCCCCGCAGGTGCGGGGCAGATACCAGGGAGCACCACGTAACCACAAAACTACGGGGCTCATCCCCGCAGGTGCGGGGCAGATGGGTACACAACGTGTGTCATGCTGAATATGCACGGCTCATCCCCGCAGGTGCGGGGCAGATTGTTTCGTGTCGGCCATAGCCGTACCCCTTTTCGGCTCATCCCCGCAGGTGCGGGGCAGATGGGACTTTGAACACGCCGGCGGAAATCCCGGCGGGCTCATCCCCGCAGGTGCGGGGCAGATCCCCGGATACGTGCGCGCATTGTGGGGGCAAGAGGCTCATCCCCGCAGGTGCGGGGCAGATCCTTATCACCGCCGAGCCCTAAAAAGCCACGAAGGCTCATCCCAGCAGGTGCGGGGCAGATCGCTCGCTTGCCGCATGAAAAGTTGGCTCGCTGGGCTCATCCCCGCAGGTGCGGGGCAGATTGGTCAAGCTGGGAGGACCTGTACCTCATTGTCGGCTCATCCCCGCAGGTGCGGGGCAGATTTTGTTGGCCTTGGCTGAAAAGGCCCGATTTTGGGCTCATCCCCGCAGGTGCGGGGCAGATTGGTCAAGCTGGGAGGACCTGTACCTCATTGTCGGCTCATCCCCGCAGGTGCGGGGCAGATGATCAGTCCACGCGGGCGAGGGCTATCGCTATCGGCTCATCCCCGCAGGTGCGGGGCAGATGTCGCTTGCTACTTTTGTGTCTCGTGCCCGACGGGCTCATCCCCGCAGGTGCGGGGCAGATGAATTCGATAAACGCGGCATTCTCGAAAGGAAGGGCTCATCCCCGCAGGTGCGGGGCAGATCCCACGCCACCTTTTCCAGCCGAGAATCATCCTGGGCTCATCCCCGCAGGTGCGGGGCAGATTGCGCGACGATCGAGTCAATCTCGTCCCACCTGGGCTCATCCCCGCAGGTGGGGGGCAGATACCTGATGCGGCTCCTGCGCGGGTCACGGTTCCGGCTCATCCCCGCAGGTGCGGGGCAGATGGGCGGTTGTACTCGAAATACATGTTGATGCGGGGCTCATCCCCGCAGGTGCGGGGCAGATCGACCCCGATGCCCCGAAGGGCAAAAGTGGGACGGCTCATCCCCGCAGGTGCGGGGCAGATCATAATGGTTTTCCCTTTCGTGTGTGCGGAGAGGGCTCATCCCCGCAGGTGCGGGGCAGATTCCACTACCGCCTCAAAATTGGAGTAGCCCGCGGGCTCATCCCCGCAGGTGCGGGGCAGATGATAGCTGCCAGATTGCGAATTTATCTGGTAAGGGCTCATCCCCGCAGGTGCGGGGCAGATGCGCGATCACACCGACTCCTAAATCGCGGTTTGGGCTCATCCCCGCAGGTGCGGGGCAGATCGGTTTGGTGGGCTACTGCCCGGTGGTGGAAGGGGCTCATCCCCGCAGGTGCGGGGCAGATAGCCACAGCAGCCTCAGCCTGCTCCACATAGCCGGCTCATCCCCGCAGGTGCGGGGCAGATGCACCGTTTTTTCATTGAGCCGCGTGTCCGGGAGGCTCATCCCCGCAGGTGCGGGGCAGATCGACTCGTCCAGCAGCTTCTCAGCCTGCACCAGGGCTCATCCCCGCAGGTGCGGGGCAGATTCTCAGGCAGGGCGGATGAAGCAATTGCTCGTGGGCTCATCCCCGCAGGTGCGGGGCAGATTCTCTTCTTTCATCTGATTAGCCCCCATATCTCGGCTCATCCCCGCAGGTGCGGGGCAGATTTCAAAACTCGGTGGGTGGGTCGCGTCGGCGACGGCTCATCCCCGCAGGTGCGGGGCAGATGCTGTGGCGCGCTGTAGGGCGAAGGACGAGACGGGCTCATCCCCGCAGGTGCGGGGCAGATGCGCTCGGTACGACAATGACAGGCGTTGCCGCGGGCTCATCCCCGCAGGTGCGGGGCAGATAGCGGTGGCCGGCGTTTTGACCGGGTGCGGGAGGGCTCATCCCCGCAGGTGCGGGGCAGATGGGCACAATTCATGCCTGGAACATGGGCAGGAAGGCTCATCCCCGCAGGTGCGGGGCAGATGAGAAGCTACAGGCTGCACAAAGCGACGTAGAGGGCTCATCCCCGCAGGTGCGGGGCAGATCTCGACCCGAACTACGTGCGAGAGCACACACACGGCTCATCCCCGCAGGTGCGGGGCAGATTTGGCAGACGGGGAAGTACACGCAGCGGGAGCTTGCCGAGGCGGGCTCATCCCCGCAGGTGCGGGGCAGATGTGAACATTTTCGGCGGTGTGCTGGCGGTTGTGGGCTCATCCCCGCAGGTGCGGGGCAGATTTGCGGGGCTTCGTGTTGGGACTGTGGCCGATGGGCTCATCCCCGCAGGTGCGGGGCAGATTCCAGCAGTTGTCGCCAGGCTGGTCGAACCAGGGGCTCATCCCCGCAGGTGCGGGGCAGATTCCTCTCACGTTTTCCCACACCACGAGCCGGGGGGCTCATCCCCGCAGGTGCGGGGCAGATCCTCCCCATACAAAGCAGACATCTGCAAGGCGGGGCTCATCCCCGCAGGTGCGGGGCAGATTTATCTCCGCACGCACGCGGGAGGGGCTGCAGGGGCTCATCCCCGCAGGTGCGGGGCAGATGGCCGACAACGAGGTGGATCATTCGGCGGGTCCGGCTCATCCCCGCAGGTGCGGGGCAGATTCTGTCGCCGCTTCCAAGAGCACACTGGTATAGGGCTCATCCCCGCAGGTGCGGGGCAGATGACCGCGACAAGTCCACCGGTGACGCCGCGCCGGGCTCATCCCCGCAGGTGCGGGGCAGATGAGGAAGTCATACATCGTTTCGTGATCGTTCGGGGCTCATCCCCGCAGGTGCGGGGCAGATACTGTGACGGAATGTGGCCGGTGGGTCGGGCTGGGCTCATCCCCGCAGGTGCGGGGCAGATCGACGCGGAGTTGGACGCGTTGCGTGACGCGTGGGCTCATCCCCGCAGGTGCGGGGCAGATTAAGGCCGTCGACGTTCTCAACGAGGGCGACATCGGCTCATCCCCGCAGGTGCGGGGCAGATACATCGGGGCGCTCAGTCATGGGGTCCTGCCGGGGCTCATCCCCGCAGGTGCGGGGCAGATCTAGGTGGATCTTGGGGTGGTACCATCGCACGGGGCTCATCCCCGCAGGTGCGGGGCAGATTTACATGAGTAATATTACAACGTAGTTACTACGGGCTCATCCCCGCAGGTGCGGGGCAGATCGGAACCGTCGGAGGATGGGGAGTTCCAGTGGAGGCTCATCCCCGCAGGTGCGGGGCAGATCTAGGTGGATCTTGGGGTGGTACCATCGCACGGGGCTCATCCCCGCAGGTGCGGGGCAGATGCTTCCTGAACAGGCAGGATATGGAGCCTGGGGCTATTTTACCTTTAACTTGAAATCGGGGGCAAGAGGAGGCCGGAGTCGGCTTGAGCGTGGGAGGGGTCGGAGCTGGGGCACCGCCCCACCCGGTGGCCCACCCCTACGGCCGAAAATCCTCCAACCTCTCTCCCACGCCGGCGAGCTGCGCCATGGCGGCGAGGACGCGGGGGACGGCGTCGCCATCGCCGTAGGGGTTGACGGCATTGGCCATGGCGGCGTAGGCGGTGTCATCGGTGAGCAGCGTCGTCGCCTCGTTGACGATGTCGTCTTCGTTGGTGCCGACGAGCTTGACGGTGCCGTAGCTGACGGCCTCGGGGCGCTCGGTCGTGTCGCGCATGACGAGGACTGGTTTGCCCAGTGCTGGGGCCTCCTCCTGCACGCCGCCGGAGTCGGTGACGACGAGTTTGGCGCGGTTCATGAGGGCGCAGAACTCGTTGTAGGGCAGTGGTGTGGTGACGAGGACGTTGGGATCGGCGTCGATAAGCGGGATGATGACCTCGCGTACGCGGGGGTTGGGGTGCAGTGGGCAGACGAATTCGGTGTCGGGGAAGGCCGTGGCGAGCCGGTGTACGGCGGCGCCGATGGCCTTCATGGCGTGGAGGTTTTCGCGCCGGTGGGTGGTGACGAGGACAATATCCTTGTCGGTTGCGGTGACCTCCTGCAGCGCGGGGTCGGCGTAGGTGGTCTCCAGGGAGACAGTGTGGAGGAGTGCGTCGATGACGGTGTTGCCGGTGATAGCGATATCCGCAGCGGGGAAGTCCTCGTCGAGGAGGTTTTGTCGTGACTCAGGTGTCGGTGCGAGGTGCAGCGAGGCGATTTGGCTGATCATGCATCGGTAGCCTTCTTCCGGGAAGGGGGAGGCGATGTTGCCGGTGCGGAGTCCCGCTTCGAGGTGGACGACTTTAACGCCGCGATGGAAGCCGACGATCGCGCCGGCCATGGCGGTGGAGGTGTCGCCTTGCACGAGCACCATGTCTGGTTGTTCCTTTTCAAATACCTCGTCGAGGCCGGTCATCATGCGGGCAACCATCTCGTTGAGGGTCTGCCCGGGTTTCATGATCCCGAGATCGTAGGAGGGTTTGATTCCGAAAAGGCGGTTTACCTGGTCCAGGAGGTCGCGCTGCTGGCCGGTGGAGACGGCCACCGAGGTGAATCGGTCGTCTATTCCCAATCCGGCAATAACCGGTGCGGTCTTGATGAGTTCGGGGCGCGTCCCGTAGACGGTTACAACCTTGGGTGTGGTCACAACGAACCTTTCTGAAAATTGTATTAGAGCCACTCCAAAGGCTACTACGTATACCCTATTTATGCACCTGCGACGGCGTTTAGAATATCTGCTATTGCGCTCTGTGCTTCTTCGGTGCGCTGTTTTCGAACCCATTCAGCCCCGGCAGGGGAAGCAGCGGGGATTGTGGGTTGGGATGCGAGTGTGTTCCACAGCTCTGCTAATTTCTGCGGGTTTCGTGTGGGTACGACGTGTCCGCCGGCGATCCGTTCGATGATGTAGCTGGCTTCGCCTTCCACAGCCGCGGTGATGGGCATCCGCATCTCCATGAGCTCGTATGTTTTGCTCGGGACGGCGCGGTTGAGGGGCTCCCAATCGGCGAGGTGGACGAGTGCGACGTCGGCCCACTCGTAATGTTCGGTGAGGTCCTCGGGCTTGGTCTTGTTGTAAAACTCCACGGGCAGCCCCTCGGCCTCCCGTTTCAGTTGCTCGCGCGCGGCACCGCTCCCCACAAGCCGCAACGTCACCCCGTCGGTGTACTTGAGCGCTGCTATCGCATTCGACAGCATCTGGGCTCGCCCCAACGTTCCTGCATACAGAACGTTCAGCGTCCCCTCCCTACGCCCCGCGCGAGGCGCGTACGTGTAATCGTTCGCCCGCGGAAAGACGTTTCTTACAGTCACCATATATGGCTTGTCGACGCCCTTTCGGTGCAGGTCGTGCGCCAAGGTTTCGGCTGTCACAATGATTCCTGCTGCCTGCTTCAACACGGCTACCATAAGGTTCTTCAACGTCACCGAGGCGATGCGTGTGGGTAAGCCGCGCAGGATCTGTTCCCTCAACGAGGGTGTTACAGCTACCGACTCGTTCCAGCGGTCGGTGTAGTTGAGCAGGTCAGGCCAGGCATCCCGCAGGTCAATAATGTAGGGTACGCGCCGGGCTCGCGCCAGCGCCCACGTGGACAGTGCCGTGGGGATAGCCGGTACGGTGCCGATGATGATGTCCGGTTTTTCCGGCCCCCGAATCCCCGTCCGCACCGCGTCGATACCAGATGCCAACTGTATGAGTGCCCGCCTGGTTAGCCCGCTTACCGGCTTGAACGGGTGCGTATAAAACAGTTCTTCATCCCCCACGGCTCGATCACCGGCAGTCGGGTGCGGACACACGACATTCACGGTGTGGCCGGCTTCGGTCAGGGTGCGCGAAAGCCACGCCCAGCGGTGCTGAGGGATCCCATTATCTGGGTACCAATACTGGGAGACAACCAGGATGCGCATCAGGGGAGTAGAACTCCTTTGGTGGAGGAATAAGTATAAGTGGGCAGAAAGAAAGCACCCTCGCGTGAAAGCGCTGAGGGTGCTTGGATAAGCTGCCGCTAGCGGCAGCTGAGACGCTTATTCAGCGATATCCTTAGAACTTGATGAGGCCCTCGTGGAGACCGTAGTTCACAGCGGCAATGATGGTGCCGATGACGGTGCCGATGGCACCGAGGATGCCGGAAGCGTAGAAGAGCTTTGCCCAGCCGGCGAGCTCCGGATCCTGAACGGAACCGAAGATGTTGTTACCGGAAGCGTACTTCTCCTTGTCCAGACCGTCACCGATCTTGGAGGAGAGGTTGGACTCCTTCTTCTCCTTGTCAACCTTCAGGTTGTCCTTGGAGGGGGCATCGTTGTTGAGGTTAACGCGATCCTTGTCAGCGATGTAGTGCTCGTTGGCCGGGTTGTCGATGTTAGCGACCTTAGCGGGCTCCTCAGCGTTTGCGACGCCGGAGAAAGCGATTGCGAGAGCGGTTGCGCCGGCGACGGCTGCATTACGAATACGCATTTTAAATATTTTCCTTTCAGCCTTGTTTGTTACCAGCGGTTATTAGATGATGCCGTTGAACTTGAGGTAGTTGTAAGCCGGCGCGATGAGGTTCGTCAGGATCGTGAGAACGATACCTGCAATGGTGAAGCCCTCCCAGGCGTTGAACCACTTCGGCAGATCCTTGGAATCAAGCTTGTGGGAACCGAAAGCGTCCTGGCCTCTGACGGCCTTCTCGCCTTCGTACTCCGGGGAAAGCTTGGAGGAAAGGTTGCCTTTAGATTCAGCCTTGTCACCCTTGTTATCGGTGCCCTCGGAGGAACCCTTGGACTCCTCGGCCTTCTTATCCTTGTCACCAGCGGTAGGAGTGGTGTTCTCGGAAGCTGCGGTGGTCTCACCCTTGGGGGTCTCGGCTGCGAAAGCCGTGACACCGCTGAGGGAGACAGCAAGAGCGGTGACGCCTGCAACTGCTGCGTTGCGGATAGAACGCATTATGTTCTCCTTAAAAAATGTAGAAACTTCATTGCTCAAGCTAAAAAGCTTGGAACTTCACTGCAAGCATAGTCCCCCTGAGAGGTCTATTCAAGTGAAGTCTAGCGGTTTTTAATTGTCTTGGCGTACAACCGTAAGGGTTTTGTCCACCTTTGACAAGCTGCCCGTCAGCCCGCGAGGGAATATTCGGCAGTTTGTATAATGTATTCTGCCACCGGACTTATAGGATGCAACAGGTCCCGTTGATTGCCACCCTCATTTTGGGGGAACGCGGTACGCTGGCTCGTATGGATGTGGTTGATCAGCTCATCAAGATGTACGAGGAGTCCGTTGACCGTGCGCATGCTGCCGTTAAGGCTGGTGATCGCTCCGCGTATAGTGGCGTTCGCTACCCGCGTTTGACGGTGACCGTCGATACGTGGCAGCCGATTGATCGGACGGAGCCGTTTGGTTACGTGGAGGAGGCCGGGGTTTATTCCTCCGTATTTTCCCGTCCGGGCCTGATTGCGGGCTATCTCCGCGAGATGTTGGCCAGACTCACAAAAAATTATTCTTGTGACGTGCGCGCCGACTACTCGGATATCGTCATTCCGCCGGCTTATATCGACGGTCTCGAGGGGGCCGAGCTGACGGGATTTCCGACCCCGACTTTGGATGATGTTGATGATGGCATTATCGACGGCCGGTGGGACGCGTTCCACGGAGAGGTCAAGCCTCTCTTCCACTTCACGCCCCAGCGTTTCGACATCGCCTGTAAGCGGATAGAGCACTACACCGGCATCGGCTGCGAAGGAGTGCAGAAGTTCATCCTGTTCACCAACTACGCCATGCACACCAAGGAGTTCGAGCGCTGGGCCCGCGAGGAACTGACCCGCCCAGGGACGCGTTACACCGGGCTGAATACGCCGACGGGTACGCACCAGTTCCCGCGCTATGATCTCGTTACCGAGGCCGGCGACGGCATCACGATGATCAACATCGGTGTGGGGCCGTCCAACGCCAAGACCATCACGGACAGCCTCGCCGTCCTGCGCCCCGAGGTGTGGGTCATGATCGGCCACTGTGCAGGTCTTGATGGCCGCATGCGCATCGGCGACCTCATCCTCGGCAACGCCTACCAGCGTCGCGATTTCATTCTCGACGACCGCATCTCCTCCGACATCCCCATCCCCGCCGTCCCCGAGGTGCAGCGCGCCCTGGAAAAGGCCGTCGGCGATGTCTACGGCGAGGAAAAATCTCAGCTCATGCGCACGGGCACGGTGCTTTCTACCGGTGACCGCAACTGGGAGTGGCACACCCCGCACACGATGTGGGAGACGCTGCGTGGCTCCACCGCCGTCGCTGTGGACATGGAATCCTGCGCGCTGGCCGCCAACGGCTACCGCTACCGCGTCCCCTACGGCACGCTGCTGTCCGTGTCCGATCTGCCGCTGCACGCTGTGCCCAAGCTGCCCGCGGGCGCCCAGGCCTTTTACTCTTCCTCTAAGGAAGCCCACGTGATGTGCGCGGTGAGGGCGATGGAAGCCCTGGCTGCGAACGTCGAAAAGCTAAGAACCAGAAAACTCCGCAAGACTATAGGAGAGGTGCCGTTTAGATGATTATCCCCTTCAACGGGAAGACCCCAACCATTCACGAGACCGCCTTCATCGCCCCCAACGCGACGATTATCGGCGATGTCACCATCGGCGCCCACGCCTCCGTGTTCTACGGCGCGGTGCTCCGTGGCGACATCAACACCATCACCGTCGGCGATTACACCAACATCCAGGACAACGCCGTCCTCCACGTCGACGCCGATGCCCCGTGCACCCTCGGCCACCACGTCACCGTCGGCCACCAGGCGCTCGTCCACGGCACGACGATCGAAGATAATTGTCTCATCGGCATGCAGTCGGCCGTCCTGTCCCGCTCCCACGTGGGCACCGGCACACTCATCGCCGCCGGTGCTGTGGTGCTGGAAGGCGCCGAAGTCCCCGAGCATTCCCTCGTCGCGGGTGTTCCCGGCAAGGTGAAGAAAACCATCGACCGGTCCTTCATCGAGCACGCCGAGCGCTACGCCCGCGTCGCCGCTGAGCACAAGAAGGCGACGGAGTAACCTACAGCCTCTCCAGTAACTCCGGCACGCCGGACGCCGCCGTGTCCTCGATGAACTCGTGCACGAGCGGAGTCAAAGACGTCGTCTGCGGCGAGATCTCGTACAGCCGCGCGCCGTTTTCCAGCGCGACGAGCGGGAGGCTCGCGGCGGGCTGCACGGTGCCGGAGGTGCCCACAATGACGAGAGTGTCGCACGCCTGCAACAGCTCAACCGCCCGGTTCCAGGCCTTTTCCGGCAGCGCCTCCCCGAACCACGTGACCTCCGGCCGGATAAAGTTCCCGCACAAGGGGCACGTCGGCGGCGTCAGCCGCTCAACAGGCTCCGACCACTCCGGCAGCGTATAAGAATAAGGCCTTCCACAAATCGTGCACTTCCACTTGAACAGCGAGCCGTGCAGGTGCACAACCTCCGCCGAGCTGCCACGTTCGTGCAGGTTATCAATGTTTTGCGTGATGACGGGGTACCCGGCTTCGCCGATGGAAACGTGCCCGGCGTTCGGCTCCACAGAATTAGATACCAGCGACCGCCACGTGTACCAGGCGAACATGGGTTCCGGGTCCTTCGCCCACGCGTCGATGGAGGCGAGCGCGGTCGGGTCGACGTTTTCCCACAGGCCTGTTTCCTTGTCGCGGTAGGTGGTGAGCCCCGAGTCGGCGCTCATTCCGGCGCCGGTAAAGAACACAATGTTGCCCATGACCACTACTCTAGTAGCTATGCATATCGATTTCTGCGAGATGACCGCGGCGGATACGGCGCTGCGTGAGAAGGTTGCTGAGCTGGACGAGGACAAGGTTATCGCCAGCGATTTTGTCAGTTTTATTCCCGCTCGTGGTGATCACGGTGTGGTGGCGAAGGTGGGCGAGAAGGTCGCGGCGGCTGCGTGGGCGTCCTTTACTCGCGGTTCCACCCCGGTTCTTCGCCACGCGGTGCTGCCGGAGTTCCGCGGCCACGGCATTGGTCTGGCCATTCTGGAGCACCTCACGGAGTACGGCAAGAAGGTCGGCTGGCCAGGGCTGATGCTGGAGATGGATGAGGATAATCCGGCGCGCCGCTCGTTCGCGCGGCAGGGTTTCGAGTCCGTCGCGGGCGATGCGATGATGCTGCATCTGCGCCCGCCGTTGCGCAGTCTTGCGGTTTATTGTGGGTCGGCGCCGGGCTCCCGCACCTTCTACCAGGATGTCGCCCGTGAGCTGGGCGAACAGCTCGCAGATCGGGGGATCAAGGTGGTCTACGGCGGCGGTTCGGCAGGGCTGATGGGGGAGATGGCTTCGGGTGCGCTCGCCCACGGTGGGGACGTCCACGGGGTCATGGCCCGTGACCTCGCCGATCGCGAGCAGGCGTACGAGGGGCTCCCGCAGCTGGACATCGTCGATTCGATCCCCGAGCGCATTGCTCGGATGGAGGAGCTTGCCGACGGCTTTTTGGCACTGCCGGGCGGTGTCGGTACGCTTTCTGAGCTTTTCGACGCTTTGACGAACCAACAAATTGGCTCCCATCAAAAACCCGTCATCCTCTTTAACGTCGAAGGGTATTGGAACCCGCTGGTCACCCTGCTGGAGAACACGATCTCGGAGGGCTTTACCCAGAAGAAATACGTCGACGCGCTCATCGTCGTGGAAACCGTCGCCGAGCTGGTGGAGAAGCTGGAGTCGTGGCGCGCACCCGGGGAGAAATGGCGATAGGTACACTTAGCTTTTATGACCGAGTCTCGTGAACAGTCACTTCTAGATAGCAGCTGCGACGACTATATCTATAGTCTGGCGGAGCTCATGCCTACGGCTGCCACCGACTGGGGTATTCCCGGCATGGAGGGCGACCTACAGGATTTCAGCCCCGAGTACTACTCCGCCGTTGCCGATCGCGCCCGCGAGCTGCTCGCCGATGTCGACGCCTTCGAGGATGAGACGGACACCGAGGACGATGCCGACGTTTTCGACGATGTCGACCGCGTCACCGCCGCCGTCCTCCGCGACCGGCTGCGCCTGGAACTGGACCTGCACCACGAGTACGAGGACCTCGGCAACCTGAACAACATCGACTCCCCGGTGCAGGAAATCCGCATGTCCTTCCAGAACATGCCTGCCGACGAGGATGCCATGCGCTCCCGCCTGTCCAAGGTGCCGGCCGCCCTCCAGGGCTACCAGCGTTCCCTGTCCGAGGCCGCGGTCCAGGGGCGTGTCGCCCCGATCCGCCAGATCGAGGAAGTGAAAAAGCAGTGCGACGAGCTTGCCGAGCCCGGCTCGCTCTTGGAAACCTGCCTTGCCCCCGAAGCCGAAATCGAGGCCGCCAAGGCCGCATTCGGCTCCATGCGCGAGTGGCTGACGGACACCCTCGCCCCGCACGCGCCACAGGAGGATGCCTGCGGGCTGGAGCGCTACGAACGCTTCTCTAAGCTCTTCGTCGGCTTCGACATCGACTTCGAGGAAGCCTACAACTGGGGAATCGACGCGCTGCAGGAGATCGTCGAAAAGCAAAAGAAGGTGGCCGAAGAGCTCTACGGTGAGGGGACGAGCGTCGAAAGGGCGCTAGAGAACCTCGAGGAAGACCCGCGCTACCAGCTGCACGGCACCGGCGAGCTGAAAAAGTGGATGCAGAAGACGGCGAACCAGGCCATCGCCCAGCTCAGGGATGTCGAGTTCGACATCCCCGAGGAAATGGCGAGGATCCAGTGCCTCATCGACCCGTCGGGCACCGGCGGCATCTACTACACCGCACCCACCGACGACTTCTCCCGGCCGGGACGCATGTGGTGGGCGGTGCCAGAGGGGCAGGAGACGTTCCACACGTGGCAGGAGAAGACGACCGTCTTCCACGAGGGCGTTCCCGGCCACCACATGCAGCTCGGCACCCAGATCGCCAACGAAAACCTCAACGCGTGGCGACGCCTCGCCTGCTGGAACTCCGGCCACGGCGAAGGCTGGGCCCTCTACGGCGAATCCCTCATGGAAGAGCTCGGCTACCTCGACGACCCGGGCTACGTCATGGGCTACCTCGACTCCCAGCGCCTCCGCGCCGCCCGCGTCGTCCTCGACATCGGCGTCCACCTCGGCTTCAAGACCCCCGAAGGCAACACGTGGGATGCCTCCTACGCCCGCTCCTTCCTGCAGGACAACACGGCCATGGCCGATGCCAATGTCCGCTTTGAGCTGAACCGCTACCTCGGCTGGCCCGGCCAGGCCCCCTCCTACGCCCTCGGGCAGCGCGCCTGGCGGGAACTGCGCCACGACATCACCGCCGACGGCATGAGTCCCAAGGAGTTCCACTCCCGCGCGCTCGCTTTCGGCTCCATCCCGATGAACATCCTTCGCGAAGAAATGATCGAGAACAACTAATGCGTATCCTCATCACCGGAGCAAGCTCAGGAATTGGAAAGTCCGCCGCAGAAAAGCTGCGCGCGCAAGGCCACGAGATCATAGGCATCGGCCGCAGGGAGATCGACGACCCGAACTACTACAGCTGCGATTTCACCGATCTTGGTGCCGTCCGCTCGTTGGCTTCTGAGCTTTCCGGCATCGACGCCATGGCCTGCAACGCCGGCGGCATCCTCCCCGCCGGCGGCCTTACCGACGACGGCTTCGACCCCGCCTGGCAGACCAACGTGCTTGCCAACCTCCTCCTGCAGGAAGCCCTCGCACCCCAAGGCCCCGTCATCTGGACGAGCTCCATCGCCCAGTACGGCGGCCCCGCCATCGTCCCCGAAGAGGTCCACGGCGACCGCACCGGCACCAAAGACTTTGACGTCTACGCCCAGTGCAAGCGTGGCTGCGCCCTCATCGCCCGCGAATCCGCCCGCCGGGGCTTGCGTGCCGCCAGCTTCCACCCCGGCGTGATCAGCTCCAACTTCGGCCTCGCCACCGACAACCAGGTGAGGGACCTCTACGCCCTCCCGCTTGCCAAGAAGGTCCTGGCCACTCCCGACCTCGGTGGCTCCCGACTTGCCGAACTCCTTTCCGGCGAGGTCACCCTCGACGGTTCCTTCTACGTCACCCGCGTCCGCGGCCACTTCGTCCGCGGCCACGCCCGCGACACCAACATCGCCCGCACCATCTACGAGCAGAGCCTGGAGTTCTGTGGATAACTTTTCTGGCCCGGCCTGAGTTATCCACAGGTTTGGGTCATTGCGTTTGCAACCGCCCTTCCGCGCTTTATTGTGTGTGGCATGACCGCTTTAACGGATTGTGCTGTGTTCCTCTCGCAGGCGATGGTGATCGCCGGGGAGGCGTTCGGCATGTCCAAAAAAGCACTCGTCCGGGCAGGCTACGACAAGACCACCGCCCACACCATCCACAAACTTGCGGGCATCTACTACGGCCGCTGTGGCGCACCACGCAAACAGGAACGCTCCCGTGAGAAAGCCACCACCGCTGGCTGCTCCTTCGCCTCGTTGCAGGCTATTGAACGGTTTGTGGCGAAACTTCCGAAGAAGCATGCGTGGACGATCCGTGAGGCTCTTGTTCCCTATGGTCGGGACATCACCGCGATTAACGCGGAGGGTGCGCGTCTCCTGCAGGAGTACACCCGGGCGGAGAACCCGGAAAAGAGACTCACCTACCGGGCGATCCCGAATTCCACGTTCGCAACACTCACCTTGACGGCAGAGTCCTCCCGTGTGAAGCAGATTTTTGACCGGGCACAAGCAACGGACACGAAGTGTCCTGCCGATGGTTTGATCAAGCTTGCGCTTGCGGCTAATGATGGGGAGCTTCCCCCTGTTGCTATCCCGTTGATGGTGATTCCGTTTACGATGCCGTATGTTCACGTTACGGAGGTGGAGCGGGGGAAGTTTGTTTTCTCCATGACCAACGGTGCCACCATCTCCGGTGAAGAGATCGTGCGGGCGAAACTTGCCGAGGAACGCCTCGTTGCCCTTGTTAGCCCCCTCGGCCCACGAGACTTCGGGATCTACCGGATTGAGATGACGCCGGAGTCTCGGTATGCGGACCCGTTGGAGCGGTTTATTCAATCAACCCGTAACCCGGTGTGCGCCTGGCCAGGCTGTAGTAAACCGGCCACCAAATCCCAGATTCATCACATTAAACCGGTGAAGCATGGTGGGAAAACCGTATCAGAGAACTTGATGGTGTTGTGTGACTACCACAACGGCATTAACGATGATGACCTGGATAAACCGAAGCATGGTCACATGGTGAGAATCAACGGGTTGGAGTATTGGAAGCCTGCGTTCGGTGGGCCGCTGAAGTTGAACATGAACCCGTGCGCCCAGGGTGGTGCCGTCCGGCTTGCCCGGATGCAACTCGGCATGCCCATCGACCCCAGCCCACCGGGGTAAGAAACCGCAGCTCAAATAGGGCCTTCGGGCCCCATTTGGCGTACCCAAAATAAAAGCGCGAGGCCCTCCGTGCCTCATGGGGAATGCCCCCAGAGGGAGGGCGACCGGTATGACAGCCCATTAATGGGTAACCTATGACCGTATCTTCCCGAAAATCGAAAGGTTCCCTATGTTGGATAGCTTCCGCAAGATGTGTGAAAAAACCACCATCCCCGTCATCCTGGCCGCCGGCTTCCCCATCGCCATCCTTGTCGAGCAGAACCAGGGCTTCCTCGACGAGGGAGGCACTTCCGTCGCAGTCGAGTGGGCGGTCCTGCTTGCCGTTGTTGTTTGGATGCTTTATCTTCAAAATGACTCGCGAGCGGTATTCATTTCCAAGCTCATCTTCCTCGCCTGCATGGTCGGCCTTGGGCTGACCGCAGACATGTGGGCGTGGATCCTCATGGTTCTCATCGGCCTCGTGGCGATGTACTCGGATGCCAAGCGCAGGCGGAACGTTCGCGCCTAGCGCCGCTTCTTCGTCCGCGCCGTCGGCGTCGCGGTCAGCGGATCCTCAGGCCAGGGGTGCTTGGGGTAACGTCCGCGCATGTCGGCGCGGACGCCGGCGTACGGTCCCGCCCAGAAGCTCGCGAGGTCCCCCGTGCGCGCAAGCGACCGGCCGGCGGGGGAGAGGAGTTCAAAAATGATCGGTACGCCGAGGATCGTCGGTGTTTCCGTCAGTCCGAAGCATTCCTGCAGTTTGCAGGCGACTTCCGGCCCGTGTTCGGTGTAGTCGATCCGATGGTTGTTGTCGGCGGGGGACGTCCATGTCTCCGGTGGGATGGAATCGAACTTGTCCCACGGAACCTGCCCCATCAAAGCTTTATAATCGCCAGGCACAGGCTCCGGCCAGTCCGCAAATTCATGCGCAAATACCAGCCGCTCGTACAAATTGCGCGCCCGGGCGCTCATGTGCTTCGGCTTCGATGCCTCAAATCGGTGCAATTCCTCCGCCGTCGGCTGCACGGGCGTTTCCTTGACGACGATCGCGCCGACGTGCTCCACCAAGCGCGCCTGCAACTTTCCCTCGACAACCTGCGTCTTCCTCGTGACTTCTGTCTCGGGAGTATCCCCGAGCACCTCCGCGTGGTGGATGACATACCCCCGCGGCGACCGCGTCACATCCGTCGCCACAATCCACGTGCTACGGAGTGGCACGTCTTTCAGTTGCGCCCGGAACCCCGCCGCCGTCAGGTACGTGTCGCCCTGCCGCCGCGCAATCCACTCGGGCCGCATCGTCGCGGCTACAGTTCCCGGGTCGACCGGTTGCGAGCGGTGGGTGAGGCGGGCGAGGCGTCGCGGGTCGTCGTCGGTAAGCTTGGCCAACGTCTTCGCGGCACCGGACCCCAACTTCAGCAAGGTAGCGGCGGCCCGCGGATCCGTCGGAACGGTGGCAGCTTTCCGGCCCAGCTCGGTGATGGAACCGTCGACAAGCCCCAAAGAGCGGAGGGTGGCTAGGGCATCCGCGTACGCCTTCTCGGGGAACGGATCGAGCATGGGCAAATCCGTGGAACCCCAGGCCAGCGCGGTCAAAACGGCCTCGGTGAGGTCCGCCGACGCAATCTCCGGCGTGGGGTACGGCCGCGTCAGATCCGCCTCCCGATAGCACCGAATCACCGTCCCCGGCGCCTCACGCACCGCTCGTCCCGCCCTTTGGCTTGCCGACGATTGGGAGATCGTTTGTGTGACTAGTCCCGTCACTCCGCGCAATGCATCCCGCTTGGGTTGCCTTTCCAGCCCCGTGTCGATGACGAGCGACACCCCCGGCACCGTCAACGACGACTCGGCGATGGATGTTGCCACCACAATCGCATCGCTGCGGGTCAGCGCCCGATCCTGCTCCTTCGCGCTGAGCCCGCCGTGCAGCGGCAGCGCCCCAGGAATCATATTTGTGAGGCGCTCCACGTCCCGAATCCGCGGCACGAAAATCAGTGCCCGTCCTTCGGCGAAGCTCGCCACATGGCGCAGATAATCATCGGTGAGCTGGATCCGATCCGGGTGCGGCTTGTACACCGTGGTCAGCGGGAACATCGGCGCCTCGTAGCTCGCCACACCCGCGCCCATGAGTTCCGCGAAGCGCTGCGCGTCCGCCGTCGCACTCATCGCCACCACGTGCAGGTCCTCGCGCAACTGGCTGAGCTCAATCAGCATGCCCAGCAACACATCGGTGTCCACGTGCCGTTCGTGTACCTCATCGATGATGACCCCACCGATGCCGGGCAGCTCCGGGTCGCGCAGCAGCGCGTTGATGAGCACGCGCGGCGTGACGAACTCCACGTCGCGGCCGGCCTGCGAATCGCCTTTCACGCGGTGACCGACGGCGTGCGGATCCCCCGACAGGTGCCGCAACCGCCGGGCGGCAGCCCGTGCCGTGACGCGGCGCGGGCTGGTGACGATGACCTTTCCGGCCAGGATATTAGCCAAGGCCGGCGGGACGAGCGTCGTCTTACCCGTGCCGGGTGGCGCCTCCACCACGAGGAGACGGTTGTCCTCCAACGCAGAAGAAATCGCCGCTGGGTCAATGGGGAGACCTACGGCGATTTCTTGGAGGTTGAACACGATGGACTAGTGTACGACCTCCTCCGTCCTTCGCGAAAGTGCTGGATTAACAGGTCTGCTCACCAGCCAGCCGGTGGCCGCGCCGATGATCGGTACGGCGACAACCACGAGCCATGAATGTCCCCATGCCAGCATCTTCCACTCCAGGACGGTTCCGCCGATGGCGGCGAGCAGTGCGCCTGCGGTGGAAACCATGAGACCCTGGAAGGCGCCGAACCGGCGGACAAGCCGCGGCGGTGCACCAAGCGAGACAAGTAGTTTGCGGTCCCGGAGCGTGTGCGATGCCGATAGGGCAACGAGCAGGACCACCATGAATACTGTGGATATGAGGGCGAAGCCCAAGAATGGCACGAGGAGGGGGAAGGGGAATCCACTTTCGGTAATCGTTTCCGTCGTTAGGCCATCATCCGATGAGTTGTTGATCACGAAGTGGCGGTATTCCTTGGGTGTGAGATTCCCCTGCTTGCTGCCGACGGTTCCCTCGTAGGCGAGGGGCAGTCCCGCCTCGCGGGCGGTGTCTAGCGGGATGACGACCGTTCCAAAGAATCGTCTGTCCTCAAGGATGACGGCTGGTAGCTCCACCGAAGGTCCCGTTGGTGTAGGGACGTGGAGGGTGGTTTCACCTGTGCCGCTGCCGAATTGCACGGCCATGCCTGACGATATGGCCTCTTGAGCTTCCTCCGAGAACTGGAGAATGCTTGTTGCTTCTGGGGAAGCGACAAGGTAGTGCGAGCCCACCCTGTAGAAGAACCAGGTGTTTTCTCCGTCGATGGGCGCTGAGAACACCGAATAGAGGTCCGCGACCTTTTCCGGATTGGCACGGCTGATGAGTTCGTGTGCACCTACAGCTAGGGACTGGTCATTCGTCGTCGTGATGTCGGGATAAACCCGGACGATCTCCGATGGAGCGCCCAGCTCAAAAGTCATATTGTCCACGTTATGCTCCATGGAATTGCCAAAGATACTGAGCAGGATCAGTCCGGCGACTCCACCTGCGGCAAGACCTGAACGCGGGGTGATGGCAGTAGAAAGACGCGCGATGAATGGCAGCGGGAGACGGGTGAGCACGTACAGCATGAGTGGGCCGCTGAGGATCACTCCGATCACAATGGAGAAAAAGTAAAAGATGCCCGCGATAGCGCCAATGACACACAGCACTGGGCCGACAAACCACCACCAGCGCATTTTCACATGGGAGTCGTGCGCTTGTGGGTGAAGCAGCTTTTCCGTGGAATCGAATCGAAGCGATTGTAGCCAGGCTGAGCACACCCCGGAGGCGATGACGAGAAGCGAGAACACAACCATCACGTCGAGCGGGAATCCGTACAGCCCGTGGCCTTCTTCAGCGTAAAGCCAGATTGCGACAACGGCGATAGCTAACACGGAGCCAATGAGGCATCCAAGGGCGGAGCAGATAAGACCCTGCCAGATAGCGATGCTTCGCAGCTGCCTGGGGTATGCGCCGTTAATGGCAGCGGTAGCCAGGGCATGTCGCAGCTGTTCCACGCCGATGCAGAACACAGGTGCGGTAAGCGCGACAGCCAGGACAAGCATGAGCATGATCCACGGGAACATGTCCGTGGACGTGCTGCCGTCCATCACCAGAAAGCGCTGCGCTGGAATGGGGGTTTCCCACCACACCTGGTCGCCTGTGAGTGGTGGCACGCTGCCTTTCAGCACCGCGGCACCCGCGCCTTTGACAATTCCGGTGACCGTAAGCGTCAGGTCCACCGCATCCCGGTCGAGGGCGGTGACGTGCAAGGTATCGCCCACGCCCACACCAGCAGCACGAGCGAAGTTCTTGTTGACGAGGATGCCGCCAGGCGTGAGTTCGGCGGAGCCTTCCACTAGCGCCGGCGCAACCTCCTGCGATGTGAACGGCTCCAGCGGGTGTTCGTCCGTCGGGTCCATGCTGTTCAGTCTGGTTGCGACCAAGCCGGACGGCCCGCTTGCGATCATATCCGCGGTCTGCAGCGCGACGACCGTGTCTTTGTCCGGTTCAGAGATTCCGAAAACGTCGAAGTAGTCGCTGTTGGAGTTGGTCGCCATCGTCGCGCCGCCCATGATGATGAACAGTGGCAGGGCGAACATGAATAACGCTAAAACGAACCTCCCGGGGTGCGCCCGCAGGTCGCGCCAGGCCAGCGTAAACGTGAGTTTAGACATCGTGGATCATCCCATCGCGCAGGTAGATGGTTCGGTCGGCCCAGGCTGCGAACCGCGGTTCGTGGGTGATGAGGAGCCCCGCCACGTCGCCGGTAATTCGCGACCGCAGGAGCTCCATCACCTGGTCGCCGGTGGCGGTGTCGAGCGCGCCGGTCGGTTCGTCGGCAAGCAGCAGCCGTCGTGGCCCCGCAAGCGCCCGCGCAATGGCTACGCGCTGGGCCTCACCACCGGAAATAAGCCCCGGGTAGGTGTCGGCGAGGTTGTCAATCCCCACGTCCACAAGCGCCTGCGAGGCAAGCTCCCGCGCAGACTTGTTCCCGTCGAAAGACAAAGGCAGCGCCACGTTTTCGAGCACCGTCAGGCTGGGAATCAGGTTGTAACTCTGGAAGACGAACCCCACATCCCGTCGCCGAATCGCCGCCCGCTCCGTCTCACTCAAACGCGAGGTTTCCCGCCCGTCAATAAAAACCTCCCCTGACGTCGGCCGATCGAGCAGTCCCGCAAGGTTCAGCAATGTCGATTTCCCGGACCCTGAAGGCCCCATAATCGCCACGAATTCGCCCGGCGAGACGCTCAGTGACACGTCGCGCAGCGCGACCACCGCCCGCGCCCCAGTCTCGTGCGTCTTATTAACATTTGTGAGCTTAAGCATGGGTTTCCTCCACATAGTCCAGGAAGCGAAGCTCCGCCTCGCACTCGAATATTCTCCGTTTGGCCACCAATTTCTCCACGGGCGTTGCGCCAGTAAGTCCCCTGGTCAGCGCCCGTAATTCCTCCATTACGTATGCTCGCTGTGTAAAAATGATGGTGTCTATCTCGTTCGGGTCCGCCAGCGCAATCTTGATGGTGAGCTCATCTCGTTCCGTTTTTGGCTTGTCGACGGGGGATTCCATCCACGTTGTTGCGGCTTCCTTCCCCGTTGCGGTCGCCTCGTAGGTGATGCTGAGGCGCCCGGATTCCAGGCGTTGTTTGCCGGCAGATTCGATGAGCCCGTCGCGCTCCAGGCGCCCGAGCGTTTGCGTGACCTGCCCGATGTTGAGCGGCCACGCGTTGTCCGTGCGCGTCTGAAACGTGCTTTGTACCTGGGACGCTGCCCGTGGTTCTTCCGTGAGGAGACTCAGCAGCGCGTTCGGGATAGACATAACTTCCTCCTTGATTACTGAGTAACTTACCGGGTAACCAAAGAGCGCGCAACCCCCGCGTGTCACCCCTGCTGTACAAGTATGTGTATGGCATATCCTTCGTGGGCTAACACCGACCAACTGCGCGACTACTACGACAACGAATGGGGCAGACCCGTCCGCACCGAGCAGGGCCTTTATGAGCGCATCTGCCTCGAGGCCTTCCAGGTGGGGCTGAGCTGGGCGCTCATCCTCGCCCGCCGCTCCGCCCTACAAGACGCCTTCGACGGCTTCGACCCGGACGTGGTCGCCCGCTACACTAATGCCGATGTCGAGCGCATCCTCGCCGCGCCCGGCGTGATCAAGAACAAGCAGAAGATCCGCGCGTGCATCACCAACGCCCGGGCGACCATCGATCTCCGGGAGGGCGAGGGCTTGCCGGACCTCATCTGGAGCTACCAGCCGCCTCATTCCCCCTGCGAATCTGCACCGGAGGCGGCAGAACTTGCCCAGGCGCTGAAGAAGCACGGCTTCACCTTCGTCGGCCCCACCACATGCTTCGCGCTCATGGAGGCGTGCGGATTGGTGGATAATCGGATTCATGACTAAGAAGCTGGTTACCTTCGACGGAGTAGGCCCCACCAATTCCACCGCCACGATCGCCGGCATCCTCGATGTTCCCGCCAACCGGCGCGGGATGATCCTCATGGCGCACTGCTTCGGCTGCACGAAAAACGCGCCCCACCTCCACCGCCTGGCCAAAGAGCTTGTGCGGCTGGGCTACGGGGTGCTGCGCTTCGACTTCTATGGCCTCGGCGATACCCGTGGCGACTTCGCCGACAACACCTTCGACCTCGACGTGGCAAACGTCGTTGCGGCCAGCTCGTACCTCCGCAGCCTCGGCCTGCCGGAAACCGCCCGCATCGGCCATTCCCTCGGCGGCCTCGCCGTCCTTGCCGGTGCCGGCGTCCCCGTCGTCACCATCGGCACCCCCTCCCAGCCCGCGCACGTCCTCGGCCTTGTCGCCGCCGGTCACCAGGTCATTGGCGGAAAAGAGCTACACGTGGGCCCGGCCATGATCGCCTCCCTGCAGCGCGAGATTGCCGATCCTGGCGTACCTGTCCTATCCATCCACTCCGATACCGACGAGGTCGTCGCCTTCTCCGAGGCGCGCGCGCTGCGTTCACGTCTCGCCCACGCCACTCCCGTCGACCTGCACGGGGTGGATCACATGATCACGGACAGAAATCTGCCGAAAACCCTCGCGCAAACGATAACCACGTGGTTAGGCTAGATCTATGAAAACAGCTCTCGTAACAGGTGGATCATCAGGAATCGGCGCGGCCACGGCACGCGCGCTGGCCAAGGACGGCTGGCACGTCATCGTCGCGGCGCGTCGGAAGGATAAGCTGCAGGCGGTGGCCGAGGAGATCGGTGGGGAGGCGATCGCCCTCGATGTGACGGATGAGGATTCGGTTGCCCGCCTCGTTGAACAGATCGACAGTCTTGACCTGCTGGTCAACAACGCCGGCGGCGCCAAGGGCCTCGACTCGGTTGAGGAGGCCAACATTGATGACTGGAAATGGATGTACGAGACTAACGTCCTCGGTACGGTTCGGGTCACCAAGGCTCTGCTCCCTAAGCTTGTCGACGGTGCCCAGATCGTCAATGTCGGCTCCATCGCCGGCATCACCCCCTACGTGGGTGGCGCGGGCTACAACGCCGCCAAGTTCGGCGTTGCCGCGCTGACCCGTGTCCTCCGCTTGGAGACGCTCGACCGCCCGCTGCGCGTCTGTGAGATCAACCCCGGTCGCGTGAAGACGGACTTCTCTCTCATCCGTTTCAAGGGCGACAAGGAGCGTGCCGACGCCGTCTACGCCGGCCACCAGAACCTCGTCGCCGAAGACATCGCCGAGGCTATCCGCTGGGTCGCCTCCCTGCCTGCCCACGTCAACATCGACCGGCTGGTGATCAAGCCCGCTGACCAGGGCTAGCCGGTGGAGGCTTTTATCCTCATCACCGCCTCGGCGATCATGCTCCCCGGGCCGGACACGATGCAGATCATCCGCATCGGCTCCGCGTCGAGAAAGCTCGGCGCGGTGTGCGGGCTCGGCACGACCATCGGCAACCTCATCTGGGGCGTCGCCAGCCTGCTGGGGCTGTCCGCCCTGGTGAAAACCTATCCCGTGGTCATGGACGTGCTGGCGCTTGCCGGCTCCGCCTACCTCCTGTACATGGTGTTCACCCTCGTCCGGGGATTGGTCGCCCAGTGCGGCATCAACCACACAACGCCGGCAACACGCGGCCTCGATTCACCCTCGACGGCCCTGCGCGCAGGTCTTTTCACCAACCTCTCCAACCCAAAGGCCCTCATCTTCTACGGCGCGCTGTTCAGCCAGTTCATCACCCCGGACATGAGCCTCGGCTTCGCCATCTTCATGCCCGCCTTCATGCTCGGCTTCGGCCTCATCTTCTACTGTGGTCTGGGGTATCTTGCCGGCGTGGCGGGGGAGAGGATTGCCCGCTACATGTTGGTGATCGATGTCCTCGCCGCCGTCATCTTCTCCCTTGTTGCAATCGGAATGATTGGCAATGTAGTGGGTCTGTGGCAACTTCTGTCAACTGCTTGAGGGGTACAACTCCTAGGTTAGAGTTATTTTTACCTACGAAAGGAGTTGAGTGTCTATGGGCGGCGCGATTACAGATATTGTTGAAGGCGCAGTGAATGAGGACTGGGGCCAGGTGACGGATGGCATTCTGGGGACAATTCTCAAGGCGCTGGGCCTTATCAGCAAGGACGATGGTGCCCTGAGTTCCTTTTGAGCTCTGAATAGGTGCCCTCATGCCCCCTTCGTGCCACATTGTTGGCATGATGGGGGCATGACCTTTGAAGTGGAAATCAGAGACGACTCCATCAAACTCGGCCAGTTCCTGAAGCTGGCGAACCTTGCCGAAACCGGTGGCGAGGCGAAAAACCTCATTGCTGAGGGGCAGATCCGCGTCAACGGCGAGGTAGACACGCGCCGGGGGAAAGTCCTGCGCGAGGGCGACGTCGTAACCGCCCCGGCCGGTGAGGCCGTGCTCGTCACCAACGTCGCAGACGACGACGATGTCGATTTTGACCCTTCGAAGTGGGAGAACCTCTAATGCCCGTACTGACTATGCCGGAGGGCGTCCCCAGCGGCCTGACCCTCTACACCACCGACAAGGACGCAACCGCAGCTTTCTTCTCCCAGGTCATGGGATACGGCCTCGACGAGCGGGAGGAGGGCACCTTCCTCACCCTCGAGTCCATCCCGATCGCCACCCTCGTTCCCGCCGATTTCGACGTGTGGTCTGTGGGCTTCACCGTGGACAACGCACAGGACGCCCACGAGCAGATCGAGCGCGAGGGCGGCACGGTGCTTTCCGATTCGCAGTGCCTGGACCCGGCGGGCGTGCCGTTTTCCGTGGTCACGGGCGAGCACTTTTTCGCTGTCGGCGAGCCGGGCACCCCGGTCTGGTTCGAATACGCCGGCCCCACCCCGGAGATTGACTTCTTTGCCGCGCTTTTCGGCTGGGTCATCGACGGTCCGAATGAGGCCATCCGCGTCGCCTACAAAGAAGGCGGCGCCATCGGCTGGTTCTGGGAGATCCCCTCGGAGCCGGCGAACAACTGGGTCGTCTACTTCGGTGTGGAGAACCTGCAGGATACGCTTGCCAAGGTCGACGCGGACCTCGTCCTCCAGGAGCCGCAGGAATCCTTCCTCGGCCCCACGGCGGTCGTGCGCACCCCTGCAGGCCTGACCGTCTGCCTCGCGCAGGTTCCCTACGCGGATATCGAGGAGGAGAATATCCGCGAGTCCGACGACGTGTTCGGCGGCGACGAAAGCTAGTCGACGAACCCCTCTCCCGGCCGCCACGTCTTCGTCACTGCAATGTTCGTGGCGGCGTTGTTGGTCTCCACGTCGGCGACGCGGACATAGTCCATGACGACCTGCTCGCGGCTCAGGTGCGCAATGCAGTAGCCGTGGGCGTCGAAGTCGAGGTGCTTGACCCACGGGTTCGCGCCGGTGAGCACGTCTTCGACGAGGAGACTCGTGGAGTTGTTCTCAGGGTGGTAGCTGCCGAGGTAGCTGGTGAGGATCTCGTCGACGTTCGGTGCGGAGATGGAGGTGCACACCATCTCGGCGCCGATCTCCTTGTCGTTCCAGATGACGGAGTTTGCCCACTCGGAGTGGATGTCGCCGGTGACGACGAAGGTGTTGGCGGACGTGTGGGAGAGGAGTTCGAGCAGCCGGTCGCGGTCGGCGGCGTAGCCGTCCCACTGATCGGAGTTGACGGCCATGCCGGTGGTGCGCTGGTCGACGAAGTTCAGCGCGGCGTTGGCGGCGGGGTCGCCTTCGACGGTGAGGATCTTCATGGGGCTGAGCATGACGGAGTTGCCGAGCACGTTCCACGCGGCGGTGGAGGTCTCCAGCACGTTCTTGAGCCAGTTGAACTGTTCGCTGCCGAGCATCGTGCGCTCGGGGTTGGCGAAGTTGGCAGCGTCGGTCTCGGCGTCGCGGTAGCTGCGCAGGTCCATCATGGTCAGTTCCATGAGGTCGCCGTATTGGAAGCTGCGGTAGATGTGCCGTTCGGGGCTGTCCATGGTGACGCGGACGGGCAGCCATTCGAAGTAGGCCTGTTGTGCGTTGTCGCGCCGGGTGGTCCACTTGCCTTCAGCAGGGTCGTCGGTGTGGTTTTCCGCGCCGGCGCTCCACGAGTTGTTGGCTGTCTCGTGGTCGTCCCAGGTCACAACCCACGGTGTGGAGGCGTGGGCGGCCTGCAGGAAGGGGTCGGTGCGGTAGGTGCCGTAGCGGATGCGGTAGTCCTCGAGCGTGGTGATTTCCCATTGCGGGTGGTGGACGCGGCTGATCCCGGACTTGCCGGCGTATTCGCCGGTGGCGTATTCGTAGATGTAGTCGCCGAGGAAGACGACGAGGTCGAGCTCCCCGTTGTAGCCGCGTTGCGCCATGTCGCGGTAGGCGGAGAAGTAGCCGCATTCCCAGTTCGCGCAGGAGGCGGTGGCGAAGGTGATCTCCTCGGGGGAGGAGTCGTAGGCGGGGGCGGTTTTGGTGCGGCCAATCGGGGACGTTGCCCCGCGGTGGTCGCCGTCGAGGACGATGAAGCGGTAGTAGTAAATCGTCTCGGGGCGCAGCCCCTTCACGTCGATGTGGACGGTGTGGTCGTGCTCGGCGGTGGCGATGGCGGTGCCGGTGCCGATGATGTCGGTGAAGGCGGTGTCCGTGGCGATGTCCCAGCGTACGGTCACGTCGGGGCCGAGGCCGGAGCCGGGGAGGCTGTCGCGGTCGGGGGTGACGCGGGTCCACAGGATGATGGAGTCGGGCAGCGGGTCGCCGCTGGCGACGGAGTGGAGGAAGGGCAGTCCGGCGCGCGAGGCTTGGTTGTAGAGGTCTAGCGGGGCGATGGACTGTTCGGAGGGGCCGTGTTGTGCGACGGCGGTGGAGGCAACGGCGGTGCCTGCGGTGATAAGCGCGGAGTACGCCATGAAGCGGCGGCGCGACAGAGTATTTTCGCTCGACATATTTTTTGACCCTAGGACCTCCCGCGCGCGTCTCCCCGCTCGTTGGCCAAAAATTCACCTGGGTTTCATGTAGCGGGGGGAGCGCCTGGTGTTTTATACGGCGTTTAACGGGGGTAGTGGAACGTAAAGTTCACTGGCTGGTCACACGGGGGTCATGGTCTGGCCATGTACTGTTCCTAGGCTGTATGCGAACTGTGAAACGTATTAAAAAAGGTGTGCTGTGTCTATTTTTCGTCTGGTTTCTGCATCGGTCGCCGCCGTCTCTTTGGCGTTGACCGGCACGTATGTCCTCGCGCAGCCGGAGGGTTCCGAGCCCACGCCTGCCACCCACGTCGGCACCGGCCCGCAGACCTCGGTGGTTCTCCAGCCGGGCGCGAACGGCTCCGAGGTGATCATCAACTGGCAGACTGTGGGGTCGGCCCCCGAAAAGGTCAAGGTCACTGGCCCCACCACCATGCTTGTCGACGCTTCCATCCCGGCCAATGCGCAGATCCTCACCCAGCCCCGCACCGCCACGGTGACCGGGCTGGAGCCCGGCACGCAGTACACGTACCAGGTCGGATCCGACGAGACGGGCTGGAGCGACGAGTACTCGTTCACCACCGACGACGGCGATGGGAACTGGAACTTCCTCGTCTTCGGTGACCCGCAGATCGGCACCAACCTGGAGCTGGAGAGGACGCAGAAAAACTGGCTGGCCACCGTCGATTCCGCGACCGCCGATGTGCCCGATGCTTCCCTTCTTGTTTCCGTCGGCGACCAGGTCGAGGGGTGGGGATCTCCGCTGGACCAGCACCGCCTGCTTCTCGAGGCGCCGCAGGTGACCGGGCTGCCCCTGTCCACCATCCCCGGTAACCACGAGACGTACTCCGGCGCGATGGAGTTTTACAAGTCCTTCTTCAGCCACCCGAACCAGGAAGAGGACATCCAGGACTACTACTACGAGAAGAACAACGTCCTGTTTATCGGCCTCGATACGAACAACACGAACTGGCCGCGCCACGAGGACTTCCTCCGCGAGACGATCGGTGCGCACGGCGATGCCAACGACTGGATCGTCGTCATGCTGCACCACGCGCCGTTCTCTCAGGGTTCGCACGTGAGCGACAACGATGTCACGGGTGTCCGCACGGTCCTGGCCCCCGTGTTCTCCGAGCTTGGCGTCGATGCCGTCCTCTCCGGCCACGATCACATCTACACGCGCTCCCACCTCATGGAGGGCGATAAGCCGGTGCTTTCTGCTACCCCTCCGCGCCGCGGTGACCGCCTTGAGCCCACCGATAACCAGGTCCTCTACATCACCTCCACCTCGACAGGTGCGGGCAAGTACTACGATTACCATGACAAAAACGGTGCCTCCGTTCCGAACGCCCGCATGGAGCACGTCGACGTTTTCAACCACCCGGCCTACGACTGGACCGCCTACTGGCGTCAGGACTACGACCCGGATTACCTGAAGGTGCAGGTCACCCCGCAGGAGCTGACGTTCACCACGTACGATGCGGATCAGCCCTACGTCATCGACAAGGTGACCATCGTCAACAACGATGCCCCCAAGCCGGACAAGACCACCTCCACCCCGGCCACGACGAGCACCAACACCAAGACCAGCACGAACACGAAGACATCGACGACCACCAACACGTCGACAAGCACGACAACCCGCACCGAAGAACCGCAGGCCGTGGGATCCTCCGAGGGTGCCGCGATCGCCTCCATCGTCATCAGCGCCCTCGGCATCATCGGTGCCCTGCTCGGCGCTGCCATCAACCAGTATCTAGGAAGGTAAAACAGTATGTCATTGCGCACGATTGCGGCCGCGGGCCTGACCCTCAGTCTCCTTGTCACCACCCCGGCGTACGCTGAGACGACAGACCTCTTCCTCGGCGTTGGATCCGACGAAACCAGCGCCAACCTGAACTGGTACATGCCTTCCAAGCAGCAGCAAAAGGTGCAGGTCAAAGACGCTGCGGGAAAGGTGACCACCGTCGACCCCAGCGAAGTTACCCTGACGAGTACGAACGCCGAATACGCCGCTAAGGCGACGCTCACGGGGCTCGCGCCCGGTTACTCCTACCGCGTGGGTTCCGACGAGGACGGGTGGACAACGTGGTACGACCTCACCGTGCGCCCCCAAACCGACAGCTGGAACTTCCTCTTCTACGGCGACCCCCAGATCGGCGCGGGCAACCTCGCCACGGACGCCGAGGGCTGGAAGAAAACGCTCGCCACCTCCACCGCCGCGCACCCCGACACGGCCTTCCTCGTCACCGCGGGTGACCAGGTCAACTACGCCCTCGCCCAGGACCAATACGAGGCCTTCTTCGCCCCCGACCAGCTGCGCACCTACCGCCTGGCGGTACAAAGCGGCAACCACGACAACGACATAGTCGCCTTTGCCCGCCACTTCAACCTGCCCAACGCCAGCGGCTACAACTACTACTACGAATACAACAATGCGCTGATCGTCGCGCTGGATTCCAACAGCATCGATTACAATGGGTTGGCGAACTTCCTGCGCACAGCCGTGGCCAAGGCCGGCGGTGGCAAGGACTGGATCATCGTCACCTTCCACCACCCGCCCTACGCCCACAGCTGGCACGCCTTCGAGGCGAAGCCGAAGGAACTCGCCCAAAACCTCGGCCCCGTCCTCAGCGACCTCGGCGTGGACCTCGTCCTCAACGGTCACGAGCACATGCACACCCGCTCCCACCTGATGAGCGGTACGACGGCGCGCCCCACCGATTCCACCAATCTCACCCCGCGTGGCAACGAGGTCCTGTACTACACGGCCAACAGCTCCTCCGGCTCCAAGTTCTACGACTTCGCCTCCTCCGGCGCCGCCCGCCATCCGGGCATGACCTTCGAGCAGTCCGTTGCCGAGGGCCTCGTCCGCCCCGAGGTTGCCTACTGGAACCAGGACGGCACGCCGGATTACACCAACGTCGAGGTCACGCCCACGAAGCTCACCCTGACCACCTACAACGTTGACGACGGCTCCGTCGTCGACACGGTCACCCTGAACAAGACCGTGCTTCCGCCACTGCCGGAAAACCCGGGTTCGATGACCGAGCTTCCCGAGGACCCGGCCCCCACGCCTCCGGCGGACCACGAGACCAAGGTGGAAACGGAAACCGTCGTGAAGACGGAAACCAAGGTCGAGACGGAGAACGAAACGGTCATCAAGACGGAGACCATCACCCCCGACGCCGAGCAGACACCTCTGCAGCTGGCGGCGATCATCACCCCGATCATCTCGATCCTCGCCATCCTCGGGTCGGTGGCGTGGACGCAACGCGACCAGATTATTCACCTGTTAGGTCTGTAAAATTCACCTGCTAGTAAGCGTGGAATTCTACGCTTGGTTCGTCCCCATTTTCTACCCCAAAAAGGATGTACACCATGCGTTTTCTCGCACTAGCCACCACCGTTGCAACGACCGCGGCACTCGTCACCGCCCCGGCTTACGCCGCCGATAAGGGCATCGACGACGTGTTCCTCGGCATCGGCACCACGAACACTTCCGCTAACATTTCCTGGACCTCCACCACACCCGCGACCGACCAGGTCGTTGAGGTGAAGGACGGCGAGACCGTCGCCGCGAAGACCGATACCACCGCCTTTAACGGCATGTACGGTGTCGATGCCGAGCTGACCGGCCTCACCCCGGGCAAGGCCTACTCCTACCGGGTCGGCTCCGACACCGCCGGCTGGTCCGACTGGTACACGTTCACCCCCGAGGCGGAGAGCACCAACTGGAACTTCCTCTTCTACGGCGATCCGCAGATCGGCGCCTCCAAGGGGAAGAAGGACGATCCGGCCCTGTGGAAGCACACGGTGGACACGACGGTGAAGAATAACCCCGGCACCGATTTCCTCCTCACCGCCGGCGACCAGGTCAACGCCGACCGTTCCGCCACCGAGGAGCAGAAGGAGGCGGAGTACGACGCCTTCTTTGCCCCCGCTGCGATGCGCCAGCTGCGCACCGCGGTGCAGGACGGCAACCACGACAAGCGCTCCCTCGACGCCTTCCACACCCACTACAACCTCCCCAACGCGGAGGATCAGAACTACTACTTCACCTACAACAACGCCCTCATTATCTCCCTCGATACGAACATTGAGGACACGGCGCTGCACACCGAGTTCATCAAGAAGGCCATCGCCGCTCACCCCAACACGGACTGGGTCATCGCCACCTTCCACCAGCCCCCGTACGCCCAGAGCTACCACGCCTACGAGGACAAGACCACGTGGCTGCGCGACGAGCTCACCCCCGTCCTCTCCGAAAGCGGTGTTGATCTCGTGCTGTCTGGCCACGAGCACATCTACGGCCGCTCCCACCTGATGAAGGGAAACACCCCGGTCAAGCAGGATAAGCAGGCGGCTCCCGGCGACACGCTCACCCCCGCCGACGGTGAGGTCCTCTACATCACCGCCAACTCCGCCACCGGTTCCAAGTTCTACGATTTCTCCACCGCGATCGATGAGCAGCACCCGAATCTCACGTTCGAGGATTCCGTGGCCAAGAACATGCTCGGCCACGGCACCGCCTACTGGAACCAGGATTACACGCCGGACTACACCGACGTGCAGGTGACCCCCACCTCCCTCAAGGTCATCACCCGCAACGTCGATGACAATTCGGTTGTCGATGAGGTCACGCTCAACAAGGCCTCCACGGGGCTTTCCGACGCCGAGCTCGCCGCGGCCATCGTCGTCCCGCTCCTCGCCGTTCTCGCTGGATTGGGTGCGCTCATCGCTCAGTTCATCGAGCCGATCCGTGCGCAACTGCGCGCCTGGGGTCTCCCAGTCTAGGTCGCTACCAGATCGTCACTCGCTCCTCCGGGGCGAACCCGTCTTCCACGTCGAACGCCTCGTAGAACTCGTCGATGTTCTTGGGGATGACGCTGCAGCGGAACTCGGAGGGGGAGTGCGGGTCAATGGCCAGGAGCTGCGCCGCCATCTGCGGGCGCGTCTTCTGGCGCCAGGACATCGCCCATGAGCGGAAGAAGCTCTTGAGGTCGATGTCCTCATTGTTGTCGGCGGCCCACTTCTTGTACGCCACGAGCGCAATGCCGAGGCCACCGAGGTCGCCGATGTTCTCGCCGAGGGTGAGCTCACCGTTGACACCCGGGGTCTCCGTGCCCTCCAAAGCGATCGGCACGAGCCCCTGGAACTGGCCGACGAGCTTGGCCGTCAGCTCCTCAAACGCGGCGCGGTCCTCGTCGGTCCACCACACGTTGAGGTTGCCGTGGCCGTCGTAACGCGAGCCCTGGTCGTCGAAGCCATGACCGATCTCGTGACCGATGACCGCACCAATTCCCCCAAAATTCTCAGCGGGGGAGTGGGTGGGCGAGTAGAACGGCGCCTGCAGGATCGCGCCGGGGAACGTGATGTCGTTGACGGTCGGGTTGTAGCAGGCGTTGACGGTCTGCGGTGTCATGACCCACTCGCCGCGATCGTACGGCTTGCCCAGCTTGGACAGGTGGTAGTTGTGGGAGTTGAGGGCGAGCGCGCGGGCGTTGCCCAGCACGTCGTCTTCCTGCAAAGAAACATCGTATTCACGCCACGTGTCGGGGTAGCCGATCTTCGCCGTAAACTGCTCCAGCTTGGTCAAAGCTTTCTCCCGCGTAGCCGACGTCATCCATGGCAGGCCCGAGATGCGCTCCCGGTAGGCGGCGAGCAGGTAGTCGACGAGTTCGAGCATGTCCTTCTTGCTGGACTCCGGGAAGTACCGGGCGGCGTACAGTTTGCCCAGTTCGAAGCCGAGCCCCGATTCGACGAACCCGAGGGCGCGCTGCCACCTGTCGCGCTGCTTCTCCGAGCCGGCGAGGACGCGACCGTAGAAGTCGAAGTTTGCAGCCGACAGCTCGTCGGAAAGCATTCCAGCGCACGAGGAGATGATGTGCCAGACGGCCCACGCGTGCCACTTCGCCTCCGGAAGCTCCGAAAAAGCCTCTTCGAGGTGGGTGAGGTAGCTCGGCTGGCAGGCGATGACCGTCTGGTTCTCAAGCCCCATGGTGCGCAGCATCTGCTGCACGTTGGTGCCCAACGACGACAGCTCCACCGGGTTGAACGTCTTCACCGCATCGCGGCAGGCGACATTGTCCCAGTGCCCGCGCGCGAGGTAGTGCTCAACCTCAAGCACATCGGTGGCCGACTCGCTGCGCCCCGCCAACCCCAGCATCCGCTCCACGTGCTTCTCGTACGCGGACAGCGTCGCAGCGTGTTCCGGCGCGTGGTAGTACGCCTCGTCGGGAAGCCCGAGTCCCGCCTGGACGATGTAGGCGATGGACATGTCACTGTCGGCCGACTTCTCCACGAAAAACGACGCGGGTGCCGTGATCCCGATTGTGTCCAGCTCGCCGAGAGCCTCCGGCAGCGGCTTGTCCAAGAGGTCGAACGGCAGGTCATCAACCGATCCGCGGTGGTTCATAAACGAGCGGTAGGCGGTGCCCACCAGCCCGTCGTCGCCCTCCGCGAGCTCCTTACACTGCTTCAGGGAGTCGAGCCGCAGCTCCTGGAACGTGCCCCACGACGCGTACTCGGCGGGGATGTCCGTCTCGCGGTACCAATCCCCGTTGACAATCTCGAATAAGTCCTTCACGTGATTTTCTCCTACAATCGGGTGGCGTGCAATACAAGTTACAACCTACCGTAGGTGTCTTCGGCATCGTGGCGGCATTGGTGTACCTCTTCGCCCCCGCGTTACTCCCGAAACTTTTCGACGAACCGTACCGCGAACCCGTCACCATCGGCGATGATATCGCCCTGCCCGACAGCCCCTCGTGCGAACTCGACTTCGGCACGGGCCTGCTCACCGGGTACAAGTGCGGCCCCGACTTCGTCCGCTCCGAGGAAATCGGAGAGGTTAAAGACCCGAAACTCGCCGCCCGCCGCATGTGGGAAGCAGAAATGTTGCTCCCCACCGAGGCGGAACCCGTCACGGAAGGTAACGTAACCATGCTTCGCGACGGCGACACCGCCGTCCTCCTCGCCCCCACCGGCGACAAAGACGGCGTCTACACCGTCGCCATCGCCTCCGGCATTCTTATCGACCCCACCCTCAACGCCCTCCAGGCGGTGAACGTATAAATGAAACTCCTCTTCAGAATCGGTCTCGTGCTCTCGGTTGGTGGCATCCTCATCAACCTCGCCAACCTCATCGTCGCGCCGGGCGCCGGCCTCATTTCGCTCGTGTTTTGCTGCGGGTGGATGGCGTTGTTCACGTGGTTGATCGCCACCTCCCGGCTGTGGCCGGTGGGGCTGGAGAAAAAATGGGTTGCCGCAGCCCTCGCCTGGGGCGGGGGTACATCCCTGTTGCTGGTGATGGCCGGCAGTGGCGGCTACATGGAGGCCACGCGCCTGGCCGGCAGTGAGCTGACCATGGCCTCCTTCGCCGGCGCGCTTCCCGAGGAGGTGGCCAAGGGCCTCGGCGCGTTCTTCATCATCTATCTCTGCCCGCGCGTCACCCGCCCCTACCATGCCCTCGCTATCGGACTCCTCGTCGGTCTCGGCTTCGAGTCGGTGGAAAACTTCGGCTACGGCACCGTCGGTGCCCTCTACCACCCGTCCTCGGACATGCTCGGCATGCTCGAAATGTGGGGCATGCGCACGGTCGCCGGCCCCGGCCTCCACATGGTCTTCACCGGGATCCTCGCCTATGGCCTCGGCCTGTGGCTCTTCTCCTCCCACACCTGGCGCGTCGCCGTCGCTTCCTGGGGCTTGTCGACGCTCTTCCACTTCTGGTGGAACCTTCAACCCTCCTCCGAGCCCGTCCAAATCGCCTCTATCATCGCCTGCGCAGTTGTCATGTACGCCGTCTTCATCGCGGTAGTAGTCCATGCGGTGCGCGCCGCGCGTGCCGACACCTCCCTCTTCGACACGCCCACCCTCCTGTTACACGTGTGACTCATGTGACTAATGTGGTAACATTCGCCCCATGAAGCGAGTTATTGCACTGGTCACCGTTTTAGCAACTGCTGTACCAACGGCGGGGGCGGTTCCTCTCCTCTCCTCCGGCATCGACATCGCCGGCCACCAACACCCGGGCGGCTCCGCCATCGACTGGCACCAGGTAGCCAACTCCTCCCAGGATTTTGCGTTTATTAAGGCGACGGAGGGCGTGGGCTTCACCAATACCCACTTCCCGGCTGATGTTAAAGATGCCCGTGGGGCAGGATTGCACGTCGGCGCCTACCACTACGCCCGCCCCGGCGCCGACGCCAAGGCCCAGGCCGCCTACTTCGCCGAGACGATCAAGCAGGCCGACGCCACCCTCCCCCCGGTTCTCGACCTCGAGGAGACCGACGGCCTCGGTGTAACGGCCCTGCAGAATTGGACGCGCGACTTCCTTTCTGAAACGCAGCGCCTGACGGGCAAGACACCGATGATTTACACCTACCGCTATTTCTGGGCAGAGCAGATGGGCAATACGAAGGAGTTCTCGCAGTATCCGCTGTGGTTGGCTGCGTGGCAAAACACTCCCCCGGCTGAGGTTCCTGGTGGCTGGAGTTACATGACGTTCTGGCAGCGCTCGGCTCACGGTCGGGTCTCTGGCATCCTCAGCGAGGTTGATCTCAACCTTTTCAACGGCACTCGCGACCAGTTGGGGGCCTTCGCCGCCGGCCACGCGCTCGGCATCGGGAATCTCCTCCAGCCCACGGACAACTTCGGTGGTCCGGACTTCGGCGGCACCTCCCAGCCCCTCGCGCACGCCATCCTCGGCATTGCGGAGGGCAATGTCCTTGCTTCTGCTGAGCTTGTCGACGCCGCCACGAAGGCTGGTATCGACCTTCCTAAGGCCTTCAGCTTGGCTCGTGTCCTGGTCGAGCTGGGTGCACAGAACAAGCTCCCCGTCGAGGACTTGAAGACGATGGCCGCCAGCGGCAAGTACTCCCTCGGCGATCTCCTCATCCTTTTGGATAATTCTTCCCGGTAGGGAACCAAGTGGCGTGTGTGTCACGTCTAATGGGTATGACACCACACGAGTTCCTTGCCACGCGCTCCTCGGGGATAGCTATCCTCGAGGGGTTTAGTGGGCTGCGTAAGCACGAAATTGAGGAACTCGCGCTCGCCGCAGACTGCCTCCCCAAAGACATCCGCCCCCTTGTTACCTGCGCCAACGCCTGGGCTAAAGCCCCGGCCGAGCAGCGTAAGAAGGCGGCGGATTTTTCGTTGACGCGTTTGAGTATCATTTCGCGCGCCTGCAATTCCCTCAATGCCACCAACCGGGAGGAGATGGATACCGTACGCGGGCAGTTGATCGAAGCGTCGACAAGCATGACCTGCGACGAACTCCAGAGCTTTGCGACGACCATAGTCAAGGAACTCAACAAAGACACCTTCAGCACCAACCGGGGGGTGTTTGTGTCCAAGAAAGCCGACGCCCAGGGCAACAAGCAACTCATCCTCCGCGACAGCGAGGATGTCATCAACCGCATCAACGCACGCCTGGCCGAGCTCGCCCCCAAAACCATGGACCTGTGCCGCGGCAAGGGCAAAGCCTTCGCCGATCTCGCTTTCTCCGAAGGCGGCGAGCTCAAGCCGACCGAGTACAAGCCGGCGCTCATCCTTGTTCTCGACGACATGTTCTACGCCGGCGAGGAGGCCAAGGTTCAGACCACGACCGGCGAAACGTATGACCTGGACGAGCTCGCCGAACTAGCGCTTGCCGACACCGGCTGGCTCACCATCGTCGACAAGGAAGCCCACGTCATCGGCAACTACGAAATCGAGCGCCGCCGCTTCGCCAACAAAAACCAGCGCGCCGCCAACGAAATCATGCAGATCATCTGCCCCTGGCCCGGCTGCCACGAACTCGTCAGAGACGGCGCAGCCCACCACACGTGGCCCTTTTGCCTCGGCGGAAAAACCGACTCCGACACGCTCACCGGCTGTTGCCACTCCCACAACGCGCAAAACGATGACCGAAGAGATAGGCCCCTCAACGGGCACTTAGAGCGCGACGCTGAGGGGCGAGTTGGCTGGCGGCCACCCGGAGGTGGCCCGCTTGTCTACAACAACCAGCCGGAAAATAAATGGTGCGGCTACAACCTTGTACGAAAGGTCCTACAAATGAGGGCTACTCGTCGGTCGCCATCGGACCCGGATACCACAGACCCGACCGGGTAATCACTTCCGTATCAACCGCGGCGGGCTTCGGCTCCTCACCGCGCGAATTGGTGCGCAACGAGTACTCTTCGATGGAGCCCCAGTCCCGCTGCCAATCGTCCTTCAGGTACCCGGGGATTTCGCGACCCTTGTTGGCGGCCTCCGCAATCCCCATCACGCCACCGCCGTTGTAATCCTGGAACGGCGACAGCGTCACCTTGCCCGGGTGGTCCGGCGAAATGCGGTATTCCGGCACTTCCGCCACACCCGCGTAGTGGTCGAAGGACCGCTGGCACGGGAACTGGAGTGCGACGGCCCAGTCCAAAAGCCCCGGCTTCTCGGAGCCGATGACGTCGTTGAGGGGCGCGAGGGTGGGGACGCGCGGTGGGGTGAAAGCCACCCACTCCTCCCCGCTGAGGTTTGTGTCCACTGCTGTGATTCGCACGGCGTCGGCCTCGGCAGGCAGGCTGTCGAGCGGCACCCTCAGGTTCCTCCACTGGGGGGCGGGTCCGATATCCATCGGTTCCACGCTTCCTAGCTTTTCGACGCTCCCCCCGTTGCGCTTTCCGTATTCCACCAGGAGTTTCTGCCCCGGCTGTTTCACCCCATTGATATCATGGTGCGCAATTTTACCAGCCGCGGAGATGACGAGCAGCGGGTTCTCCGTCTCCGGCAGCTCGTACCACTGCGTCTGCACCCTCGACCCGAACTGGGCCCCATACCGGTGCGAGCCGACGACGGGGACCTTGGTGTAGTCGATGCCGAACGGCAGCCGGATATTGGATCCGTTGGCGCCTTGTTCTTCTCGGGCGCCCTGCGTGCTGGTGCTGGATCCGGCGGAGTCGCCGCTGGCGGTGTCTGCTTCTGCATCACTGGCACCAGCCACGGTTCCGGCTGATCGTGCTGAGGTGTCGACACCGCCACCGACGATGGTTTCGGGGATGTTGTTGGGGCCGAAGCCGACACCGTCGCCGTCGTCAAGCGATTCGGCGAGGGTTCCTTCGATGGGGGTGAGGAACGCGTCGTTGGTGTCGGTTTCGAGCAGCGCGTCCTGTGCGAGGTTGCAGCTGTTTCCGGTCAGTGCGCGCAGGTTGCCGAGCCCGACGGAGTACGCCGGGTATTGCGACACGAACCCTTTGCCCAGGCTGAGGCAGCTGAACACGACGACGAGGGCGCTGAGCACGGCTATCGGCGCGGCGAAGAGTCCGTCGAATTTTGCTAGTCGACGATCCTTTCTGGCACCGTCTCCTCGCACCTCCCGCACTTCGTCGAGGAACCCGCTGATGACTCCCGCCAACAAAACAAGCAGCGCGATGACGAGCATGACGGTGGAGGACTCGATCCCCTTGAACTGAATCGACTTGTCGAACCACGGCACGCCAAACGACGAGATGTACCACCACGCGTTCTGCCCAGCGAGGCAGAAGGCGAGCAGGAACAGGAACCCGCCGATGACAAGCAGCCGGTTCCGCACGGAGCGCAGCGCGATTTGCGAGCAGACGATCGCCGCCAGGGCAGCAAGGGCGGCACCAAGCCCGGCGAACACACCGAAGTGGTGGGACCACTTGGTGGGCGTGAAGCAGAACGCGAATAAGGTGAGCGCGAACATCATGACGAGCCGGAAGGTCGGTGCCTTGGCCGCGCCGACGACCCCGCCGTGGCGCAGGGTGGAGGCAATCACAAGAGCAACAGCCGCGAACATGAGTAGTACCGCGAACCTACGGGTAAACGACCCGTCCACGTTGTTGCCCATGAGCGTCTCATAGCGCACCCACTCGAGGTACCACGGCAGCGACGGCCCCTTCGCGGAGCGGACGTGCACGGCCTCGGTGACGGTGCGCAGCGTCTGGTCGCCGAACACCGCCATGAGGATGGCGAAGCCGGCGGGCAGGAACGGCACGAGTTGTGCGATGACTCCGAGGTCCCTGCGACGGTGCAGCATGCGGATGAATGCCGGAATCCCGGCGAGCAGCGCGCCGACGGCCATGAGCCCGGTCGGGCCGGCGCCGAGCGCAATTGTCGCAACAATAACAGCCGAGGCGCCGTAGAGGAGCCTGTTCGTCGCAAAGCATTTCTCCACGAGCACCCACGTAAGCAGCGAGAGTGCGGCGATGATCGGCTCGGGGCGGATGCCGTTGTTGTACGGCAGCCAGAAGGAGAGGAAGACGAAGGCGGCGGTCCAGTGCGCAACTCTTCTATCTGCTATCTTCTGCCCCAACCGGGGGAGGACCTCACGCGACAACAGCAGCCACGTCAGCACCGCTGCCATCAGCTGGGGGAGGCGGACCCAGATCGACGACGTGGACACATACGTCATCAAGCCCAGCAGGTCGTAGTAGGGCGCGCCGAAGGGTGATTCGGGGACGCCGAACCAGCGGTAGTAATTGGCCATGTAGTCGGCGGCGTGCGATTGCCGGGCCATGGTGAGGATGAATCCGTCGTCGGAAGTGTTGGCGCCGATGAAGTACCAGAACAGGAGGATGGCGCCGACGATGCCGTCGAGGGGGGTGATGGTTTTCCACCGGGGGGTGTATTCGGGCTGGTGGTTGCCCGCGAGTTGGTCGAATTTCCAGAGGCTGAACAGTGACAGGAGGAGGCAGGCGATGCCGCCCCACATGGCGAGGTATTTGATCAGGCTTGGCGAGGAGGTGAAGCGGGAGTTGATGGTGATGTCGGCGCTAAGGCCAGGTACGTTCGCCTCCCGGTTGAGTTCTGTGTATAGTCCTGTGACTTGCGGTCTGGTGTCTTCGTCAGTCGAGCCCTCGTGGCTGCCGAGGGTGATGGTCGTCCCCTCGGCGTCGCTGACTAGCTTCAGCTCGTCTGTGGGCTGTAGCTTGTCGACGTCCTCCCGGCTCAGTGCGAAGATCACCTTGTCCTTCACCACGGCGTCGAGGCCGTTTTCGCCTAGGCGGATGAAGAGGCCGCGCTGCGTGGCGTCCTTGGAGTCCTGGGGGAGGGTTCCGAGGAGCAGGTTTTGACCGTCGTGAAGCTCATCAAACGCATCAACGGGGATGGTTGCTTCGAGCTTCTCCGGCGCGTAGCTCATGAGCGGCGCGGTGATGGACTGGAGGTCTCCCTGGGGCCAGTGCACAGTCGACTGCGTCTGGTTGACGGGGAGGAATGGCGTCAGGATGAACAGGAGGAAGCCGACGATGCCAGAGGCGATCGCCAGCTTTTTAATCTTGTCGAGGGTCAGCACGGCACATCAGTTTAAGGTCACTACTACGAAGGGGCCAACTTGGGCCACATCCCAGTATGGGGCGGAAAATACTGCGGGGTTGAAAAAGATCCCACGGAAGCGGACGTTGGGGTTGTTGGGGTAGATGTCCTCAGCGAGGTCATACGTCCAGCCGGTGTCCATGTCGTCTGCGTTGCCGCGGAAGATGAAGGCCTGCGGAGGAGCCCAGGGGGACGCGTCGAGGGCATCCTTGAACGCATCGGGGTCTTTGAGTTCATTCCAGGAGGCGTTGGCCCAGTGCTCAATGAGCGTGTTGCGGAGGTCGAACTGGCCGAGGGGGTTGGCGTAGTGGCTCGTCATGGCTTGGAACCCGCGGTAGGGGTAGTAGGCGAGGAAGGTTCGTTCATCAGTAAGCACAACAGTATCAGCCGGGGAGGTGGTGTGCGTCCGCAACTCCGCGTCGATAGCCTCGTAGAACGTCGCAGACCCGGGCGCGAACCTATCGGCGCGCCTGCCTTCGCCGTCGGTGTCGGTGTGCGCGCGGTCGATGGCGTTGGTGTTGCGGGCGGGGATTTCCTGGGCGTAGTAGATTCCGGCGAGCGCAATCACAATAGCAACAGCCGCGGTGATGCGGGGCTTCGTCGGCAAGTATGACAGGTGCGCCTGCGCAAGCCCGAGGACACCGAGGGTGGCCAGGCACACGGTGAGGACGGCATCGAGGCGGAAGCCGAGGAGCGTCGTGCCGCCGAGGGAGGCGACCATGGAGGCGATGATCCAGCCGTAGGTGACGATGACGGTGATGCCGAGCGACATGATGTCGGGTTCGAGGATGTTCAGCATCATGTAGATGAGTCCGACCAGGCACAGGAGCCCGATGACGGTGAAGCTGAACATGGGCAGGGGAACTTGGGCACCGGAGTAGGGCAGGTAGTGCTGGCTGGTGGCGCCGGAGCGGGGGCGTCCGGAGAGGACGGCCCACAGGTAGGGGCCCCAGACTGTGAGGGCGATGAGGCCGGAGCAGATGCCGATGAGGATCATCCGCAGGAGGGGCTTGATGGATTGTTCGACGAGTGCGGCGACGATGGCGGAGCCGAGGATGAGGGTGCCGGCGAGGACGGAGGTGTACAGGGTGTACATCGTCGCGGAGATGCCGAGGAAGACGATGATGCCGATGAGTGACCAGAGGTGGCCGCGCAGCGCCCGGCCGGCGAGCACCATGGCGGCGGAGCTGCCGGCGGCGATGATCGCCGCGTAGGGTTCGGCGGCGGAGATAACGAGTACGACACAGGTGGTGACGAGCGTGATCGCCGTGGCGACGGGCAGGGAGCCGATGAGGCGTTGCCAGACGGGGGTGAGGACGCTCACGGCACCGGCGATGGAGACGAGTGCCCAGGGTTGGAACACTTCCCAGCCGGGTAGTCCGAGGATGTTGGCAAAGCGCCCGCCGAGCCAGAACCAGCTGCCGGGGTAGTAGCTCGGCATGTCGATGTAGTTCATGTCCGAGATGTGCCAGCTGTCGGTGAGGCGGGTGAGGAATTGCGTGCGGAATTCCTGGTCACCGGTGATGCCGTCGAGCCAGAGTTTGCTGGTCGAGAGGGGCACGGCGGTGGTGGTACACACAATCCCGGCTGGTGCTAGATAGCACACAAGGTACACAAGTGGCCGAAGTTTCGTTGGGCCGTGGAACCAGCACCACACGGCGGCGGCTGCGGCAAGGCAGACGATGACCGTGCCGGCGGTGGCGACGGCGGTGGTGAGGTTCGAGCTTGTGAAGGCCGGGAGGTTTGTGTGGCGGAGGGCGAACCAGACTAAGAACGTCGCGAGGCCGCCTCCCACGCCCGCTGCAGCGATGGCTGCGAGCGTTGTGGCGAGTGGGAGGCGGTCAGGTGCGTACTCGTTGCCCATCGTTAGAAGGGGAGCTTCCGGAAGATGGGCTTCGGGATGTGGTTCAGCACGAGGGAGACGTACTTGAACGCTGGGTGTACCCACACGGTATCGTCACGCTTGACGACGGCCTCGTGGACCGCTTTTGCTACATCCTCACGGTTGACGGTGAGGGGCGCTTCCTTGACACCGGCGGACATCCGCGTGCGAACCTGGCCGGGGCGGACGAGGAGGACGTGGACGCCATCCTCGCGCAGTGCCTCACCGAGCTGTTCGTAGAAGCCGTCGAGACCCGCCTTGGCAGAGCCGTAGACGAAGTTGGAGCGGCGCACCTTCATGCCTGCGACGGAGCTCATCGCCACGATGGTGCCGTGGCCCTGGGCCTTGAACTTCTGGCCCAACAGGACGCCGACGGAGACGGCGGCGGTGTAGTTGGTCTGCACGGCCTCGACGGCCTTGGCCTGGTTCTGCCACTGTTCTTCGTTGTCGCCGAGGATCCCGAAGGCAACGATTGCCACATCGAAATCATGGCCCTCAAATGCCTCGTCAATAACAGCCGGGTGGGAGGCGAAGTCGAGCGCATCGAAGTCGATGACCCGGACGCTGCGCGCACCGGCGGATTCGATCTCTGCCTTAGCCTGCTCGGCGTGGCTGGAGCCGGGGCGGATGGCGAGGGTGACGTGGGCGGGCAGGAATTCCTTGACAATTGCCAGCCCGATCTCGCTGGTGCCTCCTAAGAGGAGGATGTTTTGTGCTTCTCCTACTGCGTTGAGCATGGGTGATTTCTCCTTACTTCAGTTCGAGGCGGCGGGACATGTCGGAGGCGAAGACGCCGTGCGGGTCGAGCTCGTTGCGGAGCTTCAGCCAGCCTTCCAGGCCCGGGTACATCTTGTGGAAGTTCTCGGCGCTGGTGCGGGATTCCTTGGCCAGGTAGAGGCGGCCGCCGAACTCCATGACGCGCTCGTCGAGGTTGTCGAGGAAGGTGCCGAGGCCCTTGCGGATGGGGAAGTCGACGCACACGTTCCAGCCCTTCATCGGGTAGGACAGCGGTGCCTTGTTGCCTTCGCCGAACAGCTTGAACACGTTGAGTGCCGAGTAGTGGCCGGAGGCCTGGATGTCCTTGATGATCTCCTTGAACGGCTCGACGGCCTCGGTGGGCACGACGAACTGGTACTGGAGGAAACCGGCCTTGCCGTAGCCACGGTTCCACTCACCGATGAGGTCCAGCGGCTGGTAGAACTGCGTCAGGTTCTTGATGTCGTTTGTGGAGTCCTTGCCCATGGCGTAGTACAGCTCGCCGATGGTGTTGAGGGTGAGCTTGTTCATCGTCCACGAGGGGAAGATGTCCGGCACCGTCATCAGCTGCGGGGCGTTGAACTTCAGCGGGTCCTTGGCCAGCTTGGGGGCGAATTCCTCCAGCTGGGCGAGGGTGGCCAGGCTGCCACGGGAAATGGTGGCGCGGCCGAGTTTCGGCTCGGGGTTGATGCAGTCGAACCAGGCGGAGGAGTACGTGTAGTTCGCCTCGGCGCCGTTGGAGTGCTCGGCGATAGTCTCGTCGAGGTTGTTGGTGCGGACCGTGTCGGACAGGAAGTAGGCGGTTTCCGTGCGCGTCATCTGGATGCGGGCGCGGAGGATGATGCCGGTGAGCCCCATGCCGCCGACGGTGGCCCAGAAGATGTCAGAGTCCGGCTCGAGGTGACGGATCTCACCGTCTGCTGTGAGCAATTCCATGCTTACGACGTGGTTGCCGAAGGAACCAGCCGAGTGGTGGTTCTTGCCGTGAATATCGGGTCCGATGGCACCGCCGATGGTCACCTGGCGGGTGCCCGGGAGAACCGGAACCCACAGGCCATAGGGCAGTGCGGCCTTCATTAGCTGGTCAAGGGTGACACCCGCATCCACGTCGACGATGCCGGTGGCGGTGTCGATGGAGTGGATGGTGTTCAGTCCCGTCATGTCGACGACGATGCCACCGGCGTTTTGTGCGGGGTCGCCGTAGGAGCGGCCCATGCCGCGGGCGATGATGCCACGGTGGTCGCCGGCGGCGGAGTGGTCGGCGGCGTCCTTCACGGCGGCGACGATCTCGTCAACGCCGTGTGCGTACAGGACGTTTGCCGTGGTAGGGGCGGTGCGGCCCCAGCCGGTGAGGGTACGTGCTTCTGTGGTGTAGGCTCCTTTTCCGCCCGAAGCTGCGGAAGAAGTTGCGCCAGTCTCAGTAGTCATTTCGTTAATAGATTACTCGCTTCACAAATCCATGAGGTCCCGAATTTGCTGAGGCAGCATATCCTGGCTCGTGATCGTGGGACCCTCGTATTCTTTCAGAATCTTTTCTATTATGGCCCGCTCCTCCGCCGGGTGGAACGGAAGTTCCTGGGCGAACAGCAGCGTCATGTGATCATCGAGCGGCACGTTGGTGCGGGAGGCTGCGATGTGTTCCTTCGTTGTGGGTTCGTCAGAACCCCGCTTCAACAATCTACTCAACCACGTCATAGTGACCCTAAGCCTATACTGAACCCATGAAAACAGACGAAAAGGTCGCACTTGGCGCCACCGTGTTCGCTGTCTACGCGCTTCCCGATTACGTGGAAAACCTCCCGGCCCGGCTGGCCGTCGACGCGGCGCTCGCCACGGCGTGCGCCGTCTACATTGCCCACGATGAGCCGCACCCGGTGCCAAAAGACGAGCCAGTGCGGGATCTTCCCAGCTACGCACTGCCGGCAGCGGTGGCGGCGCTGGCGGCCACCGCTTGGTTGGATCATGTCACCCGGCACTGGTTGGCGGACAAGCTGCCGGTGAAATGCCCGCATACGGTCATCGGGGCCGCAGCGGGGCTTATCGTGGGGCTTGTCGCATGACGATCTGCATCGTCGACAAGTCGGCGGATCACGAAGTGGTCTGGCAGCTAGACGGGGCGCAGCTCGTCTCGGCGTGGGTGGATGCTCCAAGCCATGTGAAAACGGGCTCCTTCCTCATGGATACGCGGGATTGGCGCGCCGATGAGCTGGCAAAAAACGTCGGCACGAAGGCGAAGGATCCGCAGGAGTTTGCTGCGGTCTACACCGGCGATCCGGTGGGGAAAAACTGCTGGTGCCACGCCAAGGTGGTGCAGGATATCGCGGCTTTCTGGGAGGAGAAGGAGGCCCGCCGGATCCGCACGAAGAAGGGCCGCGAGGAACACGGCGATAAACCGAGACCTCTCCCACTGTATAAATAAATGTCGCTATACTGCCCTGCGTGGATTCTCTAGGCAAGCAGGGCTACCGGTTTATCGTCTCCGGGTGCATTTCTGCAGTATTCGATATCGGCCTGACCTACCTGTTCCAATTCGGTTTCGGGTGGGCGCCGTTCTACGCGCGCACCATCGGTTTCATTGTCGGCACGCTGGTGGCGTACATGATCAACCGCCGCTGGACGTTCGGGATGGGCGCGTCCACCAAGCGGTTCATGCAGGTGTGGCTGCTGTATGGGATGAGCTACTTCCTCAACACCCTGATCTACGATTACGGGTTCCACTTCCTGGATAACTTCGTCAACCAGTACGTGGCGGCCACGGCGGCGTTCGTCGTCGCGCAGGGGGTCGCCACGGTCATCAACTTCTTTGTGCAGCGCTGGTTCATTTTTAACAAGAACCGCAACGGCAATTCCTAAGCCCTAGGGTCGTTCGAACTTTTCCTGGCGCCCGAGCCGGTGGAGCCGCAACCATTCGCGGAAACCGGCCGGGTCTTTTTCTTGCACGAGGAAGAACCAGGCGAAGCGGGCGTATTCCTGCGGCAACAGCTTGCGCATCCCCGGCTGATTCATGAGGTAACCCCTGTTGCGGTAGGTGAAGAAGCGCTTGAAGTCGCTGTCGGGGTATTGCGTGTGCATCCGCCCGCCGAGGATCGGTTTGAACTCGTCGCTGCCGTCGGGGTGCAGGTAGGCGGTGTCGAGGCAGGTGCCAAATTTCATCCCACTGCGCACGAGTCGCCGGTGGTATTCCACCTCGTCGCCGCGGATGAACAGGCGGTAGTCGGGCACGCCGATGGCTTCCATCGCGTGCGCGGTGATGAGGGCACCGTTGAAGAGGCTGGCGATGCCGGGCAGGAAACCTCGCCCCAGTTCGGAGCGCTTGCGCCGCCAGGTGAGCCCGCGTCGCAGGGGGAACGCGAGCTTCTCGGGCTCGTTGAGGTTCAGCACGACGGGGGAGACCTCGTCCAGCCCCCGCTCGTCCATGCATGTCACGAGCGTTTCCAAAACGGAAGAGTCCTCCGGCCGCCCATCGTCGTCGGCGCACCACACGGCATCGGCACCCATCGCCAGCGCCGTCAGGAACCCGTACGCGAACCCGCCGCCCCCGCCGAGGTTCGTCTTACTCGGGCAGTACACGGCCCGCGCCCCAGCTACTTCTTTTACGAGCTTTTCGACGTCCTCCTGGTCGCCGTTGTCCACAACGATCACCCACCGCACGGGGTAACTCTGGTTGCAGACCACCTCGAGCGAGTTGCGGAGCAGTTCGACGCGGTTGTGCGTGACGATGACGGCAGCGATATCCATGGACACCATCTTATTCAGCGCCGCCTGCACCCAGGGGTGAGGCGACAGTTTCCGTGTCGCGCCTGGTGGCTGCTTTTCTTCGACGGTCCTGCGGATCGCGGGGTAAAGCGAAGGGTCATTGCGGTTGGGAAAACCGGCCTGGCAGTAGTCGGTGACCCCGAGGGCCCACATGCGGCGGGAGAAGCGAGCAAACAGTTCGTCGCCCTCCTGCCGCGAGGACGAAGCGTCGAAAAGCACAAGAACGGTGTCGCCGGGAGAAGCGGCGACCTCCTCGTCGAGGTGGGCGAGAACATGAAACATGGGTTACTCGTCCATGTTCTTCAGGAGACGACGCACGTGGTCGGCGGCCTCCTTGCCCTCGTAGGATTCGACGATGTCCGGGACCGTCCCAGCTTTCCGGATCTGGCCGTGATCCACCCACAGTGCGGTGGTGCACAGCTGTGCCAAGAAGTCGTTGGAGTGCGAGGCAAAGACGAGGATGCCGGAGCGTTTAACCAGCTCCGAGAGGCGGGCGCGGGCCTTGGCCATAAACGCCGCGTCGACGGCACCGATGCCCTCGTCGAGAAGCAAAATCTCCGGCTCGATGGAGGTGACCACACCGAGGGCGAGTCGGATGCGCATACCGGAGGAGTAGGTGCGCAGCGGCATGTTGAGGTAGTCGCCCAGCTCGGTGAACTCGGCGATCTCATCCATCTTCTTCTTCATTTGACGGCGCGACTGCCCGAGGAAGAGGCCACGGATGATGATGTTCTCGTAGCCGGAGATCTCCGGATCCATGCCCACGCCGAGGTCGAACACGGGGGCCACCCGGCCGCGCACGTCCGCCGCGCCACGGGTGGGCTCATAGATGCCGCTGAGCAGGCGCAACAGGGTGGACTTGCCGGCGCCGTTGTGGCCGACGAGTCCCACGCGGTCGCCCTCCCGCAGGTGTAGGTTGATGTCTTTCAGCGCCTCGACGACGATGACATTGTCGGCGGTCTTGCCGATGACACCACCGGCGGCGCCGAGGAACGCCTTCTTCATGGAGCGGGACTTGGCGTCAAAAATGGGGAAGTCGACGCACGCGTTATACGTATCGATAGAAACCATGGAAACTCCTTACACCCAGTAGCTGACGCGGAAGCGCCATTTTTTCATCGCCATGAGGGCCAGGCCAACACCGATGACGGTGCAAGCCAGGACCACCCACCAGTTGTACGCGTGGATCGGGGCACCGATGAGCGGTGCGCGGACGACCTCCATGTAGTGGTACAGCGGGTTCAGAAGCGCCAGCTTCGCGCGCCCTGCGACCTCCGGGCCCTGCTCGGTGAGGGTATCAGTCATCCACACGATGGGGGTGACATAGAACAGCAGCTGCGTCAGCGCCTCCAGCAGTGGGGAGAAATCGCGGTAGCGCGTGGCGACGATGCCGAAGAACATGGCCACCCACGCGCCGTTGACAATGAGCAGCGCCAGCGCCGGGAAGATGAGGAGGATGTCCCACCCCAGCGGCCGTGGGAAGATAAGCATGAGGATCGCCCAGATGACGAGGTTGTGCCCCAGGAACAGGAGCTGCTTCCACACCAGCCGGTACACGTGGACACTCAGTGCGCTCGGCAGCTGCTTGATGAGGCCCTCGTTATCGATGAAGATATCCGAGCCCTCCTTGATGCAGCCGGAGATGAAGTTCCACATGATGAGGCCCACCGTCACGTGCGGCAGGAACGTCTCCAGGGGAATCTTGAACAGCAGTGAGTACAACAGTCCCAGCGCCAGGGCCATGACGCCGGTGGCGATGGTGATCCACAGGGGGCCGAGGACACTGCGGCGGTACCGCTGCTTGATGTCCTGCCAGCCCAGCTGCAGCCACAGCTCGTACTGTTTCAGTCCGCGGACGAGGTCCGCCCACGCGGCGCTCAACGTCCGCGACTTGCTCGGCGGAATGTCTCGCACCTCGGTGGCGGTAATCCGCGCGAGGTCCTTACCAGAGTTGTCAGTGTGCACGCAGTCTAGCTTAAACGGTGTGAAGTAGGATGATGGAGAGCAGGTTCAAAGAAAGGGGATACGCAGCATGTACGATGCCGCACGGGTGAGAGGTCTCTACACCTCTCTCGGCGAAGGCTGGATCTACCTCAATGCGGGGGAATGCCCCCAGATCCCGGAGAAGGTCGCCTCCGGCGTCGCCACGTCATTCCGCACGGCACCCCTGGTCGTTGCCCCCGAGCCGGGTTCCCGGCACTCCTCCAACACCCATTTCGGGTCCACCCACATGGCCTCGGCCACCCGCGCCGTCGCCGACCTCTTCTCCGTCCGCAGCGACCACGTCGTCCTCGGCCCCTCCAGCTTCGTCCTCGCCCGCGCGCTGGCCCACTCCATGTCCGGCCGGCTGGCCCGCTCGGGTGTCGTCGGGGCCCGCGATCACGCCCTCAACTCGGCCTTTTCTCGCTACAACCTGACCATTGCGGAGCCCGACCTCGGCACGGGGGAGATCCCCTCCTGGCAGTACCGCAGTCTTATCGACGGTTCCACGCGCCTCGTCATCGTCCCCGGCGCCCAACCCTACGTCGGCACCGCCACCCCGGTGGAGGAAATTGCCGACATCACCCACTCCTCCTCCCGCGCGTGGGTGCTTCTCGACGCTACGGCGCTCGCCCCTTACCGCCTCATCGACATCGACTCCTACGGTGTGGACATCGTCCTCGTCGACCTCGCTGCCCTCGGTGGCCCCCAACTGTCGGCGCTCGTATTCCGCGACACCTCGATGTTTCCCCGCTTCGATCACCCCCTCGTGGTCGGCCAGCTTTCCAGTGGCCTCCTCGGCGGTGTCGCCCCGCTTATCGACCACTACGCTGGCCTCGTCGAAGATGTTGAGGGCCAGCGCTCCCGTCGCCTCCGCGAATCCATGGCCAGCCTCGACGTCTACCTCTCGGGCTTGCTCCGCCACGCCATCGAGTCGCTGCGGGGCTTGAGCGGTGTCCACCTCGTGGGCATCACCGGCGAGGCTGCCGGCTACGGCATGGCCGCCATCGACCGCATCCCGCGGCTTACCTTCGTGGTCCGTGGCATCGACGCCGCGACGGTGCAGCAGCGCCTCTTCTCGAACTCCCTGGTCACCTCCCTGGCCCCCCAGGACCCCCTGTTGGCAAACATGGGTGTTTTTGAGGCTGGTGGTGCGCTCTCCATCGGCCTCGCCCCGTTCAACACCTACGCCGACATCGACCACCTCACCCGCGTGCTCGCATCGCTGGGGTAGGGGGCCGGTGACAGGGAACGGCTGCGAAACTACGTTGCCGATGCCGGTTTTTGGGGTCGTTCGCATCTCCGATCTGAGGACCGCACAGCCCCGCAAAAGTGCTCTTGGGTCCTGGGGGAAATGTCATTGCCTGACGTAGGTTGCGTGTGGGTGATGAGGATCACCCTTGGGGCAGATCAAAGAAATCCCCATTGCTATCTCAACTGTTTTCGTCCGCGCTGATCGATCGTTCGACAGCTAGTGCGCACCATCGCACTATAGTGAGCCAACTCAGGAAGCCTAAGGCAAGCCCGCCGGTCGAGGTCTATGTAAGGATCCGGGAAAAATCGGGCCTTCTACAGAAGTCCCCCTGCCTTTTTCCCAGTTCGCAAAACCTTAAGAGGATAGCGTGCCCGGAAAATCCGGTCCTATTGCAATAAGGCGAGGATCGGGCGAGCGAGACCCGACTACACCCTCCACCCACCACGTACGCACTAAAATGACCTTAGCCGGGACTCTTTCTCTTGGCTTGATCTCCGATGCTGGCAGAAAATCCCTCTCCACCAAGAAAAGGGTCAGAAGAGTTATGAACGAACAGCCACTAGAGCTTCCCTATACCTCCGAAATAGAGTATGAGATCCTGTACGCGCTCAGAAACCAGACGATCTTCGGTAGCTCGCGAATGAAGGTAAAGACGCTCGCGAAGAGGATTAACGCCGATCCTGACGATGTGATCGGGGCCTCCGAAAACCTGCAGAAGCGCGGTATCGTCACCATGAGCTATGACAGTAAGCGTCATCGTTGGAACGTGGAGTTTACGCAAAGTGGCCTTCAACAGTTCGTTAGAGCGGAAGCAATCAAGTTCTCAACTCAAGCCCGGAAAATTCAGTCACGCCATTCGGAAACGTAACCTGTTCCCCACGCTTTCAATAGCTCGACCCGAATCAGGCTTTCAGTACGCCCAGTTGGTACGGGTAGAACGTGAATTTTTCCGGAGCTTTCACGTGGACGCCTGAAAACCCCTGGGTTGTAACGCCGCGAAAACCTGGACGGAGAGGGCCTCGAAAATGGGGAACCTTCGGTAAAATTTTCCAGGTTTCTAAACGCCGAACAAAGCAAGCGGGATACACGCGATGCTATCTTCTCGGCGATAAGCCCGATCCCCGGTTGTGATGATGATCATGTCGATGACCTCGTCGGGAAGGCTATCCCGTAGCCATAGGAGATGTTTCCCGTCTTCGGGTGAGGGAGTGTGCGTGAGTTTTACCTCGACGGGGATGATGCCCCCATCTGCGCTTTCAATAACAGCATCGATTTCATGGTCCCCATTGCGTGTGCGGAAATGGCCGACGGTGGCGAAGTTCGCCTCGGCGGCAACGCGGATGCTCAGCACCGCAAGAGCCTCAAACAGGCAGCCAAAGATATGGGCGTTCCGAGGAGCTTGAAGGGACCTTTCGGTCAATCCAAGAAGGTGCAGCGCAAGGCCAGGATCGGCAAGGAAATGTGTCGCCTGTTGGGAAACACGTGGGAATGGGGCGGAGGCAAAATTCCAGGCAGGTAAAGGGTCGAGAATCCAAATCTCGTTGAGTTTGTCCCGGTATGTCGCAGATGACTTTTTTGATGGCTTGTTGGACTCGCCAGGTGTCGCAGAATCTAGGATTTCTGAATAGCTTGCCTGTGTTGCTGTTGCTGCGGCATAGGCGCGCATCCAGGTGAGGAGTGCTGCCTTATTGCGCGTCGTATAACCCTGGTCGGGTAAATCGCGGTCAAGGATCCGGTCGATGTACGAAGCGATGTGCTGCTTTTGTACGAGCGGGGGAAGATTCTGCAGCCCGGGCAGTCCTGTCGTCGCAATGCTATGCGCGTAGTCGGCGGAAGTTTGATCGGTCTGCCCGGTGATGGTGGCGGAACCGGCAAGAATTTCTTTGAGGGAGATGAGATCTTCCCGCGAGTCACGCTCAAAGACGGCCATCGGGCGCATGCGCAAAGACAAAACTCGTCCAGCGCCACTGTGTGTCGTGGTGCCTGCAATGGGGATAGCTGAGCCAGTAAGCAGGAATCGCCCCGGATCGCACCCGTCGTCCACCGCTCGCCGCACGATGTCCCACACCTCCGGTGCCCGTTGCAACTCGTCGATGAGGATTGAGCCATCAGGAAAGTGGTCGAAAGCGGGATTGGCACGAAGAATGATGCGATCCTGCTCACGGTCTAAGTGCAGCGCTGTTGTCGCACGCTTTTCCGCCGTACTCGTCTTTCCGAAGCCCTTGGGTCCATCGATAGCAATCGCGCCGACATAGGGGAGTAGCTCGTTAAGCTGCAGGTCGAGAGCGCGGGGCAGGAATGTCATGGTTCCTAGGGCACCAAACGCATCAATCCTAGGTACCCAAACGCACGAATCCTAGGGCACCAAATGCATTTTTCCTGCACTGCCGGTCATCCCCGAGCTGGGCGGAGGGGAGGTTACCCCCGGGCACAGCGGTTGGGTGGGGCTGCTAATGTGGGCATAACCAGGCAACGGGGTGCGTCCCGCCACAAGGGGCGCTGAGAAAACACCCGTCGAACCTGATCTAGGTCGTTCTAGCGAAGGGAATTGCAATGGCTCAGTTAGCCTACCCAGAAATCATGCACGCGGTACGGGATCAAGAACCGCTCATCCAATGTCTTACTAACGGTGTTGTCATGGACATCACCGCCAACGTCATCCTCGCCATTGGGGCATCACCTGCCATGTGCGATACGCCAACGGAAGCAGGGGACTTCGCACAGATCGCCTCCGGCGTCCTCATCAACGCGGGAACCCCGACGAACGAGCAGTACGCGGGCATGCGGGCAGCCGTCGCCGGGGCAAACGAGGCGGGAACCCCCTGGGTGCTCGACCCGGTGGCCTGCGGCGGGCTGAAGGAGCGCACCCGTTTCCAGAGATCTCTCATCGCAGACAAGCCACACGCCATCCGCGGCAACGCCTCGGAAATCATTGCGCTTGCCAATCTTGATGAGAACGCCGCCGGAGGCCGCGGCGTTGATTCGGCCGATGCCGCGGATGCGGCGATCCCCGCAGCCCGCGTATTGGCTGCGCGCACCAGTGGGGTGGTGGGGATTTCCGGCGCCACCGATATCGTCGTCTCGGAGGGCCGCATCACGCGCATCACCGGCGGGGATCCGCTCATGCAGAAGGTGATCGGCACCGGGTGCTCCCTCGGCGCGGTGGTGGCGGCCTACCTCTCGGTAGGTGCGGACCCGCACGATGCAGTGGTCGCAGCCCACGCCCACCACTCGGCAGCAGGAGCCAAAGCGGCCAAGACCGCGAGCGCGCCGGGCAGCTTCAAGGTGGCGTGGCTCGACGCGCTCTACACCCTCACCGCAGATGAGCTGGAACAATACACAACCTTTGAGGAGGAATCCCTGTAATGGCTACCAACTGGAGTCTTTACCTCGTCACCGACCCGCAACAGGGAGGGGGACCGGAAAACGTAGCACCGATCGTCGACAAGGCAATAAAGGGAGGGGTGAGCGTTGTGCAGCTGCGCGACAAGGACGCAACCGAGGCGGAGTTCCTCGCGCGAGCCATCAAGCTGAAGGAGCTCATGGAGCCCACGGGTGTGCCGCTGTTTGTGGATGATCGCCTTGATGTTGCCTGTGAGCTGGGCCTTAACCTGCACATCGGGCAGAATGACGTGGACTACCTCGAGGCCCGCAAAAAACTGCCGGGGAACCTCATGCTTGGCCTCTCGGTGGGCAACCACCGGGAGCTGGACGAGGTGGAGAGGATGGATCCGGCGCTTCGCCCCGACGTCATCGGCGTGGGGCCTGTCGCGGACACCACCACCAAGAAGGATGCGCCGGCGGGGATCGGTGTGCAGGCGTTTGCTGAGATCGCCACGCGCGCCAAAGGCCTCGGCGTACCGGCCGTGGCCATCGGCGGGGTGAATCTCACCAACGCGAGTGAGCTCGGTGGAACGGACGGCGCGGGGATCTGCGTGGTCTCCGCCATCATGAAAGCAGCGGACCCGGAGGAAGCAGCCCGCGAGCTGCGAGCGGCCTTTGAGAATGGGAGGAAGTAGTGCTGCCCCGAGTCCTTACCATCGCCGGCACCGATCCGACCGGTGGCGCGGGCCTGCAGGCCGATATCAAGTCCATTAACGAGGCCGGCGGTTTCCCGCTGTCGGTGACGACGGCGCTGGTGGCGCAGAACACGTGCGGTGTCCGCGAGGTTCACACCCCGCCGGTCGAGTTCCTCCGCGCGCAGCTCGATGCCGTTTTCGACGACGTCCAGGTCGATGCCGTCAAGATCGGCATGCTCGGCTCGGCGGAGATCACCCACGCCATCACCGAGTACCTCGACGCGCACCCGGTCAGGCACCTCGTCGTCGATCCGGTCATGGTTGCTACCAGCGGTGATCGCCTCCTTGACACGGCTGCCGAAAGCGCTCTGCGGGAGCTGTGCACCCGCGCCACCATCATCACCCCCAACGTTGATGAGCTCGCTGTTCTCGCCGCCACGCAGCCTGCGACGACGCACGCGGAAGCCATCGCCCAGGGGCAGGCTCTCGCGCACGATCTTGGCACTGCGGTGCTGGTCAAGGGCGGTCACCTCACGGGTGGGCGCGCCGACAACGTCGTCGTCCACCCCTCCGGCGACACGTTCGCCATCCCCAACGCCCGCATCGATACGAAGAACACGCACGGCACGGGCTGTTCGCTCTCCTCGAGCCTCGCCACCCGCCTCGCCACAGGTCAGAGCATCGACGATGCCGCGCAGTGGGCAACCCTGTGGCTCACCGCCGCCATCCGCGCCGCCGACGACCTGAACGTCGGCCACGGCCACGGCCCGGTCGACCACGCAGCCTGGAACCGCATGTATCGCCAGGCCGCGGACACGACACCGTGGGAGGCTCCCATAGGTCCCGCGGTCGATCCGCTCGTCGCACCCGCCGGCCCCCACACGCACGCCCTCTGGGATCTGGTGTCTCCGCTGGTCACCGCCACCTTAAGCGATGGTTTCCTCACCATGCTTGCCGACGGCTCCCTCCCGCACCGAGCGTTCGCAACCTACCTCCTCCAGGATGCCTACTACCTCGGTGAATACGGCAAGGCTCTCGCCGGTGTGGCAGCGCTTGCCCCCACCCCTGACGACATGATCGCCTGGGCGCGCGATGCGCAAGGTACGATGGCGGAAAAGACGAAACTCCATGACGCCATCCTCGGCGGAGCCGAGGATGCCACCCAGTGCGACCCCTCATATGTCACTCTCGGCTACACGAGCCTGCTCACCGCAGCGACGACGAAGGGCTACGCCGTGGCCGCCACCGCCGTCCTCCCGTGCTACTGGCTCTACGCCGACATCGCCCTCCGCCTCGGCGAGCAGGACACCCCCGACCACCCCTTCCACCCGTGGCTGTCCGCCTACGCCGACGGCGAGTTTGTCGACTGCACCCGCGCCGCCATCGAGCGCGTGGAGCGCGCCCTCGAGGATGCAGGCCCCGCCGATCGTGAGGAGGCGACAAAGTTCTTCCTCTACGCCTCCTACTGGGAGCGCGAGTTCTTCGGGCAGGGGCTACGCACCCCGTGGTGGGATTAGTTGAAGCAAAAAAAACTCAGAAGAAAGGGAAGAACGCATCCCACCAGCTGAAGTTCCAGGAGCGTGGTTCGGGTCCGAATAATCGGCTTCTGAATATGCGCTACCTGGAACTATGTGGGATGAGGGGAAGTGACGAAATTGCCTGGGAGGCTGATACGCAGAAAACTTCGCCAAACGTGTGAAGCCTAGATGGCCTCGTCAATATTTGTGTCTTGAAGTTGGGAAGCGAACAAACGTCGAAAACCTGAATCCCTAGACACAAGTTCGGTGAAGGTTCCTGACTCCTCTACGCGGCCGCCCTCCATGTAGTAGATCCGATCCAAATTCTGCAGCGTAGACGCGCGGTGAGTAACGACAATGACTACTTTCCTACTGCTCAAAGCCCTCAAGCAAGAAAAGATCTCAGCCTCCCCACGTGCATCGATCGAACTTGTTGGCTCATCAAGGATCCAAATTCCAGCATCCCGGATATACAACCGTGCCAGAGCTAGGCGTTGCCATTGTCCGCCTGAAAGCCCTGTGCCTTTCCATTGCTCCCCCAGTTGCATATCCAGACTCGTGACAAACGTTTGCGCGCCTACCATTCGCAGTGCCTCCCATAGCTTCTCATCCGAAGGCCAGCAGGACGGGTCAAGTCCCAAGCAGAGGTTTTCGCGAACGGTCAGCTCGAAACGCGAGTAATCCTGCGCCAACATCCCGAAATAGCGATGGCGTTCCGCGAAGTCTTGCTTACTAAGCTCACGGTGGTCTCCCGAATCCGTGGATACGAGAATTGATCCGTCGGACACGTCATATAGCCCAACGAGAGCGGAAAGCAGTGATGTTTTTCCGGCACCGTTTGCCCCGACCAACGCAACGACCTCGCCGCAGTGCGCATGAAGACAAGCATGGGACACAATTGTTCGGTCCCCAATCGTCACATCAATGTCCTTCGCGTTCAAAGCAGCAACCTGATGAACGACGGGCAGCGGTGGTGTCATCTCAGGCAAGGCAAGAAATTCTTCAAGCATGAGCAATGGTTTCGTTTCCTGCATGAGCATTCCGACGGACCAACCGACATTGTGAATAGCAAACAACCCACTCGAAATACCAACGAGAGCTGCGGTGGCTTCGACAGGACTGGCATTGCCGTGCAATAGGAACGCAAGTAGGCAGAAGGCAAAAATTACCACCGTAACAAGGCCATTGATATTTTCCGCCTTGATGTACATCGCGTGAACGCTTCGATCTAGTGCTGCAGCCTTATTGCGATAGCGTCCGGCTTGACTGCGAAACCATTCCCTGCCGTCCAACAGTGCCAGCTCTGTTCCCGGTGACTGGTACATCATCTGCTCGAAGAAGTAGTTGGCATGGCGGTGGTAGTCGTTATTCCGTTCCCATTGTTCGGCCAGCTTCTTTGAACAGTAAAAATTAGTGAGGAGGCTCGGTATGAGCGAAAGCAAAAGAAGCACGGCACCTAAAGTGCTGAACCTGAAAAGGGAGAGGAAAAGAAAAATACATACAAATACGGCGAATATAACGCTTGTCACTGCAGTGGCTTGTACTGAAAGATTCCCGTTGGAGACCACCTCTAAGGCTTGCCGTGTCCTTTTGTTTACCTCCGGCTGCCGAAGCTGTTTAGGGTCAATCCGTGAAACTTTTTGGTCTACTGCGAGTCGGCCTTGCCACGCAATTGTGAGACGAAGAATATCCCCCAACCGTCCACACACATCTTGTAAAGAAACGAAGCCTGCGAGTAGTAAAGCGACCAGAAGAATCAGAAAAACAGTCTTGTTTGCAGGTTCTTCCTGCAGCGATGTGCCCAGAAGGGAGATGAGCCACGCCTGCACAGCAGGAAACGCTGCGAGGATAATTTGGATGACGAGGAGCAGGATGAGCGTTTTAGACGCCGTGCGGCGCGCAAACCGCAAAGCAAATCTACACGCTCTATACGTCCCCTTTCCGTAAAAGGACGGGTTATTACTCATGCCCACATCCATTTCTTAACCTGTCATTTTCAAAATTCAATGTGGAAGTTACCGGATGGAAAACAACTTGAGCATCCGGTTTTGCGTGCCGCGTGCTTTTCACACTCATTTTATCTGCAGTTGATGCACTCCACTATGAAACTCTGTGTGCGATAGAGCACACGTATATATGAGTGGGGAAGGTGTCGACGCAGTCAGCCTGGTGTATTTGATGCGAGTGAATTGCAAAGCAGAATATCTTGTGCCGCGTGGAAAATAGTGGATTCGGGGTAGCGGTCGGGGCTGCACTGCCGGCGGGCGTGTAGATGGGCTGTAAAACGTGCGATGAAAAAGGGCTCGGCGCGGGAGCGCGCCGAGCCCTGGCTCTTCACCCAGAATGCGGGTTTGTTAGACCTCGAGCGCGATCTTGCCGGTAATTTCGCCATCCTTGATCAGGCGGTGGGCCTCGGCAGCTTCCTCCAGGGGGAGCACCGTGGAGACCTGGGTGGTGAACTCGCCGGCCTCAATCATCGGCCAGACGTGCTCCACCGTGGAGGCGACGATCCGCGCCTTGTCCTCGGTGTCGCGGGCGCGCAGCGCCGTGGCGGAAATGGAGCCGCGCTTGGACAGCAGCCTGCCGATATTCAGCTCCCCCTTGACACCACCCTGCATGCCGATGGTCACCTGGTGCCCGTCGTAAGCCAGCGCCCGGACGTTCTGATCCAGGTACTTGGCGCCGATGATGTCGAGGATGACATCGCAGGAGTTCTTCAGCTCCTCGGCGAAGTCCTGCTCCTTGTAGTTGATGAGGATATCCGCGCCGAGCTCCTTGCAATGGTCGAGCTTGTGCTGCGAACCGGCGGTCACAGCGACCTCCGCACCAAAGTGCTTGGCCAGCTGGATGGCGCAGGTACCGATGCCACCGGCACCGCCGTGGATGAGGATGCGCTGGCCCTTCTGCAGGCCAGCAAGCATGAACACGTTGGACCAGACGGTGCAGGTCACCTCAGCGATGGTGGCGGCCTCGGGCATGGTCAGCCCCTTCGGCACGGGCATGAGTTGGCCTTCGGGAACGGCCACGTACTCGGCGTAGCCACCACCGGCCAAAAGTGCAATGGCGGGCTTGTCATCAACGTATCCTGCAGCTTCTAGTCCGAGGATGCTGGTGATACCCTTCGGCGGTGGGTAGTGGCCCTGGTTCTGCAGGATATCGCCACGGTTAACACCGGCCGCGGCCACCTTCATGAGCTTCTCGCCCTCGCCTAGTTCGGGGGTTGGTGCATCAATTACTTCTAGCTCCTGGGAAATTGCTTTCATGCACACCAGGCTATAGTATTTTTCCCATTGGAGACATGGCAGAGCGGCCGAATGCACTCGCCTTGAAAGCGAGCGTCCCTAACCGGACCGGGGGTTCAAATCCCTCTGTCTCCGCAGGTAAGAAAACCCCTGGTGCGTGTGACCAGGGGTTTTTACTTTTTGTCGCAGATTTGGGGGGGCGGATTCTGCCGACCTGCGTAAAAGCACGGGGCTTTTCGGAATCTGCTGCGAAAAGTAAAAAGGGTGGGGTGGCCGGAAAGGCAGTTCGGTTATCGCAGCAGATATCGAGCCTGGATTCGGGCGACCTGCGGAAATGCGAGGGAAGCCGGTGTTCGGGATCTGCTGCAAAAACTTAAGGCGCCTACCCCAGCAGCGCGTCCGTTTCTTCCTCCGTGGTGACGGTGATGCGCGTGCCTTCGGGGAAGTGGCGGACGATGACGCCCTCCTTCTCAAACTTCTGGCCGGGCAGCCAAATGAAGTTTGCCTGGCTAGGGACGGCGCCGAGGGCTTCCTGGGCGCGGACGCGCTGCTTTTTCACCTCGGCGACTCGTGCGGCGAGCTCATCGCCAGCCGCCAGGCTGGCGAGCGCAGCAGCCTGGGCGGGAGCGGAGACGGCGAAGGGAATGGCGACCTTGATGAGGGCGTCGATAAGCTCGGAAGAACCGAGGGCATAGCCGATGCGGAGGGCGGCGAGACCGTAGGCCTTCGAGAACGTGCGCAAAACGACGAGGTTCGGGTGGTCGGCGAGCTTGCCCACACCGGACTCCACGTCGGCGAACTCGATGTAGGCCTCGTCGAGGGCGACGACTACGTCCGTGGGCACGCGCTTCATGAACGCGTCGAACTCTGCGCCGGTGAAGGCGGTGCCGGAGGGGTTGTTCGGGTTGCAGAGGAAAAGAAGCTTCGTGTTTTCCGTCACGGCCTCGGCGATGCCGTCGAGGTCAACGGCCTCTTTCTTGTCCAGCGGGATCGGCACCTTCGTCGCGCCGCACACGTCGACGAAGATGGGGTACGCCTCAAACGAGCGCCAGGGGTAGATGACCTCATCCTCGCGGTTGAGGCACGTAATCTGCACGAGCTGCTGGCACAGGGCGGAGGAGCCACAGCCGACGGCGACCTGCTCAAAGCTGAGGTCGAAGGTGGAAGCAAGCGTCTCGCGGAGCTCTACGGCGAACATATCGGGGTAGCGGTTCACCTCGACCTTGTCCAGGGCCTGTTTCACGCTGGGGAGGGCGTCGTGCGCCAACTCGTTGGAGGAAAGCTTGATCGCCCCCTCGATCTTCTTTCCGGGAACGTAGCTGGGGATATTGGTAAGATCTTCTCGTAGCATGTGGACAGTTTACTCTCACCTGCTATTTTGGTGGGAAGCGCGGTTACCGGTACGATAGGTGACCAAGGAGACGTGCCAGAGCGGCCGAATGGGGCTCACTGCTAATGAGTTGCCCTCTTTATCGAGGGCCGGAGGTTCAAATCCTCTCGTCTCCGCAGCTGCCCTTTAGTGGTTTTGGGGCAGCGCCGCGCCCGTGGCTCAACGGATAGAGCATCTGACTACGGATCAGAAGGTTGGGGGTTCGAATCCCTTCGGGCGCACAATTAAACCCCAGCTAGGAACACTAGCTGGGGTTTTTTCTTGTCGCCGCGCACCTACAAGAATTTCGGGTTTAAGTAGCGAAAATTCAAACAGGCTATGGGACAATTATCACTACCACTAATCGGCAGTTTGAATGGCGATGAAGAACAGCTAAAGGAGAACAGTAATGAACAGGGCAATCCAACAACCAATAACGACACTTCTACCAACGGCCAACACCCTCATGGAGGTGAACAAGGCGCTCGGCCTGCCAACGGACAAGGAAACAATCCGAGCGAGGGGACAGGAAATGCTGGAGGAGTTCGGGGAACTGCGGTGGAAGATCCTCAACAGCCGCCAACGGAGCTTTCAGGCAGCGAACGGACACCCGATGAACACGCAGCAGGTAATGGCGGCGGGGCAGCAGGCGGGGCAGCAGGCGCTGGACATAATAGTGGAGAGGTACGTGAGGGCTCCGCTGAGGGAAACGGAGCCGATGGAAACTGATATCGAGTTCGAGAACTAGATCCCGATACGCGTGACCAGTCCGTTTTTCCTGCAATGGCCTATGTGGTCCCCGGACAATCGGACTGTTCAAGCCTCAGCTTCCAACTGTGCGGTGACAATCGTGCTACCAAACGTAGTGAGTGTGACGATATTACCATTGCGTGAGTAACACATCTCGTGTTGGAGAAAGGATCGCAATGTCAGTAAAGGGCTTCGTTAGCGCGGTAGCCAAGGATCTGCAAGAAAACAGGGGCGAACGGGAGGAACTGTACAAGGAGTTCCACAAACACCCGGAGCTGTCCATGGAAGAGACGGAGACAGCCAAGCGAATCGCGGGGGAGTTAGACAAGGCGGGAATTTCCTACGAGTACGTGGGGGACACGGGAATCGTAGCGACGATTGAAAACGGCGAGGGGCCGGCTGTGGCCATGCGTGCGGATATCGACGCGCTGCCCGTGCCGGAGGAATCGGGCAAGGACTACGCCTCCGAAGAGGAAGGCAAAAGCCACGCGTGCGGGCACGATTTCCACATCATGAGCCTTTTGACGGCATTGCAGGCATTCAATGCCCACAAGGATGCCTGGTCCGGCACCTACGTCGGCGTGTTCCAGCCTGGCGAAGAGACAGCCCAGGGCGCCAAAGATATGGTGGAAAACGGCATTGCAGAAAAACTTCCTAAGCTGGACGTGTTCCTCGGCCAGCACGTGTTGAGCTCCCTCCCGGGGGCCCACGTGGGCACCAAACCGGGCGTGTTTCTCACATCGGCAGCATCCATCCGGATCACAGTGTTTGGCAAGGGGTCCCACGGCTCGATGCCACAGCTGGGTGTGGACCCGGTGGTCTTGGCCTCCAGCATCGTCATGCGCCTGCAGACGATCGTGTCCCGCGAGATCGGGCCGAGTGATACGGCCGTGGTCACCGTCGGTTCCCTGCAGGCGGGCTCGAAGTCCAACATCATCCCTGATAAGGCCACCCTCCTCATTAACACGCGCGCCTACGACAAGGACGTGGAAAAGAAGGTTCACGCCGCCATCGAGCGCATCGTCAAGGCGGAGTGCGAAGCGGCGGGCAGCCCGAAGGGGCCGGAGATCGAGTACTACGACGTCTACCCGCTCACCATCAACGACGAGGAGCTCACCGCCAAAGTGCGCGCCGCTTTCGATGAGGTCTTCGGCGACGAGTCCATCGACATCACCCCGCAGTCGGCCTCCGAGGACTTCTCCTACGTCCCCGATGCGGTAGATACCCCCTATGTGTACTGGGCTTTTGGTGGCTTTGCGGATCAGGAAAACGCGCCGGGCAACCACAACCCGGCCTTCGCCCCGGATCTGCAGCCAACGCTCGACCGGGGTGCCGAGGCGGCGATCGCCGCAGCCGGCGCGTGGCTTGCGAACCAGTAGGCAGGCTCCCGCATTTTGCAGGTGGGAGCAGGGGATTTGCCAAATTCTGAACTTTGAGTAAACTCTTTCTTCGTTGCGCCCGTGGCTCAACGGATAGAGCATCTGACTACGGATCAGAAGGTTGGGGGTTCGAATCCCTTCGGGCGCACGATAGAAAATGCCTCCTTGCTTATATATGCAAGGGGGTATTTTTTGTTTCTTAAGTATCTGCGGATTCTAGCTTCATGCGGTTAAAGTAATAGCTATGAGGAAGCTCGCCTTCGCGGTGATCGCTCTAATTTCGTTGAGCGCATTGGCCAACTGCATGTGGAGAACCATGGGTATCTCCACCATGTTGTGGGTCACACTTGTCGTCTGCGTAGCGTGCGTCGTCCTCAGTGGCATCATGGCCGCACACAGTGTGGGGATCGAGCGCAACCTCGCCCGCCATATGATCGTCTTCTCTCTGTTGAAGGCCATCATGCTGACACTCGTGGTCATGGATGCCCCGGGGTCTCTCCTCTGCCTCGTGGTTCACGACCTGGCCACGCTCTTTATTGTCGGCCTCGCCGGTGCTTTCCTCACACCGCGGCGGCGGCCCGCACCCACAAGCGGGATGCTGAGCGTTGTCCTGCAGTACAAGATCGTGGTTATCCTCGGCACCCTCACCACGGCGATGGGGGAGAACGCCTGGCTGGGCAGGATTCACTTCGACCTGATGGAATGGATCCCGATCATCCACGCGGTGCTGTCCTCGGTGTTCCTCGCCACTGTGTTCATCGTGGCGCGGAAGTTCCCCGTGCTCATCACCGCGCAGATCATCATGTTCCTCACCGGCGCGCTGAACCTCATCAATTCGGACATTGCCTCGATGCTGCACAGCGTCATCACACCGGCGGCGACGGCGCTGCTGTGCTACTACATCGTCATGGAGCCGCCGGTGAAAAAGGTGAAGGGCAAGGCGATCCCCAATCCAAACGCCATCTGGAGCTAGAACACCTCGACGCGGCTGCCGATAGCCTCGGCCTGGTGCAAGATGGAGAGCCAACCGTCGGCACCGGGGTGGAGGCGGAGGACCGGGCGGAGACCGGAACGTGCGTCGAAACGGATGCGGGACCGATACCCGGCGTCGACAAGCTCCTCGATGGAGGGCTGGTCACCGGAAAGATCGTTGCGGGCCTGCGTGAGGAGCTCGAGGGCCTCGTCGAGGGCCTCGACGAGCTTGGGGGCGTTGGTCTCGCACATGGCGCGCACGAGGGACGCCTTGGAACCCGCGACGCGCGTGGCATCCGTGTAGCTGCCGGCGGCAAGCGACAGGGCGAGCGCACCACCGTTGTCGCCGACAACGCTGAGCGCCTCCGCGAGCACGTGGGGCAGATGCGAAATGCGGGCCACCGCAGCGTCGTGGGAATCGGCGAGGGTGGGGATGACCTCCGCGCCGACGAGCCCGGCCATGTGGGCAACGTCGGCCCACAGCGCGGCCCACGAGTCATCTACCTCGCCGGCCTCCAGCTGGTCGTAGCAGATAACCCAGGCACCGCCGTTAAACAGGCCGGACTTTGAGGCCTTCCAGCCGGAATCGGCGGTACCCGCCATCGGGTGGCTGCCCACGTAGCGCCCCGCCAGGCCACGCTCCTTCACGGCTGTGAGGATCGCGCTCTTAACGGAGGCGACATCGGTGAAGCCACAGCTGGGAGCCTCGTTTGCGATGCGATCGAGGATGGTGGGGAAGCCGGGGACGGGAACGGCGATGACGATGAGCGCGCCCTCCTTTTCGGCGCGCGCCAGCGTCTCGGTGAGCGAGCTGGAGACATCGAAGCCCTCCTCGCGGGCCTCCTCGGCGCGGGACGTGGTGCGGTTATAGCCAAAAACGGGGTGCCCGGCGGCGTGCAGATCCCTAAGGAGTGATCCGCCGATGAGCCCGAGGCCGATGATGCAAATGGGACGAGAGACTGTGTGAACGTTCATGGGGTAAGTGTGGCACAGTTAGGGGTTATGGTGCTTGTCAATCTCCCCCGCGAGCGCCGCGAGCAACGGATGCGCGCGGTGCTTGACCTGCTCACCCCGCCGTTTACGGATGTCCCCGTTGCCGCCGCCGTGTTCGACGCGGAGGGGACGATGATCGGCTGGGGGACTAACGAGCGCAAAGCCACCTCCGACCCGACGGCGCACGCCGAGGTGCAGGCGATCCGCATGGCTGCCCGCGCCCGCAGGGACTACATCCTGGAAAACACGGAGCTGGTGGTCACCCTCGAGCCGTGCACGATGTGTGCGGGCGCGTTCCTAGCCGCGCGCATCCCGTCGCTCGTCTTCGGTGCCTTCGAGGAGAAGACCGGCGCGGTGGGTTCCGTCATCGACGTCGTGCGGGAACCGGCGCTGCCGAACCGAGTGGAGGTTGTCGGCGGCGTGCTGGCGGACGACTGCGCGGCACCGCTGCGCGCGTTCTTCCGCGATAAACGGCACGTCATAGACATGTCGTAGACACGTCATAGAAACGTCGTAGACACGTCATAGGATCGGCCACGGCGTGTGGGGGCGAATTCGCGTAGACTCGTTTTACATATTAAGACGAGAATTAAAACAGAAAGGAAAGGTACCTGTCATGGGTGACATCCAGGACGACATCAAGAACAAAGCAGAAGAGTTCGGCGGCAAGGCTAAGGAAGGCCTCGGCAACGTAACCGATAACGAGAAGCTCGAGGCTGAGGGCAAGGCCGATCAGACCAAGGCCGACATTAAGCAGGGCATTGAGGAGCTCGGCGACAAGGTTAAGGAAGCCGGCGACAAGATCCTCGGCGCTTTCCAGGACGAGAAGAAGTAACTCGCCTTTTTAGCGTGCGATTTGGTCGATCGGGCACCCGTCAATTACCCTCAGTAAACGGTGGCGTGTCCGAGCGGCCGAAGGTGCTCGCCTCGAAAGCGAGTGTTGGGTAATCCCCAACCAGGGGTTCAAATCCCCTCGCCACCGCCAGTGAAAAGGCCTCGATGCGCGCATCGAGGCCTTTTTTATTTTTCGCCGATTGTTCGATGGGAGACTGAAGGGTTTGGCTAAGTTCCTGTTTAAGGTGGGGCGCTGGTCCTACCGCAAGAAGTGGTGGGTGATCGCCGCCTGGACACTGATCCTCGCCGCCGTGCTGGGTAGCGCAGGCGTGTTCCAAAAGGGCTTCTCCAACGAGTTCAGCATCCCCGGCACACCGTCGTACAACGCGGCGATGATGCTCGAGGACCTGTGGCCGGGGCAACCGAACCCGGTGGCGGCATCCTCGGTAAACCTCGTCTTCCAGGCTCCCGAGGGGGAAACCCTGGACGAGCCACAAAACATGGCGGCGATGGATAAAACCATTAACTACGTCAAGGACAACCTCACCCCCATCTCGGGCACAGAGATGTTCGCCAACCCGATCACCTTCGACCCGCTGATGAAGCAGCGCGTTGTCGACGGCATGGTCGCCGCCGGCCTGCCCGAAGAGACCGCCCAGGAGGATGCGGCGAACCTCGGGCGCGTCTCTGCAGACAAGACCATCGCCTACACCAGCTTTAACATTGACGTGCCCTCCACCGGTGATGTCACCAACGAACACCGCGCGGTGATCAACGAGGCGATCCGCCTCGGCGAGGACGCGGGCATTAGGGTGGAGGCCAACGGCCCCGGTTTCGCCGACCCGATCAAGATTAAGACTACCTCTGAGGCCATCGGCGTCGTCGTCGCCCTCCTCGTCCTCATCGTCACCTTCGGCTCCTTCATCGCCGCCGGCATCCCGATCCTCACGGCGCTGCCGGGTGTCGGTCTGGGCATGGGCGCCATCCTCCTGGCCACCCGCTTCGTCAGCCTCAACAACACCACCCCCGTGCTGGCCATGATGATCGGGCTCGCCGTCGGCATCGATTACGCGCTGTTCATCCTCGCCCGCTTCCGCGCCGAGAAGCGACGAATGCCGTGGGATGAGGCCGCCGGCATGGCCGTGGGCACCGCCGGCAGTTCCATCGTTTTCGCCGGCACGACCGTGTTCGTCGCGCTGATCGCCCTGACGCTCGTCGGCATCCCGTTCCTCAGCTGGATGGGTATCTCCGCCGCGTTCACGGTGCTCGTCGCCGTCCTCGTGGCGCTCACGCTGCTGCCCGCCATCATGGGGCTGTTCGGCTCCAAGGTGTTCGGCTGGCAATCGGCGTTCCTCCGTCGCCGCCAGGAGCACCTGCAGGATCCGGAGGCACGCACCGTCGGCCGCCGCTGGGTGGAGACGGTGCACCGCGCGCCGGGTCTCATCCTCGCCGGGGTCGTCGTCATCCTGGGGCTTCTCACCACGCCGGTGCTCAACCTCCAGCTCTCTTTGCCTGTCGACGCTGTGGCGAACCAGGAGACCACGCAGCGCCAGGCCTCCGACCTCATGCAAGAGGCCTTCGGCCCGGGCATCGATGCGCCGTTCCTCGTCGTCGTCGACGCGCACGACGTGGACACCTCCGCCCCCGCCCTGCAGCCGTTCACCGTCGACGGTGAGGTTCCGCGCGAGGCCGCATACATGTACGTCGTGCAGCAGCTGAAGACGCACCCGGAGGTCAAGCACGTGCAGATCGCCGGCATGAACGAGGACGGCACGGGTGCCCAGCTCCTCCTCAGCCCGCGCACCGGCCCCGCAGACGAGGCGACGACGCGGTTGTTGGAGTCGGTCCGCAGCCAGCAGCAGGGGATCGAGGAGACCACCGGCCTGAAGATGGGTGTCACGGGACTCACCCCGATCATGCAGGACATCACCACCCAGCTGGAGAAGGCAATGCCGATCTATCTGCTGGTCGTCGTGGGGCTGGCGATCGCCTTGTTGCTCATCGTCTTCCGCTCCATCGTGGTGCCGGTCATCGCCGGCCTCGGCTTCCTGCTCTCGGTTGGTGCGGCGTTCGGCGTCACCATCCTCGTCTGGCAGGAGGGCCTGTGGGGTCTGGTGGGCACACCCGGCCCGCTCATCAGCTTCATGCCGATCTTCCTCATCGGCATCTGCTTCGGTCTGGCAATGGACTACCAGGTGTTCCTCGTCACCCGCATGCGTGAGCACTTTGTCAAGCACCGCGACGAAAGTCACGGCGCCTACACGCCGACGGAGGCCTCCGTGGTCGAGGGCTTCACACTCGGCGCGCGCGTGGTTACCGCCGCGGCGCTCATCATGATCGCCGTCTTCATCGCCGCCATCGACCAGCCCCTCCCGTTTGTTCAGGTGTTCGGGTTCGCACTGGCCTTCGGCGTGCTTTTCGACGCCTTCTTCGTGCGCATGGCTCTCGTCCCTGCCGCTATGTTCCTCTTGGGTAGGGCAACATGGTACATGCCCGCGTGGCTAGATAATATTCTTCCCACCATCGATATCGAAGGTGAGGAGCTGGAAAAGGAATATGAGCTTTCACATTAACCACAGTGACGGTGCCGCCCGCACGGGCGTGATCTCCACGCCACACGGCGACATCCAGACCCCGGCGTTCATTCCCGTGGCCACGAAGGCAACGGTAAAGACGCTGACGCCGGAGCAGATCCGCTCGACAGGCGCACAGGCGATCCTGTCCAACGCCTACCACCTCTACCTGCAGCCCGGCCCGGACATCGTGGACGAGGCCGGTGGCGTGGCCGCGTTCGAGAATTGGCACGGCCCCACCTACACCGACTCCGGCGGCTTCCAGGTGATGAGTCTCGGCGTGGGCTTCAAGAAGGTTCTCGCCATGGATACTGCAAACCTGACGGAGCAGGATATTCGCGCGGCAAAGAAAGACCGCATGGCGCGTGTGGATGAGGACGGCGTGGACTTCCGCTCCGTTATCGACGGCTCCAAGCACCGCTTTACCCCCGAAAAGTCGATGGAGATCCAACATCAGCTGGGTGCGGATATCATCTTCGCCTTCGACGAGCTGACCACGCTTGTGGATACCCGCCAGTACCAGGAAGACTCCGTCGCCCGCACGCACCGCTGGGCCAGGCGCTGCCTGGAGGCCCACGAGCGACTGTCCAACGAGCGCTCTCACCGCCCCGAGCAGCAGCTGTGGGGCGTGGTGCAGGGCGCCCAGTACGAGGACCTGCGCAGGCAGGCCACCCGCGGGCTCATGGATTTGGACCGCGACGCCCGCGACGCGGGGCGTCGTGGCTTCGACGGCTTCGGTATCGGCGGTGCCCTGGAAAAGAACCAGCTCGGCACCATCGTCGGCTGGGTGACCGAGGAGCTGCCGGACGATAAACCGCGCCACCTCCTCGGCATCAGCGAGCCCGACGACATCTTCGCCGCTGTTGCAGCAGGTGCGGACACCTTTGACTGCGTGGCACCGACCCGCCTGGGCAGGCGCGGTGGCGTGTACACGCTGGACGGGCGTCTCAACCTCAAGGCTGCCCGTTTCAAGAGGGATTTCACTCCCATCGATGCGGAGCTCGGCGGGTACGTGAGCGAGAACTACACGCGCGCCTATATTCACCATCTCCTGAAAGCTAAAGAATTCTTAGCGGGCACCCTGTGCACCATGCACAACCTGCTATTCGTGGTGAAACTCGTGGATAACATCCGGTATCACCTCGAAAACGGCACGTTCGAGGAGTATCGCGACGAGTTCATGTCGCGCTACTACGCCACGGGAAGATACAAGAAGTAAGGGAACCAGGCTAGATGTCTTGCAAATAAGACATCTAGCCTTTTGGTTTACCCCCCAAAAGGGCTAGCCTGAGAAAAAAATATAATTTAAGAAAGAAGCCTTTGAGTTTCACACAGTTAACAGCTTAAAAGTAGGGAATGAGCTGCAGGAAATCGGTGAAAGCCAACCTTTTTATAGGGGGAAGATTGCGGGGAGGTGCGTGCCAAAATGCCTGAAAGTCGCAGGTCAAAACTCTGAAAGCGGGCAAAGGTGGGGGTTGTTTCCGTTGCTCCTTAAAAGAAACTGAGTAAAGTCTGAGCAAAGGGTTTCGTTCACCTCATGACGGTCGGGCCCTGACGCAAACATCAAGAAATTCGATAAAGAAGGACCAGGCGATGAAAATACGCAAGAATTCTCGGTGGAGCGTGTCCGGCTCTGCTATGTCCGGTCTAGGAGCATCGAGCATGTTCCGGACCATCACCGCACTCGGTGTGGCTACCGCGCTCACCGTTTCTGGTGTCTATGCCGTTGAGAACGCTCCGGCAGCACAGGCTCAGGAAGCTGTTGCTGCACCGGCCAAGCCTGCTAAGGCAAAGAAGTCGGCTCCCGGTACCTCCGTTGAGACAGCTATCTACTCTGATGCCATTGCTAACGGCCAGGTCAACAGTGTCTACGACATGCAATTGGGAACGTTTGTTGCTTCCGGTCACGCTTATACGCTCGATTCCACAACGGCCTCCTTTGGTGGCGTGAACGATGCCACAGCGAACACCCGCGTGCCTGAGGGCACGAAGGTCTACGCACAGTGGATCGACGGCGAGGGTGGCGCCGTATCGCCTATTTACTACACGGAAACTCATGACCTCAGCTGGGGCAATGGCACCCAGGGTGGCAAGGGTACCTTCGCCGTCTCCCTTCCGCCGTACGAGGATGCCCTCGGGGAACACCACGAGTTCAATCCCGGCAAGGGCGATCAGATCAAGTTCTGGATCGAACCGTTCACCAACGAGCGTGGCAACAAGCTGGAAATGATGCGCACCGCTCCGGGCTGGTACCCGAGCTTCAGCCCGGCCAATAAGCGCGTGGCTGGCTCTACGTTCAACATGAACAAGAACAATCTCCAGAACGTCGGCATCTTCATGTACGAGTTCCCCGGCGAGCACATGTTCTCCGACAAGGTCAACGTCGATACCTCCGGCCCCCGCATCAAGGGTCGCGTGTGGCATGAGGCCGGCGATGCGAACCTCTCCACTGGCCCGGGAATGGATTCTACGACCGGTGGCGACATTGCTGCCGATGGCTATGAGGTCCTGTTCACTGGCCTGACCGAGGCCGGTTCTAAGGCCATTGATGCTGCCACCAAGGACGTGTCCCGCGATGAGTACGTGACCATCACGGAAAAGATCATCAAGGAGCACCCGGAGTACGTCACCGGCACTTCTACGGCCAAGACGGGTGCCGACGGCTGGTATGAGCTGCGTCTTCCGGCTGGTACCGACAAGTACGCTATCTACGGCGCGGTGAAGAACCCCGCTGGTGAGATCGTCCAGACATACAGCTCCTACACCACCCCGGTGTTCGACCGCCCGAACCGCCTCGGCTCCGTAACGCCGGCGGCTACCGCTTCTCCGGTGGTCCCCGGTTGGTTCAACGTGCACTTTGCTATTTCGGATTACAAGGCCATCACGCTTGATATTCCCTACTACAACGTGACGGATAACCCGGCCACCGGTGGCGACACCCTTGAGGTGAAGCTGGATGGCACGCTGCCGATTTTCCCCAACAAGATTGTGTGGACCGACAGTAATGGTAAAGAGCTGAAGACCTGCGAGATCAAGGAACTGAAGGACGCAGACAGCTGCTCTCTGGAGATTCCGAAGGATTTCAAGGGCAAGGAACTTTACACCGCAACCCTGATCTCCGGCCCGAACACCATTGCTGCTGACTCCGCGCTCGTGACCTCCGAGCTTCCGGACAAGGACAAAGACGGTATCCCGAACCGTTTCGATCCGGATGCTGATGGCGACGGCGTGAACAACGACGACGAGATCGCCGCTGGTCTTGATCCGCTGGATCCGTTCTCCAACGGCACGAAGGACAAGGACGGCAAGCCGGTTTCCGACGGTGACTTCGACTCCGACGGGGACAAGGCCACCAACAAGGAAGAGTCCGACGTTCCGCAGGAAAACGGCAAGGACAAGCCCGTCAAGGACACCGACGGCGACGGCCTCGGCAACCCCGGTATCACCGATAAGAACCCGCAGAACGGAATCGCCGACCTCATTGAGGGTAAGGATTCCGACAAAGACAAGATTCCGGATTCCATTGATCCGGACGCTGATAACGACGGCATCAACAACGACGACGAGATCGCCGCTGGCCTTGACCCGCTGGATCCCTACTCCGGTGGATACAAGGACAAGGAGGGCAAACCGATCAAGGACGGCGAAGGCGACATCGACAAGGATGGCCTAACCAACGCCGAGGAGTCTGATGTCCCGAACGGCGCTGTTCCGGATACGGATGGCGACGGCCTGGCTAACCCGGGTATCACCGATAAGACCGGCAAGCTGGTTGACGGCAAGCAGGGCCCGAACGGTGTTGCTGACCTCATTGAGGCTTTGGACACCGACGGCGACAAGGTTCCGGATTACCTCGATCCGGATGCCGATAACGACGGTGTGAACAATAACGACGAGATCGCCGCTGGTCTGAACCCGCTGAACCCGACCTCCACCGCCGATGAGAACGGTAACCCGGTCAATGATGGTGATCTTGACCTTGATAAGGACAAGAAGAAGAACTCTGACGAGTCTGACACCGATGTTCAGCCCGATGGCGTGAACCCCGATGGCACTGCCAAGGTTCCGATCACCGATAAGAACAACAACGAGGTCGCTGATCTTATCGATGGTGACCTCGACGATGACAAGATCCCGAACTCCGAGGATCCGGATGCTGATGGCGACGGTGTGAACAACAACGACGAGATCGCCGCTGGCCTTGATCCGCTGAACCCTGATTCCGATGGTGACGGTGTCCCGGACGGTGAAGAGGATACCGACGGCGACGGCATCAAGAATGCCGAGGAGTCGAACACCGAGGTCGAGCCGAATGGTGTGAACCCGGACGGCACCGCGAAGGTTGCTATCACCGATAAGAACGAGAACAACATTGCCGACCTGATTGAGAAGAAGGACTCCGACGGTGACGGCATCCCGGATGCTGAGGATCCCGACGCTGATGGCGATGGCATCAACAACACCGACGAGAAGGAAGCGGGTCTTGATCCGCTGGATCCCTACTCCGGTGGTTACAAGGATAAGGACGGCAACCCGATCAAGGACGGCGAAGGTGACTTCGACAAGGACGGCATCAAGAATGCTGATGAGTCCGAGGTTCCTGAAGGTCGCGTCAAGGACAAGGACGGCGACGGTATCGCCGATCCGGACAGGACCGACAAGACCGGTGACAAGAAGAACAACGGCCCGAACGGTGTCGCTGACATCATCGAGAAGGCTGACACCGACGGTGACGGAATCCCCGATAATGAGGATCCGGATGCTGACAATGATGGCGTCAACAACGACGACGAGAAGGCTATCGGCACCGACCCGCTGAACCCCGACTCCAACGGTGACGGCATCAAGGACGGCGACGAGGACTTCGACAAGGACGGCAAGACCAACGCCGAAGAGTCCGAGGTTCCTTCCGGCCGCGTCAAGGACAATGACGGCGACGGTATCGCCGATCCGGGCATCACCGACAAGAACAACAACGATGTTGCTGACCTTGCCGAGGGCGACAACGATGGCGACGGCATCCCGAACTCTGAGGATCCCGACGCTGACGGCGACGGCGTCTCCAACGACGACGAAATCCGCGCTGGTCTCGAACCGCTGAACCCTGATTCCGACGGTAACGGCATCAAAGATGGCGACGAAGACTCCGATAATGACGGCATCAAGAACGCCGACGAGTCCGAGGTCCCCGAGGGGCGCGTCAAGGACGAGAACGGCGACGGCATCGGTGACACCGGTATCACCGATAAGAACAACAACGGCATCGCTGACCTTGTCGATGCCAACGGCGCCAAGTGGGTCGGCAAGTACGACAAGCAGACGCCAGAAGTTGGCAAGACTGTAACGGTCACGCCTGAGTTCGACAACGCGCTGACCGCTGTGAACGAACACGGTGCCGCTCCTGCGGGCACGACGTTCGAACTGGACGAGACCACGGTTCCTGCAGGCTGGGATGTCACTGTTGACCCGACCACCGGTCGCGCAACCGTGACGGTTCCGGAAGATGCCACCACGGGTACCGCCAACACCATCACGGTGAAGGTGAACTACCCCGAGTCCGAGACGAACAACGCAACGCAGAAGGAACTCGAGCTCGTCGTCACGCCGGCTGCCAAGCAGATCGCTGACACGAACACGATCATCGAGCAGTGCATCGATCCGAACGAGTGGTACGCGAACCCGTTGCTCTACCTCGTGCCGCTGGGAATCATTGCCCTGGCAACGCAGGTGAACCTGCCGGTTCCGGATTCCATCAAGGCACAGCTCGATAGCCTGAAGATCAACAACCCGGGTAACCAGCCGCAGTGGCTGAAGGATGCGAACGCACAGCTGGCAGCCATGGGCTCCAACGTGAACGTCGCGGGTATTATGTCCATTCTGGGTCTCGTTGCAGCTGCGTCGCTTGTGGGCATGTACTACGCCACCAAGTGCATCAACGGCAAGGCTTGGGACTTCACCAACCTGAGCTCCGGCGCTGGCGTGACCACCGGTGAGGGAACCGAGGCTACCACCAACGGTTCTAGCGCCAAGACTGACGACAGCAAGCCGAGCAAGGACAATAAGACCGAGTCCACTACCACCGCAACCTCCGAGACGGAGGCTCCGGCTGAGGACTCCGCTGCAGGGGAGACCTCCACGAGTGAGGAACCCACTGCAACTGAGTAAACAACAGATGAACTAGTATGAATCCAGTGGCTACCAGCCACTGGATTTGTACGGAGGGCAAGCAGGACCGCCCTTTTGATCATCGAAATTTTTAAGCTCCGCATCTGGTCCTGCGGAGGCTCCCGGGTCACCACATGGTGACCCGGGAGTTTTTTATGCGCGTCCGGAGTCTGCCGGTCCAGGGGTGCAGGATGCAAGACCTTCGGTTGGGCGATGCTGGATCCTGAGTAATTAGTCACCCAAAATTAGGGGTAGCTGAGAAAAATTTATATATTCGTTATGAGGGTAAAAATTCTGTTGAACACTTTATAAAAACGCACGTTGTGACGTTGCTCCTCTTAGGTATCGCGTAAACTACGGCTTTAGCAAAGTGTCTCAAATATATAAATGTGAAAAATGGGACAGAAGGTACAGGATGGGATTAAGGGTAGGGACTCGTCTACCTCTCTATGTCGATAGAACCTTAATAAAAACTGAGTATTATCTAAGTAGATGCGAGAGCCCGGCTCATAAAATTTCCTTCCATCCGGGCCTCGCGTCTGCGGCGCTTGCTTTTTACGTGCGCACGTACGGCGCGCTGCGAACAGAGTTTTCCGGGGCTTGCAAGTCCTAATCACAAGGAGAATTATGAATATATCTCTGAAGAGGGTCACTTCCCTCGGCGTGGCTACAGCGCTTATCTTCAGTGGTGTGTACTCGGTGGATTCGCCGTACCTTCCCGTCGCACAGGCGGCGGAAGATGGTGCCGGTGATCCTGGCTATTCCACGGATACTGCCCTCGACGCCGACGCTATCACCAGCGGAACGGTTAAGAACGTCAACGATCTCCGCCTTGCTACGTACGTTGTCAGCGGCCATGCCTACTACATGGACGCGACAACGGCGGCTTTCAGTGGCATCCCCGGCCGAAGCACGAACACGGCGCTTCCTGATGGGACGACGGTGTACCTGCAATGGATGGGCAAAGACGGTTTCGTTTCACCGATCTACACCGCCAAGACGCACAACGTAGATTGGGGCGTTTCAAACCAGGGCGGCCAGGGTCTGTGGGCGTTCAGCCTTCCCAAGGTAAAAGACGCGCTCAAGCAGGAGCACGAATTTGACCCTAAGGCTGGCGACCAGTTCCGTGTGTGGATCAAGCCGTTTACCAATGATCGTGGCAATCGCGTGGAGATGTTCCGCCAGGCACCGGGTATGACACCGGGTTTCTCGGCCTCCAATAAATTGCCGGCCGGTTCGACAATGAACATCAACAAGAACAACGTGCAAAACGCTGCGGTCTTCATGTACGAGAACCCCGGTTCCTACATGTTCAATGACCGTAAGGGCGAGTACCACAACACGAATACGTGGGTGGACGGAACGGTATGGCTGGAGGCCGGAGAGGCGACTCTGGGCACCGGACCGAGCTTCGACACGTACGCTTCCGATATCGCTGCCGAGGGATACACGGTAGAAATCACGGGACTGACCACCGAGGGGCGTCGCGCGATCAACAACGCGACCTACGGTGAGCCCCGCAGCACGTGGGTGAACACGACGAAGAAGATCCTGGAGCGGCACCCCGAGTTCATCACGGGAACGGCCGTGGGCAAGGTCGGAGCAGACGGTACCTATGGCATGTGGGTTCCCTGCTACACCGATCCGGCGTCCCTGTACGCCTTGGTTCGGGATAAGGAAGGAAACGTGGTGCAGTCCTACAGCGCCTACACCACGTCGCAGTTCCTCAGCCCGAATGATCTGCTGTCCGTATCGCCTGCGTTGCCCCCGGGATTCGCGGGTAACGCTTGGCACAATGTGAACTTTGCGGTCGTTCCGTTTAAAGAGGTTTCCCTCGATATCCTCAAGTACAACGTGACCGACAAGCCGGCTGGCCCTGGTGCCACGCTCGATGTCGTGTTGGGAGGAACGCTTCCTCCGTTTGCAAATAAGATCGTGTGGCATGATAGCGACGGCAAGGAGCTGAAGAGCTGCGATATTACGCAGCTTTCGGATGCTGCGGGGTGCTCTCTCACCATTGACAAGAAGTTCAAGGGTTCCACCATCGTCACCGCAACACTCGTTTCTGCCCGGACCATCGTTGCCGCAGATTCTGCCCTTGTGACAGACAAGCTGAAGGACACCGATGGCGATACGATTCCGGATTACCTTGATCCGGATGCCGATAATGACGGGATCAACAACAACGACGAGATCGCCGCAGGCCTAGACCCGCTGGATCCGTACTCCGGTTCGAAGCTCCCGAAGGACAACCCGAATCGCGACAAGTACTTTGATGCGGATGGCAACCCGATTAAGGATGGGGAGGCCGACCATGATGGGGATAAGATCCCGAACGCTAAGGAGTCTGACGTCGAGGTTCAACCCGATGGTGTCAACGATGATGGTACGGCGAAGGTGCCGATCACGGATAAGACCGGCAAGCTGGATAACGGTAAGCAGGTTCCAAACGGCATCGCCGATCTCATTGAGGCACTTGATACCGATGGCGATACGATTCCGGATTACCTTGATCCGGATGCCGATAATGACGGCGTGAACAACAACGACGAGATCGCCGCAGGCCTTGACCCGCTGGATCCGTACTCCGGTTCGAAGCTCCCGAAGGACAACCCGAATCGCGACAAGTACTTTGATGCGGATGGCAACCCGATTAAGGATGGGGAGGCCGACCATGATGGGGATAAGATCCCGAACGCTAAGGAGTCTGACGTCGAGGTTCAACCCGATGGTGTCAACGATGATGGTACGGCGAAGGTGCCGATCACGGATAAGACCGGCAAGCTGGATAACGGTAAGCAGGTTCCGAACGGCATCGCCGATCTCATTGAGGCACTTGATACCGACGGTGACACGATTCCGGACAACATTGATCCGGATGCCGATAACGACGGCGTGAACAACAACGACGAGATCGCCGCAGGCCTTGACCCGCTGGATCCGTACTCTGGTTCGAAGCTCCCGAAGGACAACCCAAATCGCGACAAGTACTTCGATGCGGATGGCAACCCGATCAAGGATGGCGAAGGCGACCATGATGGGGATAAGATCCCGAACGCTAAGGAGTCTGACACCAACGTTCAACCCGAGGGTGTTAATGATGACGGCACGGCGAAGGTGCCGCCTACCGATCGCAACGATAACCAGATCCCGGATCTGATTGAGCGCACCTACGCCCCGTGGGTCGGATCCTACGAGAGGCTTACCCCAGAATCCGGAACGACGGTGACCGTCACGCCAGAGTTCGACGATACGTCCACTCCTGTCAGCGAACGTAAGGGTGCACCTGAAGGAACCCGCTTCGCGCTGGACACCACGACGGTGCCGGAAGGCTGGACCGTGGATGTTGACCGGAACACGGGCAAGGCGACAATCACGGTTCCCAAGGATGCCGTAACCGGCTTGGAAAAGCTCATCACGGTGAAGGTTACGTTCCCCAAGGACACGTCCAATGAGGCGTCACAGACAGAACTGAAGATTTCCGTCACCCCGAAGGCTAAGCCGATTGCGGATACTAAGACGATCATTGAAAAGTGCATCGATCCGAAGGAATGGTACGCGAACCCGCTGCTGTACCTGGTTCCGCTGGGCCTGATTGCTTTGGCTACGCAGGTGAACCTGCCACTTCCGGAGTCGCTCCGGGTGCAGCTGGATAGCCTGAAGATCAACAACCCGGATAACCAGCCGCAGTGGTTGAAGGACGCGAACGCGAAGTTGGCTGCCATGGGCTCCAACGTGAACGTCGCGGGTATTATGTCCATTCTGGGTCTCGTTGCAGCTGCGTCGCTTGTGGGCATGTACTACGCCACCAAGTGCATCAACGGCAAGGCTTGGGACTTCACTAACCTGAGCTCTGCTGCGGACGCGGATCAGACCGCCGCTGACGGTGCGTCGGGTTCCAGCGAGTCTGAGAAGGAAAGCGATACAACAACCACTACATCTACGACAACGACGCAGCCGAAGCCGAGCGAATCTGAAACCGCCGAAAAATAGGCTGTGATGGCCTGGTAATAGTCGGTCATCATTGTTCATGTGGTAAAACATAAACAGCTCCGCATCTGGTCCTGCGGAGGGCTCCCGGGCCACCCATGAGGGTGGCCCGGGAGTTTTTGTCTGCACCGGCTACTGTTAGGGCTATGACACAACCAGCCGGACGCTACGCACCGAGCCCCTCGGGTGACCTGCACATCGGAAACCTCCGCACGGCACTGGCCGCATGGTTGGATGCGCGGGCATCGGGCAGACGCTTCCTCGTCCGCATCGAGGACGTCGACGAGCAGCGCAGCTCGCGGGAGGTGGCGGCCAGGCAGCTGGAGCACCTGGCAGCCCTCGGCATCGACTGGGACGGCGAGCCCGTCTACCAGCAGGAGCGTTACGGCCTCTACGAGCAGGCGCTCACGCAGCTGGACACGTTCCCGTGTTATTGCACGCGCCGGGACATCCGGGAGGCCGCCCGCGCGCCACACACCCCGCCGAGTTTCTACCCCGGCACATGCATCGGTCGCACCGACATCCCGGAGATGGGGGATCGGGCACCCGCGATCCGCTTCCACGGCGGCGGGGAGATGACGCTTGTCGACGATCGTCACGGCACCGTCACCGGTCCGGTGGACCACTGCGTGCTTCGGCGTGGCGGGCGGGAGCCGGGGTGGGCATACAATCTGGCCTGCGTTGTCGACGATATCGAGCAGGGCGTGGACCGCGTCGTCCGCGGTGATGATCTACTCGCCTCAGCGCCGACGCAGGTGGCGATCATTACCGCCCTCGGCGCGACGCCGCCGACATACCTCCACGTGCCCCTCGTCGTGGGGGAGGACGGCGAGCGCCTGGCCAAGAGAAACGGTGCGACGACGCTGCCAGAGCTGACCCGCCACTGGTCCATCCGCGAGATCGTGGCGATGCTCGGCAGGTCGCTCGGCATCGAGGGAGCGAACACGGCCCGGGAGATGGTGGCGCGGTACAGCCCGCAGGCTATTCCCGCTGAGCCGTGGGAGTTTAGCGCCCCGCAATAAGGGCGTAGGCCAACCTGTGCAGCGGCACCGCTACACCGTGTCGCTCCGCCTCGCGGATGACGGCTCCCACCTGGGCATCGAATTCCCCGGTAAGGCCGGCCATCCGGTCGCGCTGCATTGAGGTGGTGGAGCTGGCGGGCATGGCATCGGCGAAGGCGAGGGTGCGGGCGACCGCATCCTCCGGTATCGGTACTCCCGCACCGATACCGGCGTTGTGTACCTCGGTGATGAAATCCGTCAGCGACTCCCGGTACGTGGTGCGCAGGACGCCGAGGTCGGCATCGGCGATGAGGCCAAGCGCGCCGCAGGGTTCGACGAACATGGCCTTCTCCCAGACGTCGACAAGCTCATCGTCCCGGACAGTGACGGTGATACCCGTGGACTCCAGCGCCCGGGCAAGCGTCGGGGCGCCGGGGCCCATGGTGAAGGAGCCGGGACCACCGTGCGTGGTGACCTCGGCGGGGCCGACATGGTGGAAATAGCCGCGCACCACGCCGGGCACGGTCCGTTCTTGGCCGACGACGGCGGCGATGAGCCGTGGAGCCTCGACGGAGTTCTGCGTCATCACAATCGGTGCATTCGTTCCGTCGAGGATTTCGGTAAGCGGCGCGCCCGTCGCCTTCGTGGCCAGCACGATGGCCGAGGCCTCCACCTCAGAGGCATGTGTCGCCACGGCAACCGGAACATCCACGCCGTCGGCACGGACCCCGCGCTCCCGCACCGCGCGGAGCGCCTCGCCACGGGCAACGACAGTCACATCCGCACCAGCCGCGGAGAGTTCGCTCGCCATCCAACACCCGACGGCCCCGGCACCAATAATCGCAATCGTCATAGCTGCCTACTTCAGCGTGGCGTACATGATCGCCTTGATGGAGTGCATGCGGTTTTCCGCCTCGTCGAAGACCCGGGAGCGGGGCCCCTCAAACACCTCGTCGGTGACTTCCATCTCGGTGAGCCCAAACTTTTCGGCGATCTCGGCACCGATGGTCGTCTTCGTGTCGTGGAAGGCGGGCAGGCAGTGCATGAAGATGGCGTTGTCGGCGGCCTTCTCCATCATCTCGCTGGTGACTTGGTACGGCGACATCGCCGTGATGCGGGATGCCCACAGCTCCTCGGGCTCGCCCATGGAGACCCAAATGTCGGTGTAGATGGCGTGGGCACCGGCGACGGCTTCGTCGACATCGCTGGTCAGCGTCACACTACCGCCGGTTGTGGAGGCGATCTCCGTGCATGTGTGCACGAGCTCGTCGTCGGGCATGTTCTCCGTCGGCCCACAGGCGACAAAATGCAGGCCTAGCTTGGCGCACACGACCATGAGCGAGTTGGCCACGTTATTGTGGGCATCGCCCATGAACACGAGTTTCTTGCCGGCGATGCCGTCGGGGAAGTTTTCCTCCAGGGTGAGCATGTCGGCGATCATCTGCGTGGGGTGGAACTCGGTGGTGAGGCCGTTCCACACGGGAACGCCTGCGTATTTGGCGAGCTCCTCGACAATCTCCTGCCCGTAGCCGCGGTACTCGATGCCGTCGAAGAAGCGCCCGAGCACGCGGGCGGTATCCGGCAGGGATTCCTTCTTACCCATCTGGGAGGAGCCGGGATCGAGGTAGGTGACGCCCATCCCCAGGTCGCGGCCGGCAACCTCGAAGGAGCAGCGGGTGCGCGTGGAGGTTTTTTCAAACAGCAGGACGATGTTCTTGCCCTCGAGGTAGCGGTGCGGGGTGCCGGTGAGCTTGAGTTCCTTGAACCGTCGCGAGAGGCGAATGAGGTAGCGGATTTCTGCGGGGGTGAAGTCCAGCAGTTTGAGGTACGACCGGCCGCTCAGGTTCATGGGCATGGGGTGGGAGTCCTTTCTGTTTCGTGGGTAAAGCATCATTGTACGGCGAAGATCGTGCTCCCGGTAGAGCTTCTGTTGCGCGCCCTGCGGGTCTATACTTAATCCTCGGCACTATCCTTTAACGGACCGCACAGAGAGGCGGGGAAGGAGGCGCTCGATGGTATCGGTTGTCGGTAGTGAAGAAATTTCACGGATGATCACCCACATCGCGCACCAGATTATTGAAAAACGTCGTTGCGACGGTGGCGAAGTAACCTTGTTGGGCATTCCCTCTGGGGGCGTGCCACTCGCGCAGCGCCTGGGGGAGGCCATCGCGGCCGAGACGGGGGTGTCGGTTCCGCTTGGGTCCCTCGATGTCACCCCCTACCGTGACGATCTCCGTCGTCGCCCGCACCGGGCGCTTCAGGAAACTGTCTACCCTCACGGTGGGGTGGAGGACAAGGTTGTTGTGCTTGTCGACGATGTTTTCTCCACCGGTCGCACGATTCGTGCGGCTCTTGATGCACTTGCCGACGTCGGTCGCCCCCGCCGCGTCGAACTCGCCGTTCTCGTCGATCGTGAGCAGCCCGAATTCCCCATCCGCCCCGACTATGTGGGCACCGCCGTCGCTCACCTGCCGGAGGACGCAAACGTCGTTTGTGAGCTCCAGCCACTCGACTCCGCCGACCGAATCACCTACTCCGAGGAACACAAATAATGAAGCACCTAATCAGCACCGAAGATCTTTCTGCTGAGGAAATCACCTACCTTCTGGATCAGGCGGACGAGTTCCGCAACACGCTGTCCGACCGCGAGATCCGCAAGCTTCCCACCCTCCGTGGGCGCCGGGTGGCCTCCCTGTTCTACGAGAACTCCACGCGCACGAAGAACTCCTTTGAGACAGCCGCCAAGTCGCTGAGCGCCGACGTGCTCAGCATCTCCGCCGCCAGCTCCTCGGTGAAAAAGGGCGAGTCCCTGCGCGATACGGGCCTGACGCTCACCGCCATCGGCGTGGAAGCCTTCATCCTCCGCCACCCCTCCTCGGGTGCGCCGCAGCTGCTGGCCGGGTGGGTTGCCCCCGACGGTGTCGGCCCCTCCGTTATCAACGCCGGTGACGGCTCTCACCAGCACCCCACCCAGGCGCTTCTCGACGCCGTCACCATGCGCCAGCACCTCGGCGACGTGAAGGGCAAGACCGTCGCCATCATCGGCGACCTCCTCCACTCCCGCGTCGTGCGCTCCAACGTGGATGTCCTGTCCATGCTGGGTGCCCGGGTGATCCTCGTCGCCCCGCCCACCCTCATGCCCGCCGGCGTGGAGACGTGGCCTGCCGAGACCTCCTATGAACTCGACCCGATCCTGAAGGATCTCGACGTGGCGATGCTGCTGCGCGTCCAGGAGGAGCGCATGCACGGTGGCTTCTTCCCCTCCGACCGCGAATACCGCGCCCTCTACGGCATGACCGCCGAGCGCCTAAACAAGCTGAACAAAAACGCCCTCATCATGCACCCCGGCCCGATGATCCGCGGCCACGAGATCGACTACGCGGTTGCCGATGCCGAGCAGACCGTCGTCCTCGAGCAGGTCGCCAACGGCGTCTACCTCCGCATGGCGGTCCTCTTCGCGCTTCTTTCAGGAACGAACGAGGTCTAAAGCCGCGCTGGAATCTAGCGGTAAGAACTCGGATGCGATCCAGGATCGGTCCGAGTTTTCTTTTCTCTGCCCTTCCGAACTACCGCGCCGCCGAGCAACAACAGCGCCGCTACATCGGCGCAGGCAAGCCCGATGGCGATGGCGAGAAAGCCGAAAATGTTGATCGCGGTCTCCCCGTTGAGGACGAAGAAAGAGGCGACACCCGCCACGAGCAAAGCGATGCTCAGCACATACGAATACGTGAGGGGGCTGCGGCCGGGTAGTTGCAGGGCGGTGAACGTTCCCCACGACGCGAGGACCGCGCCGAGCACCAGAAAAACGGGGTAGAACCAGGGGGCAGCGAATAGCGGCACGACAGAATCATCGGAAAAGGCCGTCGCCACCACCGACGCCCATAGTCCGCCAAACATCGCGGTGAGCAGCAGTGAAGAGATGAGTGGAACGGCGAATCGAAACATTGGTTGCTCCATGGGGTGTAGAAATGTCGTGCCCGCCTCGATCCGTCCTACGAGCGTGAGGCGGTGGCGTGTGCGCCCAAGGATACACGCACACGCCATAAGTCCGCTGCGCCCCGAATAGAAAAAGGGGACCCCACACACCCGGTAGAGCTCGTTGACCCTTGCTGCATTCCTGCCCTGGGGGAGTTCACAAGATAACCGCCGTGCGGGATCCTGGTTCGTAAGTGTAACGGATTAGGCGAAGAAATGAAAACAGGCCATCCTTGTTTCTCCGGCCTGTCGTCTGCGGGGCGTTGACCAGGCGTTTTGTGTTTTACCCCTAACATCGTCTACTCTTCTTTCTCGGAGGATTCGACTAGCGGCCTATGTCGCACGCCTGGAACGCGTGTTGGGAGCAATCCCTCAGGGGTTCAAATCCCCTATCCTCCGCGGTGAAAAATCCCCGGTTCTTCGGAACCGGGGATTTTTGCATGTCGAATGGGGTTTTCTGCAACTCGCAATGTTGGGGTTAACCCCAATGTTGGGGCTAAGCCACGATTGTGAAGTTATCGGACACAGAGTGTGTTTTTAAACCCGTCCGGAACTCGCCTCTGCAGCCACAACGCGTACGCACCTACGAAGACCGTGATGTCGATCAATACCGGTACCACGTACTCGTTCGCTAGGTCGTTCTCTCGGTCCTCGTTGGCAACGGCGTGGACGATGCCGTGGACTGCGATGTGCGCCCACACCCTGCCCCTTTTCTAGAAGATCGTGACAAGGAGGAAACCGCTGGCGGTGGGGTAGAGCACCTGGCACGGATTCTCCGTACGTGTCATGTCGCCGCCGTGGATCAGGTTCACCATGCGCCCCAGGCTGAACGTGAGCGAGGAAACGAGCATCTCAATTGTAGGTGCGCATCGCCTGGAAGAGGAGACCGTGGAAGATCAGTTCCTCAAGAAAACCGCCACGCACAGCATTGCACCTATAGAGCAGGCTATTTCACTGCCTGGGCGGTTGAGCTGAGCCCCGAACTACAGTGGACCGTGAACAGGATAATGAAGGGGACGTAGTGGAGGAACTGCGTGGCAAACACGCGGGGAGGGCGCAAGCCGTAGTGCTTGCGCCCATTATTTCTCGCACGAAGATAAGGAGCATGCAGGAGAGGGTGGCCAGGACTGGCAGCGTGATGCCTTTCTCGACACTGAGGGACCGCGAGAGCTCGTCGCCAAGAGAAACTGCGACACCGTAGATTGCAATCCACATCAGTGCGAAGGCAATCTCGTTTTTCGCTGTAGTTTCTCTGCGTTTCACAATCGTTGCACAGTGAGGCGAATCCACGTTGAACCTTTTTGACGAATGGCCTTGAGGCCAGAGCTTTCCTGCAATCTGGCGCAGTGGAGTCGCCTAGCGCGTACGCACCTGCGGCGAGCTGTTGTAGATTTTCTTAAAAGTAGGAAGGCTGAGCAGTTGTGCGAGGAAAAGCAGGATGGTTCCGATAGTGATAGCGCCAAGGACTACCAAAGGACCCCCGACAGATTCTGGGTCTTCGATCACATAATCGGTACCAGCGCTGAAGGCACTGCCAGCCACCGTTCCCAAAGCCCATGCGCTCAACGTCGCAAGGACAAAGGGCACGATGTTTTCGATCCAATTCACTGAGATGATCGGTTGGGGACTAACTCCCATACGGTGAAGAGCTCGGATGTTTTGCTCACGGCTAAACTCTGCTGCGATTTGTGAGATCATGACAGACACCGAGTTGATGATGCAGGTGATGACGATAACCAGAAGCAGTCCCAGATTCAGGTCAGGCTTGAGGGCTTCGGTGACCGATTGAGCCGCCTGGGAGAGATCATCACCGGGAGCAAAGCGCATAAAACCAACGAATGCTGCCAGGAAAATCAAGAATGAAATTCCGGAGATCCGGCGCCACACCGTCCGGGGATTGTGCAGGACATTCCGGAAAGCCCACGACACCGTGACGCTTGGTATGCGTACCAATGGGCGAGCCAAAAGCTGCAGGATAAAGGGGCCCGCGATGTCGTTTGTCAACATCAGCAGTGCCACGACCGCGAAGCTGAAGAACAGCTGATTAAGAGTACTCTTCTCGTCTGTAAAACGAGGGAAAACATAGGCAACCGCCAGAACAGCAATCAAAACGAGCAAACGCCAGGCTCGCAGGCGTTTCGCTGCACTACGGCGTACTACTCCCAGTGGCGAAATGCTCACCTGGATCAATCCCACGAATGTTGCTACGAGCGTGAACGCGACCAAGATGGCATCGATAAGTGGATAAAAATACCAGGGCATATATACTTCGTCGATGCTTACAGGCATCGATTGAAAGCTCAGACCAGTAAACAAAGGGGCACAAAGAAGCGCAAGAACTTGCCCCAACACGATCCCCGTTACGGCTTGCACGAGCACTTCGCAGGCACCCATGACGTTGACCTGGCGGCGATTCAAGCCGATAAGGCGCAGTACCGCAAGCCGGTAGTGCTGCGATTGCGCTGTCACCAGGGCAGCTTGTGAGGCCAAATTGCAGGCGGGAATCACAATGAGAATACAAGCAAAAAATGCGAGACTGAGGTAGGTCTGGGGAATGATCGCGAATGAAGGATCGAGCTCCAAAGCGTCGGCTAGATTGCCGTACGGGTGGTGATAGCGTTGGTAGAACATGTACGTTCCGCTGGCGGTGATCGTCGCAATGGAACTTACTATTGCAAAGGCAAGAACGCTTAAGAAAATGAGCAGACTGTCACGGTTCTTAGTGTGGGAACGTTGGATGGCCAACTCGGTGGTCAGACGCGCCAAAGAAGGGGTAGCCATCAGTTTTCCTCCTCGTGGCGGCGAAGCGTCTGATCAGAGTGAATGAATCCATCTCGAATTTCAACAAGTCGGTCACACCAGCGCGCCACCTTGGTGTCATGAGTGACCAAAACCAAAGCGCCACCGTAGTGCGACAATGTCAAGGTAATCAGTTGCATTGCCTGGTGCCCGGAGGCCTGATCCAGTGCACCGGTAGGTTCGTCGGCGAAGACCACGCTCGGCTGGTGGACCAAGCCACGAGCTATCGCGACTCGCTGTGCCTGCCCACCGGAGAGCTCCGCAGGTAATTTATGGGAGTGCTCACCCAGCCCTACATGGTGGAGGAGGGCATCCGCGCGATCGAGTGCGTCAGAAGTTTTCACTCCAGTCAGGCGCAAGGGCAGAGCCACATTTTCGCGAGCCGGAAGCTCGGGGATAAGCATGCTGTCTTGGAAGATGAACCCGAAGTCTCGCAGCCTGAGTGCAGAACGTTGGGCATCGGAAGCTGAGGAGATGACCTTGCCTTGAAATGTCACCGTGCCCGAGGTCGGCGTCAAGATTCCAGCCAAACAATTGAGGAAGGTAGATTTGCCAGAACCCGAAGGCCCCATGATGGCTACTTTTTCTCCGGGGGCAACATGCAGGTCGATGCCACGCAGAACTGTGGCGCTATTGAATGCTTTTGTTATCTGTTCTGCTGCAAGTATGGGTGTTGTCATAGATGTTTATTTAAGTTGGTTCGCCAGCGAAGATGAATGGTGTTGGTTATAGAGTCACGGTAGACCCAGCTCTACCCCCACGCACGGTGGCATCAGTTAAAGTTAACGGCATGCGTTGGTTCCGGAAAAACAGCCACACCCGCAACAAGATGGAACATCAGCAGCTCCTCGAACAGCTAGTAACCTCGCAACGTGCTCTTGTCCATGCATACGAAATAGAGCGGCGTCGCATTGAGCGTGACTTGCACGACGGAGCACAGCAGTATTTGGTCAGCGCAGCATTAAAAATCGGGGAGGCTCAACTCACCGCTACTGGGCAGCAGGCAGAGCTGCTCGCAGAAGCTCGCGCTGCGCTGCAGCAGAGCTTAGACTCCCTGCGTGCTACGGTCCGCGGAATTCACCCGCAAATTTTGCATGAACGTGGACTTGTCGCAGCGCTCGAGGATGCTTGCGATAGTAAATACGTTCGCATTCGTTGTCCCATCCCGATTCCTCAAGTGCCGGAGGGCGTGCTAGCTGCCGCGTATTTCTTCACCCTCGAGGCAGTAACAAATGCACGCAAATACGCTTCAGACAGTTTGGTAGAAGTCTTAATTACCGTTGGAGAGGGCTTGAACATTTCAGTCGTTGACCACGGCCAGGGCGGTGCACGAGTGGTGCCCGAAGGAGGATTAGCAGGAATGCGTGAACGCATCCATGCAGTCGGGGGAACGTTGGAAGTCTATTCACCGCAAGGCGGCCCGACCCGCGTAGCGGCGACAATTCCGCTTCTTTTACACCGTGATGAGCCAGGAGTGGTGCTATGAAAATAATGCTGGCGGAAGATTCCGGTTTACTCCGTGATTCGCTTTCTGGAATGCTCAGGCGCCAGGGGATTGAAGTAATTTCCCAATGCGATAGCGCCACTCAGCTTCTGTCCGCAGTTGCAGGGCACCCGGATGTAGATGTTGTAGTAACAGATATCCGTATGCCCCCGCAGATGCGGGACGATGGCCTCCAAGCCGCAGCCACAATTCGCAAGGAATACCCGCACATTGGGCTGCTGGTGTGCTCCCAATACGCCACGCCGGCGTATGCGCGCGCCGTCCTCGAGCTGACGTATGGCCAGGCCAATGCTGGCGGTGTGGGCTACATCCTCAAAGACTCTATCGCGGATGTAGCAGAATTCCTGGACACGCTGCGTGCGGTAGGCCAGGGCAGGGTGGTCCTGGGCAGCGAGATTGCCGAAAACCTCGCCCGCCATGACCACCAAGGCGCCGCCATCGAAAGCCTGACGGTGCGCGAACGCGAGGTCCTTGAAGCGATGGCGCAAGGTTTGTCCAACTCCGATATCGCTGCTCACCTCTACCTTTCTGAAGCAGGCGTATCGAAGCATATAGCCTCCGTATTCCAAAAACTCGGCTTCGATGCTGCTGAGCCTAACCGCCGGGTGAAGGCGATTTTGCAGTATCTGGCGTATACGTATCAGCGCCCGTTGTAGGAGCGTTTTGTTGGATCCTCGACCGAGTCCCTGCAGACAACGGTGCTGACTGATACCTGCGCCACGTATCGGCCGGTGGGGTGGGGCATGAACGATGCCTTTTATCCTCAGCCTTTGTCAGAAACCGTGGAAGAGTTCGTTGACGCTGGCTTCGAGCTTGTCCGCGACCTCTCGGTCGCCACGTTCCTGATCTACAGCGGTGGCCCGAACGGGGTGCCGGAGCTGCCGCCTTTGCTGGTGCCATCAGTACTTATTTGGCAGCATCAAATTCTCAGCTGAGCGTAGCGAAAAGTAGATATGTGTCTACTAGAGTTTTTCTTCGCGGTGGGCGCACTTAGTAGGTGGTTCGAACGAACCGGTGGTTTCGTGGGGACGTCACCCCGTGGGCGTCGACAAGCATCCTCGATCATGCGGTGCCGGGCAGGGGAGCGAGGGGGTAAGGTTGTCGGTGGACATAACCGGATTCATTTTGCTGGGAGGACAGCATGACCCACACTCTAGATTTAGCTGCACTCAAAAAACAGTACGACGAGCTCAAGGCCAAGAACCTGGACTTGAACCTCACCCGCGGCAAGCCGTCGACGGAGCAGCTCGACTTCTCCAACGCACTGCTGAGCCTGCCCAACTCCGTGAAGGATAAGACGGGCACAGACGTTCGCAACTACGGCAACCTCCGCGGCATCCTCGATATCCGCGAGATCTGGGCGGAGCTCCTCGGTGTCGATGTAGACAACATCATTGCACAGGATTCCTCCTCGCTGAACATTCAGTTCGACATCATTAGCTGGACCTACATCTTCGGCAACCAGGATTCCCCCAAGCCCTGGTCGCAGGAAGAAGACCTGAAGTGGCTGTGCCCGGTGCCCGGCTATGACCGCCACTTCACCATCACGCAGAAGTTCGGCTTCGAGATGATTCCGGTGCCGATGAACGAGGACGGCCCAGACATGGATACCGTCCGCGAACTGGTCAAGGACCCGGCCGTGAAGGGCATGTGGTGCGTACCGATGTTCTCCAACCCGGGTGGACAGACCTACTCGGAGAAGGTCTGCCGCGAGCTCGCCGAAATGGAGACCGCCGCCCCCGATTTCCGCATCTTCTGGGACAACGCTTACGCCATCCACATCCTGCGCGGGGACTTCCCGGAGGTGTACCCGGTTCTGGACTACGCCGCCGAGGCGGGTCACCCGAACCGCTTTAACATCTTCGCCTCCACCTCGAAGATCACCTTGGCCGGTTCCGGTGTTTCCTTCTACGCCTCCTCCAAGGAGAACCTTGATTTCTGGGTATCTGTTGCTGGCGTACGCGGCATCGGCCCGAACAAGGTCAACCAGCTTGCCCACGCGGAGTTCTTCACCGATGCCGAGGGCGTGAAGAACCACATGCGCAAGCACACCGAGTCGCTGGCCCCCAAGTTTGAGAAGGTTGTCTCCATCCTGGACAACCGCCTCGGCGAGTACGGTGTCGCTAGCTGGACGAATCCGGACGGTGGCTACTTCATCTCCCTCGATGTTGTCGACGGCACCGCCTCCCGCGTCGTTGAGCTCGCCAAGGAGGCTGGCATCGCCCTCACCGGCGCCGGCAGTTCCTTCCCGCTGCACAAGGATCCGAATGATCGGAACATCCGCCTGTCCCCGTCTCTTCCGCCTATCGACGAGCTGGAGGAGGCCATGGAGGGTGTGGCCACCTGCGTTCTCCTCGCCGCCGCTGAGAAGCAGGCCTAACGCGCTTCAGCGTTAACGCCCTTTCAGCGTTACCGTGCCCCCGCTTAACACGCGGGGGCGTTTTTATGTTGGGAACTTTCGGCTTCGAACTACCGAACAAGTAAATGGGGGTAGGTCAGGGGGAGGCTAAGGGTTGGCTAAAAACGTGGTAAGGTGGGTAAATAAAAAACATCTGACATTTCGGGTGTAAGTACTCGGGCGTTAAGATTGCTCAACATGTTGTTTTATGGTGGGCGAAGTCACTAGTTTTTGTGGCATGAATTACACCGATGACTCGCAGACCCCCATGATCAGCATGGACGGCGTGAACAAGTACTTCGGCGATTACCACGCCCTCAAGGACATCCACCTTGAGGTACCAAAAGGGCAGGTCGTCGTTGTGTTGGGCCCAAGTGGCTCCGGAAAATCCACGCTGTGCCGCACCATTAACCGCCTAGAAACGATCGACTCCGGCACGATCGCCATCGCAGGCACCCCACTGCCAGAGGAAGGCAAGGAACTCACCGCCCTGCGCGCCGAGGTCGGCATGTGCTTCCAGAGCTTCAACCTCTTCCCGCACCTCACCATCCGCAAGAACGTGACACTCGCACCGGTGAAGGTGAAAGGGGTCGATGCCGGCGAGGCGAACGCCCTGGCAGACAAGCTCCTCGCTCGCGTCGGCATCGCCGAACAGGCCGACAAGTACCCGGCACAGCTCTCCGGCGGCCAGCAGCAGCGCGTCGCCATCGCCCGTGCGCTCGCCATGAAGCCCAAGGTTATGCTTTTCGACGAGCCGACGTCGGCTCTTGACCCGGAAATGGTGGGGGAGGTCTTGCAGGTGATGAGTTCCCTCGCCGCCGACGGCATGACCATGCTTGTGGTCACCCACGAGATGGGCTTCGCCCGCGAGGTCGCCGACCGCATCCTGTTCATGGCCGACGGCACGATCGTCGAAGACACCGACCCCCAGTCGTTCTTCACCAACCCGCAGTCGAACCGCGCCAAGGACTTCCTGTCCAAGATCCTGGGGCGCTAATGATGAGAAGAATTTTCGCCATCATTTCCGCCCTGGCGGTCGCCGTCACAGCCACGGCCTGCGGATCCACAGAGCCCCGCAGCCTCGTGCGCTCCGTCGACAGTGGCCACGTGATCCTGGGAACCAAATACGATCAGCCGGGTCTCGGCATGCGCAACCCCGACAAGACCATGACCGGTCTTGACGTGGAAGTCGCCACCTACGTGGTCAACCACATCGCCGACCAGCGCGGTGTCGCTCACCCCGAGATCACCTGGCGTGAAACGCCATCCGCCACCCGCGAAACCGTCATCAAGAACGGTGAAGTAGACATGATCGCCGGTACGTATTCCATCAACGCCTCCCGCGCGAAATCCGTCAACTTCGGTGGCCCCTACTTGCTCACTCACCAGGCGCTTCTCGTCCGCAGCGATGACCACACCTTGCAGTCACTGCAGGACCTGGACAAGGGCAGGAAGCTGTGCTCCGTCACCGGCTCCACCCCCGCGCAGAAAGTGAAGAAATCCCTGCCCGGTGTGCAGCTGCAGGAGTATGACTCCTACTCCTCATGTGTGGAGGCGCTCCACCAGAAGAAGGTGGATGCCATGACCACCGACGCCACCATTCTCTACGGCTTTGCTCTCCAATATCCGGGCGAGTTCGAGGTCATCGAGATGACGAAGGAAGACGGCAAGCCGTTTACCAACGAGCACTACGGACTCGGCCTGGCCAAGGACGATGCCGAATCCACTGAGGCGATCAACGATGCCGTCCGCGCCATGCAGGACGACGGTTCGTTCCAGGCCATGGTGGATAAGAATCTCGGCGAAAACGCCTCCGTGGTGGAGGCCGATGAAGCCGGCAACCTGGACTTTGTAAAGGAGTAGACAGCCAATGACTGAACTGTGGGCAGACCTGTGGCCGGGACTCCTCGGAGCCTTCTGGGTCACCATCAAACTGACATTCTTCTCCGCCATCGGCGCGTTCATCCTCGGGGTCATCCTGACAGCGATGCGCGTCTCCCCGGTGGCGATCCTTCGCGGTATTGCGCGTTTCTACATCGAGACGGTGCGAAACACCCCGCTGACGCTCATCATCCTGTTCTGCTCGATTGGCCTGTACCAGAACCTGGGGCTGACGCTTGCGCCGGAAAACGACAACTTCATCAAGAACAACAACTTCTGGCTCGCCGTCCTCGCGTTCGTGCTCTACACCTCGACGTTCGTGGCAGAGTCCCTGCGCTCCGGTATCAACACCGTCCACTTCGGGCAGGCCGAGGCCGCGCGTTCGCTGGGCTTGAGCTTCACACAGACGTTCCGCTTCGTCGTGTTCCCGCAGGCCTTCAAGTCGGCTGTGGTGCCGCTGGGGAACACACTTATCGCACTGACAAAGAACACGACGATCGCCTCCGTCATCGGCGTTGCCGAGGCATCGCTGCTGATGAAGTCCACCATCGAAAACCACGCTAACCACACGATCCTGGTGTTCATGATTTTCGCCCTCGGCTTCATCATCATCACACTGCCGATGGGCCTGCTGTTCACCCGCTACACCCGCAGGAAGGCGGTGGCATAAAAAATGACAGTACGTGCAACAGTCCTTTACGATGCCCCGGGCCCCAAAGCCCGCCAATTCAACCGCATCGTCACCATCGCCACCTTCGTCATCGCTATCGCGGTGATCGCCTGGGTGCTCAAGGTTCTTGGCGATAACGGCCAGCTCGCCGCCGAGAAGTGGACCCCGTTCTTGAAGTCCACCACCTGGACCACCTACATCCTCCCCGGCTTGTGGGGAACGCTGAAGGCGGCACTTGTCTCCATCATCCTCGCCATCATCATCGGTGCGCTGCTCGGTGTGGGGCGCCTGTCCAAGAACAAGGCCATCCGCTGGTTCTGTGGCATCATCGTGGAGTTCTTCCGCGCCATCCCGGTGCTGATCCTCATGATCTTCGCCTACTCCGTGTTCGCCACGTACGCCATCGTCCCGTCCGCCCAGTTGGGGTTTGCGGGCGTGGTCTTCGGCCTGACGATGTACAACGGCTCCGTCATCGCAGAAACCCTGCGCGCAGGCATCCTCTCGCTGCCCACCGGCCAGCGTGAAGCTGCCGAAGCACTGGGCCTGTCCCACCGCCAGACCATCTGGAACATCCTTCTCCCGCAGGCTGTGGCCACGATGCTCCCGGCGCTGATCTCCCAGCTGGTCATCGCCCTGAAAGACACGGCACTTGGCTACATGATCCTCTACGTCGAGGTCGTCCGCTCCGGCCTGATGAGCGCGTCCTACTACCGCAACTACCTGCCTGCCCTCGTTGTCGTTGCGATCATCATGATCGCCATCAACTTCGGCCTCAGCCGCCTTGCCGAGCGCATCGAGCGTCAGCTCCGCGCCGGCCGTGCCCGCAAGAACATCCTTGCCCACGTCCCCGAGGTCGAGGACCAGGGCATCGAAACCAAGGACACCGATCGTCTCGACTGGCGAGATCCCTACCACCAGGATCTGCGACTCAAGTCCGAGTAGGGAGAAAATTTTCCAAATGCAATGCTCCCCGTTAGTTAGATTGGGAAATCAGCTTCTGGCTAATGGGGATTTTCCATTCTTGGACTTTAGTTTCGCTTAAAGCCCTGGTCTTTCGCAGAACTGGCTGCTTATGCAGAGAAAATCCCCTGAGTTGGAGACCAAGGATATGCTGAAACGGTGGAATCAACTCCAATTGTCTACGTGGACGAATCATTGATGCTTCGAGGTGAAAATTGCCAGGAGTATATGATCTGCGCAACTGTTTTGGAGCTTGACCAGTGTGAGAGAATACGCGACGTTCTGGTTCCTTTACTGTTACCCGGGCAAACAAAGTTGCACTGGACTGATGAGCAAAGTAAAAGACGTCGTGAAATAGCTAAGTCAATTTCTGCTCTTGGTTGTCACCATGTAATTGTTTCTACGCTCAGCCAAGAAAGTCGCAAAACGGAACGGTATCGGCGCAAATGCTTGGAGCGACTCTACTACGAGGTATCGGAAATGAAGATTTCTCGCGTTACCCTCGAGAGTAGGCAGAAAACCCAGAACCAAAAAGATATTGAGCATATTGTTGCGTTGCAGGGCTCTGGGCTTTACAGGGATATTCGGCTTAAACATATCAATGGCAGCGATGAGCCACTTCTTTGGATTCCGGATGTGGTCCTTGGAATGTACAACGCAACTTTTCGAGGTGAACAGCAATACTGGAGGGAATTTGAGAGGAAGGTCGTCTGCCATGCGATCTAGACGCACGAAAGCCCTAGGTCCAGTCGTCCGGCTGGAGTTCTAGGGCTCTCTTCCTTTCCTGTCGTAACAGGCGGTTCAAAGTCACTGTACCATGGTTTCCAGAAAACCGGTAGGGCTTGAGAAATCTTCATGAGGCTACGTCTGGCTCGTTAATTCTGCTTAGGTGTATGGGGCATTCGGCGCTGATGTATTTAGTTCTTTGGTAGCGTTCTGTTCTTGGTTCGCACTTAGCCCCCACAATTCCTCCAACTGGCTACACTGTTTCGTACCGGCACATGTTTTCCACCCAGGGGGTTTGCCAATGGATATCCAAGCCACGCAGTACTGGCTAAACACGCTTTTCACCTCGCCGTTTAACTTCCAACCTCTTTCTAACGGTTCCGACGAAGGAGGAACCTCCGACGAAGGAGGAACCTCCGACGAAGGAGGAACCGACGAAGACGCCACCATCGGCACGAACGCGGACGGGGTCGTAGTCACGGCTGGCCTGGCGGAAAAGGACCTGGGGCTTGTCACCGGCGCGCAGGTGTGGGGGATGACGCAGAAGGAGGTCCGCGTGGAGCTCTTCAGCCTCGAGCTCTCCGCAGACGAGCTCGCCGAGCTGTTCACCCTCGACCTCACGGGCCTCCAGCCGGGCGCCCGCCTGCATGGCTACGTCTTCACCGCGCCGACCCTGTGGGAAGCGGGCCTTCCCCAGCTGACCGAGGACGACCGAATCACAACTCTCTTGAGTGTGGGTAGGGGAAGGTAGACTCTCTAACCGTGGCTTTATATCACAAGTATCGTCCGGCAACGTTCGCAGAAGTCCGAGGTCAGGAGCATGTAACGCGGCCGCTGTCCGTCGCGCTCGACAGCGGCAACATCGGCCATGCCTACCTCTTCTCCGGCCCGCGTGGCTGCGGCAAGACGAGTTCTGCCCGCATCCTCGCCCGGTCGCTCAACTGTGAACACGGCCCCACCTCCACCCCGTGTGGTGAGTGCGAGTCCTGTCGCGCGCTCGCGCCGGGTGGCAACGGCAACCTGGATGTGACGGAGCTCGACGCCGCCTCCCACGGTTCCGTCGACGATATGCGTGAGCTGCGCGAATCGGCCGTTTTCGCGCCAAGCGAGTCCCGCTACCGCATCTTCATCATCGACGAGGCGCACATGATCACCCCGCAGGGTGCAAACGCGCTGCTCAAGATCGTCGAGGAGCCGCCGGAGCACCTCGTCTTCATCTTCGCCACCACGGAGCCGGAAAAAATCATCGGTACGATCCGTTCCCGCGTCCAGCATTACCCATTCCGCCTGCTCACCCCGCCTGTTATGCGCGGTCTTCTGCAAGATGTGTGCGCGGGCGAGGGCGTCGAGGTCGAAGATGCGGTCTTCACGCCGGTCATCCGCGCCGGCGGTGGCTCGCCACGCGACACGCTCTCCATCCTCGATCAGCTCCTCGCCGGCGTCCCTGCTGGTGAGAAGCTCAGCTACGAGCTCGCGGCACCCCTTTTGGGAGTCACGGATTCCACGCTCCTCGATTCCGCCGTCCGCGTCATCGCCACCCACGACGCGCCGGGCGCATTCTCGCTCGTCGGTCAGGTTATCGACCGTGGCATCGACCCGAAGCGCTTCACCAGTGATCTTCTCGACCGCTTCCGCGACCTCATGGTCCTCCAGGCCGTCCCGGATGCCCTCTCATCTGGGCTTGTCGACGCTCCTTCGCTCCTTCACTCCGAGCTCACCGAGGAAGTCCAGCTCTTCTCGGGGCAGGGGCTGCCTCAGATCACCGCACTTGTCAACACCGGCCTGGAGGACATGCGTGGCACCCTCGCCCCCCGCATCCTTCTTGAGGTCCTCATGGCCCGCCTCCTCTCCGTCGGCACGGGTGCCCCCGTCATCGATCCAGCTTCCAGCCCTGCAGCCCTCGCGCCCCCGGCCCCGGAGCAGGTCAGCGAGGCAGGCAAGAAATACCTCCGGCGCTCCCAGCGACCGGCCGCCCAGCCGCAGGCTCAGCAGCCTGTCCAGCCACAGCAGCCAGCGCAACCACAGTCCCAGCAGCCTGTACAGCGACCTGCCCAACCGCAGGCTCAGCAGCCTGCCCAGTCGCAGCAGCAATCTGCACCGTCTGCACCGGTGGAGGAAAAGCAGCCTCGCCAGTACCAGGAATATGGCCAGCCGTCGCAGCCTGAACAGGAAGAACACGAAGTTCCGGAACCGCGGCAGCAGTGGGAGGCCGGGCACGACGAGCAGCCACAGCAGGTGGAGTCTGCTCCCCAGGAGCCCGAAACAAGCACCGTGGACGTGGAAACCGTGCGGGCGAAGTGGGTCGATATCCTCAACTACATTTCGCGGGAAAAGAAGAACACGACCGCACGGATCCTGCTCCGCGGTGCGACGCTCCTCGACGTCCGCGATGGCACCCTCTACCTCGGCATCCTCACCGGGGCGATTGCCAACCGGCTCAACGATGCGAAGCACAACGCCGACATCGTCGATGCCGTGATGGCAGAGACCAACGCGTCGCTCGCCGTCGAATGCGTGCTGGGTAACAAGATCCCGGCATCCACGAAATCGACGGCCGCGCCTGCACCAGCGTCCGCGCCCGGTTCCGCTTCTACGGATGCGCCCGCGTCAGCGGACGTGCCTGCTTCCGCCCCCACGGGCGCGATGGCGCCAGCGCCAGCGCCAGCGCCCGCACCGGCACCGGAACCTGAGCGCCCGTCGGCTCCGATCGCGCCTGCAGCGCCTGCTCAGCCGATGCCCACGGTGACTCCGCCGGTGCCCACGGCGGGGCCTGCGGAAAGGAACAGGGAACCGGAGGCACAGGCGTCGGAAAGCGCAGACGAGGAGAGCCACCAACCGGAGGCCTCCATCCCGCACTGGAAGCAGCGGATGAACGCCATCGTTGCCAAGAACAGGGAACCGGAGCCCGGGAACTATCCGCCGCCACCGCCCGTTCCACCAGAACCGGACATTCCGCTTCCTCCTGAACCCACTGACGAGGAGATGGAGGAGGAGATGGCCCGCGCCGCAACGGAGGACCCGGGCAACTTCGACCACCGGACACCGAAGGACATGGCGATGGACTTGCTCCAAACAGAGCTTGGCGCCAGGCCAATGTAGAATGTAACAAGCTTAGAAACTACAAGGAGAAACAATGACTCAGCCCGATATGAACCAGATCATCCAGCAGGCCCAGCAGATGCAGGCGAAGCTGCAGCAGGCGCAGGAAGAGATCGTGAAGTCCAGCGTTGTCGGCGAGGCCGGCGGCGGACTCGTCACCGTCACCATGCGTGGCTCCGGCCAGATCTCTGACCTCACCATGGACGAGCGCGTCGTCGACCCGGAGGACATCGACGGCCTCAAGGACCTCATCATCGGCGCCTTCGCCGATGCCCACCGCAAGGTGCAGGCCATGGCCCAGGAGAAGATGGGCCCGCTCACCCAGGGTCTCAACGGTGGCGACCTCGGGGGCATGCTCGGTTAATGTTCGAAGGTCCGTTTCAGGAGCTTATCGACGAATTCTCCCGCCTCCCCGGCATCGGACCGAAATCCGCTCAACGCATCGCCTTCCACCTCATCAACGCGGAAGACGACAGCGTTGAGCGGCTTATTTCTGCGCTCACCGGGGTGGTCGGCGGCGTCAGCTTCTGCAGAATCTGCTGCAACATCTCCTCCGACGAGGTCTGCACCATCTGCGCCAACCCCGAACGCGACGCCACCACCATCTGCGTCGTCGAAGAGCCCAAAGACATCCAAGTCATCGAGCGCACCGGCGAATACACCGGCCGCTACCACGTCCTCGGCGGGGCACTCGACCCCCTCGGCGGCATCGGCCCCAAAGAACTCAACATCACCCAACTGGTTAGACGGGTTGGAGGAACGCTTCCCGACGTCTCGTCGGGCGTCCCCGACATCGCCGAGGTAATCCTCGCCACCGACCCCAACACCGAGGGGGAGGCCACCGCCAGTTACCTCGCCCGTCTGCTCAAAGACTTCTCTGGGCTCACCGTTTCCCGGCTTGCCTCCGGCATGCCCCTCGGTGGGGATTTGGAGTTTGTCGACGAGCTTACGCTCTCCCGCGCTCTCTCCGGTCGCCTGAAAATCTAACGGCTGCGCCGGCACTGTCGGTGTGAAATAATTCAAGAGGATAAGTTTTTCCTCTTGGAGGCAGCGATGGGCACCACACGGCAGGCCGCCGCGCGCGCAATCAACCTGCGCAAAATTTACGGGCAGGGTGAGACCACAGTCCGCGCCCTCGACGGCGTGACTGTTGCCATCGAGCAGCACACGTTTACCGCCATCATGGGCCCGAGCGGCTCCGGCAAGTCCACCCTCATGCACTGCATGGCGGGCCTGGACAAGCCCACATCGGGTCAGGTGTTCATCGGCGACACTGACATTTCCACACTGTCCGATAAGAAAATCACCGCCTATCGCCGCGACCGCCTAGGCTTCATCTTTCAGGACTACAACCTCGTCCCCATGCTCACGGCCAAGGAGAACATCCTGCTGCCCCTGGCCATCGCCGGCCGGAAACCGAACCCCAAGTGGTTCCGGCTTATCGTCTCCCGCCTGGGGCTGGACAAGCGCCTCGACCACCGCCCGAGCGAGCTTTCCGGCGGCCAGCAGCAGCGCGTCGCCTGCGCCCGCGCCCTCGTCACCCGCCCCGAGTTGATCTTCGGCGATGAGCCCACCGGCAACCTTGATTCCACCTCCTCCCAGGAGGTGCTCACTATCCTGCGCGCCTCGGTGGATCATTTCGGCCAGACCGTCGTCATCGTCACCCACGATGCGCACGCGGCAAGCTTCGCCGACCGCGTCATTTTCCTTGCCGACGGCAAAATCACCGCCGACCTGAAAAAACCCTCCAACGAGGAGATCATGTCCACCATGGCCACACTTGCGGAACTGTAGCCATGCGCACCTTCGCCCTCATCAGTTGGCGGTCAGCACGCAGCCACCCCGTGCGCATGCTCATGTGCATCCTCGCGGTGGTGTTGGGCACGAGCTTCGTCTCCGGCGCGTTCATGCTCACCGCTACCATGACCAAAGCCTTCGACGACATCATTTACGCCGAGTATGAGGGCGTGGATGTCGTCGTCACCGGCACAAAGGACTACCAGCTCACGCTGTCCATGCTCACGGATCTGGAGAACATCGACGGCGTGAAGGAGGCCCACCCGGTGGACACCGTCCCCATCATCCTGCTGGATAAGGACGGCGAGGCCGTCGGTTCCGGTGGCGCGGGCACGTGGATCATCGCCGACCACAAGCACCCCGACGAGTACGCCATCAACACCGACGCCGCCGCACGCACCGGCATCAGCCCGGGCGACACCGTCACCGTCATGTACCCGGGCGGGCGCCAGGAGATCACGTTGGAATCGACGGTTGAGGAGGAGTTCGCCACCGGCGGCTGGGTGGGCATCAATGTGCCCCGCGCGGACATGGAAAAGATCTACACCGACGGGATCCATACGTCCACCATTGAGATCGTCGCCGAAAACATCCCCGCCTGGGAGCTGCGCGACATGGTCAAACATAAATTCCCGGAGGCGAAGGTGAAAACCGGGGTAGAGGCGGCCAACGACGAGTCCCAATCCTTGCGCGAGCAGCTCTCGTTTATCACCTACATTGTTCTCGCCTTCGGCCTTGTCGCCATGTTTGTGGCCACGTTCCTCATCGCGAACACGTTCTCCATGCTCGTGGCGGAACGCACGCGCGAGTTCGCGCTCCTCCGCGCGATCGGCGCGTCCCGTGGCCAGGTTACAACTAGCGTCCTGTTCGAGTCGGCGCTCATCGGCATCATCGGCTCAGCTACGGGCATCGGTTTCGGGATGGTCATCGTCCGCGTCATCTACTCGCTCATGAACAGCGCGGGCTTCGGCCTGCCCGACGCCGGGGTCGGTCTCGACACCGCCAGCGTCGCCGTCCCGTTCCTCGTCGGCATCCTCGTGACCTGCGTCTCCGCCCTCGCCCCGGCGATGCGCGCCGGCCGTCTCCACCCGATCCAGGCGATGAACACCACCGCGCCGCGCCCGCTCCGGGTCCGCACAGCCGTCGGCATCGTCCTGCTGCTCGCCAGCGTCGCGTTCCCGCCCCTGGCTCTGGTTGCTGTTCTGCTTGTCACTCCCGCCCTCTTCAAGAGGCTTTTCGACGTCCGGGGCGGTGGCATCATCGGCCTCCTCGCCCGCACCAACCTGAGCCGCAACCCCACCCGCACGGCGACGACGGCCTTCGCCCTCACCCTAGGCGTCGGCCTCGTCGCGGCGGCGAGCGTGTTCGGCCAGTCGATGGCGGCGAGCACCACCGGCACGGTGACCACGCAGCTGGCCGCCGACGTCGTCGTCACGCCGGCGAGCCTCATCTCCTCGTCGGGCGTGCCGGAGGCCGTCAACAGGGACCTCCGCGATGTCATCGGGGTCGAGGCGATCTACGCGGATGCCTCCGTCCCCGTCCGCATCGCGGGCACCGGCACCGGCTCCAACGGCGAGCACCCGCTCAACTCGGTGCTCACCAGCGACCCCTCCCAGCTCATGGAGATTTCGCTTGTCGACGGCTCCTTCGACGAGGTGTCCTCAGAACTGGGTGTCGGTCTCAACACCATCGCCGCACACGACCTGGGAGTTACCGTCGGCGACACCGTGCGCGTCGATTCCGACCACTCCTCGGAGGTGCTCGACGTCCCCGTCCTCGCCATCTGGGAGCCGGGCTCCGTCCTCCCCAAACAGGCGGTCACCTTGCCCGTGGCGGAACGGCTCGTTTCTGACCGCAAGGATTGGTTCAGCTCCGCCACATACGTCAAGCTTGACGACGCATCGGAGGCCACCCGCGCCGACATTCAGGACATCATGGACGACTACAAAGTCGTCGAACAGCTAACGCTCGACGAGTACGCCGACGCCAAAACCGAGCAGATCTCCCAGTTCCTCTACGTCGTCTACGCCCTCCTCGCCCTCGCCGTCATCATCGCCATCCTCGGTATCGTCAACACCCTGGCGCTGTCCATCATCGAGCGCGGCCACGAGTTCGCCATGCTCCGTAGCGTCGGGCTGCAGCGCACGCAGATGTGGCGCATGGTGACCACCGAGTCGATCCTCATCGCCCTAGCCGGTTCGACAATCGGCGTCGTCGTCGGTGGTGTCATCGGCTGGTGGTTCGTGCGCTTCATGGCCACACGTGGCATCGATGTCCTCGTCATCCCCTGGGGCACCCTCGCCCTCCTCGCCCTCGCCGGTGTTGGTGTGGGACTGTTCGCCTCGCTGGTGCCCGCTGCACGCGCCGCGCGCACCGACCCCCTGACCTAGAAGCGCTCCATTCGCTTGGCTGCCAGCCGCTCTTTCCGCAGCTGCTCGACCTCCGGCAGGTTGAGCGGCTCCAGCTCCATGCCGGTTGCCCGCTCAAGCAGGACATCCGCCAACTGTGGGTTGCGTGCGAGCACCGGCCCATGCAGGTACGTGGCGATGACGTTGCCCTGCACGACACCTTCTGCCGATAGTTGCGCCGAGGGGTCGGCCATGTCGTAGGTGCCGGACGAGTCGGAGTTGCCCACGCCCACGAGCACCGTTCCCAGTGGTGCGGCATCGGCACCCAAAAGCGTGGCACCCATGTGGTTTTCGAACCCGGTGAGCGTCTCCGTCAGCCCTGGCAGGCCCGTCGGCCGGGTGCGGATCTCCCCGATGGCGCGTTTCTTGAGCGTCGTCGTGGTTGCGTCGATAAGCCCGACACCGTCGATGACCCGACCGTTAGCGCGGAAGCTTTCGCCGAGCACCTGCAGCCCGGCGCAGATGGCCAGGATCGGGGCGCTCACGCGCGTTAAGTCCGCCAGGTGTTCGACAGCGAGCGTCTGCGCGGTGTCCTCGCCGCCACCCATGAGGTACACGTCGAGGCCGAGCGGCACGGGGTCGCCGAGTTTGACTTCCTTAATCGTGGCCGTCAGGCCACGCATTTCGGCGCGGCTGCGCAGCACGAGCGCGTTGCCATTGTCGCCGTATGTGCCGAGGACGTCGGGGAGCAGAAGACCGATGGTGAGTTCACTCATTTGTTCAGCGCTTTCTTGAGGTCGCGGAATGCGGTGTAGTTGGCGAGTACCTCTACCTTGCCGGGCGGGCACGCTTCGATGGCGGCGATGGGGTCGGGGATCGTTTCGTGCTCGATGCCGCCGTACAGCAGGCGCACGCCCAGATCGGCGGAGCGCTCGCCGGCGGCCTTGACGGCAATGCCCTCGAAGGATTCGAACCGCACGTCCCACAACCAGGAGAGGTCCTCGCCATCGGCGACCTGCCCGTTCACCGCAATGACGAGGCCATCGGCGGAGCGGTCGACCATGGACAGGGCTTCCTGCCAGCCGGCGGGGTTCTTCGCCAGCAGCATGTGCACCTGGTGCTCACCGTGCGTGATGGTGGAGTAGCGTCCGGCGACATTGTCCACGGTGCCGGTGGCGCGGGCGGCGTCCTCTACGGGGATGTCGTAGCAGGAGACCGCCGCGGCGATCGCCTGGGTGGCGTTGCCGCGGTTGGCGTTGCCGGGCAGCTGCAGCTCCAGAGGTGTCACGTTTCCGGCGTGTGTGACACCCTCGGGCGTGATGAGCCACGAAGGCTCCGGCCTGCGGAATTCTTGGCCGTTGGGGAGTTTCTTCACGGCGTACCAGTCCCAGCCGTCGCGGATGACGGCGCCGCCGGTGCGCGGGCAGCTGACGGAGTCGCCGAGCCAGCCGACGCCGGCGGAGACCCAGATGACGTTGGGGGAGTCCCACGCGACGGAGGTCATGAGCACATCGTCGCAGTTGGCGATGACGGTCATGTCCGGCCGGGCGTTCACGCAGGCGCGCAGGGCGCGTTCGATTTTGTTGATCTCGCCGACGCGGTCGAGCTGGTCGCGCGACAGGTTGAGCAGCACCAAACACCCTGCATCCAACCGTTCGGCCACGTGGGGAACGTGCAGCTCGTCGCATTCCAAAACCACGTGCGTTGCGTCTTCGCCCGCCAGCAAAGCGGAGATGATGCCGGCGTCCATGTTGTCGCCGCCCTCGTTCGACACCACCGTGTAGCGGGTGCGCAGTGCCGCGGTGAGCATCCGGGTTGTCGTTGATTTGCCGTTGGTGCCGGTGACGAGCGCCACGGGTCGGCCGCCGCCGAGGTCGTTCATGATTGAGGGGTCGATGGCGTTTGCGACGAGCCCGCCGATCATCCCCCCTGCGCCTCGTCCTGTCGCGCGCGACGCGGTGGTTGCGACGTTCGCGGCAGTGCGGGCTAGACGGCGACGGTACGTGCGGACGGCCTTAGGCAGCTTCATGGGTTCATACTAGCAAGGCGGAGAAATTCCTCGTCTGTAATCAGGGGGATGCCTTTCCGGTGTGCGTGCATTCCTTTCCCACGCCTCGGGCGTTTCTCGTTGCACACCACTAAAGACGTGGTGCGGGTGACTTTTTCGGAGTATGCGAGTTCCCCGTCGACGACGGCGTGGATGATGTCGTCGGGGTCGCGGGCGATCTCAGGCGCGACGACGACCTCCATCCCGGGTTTGAGTTCGCCGGCGAATTGTCCGGGGTTGGGCTTCTTGGCGGCCGCGGCGGCATCGACGCGGATGAGGGAGCGTTGTAGACCGAAGCGGTCGGCTTTGAGTTCCTTGGGGTCGCTGACTGCGTGCGTGTCGCGGAAGCGTTCGAAAAAGAGGCGCGCCAGGAGGAGGGTGTCCTCTCTAGTCAGTTCTGCTGCTGGTTGCTGTGCTCTGCTTATCGACGCTTTTTCGCTGACGTTGTACCCCAATTGGTGCGCGAGGCTTCGCAGCCGCGTATCGGTGACGAAGATGCCCTCACGACGGGCGGCTCCTAGCGTGTCGACGACGGCGACCGACCGTGGCACGTGCCCCACCCCGCGCCGCCTGCGCCCACCGCGCTTGCGACGGCGCGCCTTGAGGGTGCGTTTCGACTCACTGACGATGAACCCCCAGGTTTGCGGGGCGTTGTGGGTGATGAGCGTCCGACCGTCGAGAAGCGTGCAGAGCTTTTTGAGGAAGTGCCCGAACGGACGAGCAGCCTCGACCTCCGCGCGCGGGACCCCGTGCAGGTGGCGGGGCCCCGGGTCCGTCACAGGGTTGACCATGGTGAAGAACGTGTCCACGGGAGTGCCCTCCGCGTCGAACGTCACCGCATCGATGGTGACGATGCGGGCGGTGGAGGGGTGGAGGCCTGTCGTTTGGATCGTCAGGGCAATGAAAGGATCCTGCATACCAACAAACCTTACATTCCCCCGTCTCCCGTCGGCTCGCTTCGGCAGACGGGGGAATCGGGCCTAGGCCCTGTAGGCGCGGTTGATGGCGCTCGTCACTGCTTTGACGGAGGCGACGGTGATGGAGGAGTCGACACCGACACCCCAGAACCTACGGCCGTTAACGTCGGCGTGGATGTAGGCGGCTGCCTCGGCATCATCGCCGGCGGTGCGGGCGTGCTGGGTGTACTCCTGGATCTCCACATCAATGCCCACCTTCTCTAGGGCATTGGTGTAGATCGCCAGAGGACCATTACCGGTCCCCGTCAGCTGCTCCTCCTTCCCGTTCACCGTGACGCGGACATCATTGCCGTTGACGCTGGGCGTTGCCAGCGGGCCGTCTGCGCGGAGGAATTCGCCCTCGAACAGCTCCCACATGGTGGCGGAATCGACCTCGCCGCCCTCGGCATCGGTCTTCTGCTGGACGATCTGGGAGAAGTCCACCTGCACCGGGCGTGGCAGATCCATGCCGTGATCGGTCTTCATGAGGTAGGCTACGCCGCCCTTGCCGGACTGGGAGTTGACGCGGATGACAGCCTCGTAGGTGCGGCCGAGATCCTTCGGATCGATGGGCAGGTACGGCACCTCCCAGTGGTCTTTCTCCTCAATGTGGCGCAGGCCTTTATTAATAGCATCCTGGTGGGAGCCGGAGAAGGCGGTGAAGACGAGGTCGCCGCCGTACGGGTGACGCTCGTGCACGCCGATCTGGTTGCAGTACTCCACGGTGGAGCGAATCTGGTTGATGTTGGAGAAGTCGATCTGTGGGTCGATGCCCTGCGTCAGCAGGTTCAAGCCGAGGGTGACGAGGTCGACGTTGCCGGTGCGCTCACCGTTGCCAAACAGGCAGCCCTCGATGCGGTCTGCGCCGGCGAGGAAGCCGAGCTCAGCGGTGGCAATGCCGGTGCCACGGTCGTTGTGCGGGTGGAGACTCAGCACGATGTGGTTGCGGCGCTTGAGGTTGCGGTGCATCCACTCGATGGAGTCGGCGTACACGTTCGGCGTGGTCATCTCGACGGTGGAGGGCAGGTTGATGATCATCGGGTTGTCCTCGGTGGGATCCATGATGTCCACCACGGCGTCGCAGACTTCCTTGGCGTAGGCGACCTCGGTGCCGGTGTAGCTCTCCGGCGAGTATTCCCAGCGCCAGTTGGTGTCCGGGTAGTCGGCGGCGATCTCCTTGATCAGGTGCGCGGCATCGGTGGCGAGCTTCTTCACGCCCTCCTTGTCCTTCTTGAACACGACCTCGCGCTGCAGGATGGAGGTGGAATTGTAGAAGTGGACGATGACGTTCTTGGCACCCTCGCAGGCCTCGAAGGTGCGGCGGATGAGGTGTTCGCGGGCCTGGACGAGGACCTGGATGGTGACATCGTCGGGGATCTTGTCGTTTTCGATGATGTCACGGATGAAGTCGAAGTCCGTCTGGCTGGCGGAGGGGAAGCCAACCTCGATCTCCTTGTAGCCCATCTGCACGAGGAGGCTAAACATGCGGCGCTTGCGCTCGGGGCTCATCGGGTCGATGAGTGCCTGGTTGCCGTCGCGCAGGTCCACGGCGCACCACAGGGGGGCGTGAGTGAAGCGCTTGTTCGGCCACGTGCGGTCCTCCAGCTGGAAGTCCTCCACCTCTTGGTGGTAGGGGAGGTACTTGTCAAAGGGCATGGATGAGCCCTTCTGCTTGTTCCAGGCCGGCTGGTCTGCCGGTGCTGGTGCCGAGGGGGTAGTAATGGCTGCTGGTGCGGAGTACATAGAGATAAGTCCTAACGTTTATGAAAAAGCGAGATGCGGCTTAAAGGACCGGCCCGAAGTGAAAATGAGGTTAAGATGAGACCCGGTCGGCAATGACAAACTCCGCGACGGGCCGCCGACCGAAATGAGATCCTACGATAACCCGCCGCGGCAAATAAGAAGAATAATGTTCATTGCCGAAGCCATGGGTTCATACTAAACCAGGAGAGGAGACTTTGTGGCAGAAACAGTAGCCCCACCCACAACGCCGGAAGAAGCATCCGAAAGTTTGAGGGTTGCAACTGCGGCCGCTGCGGGCACGGGTAAACGCTTCTCCCATGTCATCTTCCCTGGTGTTGCCGTACTTTCGGTGGCCTTGGCCGCCGCTGCCTTTGTTGTCAACATCACGGTCCTCGCCCTCTTTGGTGAGCAGTACGGTTTTATTGCTGTCGACTTCCTCGGCGTGTCCTGGGGTAAGTTGGCGCTCGCCGTGGTGGCGCACGCCCTGCTCATCTACGTTGTCTTCATCTACGGGCGGATTGCTTTCAAAGACAGTTTCATAGCGCCGATGGTGGTGGCAATGGGCTACCCCGGGGTGACAGCGGCATATGCGGATCCCAGTGAACTGGTGGGCACTGTGTGCATGTTCGGTGCCTTCTGTGCGGGCGTGTTGGATAAGCATCTCATCAGCGCGTTGTTTGGCGTCGTGGCGACGTTCTTCACGCCCTTTGCGTGGGCGCTGTGGATTATGTACGCGATGTTCATCCTGCAGAAGAAGTTCAAGAGCTGGGCCTGGTTGGGGATCATCACTTTGTTCACCCCCGCCCTCCCGCACGCTGAGACACACCGTCTCATTTCTGAGGGGTTGTTCGGCAATATTTCCCCGCTGGGGCTCTTCCTCATCATCACCACGATCGTCTGGCTGTGCAGCAGAAAGGGGATGTGGCCCCCGGGGTTCGTCCTCTTTGCGCTCGTGCTGTGGAAGATGTGGGGTGGCTACACGGTGGCGCTGAGCTCCTTGTTTGTATGGTTGCCGCTAGCGTTGGCCACCAAACGCAACATGCGCCCGCTGCCTTTCCTTCTCGTCTGCCTGGTGTGGGTGTTCTTCGGCGCGTGGGTGTCGGCCCATGGTCTAGTTCAGGGACTGGCGGGATAGCGCGAACGTGGACACCACCATCGCCGCAGCCGCGAGCACCATGAGCAGCCATTCGAAGCCGGCAACCTGGAACCGCTCGTTCAGGACCGCGTAGCCCAGGGCAAAGGCCACGAAGGGTTCGGCTACGGTCATCGCGGGGAGGGAATGCTTGAGGGCGGCGGCGTTGAAGCTGGACTGCTGGACGATGGTGCCCAGCGTCGCCATGCCGATGAGGGCGTAGCCCTCCCAGTTGAAGATGAGCGCGTCGATGCCACCCGTCATGAAGAGGTTCACCGTGGCCTTCGAGAGCACTGCCACGTAGCCGAAGATTGCGCCGGTGACGACACCGAGGAAGAACGCCTTCTCGTGGCGGATCCGCGTGTAGGCGAAGCGGTCCAGCGCGATGAGAACCGCGCCACCAATGATCAGCGCCGGGATCCAACGGCGCAGCGTCGGCTGCACGTCGCCGTGCGCGGGGTTACCGACAATGACAATGATGGCGACGGCCGCCGAGAGGACGAACGCCCAGAAGAGCTCCGCTTTACTGATCCTCTGCTTTTGGTAGATCGAGGACAGGGGCAGGGTGAACATGAGGGAAAGGCAGAGGATGGGCTGCACGATAAGCAGGGGGCCAAAACCCAGCGCAACCACCTGAAAACCGTAACCCAAAAAGGCCGTCGACAAGCCAGCCCACCACAGGGGACGCCGAATGACGCGCAGGATGGGGGAGTCCCGGAGCTCCCCCGAAGCGTCGGGGGCTTCCTCGGCGATGCGATGCCTGACCACTGTGCCCCACGCAATGGTCAGCGCGGATGCGAGGGCAAATAGAACGGCGAGAACGTTAGACACCTAAACCAGGATAACCGCGTTGCTTCACATGAACCGGTCTGTCTAGGTACAATTTATGCACACTGACAGTTTTACTGTGTAAAGGAGCAATGGTTCATGGCGCTAGTAGTGCAAAAATACGGCGGCTCCTCGCTGGAGTCAGCCGAACGAATCCGGAAAGTAGCGGAACGAATTGTTGCCACCAAGAAGGCCGGTAACGAGGTTGTTGTGGTGTGCTCAGCCATGGGGGACACCACCGATGATCTGCTAGACCTCGCCCACGAAGTTAACCCCGTCCCGCCCGCCCGTGAGCTCGACATGCTGCTCACCGCCGGTGAGCGCATCTCCAACGCGCTCGTAGCCATGGCTATTGAGAGCTTCGGCGCACACGCGCAGAGCTTCACCGGGTCGCAGGCCGGCGTGCTCACCACCGAGAAGCACGGCAACGCGAAGATCGTGGATGTCACCCCGTTCCGCATCCGCGAGGCCCTGGACAAGGGCAATATCTGCATCGTCGCGGGCTTCCAGGGCGTGAATAAGGAATCCAAGGACGTCACCACCCTCGGTCGCGGTGGCTCGGATACGACCGCCGTCGCGCTGGCGGCGGCGCTCGGGGCCGACGTGTGCGAGATTTATTCCGACGTCGACGGCGTGTACACGGCGGATCCGCGCATCGTGCACAACGCCAAGAAGCTGGACAAGCTGTGCTTTGAGGAGATGCTGGAGCTCGCCGCCAGCGGTTCGAAGATTCTCGTTTTGCGCAGCGTGGAGTATGCGCGGGCCACGGGCGTGCCCATGCGCGTGCGCTCCAGCTACAGTAATGACCCCGGCACACTTGTAACAGGAACAATGGAGGAAATCCCAGTGGAAGAAGCAGTACTCACAGGTGTGGCTACCGACACCTCAGAAGCAAAGATCAGCGTTCTCGGCATCCCGGATACGCCCGGAAATGCCTCCGCTATTTTCCGTGCCATTGCCGACGCGGAAATCAATATTGACACGATTCTGCAGAACATCAGTTCTCTTGAGGACGGTCGCACAGATATCACGTTTACGTGCCCCCGCGCCGATGGCCCCCGGGCTCTTGAGGTTCTCAAGAAGATCCGCCTTGAGCAGGGCTGGGAGAACGTGCTTTACGACGATCAGATTGGCAAGGTATCGCTCGTCGGTGCCGGCATGAAGTCCCACCCGGGCGTGACGGCTGAATTCTGTGAAGCTCTTCGCGATGGGGGCATCAACATTGAGCTCATCTCCACCTCGGAAATTAGAATCACTGTGATTATCCGCGAGGACGACGTCGAGGCTGCGGCTCGCGCCATCCACGAGAAGTTTGAACTCGGTGGCGACGAGGAGGCCGTGGTGTACGCGGGCACCGGCCGCTAAAATTCCACCATATCGGGCATATAACCACATGGCTACAGGGCAATAACCTGCAACCATGTGGTTTTTTTGTGTGATTTTGCTCACCCCTATATTAAGGGAATCTGCATAAGGGCCGGTTGCATACTGTATGAAAAAAATTTGCTGAAAATTTCATGGGAAAACCATTTGAGTACGAAACGATTGCTACATATAATCACAGGTGACAAGACAGTCAACAGCTGGAAAACGTAATAGCGGGCCAGTAGAACGTTTGAATGCCGTGACGGTCTTCTCGAGAACCCTGTATTCCTTTTCTCTTGGGTGCAGTCTCCTCGGCTGATCGTGGGCGAACTCGCTATGCAGTTATACCGATGGAGATGACATGTACAAGTTAAAGAAAATGGCAGCGGCCGTAGCAGCGTCCGCCCTCATCGCCACGGGCACCGGGTTTGCAACCCCCGTGGCTTTGGCGCAGGGAACCGCCACGAACGAGACCGCCGTGGCCCCCGCCGCAATCCCCGCCACTGGCACACTCACCATTCACAAGGTGATCGGGGAGGCAAACAAGAATGTGCGCAGCGATGGTACGCAAAAGGACGTTAAAGGCGAGCTGGGTAACGGCATCACATTCACCGTGACCCGCCTGGGCACGGACGCCAACACCCCGATCGACCTCACCACGCAGGACGGTTGGGCCGCCATCTCTGGTAAGCAGATGAAGGGCACGGCGCTGCCGGAAGGCCTGGTTAAGACCTCCACCGTCAAGTCCAAGGCAACCGAGAACGGTGTCGCCAGCTTCGAGAGCCTCCCTGCAGGCATCTACCTCGTCGAGGAGCCTGCAAACCAGGTCACCTCGGAGGGTCAGGCCGTTGTCGGCTCCGCCCCGTTCCTCGTCACCGTCCCGATGACGGATCCGAATGGCACGGGCTGGCTGGATACTGTCCATGTCTACCCCAAGAACCAGGTTGTCCAACAGCCGACGAAGCAAATCACGGAGGTTGAAGGGACCCAGCCGGGTGTCAATATCGGTGAGAACATCGCCTACACCATTGAGGCACCGATCCCGACGGCGAACAATGCCGACGGCGACAAGGTGCTGCCTGCCTCCTTCACCGTCACGGATAAGCTGCCCGCAGGTCTGGGCGCTGCCACGAACATTAAGGTGAACCTGGACGGTACGTCCCTGACTGCTGACCAGTTCACTGTCATCCCCGGCCAGGTGGGTGACCAGCACACCGTCCGTATCGTGGTGAAGCCGAGCACGCTGACCGATAAGACAGACGGCGTCAAGCTGACGGTCTACCTTGAGGCTCCGGTAGAGAAACTGGACAAGGCCCTCAACAACACCGCGTGGGCAGTGCCGGAGGACTTGTCTTCCGCAGACCCGACGTGGGATCCGGCAAAACCCGGTGACAAGGGGCCGCAACCCGGTACGAGCACGGGCGATAAGGAAGCAAAGGCCACCTTTGCTGATATCACGATCACCAAGAAGAAGGCGGGTGCCGAGGATAAGCTCGCCGGAGCCAAGTTCCAGCTCTACCGCTGTGAGGGCGGTGCCAAGATTGGTAACCCGATCAATGTGAATAAGGCGAACACGTGGGAGACCGGCGCAGACGGCACGGTGAAAATTAGCGGGCTGAGCCTGACTACCGCCAATACCCAAGGCACGATCACGAACCCGTGGGATAACCAGGGCGATTCCTTCTGCCTGGTGGAGTTTAAGGCACCAGACGGCTACGCACTGCTGTCCAAGCCGGTCGTTCTTGACACGATCAACGACGAGGCGCTGAAAACCACGTCCCAGGACGATAATGTGCTGGTCACCCCCACCATCGAGAACGCGGCCGATGCGGGCATCCTCACCCGCCTGCCGCTGACCGGTGGTATGGGTATCTGGCTCATCCTGGCCGCTGGTCTCGCGATGATCATCGTCGGCCTTGCCTACTCCCGCAAGCGCGTCTAACAGTCGCACGAAAAGCCTGCTTGCGCTGTGACCTGATCAGAGCGTGAGTTTTGGGAAAGGAAATGGAAAGGGTCACGCCGTGGCACACGCAATTAAAACGCGCGACGAGTCCGCTAAGACTCAGCCGTCGCGGCGTGACCTCATTCCCCTCCTCCTGGTGCTGCTCGGCATCCTTGTCATGTGCTACCCCGTTATCGGCACGTATTACAAGAATGTGCAGCAGTCGCACGTGGCGGACGCGTACCGGCAGTCTGTGACCTCCAACCCGGAGGATTACACGCCGCTGCTGGATGAGGCGCGACGCTATAACCAGGAGAATACGGGCGCCCCGATCCTTGACCCGTGGCTTGCCCGCGTGAGTAAAGACAACCGTCCGTATCAGGACTATTTGGAAAAACTGAATCCTACTGGGAACCCCGCCGAGCCGATGGCGGCGTTGGCGATCCCCTCCATCGAGTCGGTTCTTCCCGTCTACCACGGGACGGATCCCTCCACGTTGGAACACGGTGTCGGCCACCTGTACGGGTCGGCGCTGCCCGTGGGCGGTGACGGCACGCATACGGTGCTCACCGGCCACTCGGGTTTGACCAACGCGACGCTGTTCGACCACCTGGACAAGGTGAAGGTGGGGGACAGGGTGTTCCTGACGGTGTTCGGTGAGCAGCTTGCCTACGAGGTGGATGCTATTGATGTGGTGCTGCCGACGGAGATCAGCTCCCTCCAGCCGGAGGATGGCAAGGATCTCCTCACGCTCATCACGTGCACGCCGTACGGCATCAACTCGCACCGCCTGTTGGTGCGCGCCCACCGGATTCCGCTGGATCCACAGGAGGCCGACGAGGCTTTCCAGTCCCAGTCCAACTGGCAGTGGTGGATGACGCTGGTCATCGCCATCATTCTCATCGCATTACTACTACTTGCATTAAGGAGGCGGAAAAATGATAAAAAAACTGGCGCCCATCGCGCTGGCCGCCGTCCTTAGTGCTACCCCGATTGTCGCCGTCGCCACCGATGTCACGGTGGAGATCGACCCCGGCAACCCCTACAGCCAGACGGCGCAGCCCCCGACGGAGAATGTGCTCGTGACACTCACGGGGCCGGTGACGCGCTCGCAGCGCACGGTCTCTGGCAAAACAACGTTTTCTGAGCTTCCCGACGGCTCGTACCAGCTCACCTTCCCCGAAACGGAAGTCTTTGCGAAAGGTCGCTTCGACCTTCCCTACATCGACCCGGTGCGAAACAAGCCCGCCGATGAGCTCATCGTGAACCCCAAGTTCACGCCCGGCACCATCAATCCAAGCATCATTGACAAAATCGCCACCATCGTCGGCATCCCCCTCGTCGGAGGCATGGTGTATCTGTGGCTCGCCGCCCTGGGCCTCGTCCCGGGGCTTAGCCTGCTCTCCTCGGATAAGACGCAGGCCCCTGAACCTGCTGCGGAGCCCCCGGCTACCGCCACCCCCGCTCCGCCGCAAACGCAAGCTCCGGCGCCGGGGTTACAGGACACCATCCGTAGAGGTTTGGCCTCCACCGGCGCGAACGTCTGGTGGGTCATGGCCCTCGGCCTGGCCATCATCCTCGCCGGTTTGATCCTCCTCATTGCCCGCCGTAAGAAAGAAAGGAACGCACAATGACTCGTCGCACATGCGCCAGCATCGCCGCTGTGATCATGCTTGTCCTTTCGGTGATCGGCGTGCCGTTTACTGCCCAGGCCCAGCAGCCCGCAAGCCCGCGGTTTGGCGCTACCCAGGTGTGTGCGGCAAACCCGGTGGGCCCCCAACCGCTTAAGGGGTTGGCGGTGCTCATTGACATGGCGAGTACCGGCACGTACCGGTACAATATCAACGATGATTACCTGGATGAGCTGCGGGATCAGCTGCGCACCCTGATCTGGGACTATAGCCAGCGTGGTGGTGACTTTGTCACCGTGTACACGTTTGCCACGCAATCGCCTCCTCAATTCACAACCGATTTTGTGAGCAAGTGGGAGGCTCAATTCTCCAATATCCGCAAGGATCTCGACTCCTCTACGGCGGCAACGATCAATTGGAATCCCAGTAATGACAATTTCTATTCGGTGCTCCCTCTCAAGGGGAGAACTCCGCCAATTAGGCAAGAACGACAGCTCCACCATCACAACTGGGAAGCAGCGATGAACCGCGTGGTGGCAGACCAGCAGGCCGGGTGGATGTACACCGATGTGATCAATATCGTCGGCATGGGGCCCACTGAGAGCGAGAATTCCGCTGATAACCCCACGGCATTTTGGCTTGGCCCGCCAAAGACAAGAGCTGTGGATTACTTCGCTTACATGGAGAGCAAAAAGAAAGCTGAACAAGGCGGGGCCGTGATACAAACTGTGGGTATCACCCCGTCTATTTATGATAACCAAAATTATCAGTGGTGGTCAGAGGACACGAAAACAGAGGTGAAGGATCCCCGGCTGCCAGTAAAAGCTCACGATTTACTTCATAAGGCTTCTTCCTCCGGCACTTACACCGGCTCCGGTATCTACGGGAAATTCATGGGAGGACTCAACGCACCGGTACTTCTTCCTGGGGAGCCCTCGTGGGGTGGAAATCCGCACCTGAGGGGTGGCGGGCTCCCGGGTTTAGACAAAGTGGCGCGCACCTGCCTCACACTTTCCGTGGGGATTGATGATGGCTCGGGTGGGGTAACGCTGGACACCAGTAAGCGCGAATTTGACATCACCTCACCTGTGAAAACATCATTTGATGCGGATCCGGCAGCGCCCTACACAATTACCTCCGAAGGCGGGTTCGCCTCGCTTCCATTAGCGTATCGTGTGCAAGATTTCTCAGCCACCCTGCGTAGCGTTGCCGATGACCTTGCCACCGACACACCACCGGTGTGTTACGCAAGCGATGACGGAACAACGTGGACCCCACTCGATGTGGGGGACTCGCGTGGAATATCGCTGGCGTTGACCGTGCCCAAAGCGAAGAAAATCAACTGCCAATTTACGGTGCGGAAAGTTACCTCGGTACAGCTGGAAAAGGTGGTGACAGCCGATCCAAACATCCAAAACGAGCTGGATAGTGACCGCTATGGGCAGTACCACCTTGCCTACAAGTGTGTTGACGAGAAATCGGGTTTCACAATCGAAGGCCTGTTCTCGCCGGTGCGGAGAAATCGCTACGATCAAGACCACAACCTCATTCCGCCCCTGGAAGGCGATGTGCAACTCCCGGCGGCGCTTCCTCAACAGGTTCCTATTGGCGCCACGTGTACCATTACCGAGCTTGAGCCACGCATCAGCGAGGGGTACTTCAGCGTGGGTACCACGTGGGACGTGACGGGTGGAAGCTCGGTGGAAACGTCTCAAACAAGCTCGTTCCCAGTGGCCACCGTGCGGGAAAGGGAGCCCGTGGGAGAGTGCGGCCTGACCTCGTGCGAACGCACATGGGTGGATAGGGATACCACCGCTTCCACGCACAACCCCACGGTCACCTTCACCGTGAATAAAGACGCGCACGTCCGTGCGGTGAACACCTATAAGTCCCCGAAAACCTTGTTTAAAGCGTCGGCAAGCGTGAAAGAGCCAGACAAACTGGGGAAGGACCTGCCGTCGAGCGTGGACATTACCTACTCCTGCCGGTACATCCCCAGCGCGGACAAGCGGCCCGAAATCGCCGCCAACCCCGAGCAGTATCCCGTGGTGGTGGGCAGCGGCAAGAAGCCTGTGCCCGTCAGCGCCGACGGGCACGTGGAAGCCACGCTGGGCGAGTTCCCCGTGGGCACCCAGTGCGAAATCAACACCATTGCCGCGAGCGGCAGGAAGGAAGACCCGCTCATCCCCGGGTACTCTCTCAACACCGCATGGTCCTCCCGCTCGTGCATGAAGCAGCAGCCAAGCGATCCTGGCTACACGCCCGCCGCGCGCGAATGTAAAGCCAACTACATCTACGCCTACTCCACCGGTGACGGTGGCGCGCCCATTGCCACCGAGATGGTCGACGGCACCCCGATGGACGTGCACGCAGTGCACGCGGACCTCACCTTCACCCGAAACACCCGGGCCGTAGGCGTGACCAAGAAGCTTGCGGGGAGGGCCGCCAATGATGTCTTGAACAAGACCTTCGACGCGACGCTTACCTGCGTGGACCAAAAATACCCGGAGACCGTCACCGCAAACCACACCCTGACGCTCACGCCCAACGCCACGCAGAACCTGGAGGTTCCCGTCCGCTCAAACTGCACGGTGGCCGAGAAGCCCGAGAGCCCCGCGGGAGCAGACAGGCTGACGATCACCCCGCCGCCCAGCCAGAAGGTGCCGGTGGGGATTGAATCCTCCGACCCCATCGCCGTGGACATTACCAACACGGTGGAAGACCGCTACGCCACCTTCCAGTGGACGTACAAACCCACCACCGACCCGCTGGATGATCCTCTGCCCGCAGAGACTCTGGACAAGATCAACGCCCTGCCCATGGACTTCAGCACCACCTGCCTGCTGCCGGATAACACCTCCTTTACGGTGGAGAACAAGGCGGTTATGCCCAATGACACCTTCAGCGTGGACGTGCCGCAAAGTGAGGCGGGATCGCGCTGGATCACCGGCCAGGGGCTGCCCTATGGCACAAAGTGTCGCACCACCGGCACCGCCCCGGACATGACGGGCGTGGAAGCCCAGATCAGGCCCCCGGCTAAGACAAACAATTTGGGCAAGGAAATCACCATCAACGGTGACGAGACAAACGATGCCACCGTCGTTTTCGAGCGCAAGACCACCTCGCTATACATCACCGTCAACGATTCCCAGCCACAGGTGGATGACGCGGACTACTACATGCCGCCGACCTATGACCTCGATGTGGTCTGTTCCCTCAACGGGGCCAGCAAGCAGCACACGTGGTACACGGTCACCCCGGAGAATCCGACGGTGCGTGTCGACGGCATCAACGAGGGCCGGACCTGCACCATCACCGTCACCGACCCGCAGGATGCGAAGTGGAAAGAAGTGTTTAACCGGACCACCACGTTTACCACGGGTCCACCGGCAAACATTCGGATGTCCATTCCCGCGAGCCCGGATGACAACCCCGCAGACGGGGTGAGCGTCACCGGAACCGACAACTCCGTCTCCTTCAGCGGTGAAATCTACGTGGGTAACGGTGCGGCGACCCTCCAGGTGACCCACACCTACACTCCCGCGACGCAGAAACTCACGGTGAATAAGGAGTTCAGCGCCGTCGATGACACGGGGGCTACAGTAGATGGCCGCCTGGCCACGGCGATCTTCGGTGCCGCCCCGTCCTTCCCAGCAACCGTCACGTGTACGCGCAACGGGGAGAACGTCAGCAGCCTGGGCGTGACACTTGCGCAGGGCGCGCCCGCCACCGTCGATGTCCCCGTGGGCGCCGAGTGCACTGTTGCCGAGACCCCCACCGCCTACCCGGCAACCGGTGCCCCCGAGGTCACCTACGATGGCGCGCCGAGTGCTACGCCGTGGACTGTGACACGGGACCAGGATAAGACCACCACGGTCAAGAACGCCTACACGGTGAAAACCGGCAGCGTGAACCTGAAAAAGAAGGTGGACGGCACGGGCGTGCAGACCGTCAACGGCGGACGCAAGTTCAAGGTTGACTACCGATGCACACTGGGCGAGTGGGAAAAGACCGGGAAGTTTGAAACCACCCGCTTCGATAGCGCCCCTGACTTCGCCGTCACGGGCGTCCCGCAGGGGGCCGACTGTACCTTTACCGAGGATCCCGCGACTTCCCGGAACCCCGAGGACACCTCGGGGCCGAACAACACGGGCGACCCGAAAAAGGAAAAAGATGCCTACTACTCGCACTGGGAGACCCGGTGGAACGTTACCCAGGATACCCTAGGTTTTGCCACCGAGCAGCTGTGCTCCAGCTTGAGCAACTGTTCCGTGGCCTCAACACACGAGGCCCAGGCGCACTTTGCCATAGCTAAGCCTGGCTTCAACGGCACGGTGGTGCTGTGGAACACCTACGATTACACCAAGGTACCGCTTGAACTGGAGAAGAAGCTCGGTGGCGACGGAGTGCTGCTCAACCAGCACGGCAAGCTAGGGGATTTCGTGGTGGATTACTCCTGCACCCACCCCTCGTGGGCCACCTCGGGGCTTGCTGAAAAATCGTTCATCCCGGACCCCACGATCAGCGGAACCGCCAGGTTCCCAGCCGGCGGCGGCACCGTCACGGTGGATAAGCCGATTCCCGGCAACTTCGTGTGCTCCGTGAAGGAACGCCAGGTGGATTCCTTTGGTGGAACGGTCACCGTGGGCTACGAGGGGGCTAGCGATGTGCAGCTTGCCTCCAGCGGCGCCCCGGGCATGGTCAACGATCAGGCGCAGTTCATGATCTCCAAGGAGCTGGCGAAGTCGAGCGAGAAGAAGGTGCAGCCGGACGGCACCCACGAGTGGATAAGTACGGGCACGCAGAAGATTTCGCTCACCAACAACTACGAGCGCCCTCGAGCCCCGTTGTCGGCGCAGTTTGGGTACCTCACGGGCATGGATGGAGACGTCTCCCCGTGGATCACTGACCCGGACGGTGGTGTCAACGCCACGTGGGAATGCACCGACCCGGACATGCCGGAGGTGAAAACAAGCGGCACCACGAAGCTCACGCCCGGCGCCCCCGCTGAGCTTAACCCGACGCTGGTGGTGGGTTCTGCCTGCACGCTTTCTATAGACGCTCAGGCCAAGGTTCCCGCCGGCCCCGCAGTGACGGTGACCGAGACTAAGAAGCAGTACGGTGGCGATCCCCTCGTCGAGCGCGGGCGAGTGGACGGCGATAGCCTGCTTTCCCTTGTCGCGGGCGCAAATCGCGTCGATGTGGAGGCCTCCTATGTCGTGCCGCAGATCAACCTCTCGCTTCACAAGGAGGTCGTCGGCGACGATGCCAAGGAAATAATCGGCGCGGACCACAAACTGCCGTTCACCTACACCTGTGATTTCCACAACCTGGTGGGAAGCCAGCCTGAGCCCTTCCCGGCCACCGGAGAGTTTGGCCTCACGCGCGGAGGGAGCTGGGATCAGACGGTCCCCACCGGCAGCACGTGCACCGTGACGGAATCGGCACCACCGGCGGAGCTTGCCGCAAGGCTCGCTGCCGGGGGGCGGAAGATGTCCCCGTACACCGTGGTGGGGGAGACAAACGTGCCCGGCGGCCAGGTGGCTCTCAACGCGGAGCGCCCCTCGGTGACCATGGTCAACGCCATCTACCGCGCTGACGCGGAGGTGCAGGTGCAAAAGGTGCAGGCTGATCTCACGACGGCCCTTGAAGGCTCCCAGTTTGCCATCTACGAGGCGACGCAGGACGGCATGGCGGCAACGCCGGTGGCTACGATGGCCTCCGTCGCCGGCGAGGCCGGAAAACCTGGCCCTGCGGGCCGGTTCACCGCGCGTCTCAAGCCGGGGACGTATTACCTCGTAGAAACCCATGCTCCTGCGGGCGCGGCACTGCTACCCGGCGCGTGGAAGTTCACCGTCAATGCGGTCAACGATCCGAAGCGGGAGTTCGCGGATCTGCAGATCGAGCTGGCGGCCAGGACAGAGAACTCTGGCCTGGTGACGATCACGGAGGCGAAGCCCGAAGCTGGTAAACCAGCGATGATCCAGGTAGCGAATATTCTGCAGGGCAAGCTTCCGTTGACGGGCAGCTACGGCGTGTTCTGGTGGATCCTCGGCGGTCTGGTGCTTATCGGCGCAGGTCTTGTGTGGAGGCGCCGGTCAAACGAAAAGCACTAAACCTGGAGAAACCACTAGAAACCACTAGACACAGTGGAGCGATGGGCTAGAATAATGGGAAATTAATCCCACAGGAAGGAACGCTATGACCACTGTTGCTGTTGTTGGTGCTACCGGGCAGGTTGGGCGCGTGATGCGCTCTATTCTGGAGGAACGCAAGTTCCCGGCTGATAAGGTGCGTTTCTTCGCCTCCTCCCGCTCTGCGGGGCAGACCCTCGAGTGGAAGGGGGAGGACATTGAGGTTGAGGACATCGCCCAGCAGACCGTCGAAACGCTCCGCGGCATCGACATCGCCGTGTTCTCCGCCGGTGGCGCGGTGTCCCGTGAGTGGGCTCCGGTGTTCGCCGAGGCCGGCGCGACGGTGGTGGACAACTCCTCCGCATGGCGCAAGGATATGGACTGCCCGCTCATCGTGAGCGAGGTCAACCCGGACGATGCGCACAACACGCCGAAGGGGATCATCGCCAACCCGAACTGCACGACGATGGCTGCAATGCCGGCTCTCAAGGCGCTTCACGACGAAGCGGACCTTCGTGTCCTCCACGTCTCCTCCTACCAAGCGGTTTCTGGCTCCGGTCTCGCCGGCGTGGAAACGCTTGCCAAGCAGGTCGCGGACCTCGGCAACCACAATGTTGAGCTCGCCCACGACGGCTCTGTGCTGCAGCCCGACGATCTTGGCCCCTACGTCAAGCCGATTGCGTACAACGCCCTCCCGTTCGCCGGCAACCTTGTCGACGACGGCTCTCTTGAAACTGACGAGGAGCAGAAGCTCCGCAACGAGTCGCGTCGCATCCTCCACATCCCGGACCTCAAGGTCTCCGGCACGTGTGTCCGCATCCCGGTCTTCACCGGCCACCTGCTCACGGTCCACGCCGAGTTCTCCCGCTCCATCACCCCGGAGCGCGCAAAGGAAATCCTCGCCGATACTCCCGGTGTCAAGCTTGTCGACGTCCCCACCCCCCTCGATGCGGCAGGCATCGACGACACCCTCGTGGGACGCATCCGTCAGGACCAGACCGTCGACGACAACCGTGGTCTCGTTCTCGTCCTCGTCGGCGACAACCTGCGCAAGGGCGCAGCCCTCAACACGGTGCAGATCGCTGAGCTGCTTGTCTAGCTAGCCAACAACCTCTGTTACGCCCCCTGCTGGTCCCCACCAGCAGGGGGTATCGGCTCTATGGAGCGAAGGAGGAGGATGAACCCTGTGCCAAGCATGAGGCCGACACCCGCCGGCCGAAGATCGGTGATTCCGATTGCGGTGATGGCAAAGAAGACGATCGCGACGCAGAGTGTCTGCAGCTGCGGTATGCAGCGTGACTGCTTGTTCCTCCAGGCGAATCCAGCGCCAATAAAAACCAATCCGAAAGCGCCGAGAGTTAACAGGTCAAGACCGTGTTGTGCAATGTCTATTCCGAGAGTAAAGACACCAAGCACAATGATGAGAACGGTGAGGGAATGCAGGTTCTTCACGGCTTCTATCCTATGAGATCCTTGCGGGCGCGGGCGACGCGGGAGCGGATGGTGCCCACACGGACACCGGCGATTTTGGCGGCCTCCTCGTAGGAGTAGCCGAGGACCTGGGTCAGAACGAGGGCCTCGCGGCGTTCCGGGGGGAGGCTGTTGAGGAGCAGGCGGACGTCGACAAGCTCAGACCACTCGGGCGGGGTGGCGTGCTGGACGTCCTCGTACTCGGTGGAGGACTTCTTGGGCCGTGACTGCTCGTGGCGAATCTGATCGATCCACACGCGGCGGGCGAGCGTGATGAGCCACGTCTTCGCCGTGGAGCGCCCCTGGAAACGGGGGAGGGCAGAGATGACGCGCAAGTAGGTTTCCTGCGTCAGGTCGTCGGCTTCCGCGGGGGAGGAGAGGTGGGCGAGGAGCCGCCACACATCTTTCTGGGTGAGCTTGATGAACTCGGTGAGCGCCTCCCTGTCGCCCTTGCCCGCCGCGAGGGCGAGGCGCGTCACGAGATCATCTTTGTCCATGCCCTAAATCATACGGGGGTCGTCCTCCAGCTCATGCTGAGTGGGGTCCTCGTTACGCGTCGAGAACAGAGCCCTGCCCATGTAGAAGCTGGAGACGGAAGCCACAACAAGCATGCCGGTGATACTGAGCACGGCACGCACGGTGTCATTGGGGTCGAAGCCGTCGGTGACCCAATCGTGCAGCAGCTTCGCCATGAGCAACACGGGAATCGCGATACACGTGGTGGGGCCGAGGACGTTCGCGCGGGTGAGCGCATCCGGTGCGACCCAGATCGCCCGCGCCGAGGCGAGCGCCATGAGCCCCGCGAAGATGACGGCGATGCCGACAATGATTTCGGTAATCATTAGCGCCTCCCCTGGGACAGGATCCGCGCATTACTGACAGTGGTGATGAGCCCGAGCAGGGCCGCCAGCAGCGCTACCTCGTAGATGATGGAGGTGTCGGAGATGAACGTCCAGATGACGTACATTCCCACCATGCAGTAGAACACGAGGTCGCTGACCACGGCTCGCGACCGGTCACCCTTCTTCAGCATGAGCGCCAGCGTGGCAAGAAGCGCCACGGCAAACATGCCCATGCCGATGTACATGACAACGTTAAACATCTGTCTTCCTTTCCCGCTCACCGTAGGCTTTCGACGGTCCATCGAAGGTCTCCGTCGGGCCGTAGTTGTCGTCGGAACGCCCAGCGATAAGCGTCGAGCGCAGGGGGTTGCCAGGCCCTTGGCCGGGGGCACCCCGGTCCAGGTCCTTCACTGCGGGGTTGAGGCGTTCCTCCATCTCCGCCAGCCCCGCGAGCACCTCGTCGGGGTCCTGGCCGTACACGGCGTGGACGTCGAGGAACCCGTCGTGGAAGCCAAGGGACAGCGTGCCCGGTGTCATGGTGACGGAGGTGGAAAACGCCGCCAGTTCGCGCTCACTCGTGATGCGCAGCGGGTAGTGCACCACCACGGGCTTGACGTTGGGGCTCGGCCGCAGCATGTCGACGGCGATGGTCACGCCACCGACGATGACCTGGCCAATGAGCCAGAAGAAGTATTTGATACTCATACCACTCCAATCGGGTCGGGGCCGAGGACGGCCTCAGAGTAGGTTGCGACGTCGAGAAGCGAGGCGGCGGCACCCTGCACCCAGTCGAAGACGAAGCCTGCGCCGAAGAACATGGCGAAGCTCACGGCGATGAGCGCAGCGCCCGGGGCGATCAAGGCTCCTACGCGCGCCTCACGGGGCGCGTTCTTCATCGGCGCACCCCAGAACGCCTCGCGGTAGGCGCGCAGCATAGAAAGCAGCGCGCCGAAGGAGGCGATGATGATGATCGCGATGACGAAGTACTGCTCGGCGCGGGCCGCCTCGAACACGACGAGGACCTTGCCCACAATGCCGGACAGCGGTGGGAAACCGACGATGGAGAACGCGCCGGCGGCGAACACGAACGCCGTAAGCGGCTCGCGTTCCTGCAAGCCCGACAGTTTCTTCAACCGGTCGGTGCCGTAGGCTTCCTCCACCGCACCAGAGGTGAGGACGAGCGAGCCGATGGTCACCATGTGGTGCAGCGCGTACATGATGCCGGCGGCGAGTGCACGCTGCGGATCGTGGGTGCAAAACGCGAACACGATGAGGATGAACGGCATGCCGTTGACCATCTGGTAGCCGATGATGCGGCGCAGCGTGTGCTCACCCAGGCCACCGAAGCCGCCGATAAGCATGCTCGCCACGCACACGGTGATAATGAGCCAGTTCCAGCGGGCATCCATGTCGAACACGACCACCCAGATGCGGAACAGCATGTACACCGCCACCTTCGTGTGCAAGCCGGAGAAGAGCCCCATGACGCTGGCAGAGGTGACCGGGTACGTGCGCGGCAGCCACGTGTGCACGGGGAACGTGCCGGCCTTGGCGCACAGCGCAATGACGATGATGGCCAGGGGGATCGGGGCGACCTCACCAGCACCGGCAAGTGCCGCCAGGTTGGCGGTGCCCACTTGGCCGTAGAGGAACGCGACGCCCGCGAGCAACAGCGTCGACGCGGACAGGTTCACCAGCACAAACACGCGCCCGGCGCGCAGCCTGTCCCGTCCGCCCTGCATGGCCAAGAGGCCGTAGGACGGCAGGAGCATGACCTCAATGAACACGAAGAAGTTGAAGAGATCAGCGGTGAGCAGCGCGCCGTTGACACCCGCAATAAGCATGAGCGTCAGCGCCGGGTAGAACCGCTGCTTGGTGGTCTGGAAGGCAAACCAGTTCGCGCCGAGCGCCACGATCGCAGTGGTGGCAATCATGATGGCGGAGAATCGGTCGGCAACAAAGGGGATGGCCACGCCGCCGACGTACAAACCGGTGGAGTGCGCCACGGTGCCGTAGCCGTACAGGTAGATCGCCGCAGGGATAAGTCCTGCGGGGACGATGAGCTGCAGGTAGCAGCCGAGTGCGGGGAAGATCACCGCGAGAGCGGAGGCCGTCAGCGGGACGGCGAGGAAAAGCAGAATCAGCATTTAGGCTTCATCTCCTCTCTTAACGTCGCCATCGCTTGCAGTGGCGACGCCCCCGCTTGCGGTGTCGACATTGTCGCTTGCGACAGCGACAATGTTGTTTGGAACGGCACCATCTTCGACTGCACCGTCGCGCTTCTTGTCGCGCTTGGTGTCATCGTTGGTGCCGAGCGCTGCCAGCGTGAGCATGAACGCGGTGACGGCCATGGTGATGACGATGGCGGTCAGCACGAAGGCCTGTGGCAGCGGGTCGGCGGCATCCTCAATCGGCGTGGAGCCAAACGGTTGGCCGCGCCAGGCGGGGACGCCGGCGGACAGGATGATGAGGTTCACCGCGTGGCTGATGAGCGTCATGCCGAACACGATGCGCACCATGCCGCGTTGGAGGACGAGGTACACGCCTCCCGCGATGAGGATGCCGATGGTCAGTGCGATGATCATTTCTTCACCCCCAGGTTGTTGATGGCTGCGGTGATCATTCCCAACACGGCGAGGTAGACGCCCGCGTCGAAGATCATGGATGTGGTCACGTGCTCACCGAGGATGTGACCGTGGATGGCGTAGAGGAACGAGCCGTGCGTCATCCCGATGTAACCCGAGGCGAGTGCGACGAGCATGCCCACACCGGTGAGGATCGCCGGTGTGTACGGGCCGGTGACGGGCTTTTCCGTGCCACCGCTCAGGTACATGATGGCGATGGCGGCGCTTCCCACGAGGGCGGCGATGAAGCCGCCACCCGGGTCGTTGTGGCCGCGCATGAAGATAAACAGGCTCAGCACGCAGAGGATGGGAACGAGGTAGCGGCGCAGCTGCATGAGCGGCACGGCGTTGGCGTCCTCAAACCCGAACGGGCGGGTGACCACCTCCGGCTGGCGGGGGATGGAGGACACGACGGCGGCGATGACGACGCCGGCCATGCCCAAAACGGACAGCTCCCCGAGGGTATCCAGGGCGCGGAACTCCACGAGGATGGTGTTCACGATGTTGTCGCCACTGGTGATGTCCGGGGCATTGTGCAGATACCACTGGGACAGTTCCGAACGGCCGGTGCGCCCGTACAGTGCCCACACGGCAAGTGTGGCCGAGCCACCCATGAGAACAGCAAGGATGGCGGCGCCCCGCTTCCTCCGCAGGGAGGTGGGTTGGAAGCGTGGCGGCTGGTGGCGGATGGCCAGCATGATGATGAGGACGGTGAGGATCTCCACAAGGAACTGGGTGAGCGCCACATCCGGGGCACCGAGTGTGAGGATCTGGAACGTCGCCCCCACCCCGGCGGTGCCGAGCAGGAGGGCACCGGCCAGGCGGGTCTTTGCCACCATCGTCAGGCCGATGACGCTGACGAGCACAATCACCAACGGAATAATGTCCGTCCACCGGTCGGTAACAATCCGCTCACCCAGCGGAGGCCCGAAGGCGACCGACCCGCCCGCCAGTGCGACGAGCATGACAAACACCCATGCCAGGTGGCGGGTGGGCGACAGCGAGTTGGCCATCTCTGCGGCCACCCGGCCCCACTGGGTCAGCCACTGGACAACAGCCTGGAGCGCCTGGTTACCGGAACCGGGGAAGAGCGAGCGATCGTCGACAAGCGCCCAGATCCGGCGGCGGTAAACCAGGGCGACAACCCCCAGGACCAGAACCACCATCGAGATGAGGAACGGCACCGTCACCCCGTGCCAGAGCGCGAGGTGCTGTTCCTCGCCGGTGATTGCCGTCAGTGGCGCGTCGAAAAGCCCGAGCGTGAACGGCAAGACGATCGACAGCGCGCCGGGGAAGGCGGCGGGAAGCCACAGGGAGACCGGGGCTTCGCGGGCCTCCGACATGTCGCGCGGGCCGTCGACGAACGCACCGAAGACGTAGCGGGTGGAGTACACGAATGTCAGCAGCGCGCCGACCGCGCCGGCCGCCAGCAGCAGCGGGAACGGCTCGAACGCGGTGAGCATCGCCTCCTTGGACACAAAGCCCATGAGCGGCGGGACGGCGGCCATGCTGGCGGTGGCGAGGACTGCGCCACCGAAGGTGAACGGCATCCGCCGCCACAGGCTGCCCAGCCTGCGCACGTCGCGCGAGCCGGCCTGGTGGTCGACGACACCGACGAGCATGAACAGCGAGGACTTGAACAGCGCGTGCGCGATCGTGTGGACCACGGCCGCTGCGATCGCCCCGGTGCCGATCGTGGCGACGATCCAGCCGAGGTGGCTCACCGTGGAGTAGGCGGTGAGCTTCTTCAGGTCCGTCTTCTGGATGGCGAAGAATGCCGACATGATGGCGGTGCCCATGCCCACCACCATGAGCGTCACCGCCCACACCTGGTTACCCGCGAACACGGGGCTGAACCGGATGAGCAGGTAGATGCCGGCCTTCACCACCGCGGCGGCGTGCAGGAACGCCGAGACAGGCGTGGCGGCGGCCATCGCCTCCGGGAGCCACAGGTGGAATGGGAACTGCGCGGCCTTGGTGAACCCCGAGCACGCGATGAGCAGCGCGAACGCCGTTGTCAGGCCGGAAGATTCCCAGGCGGGCGAGGCTACAATCGCCTCAATATTCGTCGTCCCCGTCACCGCCACGGCGATGCCGAGGGCCGCCAAGAGCGTCAGCCCACCGAAGAAGGTGAGTATCAACGTGCGCGATGCGCCCTTTTCCCCGGCGGAGCCCGATTGGGCGATGAGCAGGAAGCTGGCGATGGAGACGAGCTCCCAGCCGACGAACAGCACCACCACATCGGCGGCGAGAACGAGGATGAGCACGCTGAGCGCGAAGCCCGTCATGAAGATATAGAAGGAGCGCGGCTTGTCGTCCTCATGTAAATAGGCCGCTGAATAAAGCAAAACGACGCCACCGATCCCCAACGCGAGTAGCGCGAAGGTGAGGCTCAGGGCGTCGCCACTAAATCCAAAGGTTACATCTTGGCCGGGGCCGGCAAGGTCCCGCATCCACGTCCAGCCGATGTCCCGGCGGGTGCCGGAGAACACATCGGGCGCGACAAAAAACGCGCCTACCAGAAGCAGTGTGCCGAGAAGCCAGCCGGCTCGTCGTTGCAGAAGTTTGACGGCCACCGGCGAGAGGACAAACGCGGCGGCCGCCAAGCACAGAGCTTGAGTCACAATGAAAAATCCTTACTGTTTTGTAGGTTGCTACCTTACCAGTCGGTGTGGCGTTACCCGAACCGGAATTGCCTTTACTACCTTTATCTTTTATGAAAAGGCTCCTGGCACTACTCCTCCTCATCCCGCTTGCGGTTGGCACTTTTTTCGCCACTGACCTGGCATCCACGTGGAGTAAAGAGGAAGAGGGCGCGCCCGTCCCCATGGTCTCCGGCGCGGATCTCGTCCCCGCCCGCCGCGCCGCCGGCGAGGCCTCCACGCAGGCCGACTTCGTCAAGCGCGGCACCCAGGAACTCCTCGATGGCTCCACCAAGCTTTCCGACGGCATGGGGGAACTGTCGTCCGGTGCCTCCACCGCCTCTAGCGCCGCCACCCAGCTCTCCCAGGGAATGACGCAGCTGCAGGCCGGCACCACCCAGCTTGCCGATGGTGCCACCCGCGTCGCCGACGGCGTCGAGGAGGCCGTGGGCTACGTCAACCAGATCGGGATCATCCAGCAGCAGCTCCTCACCATGATCGACCAGACCGACGCAGACCTGGCCAAGAACCCGCTTCCCGACGCCAAGCAAGCTCGCGCACGCCTCGCCGAGGTACGCCCCCAAGTGGAGAACTTCCAGTTCGATGCCACTATCGTCGACCAGCTCGCAGCGCTGCGCTCCGGCTCCCGCGAGGTGGCAAACCAGCTGGGCAAGAACGGCTCCCAGTACCACGACGGCATCTACACCGCCACGCAGGGCGCGCAGCAGCTCGCCCAGGGGCTGGGCCAGCTTGAAAGCGGTGTCAACGAGGCGAAAAAGGGCGCCGATGACCTCAAGGCCGGTGCTGAGCGTGTCGATGGCATGGCCCAAAAATCCACCGACAATATCAAGGGCACAGCCAGGGCCATCCCCGTGCTCCCCGTGGTGAACGAAGAGGAAAACGAGAAGCCGGACACCTTCCTCCCGCCGCTGTACGCCTTCCTCGTCTCCCTCGTTGTTCTCCTCGCCGCCGCTTTCGTGGGGCTCACCCGCCTGCCACTGTGGTGGAAGGTGGGCTCCAACGTGGCGATCGTCGCCCTCGGCATCATCCTTCTCTGGCTGCTGAGCACCGCCGTCTCCCCGCTGGCACTTGTCGGCATCGCCCTCGTGCTGGCCCTGACCGCCGCCGTCGGAACCCTGTCCGCTACACTGCTGACCCGCTACTTTGGCCAGATTGGCTACGGCATCGTGCTGGCCGGCGCGCTGGTGCAGGCCGGGATCACCGGTTGGGTATGGGAGTCGCTGACCTCCGGCGGCGCCGCCCGCTGGGCGCAGGCCCTGGCCGGCATCATGCCACTGAACTATCCCACCGCCGCCATCACCGCGCTTGGCAACGGTGGCAACCAGGTCATCCTCTGGACCGGCATCGCCGTCCTCGCAGCACTTGCCGCCATCTCCGGTGGCCTCATCGTCACCACGCGCGAGGAGCAGCTAGCGTAACCCGCTCTGTGTGCCCCAATGCGGCCCAAGCCCCGCCAACCATTCGGGCATCGGAACCCGTTGGGCCACAAATGGTGCGTGCCCCGACCCGAATGCGGCCCGGGCATATCCGATCACCAAACAAGTGGAAATTCATGGGCCGTAAAGGGGGGAGAGATCAGTGGAAACAGAATCTTTCAAAAAGAAAGTCATAGCTCGAACCGGAGCGGGCGAGAAAATCTACATTTACCAAATTCCGGATAGGGGACAGGGGGTTCACCGTGCATGGAACAGGACAGGAAAAAGACTGAGGATAGCTATGAACGCATCCAAGCCGACGATGCAGTGGACGGGGAATTAGTCGATCCTGAAACTCCCATCACCTACGGGGATGTTCAGCCAGTAATCGGGGCATAATCATTCGGGGCCACTTGAAAATGGGTCGGGCTACGAAGTGTAAGAAAAGTAAAACCCCTCCGAGCTGAAAGCCCGGAGGGGTTGTCTTGGTCGGGATAACAAGATTTGAACTTGCGACCTCCTCGTCCCGAACGAGGCGCGCTACCAAGCTGCGCCATATCCCGTAGACAAGAGAATATAGTAGAGCACACCGGGTGAATTGACCAAAACGCCAGGTTAACCCGGGAGTTATCCCATGTGGATCAGCGTTGCCGCCGGCGGGCACCACAGGCGCACGGGGGCGAACTTGGCGGTGCCGAGGCCTTCCGAAACATGCATGTACATGTCGCCGAAGCGGTGCAGCCCCTTGGCGCGTTCCCTGTCGATGCCGCAGTTGGTCACAATCGTCTTCCCGCCCGGCAGGCAGATCTGGCCGCCGTGGGTATGGCCGGAGAGTGCCAGCTGGTAGCCGTCGGCAGCAAACTGCTCCAGCACGCGGGGTTCCGGGGCGTGGAGGAGCGCGAGCTTGAGTTCAGAGCCCTCGTGCGGGGGACCGGGGTACTCGTCCAGGTCGTGGTGGGGATCGTCGACGCCGCCAATGGAGACGTTGATGCCGCCGAGTTTGAAAGCCGCGCGGGCGTTATTCACGTCGTGCCAGCCGTGCTCCACGAGGACGGAGCGCAGCGAGCGCCAGTCGTTTTCCTTTTCGCTTACTTTTCGTTTCCTGCCCAGCAGGTAGCCGAAGGGGTTGACCAGGCGGGGGCCGAAGTAGTCGTTGGTGCCAAAGCAGAATGCGCCGGGGAACTGCAGGAGTGGGGTAAGTGCCTGGATGGCGTCGGGAAGCCCCTTCGGGTCGGAGAGGTTGTCGCCGGTGTTGATGACGAGGTCGGGGTTCAGCTCGGCGAGGGAGTTGACGAAGTCGATCTTCTTCCTTTGCCCGGGAAGCATGTGCAGATCCGAGATGTGCAGGATGGTGCACTTGGGTCCGGGGACGGATACCTCGCGGAGCTGAAAGTTCGTGAGCTCCGAGTATCCCCAGGCGAGGAGTGCCCCGCCGGCGACACTGGCGGCTCCTGCGGTTGCGAGGGCAGCAGGCAGCAACTTCTTCATAGGTATAAGACTACGCTAGCGACTATGAGTGAATTGAAGGATCGTATCCGTAAAGAAATGACCGCCTCCATGAAGGCCCGCAACAAGGAGCGCACGAACACGTTGCGGATGCTCGTGTCGGCCATCGGCACGGAGGAGACGCAGGGTTCGAAGCATGAGCTTACCGACGATCAGGTGCTCACCGTCGTTGCCCGCGAGATTAAGAAGCGCAAGGAATCTGCCGAGATTTACGAGCAGAACGGTCGCCCGGAGCTCGCCGAGAACGAGCTGGCCGAGGCGAAGATCCTTGCCGAGTTCCAGCCCGAGCAGCTTTCCGACGACGAGCTTGCGTCCCTGGTGTCCGAGGTCGTCGCCGAGAACCCGCAGATGGGTCCCGCTATGAAGGCTGCCAAGGTCAAGGCCGGTGGCCGCGTCGACGGCAAGCGCCTCAGCGAGGCCGTCCGTGCCGAGCTCGGCAAGCTGAGCTAGCCGAAGTTTTTCAGAAGATCGTCCACGGCGTTTGCGAGTTCCTCCAGGTCCTTATCGGAGGGGCCAGTGGGCGCCTGCGGGGGCGCAGCGGGGGGCACCGGAGCACCCGTGGGATTCGGGGCAGATGTCGGGGTCGGGGCGGCGCGCGTGCCGTCGGAAAGCACGAGGGTGACGGCGGCACCTGCGTGGGCCAGGCCGTCGAAACGCGCGTAGAGGGCGCGCTCCTTGGGGGTACCGTTACCGGGCGCGTAGGTGACGTTCGAGATAGCGTAGCCCGCGTCCTTCAGCCGCTTGGTGGCCGCTTCCTTGCTTAGGCCGCCGACCTCCGGCAGGGTGGCGGTGCCGGAATTGTAGCGGGCATCCGCCTTCGGCAGCGTTCCGCTCGTGGCGGTGGGCGTCTGGTTGGCCACGTTCACCCATGTCGCCGTGGCCTCCATGCCACCGTAGAGGGTGCCGTCCTGGCACTGGCGCAGTGGTGCGGTACACAGCGGGGTGTTGACCTGGCCGTCGTTGAAGATGTAGGTGGAGGCGGCGAAGCCCGTGTTGAAGCCGAGGAAGGCGCTGGACTGGTGCGTTTCCGTCGTGCCGGTCTTCGAGGAGGCCGTGCCCTGCCAGTTCATCGCCTTGGCGGTATCGGAGGCCGTGCCCTTGGTGAGGTCGTCGGAAAGCGCCGTGGCCAAAGCGCCGGCGGCACCCGGCTCGAGGACATCCTCGCAGGCGGGGACATGCAGGTCAACAGGGGTGCCGTTCTCGGTGATGGAGGCAATCGGGTTCGGCTCACACCAGCGGCCGCCGGAGGCAAGCGTCGCCGCGACGTTGGTGAGCTCCAGCGGGTTGACCGGCGTCGGGCCGAGGGTGAAGGAGCCGGAGTTGTGGTCGATGACATCCTGTGCGATGCCCTCGTCCTTGTAGTTGCGCAGGCCGAGCTTGACGGCCATGTTCACCGTGTCCTCCACGCCGACGGTCTCGATGAGGTTCACAAACGTCGTGTTCGGCGATTGCGCAAGCGCCTCCCGCAGCGTCATCTGCGGCTTGTAGGTGCCGGCGTTTTCCACGCAGTACATCCCGGGCGGGCAGTTCTTCGCGCCACCGAAGCCCATGCCGGACTTTTCCACGCGCACGGGGACGGGCAGCACCGTGTCGATGCCGATGCCCTCGGTGAGTGCCGTGGCGGCGGTGAAAATCTTGAACACGGAACCCGCGCCGCTGCCGAGCGTCGAGGCCGTCAGCGGCAGGACTGTTTCGAAGTTATCGGCATCGAGCCCGTACGAACGGGAGTTCGCCATGGCGAGAACCTCGCGCTTGTCGCCGGGGTTGATCACGTTCATCGTCTCCGCCACGCCGGGGGTCTGCGGGTTGGCGAACTGGTTCACGCTCTGCTTGACGCGTGCCTGCATGGCCGGATCGATGGTGGTGTGGATTTCGTAGGAGCTCTTCGTCAGCTCGTCGGTACTTAAGCCCTTGCTGTCCAGGTATTCCAATACGTAGTCGCAGAAGAAACCGAGGTCACCGGCGGTGATGCAGCCCTGGGGGAGACCAACGGGCTCAGGCAGGACACCGAGTGGCTCGGCCTGGTAGCCGGCGAGTGCCTCGGCGGGAATCTTGCCCGAATCCGCCATCGTCTGCAGCACCGTGTTGCGGCGCTCGAGTGCGCCCTCCGGGTTGGCGTACGGGTTGAGGCCGGAGGTGGACTGCACAACGCCTGCCAAGAGGGCCGCTTGCGGGACGGTGAGTTGTGCCGCCGAGGTGCCAAAATAGGTGCGCGCTGCGGCTTCGATGCCGAAGGCGCCGTTGCCGTAGGGCACGATGTTGAGGTAGCGGGCGAGGATCTCGTCTTTGGGGAGGTTGTTGTCCAGCTCGCTGGCCATCTTCATCTCGCGGAGTTTGCGTGCGTAGCTTGTCTCCACGGCGGCGGCAGCTTCCTCCTCGGTGTCCGCGTTGACCAGGTACATGTAGTTCTTCACGTACTGCTGGTCGAGCGTGGATGCGCCCTGGCGGACGCCGCCGGAAAGCACGTTGGTGGCCATCGCGCGAAGCGTCCCGGTCCAGTCCACGCCGTCGTGGTCGTAGAAGCGTCGATCCTCGATGGATACGATCGCGTCCTTCATCGGCTGGGCGATCTTGTCTGCGGGGACATCGAAGCGCCGCTGTTTGTAGATCCAGGCGATGGGGGTGTTCGCGTTGTCGTAAATCGTGGTCACACCGGGGGCAGTGCCGTCTGTGAGATCGGCGAGTCCTGTTTCCATGGCCTCCTGCGTTCGGGCCGCAGCGATCCCTGAAAGGCCAGCCACGGGGGCGAGGGCAAGCGCCATGAGCGCACCGGCCACGATGATGGCGGTGACAATTTGGGCTAGTGAGGTTATTGCACGCACGCCTATACTCTAATGGGAGGTGTGACAAATGGGGGTAGCAACTGTTGAACAATGTTGTGACGTATTAGACAAGGTGCCTTCCTTGTGAATAGGCTAACCGTATAGGGAAGCATAATTGACAGGAGGATAGCGTATGACCACCTCACTTATCCGTCGTCGGCGCCGAAGCCCCTACCTCGTAGGATCGGCCCGTAAGTTCGATCCGGAACGTGGGAAGTGGATTACACAGGCTCGCTGCCGTGAGGGCGACCCCGACGCCCTCTTTGTGAAGGGTGCCGCCCAGAGGGAAGCCGCGCAAATCTGCGAAGATTGCCCGGTTCTGCTTGATTGTCGTGCCGACGCACTGGATAACCGCGTGGAGTTCGGCGTCTGGGGAGGTCTCACTGAGCGTCAGCGTCGCGCAGCCCTGCGGATGTACCCGCATGTGAAGAGCTGGGCCCGTTTCTTTGAGATGGGCGGCACGCTCGAAGATATCTAACGTGTTTTCGTGTTCCGCACTCGCGGAACCCCTCGCAGCGTCCTGCGAACAGCCCGGTGGTGCAGGCCACCGGGCATTTTGTGTACGTGCGGGTGGTCTGAGTTGCGCTGGGCCGGTGAGATGGGCGGGTTTCACCTAAGATAGGGGCTATGACTGACATGACTAAATGGGAGTATGCAACGGTTCCACTGCTTACGCACGCGACCAAGCAGATCTTGGACACGTGGGGCGAAGACGGATGGGAACTGGTGACGGTCATGCCGGGACCTAACCCTGAAAACGTTGTGGCCTACATGAAGCGGCCAGTAAGTGACAGTGAGGATTAAATGATTGAGTTGCCAGAGGTAGCCAAGCCGGTTGCCGCCTACACCCCTGCAGTCGTGACGGGTCATTATGTGTACACGTCCGGCCAGCTCCCCTTCGTCGACGGCGCGCTGCCGAAGACGGGCAAGGTGGGTGCCGAGGTCACCCAGGAGGAGGCCTACGACCTGGCTCGTACCGCCGCCCTCAACGCGCTGGCGGCGATCAATAACGAGGTTGATCTGGAGAAGATCACCCGCGTGGTGAAGATCGTCGGCTTCGTGAACTCCGCGCCGGGCTTCAACGCCCAGCCTGCCGTGGTGAACGGCGCGTCGGAGCTGATGGAGGAAGTCTTTGGTGAAAAGGGCGTGCACGCCCGTTCAGCCGTGGGCGTTGCGGAGTTGCCGATGGATGCCCCGGTTGAGATTGAATTGATCGTAGAGTTTTAAGGTCGACTTTCATGCAACATCCTGCGTACAGCCTTCTTCGTCCGGTGACTGAGTCCATCGGTGTGGTTCTGTGTCCCAATGCGGGCTATTCCTCCCTGGAGGGAACAAACTCGTGGGTGGTTCGGGCGCAGGGCGACCCGAACTCCATCGTCATCGACCCGGGTCCGCACGATGAGGGGCACCTCAATGTGTTGCAGGCCAAGGCGGATCACGTGGGGCTCATCCTCCTCACGCACCGCCATCAGGATCACGCGGGCGGCGCCGAGCGCTTCGCCCAGATGACTGGGGCCCCGGTTCGCTCGTTGGATCCCCGTTACTGCGTCGACGGTTCTCCGCTTGTCGACGGTGAGGTGGTCTCCATCGACGGTGTGACTCCTACTGTCGAGGTTGTAGCAACCCCTGGTCACACGGCCCATTCCACGTGCTTCTTCGTTCACGGCAAAGATGACAAGGTAGAAGGCATTATCACCGGTGACACGATCGTCGGCCGCCACACGTCGATGATCTCCGAAACCGACGGTGACCTGGGCCAGTACCTCGACTCGCTGAAGCTCCTCGTTGAGCGTGGCAAGGACATTCCGCTCCTGCCCGGCCACGGCCCGGATCACCCGGACACCGCCGACCTAGCCGCGCGCTACATTGAGCGGCGCGAGTACCGCCTCAAGCAGGTTCGCGAAGCGCTCGAGGAGCTCGGCCCCGATGCCAAGGTTCGCGACATCGTGGACAAGGTCTACGACAACGTGGACCCGGTTCTGCGCGATTCGGCGGAGCAGTCCACACGCGTGACGTTGCGCTATATCAAGGAACACGAGTAGCGGAGACGCAAAAACGCGCGATTGGGTGTTCCCAATCGCGCGTTTTTATGAGCGAATATGTGGCCCCTGACCACCATCTATCCGATAGACTGGTGCTGTGGTAACAGGCATGATGGAGGAGCGACTGGCGCGGATACAAAAACTATGGAATAGTAGCGATGATTTCACAAAGCTAGCCGCTGGTCTTGATCTCATAAATGTACTTGACAACCTGTGTCTGAGCGATAAATCGAGGAATTCTGACCTTTCCCATTCTGTTTTGGCTTTCCTCCTCGAGTGCGCAAGTGGCTCTGATGAGTCGAGGAACCCATGGCCGTGGATGAATCGCAAAGAATTGTTAAATCCCGTGCTCAATCGAATTCAGTTCCGTGATGGTAACCTCTACTGGACCGTAAAAGGAGAGGAAACGCAATTCGACAGATTAATAGCCCCGGATGAGATCCCGAATCGCTGGTTTAAAACAGGATTTGGTGGAAAGAGGTTTTTCGGTAGCAGCTTCATCGGAATATCGGCAGAGTCTTTATATTTTTCAAATTCTAGTTTTGACAGCGTTGTTTTCTCACAGGCTGCCTTTAAAAGCGTTCAAGCATTTAATTCTGTCTTCACAAATTGCACTTTTAATCCTTCATCGTTTAGCGGTTGTATTTTCTATAATTGCAGTTTTTTGCACTCGACCTTCGACAAAACGATGTTTTCGGGGACTTTGTTCCAATCCTGTGGCCTAGAATCGAGTGATTTCTCACGTGCATTTTTCGACGCAGAATGCTCCTTTGAAAGGCAAGAATACGTCTCCTGCGTACAAGCGAGCGATGCTGAGGCCCCGAATATGTCAAAAATGAGGCGGTGGTGATGGTTACTGGGGTGCTATGGCAGACAATACTAACAAACCTTTTGTCCTCTTCATGCCGTGTGCGGAGAACCGGAGTGGAGCAAGCCCTGGAGTATCTCGACACCATATTGTTGGGCGGCGATGCAGAGCAGATCAGTAACTGTGTGAGTGTGCTCGTTGCCTTCGCTAATTCCTCTTTTGGCTGCGCAGGATTTGATCCGAAAAACCGGCCTGCAGATAAGGGGGTACTATTTAGACGGCAGAAGTGGAACTTTACGCGATGGAAGGATGGACACTCTCGCCACACCTGCCGTTGGCAACCTACGTACCGGGCAGTGCAAGGGTTAATAGAGCGGATTGTGGAGCCTGCGTATTTCTCTCAGCCTGAGATGTTTGATGCATACCTTCATGATATGGCCAGGTGTCCAAACGTGTATCTCATGCCACAGGGGGGACATGATTCGACAAAGGCAGTGCCTTGTCATGTCTCCTTGGCCTTTTCTCGCTTGCCGGGCTTGGTGCTTGACAGTTCGGTGATCGACTCAGTCTCCTTCTTTCAATCGGTTCTCGAAGACGCGAAATTAGTCCGGGTCCGTGGGCGGAAAACGGACTTCACATCCAGCTACTGGACGAGAGCGGTCATCACGGGAGATTTTCAGTACTCGATGTGGATAGCAGCGTACGTGCGATCAGGTCACTTCTCGGGAAACTTTGCCAACGTCCACTTTGATAGAGCGAATTTGGCAGGGAGCTCCTTTGCCGGATCCGACCTTCTGTGTTCGGTCTTCCCTGAGGCAGTGCTTATTGGTGCTGATTTACGTGGTTGCCGGGCTCTCGCGACAGCATTCGACGGAGCTGTTGTAGATGACAAGACGCAATTCCCTGATGGGATGTCTATTGCTCGTGATGGTCGCGCAGTTGTGGAAAAGCGCTGGCCGGGAATTGACGTTGTCGACGATCCGTCCTACTACCTCGAAGAGGAGTCAGTTAGTCTGCCACCGCACTACCGCAACACACTCGATGCGCGGGGGGCTCACTGCAGGAATGTCTGGACGGTCAACGCGTATATGGACGGGAATCCGTTCTCTCCTCCCGGATAACGCCTAGTGGGCGCGGCAAGGGCATCCCGCTCCTTCCTGGCCACGGCCCGGATCACCCGGATACCGCCGACCTGGCCGCGCGCTACATTGAGCGGCGCGAGTACCGCCTCAAGCAGGTGCGTGAGGCGCTTGCAGAGCTCGCCCCGATGCCAAGGTTCGCGACATCGTGGACAAGGTCTACGACAACGTGGATCCGGTTCTGCGCGATTCGGCGGAGCAGTCCACACGCGTGACGTTGCGCTACATTCACGAGCACGATTAGGGAGAGACTTTTTCCTTAAAGCACAGCTGGATAGCCAGGACCGACTAATCCAGATGTGCGCAGCTTACGAGCTCATGGAGTTATCAAAGTTAGACAGGGAATGCGCCGCATTTCTCGTCCGGGAAGCGTGCGGAGTAATTCCTGTGAGGCCCGCAGTTGAATTAACCTATCGGTTTTCCCGCTGGTCGGAGTATTTGAACACATGGGCTCGACGATGTGGTACGGCGATAGCCTGGGATTGTGTTCGTAGAAAACCCCGCACGAAGGCACATTAGACAAGGTCATATGTTGCCCAACACGCTGTGTCAATCGTTGGGATAATCCGGACAGGAAATCTGCGCTCGAACCTCGTGGCACGGCTGGAATGCATACGATCCACCTCGCTTTGAAGAAAATTCGTCTAACGAGCAATAGACAGCAGCGTGGGTGCGAATCAACTTAGAAGTTCTTATGACAACCAGGGGCCAATGGTTCGAGCCTGTTTTCGTCCTTGAGTAGCAGCGTACACCTCAGGCAAGCAGAAGCCCCACCGGTGAAAAGCGATGCTCTCGGCCTGTGGGGCAAATAGTTACTAGCGTCGCAACTCATGCGGTCAAGTAAGCCCGTTGAGTAGGCGCCAACTTTCACCTATTTTGGCCTTTCCTAATTGGCCTTGCCTACTCTTCACAACATCCGCAGCACATTTGAATAGCTGAAAAAGTCGACTAACTCTTGTTGGACAAGAGGTGACACCGGCGATGTTTCCCAGGATTTCAGGTGGCTACGGATGTGCGTTAGTTTCCCTATTTTAGTGGTTTGTAGTTGGAAAACTAAAGCCAGAAAATGACGAGGGAAACCAGCGCTGCACCTGCAACAATATTTCCCCAGTCTGGCAATACATTGAAAAAGATTAGAAGGAGAAACACAATGGTAACAGCTAGCAATACCAACCTCTTAGGGAGGTTGTAGCCTTGATCTTGCTTCATTTTTCTATTGCATCCTTGCGTTATGAATCGGGGCCCAGGTCGGAATTCCAAAGGGGGGAACAAGTACAGAAATTCCAAGCTCGGCGTAATTTACATCAAAGATCACTCCACGTTCGATGTTGTTGCCGATAGCGACGGCACCGATGCCGCCAACGGCTGAAAATACCTTGCTTACAATCCGCTCTGGGATAAAGATACCGGCGACACTCACACCGCCTGCAGCCGTAGCCAAGGTCTCTTTAGAAAGGTAGATTGTTGCCTTGTTCCAAGAAAAATCGACTTTGGTGGCTCCACCGGAAATGCCTCTTTCCTCGGCGTGAATCTGATCTTCTTGTGAGTTGTAAACGGTGATCGTGTTTTGCCAGGTAACGCTTTCAGTCTCAGTGGTCTCGATACCGTGGCGGATTTGTTTGTTCGTGGTGGCGATTGCTTCAGAGACTTCGCGGAGTTCCTCCGGTGTCAACTGATCTTTTGCTGCGCGGCGGTCAAGAACAAATTGCCCATCTTCAGCGGTGACAAATTTGTCTGCTTTTACGGCGAGATCTTCGCTAACCGTGGTCTGTGATGTCTCTGGAACGTTGTTTTCGGCTATTGCAGGGCAAGAAGGGTTGTAGCCATCGCGCCTGCGACAATCGGCGAAACAATCTTCCTGTTCAAGTAGTGCATCCTTGAAACTCCTTTTCTTACGTAGTCGGATGAACTTTTGGTCGCTATACTCCGTTTCGCTGCGGTTTTGTGTCAACTGCATCAACGCGAGAGGGAGCGTGGTGCCGAGTGTACGGAGGGTAACCGTTAGGAGCAACAGTTATAAGGTAAAAAGAATCGAATGATACTAAAGGCTGAGATTTGCCTGTATAGCATTTCCAGTTGATTTTCACTCGTTCTGTGAAGATTATGTGGGGGTAGTGAAAAGCCGGGATAACCACATATTTGCTTCAGCTCTTGTTTGAGTTAACCAAGAAAACGGCACGGGATTGGTAAGACGGAAACTGTCGAGGAGATTCGGGCCTTCAGCGTGCGGCAAAAGTGTCGCACGGGGCTAAATAAATCCCCTCAGTATCGCGGAGGTACTGAGGGGGTTCCGGTTCTTAAGAAACTAGTGGGCGCGGCGGGCGAGGGCTTCCGTTTGCAGGATCACGATGGACTTGCCCTCGAGCTGAATCCAGCCACGGTGGGCGAAGGTAGCCAGCGCTTTGTTTACCGTCTCGCGGGAGGCACCGACGAGCTGAGCGATCTCCTCCTGGGTGAGGTCGTGGTTGACGCGCAGGACGCCGTTTTCGTGGACACCGAAGCGGTTAGCCAGCTGCAAGATGGTCTTGGCCACACGGCCGGGGACATCGGTGAAGATGAGGTCGGCAAGGTTGTTGTTCGTGCGGCGGAGACGGCGGGCCAGCACGCGGAGGAGCTGCTCGGCGATCTCCGGGTGGGCGGACAGCCACATGCGCAGCTGATCGGAATTCATGGTGGCTGCGTGGACATCGGTGACGCAGACGGCAGAGGAGGTACGGGGGCCCGGGTCGAAGATGGACAACTCACCAAACATGTCGGAGGGGCCCATGACCTGGAGGAGGTTCTCGCGGCCGTCGTTGGCGTGGCGGGCGAGCTTCACCTTGCCGGAGGTGATGATGTAGAGGCGGCTGCCGGGGTCGCCCTCTTCGAAGATGGTGGTTCCCCTGCCGAAGCGGATGGTTTCCAGTTCCTTGATGAGATTGTTGACCGCTACGGGGTCAACACCCTGGAAAATCCCAGCCCGTGAGAGAACTTCCTGTACGGATTCCACATTCGCTCCTTCAACGCCGATAAAAGTTACATTTCACACTGTACACTATGTGATAGGTCACTAATGGGGGAACCGAGAAATTTCCGTCACTACCGGGTGCAGATCTTCTCGTATTGCTCCATGCCAATGGCAAACAGGGCGACCAGGACGGGTACGAGCAAGGAAAAAACAAAGATCATGCGCCCCAGCTTACTTATCCCCCGCTAAGGTGTGAATTATGACCGTCCCTGTTATCAACGCACGACTCGCCGCGGAACACCCCGACGCGCATTGTGAGCTGAACTACGACACCCCGTTCCAGCTCGCCGTGGCGACGATCCTTTCCGCGCAGTGCACGGACGTTCGCGTGAACAAGGTAACTCCCGGGCTCTTTGCCGCCTACCCGGACGCCGCAGCCATGGCCGGCGCGGACATCCACCACGTGGAGGACCTCATCCGGTCGACGGGGTTCTTCCGCAACAAAGCAAAGAACATCGTCGCTATGGCGAATACCGTGATGGAGGAGTACGGGGGAGAAATGCCACGCACGCTCGATGAACTCGTGGCGCTGCCCGGAGTGGGGAGGAAGACCGCCAACGTCATCCTGGGTAATGCCTTCGGTGTGCCGGGGTTGACGGTGGACACGCATTTTCTGCGCCTCATGCGCCGGTTGGGAATCACCACCTCCACCCACGCGGTGACCGTGGAAAAGCAGGTCATGCCCCTGCTCGACCCCGCCGAGTGGACGATGTTCTCCCATCGCCTTATCTTTCATGGCAGGAGAGTGTGCACCGCCCGGTCCCCGCACTGCGAGGAGTGCGTCCTCGCCGATATTTGCCCCAAGGTAGGAGTATGAACAAGACAATCGGCTGGTCCATCGTCGGCGCGATCATCGTCATCGCCGGACTCATCCTCGGCGTGCCGCACCTGCTCAGCGGCCACCCGGCGGGTGACACGCACGCCCCCACAACGCAGGTGATCGCGCCGCGCCCGGACTGTCCCCTGCGCACCGTTAGGGGAGTGGAACTCGAGTGCCTCGGTGGCGAGAAAGGCGATGCGGAGGACGTCGACAAGCAAAAGACCCTCATCAACGTGTGGGCCTGGTGGTGTGAGCCGTGCCGGGAGGAACTTCCCATGATCCAAGAGTTTGCCGATACGCACCCCGACTGGACCGTCGTCCTCGTGCACGCGGACGCGGACCCCGCCAAGGGGGCCGCGATGCTCACCGACATGGGGATCACCCTGCCCAGCTATTCCGATACCGACGGCACGTTCGCCGGGGCGCTGTCCCTACCCAGCGTCGTGCCCATCACCCTCATCGGCGACGACATCCACGCCGGACCCCTCAAGGAACTGCCATGATCCCCACCTGGATAGCACGCCTCGTGCAGGCCACCCCCGAGATCAACCGCCAGCTGGCACACACGCCGGCGGAAAACCGCGACCAGGAGGCCGCCGTCCTCATGCTGTTCTCCGGCGACCCCGCAGCCGACACCGTGCCCCGCGACGCGGGCGTCCTCCTCACACACCGCAACCCCACCATGCGCACCCACTCGGGGCAGATTGCCTTCCCCGGCGGCCGCACCGACCCGACCGACGACGGACCCGTCCACACCGCGCTGCGGGAGGCATGGGAGGAGACGGGGCTCGACCCCAACACCGTCCAGCCCGTGGCGCAGCTCGACGAGGTGCACATCCGTCGCTCCGGCTACCCCATCCACCCCATCATCGCCTATTGGCTGGAGCCGGAGGAGGTCTACCCGGCCAGCCTCGACGAAACCGACGACGTTTTCGAGGCGCCGCTCTACCACCTGCTCGACCCCGCCAACCGCCTCATGGTCGGCCACGGCGCCTGGAAGGGCCCGGCCTTTTCCATCAACGGCTACATCGTCTGGGGCTTCACTGCTGGCCTGTTGCACGCGGTTTTCCGTGGTGCCGGCTGGGAGAAGCCGTGGGATGAGTCGGTCCACGATCTCTCCACTGTCTTGAGCCATTCACGCAATGGCGAACGACTTCGCTAATATGCACACTGTTATGACCCCCTCCCTCCTCGTCGACCTGATCATCGCTGGCGCCGCCCTCATCACATTCATCATGGGGTGGCGCCAGGGCGCCTTCGCCTCCGTGTTGTCCACGGTCGGGGTGCTCAGCGGCATCGTCTTGTCTGTCGCCCTCATCCCGATTGTCGCCGATTACACCACCAACGACACCCTCACCCTGCTACTCGGGCTCGGTGTCATGGTGCTCATCGCCGGCTTGGGGAACCTCCTCGGCGGCTTCGCCGGCGTCAAGCTGCGGCAGTCGATCCGCACCCGCACCGCGATGACCATCGACTCCGTCCTCGGGGCCATCTTCCAGTCCATCGCCTTCCTCCTCGTCGTGTGGTTCGTGGCGATGCCACTTGCCACCCGGTTGACCGGCCCGATTGGGGAGGGGATCAAGGGCTCGCGGGTGCTGTCGGCCATCGACACGCTCACTCCGCCCGTCGTGGATAACCTTCCAGCCCAGCTTGTCGCCACCCTCTCCGAGTCCGGCCTGCCACCCCTTGTCTCGCCGTTTACGGGCTCGCGTGAGGTTGACCCACCGAACATCCTCATCGAGGACACGGCCATGGTCGATCGCGTCCGACCCTCCGTGGTCTATGTGCTTGCCGACGCTGCCCAGTGCTCCCGTCGCCTCATGGGCTCCGGCTTTGTCACCTCCCCGGACACCATCATCACCAACGCCCACGTCGTCGCTGGCGCCGACACCGTCCATGTGGAGACCACCTCCGGCAAGAAGGACGCCACCGTCGTCTTCTACGACCCAAACACCGACCTCGCTGTCCTCCACGTCCCCGATCTCGGCTTGCCGACGCTGCCGTGGGCAACAGATGCCGCCACCACCGGCGACGACGCCGTCGTCATGGGCTTCCCCGAAGGCGGCCCCTTTGAGGCCCGCCCCGTCCGCATCCGCGACAAGATCATGGTCAACGGCCCCAATATCTACGCCTCCACCCGCCTGGACAGGGAAACCTACTCCCTGCGCGGCACGATCCGCCACGGCAACTCCGGCGGCCCGCTTGTGAACCCTGATGGCGAGGTCCTCGGCGTGATCTTTGGCACCGCCATCGACGAGTCTGAGACCGGCTACGCCCTCACCGCCGACGAGGTCATTTCCACCATCGGTGAGTTCTCCACCCGCGAGGTAGACACCGGGGCCTGCGTGGCGTAGCAGCTGCCCCGGGCCCGCGCGCCCGAATGCGGCCCGACCCCGTTTGAGCTCTCGGGCTTTGGTTCCGGCTGGGCTGTGTTGTGTATGGCAGAATCCCGAAGGTGGCCCTTCCTTGTTTGAAGCCCGAGACCTTGGGTCCGGCTGGGCTGCAGAAGGTCCCGCGTGACCGAATGTGGCCCGACCCCGTTTGAGCTCTCGTGCTTTGGCTCCGGCTGGGCTGTGTTGTGTACGGCGGTGTTCCGAGAGCAGCCCATCGCCGTCTGAGTTCTCGTGTTTTGGTTCCAGCTGGGCTGTGTTGTGTACGGCAGCGTTCTGAAGGCAGCCCTTCCTTGTTTGAAGCCCGAGACCTTGGGTCCGGCTGGGCTGCAGAAGGTACCCGCGCGACCGAATGTGGCCCCACCCCGTTTGAGTTCTCGGGCTTCGGTTCCGGCTGGGCCGTGTTGTGTACGGCAGCATCCCGGAGGCGGCCCTTCTCCGGTCAAAGCTCGAGGCCTTGGGGGCGGCTGGGCTGCAGAAGGTACCCGCGTGACCGAATGTGGCCCGACCCCGTTTGAGTTCTCGGGCTTCGGTTCCGGCTGGGCCGTGTTGTGTACGGCAGCATCCCGAATGTGGCCCGACCCCGTTCGAGTTCTCGGGCTTCGGTTCCGGCCGGGCTGTGTTGTGTACGGCAGCGTCCCGGAGGCGGCCCATCTCTGGTCAAAGCTCGAGGCCTTGGGGTGGCTGGGCTGCAGAAGGTACCCGCGTGACCGAATGTGGCCCGACCCCGTTTGAGCTCTCGTGCTTTGGCTCTGGCAGGGCCGTGTTGTGTACGGCAGCGTCCCGAAGGTGGCCCATCTCCGGTCAAAGCTCGAGACCTTGGGGGCGGCTGGGCCGCATTGTGAACTGGCGCGCCAGCGAGCAGACCCTGCAGCCCCAGCAGCCCCCGCCACTAACGCTTCCTACCGCGCCTTCTTCGCCAGGGCCGCGGTGAGCACCCGGGCGGCGGGGGAGCGGACATCGAGGAAGACAGCACCGGGGTGTTCGTTGACCACATCCTGGACGAGGTTGGGGTGCTTGGACTGCACCATCCGGGCGATGTTCTCCACATTGCGGTTGGGGACGAGGAGCGTGACCGGCGGCTCGGCGATCTGCGGGATAGCGTGGGCGACGTCGGCGGCGAACGTGTTGATGCTGTAGCCACGCGGGGGTTGATCGGATTTGCCAAAGCCACGCAAGGTCAGCGTCGTCGCGGTCGGGTGGGGCTCCTCAAGGGAGAGATAGACGTGCGAAAGGCACCCGCTTTCGTAGTGTAAGCGGATGCCTCGTTGGTATAGGTACACCTTAGGAGTACATGCCCCTGTTCTGGTCCTCCAGCTGCTTGGTGGCCTTGCCGGGGACGAGCTTCTTCATCTCCTGCACGGAGGCGACCGTCTTCTTCGGTGCCTTGATGGTCTTGACCTTCTTCAGGCCGACAAGTGCAAGAACAGCGGCGATGACAAGCATGAGGATGAAGATGATGAGCCATGCTGCCCAGCGGGCAACCCACAGGGTGAGGAGCTCAGCCGCAAACACGAAGAAGAAGAAAAGCGAGAACAGGGCGATGACGCCAGCAGCGCCGAGGAGGCCGCCACCGAGGCCGGCCTTCTTTGCTTCGCCAGCGATCTCAGCCTTGGCTAGTTCGATTTCCGAGCGGACGAGCGTGGAGATCTGGCTCGTGGCGTCAGACACGAGATCGCCAATGGATCCGGTCCCGGCGGGGCGGGTGTCCACGTCGTGGAGCGGAATCGAGTTAACGCGTGTCGCTACAGGCTCGTTTGGGTCGGTGTACAGTCCGTCGTTGTTGCTCACGTGGGTTCCTTCTCGTGTACGTCTAAATTCGTTCTTCGGTATATCAATCCTACAGTGTAGCCGTCACCGACTAATCTGGCACACATGTTACTCGCTGATGCCCAGCTCGTCGCGGAGGTTGCCCGCGTCCACCGGATCGCCCCACGCCTCACCAACGCGGAGTCGGTGGCGCGCGGTGCGGTGCTCATAGCGGACATCGCGGGTCTCGGCAGGGAGGTGGTGGCATCGGCGGCGTCGCTGCTGCTGGATCCGCCGCTATCTACCCTCACCCGCCAGCCTCTCCAGGTCGTCGCAAAGCTGGACGTGGTGCTTGGCGGGTCGGGAGTGCCCCGTGAACCTGACCAGCTTGTCACGCTCGCGGGGATGCTCACACACACTCCTCCGACGGGGATCGGGGCCGACGTGCTGGGGCTCACGCACGGGGCGCTCGACAACGGGCTCGCCGTCGGGCTCATTGTGTCCCGGCTGGCTGCGATGGCCAGCGGCCTCGACCCGAAGGGGCTGTGTGTGCCGGAGGTTTTCTACAACCGCCACCGTGCACGGTTTTTCCAGGCACTCTCGTCGTACGCAGGTGATGCGCAGGAGCTGTATGGTCTCTACGAAGAAGCTATGTACGCCGGTGCCCGGGAAGCAGCGGGGATCGCCAGAAAATAGCGATGAGGGCGCCAATCAGAACAATTGCTGCGCCGGCTGTCACCCACGGATTGGGGTGAGGGAACAGGGGCACGGGGTTGGAGAACCGCCGAATGGGGACCCCGTTGTCCGCGGCCCACTGCGCCAGGTTCTTATCGGGGTTGACTGCGACGGGGTGTCCCACCGCTGCGAGTAGGGGAATGTCCGTCTCCGAGTCGGAGTAGGCGTAGCTTTGCCCCAGGGCGTAGCCCATCTCCGTGACGCGAGTGATTTTTGTCACACCCTTGTTGTAGGTGAGCAGCTTTCCGGTGTACTTCCCGTCACGAACTTCCAGCTCAGAGGTAAGAATCCGGTCGACTCCGAGTTCGGTGGCAATGGGGGCGACGAGGTCACGCACGGAAGCTGACACAATCACCACGTCGTGGCCTTGTCGTTTGTGCCAGGCGATGAGTTCGCGCGCCTCCTCGTAGATGGCGGGGGTAACCACCTCGTGCAGCGTGGTCTGCGCGATTTCTGCCACTTTCGCCACGTCCCAGCCTGCGACCATTTCCAGGAGCTTGTCCCGTGTGGAATCCATCTGGCCACCTGACCAGCCCTGTAAGAGGAAGGCTGTTTGGGCGTAGCTCAGCGCAAGTGCCTGGGAGGCAGTGATGAGCCCGTTCTTGAAGAACTGGCGACCGTAGGCAAGCGCCGATGACGTGGCGATTACCGTTTTGTCCAGGTCAAAAAAGGCCGCAGGTGTGCTCATAATGACTAAGTGTATATACCCGTGGAAATGGGGGTAGAAATTTTTTTGGGTTAGGTGTTGCCGTGAGAAAAAAAGTGTGTCATACTTCGTATTGCACGGCCCCGATATACAGTGCGGCCGGCCCCGGTTCGCCCCCCGAGACCGGGTTACTCTGACGGCCCGCATCCATCCCCCCCGAGATGCGGGCCGTCCTATATCTTCAGCCAGACGCATCCCGGCAAGTGTCGTGGGTAAGCGCCACCATGTGTCGCTTGCGTGGCGTGGTGGACCTCCACAGCTCGTTGGGTGCAACACTCTTCTGACCAGCGCATTGTGTGGAACTTTCCGCACGATCCGGAGGTTATCCACAGAATTGGGTGCAACCGTTGTGGGCACGCGGTTGTGGCGTGAAGATGGGGCCATGAACGAAACACGCATGCACGAGTCCTACATTCTCATCGCCGCGGACGACCCCGTCCGCGCAGACATCCTCCATATCGCCGCCGCCACGGGCAGAGAAGTGGTCGAGGCCACCGACCCCGTCGAAATCCGGCGACTGTTCCGGCGGGCCTTCGCTGTGCTCATCGATGCCACGTGTGCGGCCGCCACCCGCGACCTACCCCGCCGGTCCCGCGTATTCCTCGTCACCCCCGATCCCGGTCCGCCCGACTACGAGTGCGCTATGGCGATCCACGCCGAGCTTGCCTGCACCGTACCCAGCATGTCCTATGACATCGTCGAGGCGCTGAGTCGTGAGCCTGCACGCATCGCCGGTGGTGGCGAGGTCATCGGTGTGATGGGGGTCTGCGGCGGCGCGGGTTCCTCCACCCTTGCCTGCGCCCTTGCGCTGAGCTCCTCCCGTCCGTCCTTGCTTGTCGACGCCTGCCCGTACTCCGGTGGCCTCGACCTCGTCCTCGGCGCGGAGGAGATGGAGGGCAAGCGCTGGCCAGATGTCCACCTCGACGGCCACGTCCCCGCCGCCGAACTTCGTGGGGCACTGCCTCAGGTGGGGGACACGGCGCTTCTTACCTGCGACCGGGGAGCGGTGAGCGCGCCGCCCACCACCGAGGAGGTTATCGCCGTCATTGAGTGCCACCGGGGTGACCCCGCCGGCGCCCGCACCATCGTCGACCTGCCCGCCTGGTCGGAGCCCGTGGCGGGGATCCTTAGCGCCCTGGACAGGCTCATCCTCGTCGTCCCCGCCGAGGTGCGTGCCGTTGCAGCGGCGGCGGGTATCACCAGGACGATTCGCACGGAGCTGGCGATCGCCGTGCGCTACCGGGAATGGTCGGGGCTCAGCTCCCGCGAGGTGGGTCGCTTTATCTCCCTGCCTGTCGAAGCCGAGATCCCGCATGTGCGGGGGCTTGCCAAACAAGTAGAAACGCGCGGCCTGACGCATCTTCCCCAACAGTTACGGCGAGCCGCGGAGTACCTCCTGGGGGTGGAGCGTGGGTAGCGTCGTCGACAAGCTGCAGGAAGCGCTGGCGAGCAACCCGGGGCTGACCCCAGCGGAGCTTGCGCGGATCGCGCGCGGGGAGGTGGGCATCGTCTCCGACCAACAGATGCTGACGCTTCTGCAGAAGGTGAACAACCGCGTCCACGGCATCGGGTTATTGGAGGGGCTCATCGCGCCGGGGGTCACAGACATTGTTGTCAACGGCCCGGAGAGCATCTGGGTCGACCGGGGGAACGGCATGGAAAAGGTCGACTCCGTCCGCTTCGAGTCCGATGCCGAGGTGCGTCAGCTCGCTACCCGGCTCATGCACGCGGCGGGCCAGCGCCTCGACGACGCTGTCCCGTTCGCCGGTGGCCACATCCAGCGGCCGGACGGGCAGACCATCCGCCTCCACGCAGTCTTATCCCCACCGGCGGCACCGGGCACCCTCCTCAGCCTGCGCATGCTGCGGGGCGCGACCGCCACCCTTGACCGGCTGGGGATCCCGCCGGGGCTCGTGCGGGTGCTGCGCGGTCTCGTGCGGGCGCGGCGCTCCATCCTCGTTGTCGGGGGCACCGGCACCGGCAAGACAACGATGCTGTCCGCCCTTCTTGCCGAGGTCCCCGCACACGAGCGCATCATCTGCATCGAGGACACCGCCGAGCTGCACCCGCCGCACCCGCACGTGGTGAGCCTTACCACCCGGGGCGCCAACGCCGAAGGTCGCGGCGCGATCACTATGAGCGACCTGCTCACCCAGGCGCTGCGCATGCGGCCGGACAGAATCGTCGTGGGGGAGATCCGGGGTAAGGAGGTTGTCGACCTCCTCGCCGCCCTCAACACCGGCCACGACGGCGGTGCCGGCACCGTCCACGCCAACAGCCTCGACGAGGTGCCCGCCCGGATGGAGGCGCTGGCGGCCCTCGGTGGGCTCGGGCGGGAGGCGTTGCACGCGCAGCTTGCCGCCGCCATCGACATCATCATCCACATGGTGCGCACTCCTGGCGGACGTGTTATCCACCAGATTGGAGTGCTTATCGCCCGGCGCGGACAGCCGGTCCGGACGCGGGTGCTGTGGGAAAACGGCACGCCACAACCCGGGTGGGAGGAGCTTGTATGCTCGCTCTAGCCTTGGCGTTAGTCATCGTCGGCGTGCCGCCGCGAAGGCGACTCGGCGAAGAGGAACGGGGTGAATTCACCCATCTGCCGCTGGTATGCGCCATCGCGTTCGTGCTTGGGTGCGCGGTCATCGGTCAGGTGACGGTTGTCGTTGCGCTCGTCATCCTCGCTGCGACGGCCGTGCGTGTGGGGGCTACCCTGCGTGGTTACAGGCGGAAAACCGCTGCGGCCGAGGCCCTCGCCCGCGACGTGGGGCAGCTTGCAGCCACATTGCGCACGGGTGCCCTCTACCAGCCGGAGAAGGCCCCCGATTCCCCGCAGGTGCGCGCACTCGGCTCCGTTGCTGAAACCTACGGTGTCCCTCTCGCTGGCCTGCTAGAAAGCGTGCAGGCTACAATGGACCGCCAGCTGCAGCACGACAAGCAGACGGTGGCGCAGCTCCAGGGGCCAATCACGACGGCGGGTATCCTGACGGCGTTACCGGTTATCGGCATCATCATGGGGGCCGCCATCGGCGCGGATTCCGTTACCTACCTGCTCGGTGGGGGGACAGGCGGGATCGTCCTTGTCGCTGGCACCGGCTGCATCGCGGCCGGCGTCCTCTGGTCCGCGCGGATCATCACGGGGGCGATGTCATGATCGGCCCTGCGGTCCTGCTCGCCCTCGCCCTCCTCATCGTGTCCCGACCGCCGGGGGCGCGGCTGGAACCGGCCACGGGCCCGACGATCCTTTCCCGGTTGCGCTGTGGCGGCGCCCCGCGTGACGGTCCCACAGTCAAAGACACAGTCAGCGACGTTGAACTATTCAGTGCCTGCTTGGAAGCCGGGCTTTCGCACGCACAGGCGGCGCACGCCGTCGGCATGTGCGGGGGAGACAGCGCCTGGCTGACGACAGCATCGCTGCTGGCCGTAGGGCTCGACCCGGATACCGCGTGGGCACCCGTCCGCGCCCTTCCTGGCTGCGCCGACATCGCCTCGCTGGCAAGCGCTGCGACGCGCACGGGGGCATCCATTGTGGCCGGCTGCATGCGGGTGGCGGACAAACTCGCCACCCGGGCAGCCGACGAGGCTACCGCCGCAACAGAACGCGCCGGTGTCCTCATTGCATTACCTCTCACCATGTGTTTCCTTCCAGCGTTTTTCCTCCTCGGGCTCGTGCCCGTGCTGGTCTCGCTGGGAGCGGACTACTTCTAACACACCACATCACATCCATCTGAAAAGGAGAACACCATGTTTGTTAACCGAATCCGCCACCTGTTCGTCGACGATCTGGGCATGTCCAGCGTGGAATACGCGCTGGGCACAATGGCCGCCGCAGCCCTTGCCGGCGTGCTGTATACCATCGTCACTGGCGACAGTGTGACAAGCGCGCTCGAGGGCATGTTCACGGACGCACTTCACAACCGTCCCTAATGCTCGAGGGTGATGAGGGAGCCGTCACCGTCGAGGCGGCGCTGGCGTTGACCAGCATCATCGTGGTCACCGCAGGCATCGTGGCGGGGATGGCATCCCTTGTCGCCAGTCTCCTCGCCGTGGACACCGCCGGTGCCGCTGCCCGCGCCTATGCCGTCGGCGTGGACTACGCGCCGCCGCGTGGAACTGTTGAGGTGACAGAAAGCGCCGGGCTTGTCACAGCGACGGCACGGATTCCCTCCCCGCTGGGGGAGATGACGTCCACCGCCGTCTGCCTTGTTGAGGGGAGAAACCGTGCGCGATGACCGTGGTTATGCCACCGTTCTCGCCGCAGGGATCCTCCTTGCACTCGTCGCTCTGCTCGGCACCTTGCTGTACTGTGTGAGCCTCATTCACGATGCTCACGTGGCGCAGCGGGCTGCCGATCTCGCAGCGGTGGCGGGTGCCCGGGAGGTCTATCTTGGGCGGGAAGGATGCGATGTGGCAGCCGACATCGTGGCCCGCAACGGGGGTGCTGTGACTGAATGCATAGTCAGGGGTGATGATCTGACCATTATTGTCCGCGTGGGCTCTCGTACAGCCGTCTCGACGGCGGGTCCAACCGTGCTCTTATAACGTTGTGTGGTGGGTAAATAATTCCCTCGTTCGCTAGTAGTAAACACGGTTAAAAAACGTTGACAAAAGTCAAATCGGGATTAAAGTTGGGGGTAGCGAAAAGGTGATAACCGGACATTCGAAAGGATGGTTCCGCAGGTTTTCTACCCCCGCTTAACACCAACTGCATAGACAAAAGGAGACACATCATGGCAGACATTTCCCGCTGGAACCCATTCGCAGAACTTGCACCGCTGCAGCGCGCATTCTTCGGTGAGGACTGGCCAGGCTTCGGCCGGGACGATTTCCCCGGTTCCCGCCGCGGCATTGATAGCCCGACGACGGACGTTTACACCTCTGGAGACAACGTCGTCGTGGAGGCGCACCTCCCGAACTTCTCTAAGGACGATATCGACCTCGACATCGACGGTCGCGTGCTGACGATTAGCGCATCGCGCCACTCCCGTGAGGAGGACAAGGACCGCAAGTACGTCATCCGCGAATCCTCGTCGAGCTTCCAGCGCCGCGTCACCCTCCCCGAGGGCGTCGATACGGACGCGATTACCGCCGAGCTGAACGACGGCGTCCTTACCGTCACCGTTCCTACCCCGCAGGTCAGCGCATCCAAGCGCAAGATCGAAATCACCGGCGGCTCCAGCACCCCGACAATGATCGACGGTGGCGAAAGTGCCGCGGACGGTGAGGAAGACGAGAAGTAATAAGACAACGGCGGGCGCTCGCCTGGATTGATCCGCAGGCGCTCACGTGGGGCATCGCACACCGGTTGTACCGGGGCGGTGCCCCTTTTTTCGCGGCTAGCCTTCGTCCTGCGTGCGCAGGATGCTCAGCAGCCGCAGGGCGCCCTCCTTGGACAGGGGCTCGTTGGCGTTGCCACACTTGGGTGAGATGATGCACGAGGGGCAGCCGGACTCGCAGTCACAGGAATCAATGGTGTCGTAGGTGGCGGTGATCCAGTCGTCGAAAAGCTCAAAACCACAGTCCGCAAAGCCAGCACCGCCGGGATAACCGTCGTAAACAAAAACGGTGGGCAGCATCGTGTCCGGGTGATCGGCGGTGGACAACCCGCCCAGATCCCAGCGGTCGCACGTGGCGATGAGGGGGAGAATCCCGATGGCGGCGTGCTCCGCAGCGTGCAGCGCGCCCGGCCAATCGGCGGGAGTCAACCCCACCGCCTCAAGGAGGACCGGATCGATGGTGTACGTCACGGCCCGCGTGGTGAGCACATCCGGCGGCAGGTGCAGCGACTCCTGGCCGAGGATTTCCCCGCTGCGGTGGCGGCGGATAAACCCGGTAACCTGCTCGGTGACCTCCACCTCGTTGAGCTGAACCGAGATGCCCGGCCGGCGGCGCTCCTCCACCGTGCGCAGGATCTCAATATCCGTCTCCGAAAGCGTCATGGTGGAAAAATCGGCGTGGGTGGGGGAGACGAGTGCGATGTCGTCGACAAGCTCCTCGCTCACATATGGGCGTCCCTGATGCAGGTAGATGGCACCGGGGTGGAGCTCACTTTTCGCGCGCGACTCGTCGATCGTCCCCAGCAGGCGGCCGTCCTGAGCATCGACGATGGTCACCTGGTTGCCACCGCCGCGCAGATGCACATCCTGATGCGGGTGGAGACCCGGCTCCGGGTAGTAGAGCCCGTTACCGCGGCGCACCAATCCTGCCGGGGAGAAATCGCCGATCTCCTCGGCGGTGAGCGGTTTCTCTGCGGCAGCGCACGCGAGGTGGGGTTCCACCACGTACGGGTTCGCCGGGTTGAAAGCGAACCGCTCAATCGGCTTATCCAGCAGCGCCTCCGGGTGGTGCACAAGGTACTGATCCATGGGCTCATCGCGGGCAACAAACACGGACAGCGCACCCTGCCCACGCCGCCCCGCGCGACCCGCCTGCTGCGTGAAGGAGGCGATCGTCCCCGGGAAACCCGTCGTAATAACCGCATCCAACCCGCCCACGTCGATCCCCAATTCCAGGGCATTCGTGGTGGCCAGGCCGATGATCTCCCCGGTGTCGAGCTGGCGCTCCAGACGGCGTCGATCCTCGGCCAGATACCCCGCCCGGTACGCCGCCACCCGCTTGGCTTCTTCCGTTCTACCGCTCCGAAGGAGCTCCTCCCCGCACTGCATGGCGACGGTTTCGGCGGCGCGCCGGGAGCGCACAAAGGTCAGCGTCCTCAGACCCTCGGAGAGCAGAACGGACATGATGTGCGCGGCCTCCGTTGTGGCGGATGTTTCCTCCCCCGGGGTCCACAGAATCGTGGTGCGCTCCCCGCGGGGCGCGCCATCGCGGGTGATCGCACGAACCGGGACACCGAGGAGGCGGGCGGCGTGCGCGCCGGGGTCGGCGGCGGTGGCGGAGGCGGCGATGAACACCGGTGTTGCCCCGTAGTGGGCGAGGAGCCGCTGGAACCGCCACATCACCTGCGACATGTGTGCGCCGAACACGCCCCGGTAGGAGTGGCACTCGTCGATGACGACGAAGGCGAGGCGGCGCAGGAACCGGGACCAGCGTGCGTGGTCGGGGAGGATCGCCTGGTGCAGCATGTCCGGGTTGGTGAAGATGAAGCGGCTCATCTCCCGCACGGCCCGACGCACCTCCTGTGGCGTGTCGCCGTCGTAGGCGTTGGGGTTCACACCGCTGATGCCCGCCCCGCGGATGATCGCGTTGACGTTGCGGATCTGGTCGGTGGCCAGTGCCTTCGTCGGTGTGAGGTAGAGCGCCGTCGCACCCTCCTGCTTGGCCATCCGTGTCAGGATGGGCAGCAGGTAGGCGAGCGATTTGCCGGAGCTGGTGCCGGTGGAGATGACCACATTTTCCCCGTCGTGCGCAGCCGTGGCGGCATCCGCCTGGTGGGAGAAGAGGCGGGTGATGCCGCGCTCGGTGAGGAACTCTCGCAGTCCTGGGTCGACCCAGGCGGGGTAGGGGGCGAAGGTGGCGGCGCGGGCCGGTGTGATGCGGAGGTGCTCGACGTGCTCCTTGCCGAGAGCGTTGGTCAATTGTGCTGCGATTTCTTCGCCAAACCTCACTGCATGTCCTCCATGACTTACAATCTACACACATGGCACAAGGCACAGTTCGGTGGTTCAACCCAGAAAGTGGCTACGGCTTCATCATTGATGACGAGTCTGGTCAGGATCTTTTCGTCCGTTATTCCGATATTGAGGGGGCGGGCTTTCGCACGTTGCAGGAAAATCAGCGCGTGGACTATTTCGTGATGGAAGGGCCGAAGGGGGCACACGCCTCCCGTGTGCGGACGGTATAGTCTCTGCTTCCACCGGCGCGCGGTGGGCGTACCCCAGTGTTGTTACCCCCGGAATGTTCGGGCTGCACGGGTTGCGTGGTAGGGATATATATTACTGTGTAGTTTTGATGTTCTTCGTTTTGTAAGAAGAAGGAAAGTAAGAGGTTTCCTGTGGTAAAGCGCCTGGTGATTGTCGAGTCACAAACAAAAGCCAATAAAATCGCTCCCTACCTCGGTCCGGACTACATAGTTGAGGCATCGGTGGGGCACATCCGCGACCTCCCCCGTTCGGCCGCTGAGATCCCGGCGAAATACAAGAAGGAGCCGTGGGCGCGCCTCGGCGTGGATACGGAGCATGGCTTCCAGCCGCTGTACCTGGTCAGTAGCGAAAAGAAGAAGAAGGTCGCGGACCTCAAGAAGAAGCTGAAAGAGGTAGACGAGCTCTACCTCGCCACAGACCCCGACCGCGAGGGAGAAGCCATCGCCTGGCACCTGTTGGAGGTGCTTAAGCCGAAGGTGCCCGTGCGCCGCATGGTGTTCAACGAGATCACCAAGCCGGCGATTATCGCCGCCGCCCACAACACCCGTGAGCTGGACGAGGATCTCGTTTCCGCGCAGGAAGCCCGCCGCATCGTCGACCGCCTCTATGGCTACGAGGTGAGCCCCGTGCTGTGGAAGAAGGTCATGCCGCGCCTGTCCGCCGGTCGCGTGCAGTCCGTGGCCACGCGCGTCATCGTCGAGCGCGAGCGCGAGCGCATGGCGTTCATCTCCGCCGATTACTGGGATCTCACCGCTGAGCTGGATACCAAAAAGAACGAACTAAATAACGCGTTTAGCGCCCGCCTCACCGCCGTCGATGGCAAGCGCGTGGCGCAGGGGCGGGATTTCTCCGATCGCGGTGAGCTGAAGGACGATACGCTCGTTGTCCTGGACAAGGATCAGGCGACTGCGTACGCCACGTCGTTGAAGGGAGCCGAGGTACGCGTCGATACGGTGGAGGAGAAGCCCTACACACGCAAGCCGTACCCGCCGTTTATGACCTCCACGCTGCAGCAGGAGGCCGGCCGCAAGCTGCACTACACCTCCGATCGCACGATGCGTATCGCCCAGCGTCTGTACGAAAACGGTCACATTACCTATATGCGTACCGATTCGACCACGCTGTCCCAGTCTGGCCTGCAGGCCGCCCGCAACCAGGCGATTGAGCTGTACGGCGAGAAGTATGTCGCCGATTCTCCGCGCCAGTACACGCGCAAGGTGAAGAACTCCCAGGAGGCCCACGAGGCTATTCGTCCCGCCGGCGATCGGTTCGCCACCCCCGGTGAGCTGCACGGGCGTCTCGATGCTGAGGAGTTCCGCCTCTACGAGCTCATCTGGCAGCGCACCGTCGCCTCCCAGATGGCCAACGCCCGCGGCACGTCGATGAAGGTCACCCTCTCCGCCGATAACCTCACGTTGTCCGCCACGGGTCGTTCCATCACGTTCCCTGGCTTCCTCAAGGCTTATGTGGAGACGAGTGAGCTTTCCGACGGCAGGAAGGTGGCGGACAACGCTGAGTCTCACCTCCCGGTTCTCACGGAGGGGCAGACGGTTCACGCCGAGGACGCCACCCCCGAGGGGCACTCCACGAACCCGCCGGCCCGCTACACCGAGGCGTCGCTGGTGAAGAAGATGGAGGACCTGGGCATCGGTCGTCCGTCCACGTACGCATCCATCATCAAGACGATTCAGGATCGCGGCTACGTCTTCTCCCGCGGCAACGCGCTCGTTCCGAGCTGGGTGGCGTTTGCCGTTGTCGGGCTCATGGAGCAGAACTTCGGGTCGCTCGTGGACTACGATTTCACCTCCGAGCTGGAAGACCAGCTGGACTCCATTGCCACCGGCAACACGGATCGCACCAACTGGCTGACCGGCTTCTACTTCGGTGATGCCGAGGCCTCGGAGGAATCCGTCCAGCACCAGGGTGGTTTGAAGGCCATCGTCGGCCAGAACCTGGAAAACATCGATGCCCGCGAGGTGAATTCCCTGCGTCTTTTCGCGGACAAGGAAGGCCGCGACATCGTCGTGCGCGTCGGCCGTTACGGCCCGTACCTGGAGCGCGTCGTTGGTGTGACCGACGACGGCGAGCCTGACTACCAGCGCGCTAATTTGCCGGAGGCAACGACCCCGGACGAGCTCACCCTCGAGTTCGCCGAGAAGCTGTTCGCCACCCCGCAGTCCGGCCGTGAGCTGGGCACCAACCCGGAGACGCAGCGCACCGTCGTAGCCAAGGAGGGCCGCTACGGCCCGTACGTCACCGAGCTTGTGCGCGATGACGAGCGAGAAGGCGTCGAAAAGCTTGCTCTCGAGGCCGTGCAGAAGGAGCGCGAGGAAGAAGACGCGCAGCGCAAGGCCGAAGGCAAGCGGAAGAAGAACTGGGAAACCAAGACCGCAGAAAAGCAGAAGCAGAAGCGGATAGACGAGTTCATCCAGGAGAAGCTGAAGCCCGGCACTGCCAGCCTGTTTTCCTCCATGGACCCGGCGACGGTCACCCTCGAGGAGGCGCTGAAGCTCCTGTCGCTGCCACGTGAGGTGGGCACCGACGACGATGGCGAGGTCATCACCGCGCAGAACGGCCGCTACGGCCCGTACCTGAAGAAGGGCAGCGACTCCCGGTCGCTCGCCTCCGAGGACCTCATTTTCGATATCACCCTCGACCAGGCCAAGGCCATCTACCGGGAGCCGAAGCGTCGTGGCCGCCAGGCTGCCAAGCCGCCGCTGAAGACGCTGGGCAACAACGACGTGTCCGGCAAGCCGATGGTGGTCAAGGACGGCCGCTTCGGCCCGTACGTCACAGACGGTGACACCAACGCCTCCCTCAAGCGTGGTGATACGCCGGAGACCCTCACCGATGCCCGCGCCTGCGAGCTCCTTTCCGAGCGTCGCGCCCGTGAGGCTGCCGGCGAGGTGGGCAAGAAGAGGACGACGCGGAAGAAGTCGACCCGCAAGAAGGCAACGAAGCCGAAGCAGACAACCAAGCGCGTGGTGAAAGCTCGCCGGTCGTAGCACATAAAGATTAACGGCGGCAGCGCGCATGATGCGCTGTCGCCGTTTTCTGCGCGGCTCCGTAAGGGGACGCTACGACCGGTCCGCCAACGTCGGCCGGATCGGGCGAGCGAGACGAGTTAGCGTGGAGCGGCCACGGAGCTCCACGGACTTCATGAGCGTCCAGCGGGCCTGCTCAGCCTCCCCGGCATCCCGCAGGGTAGCGGCGGTGGTGAGAACTCCACCGGGGGTGGTTTTAGCCAGGTCGGTCAGGCGCGAGGCGGAGTTCACCGCGTCGCCAATGACGGTGTACTCGTAGCGCTCCCGGGCGCCGATATGGCCGGCGACGACGGTGCCGGTGGCCACGCCGATGCCCGCGCCCAGCTCCACGTTTTGCAGGCGAGCGCGCAGCTCCCGTGCAGCAGCCAGGGCGTTGCCGGTGGAGTCGGGGAGGGGATTGGGCGCGCCGAAGATGGCAAGCGCCGCATCGCCCTGGAACTTGTTGATGGAGCCGTGGTACTCGTGGACGACGGCGACAACGCGCTCAAAGAACTCGTTGAGGGCGATGACCACTTCCTGCGGCGTGTGCTGGGTGGCGTACGTCGTGGAGCCGACAACGTCGACAAACAGCACAGCCACCTTGCGGGATTCGCCGCCGAGCTGCGGGGTTTCCCGCAGCGCGCGGTTGGCAACGGATTTGCCCACATAGGTCTCCAGCATCCGCTTCGTGCGCTTGCCGTCGCGTAGGCCACGAATCATCTCGTTGAATCCGGCCTGCATAGTTCCGATGTCCCCACCGTCGTAAAGCGGAACCCGAACCCCGAGCTCACCGCGACGTGTCGAGTCCACCGCGTTGCAGACATCGCGGATCGGGTCGGAGACGATGGAGGTGACCAGGACGGTTGCGACCGCACCGAAGACCAGGACGGTGACCACGCCGACGATGACAGCCATATTCGGCTGCATGAACGCCATGAGCGCCACCATGGGGACGCACGTCGTGGCCACCCACGTGAGGACGATGCGGGTAGCAGGGCCGGTCTCCCGGCGGTGGCTTTCAATCTGCCCGGAGAACACGCGGTTGGCGGCCGGGCGGATGAGGATCTTGGCGGATAAGAAGGTGAGCACGGCGACGAGCACGAGTCCCACGGCCATGCAGATGAGGATCGCCAGCGACTGCGAAATAACATAAAACACGGCGGTAGCCACGGCCCACACGACGATGCCGACGATCGTCTGCAGCCGCGGGATCCGCACGACAGTGTTGCGGACCATGGCCCTGTCGAAGCTGTCCGGGTCCTTCCGCCAGGCCAGCACCGGCCGGAAGAGGAAGAACGTGGAGGCTACGCCGAGTGAGACGGCGACCACACCGACGGCAAGGCCGGCGATGGCGAGTGTGGCGGGAACGGGCGCGACCAGCGAAATGATAAGTGCGATCGCGGCCGCGCCCGCTGTGTTCACCGCGGCGATCGCGAGGGCGTAGCGGGGCCAGGAAGTTTTCAACAGCCACATGAGTTCTACTCTAAATCAACTACGCTTGTATGCGTGCAGTTATCCCCCGACCTCCTACACGCAGCCCACGCCGCCCGCACCGGTGAGTCTGGCTCCGCCATGACGCACGCCTGGCTCATTACCGGCCCGCCCGGCTCTGGTCGCTCGACGATGGCTCGCCACTTCGCCGCTGCGCTTTTATGCACCGCAGACGTAGTCGGCGGTTCCGGAGCTTGCGACGATGCCGGCGGTTCCGGAGCCCGTGACGATGTCGGCGGTTCCGGAGTCCGCGACGATGCCGACGGTTCCGGAGTCCGCGACGATGCCGACGGTTCCGGAGCTTGCGACGGAACCCCCTGCGGTCAGTGCGAGGGCTGCCGACAGGCGCTGAACGGGAGTCACCTGGATCTGACGGTCGTGCACCCGACGGAGTTGTCCATCAGTGTCGAAGACATGCGCGCAGTCATCCGCGGGGCGTCCCGCACGCCCACTGTCGGCGCGTTTCGGGTGGTCATCATCGAGGATGCGGACCGTCTCACCCCCGCGGCCGGCAACTCGCTGCTCAAGACGGTGGAGGAGCCCCCGGAGCGCACGGTCATCATCCTCTGCGCGCCATCGACGGACCCGGAGGACATGCTCCAGACCCTCGTCTCCCGCTGCCGCCACGTCTACATCCCCACCCCCAGTTTCGAGGAAGTCGCCGCCACGGTTGAGGCCTCCGGCGTCCCGCACGACCAGGCACTCTTAGCTGCCCACGCCACCGCCGGGCACATCGGTCGCGCCCGCCATCTCGCCCAGGATCCCACCACCCAGCGCCGCCGCGCACGCATGTTGCACCTGGCTGAGCTTCTCTTTTCCGGTTCGGATGCCTACCTCGAGGTTACCTCTTTGCTTTCCGACGTCGAGTCCGACGTCAAGGCCCGCATCAAAGAGCTTCTCGACGCTGACCTGGAGCGCACCCGCCTCACCCTCGGCGCCGGCGGCTCCGGCAAAGGCACCGGTGGCGTCATGCGTGGAACCGCCGACATCCTGAAGAAGGTCGAGCAAAAATACAAGAAGCAGCAGACCCGCGAACTTCGCGATACCATCGATCAGCTCCTCATGGACTTCATCGCCCTCTTCCGCGATGCCATCGCCCAGCGTGCCGGGGCCCCGCTCCTCCACACCGACTTCGCCGGCGACTCCCAGGACCTCGCTGCCCGGCTTTCCGACGCCCAGCTCATCGCCACCATCGACACCATCGGCCGCGCCCGCGAGCGCATCACCCGCAACGTCACCCCCCGCACCGCCCTCTTCGCGATGATCGGGGAAATACGGCTCATAAGCAGGTAGTTTCTTCCCTGGTGGGGGAGTCATGTACACTACCATTTGGTCATTCAGCGATACGCTGGGCTGATCGTGCCGCCTTAGCTCAGTCGGTAGAGCGTCTCACTCGTAATGAGAAGGTCGTGAGTTCGATTCTCACAGGCGGCTCCACCAAATCCCCAGCTAGACACTGGTTCTGGCTGGGGTTTCACCTATTTCTAAGAATACACAAGAAGCTCAAGAAAGCCCAAGAAGTCTTAATTATTCCCGACCGTTGACCGACCATAGACCGACCATGGACGGTCCAGCCCAAAAACTAGACAGGCCACACCACAAAAGAAAGACAAGCCAGGCTACCCACACCACACCGGGAAATAGACCGTTCGGTACCGAATTCACCCCTTGGATAGGATGGAAACTAGAAAGGGCAATCACAAGGAGACATGCGCGGAGGTGACAATCATGCCCTATAGTCCTACCGTTGTGGCGAATAACATACTGGCCCGCGCGTTCAAAGAGAAGCTATATCCCACCCCGATGAAGCTCCAAAAGATCCTCTACTTCGTCTCCAGCCAGTACATCAAGAAGACCGGCCACCCTCTACTCGAATCCCCGTTCCTAACGTGGGCCTACGGTCCGGTGGTGTATACCGTGTATGACGAGTTTCGTCCGTTCTCCAAGAACGGCATCAAACGATACGCCCGCGATGCTGCGGGGCAATCCTACATTGTCGATGAGAACGAAGATCGAGCGCTGGCGGAATCCCTGTCTGAAGTTTGGGAAGCAACCAAGTACCGGGGCGCAGTCGACCTATCCAAAATCACCCACAAAGAGTCCTCTGCCTGGGATAAAGCGTATCAAAGAGGGGAAGACACTTTGAGCTGGGAAGACGTGAAACAAGACCGAACCTATGTAGACGAACTAGGATTGGCAAATGCCCACTGACGCGGGCAGTGAACCAGTCAAGAGGAAACCGGCGCCGGAAATCGAAGGAGAAGAAGACTACGCTCTTTCCCCCGAGGAAACAGGGACACCCAGCGCCACACAATCCGCTACTAGCTCCTCGCTCAAGCATGCGCCGAATTATGAGCCGAAGAACCTCCCCGAGTTCGTTGGATTATCCAAGCTGCGTTTCGGTCAACAGCTAATCGGCTGGTGTATTTTCCTCATCGTTGCTCTAACACTAATTTCCGCATTCAACTGCGCAAATGGCTCCATTCTGCAATCCACCATTGACGTTCTGAAGCTGATAACAACAACAGCCCTGGGATTCGTCTTCGGGCGAACAAAAATGAGCGACGGAGAATAACAACCCTGTGGGGCTAGATGCTCCGCAGTCGACCACGCCCGCCTGTCGCCCGCTCCGCACGGCGTTCCCTACGCAACCGCTCCCTTTCCCTCTCACGCCGCATATGCTCCTCCAGCGCGCCGGGAAATTGGTCTAGGCCCTCGTCCCATAGGTGGCCGTAAATGTCGAGTGTGGTGGCGGCTGAGGCGTGGCCACACTTTCCTGGATGACGTACACGTCAGCACCGGAGGCGATGGCCATGGATACGGCGGTGTGCTTGAGCGTGTAGGTGTCCACGCCTGTAAGCCCTGCAGCGGTGCATGTGGTGCGCCATACGCGCCGCCAGCGGGCATCGGTCCACACGTGGCCAACCTCGTCGGGGAGCAGCCAATCATCGTCTGCTTTGCCGTCTGCCGCGAGGTCGAGGTCGATGAGCAGATCACCGCCGACGGGAACGTCTCGGGTGAGTCTGTTCTTGGTGGGGCCCTCGTGGCCAAGCGCGTCAACACTGCGCCGGATGGTGAGACGCCCACGGTAGTAGTCGAGGTCACCTACTTTGAGTCCTTTTGCTTCTCCTGGCCTGATTGCTGTCATTGCCAGGACTCTGATAAGAAGTTGGGCTTCGTCGGTGGGTGCGGCGTTGATGAGCGCGTCGAGTTCGGAGACCCTCAAATAGTGGTGGCTGCCTTTGGTCTGCTTAACGATGTCGCCTGATTCTAGGGGGCTGGCAGGAATGATTTTCTGTTTGACGGCCTGTTTCATGAGTGCTCCCATGATGATGCCGATCTTCCGTTTTTGGCCACTGCCCAGTGGTTGGGGGATCGTGTTTGGCGTGGGGCCTACGGGTTTTGAGCCCATCGACCCACAGTGTGAATGCGCCACCGTCGACTTCACACACGGGTGTGGCTCCCCATACTGGCGCGAGGTGCTGCCAGGCGGATTTGTACCCGGCGATGGTTTTTGGTGCGCACTTGGCCTCTTTGGTAGCTATCCAGGGGCCCCACAGGTCTTCGACGGTAATGTCACGCTTGTCTTTGGTGATCCATGTTCCCTCGGCTTGGCCGGCTTCGGCTTGGGAGCACCAGTCGCGGGCTGCGTCTTCTGTTCGGAACGTTTTGGTGCGTTCTTTGCCGTTTTCGTCCCATAAGGAGGTTTGATGAACCCGTGATAATGAAACGCCCGGGGCGACGATCTTCTTCAAGCGCACCTTTGATAGCCCTAAACAGTTCCGGTGCGCGTTGAATCTCGTCGATGGCTAGAGTGCCCTCCGGAAACATGCGGACAAATCCGTCAGGATCTTCGCGTGCGGAAGTGAGATGTGAGGTTTCGTCCAAATTAACAAACCGTGATGGACGATCCAATAAGAGTTGGCTTGCAAGCGTGCTTTTGCCAACTTGCCTCGCTCCTGACACCGAAAGAACCGGGGTGTCGGACAAGATTTCCTCGGCAATCGATTTCGTATTTCGGTGTAAAAGATCATACGACATAAAATCATCCTACCTGCGACGTTGTGATTCTGGAATATGTTCACCGTGATTCTGCAATATACTCATCGTGATTCTGCAAGGCTTTCGTTGTGATTCTGCAACCGTTTTCAATCTGTTGTGTGAAAATAACTCTTCCTGATTTGCTGCCATGTTTCGGTATCTGTGCTAGATGGAGTTTGTGTCTCGGCAGCCAGCTAATATGGCGCTATGGACCCTATGGACAATGTGTACGAGTGGCGGGCATTCGAGCAGACGGACGCTTTCAAGAAGCAGGCGGCGGATGTGCATGGACAGCTGCGGGCGGGGGAGTTCGCTGCGGCACTGGAGGTTTTTGCGCAGGCGATGCCGTGGGATCCGGGGATCAATGATTGGAATCCGGCGGACCCGTCGATGGCGTACCCGGTGCAAATTGTGGAGGAACTCGGTGGGCCCGTGGACTCTTTTGTGGCCCAAGGAGCGTTTACCACGCTTCGCGCCGAAACGTTCGGGCCGCATTCGGAACATCTGACGCGGCTCGTCGAAAAGCGGGCGGAGGAGTTCGGGTTGACGCTTCCCGCGTGGGAGGCGGTGGACCTGGGGATTCTCACGGATCCGCAGGCACCGGAGGCGATTTGGTTGCCGGTGCCGGGGATGCGTGGTGGCTTCGAGATCACGCGTTGGGGTTCCGACAGGGTCGGAACCGACAAAGATGCCGATGAGGTCGACGCGTTCCAGGTGCGGTCCTGGTCCAGGAAGGACATGGGGTCGGGGCAGCGACACCGGCTGACCGCAGATGGTTTGGAGCGTGTGCCGGGCGGATTCGACTAGACTACGGTTTTAGTTTTTGCAGCAGATCCAGCCGAATCCCGGCAAACGGAGCCCTTCGGAGGGAATCTGCTGCAAAAAGTAAATGACGCTCTCACAGCGTCGACGAAGTCGCCCCCTAGGCCTGCGCCACGCGGGACTTCTGGATGTGCTGGATGATGACGCCGGACATGAGGCCCGCGGTCACGCCGATGATAACGCCGATGAGCGGGTACTCCTGGAAAATCCAGCCACCGAGGTAGCCGATGAGGGTGGCCTGCGTCGCCCAGATAAAGGAACCGACGGTGTCCACAACGAAGAAACGCCACCAGGGGTATTTCACAGAGCCCAAGAAAATGGTGAGGAACCAGCGCGCCCAGGGGATGAAGCGGGCGGTAATGATGGTGACGGCCTCGTTGCGCTCAACCGAGTTGCGCACCCAATCTGCGGCGCGGGCACGCTTGGAATTGGGTTTGAGGTGATACTTGCCGGCGTAGAAGCGACCGACAAGGTACGTGGTGTTGTCGCCGATAATGGAGTAGGCCCAGGAGGCCAGGAAAATACCCCAGACCCAGGGCCGACCCGTGGAGCCGGACCAGGCGGCGGCAATGTTGACAATGGTTTCGCTGGGCAAGAGGGGGAAGATGCAGTCGCCGATGACGAACATCCCGAGGATGGGATAGAACAGCGACGAGTGCAGGAACAACTCGATGAGAGCCTCTAGGAATCCGCCCATGAACTGCCTCTACTTGTTGTCGGTGTAGATCTTCCAACCCGCCATAATGAGCGGTATCTGTAAGGGTAAACGGCCGACGGAGATAATTTGTTTCTTTGCTGGCTCATGGCGCCAGTCCCACGCCATCTTGAAGTTGCCGGGCCACACGGCCAAGGAGGTGCCCACGGTAGCGAGCCCACCCCAGGCGGGTTTGGCCAGGAGCAGGGCGGCGGTGCCGAGTTCCCACACGCCAGAGAAGTAGGTCCACTGGGTGGGGGTGCCGGGGAGTGCCTCCGGGATGAGGTTGTTGAAGGGCTCCGGCTTGGCAAAGTGGAGGACGCCCATGGCACCGAATGCTGCTGCGAGGATCTTTCTCATAGCCCCCAGAATACGACCGCGAGGCAAATTCTGGCAACGACGGGCGTAAGCCCCACAATTTCATTAAATTCACAGGTATGAAGATTGTTTCCCACGTAGTTCCCACGATCACAGTCGACGGAGAGACATTCCGCGACCTCGACCGCGACGGGGTGCTCAGCCCCTTTGAGGATTGGCGGCTGACCCCAGCGGAGCGCGCGGCAGACCTTGCCCGTCGCCTGAGCGTAGAAGAAAAGGCGGGGCTGATGATCATCGGCTCCCACTACCCGGGCGATTCCTCGTTCCTCCCCAACCCCGTTGAGGGCAAGCTCCTCAACGATGAGGATGTGTGGAAGGATAAGCACCCGATCACCGGGATTCCCTTTCCCGAGCCGGTGCTCACCGCCGCCGCCAGCGAGAAGGCGGTGAAGGAGCGGCACCAGCGCTACTTTATTGTGCGCGATAACCTGAAGCCGCGCCGCCTGGCGGAGTGGACGAACGCCATCCAGGAGTTGGCCGAGGAGACGCGCTTTGCCATTCCGGCCGTGTTCGCGTCGAACCCCCGCAACCATGTCTCCCTCGTTGCTCGCTTCGGTGTCAACGAGTCCGCAGGTGTGTTCAGTGAGTGGCCGAGCGAGCTGGGCCTTGCCGCCCTCGATGATGCGGAGCTCATGCGCGAGTTTGGCAAGCTCATCGCCCGCGAGTGGCGCGCCGGTGGCATCCACAAGCTGTACGGCTACATGGCCGATGTTGCCTCCGAGCCCCGCTGGTCCCGGTTCAACGGCACATTTGGCGAGGATACGCAGCTTGTCGCCGATTACATCCGCGAGGTTGTCACCGGGATGGAGGAGGGTGGCGTGGCCACCACCATTAAGCACTTCCCGGGCGGTGGCGTGCGCATCGACGGTCACGACCCGCACTTCCCGTGGGGTCAGACCAACGAGTACCCCACCGAGGGTGCGCTGGCGAAGTACCACCTCCCGCCGTTCCAGGCCGCCGTCGATGCGGGCTGCACGTCGATCATGCCGTACTACGCCAAGCCTGTGAACACCTCGGCAAAGCAGCTCGACGAGGAGCTGTGGCAGAGCCCGAGCACGCAGTTCGACGAGGTTGCCTTCGCGTACAACAAGACGATCATCGGCGACCTGCTGCGCGACAAGATGGGCTTCACTGGCTACATTAACTCCGACTCCGGTGTCATCGATGCCATGGTCTGGGGTGTCGAGGAGCTCACCGAGAAGGAGCGCTTTGCCAAGGCAGTCAAGGCTGGCACGGACATCTTCTCTGATATGTCCAACCCCCAGAAGCTTGTCGACGCCGTGGCTGACGGTCTGCTCACAAGTGACGATCTCACGGGGCCGGCCACCCGTCTCCTCACGGAGATCTTCGCCCTCGGTCTCTTCGAGAACCCCTACGTCGACCCCGCCGAGGCTGAAAAGGTCATCGGCAACACCGAGACGCAGGCGCTGGGTGAGCAAAAGCAGCGCGAGTCCGTCGTCATCCTCAAGAAGGGCGAGGCCCTGCCGCTGGATACGTCCAAGAAGGTCTACACCTTTGCCACCGGTCGTACGTCCATCGGTGAGGTGCAGGAAAAGCTGGACAAAGCCGTCGACAAGCGATTTACGCGAGCTGACCTGGACGATGCAGACATCGCCATCGTGTGGGCCCGCCCTGAGATCGAACTTTTCGAGGATGACCAGGAGGGCGTGACCCTCTCCATCAACCCGGAGGATTGTGGCGTTGACCTTGAGCAAGTCAAGCGGATTCAGGAGCAGGTGCCGACGATTGTCGTGGTGAACTTCACCAACCCGTGGATCCTTGAACACCTCGAGCCGGGCGCCGACAGCCTCGTCGGCAGCTTCGAAATTACCCCCGACAATCTCCTCGACTCGCTCGTAGGGGGTGAGGCGAAGGGCCACCTCCCGTTCGCCGTGCCGGCATCCATGGAAACCGTGAAGGCCTCCCCGCGCGACGTGCCGGGCAAGTACCTAGGCGATGACTACGCCTACGTCGATTCCCGGGGCAACCGCTACGCCTACGGCTTCGGCCTGTAGCTGGAAACCGTTTCTAACAAGCGGTTTCCCGTTACAGTGGCGGGCATGGATAAGGTACAAGCAGTCATTTCTCCCGCCAAGGGTGAGCCGGTAGAGCTCACCACCATTTGCATCCCCGAGCCTGGTCCGAACGACGTTGTCGTGAAGATCCAGGCGTGCGGCGTATGTCACACCGACCTCGCCTACCAGCAGGGTGACGTGGAAGACGCGTTCCCCTTCCTCCTCGGCCACGAGGCCGCCGGAGTGGTAGAAACCGTCGGTGACCGCGTCACCCACGTCGCTCCCGGCGATTTCGTCGTTTTGAACTGGCGCGCCGTGTGCGGCGAATGTCGCGCCTGCAAGCGTGGCGAACCGCAGTACTGTTTCGCCACTTTCAACGCCTCCAAGAAGATGACCCTCGAGGATGGCACGGAGCTCACCCCCGCCCTCGGCATCGGTGCCTTCGCCGAGAAGACCCTCATCCACGAGGGGCAGTGCACCAAGGTGAACCCGGATGCCGACCCGGCCGCTGCTGGCCTCCTCGGCTGTGGCGTCATGGCCGGCCTCGGCGCCGCCGTTAACACGGGCAAGGTTACCCGCGGTCAATCCGTCGCCGTCATCGGCTGCGGTGGCGTGGGCATGGCAGCCATCGCCGGAGCCCACCTTGCGGGTGCAACCACCATCATTGCCGTCGACACCGACGAGTCCAAGCTGGAGCTCGCCAAGGAATTCGGCGCCACCCACACCCTCGTGAGCTCCGAATCTGTCGTTGAAGACATCCAAGAGATCACCGAGTTCGGTGTCGACGTCGCCATCGATGCCGTCGGCATCCCCGCCACCTGGAAGCAGGCCTTCTACGCCCGCGACCTCGGCGGCACCGTCGTCCTCGTCGGCGTGCCCGCGCCGGGCCAGACGGTCGAGATCGAGGCCGCAGACATCTTCAGCCACGGCGGCGCACTCAAGTCCGCGTGGTACGGCGACTGCCTCCCGGAGCGCGATTTCCCCATGTACACCGACCTCTACCTGCAGGGTCGCTTCCCGCTGGACAAGTTCGTCACCGAGCGCATTGGCCTGGACAAGGTCAATGAGGCTTTTGAAACCATGAAGTCCGGCAAGGTCCTGCGCAGCGTGGTGGTGCTCTAATGGCCTTCACTATTGAGCATGCGGAGACCTCCGGCCTGTTTAAGCTCGACGGCGGCGAGTGGGAAGTAGACAACAACATTTGGGTTGTTGGCGACGATACAGAGGTCTACATCATCGACGCCGCCCACTCCGTCGACCCCATTGCCGAGGTTGTTGGCGACCGCGCCGTGAAGGGCATTATCTGCACCCACGGCCACAACGACCACATCACCGTCGCCCCGCAGCTTTCCCAGAAGTACGATGCTCCCATCTTCCTGCACCCCGGCGACCGGATGTTGTGGAACGAGACCCACCCCGATGTCGCCTTCCAAGAGATTGAGGACCGTCAGCGCTTCGGCATCGCGGGAACGGACCTGGAGTTCATTTCCACCCCGGGCCACTCCCCGGGCAGTGGTTGCCTGTATATGCCGGAAGCAGGCGTGCTGTTTTCCGGCGACACCCTGTTCCAGGGCGGCCCGGGTGCCACAGGCAGGAGCTTCTCCTCCTTCGAGGTGATCATCGACTCCATCCGCGAGCACCTGCTCACCCTCCCCGCCGAGACCCTCGTGTACACGGGACACGGCGAGCACACCACCATCGGTGGCGAGGCCCCGCACCTGGAAGAGTGGATTAAGCGCGGCTACTAGCTGGCAAAATCCCCAAAAATAAAAAGTCTCCACCCGGATTCCGGCTGGAGACTTTCAGTTTTCCTCTCCCCATGTAGCGAGGGCTACGCCTTCGCCTTGCGTAGGTCTACGATCTGCAGCACGAGGGCCACCAGAAGAATTCCTAGGATGGCCATGAAAGCTGCGGTGATCGCGTGGTTCCAGTTGGTGGTGGCGAGGACGGAGAACAGAATGCCCGTCATGATCGCGTTACCGATTGCAGTAGCGACGCGCTCTGCGGTCTGCTTGAATGCGCCGGCGGTGCCACCCTCGTAGCCGGGGACATCGAGCATCGCAATGGTCTGGTTAGCAGAGCCGAAGGCACCCTGTCCCAGGCCGACAATTGCGAATGCTGCGAACAGCCACCACACGTTCAGGCCATGCATTCCGTTGAAGTAAATGATCGCAATCGCGGCTGTCATGCCCACGACCATGGAAGTAAGAGAAGCGATGCAGATCTGGCGGCCGTACTCCAGTGAATGGTTACCGGAGAGGTAAGCAGTGATCGCTGAAGTGATCGCGCCGCCGAGGCCAACGAGGCCAGCGTTGAGGGCCGTGAAGTGCTGACCATTCTGGAGGTAAATGGCCAGTGTGGAGAAGATCGAGGTGGAGCCGACGAACATGATGCCACTGATGGCGGTTCCCCAGCCGAAGGAGCGCAGCTTGAGCAGGCCGAGGTTCACCATCGGCGCGTTTCCGCAGTTTTCGTAGTGGCGTTCCCACTGTACCCAGGCGAATCCAAGGATGGCGGCGAGGGGGAGAAGCAACCACATGAGCTTGTTGTCGCCGTGGTACATGAAGGGGTACATGATGCAGACGACGGTGGAGGCGAGCAGCAGCATGCCGATCGGGTCCAGGTCGAGTTTGCCCTTCTTCCGGTGTGCTTTCTCGTCGGCAAATGGCAGCCACCGGAGAGCAAGGAAGATGCCGATGATGCCGACCGGAACCATGAACCAGAAGGACCAACGCCAGCCCCATGCGGGATCCAGTGCGGAAATGATCGTACCTGCGATGACCGGGCCAATTGCGACCGCCACGGCGACGGTCAGCCCGAACTTAGCGAAAGCTCGGGCGCGTTCCTTGCCATGGAAGTAGGTCTGAATGATGCCTGCGGTCTGCGGACTGTAGACGGCGGCGGCGAACCCTTGGATGAAACGGAAAATGTTCAAAATGACGGGGTCGCTGGCGAAGCCACACAGGGCCGTCGACAAGCAAAATAGGGCGAGACCGATGGTGAAAAACATCGACCGACCCAGGAGATCACCGAGTCGCCCGAAGGGGACGAGGAACACACCGAAAGTAAGCGCGTAGCCTGCCAGCATCCATTGCAGCTGCGATGCAGATGCGCCGAGCGCGTGCTCAATCGACGGCAGCGCGACGTTAATAGAACTGACCGCAACAAGCGCCATAGCCAGTGGGATTAGTACCACTACAAGAATCTTTTTTCTCTCACCCATTCAAACCTCCTACAAAATTGCAACCAGCACATGATACTCATATGTCCATAAACTACAATTTGATACATGCGCGCACTTGTAACTGGTGGAGCCGGGTTTATTGGCTCCCATCTTGTGGAATTGTTGGTTTCTGAGGGACATGAGCCGGTTGTGGTGGATAACCTGTCCCACGGCAAGCGGGAAAACGTGCCTGCCGGTGTTCCCCTCGTCGAGGCGGACCTGTTAAAGATCGACGTGGACGAACTTTTCGACGAGTACGCCCCCGAGGTTGTCTTCCACCTCGCCGCACAGATCGATGTGCGCAAATCCGTGGCATCCCCAATCTTCGATGCCCAGACCAACATTCTGACCACGATCCGCCTGGCGGAGGCTGCCCGTAGTCACGACGTACGCAAGATCGTGTTCACGTCCTCCGGTGGCGCAATTTACGGTGCCCCCACCCAGTTCCCGGTCTCAGAAGAGACTCCGGTTGACCCGCATTCGCAGTACGCTGCATCGAAGGTCTCCGGTGAGATTTACCTGAACACGTACCGTCACCTGTACGGCCTGGAGTGCTCCCACATCGCCCCGGCGAACGTGTATGGGCCGCGTCAGGATCCGTATGGTGAGGCCGGTGTGGTGGCGATCTTCAGCCAGCACCTGCTCAACGGCTTGCCGACGAAGGTGTTCGGCTCCGGTTCCAACACCCGTGACTATGTCTATGTTGGCGACGTTGCTCGCGCGTTCTACTTGGCCAGTGGCAACAAGGGTGGTGGCATGCGGTTCAATATTGGTACTGGTGTGGAGACCAGTGACCGTGACCTGCATTCTCTTGTTGCTGCAGCTGCTGGTGCGACCGATGACCCGGAGTTTGCTCCTGCTCGCCTTGGTGATCTTGAGCGCAGCTCGCTTGATTCCACGCGTGCGCGCGAGGTCCTCGGCTGGGAGCCGCAGGTGACGTTGAAGGAGGGCATCGCCAAGACGGTGGAGTACTTCCGCAGTGTGAAGTAATGCTTCTGATTTCTTTAGCCCGGTAGTATCCAGCATGCTGCCGGGATTTGTTGTCTTCGCACCCAAAAAACCGAAATGCGGCCCATCCTGCGTAGGAGTGTCGCTCGTTGGGATCGATTGGGCCGCATTCGGTATTCCAGCGTGACATGGTGCGGAGCGCGGCCCGGGTGCTGCCGAATGTCGGGTGCCGTTCCCCGGTTGGGACGCGTTCGGGACAAGGCGATGCGGAGCGCGGCCAGAGGGATGCTGAACCTCGGGTGCTGCGTTCCAGCTGGGACGTGTTCGGTATTCGAGAGTGACGTGATGCGGAGCGCGGCCCAGGTGCTGCCGAATGTCGGGTGCTGCGTTTCAGCTGGGCCACATTCGGTAGCAAGCAAGACCGGAGAAGCCAGACATGCAAAAAGCCGACGACCGAAATCGCCGGCTTGGGATGTGTGCGCTACTTGTTCTTCTGCAGCTGCTCCTCGATCGCCTTCTGGAAAACCTCGTAGGGCTGTGCGCCGGAGACGAACTGGTCACCGATGATGAAGGACGGCGTACCGGAGATGCCGATGGATGCGCCGTACTTGGTGGCGCTGGTGACGGCCTGAGTGTACGTGCCACTTTCCACCTCAGAGCGGAAGCGATCAAGATCGGGAACGCCTGCCTCGGTGGCGAAGCGGACGAAGTCCTCGATGTCGTTTTCCGGGTGGCCCTGGACGTCCTTGCTGGCGGTGTACAGCGCGTTGTGGAACTCATGGAACTTGCCCTGAGCGGCGGCGGCGCGCCCGGCCTCGGCGGCCTTGACAGCATCTGGGCCGTTGACGGCCATGTCGTTCCATTCCACGCGGACAAGGCCCTTATCCACGTAATCTTTCAGCACCTGGGGGTACGTCTCATTGGCGTACTTGGCGCAGAAGGGGCACTCGAAATCGGAAAACTCACTGATAACCACAGGGGCATCGACCTTGCCGGTGGCGAACGGGTCGTTTGCCATGCGGCGGTGGACATGCGTGATGTCTTCACTGGTGGCGATGGTCTTACCGGGGCCCCACAGGAAAGCGCCGGTCTCACCCGAGGGCTCAATCTTCACTGCTGCCTGCGCCTGCGTCGACGGGGCGACGGAGGAGACGGTGGTGGGGTCGGGAGCCGGTGGCGCATCCTTGTCCTTGCCACTGCCACCGAGGGCGTAGCCAATAAGGACGGCGGCCACCAGCGCAATAGCGCCGAGGACCCAGTAGAGTGACTTCTTCATTCGATTCCTTCCTAGCTTTCGTACCAGCCTACAAGCCTACCGGTGCTGGACGTGGAGGAAAGCTCATATTCTCTTCCTAGCGGCCGGCTTGAACCACCTCACCTGCCCACCGGTGATGCGGATGTGTTCCAATCTGCAATACAGTCCATTAACCTTCGTCGAGCTGCCTCCTGTGGACATGGTGTGGAGGCATCGAAATCCGCAACGTAGGTCGTTTCGCCGTGATCGGTGACCCTTCGTTTGATGGCAGAGCCCCACCACCGTGGTTGAGCGCAGAGGAAGGAGGAGGGGACCCGCCCCCATCCGCTTTGGATAGATGCTTGAGGGCGTTGTTGCGATCGTCCTTGCACTCCTTCATCTTCCGTATGGATGTGGCCGATTACCGTGACGACAGGTCGTAATAAGGAAGCTGATTACGGCTGCGTGTCGTCGTCCGGGGTCACAGCGTTTTGGAGCGCTACGGCGCGGGCGAGGCGTGCATACCTCAATTCCTGCTCACGGAAGCGGATATAGGCCGACATAGTCACAAACAAGAAGGCAATGACCAACGCATACAGCATGAGGTCTGTGCCTCGGTCCACACCAACCCAGTTGGCCACAACCGTCAGATCGTCGGGCCGTAAAATGGCCCACACGCTGGCGATGACGAACAGTACGAAGCCGATCTTCACCCCGGCCTTCGCGCGTGATTTGCGGCGGTTGGAGAGGAAGAAGATGGCGAGGACCGCCGTGGCGGCGAGGAGTAGGACCTGAATCATTTGAGCCTCCTTGCGATGAAGCCGTCGGCAAGAATATTGACACCGTTGATCAGCGATTGACCCTTACTCATCGAGTACTCGGTGTACAAAATATCCACCGGCTGCTCAGAGACGCGCCAACCACGCTCATCCATCTGTGCCACAAACTCCGAGGCATGACTCATGCCGTTCATGCGGATGTTCAGCTCATCGGCGACCTTCTTATTAAACACACGCAGGCCGTTGTGTGCGTCCGTGAGCCCCAGCTTGCGGGTTCGGGAAGACAGCAAAACGACGGTTTTCAGCACCAGGCGCTTGATCCACGGCACCTGGTCGTCTTCCTTGCGCGGGCGCCCAAACCGCGTGCCGACGATAATATCCACATCCTCGTTGCGCAGCCGGTCGAGCATCGACACGACGTCTTTCACCTGGTGCTGCCCATCCGCATCGAAGGTGACAAAATACTGCGCGCCAGGTTGAGAACGCGCGTACTCCACGCCCGTCTGGATAGCGGCACCCTGCCCCAGATTCACCGGGTGGTTGACGAGATGGGCACCGGCCTTGTGGATCTCTTCCGCAGAGTTATCCGAGGAGCCGTCATTGACGGCCACGATATTAGGGAATGTTTCGCGCGCGTGGCGGATCACATCACCAATAACCGTGCCCTCATTGAAGCACGGAATGATAAGCCACGTGTCTTGATTCTGCATAACACCGTAAACAATAGCGTGTCAGTTGAACAGAGTCTCGTACACCCGCCGAACGAGCCCTTGCGGGATTGCCCGGTAGGCCGACCGCACGAGGAGATTGACCAGCCCGCGCTTCTTGGAAATGAGTCCGTACGCTGCGAGGTTGCGTTGCAGCTGGACTTCCGATTCCCACATGCCCTCGGCGCGGCGGGAGAAAACAGCATCGTCGAGCCGGAAGCGGACGAGGGGCTCGGGGAGGTTGTGCAGACGCATTCCCGAGGCGAGCATCCGCGCCCACAGGTCGTAGTCCTCCAGGTTTTTGATCGGTTGGTAGCCACCCGCGTCCCGGACGGACTGGGTGCGGAACATAACCGTCGGGTGGTTCATGGGGCTGTTTATTGTGGCATAGGAATGGATCTCTATGGCGTGCTCGGGCATGGCGCGCACGCCATGGTCGCCCGCATCGGAGAATTCCACCATCGCCGAGCCGAGAGCATCGGTTTCGGGGTGCTCGGCAAACCAGGCGAGTTGAGTCTCAAACCGGTGGGGCAGGCTCACATCGTCGGTATCCATGCGGGCGGTGAACTCCGCAGTCACATGCTCCAGGCCACGCGCGAGGGCGGCACCCAGGCCACAGTTTCGTTCCAGGGGAACCACAGTCAGCGTGTCACCGTAGCCGTCGATGATGGCATCCAGCTCGTCCGTAAGGGGCCCGTCCTTCACCAGGATCACCTCATCGGCCGGTCGGGTCTGCGAGAAAATCGATTCGAGGGCCTCAGCGAATTCGGCTGGGTCCACCTTGTGATACACCGACATCAACACGGCAAGAGTCTGCATAGAAAATAACACTACCGCGTCTAGGCAGTCGCGCCACCGCGATGTGTCACACTCCGGTCACGCTGGGAAGAAAACCCGACCAGATGTACCACGATGCCGATGGCGGGACCCGCTGTCAGAGCCAGAAGCACGGCAGCGGTGGCGGGAAGAGGTAGCAGCAGGATGCCGAAAGCGGATACCGAGGCGGCGATCCAACCGAGGACGTAAAGACGGTGCTGTTCCGCCGCCAGCGTGCGCGTGCCGGTGATGATGAGGGCGCCCATCCATGCGGCAGCGAAGGTCAGGATGGCGAGGATCCAGCCGCTGACGAAGTAATCGGGGGAGAAGAAGGTGCGTAGGATCCACGGCCCAATGAGGTAGGCGGCCAGCGCCCCGATCGCCCCCACGCCGATGACGGACAGGATAGGCTTCACCGGGGACCCGTTCTTTTCCACGAAGTACACGATAAGGGCGGACTGGAAGCGCTGCAGGGGGACGAGGATCGGCGCGCGGGTCAGCGTGATAGCGAGCATCAGCCCGGCAAGCGTCCCGGAATCCCCGGTGAACTTCATCATCGCCGGGAAGCCAGTGATCAGTGCTGCGGAGGCCCCGGAGGCGAGCATGGCGGCGGCGACGCGGCGCATGAATTGGGCATTAGAAACGTCGGCATGCGAGGTAAGCAGGCTGTGCCGGGCGCGGGGTGAGCAGGCGATGATGACCGCCCAACTCAGTGCCCCGATGACGGTGACGATGAGGAAGGAGGTGAGACCCCACCCCGCAGCAAGTGCGATGAGCACGAGGGCGAGGCGAATCCCTGAGTCGAGGATGAGGAGTACCGCGTAGTGGTTCCAGAGCTTCAGGCCGGAGAGGATGCCTGACAATGCAGCCTGGTAGGCGTAGCAGACGATGCCCACGGTGAGAAGGGTAGAAGCGGTGACCGGGTGGTCGTCGACAAGCCGTGGGAGGAACAGCGGCCCGAAGAGAATGGCAAACGTGCCGATGATCCCACCGAGGATGAGCGCCGTGGCGTGCGGGCGGGCAGTGCCACGCGGGTGCGGGGAGGAGACGGCGCGGGTGGTTTCTTGCATGAGACCGTCGATGAGGCCGGCGACGGCGAAGAACAGACCCCAGTAGGCGTTGAACTGCTCAAATACCTGGCCGTCGAGGGCGAGGGTGGCTACGAAGATGACGATAAACCCCGATAGTGCGGAAAATATCGTCGCTATGCTCATCGCCTTCATAGGGAGAATCCTACACAGCGGCCTCGCCGCACCCGGTTGGTCACCTGCCGTACCGACTGCGGCCCAAGTGAGGCAGATGTGCGAGTGGCTGGCTGGGGCTGGGCTGCGTTGGGGACAGACTGTACCGAGTGTGGCCCAGGCGGGGAGGATGTGTGAGTGCAGTGGCGAGGTTGGGCCGCGTTGGGGACAGGGGTGCGGAACGCAAACTCAACAATTCCCTCGAAATACGGACTAATTAGGCAGTTAAGGGATCTGGCCCTGAGCGCGCTGAACCGAGTGCGGCCCAGGTAGTGCTGAAGTGCGAGTGTTCTGGCGAGGCTGGGCCGCGTTGGGGCAAGCGGCGGGAGTGGAGCGTCGAAAAGCAAAAAAAATCCCCCCACCGTGAGGTGAGGGGAAAGAGTGTGGGTTAGCTGTTGAGCTCGTTTTCGATGCCCAGGCCCTTGGCCAGCGTCGGCCAGGAGAGGTGCATGTCATCCTCCCAGTAGCCCCACTGGTGGGTGCCCGTCGGGCGGAAGTTCCACTCGGCGGGGATGCCCGCCTTGTCCAGCTTCGCCTTGAGCTGGTGGGTGCAGAAGTTGGTAGCGCCCTCAATCACGCCACCGACGACCTCAACCTCGGCCATCGCGGCGGAGTTGCCCTTGGTACGCGGGCTGGACCAGTAATCCCAGCGGCCGGAGAGACCGGAGGCGTTAGAGATGTACATCGTCTGGCCACGGAGCTTCTCTGCATTCACGAGTGCGTCGTTGTACTGCAGGTAGTTGTCCACTGGCTTGTCCAGGAATCCCGGCTGGAATGCCTCGCCATTGCCCCACATTTCGTTCACGTTGGAGCTTGCGCGCTCAAGCGTGAGATCGATCGCGATGCGGCCCATGGAGTCGTTGGTCTGGGCGCAACCGGAGAAGCTGCCGATCGCATCGTAGAAGCCCGGGTGGTGCTGTGCGTACAGGAGCACCGTGGTGGCGGACATGGACATGCCGGTGATGGCGCGCTTGTCGTTGGCCTGCAGTTCCTTCTCAATCACGGGCGGGAGTTCCTTAGTGAGGAAAGTTTCCCACATCTGCTTGCCACCAAGGTTCTTCTTTTCGTTGACCCAGTCGGAGTAGTAGGAGAACTTGCCCTCCATGGGGACGACGACGTTGATGTTCTTATCCTTGTAGAAATCGATCATCTTCGTCTGCATGATCCAGTTGGCGGAACCCTCGCCACCGTCACCGCCGTTGAGTACGTACAGCGTCGGGCGACCCGGGTCCTTCGCGTGGATGACGACGAGCGGAATGGATCGGCCGTTCATCGACGGGGACGTGGCCTGGTAGACGCTGACCTGCGGATCGTTGGAGCCGGTGTTGTACACGTAGAACTTCTCGCCGGCGCTGTTTTCCCGATAAACGTAGCCCATCTTGGGGTTGCCATTCGCATCCTTGATTGGCTCGCCCTTCTCGTCCTTGAGTATGCCGCGCTTCTCGCCACCGATTCGCGAACGCCACTTTTGCAGGGCTTCGCCGTCGTTATTCTCCTTGGTGAGGGTGGCTAGGCCGTCGCTGTTTTCCGTGGTCTCTGCCGCCGGGGTGGCAGCAACGTCGGCCGGATCCGTCGTGTTAGCCGTTGCGACGGCGGCTTCCTGGGCAGTGGCAATGGCGGGCAGGCCGGCGACCATCGTGGCGACGGCAATGGTGCTTGCAGCGAAACGACGTGCGCGCGACGAGGCGGAACGTAGATGGCTCATCGAAACATCCTCACAGTTAAGAAGTAATGGCTAGTATTTCTTTAGTTCTTATCCATCCCCCACAGGGGGATCACATGCTATATCGAAATACTATCCTGTTACGTTAACACGCGTAACCCTGCGGTACCTCTGGTGTAACGTAATGGGCACACAATATGAATAGAGCTTATAGAATCGCTAGCGAACCTGGCGCCAGACGTGTTGAATCTCCACTTCGCGTGAATGCGTGTCACAGGTTGTCGGCGAAAGTTTGTCAAACACCTGCAAAGAAAGGCTGAACATGCAGTTCTTCCCCCTCGAGCCCCTCGAGCAGATCCTTATTGCCATTAACGAGTTCCTCGGCATGCTGCTGCACAACGGATCCTCCTCGCTGGCGATCACCAGCGCAGAGATGGGGATGATCTAATCCGCATCAGCGGGTAGAACGTGGCGGATGTACCGCGAAGCGGGCACCTGGCGGGGGCCTGCTCTTTTAGTACTACCTAAATTTGGGGGCTGGTCGGTGGGGGATTTTATGCGCCTAGGTGAGGGTGGAATTTAGTTCCAACCTCGCCTTTTTGCTATTCATGCATGGAAAATGTTTTCAAACCGCAAGCGGGGAACCCTGTGTATCCGTACACTTAGACAGTATGAGTGAACATTTTGATGTAGTTGTACTCGGTGCGGGCCCTGGCGGCTATGTTGCTGCCATTCGCGCAGCCCAACTGGGTAAAAAAGTGGCGGTCGTGGAAAAGCAGTACTGGGGCGGCGTGTGCCTCAACGTCGGGTGTATCCCGTCGAAGGCGCTCATCAAGAACGCGGAGCTTGCTCACGTCCTGACCAAGGAAAAGAAGACCTTCGGTATTGAGGGCGACGTCACCATGAGCTTCGAGGCGGCGCACAAGCGCTCCCGCAAGGTCTCGGGCAACATTGTCAAGGGCGTCCACTTCCTCATGAAGAAGAACGAGATCACCGAGATTAACGGCCTCGGCTCTTTCAAGGATGCGAAGACCCTGGAGATCACCGACGGCGATGACAAGGGCAAGGAAATCACCTTCGACGATTGCATCATCGCCACGGGTTCCGTTGTGAAGAGCCTCCCCGGTGTCGAACTTTCGGAGAACGTCGTCTCCTACGAGGAGCAGATCCTCAACGAGAAGCTTCCGGAGTCCATGGTTATCGTGGGCGCGGGTGCTATCGGCATGGAGTTCGCGTACGTACTGGCTAACTTCGGTGTGAAGATTACCATCGTCGAGTTCATGGATCGCGTTCTGCCGAACGAGGATCCCGAGGTGTCTAAGGCGATTGCCCGCGAATACAAGAAGCTAGGCGTTAAGCTTCTCACCGCTCACGCCACCAAGGCTGTGCGTGACAACGGTGACTCCGTCGAGGTGGACATCGAGTCTAAGGACGGGTCGAAGAGCGAGACGCTCACCGTTGATCGCGTCCTCGTATCTGTCGGCTTTGCGCCGCGCACCGAGGGCTACGGCCTGGAGAACACCGGCGTGAAGCTCACCGAGCGTGGCGCCATCGACATCGATGAGCGCATGCGCACGAGCGTCGAGCACATCTACGCTATCGGCGACGTGACGGCCAAGCTGCAGCTCGCCCACGTCGCTGAGGCGCAGGGTATCGTCGCAGCCGAGACGATCGCTGGGGCAGAGACCCTGGAGCTCGGCGATTACATGATGATGCCGCGCGCCACGTTCTGCAACCCGCAGGTCGCATCCTTCGGTTACACAGAAGAGAAGGCCAAGGAAAAGTTCCCGGACGCAGAGATCAAGGTCGCCTCCTTCCCGTTCTCCGCAAACGGCAAGGCACAGGGCCTGGGCGAGTCTCAGGGCTTTGTCAAGATCATTGCCGATGGTCGCCATGGCGAGCTGCTCGGTGCACACATGGTGGGCTCCAACGTCTCCGAGATGATTCCGGAGCTGACGCTGGCCCAGCGCTTCGACCTCACCGCAGAAGAAATTGCCCGCAACGTCCACATCCACCCGACGATGTCGGAGGCGATGAAGGAAGCTGCGCACGGCATTGCTGGCCATATGATCAACCTGTAAGTGTCTAACCCCACCTTTTAGGGTGGAAAACATTGTGCGTCACGTACACGAGCTGTGCGTGACGCATTTTTATTGTGGGCCAGGTCAACGGCGATGCGCCCGAATTACGCAACAAATTGCGCATATATATAAAGGTGCAAAATAGGGGGTTGAGCGGGGGAAAATGCCAGAAAAATGCTCGTTACATGTTACCTTTAGGTTATGCCAGTAGAGCCGAAGTGCCCGATTCGCTATGGAGATCCGTGCTCGCTTTGTGTGCCGGGAGCGACCGGGCCGCAGGACTGTCAGCTGGTTGCTCTGGTTCGCGATGATCCGGAGTTGATGGAGCTGCGTCGTGAGATGATTGCCCGCAAAAAGGGCGAAAATCGGTCACGCGGTGCCAGTAATAATTAAAAAGAATTACCACGTTCGAGGGCGTAATACGTGCTATCGCGAATATTTCGTGACCGTGAAAACTAAGTTATTGCTGAGCACTGTTACTCACGGGCTAGTAAGGCCCTGCGCTCGATGTGTGACGTTAAGCACGTCAAGATACGGAAAGTGGGAGATTTTTTCTGCTAGGCCGTAAGGTAAAAGGGACACTGGAGGTGCCATGACTGTTAAATATGATGACCGTGAGGCCATTGCTCACGGTAAAATCACTACAAAGCCGCTGCGTGAGCGGCCGAGCGCGCCCTCATGGGCGTTGAAGCTCATTATGGCGATTACGGGCATTATTTTCGGCCTGTTCGTCTTTGTCCACATGATCGGAAACCTGAAGATCTTCCTTCCGGATACCGACGGGGTTAACCATCTGAATGAGTACGCGGCGTTCCTGCGTGAGTTCGGTGAACCAATGTTGCCCTACGGTTCCTTCCTGTGGGCATTCCGAATTGTTCTCCTCGTGTGCCTGATCGCACACATTTACTCTGCCTTCGCGCTCCACGGGCGTGGCCAGAAGTCCCGCGGCAAGTTCCGCCGCTCTGGCCTTATGGGGGGTCTGAACAGTTTCTCCGCACGAACCATGCTCGTCACGGGTATCGTGCTGCTTCTGTTCATCATCTTCCACCTGCTGGATCTGACGATCGGCGCACAGCCGGCTGCAACGGCAGCATTCGAGCACGGTGAAGCATACGCAAACGTGCTCGCCAGCTTCAGCCGCCCGATCGTTGCCATCTTCTACATCCTCGCGATGGTCATCCTGTTCTTCCACCTGAGCCACGGGCTCTGGACAGCAGTGAGCGACCTGGGCATCACGGGTAAGCGCTGGCGCGCAGTCCTGCTGTTCGTGTCTTACCTCATCCCCGCCGCTGTGCTGGTGGGTAACGCACTCATCCCGATCGCCGTTCTCGCCGGTTGGCTTGTTTAGAAAGGGGCAGAGATAACTATGAGTACTTCATCCAAGATCGAAGGTTTCGCCGCGCCCGCGAAGAGCACGGAAACCTACACCATGCCCAATGGGCAGGAATTTACCGCCCCGGCCTCGTCCGTGAGCGAAGTTGAGCTGGGCAACATCCTCGAGGCAGGTCTGCCTGAGGGTGTTCCGCTGAAGGAGGCCTGGGAGTATCACAAGGCGCACATGACGCTGGTCTCCCCGCTGAACCGTCGCAAGTTCACCATCATCGTTGTCGGCACCGGCCTGGCCGGTGCTGCCGCAGCTGCTGCTCTCGGCGAGCTGGGCTACAACCTGAAGGTGTTCACCTACCACGATGCCCCGCGTCGTGCACACTCCATTGCTGCACAGGGTGGCGTGAACTCCGCTCGTGGCAAGAAGGTGGACAACGACTCCACCTACCGCCACGTGAAAGACACGGTGAAGGGCGGCGACTACCGCTGCCGTGAGGCTGACTGCTGGCGTCTCGCCGCTGAGTCGGTCCGCGTTATTGACCACATGAATGCCATCGGTGCACCGTTCGCTCGTGAGTACGGCGGCACGCTGGCCACCCGCTCCTTCGGTGGTGTGCAGGTGTCCCGTACGTACTACACCCGCGGTCAGACGGGTCAGCAGCTGCAGCTTGCATCCGCTTCCGCGCTGCAGCGCCAGATCAACGAGGGCACCGTCGAGATGTTCACTCACAATGATCTCTTCGACATCATTGTGGACGAAAAGGACGGCAAGAAGCACTGCTCCGGTGTGGTTATGCGTAACCTCATCACCGGTGAGCTCACCGCCCACATGGGTCACGCTGTGATCCTTGCTACCGGTGGCTACGGCAACGTCTTCCACAAGACCACGCTGGCTAAGAACTCGAACGCATCTGCCATGATGCGCGCCTACGATCAAGGTGCCTTCATGGCCAGCCCGTCGTTCATTCAGTTCCACCCGACGGGTCTGCCGAAGAACGCCGACTGGCAGTCCAAGACCATCCTCATGTCTGAGTCTCTGCGTAACGATGGCCGCATTTGGTGCCCGAAGCAGAAGGGCGACGACCGCGACCCGAACACGATTCCGGATGAGGAGCGCGACTACTTCCTCGAGCGCCGTTACCCGGCATTCGGTAACCTTGTGCCCCGCGACGTCGCTTCCCGTGCCATCACCAAGCAGCTCGTTGAGGGCTACGGTGTCGGCCCGAACCACAACTCCGCGTACCTCGACTTCCGCGATGCCATCGAGCGTCTCGGCAAGGACACCGTGGCTGAGCGCTACGGCAACCTGTTCGACATGTACGAGGAGACGATCGGTGAGGATCCTTACACCACGCCGATGCGTATCGCCCCGACCTGCCACTTCACCATGGGTGGTCTGTGGACGGACTTTGATGAGATGACAGCTATCGACGGCCTGTTCGCCGCCGGTGAGTGCTCCTGGACCTACCACGGAGCTAACCGCCTCGGCGCGAACTCGCTGCTGTCCGCATCTGTGGACGGCTGGTTTACCCTCCCGTTCTCCGTACCGAACTACCTCGGCCAGCACCTGGGCGAGGAGCTCCCACCGGCAGACTGCCCGGCAGCTCAGGCAGCCCTCAAGCGTGCGCACGATCGCATTGAGCGCCTCATGAACATCAAGGGCAACCACGGTCCGGACTACTTCCACGAGAAGCTGGGCAAGATCCTCTACGACAAGTGTGGCGTGGATCGTAACACCGAGGCTCTCTCCCAGGCTCTGCCGGAGCTCCGCAAGCTGCGCGACGAGTTCTGGTCCGATCTGTTCATCCCCGGTGCTGCCAACGAGATGAACCAGACCCTCGAGCTTGCTAACCGCGTTGCTGACTACTTCGAGCTGGGTGAGCTCATGTGCATCGATGCCCTCGATCGCGATGAGTCCTGTGGCGCACACTACCGTTCGGATCACCTCAGTGAAGACGGCGAAGCCGAGCGCGACGATGAGAACTGGTGCTTCGTGTCTGCGTGGGAGCGCGGCGAAGGTAACCACTTCATCCGCCACGCAGAGCCCCTGTACTTCGAAGAGATCCCGCTGATGACAAGGAATTACAAGTAATGAAACTGAATCTTGAAATCTGGCGTCAGGCCGACTCGAACTCCGAGGGACACTTCGAGGCCATCGCTGTTGAGGACGCCGTACCGCAGATGTCCATCCTCGAGCTTCTGGACCACGTCAACCTGAAGCTCATCGAGGAGGGCAAGGAGCCGTTCGCCTTCGCCTCCGATTGCCGCGAAGGTATTTGTGGCACCTGTGGCCTGCAGGTCAATGGTCGCCCGCACGGCCTGGACAAAAACAAGCCTGCCTGCCAGCAGCGCCTGGCCGGCATCCACAACGACGGCGACACCCTGAAGATTGAACCGTTCCGCTCCGCCGCCTACCCGGTCATCCGTGACCTGGTGGTTGACCGCTCCGCTCTGGATCGTGTCATGGAACAGGGTGGCTACGTCTCCGTGAACGCCGGTACCGCACCGGACGCGGACACGCTGGCTACCAGCCACGAGAACGCCGAGAAGGCTCTCGACTTCGCAGCCTGCATTGGCTGTGGCGCGTGCGTCGCGGCGTGCCCGAACGGCGCGGCCCACCTGTTCACGGGCGCAAAGCTCCAGCACCTGCGTCTGACCCCCATGGGTGAGCACGAGCGCGGTCGTCGCGCTCGCAGGATGATTGATGAGCTGGAAACCAACTTTGGGCCGTGCTCGCTGTACGGCGAGTGCGCTGATGTCTGCCCCGCGGGTATCCCCCTAACGGCGGTATCCATTGTGACGAAAGAACGCGCGCGAGCTGCTCTTCGTGGTAAAGACGACTAAAGTTGAAACGTAACTTGAGAATTTTCTGATAAGAAAGGCAGAATGCGATGACCGAGAACCACGCTCTGCGAGGCGATGCCAGCACGGCAACCGCCGTGTCCGGTGCCCACGGCGAGGTAGCAACTGAGAAGCGGGAGATTGGCTCCCTCGACGTAGATCGCTACGTTGACGGCTACCAGCCGGTGTCTTTCGTTGCACCGCACTCCTCGCTGCTGAAGACCTCCACGTGGATTGGCATGGGTCTCATCCTGGCTACCCTGGCCGGCATCGGTACCCTCGTATTCGCCGCCGCAGGTGGCGCACCGACGATGAACTCCACGATTTTTACCGCAGGTATCATCATCACCGTTGTGCTGCTGGTCAGCGGTTTCGGCCTCGTATTCTATGGTCGTCGCGATTGGAAGAAGTTCTCTAAGGCTACGGGCTACAAGCACTAGTCTCCTGGGCTCACTAGCCAAGCCAGCCCCCACAACCGCTTCGGCACCTCCGGCGGTTGCGGGAGGCTGGTTTTTTCATGTCTACAATGGCCTATATGTCGAAACTTCCTGTCCCTGGCCCCTCGCCGGAGGTGGAGGCCGAACGTCGCCGCGCGCTGCGCGGTCACAAGGCTCTTGCCACCGGTTTGCTGCTCGTCGCCACCGTGATCTACCTCGTGTGCCGGTACGTCCAGGTCCGCACCGCTGCGGACGCGCCCGAGTGGATCGGCTTCGTCCGGGCTGCGGCGGAGGCGGGCATGATCGGTGGGCTCGCTGACTGGTTCGCCGTCACGGCCCTCTTCCGTCACCCGCTGGGGCTGAAGATTCCGCACACGGCGATTGTGAAGAACAAGAAGGATCAGCTGGGTGGGGCGCTTAGCCAGTTCGTGGGGGAGAACTTCCTCAACGCTGAGCTCATCGTGGCGAAGGTCCGCGAGGCGGGCATCCCCAACCGGATTGGCCAGTGGCTGGCGGATCCGGCCCATGCCCGCGCCGTTTCCCGCGAGGCCGGAACGCTCGGCGCGAAGGTGCTGCGCGAGGTGCCTAGGGAGGACGCGCAGGAGCTCATCCGCACGCTCGTCATTGATCGTGCCGCCGAACCGCAGTGGGCGCCGCCCATGGGCCGCGTCCTGCAGCAGCTCATCGACGACGGCAAAACGGAGCCGATCATCGAGGAGGTGGCTCAGTGGTTGCATCGCAAGACGTTGGAGTCCGAGTCACTCATCACAACGCTTATCGACGATCGGGCTCCTGCCTGGGCACCCGACTTCGCTAACCGTCTGGTTGGCGACAAGGTCTACCGCGAGGCGGTCAAATGGACGGCCGATGTGGCGCGCGATCGGTTCCACCCCGCCCGCGACGCGGTGCGTCGCGTCATCACCCAATTTGCCGTGGACCTACAAAGTGACGAGAAGACAATGGCGCGTATCGAGGATCTGAAGGAGGGAATCCTCGGTTCCACAGCGGTCAAGGAGATTCCTGTCGCCCTGTGGGAGCACGCCGTGGAGGCTCTCACGAGCGCCCTTACTGACGAGAAGTCCATCCTCCGTGTCCGCTTCGCTGAGTTCGTGCAGCGCCAGGGCGAGAACCTTCTCGACGATGCCGAGCGCCGCGCTCAGCTGGACGAGAAGATCCAGAAGGCGGCCCGCTTCCTTGCTGATAACTACGCGCCCGAAATCACCGCCATCATCTCCGAGACGGTTCAGCGCTGGGACGCGGAGGAAGCCAGTGACAAGATTGAGCTCATGGTGGGCAAGGATTTGCAGTATATTCGTCTTAACGGCACCATTGTTGGCGCCCTGGCAGGACTTGCCATCTACACTGTTTCCTACGTCCTATTTGGAGGCTAGACCATGAATGTGAATTCGATTATTGAGACACTCAAGCAGTTCGTCAGCAACCTGAACGTGCGCACTCGCGACTCCCGCACGCAGCTCATTGAGGACATCAAGCAGGCTTCCCAGGATACCGACTGGTCGAACCTAAAGAAGAAGGATAACTAGACTCTATGGCAACCGCTTTCACTATCTTCCACTACGTCATCAGGGGGCTCTTTTACGCGGTAGCGCTGGCCGGGGCCCTTGGCGTCCTGCAGTGCTTTACCACCCGCGAGGACGCGTTCCCTGCAGCAGACAGGAAGCCGAAGATGACGTGGGTAGCGATCCTTGCCGGTTCTACCCTCGCCCAGTTTCTGTACCAGATCCCCTTCATCGGCTGGATCGGCATGGTTGCTATCGGCATCTACTGGTTCGATGTCCGCCCGAGCATCAAGGACGTTCTTAGTTACTAAGGCAAGTAGCGGCCGTATTGCGAGGGACATTCCAGGTACTTACCGGTACTTCCCGTCCATGCGGGACGTGCCGGGCTGAACTGGTCAAACTGTGATTTGAGGAGCGCATCTACAATCCTGTTTTTACCAGGATCGGAATGAGCCAATTTGGTTTGTTGAGTGGCGACAAGCTAGTTATCGTTGACTCTGACTCAGGAGCAGTGAGTAAACGTGATGCCGGTATGGTTACAAGTGGCATGCAGCGTGGATTGACATCGGATGATGGTGCGTGGTCGCTGCTGATCGGGTATCCGCGTGCTGCAGGGGACAGCTTCACACTTACGGTTGGCACTCATGTGAGAACGGAACTTCTCCCGGGGCTGAGACAAGCATCGGCGGTCACCGTTGACGGAACAGCTCTAGGAGCTTTTAGAGTTAGCGAAGATAACGAGGATACGCTGTGTATTTATTCGTTTTCTCTCTCCTCAGATCTAAATCACGATTGTATCCAGCTAACTGAAGGGAAAAAGACAAGCATCCCCGTATTTTCCACTCATGCAGGCGAGCCGGAGCTCTTTTTGCTGTGGTTTACAGAAGATAACGCCGGCTGGAATGTGTATCGCCATGGAGGCGACGGATGGAAGCAGGTTAATGAGCAAGAGGGCTGGGACTATGATCACCAAAAGCACGGATACATAGCCCGCTGGTTTTCTCGGAATAGCCGCATCTACATGATCTCTACGGAGCCAGGCTATCTAGCATTCGACTTTCCCACTGAAAAGACCACAGATCCTAAGCTTCAGTACACCACACTAACTGACCTTGTTTCCGGCCCCCAAGTTTCGATGACGATGGTCGGGGGGATCCTTTCCTCTGTCTTCTATGGTGGAGAAGATGTCGGCGCCGGGCAGTACGTGGCCGCTGGTAACCTCGCCGATCCAACAAAACGAGTAGGCCCGTGGACGATTCCGCCAGAGCTTATGCAGGGGACAGGTTTCTCCTCGTACCAAACGGTCGATTCGCTCTTTTTTACCGACCAGGCGACTAAAGAAAAACTAGGCGCTACGCGACAGTGACATGAGGACGATGGTGGCGAAGCATGCGGTGACCTCGTCGCGTGGGGCGAGTTTGAAAAAGGCGAGACCAAGCGGGGAATCGGTTGAGACGGGAACACGGCCGATAGCGCGCAGCACGACGGTGGCTACGTGGTAGAGGGCCTCTTCCATCGCGTCCAGTGGCAGGTCAGTGAACTGACCACGGGCGACGGCAGCGATCATCTCCAGGTTGATGATCTGTGCGTCACCATCCAGCCCGGTGGCCGCCGCAGCGTTGCGCAACAGGGTGGCAAGCTTGTCGGCGTCGGAAAGCAGAGAGAAACTGGGAGTAAACCGGGAGATTGATTCGATCCAGCGGTCGTCGAGGGCGAGTGCACGGTCGGTGAGCCCGGTGAGGTGCTCGGTGAGGGTGGCGGACAGGAGCTCGTCGAGGCTTGTGAAATTGGAGTAAAACGCCCCCCGGGACAGCCCCGCCTCCGTGGTGATGCGGTCGATCCGGCAGCCGCCGATTCCCTGGCGGATGATCATGCGGCGGGTGGCTTCGTGCAGTCGCTTAATGGTCTCCGATCGGGTGCTCATTCTACTATTGTGCCATGCGTGAATTTTTAGACCCGCTTGCCCAGCCTGCCACCGACGAACCCGTCGCCGTTTTGCCCACCCACCTGCCACTGGAGGCGCCGACGGTGCGCTGCGTCGTGGGCTACCCCCTGGGGGCCTCCCAGACGCTTGTCAAGGCCGCTGAGGCGCGGTTGGCGGTGGTGATGGGGGCGACGGAGATCGAGTACGTCCCCCGCCGCGACTACCTTACCGACGAGTCCGCACTCCTCAGCGAGTTCATCGCGATCAAGGAGGCGGTAAGCGAGGAAATCCCCCTGGGCGTTCGAATCGCGCAGGGGGATGAGGCGGCGGCACGCACGTTGCCCGCCGCGTGGGTCACTGTTGCGTAGCGACACTCGGGTTGTCGCTGCTCACCGTTAGGTCTATCAGGCCATCTTTCACTTCTAGCTTGTCGACGCTCATCTGACCAGCCGCATCCTGTGCCGCCGAGGCCAGCGACTCCGAGATCGCGTCAACGATCTCCTGCGGCACCTCGAAGCCGAGCAACTCGGCGTTCGTGGCCGTAAACGAGAGATTGCCGTCGGCGGCCCGCGGCTCGAGGGTGAGGGTGGCGATGCCGTCGGCGAACTCAATGTCCACCGCCTGTGTTGCAGCCCGGCTCGTCACCCCACTGATGTGCAGGAACCGCTGGGCGAGAGCATCGCCGATGGTGCTGCCTGTTGACGGCGGGTTGTCCGCCATCTGGCGCTGAATTGTGGCCAGCAGGAACTCGTCGGGAAGCTCCACGTGGGCCACCATGTGCGCTGCACGCAGCACCTGCGGATCGGAGATATCCAGATCCGTCAGCGACACATCGGCAGCCGGTGCGCCACTAATCACCGGCGCATCCGCCCCGGAGCTGATCTGCAGCGTCGATGGCACCGACACATCGACATTGGGAACCGTCTTGGTCACCAGACTGAACAGTAGGGGAGTGGCACCGAACTCGATCGATGGCTTCTCCTGCACCGCTACTGGACTCTGCGCCTTCACGGACGTCTCCAGTTGATTGCCGATGTACCAACGCAGGCCAAACTCCGCCGCAGCCGCCAGAATGACAACCATGACGAGGAGACCCACCAGAGCCTTACCCAGTGACTTCATTACAGGTTGTCAGAAATCCACTGTCCGAGCAGATCGGCCTCAGCCTGCGTGGTCTGCTCCAGCGCCTCGGCCACCTTCGGCTCGATAGCAGCACCCATGAACGGGATCTTCACGTCGACGGTGTTGGAGTAGGTCAGCGTCGTCGTGTCACCCTCGCCGGAAACGGCGATATCCGCACCGAAATCAACCGGGGTGCCCTTGACATCGCTGTGGTAGCTGGCGGTGTTCTCGTCCTCCAGGTGGAAGGTGCGCTTGATCTTCAGATCCTGGCTGATCATGCCCTGAACAGCCTCCGGCAGCAGCGTCATTGGCATGACCTCGTAGAGGGCCACATCGACCTTGCCGTCCGCCTCGTTGAACTCGTGTACCTCACCGGGCTCGGTGGACAGGTTCTTGGTGTCAAAATCCCAGAACTCTTGGGTGCGCCATGCCTGGAGCACCTTTTCCTTGGAGTGGGGGATAGTTACGGTTACTTCATTTCGTGCAGTCATAAGCCTAAGACTACCGTTAAAGGTGTGTTTGATTCCACGCAGACTGCCGGCACCGAGCAAATCGACGTCACCTTCGCGGACCTAACCACCCTCCACGTTGGTGGTTCCCCGCGTGCAGCCTTCCGGTGCACCACCCAAAATGCCGTGGTGGAAGCGGTGGAGGCCCACCCCGATGCCCTCATCGTCGGTGGTGGCAGCAACCTCCTCGTCGCCGACGGCCCCCTCGACCTCACCGCCGTCATCATGGGGATGGACCGCGTCACCATCGACGGATCCACCGTCCGCGCGGAGGCGGGTGCCCGCTGGGACGACGTGGTGGCCACCACCGTCGCAGCAGGGCTCGGTGGAATCGAGTGCCTGAGCGGGATCCCCGGTTCCGCCGGGGCCACCCCCGTGCAAAACGTCGGCGCCTACGGGGCGGAAATCGCCGATGTCCTGCGCCGGGTGAAACTTTTTGACCGCCGCTCCGGTGAGGTCTCCTGGGTGGACGCGGAATCCCTCGACCTCGCCTACCGCTACTCCAACCTGAAATTCACCGGCCGCGCCGTCGTCCTGGAAATCGAACTGGAACTGTTTGCCGACGGCCTGTCCCACCCCCTGCGCTTTGGCCAGCTGGCTAAGAAGCTCGGCGCCTCCCTCGGCGGCGAGCGCCGCCCCGCCGCCGAGGTGCGCGAGGCCGTCCTCGAGCTGCGCCGCAGCAAGGGCATGGTCTACGACCCCGCCGACCACGACACGTGGAGCGCCGGCAGCTTCTTCACCAACCCCATCGTCACCAGCGCCGTCGCCGACCGGCTTCCCGACGATGCCCCCCGCTACCCCGCTGACGACGGCCAGGTGAAGCTCTCGGCAGCCTGGCTCATCGACAAGGTCGCGGGCTTTAACAAGGGGTTCCCCGGGGAAGACGCCGTTGCCCGGCTATCCACCAAGCACACGCTGGCGCTCACCAACCGCGGGAACGCCACCGCCGCAGACATCGTCGACCTTGCGCGCACCATCCGCGACGGCGTGTTCTCCAAGACGGGCATCGAGCTTCACCCCGAGCCCGTCTGGGTCGGCCTTAGTATGTAACCTGCGCATCCTTGATGGTCTGCTGGATGCTGGCGGCCGTCTTGGCCAGCGCCTCCTGCTCCCACTCGTTGAGAGACACCGCAAACCGCTTCTCGACGCCCTCCGCACCAATCACCGACGGGATAGACAGCGCCACATCGCCGTTGAACCCATACTCACCGCGGAGCGTGGAGCACACGGGCCACAGCGCCTTCTCGTCGAAAAGCACGGCACGCGCCAGGAGTACAGCAGACCGGGCGATCGCCGCATTGGTCCATCCCTTAGCGTTAAACACGTCGTAAGCAGCCGACACCACGGACTGCCCGATCTCCTCTGGATCAAGCTTCACGCCGAAGTGCTCCTTGAACTCGTCGGCGCGAATCCCACATGCGGTCAGCCGCGACAGCACGGGGAACGCGGACATGCCGTGCTCGCCCATCATGTAGCCCGACACGGTCTCCGGTGAAATCCCCAACCTATCAGCGACGATGCGCCGCAGACGCGACGAATCGAGCATCGTGCCCGTGCCGAAGCAACGCGGGTAGTCAAACTCGTTTTCCGCCAAGAAAACCATCGTGTCCAGCGGATTCGTGATGAAAATGAGGGCCGGATCGCGGGTAACGGCCGTCAGATCCGTCATCACCTGGCGGATTTCCTTCGCGTTCACGCTAGTCAGCTCCGTGCGGTCCGGCTGCGAACCCGTCCCGTCGGGAACCATTGACGGTCCCGCAGCACAGATGATGACATCCGCGTCCTTGCAGTCCTCGTAATCCCCGCTGCGCAGCTTCACACCGGGGTTACCTGGCAGCGCCGAGGCCTGGTGGTGATCCAGCGCCTCGCCGAACGCCACCCCCTTCTTCTTGTCGATGGTGACGATCTCCGCGAAAATCCCCGCGCGCACCGCCTCCGTCAACACCTGCGAGCCGACGTGCCCGAGTCCGATAATTACCAACCGTGGTCCATGTTTCGTATTTGCCATACCTTATCTTTACGCCTCGGGTGTCCTTCCCGCCGCGTTTTACCCCCACAAATCCCGCAGGGTGAGCACCGTTGTCCCTTCCGCGGCCCGACTGTTCCCGATGTTCGGGTGGGCGGTTGGGGTTGGGCCGTGTTTGTTACTTACGTGTCCCTTCCGCGGCCCGACTGTTCCCGATGCTCGGGTGGGTGGTTGGTGTTGGGCCGTGTTTGGTATCTACGGGTTCCTTTGTGTGGCCCGGTCGTCCCCGATGCTCGAGAGCTCGGAAGGCAACGGGCCGCAGAAGGGACCAGCACGCCCGGCGAGCAAACAAAATGCGGCCCACCAAACAGGTGGGCCGCATATAGGGAGCCGCATATAGGGGGGCCGCGAAGCCAAGCGCGAGAACTACAGGTTGTGGCGCTCGATGATCTGGTCGCGGACGTCGCGGCGGCGGATCTTGCCCATCATGTCACGGGGCATGTCCTCGAAGTGGAAGAACTTGCGCGGCACCTTGTAGCGGGTGAGCTGGGTGCGGCAGTATTCCTTGAGGCCTTCGGGGTCGAGGGCGGCACCCTCGTTGAGGGTGATGGCGGCGGTGACGATCTCCGAACCATCGCTGCGGGGCAGGCCCACGACGGCGACATCGTCGATATCGGGGTGGTTGCGGAGGACTTCTTCGACCTCAACCGGGTAGACGTTGAAGCCACCGGTGATGATGACCTCCTTGAGGCGAGAGACGATCTTGATGTAGCCCTCGTCGTCCATGACGCCGATGTCGCCGGTGCGGTACCAGCCGTCGACAAAGCTGGCCTCGGTGGCGTCTGGCTTGTTGAGGTAGTCCTTGAACACCTGGGGGCCCTTGGCCTGGATTTCGCCTTCCTCGCCGTCAGGGAGAACGCGGGATGGATCCTCGGTGTCGCAGATGCGGATGAGTGTGTCGGGGAAGGGGATGCCGATCCAACCGGGGCGACGGTTGCCGTCCATGGTGTTGCCGGTGAGGATGGGGGAGCACTCGGTGAGGCCGTAGCCTTCGACGAGGCGGCCGCCGGTGGCCTTTTCCCACCGTTCAACGAGGGAGACGGGCAGGGTGGAAGCGCCGGAGAAGGCGTTGGCGACACCGGAAATGTCCGTGCCGGTCTGCTCAGCGGCCTGCAGGATTTTCTCGTAGAGGGTGGGGACGCCGGGGACGAAGGTCGGCTTGTGCTTCTTCATCACCTGCATGATGAGCTTGAGATCCGGGGTGGGCAGGAGCACCATTTCAGAGCCACCATAGAAGGGGAGGGTGGCTGCGAAGGTCATGCCGTAGGCGTGGAAGAGCGGCAGAGCGGCGAGGATGCGCTCGTCCTCGTGGGGGAACCCGGGAACCCAGGCGGCACCCATGAGCACGTTCGAGTACAGGTTTCCGTGGGTGAGCTGTGCGCCCTTGGGCACGCCAGTGGTGCCGGAGGTGTAGAGGATGAGGGCGGCATCGTCTTTCTTCACCTCGGGGAATTCGAGGTCGGCGCCGTCGCCGCCGATAGCGGAGGAGCACAGGGCCTCCCAAGGAACCGTGTTGGGGGCGGAGCCGGTCATGCGCTCACGGGTCTTGCTCAGCGGGGGCAGCGGGATGCGCAGCGCGAGCTGCATGTAGCGAGGCATGGCGTTGATCATGTTGACGGAGATGATCGTCTCCAAGGGGGTGGTCTCACGCAGCTTCTCCAATGTTGAGCTGGTCTTGTCAAAGCTGATGGCGATGCGCGCGCCGTGGTCTTTGAAGGGCTCCTCGAGCTCGTGGGCAGTGTAGAGCGGGTTGTGTTCAACGACGGTGGCGCCGAGCTGCAGCACAGCGTGGAAGGCGATGATGTGCTGGGGGCAGTTCGGCATGCACAGGGCAACGCGGTCGCCCGGGCGGACGCCGAAGGCGCGGAGGCCGGCGGCTGCGCGGCGGACCTGCTTGTCCAGTTCGGCGAAGGTCATGGTGCGGCCGAAGAAATAGGTGGCCGGCTTGTCGGCGTTGCGCTTGAGGTTGTCCTGGTAGAGCGACGCGATGGTGGTATCACCGTAGTCGAGCTCATGTGGAGTCCAGGGGGCGTAATGCTTGAGCCACGCCTTCGTTTCGTATGCCTGAGACACGGGATGCTTCCTTCCGCTGGCTTAAAGATATGTTACGGCTTAGTAGAGTACACCCTACGATAAGAACTTTTTAAGGCAAAACCTTAGCGTCCGTACAATGGGGGGTATGCGTATTGCCATGATTTCCATGCACACGTCCCCCCTGATGCAGCCGGGAACGGGTGACGCAGGCGGGTTGAACGTCTACGTTATGTCCACGGCGAAGAAGCTGGCTGCCCATGGCGTGACGGTGGATATTTTCACCCGCGCGACGATCCCCAGTCAGGGTGAAATTGTGTGTGTGCAGGAGAATCTGCGGGTGATTAACGTGGTGGCGGGTCCCTATGAAGGGCTGGAGAAGGAGGATCTGCCGACGCAGTTGGCGGCCTTCGCCGGGGGGATCTTGAGCTTCACGCGCTGCAACAACATCAGCTACGACATCATTCACGCGCACTATTGGCTGTCCGGCCAGGTGGGGTGGTTGCTGCGGGATCTGTGGCGCGTGCCGCTCGTCTTTACCGCGCACACGCTCGCCGCGGTGAAGAACGCGCACCGCACGCTCGACGATACGAAGGAGTCGGAGGCGCGTCGCATCTGTGAACAGCAGATCATCGATAATGCCGAGGTCATTACCGCGAATACGGTGGAGGAGCGGGCTGATCTCGTCGCCCACTACGACGCGGACATGGATAAGGTTGTGGTAGTCAATCCGGGCGCGGATACAGAACTGTTTACGCCGGGGACTGGTCGGGCGACCGAAAAGGCGCGCCGCGAGCTGGGCCTGCCGCTGCAGGCGAAGGTAGTCGCGTTTGTTGGCCGGTTGCAGAAATTTAAGGGTCCGGATGTCCTGATTCGGGCATTGGCGGAGATCATTAAGCGTGATCCTGATTACACGCTCCGCGCCGTTTTGTGCGGTGGCCCGTCCGGCCAGAACGCAAACCCGCGGGAGTACGAGTCTCTCGTGGCTGACCTCGGGATTTCCCGCTATGTTCGGTTCACGCCCCCGCGCCCGCCAGAGGATCTCGTCCGCATCTATCAGGCCGCCGATATCGTTGCGGTTCCCAGTTACAACGAGTCTTTCGGCCTCGTTGCTCTCGAGGCGCAGGCCTCCGGCACCCCCGTCGTCGCAGCTCACGTGGGCGGTTTGCCCATCGCTGTCGCCGACGGCACGTCGGGGGTTCTGGTCGGCTCGCACGACCCCGCTGAGTGGGCCTCGGCCATCGATTCGTTGCTTGTCGACGATGAGGCCCGGATTAACATGGGTCAAAATGCTGTGGCCCATGCATCTCAATACTCCTGGTCAAAGACCGCTGAGCGACTCTACGACCTCTACAAGGAATACGTTGGTCGGGAGGTTGAGCGGTGCGTAGGCCGAGACGCGACCGGGGAACCGAGCGTCGACAAGCAATAAAAGTCATGGCAAACTGAGGAGTATGACTCAAGGAAAATTGATCTTGCTCCGCCACGGGCAGAGCGAATGGAACGCATCCAACCAGTTCACCGGCTGGGTCGACGTGGCCCTGACCGAAAAGGGTCGCGCCGAGGCTAAGCGCGGCGGCGAGCTCCTCAAGGAAAAGGACATCCTTCCCGACGTCCTCTATACCTCCCTCCTGCGTCGCGCCATCCAGACGGCGAACATCGCCCTCGACGAGGCCGACCGCCTGTGGATCCCCGTTACCCGCGACTGGCGCCTCAACGAGCGCCACTACGGTGCCCTGCAGGGCCTGAACAAGGCCGACACCAAGGAGAAGTACGGCGACGAGAAGTTCATGACGTGGCGCCGCTCCTACGGCACCCCGCCGCCGGAGCTCGACGATAACAACGAGTACTCGCAGGCACACGACCCGCGCTACGCCAACCTCGACCAGGTTCCGCGTACCGAGTGCCTGAAGGACGTTGTTGCCCGCTTCATACCGTACTTCAAGGAGGAAATCCTCCCGCAGGCTCTCACCGGCAAGAACGTACTCATCGCCGCCCACGGTAACTCCCTGCGTGCGCTGGTGAAGTACCTCGATAACATCTCCGACGAGGACATCGCTGGACTCAACATCCCGACTGGTATCCCGCTGGTCTACGAGCTCAACGAGGACGGCTCCGTGGCCAACCCCGGCGGCACCTACCTCGACCCCGAGGCTGCCGAAGCTGGCGCAAAGGCAGTCGCCAACCAGGGCAACAAGTAAATCTTGTCCTACATCTTCACCTTCATCGCCGGTATTATCGTCACCCTCATCGGGCTGGCGGTTTACCGGGCAGGTGAGGCCATTGCGCGCCGGACACGAATCGCCCGGACGCTCAGTGAACCGCGAGTCACCACCGTGAGCCAGGTGCTGCACCTCGCGATCCAGGGTGCGCCCGTGGGCGTGGCCATTGTGGACGCCAACCGCGAGGTTGTCCTCTCCAACGCCTCCGCCCACACCATGGGACTCATCCACGAACGCCGCGTGGCCCAGGAAATTTGGGACCTTGCCCAAGATGTCCTCGCGGACAAAGAAGAGCACAGTCTTGATCTGCGCGCGCCGCGCAGAGCAGGGAAGAGCCGTGTCACCGATATTCGCGTCGTTGTCGCGCCACTGACGCTCACCGACGACCGCTTCGTCATCGTCTACGCCACCGATCAGTCCGAGGCCGTGCGCATGGAGCACGCCCGGCGCGATTTCGTGGCCAACGTTTCGCATGAGCTGAAGACCCCCGTCGGCGGCATCGCCTTGCTGGCAGAAGCGCTCCTGGAATCCATCGACGACCCCGAATCCGTCGATTACTTTGGCGAAAAACTCTACGGCGAATCACGCCGCCTCGGCGATATGATCACCGAACTTATTTCACTTTCTAAGCTGCAGGGGGCAGAGGCACTGCCCGACCTTACCCCCGTTCTCGTCGACGACGTTGTCGACGAAGCCATCAACCGCACCACCGTCCAGGCCGAAAACGCCAGCATCCGCCTCAACCGCGGCGTGCGCACCGGCGTCTACGTGCTTGGCGATTTCAACCTTCTCGTCACCGCCGTGACCAACCTCATCGCCAACGCAATTAACTATTCACCTGCAGAAACGCCGGTTACCGTCACGCAGAAGGTGGTCTCCGCTGACATCATCCACATCCGCGTCACCGACCGCGGCATCGGCATCTCCACGGAGGACCAGCAGCGCGTGTTTGAGCGCTTCTTCCGCGTGGACAAAGCCCGCTCCCGCTCCACCGGCGGCACAGGTTTAGGCTTAGCGATTGTTAAGCATGTTGCAGCAAATCATGGGGGAACGGTTAAACTATGGTCTAGGCCCTCCACGGGGTCGACCTTTACCATTGAACTGCCCATCTACCGTCCCGGCGAGGAGAAGGAAGAGCTTCCACATCCCGCCAGGAAACAGGATGTGAACAGGACTATCGATTCCCGCGGGCTACGTGGAAGCGACGACAAAGTAAGGAAGCAGTAGGAAAGATTATGGCAACAGTGCTCATCGTAGAGGACGAATTATCGCTCGCTGAGCCTCTCGCCTTCCTCCTCAAAAAAGAGGGTTTCGACGCGATCATCGCCACCGATGGGCGGACCGCACTCGTTGAATTCAACAAGAACGACATCGACCTCGTTCTCCTCGATCTCATGCTCCCCGGCATGAGCGGCACCGATGTCTGCCGCCGACTCCGCCAGGTCTCTACCGTCCCCGTCATCATGGTGACCGCCCGCGACACCGAACTAGACAAGGTTCTGGGGCTCGAGCTCGGTGCAGACGACTACGTGACCAAACCCTACTCCTCCCGCGAACTCATCGCCCGCATCCGCGCCGTCCTCCGCCGCGGCGGTGATTCCGACGGCGCCGCCGCCGACCAAATCCTCGAAGGTGGCCGCGTCTCCCTCGACGTCGAGCGCCACATCGTCACCGTCGACGGCCAGCAGGTCGCCATGCCACTCAAGGAATTCGACCTTCTCGAGTACCTCCTCCGCAACGCGGGCCGCGTCCTCACCCGTGGCCAACTCATCGACCGCGTCTGGGGTGCCGACTATGTTGGCGACACCAAGACCCTCGATGTCCACGTCAAGCGCCTCCGCTCCAAGATCGAGGCCGAGCCCAGCCACCCCACCCAGCTGGTAACCGTCCGCGGCCTGGGCTACAAGTTCGAGGCCTAGGAGGCCTCTCCGGCTGTGAGGCCCGGGCCGGGTCCCTTAACTGCGTAATTGGTGCTGTTTTGGGGGTATTTGTTGGGTTAGCGTTCCCGGGGTTTGGTGTGGTGCCGGGTGTATGTCGGGCCGGACCCCGTAACTGCATAATTGGTGCTGTTTTGGGGGTATTTGTTGGGTTAGCGTTCCTGGGGTTTGGTGTGGTGCCGGGTGTATGTCGGGCCGGAACCCGTAACTGCATAATTGGTTCTGTTTTGGGGGTATTTGTTGGGTTAGCGTTCCTCGGGGTTTGGTGTGGTGCCGGGTGTATGTCGGGCCGGGTCCCGTAACTGCGTAATTGGTGCTGTTTTGGGGGTATTTGTTGGGTTAGCGTTCCCGGGGGTTGGTGTGGTGCCGGGTGTATGTCGGGCCGGACCCCGTAACTGCGTAATTGGTGCTGATTTCGGGGTAATTGTGCAGTTAGCGTTCCCCGGATTCACGCCCCGGAACCCGGTTGGCGCTTGCGGGGTGGAAGGCGGTGGGGGTGCCGCGGGATTTCATGAAGTCGGCGAGGAGGGCGTAGACCTTTTCACCACACATGGTGATGAGCTCGCTCTTGGCGGTCTTCCACAGGGGCTCGGCGGCGTTGTGGCAGGCAGGGTTCGTGGTGCAGTACCAGGTGAAGTCCTCGCCGCCGTCGCCCCAGCCGCGGCGGATGTACTCGGTGATGGTGGTGTGGAGGATCTCAGAGCCGTCGGCGCGGTCCTCGTAGTCCTCGAGTCGGCGCAGGGGGAGCTGCCAGCAGACTTCGGGTTTGACCTGGACAGGGTCGAGGCCGTTGTTGAGGGCGTGGAGGTGGAGGGCGCAGCCGGCGCCGCCGGGGAAGGAGGCGGAGTTGGCGAAGATGCACATGCCGTCGACGACGGCGGTTTTGGGGTTGGGCTCGTCGTCGATTTCGTCCCATTCCATCCAGCCCTCAGGCTCATCGGTGTATTTCTCCCACTCGGAGCGGGTGAGCTGTGGGACAAGGGCGGTTAGGTTGCGGCGCTCGGCGGCGTCGACAAGAAAGGCTCCGTGGGGGCAGCAACCGTGGGACGGAGTGTCATCGATGCCTTGGCAGGTGGTGCCGTAGCCACATTGGTAGTAGGAGGCGAGCCAGGTGACGTCGAAGGTGAACAGGTGAAAAGGGTCGTCGGGGTTGTAGACCTCGAACCATTCGCGTGGGAAGTCGGGGTTCAACTCGGTGCCGTTTTCGATTGACGTAGCGGCGTTCGTTCCGTCCGGATAACCCAAAAAAACCGTGGTGTTGTTCACGCTGCCACCATAGACCGTCTACCCTTAGTGGTGTGCGATTAGGTGTTTTAGATGTCGGAAGTAACACAGTCCACCTTGTGGCTATTGATGCCAGGGTGGGCGGGCATCCGACGCCCATGAGCGACTGGAAAGCCACGATGAAGTTGGTGGAGTACCTGGATAAGGACGGTGCCATCAACGCCAAGGGTGTAAACAAGCTGCTCAGGGGCGTGAACGAGGCGAAGGAGCTGGCGGAGCAGTTGGGCTGCGACGAGCTTCTGCCTATTGCTACGTCGGCGATTCGCAGCGCCACCAACTCCGAGAAGATTCTTGACGAGGTGGAAAAGGAGACAGGTATCCGGCTGCAGATCCTCTCCGGCGTGGACGAGGCTCGACTGACGTTTCTGGCGGTTCGGCGCTGGTACGGCTGGTCCGCGGGTCGCATTACAAACCTTGACATCGGTGGTGGCTCCCTCGAGCTGACTACCGGCACCGACGAGGAGCCTGACCTGGCGTTCTCCCTGGATCTTGGCGCGGGCCGTCTGACGCACACGTGGTTTGAGACGGATCCGCCGTCCCAAAAAAAGATCGGGATCCTCCGCGATTACATCGATGCCGAACTGGCTGAGCCGGCGCGGAAGCTGCGGGCGTGCGGCGAGGTTGATCTTGCGGTGGCGACATCGAAGACCTTCCGCAGTCTTGCTCGGCTTACCGGTGCGGCTCCATCGTCGGCTGGTCCGCGGGTGAAAAGGACGCTGACCGCGGCCGGATTGCGCCAGGTCATCGCGTTCATTTCGCGGATGACTGCGGCGGATCGTGCGGAGCTGGAGGGGATCTCCTCTGACCGGTCGCATCAGATCGTTGCCGGTGCGCTCGTGGCAGAAGCCTCAATGCGTGCTTTAGGATTAGAGCAGATGGAAATTTGTCCCTGGGCGTTGCGAGAAGGTGTTATTCTCCGAAGAATCGACAGCGGACTGAAAGCGGAAGAAGAGAAATGAGCGAAGAACAACTGACAGTAGCTGAGCTGCTAGCCAGGTCCGGGAAATCGTCTTCAGGATCGGGCTCCCGCCGGCGTCGCCGTCGCAGCCTGGAAGAGGGTGGCATTTCCGTTGCTGAGTTCACCGGGTCGATCCCGCGCGTGACGGAGAAGCCGGAAGATGCCCGCCATACCACCTCGCCGATCGATTCCACCGCGGACAAGGCCGAGCAGGAGCCCCAGCAGGAAGCCACGAAGCCCGCGACCAAAAAGCCCGCTACGCCCGAGGTTACGCAGCCGGAAGACGCAAAACCCCAGGCTAAGCAACCCGAGGCCACGAAGCCTAAGCGGGAGTCCCGCGACGATGACACGATGGTTCTCCGAGTGTTCACCGATGGTGAGTCCGCGCCGCTGACCACCGGCTCGTTCCCGGCAGTCCCGCAGCAGGCAGCGCAAAAGTCTGAGTCGCACACCCCCACCCAGGAAGCGGACGCAACCTCCGTCCTGCCCAAAGTCGTGGTGGAGGACGAGGACGAGCCCGCAGATATCGCGGAGGAAGATGACTTTTTCCCGGAGGATGACGAAGATATCGAGGGCTTCGATGATGCCGACGACGCGTACTATGACGACGAGGTTGCTGAGGAGGACGAGAAGCCTTCCATCGCCAGCATCGTTGTGACGGCCATCGTCGCGTTCATTATAGGTGTGCTCGTGTTCTACGCGTTCATGTCGCTGTGGGCCTCCTCGCTCATGCCGCTCATCGTCATCGTCGCAGCCCTGGTGGTGACGGTGGCGATCGGTGTGGCCGTGCACTCGCTCAAGACGGGCAAGGACACACTGACCACCGTTTTGGCCACGGTGACGGGCTTGGTTCTCACGTTCGGCCCGGCGGTGATTACGGGCCTGTGACGATGATTGCGGTGTACGGCGGTGGCACGATCGGTGAGGCGCTGACCGCAGGGCTGGTCGCTGCGGGCCACACGGATGTGACGGTGATCAACCGACGCGCGGAGCGGTCCGCGTATTTCCGCGAGACGTACGGCGTGCGCTCCTCGGAGGAGCCTGCGGATGGGGCGGCGGATATCGTGTTCATTGCCGTGAAACCGTACGCGGTGACGGAGGTCCTCCGTGGGCTTGCACCACACCTGGCAGAGGGTGCCACGGTGGTGTCTTTGGCTGCTGGGGTGACGCTTGCGCAGCTGGCAGAGGCCGCGCCGGGTGCGCAGGTGATCCGTGTCATGCCGAACACGCCGATGCTTGCGCGCATGGGGATGTGTGCGATCGCGCCGGCCCCGGGGGTGGATACCGCTGCGGTGGAGGAGCTGCTGCAGGCGGTGGGGGAGACGGTTGTCGTTGAGGAAAAGGATATGGACGCGGTCACGGCGTTGTCTGGTTCCTCACCCGCCTACGTCTATCTGTTTGCTGAGGCGCTTGTCGACGCCGGGGTCGCCCGTGGTCTGTCCCGCACCGTCGCCTCGAAGCTGGCTATTCAATCCATCCGCGGCGCCGGTGAGATGCTGGCGGGAACCAAAACTCCGACGCAGCTGCGCTACGATGTCACCTCACCCGGTGGGACGACTGCTGCGGCACTGCGCGCGCTGGAAGACGGTGGCTTAAGGAGTGCTGTATTTTCTGCAGTAGACGCCTGTGCGGAACGAAATCGCGAGCTTGGAAAACCCGACTGACCTGGGAAACAAAAATTTTTCTCCATTTGAGTCGCATGAGTAACATTATTCACGGTAAGCTTAACTAAGCACTTGCGTGACGATCATCTGCAGGAGGGGAAGCCTGCGGCGCGCAAATGCGACGAAGGGTTAAATAAAAATGGCACAAGAAGATAAGGGAGCGTTCCTCACCGTAGCGGAAGTTGCGGAGATCATGCGCGTTTCTAAGATGACTGTGTACCGTCTCGTCCACGCAGGCGAGCTGCCGGCCGTGCGCGTGGGACGTTCGTTCCGAGTGAACGAGAAGGCTGTCTCTGACTACCTGGAGGCATCCACATACGAAGTCGGATAGTCCCCGATTTTGGTGAACTCCTGTTGCAGGCGCTATGATGTTGCCGTTCGTGTCTTACACATTTTGTGACGCAGTTCGGCCCGAGAAGGCGCATGCGACTGCGTGAGGCACTAGAAAGCTACAACAAGCCAAGTAAAAATAAGTGAGGTTGAAAGCCCTATGGGTTCCGTAATCAAGAAGCGTCGTAAGCGCATGTCCAAGAAGAAGCACCGCAAGATGCTCCGCCGTACCCGCGTCCAGCGCAGGAAGCTCGGCAAGTAAAAACTTGGAACGTGGGCTTTCAGCTCACTTGCATGGAGCCGCCGGATTATTTCCGGTGGCTTTTTGCTTGCACGGACCAGCCCGCGCCGGCCACGAGCGCGACGACGGCTGCGGGCAGGCCGACGCGGAGCGCGAGCTTGCGAATGGAGCGGTAATCCCGCACCTCCCAGCCGCGCCGCTTGGCCTCGCGGCGCAGCGCCACATCGGGGTTGATGGCCACGGCGGTTCCCGTCATGGAGAGCATGGGGATGTCATTGATGGAATCGGAGTAGGCGGTGCAGCGACTGAGGTCGAGCCCCTCAATCGTCGACAAGGCTGCCACGGCGTGCGACTTACCGGGCCCGTGGAGGATATCGCCGACGAGCCTGCCGGTGAATGTGCCGTCTTTCACCTCTGCCACCGTCCCGAGGGCACCGGTCATGCCGTAGCGCTTGGCAATAATCTGCGCGAGCTGCACGGGAGTTGCGGTAACAAGCCACACCTGGTGGCCAGCCGCCAGGTGCATGGCCGCGAGCTCCGACGTCTCGGGCCAGATCTTGGCGGGGATGTTCTCGTCCACGATGTCCTCGCATAGGGCGACGAGCTCGTCTACATCCCGGCCTTTGATAAATTCCATCGCCTGCTCGCGCCCCTTAGCCATGTCGGCCTTGCTCTCCGAGCCGCGGATGCGGAACTTGAGCTGCTTCCATACAAAGGGGAGGAGATCGCGGGTGGAGAAATAGTGGCGCTTCGCCAGCCCGATGGCGAACATGATGAGCGATGCCCCCTGAATGAGGGTGTTATCCACGTCGAAGAATGCTGCCACGCCCTCCTGTTGGGGGACATCGGGGTCTGGGGCGGACACGTGGTGGGCGCCTGCGGCCTCGTAGGCACCGCTGACAGCGTCAACACCCTGCGAATAGGCGTCGAGTCCAAGCCCAAAGGCAGATTGCACTGCGGCCTCAGCGGCGGCCTCGCCGGCGGCTTCCTGTGCCTGCTCGTCGAGCGGTGGCAGCGCCGTATCTTCGAAGAAACGCCGGAGATTTCCGTGGGAGATAGTCCACGCTGTAAGAATCTCGTTGGGTGAGTGTGACGATGCCACGGGCGGTACGTTTAGACCTTTCTACGAAGTAACAGGTATGTTACATCGTAGGCATATTTAACTAATAGCGCATGATTTAGTGGGGTTGGTGTGAGTACGAACACGGCGCATGACGTGACGATGATGGTGCGATCTACGTGCGGTTCGTGCGCCCGTGTGGAGCGGCAGATCCGTCCCATTTGCGAAAAATACGGCGCCACACTGACAACCGTCGACGTTGATTCGGACCAGGAAAAGGTTATGGAGTACGGTGATCGGGTACCGGTTATCCTTATCGATGGTGATGAGTTCGCCTGCTGGGAAGTAGACAACGAGGATCTCGTCGAGGCGCTTAGTAGACCGCAAGGTGTGAGGTGAATTAAAACGTGAGTGTTCTAGTGGTGGGAATGTCCCATCGGGTGGCACCCGTTCATGTCCTGGAACAGGTCTCCATGGGCGAAGATAAGAGGGACCGTACGGCGGCACGGCTGATGCAGTGCCCGTCCCTTAGCGAGGTGCTGCTCCTATCCACGTGTAACCGAGTGGAGGTGTACAGCGTCACCAACAGCTTTCACTCCGGTGTCAACGAGATTGTCGACGTCCTCTCAGCAACCTCCGGCCTCAACGCCGACGAGCTCCGCGAGCACCTCTACGTCCGCTACGCCGATGCCGCCGCCGAGCACATGCTCGCCGTGGCCAGCGGGCTCGATTCCATGGTGCTCGGGGAGCAGCAGATTATCGGCCAGGTGCGCACCGCCTACCAGGCCGCCAGCGACAACGGCACCGTCGGCCCGACGCTGCACGCGCTGGCCCAGGCCGCTCTCCACACCGGCAAACGTGTCCACAGTGAGACCGGCATCGACGAAACGGGTGCCTCAATGGTCACCTTCGCCCTCGACAAGGTTGCGGAGTCACTTGACAGCGACTCGTTTAAGGGGCACCGCGCGCTCGTCCTCGGCGCCGGTGCAATGAGCTCGCTTGCTGCTACACACCTGGGTAAGCGGGGCATCGATGAGCTCGTCATTGCCAACCGCACCTTCGATCGCGCAGAGCGGCTCGCCCAGCACTCCCGCGAGGCAGGCGTACCCGCGCACGCCGTGGAATTCCCCGAGCGCATCAAGGCCTACAACGACGTGGACATCATCGTCTCGGCCACCGGCGCCCACGACTACACCGTCAAGGCCCCCGACATCACCGGCCACACCCCCGTCTTCGTGGATCTGTCCATGCCGCGCGACATCGACCCGAATGTCCCCGGCACGCTCATCAACATTGAATCCCTGCGCCAGTCCGAGCGGGAGGAATCCCGTGAGGTGGAGGAGATCGCCAAACGGATCCTCCGCGAGGAGCTCGACGCCTTCACCTCCGCCCAGCGTGTCCGCGACGTGGCACCAGCCCTGTCCGCACTGCGCAGCATGGCAGCGGGGATCGTGGCCAAGGAGATGGAGCGGTTCGACAACCGCGTGGAAACCGATCCAGAGACCCACCGTGAGGTGGCGAAGACCGTCCAACGGGTCGTCGACAAGCTTCTACACCAGCCGACCGTCCAGGTGAAAGCCCTGGCAGCCAACTCCGGAACGATCACCTACGACAACGCCCTGCAGCAGCTCTTCGGGCTCCCGGCAACCCCCGTGTCCACCGACGTGGCCAAGCTGCCCACCAGCGCAACCATGGACAAGGCAACAAAGGAGAACAAGTGACTCTACGCATCGGCACACGAGGCTCGAAACTCGCCACCACCCAGGCGGGACACGTCCGCGACGCGCTCATCCGTGCAGGCTACGATGCTGAGCTGACCATCATCACCACACCTGGCGATAAGAACCTCTCGCCCGTGCAAAAAATCGGCGTCGGCGTATTCACCCAGGCGCTGCGCGAGGCCATGGAACGCGACGAAATCGACATCGCCGTCCACTCCTGCAAAGACCTCCCCACCGGCCAGCCCGAGGGCCTGACCACCATCTACCCCGTGCGTGAGACCCCGTGCGAGGCGCTCATCGCCCGCGACGGCCTCACCCTCGACCAGCTGCCTGAAGGCGCCAAGGTTGGCACCGGCGCGCCCCGCCGCATCTCCCAGCTCAAGGCGCTGCGCCCCGACCTCGACATCCGCCCTCTGCGCGGCAACGTGGACACCCGCATGGGCAAAGTCACCTCCGGTGAACTCGATGCCGTCATCCTCGCCCACGCCGGCCTCACCCGCATCGGCCGCGGCGACGAGGCAACCCAGGTCTTCGACCCCACCTACCTCATGCCCGCCCCCGCGCAGGGCATCCTTGCCGTCGAGTCCCGCACCCACGTTGACGCCATCTCCACGCTTATCGACGACCACGCCACCCTGTCTGCTCAAGCCGAACGCGCCGTGCTCTCCACCCTCCAGGCCGGATGCACCGCGCCGCTGGCCGCCTACTCGACGGTCTCCGGCGACGAGATCACCCTCACCGCCGGCGCCTTCGCCCTCGACGGCTCCAAGCAGATCGTGGAAACCGCCACCGGCACCGACCCCGTCGCGTTGGGCACGACGGTGGCCGAGAAACTCCGCGCCCGCGGTGCCGAGGAGATCATCCGCTAACGCCTTTGCCCTTTTGCGGCCCATCCGTTTCCATCCTGCGTGTGCTTGGTGGCGGTTGGGCCGCTTTCGGGCGTGGCGGCGTTTGTTTTGCGGCCCGTCTGTTTCCATCCTGCGTGTGCGGGGAACCGGTTGGGCCGCATTTGGGCGTGGCGGTGTCTCTTTTGCGGCCCGTCTGTTTCCATCTTGCGTGTGTCGGGAACCGGTTGGGCCGCATTTGGGCGTGGCGGTGTCTCTTTTGCGGCCCATCCGTTTCCATCTTGCGTGTGTGGGGAACCGGTTGGGCCGCATTTGGGCGTGGCGGTGTCTCTTTTGCGGCCCATCCGTTTCCATCCTGCGTGTGTGGGGAACCGGTTGGGCCGCATTTGGGCGTCGCGGCGTTCCTTTTGCAGCCCATCCGTGTCTGAAACCCGGGTGTTTGCACAAGGATGGGCCGCTTTCACTCAGGGGGTAATACACGCTAACGGGAGTCCCCTTTCAGCGTGAAATTCCTCAGAGACATGTTGTGGGCTGTGTCGAATCTGTAATATTTTCCTTAGACATTCATGGAAGCAGCAGGGTGATGTCTGACGGAAAAGAGCGACGGTGCTATGAAAGCTCAAATAGTGGAACGACGACGACTAGTGATCCGCTTTTTTGGGATATGTGTGGTGCTTTTAGGGCTACTCGTTCTGTGGGGTTGTAGTGCTCACGAGCCGACAGACCCGAGAGTAGAGCGGAGCGCGGAATCAAAAAATATTCCCCTCCTCCCCATGGATGTCGCAGTATTCGGTGCTGCTACGCCCGCAATGGATTATTCGGCTAAAGATGTGTGGTTTCTCTCAAATGAAAAAGGCGAATACAAAGTAACAGAAAGGGAGCAGATTTATCCTCCGACCTTTGTCAGGGGCGTGGAGGACACGTTCGCCATTATGCAAGAGGGAAATCTCCTTTTGGTGAACAGAAACGGTGAGACCGTCGCTTCACTGCCATCAGGGATGGACTCGTGGGGCATGCTCAGAGGAACTCGATCCGAGGACGGTCGCTATGTGGCCATGCTTACCTACTCTGATGATGCCGATGCTGCTCTCGTATTAAGTGATGGGCAGCAGGCTAAAGCCCAACCTCATCCCCTTGAAGTAGGGGGCATGTATATATCCAACGATGGGACCGTTTTTACTGCCACTCAAACCACGACATTAGACTCGTCGGACCGTTCCAACGAGTTTTGCATACGGTGGTTTTCATTAGACACAGAGATGGAATCGCAGTGTCTCTCCATGGCCGAAGGGCGCAATTTTAGCTTTGCAGTCGTTGGACTGATAGATAGAGAACCGTGGACACTCGTGTATTGGTATTCCGATGATGATTCTGGTTTTAGCCTTTACAAATTTCGTGATGGCACGTGGGAGTTTGACCGGGAGCTGGAAGGGATGAAGATCGATCCACGTGAGACTGGATATATTGAGAGGGAGATGTACTACAGGGGCAGTGTGTATCTGCTCACGGATAAGCCCAGCATCATACGTTTCGCATTTCCTGATGGGAACACCACCAGTGTGAACATGGATTTCCAGGATTTGAGTGACCTCATGACTGGGACGATGATCTCCTCGACGATCGACAACAACATTGTTAGCCTCATTTTCTATCGCGACAAGAATCTTGTGGCGGGGCAATATGTGAGTTCATTCAACGTTGAAGACCCGTCAAAGAGAGTTGGGCCGTGGGAGATTCCGCCGGAAGTAGTGGATTCAGGTGAGCCAAGTGTTCGTGCAGTTTATACGCTTTTCATCACCGACGAGAAAACTCGCTCGATGTTAGGGGCAGAATAGGGGCGGTGCGTGCCTCCGCTGACGTCTTTGAGTTGAACGGCAGAACAATCGCAGAAGCCGTGACATACGTATCTGTGCTGGTGCCAGTCCTGAAAGGCGGAGCAGCAGGCGTGATAGCCAGCGGCGACTAAGCGCTGTTTTCTATTTTCGTATGTTTTGAATTATCCTTTATTACCACATGCCCTCCTGGGAGGTTTGCAGAGGGTTCGGTTTTTGTTAGCCGGGCCAGTTCATTGCAGCGCGCAGGCAGGGCGTTTCCCTGGTTAGGGCGAAATGCGCACACGTGTTATAGGCACAGGCGAGAGTCGGCCGGGAAATGGTTGAGAAAGACGGACGAAGAGAAAGCAAAGATAGCGTTTTATGGCAGGCGAAGAAGGCTCCAAGGTCGATGCATTGACGGAGTCTGCCCCGGAGAAGGGGCGGATTACCTTCGTCGGTGCTGGTCCAGGCAACCCTGACCTGCTCACGGTCACTGCGCGCAACGTGCTGGCGAACACTGCCTATGCCCTCGTTGAGCCGTCGGTTTCTGACGGCGTAACCGCGGTAATCGGGGCTGAGTTGCCCGTGCCGCCGCAGAAGAAAAAGGAGGCCGAGGAGGCCTACGAAAAGCTGTGTGCGGAGGCGAAGGCAGGGGGCGCACGCCGTCGCCCGCCGCGGCCGGCACCGCCAACGGCAGCAGAGATTACACAGATGCCCGCAGCGGACCCGGATAAGTCCGCCGATTGGCTGAAGCAGAAGTCGGATGAGGGGATCGACGTGGTGCGGGTTGTCAATGGCAATCCGCTGTCCAACCCGGCGGTTCTCGCGGAGATCAACACCGTGACGGAGCGTGGCCTCGATTTCCACATCGTGCCGGGAATGAGTCTCCCGGCGACGGTGCCGATGTTCGCGGGTATCACGCTGGACTCGAATTATACAAAGGTGGATCTCACCCGCGATGAGCAGGTGAATTGGAAGGGTCTGGCATCCGCGCCGCAGCCACTGGTGCTGCAGGCGGAGGCCGAGCACCTGCCCACCATTTCTGAGAAGCTGCAGGCAGAGGGGCTGCCGAGCGTGACACCGGCGACGGTGACCGTGCACGGCACCACGCGCCTGCAGCGCACGCACGACACGACGCTCGCGAACCTCGGCAAGCTCGACGGTGACCTGCCGGGCGAACTCGTCGTCACGTTGGGCAAGGGCGTCGATGACCGCACGAAATACTCCTGGTGGGAGTCTCGCCCGCTGTACGGCTGGCGCGTCCTCGTGCCGCGTTCGAAGGAGCAGGCCGGCCCGATGTCGGCACGCCTTGCGTCCCACGGCGCGATCCCGCAGGAGGTGCCCACGATTTCTGTGGAGCCGCCGCGCAACCCCGCGCAGATGGATCGAGCGATCAAGGGCATCGTTGAGGGCCGCTACGAGTGGGTTGTTCTCACCAGCGTCAACGCAGTGAAGGCCCTGTGGCGCAAGGTGACCGCGTTCGGTCTGGATGCGCGCAGCTTCGCGGGCGTGAAGTTCGCTGCTGTGGGTGCCAAGACGGCCGAGAAGATTGCCTCCCTGGGCATCACGCCGGAGCTCATGCCGTCGGCGCGGAAGCAGAACGCGCACGGCTTGGTCGAAGTATTTCCGGAGTACGACGAGGACATCGACCCCGTCGGCCGCGTCTTCATGCCGCGCGCCGATATTGCGACGGACGTCGTGGCCGAGGGCCTGCGCGGTCTGGGCTGGGAAGTGGACGATATCACCGCCTACCGCACGGTTCGCGCCGCGCCGCCGAGCGTGGAAATCCGTGACATGATCAAGTCCGGTGGCTTTGACGCTGTCTGTTTCACCAGTTCTTCCACGGTGAAGAACCTGGTGGGCATCGCCGGCAAGCCGCATTCCCGCACGATCATCGCCTGCATCGGCCCGGCCACCGCCGCCACCGCCAAGGAGATGGGGCTGCGCGTCGATGTTGTTCCGGAGACCGCGTCCATCGTCTCGCTTGTCGACGCGCTAGCTGACCACGTGGCTGGTCTTCGTGCTGCGGGTACGCTCCCCGCGCCGAGGAAGAAGCGTCGGACTCGCAAGAAGAACACGCAATAGTAGGGTAGGGGGCATGACTAAGCTGACGTTTCGTCCCCGACGCCTTCGCGTAAACCCCGCCATGCGGGAGCTGACAGCGGAGACGCATCTCCACCGTTCTGACCTGATTTACCCGATGTTCGTGGCCGAGGGAATCGACTCCCCACAGGAGATCTCCTCCATGCCCGGGCAGTACCAGCACACGCTTGACTCCCTGGTGAAAGCCGTCGAAGAGGCGGCTAACGCCGGCGTGCTCTGCGTCGACCTGTTCGGCATTCCCACCCACAAGGATGCCACCGGCTCCCAGGCGTGGGCGGAAGACGGAATCCTCAACAAGGGCGTTGCCCGGCTGCGCCAGGAGTTCGGCGACGATGTCCTCGTCATGGCCGATACCTGCCTCGACGAGTTCACCGACCACGGCCACTGTGGCGTGGTGACGGAGGATGGACGCGTCGACAACGATCCGACGGTGGAGCTCTACCAGAAGATGGCGGTCTCCCAGGCGCGCGCCGGCGCCCACATCGTCAGCCCCTCGGGCATGATGGACGGCCAGATCAGCGCGATCCGCGATGCTCTCGATGAGAACGGCTTCGAGGACGTCGCTATCATGGCCTACTCGGCCAAGTACGCCTCTGCGTTCTACGGCCCGTTCCGTGAGGCCGTGGACTCTTCGCTCAAGGGCGACCGCAAGACCTACCAGCAGGATCCGCGCAACTTCCGCGAGTCCATCAAGGAAGTGGAACTGGATATCGCCGAGGGCGCGGATATGGTCATGGTGAAGCCGGGCCTGCCGTACCTCGACGTTCTTGCAGCTGTTGCTGAAATGTCCACCGTTCCCGTGGCGAGCTACCAGGTCTCCGGCGAATACGCGATGATCGAGGCTGCGGCGGCCAATGGCTGGATCGACCGCGATAGGATCATTATGGAATCCTTGTCTTCCATCAAGCGCGCAGGCGCAGATCAGATTCTCACATACTACGCAGTAGAGGTAGCAAAGAAACTGTGACAACCACCGACGAGCAGACCATCCCCGCTACCGTAACGCTCGCGTTGCGGTGCTGGGCGGTGTTAGCCGGCGCAAAGTTCTTGGCACTCGTGTTCCAGGGCGTTGCCGGCCTGTACCCGCAATCCGCAGCACGGGAGACGCTAGGGGAGAACATCCCCGAGGGCATCGATCCTGCGGTTTATGCCAAGTTGGCTGGATTCACGGGTCTGGTTCTCAATTCCGCTTTTGGCTTGCTCTTCGCTGGGCTCATCGGCTTCTTCGCCTACCGGGTATGGCAGGGCAAGAAGCAGGCGTTTTCTGCTAATTTCACCCTCCAGCTGTTCAGCGGCATCCTCATCATCGACGCAGCGATGGGGATCACCGTCGCCACGGCGTTGGGTGTTCCCACATGGTTGACGCTGGCTATCGGCTGGGTGCAGATTCTCATCCTTGTCTCTGCGGTGATGGGCATCTACTTCAGCACTCGACATGACACGCGGACGTGGGTGGAAGCCCACCGCGAAATAGAGCAGAGGAGGCGATAACATGCCAGAGATGTTCCCCTCCATGTACAGGCCGGAAATGAATAATAACCGGCCGACACCGACGGGCTATCCAGCCTCATTGACGGCCAGCTTCTTCCTGTTCATCATCACGGCCATCCTCATGATGGTGGCGGGCCTTGTCCTTGCCACCTCGGGGTACACGGGTCCGATAGATGTGGACCCTAGTTTCCGTGTCGTCGTCGTCCGCAACCAGAAGATTGTGGCCATCTTCAACATTGTGGTGGCACTCATTATCTCCATCCTGGCCTCGCAGCTGCGCCGTGGTTCCACCATGTCGCGACGCTGGCTGGCGATTGTCGCGCTGGTAGCCGTCATCGGCAATCTCATCGCCTTTGTGGTGAAAGCAGGCGGTTTTGTTTTGGGAGTCATCCCCGTTCTGTTGGCTTTCGCTGCGCTGCTCATGTACACCTCGACGGCATCGGCGTATTTTGATCGCATCCGAGGTCTGAATGACTGACCTGAATTCTGTCGGCGAGCGTATCGCAGAGGCTAAGGCTGCCGCTGCCAAGATCGGCATTCACTATGATCGCCCGCGCAGACACAGCATCCGCGTCACCGATCCAGATCAGCCCTGGCGGGGAAATAACCTGACAAGCTACGGTCTGGAGATCGAGGGCCTCAACAACTCCGCCGATGTCTCCCAGGTCATCCGCCTGCTCGAGGAGTCGCCGGGTGTCCAGGTGAGCCTCAACTTCCTCAACTCCGTTGCGTGGGTGACGGCTCCCGATATTGTCTCGCCGTCGTTCCTCATTGAGCGCCTCAAGGAGAGCGGTTTTGAAGCCCAGCTCACCCCTGGTTCCCTCCAGCGGCGCGCGCGCCACCGTGATCTGTCGGAGCACACGCGCTTCATCCGTGAGCACGCGCCCGTAGGGGCTTTTCGACGCTATGGTCGTCTTCCTCGCTCCGAAGAGTTACGGCTCCAGCGCCTCCGCTCGGCAACGGCTCCCGAGCGTTCGTCTGGTTTTCTCCGCGCCAGGCATCCCATTGCCCACCGCGACGAGGCCACAGGCTACGAGGTGTTGTTCACCGCCCGCGAGTTGATCACCAAGTGGCGGCTCATCATCAGTGTCATTTTTACGCTGCCCATCCTCATCATGAGCTACAGCGAATCGCTGCAGTTCGACTACTGGCAGTACGCTTGCCTGGCGCTGGCAATCCCCGTTGTCACGTACTGTGCGTGGCCGTTCCACCGCGCTGCCCTCGGCGGTTTCCGCCGTGGCATGTCGGCGCTTGATGCGGCGAGCTCGTTGGCGATTATCGCCGCCTTTTGTTGGAGTATTTTCCTCCTCGCCTGCACCCCTGCGGGAAGTATCGGCTGGGAGTCCACGCCAAGCATGTTCGCCTACGATTACCGGCGCATCACCGATGGCGAGCTGTTTCTCGACGTGGCCTGCGGCACGACCGTGCTGCTCCTCTTCGGCCGCATCCTTTCCAGGCGGACCCGCTCGAATCTGTTGGAGGATTGGTCACAGCGCGAGGTTATCACTGATGTCCCCGTAACCGTTGTGCGCCGAAGCCACAAGACAGGTAAGCCCACCCGCACGACGCTGCCGATCTCCGAGGTTCGTAACGGCGATGACATCATCGTGCCCACTGGTGCCATGATCCCTGCTGACGGCTACGTCATCGGTGGTGCCGGCGAGGTGGAGCACACCTTTATCCACAACGGCACCCGCTACCGTGTAAAAGTCAACTCCCAGGTTTTTGCCGGTTCCCTCAACCAGGGTGGGCCACTGAAGATCCGAGTCACCAAGACAGGATCGCAGACCCGATTGGCCGGTATCAGGCGCTGGCTGGCGCAGGCGACGCAGTACTCCAATCGTTCCACCTATATCGCCACCAAGTCCGCCTCGATGCTGGTCCCGGCGGCGCTCACCATCGCCGTCTTGGATTTCGGGCTGTGGTGGCTGATTTCCAACAACCTCAACGCCTCCTTCGCCTCAGCACTCGCCGTGCTTGCATCCGTGGGGCCGGTCGCCATGGCCTTGTCCACATCGCTGGCGATGCGGTTGGGACTGGAAAACTGTGCGCGTAAAGGCATCCTCGTGCGCAACACGGAGACGATGCGCAAGCTCGACGATGTCGATACCGTCATCTTCAACAGGGTAGGCACGCTCGCCACCGGCGAACCGACCGTCGAGTCGATCACCGCCGCCCGTGGCGAGGATTCGGAGCTTGTCCTCCGCGTTGCCGGGGCACTAGCAATGGAGTCCCAACACCCCGCCTCGCGCGCCATCGTCCGCGCCGCCCGCGAGGCTCGCGATGCCGGCACGGGTGGCGACGACATCCCGCACTGGATTGACGTGGACGATCTCACCGTCACGAATGCGGGATCGTTTGTCGGCATGGTCACCATCCCCAATAAGGACGGCGAGCTCGTCACCGTCGACGCCGAGTTGTGGCGCCCGCGCGAGCTTTCTGAACTGCATGGCCGCCTCGGCTCCGTCGCCATCTCCGGTGGTGCCCCGCTGATTGTTAACTGGGACGGCAAGACCCGCGGTGTCATCCTCCTCCACGACACGATCAAGGAGGATGCCGAGGAATCCATTGAAGACCTGGAGACAATGGGTCTGGAGACGATCATGATCTCCCGCGATATCTACCCCGTGGCGCGACGGTTCGCCGACACCCTCGGCGTGTCCAAGGTCCTTGCCGGCATTGCTCCCGGCAAGAAGGATCTCGCCGTCCGCAGCGTCCACACAGCCGGCGCCAATGTCGCGATGATTGGCGATTCCTCCGTCCTCTCCTGCCTGCGCGTCGCCGATGTAGGTGTGCTGTTCGGCACCGGCGAGTCCCTGAACACGAAGGAAGCGGACGTGGTCCTATTCCGCGACGATGCCCGCTCCATCCCGGAGATGATGGCCTTGGCGCGCCGGGTATCGGCTGTGGCGGACAGGAACATTGTCTTTGCCTGGGCCTATAACATTGCCGCGATGGTTGCGTCCATCGCCGGTGTGCTGCATCCGATGGTTGCCACGCTGCTCATGGTGGGTTCCTCCCTCGTGATTGAGGGGGTCTCGTCCCGCGTGCGAAACTATTAGGGCACAATGGGGGGTTATGAACCGCAGACAGCTGACCCATGCACCGCTACTTCAAGCCGCCCGCGGCGAAACCCCCGACCACACCCCTGTGTGGTTCATGCGCCAGGCGGGGCGCAGCCTCCCCGAATACCGTGAGATCCGCGCAAATATAGGGATGCTCGACTCCTGTTTTAACCCGGAGCTTCTCGCCGAGATCACCCTGCAGCCCGTGCGCCGACACGGCGTCGACGGCGCGATCCTATTCTCGGACATCGTCGTCCCACTGAAGGCCGCCGGTGTAAATCTGGATATCATCCCCGGCCGTGGCCCCGTCCTCGATCATCCGCTGCGCACTCGCGCCGATATCGAGGCACTGCCGGTTCTCGAGCACGAGATCACCGAGGTGGCGCAGGGCATCGAGATCATCCTCGACGAGCTGACGGATACGCAGACGCTCATCGGCTTCGTCGGTGCGCCGTTCACTCTGGCGAGCTACCTCGTAGAAGGTGGCCCGAGCAAGAACCACATTCACACGAAGGCCCTCATGCACAATGAGCCGGAGACGTGGAAACTGCTCATGGAGAAGATCACCGCCACGGTGACGGCCTTCCTGCAGACGCAGATGCACGCAGGTATCGACGCCATGCAGCTTTTCGACTCCTGGGCCGGCTTCCTGTCCGAGCACGATTACCGCAGCTACGTGCAGCCATACTCCGCCCAGATCCTGGAGGCGGCACAGGGTATCCCGCGCATTCACTTCGGCGTAGGCACGGGCGAGTTGCTCCCAGACATGGCGGCCGCCGGCGCCGATGTAGTCGGCGTGGATTGGCGTGTACCCCTGGATCGGGCGGCCGAGCGTATCCATCGCGTGTCCGGCCGAGCCACGGGCCTGCAGGGCAACCTCGATCCGGCAATCCTCTTCGCAGGCGAAAAGACCATTGCCGATGAGATCGCGCGCATTACGTCAGAAGCCAATGCTGCTATCAGCTCCGGTGATGCTGTTGGGCACATTTTTAACCTGGGGCACGGTGTTCTCCCGGAAACAGACCCAGATGTCATCACCCGTGCTGTGGAATTGATACATCGCTAGTGCTGCTACAAGTAGGAAATTCCTAGGTTCCACGTGCCTTCGCGCCATGTGTCCCGCGCGGCATATACTGGGAACAGGCAAGAAAATAGGATAGTAGCCGAACAAAGCTACCTCACGCGAGCCCGGATGCTGCGGGTACAAGGATGTCAACGCGCAGGTGGATAAACACCGCTAGAACTCAAGCAATAGGAGTCGCCTGACTCAACAACCCGTCGCCCAGAGGCGCAGCTCTCCGTGGGAGCTAGCCACCTCCTGGAACGCCGGCAAAGAACCCATGGATGGCCCGCACATTCTCCCAAGGTATGAGCAACACCCCAGCTCTGCCGTAGGCAAATCGGAAAATATGAAATGCCGTGCGTGTGAGATCGCCTGCGCACCATCTCAGCGAGTTTCCAATGTGACAGCACGGGAAAACTCTTGGCACGGCAGAAACCGTAGCTCTCAAACCGCCGGCGTGGCTGGGAAACGGCGCCTAAGCGCACCGGGTGAAGAACAAAGGTATGGCCAGAGAAAGATCGAGGTTGAGCCATTTCACCACGTTTGGGGTACACACCTGGATAGCCTGTTCGGTTCCTGGTACGCAGCACGACGCGTTGGTGCAACACATGAGCGCGACCCGTCACTGAGGTAGATGTAGGGGAGAGCGGTTACGTACCGATGCCCCCGAGCTTCAAGGCACCACAATGAATCACGCATGCATAAAGGGAATGTGGGGCCTACTCGTCACCGGCGGTCCCTCCAGGTCGCACAATGAACGCAGCCGGGCGCCCGCCAACTATTCGGGGAGAGACAACCCTACCGCGCAGGTGAATGTGGCCGTAGCCGACGCTTACCGCCAGCTCCTAAGCAGGTTTGGGGCCCTGTGCCTGGCGCCTGCAGCAGAAAGATCGAGGGAGGGCTGTCCATAAAAAGTGGCGGAAAGAGTGTATGGCCAAATAATCCCGGCGCGAGGGCAAGCGCTGAGAGATTCGTAGAAAAATTGAGATCGTTGCCGTGTGCTAGGGGTGCTCTAAGACTTGGGCGGAGCTTTATTTATCGGGAGTTTCTTGGGTTATAGCATAGAAACGCCCCACATTTTGGGTTGTGGCGAGACCAGAAAGTGGGAAAGGGGCCGTTTATTAATCTTAAAACCAAGAAAACTATGTGAAAGTAAGACATCTAAATGTGGCGAACGGCCAGCGCCTAGGCTGAAAATACTATTCGGCCCCGATTATTCCTAAGAAAAATTCATCATTGGTGTGTACGTTTACAAAATCTTAAAAACCTTCACATAAAGCTGTGAAAGTGCATTGTTTAACGTAATTATAAGGGCTAATTGGCGGTATTAAGTACGCGAAAATGCAGGTAAAGGGGTAATTGTTGGTCTTTAGGCGGGAATTATAAAGGCTAGAGTAAGTTATGAATGACGTTGAATATATAGGAATATTCAGCATCGAACGGAAGGGTCCTGCGGGAACTATGCAGTACAAAACAACTGGTAGAGCCACAAATGGACAGGAAACACACGAGACTGTGTAGCCCATTTGCATATTTAAGGCAAGAGGGGATAAGCTGAGAACTAGATGTGAAAAGACTAATTTTGATGTTAGTTTCTCGCAGGACCGTATCCCCGATCAAAATGGAGAATTAAAATGTCAACAACCTCAAGGAAACGGATGGGTGTGCTGAAGCGCACCGGCTTCCGTCTCGTTGTAGCTACGGCTACATCCTTGTCGGTCGTTGCAGGTGTCACTGTGGCACCGCATGGACCAGTAGCTCCAATCGCGCACGCAGCGCCGCGATTGATAAACAATATGCAGACGAAGGAAGGATACACTGACCAGAGCGTCTGGAACGTGTATGCCAACGGGCTTGATTCCACTGCTAACGGTGGTAAAGGTGCGGGGGGTCTCGTCCGTGCCGTGCGCAATGGTCGCTTTGGCATCTGGATTGACCAGAACCAGCAGGCACCTGAGGTACCAAACGGTTTTCCAGGTAAATATACCAGGGACTGGAAACTATGGGAGCCGGAGGAGAAGGACTTCACTCACACCTGGGGGCCGTACCAAAACGGTGGTGTGCAGTGGGGTGAAATTGAACCTGCACGAAAGATTGCGATCCGTAACCTGCTGTGGTTGTACATGGATGACTATCTCCATGGACGCATGGATGAAGGCAAGGTTAAAGATGCCGCGCTGTACATTCTGGCAGGTACTGATGACCTGAAACATCATTCCAACATCAATAAACAGGGTTTCGTGGAGCGGTACTTCAATACCCCAGAAGCCCGTAAACAATTCACCAAGTGGACCGGCTATGAGCTTGTGAACGAGGGAGGGCAGGTTGGTTACAAACTTGACAAAGAAGTTCCGCTAATCCCCGGTGCTCCAGAGCTTAAGGTCATCAATCCTAAAGGTTCTATTTCTGAAAACAATCAGAGGGCTATGAATACTTGGGAGGCAGCTCCCGGTCGCGTCTTGGTTGTCGATTTGGCAGCTATGCTGAAGGACACCGACAGAGATGGCTTGAATGATGATGAGGAGAAGAATCTCGGTACTGACCCGAAGAATCCTGACACCGATGATGACGGCCTGAACGATGGTGACGAGGTCAAAAAGCATCACACTGATCCGAAGGATCCTGACACCGATGATGGTGGTGTCAACGATGGTGATGAGGTCAACCGTGGTACTGATCCGAAGGATCCTAAGGATGATAAGACCACTCCGTCTGATGATGGGAAGGCTGATCCTGATAAGGATGGTTTGACCAATGATGAGGAGAAGCAGCACGGTACTGATCCGAAGAATCCTGACAGCGATGGTGATGGCCTGAACGATGGGGATGAGGTCAAAAAGCATCACACTGATCCGAAGGATCCTGACACCGATGATGACGGCCTGAACGATGGTGACGAGGTCAACAAGCACGGCACAAATCCGAAGGATCCTGACACCGATGGTGATGGTCTTACTGATGGTGAGGAGGTTAACGGTTCTAAGAACCCGAAGAAGGATGGTAAATATGATCCTTCGGGTAAGCCGGGTAACACGGATCCGTTGAGTAAGGATACTGACGGTGACGGCCTGCACGATGGAGATGAGATCATTAAGCATCACACGGATCCTAATGATAAGGATTCGGATGATGATGGTCTTAACGATGGTCCTGAGGTTGATAAGTACCGTACGGATCCCAATGATAAGGATTCCGATGATGATAACCTCACCGATGGTGATGAGGTTAATGGCACGAAGAACCCGTTTGAGAAGAACAGGTTTGATCCGTCGGGTAAGCCGGGTAACACTAACCCAAACAATCCTGACACCGATGGTGATGGTCTTGAGGATGGTGACGAGCTAGATCCGAAGACTGGGTCTGACAAGGTCACTGATCCTAATGATCCTGACACCGATGATGGTGGTGTCAAGGATGGGGATGAGGTTGATAATAAGACCAACCCGAGGGATCCGAAGGATGATAAGCCGGGTGATGATAACCCTGGTGGTACCACCAATCCTGGTGATAATGAGACTCCGAATGATAATGGGAAGCTTGATCCTGATGAGGATGGGTTGACCAATGATGAGGAGAAGGTTATCGGCACTGATCCGTATAATCCGGATACTGATGGTGATGGTATCAATGATGGTGATGAGGTTAACGGCACCAAGAACCCGAAATTCCCTGAGAATAAGTGGGATAAGGATGGTAAGCCGGGTAACACCAACCCGTTGAATAAGGACACCGATCATGATGGTATTCATGATGGTGACGAGGTCAATCCGAATATTGGGTCTGACAAGATCACGGATCCGAACAATCCGGATACTGATGGGGACCGTCTGGAAGACGGTGACGAGGTCAACAATCATAAGACCGATCCGACTGACACTGACACCGATAACGGCGGTGTCGATGATGGGGATGAGGTGAAGCGGGGTACTGATCCGCTTAATCCTGCCGACGATAAGACTGCTCCGTCTGATAATGGGAAGGCTGATCCTGATGAGGATGGGTTGACCAATGATGAGGAGAAGGAGCACGGTACTGATCCGTATGATCCTGATTCTGATAATGATGGCATCACTGATGGTGATGAGGTTAACGGCACCAAGAACCCATTTAAGGACAATAAGTGGGATAAGAATGGTAAGCCGGGTAACACCAACCCGATGGATGATGACACCGATGATGATGGCATTGATGATGGTGACGAGGTAGACCCTGCTATTGGGTCTGACAAGATCACGGATCCGAATAATCCGGATACTGATGGGGACCGTCTGACAGACGGTGACGAGGTCAATAATCATAAGACCGATCCGACCAACCCTGACACCGATAACGGTGGTGTCAAGGATGGGGATGAGGTTGATAAGAAGACCAACCCGAGGGATCCGAAGGATGATAAGCCGGGTGATACCGATACTCCGTCTGATGATGGGAAGGCTGATCCTGATAAGGATGGTTTGACCAACGATGAGGAGGAGGCCATCGGCACTGATCCGCATAACCCGGATACTGATCGTGATGGCATCACTGATGGTGATGAGGTTAACGGCACCAAGAACCCGAAATTCCCTGAGAATAAGTGGGATAAGGATGGTAAGCCGGGTAACACCAACCCGTTGAATAAGGACACCGATCATGATGGTATTCATGATGGTGACGAGGTCAATCCGAATATCGGGTCTGACAAGATCACCGATCCGAACAATCCGGATACTGATGGGGACCGTCTGGAAGACGGTGACGAGGTCAATAATCATAAGACCGATCCGACCAAGCCTGACACCGATAACGGTGGTGTCAAGGATGGCGATGAGGTGAAGCGGGGTACTGATCCGAAGGATCCTAAGGATGATAAGACCACTCCGTCTGATGATGGGAAGGCTGATCCTGATAAGGATGGTTTGACCAATGATGAGGAGAAGGAGCACGGTACTGATCCGAAGAATCCTGACAGCGATGATGATGGCCTGAACGATGGTGACGAGGTCAACAAGCACGGCACCGATCCGAAGGATCCTGACACCGATGATGGTGGTGTCAATGATGGTGATGAGGTCAACCGTGGTACTGATCCGAAGGATCCTAAGGATGATAAGACCACTCCGTCTGATGATGGGAAGGCTGATCCTGATAAGGATGGTTTGACCAACGATGAGGAGAAGCAGCACGGTACTGATCCGAAGAATCCTGACAGCGATGATGATGGCCTGAACGATGGTGACGAGGTCAACAAGCACGGCACCAATCCGAAGGATCCTGACACCGATGATGGTGGTGTCAACGATGGTGACGAGGTCAACCGTGGTACTGACCCGAAGGATCCTAAGGATGATAAGACCACTCCGTCTGATGATGGGAAGGCTGATCCTGATAAGGATGGTTTGACCAACGATGAGGAGAAGGCCATCGGAACTGATCCTCGTAATCCGGATTCTGATGGTGATGGTATCAATGATGGTGATGAGGTTAACGGCACTAAGAACCCGTTCAAGGACAACAAGTTTGATCCTTCGGGTAGGCCGGGTAACACCAACCCGTTGAAAAAGGACACCGATGGTGATGGGTATACCGATGGTGCGGAGTTGAATCCGGCTAACGGTGGTAAGCAGACTGATCCCAATGATGCCTCGATTGTTCCTGGCCAAATTGGTGGGGATAACAATGGTAAGGACCCGTCGGATGGTACTGATGCGGGTAGTGCTGAGGGGTCAAGTGCTGGTAAGTGTTTCCAGTTGGCTACGAACTCGTGGTCGAACCCGCTGTTGTGGGGCTTCCCGTTGGCTGCTGTTGGTGCGTTGAGTCAGATTGAGATTCCTGCTCTTCCTGCTTCTATCCAGGATGAGCTGCGGAAACTGAATCCGTTTGGTGAAAATGGTATCCAGCAGCCGCAGTGGGTGCGTGACGGTAACGCGTGGTTGGCTTCTATCGGTGCGCAGATTAACGTGCCAGGTATCCTGGCTCTGCTGGGTGCGGCGGCGTTCATCGCGGCGACGGGTGCGTACTACGCTTCCAAGTGCACCACGGGTGTTGGCTGGGATTTCTCGGCGGTGTCTGAGGATGAGAACGCTAACCTGTCCTCTGATGATCACATGGTTGGTGTGGAGGGTTCCTCCTACACCCCAGAGGATGAACAGCGTGATAAAGCCGCTGTGGAAAACAGTGACGCCGATAAGGTGGAAACTCCTGCAGAGGAGAACCCCACCGGTGAGGAAAACTAAATAACAAAGTGGTTCCCCCTTCCCACCTCGTGTGGTGACCTGCAGTGGTTGTCCTCTTGGTGGGGTGGGGATAACACGATAAAGGGTTTCTCCCCGGTGTGTTCTGTGTTATGCGGTGCACACCGGGGAGTTTCTACTTGGTAGGTAGGCGGACCCCGGGTAGCGGGGGAGGAGGGGAAGAGTCTGGTGGCCGGGGTGTGAGGTAACACATGGGTCAGTCGTAGGGGCGTGATGTTTTGTGCTGTGGTGTTTTATGCTGTGGCGTTTTATGCTGTGGCGTTTGGTGCGTGCAGCGCAGTGACATGAGATACGCCGAGCACGGTGGGGGCAAACGCGCGGATGATGACGGGCTGTGTGCCCACACGCGGTACGCACAGCGCGTCCGGCTAAACCCCCGCCCCCGCCGAACACAATGCAGCACACAACGCTTTGCGGATGCGGTGGCGGGGTCATGATTTGGGCAGGCAGCCGGACTGGCAGCGGTGGGGTGGGGGAGGGCTTGTACGCTTAAGGGGTAACAATGAATATGAGCGGACTCATGTGTTGAAAGGAAATGGTGGGATGACCATGCGTTATGCGGTAGTGGGGGCGGGGCTTGCAGGGCTTACGGCTGCCTATGAGCTGAAGAAGAATCATCCGGACGCGGCTGTGCAGGTTTTTGAGGCGACCGATAGGATCGGCGGGAAGCTTCTTACCATCGACGCCGAACACGGCCCGACGGATATGGGTGCGGAGGCCTTCATCAATTTCCGCAGGGATGCCCACGCCTTCTTTGATGAGCTGGGAATTAAGGATAGGTTGGTGTACCCGGCTGGCAGGCACTCCCGGGTGTATTCCGGCGGGATGCTGCAGGAGCTGCCCCGGGGTGGTGTGATGGGGATTCCGGCCTCATCCGCAGGGTTGGAAAATATTATCTCAGCCGAGTCGTGCGCCAGGATTGATGCCGAGGCGCAGGGTGAGGGGATCGATTGGTCTGTGGGGGAGGATCGCAGCCTGGGCAGGCTCGTCAGGGAGCGTTATGGGGATGATGTGGTGGAGCACCTAGTGGATTCCATGCTTGGGGGCGTGTATTCCTGCAATGCCGATGAGCTCGGCGTGCGGGCGACGGTGCCGCAGCTTGCGCAGGAGTTTGACGCGATGAAGCAGGAGGGGGCAAAGGTCACGCTTTCCGGGGCTGTACAGCGGATCGCCGATAAGCGTGCCGGGAAAACGCAGGATCCGGCCGCCAAGCCGATGCCTGTTTTCGCCACCTTTGATGAGGGCTACCAGGTTTTGTACGAAAGGCTCGCCGAGGCATCGGGGGCGGAGATTTACGTGGATTCCTTCGTCACCGGTGTGGAGAAGGAAAAGTCAGGGTACAAGCTCCTTGGTGCGGGCGATGGCATCTATGACGGTGTTATAATCGCCACGCCGGGGCCGACTGTGGCGATGCAACTGAAGAAGCTTTGCCCGGCGGCCGCAGCGGAGGCGCAGAAGCAGAAGCTCGCCTCGTGCGCGGTGGTGAGCTTGAAGTTCGCCTCCGACGAGGGGCTGCCGAATATTTCGGGCGTACTGGTGGCATCCGACGAGCCCGATATGCACGCCAAGGCCTTTACTATTTCTTCCAAGAAGTGGGACCATTACGAGCGTCGCGGAGGCGCGCTGGTGCGGGTGAGCTTTGGTAAGTATGGCCAGGATGAGATGCTGCGGGAGGATCCGGAAAAGCTCACCGAGTGGGCCCAGGAGGATCTGCGCAAGGTGACGGGGTACTCCGGGGAGCTGGAGGAGGCTTACGTGCAGGTGTGGTGGGGTGCGCTGCCACGCTATGACGCCGAGCACCTCACCTATGTTGCCGCGTTCCGCGACGCTATCGCCTCGCTTGATGGACTTGAGGTGTGCGGGGCCTGGATCGATGGTGTGGGGGTCCCCGCGATCATCGCCGGGGCGCGGGCGGCTGCTCAGCGCCTCAGGTGAATCCCCAGCTCGTCCACGTCGATGGCGATGGAGACTATTCCATCGTCATCCACAGTGACCTCCTCGTGGACGAGTGGGCCTTCGGTGACGCGGGTGACGGGGATGGTCCGGAGATCATCCTCGGAAAGGTGAGAAAGCTCTGCGGTGAAGGGCACACCGATTTCGGCGATGAGTGAGAAATCATCGCCGATCTCCCCGTAGCGGAACCATCCTACGTTGTGGGCGGCGCGGTAGATGCGAGTTGCCGTGCGTGGCGTGGAGGGAGTAATGAGGGGGTCGAGGCTTACCTCACTTCCTGCGTCCCACTCGCGGAACACGCCGATGCTGCGGGAGAGCGTGTCGTGGAGAGCGTAGTCGGAATCGGGGTCGGCGGCGATGGCGAGCCCCACGGCGGTGGAAGCCGAGGGGAGCGGAGAGCGGTGGACGCGGCGCCCGAACTTCTTGCGCAGCGTCTGGGAGATAAGAGGCAGTGATGTGGTGCCGCCCACGAGATAGATGCCGGCGATATTGGTATCGCGGAGGGAATCGGAGCCGATGAGGGGCTCGATCGCGGTGAGCGTCTCATCAATGAGCGGTGTGGCCGCAGCGTAGAAATCCTTAACGGGGATAGTGACGTCATCGTCCCCCACGGCGATGACGATGCGCCGTGACTGCGGCACTATCGCCTCTTTCGCCGAGCGTGCTTCGTCGACAAGCCTCATGCGCGCGGTGGCGGAAAAAGCGTCGAAGGAGTGGCCTAGGGAGGCCAGGGCGAGGTCGGCGAGGATGACGTCAAGATCGTCCCCACCGAGCCGGGGGCGCCCCACGGTGTTGACGATGGTGTGGCCCACGCCGTCGATGGCCACCAGAGAGGCATCGAAGGTACCGCCGCCGAGGTCGTACACCAGGATGGACTTACGTTTGCTGTTGAGAGTGCGGGCGTGCCGGTGCGTGTACTCAAAGGCGGCGGCGGAGGGCTCGTTAATGAGCCCCTGCACTGTGATCCCGGTGCGGGAAAACGCGGCCATGGTTAGAAGGCGCTGCGCGTGGTGCGAGTGGGCGGGAACCCCCAGCACAACCTCGATGGGGGAGGTATCGGCGAGGTCTTTTTGAAACCGCCTCAGGTGGCTCACCACGTACTGTGCAAAGGCCTCAAGGATCTCGCCCACGGTACGGGTGGTGGTGCCCAGACGAACCGGGGTGGCCGAGGTGACCTGTTGGCCGGAGAGGGCGCGCTTGAAGGAGCGAGTGAATCCGGGGGTACCACGAAGCTCCATCGCGTCCCAGCCGCACACCAGCTCCTCGCCGGAGATCGCAATGACGGAGGGGATGTAATCGTGGCTGTCACCGTGGCGATCCTCGCTGGGAACAACGGGGTAATTTCCGCGGTCGCTAGCTGCGATAACTGTGCGTGTAGTACCAAAATCGATCCCAAAGTGCATGTAGGTTAGCGTAGCAGCGGAGCGCTAATGTAGCAGTGAAACCCGTAAACGTACAATAAGGCCATGAGTTCTTCCACTTCTATAACCGTCACATCTGATAATGTCTCTCGGTCGGCCGAGCTTTTCGCGGCCGCCAAAAACGTCATCCCCGGCGGCGTGAACTCGCCGGTGCGCGGGTTTGGTTCCGTTGGTGGCCAGACGCGTTTTATCGCCAAGGCACAGGGCTCCCACCTCACCGACGTGGACGGGAACGATTACGTTGACCTCGTTGGCTCGTGGGGGCCGATGCTGCTCGGCCACGCTCACCCCGCCGTGGTGGAAGCCGTGAAGAAGGCCGCCGAGAATAGCCTCAGCTTCGGCACCCCGTGCGAGGCCGAGGGGAAGCTCGCGCAGCTGGTCATCGACCGTACGAGCGTGGACATGGTGCGCATGGTTAACTCCGGCACGGAAGCCACGATGAGCGCCGTACGCCTGGCCCGCGGGTACACGGGTCGCTCCAAGGTGATCAAGTTTGAGGGCTGCTACCACGGCCACGTGGATGCCCTGTTGGCCAGCGCCGGAAGTGGTGTGGCTACCTTCGGCCTGCCGGATTCTCCCGGCGTGACTGGTGCGTCCGCAGCCGACACCATCGTCGTGCCCTACAACGATATTGATGCCGTGACCAAGGCGTTTGAGGAGAATCCTGAGGACATTGCCTGCATTATCGCGGAGGCAGCTGCCGGCAACATGGGTACCGTCGCGCCGCAGGATAACTTCAATCAGAAGCTCAAGGATGTGGCCCACAAGTACGGTGCGCTGCTCATCCTCGACGAGGTCATGACGGGTTTCCGCACCTCTTACAACGGCTGGTACGGCATCGACAATGTCGCCGCTGACCTCACCACATTTGGCAAGGTCATCTCCGGAGGCATGCCGGCAGCAGCGTTCGGTGGCCGCCGCGAGATCATGGAAAAACTCGCCCCGCTCGGCCCCGTGTACCAGGCGGGTACCCTCTCTGGTAACCCCGTGGCCATGGCTTCCGGCATCGCCAACCTGGAAAACGCCACGGAGGACGTGTACGACATCATCCGCGCCAACGCCGACCGGCTCGCCGGCATTTTCGACGAGGCGCTCACCCGCGAGGGCGTAGACCACCACATCCAGCGCGCAGCGACCATGCTGTCCATCCGTTTCGCCGAGGGCGAGGGCCACAACTTCGCCGATATGAAAGCGGCCGAGACCTTCCGCTTCCCGGCGTTCTTCCACGCGCTTCTGGATCACGGCGTATACGCGCCGCCGAGCCCGTTCGAGACGTGGTTCGTCTCCACCGCGCTTTCCGACGACGACTTCGACCGCATCGAGAAGGCCACCGCTGTCGCCGCCAAGGCTGCAGCTGCCGCCACGGAAACAAAGTAACCGCACGCAGGTAGCCCCTCGGAAGAAGCCTGAAAAAAGGAGAAAATACTGTGAGCTCCATCGTTCACCTCGTGCGCCACGGCAAGGTGTACAACCCCGGCCGCATCCTGTACGGCCGACTGCCCGGGTATCACCTCTCCGATCGCGGGCGCGCCATGGCCAGCGCCACGGCGGACAGTTTCGCCGGCCATGATGTCACCCTGCTCGCGCACTCGCCCCTTACGCGGGCAGAGGAAACTGCCCAGCCCATCGCGCAGGTGACGGGACAGGACCCGGAGGCGTGGGAGGACATCATCGAGGCGGGCAACCGCTTCGAGGGGCTGCGCGTGAACGCCTGGAATTCGCAGCTGTGGAATCCCGTGCGCTGGCCGCTGCTGAAGGATCCGAGCATCCCCAGCTGGGGTGAGCCCTACGAGCAGATCGCCACGCGCATGCTCAGCGCCGCCAAGAAGGCGGCGGAGATCGCCGAGGGCCACGAGGCAATCCTGGTCAGCCACGAGCTCCCCATCGTCATGGTGCAGCGCAGCGTCGCGGGCCTGCCGCTGCCACACAACCCCGCGAGGAGGAAGTGCGCTTTGGCTAGTGTCACCTCTCTGCACTATTGTGACGGAGAAATACTCGATATCTATTATTCGGAGCCTGCGCAAGAGATATGATGCATAAACTCGCCACCGTTATCCTTTCCTCCGCTGTCGCTGCGGCGGCACTGACCGGCTGCTCCGAAGACCAGACGGCGGGCAAGGATGCGGTCGCCGTGGGCGGCTCGTTCTCCTTCGTCAGCCCCGGCGGGCAGACCGTCATCACGTATCCGGAGGAGGAGCGCCAGCCGGTGCAGTCCTTCTCCGGCGAATCCCTCATGGAAGACGGCGCGACGATCAGCCTCGACGATTACAAGGACAAGGTTGTCGTGCTCAACGCCTGGGGGCAGTGGTGCGGCCCGTGCCGCTCCGAGGTGGATGACCTCGAGGCGATCCACGAGGAGCTGGGCGATAACGGTACCGTTTTGGGCATTAACGTGCGGGATCCGCAGAAGGATGCCGCCCGTGACTTCGTCACAGACAATGGGGTGACCTACCCCAGCATCTACGATCCGCCGTTCCGCACCGCCGCTGCACTCGGTGGCATCCCTGCCACTGTTATCCCCACAACGATTGTGCTTGATCGGCAGCACCGTCCGGCCGCCGTGTTCCTCACGGAGGTGACCGTGGACGATCTGCGTCCGATCATCGAGGAGCTGGTGAGCTAGCATGGGCGACACTTTCGCCGGGATCGCCGCCTCCGGCCCGCTGCTGCTCGCGCTTATAGCCGCAGCGTGCGCGGGACTCGTGAGCTTTGCCAGCCCGTGCGTCGTGCCACTTGTCCCGGGCTACATTTCGTACCTCGCCGGAATCGTCGGTGGGGATGTCGGCCGCGATGGTGTGAAGAAGGGCTCCCGGGGCCGGGTGGCGCTCGCCGCGCTGCTCTTCGTGGCCGGGTTCACCGTCATCTTTGTGCTGGCCACAGCGACCGTTTTCGGTGCCATCAGCTTCCTCACCCTGTCTGCCACGACGCTGCAGCGAGTCGGCGGAGTGGTGACCATCGTCATGGGGCTCGCATTCATGGGGCTCATCCCGGCGCTCAACCGCGACACGCGCCTCACCCCCAAAAAGCTGTCTACCTGGATCGGTGCGCCGCTGCTCGGCGCGGTCTTCGCCCTCGGCTGGACACCGTGCCTCGGGCCGACGCTGGCGGCGATTATTTCCGTCGCCGCCGGAACGGAGGGGGTAACCGCCCTCCGCGGGGTGCTCCTCATCGTGTTCTACTGCCTCGGCCTCGGCGTTCCGTTTGTGCTGGTGGCGCTGGGTTCGGCGGGTGCCATGCGGGGCATTGACGTGCTGCGCCGGCATTCGCGCACCATCCAGATCGTGGGTGGGGTGCTGCTCGTCGCCGTCGGTGTCGCCCTGGTCACCGGCCTGTGGGCGCGGTTTATCGGCTGGATTCAAGTTCTCACCCTGGAGTATGGAGCGACACTGATCTAAATGGTGAAAGTATTCTTCCTGCGGGCCTGGCGGTGGCTGACAAGCATGCGCACCGCCCTCATCCTGCTTTTTCTGTTGGCCCTGGCCGCCGTCCCCGGTGCCCTCCTGCCACAGCGAAGCCTGAATGAGTCGAAGGTCACCGAGTACATCGCTTCTGGTGGACGTACCGCTGAGCTCATGGATAAGCTCCAGCTTTTCGACGTCTTTTCCTCCTCGTGGTTCACCGCCATCTGGTTCCTCTTGGGGATCTCGCTCGTCGGCTGCATCATCCCCCGCACGTGGGACCACATCAAGGTGATGCGCGGCGAACCCGTGCGCCCGCCCCGCAACCTCTCGCGCCTACCCAAGCACGCATCCGGCCAGGTTGAAGAACCCATCGATATCGTAAAACAAAAGGTCACCAAGGTTTTCAAGGGGTGGCACGCCCGCTGGTATGCCCCGGCGGAAGACCGCGCCGGGGCACTTACCCTCAGTGCCGAGAAGGGCTACGCCCGGGAAATTTTTAACCTCATCTTCCACCTCGGCATCGTCGCCATGCTCGTGGTTATTGCCTGGGGCCGCCTCGTCTATACCGAAGGCCACCGCATCGTTGTGGTCGATGGGCAGTCCAATGAGTTCTGCAACACCGCCCTGTCCAACTTCGATTCCTTCCGCGCCGGCAGGCTTGTCGACGGCACCTCCCTGACACCCTTCTGCGTCACCATCCACGACTTCGACGCCAATTACCTCCCCAATGGCCAGTCCGAGATGTTCGAGTCCAACGTCAGCTACACCACGGACGTGGCCAATCCCGACTGGCAGGATTACCACCTCAAGGTGAACGAGCCCCTGCGCCTCGAAGGCTACCGCGTCTACCTGCAGGGTCACGGCTACGCGCCGACGTTCACCGTCACCTGGCCGAACGGCGAGGAACGCACCCAAACCCTGCAGTTCCGCCCCGACGACCCGATTAACCTCTTGTCCACCGGTGCCATGCGTTTTGACCCGCCGGCGGGCCTGTACGAGGATGACCTCACCCGCCGCCAAAACCAGGTGTCCCTGCAGGGCCTTTTCGCCCCGACGGCCTCCTGGGATGGCACCATTCTCGCCTCCTCCTTCCCGGAGCTGACGGATCCGGCCGTCGCCATCGATGTCTACCGCGGTGACAACGGCCTGGACTCCGGCACTGGTCAACAGCTGTTCTCGCTGGATTCGCGCCAGATCGCGATGGGGGAGCTGCAGAAGGTTGCCCGCGTCAACCTCATGCAGGGGGAGACGGTCACCCTGGAGGACGGCACGACGGTCCGCTTCGACGGCGCAGTTCCCTTCGCCAACCTGCAGGTTTCCTACGACCCCTCGCAGGGGTGGCTGCTTGCGACCACCCTCATCATGCTTGCGGGTCTCGTCGGTTCGCTCATGACCAAGCGCCGACGCATGTGGGTTCGCCTCACCCCCGAAAACGGTCACACACGGGTGGAGACGGGCGGGTTAGCCCGAACAGACCACGCCGGATGGGGGACTGAGCACGACGATTTATTCGAGGATATTACTTCTTCGCGCTAGACTGATGCACTATGCTGGCAAACTCGGAACTCGCAGGCCTGTCTGACCTTTCATTCAAGACGGCGCTGGTTATTTATGTGGTGGCGCTCGCCGCGTCGCTTGTCTTCTACGGACTGTCGCACGCTGCCAAGGAAAAGCAGCGTGAGCTCGTCGGTGCTGGCGGGCCGCCTGTCGACGAGCCCGCCGAAAGCGGTTCCAGGGCGGACCGTTTCGCAGGCATGACGACGGCACTCGTCTGGCTTGGCGTTGTCATCCAGTTCGTGTCCATCATCCTGCGTGGCCTGAGTACGGGCCGGTTCCCGTTTGGCAACATGTACGAGTACATCTCCATGATTGCCGCGTTCACCATGCTCATTGCGGCCTTTGTGATCACCCGCACGAAGATTGTGTCCCTGTGGCCGTGGCTTCTCGCTCCCATCGTGGCGCTCATGTTCTACGGCGGAACGCAGCTGTATGTCAGTGCCGGCCCGCTGAACCCGGCGCTGAAGAGTTTCTGGCTGCCGTTCCACGTGTCCTGCGTGTCCATCGGCGCCTCGATCGGCATGTTCTCGGGTGTAGCCAGCATCCTGTACCTGCTCAAGCGCTGGAAGCCGGACGTGTTCCCGCTGTCCATCCTGCCGTCCGCCGACACGATCGACCGCGTCGCCTACCAGCTCGCCGTGTGGTGCCTGCCGGTCTTCGGCCTGGGCATCATCCTGGGTGCACTGTGGGCCGAGTCTGCGTGGGGTCGCCCCTGGGGCTGGGATCCGAAGGAGACCTTCTCCCTCATCACCTGGGTGATGTACGCCGCCTACCTGCATGTTCGCGCAACCCCTGCGTGGCGCAAGATCGCCGCCTGGATCAATATCGTGGCGCTGGGCACGATGCTGTTCAACCTGTTCGTCATCAACCTGGTGGTCTCCGGCATGCACTCATACGCTGGGGTTTAAACCGCTCGACCGGACAAGGGAGCCGTACCCAGGTCAACAGCAAAGACGGCTACAGTTATGGCTTGGTTTATCCTCATTGTTTCCGGTTTGTTCGAATCCGTGTGGGCTGTGGCGCTGTCCCTGTCCCACAGCTTCACCCGGCTCGTCCCGTCGCTTGTCTTCCTTATCGCGTGCGCCATCTCCATGAGTGGCCTCGCATTCGCCATGCGGCCCTCCCCGTCGGCACGTCGTAAGCGGTCTGGGCCGGCGTCGGTGCCCTCTTGTACTCCTTTCTCACCGGCGCGGAACCCGTGTCGCTTCTCAAGGTCATCTTTGCTGCCATGATTGTCGGTGGCATCGTAGGATTGAAGCTGGTATGAACATTCTTGTTACTGGTGGCGCGGGCTTCATCGGCTCCAACTTCTGCCACTACACCCGTGCGCATTACGATCACGAGGTCACCGTCCTCGATGCCCTCACCTACGCGGGCAACCCCGCTTCGGTTCCGGAGGGCTGCCGTCTCGTCCATGGTTCCATCCTCGATGAGGAGCTTGTCGACGCTTTGGTGAAGCAATCCGACGTGGTCGTCCACTTCGCCGCCGAATCCCACAATGACAATTCCCTGCGCGATCCGCTCGCCTTCGTCCGCACCAACGTTGAGGGGACGACCGTTATTGCCGCCGCCTGCGCGCGCCACGACGTTCGTCTGCACCATATTTCCACCGATGAGGTCTACGGCGATCTTCCGCTGACCGGTGGCGAACGCTTCACCCCCGACACCCCGTACCGGCCGTCGTCCCCGTACTCGGCGTCGAAAGCCTCTGCCGACCACATCGTCCGCGCCTTTGGGCGTTCCTTCGGTCTGCGGGCGACGATCTCCAACTGCTCGAACAACTATGGGCCGCGGCAGCACCCGGAAAAGTTCATTCCCCGGCAGATCCTCGCCCTGGAAAACGGCGAGCCCGTGCGCCTCTACGGCGACGGGCTCAATGTTCGGGACTGGATTCACGTGGACGATCACAACTCCGCGGTGTGGGCGATCCTTGAGCGCGGTGAGATCGGCAGGACGTACCTGATCGGTGCCAACGGGGAGCTGTCCAACCGTGAGGTGGTCGACGAGCTGGTGAAGCACTACCCGGGAGCCGAGGTGATCCATGTGACGGATCGGCCTGGACACGATCGTCGATACGCGATAGACCCCTCCTCCGTGGAGGCCTTGGGCTGGAAGCCGCGCTACACCTCGTTTACCGAGGGGCTAGCCCAGACTATTGACTGGTACCGTGCGAATAAACGCTGGTGGGAAGAAGCCCGGGATCGCTCCGAAAAGATCTACCGGGCTAGAGAACAAGCGCTAGATTAAGCGCAATAACAATGGCGGCGATGACAATGTTCATCACATTCGTCTTCGTCCCCGTGGCGTACTCGCCCATGACCTTCTTGCTTGCCGTCGCCCAGAACAGGGGAATGACGGCAAAGGGGATACCTACGGAGAGGAGCACTTGGCTCCACACGAGGCTCATTGTCGGATCCGCTCCCCAGGCGATAATGAGGATCGCCGGGATGAGGGTGACCAGGCGGCGGGCAAGAATCGGCACGTTGATGTGCAACAACCCGCGCATGATCTCCGAGCCCGCGTAGGCGCCGACGGAGGTCGAGGCAAGCCCGGAAGCCAACAGGCCGATGGCGAAAATAAAGCCGATTCCGGAGCCGAGGTTTTCCACAATTGCGCGGTGTGCTCCCTCAATCGAGTCGGTGCCCTCCACTCCGAATAGGGAGTTTGCAGCCACAACGAGGAGGCCGATGTTCACCAGGCCCGCAAGGATCAGCGCACCGACAACATCGACCTTGGTGGAGTGAATGAGTTCCTTCGTGCTGTGGCCCTTGTCCCCAAACCTGTCGACGACGAGCGTGGAGTGCAGGTAGATGGCGTGCGGCATGACTGTCGCGCCAAGCATACTTGCCGCCAGCATGACCGTATCCGGCCCCTTGAAGCGGGGGATAAGTCCCGTGGCTACCTCTGCCGGATTCGGGGGATCAATGACAAGTCCTGCCAAAAACCCAACGGCGATGATGAGCAGCAACCCGATGACGACGCGTTCGAAGATGTGTTGGCGGCCACCGCCCTGAATAGCCAGGAGTAGCAGGCTAACCAAGCCAGTAATGATTGCGCCCCACAGAAGCGGAAGATCGAACAACAAATTGAGGGCGATGGCGCCACCGACCACCTCGGCGATGTCGGTTGCGCCTGCGACGATCTCTGCCTGGATCCAGTACAAGAGGCGCGGCGTGCGTGGCATCGTATCGCCCAGTAGCGCCGGGAGTGACCTCCCTGTCACGATCCCCAGCTTGGCGGAGTGGTACTGGACGACGACGGCCATCGCGTTGGCGAGGACGAGGACCCAGATAAGAAGGAATCCGTATCGTGCGCCGGCGGTGATGTTTGCCGCTACGTTACCTGGATCGACGTAGGCCACGGCGGCGACAAACGCTGGACCTAGAAGCGAGACGCGTCTCATCAATTTCATGATTATGAGCATACAAGTTCAAAGACCCGAAAACTAACCGGTTGTTTGTTGAATGAAAAATTTAATTGCAATAATACCCCCTAGTGGGGGGTGGAGGGAAAAGTTGTAACCTGGTGCCTACGTCGGATCTCATTGTCTAGCTGAAAGTAGTCACCTCGTGGGAATTTCCCTTGTTGTTTCTTCGGTGTCCATCGCGTTCCTCGGCGCTGTGGCTTCCACCATCCCGCGCAATGGGAGCCTTGGCATTCGAACGAGGCAGACGAAGAGAAGCGACGCTGCGTGGGAGCGTGGACATGAAGCAGCGGCTCCCCGTCTGCGTGCCTATGGCTATGTGGATATTGCCCTCGCGATCATTCTCATTGCTTACGCCACAACAATCGGTGGTTTCATCAACTGCGCAGCAATTGCGAATGCAGCCGCCAAAGAAAAAGGAGACACCGTTTGAACGGACGCGGAAAAACCCGCACCGCGCTGGCCTACACCATCTCAGGGGTCGGCGACAGCATCATCCCCGCAAGCTTCGCCATCCAGTCCTACCGGTTAGACGAATCCGGCAGGCTCCTAACCATCGTCCTGCTCTCACTCTGGCTCGGACGCCTTCTATCATCCATCGCGGCGCAACGCATGCCCGCACCAACATTCCCTGCACGCTGGATGATCCTCTCCGATATCGTTCGCATGCTCGCCCAGCTCCTCCTCCTGTGGTGGGTAGTGGCCCAAAGCTCCCACTTCGCGGCGGCATTCTTCGTTTCGTGCCTTACCTACGGGCTAGCAACAGCCTTCTTTAACCCGGCCCGATTCGAGCTCATCAGCATCGTCTGCGAGACAGAAAACGAGAAGGTCAAGCTCAACAGCCTGCTATCGGCAGTAGGGGACGTGCTCTTTGTCTGCGGTCCGCTGCTTGGCACGTTCATCACGGTGCACGCAAGCTTCGAGGCGGCATTAATTGTCGACGCTGCCAGCTTCGCCGTCTCTATCCTCATCCTCGCCAGCTTCTGGCCGCTCACACGCGGAACACATCGCGCGCCAGAGGAGGAGTCTTACGCAAAAGAAAAGCTTCCCGCGTGGGTCAACCCGGGTCTCGCCACCTGGTTCGTGCTATCCGCCTCCATCGGCTTCCTCGGCACGGCTGCACCGACCCTTGTCATGCAGCATTTCGACGAGCGGATGTGGGGTTGGGTGGCTGCTGGTGCCGCCGTCGGCTCCCTAGCAGGATCAGCAGGATCCATCGTAATGAGATTCCCGTTTAGGTACAAGCAGGCCCTCGCTCTTGTGCTTTCTGCTGTCTACGTCATCTTCCTCATGTGGGCACCATCCGTCGCGCTCATCGTCGCGGCGGCAGCCCTTAGCTCCGCGCTGACCACCATGGCCGGGATTGCCTGGGATGTGGCAGGGCAATCTTTCGACTCGGCAGGTCTTGTCCATCAGTTCGCCACCAAGGGTCAGTTGGTGAACACCGCCGCAATCCCCACCGGCATGGTCATCTTCGGCATCGCCACCGCTATCCTGCTGCCCGTATCTGTGGCGCTGGCAATCATTCTTAGCATCGTCGGTGTGTCCTACGCGCTAAACTGGGGGCATGCTGCAGGAAACGAACCTACCAGGAGTCTTACTTAGCGTCCCCGAGATTCACCCAGATGACCGGGGAACCTTCCATGAATGGTTTAAGGCCACCGACTTTGAGGAAGCCGTAGGTTTCCCGTTCGACCTCCAGCAAGCAAACGTATCGACGTCGAAAAGCGGAGTCCTGAGAGGTCTCCATTACGCCGACGTCCCCCCGGGACAAGCCAAGTTCGTCTCGTGCATCAGCGGCCGGATCTGGGACGTTGCCGTCGACATCCGCAAGGGGAGCGCGAGTTTCGGACGCTACATCGGTGTTGAACTATCCGCAGAAAACCGGCACAGCCTCTACCTTCCCGTCGGCTTCGCACACGGTTTTGTCGCGCTGGAAGATTCCACCGTCGCCTACCTGTGCAGCGAGGGGTACAACCCCTCCCACGAGCACGGCATCAATGCCTTCGACGAGGAACTCGGCATTGACTGGCCGTCTCGCGACGTTATTTTGAGTGATAAAGATCAAAACGCGCCGGGGCTTCGCGAGGTGAAACTGCCGCGCTACAACGAGTGCAAAGCATTCGAGGACGTGGTGCGCGCAACGTGGGCGGATGCCTAGATGAAGGGCATCATCCTCGCAGGTGGGACGGGATCTAGGCTGTATCCCATCACCAAGGGCATTTCCAAACAGCTTGTGCCCGTCTTTGACAAGCCGATGATCTACTACCCGCTGACCACCCTCATGCTCAGCGGCATCACTGACATCGCCATCATTACCACCCCGCAGGACGCGCCCCAATTCCGCCGCCTGCTCAGCACCGGTGAACAATTCGGCACCACGCTCACCTACCTTGAACAGGACGAACCCCGCGGGCTTGCCGAGGCCTTCATCGTCGGCGAGGACCACATCGGCGACGACTCCGTCGCCCTCGTCCTTGGCGACAACATCTTCTACGGCCCAGGCCTTGGCACCCAGCTCCGCCGCTTCCGCGACATCGACGGCGGCGCCATCTTCGCCTACTGGGTTGCCGACCCCACCGCCTACGGCGTTGTCTCCTTCGATTCCGACGGGCGCGCCCTCTCGCTTGAAGAAAAGCCTGCTCACCCCGCCTCCAACTACGCCGTTCCCGGCCTGTACTACTACGACAACCGCGTCATCGAGATCGCCAAATCCCTCACGCCCTCCGCCCGCGGCGAACTCGAAATCACCGACATCAACAACCGCTACCTAGAAGAAGGTGCCCTCCACGTCGAGGTTCTCCCGCGCGGCACCGCCTGGCTCGACACCGGCACCGTCGATCTGCTCATGGCCGCCGGCGACTTCGTCCGCACCATCGAACAGCGCCAAGGTTTGAAAATTGGCGCCCCCGAGGAAGTCGCCTGGCGCATGGGCTACATTTCTACCGAACAGCTCTTGGAGCAGGCCGCTTTACTGGAGAAGTCGGGTTACGGCACGTACCTACGCTCCGTAGTAGACCGCGAGTTCCACTAGGTTTGTTCCCGATTGCGGCCCATCTGGCATCGATTCCTGGGCGCGCGATTCCCCTCGGGCCGCAATTGAATTGGCCGCTATTCCGTTTGCGGCCCATCTTCCATTAAAGCTCGGGTGGTTGGATGACGACGGGCCACCTTCGGGATCACTCATCTGGGTCATCGATGTTCTCAAGCCAATAACTGATTTCTTCTCGCATATCCTCTTCAGAGGGGATTGGGAGCTTCCATCGGTCGAGCCATGATCCTCCATCTGCAACATACGCTGCTGACGAGTAGCCACTAGGCACGTACTGGCTCGGGCAATTGAGCCAGTGTACATCCCGTTGCACAGGGTTGACCCACACACGGAAGCTATACTCGTTGACGGTCAGGTCATATTTTCGCCACCGCTGCCATGGCCACCGAATCCTCATTCTTATATCCTCCTCCAGTCATGCAAGCGCATTCCTTTTGCAGCCCAGCTTCGCCGAATGGCCGAATCCCCGGGAGCACGTGGGCCATCTTCAGGTCAGCCCCAGAGCCAAAGCGGCCCAACTCCTACCAACCCCTGAAAGCACCACACTGAACGGGCTGCAAACGGATCTAATACAGCAGAGAAACTAGCGCTCTTTCCCCTCGCGGCGGCGACGCTCCCTTTCGGCCTCTTCGGCCTCTTGCCGGGCGCGCATCTCCTTGAAGTGCTTCTTTTCCAGCTCCCAGAGGAATTCCTCGTCGTCATCGGGGCCCTTGATCTCGGGGGCCTGCGGGGTGCGATCCCAGGTTTGTGGCCCGAAGGCCTTCCAGACCAGGTAGATGGCGACAACGATGAGGACAAGTATCAGGACACGTCCCACGAAACTCCTCCTTGGATTGTAGGTTTCAGATTTAGTTTAATATGCTTACCCCTTGTGACCGATACTGCACCTACACCAGATAAGAAGCTGCGCCACCGCGCGTGGCTGGATGTCGTTTTGTACGGGTTGGCACGTCTGTTGTTGTTTGTCGTGCTGACGGCCGTTATTCAGGGCCTTTCCGTTCTTGTGGGGGTGACATTCCCGCTGATGATCTCCGCACTGCTGGCGCTCATCGTCGCCTTCCCGCTGTCGATGTTCCTGTTCCGGGGGCTGAGGCTGCGGGTGACGCAGGAGCTCGCCGAGTGGGATCGGCAGCGGAAGGAGCACAAGAAGTGGATGGATGAGGAGCTACGTAAGCGCTAGTACAAGTGCGGTGATAACGGACCACACAATCATGCACCGGCCGGTCAGTCCCAGTACAGGGATGAGATCCCGGCCGGTTTTTCCTTCTCTGACGGGCATGACGGCAATGACAGCGAGGGGGAGTGCCGCCAAGGCGATGAGGGCGAACACGGTCTGGCCGGCGATAAAGAAAGACATGATAAACGGCATGGCGACGAGGATTTGGAAGAGGAGCCTGGAACGGGAATCGCCGATGCGGACGGCCAGTGTCATCTTGCCGGAGGCTTCGTCGGTGGGGATGTCGCGGATGTTGTTAGCAAGGTTGACACCTGCGGAGATGCAGCCGATGCCGATGGCGGAGCAGATCCCTACCCAGGAGATGTGGTCGGCTTGGGTGTATTCGGTGCCGAGTACGGCGATGAGGCCGAAGAAGATGAAGACGGCGACTTCGCCTAGTCCGATGTAGCCGTAGGGGTGGGAGCCACCGGTGTAGAACCAGGCACCGAGAATGCAGATAATTCCTATGAGAATCATCCATACATGCCCGGAGCTGACTGTGAGAATGAGGCCAAAGATGGCAGCAACTCCGAAGCATCCGAATGCGGCCAGTTTCACCACGGTGGGGTTGACCTTGCCCGACGCCGTGATGCGGAGCGGACCGGAACGATCTTCGTCGGTGCCACGGATTCCGTCGGAGTAGTCGTTTGCAAAGTTCACGCCTAGAATGAGCGACCAAGCCACAAGAAGCGCGAGTAACATGTGCCCGAGGTCGAAGCCAAAGTGGAAGGCGGCGGCGCCGGAGCCGACGATCACGGGCGCAAAGGCGTTTGGCCATGTGTGAGGTCGGGCGGCTTGGATCCAATCGTGAGCGGTTGCGTGCATGTGGTCTATTATCCACGCTTTGATGGAAAACTAAACGTCGACAAGCAAAAGGAGGACCAAGGATGTGGGTGAGCTACGTGCTCGGCCAGGTGGCGAGCATCTTTTTGACGCTCGGCCGCATGGTTCCACTCAACCTCCGCAACCGCTTCGGCCAGGGCCGCATTCCGCGCGACGGCGACGTTGTGATCTCCCTGACCACCCACGGCGCGCGCCTCAAAAAGGTTTACCTCACTCTCGAGTCGCTGGCCCGCGGATACGTCAAGGTTCCGATCATCCTGTGGCTCGACCCGGAAGATTACGGCGGACCGTACCCGCCGTCCCTGCAGCGACTCATCGACCGCGGGGTTCAGGTGCGCTGCTCCGATGGGCATTACGGGCCGCACACGAAGTATTGGAACCAGTTCAGTGAGGTTGCGGGTACCGGCACTCGTGTCATCACCGTCGACGATGACATCATCTACCCAGAGTGGCTCGTGGAAAAACTGCTGGTGGTGGGGCAGTACCGCTTCGACACCGTCGTCGCCTACCGCGCCCACCGCATCGAGCTACGCGACGGTCTCATTCGCCCGTACGCCAAATGGTCCAAGGCGATCAGCTCCTCCGCATCCATCCTCCACTTCGCCACCGGTGTCTCCGGTGTTCTCTACCCAGCCAGCTTCATCGACTACGTCGCAGCTCACGGCGGTGATTTCGCCGAACATGCACCCAACGCCGACGACGTGTGGCTGCACCTCATGGAGCTACGTTCCGGGCACAAGGTGCGCCAGGTCTTTGCACAGCCGCGCAACTTCGCGGTCATCCCGTCGACCCAGCTCACCTCGCTCGTCCAGAACAACCTCGCCGGCGCCAACGATGCGCAGATCGCCGCCACCTACACGCCCGCTGACCTCGAGGTTCTACTTCGGGCCAGCGCCGCTGAGGATTAACTTTTCTGCTTGTCGACGATCGACCTTACCGCTGGTCATCCTCGGCACCGCCGCAACGTGGCTGAGGTGCTTGGGGAGCTGCCAACGCGGCAGATCGCTTAGGCCCTCGATAATCTGCGCTGGGGTGGGGGAGCCTGCGTAGACAGCCGAGATCGCCGTGCCGAGTCGCTCGTCGGGCACACCGACCACGACCACCTCCGTCACGCCTGGAATCTGCATGATCGCCTTTTCCAGCACTTCGGGATGCAGCTTCAAACCGCCGGAATCAATGATCGCGTCCAGCCGTCCGATGACGTGGAGTTTCCCGTCTTCGATGCGCCCGGAGTCGCTGGTGCGGAACCATCCCGGTTGGGGAAAAGCCTCCTCGCTGGCGACATTTCGGTAGCCCTTCGCCACCATCGGCCCGCCGAGCCAAATCCGCTCCCCGTGGAGCTGCACCTTTGCACCAGAGATCGGCACACCGTCGTACACACAGCCACCAGAGGTTTCCGAGGACCCATACGTCGTGACGATATTGATCCCGAGTCGCGCAGCTCGCGTCGCCATGTCGCCAGTGATAGGGGCGCCACCGACAAGAATTGCCTCGAACTGTTGCAGGGCTTCCACTCCCTGCAACGATTGCAGAAGCTTCGCCAGCTGATTCGGCACAAGCGAGGTGTAGCACCCCTCGCCGATCTCTGCTGTCTTCTGCGCGAATTCCTCCACGCTAAAACCGTGGGAGACATCCATGACCAGAGGGTCATAGCCCGCTACCAGTGAACGAACGAGGATTTGCAGACCCGCAATATTGTGTGCAGGCAGTGCGCACAACCACGGACGCGGACCTCCCAACCTGGCGTGCGTCGCATCCGCGCCACTCACCAGGTTGTGGGCAGTCAGCATCGCACCCTTGGGAACACCGGTCGATCCAGACGTCGCTACTACGAGGGCAACATCATCGTCGATGGCTTCCCCAATACGTTGCGTTGCGCGCAGCGATGTGGCGCGCGCCCGATCTCCTGCTGATGCTCCGCTAGGGACAGGGCAGTATGCCGTTTCTCCGGCGATTGCTCTTTCCAGCTCGTCCACCATCCCCCGGCTGGGGATGGGAAGTTCCTCCAGTGTTTTCATCAGTAGTAGAAGGGGAACTCAGACCAGTCCGGATCACGCTTCTCCAGGAAGCTGTCGCGACCCTCCACAGCCTCATCGGTCATGTACGCAAGGCGTGTTGCCTCACCGGCGAATACCTGTTGTCCCATGAGGCCATCGTCGACAAGGTTTAGAGCAAACTTCAGCATCCGCTGAGCGGTGGGAGACTTGCCGTTAATCTCCTCGGCCCACTGAATAGCCACCTTCTCCAAATCCTTGTGTGGCACAACTTCGTTAACCGCGCCCATATCCTTCATCTCCTGCGCGGAGTAGGTGCGGCCGAGGAAGAAAATCTCCCGGGCTTTCTTCTGTCCAACCATTTTCGCCAGGTAGGCGGACCCATAACCAGCGTCGAAAGATCCCACATCAGCATCCGTCTGCTTGAAGCGAGCTTCTTCCTTACTGGCGAGCGTGAGATCGCACACCACGTGGAGTGAGTGCCCGCCGCCGGCGGCCCAGCCGTTAACCAGTGCGATAACAACCTTGGGCATCGTCCGGATGAGGCGCTGGACCTCTAGGATGTGCAAGCGGCCGGCCCGTGCCTTATCCACGGTTTCCGCGGTATCACCACTTGCGTACTGGTAGCCGGAGCGACCGCGAATACGCTGGTCGCCACCGGAGCAAAAGCCCCAACCGCCATCCTTCGGGCTCGGGCCGTTTCCGGTAAGCAGCACCACGCCGACATCCGGGGTCTGGCGGGCATGGTCGAGAGCCCTATAGAGCTCATCCACCGTGTGTGGACGGAACGCGTTGCGTACCTCCGGACGGTCAAATGCGATGCGAACAATGCCATCCTTGCGCTCCGTGCCGACATGGCGGTGATAGGTGATGTCGGTCAGATCCTCAAAGCCTGGAACAGGCTTCCATTGCGACGAGTCAAACGGATTATCAGTCATGGTTGTAACTCTATACGGTCAGGCCACTGCCGGATCGAGGCCCTTCCACACCTCAGTAACAGCCGTCTCCTGGAAATGAATTGCTCGCTCGATTTCGTCGAGGACCAGGTCCAGGTAATGGAAAGTGTCATCGGTGGTGAAACGCAGCACCCGGTGTCCTGCCATCGTTGCCGCGTTTTGTTTCCACCGATCCGTTACAAACGTCCTCTTACGTCCCTCACCCTCATGGAACATGAACGAATCTAGCTCCACGAGTACATCGGTTTTTCTGATCTTGATATCGAACATGTACCCGCAGACTTTAAAACTCATTTCCACCTCATAACCCCGCTGCACCAGACCTTGTCCCACTCGCAGCTCCTGCTTGGAATATGCACCCGGCAAAACGTAAGCGAAGTCCTTTTTCACCGCGCGCGCCAAGTGCCTTCTCCGGACGTTTTTGATGTCGTATATCCATTGTCTCTTCCCCTTGCGCTTGGCGTAATGCTCGTTGAGTTTTTCCACCAAGTCCCGTGGTCGTTCGTCCTCCGGCGTTTCCAGCGCTGCCTCGATCATCGAAACGCAGCGGAAAATCCGGACAACTTCAGACTTCACACTCCGGCTTCGCTTGATTTTCACTCCGGCGATCTTGGGAATCCGCTGGTGTTTTGGAATTACTGCTTCGATTTCTCCCTCAGGTAGCTGCCTGAGGTGGAGCGCTAAAGCAGTCTTTCCTGTGAAAACTAGGTTTGGATGCATGGCCTGCAGCACAAGCAGCTGATCGAAAATCGTGGGTTCGTGCGTGCAGTACCAACCCCGGCGAACCCGGAACAGCTCTCCGTTCTTCATCTTTTGCCGGATTTGGCTCCGTGTCAGACCCAGATCCCTTGTTCGGATGTATCCGTAATCCATGGTGGTTTCCTTTTGGTGATGTGGTGGTCAGTGGTTTGGAATACACCATAGAGCACGGCATACACACGCACGTTCGAATTGAATAAAAATACTGGTCACGTACTGTAAATAACGAACTTTACGTGACCGGTATTGACGTGATTTTCGAATGCGCATTCGGGGTTGCTTGCTCGACCTGGATTGCGGCCCGGCCGGGGCGGCCTACTCGCGCTTTAGCACCGCTGGGGCCGTGTTGTGACGGGCTGGGTGCCGGATGCGGCCCGACCGGTTGTGTGTCTCGGGTGCGCGATGTGGTTTGGGCCGTTTTCGAGGGAGGGGGCTTCGTGCCCGTACGCCTGTGGTTCCTAGTGCGGCCCGGCCGGGGCGGCCTACTCGCTGAATGGCACCGCTTGGGCCGTGAAAAGGGGCGGGTAGGGATACCCTGGAAGCCATGGTTACCTTTGAGGAGATTGCGCAGCGAGCGCGAGTTGTGGATTTGCCGATGATCAAGTTCCGCGGGATCACCCACAGGGAGGCAATGCTGATCGAGGGGCCGAAGGGATGGGCGGAGTGGTCACCATTTCTCGAGTATGAGACCCCGGAGGCGGCAACGTGGTTGAAATGTGCGCTGGAGGTGGCGTACGTCGGTGTGCCCACGCCGAAGCGAACGAAAGTCCAGGTCAATGGTACTGTTCCGGCGGTGGCGGCGGGGGAAGTGGAGAATATTCTGGCCCGTTTTCCTGGGGTGAAGACGGTCAAGGTGAAAGTCGCGGAGCGGGGCCAGAGTCTGCAGGATGACATCGAGCGGGTGCAGGCGGTGCGTCGCCTCATGCCTGAGGCGGCCATTCGTGTGGATGCGAATCGGGGCTGGTCAGTCGACCAAGGGATAGAGGCGGCGAAGCGGCTGGGCCCGCTTGAGTATATGGAGCAGCCGTGCGCAACGATCGAGGAGTTGGAGCAGGTCAGGCCGTATGTCAAGGTGGCAGCCGATGAGAGTATTCGCAAGGAAAGCGACCCGCTGAAGGTCAAAGGTCGCGTTGACTACGCGATTTTGAAGTGCCAGCCAATGGGGGGCCCGACGAACGTCCTCAAGGTGGAAAAGGAGTTGGGGCTGCGTGTGACGGTGTCGAGCGCGTTGGAAACTGCGGTGGGGATGTACGCGTGCCTGGCAACTGCTGCGGCCCAAGATGTTCAGCCCGCAGCGGGCCTGGGTACGGGTGGGTTCTTCTATGAGGACGTGGCGGAGAGGCGACAGATTGTGGACGGTGCGATTGATGTCACGCCTGTCACACCGACGAACTTCCCTGCCTGCAAGAACGAGGACTTTTGGTATCGGCGTTTAAAGGAGTGCCTGGGTTATTTACAATCGAGGTCATGACTAGTTCACCGGAGTTGGCGAAGCAGATTGTGGCGGACCTCCAAAAGTCGGGGGTGACGGATGTGGTGTATTGTCCGGGTTCCCGGAACGCGCCGTTGGCCTTGGCGTTTGCGGAGTCCTCGCTGAGGGTTCATTCGCGTATCGACGAAAGGTCTGCATCGTTTACCGCCTTGGGAATGGCCCGGGTGTCTGGGCGGCCGGTTCCCGTCGTCACAACCTCGGGCACCGCCGTCGCAAACTGTCTTCCTGCAATGGTGGAGGCCTATTATTCGGCCACTCCGTTTGTGGTGCTTTCTGCAGATCGTCCGGAGCGCTATGTGGGCAAGGGCGCGAGCCAGACGATTGTGCAGAAGGGTTTGTTTGAGCCGTACGCGCCGACGGTGACCTCTGTGGGGGTGGCTCTGGAGCACCCGCAGGTCCATATCAACGTTTCGTTTGACGTGCCCCTTGTCGGCCCGGCCGTGAGCCCGGAGTCGACGGTGGGGACGTGGGTGCGACCGGACGTCGACAAGCATGAAGTAAGCCTCGATATCACCAAGAACACCCTGGTCATTGCGGGAGACGGGGCGAAGGAAATCCCGGGGTTGGAAGACGTGCCCACCCTTGCTGAGCCCACGGCACCGGCGCCGTACCATCCGGTGCATCCGCTCGCTGCGGCCATGTTTGACCAGCTAGACAAGCCGGAGCAGATCGTTGTGGTGGGGCACCCGACGCTGCACCGAGACGTAATGAAGCTCACCAACGAGGTGCCGAAGATTGTTGTTCAGCAGCCCGGTGAGCACTATGTGACCGATCCGGAGGGGACTGCCCAGGAGATCGCCACAGACCTGAAAGTGACGGGTCAGCCCCGTGATGAGTGGCTGAAGGTGCTCGACGCAGCGAGCGAGCTTGGTGCCGAAGCGGTTCGTGAGCAACTGGAACAATTTACTGGCCTGACCGTCGCCGCAGCGGTAGCAGATTCTCTGTACCAGTCAAACGCCCTCTTCATCGGTGCTTCCAACCCCATCAGGGACATGCATTTAGCCGGGCTGCCTTTCGACGGCGTGGACACGTACTCACCGCGTGGGGCTGCAGGCATCGATGGCAGCGTGAGCCAGGCGATCGGTGTGGCGCTTGCACATCAGGCAGCGGATCCGACCGCGCCCACCGCGCCTCGAACTGTCGCCCTCCTCGGCGATGTCACGTTCCTCCACGATATCGGTGGCCTTCTTATTGTTGACGGCTCGCCGCGGCCCGAAAATCTCACCATCGTGGTTGCCAACGACAACGGCGGCGGGATCTTCGAGACCCTCGAGCAGGGAGCACAGGAATATCGGGACGCCTTCGAGCCGTTCTTCGGCACACCGCACACCGACGTGGATATTGCCCACATCGCCGAGGCCTACGACATCGAATACACCAAGGTCATCGACCTGCCTAGCCTGCAAAAGGAGCTGGAGACGGAGCCTGACGGCATCCGCATCATTGAAGCCGTCACCGACCGGGACAACCTGCGTGACATTCACGCCAAGATGCGCGCGAGGATGCACGTGTGACCAGGCGAATTAAGCAGGCGATCATCGGCAGTTGGATCCTTGCGGCCATCATGTGCGTGGCGATGGTCGGCGGCGCGTACATGAACGATCGCCTCATTGCCGAGGCCCCCGTGCGTTCCCTAGCACGCGTGACGTCGGTGGGTACACTCCGCACCGCCATCGATTTTCAGGATGTCCACGGTTCGCTTCAAAGCCCTGAGCTTGGCCTTTTGTACCCAACGGGGTTGAACGAGGGGCAGCGGGTGTGGGTGACCTACAACGCGGCTCGACCGGATGTGGTCAAGGTGGATGGGCGCCAGTGGACGCTTGCATTTAGGCCAGCGCTATCCATTTTGGCGGTGGCCTCTGCCGTCGCCGGTGTGCTCTTTGGCCTGGTTACGGCAATTTCTCGGCGTCGTTCTGCCGCACAGTCACGAAACCAAAACGTCACCAACATTTAACTTTTCTTCCACGTTATTGTCAGGCAATGGGTGCATAATGGCCGGTATGCGAGTTGCGATTGTGGCAGAAGCATTCTTGCCAAACATCAATGGAGTGACGAATTCCGTGCTGCGCGTCCTCGAGCATCTGCGTCGAGAAGGTCACGAGGCGCTTGTCATCGCGCCGGGTGCCCGTGGTCACGAAGAAGAAGTCGCCGAGTACGAGGGATATCCCATTGTTCGGGTTCCTACGATCATGTTCCCCGGTGTTAACTCTCTTCCCGTCGGCGTTCCCACCACCGCTGTCGCCCGCGCGTTAGCGAAGTTCAAGCCGGATGTCGTGCACCTCGCCAGCCCGTTCGTCCTCGGTGCGGCTGGCGCGATTGCGGCCCGTCAGCTGCGGATCCCAGCCATTGCTGTCTACCAGACGGATGTCGCAGGTTTCGCCACCAAGTATCACTTCACGCTTCTTGCCACCGCAGTCTGGGAGTGGGCACGCTACATTCATAACATGTGCCAGCGCACGCTCGCCCCGAGCTCCATGTCCATCGCGGAGCTCGAAGCTCACGGCATTCACAACATCTACCACTGGGGCCGCGGTGTGGATACGGTTCGCTTCCATCCCTCCAAGCGCTCAGACGCGCTGCGTCTCACCTGGGATCCGGAGGGTACGAAGGTCATCGTCGGCTTCGTCGGTCGCCTCGCCGCAGAAAAGGGTGTCCGTCGCCTCCGGGTTCTTGACGCGCGCCCCGATGTTCAGGTTGTCATCGTCGGTTCCGGCCCCGATCGGGATGCGCTTGTCGACGAGTGCCCCAACGCAGTCTTCACCGGTGCGCTTTCTGGGGAGGAACTCGCCCAGGCGTACGCCAGCTTCGACGTGTTCGTCCACACTGGCGAGTTCGAAACCTTCTGTCAGACCATTCAGGAAGCGCTTGCCTCGGGTGTCCCCGTCATCGGCCCGCGTGCTGGTGGCCCCATCGACCTCATCACCGAAGGTGTCGACGGCTACCTGCTCGATGTCGACACCTTCGAGGAGAAGCTCTCCTCCACGTTGGACACCATTCTTGACCCCCGGCACTATACCCGTATGCGCCAGGCAGCCCGTGACGGAGTGCGGCCCAAGACGTGGGAAAACCTCTGCACTCAGCTGGTCAAGCACTACGCCGCTGTTATCGAGCAATCCCGGCGTGTGCCACTCACGATCTTCGGCCCCATCCCCGAGTTGCCTCGCTGGGCCGCGAAGGCTCTCGGTGCGCGCGTCTGACTAGACTAGTCACTTGTGGCTAAAGCAACCCTAGAAAAAGACCCGTCCGACGTTGCCCGCATGTTCGATGACGTGGGCAAGAACTATGACATCACGAATACGATCCTGAGTTTTGGCCAGGATCGTATGTGGCGTCGTCGCGTCCGCGAGCGCCTTGCTTTGAAGCCGGGGGAGAATGTCCTCGACCTGGCAGCCGGAAGCGCCGTTTCTACCGAGGAATTAGCCAAATCTGGTGCCTGGTGTGTGGCCTGTGACTTCTCCCAGGGCATGCTCGCGGCTGGTGCACATCGCGACGTGCCCAAGGTTGTCGGCGATGGTATGAACCTCCCGTTTGCCGACGAAACCTTCGATGCCGTCACGATCTCCTTCGGCCTCCGCAACATCCAGGACACGGGCCAGGCCCTCCGCGAGATGGCCCGCGTTACCAAGCCGGGCGGTCGACTGACCATTGCCGAGTTTTCCACCCCGATTCTGCCGGTGTTCTCCTTCGTCTACAAGGAATACCTCATGCGGATCCTGCCACTGGTAGCCAAGCAGGTTTCCTCCAACGGCGAGGCCTACGAGTACCTTGCCGAATCCATCCGCGCGTGGCCCGACCAAGAGGAACTCGCCACCATCGTGAACGCCAACGGCTGGTCCGACTGCGGCTGGCAGAACCTCACGTTCGGCATCACCGCGATGCACTCCGCCATCAAGGAGTAACCCTAACTACCCGTCCCTTTTTGCGGCCCATCTTTTCCTGAAACCCGTGTGGGTGGTTGCAGTTGGGCCGCATTCGGATCCCTGGAGTCCCTTTTGCAGCCCATTCCCTCTTGAAGCCCGAGTGATCCACTCCGCTTGGGCCACTTTTGGCGGCGGCTGGAGAGTCCTGTGACCAAACGCGGCCCGACTCGCGCTACCCCCCGAGAGCTTCACCCCGTCTGGGCCGCATGAGGAACTCCGTGCTTACGTTTCCCCTCGCCGATCCCTTTTTGAAGCCCGACTATCGACGAAGCGCGAGTACGCGAACTGGATCGGGCCGCAAAAGGGGAGAAACAGGGGGAGAAAGGGGAGGTGGAAGCCTAGCCCCAGAGTGGCGCGGTGTTGAGGGAGCGGGTCGCCTTGCCTGCGGCGTGCCAGACGCGGGCGGCGAGGTCGCGGTCGGAATCGTCGATGAGGTTACCCATCGCGCGGGCAACGGTGGGCATGAGCAGAGTGCGCAGGGGAGTGCGGAATGCAAGCGGACCAAAGGTGGGCAGCATGCGGGGGTATGTAAGAAGCTTGGCCAGGCTGCGGGCGAGGGTGAAGGTTTCGCCGTAGTGTTCGCGCAGGACGGAGGGCCACACGCGCAGGTCCTCGTCAATTAATGAGGCAGCAAGGCGGGCTGTTTCGAGGGCGTAGTCGATGCCCTCGCCGTTCAGGGGATTGACGCAGCAGGCCGAATCGCCAAGCAGTGCCCAGTTGCGGCCCGACACCCCGGAGACGGAGCCTCCCATGGGCAGGGCCGCAGACGTGACGGACGTGGGTTCACCAAGCCCAAATTCTTCCTGAATGGATGAGGCGTAGAAGCGCAGCAGCTTTTTGGTGTTCACCTTGGCTGGGCGAGCCGCGGTGGAAAGAGCCCCACAGCCGACGTTGGCGGCGTCGACAAGCGGAAAAAACCAACCGTAACCGGGGAGGTCACCGAAGTGGGAGTGGATCCAGGGCTCGGAAGAGCGAGTGGAGGTGCAGTAGCTGCGCGCGGCGATGCCGTAGACCTGCTGCTTGTGCCAGACGCGGCCGAGTTGCGTGCCGAAGGTGGAGCGGACACCATCGGCGACCAGAACCACCTGCGGATGCACGACATGCTCGCCTACCTGGAAGCGCACGACGCGGCCATTCTCCACAACGGGGGAGGTAGCTACCCCCGTGAGTTTCTGCGCGGGGGCTCGGTTGTAGAGGAGCGCATCGAACTTCTGCCGACGCATCGCTGAACCAACACCCCACTCCCACGGGATCTCCGCCGTGCGGCCAAAGCCATGCAGCTTAAGACCACGAGTGCGGAACGGCAGATCGATGCCGAGCGCCGAAAGCTCACGCATCGCGCGTGGAGTAAGACCGTCGCCGCAGGTTTTGTCGCGGGGGAACTCCGCACTGTCGATGAGCAGCACGTCCTTGTCCTGTAGATGAATTGCTGCAGCTGACCCAGCTGGGCCTGCGCCGATAATGGCTACCTCCGGAAAAAACTCCATGGCCCTCATTTGTACCCTGGGGTAGGTAGAAATGCATGTTTAGACTACGGTAAAGGGGTAAGTTATCTAACCAACGTATCGGACAGAGGGCAGTTTTTACACTATGAATGACACCCGCCCCCGGCTGCACAGGGACACGCCCCTAACTGGGATTTCATTTGATGAGCCCGAGCTCGCGGCTACGGTTTCACGCGACCTTCAGCGCGTGGAAGAGCTCCTGCAAAAAGAACTCAACCACGGCGAAGACTTTGTCAATGAAAAGGTCATTCATCTAGCTGCTGCCGGCGGAAAACGTTTCCGCCCCATGTTCGCGGTGTTGGCCTCGCAGCTCGGCACACGTGCTTCCTGCGAGGATGTGATCAAAGCTGCGACCGTCGTGGAGATGACGCACCTTGCCACGCTCTACCACGATGACGTCATGGACGAAGCTGACCGCCGCCGCGGGGTGGAAAGCGCAAACGCCCGCTGGGGCAACTCTGTCGCGATCCTTGCCGGGGACATTCTCCTCGCCCACGCCTCGCGGCTTATGGCCACTCTCGGTACCGATACCGTCGCCCACTTCGCGCAGACCTTCGGGGATCTCGTCACCGGCCAGATGCGCGAGACTGTGGGCCCCGGCGATGGCGATAAGATCGAGCACTACCTCAACGTTGTGCACGAAAAGACCGGTGTGCTCATCTCGTCGGCCGGCTACCTCGGCGCGCTCCACGGCGGATGCTCGCCGGAGATCACGCGAGCTTTGCAGCAATTCGGTGTCTACATCGGCACGATCTTCCAAATCGTCGACGACATCATCGACATCTTCTCCGCCTCCGCTCAGTCCGGCAAGACCCGGGGCACCGACCTCCGCGAAGGCGTCTTCACCCTCCCCGTCCTCTTCGCTCTGAAGGACGAGTCCCCCGCAGGTGAGGAGCTCCGTGGCCTCCTCACCGGCCCACTCACCAGCGATGACGACGTTGAGCGTGCCCTCGCCCTCATCGAGCAGACCTCCGGGCGCGAGCAGGCCCTCGAAGTTGTGCAGCAGTTCACCGATAAAGCCTTCGACGAGCTCTCCACGCTTCCCGACGGTCCCGTGCGCTCCGCCCTCCGTTCCCTCACCGAGTACTCCATCTCCCGCGTCCGATAGCCCCGCTGTGCAGCCGGTTTGCCTTTTGGGGGTGGGGACATAGTAAAGTATGTCTCGCACTCACGAAGTGCGGGCCAGGTTGCCCGAGCGGCCAAAGGGAGCGGACTGTAAATCCGTCGGCTTTCGCCTACAGAAGTTCGAATCTTCTACCTGGCACCAATAACCCCGATCCTCGCCACGAGGGTCGGGGTTTTCGCATGCGCAGGTTCTCCGCGCCGCAACACGGCCCATCTTTCTTTGGATCCCGGGTCCCTGCCTCCGCTTGGGCCGTGTTGTGTGCGGGTGCGTGCCGCACTGCGGCCCGTTTGCCTTCAAAGCCCGGGATCCCGCCTCGGCTTGGGCCGCGCTTGGTACCGGTGTTGCGCATTGCGGCCCATCCGGTTCTTGCTTGTCGACGTTCGGGTGCCCTTGGGCCGCGTTGTGCGCGGGTGCGTGTCGCATTGCGGCCCGTTTGCCTCCAACCCCCGAGAACCCGTCTCGGCTTGGGCCGCGAAAGGCAGCCGGTCACATAAGCACCCCAACTGCTCCCCGACAGCACCCCGGCTGCACACGAAACGCGCCCCAAAACAGGCGGGGGGTAGAAGCCCGGAAACTTGCGCTGCGAAGTCCACGTGGAGCCGGTAAGAAAAGAACTACAGATAGTTTTTGTCTACTAAGAGGTGAGGGTTTAGATGAGGTTTTCAAGGCTGGGCGTGGCGCTAGTCAGCTCGGTGGCGATTGTCGCTTCGGCGGTGTCACCTGCGGCGGCGGCACCGGATGGGACGAACATCGTCATCAACGAGGTGTACGGCGGCGGCGGGAACTCGGGTGCGACGTACACGCATGATTTCGTGGAGCTGTACAACCCCACAGACGCGCCGATTTCCCTGGATGGCATGTACCTGCAGTACACGTCGGTGAAGGGGAAGAAGCCGAATAGCGGGAACATCCTGCAGCTTGCGGGGGAGACTCCGGCGAAGGGCTACACGCTGATCCAGCTGGCGCAGGGCAGTGGCGGAACGCGGGGCATTGAAGCGGATCTCGAGGGCGATATCGCGATGAGCGGTAAGGGCGGCATCGTGGCGCTGACCAACAGTGCGGATCCGTGGACCCCGTCGGCGCAGGTTGTGGACCTGCTTGGTTGGGGAGAGGCGACCTTTGCGGAGGGGAATGCGGCCCCGGGGACGTCGAATAGCGTCTCGGTCCAGCGAGCACAGACGGGGGTGGACACGGACAACAACGCCACGGATTTCGTGACGGGAGCGCCGACGCCGGGTGATCTGAAGCCGGAGAATGCGGGAACGGTGACCATTGCGGAGATCCAGGGCACGGGCCCTGTGACACCCCTGGATGGCCAGCGGGTAACGACCAGTGGGTATGTAACGGCGAGCTATCCGGAGGGTGGTTTCGACGGCTTCTACATGCAGCAGGGCGGTGAGAAGTCGGAGGCTTCGAACGGCATCTTCGTGTTCCTTGGTCGGGATGGGCAGGTGCCGGAGGTCGGTTCCTGCGTCACGGTGACGGGCACGGCGGGAGAGTACACGGGGGAGACGCAGCTGAGTGACCCCGAGGTGGTCCCGGACACGGATTGCGGCCCGACAGTTGTTCCAACTGAATTTTCGGAGTTGCCGGAGGGGGACGCGGCGCGCGAGGCCTATGAGGGGATGCTTGTGCAGGTCACGGGCCCCTACACGGTGAGTAACAACTATGAGCTCAACACGTACGGTACGGTGGGACTCGCCCCGGGTACGGAGCCGTTCTACCAGCCCACGGATGTTTTCCCGCCCTCGACGGACCCGAACTCGGAGGTGCAAAAGCTCGCCGTTAGCCAGGGGTTGCGGGAGGTTTCGCTTGACGACGGAAGGTCGCGCAACTATGCCAAATCCGATACAGAAACCCCGCTTCCTTACCTGGTTACCGGCGGAAAGACGGTGAAGTCCTTGCGCGCCGGGGACACTGTCACCTTCACTGAGCCTGTGATTGTGAGCGGCAGGTACGACAAGTGGGGCCTGCAGCCCACGGTGCCCATTACCGGCAACTCCGAGAGCCTCCCCATCACATGGGAGGATTCTCGGGCCGCAGAAGAGGCGGGCCCGAACGTGAAAGACTCGGAGCTGTCGCTTGCCTCGTTTAACGTCCTCAACTACTTCACCACTCTCGGCGAGACGGAGGAGGGCTGCAAGGCCTACACCGACCGCGAGGGCAACAGCGTCACCGCTAACTGGTGCACGGTGCGCGGTGCCTGGTCCACGCAGGCCTTCACGCGACAGCAGGCGAAGATCGTCAATGCCATCAACACACTCAACGTGTCGGTTCTGGGCCTGGAAGAAATCGAAAACACAGCCAGCGTCACCGGCGATGCCAGCCGCCGGGATGAAGCTCTGAGCAAACTTGTGGCAGCTCTCAACGCCGACCTCACAGCGAGAGGTAAAGAGCCGACATGGGAGCTCGTCGCATCGCCGGAAAAGGTGCCCGGCCAGGAGGATGTCATCCGCGTGGCATTCATCTACAACAAGACGAAGGTGGCGCCTGTCGGCCCCTCTGTCATCATCGACGACCCAGCCTACACCGGTGTTGCCCGCCAGCCACTGGGCCAGGCTTTCGCTCGTGTGGGGCAGAAGGATCCCGAGTTCGTCGCCGTGGTGAACCACTTCAAGTCCAAGGGCTCGGTTGCCCGAGGCGATAAGGACCAAAACGACGGCCAGGGCAATAACCCGAACCTCCGCGCCGAGCAAGCTCGCGCGCTGACAAAGGCGATCGCTGCTCACGAGGAATGGAACGACATGCCGGTCTTCGTCGTCGGCGACCTCAACTCCTACACCAAGGAAGACACGATGAAGGTCCTCGAGGATGCCGGTTACACCAATATCGCCGCAACGTACGATTCCGGGCATTCGTACCAGTTTGCGGGCCGCATCGGTTCCCTTGATCATGCCTTTGGCAACGCTGCGGCGATGAAGCTTGTCGTCGACGCGGATGTGTGGGATATCAACTCGGATGAGTCCATCGCCTTCGAGTACTCCCGCGAAAACTACAACATCGCCCCGCTTGTCGACGACTCCGTCTTCCGCTCCTCTGACCACGACCCGATCAAGGTCGCTTTCAACCTGGGCACCGCCAAGCCCGACCAGCCCAGCAAGCCCGGCGACTCGGGCGACTCCGGTGCTGCCACCGGATCCAACACTTCCTCCGACCTTCCTCCGGAGGCCGTGGCGGCGCTTGAGGTCATCGGCGGTCTCGTTGGCGCGATCCTTGGACTGCTGGGGATCGGTGCTGCGGCCCAGCATTTCGCACCGGACCTTGTTAACCAGGTCAAGGGCTTGTTTGGAATTTAGATAATCCCATTCGTCGCACTATGGTTTGCACGAAAGAAAATTTAGTGCGTCGATATATTTTGGGAATAATTGGATTATCACTGATGGCGTGCGGAATCGCGCTATCTATCATCGCGGAGCTGGGGACATCACCGATCTCCAGCTTTCCGTACGTTTTGAGCCTCATTAGCTCTTTCACGGTTGGTACGGGGACCATCGCCATGAACGCAGGTTTCATGATCTTGCAGATGCTCCTCCTGCGCAAACGCTACGATCCCCGGCAGCTCGTCCAGTTGCCCGCCGCCGTCGTCATGGACGGCGATGGCCTGGCCATTGCCGTCTCCACCACGCTCAACCGGAAGTTCGAGCCAAAAAATGGCACGCCTTTGGTAACTGCAAGATCACCGTGGATACGAGCCTTGTCGTGATTGCGACTGTCCTTTCCTTCGCCGTTCTTGGCCGTGTCGAAGGCATCCGCGAGGGCACCTTGGCAGCCGCCCTCCTCGTCGGCTTCATCGCCAAATACTTCGTTCGCTGGTTGGAGCCACTGCAGAAATACCGCTAGGGGGCGTACCTCGCAGCGGTCCTCAACACGGACCAGGCAAGGTCAAAGCGCGGGATGCTTGCACCGGTTGGGCCGCATTGGGTATTGCTGGGTCCGCAACACGGCCCAGGCAAGGTCAAAGCGCGGGATGCTTGCACCGGTTGGGCCGCATTGGGTATTGCTGGGTCCCCAACACGGCCCAAGCCCAGTCAAAAGCAGGCCACGATCACCCCATTGGGCCGCAAAACCGGAATAGGAGTGGAAAATAGCAACTGACGTGCCGATTTGTGTGAATGCATGAATGTCAGTTACTCTATCCAAGGCTTCAACATGAAGCACGGCCCCCTTAGCTCAGTCGGCAGAGCGTTTCCATGGTAAGGAAAAGGTCGTCAGTTCGATTCTGACAGGGGGCTCTGTTCTTTTATTGGAACGATGGCGGTGTAGCTCAGTTGGTGAGAGCGCACGACTCATAATCGTGAGGTCGAGAGTTCGAACCTCTCCACCGCTACTGCACTGAGCCCCCCTCGCCAAGGTGCGGGGGTTTTCTGGTACAGTGTGCAAGGTGCATGTGAAACGCATGTGTCCTGAATAGGGGCGTGGCTCAATTGGTAGAGCAGCGGTCTCCAAAACCGCAGGTTGCAGGTTCGAGTCCTGTCGCCCCTGCAAAGTACTCCTAGTGCAAAGAGGATTTAACGTGGCTGATGAAAATCGCACTGCTCGTCCTACAGGTAAGCGGCAGCTTACGGGTGCGAGCACTACGAGTGCTGATGCCTACGCTGAAAAGCGCCTTGTGAGGGAAAACAAGGACGAAAAGTGGGGCGGCGGCATCAAGTCTTACATCCCCGAAGTGATCGAGCAGATGAAGAAGGTCATCTGGCCGACGGGGAAGCAGATGCTTAACTACACGCTGATCGTGTTCCTGTTCCTCATCGTGATGACGATCGTTGTGTGGGGAACGGATATTCTCACCGCCAAGGGCGTGCAGTGGTTGCTCACCCCGTAGCTAGATGGTATAAACGTTTGTGATACTTCATTATCCCGCCTCCTGGACATTCCAGGGAGGCGGGATAAATTTTTGATCTGGAGAGAGTGAAGATGGAAGAGCAAGAAAACGTCGAACAGGTTGAGAGCCAGGTGGAAGCCCCGGAGTCGGAGGCCACCGAGCCAGAGGCTCCGGAGACCCCGGAAACCCCGGAGACGGAGGAGCTTTCTGCTGAGGAGGAGGCACTGCAGGAGTACAAGCAGCGCCTTCGCAAGTTCATCCGCGAGCTGAAGAAGCTGCCTGGTACCTGGTACATCATTCAGACGTACTCGGGTTACGAGAACAAGGTGAAGACGAACCTCACGCAGCGTGCGGAGAACCTTGAGGTGGACGAGTACATTCACGATATTGTCGTGCCGGTCGAGGAAGTTACCGAGATGCGTGACGGCAAGAAGAAGATCGTGAAGAAGAAGCTGCTTCCGGGCTACGTCTTGGTGCGCATGGAGATGAACGACTCCGTGTGGTCGGTTGTTCGTGGGACGCCGGGTGTGACAAGCTTCGTGGGTAACGAAGGCCAGGCAACTCCGGTGAAGCCGAAGGATGTGGCGAAGTTCCTCATGCCGCAGCAGACGGTGGAGGAGCAGGCAGCGGACGCTGAGGGCGACACGGTTGTTGCTGCACCTGCGGCGGAGAAGAAGCCGGTTGAGGTTGACTTCGAGGTGGGAGAGTCGGTGACGATTCTGTCCGGTGCTCTTGCGACGGTGTCCGCCACGATTTCTGATATTGACCGGGATTCCGGCAAGCTGCACGCTCTCGTGTCCATTTTCGGCCGCGATACGCCGGTGGAGCTCACCTTCGATCAGGTGGAAAAGATCAATTAGCGTTTTGTGGGGCACGTGGTGTAACATCTTCGCCCGTGCCTTATAGGCATGTATGTAAACGTTTTTCCCGGTGGCTGTAACAAGGCATCCGGACGGCACCTCGCCCTTTTATTTGACGCATCTCGAGGCGGGGCGCTGGTAACAAGGAAAGTAGGTAGAAGATGCCCCCGAAGAAGAAAGTCACGGCCCTCATTAAGCTGCAGATCGAGGCTGGTCAGGCTAACCCTGCACCGCCGGTTGGTCCTGCGCTTGGTGCGCACGGCGTGAACATGATGGAGTTCTGCAAGGCGTACAACGCTGCCACGGAAAACCAGCGCGGCAACATTGTCCCTGTGGAGATCACCGTCTACGAAGACCGCTCCTTCGACTTCAAGCTGAAGACCCCGCCGGCAGCTCAGCTGCTGCTCAAGGCTGCTGGCCTGAAGAAGGGTTCTGGCGTTCCGCACACCGATAAGGTGGGCAAGGTGACTCTTGACCAGGTCAAGGAGATCGCTAAGCAGAAGGAGCCGGACCTCAACGCGCGCGACATCGACGCTGCCGCCAAGATCATTGCCGGCACCGCCCGCTCCATGGGCATCGTTGTCGAGGGTCTGTAAGAAACATTTTGTGGAAGGGCCGGCCAGGCCCGCTCACCACACATCGAAAGGATTGATGAATTATGGCAAAGCGCTCTAAGGCTTACCGCGAGGCCGCTGAGAAGGTGGACTCCAACCACCTGTACACCCCGCTCGAGGCTGTCAAGCTGGCTAAGGAGACCTCCTCCAAGAACTACGACGCTTCCATCGACGTTGTGATGCGTCTGGGCGTTGATCCCCGCAAGGCTGATCAGCTTGTGCGTGGCACCGTGTCCCTGCCTAACGGCACGGGCAAGGAAGTTCGCGTTGTCGTCTTCGCTGAGGGCACCAACGCTACCGCCGCTGAGGAGGCAGGCGCTGATTTCGTCGGCACCGCTGAGCTCATCGAGAAGATCCAGGGTGGCTGGACCGACTTTGATGCTGCTATCGCTACCCCTGATCAGATGGCCAAGGTTGGTCGCGTCGCTCGCGTCCTCGGCCCGCGTGGTCTCATGCCGAACCCCAAGACTGGCACAGTGACCCCGGATGTCGCCAAGGCTGTGAAGGAGATCAAGGGCGGTAAGATTTCCTTCCGCGTTGACAAGGCTTCCAACCTCCACGCTCTCATCGGCAAGGCATCCTTCGATGCTGAGAAGCTGGCTGAGAACTACGGCGCTCTCCTCGACGAGATTAACCGTCTGAAGCCGAGCTCCTCCAAGGGCATCTACGTGAAGAAGATCACCGTCGCTGCCACCAATGGCCCCGGCATCCAGGTCGATCCCTCCATCCAGAAGGACTTCACCGAGGCTTAAGCCACCAGGCTTTAAGGCGCGCTAACCGTAACAGAACCGAAAACCTGTACGGTCGGGCGTCGAAAAGTAAATAATAAAAGCTCATCTCTTTCTCAGAGATGAGCTTTTTGTTTTCCCAATGTAAACTACCAGGTGGTACAAGGTAAAATATTCTCCAGCGACGAGGATTGTTAATGTCAAATTTTGAATATAACGCCGAGGAAAATGCCTACCTCGGTACGCCAGGTATGGCGTGTATGCACGGTGAGGCCCAGTCTTCGGACTGCTCGCCGGTTCCCGGCCCGGGTGCCGGTCCATGGGACGTCAAACACATCGATATGGGTGGCGCATGCCCGACCATCATGGTCGGGGCGGATGGCTACATCCAGGTTCTGGTGACGCAGCGTTTCGGCTCGAAGCTCACGTTCCTGCAGCCGAAGGTAGCCATCCTGGATCCAGAAAGCGGCGAGACGCTCGGTAGCTTGGAGGTGCCGAAGGGCGCTCTTCTCGGCGGTGTCTACGCCTACATCGACCACAAGGACCGCATGGTTTTCGTGGATGGTTCCAACACGCTTCTGCGCGTGGCCCACTCAGCCGACGGTCGGACCGTGTACGTGGACGAGCGTGTGTCCCTCAACCGCTTCCTGTCGCAGTACAAGGGCGACCAGGTCGTCGGCGTGGTTCCGGACTGGCAGGGCCGTGTCTGGGTCGCTTCGGCCCACGGCGCGATCGGTGTTGTAGATGCCGATAAGCGCGAGGTTCGCTCGATCTTTCTGAAAAAGTCCCAGTCGGACTATGAGACGGTGGATAACTCGATTTCCGCGTGCCCGCAGGGTGTGTCGGTGGTCACCTCTCATGCGATCTACATGCTGGATGCGGACGAGGACGGCACCCCGGAGATTCTCTGGCACGCCCTCTACGACCGGGGAACAGCCCGCAAGCCCGGCCAGCTGTCCTGGGGCTCCGGCGCATCGCCCACGTTCTTTGGGCCGAACGGTTCGGATTACGTCATGCTCACGGATAATGCCGACGAGCAGGAGAATCTCATCGTTTATGAGACCGCTACCGGTCGCCTTGTTGGTTCCACGGACGTGTTCCAGCCAGGAACGTCGGGCACGGAGTGCTCGGCCATCGGTGTGCAGAACTCCATCGTCGTGGGCTCCACGTATGGCTATCCGTACCCGCGCTACCCGGAGGGTGCCGGCCCGTCCGTCCCCTCATCCGCGCTGTTTGCGCCTGGTCTCGAGCGCTATGATGTGACCCCAGCGGGGCTCAAGGACGTGTGGAAACGGAAGGATGTCTACTCGGCTGTGGTTCCACGCTTGTCGACGGCCGACGGCTACATCTACATCTGTGAACGCAAGCGCTTCGGCCTGGTCAACGGCTCGGTTATTTCCGGTTCGATCATCGATATGGAAACCGGCGAAACCGTCTACTCGCAGGACTTCCCGGGGCTGGTCACCGTCTTCGGCGTCGATACGCTGCAGATGGTTGGCACGATTGATAACAACGGCACGTGGTGGCAGGGCACCATCGGCGGCATCTTCAAGATCACAAAGAAGTAGGTAGTCATGACTTTCACTTTCACCCGTCGTACGTTCCTCGCCGGCTCAGCGGCCGCAGCTGCCGTTGCATCCCTCCCGGCCATCGCTGTGGCTCAGGATGCTCCGGGTATTACGTTCAAGGTCGGCTCCGTTGTCGCCGAGGGGCAGTCGTTCATGCTTCCTATCGCCGTGACGGTTAATGTCGATACGGATCTTCCGGCCGGCACTGAGCTGACGATCTTCGCCCGCGCGTTGGACGATTCCGGTCTGGTCACCGGCCCCTCGTCTATCGCTCCTCGCTTGTCGACGATTGCCCCCACCGATGAAGGCGCAGGCGAGTACAGTTTCGCGCTCCCCGAAGACGTTCCCGCTCACACGCCGGTCACCTTCGAGCTACTGTGGAAGACCGGCCTGTTCAACTTCTCCTACATGCCCCGCACGCAGGTTTTGGCAGTTGTCGTTATCCCGGGCGAGACCTACCGCGAGGTGCAGTCGGAGGAATTCATCTATGAGGGGATCCCCGCTGCACCCATCTCGGCTGAGTCATCATCCCCGTTGTCCAGCTAGTTTGCATAACTCCGGCGTGGGCTGTATGGTCAATCCACGAAGTTTGTGAGGAAGCGCTTCCGGCGCTTCCTGCCCAAGTTTCACCGTAGACCGTCGGTCAGCCGAAAGGCTCGAAGGTTTCCTCATAAAACAGGAAACGGCCCACGCAGGAGTCACTTGCAACACCTTCCAATGTTTGAATTGGTTTGTGCCCTGTGCTCTTGCACGGGGCATTATTTGTGCCCTGTGGCGGACAAATGTTTTAAAAACCGTTTAATGGAAGGAGGCGAGGAAATGGCAAACCCGAAGAATACTGCGGAGCTGGCCAAGCTCAAGGAATACTTTGACGAGGCTGATTCTCTGGTGCTCACCGAGTACCGTGGTCTGACTGTTCAGCAGATCACTGATTTCCGCACTGATCTCGGTAAAGACGTGAAGTACCACGTCGCCAAGAACACCCTCATCAAGCGAGCCGCAGCTGAGGCTGGCATTGAGGGCCTTGATGATCTCCTCACCGGTCCTACCGCTGTCGCCTTTATTAAGGGCGAGGCAGTGGATGCTGCCAAGGCCATGAAGAAGTTCGGCTCTACCAACGACAAGTTCGTTGTCAAGGGCGGATACATGGACGGCGCCGCTCTGGATGCCGACCAGGTCAAGGCACTTGCAGACCTCGACGACCGCGAGACCACGCTGGCCAAGCTGGCTGGCGCCCTGAAGGGCAAGATGAACCAGGCTGCAGGCCTGTTCGCTGCTCCTGCATCTCAGGTCGCACGTCTTTCCGCTGCACTGCAGGAAAAGAAGTAAATCTTCCTTTCCCCAGGGATCGAAAATTTCATCACCATTTACCTCCCCGAGCATGTGCTCGGAAAAACAAACTGAAAGGACTTGACCGTTATGGCTAAGTACACCAACGAAGAGCTCATCGAAGCTTTCAAGGAAATGACCCTCATCGAGCTCTCTGAGTTCACCAAGCTGTTCGAAGAGACCTTCGACGTTACCGCTGCAGCTCCGGTTGCTGTTGCAGCTGCAGGTGCCGCCGGTGGCGACGCTCCCGCTGAGGAAGAGAAGACCGAGTTTGACGTCGTGCTCGAGGATGCCGGCGCCAAGAAGATCGGCGTGATCAAGGCTGTCCGCGAGATCGTCTCCGGCCTGGGCCTGAAGGAAGCTAAGGAGCTCGTTGAGGCTGCTCCGAAGGCTATCCTCGAGGGCGCTTCCAAGGAAGACGCTGAGGCTGCTAAGACCAAGCTCGAAGAGGCTGGCGCTTCCGTCACCCTCAAGTAGTCTCTTACTGCTTTTCCCCCGGTTCGTGCCGGGGGATTTTTTATACCCGCAGCCATCCGCAGCGCAAAGCGGCCCGATTTGATTCGGCATCTCGGCTGTTGGCAAGGGTCGGGCCGTGTTCGGGATTTTTAGGTGCGCAGTGTGGCCCGACCGGCTTCGGGCTCTCGGCGGTTGGTGGGAGTTGGGCCGCATTAGGGATTGGCGGGTGCGCAGTGCGGCCCGATCGGCTCCGGGCGCTCGGCTTCGTGCACCTGTTGGGCCGCATTAGGGATTGACAGGTGCGCAGTGTGGCCCGACCGGCTCCGGGGTGTCGGTGGTTGGTAGCAGCTGGGCCGCATTAGGGATTGGCGGGTGCGCAACGCGGCCCGACCCAACCCGGGACGGCTGCGGATTCCACCTCCTGGGCCGCATTCGGCACTGCGCGGGTGCGCAGCGCAGCAATCACCAAGGGGGTGCGACCGATAGGCCTTGTTTGGTCCAGTGATGATGACGTGGGTTGAAACGGGCCGGGCATGTCAATGTACAGTGAAAGACATGCTTCCACGTTCGCGCGTAATTTCAGCTCTCCTCATCGGCCTGGGTCTTGCTCTGCTGGTGTGGGGTTTGGTCACGCCTCGGTTTACGCTGGTGGGGGAGAACGTGCCTGTCGCCCATGGTGAGCTTACGTACACACTGCGGGACGAGAACGCGAAGAGTCTCGCGCCGGCAGACATGGCGACCAAGGTAGAGCCGGTGGAGCGTCAACTTCATGTGGTGTACACCTCGCCCATTACCAATGAGGAAGCGACGGTGCGGATCGGGCTGTCTGAGCGGCGGACCGAGCGGGCGACAGATTTGGACGGGCTGCTGAAGGCGGAGGTCTACAGCTACAGGCTCGATCGGATGTCGGGGAGGGCTGTGACACCCGCGACGGTTTCTGAGCAGTTGGCGAGCCCAGTTGCGACGGTAGACGTCGATGGGCTGTGGTTCGCTTTTCCCCCCAACGCGAGCGCGGAATCCTATCCTCTTTTCGACGCCACCCTCCGCGCCTCACGCCCCGCTGTCAAGCAAGCCGAGAGCGTGGTAGACGGGCGCGAGCTTGTCACCTATGTGCAGGAGTTCGAGCCGGAAACGGTGGGTGACGCTGATAGGGCGGGCCGTGTGTTGTACCATGGCGCCAGGCGCGAGTTGATCGTCGACAAGGCTACTGGAATCATCGTCGACGTGACAGCCAAGCTGGAGGACTACTACCTCACAGATGGGCAACGTCAAGACGTTCTCCTTTTTGAGGGGGCATTAGCACCGGAAGAATCCGAAAACCTGCGCGAACTGGCAGCGGGTGTCGCGGATCCGTCGGCATGGCGCACCGCGAACTGGGTCGCGGCGGGCATCGGCGGGGTTCTGGCTTTGCTCGGTGTGCTGGGCGTTTTCGGTGCATTTGACAAACGCAGAAGAGAGCACTTTACAAATTAGTCCGGATGGTCTAGGATTATTCGTTGCGCTAGATTCGGTGGCCGTTGTTTTGAAGGCCTTGATCAGAGGAAGGCAAAAGCCGGAATTTGACAAGGTCATTCAGTGCTATCTGGGCACCGTTTCCTATAGCAGACCGAAAGCTTTACAAAACCAAGCGGTCAGGTGCTCAAATAGTGGGGTGCTTCTGGCCGCGCGAGGTGCTGGAAGGATGCATCTTGGCAGTCTCCCGCCAGACCAATATCAACGTTAAGAACCCTGGAGCTCCTAAGCGATACTCGTTCGCGAAGATCAAGGAGCCCATTGGGCTACCTGGATTACTAGACCTACAACTGAACTCCTTTGCTTGGCTCGTTGGTACGCCCGAGTGGCGTGAACAACAGAAGGCTGAGAAGGGTGAGGATTACAAGGTAACGAGTGGCCTTGAAGATATCCTCGAGGAGCTTTCTCCTATTCAGGACTTCTCTGGCAACATGAGCCTGTCCCTCTCGGAGCCGTACTTCGAGCAGGTCAAGGCAAGTGTTGATGAGTGTAAAGAGAAGGACATCAACTACTCTGCGCCACTGTATGTGACGGCCGAGTTTGAGAATAAGGACACCGGTGAGATTAAGTCTCAGACGGTGTTCATCGGCGATTTCCCGATGATGACCCCGAAGGGCACCTTTATTGTCAACGGCACCGAGCGTGTCGTTGTGTCTCAGCTCGTTCGTTCCCCGGGCGTGTACTTCGATGAGACTTTGGATAAGTCCACGGAGCGCCCGCTGCACGCAGTGAAGGTTATCCCCTCCCGCGGTGCGTGGTTGGAAATCGACGTCGACAAGAAGGACACCGTCGGTGTCCGCATCGACCGTAAGCGTCGCCAGCCGGTGACTCTGCTCCTCAAGGCCCTGGGTTGGTCTGAGGAGAAGATCCGCGAGCGTTTCGGCTTCTCCGAGATTATGATGTCCACGCTGGAAAACGACGGCGCGGCTTCCGAGGACGAGGCTCTGCTCGAGATTTACCGCAAGCAGCGCCCGGGTGAGCAGCCCACGCGCGATCTTGCACAGGCATTGCTGGAGAACAGCTTCTTCAAGCCGAAGCGCTACGACCTGGCTAAGGTGGGTCGTTACAAGGTGAACCGCAAGCTCGGTCTTGGTGGCGATCACGACGGCGTGAAGACGCTGACCGAGGAAGATATCGCTACCACCATCGAGTACCTCGTTCGCCTGCATGCCGGTGAGCGGACGATGACCTCCCCGGATGGTGTGGAGATCCCGCTCGAGACGGACGATATTGACCACTTCGGTAACCGTCGCCTGCGTACCGTGGGCGAGCTGATTCAGAACCAGGTGCGCGTTGGTCTGGCGCGCATGGAGCGTGTGGTGCGCGAGCGCATGACCACGCAGGATGCAGAGTCGATCACGCCGACGAGCTTGATCAACGTGCGCCCCGTGAGTGCAGCTATCCGCGAATTCTTCGGAACGAGCCAGCTCTCCCAGTTCATGGATCAGAACAACTCCCTGTCCGGCCTGACGCACAAGCGTCGCCTCTCGGCTCTTGGCCCCGGTGGTCTGTCCCGTGAGCGTGCCGGCATCGAGGTTCGCGACGTGCACCCGTCCCACTACGGTCGCATGTGTCCCATTGAGACCCCTGAGGGCCCGAACATTGGCCTTATCGGTTCGCTGGCATCCTATGCCCGCGTGAACCCCTTCGGTTTCATCGAGACTCCGTACCAGAAGGTTGAAGACGGCAAGATCATTGATCAGGTCGACTACCTCACCGCCGATGAAGAGGATCGCTTCGTTATCGGTCAGGCAGATACGGAGCACGACGAGAACGGTGTTATTACCCAGGAGCGCAATGAGGTTCGTCTGAAGGACGGCGCCATTGAGGTTGTTGGTCCGGAGGCGATCGAGTACATCGACGTGTCCCCGCGTCAGATCGTGTCTGTCGCTACTGCCATGATTCCGTTCCTCGAGCACGATGACGCTAACCGTGCCCTCATGGGTGCGAACATGCAGCGTCAGGCCGTGCCGTTGATCCGTTCCCAGTCGCCGTACGTCGGCACGGGTATGGAGGCCCCTGCCGCATACGATGCTGGCGACCTGGTCATCAACAAACACGCTGGCGTGGTCGAGAACGTCTGCGCTGACTTCATCACTGTGATGAGCGATGAGGGCAAGCGTGACACCTACCGCCTGCGCAAGTTCGAGCGCACCAACCAGAACACGTGCTACAACCAGAAGCCGCTGGTGGACATCGGAGACCGTGTGGAAAAGGGCCAGGTTATGGCCGACGGTCCGGGTACCCACGACGGCGAGATGTCCCTCGGTGTGAACCTCCTCGTGGCGTTCATGCCGTGGCAGGGCCACAACTACGAGGATGCCATCATCCTCAACCAGCGCGTGGTGGAGGAGGACCTCCTTACCTCGATCCACATCGAGGAGCACGAGATCGATGCCCGCGACACCAAGCTTGGTGCTGAGGAGATCACCCGTGAGATCCCGAACGTGTCCGAGGATGTGCTGAAGGACCTCGACGAGCGTGGCATCGTCCGCATCGGTGCAGATGTCCGCGACGGCGACATTCTCGTCGGTAAGGTCACCCCGAAGGGCGAGACCGAGCTGACTCCAGAGGAGCGCCTGCTCCGCGCCATCTTTGGTGAGAAGGCCCGCGAAGTTCGTGACACCTCTCTGAAGGTGCCGCACGGCGAGACCGGCAAGGTCATCGGTGTTTCCCGCTTCTCCCGGGACGAGGGCGACGAGCTGCCTGCGGGAGTAAACGAGATGATCCGCATCCACGTTGCCCAGAAGCGCAAGATTCAGGACGGCGATAAGCTCGCCGGCCGCCACGGCAACAAGGGTGTTGTGGGCAAGATCCTCCCGCAGGAGGACATGCCGTTCATGGAGGACGGTACCCCGATCGACATCATCCTCAACACGCACGGTGTGCCACGTCGTATGAACATCGGTCAGGTGCTCGAGGTCCACCTCGGCTGGCTGGCGAAGGCCGGCTGGGCCATCGAAGGCGATCCGGATTGGGCCAAGCGCATCCCCGAGGAGCTGCGCAACGTCCCGGCTGACTCGCTCGTGGCAACCCCCGTCTTCGACGGTGCAACCAACGAGGAGATCGAGGGTCTGCTCGGCTCTACGTTGCCCGACCGCGATGGCAACCGGTTGGTTGACAAGTTCGGTAAGGCGAAGCTTTTCGACGGTCGTTCCGGCGAGCCCTTCAAGTACCCGGTCTGTGTGGGCGAGAAGTACATGCTTAAGCTGCACCACCTCGTGGACGAGAAGATCCACGCCCGCTCCACCGGCCCATACTCGATGATTACCCAGCAGCCGCTGGGTGGTAAGGCACAGTTCGGTGGCCAGCGCTTCGGCGAGATGGAGGTGTGGGCAATGCAGGCATACGGCGCTGCCTACACCCTGCAGGAGCTTCTGACCATCAAGTCCGACGATGTGAATGGCCGTGTTCGGGTGTACGAAGCGATCGTGAAGGGTGACAACATCCCCGATCCTGGTATCCCGGAATCCTTCAAGGTGCTGCTGAAGGAGCTGCAGTCCCTGTGCCTCAACGTGGAGGTTCTGTCCGCTGACGGAACGCCTGTTGAGCTCAGCGGTGCAGATGACGACGAGTTCGAATCGGCTAGTGCGTCCCTGGGCATTAACCTGTCCCGTGACGAGCGCGCAGACGATATCGCATAGCAGGTAGGCGGGTACATCCCGCCTGCATTCGAACCGAAAATTACTCTTAAAAAGACGAAAAGCCTCGTGTGAAAGACACGAGTGAAAGGTTTTAACTGTGCTCGACGTCAACTACTTTGACGAACTCCGCATCGGCCTTGCCTCCGCTGACGACATCCGTCGTTGGTCCAAGGGCGAGGTGAAGAAGCCGGAGACCATTAACTACCGCACCCTGAAGCCAGAGAAGGACGGCCTGTTCTGCGAGCGTATCTTCGGACCTACCCGCGACTGGGAGTGCCAGTGCGGTAAGTACAAGCGCGTCCGCTACAAGGGCATTATCTGTGAGCGCTGTGGCGTTGAGGTGACCAAGTCCAAGGTGCGCCGTGAGCGCATGGGCCACATTGAGCTCGCCGCCCCGGTTACGCACATCTGGTACTTCAAGGGTGTTCCCTCCCGCCTGGGCTACCTTCTGGATCTCGCTCCGAAGGACTTGGAGCGCGTGATTTACTTCGCAGCCAACATCATCACCACCGTTGATGAGGAGGCTCGCCACGACGACCTCACCACGCTTGAGGCAGACATGCTTCTGGAGAAGAAGGATGTTGAGGCTGACGCAGAAGAGGAGATCCAGGAGCGCGCTCAGAAGCTCGAAGAGGACCTCGCTGAGCTGGAGGCAAACGGCGCTAAGGCGGATGCCCGCAAGAAGGTTCAGTCCGCCGCGAACCGTGAGATGACCCACATCCGCCAGGCCGCTGAGCGCGAGATTGAGCGTCTCGACGAGATCTGGAACACCTTTGTCAAGCTTGCCCCGAAGCAGATGATCATCGATGAGACCATCTACGAAGAGCTCGTAGACCGCTACGAGGATTACTTCACCGGCGGCATGGGCGCTGAGGCTATCCAGACCCTCGTGCGTAACTTTGACCTCGATGCTGAGGCGGAGAACCTCCGCACCATCATCAAGGAGGGCAAGGGCCAAAAGAAGATGCGTGCCCTCAAGCGCCTCAAGGTTGTCGCCGCGTTCCAGCGCTCCGGCAACGATCCGGCCTCGATGATTCTGGATTGCATCCCGGTCATCCCGCCGGAGCTGCGCCCGATGGTGCAGCTCGATGGTGGCCGCTTCGCCACCTCTGACCTCAACGACCTCTACCGGCGTGTGATCAACCGCAACAACCGCCTCAAGCGCATGATTGACCTCGGAGCGCCCGAGATCATCGTCAACAACGAGAAGCGCATGCTGCAGGAATCCGTCGACGCGCTGTTCGACAACGGCCGTCACGGCCGTGCCGTCACTGGTCCGGGTAACCGTGCCCTCAAGTCGCTGAGCGACCTGCTCAAGGGCAAGCAGGGCCGTTTCCGTCAGAACCTGCTGGGTAAGCGTGTTGACTACTCCGGCCGTTCCGTGATTATCGTTGGCCCGCAGCTGAAGCTGCACGAATGCGGTCTGCCTAAGCTCATGGCACTTGAGCTGTTTAAGCCGTTCGTGATGAAGCGCCTCGTGGAAAACGAGTACGCGCAGAACATCAAGAGCGCGAAGCGCATGGTGGAGCGCCAGCGTCCCGAGGTGTGGGACGTGCTGGAAGAGGCCATTTCCGAGCACCCGGTGATGCTGAACCGTGCACCGACGCTGCACCGCCTCGGCATTCAGGCCTTCGAGCCGAAGCTCGTCGAGGGCAAGGCTATCCAGCTGCACCCGCTGGCCTGTGAGGCTTTCAACGCCGACTTCGACGGTGACCAGATGGCTGTTCACCTGCCGCTGTCCGCTGAGGCACAGGCCGAGGCCCGCATCCTGATGCTGGCTTCCAACAACATTTTGTCCCCGGCATCCGGTAAGCCGCTGGCTATGCCACGTCTGGACATGGTGACCGGCCTCTACTTCCTCACGATGGATAAGCGCGAGGATGAGATTGGTGGCCAGGGCCGTTATAAGTCGGCGACCACGGATCACCCGGCCGAGGGCGAGTACTCCTCCGTGGCGGAGGCCATCATGGCCTACGACCGCGAGCAGATTGGCCTGCAGGCACCGATCCGCGTGCGCATCTCGCACCTGCGCCCGCCGGCAGACATCGAGGCAGAACAGTTCCCCGATGGCTGGCAGCGTGGTGACACGTGGACGGCGATGACAACGCTCGGTCGCATCTACTTCAACGAGCTGCTGCCGTGGAACTACCCCTACCTCGAGGGCGTCATGGTCCGTAAGGGCGGCGGAGAGGGCAAGATCCTCCTCGGTGACGTGATTAACGATCTGGCCGCCAAGTACCCGATGATCACCATCGCGCAGACGGTGGACAAGATGAAGGACTGTGGCTTCTACTGGGCCACCCGTTCCGGCGTTACCATCACCATGAGTGACGTGCTTGTTCTCCCGAACAAGAAGGAGATCCTCGAGCGCTACGAGAAGGCAGCTGCCGAGGTCGAGAACAAGTACTGGGTCAAGGGTGCCCTTACCCAGCGCGAGCGCTACGACCGCCTGGTGGAGCTGTGGAAGGACGCTACCGACGTCGTCGGTAAGGCAGTGGAGAACCTGTACCCGGATGACAACCCGATTCCGATGATCGTGAAGTCGGGTGCTGCCGGTAACATGCGCCAGCTGTGGACCCTGGCCGGCATGAAGGGCATGGTTGTGAACTCCCGCGGCGAGTACATCACCCGCCCGATTAAGACATCGTTCCGTGAAGGTCTGAACGTGTTGGAGTACTTCAACAACTCCCACGGTTCCCGTAAGGGCCTGGCCGATACGGCTCTGCGTACCGCTGACTCCGGTTACCTCACCCGTCGTCTCGTGGACGTGGCACAGGATGTCATCGTCCGAGAGGAGGACTGTGGCACCCACCAGGGTGTTCGCGTCGCTGTCTGCCACGCGCAGCGCGACTCCGAGGGCACCATTGTGGGCTACGAGCGCGACGGTCTCATCGAAACGTCCGTTTCTGGTCGTGTCCTCGCGCAGGATGCCACCGATGCTGACGGCAACGTTGTGCTCGAGGCCGGTGCAGACCTGACGGATATGAACATCGACACCCTGGTGGACAAGGGCGTTGAGGAGATCAAGGTACGCTCCGTGCTCACCTGCCAGACACCGTCCGGTGTCTGTGCTAAGTGCTACGGCAAGTCCATGGCTTCTGGCCACCTCGTCGATATCGGCGAGGCTGTGGGTATCGTTGCTGCACAGTCCATTGGTGAGCCTGGTACGCAGCTGACAATGCGTACGTTCCACCAGGGCGGTGTCGGTGGCGACATCACCGGCGGTCTGCCCCGTGTACAGGAGCTGTTCGAGGCCCGCGTGCCCAAGAACAAGGCCCCGATCGCCGAGGTGTCCGGTACGGTTCACCTCGAGGACGACGGTTCGAACTTCTACACCCTCACCATCGAGCCTGACGACGGCTCCGAGGAGAAGGTGTACGAGAAGCTCTCCAAGCGCCAGGGCCTTGCTCAGATCACCGTTCCGCTGCCCGGCATCCCCGGCGCTACGACGGATCGTGCAATTGCCGACGGCGACCACGTAGAGATGGGTGACCGTCTCCTGCGCGGTCCCGCCGATCCGCACGATGTCCTCGCTGTGCTCGGACGTCGCGGTGTGGAGAAGCACCTTATCGACGAGGTTCAGGCCGTGTACCGGACCCAGGGTGTGGCCATCCACGACAAGCACATCGAGATCATCATCCGTCAGATGCTTCGTCGTGCCACGGTCATCGACCCGGGTACCACGGACTACCTGCCGGGTACGCTCGTCGACATCTCCGAGGCGAAGATCGTCAACACCGAGGTGCGTAAGGAAGGCGGCACGCCCGCCGACCTCCGCGTGGAGATCATGGGTATCACCAAGGCCTCCCTGGCCACGGAGTCCTGGCTGTCGGCCGCCTCCTTCCAGGAGACCACCCGTGTTCTCACGGATGCAGCGATCAACAAGCGCTCCGACAAGCTCATCGGCCTGAAGGAGAACGTGATCATCGGTAAGCTCATCCCCGCTGGTACGGGTATCTCGCGCTACCGCAACATTTCCGTCAAACCGACGGAGGCTGCGCGCAACGCGACGTACTCCATCCCGACGTATAGCGATGCCATTTACGGCGGCGAGGATGCATATGCCGAGTACACCGGCGCATCTGTGCCGCTGGATGACACGGCCTTCTAAAAAGGTGCCTGACCGGCAAAAATAAGGTGGGCCTCGCGTTTGTGAGGCCCACTTTTTCGTTCTTTGCCTGGCACGCTGAGCGGAATGGCTGTACTCTGGTGGACATGACTGATAAGCATAACCTTAATCCGGACAACATCGACGGTGGTTCCCACACCTTCTCCGCCGATGACACGACCCGCGTAAACCCCGAATTTCACACTGAACAAACCCCTGAGCGTGTAGAAAAGGTCATCCCTGCACAGGAGACCCACGTTGAGCGCGTCACCGAGCAGCCCGTGGTGGAAACCCATCGCGAGCGCCCGCAGCGCGTTGTCGAATACGCCGAGAAGAAGGGCTCGGCCCTTCCCTGGGTCATCGGCGTGATCGTCTTGCTGCTCCTCGCTGCGCTCCTGTGGTGGCTGCTTGGTGGCCAGAAGGACGATGGCGAGGTCGCTCCTGCAACCACCACTGTCGATGTCACGACGGAAGTGACCGAGACCGTGTCTCCCGAGGCAACCACCGTCGACGCCACGACGATGGTGACGGAAACCGCTGTGGAGACCCCCGCCCCGTAGTAGAGCCTCTACACCTCACCCGTGTGCATACGCACACGGGTTCTTTTATGTGAAGTGCACCTCGACGCCTCCGAAGAGGGCGATGCCGTCGACGTACACGACAGGACTGTCGGGGGAGGGGGCCGCTTCGCCGTCGGTGTCGAAACCACCAAAGACACCGTGACCGCGCACGTCGACAATCATCCCCCGGGGTGCGTAGATATCGATTCCGCCGAACGCTGCGACGCAGTAAATGACCGTCGGATTGGTCTGCAATTGGACATTCCGGAGGTCGATGTCAATTCCGCCGAAGATGGCGACGGGTGTGTATCTCTTCCCGCACGCCCAGACTCCCGAGCGAACAGTACCCCCGAAAAGGGCGAGGTCTGTGGAGCGTCCCGGATCGAGTACGGGGGTAGCAGACGAGGGCCCGAGTTCCTGCAGATCGTCGACAAGTGAAACGAGTTCCCCCATGGTCGTCGCGGAACAAGCCAGAGAACAGCGGGAATCGAATTCTGACACGCTGAGCTGTCCTGAATCGACGGCGGTGCGGAGGATAGCGAGGGTGGATTCGCGGTCTTTATCGCCTGCGCGGCGGTCTGGGTGAGTCACAGCACCATTGTACGTAGCAGGGGTAGGTTTTGTTCTCAAAGCTAAGAAATTCTCATGAACCAGTGATAAAGTAAAAAAGTTCACCGGTCACCTGTTGGTGGCCACTCCTAGCGAAGCGATTGTGGAAAAAATTCATCATGACTGACCAGAAGCATGACGTTGGACCGCAGCAGATCTTTTTCTCTGTCACTGACGACAAAGGCGTAATTACCGATGCTAACTCTGTCTTTGTAGACATCTCCCGTTACTCCCGCGAGGAGCTCACTGGCTCACCGCACAACATCATTCGAAACCCCGAGATGCCTGGCGGAGCCTTCCGTCTCATGTGGGACACCCTCCAGGCGGGCAAACCGTTCGTTGCCTACGTGCGCAACCAAGCAAAAGACGGCCTCCCATATGAGGTGCTGTCCACTGTGACCCCATTGGCGGAGGGTGGCTACCTGTCCGTGCGCACGCGGGTGAGCGACCCCGACTTCGCATCGAAGATTTGGTGGCTCTACGGCGAAACCAGGGCGGAAGAAGATGTCCTCCTAGGGCAGGGGAAGAACCGCCGTGACGCAGCCGAAAGGGGCGCCACATTCATCAACGACAAAGTTGGGGACTACGGCTTTGGCACCTACGACGAGTTGCAGCGATTCCTTCTGCCGCACGAGATCGCCGCGTGGGAGGCAGCCTGCGGTGAGATGACGCTGTGGGATGTTTCCGACGGATCCCTTGCCCCTCTGTCCCAAGCCGTGAGTCGGCTGCGGACCGAGGAAGAGGCGTGGAGCAGCCGCCAGGATGCCATGGCCGAGCTGGCCGAAAGGCTCACAGTAGTAGCCGGCAGGACGAAGCAATCGCTCGAGCATACTGCGCAACTCAAGGAACAGGCAGAGGCGTGGAGCTCCAAGCTCACGCCGATGGAATCGATCCCGCTCAACGTGGCCGTTTCTATGGGAAGCATCGTTGCGGACTACGTCGACGATTTGGCTAATAAGCTCGCTGAACTGCGCTCATGCATCGATAGTGCCCGCTACACAATCGCTCTCGCCCGCGTCCAGACGCATTCCCTCGCCAGCTTTGTGCGGGAAACCGCAGACGGCTTCGCAGGAATCGCGTCGATGAGAACACTCACCAGCGCCCTGACCACGGAAGTGGAAGCAATGGGCAAGGATGTGGCGAGCTATGGGCAGAACCTTGGCCGGTGTGAACGTCGTCTCCGCGGCGTATTGAGCCTCGTGGAGATTCCCCAGCAGATGATTATGGACTGGTGGAAGAACGTGAAGGAGTTCGGGCCATCCATCGATATGCCGGATCTCATCAGTGCCGTGGCTGCCGAAATCGAGTCCACGGGCGCGATGGTGACAGAGCTCAACGAACTCCTGGAGCGCTTGAGCACTATTGAGCAAAAAAGTCCCCGTGCGATGCTCCACGAACTCGACGTTGTAGACGCTGAAGTGCGAAAGCTGCAGGTCTAGCCCGTGGGGTTTGGAATTTCGCCTCTAACAATGTAGTGTGCTATTCCAGTCCCGTTTAAGTTTCGGGAGCGAGAATCACCCAGTAGGCCAGCGAGAGCGGCTGACTGGGTTTCGCACGGTTAAAATACCTTGGGTTTTCGCACAAAGCTTGAAGTTTCATGTCGGACGGTCTGCAGGGGCCGTCGCCCGCGGCCTCTCGCAAGAGGGCTCACGAAAAGTCGGGTCGTCGAGCGTCAGGCTAAAAAAGACAATTTTTGAGGAAAGACGGTTAATGCCAACAATTCAGCAGCTGGTCCGTAAGGGCCGCCACAGCAAGAAGTCGAAAGTAAAGACCGCTGCTCTGAAGGGATCCCCTCAGCGTCGCGGCGTGTGCACCCGTGTGTACACCACCACCCCGAAGAAGCCGAACTCCGCTCTCCGTAAGGTTGCGCGTGTTCGCCTGACCTCCGGCATCGAGGTTTCCGCCTACATCCCCGGCGAGGGCCACAACCTCCAGGAGCACTCCATGGTGCTCGTTCGTGGCGGTCGTGTGAAGGACCTCCCGGGTGTTCGTTACAGGATCATCCGCGGCTCCCTCGACACCCAGGGTGTGAAGGATCGCAAGCAGGCACGTTCCCGCTACGGCGCGAAGAAGGAGAAGTAAGAAACAATGCGTAAAGGTAAGGCACCCCAGCGCCAGCTGGTAAAGGACCCGGTTTACAACTCCGCTCTCGTTACTCAGCTGGTGAACAAGGTTCTCGTCGATGGCAAGAAGGCTACCGCCGAGCGTATCGTGTACGGCGCCCTCGAGGCTTGCCGTGAGAAGACCGGTACCGATCCGGTCGGCACCCTGGAGAAGGCTCTCGGCAACATTCGCCCCGAGCTCGAGGTTCGCTCCCGCCGCGTCGGTGGCGCTACCTACCAGGTCCCGGTTGAGGTTCGCGCCGGCCGCGCCAACACGCTCGCTCTTCGCTGGCTCGTGAGCTTCACTCGTCAGCGTCGGGAGAACACGATGGAAGAGCGTCTGGCTAACGAGATTCTCGATGCCGCTAACGGCCTCGGTGCTTCGGTGAAGCGCCGCGAGGACACCCACAAGATGGCAGAGGCCAACCGCGCCTTCGCTCACTACCGCTGGTAGAAATTTTTTCGGTCATCAGCTTCCGCCATGCGCGGCAGCTCCTGTGATGGCAAGATAAACAAACGTACATTATCCAAAACGGTATTTTCTCCGCTGTGGCCGGGCTCCGGCACTGTCGGTGGGGAACTGCCGCAATAATACGATTTGGGGAACTACTGTGGCACAAGAAGTGCTTAAAGATCTTCACAAGGTCCGCAATATCGGCATCATGGCCCACATCGATGCTGGTAAGACGACCACGACCGAACGTATCCTGTTCTACACCGGCATCAACCGCAAGGTTGGCGAGACCCACGACGGTGCCTCCACGACGGACTGGATGGAGCAGGAGAAGGAACGCGGCATTACGATTACCTCCGCCGCCGTGACCTGTTTCTGGAATAACCACCAGATTAACATTATCGATACCCCTGGCCACGTGGACTTCACCGTGGAGGTGGAGCGTTCGCTCCGCGTCCTCGACGGCGCAGTCGCCGTGTTCGACGGCAAGGAAGGCGTTGAGCCCCAGTCCGAGCAGGTGTGGCGTCAGGCTGCTAAGTACGACGTTCCGCGTATCTGCTTCGTGAACAAGATGGACAAGCTCGGTGCGGACTTTTACTACACCGTTCAGACCATCATCGACCGCCTCGGCGCTAAGCCGCTGGTTATGCAGCTCCCGATCGGTGCGGAGGATGCCTTCGACGGCGTCGTCGACCTGCTCGAGATGAAGGCCATTACGTGGCGTGGCAAGGTGGACGTGGGCGCAGAGCCGACCATTGAGGAGATCCCAGACGATCTCAAGGACAAGGCTCAGGAGTATCACGAGAAGCTCATTGAGACCGTTGCTGAGTCCGACGAGGCTCTCATGGACAAGTACTTCTCCGGCGAAGAGCTCACCATGGACGAGATCAAGGGCGCTATCCGTAAGATGACGGTTGCTTCCGAGATCTACCCGGTTTACTGCGGTACCGCCTACCACAACAAGGGTGTCCAACCGCTGCTCGACGCTGTTGTTGATTACCTGCCGAACCCGCTGGACATCGGCGAGGTTCACGGTCATAAGATGGGCGACGAGTCCACCGAGCTGACCCGTAAGCCGGACGAGTCCGCACCGTTCTCCGCTCTGGCCTTCAAGATCGCGGTTCACCCGTTCTTCGGCAAGCTGACCTACGTGCGTGTGTACTCCGGCACCATCGAGCCCGGCAACACCACCTTGAACTCCACCAAGGATTCCAAGGAGCGCGTCGGCAAGATCTTCCAGATGCACTCCAATAAGGAGCAGCCGGTAGACGTTGCTCACGCCGGTAACATCTACGCCTTCATCGGTCTCAAGCACACCACCACTGGTGACACGTTGTGTGACGAGCACGATCCGATCATCCTCGAGTCCATGGACTTCCCGGATCCGGTTATCGAGGTCGCCATTGAGCCGAAGTCCAAGGCTGACCAGGAGAAGCTCGGCACTGCTATTCAGAAGCTGGCCGAGGAGGATCCGACCTTCACCGTGAAGCTCGATGAGGAGACCGGCCAGACCGTTATCGGCGGCATGGGCGAGCTCCACCTGGACATCCTTGTTGACCGCATGAAGCGCGAGTTCAAGGTTGAGGCTAACGTTGGTGCCCCGCAGGTTGCTTACCGCGAGACGATCCGCAAGCCCGTGGAGAAGTTGGAATACACCCACAAGAAGCAGACCGGTGGTTCCGGCCAGTTCGCTAAGGTCATCATCTCCATCGAGCCGTACAACCCGGATCCGGAGACCCTGGAAGAGGGCGAGTCCGCAACGTACAAGTTCGAGAATGCCGTTACCGGTGGCCGCATTCCGAAGGAATACATCCCGTCTGTCGACGCTGGTATCCAGGACGCCATGCAGTACGGTTACCTCGCCGGCTTCCCGCTGGTGAACATCAAGGCAACCGTTCTCGACGGACAGTACCACGAGGTTGACTCCTCTGAGATGGCCTTCAAGATTGCTGGTTCCCAGGCTCTGAAGGAAGCTGTTGCCAAGGCAAAGCCTGTTCTTCTTGAGCCCCTCATGGCAGTTGAGATCATCACGCCTGAGGAGTACATGGGCGAAGTTATCGGTGACGTGAACGCCCGCCGTGGCCAGGTCAGCGCAATGGAGGATCGCTCCGGCGCGAAGGTGGTCAAGGCCAAGGTGCCGCTGTCCCAGATGTTCGGCTACGTTGGTGACCTGCGCTCCAAGACGCAGGGTCGCGCCAACTACACCATGATCTTCGACTCCTACGGCGAGGTTCCCTCGAACGTGGCTCAGGAGATCATCGCCGAGCGTACCGGCAACTAAAACTCCATCATGGCCGTCCCGCCCGGGTAGGGATCTCCTGCCCGGGACTGGACGCGGGGTAATGGTCAGCTGACCTACAAGAGTCACCGCTTGCAGGTGAGCTGGCCGTTACCCCTAAGGCCGACTGTGACGTGCTAGTTTGAAAATGTCCATAGAACTACCTAGGATTATGTAACTGGCACAAAAATTTTCTGTGCCTTCTGCCTGCCAGTAACTATTGACGGCGGCGGGCATAGACAATGTAAGTATTAATCAACTTGTGGCTGCGAGATCCGTGGCCACCGCGAGTCCAGGAGGACAAAGAAGTGGCAAAGGCGAAGTTCGAGCGTACCAAGCCGCACGTTAACATTGGTACCATTGGTCACGTTGACCACGGTAAGACCACCACGACGGCTGCCATCACCAAGGTGCTGGCAGAGCGCTTCCCCGACCTTAACGAGTCGACGCCGTTCGACAACATCGATAAGGCTCCGGAGGAGAAGGAGCGTGGCATTACCATCAACATCTCCCACGTGGAGTACCAGACGGAGAAGCGTCACTACGCACACGTTGACGCCCCGGGTCACGCCGACTACATCAAGAACATGATCACCGGTGCCGCTCAGATGGACGGCGCAATCCTCGTGGTTGCCGCTACCGACGGCCCGATGCCGCAGACCCGCGAACACGTGCTCCTCGCCCGCCAGGTGGGCGTCCCCTACATCCTCGTTGCTCTGAACAAGTGCGACATGGTTGACGATGAGGAGCTCATCGAGCTCGTCGAGATGGAGGTCCGCGAGCTTCTGGCTGAGCAGGACTACGACGAAGAGGCTCCGATCGTCCGCATCTCCGCTCTCAAGGCTCTCGAGGGCGACAAGAAGTGGGAAGACTCCATCATGGAGCTCATGGATGCCTGCGACAACTCCATCCCGGATCCGGTTCGCGACATCGACCACCCGTTCCTCATGCCGATCGAGGACATCTTCACCATCACCGGCCGTGGCACCGTGGTTACGGGCCGTGTCGAGCGTGGCAAGCTGAACATCAACGAGGACGTTGAGATCATTGGCATCAAGGACAAGGCCATCTCCACCACCGTTACCGGTATCGAGATGTTCCGCAAGCAGATGGACTACACCGAGGCTGGCGACAACTGTGGTCTGCTTCTCCGTGGTACCAAGCGCGAAGAGGTCGAGCGTGGCCAGGTTGTTATCAAGCCCGGCGCTTACACCCCTCACACCAACTTCGAGGGCTCTGTCTACGTTCTGTCCAAGGACGAGGGCGGCCGCCACACGCCGTTCTTCGACAACTACCGTCCGCAGTTCTACTTCCGTACCACTGACGTGACCGGTGTTGTGAAGCTTCCCGAGGGCACCGAGATGGTTATGCCTGGCGATAACGTCGACATGACCGTTGAGCTCATCCAGCCCGTCGCCATGGACGAGGGCCTGCGCTTCGCTATCCGCGAGGGCTCCCGCACCGTGGGCGCTGGCCGTGTTACCAAGATCATCAAGTAACACCAGCTCTTAGCTCTTGAGAAACCCCCGACTCGTGTCGGGGGTTTTCTTTTGCTCAAAGTCTCATCTATTAGTATGAGTTAGGTGACAACAAAAAGTTCTATACAGTCCCGCAAGCCGCACGTCTCCGCCTGGTTACCCAACCAGCACGGCGCCTGGTCCATGCTCCTTGGCCCCGCCATCGTCGCTACCATCGCGCTCGTTGTGGCCCTGGTTTGCGGCTCCTCTTCAGAGCCCGGGCTCGTCGCCATTGCGCTCGTGGCCATCCTCGTCGCGTGGCTGATGGGCTACTTTACGTTCTTCGCGTTCGGGCTGTGGGTGAAGGCTCGCAACCCTTCCCGCCGTCGCCTCTACGCTCGGCCCCTTGAGGTCTACGGTCCGACTTGTGCGGTCGCCTGCACCATCGCCGTCGTCTTGTACCCCCACCTGCTCGTTTGGGGCATTCCCTTCGGGATTCTCATAGCCGTAGCCACCTACGAAAGCTGGCGTGGACGGCCCCGCTCACTTCTCTCTGGCTTTTCGACGACCTTCGCCTCCGCCTTCATCATCCCTGCGGTTTTGCACCTGGTCACCCGCCCCACCGGCCCCATTTTCGCCGTCACCATCTTCATCGGCCTCTATCACTTCTCGACGACGATGTACGTCAAGTCCGTCATCCGCAAACGCGGCGATCGAAAGTTCCGCCTTGCCTCGGTTTCGTACCACGTCCTGTGCCTTGTTGCAGCCATCGCCGCAGCGATTATGTGCCCCAAGATCTATGTCATTCTGTGCCCCCTGGTCATGGCTGCAGCACTGTACCGAGCCGTTCGCGTCCCCATGCTGCAGGATCGCGGTGTGGCCTTCACCGCAAAGAAGGTTGGCATGATGGAGGTTCCCATTACCGTGGCAGCCTACGTCCTTGCACTCTGGGGACTCATCGACATCCTTCTCTAACCCGCTAAGCACGAAAGGTGGCCCGAGCGCTTCCTTTGGCGCGTGGCCGAATCCTGTCGGGCCGTGTTCTGTTGCCACGTGTACCGAATGTGGCCCGGGTGGCGCGGATGGCTTAGTAGCTGGTTCCGTTTGGGCCGCGTTGGGGCCAGCAAGGTTCGGAATGCGGCCCAGCCCCGCGTTGCTGCCGAGAGCAGTCCACCTGCCGGGCCGCGTTGGGAATCCAAGGTACCGAGTGTGGCCCGGGTAGCGCGGATGGCTTAGTAGCTGGTTCCGTTTGGGCCGCGTTGGGGCCAGCAAGGTTCGGAATGTGGCCCAGTCCCGCGTTGCTGCCGAGAGCAGTCCACCTGCCGGGCCGCGTTGGGAATCCAAGGTACCGAGTGTGGCCCGGGTAGCGCGGACGGCTTAGTAGCTGGTTCCGTTTGGGCCGCGTTGGGGCCAGCAAGGTTCGGAATGCGGCCCAGCCCCGCGTTGCTGCCGAGAGCAATCCACCTGCCGGGCCGCGTTGGGACCCCAAGGTACCGAGTGCAGCCCGGGTAACGCGGACGGCCGAGTAGCTGGTTCCGTTCGGGCCGCGTTGGGGCCAGCAAGGTTCGGAATGCCACCAATCCCGCAACACCATCCAGACTGGCCATCGAACACACAAAAAGAGCGCAACCGAAGTGGCTGCGCTCTTTGCCGTGAGGGAGGCTAGTCGGCCTTGCGCTGCACAGGCTCCATGTGGAGGCGGAAGCGGGAGTCGACATCGACGTCGCGAATCGCTTCGCGGAGGTCGAGGTTAGCCTGCTCAATACGGTCGCGGATCTGAACCGAGTTCACACGCGGGTCGGCAGTGATGGTGAAGTCCATGACCGGGCGGTCGCGGAATTCCTTCACTGAGGCACCGGCGTTTTCCACGAAGGGAATGTCCTCAAACGTCTCGGCGATAGCATCAGCGATGCGCCCGAGGGCGAGGCTGATGTTGCCATCCTGGTTAGACGCGGAGGAGGGGACGCGGTTGATGGTCTTGCGGGTGAAGTTGCTCAGGATCAGCCAGAGGCCGAGGATGAGGGCAACGATGCCGATGAGACCGAGGATCCACGGGTAGGCGGGGGCGTCGGATAGCGTGCGCCATGCGTCTTGGTCTGCAAATTCGGTGGCGTACTGGGCGTACGGGTTATTGAAGTGCAGGGCGATGAGCAGGGCGCCAACCAAGGCAAAAAGAAGGAAGCCGAGGAAGGAGACGATGCGGTTGAATGCCGCTAGGGCTTTGTTCATTGCTCAGTTACTCCTTCCGGTTCCTTGACATGCACCGTGAGCGTGGGTGCGCCTGCGACGTGCGCGAGGTGCGGAGTGAGGTGCTCCGTCACGCGGCGGGTGAGGTCTTCTGCGGTGGTCGTGTCGCCATTGACACTGACCGTGATGTGTTTGGGGGTCACCGTCGAATGTGCGTGGAGAACGCCGGGAACCTTCTCCGCCTGAGCGGTGCACAGGCGGGCGATGTCGATGGGGCGCATCCACAGGGAGGTGGCGGATTCGATCTGTCGGTGGGTGCTCTTGCGTGGCCAGAAGGTGACGCAGAGAAGCACGAGGGCAATGACGCACAGCAGGATGCCCACGGGGAACATCCAGGATTGGTAGGTCAGGGTGCCGATCCACGAGTAGACCGGTTCCAGCCAACTGGTGGCGGTGGTGTCTCCGTAGAGAACCCAGAACTCACGGCCGATGATGATGGCAAACGCTACAAGGAGGATACCGAGGATGACGGATACCCACTTGGCACCCGGGTCGCGAACTGGTTCGGATCCGAGGTAGGAGCTAGTGGAAATTGTGTCGACCTCGTTCATTTCGTAGCACCTCCTTTACGCGATTCTTGTTAATGGAAATGGGCTTTAGCTCATGCTGTCGTGCTGCCGGGCGGTGCGCCGGAATCCCACGGGAGACAATCCGGGGGGAAACGACGCGGATCGGAGCCGGCGTGCGCACGGGCACGGGCTGGATGGGCGGTAGCGCGGCGACGCTGCGGACGTGTGTTTCCACCGTGGATGGGTGGATGAGCGGCCGGGATTCCTTCACCCGGGGCGAAATTGCCTGCACAGGGCGGGGCGTCTTCGGGGAGATGACGCTCGCGTTGCGGGTAACACGCGGGGATGCGGGTGTGACCGGCTGCGGCGTGTGCACCGACATGACCGGTTTGGCGTTCGGTAGAGATGTCGGACGGACGAAGCGCGGTTCGGGAGTCTCCGGGGACCAGGCCTCGGGGATCGTGCCCGCGTCGATGGCGCGCAGCTCCGGCTGCCGTCCGCGGTCTATGGGGCGCAGCTCAGGAATGGTGCCTCGGTCGATGGGGCGCAGCTCCTGTTGTGGCTTGACCGTGGGGGAGACGGGGATGGTCTCCGTGTAGCGAACGGGAATCGTCGCTGGCTCCAGGCCAAAGTCGAGGAGGTGGTTCATCGAGACGCGCGTCGGCACGTTCACGACGGGCCCGACAGCTACGTTCACGGACACGTTTTCAATGCCCGTGAATCGACTGATCCAGGTGCGTACCGTGTCGCGCACGGTTTCCGCCACGGCCGTGACGGGCGAAGGCCAGGTCACAGCGATAGTGGAGTCGATGGAGACGCTACCGTTGGTGTCGTCTGCATCGATGTTGAACCGTGGGTAGGAGCGCCCGGTGATCTTCTCCAGGCCGGAGGAGCGCTGGACAACGCCCGGCACGGAGAGAATCGCCTGCTGGACGATGGTGGACAGCGCGCGCTCAGTAAAGTGGTTGAACCCGCGCTTGTCCTCGAAGCCCGCCGTTACGTCCGCTACCTCTGGGAGGCTTGTCGACGCTTGTGAAGCGGTTTTCTCGGGGGTTGTCACAGGTTACCCCCTGCCACGGTTGCCGAGTGAATCCACAAAGGTCCGGATATCGAAATTACCGTCAAGTTGGGCTCCGACGAGGCCACCAATAATGGCGAAAACTGCGGCGAGGAAGAATCCTCCGATCCCGCCGGTGGTGGCAGCGATGGCGAGCAGTAAGCCGACGAGGAGTCCAATGAATGTTTTGTTAATCATAAATGCATCATTCTTCACAAAGTTGGAATTACTGGGCGTCGCCAAAGATTACGTCTACGGGGAGATCAACGTGCCGGGATGCGACACTGCGAACCTTCTCTGCTACTCGGTGAAGATCCTCGCCAGCGGCGTAGTCGCACACGAGGTGCACCTCGAGGCGAGAATCATTTACGCGGAGTCCCTGCACACGCGTGCCGGGGTAGAGCAACGCAACTTCGCCGAACTGCCCACTGTGCATGTCGCCAACACCGTGTATAGAGGTAACCTCCGACACGATGGCTTCGGCGACGTCTAGCGGAACAGACTGGGTCACGTGTCGTGCTCCTTAGCGGTAGCTCTTGTGGCCCTCGATGGCGGTGGTCTCTTCCGGCTCATCCTCCTCGAGCTCGAGGTGGACGTCGTGGACGGTGACGTTGACGGAGTTGACAGTCAGGCCGGTCATGCGCTCAACAGCGTTGATGATGTTCTGGCGGATGGCCTCAGCCAGCTCGTGGATTGCAACGCCGTACTCGGCGACGATGGCGACCTCAACGTCGGCGGTGTTCTCGTCGGTGTTGACGGAGACACCCTGCTGGACGTTGGTGGAAGCACCAACGGTGTCGCGCAGTGCGCCAACCATGCGGGCTGCCTGGCCACCGAGTGCGTACACGCCGGAGACTTCGCGGGCTGCCATGCCGGCGATCTTAGAAATAACGGAATCCTCAATGGCGGTGTAGCCGTGGGAGGTTGCCTTGGCGTTCTCTGCCTCGAAATCGGCGTTCTGAGTGACGGGCTTGGTTGCGTCCGTGCTCTTGTTGTCCTGGGAAACAGCCTTCGAGGTGTTGTTCTGTGCCATGGAAGTATTCTCCTTGCATCGATTCAAGTTGGTTTGGTTACGGTAGCTGCTGGTCTGTGAATAAATCAGCAACAACATTCAATCTTAATGAAAAATGTGTAACAAGTGGGTAACGATATTTTTCCTGCCGTGGAGGATGGTGGGCGGGTGAGGGGAGAGGGGAGCCGAAACCAGGGGAGCGTCGGCAAGCAAAAAAAGAAAGGTTTGCAATTTTTAAGGGCATATGTTTTAATGTCCAGGTTGCCAATTGAGCGCCTTCGGGCGCGGACATTGGGAACAGTGATTTTCCGGCAAGGTCTGGAAGCCAGAAACTGGCTCACGTGCAATTCAACAGTGGTTCGTAGGCGATTATAGAGGCGCCTTCCTATGTGAAGAGTCGCCACCGCATGTCTATCCTCTGTTGCAACCGGCGTGAGTACCACGGACTGGACAACGTTATAGAGAAACCAACCATCAGCTCCCACCAACCAGGTAATACTGATGTGGGACGAGCGAGGAAGAGGATAAGCGTGGCGGGACAAAAGATCCGCATTAGGCTCAAGGCCTACGACCACGAAGCGATCGACGCGTCAGCGAAGAAGATCGTGGAGACGGTCACCCGTACCGGTGCCCGTATCGTTGGCCCCGTGCCGTTGCCCACAGAAAAGAACGTCTACTGTGTTATTCGTTCTCCCCACAAGTACAAGGACTCGCGCGAGCACTTCGAAATGCGCACGCACAAGCGCATGATCGAGATCCTCGACCCGACCCCGAAGACCGTTGACGCGCTTATGCGCATCGATCTTCCGGCCAGCGTCGATGTCAACATTCAGTAACTGCGAGCGAGTAATTCCTTACGGAGAATGAACAATGAGTGAAAAAGAGATCAAGGGCATTCTGGGCACCAAGCTCGGCATGACCCAGGTCTTTGACGAGGACAACCGGGTTGTTCCGGTCACCGTCGTCGAGGCTGGGCCGTGCGTGGTCACCCAGATTCGCACCGTTGAAACCGATGGCTACAACGCTATCCAAATCGCATATGGCGAAATCGACCCCCGCAAGGCTAAGAAGCCGCAGGTGGGTCACGCAAAGAAAGCTGGCGCTACCCCGCGTCGCCACGTGGCAGAGATTCGTATGGACGATGTGTCCGGTTACGAACTCGGCCAGGACGTCACCGTCGACATCTTCGAGGGCGTTAACCTCGTCGACGTCACCGGCACGACCAAGGGCAAGGGTTACGCCGGCGCAATGAAGCGCCACGGCTTTGCAGGCCAGGGTGCTGCCCACGGTAACCAGGCTGCTCACCGCCGCGTCGGCGGTATCGGTGCTTGCGCAACCCCCGGTCGCGTATTCAAGGGCACCCGCATGGCTGGTCGCATGGGTCAAGATCGCGTCACCACTCAGAACCTGAAGGTTCAGAGGATCGACGCCGAGGCCAACCTCATCCTGATCAAGGGTGCAATCCCGGGTAACCGTGGTGGCCTCGTCACTGTCAAGACCGCAGTGAAGGGCGGTGCATAAACATGAGCAACCTAGTACTCGATGTCCATACCGCAGACGGTAAGACCGACGGAACCGTCGAGCTTCCCGCCGAGCTGTTTGACCGCACGGTGTCTGTTGCGCTGCTCCACCAGGTTGTGAACGCACAGCTTGCTGGCGCACGTCAGGGTACCCACTCCACAAAGACTCGTGGTGAAGTTTCCGGCGGCGGCAAGAAGCCGTTCCGTCAGAAGGGAACCGGTCGCGCTCGCCAGGGCTCGATCCGCGCTCCTCACTTCACCGGCGGCGGTATCGCGCACGGCCCGAAGCCGCGCGACTACTCGCAGCGCACTCCTAAGAAGATGAAGGCTGCTGCCCTCCTCGGTGCACTTTCTAACCGCGCACGTACCGGTCGCATCCACGCGATCACCGAGGTCGTTGCCGGTCAGAAGCCGTCCACCAAGGCTGCACGTACCTTCCTGGAGTCCATCACCGACCGCAAGAACGTGCTCGTCGTCGTTGGTCGCGAGGATCAGACCTCCCGTCTGTCCGTCCGCAACCTCCCCGGCGTTCGCTTCTGCGGCCCCGAGCAGATCACCACGTTCGATGTCCTCAAGGCTGACGACGTGATCTTCTCCGTCGAGTCTCTGCACAAGTTCATCGAACTTAAGTCCAAGAGCTCCCTGGTGAAGAAGGCTGCCACGACCAAGGAAGAGGAGAAGTAAATGGCTACCATTGCAGATCCCCGCGACATCATCATCGCGCCTGTGGTTTCCGAGAAGTCCTACGGTCTCACGGAGCAGGGTCAGTACACCTTCTTCGTGGCTAAGGACTCCACCAAGCCGCAAATCCGGCACGCCATCGAGGAGATCTTTGACGTGAAGGTTACCTCCGTTAACACCCAGAACCGTGAGGGCAAGCGCAAGCGCACTCGCACCGGCGGTTTCGGGCGTCGGAAGGCTACCAAGCGCGCCATTGTCACCCTCCGCGAGGGCGATTCCATCGACATCTTCGGCGGTTCCGTCTAGGCCCCTGCGGTTTAGACCGGAAAAGATAAGGACGTATTAACTATGGCTATTCGTAAATATAAGCCGACAACCCCGGGCCGCCGCCAGTCTTCTGTGTCTGAGTTCGAGGAGATCACTCGCTCGACTCCAGAGAAGTCTCTGCTGCGTCCCCTGCCCAAGAAGGGCGGCCGTAACTCTCACGGCCACATCACCACCCGCCACAAGGGTGGCGGACACAAGAGGCGCTACCGCGTCATCGACTTCCGCCGCAACGACAAGGACGGCGTGCCGGCAAAGGTCGCTCACATTGAGTACGACCCGAACCGCACCGCTAACATTGCGCTGCTGCACTACGTCGACGGCGAGAAGCGCTACATCATCGCACCGCGTGGCCTGAAGCAGGGCACCATCGTTGAGTCCGGCGCAACTGCTGACATCAAGGTGGGTAACAACCTTCCGCTTCGTAACATCCCCGCTGGTACGACGATCCACTGCGTGGAGCTCAAGCCCGGTGGCGGTGCCAAGATGGCCCGCTCTGCTGGTACCTCCATTCAGCTGCTCGGTAAGGAAGGCAAGTACGCCATTCTGCGTATGCCGTCTTCCGAAATCCGTCGCGTAGACATCCGCTGCCGCGCCACCGTTGGCGAGGTTGGCAATGCGGACCAGATCAACATCCGCTGGGGCAAGGCCGGCCGTATGCGCTGGAAGGGCGTTCGCCCGACTGTCCGTGGTGTTGTGATGAACCCGGTTGACCACCCGCACGGTGGTGGTGAAGGTAAGACTTCCGGTGGTCGCCACCCTGTGTCCCCATGGGGCCAGAAGGAAGTTCGTACCCGCAAGCCGAACCGCCCGAGCGATCGCATGATTATGCGTCGTCGCCGCAGCAACAAGAGCAAGAAGCGCTAAGAGGAGGTAACTTAGAATGCCACGCAGCCTAAAGAAAGGCCCGTTTGTAGACGAGCACCTCCTCAACAAGGTAGATGCTCAAAATGAGAAGGGGACCAAGCAGGTCATCAAGACCTGGTCCCGTCGCTCCACGATCCTTCCGGATTTCATTGGTCACACTTTCGCCGTCCACGACGGTCGCAAGCACGTGCCGGTGTTCGTCGACGAGTCCATGGTTGGACACAAGCTCGGCGAATTCGCACCGACCAAGACATTCAAGGGTCACGTTAAAGACGATAAGAAAGGGCGGTAAGTAAATGACTGATCAGATTACGTCCGCTCGTGCTACCGCGCGCTTCGTCCGCGTCTCCCCGATGAAGGCTCGCCGCGTTATCAACCTGGTTCGCGGCAAGTCCGTCTCCGAGGCGCTGTCCATTCTGAAGTACGCTCCGCAGGGTGCTGCTGAGCCACTCGCCAAGGTTGTTGCCTCTGCAGCAGCTAACGCCGAGAACAACTTCGGCCTGGATCGTAGCTCGCTGGTCATCTCCGAGGCATACGCCAACGAGGGTCCGACCATGCGCCGGTTCCGTCCGCGCGCACAGGGTCGTGCATTCCACATCCGCAAGCGCACGAGCCACATCACCGTGGTTGTCGAGGAGAAGAAGGAAGGGGCCAAGTAATGGGCCAGAAAATCCATCCTCATGGCCTCCGTCTGGGCATCACCTCAGATTGGAAGACCCACTGGTACGCAGATAAGAAGACGTACTCGGAGTACGTTGCTGAGGACATCAAGATTCGCGAATTCCTGGACAAGGGCCTTGATCGCGCCGGCATCGCCGACGTCGTCATCGAGCGCACCCGCGACCGTGTTCGCGTCGACATCCACACCGCCCGCCCGGGCATTGTGATTGGACGTCGCGGTTCTGAGGCTGACCGCATCCGCGGCGAGCTCGAGAAGCTCACCGGCAAGCAGGTCGCCCTGAACATCATCGAGGTCAAGAACATCGATGCCAACGCTCAGCTGGTGGCTCAGTCCATCGCCGAGCAGCTTTCCAACCGTGTCGCTTTCCGTCGTGCTATGCGCAAGGCTATCCAGTCTGCTATGCGTCAGCCGCAGGTCAAGGGCATCAAGGTTGTGTGTGCTGGTCGTCTCGGTGGTGCCGAGATGTCCCGCGTCGAGCGCTACCACGAGGGTCGCGTTCCGCTGCACACCCTGCGTGCCGAGATCGACTACGGAACCTTTGAGGCTCACACCACGTTCGGCCGTATTGGCGTCAAGGTGTGGATCTACAAGGGCGATGTCGTCGGTGGCCGTCGCGAGAGCGAATTGAATGCACCTGAGAATCGTCGCGGCCGCGGTAACCGCGGTGGCCGTCCGCGTCGCGGTGGCCAGCGTCGCCAGCGTGCAGAGCAGAAGAAGCAGGAGGCTTAAACACCAATGCTTATTCCAAAGCGCGTTAAGTACCGCCGTCAGCACCGCCCCGGTCGCCGTGGCGTTGCCAAGGGTGGCACTCGCATTACCTTTGGTGATTACGCCATCCAGGCTCTGGAGCCGGCTTACATCACCAACCGTCAGATCGAAGCTGCACGTATTGCCATCAACCGCCACGTCAAGCGTGGCGGCAAGGTATGGATCAACATCTTCCCGGATCGCCCCCTGACCCAGAAGCCGCTCGGCGTTCGTATGGGTTCCGGTAAAGGCCCCGTGGAGAAGTGGATTGCTAACGTCAAGCCCGGCCGCATTCTCTTCGAGATGAGCTACCCGGACGATGCCGTTGCAATTGAGGCTCTGCGCCGCGCCGGCCAGAAGCTTCCGTGTAAGTTCCGTATCATCAGCAAGGAGGATCAGTTCTAATGGCAGCTGGTATCCCCGCCTCCGAGCTTCGTACACTAGACAACTCCCAGCTGGTTGAGCGTCTCAAGGAGTCGAAGGAAGAGCTCTTCAACCTTCGTTTCCAGCACGCCACCGGTCAGCTGACCAACAACCGCCGCCTGGGTGTTGTGAAGAAGGACATTGCCCGCATCTACACGGTCATTCGTGAGCGCGAGCTGGGCCTGTCCAACGTTCCGGAAGCTGAGGCATAATCATGACTGAAAATTCTGAGAAGAAGAAGGGTGCTCGCCGCGTCCGCGAAGGCTACGTTGTCTCTGACAAGATGCAGAAGACCATCGTTGTCGAGCTCGAGGACCGCAAGCAGCACGCCCTCTACGGCAAGACGATGCGCTTTAACAGCAAGGTTAAGGCACACGACGAGGACGAGATCGCCGGTATCGGCGACCGCGTCCGCATCGAGGAGACTCGTCCGCTTTCCAAGGACAAGCACTTCCGTCTTGTTGAGATCATCGAGAAGGCTAAGTAACCCCTAGCTTTTCGACGACTCCCGCCCGGCCCCCTCGTGGGGCCGGGTTTTTTCATGCCTGCCTTCCCATCCGTCCCGAATGCGGCCCATCTCTCCCCGTGCTTTGTGTGCTTCGCCCTGGGTCGGGCCGTGTTGCGTAGCGTGCCGTCCCGAATGCGGCCCGTCTCTCCCCGTGCTTTGTGTGCTTCGCCCTGGGTCGGGCCGTGTTGCGTAGTGCGCGGTCTCGAATGCGGCCCGTCTGCTCCTTGCTTTTCGACGTTTGCCTGGTGCTGGGCCGTGTTTGGCAGATGCATACACGTGCGTGGGGAAGCAGAGAATGGAAATTCTCACAGGGAAGGAAAGACCGAGCATCACCGTTTGGCGTGGAAACACCTGTCAATGCGCTCATAGGTACGTTTTGTTTCTCAGCAGCGGGCGAGGTGCGGAGTGGTGCGGCGCGGGCGGTCGGGGTGAAATCTACATGACAGACACGACGAAAACGGCATCGCCGGGCTGAAATACAGAAACTTTCTCTAATAAAGCAGCTTTCTCACTCATTCCGGGGGTACCTACGAAAGAGGTCAGACATGGGCTGTGGGATGAAGGAGCGGGGTAGGTGACTATTGCCCTATTCTTGGTGAGCCCAAAAAGGGTGAGTAAACTCAAGGTGTTCAACGAAAAACAAAAGTTTCCGCGGCTAGGACTGTGGGACAAGGAGAATGTGTACACGTAGTTCTGTGAGAGTCTGGGTGGCATAAGTTAAAAAGGAGGCTGGTATGTCTGCAGAAGAATTCACTCCATTTACATTGTTGTGGGATGTGGGATGGATTTCGCTTTTGATGGTCATCGGGAACACGCTGCGCAGGCGGGTCGGCATCTTTCAACGGCTGCTCATGCCTGCCTCCATCACGGGCGGCATCCTGGCTCTCATCCTCGGCCCCGAGGTGTTGGGGTGGATCCCATTTTCTAACTCGATGGGGACGTACACGACGCTGCTCATTGCCTTCGTCTTCGCGTCGATGGCCTATTCGATGGAGCTCGGCGGGGGAGTGGCGAAGAATGCGCGCAACATGTGGGCGTATTCGACATCGATGTTCCTGGGTCAGTGGGGCTTGTTCATCATCCTCGGCAGGTATGTCTTGGATCCGATCTTCCACACGGGCGAGTGGTTCGGCATGATGCTGCCGGTCGGTTTCGTCGGCGGTTTCGGCACTGCGGCGGCGGTGGGTTCCGCGCTGCAGGACGCGGGCGCGCCGGATGCGGCGTCATTGGGCTTTACTGCGGCAACGGTGGGTACCATTGCGGCGATCGTCGGTGGCATGATTTTCTCGGCGTGGGGTATTCGCACGGGGCGGACGAGTGCGATTCCGCAGCGTCTGCCGTGGGATTTGCGCTCCGGCTACATCGAGAACTTGGAAGATCGCCCGGCGGTTGGTCACGCGACGACGAACCCTTCGGCAATCGAGCCGATCACGCTGCACATTTCGGTAGTGACGCTGACAGTGCTCGCCGCGGATGTGGTTGTCAATTTCTTGAAGGATATTTTCCCCACGGTCAGCATTCCGCTGTTCGCCATGTCGTTTGTCATGGGTCTTGCGGGCAGGCTCTTCCTCAAGGCGGTGCGTCACCCGTACTTCCTGGATAAGGATCTCATTGCGGCGAACTCGGGTGCGGCGACGGATTATCTCATCGCTTTTGGTGTGGCGTCGATCGCACCGTCGGTTGTGGCCGCGTACTGGCAGCCACTGCTCATCATGTTCGTCCTCGGTGTTATTTACTGTTTCCTGGTCTTCCGCTTCCAGGCGCCGCAGTACTTCGGTGATCGCTGGCTGGAGCGTGGCCTGTTCACGTGGGGTTGGGCGACGGCTGCGGTGGCCACGGGCATCGCGCTGCTAAAGATCGTCGATCCGAAGCTGAAGTCCGGCACGCTGAATGAGTACGGCGTGGCCTACGTCGGTTTCGCACCGTTCGAGATCGGTATGACTCTTCTGGCCCCGATGTCCTTCGCCTTCGGGTGGATGGCGGGTCTCGGCTGGGCATCGGTGCTCATCGGCATTGTCGTGGGATTCCTGCCCAAGATCCTGCATTGGGAGTATGTACCCCCAGTGATTAATAGGGAGTAGGCTACCCCTATGAAATGGGCATGGATTTGGTTCGGGTGTTGGACGTTCCTCACCGTCGATGGTGCTATCGAATTGCTTGTCGACGGCTCGGTGCACGGCATCCGTTACCTCACCCTCGCTGCGGGGCTTGTCATCTGGGCTGTGACCATGGTGCGATGGCTTCCGCGCAGACTGCCGCTCGTGGCGTTGTGGAAGGGGAGCTACACGGGCTTTTCCATCGCCTACGTGGTGTTAGCCCTCAGCGTCGATGCTGCCTGGCAGGTGCTGGCTCCCTTTTTCATGGTCATCGTTGTGTATCTGGGAATTTTAGAAAACGACCGGTACATGGACTGGCTTAATAAGCAGGATCCAACGACTGCCAGCTAAAAAGAGGGGTACCGAAACCGGTACCCCTCCTCTTTTGTGTGCGGATACTGTTAGGCGGCGGCCTTCTTCATCGCCTCGAGGAAAGAGATGTAGCGGTTGCGGATCTCCAGCAGCGGAGCGACAACGGCATCGTCGGAGATTTCGGCGACCTCGTTGCGAATGGCTCGTTTGGTGCGGTTCTTGATTCCCGCGCCGATAGCCCACCCGAAGGCACCGGTGAACAGGCCGAGGACGAGCCCCACGAGAAGCCCGGCGAGGATGAGGAGAGTTGGCACGGGCCACCCCTCCACTTCGGGGATCCGCGGTTCCATAATCGGTGCGATGACACCGGGTAGGAAGGCGATGACGAGGTACCACAGCACGCCCACCAACGCGGCGAGCAACCCGATCCACTGTAGGAAGGTGAAGATTCCCCACCCCTTGCCCGGTTGTGCGGGTAGTTCAGTGCGAGCGACGGCGCGGTCGAGTTGGTCGGGCAGGTTGTCCACGATCTCCTCGGTGTGGTCGAACAGTGCCGAGGACCAGCTCGTCGGCAAGCCCTGGGCGGCGGTCTCTGCGAAATTACGCACACCCTTGTTGGCGACGGCGCGTGAGGACGCGTCGAGCGCGGGCATGGAGGAGCGGTGGACACCGAGCTCATCGGCTTCCTCGCGCAGGCCAAGGCGCTTGAGCGGGTCGGCGCGGAAGCGAGGAATCCAGCTGGTGAGGAGCCAACCGGTCTTCTGCCCCAGGCGTTTGCGGTAGGCGGCGGCGGTGACATCGGCGATGGAATCGGCCCCGGCTGCCTTGGCGAGGTACGTATCCAGTTCCTTCTTAGCGCCGCGAGGAACGTCACCGGGAACCTTGTTTTCCGCCCAGGGTGCGGTGATCGTGTCGATGTCGGCGGCGATGCGCTGTTCCTGCGCCGCATGTGTTTGCGCGACGCGAGCGATTTCCTTGCGCAGCTCCTCCACGCCTGCACCGGTCTTGGCACTGGTGGGGATGACGCGCACGCGGGACAACCCATCGTCGATAAGCAGCTGGTGGAAGGAGCGGGCGACATTGCGCGCATCGTCCTTGCTCAGCTTGTCCGCCTTGTTGAGGACAGCGAGGGTGACGGAGCTGTGGGAGGCGTGCGGACGGATGAACCGATCGTGGATGATGCCGTCGGCGTACTTCTCGGGGTCGGTAACCCAGACGAGCACATCCACCTGGCCTGCCAGGCGCTCGGCAACCGCACGGTGCTTTGGCTCGACGGAGTCGAAATCCGGTAGGTCGAGAAGGATGAGGGGACTTCCGTGGAAGGTTCCGGTGCGCATCCTCCGATCCTCTATCTGCAGCCAGTCCAGCAGTTCCTCAGATCCCTCCGGCTCCCACACGGCGGCCAGTGGCGAAGAGGTGGTGGGGCGGCGGGCCGCAGCTTTGCCCAGATCCTCGCCAACCACGGCGTTGAACAGGCTCGTCTTGCCGGAGCCGGTAGCACCAAAGAAACCGACGACGGTGTGCGAACCGGAGAGCTCGCGGCGCTGTGCGGCCTGCTCGGTTACACCGGCAATGGCCTCCTGCTCGCGTGGTGAGAGGTAGCCCCGCCCGAGATCAGCGGCGGTATTTAGCGCGTCGAGACGCTCGGTGAGGGTGGTCTTCTTTCCAAACATCTACTTGTTACCCTTCGCCTGGTTGTGCACGTGAGAGACAGCATCGGAGGCAAGTTCCGTCAGTGTAGCTGCCGGAGTGCCGTCACCGAGGTGGTCGGTGAGCTGGTAGTAGCGCTCAGCTTCGTCAGCAAACAGCTTGTTCACCCGCTCGTTCAGTGATTGGCGGGCGTTGTTCGCCATCCTGCGGACCGCGTCCTCGCCGAAGATGGTCTCCAGAAGTTTCTGCCCGACTACAGCCGAACCACCCGCAATGGCGACCTCGCCGCCGGTGAGCCCCGCCGTACCAGCAAAGACGACGAGCATGAGAGCGACGGTGGCGGCGTTGATACCGAAGCTCATGATGCGCGCTTTCATCCGCTTGTCGCCGGCACTGTCCTCAATATTGCGCATCAGCTCGCCCTGCCATTCGCGGACGAGGGAGGATGCACGGTCGCCGATATCGCGGCTGGCGTGGGCGAGTGACGGATCGGTGCCTTCGCGCAGAATCGGTGCGTTGGAACCGATATAACCCCATGAGCGTGTGGCCCCGGTCTCGGCGGCATCGACGATGACGGCGTGGAGGCCCTCCTCGATCTCGGTCTCCACCTCGCGCACTGGTTCGGGCTTGCCAGAGAAGAAGCGCCCAATCCGATCCAGAGCTTGGGCGTACAGCCGCTCGACCGTCCTGAAAACATCGGATGTGCCGACGAAGTCCTGCCAGCGGTTAAGCACCTCCTTGCGCAGCAGCTGGCCGTCACTGGTCGCGTTGAGGACCTGTCTCGTCGCCGCCTCGTAGTTGTCGGCGATGCCCTCGTTCAGCTGCTCAGCGAAAGTTTCCTGTTGTTGCTTGACGTGCGCTATCGCCCCCACTCGTTCCTCGAGCTTGCCGACGGCTCCGAGCAAGGTCTTCCCCGCCATCTCACGGCGGGCTGCGGCATCCGCCGCAAGGGTTGCCAATCGGTCCGACAGCTCCGATACATACTCGTGGGGGAGGAGCTCCTCCACGTGGCCCGCATCGGGGATGACGATGAGCTCCGCGTCGTGAAGTTGCGCCTCGTCCATCATCCGTCGCAAGTCGTTCGGTACGGAATCACCGGAATCTTCCTCAACCTTGTTGAGGACAACAATCACCTGTAGGTTGCGGCCCGCAGCATCGTGGAGGAAGTTCCACACGAGCTGATCGGCATACCGCGCCGGGGTGGTGACGAAGATCCACAAATCCGCTGCGGCGAGGAGTTGGGTCGCGAGAGCCCGGTTGCGATCGTCAATGGAATCGAAGTCCGGGGCGTCGAGAAGCGCAAGACCCGGAGTCAAGGAATCGGCGACGACCGTGCGAAGGCTCGTGGCCTCAGGGTTCTGATCCGGATCGCCGTGCTCGCGGGCGAGACCCGGCAGGACATGCGGCGAGTCGAACCACTCGGCATCCGCCGGGTTAGACACAAGGACGGGCTGCCTCGTCGTCGGCCTAATCACCCCCGAGCGTGACACACGCCTACCGACGAGAGCATTGACGAGCGTGGACTTACCGCTACCCGTCGACCCTCCGATCACGGCGAGGAGAGGCGCATCGACGTTTTTTAATCGAGGCAGGATGTAATCGTTAATTTGGTCGATGATCGCCTCGGTCTCCCGCTTGGATTCGGGGTCCGTGGAAAAGCCCACGCCCTTCAATCCGTCGCGGAGGCGGACGATAGTGTCCAGTGCGTTGTCGTTCACACCCCTATTCTTCCACGAACGCCTATCGAGCGAGACATCTATACTTACCTGTTTTAGACTTTTTATATACGTAATTTTGGAAATATGTGTTCCACCATGTGGAAGAACATATTGGTTATTGGACTCGCATACTTCGGGTTCACTGTGGGGGCGGGGTTCGCGTCAAGGCAGGAGATGCTGCAGTACTACGTCTCCTACGGCACGTGGGGGATCGCGGCCGACATCATCGTCCTTTTCCTCATGCCGTTTACAGCAATGGTCATCCTGCAATACGGCCGTTATTTCCGGGCGACGAGCCACGGCAAGGTATTCGACAACGTCACCTCCGCCCTCACCGCGCGGTTCCTGGACTACGCCCTGACGGCCTCCCAGTTCTGTCTCGGGTTCGTCATGATGGCCGGCGCGGGGAGCAACCTTCACCAGCAGTTCGACCTTCCGCTGTGGGGTGGCTCGGTGATTATGGCCGTCCTCGTCCTGGAAGCGGGCATACTCGATGTGGAGAAGATCACTAACCTCTTCGGTGCGATCACACCATTCATGCTGCTTCTCATCTTCATTGCCGCCATCGCCGCTATCGTCTCCGGGCCGGGGATCTCGGCCACGTGTCGGAATATGCGCAGCAGACCGTCGACCAGCCACTGCCCAATTGGTCGTTGAGCGCGCTCAACTACATCGGCGTGGCCATGCCCTCGGGTATCGCCATGGCCTTTATCATCGGCGGAAACAATTGGCGGTCGAAGGAGGCCAGCTGCGGTAGTTTTCTCGGCGGTGCGATCTTTGCTGTTGTTCTCCTTGTGATGGCCGTCGCACTGCTGTTCCGTGTGGAGGACGTGGCACACGCCGACCTGCCCACGCTGCTGCTTGTTGAGCAGGTTCACCCTGCACTCGGGCCGGTGGCAGCGATCGCCACGTACCTCATGATATTTTCCACGGGCCTGTCCGTCATGTACTCGATGGGACGCAGAGTAACGGTAGGCAATCCCGCGTGGTTCCGGATGTACTACGCCGTCCTCGTGGGGGGATTGCGTTTCTCCTCAGCTTCTTCTCCTTCACTGAGCTGGTCAATAAGATCTTCCCCGTCATGGGATGGTTGGGGATCGTCATGGTTTTCATCCTCCTGGTTGCTCAATGGGCGACAGGATATTTACACGGAGGGGCGCCGACGCGACAAGATTCGTGCCCTCATCCTCCGCAAACTCGTTCTCGAGGAACCGCGACTGGATGCAACTAACCACGGCGCTTCGCAGCTCTGAGATCGACAGCAAGGAACTGCGTGAGGGACTGACGCAGGAAGCCGTCGAGGAACTGCAGGCGGATGAGGAATCAGAGTTTACAAAGGAGGACTTCGATGAGGAGGAATTGTGGGCCGATGCAAGCCGTCGCCCGCTGTTCAAAGGGGAGGTACGCATCGTCGACGAGGTGGGACCTGAATAACATACCCACGCTGAAGTGATAACCGGTACACTGGCAAAGGTAGATGTAGTTAATGCGAGACCTTATGAAGAAAGGGTGGCATACATGTCGCTACTTACCTCCGCAGCTTTTCGCGTCATTCCCGGCGCCTTCATTCTTAACTCCGGCATCCAGAAGCTGGGCATGGACGAGAGCTCCTCTGCCGGCCTGCAGAACATGGCCGCCACCGGCATCCCAATGATGAAGGAAATCCCCACCGAAAAGTTCGGTGATTTCATCGCATACTCCGAGATTGGCATCGGCGCCACGCTGTTGGCCCCGTTCGTTCCGGATCGCCTCGCCGGCATGGTTCTCACGCCGTTCGCCGCTGGCCTTCTTTCCATGTACTTCGGCAACCCGGAAAACACGGAAGACGACGGCATCCGTCCGTCGCAGGAAGGCCTTCCGCTGGCTAAGGACTCCTTCCTCCTGGCTATCGGCCTCGGACTTGCTCTCAAGGGTAAAGACGACAAAAAGTCCAAGAGGGAAAAGGCCATTGAGGCAGCAGAAGAAAAGGCCCAGAGTGTGCGCAAGGACGTAGAAAAGGGTGCTCACAAGCTGTGCAAGAACATCAACCTGAAGAAGCTTCCCTTCTTTAACTAAGGCGTTCTCCTGACTGACCCCGTCCCATGTGGACGGGGTTTGGTTTTTGATAGGGGACGTGGTAAATTGTCTCGCGTTGCCTGAACAGGTGCGCGCTAGCGTGCCTTAGTGGGTAACAGGCCAGGTACGTTCCGGTCGGTAATCGGGCGTACGAAATTTTCCAGGTCAAGGAGACTTAAACGTGATTCAGCAGGAATCGCGCCTCAAGGTCGCCGACAACACGGGTGCTCGTGAAATTCTCTGCATCCGTGTCCTCGGTGGTTCCACTAGGCGCTTTGCCGGCATCGGCGACACGATCGTCGCCTCCGTTAAGGATGCCACCCCCGGCGGCAACGTAAAGGCCGGCGAGGTTGTCAAGGCAGTTATCGTCCGCGCTAAGAAGGAAACCCGTCGCCCTGACGGCTCCTACATCAAGTTCGACGAGAACGCCGCCGTACTCATCAAGAACGATGGCGAGCCCCGCGGTACCCGTATCTTCGGACCCGTCGCTCGCGAGCTTCGTGAGAAGAAGTTCATGAAGATCGTTTCTCTCGCACCGGAGGTGATCTAACCTATGAAGATTCATAAGGGAGATACCGTTCTCGTTATCGCTGGCAAGGACAAGGGTGCCAAGGGCAAGGTCATTCAGGCTTTCCCGAAGACCAGCAAGGTCCTCGTCGAGGGTGTTAACCGTGTGAAGAAGCACGTGGTCAACTCCGCTCCTGAGCGTGGCGCAGAGTCCGGCGGAATTGTTACGCAGGAAGCTCCGATCCACGTCTCTAACGTCATGATCATTGATGCAGATGGCAACCCGACCCGCGTTGGTTACCGCATCAACGAAGACGGCAAGAAGGTTCGTGTTTCCAAGAAGAGCGGGAAGGATCTGTAAGAATGACTGACAATTACACTCCCCGTCTCAAGGCTGTTTACAAGGACCAGATCCGTGAGCAGATGAACAAGAAGTTCAACTACGACAACGTGATGCAGGTTCCTGGTCTGACCAAGATCGTTGTGAACATGGGTGTCGGCGAGGCTGCTCGCGACTCTAAGGCTATCAACGGTGCTCTCGAGGATCTGACCCTCATCACCGGCCAGAAGCCGGAGCTCCGTCGCGCACGCAAGTCCATCGCTAACTTCAAGCTCCGTGAGGGCATGCCGATTGGTGCCCGCGTTACGCTTCGTGGCGACCGTATGTGGGAATTCCTCGACCGCCTCCTGACGGTTGCTCTTCCCCGTATTCGTGACTTCCGCGGTCTTTCCGACCAGCAGTTCGACGGCCATGGCAACTACACCTTCGGTCTCACCGAGCAGACCATGTTCTACGAGATCGACGTTGACAAGATCGACCGCCCGCGCGGTATGGACATCACTGTTGTCACCACCGCCACCAACAACGAGGAAGGCCGCGATCTTCTGCTTCGCCTGGGCTTCCCGTTCAAGGATAAGGACGGCGTTAAGCAGCAGCCGAGCGACTAGTTCCAAACCAGAAAAGCGCCCTTAAAGGGCGCTTTTTTGCTTTTCTCAAGGGTCGTACTAGCGAGCGCGATTCAAGGGTTCCAAGAAAGCGCGGAAAAGCCCGCGCGGGCTAGTGAAAGCTGCGCGGGCTTACCAGGAGGAAAGACGGGGAGTGTTACTTCTTCCAGCCGATGTTTTGAGGCTTGACGATGGCGAATCCGTAGGCGCCGACGTTAGCCAGCCCCTCCTTCTGCGCAAACATGTCAGGTCCTGCGTACATCGGGACAATGCCGAAGCGCTGCAAGAACTCCGGTTCGATCTCATTGGAGCGTGCGGTCTGCTCATCGCGGGTGGGCAGATCCTGGAGCTCCTTGATCTTGGCGTCGCCTGCAGCGTCGCCTGTGGAGGAGACGTTGAGGTCAGAATCCGAGCCATAGGTCTGGTCAAAGAAGGCCACGCCGAACGGGTCGGAGGATGTGAAGCCCATGGGGAAGAGATCGAAATCGCGGGCGGTGTAGATGTTGGAGAACTCGCTGGACGGGCGCTCCTCAATCTTGATGTCCACGCCAATCTCCTTCATCATCTTCTGGAAGGCAGAGGCGGTATTCTTGGTAATCTCCTCGGCGCCGGTGAGGACGTAGCGCAAGGAGAGTTTCTGGCCGTCCTTTTCGCGGATTCCATCGGAACCCTTGACCCAGCCGGCTTCATCCAAAATCTTGTTGGCCTTCTCCGGATCGTAGCTTACTACCTTGGAGAAGTTATCCTGGTACGTGGGCTGGAAGGAGTGGATGATGAAGGATCCGGGCGGGGTCTCCTGGTAGGGCAGACCTTGGAACCAGATCTTGGAGAGCGTCTCGCGGTCGATACCGGTGACGATGCCCTCGCGGACCTTGATATCAGAAAGCTGCGGGGACTTGGCGTTGAGGGTGAGAAGCGAAATCTTCGGCTTGTGGCCGATCTTCTTCTCAATGCCGTCCATTCCCTCGACGGCAGCCCAGCGGTCGCGGGCACTCACTGAGGTGACATCCACCTCGCCGTTCTTGAAAGCGTTGATGGAGGCATCTGCTTCCATCTGGCGGAAGATACGACGGTCTAGCTTGCCCTTGTCTCCCCACCAGTTATCGTTGCGCTTGAACACGGCCTCGCCCTTGTTAAAGTCAACGTAGTCAACCGTGTACGGGCCTGCGCCCCACTCGGGGTGAACCTTGTTCACATAGTCGTTGTAGTTGGCCGGATCCTCGAGTGCCGGGTGGGCTGGCTCATTGAACAGAGACTGCCACCAGGGGTAGGTACCCCTGAAGGTGATAACTGCCTGCTTGGGGGTCTCACCCTGCTCGACGGAGGTGATGCGATCATAGCCGTCGGTGGCGTTGGGCTTAAACTCATCGCTCTCGCCGTTGTTGATCTTCCACGTTGCGTGGAAGGTCCTCCAGTCCATGTCGGTGCCATCGTTGTACTTGGCCTCGTCGCGGATGGTGAAGGTGACTACGGTATTGCCGTCCTTGATTTCTTCCTTCACGTCGGTGAGGTAGTCATCGTTGATGGAGTAGTTACCTTCGCCATCAAAGAGTACAAACTGCGGGTTGTACCAGCGCCACAGGTTGAGGGTGTACAAAGGAGCATCCGCGTGGTTGCGGTTTTGCTGTGGGGAGATCTCGGTGATCGGTGTGACTAGCTCGCCGCCGTCTTTCACCTGATCGTAAGGCGTTTCATTGTAGTCTGCTGCCTTGACTTCTATCGCCTGGTTGTCTGAGCTATTTGAGGCCTTGGAGGAGCTGTTGGCTTCCGAGGAACCGGAGTTGTTGCTCGCGCAACCGGTGAACACGAGGGCCGAAGCAGCCAGAATCGCCGCGAGTTTTGTGGGCAAGGGGCGCACTTTCATGCGTATGACTCTCCTTTCAGGAACAGCGACTCTGACAGTGAGGGTGCAGGCCACTTAAAATGTTCCACTAATTTTTGATAACGGTGAATTAGCTGGCGCACAGCATCTGGCAGGCACGTCTGTCAGGTGTATTACAACTCACTGTGCATAACTAATAGTGACTACGTTATCTAGTTTCTAGGGCAATTTCAGGGGTTTGCCATGAAAAACGTCCAAAGGGTGTAAAAAAACAGCCGACGGATGCTCGTCCGTCGGCTGCAAATTATTAAATTGTTGAACGAAACTTACTTCTTCCAGCCAATGTTTTGAGGCTTGACCACGGCGTAACCGTAGGCACCGACGTTAGCAAGTCCCTCCTTCTGAGCTTGGATAGCCGGACCGCCGAATTCGGGGATGAGGCCGAACTTGGCCAGGAATTCCTTCTCCAGCTCGTTGGAGCGTGCAATCTGCTCTTCACGGGTGGGCAGGGACTGCAGCTCCTTGATCTTGGCATCGCCTTCCTTGTCACCGGTGGAGGACAGGTTCAGCTCGGAATCAGAGTTGTAGTATTGGCCGAAGTAGGCAACGGCGTAGGCATCGCCAGCCGTGATACCCATGGGGAGGATATCGAAATCGCGGTTGGTGGAAATCTCGGACCACTTGTTGGAGGGGAGCTCCACAATCTCGATCTTGATACCCACGTCGCTCAGCATCTTCTGCGTGGCGGCGGCGGTGTTGCGGGTGATCTCATCCACGCCAACGAGGACGTAGCGGAAATCTAGCTTTTTGCCGTCCTTCTCGCGGACACCATCGGCGCCTTCCTTCCAGCCTGCGTCTTCCAGGAGTTGCTTGGACTTCTCTGGGTCAAACTGAACTACCTCGGAGTAGAGGTCCTTGTAGTCCGGCTGGAACGTCATGAACATGAGTGATCCTGGGGGGTTGTCACTGAAGGGCAGACCCTGGAACCAGATCTTGGCTAGGGTTTGCCTATCAAGCGCGGTGGCAAACGCCTCGCGCACCGGGAGCTCGTCCAGGCCCGGGGACTTGGCGTTGAGGGTCAGAAGTGAGATGAAAGGACGGTGACCGTATTTCATCTCGGTGCCCGGCTGGTCCTTGACGGATGCAAAGCGGTCACGCGCGCCGGCACCGGTGTAATCAATTTCGCCGTTCTTGAACGCGTTGATGGAGGCATCCGGGTTCATCTGGCGGAAGATGCGCTGATCCAGTTTGCCGGGGTTACCCCACCACTCGGGATTGCGCTCGAAAATTACTTCGCCCTTGTTGAAGTCGGCCGAGGCAACGGTGTACGGGCCTGCGCCCCACTCGGGGTGAAGCTTCTTCACGTAATCGTTGTAGTTGGCCGGATCTTTGAGAGCTGGGTGTGCAAAGTAGTTGAACAAAGACATCCACCACGGGTACGGGCCATCGAAGGTGACCACGGCCTGCTTGTCGGTCTCACCCTTGGTTACGGATTTGATCTGCTCGTAGCCGTCGGTGGCGGAGGGGGAGTAGGCCTCGTTTTCGCCGTTGTTGATCTTCCACACCGTTTCAAATGTGGTCCAATCAATCGGGGTGCCATCGTTGAAGTGCGCCTTGTCATTGATTGTGTAGGTGAGGACGGTGTTGCCGTCCACCATCTCCTCTTTGACATCGGTCACGTAATCGTCGTTAGGCGAGAACTCGCCGTCTGCGGTGAACAGCGAGACAACGGGGTTGTACCAGGTCCATAGGTACCTGGTGTAGGTGGGAGCATCGGCGTGCCACACGTTTTGCTGCGTGGAAATCTCGTCGATGGCGGTGATGATCTGCCCGCCGTCCTTGACGTTCTCGTAGGCGGTTTCGTTGAAATCGCCGGCGGGAATTTCTTCTTTGTTTTGTTCCTTGGAATTGGTCTTCCCGGAGGCAGAACTGTCACTGCCCTCTGAGCCCTGTTGTGAGGCACAGCCGGTGAGAATCAGTGCGCTTGATGCGACGATGGCCACTACAGCGCGCGCTGTTTTCCGTAATTTCATATTTTTCCTCATCCTCCTGGGTGTGAGAAATATTGGGTGGGTCTTTTAAATGGTGTTATTCCGCACGGTGCCAGTGGCAGGCGTAGAAGTGATCCTTACCTGCGTCCTGTTCCATGGAGGGCGTCGTACCATCGCAAAGAGACTGTTGGTCTTCAGAAAGCTCGCGATACAGGGGGCAGCGGGTTCTAAACGCGCAGCCCTCTGCCTTCTCGGTGGGGGAAGGCAGGGTATCTGGGAGAAGAATCCTCTGGCGTTGGCGCTCCAGGTCCGGGTCAGGGATGGGGATAGCCGATAAAAGCGCCTGAGTATAGGGGTGCTGGGGGTTATCAAACAGCGAGTTGGTCTCGCCCTGCTCCACAAAGCGTCCCAAGTACATGACGGCAACACGGTCAGAGATGTGCCGGATCACGGAGAGATCGTGCGCCACAAAGAGGTAACTCACGCCGAGGCGGGCCTTGAGCTCATCGAGGAGGTTCAGCATGCCTGCCTGAATGGAAACATCGAGGGCGGAGACCGGCTCATCCAAAACAATGAGCTTGGGTTCTGCAGCTAGCGCGCGGGCAAGCGATATGCGCTGGCGCTGGCCACCAGAGAAGTGGCCGGGGAAGCGGTCGATGTGGGCCGGGTTCAGCCCCACCAGATCCATGAGCTCTGCTACACGGGCATCGTGGTCGCCTTCCCAGCCGAGGGCGTCGAGGGGCTCCTTGATAATTTCCGATACCGTGAGGCGTGGGTCGAGGGCTCCCATTGGGTCTTGGAAGACGATCTGAATTTCTTTTCGCAGGAGCCTTCGCTCGCGCCGCGGAATGTCTCCCACGTCCTTACCGCCGATGACGATGCGGGTGGGATCCTCGGGCTTCATGTCCATGATCTCCAGCAGCGTGGTTGTCTTGCCACAGCCGGATTCGCCCACGATGGCGAAGCATTCTCCCTGCTTGATGTTGAAGGTCAGGCCACTGACCGCGTAAACGCTGCCCACCCTGCGCTTGAACATCGCGCCCTTGATGAGCGGGAAGGTCTTGGTCAGATCGGTGACATCGAGTACGGTCGTGCGCTCCTCGCGGGGGATATCTGCGAACGCGCTGACGGGGGCATCCTTGGCCGGGAAAATTTCCTTGCCGTTGAGGTGGCCATTCGAAATCTCGTCAGCACGCACACACGCGACAGCGTGGCCAGGCTCGATATCCTGGATATCTGGCTCCTTCTTCAGGCACGCCTCGGTGGCGATGGGGCAGCGCGGGGCAAAGGTACATTCATCGGGCAGGTTGACCACGATAGGCGGTGCACCGTCGATGGTGGTCAAAGCCTTCTTTTCTCGCCTTGCCACGCTTGGAATGGCACCCAAGAGGCCCACGGTGTAGGGCATATGTGGGTTCTTGAATACGGTGTGTACGTCCGACTTTTCTACGGGGCGGCCACCGTACATCACCAGCACATCATCTGCGGTCCCGGCGACCACGCCGAGATCGTGGGTAATCATGATGGTGGCGGCGTTGGTTTCGCGTTGTGCCTTCTTGATGAGCTCGAGGATCTGAGCCTGGATGGTGACGTCGAGTGCCGTGGTGGGCTCGTCGGCGATGAGCACGCGTGGGTTATTGGCAATCGCGATGGCGATAACCACGCGCTGGCGCATGCCGCCGGAGAACTCGTGCGGGAAGCTTTTTGCACGGACCTTGGGGTTGGGGATGCCCACTTCGTCGAGAAGCTCAACGGCCTGTGCCCACGCCTTGTCCCTGGAAATGGACTGGTGGGTTTGGAGTGCCTCAACAATCTGATCGCCGACGGTGAACACAGGAGTGAGGGCCGACAGCGGGTCTTGGAAGATCATGCCGATTTCCTTGCCGCGGTACGTGCTCATCTCCTTGTCCGTTTTGCCCAGGAGCTCTTCGCCGCCGAGCTTAACGGAGCCCGTTACACCCGCGTACTCGGGGAGAAGACCCATAACGGCCAGCGAGGTGACGGATTTGCCGGAGCCTGATTCGCCCACAATCCCCAGGGTCCGCCCGGGGTAGAGATCGAAATTCACGCCACGGACTGCGTCCACCTGGCCTGCTTCGGAGGGGAAGGAAACGTGCAGATCTCGGACTTGCAAGATGGGTGAGTTCATTACGCCTTACCTCCGGCAGCAGAGTTGGGATCGAGGGCGTCGCGGAGGCCGTCGGCGAGGAAGGCCACCGAGACGGTGAGCATGGTGAGGATGGCTGCGGGGAAGAAGAATTCCCACGGAGAGGCCTCCACGTTCTTGGCGCCGTTGGCCAAGAGCGTACCGAGGGAAACGTCGGGGATTTTCACACCCAGTCCCAGGAAGGACAAGCCCGTCTCACTCATGACGGCGGAAACAACGCCTAGGGTTAGGTAGATGGCCAGGAGCGAGGCGATATTGGGGATCATGTGCCTAAGCACGATCTTCCACGTGGGCACGCCCATGTAGCGGGAGGCGGCGATGAATTCGCGCTCACGAACCGAGATGGACATGGACCAAATAACACGCGCACTGAACATCCAGCCGAAGGCGATGAGGACGATGGTGAGGATCTTCCAGTCACCGCCGGAACCGCTCACCATGAGGCCGATGAGGAGGAACGAGGGGATGACCAAGAGGAAGTGAATGAGTGCGAGGATGATCTTCTCCGCCGTGCCGCCGAGGAGGGCTGCGGTGGTGCCAACGATGGCGGCGATGACGATGGTGGCGATGGACACGCTCGAGGCGATGATCATTGACCTGCCTAGACCGTGAACGGCCATGGCAAAAAGGTCGTTTCCGGCGGAGGTGGTGCCAAAGTAATGCTCACCACCTGGCGGTACGGCCAGCGACATGAAGTCCGGGTCATCGTAGGACCACGGGGTAAGGAACCTGCCAAATACCGCGAATAGAAGAAGAATGAGCAGAACAATAAGGCCGACCACGGCTGGTTTGTTGCGCATGAAACGCCTGTAGTACAGCGTGGATTTTTTCATCGGGCGCGCCACGGAATGATCCGCGACGGGTGCGTTGGGGTTCTGCTGGGCCTCTACGCGCCTGATATCGTCCATCTCATCTTCCACGATGGCCGTGACGCCGGCCTGGTTGGTGGGGTCAGAGTGTGGGCTGAAATCACCGGTTGGGTTGTTGAGCGCCGAAGCCGGTGGCAGCGGGGGCTGAGGGCCCTTTTTAATGTATTCGGGCTTTCTTTCAGACATTTAGCTCACCCTCACTCGCGGATCAAGGAAGACAACGAACAGGTCGGACAACACTGCGCCGATAGCTGTCATGAACGCGCCGAACGCGGCCACGCCGACGGCGCCGTGTATGTCATTTTTTTGGATGGTTTCCAGGAAGTAGCTGCCCATGCCGTTCCAGCCGAAGATCGTCTCCGTCATGATGGCACCGGTGAAGATGCCGGGGATGGAAAACGCGACTGAGGTGGCCACGGGGATGATGGACGTGCGCAGTGCGTGGCGCCTCACGGCCTGTGCCTTGGTGAGTCCCTTGGCACGCGCGGTGCGGACGTAGTCTGCGTCGATGTTATCCAGCAGCATGTTGCGTTGCATGAGGTGGTAACTGGCGTAGGAAATGATGAGCAGACAGATGGTGGGCAGGATGAGGTGCTGGAAGCCGTCGACAAGCTGATTGAAAAAGCCTTCGACGCCGATGGATGAAGCGCCGGTGACGTAGAACACAGGGTGTCCCGCAGCGCGGTTGATGGAGATGGCGATCCAGACAACGAGCACCGAGGCAACAACCACGTGGGTGTTGAGGGTGATGAGTGAGACGACCATCCAACCACGGTCTGCAAGCTTATCCTTGCGGGAGGCGGTGAAGACGCCGAGCGCGATACCGATGACAACAGAAAGGAACGTGGCCAAGAGGAGTAGCCGGGCGGAGACCCAGATGCGGTAGGAGATCTGCTCGTTGATGGAGTCTCCCAGCGGGCTTGAGCCCCAGTTCCAGTGGAGGAGAATCCCCGAAAGCCAATTCCACCACCTCTCGGTGATAGGGACCTTATCGTTCAAGTTGAGTGGCTCAAGGATGGCGTCAATGCGCTCCTCCGGCACCGGGGGGCGGCGACCCGCGTAGTTTGAGCGTGGGTTAAGGAAGCTTGATGCCAAGAAATACGTAATGTTCACGGCTACGAAGATCATGGCTAACCAACCGGCCGCCTTCTTCAGCATGTATTTCAGCATGTTTTTGCCTTGCTAGTCTCGGTTGCGCCACCCGTTATCCGGGCGACCACACTGTCTTCACTGTCTGGTTTGAGATACCAACCATTCAGTTGTGGGTGTTGTCACAATCGTAAGTCACAGTGACTTTTGAGGGGAATTGTTGAACAAGTGAATAGAATGAGAATTAAGGCATACTATACAAAAACGACTTTGGTTAAGTAACCTTTAGCTGGTCATATCCTGAACGCTGCCCCGGCCACCCCTGTCACGCTCATCAAAAAAAAACCACCCGTGGGGGTAGTTAGTCTCTCATGCAAGACGCGGTGATGTCCGGCTCGGGGGACTCTCTCCATACGCCAAAACGCGAAGAATCGTCAGCCCGTAATCGACAAAGCGACGACGACACCACCGGGCATGCACGCATAGGCGCGCATAGGGTGGACACCATAAAGCTCGCGTCAGCGCCCGTTAACTCAGGTGAAGAAAAACAGACGGGACAAAGGGGCAGGCGCGAACCCTCAAGGCGGCGTGAGGCTTTGGTGGGGTAAAAGGCAGTGGTGGGATGGGCGGTGGAGGCGTGAAGGCCAGGTGGCGCGAAGCTGTGCGGTGAAATGCGGTGGTATCAGGTTCGCGTCGGCCGACGTGGACGCGGTAGCGGGAGCCTAGTGGTAGCAAAAACGGCGACCCGTTGCGTGCATTGGGATCGCCGTTTGAGATCACATTGTGCGAGCATAGGCACCCGCGTGGCCTTACCTAGGGGAGCATGGCCTGGATGTTGGCGGGGAGCATGGGCTTGATCTGAGGCAGTGCTGCAACCAGACCTGCGAGCACCACGACCACGGCGCTTGCGGCAACGATGCCGATGCCTGCGTCTGAAAGCTCCTTGCCGTTAGGAGCACTCATGAACGCCTCGAACTCAGCAGAGCTCGCGGGCATGTCCTTGCCGGCAGCGCAGGCTCGCAGAGCGGGGAGCGTGGTCCTGTAGGCTTTGTGGATTTCCTTGATCTCCTTCGTCGCCTTTTTGTACTCTGCTTCCGAGATCTCGTGACGCGCGTACGCCTGATCGTAGTCTTTGAGCTGAGTCTCCAAGGTGAGCTCTATATCTGTGACCGAGTCTCGTGCTTCTTGGCGAGTCGTGTTCAGCGTTTTACTATTCTGAATCTGCTGTTCGTAGTCGGTGAAAGTAAGCACGCACGTATCCCCGTTGACCTTAACTGCGGCGGCGTTGGCGGCGGGTGTGCAGATGCCGGTGGCAAGTGCTGTTGCGGTGATGGTGGCGATGGCACTCTTCTTCAGGGTCGACATAGAAAGTCCCTTTCTAGGTGGATGCTCTTAATGAGCTGTGTAGAACCTGTTATAAACGTAGCAGGGGGGGGGAAGCCTGTCAAACGCCTGAAAGTTCGTGTAAAGAAAGAGGAGAAGAGCGCGGAAGTTGTGGGTGGGACAGTGTGACTTGATTGTGGGGTTCAACGTGGGGAGATGGAGGACGAATAGCCCCGCCCCTTTCCCGTGCGCGCCGTATCTTTGAGCACGGGGTGTGTTTCGGGGCGGGGTGCTGGTCAGAGACTTGTGGCCTGGCCGGGAGGTTGTGTATTTGGGTGTTTATGCGCCCGTGGCGAGCTCCCCGGAGTACACGTTGAGGCGGTCGGGCTTGGCAAAGCCGGCGAGGAAGAAGCCTTCCGAACGGGCGAGCTCGACGGCGAGGGAGGTGGGGGCACCGACGGCGACGAGACCGGGGATGCCCGCCATGAGGGCCTTTTGGACGAGCTCAAACGAGGCGCGCGAAGACATGACGATGAGCGCGTCGCGAGCCGGGAGTGCGTCCCCCAAAAGTAAGGAGCCGATCACCTTGTCCAGGGCGTTGTGTCGTCCGACATCCTCGCGCAAGACGTGGAGGTCAAAGCCACCGTTTGTGTTTGGCAGGAAGAGCGACGCGGCGTGCGAGCCGCCCGTCTTGCGGAACGCCACCTGCTGCTTCCTTGCCACGGCGGGAAGCTTTACAAGGACCGCTGGGTTAAATGCCTGCGGCGTGAAAGCAAACGGTAACCGCTTGGTCAGCTGCTCAATTGAAGCCGTGCCGCACACGCCACACGCGGAGGTAGTCAGTGTGCGTCTTCTTAGCGCGTCGACGGTGGGGATGTCCTTGCCGAGGGTGATCGGCCGTGCAGCGTCGTCTGCAGTGCCTGCTGCCACCTCTAGTAGACCGTTGGGCATGTCCACGTCGAGCACGTTGTACGTGTTCACGCCGTCGGGGGTAGTGCCCGCGCAATAGCGGGCTGTGGAAATTTCCTCCTTGCTCGCGATGAGGCCCTCGGAGAACAAGAACCCGTGCGCCAACTCGATATCGTGGCCGGGCGTGCGCATCGTCGTTGTCAGCGACGTCCCGTTGACACGGATCTCCAGGGGCTCCTCCACGATGACGGTATCGGCACGAGTATCCGTGCCGTAGGTTCCGTCGTCGTGGATCTCTACCTGGGTGACAGGAAAACCGGTGGTGATTCGACCCATGAAGGCTTAATCAGCGTCCTGGTCAAAATCGTGAGCGGACACGCCGAGCGGCTCAAGCCGGACGAGGGTGGACTTGGAAATCGGCGTGTGCGACTTCTCCACAAAGCTATCCAGCGGAATCAGAACGTTCGCCTCCGGCATGTACGCTGCCACGCAGCCCATGGCCGTGTCGTACTCCACCACGCGGAAGTTCGGGGCGCGGCGCTCACCGTCGGGCGCGACGGAAACGATATCGACGAGGTCGCCACCCTTGAGACCCTGCTTGTAGCAGTCCTGCGGGTTGACGAACACGACGCGCCGGCCGTTCTTAATGCCACGGTAGCGATCGTTGAGACCGTAAATGGTGGAGTTGTACTGGTCGTGGGAGCGAATCGTATTGAGTGTGAAGTAGCCCTCCGGGACATGCAGAACCTCCAGCTTGTTCACCGTAAGGTGCGCCTTGCCGTCCGCCGTGGTGAACTTGCGCTCACGGGGGCCGTTGGGTAGAAGGAACCCGCCGGGGTGCTTGATCCGCTCGTTGTAATCGTCAAAGCCGGGGATCGTCGCCTCGATATGGTTGCGCACCACCGAGTAATCGTCGATCATCGGGCGCCAGTACTTGTCCTCAGGGAAGAGACGGTCGCCGATCTCGCCGATCATCTCCACCTCGGAGCGCAGGTCGAGGTCCTCGTTGTGGCGGGACTTGCCACCAGAAGCGTGAACCGCACCCTGGGAATCCTCCACAGTCACCACCTGGCGGCCGGAGAGCTGCTCATCAAGATCGGTGCGCGCCTTTGCCGGCAGGATGATGGATACCTTGCCCGGGTGCGCGTGCGTGTTGTTCAACTTGGTGGAAACGGACACTGTCATGTCCATGGAGTCCATGGCGTGCTCAGAGGCGTTGGTGTCGCTCGTGACGCGGACAAAGTTGCCACCGAGCTGCCAGAAGAACGAAGCTTTACCGTCGCGCATGCCACGGAGGGCATCCACCGTCGACCAGCCCGGCTCACGCGGACACGTGAACCCGAACTCCTTCTCCAACGCGGCGTAGAAGGACTCGGGCATCTCCTCGGCAATGCCCACCGTGCGATCGCCCTGCACGTTGGAGTGGCCACGCAACGGGGCGGTGCCCGCGCCGGGCTTGCCAATGTTGCCGGTGAGCAGCAGGAAGTTGGCGATTTCCTGGATTGTTTCGATGGAATTCTTGTGCTGGGTGACTCCCAGCGTCCAGCTGACGATGACGGATTTTGCCTGCTCGACCATATCGGCGACCTCCTGCACGTCGTGCATGGTCAGGCCAGTGGCTTCGAGGTAATCCTTGTCGTCGAGGCTCATGATGCTGGCGATCGCCTCGTCGGCGCCCACGCAGTACTTGTCGAGGAACTCGTGGTCGATCGCATCGCGGCGGATAAGCTCGCGGTTCAGTGCGAGGAAGAACGCATGGTCACCTGCGGACTTGATCTGCAGGAAGCGATCAGAAATGTCGGTGCGACCACCGAGGACGTGCTCGGGGTTCTGCGGCTCCTGGAAACTGTTGGTGTACGTCTCGTTCAGTGGGTTGATCGTGACGATCTTGCCACCGTTGTCCTTGATCTCCTTGAGGACGGTAAGCATACGCGGATGGTTCGTGCCGGGGTTCTGACCGACGGAAATAAGCATGTCGGTGACCTTGAAGTCGGCGTAGGTCACACTGCCTTTACCCAGGCCAACCGTGGGGGCGAGGGCCTTACCCGTGGAATCGTGGCACATGTTGGCGCAGTCCGGCAGGTTATTAGTGCCGAAGCGGCGTGCCAAAAGCTGGAACATGTAGGCCGGCTCGTTGGCCGTGCGTCCGGAGGTGTAGAAAATGGCCTTGTTCGGATCGTCTAGCGTCTTGAGGTAATCGACGATGGTGTTGAAGGCCGTGTCCCAGCTCACCGGGTGGTAGTAATCATCGGTGCCGTCGTACATCATCGGCGTGGTGATACGTCCCTGTCGGCCGAGCCAGTAGTCGGTCTTCTGCCTCAGATCAGTAACGGAGTAACGTTCGAAAAACTCGGGGTCGACGCGGCGACGTGTGGTCTCCTCCGCGACGGCCTTGGCACCGTTCTCATAGAACTCGACGATGTTGCGGTCGCCCATCGGAGGCTCAGGCCACGCGCACCCGGGGCAGTCAATGCCGCCGGGCTGGTTCATTGTGAGTAGCGGCAAGAGGGCGTTCTCGGGGATGGCGAACTTCATTGCCGTCATCACGCCCGGGATGCCTGCGGCTAGACGGTGTGGGCGCTCAATCTTCGGATTATCAAAGCGATTCTGCTTGCGAGGCTGCTCGCGTTTATTGTCCACGGTCTTAGTCATGCCACCATTGTATAGGTATAGGCAAAAAAGACGGACTTATAATATGCATCTGTGGGTGACCAGCGGTTTTGGTCACCCACTGGGGGTCTTAGGCTTCGCCTTCGTCTGCGGGGTACTTTTCCTCGATGATCTTGACCAGCGCCTTGATCGATTCGAGTGCGCGGTCGGCGGAGACCTTCGCGTCCGCACCCGCCCCGACCTGCCCCGCAGATACGCCGACGAGGAATGCCGTCAGAGGGGCCGCTGGCCGTGACGGTCCGTGCGCCACGTGCTTGGTAAGATCCAGGAGGTCGTTGATGCGCGGCTGGAGGATTTCGTAGTCAACGTCCAGTTCCTTCGCCGCGTCGCGCAGCCATTGTTCAAAGTCACCCATGGTTCGTCCTTTCTTTTTGCTTGTCGACGCGCACCTGCTCGCCCGTCTACACGTGTAAGTAGGTATACACGTGTAAATAGATACACGCGTGCAAGTAGGTATACGCGTAGATAACAGTGTAAACCGAATCCTGCCCTCACCTCCCCGACGTAGTGACGCACGCCTTTGCGGCCCGACCGTAGCGGGCGATCCGGCCTTTTCACCTCTTGGGCCGCGTTTGGGGCGTGCCGGGGAGGATAGCGGTGCGGAGTGCGGCCCGTTGGGATGACTGATCTTGAGTGTTGGGAGCGGTTGGGCCGTGTTGGGTGCGGGGGCGATCCGAACGTGGCCCGAGGAGTGGGAGAGAAGCGAGTGCTGGTGAGGCGCTGGGCCGTGTTGGGTGCGGGGGCGATCCGAACGTGGCCCGAGGAGTGGGAGAGAAGTGGGTGCTGGTGAGGCGCTGGGCCCTGTTGGGTGCGGGAGCGATCCGAATGTAGCCCAAGGAAGGGGAGAGAAGCGAGTGCTGGTGAGGCGCTGGGCCGTGTTGGGTGCGGGAGCGATCCGAACGTGGCCCGAGGAGTGGGAGAGAAGCGAGTGCTGGTGAGGCGCTGGGCCGTGTTGGGTGCGGGGGCGATCCGAACGTGGCCCGAGGGAGCAGAAGGTATGAGTGGGGTGAGAAATTCGGGCCGTTATCGGTCTGTGGCGCTAGAGGCTTTTCGCTGGCTAACGGGCCTGGAAGACGAGATTTGGGTTTTAGTAGTACTGCGTGTACCCTTGGCTCCCAGGGCTCGCCCGCTGATTTTGTGCGCAGTTTTTACGGCATGCAGAGGAGCGAGTGAGCTTTGGTAAAACGAAGAATCAACTTTGTTGTAGGCCCTCCGCCTATGTGCACTTCACCGGTGTGCAGAAGCGTCCACAGTTTTTTATACGGCAGCGAGCTTTCTGGTTATTGAATTAGTCAAGCGGCTAGTGGCCGTCGAGGCGCTGTGATAACGCTGGGTGGTGACGTTTAATCGTCGAAAAGCCTGGGAAACCGGGTGTAATGGGAACCGCAACGAGAAAGGTATGTCGATCACTCATGACTATGACTGATCCTATTGCTGACATGCTGTCTCGCGTGCGTAACGCTAACCACGCTTACCACGAGACCGTGTCTATGCCGTCTTCCAAGATCAAGGTGAACATTGCGACCATCTTGAAGCAGGAAGGCTACATCTCTGACTTCAAGGTCGAGGATGCTCGCGTTGGCAAGACTCTGACGCTTGATCTCAAGTACGGCCAGAACCGTCAGCGTTCCATCGAAGGTGTTAAGCGCGTCTCCAAGCCTGGTCTCCGCGTTTACGCAAAGTCCGATAACCTGCCGCAGGTCCTCGGCGGCCTGGGCGTGGCCATCATCTCCACGTCCCAGGGTCTGCTCACCGACCGTCAGGCTCACGAGAAGGGCGTAGGCGGGGAAGTCCTCGCTTACGTCTGGTAGAAGGAGGCTGAAGACTTAAATGTCACGTGTAGGTAAGAACCCAGTCGCCCTGCCGAAGGGCGTCGAGACCACCATTGATGGTCAGCACATCTCTGTAAAGGGCCCGAAGGGCACGCTCGAGATCAACATCCCCGAGCCGATTTCCGCCAAGGTCGAGGACGATAAGATCGTCGTCACCCGCCCCGACGAGAACCGCAAGAACCGCGCTCTCCACGGTCTGTCCCGCTCCCTCATCAACAACATGGTTGTTGGTGTGACCGAGGGCTACAAGATCAACATGGAGATCTACGGCGTGGGCTACCGTGTCCTGCAGAAGGGCTCCAACCTGGAGTTCTCCCTGGGCTACTCCCACCCCGTCCTCATCGAGGCTCCGGAAGGCATCACGTTCGCAACCGATGGCCAGACCAAGTTCTCCATCGAAGGCATCGATAAGCAGAAGGTAGGCCAGATCGCGGCTAACATTCGTCGTCTGCGCAAGGACGATCCTTACAAGGGTAAGGGCATCCGCTACGCAGGTGAGCAGATTCGCCGCAAGGTCGGAAAGACGGGTAAGTAATGAGCAACGAGAACAATCAGAAGCGTCTGCCTGTGGGCAAGGACGTGTCCACCCGTCGTCGGGCGGCTCGCGCTCAGAGGCACTTCCGCATCCGCAAGAATCTCCGTGGCACCGCCGAGGTCCCGCGGCTTGTCGTCCACCGTTCCTCCCGCCACGTGCACGTCCAGATCATCGACGATCTGGCCGGTCACACGCTCGCTGCTGCATCCTCCATCGAGGCGGATGTACGCGCAACCGAGGGTGACAAGAAGGCACGTGCTGCTAAGGTTGGTCAGCTCATCGCAGAGCGCGCCAAGAAGGCTGGAATCACCAAGGTCGTCTTCGACCGCGGTGGCTACAAGTACCACGGCCGCGTCGCTGCGCTGGCAGATGCCGCGCGTGAAGGTGGTCTGGAATTCTAATGTTTACTAAGACCGAAGGAAAGGAAGCGTAATGCCGGGACGTGAACGTCGCGATGACGACAACCGCAAGAACGACCGCAACCAGCGTCGCGGTAATCGCCGCGACAACCGCAAGGACAAGAACGCTCAGGACGAGCGTAATCAGTACATCGAGCGCGTAGTTACCATCAACCGCGTGTCCAAGGTGGTCAAGGGTGGCCGCCGCTTCAGCTTCACCGCACTCGTTGTGGTTGGCGATGGCAAGGGCATGGTTGGCGTTGGCTACGGCAAGGCTAAGGAAGTCCCCGCCGCAATCCAGAAGGGTGCTGAAGAGGCTCGCAAGAACTTCTTCCGCGTCCCGCTGGTCGGTGGCACCATTCCTCACCGTGTTGAGGGCCGCGCAGCCGCAGGCAAGGTTATGCTTCGCCCGGCTTCCGAAGGTACCGGTGTGATCGCCGGTGGCGCTGCTCGTCCGGTGCTGGAGTGCGCTGGTGTTCAGGACATCCTCTCCAAGTCTCTCGGTTCCGACAACGCCATTAACGTTGTCCACGCAACCGTTGCGGGCCTGAAGTCTCTGGCTCGCCCCGAGGAAGTTGCCGCACGCCGTGGCAAGTCCCTCGACGAGGTTGCCCCGCCGCACATTCTTCGTGCACGCTCTGGTCAGGAGGTTAAGTAACCCATGGCTCTGAAGATCACAATGAAGAAGGGCGTCGTCGGCGCCAAGCAGAAGCAAAAAGATACGCTGCAAGCTCTCGGCCTGCGTAAGATCCACCAGTCCGTCGTCCGCCCGGATGACGCTTCTGTTCGCGGTATGATCCGCGTTGTGGACCACATGGTTGAGGTCGAGGAAGTAGCAGGGGAGTAGGTAAAAAATGAGCGAAGACGTAATCAAGCTCCACGACCTTCGCCCTGCACCGGGCTCCAACAAGGCTAAGACCCGCGTTGGTCGCGGTGAAGGTTCGAAGGGTAAGACCGCTGGCCGCGGTACCAAGGGCACGGGTGCACGTAAGAACGTGCGCGCCGGCTTCGAGGGTGGCCAGATGCCGATTCACATGCGCCTGCCTAAGCTCAAGGGCTTCAAGAAGTACAACCAGGTTGTCTACGAGGTAGTTAACGTCGCAGACCTGGAGAAGTACTTCCCGCAGGGTGGCACCATTACCATCAAGGATCTGCAGGATCGTCGCATCGTTAAGAAGCGTCGTCCCGTCAAGGTCCTTGGCGACGGTGACCTCAGCGTCAAGTTCGACATCACGGCTAACAAGTTCTCCAAGTCCGCTAAGGAAAAGATCGAGGCTGCCGGTGGCTCCGTCACCGAGGTCTACTTTGCCAAGGCCGACAAGACTGGCCGTAGCCTGAAGGAAGAGAACTAATCCTCCCTTCTCGTTCCGCCTGACGCGGAACGTTGTCTGCCATTGCAGACGCGCGCTGTGCTATACAGCGGTGCCCCCGCCATTGTGCGGGGGCTTTTTTACACCTTAGATATCTAAACGTGCTTTCGAGCTACTAATATTGGTGCTCGTGCCCGCGGAAATACGTTTTGTGGGGGTCGACATCGACAACAAATCTGCGAACTGGTATCGTTGCAAAGTCGACTATGTAATAAACATCCCCCTTTGTCCGCCTTCGTGGTGGTCGGGGAGGGTAGGAGGAAATTAGTTTGTCTGCCATCCTTCAGGCATTTAAGGACCCTGATCTTCGCAAGAAGCTCCTTTTCACGCTGGTGATGATTATTCTTTACCGCGTGGGCGCTCAGATCCCGTCGCCAGGCGTGGATTATGTGTCCATTGCGGGCAAGTTGAATGAGCTTACGGAGGGACAGTCCGATGTTTACTCGATGATCAACTTGTTCTCTGGCGGTGCATTGCTGAAGCTTTCGGTCTTCGCTATCGGCATTATGCCGTACATTACGGCGTCGATTATCGTGCAGTTGCTCACTGTCGTTATTCCGAAGTTCGAGGAGCTGAAGAAGGAGGGGCAGTCGGGTCAGACAAAGATGACGCAGTACACCCGCTACCTCACCGTGGCGCTCGCTCTCCTGCAGTCGTCGGGCATCGTGGCTCTTGCCGCGCGTGGCCAGCTGCTTGGACCCCAGGTGCGCGTCCTCCGCGAAGGCCACAACATTTGGGACCTCATCATTCTCGTTGTTTGTATGACTGCTGGTGCCGTTCTCGTTATGTGGATGGGTGAGCTCATCACCGAGAAGGGCATCGGAAACGGCATGTCTCTCCTTATTTTCGCGGGTATTGCAACGCGTCTCCCGCGCGATGGTGCCAACATTTTCCAGAGCTCCGGCCCGGTAGTTTTCTCCACCGTCATGGTCGCTGTGATCATCCTGGTGGTTGGTGTGGTCTTCATTGAGCAAGGCCAGCGTCGTATCCCGGTGCAGTACGCAAAGCGCATGATCGGCCGTCGTCAGTACGGTGGTACCTCCACCTACCTGCCTCTGAAGGTAAACCAAGGTGGCGTTATCCCGGTCATCTTCGCTTCCTCACTCATCTACGTTCCCGTGCTGATTACGCAGATTGTGAACTCCGGTTCGCCGACCCCGCCGGACAACTGGTGGATGCGCAACGTGATTGCCTACCTGCACGCTCCGAGCTCTTGGCAGTACATCGTGTTGTACTTCGTCCTCATCATCTTCTTCAGCTATTTCTACGTGTCGGTCCAGTACGATCCGTATGATCAGGCTGAGAACATGAAGAAGTACGGTGGCTTCATCCCGGGTATCCGCCCCGGCCGCCCTACTGCCGAGTACCTTGGTTTCGTCATGAACCGCCTGCTCTTCGTCGGTTCGCTGTACCTCGGTATCATCGCCATTTTGCCGAACATTATGCTTGATCTAGGTGTCGGCAACCTGAACGCGGGCAGCACCCCGTTCGGCGGCACCGCACTCCTCATTCTTGTTTCCGTGGCTCTGACTACCGTGAAGCAGATTGAGTCCCAGCTACTGCAAAGCAACTACGAAGGAATTCTCAAATGAAAATAGTTCTCCTTGGACCTCCCGGTGCCGGCAAAGGCACGCAAGCAGCCCTGCTGAAGGACAAGCTGGGAATCCCGCATATTTCCACCGGCGACCTGTTCCGCGCCAACATCGGTGAGGGAACCGAGTTGGGCAAGGAAGCTAAGAGCTACATGGATGCCGGCAACCTCGTTCCCACGGACGTGACCGCCCGCATGCTGTGGGATCGTCTCTCCCACGAGGACGCCAAGGACGGCTACCTCCTGGACGGCTTCCCCCGCACTGTTGAGCAGGCTGAGCTTCTTCGCGATCACCTCGCTGAGAATGGTGAAGAGATCGACGCTGTTTTGAGCTTCGAGGTTTCCGACGATGTCGTGGTTGAGCGCATGCTCGCACGTGGCCGTGACGACGACAACGAGGCCACCATCCGCAACCGTCTCAAGGTCTACCACGAGGAGACCCAGCCCGTAGCAGACTTCTACGGCGACAAGCTCCTCCCCGTCGATGCCGAAGGCAGCGTTGAGGAGATCAACGAGCGTGCCATGAAGGCACTGGGCAAGTAGCCCTTCCAATTACATAGTCAGGAAGCGCCTCCCCGGTTTGAAACTGGGGAGGCGCTTTCATTCGTTCTGAACGAGTACGCAAGGCGGCCCGTGTTCCTTTTGGCTCCCGCGTATTGGTATCGGCCAGGCCGCATTCGGGGCGGGGAGTCCTAAGGTGGCCCGGCGGGTGGGTTGGTAGTCGGGTTTCTGCCTAGCCTGGGCCGCATTCGGTATCGGTGCGCAGGCAATTGTTGGCATATGCAGGCAAGCGCATCCTCAGCGCGCCCTAACGTGGCCCATCTGCCGCCCGCCTTTCGGTCATCGGCGTCGGCTGAGCCACATTTGGAAGGGACAAGGTGGGAGAGGAGGGGGACACCCGGGCCCTCAAGACCGGCTAGGACGTGATGAGCGTCAGCTGGGTGGGGGAGGTCTCCACGCGGAAACCGGCAGAGGCTGCGATCTCGGCAACGCCGTCGATGTCATGTGCGTCTTCGGCGGAGGTGGCGAGACAACGGGCGAGTTCGCCTTTGTAGTGCTTGTTGAAGTGGCTGACGACCTTCCGCGTCCCATCGGGTTGCTCCGTTTCCACGCGGACGGTGCATACGCCAACCGCCGGATCCTTCACCGGACCGAGCGAGCGGTACGCACCGGAGCGCATGTCGACGATGAAATGGGGGAGCTCGTTGAGGACCTCTGTAAGGGCTGTGCCCCAGAAAGATCTGACGGTTTTCTTCCCAGGCAGTGTCGTGTTGCCGGACAGTCGGTAGGCAGGGATCGCATCTGTGGCGCGGGTGACGCCGAAGAGGGCGGAGCCGATGAGGATGCGGTCGAGGGCGGGGTCGAGGAGGGTGCCGGCATCCAGGGCGTCGAAAAGCACGCCCGTGTAGCGGTAGATGGAGGCGAGGGTGGGCGCCTCCCGGAGTGTGAGGTTGGCCTCCGCCTGAGCAATGAGTCGGGGGCTGATTTTCAGGAACGCCAGCTGCTCCTCTGCGGGGATGGAGGCGAACTCATCCATGAGGCGACCCCGGATCGGGTCGAGGGCAGGAAAGGACACATCCATGGGGTCGTTTTCCCCGCCGGGTTCTTTTGTTTCGCTAGGCGGAAGGACGATGAGCATGGGTCGATTCTAACGGGTAGTACGATTGGTGGACAGTAAAGGTAGAAGGAGGACGCTGTGGGTTTTAGGCGGAACAAGAAGATCGTTGCGAGGACGCCGCAGGAGTTAGATGCGATGCAGGCTGCCGGCGAGATCGTCGGCGAGGCACTGATTGCGTGCCAGGAGGCTGCAAAGCCGGGTGTGTCCACGCTCGAGCTTGATGTCATCGCGGAGAAAACGATCCGCGCAGCTGGTGCGACACCGACGTTCAAGGGCTACGCCGGTTTCCCCGGTTCCATCTGCGCGTCGGTGAATGACATCATCGTTCACGGCATTCCGGACGAGGAGACGGTGCTGAAAGATGGCGACCTGATCTCCATCGATTGCGGTGCCACGTACAAGGGGTGGGTGGGTGATTCCGCTCTCACCGTCGAGGTGGGTACGGTCGCTGCCGACGCGAAGGCGCTCAACGAGGCCACTGAGTGGGTGCTCATGGAGGGCATGCAGGCCATGGTTCCGGGGAATCGGCTTACCGACGTATCCCACGCGCTTGAGATGGCAACCCGTGCGGCGGAGAAGAAGTGGGGCTACAACTTCGGCATTGTCGACGGCTATGGTGGTCACGGTATCGGGCACGAAATGCACGAGGATCCGTACCTGGCTAATGAGGGCCGCGCAGGTCGTGGTCCGCTCATCCAGGAGGGTTCTGTGCTGGCCATCGAGCCGATGCTGACGCTGGGGTCGGTCGACTCTGTTGTCTTTGACGACGACTGGACGGTGGCTTCCATCGACGGTTCCTGGGCGGCTCACTGGGAGCACACCGTTGCCGCTACGGCCGATGGCCCTCGAATCCTCACCCCTCGGAAAAATTAATCAAAAATTCAGTAACGAAAAATTTCAGCTATGACCAGCGGTTCTGCTCCTCGGGTTTGCCTGATAACTGCAGAATTGCTGGTTCTGGTTTAGGGAAAGTGACATCTCAACCTATAATGCGACCTATGACTGGGAAGCATCGTTTGAAGAGCGCAGCACCGCGCCGCTCCACGGCTGCACTTGCAGCTGCAGCGACAGCGAGCGCGCTGCTCACGCAACCGGCAGCTGCATCCGCGCAGGATCTTGGATCGTCCAACATCGCCGCAGGCATCGACCAGCTGAACAAGGACATCCGCAATAACGCCTGGCAGACACGCAACAACCTGGTCAACCAGGCAAATGCTGTTTTGCCTGCACCCCACAACCAGAACGTCAAGACCCTGATTGATGGTGGCGTGAACCTCCTGTTCCCAGGGCTCGTTGAGCAGAAGCTGGCTGAGAAGCGAGCTGCCGAAGAGGCAGCTGCACGTGCAGAGGCAGAGCGCGTCGCAGCGGAGCAAGCTCGCATTGAAGCTGAGCGTTCCGAGGCAGCCCGGCGCGAGTTCCTCAACATTCCCGAGGGCGTATGCCCGCCTGCAGCCAAGGCCTGCATCGATATCGAGGGCAACCGTGCATGGTTGCAGGAGAACGGTCGCATCACATATGGCCCGGTTCCGGCATCAGCGGGTGCCGATGGCCACGACACCCCGCAGGGCATGATGACGGTGAACCGCAAGATCAAGGACGAGGTGTCCCGCGAATTCGGTAACGCCTCGATGCCTTACGCCGTCTACTTCACGTACAACGGCATTGCGTTCCACGCAGGCTCCCCCTACATCCTTTCGCACGGCTGCGTCCACCTCAATTACGGTGATGCGAAGGCGTTCTTCGAGAACCTGAACATCGGCGATCGCGTGTACGCCTTTGGTGACAAGACCTACGGTTACCCGAACGGTCCCATCTAAATTACACGCTTCTGCAGCAAGGCGGGGTGCACGGTAGATCCGGTGCCCCGCCTTTGTTGTGTCTGCTGTCGTGTCTGCGCGCGATGCGGGTGGCGTGTTAGAACGCTGTGGCGAAAGCGAGGGGGAGGACCGTTGTGCCGAAGCGTTCGGCGATGTCGCTGCCTGCAACAGTGACAGACCAGCCGGTATCAACCACATCCGTCAGGAGGAGAACAGGGGAGCTCGGGTCGGGGATCTGAGCGTGCGAGTAATCGTAATGCGCGTCCAGGGCGTTGACGCGGAGGGTGGAGTTCATGGCGGTGACCGGGGCGGTGCGGGCCGTTACAACGCCACCGACATCCATCTGGCCGATGGTGGCGAGGGCGCGCCCGCAGGCGAGGAGCATCTCACGCCGGCGTGGCTCCTCCGGCTCGAGCACGACGATGGTGCGCGGGCGCTGCTGCCAATCCCAGGCGGCGAGCACCCGCACGAAGCTGCTCAGCCAGGTATCCTGCTGCCAGGTGGGGTTGGGCACCCACGTTGGGTCTGCAAAGAGGGCGCGCAGAGCGGGACCCCGCGTGATGTCGTTCATCCTGCCGAGAGCCTTACCGGGTGCTGTGCCGGTGATTTTTCCGGAGCGGACGCAACCGGTGGGCCACCGCTTGCGCTGCTGGATATCGACGCCGGGTGCGTTGAGGGAGGCTTCCACCGTTGCGGATACGTCGGTTTTACCCACCGCGGTGGGGTAGTGGGTGCCCGTACAGTTGTCGCAGCGTCCACACCGCTCACCCGGAGCGATGGTCGGATCATCGAGCTGTTGGCGCAGGAACACCATGCGACATGCGGTGGTGTTCTCGTAATCGAGCATCGCCTGCTGCTCCCGTTCGCGGGAGGCGGCGATACCGGCGTAGCGTTTGTCGTCGTAGTCCCAGTCGGCACCGGTGGAAACCCAGCCGCCGGCAACGCGCTCCACCGCACCGTCGACGGCGAGGACCTTCAGCGTCTGCTCGATGCGGGAGCGGGAAAGATCGACGGCCGTTTCCAACTTTGCCGTGGATAACGGGGTGTCGCTCAATGCACTGAGTAGTGATTCCACCACCTCCCGCGACGGCATTGCCGTGCTAGCGAAGTAGTCCCAGATGGCGCGGTCTTCGGGTCCGGGCAGAAGGATGACATCGGCGCGGTCGGTTCCGCGCCCTGCGCGTCCCACCTGCTGGTAATAGCTGACGGGGGAGCTGGGAGCTCCGAGATGGATGATAAAACCGAGGTCCGGCTTGTCAAAGCCCATGCCTAAGGCGCTGGTGGCGACGAGGGCTTTCACCTCGTTGTTGAGGAGCTGTTGCTCGCGTTCGAGGCGGTCGTCGGCATCGGTGCGGCCGGTGTATGCCTCCACCTCGAGTCCCGTTGCTCGGAGGGCAGTGGCAAGATCTTCGGCGGCGGATACGGTGAGGCAGTAAATGATGCCGGAACCCTGCAGGTGGGGGAGTATTCCAGCGATCCAGGCGGCGCGGGCGGTTGGGTCATCGAGGTGAACGACGCTGAGGTGCAAAGACGTGCGGTCGAGTCCGCCCCGGATGACGCCCGTATCGGGGCCGAGTTGGGAGACAACATCGGCGACGACGCGGTCGTTGGCAGTAGCAGTAGTAGCCAAGACGGGTGTGTTGGGGTCGAGATCGCTATTGAGAAGTTCTTGGATGCGCCGGTAATCCGGGCGGAAGTCGTGCCCCCAATCGGAGATGCAGTGAGCCTCATCCACCACAACCATGCCCAGGCCAACGATGAGGTAGGGCAGGATTTCCTCCCTGAAATCCGGATTTACCAGGCGCTCGGGGGAGATGAGGAGGACATCGACCTGGCCACTGCGGATGGCTGCTTCGGTTTCTTCCCACTCGGAGATGTTGGAGGAGTTAATGGTCGCGGCGCGAATCCCCGCGTTCGCGGCGGCCTGTACCTGGTTCCGCATGAGCGAGAGCAGTGGGGAAATGATGAGGGTGGGGCCGTAGCCCTGGTCACGCAGGAGCTTTGCGGCGATGAAGTAGACGGCGGATTTGCCCCAGCCGGTGCGCTGCACGACGAGGAGGCGTTTGTGGTGGTTGACAAGCTCATCGATGGCTCGCCACTGGTCGTCACGGAGAATAGCCGAGGGGCCCGCGATGAGGCGCAGGAGCTCCTGGGCGTTGTGAGAAGATACAGGGTTACTCATGCCCCCTACGCTACGGCATGCCACCCACACCGGGATGTGCCCTGGTAGAGACGCCGGAGAGGCGAAGAAGCTCACGCGGGCGGTAGCAATAAAGAGGTGTCTACGTGGTTCGCGGAAGGATCGGGCCGAAGAGCTGGATATCGATCACGGGTCCCAGCTGCCGGGCGAGGGGCGGGGCAGGGATCGAAGCGAGGGGTTCGAACTGGTAGATGAAGCGGAGGATACACAGTCCGACGATCTGGCCGGCAGCGAGTTGGATGCGCAGCTTGGCATCGGGGTCTCCCAGCTTCTGGGCCAAGGGGACATGCAGTGCGAGGGCTACGAGATCCTCATGCCCCAGCTCGCGCCCATCCACATGCGTCTGTTCGCGCCGGTGCTGTGCATGGCGGGCTACAACGTGCGGCTGTTGGAGAAGGCCTCCGACGATGGCATCGAGGTGGGCCTCAAGTACGTCAACAACGATTCCTGCTACCCGGCCATCGTCGTCATCGGCCAGTTCATCAGCCAGTTCCTGAGCGGGCAGGCCGACCCGGACCGCACCGCCGTGGGGATCACCCAAACGGGTGGTCAGTGTCGCGCGAGCAACTACGCTGGGCTCCTGCGCAAGGGGCTTGTCGACGCTGGGTACCCCCAGGTTCCCGTCATCGCACTGTCTGCTCAGGGCATTGAATCCAACCCCGGTTTCTCCATCACGCCGAAGATGCTGCACAAGGCCTTCCAGGCCGTCACCGTCGGCAATGTCCTGGAGAAGGCGCTGCTCCGCACCCGCCCGTACCAGATTGACGGCAATGTCGATCAACTGTACGAGAAATGGGACCGCATCAGCCGCGACTGGTTCACAGGTAGGCACTTCGTGCCTGCGCTAAAGAAGCGTCTCGGGTTCGGTGCCCTCATCCGCGCCATCGTCGCGGACTTCGATGCCGTGGAGCTGCAGCAGATCCCGCGCAAGCCACGCGTCGGCCTGGTGGGCGAGATCCTCGTCCAGTTCCACCCGGATGCCAATAACCACGCGGTGGCCACCATTGAGGCTGAGGGTTGCGAGGCGGAACTGCCGTCGCTGGCGCAGTTCTTCCACATGAGCCTCATAAACTCGCACTTCAAGGAGACGATCGTCGGCTCCATGACGACGAACCAGCGTCGCCTCTAGGACTTTGCCCTGTGGGGCATGCAGCAGTACGAAAAGTTCGCCCGCAAGGCGCTTGCTGCCTCCGACCGCTTTGAGCCCGGCCCCAACACCAAGCCTTCGAAACCGTTAGGCCGTTTCCAGGTGCTCTTCTTCTCTTCCGGAGGAACTCATCCTGAACCAACGGAACGTACAAGGGAAGCGGACGGGCCAGTCCGCGTCCGAATCCATATCAAAAAGTTCCTGGAGGCTAAACAGCTCGTCGCTGTCTACTGTGGATGGCAGCGCGAGGATAGTGACCAATTCGTATACGCCGTATTGATTGAGCTCCTGCGTCGCAAAATCCTCCCACGGCTTGATCTCAGTGATGAGGAAGCGAAACGTGGAATTGTCGGGGTCGCGGGTTTGGCAAACTGCTTGTTCACTGGCTAGTAGCACTGTGACCTTTTGCCTTACTGAATCTAGACATGCCTCGTAGCGTCGCTTCGCCGCGTCGAGATCGTCAGTGCTGGACAAAAAAGTCGTTTTGAAACAAATAATCACGCTCGCACCTCTATAACTCTTGAATCTGTGGCGTACTTACAATGCGCGGAGCAGGAGAGGCATAGACACGAAAGAGTAGACATGGACAGATATGTACATATATGTACGGAAATACATATATGTACGGAAGTTACATATATGTACGGAAATAGTATCGTACAACTGCCCGCTCACCTGCCACTGTAACTAAACAAAGCGCGAACGAACCTGTCCTAAAAGGAACGAAACCAGACCCGCCCAGACCCGCTACGCGCTCAACCGTTTCGAAACGCCCCAAAAAGGTGTGTAGCCTGTTCCCAAGCGGAGGCAAGCGGACACAGTGTGGCTGCTGCCGAGTCAAGAGGAAGTAACCCGAGCACACGCAAAGCCGCACACCAGCTGCTCTGCGCTAGGATGGCAGAAGAACGAGAGGGGGACACGCGGGTACTTGCGTACCACGGGGGCGGCGTGTATTGTGCTAGCTTGGTGTCTCTTTATACGGGATACCTATGCAGTGATACTCGATAGGACTCGCAAGGGTCCTGATAGCAAACAATGGCAGCGGATGCCGATGAACGCTGAACAACGCTGATGTGGTCAGCGGTGTCTAGTTGCCGGAAAACGTGGAGGATATGGCTAAGGAAGGCGCAATTGAAGTTGAGGGTCGCATTGTCGAGCCTCTGCCCAACGCAATGTTCCGTGTCGAGCTGGACAACGGACACAAAGTGCTTGCTCACATCTCGGGCAAGATGCGCCAGCACTACATCCGCATCCTTCCCGAGGACCGTGTCGTCGTAGAGCTGTCGCCCTACGATCTCACCCGCGGTCGCATCGTGTACCGCTACAAGTAATAACGTAAGCCTCCTTACTCCAGGCTGGGGAAACCGGTTGCACCCAAAAACCTGTGTCCCGCGCAACTGAAACGATGCGCGGGTCGTGGCACAAGCAACACGAACCCTGGCTTTCTTTACCTCCGGCTACGGTGGCTGGAGCCGTCCGTAATCCACAACCCAACTCCCCGGCGTTCCGCCCCGGGTAAAGCGTTGTGTTAGGGACGGATGAGTAGGGAGAAAACCACCGCAACAACCGGAAAGGTACGTTCCACTTATGGCACGTCTAGCTGGTGTGGATCTTCCGCGCAACAAGCGCATGGAAGTTGCACTGACTTACATTTATGGCATCGGGCCCGCCCGAGCCAAGAAACTGCTGGAAGAGACCGGCATTTCTCCCGACCTGCGCACCGACAACCTCACGGACGAGCAGATTGCTTCCCTCCGTGACGTGATCGAGGCGAGCTGGAAGGTCGAGGGTGACCTGCGTCGTCAGGTTGCTGCCGACATCCGCCGCAAGATCGAAATTGGTTGCTACCAGGGCATGCGCCACCGTCGTGGCCTGCCTGTTCACGGTCAGCGCACCAAGACCAACGCTCGTACCCGCAAGGGCCCGAAGAAGACGATCGCAGGAAAGAAGAAGTAATACATGCCTCCAAAGTCTCGTGCCGGCCGCCGTACTGGCCGCCGGATTCAGAAGAAGAACGTGGCTCAGGGCCACGCATACATCAAGTCCACGTTTAACAACACCATCGTGTCCATCACGGACCCGTCGGGCGCTGTGATTTCCTGGGCATCCTCCGGCCACGTTGGCTTCAAGGGTTCCCGTAAGTCCACTCCGTTCGCCGCACAGATGGCTGCCGAGAACGCTGCCCGCAAGGCAATGGATCACGGCATGAAGAAGGTTGACGTGTTTGTCAAGGGCCCGGGCTCAGGTCGTGAGACCGCTATCCGCTCCCTCCAGGCAGCTGGCCTCGAGGTCACCTCGATGTCGGACGTTACGCCGCAGCCGCACAATGGCTGCCGTCCCCCCAAGCGTCGCCGGGTTTAAGTAAAGGAGAAAGGATAAGTTATGGCACGTTACACTGGCCCCGCCACACGTAAATCTCGCCGTCTCCGCACCGACCTGGTTGGTGGAGATATGGCGTTCGAGCGTCGCCCCTACCCCCCGGGACAGGCTGGCCGCGCTCGCATCAAGGAATCTGAATACCTGATTCAGCTGCAGGAGAAGCAGAAGGCTCGCTTCACCTACGGCATCATGGAAAAGCAGTTCCACCGCTACTACGAAGAGGCTGCCCGTCGCAAGGGTAAGACCGGTGACAACCTGGTCATCCTCCTCGAGTCGCGTCTTGACAACGTGATCTACCGCGCAGGTCTGGCTCGCACCCGTCGCCAGGCTCGCCAGCTGGTCACCCACGGCCACTTCCTGGTTAACGGTGTGAAGACGAACATTCCGTCTTTCCAGGTCTCCCAGTACGACATCATCGATGTCAAGGAGAAGTCCCGGAAGATGCTGTGGTTCGAAGAGGCTCAGGACGGCCTCGTCGACGCTGTCGTACCTGCATGGCTGCAGGTTGTTCCGTCCACTCTGCGTATCCTCGTGCACCAGCTGCCCGAGCGTGCTCAGATCGACATTCCGCTGCAGGAGCAGCTGATCGTCGAGTTCTACTCCAAGTAATCCTTGGAGCTAACTAGAACCCCATAATCCTTTTAATGCCACGAGGGCGCAATATAGCGGGCGCCCACCAAAGGAGAAAACAAGTTTCATGCTCATCTCACAGCGTCCAGTACTGACTGAGGAGCCGATCGATTCCGCGCGTAGCCGGTTCACCATTGAGCCGCTCGAGCCGGGCTTCGGCTACACCCTGGGTAACTCCCTTCGTCGCACGCTGCTGTCGTCCATTCCGGGCGCAGCCGTGACGTCGATCAAGATCGACGGTGTTCTCCACGAGTTCACCACGATCACGGGCGTGAAGGAAGATGTTTCTGACATCGTCCTGAACGTCAAAGGCATCGTCCTGTCTTCGGATTCGGATGAGCCCGTCGTTATGTACCTCAATAAGGAGGGCGCAGGCGAGGTTAAGGCCGGCGACATTCAGCCCCCGGCCGGCGTGGAAATCCACAACCCGGATCTCCACCTGGCAACGTTGAACGACGATGGCCGTCTGAACATGGAGCTTGTCGTTGAACGTGGCCGCGGGTACGTGCCTGCTGCTATGAACAACGATGTTGCTGAGATCGGCCGCATTCCGGTCGACCAGATTTACTCCCCGGTTCTCAAGGTCAGCTACAAGGTCGAGGCAACGCGTGTTGAGCAGCGCACCGACTTTGACAAGCTGGTTATTGATGTGGAGACCAAGAACTCCATTACCGCCCGCGATGCCATGGCATCCGCCGGTAAGACTCTCGTGGAACTGTTCGGCCTCGCTCGCGAGCTGAACACTGCGGCAGAGGGAATCGAAATCGGTGCATCCCCGCTTGAGGGCGATCACACCGCCTCGTACTCCATGCCGATTGAGGATTTGGACTTTTCCGTTCGCTCCTACAACTGCCTGAAGCGTCAGGAAATCCACACCGTCGGTGAGCTCGCTGAGTGCACCGAGTCGGACCTGCTGGATATCCGGAACTTCGGTCAGAAGTCCATCAACGAGGTAAAGGTCAAGCTCGCCGGGCTGGGCCTCACCCTGAAGGACGCTCCGGAGGACTTCGACGTCACCACCGTTGAGGGGTACGACGCGGAGTCCGGTGGATACCACGATCCGGACGCTGACGTAGACGAATAAGAAGGAAAAGGGCGGTCGAATTTGTCGGCGCGCGCTTTGACAATCTGAACTTAAACCAACACGAGGAGTTAATCCTATGCCAACCCCGAAGAAGGGACCGCGTCTCGGTGGCTCTGCCCAGAACCAGAAGCACATTCTGGCTAACCTGGCTGCGCAGCTGATCGAGCACGGCGCAATCAAGACGACGGACGCCAAGGCTAAGCTGCTGCGCCCGTACGTAGAGAAGATCATCACCAAGGCCAAGGCTGGCACGGTTGCTGATCGTCGCAACGTTCTGAAGAAGATCGCTGACAAGCAGGTTGTTGCTTACCTGTTCAACGAGCTCGCCCCCCAGTTCGAGGGCCGCGAGGGCGGTTACACCCGCATCGTGAAGCTCGGCCAGCGCAAGGGCGATGGTGCTTCCATTTCCCAGATCTCCCTGGTTCTCGAGCCCACCGTTTCCAAGGAAGCTGAGCGCGCTACCCGCGCCGCAGCCTCCAAGAAGGCTGAGAAGGCCGAGGAGACCAAGGCTGAGGAAGCCCCCGAGGTCGATGCTGAGCCCGCCACCGACGCTGAGGCTGAGGCCGAGGCTAAGGAAGAGGCCACCGAGGACGAGAAGTAATTCTCTTTCTCTTCATCCCCCGCACCACGTGTGCGGGGGATTTTTTGCTTGTCGACGCCCACACGCACCTCCCCTCACCGCTTAAGCGGGGCTTCCGCTTTGCTCGTGGAAGTAAAAACGCGCCTCAAAAGAGGCGCGTTAGAGTGTGAGGAGCGTTTAGCCAAGCATAGCCTGCAGCTGCGGGAAAGCGGCTGCAGCTACAGCGATGAGCACGGCGATGACGCCGGCCACAACAACACCAATTCCGGCGCCATTTAGTTCACCATCTTCCGTGCTGAGGGCGGAGGGCTCTTTGGAGTTGTCTGGCTTTGACGGTTTATCAGGCGTAAGCGTTGTCGTTGGAACCTTCGTGCGTTCCGGAATCTTGATATCTTCGGGTTTCCTCAGATTATCCAGCTTTGCGGAAGTAGTTGCCTCCTGAAGAAGCTTTTGGTCAGCTTCAATTTTCGCCAAGTCGTCGCTGTTAGGCTTTGTTTCATCGAAGGACCTGTTTTCAGCGCAGGCGCGTAATGCGGGAAGAAGCCCTGTTCGGATAGCCATAGCGTCTTGAACAACTTTCACGTCAGCCTTAAACCGGGCGTTCTCAGCGTTGGCCAAGGCCTTTTTGTCGTCGTAGGTAAGGCTCTCAGTATCTGGCGAAATAGGGGAGGCGTAGACACCATTGTCGAAATCCTGTCGCAGAGTCTTGAGACCCTTCTTGTCTCTTTCCAGCTCATGCGAGTACAGCGTTACGTATTCCTTAGCCTTTTCAGGAGTCATATCCTCGAAGAAGGGCAGATACGAGAACTTCTTTTCCGTGTCATTAAATCTGAAAGTGCAGGTCCCTCCCTCTACATTTACAGAAGCAGAATTAGCAACTGGTGTTAGGGCTCCAATGGTCACTGCGGTAGCAGAGACAAGAGCGAGAGCGGTTTTTCTCATGGGGGATCTCCGTAGGTGCTTTCCTGGTGGACAGGAAGAATCAAGTTTTCGCGTATTGATAGTACACGGTGTACAGCTAAAAAGCTCGGTGAAAATATTTTGTGTGCATTCGCACTCGGACAAATATGGTTCGGATGAGAATATATTTAAGGTAGAAACTACGTCTACTGAGGAGGAACTATGAAGGCGAATGAGTCGGTGGTCGACCGTGTGGTACGCGGGGGAATTGCCGCAGGAGCTGCAGGGCTGGCGCTGGGTGTCGCCAAGCCGAAATCGGCGCCGCAAATTGGGTTGCTTGCTGTGGCGGCGGTGATGGGTGCGACGGCGGCAATCGGTGCGTGCCCGATCTACAGCGCACTCGGGATATCGACCTGTAAGGCGAAGTAGAACCACGAAGGTCGGGGCGCGGTCGGGCGCCCACTACACTGTGTGGTTATGACAGTGAACCTCCGCTTCGACATTGCCTATGACGGGACAAACTTCCATGGGTGGGCAACGCAAAAAGGTGGACTCCGCACCGTACAGCAAACGATCGAGGAAGCACTGCGACTCGTGCTGCGGTTGGATGACTCCTACCAGCTCACCGTCGCAGGCCGAACTGACGCGGGGGTGCACGCCACAGGGCAGGTGGCCAACATGGTGGTGCCCGAGTCCTGTCTGGAGCAGCGCTCCATTGACGGCGACCCAGCCCGGCTTACCCGTCGGCTCAACAAACTTCTGCCTGACGATATCTCCCTGCTCGCCGTCAGTGCTGCACCGGAAGCCTTCGACGCACGATTCGGGGCACTTCGCCGCTACTACGAATATCGTGTCACCACACGTCCGGGCGGCCCCCTACCTTTGCGGAGGTTTGATACCGCTACCTGGAAAAAGCCTGTAGATATCGATGTTGTATCAGCATGTGCATCGGCCTTTGTAGGGCTGCATGACTTCGCCGCACTGTGCAAGCACAAACCTCACGCCACCACGATCCGCACCGTCGAAACGTTCACATGGGAAGACATATCAACTCCCCGTGAGCCACAGACCTACCTTGCAAAGGTCAGCGCAGATGCGTTCTGCTGGTCCATGGTGCGCTCCCTCGTCGGAGCATGTCTCGCCGTGGGGGAGGGGCGCCGGGATCTCTCATTCGCACCACACCTGCTCACCCTGAAAGAACGAGCCGCCGATGTTCCCGTCGCGTCGGCATGCGGACTGACCCTCACAGGAGTGGACTATCCCAGTGATGCGGAGCTTCCGAGCCGAGCAGAAGAGACAAGGCGCAAGCGAACAGCCGATGAAATTGAGTAGCTCAGACCTGAGTAGCTCAGACCAATGAGCGGGCACCTACTCATGGTGAGCCGGATATAGGGGTGGTTCCCGGAGGCAGGTAACTTGACATGGGGCCTTGAAAGAGGCGGTGTCGGAGAGTCGAATCCTCTCTGGGGCGCTAGCGCGTGCGTTCCCCGTGGGTGCCCCTGGCAGGGGGTTGGCTGAGGAGGCCGTACAAAGAAAGTCTTTGGCATACGGGGAGGTTAGGGGAGTTATAAGCAAAAGGCTCCGGATCTGTGGAAGGGTAAAGCGGGCACGCCTACCAAAACGCAGCGGAGTGACCGACTACGATGTCTGAGAGATAGATATCACTAACGTACAGAGAACAAACAAAGGATGTGGGGCTGCGTGATGGAAACAGCGCTTATAGCAATCGCTGTCTGTGTCATACCGGGCCTTCTCGTTAGTTGGATCTCCGGGATGCGGACACCGACATCAGCAATGTGCGCCGTGCCGGTGACCGTCGGAATGTACGGGATCGCGTCAGCTCTGTTCCACCCGTTGGGAATTTCCTTTACTCCCACAGCCGTTATTTGGTTTATCGTTCTCGTCGCTGCCCTGGCTGCACTGTGGAGAGGTGCTTTCTATTTCGGGCGACGCCACCGTGCGAAGAACTTCTCTCTCGTTCCCGATAGTCAACATGTTGGTCAACCACCAGCAATCCCAGCCGCCAGTGCTGCACGTCGTGCCTCCGACTTCGTGCGCCTCAACCCGGCGTGGCGGCCAGGATCCATTTCGGATCAGCGGTGGCTGTTGCCCGCCGCCGGCGTGATCGCCGGCGCGTACTTCATCATGTCTCGTTCGTTTGCTGTGATCGAGCGGTCGTGGGGTGGATTGGAGAACGTGTACCAGGGTTGGGACGCACACTGGCACGCCTCCGTCGTCCGCTTCATCGGCGAGACAGGCATCGCCTCACCCACAGAGATGGGGATCCTGCAAAACGCAGAAACCGGCCATCCTCTGTACTACCCCACAGCCTGGCACTCGACGGCCTATCTCATTGGTCAGTTTGCTGATCTTTCCCCCATTGCAGCCCTCAACGTCACGTCGGTTGTGCTCGCGGGAGCGCTCTTCCCTATCTCCGCTGCAGCACTGGCATGGCGCGTCGTAGGCACGCGCGGAGTGACAAGCCAATTGGCCGCCGGTTTTGCTGCTGTACTTGTTGGCGTTGTGCCCGTTCTGTTCTGGATCGGCTACTACGTTGGGGCCTGGCCGTACCTCTCCGCCGTGGCCATGATCGGCATCGTTGTGAGCGCGTTTATGTCCGTTCCTGCGGTGCCCAAACGCGCCTTCGCCACAGCACTCGCATTCGCCGGCCTCGTGCAGACGCATCCAGCACCGGCGACACACGTGGTGATCTTCCTACTTCTGTGGTGGCTGACGAAGCTCGTGTGGAAACCCTCGCACACGCCTCGCTCCTGGCAGCAGGGTGTAGGGTTCCGCCTTCGCGATCTTGGTCTTCTTGCCCTGACAGGCGTGGCCGGCGCGCTTATTTTGCTGCCGCAGATCATCGCGGGATCGTCGCAGACCGAGGACGTCGTCAATTTCGACGACGCGGAAAGTCTGAGCATGGCCAAGGCATGGGAGACAGCGTTCAACCTTGCTACCCGCCACACCGATGAGATTGGTTTCGATTCACTTCCACTCCTCTGGGTGGGGTTGGCAGGCATGGTCATCGTGCTGGTCTGGCGGGGCAACCTGTGGGGGCCGCTGGCCTACCTGTTCAGTCTCGTCGTCACCGTCAACTCCATGCACCCCTTCACCGGGGCCTGGGGCGATGCATTCACCTTTATCGGTGGTCTGCACTACAACGGCACGCACCGCCTCATCATGCCCGTCGCGCTGCTACTCGTCGCGTACGCGAGTGCAGCCATCGCCGTCGTGGTTCGCCTCGTGTGCCTCGGGCCGGTGCGTCGCCTATCTATGCTTTCCGTCGTGCTGTCAACAATCGTCGGACTTATCGTGGGCGCGGCGCTCTGGGTCGCAGTGGATAACCGCACGGAAGGGAAGCTCGACTGGCCAATCGCGAATTCTCGTGATCAGCGCATGGTGAATAAGTATGACCTGAAAGCGTGGCGCTGGTTGGCGAATCAGCCTGGTGCGTACGAGCACCGGATTTTCTCCGACCCTGCCGACGGATCCGGATGGATGTATGCGTACAACGGCCTGCCCGCTTTCTACACCCACTACAACTGGCCGTACGCGCTATCAGATTCGGACACGACGATGTTGTACTTCCATCCCAACCTCCTGGGCGTGGGCAACTTCGGGGACCCGATGCTGCGCAACACCGTAGATGAGGCCGCCAAGAACCTCGACATCAACTACATCATTACGAGCCCGTTCAATTTCTGGGACTTCCAGAAAACCAAGGCGGAGTGGATTCCCGGCCTCGACCGGACGCCAGGCGTGACCGATGTGTACCGTGATCACAACGTGACGATCTACGTCGTCAACGAGAGGTTCACCGATGCCGAGATCACACGGATGAGAGAGTCCGGTGATTCGCCGGATCCGCTGCTTCCCGTCCCCACCAAGGGACAGATGGGGGTAGCTACGACCGATCAGGAAATTAACCAGCCGTACTACCACCGACCGGAGAAAACGATGCCGGGAAAAGCACAACAGTCCTCGACTGAGGCTGAGGTGCGTCCGAAGCCCGTTCCTGTTCCAGGGGACTTCACCCCGGATGGCATCCCGGACCATGATCCGCCACCACCGGATGCGCCCTAATCACATAACGCATGCAGTGGCCAGTGTCACGCAGGCCAGTGTCACGCACGGCGTGAAGCTCGCGAATTCCTCCTCATGAGGGGCTCGCGGGCTCTTTTGCATGTGGCTGATGCCCGATTGGCACGCCTTTTGTCATACCTATTGTCATGTCTCCTAGACATGCCTATTCGCATGCCCTGTGGGCAGGTCCGAAGGACATAGTCATTGCGCGCTTTGAGCCTTGCTTGTTCTGGGGGCTCCACACTGTGCATCCCGCTGCTCCCGTTCCCGTTGCAGCCCGATTGCTACGGGGTTAATCTGAAGCCCGATAGACAATATCGAAAGACAAAATCAGGGGAAAACAGGGGGAAAACATGGCACAACTTCTCGCGCCGACCACTAAACCGCAGGTCTCAGGGTACAAGTTCCTGGTGAGGAGGGCAGAGCACGCACTCATCTACGCCGACGCACGCATGATCCACGACCCGTTAGCCAGGCTTCGCCGCAGCCTCGCACTGGGCCTCATCGGCTGCGCGCTATTTGCACTTGGAGCAGGCGCGATGGCGATGTTCAAACCGCAGGCAGAGCCGGGGGATGCCGCCATCGTCCGGGCCGAGTCCGGCGGTTTGTACGTGCGCGTGGGGGAGGCCTACCACCCGGCGTTGAACCTCACCTCAGCGCGCCTGATCGCTGGGGAACCGGCGCAGCCTGCCCGTGCCGCCGATGAAATCTTGGCGACAAAGGAGTTCGGTCCGCCGGTGGGCATCCCCGGCGCGCCGGGTGTCCTCGCGGCGGGGGATGCGGGGGATGAATCTACCTGGTCTGCGTGTACGCGTGGCCAGGGCGAAACACAGGTGGTGGAAGGTCTTGACAATCCGCCTGCGGCCGCGCCGGGGGAATTCTTCCTGGCGCGTGTGGGTCGCGACGAGTATCTGGTGACGGCGGAGGGGCGGCGCAAGCTGCCAGCCGCCGATTCCGCAGAGGGCGCGACGGTGCGTCGCCATCTGGGCATTCCAATGTCGGCGGGTGCATGGGAGCCCTCGGCGGCGGTGCTCGACATTCTGCCGGAGCTGCCCTCTATGGAGACGCTTCCCCGCGTAGCCTCGGCGAGACTTCTGCGTGCGGGGGAAAGGGTGTGGCTCGACGATGGTGAGGGGCTCGCGCCGGTGACGGCCTTCCAGGCGGAGGTTTTGCGGGAGGTGGGGGTCGCCGAGCGTGAGGTGCCCCCGGAGACGCTGCGGGGTAGGCCGTTGTCTGAGACTGCCGTTGCCTTGCCTGCGGAACGGGGGACGTTTGTTCCGGTTCATCCAGCGGATACGGTGTGTGTGAGTCAGCGTGCGACGAGGCTTGCGGAGTCGCGGGGGTGGGGCCTCTTCGCGTCGGCGGGTACAGCTGGGGTGGCGGTGGATGCGCCCGTCATCGGTGTCCTGCCTCCCGAACGTTCGCTGCCCCCGGGCGTGGGAATTGCGGGGACGAGCGTGGCGACGAGGTTCTCTGCGACGCGGTCGGGCGGCATGGCGGTTACCGTCGGTGATGGGGTGGTCATTGTGGGGGAGACGGGCACGTATTTCCCCGTTCCGGTTGCCTCCGCCCCGGCGCTTGGCGTGGAGGATGCTACCCCGGCGCCGTGGTCGGTGGTGAGTTTGTTGCCCCGTGGTGCGGCTCTTACCGCTGAGGAGGCTTCCTCGCCGCAGCTATGATGAGGCCACCCAAGGCGAAGCCAATTAGTACGGCAAGCGGCCACCATGTGCCCGCTTCCTCCGTCGTCGTTGCACTGATCGGTTCTGGTTGGCGTGCGGTTTGCTTTTCTTCTTCAAGCTTGTCGACGCTCTCCTGCACATCCAGTGCACCCGTCACCGGATGTGCGGCCGAGTACACCAGTGCCCGCAGCTCCTCCGGCGTGGCGTGGGGGTAGCGCTCCTTCAACAGTGCGACAAACCCCGTGATCACTGGCGCTGCGAAGCTCGTTCCCTGGAATTCCGTCTTGTCCGTCGCTGTGGCGTAGCCGTGCCCACTTGTCGACGCAGCAATGCTTGCTGTCCCCGGTGCCCCCACGGGTCGCTTTCCTCCCAGGTCGAGGGAGTACTCGGCGATAACAGAAGGCGTGTTCAGAGCGCTGACGGCGATGACCGTGGGGAAATGCGCGGGGTAGCTGATGGAATCTGCGGGGCAGTCGCCGGCGATGTTGCCCGCCGCCGCGACGATGACGGCCCCCTCCCGCTCGGCGCGGTCAATAGCCTCCTGTAACACGCCGGGGGCAAGTGTCGTTGTGCGGGGCAAACACGACGAGACGGAGAGGTTAATAACGTCTGCATGATCATCCAGGGCCCGGTTAATGGCGTGGCCCAGGCTGTCGAGGGTGCCGCCGGTTTTGGTTGCGGATTGTTTGATGGCAATAAGGCGGACATCGGGGGCGACACCAACAGGCTTCTTCACATCATCCCCTCCACTGGATTTCCCTCCTCCTGCTCTTTCACCCCCACCTTCACCACTACCCCCACCCCGGCCGGAGCTTGCGGAGGCCGGGGTGCGCAGGCCAATGATGCTGGCGACAGCTGTGCCGTGGCCTTCGCAGTCTGTGAGTGCGCCGGTGGGGGAGAAAGGAGGGTCGAGGAACGTGCCGGCGTCGACAAGCTCGGGGAGGAGAGGGTGCGGGGTGATACCCGTGTCGATGACAGCGACGGTGACCCCGGCGCCGGTGGCGAAGCGGTGGGCAGCGTGGAGGGAAGCGGACAGAGCTGTGGCGCGGGCAACGTCGGATGGCCCCGCAGGAACAGGGACCGGATCGCCGTCGGGGCACGCCGACCCCTTCGGTGATGTGGGTTCCGGCGCGGAGGTGAAATCCGCTGGTGGCGTGGATTCCACCTGACTCGTTGGGCTGGGACGGGGCTCCTCCTGTGCGGATGCCTCCACGGCCATGAGCCCGAGGGTGGTGAGTAGGGCAAAAGCCAGGCAGCGCTCACCGAGGCGAGCTGGGAGGTGACGGACACGCATCAGCCCAGCCCCCGAATTGCGGCGAATACACCAGCCAGATACAGGGCGAGGGGAAGCGCGACGATCACGCAGGCGCTTTCCACCTTCTCCAACGCGGCAATGGTCGTCGGTGGAAGATGAGCGAGACGAGGAGTCCACAAACCAGCAGCGACACACACCGCCGCCAGCACGAAGGCCAGACCCGCCACGGCAGGATGGGGCTGCACATCGCCGGGATGAATCACAACAGTCAGGGCAGTGGCGACAGCGGTCCCCATCGACCATAGCCACACAGCCCACGCCCCAACGGCCGAAGCATAGCGGGTCGACTGCATGGCCAAACAGGCGACAAGGACGAGGGTGAACAGGAGCCGGAAGGGCGCGGGCTGCTCGGAAAACACCGAGAGCAGGGTCGCTGCCACGCCGAGAAGACAAGAACCGCACACCAAGCCGTCGAAAAGGCTCGTCGCCCGGCGCGCACGACTGCCCGCACCGGCGTACACCTCGGCGGGGAGATCCGTTGCAGTGAGATCCGCACCCGCTGACGGAACAGCAGGGATAGCGATCCCCGCGCTGCGCAGCGCGACAAGCGGCCCATAGATGACCGCACCGAGGGCAAGGACAGCCATAAGCGGTGCGGCCGCGACCACTGTCGGAGCTGCCAACGCACTGGAGTGCGAGGTAGTAAGCCCGACGGTGGCCGCGAGTCCGCTGAATCCAGCCCACGCGCAAACACCGAGTCCTGTGGTGATCAGGCACACGGTGACCGCACGGGGAGGACGACTGACGAGGTGGGAAAGTGCTGTGGCAAACAGCATGGCAGCCCCCGCCGTCGCCAAGCCGAGGGGAGAGATGAGCGGAGAAGCGACGTCCAGGGATGCGTCGGGTGGCGTCGCCGTCCACGTGACCCAGTTAAGCCCGGCGAGAAGCGCAAGAACCGCTGTGCCTGCGGTCATACAGGCGGTTACTGCTGGGCGCACCGCATCCTGCCAGGCCACGCGCTGCCCGGCACTGATGCCGAGGCAACAAAGCGCAGCTGCAGTCAGCGCCAGCGGGTACCCACCCAGAAGCAGCAGGAGCATGACAAAACCCGTTGCTACCGCGCATACAGAGTAGCCAGTGGCACCACTGGGACGGCGCACTTGCGTGAGCGCCTCGGTGTCGCTTGCAACTAGTGGCTCCATATCGTGGGAAGCATCCTGAACAGTGATAATGCTCCCCGGTCGGACGTTAGACCAGGCTAAGGGTGTCGAGGTGGGCACCATCCCGCCAGCCGGTGTGCGGGCTTCCCACGGGCTCACCGGAGGACTCACACCAGCGACATCACACACCTCGGGGAGGACATCGGCAAGCCGTGCCCCAGCAGGCACAGCAACATCCACATCGACGGGATGATCCCGTGTCTGGCCAACAGCAAAGCGAAAAGTTACGCGCAGCGAGTGCGTAAGAGCGTGACGGTTCATGGATAACCCCCAATGTGTCCCCGAGTACCGGAAAGGTACTGCTGAAATTTCGTCACCGGGCGCGCGCCAGCACCCCTCAGCGACAGTTCCACTGTGCGCCACAGCGATTGCGCTGTCCACCGGTGGGAAAGCACGTTCCGGAAGTGGGGGTAAAACAGATACCGCCGGCATCGCCCACGCAGGCCGTCAGTGCCCCGTGCGGACCGCCGGGTAGCCCTTAAACGATACAGGTAGCGGACGTGTTTGCGGTGCACGGCAGCACATTTGCGCAGGCGCGCGGATGAGCAGGCACGGGGGAGAGAAGACCGCTTCGCCAGGACAAGGAAAGCAAGCAGTACTACATTGACGGGCAACGGGGCATCGAGTCCCAGCCAGCCACCTGAGTAAGGCTCCAGAAAATGCGAGCAACCTGCGGGGATAGGTGGAGTGGTCAAGATGTAGGGGAGAATTATTTTGGAGGGGAATCGTGGGGACCATTGCCGCGTCAATACGGCCACTACCAGCACGAGGAGAAGACGGAGAACGCGTAGAGCCACCGCCACGCCCCACAGGTGAACTCCGCCCCGATCCCGTCCCACCGAGCAACGCACCGACACCACAACCTCTCATCCGCATCATCATGCCTGTGGTGATGGTGGCAGTGATGCTCGGAATGGTCGGCCTCATGCTCCTCGGCAGCACAAACCCGAACCCTTCCATGCTCATCTTCCCGGTCTTCATGGTGCTGAGCATGCTGATGATGTTTGCGCCCACCTCCAGCGAGGATCCGGACGAGATAAGGCGGGTATACCTCCGGCACCTCGGAGTATTAGGTGAGCAGGCGCGGGCCGTAGCCGTCGCACAGAAAGAGTACGAGGAGTTTTGCCACCCGGCGCCACATTCGCTGTGGTCACTCGTGGATTCCCCACGGCTGTGGGAACGCGTGCGTGGAGACGCAGATGTGCTCACCGTCCGTGTCGGCACAGGAGTTACGCCCCTTGCCACCCCGATTGTCATCCCCGAAATGGGTGCGCAGGAAGATCTTGACCCCGTTTGCCTCATCGCGTTTCGGCACACCGTGCAGGCCAGCCGCGCCGTCCACGGCGTGCCACTTACCGTCGACCTGACGGCCTTTCCATTTATCGGCATTGTGGAGGGAGACGAAGGCGAGGACAGCGCCCCCGGTGGAGACAGTGTGCGGGATCTGGCGCGGGCGATTATCGCATCTGCAGCATTCTTCCACGGTCCTGAACTTCTTGGCATCGACGTGTGTGGCAGATGCGCTACGGAGTGGGAGAGTGTGAAATGGTTGCCACACAACCGGGACCCGTACTCGGCACCGTGGACCATCCTCGTTGTTGACGATGTGCCAGGGGAACAGCAGGCAGCCAGTGCCGACCCGAACGTGCTAGAGACGCGAATCGCCGCCGCAGCGGGCACCGTCATCTGTATCGTCGTGGGTTCCAACTCGTCCACAGAACTGGGGCAGATGTGCTGGCAGGATGGCCTCGTCCTGTACTCGCACGGGGATCCACAGGAAGGAGAATGTGCTTCCGCTGGTGCTTCTGCCCATGCCCCCAGAAACCGTGGTGACCGCAGCTTTTCTCCCCGTGTGGGGCAGCGCACGTCGCGCGAACGCGTGTGGTCTGCAGGGGCCGGTGAGCCGAGCGCGACACATGGACGCAGCCGAACCCGCAACACGCAGCTAGGGGTGGCGACAGAAGGTGGCGAACAGGTCATTGGCCTAGCCGACGGGGTGACAGAAGCCGAATTCGATCAGCTTGTACGGGCAATTGGTGCCTACGACCGGCCGGGCAGCGGCTATGAAGCCATCGCCTCCTCCGGGGAACTGCTGCCCATGTTGGGGGTGTCCACCCCCACGCGACTACCACTCGGGCAGCTGTGGGAACGGGACGAGCACTATCTTCTCGCCGTCCCCATCGGCGCAGATGAAGAAGGCCGACCAGTGGTGCTCGACATGAAAGAATCCGCCCTTGGCGGCGTTGGCCCCCACGGCCTGTGCATTGGGGCGACAGGATCCGGAAAATCAGAACTACTGAAGACCCTCGTTGTTTCCCTGGCACTGACGCATTCGCCGGCGGATCTCAACCTCATCCTTGTGGACTTCAAGGGCGGTGCCACCTTCCTGGAACTCGGTAAGCTACCGCACACCTCGGCAGTGATCACCAACCTGGCAGAGGAACAGACACTCGTGGGGAGGATGCAGGAAGCGATCAGCGGGGAGATGAACCGCAGGCAGGAAGTTCTCCGTGCGGCGGGCAACATCCCCAACATTGGTGCGTACGCCCACAAGGCCGCCCACGACCCGAGCCTTCCCCCGTTGCCACACCTTGTCATCATCATCGACGAATTCTCTGAGCTACTTGGTCAACACCCTGACTTTGCTGAACTGTTTGTTGCTGTTGGTCGCCTTGGCCGATCCCTCGGTGTCCACCTCCTGCTCGCCTCGCAGCGGTTAGAGGAGGGGAGACTGCGCGGCCTGGATTCGCACCTGAGCTACAGAATCGGCCTCAAGACTTTTTCCGCCTCCGAATCTCGCCAGGTGATTGGTACGGCCGATGCGTACCATCTGCCGGCGAAGCCGGGCTCCGGATACATGAAAACCGATGCTGACGAACTGATCCGGTTTACCGCTTCCTACGTGTCTGGCCCCGTCAAGGAGGCCACAGTAGCAAGCGATGAAGAAGTCCGCGTGCAGCTGTTTACCGGGTGGCGGGAGGCAGATCCCGTGGGCTCCGATACGGCTGCTGAGCAAAACCAGGCCGGGACCGATGCGGGTGCCTGCGGCAATTCCGCAGACGAGGCTGATGGTGGATCCGCCACAGGCAGTCCTGCCACGGGTGGACCTGCCGGAGGTGGCTCTGCTGCAGGTGGTACTGCGGGCAATGAAGCTGTCCAAGCAAGCGACACCGCTGCAGCACCACCGGAAACCCTCGTTGACCGTGTTGTCGCAGCCTGCAGTGCAGAAGCAGAGGCACAGGAGTTGGTGGCGCACCAGGTATGGCTCCCACCGCTGCCACCGGTTGTCCCACTCGGCGCGGTGCTGGGCGGCGGCACCGCTGCTGCCGGTGGCACCGCTGCTGCCGGTGGCACCGCTGCTGTCGGGGGCACCAGTGGTGCCACCGGTTCGTCGGCAGGTCACAGCTCCCTGTCCGCCTCTGCAGAGAAGCGGGGCGGAATCGCAGCCACGATCGGCATCATCGACCGGCCCTACCAACAGCGACAAGACCCCTTCGTCCTGCCCCTGAACGGCGCGGCAGGACACCTCGCCATCTGTGGCGGACCGCAATCGGGTAAAACAACGGCCGTACGCAGCCTCGTGCTGTCCTGCGCCACGACGCACACCACCGCCGACATCGCCTTCTACATCCTCGACCTCGGCGGAGCAGACCTTGCAGAACTGTCCAGCCTGCCCCATGTCGCCGGAGTCGTCGGCAAGCAAAACAAAGAAACAGTAGACAGAGTATTTGCCGAGGTCACCCAACTCATCGACGATGCCACTACCAGCGGGGGCAGCGGTTCCCCCACACCCACGCGGGAAACATTCCTCATCATCGACGGCTTCCACATCATCCGGGCCGACTTCGAGGAGCACCTGGACACCGTCGCGCGGATCGCCTCCGACGGACTCGGTGCCGGCGTCCACCTCATCATCACCACCCACCGCTGGAGCGAACTCCGCCCCGCAATCCGCGACCTCATCGGCGGGCGCATCGAACTCCACCTCGCCGACCCACTTGACTCACTCATCGACCGCAAAGCCCAAGAACGCGTCCCCGCCCTACCCGGCAGAGGACTGACCCCCGACGGTGAATCCATGCTCATCGCCCTAAGTTCCGGCGAAGACATCCACCACGTGCACGAACTTGCAGCCGGGCAGCCGCCAGTGCCACAGCTTCGTCTCATGCCCACCACCCTCACCAGCAGCGAACTACCCGGCCCCGAGGGCGCGCCGGGTGGCCACATCACCATCCCACTCGGGATCGGCGGCGCACGACTCGCCCCGTCCATGTGGCAGCCCGGTGTTTCCCAACACCTCCTCGCCCTCGGCGCGCGGGGCTGTGGCAAAACCTCCCTCATGGAGCTCGTCGGCCAATCACTATCCTGTATCGGACGCGACGTTGCGCGGTTAATCGTCCTCGATCCGCGCCGCAGTCTCCTCGGTACCTTCCCACAAGACATGCTCGCGGGCTACGCCGCCACCGCCGACACTATGGCCACGCTGGTGGAAAACCTCGCCGTCACACTGTCCACCCGTATGCCCTCGGCGGAGGTCAGCCCACAGGAGCTCCGCGAACGCTCCTGGTGGTCGGGTCCCGATCTTTTTCTGCTTGTCGACGATTGCCATCTCATCGCCGACCACATCTTCCAGCCCCTCCACCCCTACCTGCCACACGCCCGCGATGTCGGCCTCCACATCGTGTTGAGCCGCAAAGCCGGTGCCTTCTCCCGGGCGCTCTACACGCCACTTATCAGTGGAATTATGGATGCCCAGCCAGACATCCTCATCTACTCAGCCGATCCCGCCGACGGGCCCATCGCCGGAGTGAAAACCACCGTGGCAGCCCCGGGGCGAGCCCAACTTGTGCGCGAGTCGGCGCGCGTCGGCCCCATCCAAGTCGCACTTCCGCACGCAGAAACCACACAATAAGAAACGGGGGAACCCATGCCAGCTAACTACGACACAGACCACGTCGTGACCGTCACCGTCGATGACATCGCCACCGTCATCGACGGTCCGGACACCGTCTACCGTTACGACCTGCCGGCCACCGGCATCATAGAAGGATGGGCCGTGCCCGCCGTCGTCGACCAAATCAAAGACCTCTGCTCCGAATACTGGCCCGACATCGAGGTCGTCATTACCGCCGATGAACGCACAACAGAGATGCTTGCCCGCACCCTGCTAAATAAAGGCATCGCCGCCTACTCAAGCAGCGTGCTACACAAAGACGACCCGCCACAACCCGTGGAATCCTATCCGCTTGAGGAGCCACAGCCAGGAGAATCACGGGCGGCTGTCTACCGCCCGCAGGCCCGGTCCGGTGCCAGCACACTGCTCACCCTCACAAACGCTGCAATCGCTGCGGTCGTCCTCCTCGTTATTGCACTGAGCTGGTGGGCAATCAGCTCAGCCCTGCCGGGAGCAACCCGGGACACACGCGCCGCCGACGAGACCACGGTGGCGCCCTCACCCGTCGCCACCACCTCAGACCCGGAAACCGAAGAGACAGTGGATAACGAGCCAGTCACTGTCAGCGGTGGGGGACTGGAGATGAAGACCCCACCCAACTTCACGCTCACAGCCCGCCCCGACGGCGCCTACACCGCTGAAGGGCCGGACCCGGATCTGCGCATCGTCGTGGCGGCGGATCCCGTCTACGGTGTGCAGCCCCAAGCCGTCGAAGCGGAAGTGCTGCGCATGGTGGAGGAGGATCCCACCCTGACGCTTGTTGAAGGCACAGGCGAGGGCAAACCGGTGGAGTATATCGAGCTTCCCGGCGACGGATCGCAGGTGAACTGGACCACGTGGGTGGAAAAAGATAGGCAGTTCTCCGTGGGCTGCCACTCGCGTGGAGAACCCACCTACGCCCACAAAGCGGCCTGCCGGATGGCTGCAGATACCCTCACTTACCAGGGAGAAAGATAAATTTTGAAAAAGTGGGAACCGATTGGGTGGCTCATGCAGTCTAAGTAAATGAAGGAACAAAAAGGACGCCTTCACCGCCCCGCAATCGGCCGCCAGGCTCGGGGACGGGCGGGAAACAATAGAAGCAACACATACAGATCCTTATAAAAGGGGGACACCATGTCAGGAATGTTTGCAACCGAATCAGAGGTGATGGTCAACACCGCCAAGAACGTTGACGCCACCAATGACCAGGTCCAGGCGGAGCTCAACCGTGTGAAAAGCGTTGTCCAGGATGTAGCCGGAAGCTGGAAGGGCTCGGCCAGCACGTCCTTCGCGGGCCTCATGGCTCGTTGGGACGACTCAGCAATGCGCCTGCGCTCGGCGCTGACAGATATCGCCACCAACATTCGCTCCAACGCGTCGCAGTTCGACTCATCCGAGGCCGACAACTCGCAGGCGTTTCGCTCCATTGAGGTCCAAGGCCTCGCGCTGTAAATACACGCTCACCAAGCACTATTAAAGGGGAACAACACCATGGAATCACTGATTAGATACGACTTCGGCGCCATCTCGGCCGCCTCAGCTGACATGCGAGCCACCTCCGGTCGCATCAACGGACTGCTGGGAGATCTCAAGTCCCAGATCGCGCCGATGGTAAGCACATGGGAGGGCGACTCCGCTGTCGCCTACCAGGATGCTCAGAACCGGTGGGACCGCGCCGCCGGTGAACTTAACCAGATTCTGGAAACCATTGCCCGCACCGTCGAGGATGGCAACCAGCGGATGAGCGAGATGAACTCGCGCGCCGCCGCCAGCTGGTCGTAAACACCCACCACGTCGAACACCCAGCGACCTGCCACCAGGCCTTCTGCACCCTTCACCCCTTCGCACGTCCCGGATTCCCTATTCATACGGGTCCCCGTGAGCCCCATCGCCGCGCGCACAATCATCCCCCCGATAGTGTGCGGTAGGGCGTGTGGAGGGCTGAGGGTGCAGAAGGTTTTTCTGCGCAATTGGGTACAACTGTCACGGTGGCTAGTACGTGCGTTCTAAGAACGTGCACTGGCTGTAGTGGCGAGCACTACACGTTGCGACGTGCGCTGGCTGTAGCAGCAAACGCTATTTTGTCGTAGGAGGATTTTTTGGTATGGTAATGCGCTTGTGTACGCGAGCGTGCGTCCGAGTTATCGGAAATGTGATGACGAGGGCAAACGCAGGCCGCACCGAAGCCTCGGGTCTCCACCGGCCGCCGTGTGTTTCGTTCCTGTAGTCGCGAAAGCGAGTGCGGGGAGTGCGTCGCATACACCATGGCTGGCAAAGTTTTAGACAGTATAGACAAGGAGTCAGTGTGTCTACATACCACCCGAAGAGCGGTGACATTACCCGCAAGTGGTACGTCATCGACGCTACCGACGTGGTTCTGGGCCGCCTGTCTACCCACGCTGCAAACCTGCTTCGTGGCAAGGGCAAGCCTCAGTACGCACCCAACGTCGATTGTGGCGACTACGTCATCATCATCAACGCCGATAAGGTTGCGATTTCCTCCAACAAGCGCGACCGTGAGTTCCGCTACCGTCACTCCGGTTACCCGGGTGGCCTGAAGAAGCTGACCCTTGGTCGCTCCTTGGAGCTTCACCCCGAGCGCGTCATCTTCGAGGCGATTGAGGGCATGATGCCGCACACCCGCCTCTCCCGCGCTTCCATCAAGAAGCTGCGCGTGTACGCAGGTGCCGAGCACCCGTACGCCGACAAGAATCCCGAGACCTACGAGATTAAGCAGGTGGCACAGTGAGCGAAGAGAACGTAGAGAAGGTAGAGAACGTAGAGGCCAACGAGCCGAACGTTGCTTCCGCAGAGGACATTGCTGCCGCCCAGGCTGCAACCGAGGAGTTCACCTCCACCATCGGTGATTCCATCGCTCCCGAGGCTACCGAGGACACCGCCGCTGAGGCTTCTGTTCTCACCCCGGCTGAGCTGGATCACCCGATTCAGACCGTCGGTCGCCGGAAGCGCGCCATCGTCCGTGTGACCATGGTTGCTGGCTCTGGCAAGATCACCTGCAACGGCCGTAGCCTGGAGGAGTACTTCCCCAACAAGCTGCACCAGCAGGATATCCTGTCCCCGCTCGTACTTCTCGAGCGCGACGGTCAGTTCGACATCAAGGCCAACCTCAAGGGTGGCGGCCCCACCGGCCAGGCCGGTGCTTTCCGCCTCGCGATCGCCCGTGCTCTTAACGAGTTCAACATCAACGATCGCCCGGCCCTGAAGAAGGCTGGCTTCCTCACCCGCGATTCCCGTGCGGTGGAGCGCAAGAAGGCCGGTCTGCACAAGGCACGTCGTGCCCCGCAGTACTCCAAGCGTTAAAAACACGCCTTTTTCAAAAAGCCGCCTGCACATCCTTCGATGTGCAGGCGGCTTTTTTGTTCCCCGATGCCAGGTGAATCACAGCCGGTGGTCGGTTCACTAGGGGCTCCTACTCCTAATCCAATTGGCGTGTTGTTTGCCAGAATGCCGACTACCTGGCTACGGATATCCGCCAAACCACTAGAGCCTGTTTTCCCGAGAAGATCATGCCACTGATGACTAACCAACAACCGGATAAGTTATTACTTGGCTGGCCCACGCTGTGTTCGTCTGTTGCTCTCGGAGCATGAGCACGGCTGCGCTGGATGCTGCTCAACGGGCTGGGGAATGAGCCACGTTGTAACATGAGAGCTTATGGCTCGACTTTTTGGAACTGACGGAGTTCGCGGACTGGCGAACAAAACTTTGACCGCGCCTCTGGCATTGCGCCTTGGTGCCGCGGCAGCCCACGTGCTCACGCGCGATGCAGATACGACAAAGCGACGCCCCGTCGCCGTCGTCGGGCGTGACCCGCGCGTCTCCGGCGAGATGCTCGCCGCAGCGCTTTCTGCCGGCATGGCCAGCCAGGGCGTCGATGTCCTCCGCGTGGGCATCATCCCCACCCCTGCCGTCGCCTTCCTCACAGATGATTACGATGCCGACATGGGTGTTGTTATCTCCGCGTCCCACAACCCGATGCCGGACAACGGTATCAAGTTCTTCTCTCGCGGCGGGCACAAGCTTCCCGACGCCGTTGAGGACGAAATCGAGCAGGTCATGCAGACTCTTCCCGACGACGGGCCGACGGGTCACTCCATCGGCAAGGTGATCGAGGAAGCTCCCGACGCGAAGGAGCGCTACCTTGACCACCTCGCAGCCTGCGTCGACACGGATCTCACCGGCATCACCCTCGTCGTTGACTGTGCCAACGGCGCAGCGAGCAAGGTAGCACCCGAGGCCTACAAGAATGCCGGTGCCACCGTCATCCCCATGTACAACACGCCCGACTCGTACAACATCAACGAGAATTGTGGTTCCACCCACATCGACAAGCTCCAGGCAGCCGTCGTCAAGCATGGAGCAGACCTCGGCCTCGCGCACGACGGTGACGCGGACCGCTGCCTCGCCGTCGACAAGCATGGAAACGTCGTGGACGGTGACCAGATCATGGCAATCATCGCCACAGCCATGAAGGATCGAGGAGACCTGAAGGACAACACCCTCGTTGCCACGGTGATGAGCAACCTCGGCCTCAAGCTGGCGATGAACGACCACGGCATCGACCTGAAGACCACCAAAGTGGGCGACCGCTACGTGCTCGAGGAACTGCGCGCCAGCGACCTCAGCCTCGGTGGCGAGCAGTCCGGCCACATTGTCTTCCCCGACTGGGGGACGACCGGCGACGGCCTGCTCACGGGTCTGTCGCTCATGGCCCGCATGGCGGAGACCGGCAAGCCCCTCGACGAGCTCGCCTCCATCATGACGGTCCTGCCGCAGGTGCTGGTCAACGTTCCCGTCTCCGACAAGACCGTGATCGCGGATTCCACCCAGGTGAAGGAAGCCATCGCCGTCGCCGAGGAAGAACTCGGCGAGGCCGGTCGCGTCCTCCTTCGCCCCTCGGGCACGGAAGAATTGTTCCGCGTCATGGTGGAAGCGCCCGACGAGGCGACCGCCCGGAAGATCGCCGGCAGGCTCGCCGCCGTCGTCGCCGACGTGTAGGAAAAAGAAGTATCTGGTTTGGGGGAACCATTTGCCGCTCTCGTGCCGTCTAAGTAGTAGACGGTAGGAGGGCGGCTTTCTCGCTTTTCCTGCCTGAACCCGGTGGGCACGGTGGGCACCGCGTCCGCGGGGACCGACCTGCAAGAAATGTGAACCACCAGGGGGAAACATGCACATAGATACCGAGAAGAGCCTGCGGACGCTGCAGCAGCTCCGCGATCAGCTGGAGACCTTTGCGGCCGACCTGCGCGGCAGCGAGCCGATTGTCACCAGCGACATGCTAGGGGAGGGGTTCGCAGACCAAGCGCGGATCATCGCCAGGCAACTCAATTCGATTCACCAGGAAAACCTGCGGCGCTCCCTTACGCTTATCAACGCCACGAGGAAGGCAGAGGCGCAGATTCATGAGCTGGTACGCCAGGAAGCCGTGAACGTCCATACATTGGGAGCCATCGACGCGGAGGGCGCGACACGATGACGGACACGAGCGCATACAAAGACTCCGTAGACACGATGACCCAAGTCGCGGGTGGGCTGTGGGTTCCGAAGCACAGCGCAGAGGAAGTAAAAGAAAAAGCCTCCCGCACCCGCGGCGCCAACTACGGGTTGTTCCGACGATCCACCTCTCGTCTTATCCCGCGCAACCGGAGGAATAAGGAAGGCATCCTCTCGTACGTCTTCGAGATGCTGTTTGAAGCAGTGTTCTTTAACGTCGCCGGTGTTGCCGGTGGATGGGTCATGGAAAAGCTGAGAAGCCTCTTTGATCGGTCGAAAGAAAGCGACCAGGACGCAGGCGACGCAGGCAAGGAGGCCAATGATGTTGGAGATACCGCAGAGGACATCGACACCGATGCGGCCAAAGAAATACTTCGTGTTACGAAGGAAACCAACGACATCGTGAAAAAACTCGCGGAGCAACTTGCCACCACCGACCGCGATGAAGACCCTGATGGCTACGACGCGTGCGTGAAGGCCGGCGGCGCAATCGTTGATGCCACAGGCGACTGTGTCATCAAACTCTGTACCGCCCGCGACGAAGCGGTAGAGCAGTGCCTCGACACCTTCATCAAATCAAATGAGGGTAGGGCCGGTGTCAGCGGTGGAGATACCGCGACGTGTGCGGCCCCGAACGTGGTAGAACACGAAACAGGAAAGAGTGCCTCGTGTGATCCGACACCAGCACCGACATGCCCGCCGTCTCCCGCAGGTTCTACTCCGCCAGCTGCGCCGCCGGCGCCGCCGGCGCCGCCGGCACCGACGGCGACGCCGACAACTCCGGCGGGGACAACTCCGCAGCCTCCGGCACCAACACCGGCACCGCCGACACAACCCGCTTCCACCACCCCGCCGCCTGTAGAAACAATCCCGGCAACGCCCGCCACGCCCGAGGTGACACCCCCACCCAAGGGGACGAAGACCAACACCAACTCGGTTACCGTAAACGTCAATTGCGAATGCGACGGTGACGAGGCGAAAAACCACCAGCAGACGCGACGGGTTGTTCCGGCAGATGCCACAGAAGACCAATCCCACACTCAAGATGCCCACACCGACGAAGACTTGGGTGAGCGGCATGAACATCACTCCCGAACGCACACGTCTACACCGGTGAACACTGAGCCCAATGAGGAAGATCCGCAGCCAGAAGACGAGTGGCCAGATACAGAGAACCCGCAGCCGGAAGAGCACGCACCCCAGCCGGATGGGGATTCTGCCGCTGTGACAGGGGGCATCCTTGCTGGACTGTTGGGTCTGGGAGCAGGTATTCTCATCGCTGAATTCCTGCACAATAACCTCGGGGATTTGCTTGCTGGGCTGACAGGGGAGTCACCAGATGCCCCACCTGCACCGCCAGCTGCACCGCCAGCTGCACCGCCGGTGGAGCCAGCGGCAGCGACAACTCCCGCACCAGAACCAAAACCTGCACCGGCTCAGCCCGCCCCAGCACCCGCACCGACGCCGACCCCGGTATGCACGACACCCCCGCCGACACCAGCACCCGCCCCTGCACCAGCAGGGCCAGCGGTGGCAACCGGCGCACCAACCACACCAGGGGTTGCCTCCTCCACGCCGCCGCCACTGCGTCACGCAGGTGGCGCCCGTAAGGCAGGTGGATGGTGATGAGCGCGTACGACGAGATTAAAGAAAGCTACCATCAAAAAGTCATCTCCAACCTCCGTACTTTTGAGAAAGCGGTGAGCAAGACCACCCAGGATTTCGTCGCGTCGCAGGCGGCACGGCGAGGAGGATACGGAGAACACGGGGCGCAGCGGAAACCGCTAACGGCACAAGTGCCGTCGAAAACAGCCCGTGGACGCGGGCCAGTGCGCTCAGTGTTGACATAAAAAGGTGGCCGGTGGACGTATCCACCGGCCACGGCAGGCTCGGAAAGGTCTAAAGCAGGCACGCCCTGGGATTCCGGTTACGGAGGCTCAGGGTTTTTCCCATGCATCCTACGGCTAGGAGCGCTTGAAGATGGAGGAGGTGTCAACCTTCTCGATGTCCGCGCGGTCGGCAAGCTCCTCGCGGGTGAGGTAGCCAACATTTTTTGCCTCCGCCTCGAAGGCAGAGAAGGCGGAGTACTTCTTTTCGCCACCAAGCTGGTGCAGCAGGAAGCCCGTGACAAGACCGCGGATGTTCTCTTGGGCGGAAGTCTGTGGCAGGCCGAGGCCGACGAAGAGGTGAAGGAGAGCTCCCTCGGCGAAGCCGAGCTGGTTGCCGTTGGAGATCTGCCTGTAGGCCACATCCGCGCCCCAGTTGAACGCCACCGTGGCGGGATTGCCCGCATCCATGAGGCCGTTGGTTTCGGAATCGATGACGAGACCGGGCACTGTCATATGCTTGGCAGCCTCGTAGTTCGACGGGCTAGTCACGGCGGGGAAAATCGTGGCGACGGCCTTGGCCTGCGGGTTATCAAGCGCCGCGAGAATGGCAGCTCCACCGCCCATTCCGTGACCTGCCAAGCCAAGCTTCTTTGGAGACACGGTTACGTTGCCACTTCCCAGCTTCACACCCGCGAGCACCTGTAACGCGGTTTGAAGGTCGGCGGCGAACCCACGGTGGTTTGGGGTGAAGCCCGTTTCCGTGGACGGAGCCGCCACGGCGATTCCCCAACTCGCGAGGTGGCGGAGGGTTGCGTGGTAACGCTTGAGACCCAGCATCCAGTCGTGTCCGAACGCCACGCCGGGGATACCGGAGCCTTCAGCAGGTGTATACACCTTGCCGGGTAGGCCGGCGAAGTCGAGGTCACCCACGAGAACACGGTGGGGGCCACGCTTGGACAACACGGACAATTGCTTCTTTAGATTTTCAGCCACGTAACCAGGATAGTGGATAATTGCACGCGGTGAGGATCCCCGTCCCACCGGTGGCGTAACTGTTTCGGCTGCCCCAGATTCACCGCCGGTGCCTCTCGTCCCACTCGATTTGCGCGGGTGCCACACTTTTCACCTGGCGGTTCGGCGCGTGTCGCTGTTGTTGCAGCGTGTAGGTGCAGGTTAGCGCTCCTTTGGCGTTGTCAAAATCGGTCGTGTCCGGTACATTGGCCAGTATCTGCGTCACCTGATGGGGTTCCCGCAGGCGGCGATGTGGTTGGTAGCATCCCTGAGGCTGCGCCCGGTAGCAGCGGGAAGTATGTATATGAGGAAGGCGAGAAACGTGGTAGGAAAGCACGGACACTCATGCGGGTACCGTCTGCTGTCCGCTGCGACGGCGGGCGCGGTGCTGAGTACCGCCCTGGTTGTCGCTCCGTGTCCGCCGGAAGCCACGGCCGCCCCTGCAGCCCCGTCTACCGCTGCCGGGTCGTCGCAGGATCCGCTCACTACCTGGATGGAACAAACCGCCACGCAGCTGTCCACACTCCTGGTCGGGTTTGCGGCGCGTGTCGGGGCGCCACAGCAGGTGCAGGACATGATTCGGCGGGTGATCGTGGATCTCGTCGCCGTGGCCACAGGCTGGCAGGCTGTCGACGGGATCGTCAATATCATGGATCGGCAGCGGGGCTTGGACTCGCGGGCGGACGTCGTGCTGCAGAACGAGCGGGTGCTTTTTAACAAGATCAATGCCGAACGGCTCCATCGGGGTTTACCTGCCCTCCAGTGGGACGACGATGTGGCAGCCAGCTCTGTGGCTTGGGCAGATCACCTGGTCGCGTCAACGCCTGGTGCGCAGGCCCCTGCGCTCGTCCATGAGACGGGTTCGTACTACTTCAACCACGCCGGTGAGCTGCTCTTCGGCGGTCAGGGATCGTGGGTGGACGCGAATCGGGCATTTGCTGAGTGGATGAAAAGCCCCGGCCATGAGGCGGCGCTGATGTATGAGCCACACCGTTTCGCGGGTGTGGGAATTGTTCAGCGTGGCGGAAAGACTGTCATTGTTGTGCGCTTGGCGGATAAGCCTGGTCGCACCATTCGGTAGCCACTGTTACCGGCTCATGAGTGACCTGGGGTGAGAGCTAATTAACCCCACAGGTGTTTTCGTGGCAAAATTTTGAAACTATGGAACTTACTACGCTCACCATTGATCTGGATGCTATCGCCTCGAACGCCCGCGAGGTGCGAAAAGCTGCAGGTAACGCCGACGTGATGGCCGTGGTGAAAGCGAACGCCTACAACCACGGAGTCGATCTCGTCGTTCCCGTCTTGGAGAAGGCGGGTATCGCGGGTTTCGGCGTGGCGACGATCCCCGAGGCGCGCCAGGTGCGCGAGGTGACTGAGCTTCCCGTCCTCGCCTGGATTTGGCACCCTGAGCAAGATTTGCCTAGGCAGGAGGAGCACATTGACCTGGGGCTTGCGTCGATGGCACAGGCGCGGGCGCTCGCGGCGGATCCCACTCCACGCACCGTCACCCTCGTCATTGATACGGGGCTGAACCGCTCCGGGGTGGATGAGGAGAACTGGGAGGAGCTCTGCCGGTTCGTCGCCGGTGTTCCGCACCTTACGGTCACGGGTCTGTTCACCCACCTGGCCTGTGCCGACGAGGAGGACAATCCGCTGACGGGTGAGCAGGTGGACACCCTCACCCGCGCCCTCGCCGTCGCCCGTGCCTGCGGTCTCAACCCCACGCGCAACCACGTTGCGAACTCTCCGGGGGTTCTCACCAAGGGTGATCTTGGCTTTTCGACGGTTCGTCCCGGCCTTATTCTCTACGGCTACAGCCCCCTTCCCGAGGGCGATACCGCCGGGTACACCCTCCGCCCCGCGATGACGTGGAGCGCCCACGTGACCATCGTGAAGAAGATCCACGCCGGCGAGGGGGCGTCCTACGGCATGACGTGGCACGCTCCGACGGATCGTTACACCGCCATCGTCCCCGTGGGCTACGCCGACGGCCTACCCCGCCGGATGCAGGGCAAACTGGAGGTCGCTATCGGTGGCAAGCGATACCCGCAGGTGGGGCGCGTGTGCATGGATCAGATTGTCGTTGATCTCGGCCCCGAAGAGCCACAGGTTCACCCCGGTGACGAGGCCTTCCTGTTTGGGCCCGGTGACCACGGTGAGATGACGGTGGATGAGTGGGCCGAGCACCTGGAGACCATCAACTATGAGGTGTTGTGCAGCCCGCGTGGGCGCGTGCAGCGTACGTATAGTGGGCGTGGAGAATAACGAAACGGAAAGGTAAGCCGATGGGTGACACGCCACAGCCGATGGTGACCATAGACGATGTGGCAACCGGTGAGGATCTCGTGGGAGCGACCGTGCGCTGCGAATCGGTCGCGGAAACCCAACACGTAGGGGAACTCCTCGGCAGGATGCTTGTCGCCGGTGATGTCGTGCTGCTGCACGGCCCACTGGGTGCCGGCAAGACCACCCTGACCGGTGGGCTCGCGCGCGCAATGAATGTACGGGGGCGGGTAACCTCGCCCACGTTCACCATCGCCCGCGTCCATAAACCATGTACTCCCGCTGACGCGGGAGAACATGGTTCCGCTGAGGCGGGAGTACATGCTTCGGCTGGCGCGGCGCTCATCCACGTCGATGCCTACCGGCTGCGGGAGTCAGGGGAGGACCCGATGGACGTGCTCGAATCCCTCGATTTGGACTGGCAGTTGGCCGATTCGGTCGTCGTGGCGGAATGGGGCGACGGCATGATGGAGCAGCTCGCCCCCGTCTACTACTACGTCGACATCGACCGCGAACGCGCCGTCCGGGAAGACCCGGACTCCGAGGCGCGCTACATCAGCGTCGAAAAGCGCACCTCTGGCACAGGCACCGGCAACTAGGGCGTTAGTATTGTTCCGGTCGCGTCACGGCGGCGGGTAAGGAGAGGTAAATGAACGTACTGGCAATTGACACGTCCACCACCAAGCTGGTGGTGGGGGTGTGCGCACGCACAACGGACACGGTCACGGTGCTCGCCGACGTATCTGTCACAGACTCCCGCCACCACAACGAGCTGCTCACCCCCCTCGTCCAACAGGCACTGGTAGCAGCCGGCGGTGACTTCTCGCTTCTCGACGCGGTGGTCGTAGGCGAGGGGCCCGGCCCCTTCACCGGCCTGCGCGTGGGCATGGCCTCCGCCCAAGCATTTGCCGACGCCCTGTCCATCCCCGTCTACGGAGTCATGAGCCTCGACGCCCTCGCAGCCGAGGTCGCTACCGTGCACCCGGAGGCAGCCTCCGGCCGCCTCGTCGTCGCCACCGATGCTCGTCGGCACGAAGTCTACGTCGCGGCCTACGACAACGGTGACCGTGTGGCGGGGCCGGACGTCGTCAAGCCAGAAGAACTATCCGGCGAATACTCCGCAGCCGACATTGTCTGCGTGCCGGAGGCCCTCGCCGAAAAAGTCGCCACCACCGGCACACGCGTGCAGGTCGAGGTCACCCCGGCAAGCCTTGTTGCCGTCGCGGACTGGGACAGTAAGCCGCACCCGCTGCGCCCGCACTACCTGCGTCGGCCTGATGCAGCAGAACCGAAGCAGAAACCGAAGAGCAAGGCGATCCCTGATGTCCAGCTCTAGCGTTCCGTCAGCTGCGCCGTCTCCGGCGACGCTACGCCCGCTCACAGCCGCCGACGTGACGCGGTTGGAGGAGCTGGAAGCCCAGCTCTTCCCCGGTGACTCGCCCTGGTCGGCGGCAGCGTTCGCCGAGGAGCTGCGCAGCCCATGGACGTACTACGTTGGCGCGGAGCGAGACGGTGCGCTCATCGGGTACGCGGGGCTCGGCTACGGCTTCGGCGAGGCCGAGGTACACACCATCGGCGTCGACCCCGCCTACCAGGGGCGGGGGATCGGCGAGCTGCTACTGAGCGACATCCTGGCCGAGGCCGACCGCCGCCAGTCCACCGTCTTCCTCGAAGTCCGGGTGGACAACGACCCCGCCATCGGCCTCTACAAAAAGCACGGCTTTGTGCAGCTTGGCGTGCGGAAGAATTACTACCAGCCCTCCGGTGCAGACGCGCTGACGATGCGCCGCGACGCGGTCTTCGACCGCGAAAAGAACGGGGGAAAGAAAGGTACACTGTGTTAGTTCTCGGTGTTGAAAGTTCCTGCGACGAGACAGGCGTAGGCATCGTTGAGCTCTCCGACGACGGAGAGCTGACAATCCGCGCCGACGCGGTGGCGAGCTCCATGAACGAGCACGCCCGCTTCGGCGGTGTCGTCCCGGAGATCGCCTCCCGCGCCCACCTCGAATCCATGAGCCCCGTCATGCACCAGGCCCTCGAAGAGGCCGGGATCGGCCGCCCCGATGCCGTCGCCGCGACGGTCGGTCCGGGACTTGCCGGGCCACTCCTCATCGGCGCTTCTGCCGCCAAGGCCTACGCCGCCGCCTGGGGCGTCCCGTTCTACGGGGTCAACCACCTCGGTGGGCACGTCGCCGTGGCCAACCTCGAGGGTGCGCCACTTGGCCACGCCGTCGCGCTCCTCGTTTCCGGCGGGCACACCCAGCTCCTCGAGGTCGAGCGCGTCGGCCTCCCCATGCGCGAGTTGGGCTCCACGCTTGACGACGCCGCCGGCGAAGCCTACGACAAGGTCGCACGGCTCCTCCGGCTGGGCTACCCGGGAGGACCCGTCATCGACAAGCTCGCCCACCGGGGCGACCCGCACGCCATCGCCTTCCCACGCGGCCTCATGAAGCCGAAAGACCCGCGCCACGATTTCTCCTTCTCCGGCCTAAAGACCTCCGTCGCCCGCTATGTGGAGGCCGCCGAACGTGAGGATCGCGTCATCAGCGTGGAGGATGTCTGCGCCTCCTTCCAAGAAGCAGTTGCCGACGTCCTCACCTTCAAAGCTGTTCGCGCCTGCCAGGACGTGGGGGCCGACGTGCTCCTGCTCGGCGGGGGCGTGGCGGCGAACTCGCGGCTGCGTGAACTCGCCCAGGAGCGTTGCGATGCCGCGGGCATTGAGCTGCGCGTTCCCCGCTTCTCCCTGTGCACCGACAACGGCGTGATGATCGCCGCCGTGGCGGCACAGCGCATCCACGAGGGTGCAGAACCGTCGCCGTTAAGCATTGGCACAGATTCCTCACTCGATGTTGAGATTCCTCAGGTGATGGAATAGCTTTCTTAACCTACGCACATGTAGTAAATGCGATTTTTAACCCCCGGTTGGGGGTGAAATGGAAAAATTTTCTACGGCACCGGAAATCGACGTGAGCGGGTTCTGGTGTCACTTTTTTGAAAAACGACCAGGCGAAACGGGTATCTCGTGTGCTAATTTGTTGAACAATGGGCACTTTTTATAACCAAAGTATGATCCTCAGTGAATTTTAAGGCCGCTTAACACTCACTAGACAAAACCTTGGAAAAGGGTAAGAATATTACCTATTGGGAATCAGGCTCCCTCAGGAGTTGTCTCAACAGGAATTTTCAGGACCAAATTTTCCGGAGGAAAAATGAACAACACCCGTTTAGCTTCGGGTCGGATGCCAGGGCGCATCTCCCGAGCAATGAGCGGCATCGGAGCAACCGACTTCGTACGTCGATTCTCCCGCTCCGCAACAGCGATCGTCGTTTCCACCGCTATGGCCGCAACGGGTGTCGTTGCGGTTCAGGCTTCAGCGCCGGTGGCAGCAGTTGCACAGGCACAGGATCGTGGCAACGTCCCGGTCGATACCCCCATTAAGAACGCCATTCACTCCCCGGGCCACGCCTGGGGTGATGAGTACACCGTCAACGGTGATATTTACATCGACCGCGAGGGGACTGTCCGCCGTTACAACAATGACGATGAAAAGCCCAACGGCATTAAGGTGTACGCCTACTGGATCGACGAGGACGGCACCGTCTCGCCCACCTACTACGACGTATCACGTAAGCTGACCAACTCCGATTCGCGGGATGGTCGCTACTCCATCTACCTCAAGCCGTACACGGACGCGCAGGGCATTTCCCATACCTTCGATGCCAACGCTCGTGAGAAGCTCGTGGTGTTCACCTCCCGCGATGAGCTGGATGTTGATGGCAAGCACTACACGGTGGCCTACCAGGAGTCCTATCCCGTAGGAACGTCTACGTTCCGTAACCTGGCCTCGTGGAACGCTGCCAGGAAGCACGTCATCAACTGGATGATCGCTCTGCACGAGTACCCCAACCAGGATGATCTCTCCTGGCTGCAAAAGCCTAAGGATCAGTGGCAGGAAGCCCCCAAGGGTGAGGGCAGTGGCTATGTCGAGGGCCTCATCTGGTGGAACACATGGGACGCTGCCGGTGGAACCGACTCGTTGAGCGAGGTTGACGGGCCTATTGGAGATATGCGCGCTAAGAACGTCACCGTCGTGGGCTCCTACGTCAACGATGAGGTCACGCTCCTCTTTGATGCGTGGAAGAAGGAACACAAGAACGCGCCGGTGGAGGAATTCCGTGCCGCTCAGCGCCAGATTGTTGAGGATTACGAGAAAATTCACGGTGAAGGTTCGGCGATCGCCGAGACCGTGGTGACCAAGACAGACAAGGACGGCAACTACAAGCTACAGTTCCGTGGCATTTACGGCGACCGCGCCAGCTACAACGGCATTGTCACCGGTAACCGTCACCACCAGCTCGCCGAGTACGGCGCAGGTTCTTGGGCTATTGGCGGTGTGAATTCCAAGCACATCAACCAGCAGTACATGTACGTCTACCCGGTCATCGGTGACCTGGAGACGGGCGTGTTGTCTGCCAACGTGAACATGGGTTCGTGGCAGACTCCGTTGTTTGATGGTGTTGGCACTGGCCGTGGCACCAACGTGGTTAACCGTTCCGATGGCGCCCACTTCATTTTGCAGGCGCGTTCCAACACGTTCGATGTCACTCCGTACAACGTGACCACCAACCCCGCCACGGTGGGCGATACTGCCACGGTGCGGGCAACGGATCTCATCCCGGATTACGAGTACAACGTTGTGTGGACCGATTCCGCCGGGAACAGGGTAGGCGAGTGCAAGGTTTCCTCCGATAGCCTGGGCAACATTCCGGCCAATACTTGCCCGCTGACGGTTCCGGATACCATCGGCACCGCCGAGACCTACACCGCGAGCCTCTACGCCGGTCGCACGCTGGTGCAGGCCGACTCGTTCCTCGCCACCCGCAACGATCAGGCCAACCCTTACGGCTCCGTGGGTGATCCCTACACCGGCCACTACAAGCAGGAAGCTGCCGATGGTCGCACGATGGAGTACGAGGCCGAGGGCCTCCCCGAGGGCCTGAGCATCGACCGGAAGACGGGCGAGATCACCGGTATCCCGACCAAGGCTGGCACCACTGTAGCCACGATCAAGGCCAAGCAGATGAAGGGCGGCAAGGTCGAGCAGACCTTCCCCAAGGAGATCCCCTTCACCATTACCGATACGCCCCTGCCCAAGGGTAAGTCGCGCGTGCCATACACCCACAAGCTCGCAACCGAGGGCCTTCCCGAGGGAGCTGAGATCTCCAACTACATCGTCAACGGCGCCGAAGGTCTGACCGTCAACGAGAAGGGCGAGCTCACCGGTCTCCCGGCCGCCGCCGGCGAGTACAACGTGATTGTTCGTTACACCGTCAAGGACGGCGAGCGCACGTTCACCCACCTGGACCGCGTCAAGTTCGTCGTCGATCCTTCCCAGGCTACCGAGACGAACGCCGAGTACCCCAAGGTTGTTGTCCAGCAGGGCACCACCAAGACTGCTAAGGCGGATAAGGACTTCCCGGCTCGCACGAAATTCAAGCTCGCCGAGGGCACCCCGGATTGGGTCTCCGTCGACGAGAACGGCATTGTCACCTACAAGCCGGGCCCGGATGAGAAGGTAGGCGAGCGGCTCTTCAACGTCACCGCTTCCTTCCCGGATGGTTCCACCCGCGATTACCGCCTGCCGGTCGAGGTCACCCCGTCCGACACGCACACCTACACCCCCGAGTATGAGGGTCTGGAACTGCGCCAGGGCAAGACGGGCTTCATCCCCGCCCCGGTGGACGCCGCCACCAAGCAGGCGCTGCCTGAGAAGAGCTCCTTTGAAAAGGTCTCCGGTGAAGAATGGATCACTGTTGATCCCACCACCGGTGTGATCAAAGCTGTCGTTCCCGTTCACCAGAAGGTTGGTGATTACCCCGTCACGGTGAAGGTCACCTTCCCCGATGGCTCCACGGGTGAGGCGAAGACCACCGTTAAGGTGGTCGATTCCTACGACAAAAAGTTCGATCCCTACTACAAGGATATGGAAGCGGTCGCCGGTGGAGCGAAGGTCTACGGCGAGCTCCCAGAGAACGCCCCTGCGGATGCCACCTACGAGCTCATTGATCCACTTGGATGGACAAGCGTTGATCCTGACAATGGTCAGGTCACCGCCCAGCCGCCGGTAGACGTCAAGCCTGGCGAATACTCCCAGAAGATTCAGGTCACCTACTCGGATGGCACCAAGGAAACCAAGGAGGTCGCCCAGAAGATCACCGTCACCGCCAACAACGCAGACTCCGTCGAGCTTGCTTATGGCGATGAGGTTACGGTTCGCCAGGAGAAGGAAGCTAAGGTTCCTGCTCCTCAGGTGACCAAGGGTGAGCTTCCCGCCAACACGCTGTTCACCCTGGACAACCAGTATGACTGGTTGACCATCGACGGTAAGACCGGCGAGATCACCGCTAAGCCCACCAACAACACGGCCGCTGACAGCTACGAGATCCCCGTCACGGTAACCTTCCCGGATAAGTCCACCAAGGCTCTTTCGGCCAAGGTGAAGGTTGTTGCTTCCGATGTCACCACCTACGGCACGCCACAGTACAATTCCGTCAGCGTCAAGCCCGGCGGGACCGCGAAGGTTGATCGCCCGAAGACGACAGAGGGTGAGGCGCTGCCAGAGGGCACGACCTTCGAACGCGTCGGCACCACGCCTGAGTGGGCCACCCTCAACGAGGACGGCTCCATCACGGTTGCTCCTGGTGGTTCTGTTTCCAACGGCTCCTACGAGGTGCCGGTGACGGTTACCTACCCGGATGGCACCAAGGCCAACGCCGTTGCCACCATCCAGGTTGGCGATACCCGCGCAGCCGAGGATGAGAAGAACGGTGTTACCGAGTACGAGCCCAAGACAGTGAAGCAGGGCGAGACTGAATCCGCCACGGCTAAGTCGTCCGACGAGGCCAGCTACGAAAGTGTTGCCGAGCTTCCCGAGTGGGTCAAGCTGGACAAGGAATCGGGCACCCTCTACTACGCTCCCGGTTTTGAGGTAACGCCTAAGGAGTACCAGATCCCGATCCGCGTTACCTACGACGTAGACAAGTCCTTCCGCATCGTCAACGCGGTAGTGACCGTCCAGGCCACGGACAAGGGCAGCTTCGATCCGAAGTATGCGGACACCACGGCTCGCCAGGGTGACACTCTGAATATCGATACCCCGAGGGACACCGAGGGCAAGGTACTGCCGGAGGGCACCACCTTCACCAAGGAAGGCGGCCCCAGTTGGGCTACCGTCAACCCCGATGGCACCATCACCGGCACCGTTCCGGCCGACGCGCCTCTGAAGGATTACACCATTCAGGTGAAGGCACACTACCCGGATGGCACCACTGATGATCTCGATGCCGCGGTCAAGGTGACCAAGTCTTACAAGGACGAGTTCAACCCCGCCTACGAGCGTATCACGGTTGCCGCCGGCGACAGCAAGCTTGGCAAAGAGCCGACGGACGTTCCCGCCGGCTCGACCTTCAAGCTTGTCGACGCCCCCGCGTGGGTTACGATCGGTGAAAAGTCTGGACAGGTCTTCGTCAGCCCTGGTAAGGACGTGGCGCCGAAGGTGTACAAGCAGCGGGTAGAGGTCATTTACCCCAGTGGTCCCTCCGAGGTCGTCACCCAGGAGATCGAGGTCACTGGAAACTACGCTGACCGCTTCGACGGCAAGATCAACTACGAGAAGGTTGCCGAGGTTGCCCAGACAAAGTCTGAGACGATCGACCCGACCGTACAGGGTGACCTGCCCAGTGGTACCTACTACACGCTGAGGGAGGAGTCGGACTGGATCACGGTTGATCCGGTGACCGGCGCTGTCACCTTCTCGCCTGGCGCCAACCAGGAGGTCAAGACATACGACGTTCCGGTTATCGTCCACTTCCGCGATGATTCCGAGCTGGAGATCACCGCTCAGGCCAAGGTTGTTGAAAGCGACTACTCCAAGCACGGCGACCCGAAGTACGATGACATCGACACGGTCACGCCTGGTGAAGATGTCCACGTCAACCCGCCGAAGGATAAGAACGGCAACGAGCTGCCCGACGGCAGCAAGTTCGAGAAGGACGGCACCACCCCGGATTGGGTTGTTGTTAACCCTGACGGCTCCCTCGACATCGATGGCAAGGATGCCGTTCCTGGAACCCACGAAATTACCGTCAAGGTCACCTACCCCGACGGTACGACGGGTACCGCAAAGACCACGGTCACTGTCGATGGCAAACTCGCCGATAAGCTTGACCCGCAGTACGATTCGCTGACACTCCGCCAGGGCAAGACCGGCACCATAGAGCGCCCGGCAGCCCTCAAGGACGTTGACGCTACTTTCGAGGTCATCAGCAGCCTGCCGCAGGGTGCATCGCTGAACGAAGACGGCTCCATTTCGGTGGATGCCACGAACGTGAAGCCGTACACCCAGGACATCCTGGTGAAGATTCACTACACCAAGGATGGTTCTGAGGACACCGCGGTTGCCAAGGTGACGGTGACGGAATCCCAGAGTAACGAGTACCAGCCGATCTACAAGGATAAGGACGTTCAACAGGGCGGCAAGGTCACTTTCGATGCTCCGAAGGATGCCAACGGCAAGACCATTCCGTCCGGCACTACTTACGCCCCGGGCGAAGGTAACCCCGACGGAGTGTATGTCAATCCGAACACCGGTGAGATCACCTACGAGCCTGGTGCCAATGAGACACCCGGCAAGAAGATGATCGACGTCGTTGTGACCTACCCCGATGGCACGAGTGAAACCATCACGGCCGAGGGCAACGTCACGGAATACACCACCGCTGACTCCAGCAAGGTCACCTACCCGTCGCTGGTTCCTGACCGTGGCACCACGGTGAAGAGCAAGCCGTACATCGACCTGGTTGAGACCCCCGGTATCGAGATGAACGAGATTCCGGAGGGCACCACCTTCCAGGTTGATCAGTCCAAGGTTCCGGCCGGCTGGACCGTAAAGGTCGTCGACCAGACCACTGGTGAGGTTGAAGTCACTGTTCCTGAAAATGCCGTCACCGGTGTCGGCCAGGACATCCCCGTGAACGTCACCTTCAAGGATGGCTCCAAGCAGGCCTCCAAGGTCACGGTCACGCCGAAGGTTGCCTCCATCGCGAAGGAGACTACGTTCTCTATACAGCGATGCTTCGAGGACAACGATGACTGGTACACCAACCCGCTGCTCTACCTCATCCCGCTGGGTATCATCGGTCTGCTCACCCAGATCGAGCTGCCCCTCCCGGAGAGTGTCAAGCAGCAGCTGGATGCGCTGCGCCCGGCCAACCCCGGTGAGCAGCCACAGTTCATCAAGGACCTCAACGCCCAGTTCGCTAACTCGGGCATCAAGGTCAACGCCGGCGGTATCCTCACCATCCTCGGCCTGACCGCTGCGGCCGGCTTGGTTGGTGCTTACTACCTGTCCAAGTGCACCTCCGGCAAGGGCTGGGACTTCAGCGCCATCGAGACCGACGAGACCGGCAACATCTTCTCCTCCGACGGCAACAAGACCCAGACGGGTGAGAAGACCACCGAGCTCGACCAGAATGGCAAGCCGAAGACCGGCGGCACCGCTAACCGCGCTGCCAGCGATGCCGAGACTGAGGCTCAGGAGGACACGGAGTACGCGGAGGAATCCGAATACACCGAGGAAACCGACACAACTGAATCCGAGTAATAAATAGGGAGGCGCGCCACACGGCGTGCCTCCCTCACCTCGCGGTGGTAACTGGTCCCACCACCGCATGGCGCCACCTCCGGGTGGCGCTTTTTTATTTCACTAGAGCCTTGTATAAGGCCTCAAAATTCGCCCGCAGCTCCCGGTAGTACTCGGCGTTCGCCTCAGTGGGGCAGATGCGCTCCCCAAACGGTGGCACGGCCCGATCGACACCCGGGGCGATGATATTCAAGGCGATAAGCGCGGTGCCACGCAGCGTCGCCCGCTTCATGGCTAGGGGCACCACGTCGCAGCGCAGCGTGTCCGCGAGAATGTGGAGCCACGCCGGGTGGTCGGTAGTCACGCGCCCCGAGGCGATCACCCTCTCGGGCTGGGCACCGGCCTCGTCCAGCTCGTCGTAGATGCGACCGTAGGATACCGCGATGCCTTCGATGATTCCCCGCCACAGCCCCAGCGGTGTGGTGTCGTCGGTGATTCCCACCAGCGATGCCTTTGCTCCCGAGGCCCACCCCGTCGCCCGTTCCCCGGAGAAGAACGGCAGCACCTCGGGCGCGTGGTCCGACGGTGCGCCCGCCAGTGTTTCCTCGATGTCCTCGTGGGGGAGCGCTACAACGGTGCGTTCCAGCCAGCTGATCGCGCGACCCACATCGTTGAGCGCCCCGCCGAGGATGACCTGGTCGCTCGAGACGCGATAACACCACAGCCCCTCGGGGATGTGCTCGGGTGCCTGGGGCAGCAAGACGCGCATGGCTCCCGACGTCGCCGCCGCCACCGCGATGGTGGAGGCATCGGTGGCTCCCGGGCCGACGTTGGATGGCCAGCCGTCGGGAATGCCATGGAACCAGGGGATGGCGTCGAGGGCGGGCCAGTCGAGCGAGGTGGGGAACGCGGGTTCGGTGGGGAGGTGGAGGGGCGAAATCAGGGAGGCCGGCACGTTGCACGCTGAAAGGATCTCCGTGTCGAGCTCGCCGGTGTGGGCGTTGACGATGCCGCTCCACGCGCCGGTGGAGGTGGCGAGGCCTTCGATTCCGGCGAGTTTCAGGTAGACGTACTCGCCGATGGTCATGACGCGCCAGGTCTTCTCCCACAGGTCGGGGAATTGGTCTTGTATCCATAGGAATCGCGCGGGGTGGTAGCTGGTGTGAACGCGCACGCCGGTGCGCTGGTGGTATGCCCCCACATCGGTCTTCTGTTTGAGCTCCGCGACGTAGGCTGCGCACCGGGAGTCCGCATACGTTGCGCACGGTGTCAGTGCTCGTTTTTGCTTGTCGACGAGGAGGAGGCTCGACGCAAACGAATCGAAACACACCCCGGAGATCTGCAGGCCTTTGTCCTCTGCGAAGGCGACGATGGCGGTGACGATCTCCCGGCACTCATCGGCGACCTGGTCGGCATCGATGGTGCTGCGTCCGTCGTGCCCGGTGGTGAACTCGTGGGCGATGCGCTGTTTGGAGCCTTTGACGGGGCACCCGGTGGCGTCGTAGAGCCCTCCGCGGGAGGCCGTGGATCCAACGTCCATGGCGAGCACGTAGGGCGCGGTAGAGTCCTTGAGCTTGATGGACATAGTCGGGATCTTCGGGGTAGCTGCCATGCCCTCCAGTGTATTGGGAGGGGTATTTTCGGGGGGAGAAATGAGCCCATGGGGTTAACCGACGGTGAATTAATGGTGACGGTTAGCTTTCATCTGGTGCTTTCGGGGTGCAAAGCCAATACCCTTAGTAGCGGTTTAGATAGAAAGATGGGGAGCACACCATGACACGTGGATACCTAGTTCAACCTGATCTGACGGCAAAGGCCATCGAGTTTGATATTGACAACGCCGCCGAATACATCGGTGGCACTGCGGAGGATCGCGTGGCTGTAGCCTTCCAGCAGCGCGAGAATGCGACACTCGCTGCATTGCACATGACGCACGAGCAAGGGGACGGTGTGGAACCGAACGCCGTGGCATCGATGGCGAAGAACGAAGCCGCTACGGGCAACTCCGCTTTCTTTACTGATCCGACCACCGCCGTCATCGGCCCTGTTATTTTCGTTGGCCCGGAGGGGGAAGACATTTCCTTCGCCCAGATTGCGCTTGTCGACGACGGCATCCGCGCCGTCAAGAACTACATGGAGGACGAGCCGGAGGATTACGCCCTGTGGCGCGCGGCTGCCCTCAACCTTCCTGAGACCCAGTAGCTGCCCGGAACCGGGCAAGAATGTAGTGATTATGGCCACACTGCGGGTACTATGATCGTTCGTGACTGAGAAATTCCGCCAACTCCCTCCGCCCGGCCCAGCCTGGGGCGGAAGCCTCATGGGGACATCCATTGTGGCCCGCCTCCTCGTCGAGGAGCACCTGCTATTTCTCGCCGGCATCTTTGTCGCCATAGCCTGCGTCATTCTCGCGGAGCTTACTGTCGGCTTCGCCCGCTTCCGCGAGCCTAGTTTTCGACGCACAACTATGGCCGAGTGGTCGATGTACTTCATCGGCATCCTGGCCCTCGGCGCGGCGCTATCCGGGATCACCGGCAACAATCTCTTCCGGCTTATCGGCTTTTGGATCGGTGGACCCGTAACCGTGATCACGTGGGGGATTCAGCTCACGCGTTTCCATGGCGATCCCAAGTTCACGTGGGGCTTGCCGCTTGTGGGGCCGATGATCTCCGCGTCGGTCGCCGGTTGGCTCGCTCGCGACTACGGCAGCACGTACCACGTCATGGGCACGGTGTTGTTCTGTATGTCCCTGTTTACTGCTGTTCCCACGTTTGCCCGTGTGTATTGGGCTGCATGGCACGGCAAGGTGGATTTCACGGGTGCCAAGTCTGCGACGGCGTGGGTGCCGCTTGGCGTCGTTGGCCAGTCGACCACCGCCATGCAGATTCTTTACCCCGGTCCTTTTTCCATCCTGTATGGGCGGGTTGCCCTCGTCATCGCCATCCCCCTGGCGATCTACGCTATGACAATCTTCTACCCCAATGCTGCCCGGTGGGTTGCCTACTCACCTGCGTGGTGGTCATGCACGTTCCCGCCGGGAACCGTCAGCATGGGTGGCCACCAGGTCGCGCTCGTCAGCGGTTCGCATTGGCTCGACGTGGTGGCGCTCAGCATCCCCGTGGTGCTCATCGCCCACTGGGGATTATGTGCCAGCCGGTTTATTAGCTGGGTTACAGACCGAGGGCGGCCTGAATCGCGGGTGTTAGACCCATCGCGCTGACGAGTGCTGCGATGCCGCCGAGGAGCGCACCGACGGCGGCAATCGAGAAGCCAGCGGTGACGCCGGGGTTCTCGGAGAGCTTTGAGGAACCGAGGACGTCTGCGACGACGACCCGCAGTGCACCGTCGTTAACGTTCACCATGCCGGGTGCACCAACGAGGGCGTTGACCCCATCCTTTTCGATGCCCTTGAAGGCACCCTCGTGAATGTTGGCGTTTTCGATGCCGTTGGCCTTGATGCCGTCTTTTTCGATGCCCTTAATGGCTCCTTCTGCGACGGTTGCGTTCTCGATTCCATTGACCTTGACGGCGTCCTTTTCTACGCCGACAACCTTGTTGTTAGATACAGCATCTTTCTGTACGCCCGTGATCGGGTTGTCGTGGATATCTGCAATGGCGGCGGAGGCGGGCAGTGCCTGGAGCGCCAGACCAAGAGCGAGAACGGGGGCGAGGGTGCGGGTGATCTTCTTCATTGTGGAAACCTTTCTTTACTTGCCAAGTTTTTCGAGCTGCTTCTCCAGCTCCCTGGCATATTCCATGTAGTACTTTGTGTTTTCAGAGACAGTCGAGGGGTCGGGGTTGCCGGGTGTCAGGCTGATTCCAGACGACAGCAGTGAGCTTGTCGACGCATCCGGCTCCGGCTCCGGCGGCGGTGCCTGCTGCACGCGGGTGCTGGCTTGTGCTGTGCCGAGGACGGTGCCATCGTCGGCGGTCGCCGTGAACTCGAGTGTGTGCGCCTCGGTAGATGGCGTGTCCCACGTGATGCTCTTGAAGATGGCAAATCCGTGGTTGAAACGGGCGGTGTAGGCGGTCTTCGCCCCGTCAATGGTGACGGTTACGTTGCCGTGGATCCTGTCTGCTCGCTCCCCATCGGCGCCGACGTACTGCAGTGAGTACCCGGCTTTCTGCCCGGTGAGGACATCGGTATCGGAGTACAAGAGGTGGAGTCCCTGCGGCTGGACCTGGTTCGCGGTTGCGGGGGCCGGCTCGGCGAGGGCGACTGGCTGAGTGAAAGTTAAAGGCACAAGAGTGGAGACGCATACGAGGAGTAAAGCGGATCTCTGGTGCATGGGCGATTCTCCCATCAAATTTGAGTTGACCTGTAGTGTAGCAACAACTCTATCCGAGGTTCACCCCCTAGTTTGTGGACCCAAAGTACCGGCGTGTCGCTTTTGTGAAAAAACTCACAGCCCCAGGCTTAGGATATTTTAAACTCGCCTAGTAAGGTGAGACTTGCCTAGCAAATACCTAGTCCAGGATAACTATCACTGGAGCCAGCTTTTGAAAGGAAGTTGACCATGACAGCGATCACTTCGATGCCTACCCGCCCCGAGGTTTCACGGCGCCTTGCTGAACTCGGTCTGCGTCGCAACGTTGACGTTCAGCTTGGTGGCAAGACCTCCGGCGGTGGCCGTGTGGTCAGCGTCGGCAAGAGCCGTTACGCGCTGGATAAAGCGACCCTTCGCTCGCTCGGTCTCATCTAATTTTCTTTCCTGTGGCGGCGTGCGGGGTGGGGTCCGGTGCCGTCTTTCCGTTTTTACACTAAGGGATTATTTACCATGTCTGAAACCCAATCTGCGTCCACGGTAGCGCAGGCACCTAGCTGTGCGCACTGTGCGGCAGAGACATCTCCTGCTCCCAAGGGGTCACCGTCGGTGGCTCTTGTTGGAGCCCAGAACTCCGGCAAGTCTACACTCTTTAACGCGTTGACTGGGTCCAAGGTGCGTACAGGTAACTGGCCGGGGACCTCTATTGAGGTGTCCCGTGGCGCCTGGGCCTTGTCCGACGGCGTTTACGACCTCATCGATTTTCCTGGCACCTACTCATTGGATCCGATGAGCCCAGATGAGGCGCTCACTCGCGATCTCCTCCTTAATGTTCCGTTTGAGGAGCGTCCCGACGTGGTTGTTGCCACAGTGGACGCGACGGCGCTCGGCCGCAGTCTCTACATGGTTACGCAGCTTGCCGAGCACGGTTTCCACCTGCTTGTCGCCCTGACCAAGTGCGATTTGGCGGAGAAGCACGGCACGGAGATCAATGCGGCGCAGCTGGAGAAGGAGCTCGGGTTCCCCGTTATTCCCGTTGATGGTCGCCACCGCACGGGTCTCGCTGAGATCGAGGCCGCCGTCCGCGCCGCACTCATTGGTCCGACAACGAGCTGGCCGCAAAAGGACATCGAGGAACGATTCGAGATCATTGATCGCCTCGTCTCTGCGGCGGCTAGCGAGCATGAGACCGAACCAGGTTTGACGGAGAAGATCGACGCCGTCGCCCTGCACCCGGTTGGTGGTCCGATCGTGTTCCTCGCCGCGATGTTCGCGGTATTCCACATCACCATTACTCTTGCCGCACCCCTCCAGGATTGGGCCGAGGGCGTTATCACCGGCCCCGTTGCCGACGGCGCACGTTGGCTCCTGGAACAGGTCGGCTTGGATCATCCGCTCGTCACTGGCTTGCTTGTCGACGGCATCATCGGCGGTGTTGGCATGGTTGTCAGCTTCCTTCCGCTCATGGGCCTCATGTTCCTCTGCCTCGCCATCCTTGAGGATTCCGGCTATATGGCTCGCGCCGCCGTGGTGACGGACCGCACCATGCGCGCCATCGGCTTGCCCGGCAAGGCGTTCATCCCCATTGTTGTCGGCTTCGGCTGTAACGTGCCGGCAATTTCGGCGACGCGCGTGCTGGGTTCCCCTCGCCAACGGATCTTGACCTCCCTGCTCATTCCGTTTGCCTCGTGTTCGGCCCGGCTCGTCGTGTTCCTCATGTTGGCCACCATCTTCTTCCCTGACCACGCGAGCCTCGTGGTATTCACGATGTACGTCATTTCGATCCTGCTCATCGCCCTGACTGGTCTCATCCTGCGGCATACCCTGTGGCGCACGATGCCCGATGAGCCACTGATTATTGACCTCCCCGAATACCAGCTGCCCACGGCTCGCCTCGCCGGCACCGTGACGTGGACCCGTCTCAAGGGCTTCCTCCACGATGCCGCTACCGTAATTGTCGCCACCGTCACCGTCGTGTGGCTCCTCATGGCGATCCCAGTGAACGGAACGACGGAGCTTAACCCGCCACCGGAGGAGTCCGTCTATGGAGCTGTCTCGCGCACCGTCGCTCCGGTCTTCGCCCCCGCTGGGTTTGGTTCCTGGACCCTATCTGGGCCGCTGATCACAGGCTTCGTGGCCAAGGAAGCTGTCATCTCCACGTGGGCGCAGATGTACGCCGTGGAGGATGTTACCGACGAAGATCCCGAGGAGCAGGCGGAGAGTTCGCTGGCAAAGTCTGTTCGTGCGGACTTTGACGAATCCTCTAACGGCCATGCGCTTGCAGCCGTCTGGGCATTCATGCTCTTCATGCTCGCGTACACCCCGTGTGTCGCGACACTTGCCGCTCAACGCAGAGAGATTGGCTGGAAGTGGACTATGTTCGGCTTCGGCGTGCAGCTGGTTTTCGCCTGGCTTCTCGCTGTGGGCGCGTTCAACCTGTTGAAGGTGTTTGGTCTGTAATGGCTGCCCCTGTTCAGTCCGTCATCAGTGCCCTGAAGAGCGGTGTCACGACGCGGGCGGGTCTCGCCCACGAGTGCGGCCTGCAGCCGGTCACCGTCGATGCGGTGTTGGAGTTTTTGGAGCACTCAGGGCGACTCAGCCGCGAGGAGATGAAGTCCTGCGTGGGGCGCTGCTCGTCGTGTGCCGTTGCCGGGACCTGCGGCAGCGGTCCGGTGTTACTCACCCTGACTTGAGTGCTAGCACTCTCGGGGGTAGAGTGCCAAAAGAGGTTGTTTTTGGATCTGGTTGTCCACCCGCGACGGCGGCCACCCGGAAACGAACCCACACAAATTCAACCACAAAGCATGGAGGATTACCGTGGCACAGATTAAGCCGCTTGAGGATCGTATTCTCGTTCAGATCAACGAAGCAGAGACCACCACTGCATCCGGTCTCGTCATTCCGGATTCTGCTAAGGAAAAGCCGCAGCAGGCAACCGTCAAGGCTGTTGGCCCTGGCCGTTTCGAGGATGGCAAGCGTGTCCCGCTCGACATCTCCGAGGGTGACGTTGTTGTGTTCTCCAAGTACGGCGGAACGGAGATTAAGTTCGATGGTGAGGAGTACCTCATCCTCTCCGCTCGTGACATCCTGGCAGTCATCGAGGGCTAATCTTTATGTCGAAACTCATTGCATTTGATCAGGAAGCCCGCGAAGGCCTCCTGGCGGGAGTCGATGAGCTTGCCGATGCCGTCAAGGTGACGCTCGGTCCCCGTGGCCGCAACGTCGTACTGGACAAGTCCTACGGCGCGCCCACCGTCACCAACGACGGTGTGACCATCGCCCGCGAGATTGACCTCTCCGCCCCGTTTGAAAACCTCGGTGCCCAGCTGGTGAAGTCCGTCGCTGTGAAGACGAACGACATCGCAGGTGACGGCACGACCACCGCGACGCTGCTCGCCCAGGCGCTCATCCGCCAGGGGCTGCGCAACGTTGCCGCTGGTGCCAACCCGATCGAGCTGAACAAGGGCATCCAAGCAGCTACGGAGAAGACCGTGGAGCTGCTGAAAGCCCGCGCCACGGACGTGAGCTCCGCCAAGGAGATCGCTAACGTAGCGACGGTGAGCTCCCGTGACCCCGAGGTCGGCGAGCTTGTTGCCGGCGCGATGGAAAAGGTGGGTAAGGACGGTGTCGTGACCGTCGAGGAGTCCCAGACCATCGACACCACGCTCGACATCACCGAGGGTGTGTCCTTTGACAAGGGCTTCCTCTCCCCGTACTTCATCACCGATGTGGACTCTCAGGAGGCCGTGCTGGAGAACCCGGCCATCCTCCTCGTCCGCAACAAGGTGAGCTCCCTGCCGGACTTCCTCCCCGTGCTGGAGAAGGTCGCCGGCGCCAACCGCCCGCTGCTCGTCATCGCTGAGGATGTCGACGGCGAGCCGCTACAGATGCTTGTGGTCAACGCGATCCGCAAGTCTTTGAAGGTGGCAGCCGTGAAGTCTCCGTTCTTCGGTGAGCGGCGCAAGGCGTTCATGGATGACCTCGCTGTGGTCACCGGCGCAACCGTCATCGACCCGGAGGTCAACATTAACCTTCGCGACGCCGGTGAGGAACACTTCGGCACCGCTCGCCGCGTGTCCATTTCTAAGGATGAGACGGTTATCGTCGATGGCGCAGGTTCTGCCGAGGCTGTGGAGAAGCGCCGTGGCCAAATCCGCCACCTCATCGAGACCACCGACTCCTCCTGGGACAAGGAAAAGGCCGAGGAGCGTTTGGCGAAGCTCTCCGGCGGTGTCGCCGTCATCCGCGTCGGTGCCGCTACTGAGACCGAGCAGTCCGAGCGTAAGCTCCGCGTCGAGGATGCCATCAACGCCGCTCGCGCGGCGGCGCAGGAGGGCATCATCGCCGGCGGTGGTTCCGTGCTCGTTCAGATTGCGCAAGAGCTCGTTTCGCTTGCAGAAAGCTTCGAGGGCGATCAAAAGACCGGTGTTCTCGCACTGGCCTCCGCCCTGGAGAAGCCCGCTTTCTGGATTGCCGAGAACGCGGGCCTCGACGGCTCCGTTGTCGTCAGCAAGATCCGCGAGTGCGCCAATGGTGAGGGCTTCAACGCCGCCACCCTGGAGTATGGGGACCTCATCGAGCAGGGCATCATTGACCCAGTCAAGGTGACCCACTCTGCCGTGGTGAACGCCACCTCCGTCGCCCGGATGGTGCTGACCACCGAGGCCTCGGTTGTGGAGAAGCCTGCCGACGAGTAAAAACCCATAAAAATTGGGGAGCAGCGACCTGCTCCCCAATTTTTTATACCTTCGCCATGGCGTGCCTGCGCTTACGCGGATGCAGGATCGAGTCCCGCTCCGCTTCGCTCAGCCCGCCCCAGATGCCGTAGGGCTCCGCCACTTTCAGCGCGTGATTCCTGCACTGCTCGAGCACCGGGCAGACGTTGCAGATTGCCTTAGCTCGAAGCTCCCGGCGAGTGCGAGCGCGTCCCCGCTCGCCCTCTGGGTGGAAGAAGAAAGAGGAATCTTTTCCTCGGCAGGAACCGTGGACCTGCCAATCCCATACATCCAGCTGTGGTCCGGGCAACTTCTTCGGCTGTGGCACTGTCAAACTCCTTTTGTATGGCTTTCAGATACCACAGGAGTCTTGTAGGTTTTGGTGAACGCTGAGTAGCACGACGGTTACTGCAATGTGGCTACCACAATAACGCTGGGTTAAAAACCTCGTTTGAACTGGTGTAAATCCGACAGGTTAACCCTTGGTGAATTTTTGCACGCACCATTACTGAATACGTTAATGCAAAAACAATGAGATCGCAGGGTAAGGTTTCAGTACATGAAAGGGGAGCGATGAGCGATATTGACCAAGAACTAGCGCCGCTTGTCCCTCGCGCCGCGCGGGGAGACGCTAAAGCACTGCGCTCGATCATTCGTATCATCCACCCCGCCATCGTCCGCTATACGCGTGCTCGCATCTCCGGTGGTCGCATCCCCAATGCAGAGGATGTGGCCCAGGAGATTTGCCTAGCCGTGGCCCAGTCTATTGGTCGCTATCAAGATCAGGGGCGCCCGTTCATGGCATTCGTGTATGGCATCGCCTCAAACAAGGTCGCCGATGCGTACCGCTCGATGGGGCGCGACAAAACAACCCCCACCGACACCATTCCCGAATCATCTGATGAGGGGCTTACCCCCGAGGGATACGCCCTGGTAGCAGATGGTAGTAACAGAGTGCGGGAGATTCTCGATTGTTTAAGTGACAGGGCTCGCGAAATCATTATTTTGCGTGTGTTTGTTGGCTTATCCGCCGATGAGACGGCGGAGATTGTAGGTTCTACACCCGGCGCGGTTCGCGTCGCCCAGCATCGGGCGCTCGCTACCATGCGGCGGATGTACGAGAATGAAGGTGCGATTGCAAATGAGTGATGATCTTTTCACCACCGATGCTTTCCTGACGGCATTGTCTAAGGGCGAGGTTTCCGCCGATGACGATTTTGCGTCTGACTTTGCTGGGCTTGTCGACGAAGTGGGGCGCGACATTCCGCCCGCCCCGCTGTTCCTCGCCACCGGCGAGCAGAAGCGTGCCACCAACTGGCGTGGGCTTATCGGTTCCGGTCTCGTCGGTGCCGCCGCCTCCGCCCTTGTCATCGCCGGGGTCGGTGGCGCCATCTTCAACTCTCAGCCTGGCGACGCCCTGTGGTCGGCCAACCAGTCTCTCTTCGGCGACCACGCCACTGTGGTTGAGCTTGCCTCCACTCTCCAGGAGGCCGACGCTGCCCGTACTCGCGGCGACACGGACGGGGCGCTCGCCCTCCTCCAGCAGGCGCACGTGCTTGCCGCGGCTTTGGGGAATACGCAGCAGCAAGCGGACGTCGAGAAGCCAGAAGAGCAACCGACGCACACCGTGACCGTCACGGAAAGTCCTGCCACGCCCCCCACAGAGAAGCCCGCACCGACATCGACGGAACCACAGCCCACCGTCACCGTGACGGAAACAGTAACGGTGACCGCTGGACCCGCGCCGACGCCGACCATGAACGTGGCACCGACGCTGGAGACGGGAACCGTCGCCCCCGCGCCGACGACCACCCCGTCGCACACCCCCGAAATAGGCGCACCCCCGATTCTCGATTAGCGGGCGTGAATCCCATCCACGTAGCCCAAGCAGTAATCCCACGGCAGGTAGTCCTCCGGGCGCACGCTTACCCCGGGCTCGTGGACGGGGGAGAGTTCTCCGTCCAGCATCGCCCGGTAGTGATCGACGAGGATATCCCAATCGTAAAAGTGGTTCTCGCGGCAATCCTCACAGAAGAAGAAAATCCCCCTGTAACCCAGTGGGGCGATGTGCTTTTTGAACTCATCAAGCCAGCGCAGATCCTCCATCAAGCTCGCTCTCTGCTCCATGGACAGGGGCGGCTGCTTATCCGCGTCATCATCCTCGATGAAGGACGCGGGGTCGTTCGGATCGCCAGCAAAAGGATCAAGAGGCATAGTCACAACGATTAGCCTAGGTGGTTGCGTTCCAGGTATCAATACGGGGACTATAGTGGGAGTACGCGATATCAGCTTAAAAAGATTAAGGATTCTCTCGTGACCTCTACGCCCGTTCACACCGGTGGTGACGATCCGAACAAGGTAGCATTCACCGGGCTTACCTTCGACGATGTTCTTCTGCTTCCCGCCGAATCTAATGTCATCCCCTCCGGGGTCCACACCAAGACCCGCCTGTCCAAAGGGATTGAGCTTAACATTCCGATCCTGTCCGCAGCTATGGATACCGTCACCGAGGCTCGCATGGCTATCGCCATGGCGCGACACGGTGGCATCGGCGTCCTTCACCGCAACCTCTCCGTTGAGGATCAGGTGCACGAGGTGGAGCGCGTCAAGCGCAGCGAATCCGGCATGATCACCGACCCCGTCGTCGCCACCCCCGATATGACCATTGCGCAGGTGGACGAGATCTGCGGCAAATACCACATTTCCGGCCTGCCGGTGGTAGACGAGAAGGACAAGCTGCTGGGCATCTGCACCAACCGCGACATGCGCTTCGAGCCCGACATGAACCGTCTGGTCAAGGATGTCATGACACCGATGCCGCTGATCGTGGCCAAGGAGAGCGTGACCAAGTCTGAGGCGCTCAAGCTGCTCAGCGAGCACCGTGTGGAGAAGTTGCCGATTGTCAAGGACGACAACACGCTCGTCGGCCTCATTACAGTGAAGGACTTTGTGAAGTCTGAGGCCTACCCGTTGGCGACGAAGGACGAGGCCGGTCGCCTCCGCGTCGCTGCCGGTGTGGGCACCAACACTGATGCCTACGATCGCGGCGCCCAACTCATCGAGGCTGGCTGCGACGCTCTCGTGGTGGATACCGCTCACGCGCACAACAACTTCGCCCTGGAAATGGTCGCCCGCCTGAAGAAGGACTTCGGCGACCGCGCCCAGATCATCGGCGGCAACCTCGCCACGCGCTCCGCCGCGCAGGCCATGATCGATGCCGGTGCCGACGCCATCAAGGTGGGCATTGGCCCGGGTTCCATCTGCACGACGCGTGTTGTTGCAGGTGTCGGCGCGCCGCAGATCACCGCCATCCTCGAGGCCTCCGCAGCCGCCCACAAGGCGGGTGTCCCCGTGATTGCCGACGGCGGCATGCAGTACTCCGGCGATGTCGCTAAGGCGCTGGCAGCCGGTGCCTCCACCGTCATGCTCGGCTCCATGCTCGCCGGTACCACCGAAGCCCCCGGCGATGTCATCACCGTTGGTGGCAAGCAGTACAAGCGCTACCGTGGCATGGGTTCCATGGGCGCCATGCAGGGCCGCGGCCTCCACGGCGAGAAGCGTTCCTACTCCAAGGACCGCTACTTCCAGGCCAACGTCACCAGTGAGGACAAGCTTGTCCCCGAAGGCATTGAGGGGCGCACCCCATTCAAGGGCGATATCGATGCTGTCCTGCACCAGATCGTCGGCGGCCTCCGCGCAGCCATGGGCTACACGGGCTCCCACGAGATCGAGGATCTGTGGAAGGCCCAGTTTGTACAGATCACCGCCGCTGGCCTCCGCGAGAGCCACCCGCACGACATTCAGATGACCGTCGCTGCACCGAACTACGAGCTGCGCTAAGGAGAAAACATTGCGCGAACATAAGGAAATCGGCATCGGCCGCGAGGCCCGCACGACCTACCACCTAGACGACATCGCCGTCGTCCCTTCCCGCCGCACCCGCAGCTCCAAAGACGTGGACACCCGCTGGAAGATCGACGCCTACGAGTTCGAGACCCCGTTCCTCTCCCACGCCACCGACGCCCTGGCCACACCCGAGTTCATCATCGAGATGGACAAGCAGGGCGGACTCGGCGTCATCAACGCGGAGGGCCTGTGGGGCCGCGAGACCGACCTCGGTGCCGCCATTGAGCAGATCCGCGAGGCGCTTGAAGACGAAGACGACGAGTGGGCAGCCACCCGCGTCCTGCAGCAAATGCACCAGAAGGAGCTCGACCTCGATCTCCTCGGCGAGCGCATCGCCGCCGTGCGGTCCGCAGGTGCCATCGTCGCCGTCCGCGTCTCCCCGCAGCACGCCCGCGAGCTCGCCCCCGTCCTCCAGGAGGCTGGACTGCACCTCCTCGTGGTGCAGGGCACGGTCGTCTCTGCGGAGCACGTGACCAAGGAAGGCGAGCCACTGAACCTAAAGGAGTTCATCGGCTCCCTCGACACCCCGGTCATCGCCGGTTCCGTGTCGGATTACCACACGGCGCTGCATCTCATGCGCACGGGCGCCGCCGGCGTCATCATCGGCGCAGGCGACACCACCAACTGGGCGACCAGTGGCATCAATACGCCGATGGCCACCGCGATCGCGGATGCCGCCGCCGCGCGCCGGGATTACCTGGACGAGACCGGCGGCCGCTACGTTCACATCATTGCCGACGGCGAGATCGAGCTCACCGGCGATGCCGTCAAGGCCATCGCCTGTGGCGCCGATGCCGTCACCCTCGGTGCTCCGCTGGCCAAGGCCAAGGAGGCCGCAGGCGAGGGCCTCTACTGGCAGGCATCGGCTGCGCACCCCAAGTTCCCCCGCTCCATGGTGGAGCAGGTGGCCAACCGCGACGAACTGGTCAGCCTCGAGCACGTACTGCACGGCCCGAGCTCCAGCCCGCTTGGCGAGTTCAACTTCAACGGGGCGTTGCGCCGCAGCATGGGTAAGTGCGGCTACACGGACCTGAAGAGTTTCCAGAAGGTTCAGCTAGACCTCGTATAACGCATGGCCCCCAGCAGCGCGACGGGATGTTCGTTGCGCTGCAGTGGCCCGCCCCCGGGCGGTGGCCTGCGGTATGTGATGCCCCGGATCTTCACGATCGTCCCGTGCCGCGCGTCGTTCGCCCACCCATTGTGGAAGCGGCACAGGGGTGAGAGGTTTTTAATGTTGGTCGGCCCGCCGGCTTTCCACGGCTGGTTGTGGTTGATTTCGCAGACATCGGCGGGCTGGTTGCAGCCCGGCCAGCCACACATTGGGGATTCAGCAGCGCACATGATGCGCTGCTTTTTTGTTGCGCGGCGCTCGAAGCGGTAGGCATCCACCGCACCTTCCACAGGATGGACGAGCACGACGTGCCCCGCGTCGAGGAACGCCTGCCGTGCGAGTTCCGCACCGCGTACCCGGGAGCCGTCGGTAAGCCCGACAATGATGTCGTCGCCCTCGCCCCGCTCGATCCTCGTCGCCTCGTCGAGCCCCACGATGATGGTGGTCCGGGCAGGCGCGACCGGCCCGCTTCCCTCTAGGAGTAGCTTTTCGACGGCTTGTCCCAGCGTCACCCCATTCTTGCGTGCATACTCCCGCGCCTGCAGTTCCTTCTGCTTCAGCGTGTGCTCATCGGCCTCGAGGACGAGTTTGCGGCGCAGCGTCCCCTTCACATCGCTGAACCGCGCCAGGGCCGTGGTGTCGGTGTCCTCCGGCGAGGTGGGATTCCATTCGTCGAGAAGCCGCCGTGCCTCCCGCGAGATATCACCGTCGTGGCCCCGCACCCGACACAGCACCTGCCGCATCGGCCACGCATTCCGCTTGTTCTTCAGCTTCTTCACGTGCTTCTCGATGAGCAGCAGCTGCCCCACTGACTTCCCCGTCTCGCGCGCACACGCAACCGCCGCTGCCTGCATCCTTGACGACCTCGTCCTCTCGCAATACACCCCCGCGAGCCTCTCCAAATTCTTCGCCTGCGCGCGCGAAAAACCATGCCGCATGATCTCGACGTACGTCATGCCGGCTCCACCCTGCACGATCTCCATTCCGCGAGATTGCAGGGCCCCCAAGGTTTCAAATGCCCCCATGCGCCCGATGATAGAACCGCCCGCACTACCCCGCAACAGGAAGCGAATCCTGCCCGGTCACGCGGTTAAGAATTTTTTCGGGCGAGTGTTCCGATTGCGCAGCTGCGATGTGCAGCGACGAAGCGATAAACCGGCGCGAATACCGGCCAGCACAGCATGCGCCCTGCGAGCCGGATAGCGACGCAGCGGCCGTGGTGCGCGAGCGCCCTGCCAATCGACTCGTTGAGCTCGTATGTCACACCGGCGGGGGAGCGGTAGACGGCGGTGTCAGCAAGTGGTGCAGGCTCGACGGTGAGGCCTTGCGTGAGGCGTACAAGGACGCGGGCGCTGCGCGCGCAGAATCGGCAGTTGCCGTCGAAGTAAAAGGTAGAACTCATTACGTTAGAATGTTAGACGTGACTCAAGGCCCAGTATTAGTTGTAGATTTCGGCGCTCAGTACGCGCAGCTGATTGCTCGTCGCGTGCGCGAGGCGCGCATGTACTCTGAGGTTATTCCTCACACGATGCCGGTGGAAGAGGTGAAGGCGAAAAATCCCGCAGCGCTTATTTTGTCGGGTGGCCCCTCGTCGGTGTACGAGGATGGCGCACCGGCGTTGCAGGAGGGGCTCCTGGAGCTTGGAGTTCCGGTGTTCGGTATCTGTTACGGCTTCCAGGCGATGACGAATGCGCTGGGTGGCACGGTGGCTGCGACGGGGGATCGCGAGTACGGCCGCACGAAGCTCACCGTCGATGGCGGTGTCCTGCACGAGGGACTCAGTACGCACAACGTGTGGATGAGCCACGGCGATTCGGTTAGTGAGGCTCCGGAGGGCTTCACGGTGACGGCGACGTCGGCGGGCGCGCCGGTGGCGGCGTTTGAATGCCCGGCGAAGAAGATGGCGGGCGTGCAGTACCACCCGGAGGTCATGCATTCTGAGCATGGCCAGGAGGTTCTCACCAGGTTCCTTACCGACATTGCTGGGCTTGCCCAGGATTGGACTCCTGCGAATATTGCTGATGAGCTGATTGAGAAGGTTCGCCAGCAGATCGGCGATGGGCGTGCGATTTGTGGCCTGTCCGGTGGCGTGGATTCGGCGGTTGCGGCGGCGATCGTGCAGCGCGCGATCGGCGACCGCCTGACGTGTGTGTTTGTTGATCACGGCCTGCTGCGTGCAGGGGAGCGCCAGCAGGTGGAGGAGGACTTCGTCAAGGCGACGGGCGCGAAGCTCGTGACCGTCGACGAGTCGGAGGCGTTCCTCAGCAAGCTCGCGGGCGTGACGGAGCCGGAGGCGAAGCGCAAGGCGATCGGTGCGGAGTTCATCCGTTCCTTCGAGCGCGCGGTCGCCGGCGTCCTCGATGGCCAGGATGTCGGCTTCCTCGTCCAGGGCACGCTGTACCCGGATGTTGTGGAGTCGGGCGGAGGCTCCGGCACCGCGAACATTAAGAGCCACCACAACGTCGGTGGACTTCCCGACGATGTCGAGTTCGAGCTCGTCGAGCCGCTGCGCCTCCTGTTCAAGGACGAGGTCCGCGCGGTGGGCCGCGAGCTTGGTCTCCCGGAGGTCATCGTCGGCCGCCAGCCGTTCCCCGGCCCGGGTCTCGGCATCCGCATCATCGGTGAGGTTACCCGCGAGCGCCTCGATATCTTGCGCGCCGCCGACCTCATCGTCCGCACGGAGCTTTCCGACGCCGGGTTGGACAGCGAGATCTGGCAGTGCCCGGTCGTGCTCCTGGCTGATGTTCACTCCGTCGGTGTGCAGGGCGACGGCCGCACGTACGGCCACCCGATCGTCCTGCGTCCGGTGAGCTCCGAGGACGCGATGACCGCAGACTGGACCCGCGTCCCCTACGACGTGCTGGAGAAGATCTCCACGCGCATCACCAACGAGGTGCCGGAGATCAACCGCGTTGTTCTCGACGTCACCTCGAAGCCCCCGGCTACGATTGAGTGGGAATAATCTCCAGAGCCTTTCGGATGTCCTTCACCAGTGCCTCCATATCCTCCGGCGTTTCGTCGGGGGAGATGGTGCACAGGCGGAGGACATTTTTGTCGTTGAGGGTCGTTGTCCAGATGCCGGCGATGTTGTGGCGGCGCAGGTACTCGGCAAGCTGAACGTTGCGCTTTTCACTACCCGTGGTGAACGTGACAATCGCGTTGCAGGCCGGCGTGACGATGCTGATGCCGTCGACGGCAGCAATTTCCTTTTCAAACAGTTCAGCAACAGCGATGGAGCTGTCAATCATCTGCGTCAGGTGCTCGGTGCCCACCGTCTGCAGCGTGAGCCACAGCCGTGGCGCGCGGGCAGGGCGGGTGAGTTCGGGGCCCATGTCCCACCAGTCGGGGTTGTGGGAACCTCCCTCTACATCCTGCAGGTATTCGCCGCCGGCGCTAAACGCCCGGACGAGGTCGGCGCGGTCTTTCACCAACAGCATCGCAAGTCCATAGGTTTGGTACAGCCACTTGTGCCCGTCCCAGGCCATGGAGTCGCAGCGCTCGACCCCGTGCGCGTTGTCGCGGTGGGAGCTGAGCACCACGGAGCCGCCGTAGGCACCGTCGACGTGGAACCACAGGTTGAACTCTTCGCAGATATCCGCAATCGCGTCGAGGGGGTCGATGGCGCCGGTGTTCGTCGTACCGCAGGTGCCAACCACGGCCAGTGGGAGGAGGCCGTCAGCAATGTCGGATTCAATCGCTGAGCGCAACAATTCCGGCTGCATGCGGAAGTGCTCGTCGACAGGCAAAATGCGCGGGCGAACACCGATGATCTGCAGCGCCTTGTTCACCGACGAGTGCGTCTGCTCCGTGGTGTAGACGCGCGCGCGGGGGATGTCGTCCAGGCTGATGCGGGACTCGCGGGCTGCCATGAGACCCGTGAGGTTCGCCATCGATCCGCCGGAGACAAGGATGCCGCCGCGATTCGGGTTACTGATGCCGACCGCCTCGCACGCCCAGTCAAGAACCTGCTTCTCCAGCGCGCTCGCGCCGGGTGACTGCGCCCAGTTGGAGGCGTGCGGGTTGTATGCCGTGGCGATGACATCGCCGAGCCAGGAGACAGACTGGGCGGGGCCGGGGATGAAGCCAAAGAACCGTGGGTGACGGAGGTTGGAGTCGTGCTCCAGGACGTCGACAAGCTCCTTGGTGGCCTCGGTGAGGGGGCGGCCAACTGCGGGGATAGCAGCGGGGGAGACCTTCTTGCGGTCCTCCTGGCGGGTGAGGAAGTCGGCACCGGGGGCGTACTCGCGAGGGTCGTAATCGTTGAAGATCGAACCGATGAATTCCGTCGCCAGATCGGGCACACGGGGATTGAAAGTTACAGGATTACTTGTCATGTGTTCTAGTCTAAGAACGCCGCCAACCGCGTGCCATCGATGTGCGGGAAAGTGATCCATACGCCCGCCATACCGGCCACAAACATAAGCCCGGTGAGGACCGGGTGCGCGGGGGCCATGAGGGGGCTGAGCATGATGAGAAACCACAGGGGGAACAGTGGGAGGAGGAACTGGATCTTGCTGCGGCCGGTGGCGGCGAAGCCGCCGTGCGCCTCGTAGTACGCGCGCAGTTCCCGCCGGTAGGGGTGGGTAAAAGTGAGCATGACAGCGGCGATGATGGCAAGGAGCGCAACGGGTGCGGAGATGGCAAACGGCAGGCGCGTCGTCATGACAGCGGTGGCGATGCCGGCCAGGGCGCTGGCGCCGATGCGGACGATGGCAGGGGTGTCGATCGGGGTGTGGTAGGAGCGCATTGTGCCGTAATACATGCTCACCATGGTACTTGACGGGGTGGTTTGGGCGGGACTAGATTGGGGGTCATGGTTGGAACGAGCGTTCGAAATGAGGAGGTGTTCGAAAATGGGCGCCTGGCGCAGATCGCGGAGCTGCGCGCGCGGATGGAGGCGATGGGCGCCACCGCCCCTGGTCATGCGGTTATTGAATTGCTTGCCGGCGTTCCGGGGCTTCCTCGTCGCGCCGTCACCAGTATGAACGAATGCCCCGCCCTTGCGGTTGAGCTTATCGCACAAGCGTCCGGTTCCGGTTTGTTCGTGGCGGTGGTGGGGTGGCCGGAGCTCGTCCTCACCTCGGCGCTGGAGGGGCGCGGCGCTGCTGACAATGTCCTCATTATTCCCGATCCGGGCCCCGATCCGCTGCATGTGGTGGGGCTCCTTGCCGAGCACATGGACCTTGTCATGTACCACACGGCGGCGGTGACGGTATCGCCCACGCGTGCCCGCCCCCTCATGGCGAAGGTGCGCGAGGGAACGGCGGCGCTTGTCACCGTCGGCACGCGGCTGCCGTCGCCGGCGCTGACTTTGGCTGGGCGGGTCGTTGGCTTCCGTGGTATCGGGCGGGGCAGTGGGCGGATCACGAGCGTGGTGCTGGATGTGCGCGCGGAGACGAAGACGCGCCGGGATAGGGCAACCACGCTGTACCTCGGTGAACAGCCGACGCTGCGGGCGGTATAGCGCGTGCGCGTCATGGCGCTGTGGTTTCCGGATTGGCCGATTCATGCGGCGGAGCTGGACGGGGACCCGGCGGTAATCACAAAAAACGGCGCGGTGTGGGTGGCCAACGGCGCGGCCCGTGCCCGTGGCATCCGGCGGGGCATGCGGTTGCGGCATGCGCAGGCGCTGGACCCTGGTTTGCGCAGTGTGGCGCACGACCCGGATCGCGATGCCCGCTACTTCGAGTCCATCGCCTGCGGGCTTGACGATGTCGTCTCCACCATCGAGGTCATCCGCCCTGGCCTCCTCGTCGTGGATATGCGTGCGGCGGCGAAATTCTATGGTGGGGAGGACACCGCCGCCGAAAAGATCCTAGATGCCGCGGCCCGCAGCGGTGTTGACTGCCTGGTCGGCATTGCCGACGAAGTCACCACCGCGTTCCTCGCCGCCCGCGCGGGTGCCATCGTGCCCCCCGGAGGCTCAGCGCAGTTCCTCTCCTCCCAGCCCCTGGGGCAGCTGGTGGCGGAGGAGGCGCTGCACTGCGACGCGGAGGTGGTACAGAAGTTTGCCGATCTCGGCGTGCACACCCTCGGCGAGCTCGCCGCCCTCCCCTCCACGGCCGTGACCACACGGTTCGGCACCGCGGGGGAGCGCTGTCACGCCATCGCCCGCGCCGCCCCCGGCAAGAAGGTCTCCTCCGCCATCGACGCACCCGACCTCAGCGTGACGATGGTCCCGGACGAGCCCATCACGCGTGTCGACGCCGCAGCCTTCGCCGCCCGCCACCTCGCCGCCCGCCTCCACACTGCCCTTTCTGCCGCCGGCCTCACGTGCGCCCGCCTCCTCGTCACCGCCGTGTTCGGTGGCGGGAAGGAGGTGCAGCGTGCATGGCGCACCCGCGAGGACCTGACGGAAGAGGCCACCGCCGACCGTGTGCGCTGGCAACTCGACGGCTGGCTCACCTCCCGCGGGCCGGCAGACGCCGTCGACGGCGAGGGGATCGTCGAGTTCGCGCTCACCCCGCTCGAGTGTCATGTCCCCGAATCCACCGGCTTGTGGTCCACGGGGAGTGCCCAGCAGAAGAAGGCACGCCAGGTGGCGATGCGACTACAGTCCACGCTGGGCACGGATCGCGTTCTCACCCCCGTCGAATCCGGCGGTCGTGGTCCCACGGAGCGCGTGCGCCTCGTGCCGTTTGGGGAGGATGCCTTGCCCCCGCGGCCGGTGGAGGGGCCGTGGGCGGGGCGGATCCCCGCGCCCTACCCGGCCAGCCATCACCCGGCCTCGCGGGTACAGATCGTCACCAGTGAGGGTGCCCTCGTCGCCCTCGATGCCGAGGCGCAGCTGACCGGCGAGCCGTTCGCACTGGCCTGGGGAAAGAGACGGTTCGTTGTGACTGCCTGGGCGGGACCGTGGGCGGTGGATGGACGCTGGTGGGCGTCGACAAGCCCGGGGCAGCATGCGCGGATGCAAGTGGTGGGTCGGCAGGTGCACACGGACGATGAATATGCGTGGCTCGTGCTGTGGCGCGAGGGGCGGTGGAGTGTCGAGGCGGAGTACGGCTAGTCGGTGATGATGTCGATGGCGAGGCGCGTGGGGTTGTCCAGAACCTTCACAGCGAACGGTTTTTTCGGACCGTTGATGCCGATGATGTACTGGCTGCGCCCCTCAAATGTGCCGCCGTCGGCAACATCCTTCACCACCGGCAGGTCGGGGGTTGTGGCGAGCGACTCGGGCTGAGCGCCCACCTCGAATGGGTACGTTGTGCCGTCGATGGCTACCTCCAAGTAGGAGTCGCCTGCGGGGACGAGCGGGTAACCGCTGGCCTGCTGTGTAGGCGCATCGGTGTAGGAGACGAAGTAGCCGGGGGTTCCCGTGCCGGAAAAGTCGACGACAACCCGGTCGAAGCCCTGATGGTGCCCGACGCGTATGTCCGTCGCCACGAGATCCCACTCGCCGTCCGCGCGCTGCGACTTTTCATCCATGTCTGCCTCGCCGATGGGAGAGGCATCCGTGATGGCACTCTTGGTGTCCACAGTGGATTGCTTCGTTTCCACCGAAGTGACAGTGGTGGTTGACGTGACCTCTTCAGCGGGTTCCTGGGAACAGCCAGCAAGAACGAGGGCGGAGGCGATACAGGCGGTGGCGACGGCACGATGTCTCATACGTCCCACCGTAGCGGGCGTGGGTGAGGCCATGCCATGGATGTGACCAAATTGTTGTAAAAGTACAATGCAGGTCATGACAATAAGGTGCTCAGATGTGGCCGTGGAGTCCCTACCGGGAACCGCGAAGACGGGCCGCGGGCTCGTGCTGTTCGAGCGGCTCAGCGGCTGGGGGCACGATGTCCTAGATGGAACGGCGCTGGGGGAGAAGACAGCGGGGGCGTTGAAGCGGCATGTGGAGGCGGTGGGCTATGGCTTCCAGTTCATCCGCAAGCCGGAGATCCACGCGTACCTGTACGGTGCGCCGTCGGTGTACGTGGTGCGGTTCGACCCGGCACCGCGGATTGAGCGCCTGGCGGTGACCCGTGCGGAGGACATCCTGGACATCGATCTGGCGCGGCCACAGGGCACGCCGGTGGAGGGGCCGATGGGGCTTATTTGCACCCATGGCAAGCGGGATATGTGTTGTGCGATTAAGGGGCGGCCGCTGGCGAAGGCGCTGGATGATCGGTTCGGTGGTGAGGTCATCTGGGAGACGTCGCATAACAAGGGGCACCGTTTTGCGCCCGTGTTTCAGCTGTTGCCGTGGGGGTATTCCTATGGTCGCCTGAATGCGTCGGCGGCGGCTGCGGCGTTGTCTAGCCCGACGCTTTTCGTTCCGCAGCTTCGTGGTCGTTCCATTTACGGTTCTGCGGCCCAGGTGGCTGAGGTTGCCGTCGCCGCGCGGTTTTCTGTTGCTCCCGGTGAGTTGGAGCTTGTCGACGCCCGTGGGGACCATGTGTGGTTCCGTGGGCGTTCCGGGAGCTACCTCGTTCACCTGGAAAAGGTTCACCGGGAGGGGGTCGTCGCCTCGTGCGGGAAGCCGGGGAAGGCCGCCGAGCAGTGGGTGGCGCTACGGGATAGCGTCGAACTTCTTCATGGCAGCGCGGACGGAGGCGACGGGGTCGGCGCGGTCCACGAGGGCTGACATGAGGCCGACTTCGCGGGCGGCGGTGACGTTCGCCTGCGTGTCATCGAAGAAGAGCGTGTCCTCCGCGTCTGCGCCGAGGTCCGCCAGTGCGTGGGCGTAGGCGCGCGGGTCGGGCTTATTCACGCCGATGCGGCAGGAAAACGTGAGGGAGTCCAGGTGGGTAAACCACGGGTGGACGGTGAGGAGATTATCCGCAAGGACGTAGGGGAGGTTGCTGAGCACGCCGATGCGGAAGCCTGCCTCCTTGAGGGTGGAGAGGAAGTCGACCATGGCGGGGTAGGCGTGGCTCAGTGTTTCTGCCTCGATGCGCAGCGCGGTGTCGAGGTCGATGCTGGGGTCGAGGGCGCGCCACCAATCGGCGTCGGAAATTGCGCCGGCATCGTAGGGTGGGCGGGTGCGCTCGTAGGTCTCCCAGAAACCGTCCGTAACCCCCAGCTGGTCGGCCACGCGGGCGCGATCGGCGGGGGTGCGGTGCTGAATGACGACACCGTAGAGGTCAAACAGCAGTGCGGTCATCGACGCATCACCTTCTTGGATAGCCAGTTACCAAACAACTGGGCGATTTGCACGATGATAATGATGATGAACGTGGCCACGTAGGTAACTTCCAGGTCGAAGGCCCGGTAGCCGTAGACGATGGCGAAGTCGCCGAGCCCGCCGCCGCCGATGTAGCCCGCCATGGCGGACATATCGACAATCGCGATGAAGATGAACGTGAAGCCGAGGATGAGTGGTCCGAGTGCCTCGGGGAGGATAACGGTGCGGACGATCGTCCAGGGGCCAGCCCCCATGGAGCGGGCGGCCTCGATGACACCGGGGTCGATGGCGACGAGGTTTTGCTCGACGATGCGGGCGACGGCGAAGGTGGCCGCCACGCTCATGACGAAGATTGCCGGTGTCGTGCCGATGGTGGAGCCGACCACCGCCTTCGTCACAGGTGCCAGGAAACTGACGAGGATGATGAAGGGGATCGGGCGGATGAAGTTCACCAGGAAGTTGAGGATGAAGTACGCCGGCTTAGACTGCATGATGCCACCCTTGCGGGTGGTGTATAGCAGCGTGCCGATGGCGAGGCCGGCAATGCCGCCGATGATGATCGTGGTGATCACCATGAACAGGGTTTGTTGGATGGATTCGAGGAAGGTGTCGCCGAGGCGGTTCCAGTCGGCTGCTAGATACGTAGTGGTCATGGTTAGAGTTCTCCTCGGATCTCAGTAATCTGGGTGGTGCGCTCGAGGCGGTGGGCGAAGGCCGCGATGGCGTCTTCGGGGCCCGTCAGGCGCACGGTGATCTTGCCAAACGAGTGGGTTTTGAGCGTGGTCACGCCGCCGTGGACGATGCTGATGCCCACGCCTGCTGCGCGGGCATCGCCGACGGCATCGAAGAAGCCCGAGTGTTCGGTGAGTTCGATGGTGAAGAGGCGGCCGTCGTCGGCGAGGAGGGATTCGGATTCCACCTGGTCGGGCTCGTTGCGCAGCGTCGTCTGCACGAAGCGGCGGGCGACGGCGGTCTGGGGGTCGGAAAAGACGTGGTAGACATCGTTGTATTCGACCACGCGCCCGGCCTCCATGACGGCGACCTTGTCGGCGATGGCGCGGACGACCCCCATCTCGTGGGTGATGACGACGATGGTGATGCCCAGCTCGCGGTTCACCCGGCGCAGCAGGTTCAGTACGTCGAGGGTGGTTTCGGGGTCGAGAGCGGAGGTCGCTTCGTCGGCAAGCAGGAGGGAGGGGTTGGTGGCGAGGGCGCGGGCGATGCCAACGCGCTGCTTCTGGCCGCCGGACAGCTGCTCGGGGTAGTTGCCACCCTTGTCGGAGAGGCCAACGAACTCGAGCAGTTCCGCCACGCGGCGCTTCCGTTCCTCCTTGGGCACGCCCGCGAGTTTGAGGGGATACTCGATGTTCGCGGCCGCCGAGCGGGAGTTAAACAGGTTGAACTGCTGGAAGATCATGCCGATGGAGCTGCGTAGGGTGCGCAGCTTGCGCTCGGGCAGGGGGACGATGTCCGTGCCGTCGAGAAGTACTTCACCGGAGGTCGGCGTATCGAGTCCGTTGATCATGCGGACGAGGGTGGACTTGCCGGCACCTGAGTAGCCGATAACGCCCAAGACCTCGCCGGGTTCGACGGTGAGATTGACGTTATCGAGCGCCTTCGTGTCCTTTCCTCCGTTGGAAAAGATCTTGCTGACGTTGCGGAACTCAACGCGAGTTCCCTCTGTGTGGGTCACATGTTCTCCCAAGGTAAAAACCGCCCCGAGGGGCGGTTTGTGTGTGCAAAAGTTACTTACTTGCTGGCCTTTTGCGCCTCTTCGAGGCGGTCAAGGATGGCCTGAAGCTCATCGGCGGAGCGCTCAACCGGAACGGAGGTGCCGTTGGAGTCATCGGCAACAGCTGCGGTGACCTCCGGGTCGTGCCAGATCTTGACCAGCTTCTGGATGGTCGGATCGTCCTTGTCCTCAGCCTTGGTCACGAACGCGTTGATGTACGGCTCGGCCTCGGTGGAGTTCGGGTCATCCTGGAAGACCGAGGTGGTCGGGTCGATGCCCGCGCGGTCGAGGAAGGAGTTGTTGATCACAGCGGGCTTGCCCTCGCCGTAAGCGGCGGTGGTCTGTGCAGCGTCAACCGGCTGGACCTTGACCTTGGAGGCATCCTGGTCGATATCCGCAGGTGTCGGGGTAATGAGTCCCTCGGTCTTCAGCTTGACCAGGCCGGCCTGGACGAGGACGTTAATCGCGCGACCCTGGTTGGAGGGGTCGTTCGGGATGGCGATCCCCTGGCCCTCAATGCCATCGAGGGAGGTGTGGTCCTTCCAGAAAATGGCTAGCGGAACAATCTCGGTAGCGCCCACGGGGGTGAGGTTGTCGCCGGCACCCACGTTGTACTCGGCCAGGAACTTGAGGTGCTGGAAGAGGTTAACGTCGAGCTGATCCTCGCTGAGGGCGGTGTTCGGGGTGGAGTAATCGCCAAAGTTCTGGATGTCGAGCTTGATGCCCTCTTCCTTGGCTTTCTCCTCGAATACCTTCCACGCCTTCTTGGAGGCATCGGTGGTGCCGATGCGGATCGTCGTGGTATCTGCGGAGGTCTCCTCGTTGCTGCAGGCGGTAAGGCCGGTGGTGGCGATAACAGCAGCCGCAGCCAGGGCGGTCAGTTTCTTCAACATGATTAATTTCTCCTTTACTGGTGTTGTTGGAACGTAACGGTAGCAGTCCAAATAAAAATGTACAACTCGGTCTAGAAAAAATTTTATAAAACCTGCAAAACCCTGCATCTATCCAGGTAGGGAAATAAACAGCTTGGTTCAAATTGCGGGGAAAGAACAGGTGTGCGAAAATGGTACACATGTTCGGTGGGATAAATGCTTCGGTGTTGAGTTGGAAGATGCTTGAGGCCGTCATGAGTGGCCGCGATGTGCCCGACCTTGTACCCGCACCGGATACGCACCGGCATTCCGCGCACGTCCACCCTGCTGCCACTGCCTTCGCGGAGCTTCATTGTACAAGCTCGTACTCTTTCCTCGGTGGGGCGAGCGACCCGGAGGAGCTCGTCGAACGCGCCGTTCAGCTGGGGCTTACGGGCCTCGCCCTGACAGACCGCGACGGTTTCTACGGCGCGGTGGCGTTTGCCGAGGCAGCGCGTGACACCGGCCTGGAAACAGTATTCGGTGCGGAGCTGTCGCTGGAACCGGATCGCGCCCTGACCGTTTTGGCGATTGGCTACGAGGGCTACGTCACGCTGTCCCACCTCATCACCGATGCCCACATGGCCAGCGGGGAGAAAGACGTGCTGTACTACCCGCCTCTTGAGACGATCGCCGCCGCCGGTGGCCTCCATGTCCTCGTCGATCACGCCTGGCTGCCCGAACTCGACCGCATTGTCGACTGCTTCGGCGCTCAGAACGTGAGTCTCGAGTACCAGGTCCGCGGGCTTCCCGAGGATGCCGACCAGTTTGCCGACCTAGACCGCGCCGACCCGCGGCTGAGCCGCATCCTCTCGGGTGCGCCACGCGCCGCCACCATTGACGCCGGCCACCTCGCCGCCGCCAAAGCGGCCCTCGCACGCCGAGAATCGCTCAGTCAGGCGGAACCCCACCTCCATCCGTTGGGCGCAATGTGGTTGCGTGGTGCCGATCGCCTGCTGCGCGCCGCCCCCGGCAGGGAGCGGCTTGTGAAGGAGACCGTGCGCGTCGCCCACCGCTGCGCGTTTGCCTTCGACCTCGTCTCCCCGAACCTCCCCCTGTGGGACGTGCCGGAGCCCTACGGAAACGAGATGGACTACCTACGGGGGATCGTCGACAAGCGGACACCTGTGCGGTACCACAGCCGACCGGAAAGCATCAAGAAGAAGGCGCGGGAGCAAATCGAGCGGGAGCTTGCCGTCATCGAGGAGCTGGATTTTCCCGGATACTTCCTCATCGTCAATGACATCGTCGACTTCTGCCACCATGAAAACATCTACTGCCAGGGGCGCGGATCGGCGGCCAACTCCGCCGTGTGCTTCGCGCTGGGCATCACCGCCGTTGAACCCATCCACGCGAAGCTCCTGTTCGAACGGTTCCTATCGCCCGACCGCGACGGCCCACCCGACATTGACCTCGACATCGAGGCCGGCCGCCGCGAGGAAGTCATCCAATACGTCTACCAAAAATACGGCCGCGACAACGCCGCCCAGGTGGCCAACGTCATCACCTACCGCACGAAAGGTGCCGTCCGCGACGCCGGCCGCGCCCTCGGCTACCCCCAGGGCACCATCGATGCCTGGTCACGTGGCGTGGAGGAGCCACCGGAACCTGTTGTCGCGCTCGCCGCGCAGTTCAAGGGCCAGCCCCGGCACCTTGGCATCCACTCCGGTGGCATGGTCATCTGCGACCGCCCCATCGCTGACGTTGTCCCCACCGAGTGGGCACGCATGGAAAACCGCAGCGTCATCCAGTGGGACAAGGACGCCGCCGCCTACGGTGGCCTGGTCAAATTCGACCTCCTCGGCCTCGGCATGCTCGGCGCACTGCACCACATGGTGGACCAGGTGAAAACCCACCGTGGCACCGACGTCCACCTGTGGGAAATCCCCCTCGACGACCCACACATCTACGAGATGCTGCAGCGCGCCGACACCGTCGGTGTCTTCCAAGTAGAATCCCGCGCCCAAATGTCGACCCTGCCCCGCCTTAAACCCCGCCGCTTTTTCGACATCGTGGTGGAGGTCGCCCTCGTCCGCCCCGGCCCCATCCAGGGTGGCTCCGTCCACCCCTACATCCGCCGCCGCAACGGCCAGGAGCCCGTCACCTACGACCACCCGTGCCTGGAAAACGCCCTGGGAAAAACGCTTGGCATTCCGCTCTTCCAGGAACAACTCATGCAGATGGCCAAGGATGCCGCAGGTTTCACAGGGGCTGAGGCCGACGAGCTGCGCCGCGCGATGGGCTCCAAGCGCTCGCCGGAACGAATGGCCAAGCTGAAGGAGCGGTTCTTCGACGGGCTGGCCGCCACGCACGGGATCACCGGCGACGTTGCGCAGAAGCTATGGATGAAGATGGTCGCCTTCGCGGCCTACGGCTTCCCCGAGTCGCACTCGCAATCGTTTGCCGGCCTCGTCTACTTTTCCGCTTGGTTCAAGTACTACTACCCGGCGGAATTCACCGTTGGCCTGTTGCGCGCCCAGCCGATGGGCTTCTACTCCCCGCAGTCTTTGATCGCCGACGCGCGCCGCCACGGCATCACCATCCTGCCCATCGACGTGCAGGTTTCCGGTGAAGAGGCGGACACTGCCGACGGTGGGCGCGCGATCCGCCTGGGGCTCAACCTCGTCCGTGGCCTGGGGGAGGAGGCCGCCACGCGGGTGGAGGCCGCCCGCCCGTTCACCTCCATTCCAGATCTCGCGCGCCGGGCCGATCTCACGGTGTCGCAGGTGGAGGCGCTTGCCCGCGCGGGGGCCCTCGACTCGTTCGGGGTGGACCGCAGGCAGGCCCTGTGGCAGGCAGGGGTTGCAGCGACGGAGAAGCCCGGCATGCTCCCGGGGCTGAGTGCGGTGTCGGCGCCGGCGCTGCCCGGCATGTCCGCGTTTGAGCTGCTTGCCGCAGATGTCGCCGCCACCGGGGTAACTCCCCACGCACAGCCGATGGCGTTCCTGCGCGCCCAGCTTTCCGCCCACGGCATCGTCCCCGCGTCCCAGCTTTTATCGCTTGTCGACGCCACCCGCATCACCGTCGCCGGCATCGTCACCCACCGCCAACGCCCCGCCACCGCCGGTGGGGTCACCTTCCTTGGGGTGGAGGACGAGACGGGGCTCATGAACGTGGTGGTATCCGTCGGCCTGTGGAAGCGCTACAAGAAGGTGGCGCTCACCGCCAAGGCCCTGCTCATCCGTGGCATCATCCGCAACGCCAACGGTGCCGCCACCCTCGAGGCCGACAAGCTGGAGCCCCTGGCCATCGGCGAGTTCCTGTCCCGGGGCTCGCGGGACTTTAGATGAGCCCTACCTGGGAGAATCCGGCTGCGAGCCCGTCAGCGGTGACATCGTCGGTGAAATACGATGCTTGGGTTTTTACCTCATCAGTTGCGTTGCCCATGGCGACGGACACATCGCAGGCTTCAAACATGGGTAGGTCAGGCACAGCATCTCCAAATGCAACGGTGGTGGGGGCGGGCTCGTTCGTGTCCGCGAGGTACCCAAGTAGCGTATGGATGGCGTGGGCTTTGGTGATTCCTGCGGGCCGCACATCGCCAAACAGTTTCTTGCCCTCATGCCCGCCCCACGTGCCGTGGTAGAGGTCTGGGAAGTTAGCCTGCAAAGAAGCGAAGAATCCGTCCCCATCCGGCGGAAGCACGTAGGAGATCTTGTTTACGCCGTTGCGGGTGTCATCCTGGCCCAGGATGAGACCCGTGAAAACGTCCGTCACTTGGAAGTCTTCTGTGATTTTCGCGCGATCTGCTGGTGGCAAGTAGGCCAGTACAGCATCGCGAGCTTTGTGCTCGAATCGGTCCGAGGAAAATAATCCAGAATTGCACTCTAAGTAGTAGGCAACCTCATTCGCGATGAAGTGCTCTCGAAGAAGCGCCACGGTATCGGTGGGGATATTTTCGTGGTAGATAACCTTGCCCTGGTACTCCACGTAGCCACCGTTGGCACCGATCATTCCATCGATTCCGATATCCCAAATGCGCCCGGAAATTTCAGCCTTTGAGCGGCCAGTATTGACTAGGACCTGGTGCCCGTTTTCGCGTGCGAGATGTATTGCTTCCACTGCTGAACTGGGAATTTCATTTGCATACGTGACCAGGGTGCCATCGATGTCGAGAAACACAATCATAAAGCCAAGAATAGAGAGAAATTTGCAAATCTGCGGCAATGGATTTATACTGATGGCAAATCGGCTTGTAACTAAGAAGATTAGGCAAGACCTAAGCAACATCACGATGCGTGATGGGGCTTAGGTCTTTTTTCATTTTTAGGGAAAGGATGAATCCACATGGCAACAAAAGTGGATTTCCGGCCACTAGCCAAAGACGTGGTCGCGGCCCTTGGTGGCCCAGAAAACATCGCCTCTTTTACGCACTGCGCCACGCGACTGCGCTTTGTGGTCAACGATAAGACCCGTGCTGATCTAGATCTTGCCAAGAAAATCCCCGGTGTCATTACCGCTATCAACTCGGGTGGCCAACACCAGATCGTCATTGGGAATGATGTACCGCAGGCATACGAAGCGGTTGCTGAACTGAATGGGATGGGAGGGAAATCCGTACGCGCCGGTGTCGTCGAAGATACTGATACGAGAAAAGGTGGAGAAAAGAAGAGCCTGTTGGATCGTTTCATCGATCTCGTTTCGGCACTCATTACCCCTCTGATTTGGCCTTTGGCTGGCATTGCGCTGGGCAAGGCCGCACTGGCCCTGGCAGTGACGCTCGGGTGGAACGCGGAAAACACCACGTATCAAATCTTTTCCGCCATCTTTGATTCGCTCTTTTACTTTCTGCCGGTATTCCTGGCCGTCACCGCCGCTAGGAAATTTAGGTGTAATGAGTTCGTCGCGATGGCTAGCGCTGCAGCCTTGGTTCATCCCACCATCGTGGGGTTGGTTGACGTAGATTCGGTTACGTTCTTTGGGATTCCCGTGGCGATGATGTCGTACGCCTCGTCAGTAATCCCGATTATCTTCACTATCTGGCTTCAGAGTTACCTTGAGCGCTGGCTGACTAAGGTCTTGCCCTCGTCCATTCGTAGCTTCGTGACACCATTGGTGACAGTCACGATCATGGTGCCTCTCACGCTACTCACCGTGGGACCTGCAACGGTGACCCTTGCCAATTGGATTTCTGCTGGCGTCGGTTTTGTTTTTGACCACGTTCCGTGGGTAGCCGGGGCCATCCTCGGTGCCTTGTGGCAAGTGTTTGTCATCTTCGGCCTGCACTGGGGTTTCGTCCCGATCATGCTCAATGATCTTGCTAATCAAGGATTCACCTTCTTCACGGCACCACTGATGGCGGCTGTGTTTGGCCAGTCTGGTGCTGTTCTGGCTGTCGCCCTGCGTACGCGTAATGCCCAGCGCAAGAAGGTCGCTGGACCAGCGGCTCTGTCCGCTTTTCTCGCCGGTGTGACAGAACCTGCAGTCTATGGAATCAACCTGCCACTGCGGCTACCGTTCTACATCGGTGTTGGAGCGGGTGCCGTTGGCGGTGCAATCATCGGTGCCGGGCGTAACGCTTTTGATGCGTTCGTTTTCCCGTCGTTGCTGGCGTTCCCAGCGGGACTCAATCACGGTAGCTTCTTAGCGCTGGTCATTGGTTCCGTGGTCGCGGCGGTGTTGGCATTCATCGGTACATTTGTGCTACTACCACGCCTTGAGCGTCAAGAAGAGACACCGGAATCTACCAAGACTACGGAAATTGTTTCTCCCTGTGGTGGGAAGTTGGTTTCGCTTTCCTCCGTCGAGGATCCCATCATCTCATCGGGAGCGCTCGGCAAGGGCGTGGGAATTGACCCGGTCAGCGGGGAAATTCTGGCACCAGTTACCGGCACCGTTATCTCGGTGGCAAAGAGCAAGCACGCCTACGGCCTGAAAACCGATGATGGCGTTGAGGTTCTGGTTCATGTGGGTATCGACACCGTGAAAATGAACGGCGAAGGCTTCGCTGCGAAGGTGGAGCGTGGACAATCGGTGAAGAAAGGACAAGTGCTCGGGCACGCTGATCTGGATGCGATAAAAGCTGCCGACTACGCCGCAACAACCTTCGTGTTGATCACAAACGCTAAGAAGCTCAGCTCGGTTGAGCCTATTGATGGTATCTCTGAAGTGAAAGCACAAGACCGCGTCATCGCGGTGCAAGTTTAGAAAAGGAAAGGTAAAAAGATGTTTCCAGAAAAGTTCTTGTGGGGAACCGCAACCGCCGCATGCCAGATCGAGGGCGCATACAACGAGGGCGGAAAAGGCCTGTCCATCCAAGATGTCATGCCACACGGTCTAAAGACCCCTCCCACAGTGGGACCGACCGAGGATAACCTCACGCTCAAGGGTATCGGTTTTTACAACCGGTATCCGGAGGATATTGCTCTCTTCGCGGAGATGGGTATGAAGGTGCTGCGCATTTCTATCGCGTGGTCGCGTATTTTCCCGCGTGGCGATGAGGAACAGCCCAATGAAGAGGGGTTGGCTTTTTATGATCGCGTCTTTGACGAGATGGAAAAGCATGGCATTCAACCGATGGTGACCCTTTCTCATTACGAGACACCACTGGCTCTTGCTCGCGAATATGGCGGTTGGCGCAACCGTAAGCTGATCGGATTTTTCGAGCGTTTCGCGCGCACTGTCTTTGAGCGTTACCAGGGACGCGTGAGGTATTGGCTGACTTTCAACGAGGTAAACGCCATTCTTCATAACCCATTCATGGCAGGTGGTATCGAGGTTCCACGGGCAGAGCTCTCTGAGCAAGACCTCTATCAAGCGATTCACCATGAGCTCGTTGCTTCTGCAGCCGTGACAAAGATTGCACATGAGGTGGATTCCGAAAACCAGGTTGGGTGCATGATCATCGCGTGCCCGCGGTACCCGCTGACACCTGATCCGAAGGATGTCCGCAAGGCACAGCATGAAACACAGATTGACTTGGCTTTTGGTGATATTCACGTGTTCGGTGAGTATCCCCACACCCTGAAGCGGTACTTCCGCGATAACGATGTGCATCTCGATGTCACGGATGCTGACCGGGAGGTCCTCGCCAACACGGTCGATTTCGTGTCGTTCTCCTACTACAACTCCGCTTGTGAGACCACGGATCCTGAGAAGGATGTTTCCGGTGAAGGCAATATCATGGGTGGGGTGCCGAACCCGACGTTGAAGGCCTCGGAGTGGGGGTGGCAGATCGATCCCGAGGGACTTCGAATCGCGTTGAATACGTTCTACGACCGTTGGCACAAACCGCTGTTTATTGTCGAGAACGGTCTCGGTGCAGTGGATGAGCTTGTCGACGGTGGTCCGGATGGCAAGACCGTCATAGACGACTACCGCATCGCCTACATGCGCGATCACCTGCTGGCTGTAGAAGAAGCAGTAGCCGACGAGATTCCGGTCCTCGGTTACACGTCTTGGGGTGGCATTGACCTGGTGAGCATGTCCAGTAAGCAGATGTCTAAGCGTTACGGTTTCATTTACGTTGACCGTAACGATGACGGTACTGGCGATCTTGCCCGCTACCGCAAGAAGTCCTTCAACTGGTATAAGGAAGTCATCGCTTCCAACGGTGCTTCGCTTTCCCGCTAATTTCTTCCCACTTAGGCTTTGGAACTCATGAAGATTCTGCGCATTTTGAACAATAATGTGGTGCTCGCCCAGCAGGCTGGGGAGCCCGTCATCCTCACTGGCCTGGGCATCGGGTTTAATAAGCGTGTTGGCGATTCGATCACCGCCGCTGATGCAAATGAGGTGTTCGTGCCAGAGACGAATCGGGATACCGATCACCTAGCGGAGATGGTGGCCGCTGTACCGCTGGAGTTCCTGGAGCTTGTGAAAGAAGTTGCTCCGGAATATAAGGAAACCGCAACGGTGGTGGCGCTTGCCGATCACCTCCACATGGCGAGCGTTCGCACCGTTAAAGAAAAATCCCATCCTCTGACAGCTGAGGTGGAGAACCTTTATCCGGAGGAGTATGCGAGAGCTAAAGAAATTGTCGCTGCGGCAAATTCATGGTTGGCAGACAAAAGTGTGGAGCCACTGCCAGATTCTGAGGCAACTTCTGTTGCCTTGCACCTGGTCAACGCTGGGTTTACAGAAGGTAACCTGAGAGATACGTATCTCTTGACGGGCGCTCTTGACCAGATTTTCGACATTATCGATGCTGCTTTTCACGCCACGATTAATCGACATAGCATCAATGCTGCTCGTTTCATCACCCATATGCGGTATTTCTTTACCCGTGTTTCCAAAAGTCAGCAGATCAACGGAGAGATCTCGGCTTTACGTGATTCGTTGATGGAGGAGAGGGCAGATGCAATTCATTGTGCAGAGCATATGGCAGACGTACTCGAATTGCGTCTGGGAGACATTATTACGGTCGATGAGCGCACATACCTGGCGTTGCATGTGGCCCGGTTGGTTAAAGAAAGTTAATTGCTGGGTAATTGCACGGCCGCTATAGGGCCGCAATACGGAAATGCTCCCCATGCCTTGGCAGGGGAGCATTACTACGTGCGCTTAACGCTTAGGGGAGCATTGCAGCGATCTCTGCGGGGAGCAGGGGCTTGATCTGCGGGAGCAGAGCGATGATGAGAGCGAGGCCGACGAGCACGGAGCCACCGGCGATAACGCCGATGCCGACCTGGTTCGGCTGGCCCTCCATCGTGGAGAAGATGCCGGCGAGATCGTAGTCAGTCTTGGAAAGGTTCTTGCCGTCGGCGCAGGCCTGGTAGGCGGCAGCGACGGAGGAGTAGGCAACCGACTCCTTCTTGAACTTGTCCTGCTCTTCCTTCACCTTCTGCTCGGTGACCTTCTTGTCCTTGAGCTGCTGGTCAAGGCCCTTGATGATGGTCTCGCGCTTGGTGAACGCCTTGATGAGTTCTTTCTTCGCGGTCTTGGCATCATCCTTCTTGATTTCCTGCTGTGCCTTGAGTCCCAAGAGGGTGGCATCATCCTTGTTCAGAACGATGGTGCAGACGTTGTCCTTAACCTTAACGCCGACGGGGGTAGCTGTTTCCTCTGCGAATGCCGGGGTGCACATGCCAGCGGCAACGGCGATGGCGGTGACGGAAGCGATAGATGCCTTCTTGAATCCCTTCATGGGAGTCCCTTTCTTATGCGGATTATTCGGAAGCAGAAAAACGAACTGCTTTGCCTTGATAGTAATCTCCATGCCGCCTGAAAATCAGCTCCGAAGATGTGTAAATGCTGAGAAACTGCTGCACGTGCGCTGACCATGAGTTTTATCGAGAGGCGTTACCCCCTTTTGTGTAGAAAAGGACATGTCAACAGTCCGGTGTCGGTGCTGTGGAGGGGAATTCGCCGCTAGTACCCTGGTGCGCATGAACGAATCGATGAATGCTGTTTCGAGCAAGCTGGCACTGTCGCGGGTGCTTTCGGCCGCCGTGTGGTGCCTCGTGCCGGCCGTCGCCTGCGCTGTTGCGGGATACCTGTGGTGGACATGGTTGTACGTGGGGGCGGTGGCGTTCGTCGTGTTGTTTGCGTACCTGTGTTGGTTGCTGCCGGCCCAGGTGCGCTACCTGGGGTGGCGGGAGGCCCCGGATGAGCTCATGATCACCCGCGGGAAGTTCTTCCACACGTTTACGGTGGTGCCCTACGGCCGCATCCAGTACGTCGATGTGACGCAGGGGCCGTTCCAGCGCCTCTTTGGCCTCAAGGTGGTGGCGGTGAAGACGGCGAGTGCGTCGACGGATGCGTCGATCCCCGGTCTGCCCGCAGTGGGGGCGGATGCGCTGCGTGACCGGTTGGCTGAGCGGGCGCGGGAGAGGATGAGTGGGCTGTGAACCAGTCGATTGAGTGGCGGCACGTCCACCGCCTCACCCCGTTTTTGCACTTTTGGACGGCGATTTTTGCGTTCCTCGCGGTCATGCTCGTCAATGTGAGTGACGAGCTGGTGGGTGCTGCCGGCGATATTGTCCATGAATCGGGCCCCTACCTGCGCTACATCGGCATCGGTGTGGGCGTAACTATGGTGTCTTGCCTGGTGTTGTGGGCGTTGTCTATGGTGTGGTGGCGGGCGCTCGGCTTCCGCTTCACTGCCGACGAGGTGCAAACCAAGCATGGCCTCATCCACACACAGGTGCGCAGCGCTCGCTATGACCGCATCCAGGCCGTGGACATCAAGGAGTCGGTGATCGCCCGTCTCTTTGGGCTTGCTGCGGTGAACGTCGAGGTCGCCGGTGGTGTCGGTTCGTCCCTGCGGATCGAGTTCCTGACAAGGTCGGAGGCGGAGGCGGTGCGTGCGGAGGTCCTCCGGCTCCGGGATTCCTCTACTCTTCCCTCGCTTGTCGACGATCGGGGCGACGTGATTATTCCCACTATCCCGGTCTCCACCACATTCGGTGCGGCGGCACTGCGCGTGGGCAACCTGTTCGCCGCCGGTTTTATGGGGCTCTCGCTGTGGGCCACGGGACTCGCCGGTGCGCTGCCCATTCTCCTCGGCATCGTCGTGGCGCTGTGGGGCGTGATCGACCGCGCCTTCCACTACACGGCGTGGTTCGACGGCACTAACCTGTCCATTTCCTATGGCCTGGCCGATCTGCGCCGCCAGACGATTCCCGTCCACCGAGTCCACGGCGTGCGTGTCATCCAGCCGTGGGCGTGGCGCCTGACCGGCTGGTGGCGGGTGGAGTGCTCCGTCGCGGGTTACGGCCAGGGGGACAAGGAAAAGCCCACGCAGATCCTGCCGGTCGGCTCGTACGAGCAGGCGTGCCACGTGGCGCGCATCCTTGCCAAGTTCGGCCCGGATGAAGATTTCTCCGTCGCCGATCCGCGCGGTGCCACCGCCCCCACCTACGTCAGCCCCAAGCGGGCCATCTGGGCGAGCCCGCTCGACCGCGACCAGCAGGCCGTCACCCTTACCGGTGGCCGCGCCATCACCCACGAGGGGCGCTTCCACCGCGAGGTGAAGATCGTGGAGCTCGCGCACATTCAGGAGCTCACCGTCAAGCGTGGCCCGTTGAACCAGGCGTGGGATCTCGCCACCGTCCGCTTCGATCTTGTTCCTGGCCCGGTTTCTATGGCGGGCCACAATCTTTCTACCGAGGATGCCTTCGAGCTCACCGATCTGCTAAGAAAACGGGAGCTGCCTGCGTTATAGCCGTATCTGTTGCGGGGGTGGGGGAGCCGTTTTATGATGGCGACAAGGCGCATAAGAAAGCGCACAATCTAACTACATTTTGGGGGGATTTATGGCTCAATCGGCCACCACAAAACAAGGTGATTTTTTCGTCTCACTGGTAAAGGAGACGGAAATTCTGGACGGTCCTGTGGATCTCGGAAGTTTTGGTGAGACGACCATCCAATTGCACTCGTTCGAGGATCTGTGTCTCGCAATGATGCCACTGGTGTGTGATCCGGATGCCCGTCTGGAGGAATTCAATGCGGCCTTTTCGGCCACCGCAGACTGGGACAGCGTAGAAGATCTCCTGGGGGGAGTCGCCGATGATCTCGAGATTCTGGAACCAGAAGAAGAGATGCTGCTGCGCACCATCGTGCTGGGAAACATGGGCGAGATGATGCTGAAGAACTCCCAGCCGGAACCCAAGTACCAGCAGCGGATGAGTGTCGATGCGGACGGTGCCGGCGTGTATACCACGGCCGTGGAGGTGCTCAACGAGCCGGAGAAGTTCGGCTGGGAAAAATCCTGGCCCACCCGCTTCGGGCCGATGCTCTTCACCCTTATCGGGCTGTGCAATTTCACGCAGGAGCACCACACGTTCTTCGACGGCGACGCAGAAGAAATCGGGGAATTCCTGGCCAAGCGTTTCGACCCTTTCCTACGGATGGTGCAGCTCGAAGCGCCACACTTGAAACTCCACTCGAAGCACCCGTTCCCACAGCAGGTACGCCAGTGGGTGAAAGACAACGTCCGGGGAGTTGCCCGCTTCGACGATGAGGAGGTTATGAGCATCGTCCTCGATGTCTTCCACAACATGGGGCTCATCAATATTGACCCCGGCTGTGGCGGGATTTGCTGCAACAGTTACGCCTGGGAGGTTCTCGTCGAGCCACAGATGTACGCCACCCTCATGTGGCAAACGCTCCCCAGCTTCGTGAGCGACAGCGATCGCCCCATTGCGCTACTCGATGCCCTCGTCTCCTACCTCGGGGGCCCCGCCGTCGCCGAGCAGCTCGAGGTAAAACCCATTGAGCTGTACTCCAGGCTGCGCACCCTCGCCGCGGAGATGGGGGACAAAGATGCCCGCGAGGCCCTCAAGTACAACTACATCGTCCGCTGCATTTTCGGCATCCAGAAAGCCAACTTTAAGCGATTGGGGGACAAGGCTCAGCTCACCGAGATGGGCCAGAAAGTGATGCGATACGCGCTGGCCAAGAACGTGGACACCGAGGCGGAATCGTGGGTGACCATGAGGCAGGACCGTCGCGCCAGTTAGATGCCCTCCGGACAGCCAAGCTGCCGCCACGCCTCGTAGGTGGCCACAGCTGCGGCGTTGGAGAGGTTCATGGACCTTCTGCCTTCCAGCATGGGGATGCGCACCTTGCTGGTGATGCGCGGGTGGGTCATCGCCTCGTCGGTAAGCCCCGTGGGCTCGGTGCCGAACAGGAGGATGTCACCGAAGCGAAAGGAGACGTCGTACAACATCGAGGTAGTGTGACCTGTAAAAGCGAAGACACGCGCGCCGGGGAGCGTCGACAAGCAATCCTCCAGTGAATCGTGGACGGTGACGCGCGCGAGATCGTGGTAGTCCAGCCCAGCGCGACGCAGGTGCCGATCCTCCAAGTCGAACCCGAGGGGGCGGATGAGGTGGAGGTGCGCGCCCGTTCCCGCACACATTCGGATGGCATTTCCCGTATTCGGGGGGATAACGGGGTGCTCGAAAACAACATGGGCGAAAGGAGACGGGATTTTTGGCATACTTAGATTATGACTGCTCTCAAGCTAGATGGAAAAATGTACCGCGACGAAATCTTCGTCGACCTGGAAAAGCGCGTCAAGGCGCTGAAGGACAAGGGCATCACCCCCGGGCTTGCCACCGTGCTCGTCGGCGAGAACCCCGCCAGCCAGTCCTACGTCAAGATGAAGCACAAGGACTGCGAGAAAATCGGCATCAACTCGATCCGCAAAGACCTGCCTGAGGACATCACGCAGGAGGAGCTGTTCGCCGTCATTGACGAGCTGAACGAGGATCCCGCCTGCACCGGCTACATCGTGCAGTTGCCGATCCCCAAGCACCTCGACGAAAACGCCGTGCTTGAGCGCATTGACCCGGCCAAGGATGTCGACGGCCTGCACCCGGTGAACCTGGGCAAGCTCGTCCTCAACGAGCCGGCACCGCTGCCGTGTACCCCGAATGGCTGCATCCACCTCCTGCGTCGCTTCGATATTCCGCTGGAAGGCGCGAAGGTCACCGTCATCGGCCGTGGCGTGACTGTCGGTCGCCCGATCGGCCTCATGCTCACCCGTCGCAGCGAAAACTGCACAGTGACGCTCTGCCACACCGGCACGAAGGACCTCGTCGCCGAGACCCGACAGGCGGACATCATCATCGCTGCCTCCGGCCAGCCACACATGCTCACCCCCGACATGATTAAGGAAGGTGCTGCGCTTCTCGACGTCGGTGTCTCCCGCAAGGATGGCAAGCTCCTCGGCGATGTCCACCCGGACTGCTGGGAGAAGGCCGGTGCTATCTCGCCGAACCCGGGCGGTGTTGGCCCGCTGACTCGCGCGTTCCTCGTGCGCAATGTGGTGGAGACCGCTGAGCGCCAGGCGGGGATCACCCCGAGTGAGTAATACTCCAGCTGTTGGCCTCGACAACCCGCATGACGTCGACCTGCCGCCCTCCCGCCTGCCTCAGACGTGGCAGAAGGCGGGGGTAGCGCTGTTCTGCGTCGTCTTGGCGCTGGTGCTGGTGTTCCTGTTCACTGACCACTGGCGTCGTGCGACGTTTGTCCTCGGTGCGGACTTCATGTTCCTCGCCGTTTTGCGCCTGACCTGCGATTCGCACATACTCGGTGTGCTTGCCGTACGGTCTCAGCGTTTCGACGCCCTGTTCACGGCATCTGTCGGAACGGTGATGATGATCCTCGCGTCCTCGGTCGACGCGCTTGGCAGCTAGACACGAAAAATGAGACGGGTTTTCGGACCCGTCTCATTTTTTTGTTGCGCTCTAGCGCGCCTTTTTTACTTCGTATGCTGCCTCGGCGACACCGACGCCGGGGTGTTCCTCGCGGTACTTCTTTACCTCGGCTGTGTCGGCGCTCGGACCATTCAGCTTGCGGTATTTCTGAGCGAACGCGAGGTCTTTGTTTGTGGGGAATCCTGTGATAATGAAGTACACGGGAATGGCCAGCAAAAATATGGCCCACGTGGGGTTGTTTACGAGGCAATATACCCACGCAACGCCGAAGACTATAAGACCTGCATATCGGATCGTGGAATTCATTTCAATGTACCTCCTGGTCCAATGTGTGCCCCAGCCTACGAAAAGGAGTGTGGGCTGCGCAACGAAATGCCGGCATTCCCAGCAAACTGTTAGTTGTTTACACGTGGAAGAAGTTTCGGAATATGCGGTCGAGCTGGCGGGTCTCGGCAAGGAACGCGTCGTGGCCGATGGGGGAGACGATCTTATGCATGCCGATCACGTTTCCTAGATTGCGGGCGAGGTGCTCCTGCTGGTGGTAGGGGTAGAGGATGTCGGTGTCCACACCGGCGACCATCGTCGGCACGTCGGTGGAGGCCAGCGCCTTGATGAGGCCACCGCGGCCACGGCCCACATCGTGCCGATTGAGGGCCTCCGTAAGGGCCACGTAGGAGCCCGGGTCAAACCGCAGGACGAGTTTTTCCGCCTGGTGGTCAAGGTAGCTTTGCACCTGGAAGCGCTGCTTGGGGTCGCGGTAGGGGCCGAGTGGATTCTCCCGATCCTGAGCGCCCACGCCGAAGCGTTCGTCGATTTCCTGCTCACCGCGGTAGGTGAGGTGCGCGACGCGCCGGGCAGCAGCCATGCCGTTCGACGGCGAAACCCCGTGGGAGTAGAAGTCGCCGCCGTACCAGTGGGGATCCTGTTCGATGAACTGGATCTGCGCGGTCTGGATACCGATCTGCCAGGCGCTGGCGCGGGCGGAGACGGCGAGGAGGAAGGCGCGGTCAAGAAGCTCGGGGTGGGAGACCTCCCACTCGAGCGCGCGAGCCCCGCCCATGGAGCCGCCCATGACGGCAAACAGGTGCTCTACGCCGATTGCTTTAAGGAACTGGTATTCCACCTCTACCTGGTCGCGGATGGAAATGGCGGGGAAGCGGGAGCCGTAGGCTGCGCCGTCGTCGGGGTGGGGGCTCGATGGCCCGGTTGTGCCCTTGCAGCCGCCGAGGACGTTCGTGCAGATGACGAAGTATTGGCGGGTGTCGATGGCCAAGCCTGGTCCGATGAGTCCCGGCCACCACTCGTCGGCGTGCTGGTCGCCGGTGAGGGCATGCTCGACCAGGACGGCGTTATCGCCACGGAAGGTGCCCCATGTGCGGTAGGACACCTCCACATTGGGAATACGCGCGCCGGCCTCTGTCACGAATTCCCCGATGGAAACGTGATAGTTGGTCATGAGCATGTCCTTTCGGCTACTGGTCAGGCAAAGGCGAGCACCTTGCGGTGCGCGGCCCGGGCTGGTGTGACGGAGATGAGGTTACTCACCGCATCATTGATCCGGCGTGCGATGAACGGGTTGTTCATGGTGTACAGGTGGATGCCGTCAACGCCCTGTGTGATGAGGTCGATGATCTGGTCCACGGCGTAGGCGATGCCTGCATCGCGCATGGCGCGTGGGTTGTCGCCGAAGCGATCCATCATGCGACGGAATTTCGGCGGGATATCCGCCCCGCACAGGGACGTGATGCGCTCGATCTGCGCCTTGTTCACCACGGGCATGATACCGGCCTCGATGGGCACGTTGATGCCAGCGAGGTCGCAGCGCTCAAGGAAGTCGTAGAAGTGCGCATTGTTGAAGAACAGCTGCGAGATGAGGTGGTTGGCCCCTGCATCTACCTTTCGCTTGAGATTCCGGATATCGTCCACGCGGTTGGGGCACTCGGGGTGTTTTTCCGGGTAGCATGCGGCAATGATGTTGAGGTCCGTGTGCTCCTTCACAAAGGCGATGAGGTCGCTGGCGTGGGGGAAGTGTCCGGAGGGGGCTTCGCCGCCGACAGGGAGGTCGCCGCGCAGGGCAAGCACGTTTTCAATGCCGTAGGATTCCATTTCGTGCAGACGCTGTAATACCTGGTCCCGCGTCAGGCTGATGGCGGGGAGGTGGGCGACGCCTTCGATCTGGTAATACTTCTTGATCGTGGAGGCGATAGGGAACGTGTGCGTGTTGTCGCCGGCGCCGACAGCGCCAAAGGTAACGGAGATGAAGTCGGGGTGGGTGCCTTCCAGGCCGTCCAGGGTGTCGTAGATGGTTTTGATGGACGATGTCTTCTTCGGGGGAAAGATCTCGAGAGAGAAGACCGTCTTCTTTTCAAAAAGTTCTGTTGTTTTCATGATGTGGGGCTTCTCTTTTTTATGGTGCACGTGTGCCAGTGGGAGACGTGGCCTCCCACTGGCGGTGGTTTTTCTACGCGAGTTCCTCGCGTGCCTGTCGCGCGGCGGCGACGAGGTTGATCAGGCTGGCGCGGGTTTCCTCCTCGCCGCGGGTCTTCAGGCCGCAGTCGGGGTTGACCCACAGTTTGGATACGTCGATTTTGTCGGCGATGCGCTTGATCTGGGCGACGATCTCTTCGGTGGAGGGGACGCGCGGGGAGTGGATGTCGTATACGCCGGGGCCGATGTTGGTGCGGAAGTCGCATTCAACGAGGGCGTCGAGGATTTCCAGGTCGGACCGGGATGCTTCGAAGGTGATGACATCTGCGTCCAGGGCGTCGATGGCCGGGAGGATATCGGTGAACTGGCTGTAGCACATGTGCGTGTGGATTTGCGTCTCGGCTGCGACGCCGCTGTGCACGAGGCGGAAGGCGGGGATGGCAAAGTCGAGGTATTCGCTGAACCAGTCGGAGCGGCGCAGGGGCAGCTTCTCGCGGAGCGCGGCCTCGTCCACCTGGATGATCCGGATGCCGGCCTTCTCCAGGTCGAGGACCTCGTCGCGGATGGCGAGGGCAATCTGCAGGATGGATTCCTTGATCGTGATGTCCTCGCGGGGGAAGGACCAGTTGAGGATAGTCACAGGCCCGGTGAGCATGCCCTTGACAGGCTTGTCGGTGAGGGATTGCGCGTAGGCTGACCAGTCCACTGTGATGGCGTCGGGCCGCGAGACATCGCCCCACACGAGTGGCGGTTTGACGCAGCGGGTGCCGTAGGACTGGACCCAGCCGTTGCGGGTGAAGAGGAAGCCGTCGAGGTGCTGGCCGAAGTATTCGACCATGTCGTTGCGCTCGTACTCGCCGTGGACAATGACGTCGAGTCCGGTGTCGTCTTGCCAGGCGACGCATTCGGCGATCTTCTTCTTGTTGAAGTCGGTGTATTCCTCGACGGTGATGTCACCCTGTTTGTACGCCTTGCGCGTCGCCTTGACGTCTTTGGTCTGAGGGAAGGAGCCGATGGTGGTGGTGGGGAGCGGCGGGAGGTTGAACTCGCGGCGTTGGATCGCGTCGCGTTCCTCGCGGGCTGGGCTGCGCGTGTAGTCGTTGTCGGCGATGGCGGCGACGCGTTCTTGTACCTTGCGGTTGGTCACGTCCTCGCGTGGGCCGAGGCCGTTGTCGGTCGCTCCCTCATTGAGGGCCACGAGTTCTCCGAGCTTTTCGACGGCGAATGCGAGGTGAGCGACATAGGCCGGGTCGAGATCGGTTTCGGCTGCAACGGTGTACGGCACGTGGAGTAGGGAGCAAGAGGTGGTGAGGACAACATTTTCTGTTACGCCACGAATAGAGGAGAGAAGCTCCTGGGTGCGGGCGAAGTCGTTACGCCAGATATTCTTGCCGTTAACAACGCCAGCGTAGAGGACCTTGTCTTCCGGGAACCCATACTCGTGGAGAAGCTCGAGAGAGCGGCGACCTTCCACAAAGTCCAACCCAATGCCGTCGATAGGCAACGAGGTGAGAGCGGTGTAACTGTCGCGCACGTTTCCGAAGTACGTCTGGACGAGGACTTTGAGCCCACCCTTGTGGGCGAGGAGAGCCTCATAGAGGCGGGTGAAGCGGGCGAGGTCATCGTCGGTGAGATCGACGACCAGGGACGGCTCATCGAGCTGCACCCAGCTGGCGCCCACCTCGGTGGCGCGTTCGAGGAACTCCCCGTACGCAGCGGCGAGCTGGTCGAGGACTGCCTCCTCGTCGACACCGTCTTCCTTCTTCGCCAGCTGGAAGAGAGTGAACGGGCCAACGATGACCGGCCGGGTGTCGATGCCGAGTTCCTTGGCCTCGCGGTACTGGTCGAGAGGTCCGGTTCCAGTCAGCGCGATGGTTTCGGAAGGTTCGATCTCCGGCTCGATGTAGTGGTAGTTCGTGTTGAACCACTTCTTCATCGGCAGGGCCTTCACATCGCCCTTGTTGCCCTGGTAGCCGCGGGCCTGCGCGAAGTAGGTCTCGAGAGAATCGAGGCCAAGGTCACGGTAGCGCTTCGGGGCGAGCCCGAAGAGGGCAGCAGCATCGAGGGTCTGATCGTAGAAGGAGAAGTCACCGGAGGGGATCTGGTCAATTCCCGCATCCTTGATGAGCTTCCACTGGTCGGCGCGCAGCTCGGCGCCGGTGGCGCGCAGCTCGTCGGCGGTGATCTCTCCACGGAAGAATTTCTCGGTGGCGAACTTCAGTTCGCGGTGGGCACCCACGCGGGGGAAGCCGATGATTGTAGTCGTCATGGCAGTAAAGGAATCTTTCTAGCGGTTCTTCAGTGCTTCGAAACCGAGTTCAAGGTCGGCGATGATATCGCGGACGTCCTCGATTCCGACGGACAGGCGGATGGTGGACTCGCTGATGCCGGCGCGCTCGAGGCCGTGGGCATCGGACTGGGAGTGGGTCGTCGTCGCCGGGTGGACGACGAGCGAGCGCACGTCGCCGATGTTGGCCACGTTGGAGTGCAGCTTGAGGGCATCGATGAAGGCCCAGGCCTCATCCTTGCCGCCCTTGATGTCGAAGGAGAGGACGGAGCCGGTGTACTTCAGGCCGAGCTTCTCCTTGACGGAGTACCACGGGGAGGACTCGAGGCCGGCGAAGTTGACCTTGGTTACCAGGTCGTGGCCTGCGAGGTACTCGGCGACCTGCTTTGCGTTCTCGTTGTGGCGTTCGACGCGGAGGGTGAGGGTGTCCAGGCCCTGTGCGAGGACCCAGGCGTTGAACGGAGACGGAGCTGCACCGGTGTCGCGGAGGAAGCTGGCGCGAGCGCGCAGGCCGAAGGCCGGTGCACCGAGGTCGGCGTACTTCAGGCCGTGGTAGGCCGGGTCCGGGGTGACGAAGTCGGGGAAGACAGGCTTGCCGTCGCGCTCGACGGTCCAGTCGAACTTTCCGCCGTCGACAAGCACACCACCGAGGGCGGAACCGTTACCGGTGTAGAACTTGGTGGTGGAGGCGACGACCACGTCGGCGCCGAGCTCCAGCGGGCGGACAAGCGCCGCAGTGGCGATGGTGTTGTCCACGATGAGCGGCACCTTGTTGTCGTGGGCGATCTGCGCCACGGTGGGGATATCGAGAACGTCTGCCTGCGGGTTGCCGAAGGTCTCGGCGTAGAAGGCGACGGTATTGTCCTGCACTGCTGCCTGCCAGGAGGCCGGGTCGTCCGGGTTCTCTACGAAGGTGGTCTCGATGCCGAGACGGGCGAGCTGCACCTGGAAGAGGGTTTCCGTGCCACCGTAGAGGCGCGGGGAGGTGACAATGTGGGAGCCTTCGCGGGCAACCGTGAGGATGGCTGCGGTCTCGGCGGCGAGGCCGGAACCGAAGAGCACGGCGTAGACGCCGCCTTCGAGGCTTGCGAGGCGATCCTCGACTGCTGCCACGGTGGGGTTGGTGAGGCGGGAGTAGATGGGGCCCTCGTCCTCGAGTGCGAAGCGCTGCTTGGCATGCTCCGCGTTGTTGAAGACGTAGGAAGTGGTCAGGTAGATGGGGAGGTTTCGTGCACCCGTCTGCGAATCGACCGGCTGGCCGGCGTGGATTGCGCGGGTGTTGAAGTCCCAGTTGTTTGCGTTGCTGTTGTCGTATTTCGTCGTCATGTTGAGCTACCGTACAGACCGCTTTGTCTGTAGGCAATAGACGTGGTTAGACCACTTGGTTCATTATATAGACAGCTCAGTTCATATTTTTGAGGTGTGGGCGGGGGTAATTTACGGGGGTGGAATGTCTCACATAGTGGGATTTTGCCCTCGTTCTGCAGCGGGTGTACGTTGTGAAAGCTGCCTATTTGAAGGAGGAAAAGCCATGCTTGCAACACGTAAACCCCTGCCGCGGCAGACGGAGATCACGCCTCGGCGGCATCGCGTCATCCTGCTCCTTGTCGCGCTCGGTGGTTTCGGCATCGGCATTACCGAGTTTGTCTCCATGGGGCTTTTGCCGCTCATCGCCGCGGACTTTGGCGTGACCGAGGACGTTGCCGGCCATGTCATCACCACGTACGCCTTGGGCGTGACCGTCGGCGCGCCACTCATCACGGTGTTCACCGGCAAGCTGCCACGGCGCCGGCTCATCATCCTCCTCATGGCGGCGTTTACCGTGGGCAACGCGCTGACACTCGTCGCGTGGGATATGCCCTCGCTCCTCGTCGCCCGGTTTATCGCCGGCTTCCCGCATGGCGCGTACTTCTCCGTTTCCACGCTGTGCGCAGTGTCCATCACGCCCAAGGGCCAGCGCGGTCGCGTTGTGGCCTTGACGAGCCTCGGCTTCTCCGCCGCCACACTCGGTGGCGTGCCCGTTGTGCAATGGCTCGGCCAGGTCACCCACTGGTCGGTGGCCTACGCCGTCGTTGCTGCCGTGGGGCTTGTCGCGTTTACCGGCTTCTATGTGTTCATGCCCCACATGACGGAAATGCCCGCAACCAGTCCGTTGACGGAACTGAGCGCGCTAAAAAACGTCCAGGTGATCCTCACCGTGCTGATCGCCATGGTTGGCTTCGGCGGCATGTTCAGCGTCTATACGTACATCGGCTGGACGATGACGGATCCCGCGCGCGCAGCGATGCCGCCGGAATTCCTGCCACTGGTTCTCATGGCATACGGCTTTGGTGGGGTCGCTGGCAATATGCTCGGCGGTTGGATTTCGGACCGCAACATCGACTGGGGTCTCATCATCGTGCTTGGTTGCATTGCGCTGGCATTGGCTGGATTCTTCTTTGCCTCGGCGAACCCGTGGATTGGCACGGTGGTGTTCTTCATCATCGGCACCTTCGGCACGGCCCTCGTCCCGCTTTTGCAGATTCGTCTCATGGATGTCGCCGGTGAGGCGCAGACGCTTGCCGCTGCGTTGAATCAATCGGCGCTGAACCTCGCCAACGCGGGCGGCGCAACGATTGGCGGTGCCGTTATCGCGGCGGGCTTCCCGTACCATTACACGGCGCTAGCGGGCGTCACCCTTGCCACGCTGGGTATGGTGGTGTGGGTGCCGATGATGCTCACGAGGCCGGGACGGAAGCGTCGCGTGGTCATCAAGAGCCAGAGCTAGGCGTTGAGAAAAGCCCCGCGCATTCGTGCGCGGGGCTGGGGGACAGCGATGACTAGATCGCGTCGATGATCTCGTTGAAAGTGGCCGACGGGCGCATGACGGCGGTGGTCTTTTCCTCGTCGGGGAAGTAGTAGCCGCCGAGGTCGACGGGGGAGCCCTGGACCTCGAGGAGCTCCTTTTCGATCTGGTCGGAGTTGGCTGCCAGCTTCTCGGCGACGGGGGCGAAGGTGTCCTTCAACTCGCCGTCGGCAAGGGCCTCGGCCCAGTAGCGGGCGAGCCAGAAGTGGGAACCACGGTTGTCGTTCTCGCCGGCGTTGCGCTTCGGGGACTTGCCTTCGCTCAGCAGCTTCTCAGTGGCTGCCTCCAGGGCGGTAGCGAGGGTCTCAGAGCCGGCCTTGCGCAGGGACTCGGCAAGGGCCATGAACTCGCCGAGGGAATCCCAGCGGAGGTGGTTTTCCTCGAACAGCTGCTGGACGAGCTTCGGTGCGGATCCACCTGCACCGGTCTCAAACAGTCCACCGCCGGCCATGAGCGGGACGATGGACAGCATCTTGGCGGAGGTGCCCACCTCAAGAATGGGGAACAGGTCCGTGTTGTAGTCGCGCAGGACGTTGCCGGTGACGGAGATGGTGTCCTCGCCGCGGCGGATGCGCTCGACCGACTTCTTGGTGGCCTCGACGGGGGAGAGGATGGAGATGTCCAGGCCGTCGGTGTCCTCGTCGGCAAGGTACTTCTCCACCAGGGTCTTCATGTTGCGGTCGTGGGCGCGCTCCGGATCGAGCCAGAAGATCGCGGGCATGCCGGATTCGCGGGAGCGGCGGACGGCGAGCTGCACCCAGTCGCGGATGGGGGCGTCCTTGGCCTGGCAGGCGCGCCAGATGTCGCCGGCCTCTACCTCGTGGCTCATGAGAACCTCGCCGGCGGAGTTACGCACCTCGACGGTTCCGTCGGCGGGAACCTTGAAGGTCTTGTCGTGGGAGCCGTACTCCTCGGCCTTCTGCGCCATGAGGCCGACGTTCGGCACGGTGCCCATGGTGGTCGGGTCGAAGGCGCCGTTTTCCTTACAGTCGTCGATGACGGCCTGGTAGACGCCTGCGTAGCAGGAGTCGGGGAGGACAGCGAGCGTGTCCTGCTCCTGGCCATCGGCGTTCCACATGTGGCCGGAGGTGCGGATCATGGCCGGCATGGAGGCGTCGACAATGACGTCGGAGGGGACGTGCAGGTTGGTGATGCCCTTGTCGGAGTTGACCATGGCGAGCGCGGGGCCGTCGGCGAGGCGCGTGGCAATCGCGTCGCGGATTTCTTCGCCGTGCTCAAGTTCGGACAGGCCCTCGATGACGGAGCCGAGGCCGTTTTCGCCGTTGAGGCCCGCAGCGAGCAGCTCCTCGCCGTACTTCTCGTACACGTCTGCGAAGTAGGTGCGGACGACGTGGCCGAACATGATCGGGTCGGAGACCTTCATCATCGTGGCCTTGAGATGGACGGAGAAGAGGATGCCTTCCTTGTCTGCGCGGGCGAGCTGCTCAGCGAGGAACGCGTCGAGGGCGCGGGCAGACATGAAGGTGGAGTCGACAACCTCACCGGCCAGTACCGGCACCTTCTTGAATTCCTTCTCGCCGTCTGCGGTTTTCAGGACGATGGTGAGGGTGTCGTCTGCGGGCATGATGACGGACTGCTCGTTGTGGCGGAAATCGTGGTCGTCCATGGTGGCGACGGCCGTCTTGGAATCCGCAGACCATTCACCCATGGTGTGCGGGTGCTTGCGGGCGAAGTTCTTCACGGCCTGCGGGGCGCGGCGGTCGGAGTTGCCCTCGCGCAGGACGGGGTTAACCGCAGAGCCCTTGACGTTGGAGTACTTGTCTTCTGCGTCCTCGAAGTTCGGGATGTCGTAGCCGGCTGCCTGCAGTTCGGCGATGGCCTTCTTCAGCTGCGGGACAGAGGCGGAGATGTTCGGCAGTTTGACGATGTTCGCCTCGGGCTTCTTGGCCAGTGCACCGAGCTCGGCGAGGTCGTCGGATGCGAGCCCAAATTCGGCAAGGATGCGGTGTGCCAACGAGATGTCGCGGGTTTCCACGTCGATGCCACCAGCCTTGGCGTAGGCCTCCACGATGGGTTTGAGGGAGTAGGTAGCCATCAGTGGGGACTCGTCAGTGCGGGTGTAGATAATTGTGCTCACGGTTTCACCTTTTCTTAAATAGTACGAGCGTTTGGTTAGCTGCCTCTTACCGTACCCGTAAAGTTAAAGGTATGTCTCACAAAATAGCTTCGGTAAACGTCAACGGTATCCGCGCCGCCGCCTCCAAGAGCCCCGGTTTCCACGATTGGCTGCGCACGGCCGATGTGGATATTGTGCTGCTGCAGGAGGTCCGTGCTACCCCTGAGCAGGCGGAAAAGGCCTTGGCCCCGGCGCTAGCGGAGGGCTGGCACCTGACCCTCCACGATTCTGCGGCGAAGGGGCGCGCGGGGGTAGCGATTCTGACCACCCGCCCGGTCACCGATGTGCGCACGGGGGTACCCGGGTTTGAGGATTCTGGTCGCTTCGTTTCTGCGCTTGTCGACGACCTCTTCGTCGCGTCCCTCTATCTGCCCACGGGGGCTGCTGGTACCGCAAAGCAGGACGAGAAATACCGGTTCCTCGACGCGTTGGAGATCCAGCTCGCGGAAATCGCCGCCAACCATGAAAAGGCCGTCGTCGCCGGCGACTGGAACATCTGCCACGCGCCGAACGATTTGAAGAACTTCAACTCCAATAAGAAGAAGGCGGGGTGCCTGCCCGGCGAGCGTGCCTTCATGGATGCGATTTTTGGCACCTTCCCGTTCGCAGAGAGCCAGGTCGACTCCCACGGCATCTTCGAGGGTGCCGTCGACTACGTCCGGGAGGGCAGGAGAGAGGCGTCGACAAGCCCCCAATGGTTCGACGTTGCGCGACGGCTGCACCCAGAAGATGCACCGTACACGTGGTGGACCTACCGCGGGAAGGCCTTCGACACCAACGCCGGCTGGCGCATCGATGTCCAGGCTGCGACGAAGGCGATGATGGAACGCGCCGAGTCCACCCGCGTCGACCGCGCCGACGAGTGGGGAACCCGCTGGTCCGACCACGCGCCGCTGGTGGTGACCTACCGTGACTAGAGTCCGCCACCCGTTCTTCCAAAACTCACTCATGAGCGCGCTTCTCGACGGCATCTACGACGGTGAGATGACAATCGGCGAGCTCCTCGGCCGTGGCAACTTCGGCCTCGGCACCTTCGACGGCCTCGACGGAGAAATGGTCATCCTCGACGGCGTGTGCTGGCAGCTGCGTTCCGACGGCACCGCCACCCGCGCAGACCTCGACGCGCGCACCCCGTTTGCCGTGGTCACCAACTTCGTCCCCCACATCACGGCGAAAGCACCCGACAACCTTGCGCGTAAAGACGTGTCGGCGTTCATCGACTCGCTCATCCACTCCCAGAATTACATGTACGCGCTGCGGATCACCGGCGACTTCGCCGACGTCACCACCCGCACTGTGGTGAAGCAGGAAAAGCCGTACCCAAAGATGGTGGAAGCCACGCAATCCGATGCCGTCGTCCACATGGATCACGTCTCCGGAACCATCGCCGGCTTCCGCACGCCCGTCTACGAGCAAGGCATCTCCGTCCCCGGCTGCCACGTCCACTTCCTTGATTCTGAGCACAGCCACGGTGGCCACGTCCTCGACTTTTCTTTGCTTTCGGGCACCATCGAGCTGTGCGTGGGCACGGATCTGCAGCTCCGCTTGCCCCTCACCGACGAGTTTTCCCGCGCCGAGCTTGCGCCCGATGACTTGCAGCAACAAATCGAAACGACCGAGTAAGGTAATTTTCTATGACTGACAAGAAAACTCGTGTACTGTCCGGAATTCAACCCACCGCAGACTCCTACCACCTAGGTAATTACCTGGGAGCCCTCAAGCAGTGGATTACCCTGCAGGACGAGTTTGATGCGTTCTACTTCATCCCCAACCTCCACGCCATCACCGTGGATCAGGATCCAGAAGAGCTGCGCAACCGCACCTACGCCGGTGCCGCCCAGCTTCTCGCGCTGGGAATCGACCCGGAGAAATCCACGCTGTTCGTCCAGTCCCACGTCCACGAGCACGCTGAGCTCGCGTGGGTCATGACCTGCCTCACCGGCTTCGGCGAGGCCAGCCGCATGACGCAGTTTAAGGACAAGTCCAAGAAGCGCGGCGCGGACCGCACCAGCGCCGGACTATTTACCTACCCCATGCTCATGGCTGCGGACATCTTGCTGTACAAGCCCAAGTACGTCCCCGTGGGCGAAGACCAGCGCCAGCACCTGGAGCTGTCCCGCACGTTGGCAGACCGCTTCAACAAGCGCTTCGGTGATACGTTCCCGCTTCCCGAAGGCTTCATCCCCAAGGGTGCCGCCAAGATCTACGACCTGCAGGATCCGACCTCCAAGATGAGCAAGTCCGGCTCCAACCCCAAGGGCATCATCAACCTTCTCGATGACCCCAAGGTCTCCGCCAAGCGCATCAAGTCCGCTGTCACCGACAACGAGAACGAGATCCGCTACGACCCGGAGACCAAGCCGGGCGTGTCCAACCTCCTCGTCATCCAGTCCGCGCTAACCGATAAGCCGATCGAGGACATCGTCGCGGGTTACGAGGGTGCCGGTTACGGTGCTCTGAAGACGGACACCGCCGATGCTCTCGAAGCATTCACCACGCCGTTGCGTGCCCGCTACGACGAGCTCATGTCCGATCGCGGTCAGCTGGAAGCTATCCTCGATGCAGGCGCTGAGCACGCCACCGAGGTGGCCGCTCCCGTCGTCGCCGAGGTGTACGAGAAGCTGGGGTTCACGGCGAATAAGCACTAGGCATGATTAAATAGGTCTGTTAAGGAAGTAGATCTTTAGGAGGCCTCGATGACTGCCCGCACGGCGCCAACAGAAAAAGATATCGACCAGTACGGTATCGAACGAGCAACAGACGACGAGCAGTCCGTGGTGGACAAGCTCCGCGATAAGTGGGGCTGGTTCGACCACATCATGCGTATGAACGAGCGCTACGGAGAAATGGGTGGCAACCAGTACGCTGCCGGCATTACCTACTTCTCCGTGCTCTCGCTCTTCCCGCTCCTCATGCTCGCCTTCGGCCTTGCCGGCTTCTTCTTGAAGAACCGGCCCGAACTACTGGCACAGATAGAGGAGCAAATCACCAGCTCGCTGTCCGGAGAGTTGGGAGAAACCGTCAACCAGGTCGTCTCCACCGCTATCGACCAGGCCGGTGCTGTGTTCTCCATCGGTGCACTGACCGCCCTCTGGTCCGGCCTCGGATGGATGAATAACCTCCGCTTCGGTGTCAGCCAGCAGTGGAAGATCGACCCCACCGGCGGCAACTTTGTCATGAACAAGCTGCGGGATCTCCTCGGCCTTCTCGGCCTCATGCTCACACTCTCCCTCGCCTTCGGCGTGACCGCCGTTGGCAGTTCCGGGCTCACCCACCGCATTCTCGAGCTCCTGCAGCTCGAGCAGGTTCCCGGTATCGGTGCCATTACCACCATCGTGGCGATCATTCTCGGTATTGGCGCCAACTTCCTCGTCTTCTTCTGGCTCATCAAATACATGCCACGCGGTAAGACCCCCGTGAAGTCCGCAGCCCAGGGCGCGCTCATCGGTGCACTCATTTTTGAGGTGTTCAAGCAGCTCGGATCCATGTTCTTCTCCAACGCGCTGAGCAACCCCGCAGGAGCCACCTTCGGGCCGATCATCGGCATCATGGTGCTCCTGTACTTCATCTGGCGCATCCTTCTTTACTGTTCGGCGTGGGCTGCCACCACCGAAGAGTCGCTTGCCCAGGTGAAACTCAAGGCTCCGACTCCCGCTGTCATCCGCGTCCGCCAGGATGTCACCCCAGCCACCTCACGCCCCGACACCGGTGCCGTTTTGGGGATCGGCGCGGCCCTCGGCGCCGTTGGTTCGTGGGCTGTGGGACGGCTGTTCAGGCGGTAGACTAAAAAGGTACACGTTAACGAGGGAGTAACGACAATGGTTTTGGATCTGTACCAGCTCTATGGACTCGATCGCGAGGCTGACGAACGCGACCTAGGCTGGAAGCTTTCCCGCATTGACAGTGAGATGCGGATTGAAAAGAAAGCTCACAACGATCCGCAGCGTAAAGCCTGCGAGGTTGCTTACGGCATCCTTTCCGATGCAGAAAACCGCAAAGTTTACGACGAGAGCCTCGCCCGTGGAGAGGTAAAGTCCTGGCACGAACTCGAGTTCCTCTCCGATTTCGGTCGCTTCCCCCGACCCGAGGAAAACATTCCGCGCGACCAGCCGCAACGTGAGCAAGCGGCACCATCGTCCGCACCGCGCTACACGGCCACAAAGCAGCAACAGCCGATGTTCTTCTCAGCGCCGACCTCGTCATCGGCGGTGCAGCAGGCGCGTGAATACAGCACCACCCTCGGTGTGAATCGAAAGCTCCCGACGGCTAAGGAACGCCAGCACGTTAAAATCCTCGATTTCATCATCTATGCCGTGATCAGCGGGGCCTTGATCGGCGGAGGAGATGAGGCAGGATTCGGTATCGCATTGTCCGCACTGGTGCTCTTCCTTTACTTCGTTGGCTGCGAGGCGTGGTTCGGTGCGACTCCCGGCAAGATGCTCAATAACATGGAGGTAAAGAAAGCGGATACAGGCGCAAACCTCACCCTCGCGGAGTCCGCGCGTCGCAATCTTTGGACGCTCTGCAGCATCGTGCCAGGTTTTGGCTACCTCGTTACCCTTATCTGGGGTCTCGATCTTTCCAAGTCCATTGAGAAGGATCCCGAAGGCAGGGGCAATCACGACAAAGAAGTCGGTGCCATTGTGATTAAGAAGAAGTAGCTCGTTCGCCGTATATCGCTTTTCAATCCACAGGCCAGGTTTGTGTTCTTGGCCTGTGGATAACTTTTGTGGGTCTGGTCGGGTTATCCACAGTTTTGTTGCTTCCCCTTTAATAGGGCGTTGCGCCGCTTTATTGTGTGTGGCATGACCGCTTTAACGGATTGTGCTTCCCTCCTGTCGCAGGCGATGGTGATCGCCGGGGAGGCGTTTGGCATGTCCAAAAAAGCTTTGGTCCGCCTGGGGTATGATCCCACAACTGCCCACGATATTAAGAATCTTGCTGGTATCTACTTTGGGCGCGCCAGCGCCCCACGTAAGCAGGAGCTAGCCCGTGAAAAGGCCACCGTGGCCGGGTGTAGTTTTGCTTCATTGAAGGCTATTGAGCGGTTTGTGGTGAAGCTTCCGAAGAAGCACGCCTGGACGATTAGGGAGGCTCTTGTTCCCTACGGGCGGGATATCACCACCATTAACGCCGAGGGCGCGCGTCTTATCCAGGAGCTTTCGACCCACCGGGCCGATAACCCGGATAAGAAGCTCACGTATCGGGCGATCAAAAACTCCACGTTCGCCACCTTGACGCTCACAGCAGAATCCTCCCGGGTGAAGCAGATTTATGATCGTGCGAAAGCCACGGACAAGACGTGTCCTGCTGATGGGTTGGTCAAGCTGGCTTTGTCTGAATCCGATGGGTCGCTTCCCACTGTTGGCAAGCCTTTGTTTGTGCTCCCGTTCACTATGGACTTTATGGGGTACACGGAGGAGGAACGAAACAAGTTCGTGTTCTCGGCTACCAACGGTGCGACTATTACGGGTAAGGAGATTGTGGAGGCTGAGCTTGAAAAAGAGGGGATTATTGCTCTTGTCAGTCCCCTTGCTCCTGAAAACTTCGGTTTGTATTCGTTTGAGATGACGGAGGAGTCCCGGTTTGCGGATGTGTTGGAGTTTATTAACCAGTCGATTCGTAATCCGGTGTGTCCGCATCCGGGGTGTTCGACTCCTGCCAGTGAGTGCCAGGTGCACCACATTTGGCCAGTCAAACTCGGCGGGAAGACTGTGTCGTCGAATTTGATGTTGTTGTGTAAGTTCTTCAACGGCCGCAATGATGATGATCCGGATACACCCATGTACGGTCGGATGGTGCGTATAGACGGGTTGGAGTATTGGAAGCCCGCGTTCGGCGGACCCCTCCAGTTGAATATGCACCCGTGTGCCCAAGGCGGGGCCGTGCGCCTTGCCCGGATGCAACTCGGCATGCCCATCGACCCCAGCCCGCCGGGCTGACAAGTCAGCCTGCACGATAGCCCGACGAAGTCGGGCTATCCGGCATGCCTACTTCCTTTTCGCACCCCCAATGAGCGACATGAGGCTTGCCACGATGACGGCAAGGAGAAGGACAGCGATGGGGATAACGATGCCCCATGCCGCGAGATGAGCATTTGATCGTGGGGGATCCGCAGGTGGTGCAGGTTGCGCGGTGGTGGCCGGCTGCTCGCTCGGTTTTTCTTGGGTGAGTGTGCCGACGGGAGTCATCGTTTCCGGATCGGTGGCTTCAATAAGTTCTTCCGCCATCTCCCACGCGCGCTTTTTCGAGGCTTCAGCGTCGAGGATGACGGCTGCGAGTCGGTGGCCTTTATGGTTCATCGCACCGACATACGTGTGGCGGGCATCGTCTGTGAAACCGGTCTTGCCGCCGAGCGCGTTCTCGTTGACAAATAACATTCGGTTGTCGTTCCACATCTCGAACCCAGGGTTGTCTTTGAAACCCGGAAAGTCGTATTTCTCGGTGCCGAGGATCTCTCGGAACGTGGGTTTGGACCAGGCATCGGTGAAAAAAAGAGCCATGTCGTAGGCGCTGGTCTGCATGCCGGCGCTGTCCAGACCGGAGTACGTGGCCACACGGGTGTCAGTGGACCCCAGATCGAGAGCGCGGGCGTTGACCATGCGGAGGGCTTCCTCATCGCCACCAAGCAGCTGAGCTATCGCGTGAGCGGTGTCGTTGCCACTGGCCATGAGGAGACCGTGAAGAAGGTCATCGACGGTGTATCGGCCACCGGGGCCGATGCCTGCGGAGGATCCTTCTTGGTCGGACGACTCTGCGGTGACCTCCATTGAATCGGTGAGAGAGAGCCGGTCGATGGCCACACTGGCGAGCAGTACCTTGATGATGGATGCTGGACGGTAACGGCCGTGCGGATCCTTAGCAGCGTATATGTCGCCAGTATCCAGGTCGAAGACGAGGAAAGAGTGGGCCAACAGACCGTCGGGAAGCGAAAAACCCTCCGGAACCGACACCCCACAGTGGCTCATGGCGGGTCCACCGGGGGCAGGAGTGGGGGCGGGGAGGGGCGTGGGTGTAGCCATTCCTGGCTTTGGCTCCTCCGAGTGGTCGACCGGCGGCGGTGGCGCGACGGCGTACGGGCAGCTATCCGTGTTTGGCGTCGTCGGTGGTGGCGGCGTGGTCGTTGTCTGGGCGATGGCGGGCGCACTCGCAAGGAGGAGCGCGCACGTCGCTGCTGACGCAAGTAAGCGGGAGGGCATTGAGTAGTTAGAATTTGCTGAAGCGCTCAGTCAGAGTGTTTTCCAGCAGCTTCCAGCCGTTGACCTCGTCAGTGAACGGGGCGGAGGGAACGTAGCCGCCCTCGTTGCCGAGCATGTATTTGATGTAACGGTCGAAGGTGGGGTTGGCCAGGAGCGTGGCGTTCATTGAGTCGTCGCGCGCCCAGTCCGCGGTGTCGGCGAAGAGTTCGACTGCGCGACCCATTTGCTTGACGTCGACGGAGTCCGGCCCCTTGGCGATGTCCTCCTTGATGCCGGTGAGCACGTAGGTGTTGTCGTCGTGGACAAGGACATCGAGGTTGCCCACGGAGGCCTCGTCCTTGATGATCTGCCACGTCGACAGCTTGGCAATATCGTGATCGTCGTGGTCCATAAGCCAGCGGGCGAGCGACTTACGGTTGTTGAACGTGAAGATCTTTCCAAAGCTGCCGAGGAAGACCGGTTGGTTCTCGACGAAGCTGCGGAGTGTGTACACCGTCTTGCCGTCCACAGTGATCTGAATGGGATCGATGCCGGCGTGCGCCCACACGGAGGCATCGTACGGATCAATGTTTTCCGCTTCCTGCGCAGTCGCGACAGACCCTTCTTCCTTTGCAGCAGCTGCTGCAGTCGCTGCGGCCACGGCGGCATCCACCCGTGACTGCGCGGATGCTACAGCGTCAGCGTCGCTGTCCGGGATGACGACAGCCTCGTCAATTGCGTCCAGAACTTTTTCCCAGTTATCGAGGACTACCGCACCGATGCCCGTCCACTCGCCAGCGGTTTCCTCCGAGGCGTAGTGCTCGTGGCCACGCCGCAAGTTGCCCAAAATAGAGTGGGAAGCGAAGAAGGTATTAACAGGTGCCAGCGAGCCGACGTTGCCGAGCGCCTTAGCTACCTCCATGCAGCGCTGCGTGGCGGTGACGTTTTCATAGGAGGCGCGATCTGCCAGGTATGCGGGCACCTCGATGAGGCTGTAGATGTGCCGCTCGTCGGGAACTACGCGATCGTCTCCGCGCGCGGAGAAGCGTGGCCACGCGGGGTGCTCAGTGAGCTCATTTTCCGGGTTCGCTTCCAGCCAGGCGAGGATTTCGGCGGGAGACCTAAAGACGAAGATGTGGGCATCGTCGCCGGCGAACGCCTCCCACTGCGCGCCGTGCTGTTTCCACGCCGGCGCGTACAGGGTGTAGACATCGCCCTCAGTGAGCCGGAGCTTGATGGGGACAATAGCGGAATTCTTTGTAGCTGCCATGCCTACAGATGATAACGCACCTGCCCTAGGCAGTAGGCCTAAAGAACCCCTTAAACGGCATCCCCATGTTTGTCGTGCGAACTGGGTTGATCTGAACAGGGTCGCCGGCTTCGATCATCTTGCCATCCCCGATGCACATTGCCACGTGGCCGGACCACACTGCGAGGTCACCTGGTTGGAGCGCGCTTTGAGGCACGCTCGAGCCCATAGCCATAGCGGCAGCTGTGCGTGGAAGTTCCACGCCAGACTCCCTGTAAGCCCACTGGACGAGGCCGGAGCAGTCGAAGCCACGGCCAGGCGCTTGTCCGCCCCACACATAGGGGGTACCGAGCTGTGATTTGGCCTTTTCGACGGCTTGGAGGGCCTTCGGTGCAGCGGCAGTGGAGGAGGAGAGTTCCATAGCGACCGTGCGCGGTTTCTCAGCCGTCGTCGCGTCACCATCATGAACTGGGGTTCCATGGAACTCCAGCGGAGTCGTGCCCACGGTACGCAGGAGCGCAGTGGCTGGTGCGAGCTCGGTTTCTAGCTGTGCAGCCCGGGCGAGCGCAGCTGAGATGTACTTTCCCGGCAGTGCCGCCAGCTGTGCAAGGGCGGCCGCGGCTGTCGCCGGGTTGGGGACGAGCGCTTGCGCGATGAGCCGCGCGGCCTCAGCGATGAAGCGCTGGACAAGGGCAATGAGGTCTTTCAACGCGGAGGCGAGGAGCGGTGTAGCCATCTGCACGGCTTTGGCTATCGTGCCCACATCCTTAGCGATAACTTTCCCCAAGGTGAGGAGGGGGCCAGCGTCCGCGCCAAAGATCTTTGCCAGCTGCGGCGCAGCAGAGAAATCAGGGGGCGTACCCGCGCCGGTAAGAACGTTCTGTGGTGGGGCGAGGCTGGAGATGCGCTCGGCGGTTTCGGCAATCATAGTGCCACCTCTAGTGCGTGGGCGAGATCCTCATCGTGGTGTTCTATATCCTCAAGGCTGCGCCGCGAGGAGGCGGCGATGTCGAGCGCAATGTTGCACACGGAGGCCATCTCCTTTCCTGTCTTCTCTGCGGCGGATATCAGGGCCATTCCGAACCCCCCGACACCGGGGGTGGCTGCGATTTGGGATGTGATGTTGACGGCGGGTGGGACACATGCCTCCGCGCCAGCGACGAGCTTATTTACCAGGTCACGGGCGGCAAGCGGATCAAACTGTAATGGCTGCATATTCGTTAGACGTGTTTGCGACCCGGTTTGGTTCCCGCCAATTTGTCGGGTTGTTTTACCATGAGGTTATGCAGATCACCATCATCGACCACCCCCTGGCGCAGTCGCGCTTGTCCATCATGCGCGACAAACGAACCAACAACTCTGGGTTCCGCGCGGCCCTTGCCGATCTCGGCGCCATGCTGATTTATGAGGCATCCCGCGATCTGGAAATCGAAGAGTTCCTCATGGATACGCCGGTTTCCTCTACGACGGGCAAGCAGCTGAAGAAGCCTCCGATCATTGTCCCCATTATTCGTGCCGGATTGGGCATGATCGACCCCGCTCTTTCCATGATTCCTGATGCGCAGGTCGGATTCATCGGCCTCGCCCGCGACGAGGAGACGCACCAGCCAGTGCCGTATTTGGAGGCGCTCCCTCACGACATGAGTGACGAGACGGTGTTCCTCGTGGACCCGATGCTCGCCACGGGCGGTTCCCTTCTGCACGCCATCAAACTCCTCGTTGAACGCGGGGCACGGGACATCACCGCGGTGTGTATGGTGAGCGCCGAGCAGGGCGTGAATGCGCTGAAGGAGTCCGGCTACCCGGTGCGGTTGGTGACCGCCGCGATCGACCCGTCGCTCAACGAAGACGCGTATATCGTCCCCGGTCTTGGTGATGCCGGAGACCGCCTTTACGGTCCGCGCAATATCGATTTGTAGCCGATCCCCACGAGTCCCCGCAATTATGCGGGGACTCATTTTTATGATTTATGGGAAAAATACAGAATTTGTACTGATTTCCCTGTGTTTTTAAGTTCGTAACAAATAAGTAAGAAATTTTTATCCGTACACAACCAGTTTGGCAGACGGTGCACAACATAGCGTGCATCATGAATGTGTGGATGTTAATTCAGATCTTTTTTACTGGCCGAGCTACGGCCTAGAGTTAGGTAAACGTCTTCGTATTTTGCGAAATATGCGAGGGTTGACACAAGAGCGTCTTGGAGAACTTTCCGGCTATACCCGCAACCAGGTATCGAACTTGGAAAGAAACCAGAACCGCGCGCAGCACCCGTCGAATCCGAGCATGAAGATGATCTATTCGTTGGCGCTTGCGCTTCACGTCCCGCCGGCAGTTCTTCTTCCGCGCGCGAATCAGCAGGTGCAGCAGCGCTGTGAGCAGGACGACTATCCGTCCCTTTCCGTCAATTTGACCTGGCCTCAGACCGCGCAGGATGTTGCTCGTTTCTCAGTGTCGCACCTGACAAGTGGCGCGCCGGGAGCAGGTACAGCTGATGACCCCTCCTATGATGTTCAGCTCATCCGGCCGAAGGGGCTCAGCGACGAGGAGTGGCGCACGCTTTCCGATGCCGTCGACACGTTGAGTGCGGCGGAGAAGAAGCTTCTCGACGTTCTCCGGGGTCTGGACGACTAAAGCTTCCGCATCCAAGCCCTCGTCTCCTCCGCAACGGCAGCGCAGATCTCGTCGGCGTGCTCGGGGGTGTCAGTATCGGACACCTCGATGTAGACCTTGGTCTTGTTTTCCGTGCCGGAGGAGCGCGCTACGATCCTGATGCTGGCCACCTGTGAATGGCCGGTCATGAGCACGCCGCGTGCGGCGGGCAAAGGGGTCGTGGTGAACGGAATTCCCGCGACCTCGCTAGGGGCGTGGGTAGCGATCATGCTGACAATTTCCTGCGGATCCGACGAGCGCAGGGATACCTGGGTACCCGTAAAGTACCCGTATTTTCTGTGGAGCGCGTGAAGCTCGTCGATGAGCGTCGTACCCCGGCTTTTGAGCTCGGCGCCCCAGCAGCAGGCGATAAGTGCCGTGGAGATGCCGTCTTTGTCTGCCGCAAGCTGTGGGTACGGGCACGTGCCGATTGCCTCCTCGTAAGCAAAGCTGAGCTGATCCGGTGAACCGGCAGCACGAGTGAGATTTTTGAAACCGGTCGGTGTTTCGCGGTACTCCCAGCCCCTGTCCTCGGCGATCCGTTTGAGCAGGCGGGAAGAGACGACGGACGTAGCCACTGTGGGCGTGCCATCGGGGGTGGAGAGGAGCCGTGTGGCCAGCAGGGGGCCAAGCTCATCCCCGCGCAACATGCGGTAGTGTCCGTTGCCGGTTGCCACACCGATAGCGCAGCGATCGGCATCGGGGTCAAGGGCGACGACAATGTCGGCGTCCACCTCGCGCGCTGTCGCGATGACGCGCTCGACAGCCTCGGGCTCCTCGGGATTGGGGAAACGAACGGTGGGGAATGTCGGATCGGGGTGCTGCTGTTCCGGCACCGGCCATGTCTGGGCGAAACCCGCAGCCTGCAAGGCCTGTGTGAGGGCGCGGCCGCCAACCCCGTGCATGGCGGTGTAACACACACGGATGGCGGCGCGGTCGTTGTTCACCCGCAGGCGGTCGCCCTCCTCCGGGTCGACGAGGGCGACGACCTTGTCAACGTAGCGACGTAACTGGTCGGAGGTGGGGCGGACGGTGACCCGGGGGACGTCGAAAGGCGAGCCGACGGCCGCAATTTTGGTAAGGATCTCGGCTTCCAGCTCGACGGGGAGTTGGGCACCGTCTTCGAGGTAGACCTTGTACCCGTTGTCGCTGGCCGGGTTCTGTGAGGCGGTGATCTGGATGCCACCATCCAGATTGCGCTCGCGGATCAGCCAGCTCACCACGGGTGTAGGGGTGGGGCTCGGCAGGAGCATGACGTCAAAGCCGGCCCCGGCGAGGACCTCGGCGGCCGTGGTGGCGAAGATAGATGAGCCGTAGCGGGCATCGTGTCCGACGACGAACTGCATGGGGCCTTCGTCGCCGTACAGTGCGCGCCCGATTCCGGATTCGAGTGAGCTGGGTGCCTCGTGGTGGCGGTTGAGCTCTGCGGAGCGCTCGGCAAACCAGCTGGCCAAGCCCGCAGTGACGCGGGTGACCTGCTTGACGTTCATTTGGCCATCGCCGGGCCCGACAGGGGCGCGGAGGCCTGCAGTGCCGAATGTAAGTGTCATATGCCCCATGTTAGGTGCCCAGCGGATTAGCGGTAGGCTTTCAGCAGTGACAGCGCCACGTCGGGCGGTGTCAGGGTATGAAAGGGGAGCAACCTGATGACCAGTGAGCTCATCTCCGCCACCGCAGAGGAGTGGCTGCGGCAACACGAGTCCGAGGCGATCGGGTGGCGACGCCACCTCCACGAGCATCCTGAGCTTAGTCATGAGGAGTTCGCTACCACCGACTTCATCGTCGAAAAGCTAGAAGCGGTGGGGCTGCAGCCGGTGCGACTCGAGCCTACCGGCCTCTACGTGGACATCGGTGAGCCCGATACCGACGGTAACCGGCTGGCCATCCGGGCAGACATGGACGCGCTGCCGATTACGGAGGCGACGGGGCTGCCGTACTCGTCTGTCGTTCCCGGCGTTTCCCACGCGTGTGGGCACGACCTGCACGTCACGGTTGCGTTGTCCACTGCCTGCGCGTTGGCGGGGTGTGCCTCGGACCTCAACCCAGGTATGCGGTTTATTTTTCAACCGGCCGAGGAGGTCATGGACGGTGGCGCGCCGGAGGTCATTGAGCAGGGTGTTCTCGATAGTGTGGCGGCAATCTATGCCATCCACGCAGAACCGAAGCTCAAGGTCGGTTCCATCGGCGTGCGTACGGGGGCAATTACCTCTGCGGGTGATGTTGTGGAGATCACGGTCACGGGCCCGGGTGGGCACACGTCCCGCCCGCAGCAGACTGCCGACGTTGTGTTCGCGATGAGTCAGCTGGTGACGCAGCTGCCTGCGCTTTTGAGTAGGCGCGTTGATCCGCGCACCGGTACGGTCCTCGTGTTCGGCTCAATCCATGCAGGTCACGCTGCTAACGCGATCCCTAAGGAGGGGACACTTATGGGGACGATTCGTACGGCGGATATCCGCGTGTGGCGGACGATTCAGCCGCTCATGGAGGAGCTCATCGGCCAGGTGCTTGCGCCGACGGGGTGCACGTATGAGATTAACTACATTCGTGGGGTGCCGCCGGTGGTTAACGACGAGGTTGCAACTGCGATCCTGGCGGCCGCCGCTGGGACGTCGGCCGTTCAGGCACCGCAGAGCTCCGGCGGGGAAGATTTCTCGTGGTATCTCGAGCATGTTCCCGGTTCTATGGCCAGGCTCGGCTGTTGGTCCGGCGAGGGTGATAAGAAGGACCTCCACTGCGACGATATGCTTGTCGACGATCGCGCCATTGCTGTTGGTGTACGTCTCTTCGCGTCTATCGCTTCCCGGTTCACCCTCGATTAGGGCAGCAAAAACAACGATGTGTTTCCCCGGTCGCAATAACCGGGGGTGAGAAGGGGGAGTGCTGGCATGCCCGTGCGGACCGGCCGGACATTAGACTACACAGTGACGTTTGTGTGACGTTGTGTACACGCGAAATCCAACGATACTCAAGGAACTGTGACGAAACATGTCTAAGCGAGTTGTCATTATTGGCGGTGGCCCTGCGGGCTACGAGGCTGCTTTCGCCGGAACGAAATACGGCGCAGAGGTCACCCTCGTAGAGGATCAGGGTTCCGGTGGCTCTGCCGTACTTTACGATTGTGTCCCCTCTAAGTCGCTGATTGCGGCGACGGGTATTCGTACCGACCTGCGCCGCGCAGATGACATGGGGTTCGACTACCAGAAAAACGGAAAATTCCTCGAGATCGGTTCGGTCAACGCGCGTGTGCGGGAACTGGCCCGCGCACAGTCGGCTGACGTGCGTGCCCAGCTGGAGTTCAATGGTACACGCCTCATTGCCGGTCGCGCCTACTTCAAGGAATCACCGACAAGCAAGAACGTCCACGCCGTGCACGTGGACCACGCCGACGGTACGGAGGAAGTTATTGAGTGCGAGCTCGTCCTCATCGCCACGGGTGCGCATCCCCGAGTTCTGCCTGGTGCGGAGCCGGATGGTGAGCGCATCCTTTCCTGGCGCCAGGTTTACGACCTCACCGAGCTCCCTGATCACCTCATCGTCGTCGGTTCCGGTGTCACCGGTGCAGAGTTCGTCTCCGCCTTCGCGGAGCTCGGAGTGAAGGTGACGATGTGCGCGTCCCGCGACCGCATCCTGCCGCACGACGATGCCGACGCAGCCGACACCCTTGAGGCTGTTCTCTCTGAGCGCGGCGTCCACCTGGAAAAGAACTGCCGCGTCTCCTCCGTCTCCCGCACCGAAGACGGTGGGGTCAAGGTGACCACGCAGGACGGGCGCGAGATCTTCGGTTCCCATGCACTCCTCACTGTTGGCTCCGTCCCCAACACCGACGGCCTTGGCCTGGATAAGGTCGGTGTGGAGATGACGAAGTCGGGCCATGTGCACGTGGATCGCGTGTCCCGTACGAACATCTCCGGCATCTACGCGGCCGGCGACTGCACGGATCTCTTCCCGCTGGCATCCGTCGCCGCTATGCAGGGGCGCATTGCCATGTACCACGCGCTGGGGGAGGGTGTCGATCCGATCCGCCTGAAGACAGTGGCCACGGCCGTGTTTACTCGACCAGAGATCGCCGCTGTCGGCGTGACTGAGAAGGAAATCGAGGAGCAGAAGGTGACGGCCCGCATCGTCACGCTGCCGCTGAACACCAACGCGCGTGCGAAGATGCGCTCCATTCGCTACGGCTTTGTCAAGCTGTTTTGCCGTCGCAACTCCGGCCAGATCATCGGCGGTGTCATCGTTGCCCCGAACGCGTCGGAGCTCATCACCACCGTCGCTGTCGCCGTGTCTAACCGTTTGACGGTGGCCGATATTGCGGACTCCTTTGCCGTGTACCCGACGCTGTCCGGGTCCATCGCGGAGGCCGCGCGCCAGCTGGTGAAGCACGATGATCTTGACTAGCTCTTGACTAGCTCCCACCGCTAGGTGAGAAGGGGGTGGTCCCCGTGTGAGAATGCTTTCCTATTTCGCTCACGCGGGGGCCGTTCTACGTGCTCTGGGGCGAAAATAATGGGGGTGAAAAATAAAGCATGAGAAATCAGACCATTTTAAGTGGTGACCTAGTATTCTGTAATAGCTACGTGTGACGTGCTACATACTTTTATGAAAGGTCGCTTCATGCTACTTAATCCGCAGGAGCTCGAGGGTGCCATGGCAGCGGGGCACCTGCTCCCCTCATTTTCCAAAATTCTCGTGGCCAACAGAGGTGAAATCGCTGTTCGTGCCTTCCGTGCCGCGTATGAGACGGGTGCGGAAACCGTGGCGATCTTCCCCATCGAGGACCGCAGTTCTTTCCACCGTTCACTAGCCTCGGAGGCATATCTCATTGGCGAGGAGGGCGCGCCCGTCCGCGCCTATCTCGACATCGACGAGATTATGCGCGTGGCCAAGGAATCCGGTGCCGATGCCGTATATCCCGGCTACGGCTTCCTTTCTGAAAACCCGCAGCTGGCCCGCGAATGTGCGGAAAATGGGCTCACCTTCATCGGCCCGACCCCCGAAGTTTTGGATCTGACTGGTGACAAGGCTGCTGCTGTACACGCCGCCAAAGAGGCGGGCCTGCCCATCCTCGAGGATTCCGAGGCCACCGACGATATCGATACGCTCGTGTCCTACGCCGAGGGCCGGGAATTCCCACTGTTTGTTAAGGCTGTTGCGGGCGGCGGCGGACGTGGCATGCGCTTCGTCCCGGATGCCGAGCACCTGCGGGAGCTGGCCGCCGAGGCATCCCGCGAGGCGAATTCCGCCTTCGGTGACCCGAGCGTGTACCTCGAGCAGGCTGTTATCAATCCGCAGCACATCGAGGTGCAGATCCTCGCTGACGCGACAGGCGACGTCATCCACCTGTTCGAGCGTGACTGTTCCGTGCAGCGTCGCCACCAGAAGGTCGTGGAGATCGCGCCCAGCCCCAACCTTGATCCGGAACTCCGCGACCAGATCTGTGCAGACGCCGTCAAGTTCTGTAAACACATCGGTTACCAGGGCGCTGGCACCGTCGAGTTCCTCGTTGATGAGCACGGCAACCATGTGTTCATTGAGATGAACCCCCGCATCCAGGTGGAGCACACAGTCACCGAGGAGGTCACCCAGGTAGACATTGTCAAGGCTCAGATGCGCATTGCCGCCGGCGCCACGCTGAAGGACCTGGGGCTGAGTCAAGAGTCCGTAGCGCTGCATGGCTTTGCGCTGCAGACCCGCATCACTACCGAGGATCCGTCCAACGGGTTCCGCCCGGACACCGGTGTCATCACGGCCTACCACTCGCCTGGTGGTGGTGGCGTGCGCCTCGATGGGTCCGCTGCCCTCGGTGGCGAGATCACGGCCCACTTCGATTCCATGCTGGTGAAGCTCACCTGCCGGGGTAACTCCTTCTCCGGTGCCGTTGCTCGCGCTCAGCGCGCACTGGCTGAGTTCGAGGTTAGCGGTGTGGCAACGAACATCGGCTTCCTGCGTGCCCTCCTGCGTGAGCCGGACTTCACCCACAAGCGCATCTCTACCAGCTTCATCCCGGATCACCCGCATCTTCTGCAGGCACCGCCTGCCGACGACGAACCGGGCCGCCTGCTCAGCTACCTCGGCACGATCACCGTCAACCAACCGAACGGGCCCCTGCCTGCGGGCGCGATCGATGCCTCGGCGAAGCTCCCCTGTGTGAAGGGGCGCGAGGTACTCCCCGGTTCCCGCGATGAATTGCACGAGCTGGGGCCGGAGAAATTTGCCCGCAAGCTGCGCGAAACGGAGGCTCTTGCGGTTACGGATACGTCCTTCCGTGACGCGCACCAGTCCCTGTTTGCCACCCGATTCCGTTCCAACCCGCTGGAGGATGCGGCACGTGTCACCTCGGTGCTCACGCCGATTCTGTGGTCTGCGGAGGCATGGGGCGGTGCCACCTACGACGTTGCGCTGCGCTTCCTCAACGAGGATCCGTGGTGCCGTCTCGATCGCCTGCGCGAGGCGATGCCGAATATCAATATCCAGATGCTGCTTCGCGGCCGCAACACGGTGGGCTACACGCCCTACCCGGACAGCGTCTGCCAGGCGTTTGTGAAGGAGGCCGAGCGTTCGGGTGTCTCCGTCTTCCGTATCTTTGATGCGCTTAACGACGTGTCCCAGATGCGTCCGGCCATCGATGCCGTTTTGGACACCGGCACTGCGGTGGCTGAGGTGGCCATGGCGTACTCCGGTAACCTTTCGGATCCAGGGGAGAAGCTTTACACCCTCGACTACTACCTCCACCTCGCCGAGGAGATCGTGAACACCGGAGCCCACGTCCTGGCGATTAAGGACATGGCAGGACTCCTGCGTCCCTCGGCTGCCCGCACCCTCGTGTCTGCGCTCCGCGAACGTTTCGACGTCCCCATCCACGTCCACACCCACGACACCGCGGGCGGTGGCCTCGCCACCTACCTGGCGGCTGCAGAGGCCGGTGCGGACTGCGTGGATGTGGCTTCCGCACCGCTATCCGGAACGACGAGCCAGCCGTCGCTGTCGGCACTTGTCGCAGCCGTGGCTAATACCTCCCGCGATACAGGCCTTGACCTGGACGCGATCATGGAAATGGAGCCCTACTGGGAGGCTGTGCGCAGTATGTACACGCCGTTCCAGTCCGGAGTCAATGCACCGACCGGGCGCGTGTACCACCACGAGATTCCTGGTGGCCAGCTCACCAACCTGCGTGCCCAGGCGACAGCGCTTGGACTAGCAGACCGCTTCGAGATCATCGAGGATACCTATGCTGCTGTGTCTGACATGCTCGGGCGCCCCACGAAGGTGACTCCCTCGTCCAAGGTTGTCGGCGATTTAGCGTTGCACCTGGTGGGCGCTGGCGTGGATCCGGCGGACTTCGCCGCTGACCCGCAGAAGTACGACATCCCGGATTCCGTCATCTCCTTCCTCCGTGGTGAGCTGGGTACCCCGCCCGGTGGCTGGCCAGAGCCGCTGCGCACGAAGATCCTCGAAGGGCGCGGCGAGGGGCACAAGCCGTTCGTCGAGGTGGAGCCCGCCGATGCAGAGCTCCTCAATTCCGAGGACGCTGAGGTGCGTCGCGACACGCTGAACCGCCTTCTGTTCCCCGGCCCCACAGCCGATTACAAGGAGTCTCGTCGACTCTACGGGCACACGGCCAACCTGTCCGACCGCCAGTTCTTCTACGGCCTGAGGGAGGGCGAGGAGACGGCGATTCCGCTGGAAGAGTCCAACACCCCGATGCTTGTGCGGCTTGACGCGATCGGCGAACCAGATCAGAAGGGCATGCGAAAGGTCGTATTCAACGTGAACGGCCAGATTCGCCCGACAGCCGTGCGCGACGAATCGGCGGAGAACCTCACCCCGGCAGCTGAAAAGGCCGATCCGAACAATGAGGGTCACGTGGCCGCGCCATTTGCCGGTGCCGTGACTGCGTCCGTCTCTGCGGGGGACGAGGTCAGGGCCGGTGACCCGGTGGCCATTATCGAGGCGATGAAGATGGAAGCCTCCATCACCGCCACCATCGATGGTGTCATCGACCGCGTCGTTGTCCCGGGCCCGACGAAGGTGGAGGGTGGCGACCTCCTCGTCGTGATTAAGTAGCCAACAAAGAAGTGGGCCATCGGGTGTACGCACCCGGTGGCCCTCCTTTTTACCTAGAAACGCAAATACCCCGGCCGAAGCCGGGGCATTGCGTATTCCCTAAACCCTTTATCGAAAGGGATCTTTAGTATATCACGGATTCCGAAGCTGTCCAATTGTTAGAAGGACAGATAAAAGTCCGGATACGCGAGTGCCCCGGCCGAAGCCGGGGCACTGCGTATTCCCTAAACCCTTTATCGAAAGGGACCTTTATCGTAACATGATCTTCTCAGATCGTGCAACCCTTACTCGGCATCCTTGATTTCGAGGAGCACGTCGCCCTTCTTCACGGTGGAACCTGCCTCAGCTGCCAGGCCTGTGACCTTACCAGCCTTGTGAGCCTTGACCGGGTTCTCCATCTTCATGGCCTCGAGGACAAGGACGGTTTCGCCTTCAGCAACCTCCTGGCCTTCCTCGACGTTCACCTTGATGATGGTTCCCTGCATCGGCGCGGTAACTGCATCGCCGGAGACATTGGACTTGCCACCACTGCCGCGACGGCGCTTGGGGTGCTTCTTGGTGCCGGAGGCACCGCCAGTGAGGGCGAGGCTTGCAGGCAGCGCCACCTCGACGCGGCGTCCGTTGACCTCCACGACGATCTTCTTGGACGGCTGCTCATCCTCGTCCACCTCGGTGTCATCCGTGTAGGGCTCGAGCGGATTCTCCCACTCTTCCTCGATCCACTTCGTGTACACATCGAAGCCGTCTTCGGTGCCGACGAAAGCGGGATTATCCACGATGTGACGGTGGAACGGCAGGACCGTGGGCAGCCCCTCGATCACGTACTCGGCCAGCGCACGGCGGGAGCGCTCGAGCGCTTCGAGACGGGTCTCGCCGTAGACGATGAGTTTGGCTAGCATGGAGTCGAACTGACCACCGATGACGGATCCCTCGGTGATGCCGGAGTCAACACGAACACCGGGGCCCGTGGGCTCCTTGTACGTGGTAACGGTGCCGGGGGAGGGGATGAAGCCGGAACCCGGATCCTCGCCATTGATGCGGAATTCGAACGCGTGGCCGCGGGGTGTCGGGTCCTCCTTGATGTGGAGCTCCTTGCCCTCGGCGATGCGGAACTGCTCGCGAACGAGGTCGAGGCCAGTGGTCAACTCGGTGACGGGGTGCTCCACCTGGAGGCGAGTGTTGACCTCGAGGAAGGAAATGAGACCGTCGGAGCCGACGAGGTACTCGACGGTACCTGCGCCGTAGTAGCCTGCTTCCTTGCAGATTGCCTTGGCGGATTCGTGTAGGCGGGTGCGCTGCTCGTCGGTGAGATAGGGGGCAGGAGCCTCCTCAACAACCTTCTGGAAACGACGCTGCAGGGAGCAGTCGCGGGTACCTACGACCACGACGTTTCCGTGCTGGTCACCGAGAACCTGGCACTCGACGTGGCGGGCGCGGTCGAGGTAGCGCTCTACGAAGCACTCGCCACGACCGAATGCGGTGGTGGCCTCGCGGGTGGCGGACTCGAACTGATCCTTCACCTCGTCCATGGTGTAGGCGACCTTCATGCCACGTCCGCCACCGCCGAAGGCGGCCTTGATAGCGATGGGCAGGCCGTGCTCTTCTGCGAACTTCACAACCTCGTCGGCATCCTTGACGGGATCCTTGGTGCCGGGAGCCATCGGGGCATTGGCGCGCTCGGCGATGTGCCGTGCGGTCACCTTGTCACCAAGGTCGCGAATGGACTGCGGTGACGGTCCGATCCAGATAAGGCCGGCGTTGATGACTGCCTCGGCGAAATCGCCGTTCTCTGAGAGGAAGCCGTAGCCGGGGTGAATGGCGTTGGCGCCGGACTTCTGTGCGGCATCCAGAATCTTGTCAAAGTTAAGGTACGAGTCTGCGGAGGTCTGGCCTCCTAATGCGAAAGCTTCATCCGCCAACGAGACAAATGGTGCGTTTGCGTCTGGTTCCGCATACACCGCAACGCTGGGGATACCCGCATCCTTGGCGGCCCGAATAATGCGCACCGCGATCTCTCCACGGTTTGCTACGAGGACCTTCTTAATCTCGCGTTGCTCTACTGTCATGGCGCTCCTTCTTTGCATCATGTCTTCTCCTACTGTGGAGGTACTCGCCTTCACAAAAGGATGTGATTTTGTTTCAATTGTGGCACAGCTTTCAACCTCCGCGGTGGAAAATTGGTTAAGCAATGGGGTAAATGCGTCGTCTAGTACCCCCTTTTTAAGGCATAGATGTGATGTCATAAGACCTTCGTGTGGGGGTGAAAATTACCCTAACCGGATACAGTTTCTGGCGCAAAACAATAGGATTGACCAGCTTTTTAGAGCAAACTTCCGAGGCGAAGAGGGTCCATTTAGGGGGTGTAAGGAGCAATTACGTCCGGTTCTGTGGTCTTTGTCGGTGGATTATTAACCGAAAGTGAACAGACCCTGGTTGCCAGAAGTTGCCTACGTAGGGAGGGGGTTTGTCCCTTAGGCACGGTCGATGGGCATGCCAATCATGTTGCCCCATTCGGTCCATGACCCGTCGTAGACGGTTACGTCGGTGAAGCCGAGGAGGCTTTCGAGAATGAAGGCGGTGTGGGATGCTTGCGCTCCGCCGTTGCAATACACCACAGTCGGCGCGTGCGGGTCGAGGTTGGCATAGGGCTGCCGGGTGGTTTCCGCGTCGGAGAAGCGCCCCGAAGGCTGCAATGTGGACTTCCAGGGGATGTTTTGGGCGCCGGGGATGTGCCCGTCGCGCGCTGCGCCAGAGGCCTCCGAGCCGTCGAAAAGACCGGGAGACCGGACGTCGACTAGCTGCAGGGACCCAAGGCGATCGTGAAGTTCACCGACGAGCATCCGGGAGGATAGAGACGTGACCTCGGGAGTAGGGTAGGACACCCGCGCGGGGATGGGGAACGAAAAGACGAGCTCGCGCTCCTCGCCTGCCCACGCATCGCGGCCACCGTCAAGAATACGGACATCCTCGTGCCCGTACTGGCGCATGATCCATGCTGTGTAGCAGGCCCACACGTTGGCGGAATCGCCGTAAATCACCACCGTATCGGAGGGCGAAATCCCCTTGTCCTCCATGAGTTGTGCGAAGGGCTCGGCGCTGAGAATATCCCGGCGGAGGGGGTCAGATAACTCTGCCTGCGGGTGAATGCGGATCGCGGTGGGAATGTGTCCAAGATCGTACTGATACCCGTCCGCATCGCTTTCCACAATAACGAGCCCACGCATTCCTGCGTGGGCGGCAAGCCATGAGGCGCTCACAACGTGCTCGGGGTGCGCGTACTCCTGTTGGTGTGTATCCGGGTCGATCTCCAAAGCCACGGTCTTCCTCTTTCTGGACTACAAACAAACACTTGCAGACCATTCTAGAGGTGTCGGTCATATTGTGCGTTAGGGTATGCATTAAATCACATTGCGGACGGCATTTATGCTGGCCGATCCAGCCCCAGGGGTAGTTGCACTGCGAACCTTGTTGATCCGGGTTACAAATAATACACACACCCTGGACGCACTCCCCTGAGCGCGAGATGACGGTGTGTACTAATCCACATATTTCAGGAGCAAGATCATGTCAAACATCACACGTGCCATTGCCTGTATCACCGCAGCTACCGTCAGCGCTGCCATCCTCACCAGCCCTGCATTCGCGCAGGAAGCCACTATTTCCAAAATCAATATCGCCGCCATCACCGACTTTCACGGCCACATCGAGACCGTGACCAACAAGGACGGATCACTCAAGGAACCCGGTGCCGCCATCCTCGCCTGTCACATGCCGAAGCTTGCCGACGAAGGCGCCGCACAGATCCGCGTCTCCGCAGGAGACAACATCGGCGGTTCCACCTTCGTGTCTTCTGTAGACAAGGACGTGCCGACGATTGAGGCACTCAACGCCATGGGCTTCGTCGCGTCCGCCGTCGGCAACCACGAATTCGACCAAGGCTGGAAAGATCTCTCGGAGCGCATCGGAATCAACGGTGACAAGCTCGCAAAGTACACGCACCTTGGTGCCAACGTCGAGGGTGAGACTCCGGAGCTTGCCCCCTCCTATGTCGAGGAGGTCAACGGCGTAAAAGTCGGTTTCGTCGGTGCCATCACAGATAAGCTTCCCTCGCTCGTCAGCCCCTCCGGAATCGAGGGAATCACCGCCACCGCCCCCATCCCTGCCATCAACGCAGAGGCCGATCGCCTGGTCAAGGATGGCGAGGCGGATATCGTCATTGCCCTCATGCACGAGGATGTTGCACTGCAATCCGATAGCGTTCTCGGTTCCTTCTCCGATAACGTCGCAGCCGTCGTTGGCGGGCACTCTCACCAGTTCGCACAGAAGACCGTAGAGCGCGAGGGGGCACTCCCACTCGTCATTGTGCAGGCAGAAAACTATGGCACCGCTGTCGGAGACATCGACATCGAGTACGACACTACCAAGCGCGCCCTCACATCCATCACGGGATCCGTCCAGACCGTCGATGAGATTGCCAAGGACACCGACTGCGTCATCAATCCAGATGCAGAACTCACCGCATTGGTGAAGAAGGCCCACAATAAGTCCGAGGTACTCGGTCAGGAAATCGTCGCCCAAAACGCGCCCGAGATGCGGCGCGCCTCTGATGACCTCACCGCTGCCGGCGCCGGATCCTCCCGTGGCAGCGAATCAGTCCTGGGCAACTTCATCGGCGAGGCTTCCAAGAATTACCTCGCAGCCAACTCTCCCGTTAAGCCAGATCTCGGTGTTATCAACGCCGGCGGAATCCGTGCAGACATTGAGGGCGGCGATGTTACCTATTCTGAAGCCTTCCTCGTTCAGCCCTTCGGCAACGAGATCGGTTACGTCGAAATCACCGGCGCTGCTCTCAAGGACGTGCTGGAACAGCAGTGGCAGGCTGACGGTTCCTCCCGGGCCGTGCTCATGCTCGGTTGGTCCAAGAATTTCAGCTACACCTACGATCCCGCTAAGCCGCGCGGTGAAAAGATCACCTCGATGAGCATCAACGGTGCACCCGTTGACCTCAACAAGACTTACACCATCGCCGGTAACACCTTCCTTCTAGCAGGCGGCGACAACTTCAAGGGATTCACCACCGGTGAGGTCAAGACTCTTGGACTCATGGATCTCGATGCTTTCATCTACGGCCTCAAGGACAAGGAGACCACTGCTAACCCCGCACAGATTGGCGTTGGGGCATCGATCAGCGGAAAGGTCAAGCCGGGCGAAACCATCACCCTTGATCTCAGCTCCCTCGACTACACGGTGGGCGGCACTGCGACGACCGTGAAGGCAACGCTGGGAGATGCCAGCGCCGAGGCACAGATTGACAAGACCACCAAGCCGGAACCTGGCCAAGACACCTTCGGCACCGCGAAGCTCACCCTCACCGTTCCCGAGGGGCTCAGCGGCGACCAGCGCATCACCATCACCACCGATGCTGGTACGGAGGCGACCATCCCCGTGACTATCAGTGCCGGTGACGATAACAACGCTGGCTCCGGTGATGATAGCCACGCTGATGCAACCGGCAGCTCCGATCTTGCCGATGTTCTCATCGGCCTCAGCGGTGCCATCATGGGCCTCATCGCAGCGATCGCTGCGGCTATCGGCCTGCAGACTATCTTCAATCAATAACGCCAGATGATAATGCCCTCCTCACGCAGGTGAGGAGGGCATAAGCATGTGTGCTACGTCATGCTCGCGACTTAGGAAAGCAGGTCCTGGACAACGGTCGGATCGGCATCCTCAAGCATCTTCTGCAAGCGGTCGTACTCGTCATTCTCGCCGATGAGCTTGGCAGCCTTGGCTAGCGCGGCGATAGCGCGCAGAACCCCACGGTTCGGCTCGTGTGAAAACGGCACGGGACCCCACCCCTTCCAGCCGTTCTTGCGCAGCAGATCGAGACCTCGGTGGTAGCCTGTGCGCGCGTACGCATAGGCGATGGTGGGGGCGTCGTGGCGCTCGAGAGCAAGCTCGGCAAGTTCCGCCCATACAGTGGGAGAGGCTGGGTGCGCGACGGCGGCATCCTCCGGGGTGGCGGCGGTGAGGTCGGGCTCTGCCGGGAGCATGATGGGCGGTGGTGCTAGTAAATCTTTCTTCTCCATGGCACCCAGACTAGCGATTCCACAGGCTCGATGCGTCGATCCCCAGTGAATACAGTGCCCGGCGCAGCGTGGGAATAGACAAGCCAATAACTCCGCTGGGATCCCCCTCGATCCGGTCGATGAACCAACTCCCCAGCGCCTCCAGTGTGAACGCGCCGGCGCAGGGGAGCGGTTCGCCACTGGCCGCATATGCCTCGATGTCGCGCCGGGTGGGGGAGGCGAAGTAGACCCGTGTCTCGGAGACGTCGGCAAAAGTCTTGCGTGAGGGGGAACCATCGCATTGGGGACCCGTGATGTAGTGGGCGGTGAGAAGCGTGCCTACCTTGCCGCTCTGGTTCTCCCACCGGCGGATAGCCTCCGCTTGCGTGTGGGGCTTGCCGGTCAACTGGCCGTCGATAAGCAGCATTGAATCGCAGCCGACCGTCACGTCTGCGGGGTAAACCGGAGCCACTGTCTCGCACTTCGCCTGAGCCAACGCCGCCACCCGCTCGCGTGGCGGAGCGGTCTCCAACCGGGCGAGGATCGTCTCCTCATCCACATCGGCGGGATGGACAATAGGTTCCACCCCCGCGTTGTGGAGCAGCATGAGACGGGAAGCAGAACCGGAAGCCAAAACCAAGCGCATGCCCGCCATTATCGCATAGAAAACCGCCCCGGTTGCGACCGGTTCACGGACGCGCGGGACGGTAGGGCGAGAGGAATTATTCCGTTACCTCTTTGGTGTCCGGGGTAGTAGTGGCTTTCGCCGCCTTGCCCATGTTGAAGACCCACTTGTAGGAGCCGTACAGCAGGGCAACGAAGACGATGAGTCCGACCCAGTTGGCCGCACCCTCGAAGGAATCCGGCACAACTTGCAGCGGGCTGGACACGCCAGACCCCGCGATGATGCCGGCGTTCAGCACACCGAACAGGGACTCGCCGACGATGAGGCCCGTAGCCATGAGCACGCCGAGGCGCTTCATCTGGCCCGCAATCGAGCCGTGCTTATCTGCCCACTTATCGTAGAAGTAGCCGATGAATGCACCGATCGGGACGGTGCAGGTCACGGTGATAGGCAGGTACATGCCCATGCCGACAGCGAGCGGCGGAAGGTGGAACTTGCCCTTGGTAGAGCGGCCAAGCAGCTCGTCGATGGCGACAATAGCGCAGCCGATCAGCGCGCCGGTGCCGATGAGACCCCAATCGAGGGAACCACCAAAGATACCGGTGGCCAACGATGTCATGAGGGCCGCCTGCGGAGCAGCGAGGGCATCGGGGCCTGCGCCCTCCATGCCGGCGAAACCGAAGCCGGTCAGCATGAGCTGCAGCACCGGCGGGATGACAGCAGCACCGAAGATCACGCCGATGATGAGCGCGACCTGCTGGCGCCACGGGGTTGCGGCAACGAGCTGGCCTGTCTTCAAATCCTGCAGGTTGTCGTTCGAAATCGTAGCGATGCCGAAGACGATCGATGCCGTGAACAGCGTGTACGCAACGAGGTCGTCCGTCTGGCTGGCATCGCCGGTCGCGACCACCTTGATGAGCAGCGCGGCGGTGATGACGATGATCACGCCGACACCGGAAATCGGCGAGTTGCTGGCACCGATAAGTCCTGCCATGTAGCCACAGATGCCGGCCACAACCAGTCCGATGAGGAGCGTGAAGATGATGGACACGGTGATGAGGGAACCCACGTGGTGGGAAATGTCCGTGTCCTTCACAAACAGCCACAGCAGTAGGCCGATGGGCAGCATGGAAACCAAGGTGACAATGACGACCACGCTCATGGGCATATCACGCTCAGTGATGGGCAGCACGTCGCCGGCCTTGCGGTGGCGGGACGATGCAAGCGAATCCTTGATGCCGCGGACGATGGGGCCGATGATTTTCAGCAGCGTCCACAGGGCGGCGACGGTCATTGCGCCGGCACCGGCCATACGCACGTCTCCGTTGAAGGTGGACTGCACGAACTCGGAGAAGGTATCGCCTTCCTCTGGCTCCAGGCCGGAAGAAATGATGGGGAGCAACACGCCGTGGGAGATTGCCACGCCGACGAGCATGGCGATGGACACGCCCACACCGACGAGGTGGCCGACACCGACGAGGGCCATGGAGATGGAGAAGCCGAACATGGAGCCGCCACCGCCGATGTGGAAGAAGCTCTTCAGAGAACCTGCGGCCACCTTCATTGCGGTCAGCAGGGACATACCGGCGGATACCAAGCCGCCGACGATGATGACCTTGAGACCCCGCTTGTTTTCTTCTGCTGAACCGTGGGTGTCGCCCACTTTCAGCACCTCTGCGGCAGCGACGCCCTCAGGGTACGGGAGGTCGGACCCCGTTACCAGGGCGCGTCGCAACGGGATGGAATATGTCACGCCGAGGATGCCACCGACGGCGACAACGCAGGCCGTCTCCCAGTAGGAGAAGCCTGTCCACCAGCCGATCATGACGAGGCCAGGGAGGACGAAGATGATGGCCGAGAGTGTGCCTGCGGCCGATGCAATCGTCTGAACAATGTTGTTTTCCTGCACTGTGTGGTCAGCGAAACGGCGCAAAATAGCCATCGAGATAACAGCTGCAGGAATAGAGGTGGCAAAGGTCAAACCCACTTTGAGGCCGAGGTAGACGTTCGCCGCCGTGAATACCAAAGTAATGAGTCCACCGATGATGACGGCGCGGATCGTCAGCTCCTTGATGGGGCTCGACTCCGTCCGCTCGCCGGCGGCGGGTGTTGAGGTAGTCATGGGAGGTTGGAACTCTTTTCAAAAATATGTGATTATGTGAGCGCTCGCAATTATGCGCGCGTCGTGATGCACAAGGCCCCAGTGGTCTGATGATTATCGCACGTGCCCTGTGCATATTATTGTTCCACTATGCGGTATGTTTGCACAACATACTGACAGGATTCAGATATCGGACGTTGACCCCCATGGCACGCAAAAACCCCCGCACCGTTGTCGGTGCAGGGGGAAGGCATCTCGCGTCTAGCCGGGCATAGCGCCTAGTCAAGGCTTATCGTTGTGCCGTGTTAGAAGTAACGGCTATTGCGAAAGGCGTTCGGGTTGTACGTCTGCGGCCGGTCGAGCCGATCGCCGAGGTTACCCCAATTGTTGACGGGCTTGTACCGCTCATCCGTAGCGGCCTTCTGGGCCTCTGCTTCCAGCGTAGACAGCACCGCCGTAAGCGCACCCAGTTCCTCCTCCGTCGGGTTGCCACCAACTACGTGGAAGAGGGGCTTGTCCTTGGTGCGACCGGAATCGTCGGTTCCCTCGCCGTCAATGACGGTGAGTTCCGTTTGTTTTTCACTCATATTTACCCCTATCGGATCACGCAGTTCGTTTTGTTACAGCGGAATGTTGCCGTGCTTCTTAGCAGGAACATTAACCACCTTACGGTCGAGGAGGCGCAGACCCTCAATGAGGTGGCCACGAGTCTCGCTCGGCGGGATGACCGCGTCCACGAAGCCCCGCTCTGCTGCCATGTAGGGGTTCACCAGAGTGCGCTCGTATTCGGCTTCGTATTCCTTCATCAGCTTCTGCATGTCCTGATTCGGGTCCTCGGCTGCCTTCTTCAGCTCCTTGCGGTAGATGAAGCCGACAGCTCCGGAAGCACCCATGACGGCGATCTCTGCCGTGGGCCATGCGTAGACGAGGTCCGCGCCCATTTCCTTGCCGCCCATGACGCAGTATGCGCCACCGTAGGCCTTGCGAGTGATGACCGTAATCTTGCCCACGGTCGCCTCACAGTAGGCGTAGAGGAGCTTCGCGCCACGGCGAATGATGCCCTCGTATTCCTGGTTGGTGCCGGGGAGGAAGCCGGGCACGTCGACGAACTCCACGATCGGAATGTTGAACGCGTCGCACGTACGGACGAAGCGCGCACCCTTCTCTGCGGACTTGATGTCGAGGCAGCCTGCGAACTGCATCGGCTGGTTTGCGACAATGCCCACGGCGCGACCCTCGATGCGGGCGAAGCCCACGATGAGGTTTTCGGCGTATGCCTCCTGAATCTCCAAGAACTCGCCGTCATCGACGATGGCGGAGATGACCTCCTTCATGTCGTACGGGGAGTTGGTGGAATCCGGGATGATGGTGTCCAGGGTCAGGTCATCCTCGGTGAGGTTGTCCTGGATCGACCCCTCCATAATGGCCGTCTGCACACGTGGCGTTTCTGCGCGGTTGTTGGATGGCAGGTAGCTCAAGAGGTCGCGGACGAAGTCAAGGGCATCGGCATCGTCAGCGGCGGTGTAGTGGGAGGTGCCCGACATGGTCATGTGGGTCTCGGCACCGCCGAGTTCCTCCTGGGTAACTTCTTCGCCGGTCACCGTCTTGATCACGGCCGGTCCGGTGATGAACATCTTGGAGGTTTTATCCACCATGACGATGAAGTCTGTCAGAGCCGGGGAGTACACGTGGCCACCGGCGCAGGCACCCATAATGAGGGAAATCTGCGGGATAACGCCACTGGCCTGCGTGTTGCGGAGGAAGATCTGGGAGTACAGGCCCAGGGAGACCACGCCCTCCTGGATGCGGGCGCCGGCACCCTCGTTGATGCCAATGATGGGGCACCCCGTTTTGATGGCCATGTCCATGATCTTGACGATCTTCTCGCCGTACACCTCGCCGAGCGCGCCACCGAAGACGGTCGCGTCCTGGGAGAATACGCACACCTTCCGGCCGTCGACTGTGCCGTAACCGGTGACAACACCGTCGGTGACGGGACGCTTGGCATCGAGACCGAAGTTGGTGGAACGGTGACGGGCGAGCGCATCGATCTCCACGAACGACCCTTCGTCGAGAAGATACTCGACGCGTTCACGCGCCGTCTTCTTGCCCTTGGCGTGTACTTTCTCTACGCGGGCCTCGCCCATGGGGAAGCGTGCTTCCGCGATCCTGTTACGCAGATCCGCAAGCTTGCCGGCCGTCGTTGTGAGGTCCGGCTTCTCGTCGGTGGTTTTAATTGAAGCTGTCATATCGCCAGTCTAGCGTGTACGTGAAACGCAAAAGTGATGTTTCCCACTTCGAATTTTCGCGGGTTTGCTCCGCGCCCCTTGTCTTTGGTGTCACCATTTCCTGTGGTTAAGGCAAAAACCGCAGCGACAAGGGGTGATGGCCACTATGTCCGGTTCGATGTATGATGTCCGATTTGCGTCCGATTGCTACACCCATAGGGGGTAGACGGCGGGAGGGCGATTAAGATTTCTGCCATGACTAACCGCGAGCCCCTCAACCGCGACGAACTCCAGCGGCGCTTGGTAGACACGAACTTGTACCAGCAGCTCACCGTCTTGGATCACACCGGCTCCACCAACGCCGACCTCCTCCAAGCCGCTGCGGACGGTGCCCCCACCTTCACCGCAGAGATCGCCGAGTTCCAGGACGCCGGCCGCGGTCGCCGTGGCCGCGCCTGGGTCACACCTGCCCATTCCCAGGTCACCTTCTCCGTTCTCGTTCGTCCGCGCACCCTCGACCACTTCGGCTCACTGTCTCTTATGGCTGGGCTTGCGCTTATCGACGCTCTGTCGCCACTGCTCGGCTCTCGTGTCGCCCTCAAGTGGCCGAACGACGTCCTCGTCAGTGGCAACAAGATCTGTGGCATCCTCGGCGAAGCACAAGCGCTTGCCACCAACCACCCCGAGGTTGTCCTCGGTTGTGGGCTGAACCATTCGCTGACGCGCGAGGAACTGCCCGTCGACAACGCCACCTCCCTCGCGCTGGAAGACATCGATGTCGACCGCACCGAACTGACCATCTCCGTCCTCACCGCCATGCGCAACCGGCTCGGCGCCTGGGCCACCGGTGATGTCCACATGGACGACTACCGCGCCGTCTGTTCCACCATCGGCAAGGACATCCGCGTCATGCGCCCCGGCACCGACGATCTGCTTGGTAGGGGAGAAGACGTCACCGATGAAGGCTTCCTCGTCGTCCGCGATCGCTCCGGCGAGCGCCACGAACTGTCTGCCGGCGAGGTCCACCACGTCCGCCCACTGGAGTAATTCGTGCAGCTGGAGCCCAACGAGCTGATCCTCGCCGACGTCACCACCACCTTCCGACACCTCACCATGCCAGCCATCCGGCTGCTGCTGGCCACCGGCGTGTGTTCCATCGGAGTGGGAGTTTTCGACCGTCCTGCAGGCGCAGAACTCGCCGGTGTTGCCCTCCCACCCGAGTGGCGGTCACTCGTCCTCGCCATCTGGGCGGTGTGGGTGCTCATTGGATTTGTGTGGCCCGTGCTTATGTCGCGGACCGCCCGCACGACAATCACTACCAAGCGGATCATCACCCGCAAGCCGGGGCTCTTCGTTCGCCCGCAGTCGATTTTCTACGAGGAAATCGACGCTATCCACCGCCGCTCCTCCTCCCTCGTCATTTCCACCTACACATCCCGACGCCCCGTCGTCATCGACAACGTGCCCAAAACCAAGCAGCTTGTCCAGCTCATCGAGGACACCTACTAGGCTTAAATGGGTGAGCACTAACGATCCCCACGCACCAGGCATGCCGATCGTCACCGTAATCGGCGACGGTCAGCTCGCCCGCATGATGCAAACAGAAGCAACAGAACTCGGCCTTACAATACGGCTGCTGGCAGGTGCCACCGACTCCTCAGCGGCCCAGGTCACCCCCGACGTCACCATCGGCGACTATACCGTCCTTGAGGACGTCCAGGCCGTAACCACAGGTGCCGATGCCGTCACCTTCGACCACGAGCACGTCCCAGGCGACATCCTCCACACGCTCATCGACGCCGGCATCAACGTCCAACCCCAGCCCGACGCCCTCCTCTACGCCCAGGACAAACTGGAAATGCGCAAGAAGATGCAGGAATTGGGGCTGCCGGTGCCGTGGTTCACGGATGTCACCGACCCCTCCCGCCTACCAAGCGGAAAACCGATCTGCCTGAAGGCGATCCGCGGCGGCTACGACGGCCACGGTGTCTGGTTCACCGACGATGCCCCCACCCTCGCCGCCGAGCTGATGGACAAGGGTGTCAGCCTCATGGCAGAGGACAAGGTAGAGCTCAAGCGCGAACTATCGATCCTCTCCGCCCGCCGCCCCTCCGGGGACATCGCCCAGTGGGACATCACCGAAACCATCCAGACCGACGGCATCTGCGTGGAGGCTCTCGCCCCCGCGCCGGGGCTCACGGAAGAACAGGCAGAGACGATTCGCCACATTGGACGCACCGTCGCAGAAAAGCTCGGTGTCACCGGTGTCCTCGCCGTCGAATTGTTCGAGACCACCGACGGAGAGATCCTCATCAACGAGCTCGCCATGCGCCCCCACAACACCGGCCACTGGACGCAAGACGGCTCGGTCACCAGCCAATTTGAGCAGCACCTCCGCGCCGTCCTCGACCTCCCCCTCGGCTCCACAGCCCTCACCGCCCCCGCCACCTGCATGGTTAACACCCTCGGAGGCGAGTCCGGGCAGGACATTCCCGCCGCCATGGCGCAGGTGTGGAAAGACTACCCCGAGGCCAAGGTCCACTGGTACGGCAAGTCCTACCGCGCCGGCCGGAAACTCGGCCACGTCAACGTCTCCGGCGCCGATGCCGACACCGTACGTGACCGCGCCCGCGCCGCCGCCCGGATTATAGTGGGGAGCCATGAATAACTGCTTGGTAGGAATCATCATGGGGTCCGACTCCGACTGGGATACCGTCAAACCCGCCGCCGACATCCTTGACGAGTTCAATGTCGCGTACGAAGTAGGCGTCGTCTCGGCCCACCGCACCCCCGACAAGATGCTCGACTACGCCCGCACGGCCCACACTCGTGGCATCAAGGTGATCATCGCCTGCGCTGGAGGTGCCGCCCACCTGCCGGGCATGACGGCCGCCGCTACGCCGCTCCCTGTCATTGGCATTCCCCGTGCGCTGAAGGATCTCGACGGCCTGGATTCGCTCCTCTCGATCGTCCAGATGCCCTCCGGTGTCCCCACCGCCACCGTTTCCATCGGCGGGGCCAAGAATGCTGGTCTGCTCGCCGTGCGGATGCTGGGGACCGGTGACCCACAACTCGTCGAAAAGATGTCCGCCTACCAAGCGCAGATGGCTGCCGAGGTGGAGGAGAAGGACCGCCGGCTCCAGGAGCGTCTCTCCTAGCGTGCGCCCGCTCGTCGTCCTCGGCTCCAGGCTTATCGACGGCCTACCAGGCGCCACCCTCACCCGCCGCCTGGCAGCTGCCCGTGAGCACATCACCCCCGCCACCACCGTTGTCGTCACCGGCCACAACGGCGAAGCCGAGGCCATGCGCGATTGGCTCGTAGACCACGGTGTCGACGCGTCCCACATCATCGTGGAACCTGAAGCCCGTTCCACCAACGAGAATTTGGAGAACGCCTACCATGCGCTTGGTAGGGCTACGCGTTTCGACGTGGTGACAAGTGACTTCCATGCACCCCGCGTCCGCATGTGGGCCTGGCACCACCAGTTCGATGTGAGTGTCATCACTGCGCCGACCCCTGCCGATCGGCGTTTGTTTATCTACCTACGCGAGCTAGCTGCGATTCCGCACTCGGCGCTCCGAATCCTGTGGCGCAGAATCCACAGGCCGTAGCTAACCTGCTGCTGAGTTATCCACAGATCGTGCGCCTACCATGCGCGGAGCGTGCGCGTGGTAGTTAGAGTTCGAGGCATGACACACGCACTCGACTCCCTCGCCTCCGCGCTGACGGGCCCGGGCATACTCATGGAGGCCCTGGCTCTCGGCTCGTCGGTCGCCCAACGGGTCGAGAAGCTTGTCGACGATTATCATCTTTCCCCTTCTTTCGCTCGCCGGCTCTGTAACGGTGCCACCAACTGGGTCGACTACGACCTTGTCGCCGACCCACGCCCCAACGAGCTCCCCACCGAGTACCTCATTCTCATCTCCAAGGGGATGAACAACCTGGAACCGGAAGAGCGGGAAACTTACCGCAAGGAAATGCTCAGCTACGCCGTCGACAAGCAACCAAACGTGCTCGAGATGAAAAACGCGTGCGCGGAGCGGGGGCGCGCCCACCTACCACGCAACACCCAGCCGTCACTGACCGTCGGCCCGCGTGCGGACGCAACCGGGCTCAAGCACGCCCGACTTGCGCTCAAAGCCCAGCAAATGGACGAATTCATCAGCGTCTGCAACTACCTCGCGCCCGACGATTCGTCGATGTCGACGTCTGCTCGGTGGGCGCAGGGCCTCCGCAAGCTCGTTGCGTTGTGGAAGGAAGGCACCTACGACGACGTCACCCTCACCCGCATCTGGGACCGCACCCTTACCCCCTGCTTCATCATCAACGCCGACGACGCCACCTACCAAGGAGACGGCAAGTTCGCGACCACCGACGGTAACCTCATCGATGGCGATGACCTCGCTAACTCCCGGCTCGCACCCTTCGGCTTCGTCTCGATCTACGACAAGAACGGCAACATCGGTGTCCACTACCAACTAGAAAACGAGCGCTTCGCCAGCAAAGAGCTCCGCTCCGCCCTCGCCTGCGACCAGATCTTCTGTGCACACCCCGGCTGCTACCGGCCGGCAGTCTACAGCCAAATGCACCACAGCAAGGCCCACTACCTCGGCGGACTCACCGACGCGATCACCCTCCTGCCCCTGTGCAAGTACCACAACGGGCGAAACGACGATGACCCCGGAAAACCCAAAAACGGCCGCCACGAGCGCGACCCCGTCACCGGCGAGGCCGGATTCAAACCACCCGGATCCGACGAACTCCACTTCAACCGCAGTGAACTCCGCGACCGCTGTGGCCGCGGCATCAACATCCGCCAACGCGGTATCTTCCGCGAGCACTAAACCGAAAAGCCCACCAGGAGCACTCCTGATGGGCTATTCGACGTGCCTCCGTCAGCCCTTCACACCGCCTGCGGTCAGTCCCGCCACGATGCGACGCTGGAAGACGAGCACCATCACTACCAAGGGGACCGTCACCAACGTGCCAGCAGCCATCACGGCGGCGTAGGGGTACTCAAAGGCGCTCGGACCCGAGAACCTGGCGATCGCCACCGTCACAGGTTCCGTCGCTGTTGTCGATAACTGCTTCGCCAACATGAACTCATTCCACGTCGCAATGAACGCCAAGATAGCCGTGGTAAATAGCGCTGGTGCCGCCAAAGGCAGCAGCACTTTCCGGAAGGCCGTAAAGCGGCTCGCACCGTCCACACGAGCTGCCTCCTCCAACTCCCACGGAAGCTGCTTAAAGAAGCTAATTAACGTATACACCGTCAGTGGCAGCGCAAACGAAATATTCGGCACAATGAGCGCCTGGTAGGTGCCAATCCACCCAATGTTTGAAAACAGCTGAAACAGCGGTGTCACAAGAGCGATACCAGGGAACATCGAGGCCGCCAGAATGATGGCCGTAACGATTCCCTTGCCCCTAAAATTCAGTCGGGCAAGTGCGTAGCCAGCCAACACCCCTACCAAGACTGCTAACGCAGTGGTGGCGAGGGAAATCAAGAGCGAGTTGCCGATGGCTCGAAGGAAGTTATTCCCCTTGTCCGTTGCCAGAGCATCTTGAAAATTCTCTAGCGTGACGTGAGTGAAGAATGGCGTTGTGTCGAATGTGTGCTTGGAGTCGCGAAACGCGGTGACAACCATCCAATAAAACGGTGCCAGAGTCCACAATATGATGACGGCAAATCCGAAATAAGTGCGTGCTGCTTTCATCGTTGGGTCTCCTTGGTAGTGATCATGTTCGCATCGATATGAATCGGTTTACCAGGCACGGGCTTATCACTGCTTGGTAGGGGGGTTGTCTTTTCCCTCTTCGGCGCCACATCCGCCCCCAAGAACCGAATCATGATAAAGGCGACGGCGAAGATGAGCAGGAAGATGAGTGTGGATAGGGCGCTTGCTGAGTTGAAGTGGCCCTGTCGGAGGTCTTCGACGACGAGTTGTGAGATGGTGGCGGTGGGGGAGTTGGAGCTGGAGGAGATCATGATGACTGGTAGGTCGTACATGCGTAGTGCGTCGAGGGTGCGGAAGAGGATGGCGACCATGAGCGCGGGTTTGACCAGTGGGAGGGTGATGTTGGTGAAGATTTGGAAGCGTCCGGCTCCGTCGACGCGTGCGGCTTCGTAGATTTCTTTGTCGATCATTTGTAGGCCGGCGAGGATGAGGAGTGCCATGAAAGGGGTTGTTTTCCAGACGTCGGCGATGATGACGGCGGTGCGGGCAGCCCAGGGGTCGGTGGTCCATGATGTTTCCCTACCAAGCAGGGAGTTGATGAGGCCGTTGTCGGAGAAGAGGAATTGCCAGAGTTTGGCGGTGACGGCGGTGGGGATGGCCCAGGGGACGAGCACGGCGGCACGGAGGAGGCCGCGGCCGGGGAATTCTTTGTTCATGACGGTCGCCATCCATAGTCCGAGGAGGGTTTCGAGGGCGACGGTGACGACGGCGAAGAAGAGGGTGATGCGGACGGCGGGCCAGAAGTCGGTGGCGATGGTGCCTGGTGGGCATGTTGTCACGACGCCGGAAGGCGACATGCATCGTTGTTGGAGCCAGTAAAGGTAGTGATCGGCGCCGGCGAAGCCGCCTTCGACGAAGAGTCCGGTCTCGGGGTCGAGGTGCTTGTCTTGTTGGAAGGACAGGTAGATGGCCCGGAGGATGGGGTAGCCGATGACGATGCCGAGGACGATGAGGGTGGGAGCGATGAGCGCCCACGCTGTCCGGGTTTGTTTGGCTTGTTGCACGCGTTTCCCTTTCCTTGGTAGGGGTTTGGTTGTTAGTTTAGGGGACTACGGTTGTGGGTATGTGCAAGTCTGTAGCTCTTGTTGTTGAAGGTGGTGGCATGCGGGCGAGTTACACGGCCCGCTTTTTCGAGCGTCTCATTTCCAGTGGCATTGAGGTGGGCTGGGCTGGCGGCATTTCTGCTGGTGCGTCCCAGGTTCTCAACTATCTCTCGGGCGACGAGTTCCGCGCTCGTGTGAGCTTTTCGACGCTCCTTTCCTCCCGTCGCGTCGGTGGTCTGTCTCCCCTCCTGCGTGGTAGGGGGCTTTTCGACGGCCAGTACATCTACCAAGACATCGCCCAGCCCGACGGCGCCCTCCCCTTCGACTTCGAGGCCTTTTTCGCCCATCCCGCCGAGGTGTGCATCCAGGCGGTGCGCGCGGATACCGGGGAGACGGTGACGTGGAATCGCGCCGATCTGTCTACCAAGCATTCGGTCATGCTCGCAGCCCGTGCTTCGGCGACAATGCCTGGTGTGATGAAGATTCCGTTCATCGATGGAATTCCCTATGTCGACGGTGCTGTCGGCGATACCGGTGGCATTCCTATTGAGCCGGCGCTTGGTAGGGGAAGGTTTGCCATCGTCCTCACCCGCCCCCGTGGCTTCCGTCGCACGCCTCCCGAGCACCCGGAGGTGTTGCGGGCGTTGTTGCGGAAGTATCCGGCGGTGGTGGATTTGATGATGACGCGGCATGAGCGGTACAACGCGTCGCTAGAGCTCGTCGACAAGCTTGAGCAAGAGGGGAAGGCGAAGGTTTTTTATCCCGAGGGGCCGTTGGTGAGTAATAAGGAGCGCGATGGTGCGAAGATCATGGCCTCCTACCAAGCGGGTCGGGAGCAGGTCGATCGGGAGTGGCCGGAATGGCTCGATTTCTTTTATAGCTAAAAAATACCGCTGCTTGGTAGGCAGCGGTTTTTTTTAGTTCGCCTTACTTCGCAGCCTGCGAAATTGCGGCTGCCATGTCCTTGGTGGTGTCATCGACGGACTTGCCTGCGGTGATGGCTGCGTAGGTGTTGTCCTGGATGGCCTTGGAGATGGCGGTGTAGAAGGGGCTGACGGGTCGCGGCTTGGCGTTTTCGAGGGATTCCTTCAGCGCGGGGAGGTAGGGGTACTTCTCCACGAGTGTGGCGTCTTCGTAGATGGATGCGAGGACGGGTGGGAAGGAGTTGTCGGCAAAGGAGGCCTGGTTGTCTTCGTTGATGATGAATTCGATGAAGTCGCGGGCGGTTGCCTTGTGCTTGGAGTTGACGTTGATGCCGTTGTTGTATCCGCCGAGGGTGGATACGCCGGTGCCGTCCTTGGCTACCAAGGGGGTGACTTCGAAGTTGATGCCGGCTTCCTTGGCGTTGGTGTACATGTAGGGCCAGTTGACGGCGTAGGCGGTCTTGCCTTCGGTGAAGGCGAGGTTGGTTTCTTCCTCGGTGGCGGAGGTGGAGCCCTTGGCGATGGTGCCGTCGGCGTAGCCGTCGACGAGTGCCTGGATGCCTTCCTTGGCTTGGTCGGTTTCGACGGCGGGTGCTTCGGAGTCGTCGAGGACGCTGCCACCCCAGCCGTTAATGAAGTTGGTGGTGTTTACGGTGAGGCCCTCGTACTGCTTGAGTTGGAGGGTGAGGCAGTCTTCGGACAGTCCCTGGCAACTGTCGGCGAGTTCTTTCCAGTTGGCCGGTGCATCGGTGACGAGGTCGGTGTTGCGGAAAAGGAGCTGGCCGTTGGTGTTTTGTGGCAGGGCGTAGAGGGTTCCTTGGTAGGTGGCGGATTCGACGGTGGCGGGCAGGAGGCCGCTGGTGTCGACGGCGAGGTCGCCTTCCAGGGGCGCGAGGTACTGGTTGGCGGCGAAGTCGGCCGTCCAGATGACGTCGAGGGCCATGACGTCGTAGTCGCTGGAGCCTGCTTGGAGGGATTGGACGAGGGTTTCGCGCTGGGCGTCGGCCTCGCCGGCGAGTTCCTTGAGCGTTACCTGCTCATCGGGGTGGTCTGCGTTCCACTTTTCGATGACAGGCTGGAGCTTGTCGGTGTCGTTCTTGCCCATCGCGAAGGTGATCGGCCCGCGGTCGGCGGCACCTGCGGTTGCTTCGCTCGTCGACGAACTGTCGGCACTGGAGGGTGTCGATGTTTCGGAAGAGCAGCCTGCTAGTGCCAGTGCTGCTGCGGTGCACACAGCACCGATGACGGTCAAACGCTTGGTAGTCACGTGAACCTTCCTTTTTGATTAACAACTGGTTAGAACCAGATTAACTACCAAGCAACCGAAAATACAGGAAGTTGCCCTAATTCCGGGGGAGAGTGACGCGGTTACCCGTCTCCCGGTCAAAATAGTGGGCCCGGTCCATCTCGGGGATGAGAAGCACGCGGTCCCCTCTAAATGGGGTGGTCCCGCCGCCGAGTCTGGCGACGAGCGGGGTCGAGGGGGCGTCGTCGCGGTGCGCGTAAACGTAGGACGTTGAACCCAGTTCCTCTACCAAGGACACGGTGGCGGGGATGGAGAAACCGGAGGAGGTGCCGGCGGTGGCGGGGGTGCAGTGGAGGTGTTCCGGGCGGATCCCGAAGGTGACCGCACCCATCTCGGCAATGTCGGCGGGGATGAGATTCATGGCGGGAGACCCGATGAAACCGGCGACGAACGCATTGGCCGGGGCGTCGTAAAGCTCACGCGGGGGAGCGACCTGTTGGAGCGCACCGTCCTTGAGTACCGCCACCCGATCGCCCATCGTCATGGCCTCGACCTGGTCGTGGGTGACGTAGACGGTGGTGGTGCCGAGGCGGTGCTGGAGGTTGGCCAGCTGGGTGCGGGTCTGGACGCGCAGTTTCGCGTCGAGGTTACTGAGTGGCTCGTCCATGAGGAAGACGTGCGGTTCGCGGACGATCGCGCGGCCCATGGCCACGCGCTGTCGCTGGCCACCGGACAGGTCCTTCGGCTTCCGGTTGAGGAACTCGGTGAGGTCCAGAAGCTCTGCGGCCTCGGCGACTTTTCGGTCGATGTCCTTCTGTGGAAGTTTCGCGAGTGAGAGGGCAAACCCCATGTTCTTGGCCACGGTCATGTGCGGGTAGAGGGCGTAGTTCTGGAAGACCATTGCCACATCGCGGTCGGCGGGCTCGGCATCGGTGACATCGGTGCCGCCGATGGTGATGGTGCCCGAGGCGACCTTTTCCAGGCCGGCAAGCGCCCGCAGGGTGGTGGATTTACCGCAGCCGGACGGGCCGACGAGGACGAGGAACTCGCCGTCGGAAATGTGGAGGTTGAGGTCGGCTACCGTCGGCTTCTCGGCGCCGGGATAGCGGATGCATACATGATCGAAAACTACGTCAGCCACACGTTTACCCTACCAAGCGGTGGCGCGTTCCACGTCCGCAATGTGGGCGAATCGTTCCTCGCTTGCCTCGCCGCGGACGATGACGATGGAACCGCCGGTGGCCAGCTGTTCGAGCGCCTGCGCGCAGCTGTTCTCCGATGCCCGGACGATGCGCTTGGTAGGGGAGCCCTCGCGGGTCAGTGAAGGCGTTGGCTCGGGGAAATCGTCAGGGTACATGCGCACGGTGGTGGCGAAGTCGAGCGCGCCGGGTGGCAGGGCAGAATCGGGGAGCGGGGCTCCCAGCGGGTCGTCTCCCACGATGATCTGGGTGGGGGCATCTGATTGCTTGTCGACGCCCAGGAGCGCGACCTCCTCGTCTCCGCGGGGCTCACCGTAGGTGATGCCGGCGGCGATGGCGCCGAGTGCGATGACAATTTCCTGCCAGTCGTGGGGAACATCGAGGGCGATGGCATCGCCGGGGGCAAGGTCGCATTCGTCGCGGAGCATCCCGGCCACTTTCGCGGCCCAGTTGGAGAGGGTGACGGCGGAAAACTCCACTCGACTACCACGCGCCTCGTTGTAGACGGTGACGCGGGGCTCGGTCGGGGTGAGGTGAGAAAGTAACTCCATTGGCGCTAGTTTACGCACTGCGGACGGTTGCCCTCCGCGGTGATTGTCGGTGATAAGGAATCCTCGACGGCTTCACCAGGTTGGCCCACAACATCGGTACCCGTGTCCTGTTCCTCGAAAGCATTGGTTGACTGCGGGCCGACGTAATCACCTGCGGTGACAACGACGACGGAGCCTGCATCGAGGGTGGGGGAGGTCGTAATCGGCAGGTTGCCCAGCTTTTCGGCGATCTCCTTGGCTGCCGGATCGTCGGCAGTAGGAGCGACAACCTGCGACGTAAAGTACAAGCCTTCTTGCGCGTTGGTGACTGTAGTGACGTGGTAGTTTTCGTCGCGAAGCCACCCGCCGACGGCGCCGGCAAGCCCGGCGACCTGGGAGGCATTGAGGACAGTTACGTTCACATCGGAGGTCACGGGGGCGGCGTTTTCCCCGGCGTGCGGGTTCGGGTTGTCCTTCGTACCGAGAAGGGATTCGAAGAACCGCTTCACCTCATCCGGATCCACCGTGATGATGGATTCGCCGTAGTCGCCGACACCGTCGACGGAGGTGACGGGAATCGTATCGAAGCGAACGTTGCCGCCAGCGAGGTTTTGCAACTGGGTGGCGAAGCTGATGATGTCCCAGTCCTTATCGATGATCACCGAACGACGAGCGGCCTCCGCAAGCTCCGTCAGCTTCGACGGATTGGTCAGCGTGTTGGAGGAGAGAACCTTCTGCACGAGAGAGGCCATGAACGCCTGCTGGCGCACAATTCGGTCGAGGTCACCGCGGGGCAGTCCGTGGCGCTGGCGAACGAAAGCGAGGGCCTGTGGGCCACCGAGAGTTTGGTACCCGGCGGTGAAATCAGCCCCGGAGTACTCGTCGTAGGTGGCCTCGTTGAGACACACGTCGACGCCGCCGACGGCATCGGTGAACAGGACGAAGCCCAACAGGCCGATCTCTGCATAGTGATCGACGGTGATCCCCGTAAGGTTGGAAACCGCCTGGATAAGCCCGCGACGCCCAGCGTCCTTGCCCTCCGATTCGATGTATGTTTCATCGGTACGACCCTCCCCGCGCAGCTCCATCTCTCGCTCGTCCTTGTGCGCCTTGTACACGCCATTGATCTTCATATTCCCGTGTTCGGGATCGTGGATGTACGTATCGCGAGGCAAGGAGATTGCCGTGGCAGAGGATCCGTCGTTGGGGACACGGATGAGCATGATCGTGTCCGTGTTGTCGTTTTCTTCGTCACCGGCGTGGAGCATGTCGATCTCCTCCGGTGTCAGCCGGTTGCCCTGCGCATCGGAGCGGGAGTCGGATCCGACCAGGAGGATATCCGTCGCGCCGTCCTTGGCATCGCCGTGCTTAATTCCTCCGCCACCGCCGAGCTCTAGGTTGCCGGTTCCTGTAACCTCTGCGCCGATCCTGCCCACGGAGGCGTATCCCAATCCGGAAAATGTTAGGGCGAGTGCGCTCACGCCGGCGACGACGCCCTTCACCAGACGGGAACCTTTCTGCTGCGTGCGGGGGGTCGACCGTGGCGCGGGCTGGATATTTCGGACCAGTCGGGAGCGATTAGACACGGCCTTCGCGAACCTCCAATAAAGTGGGCAGTAATAATAGAACCTAAATTTTACAACGGGAAAGGTCTCATGGAAATTGCAGTCCTGGGTGAGGGTGGCCAGTTAGGCACCGCGATGCAGCTCACCAACCCCGGTTTCACCCTCCGCAAGCTTGGTAGGCGAGATGTGGACCTCGTCCAGCTTGCCGCAGGTGACCGCGCAGCTACCCGCGCCGCGAAAGACGCCGTGAGCGGGATTGGGTGCGTGGTGAACTGTGCGGCACGAACGGACGTGGACAAGCAAGAAACCGATCCCGAGGGGGCAGATGCCGTCAACCACCGTGGGGTGGCGCGGCTGGCAGAACTCACCCGCGCCCGTTTCATTCACGTTTCCACCGACTACGTCTTCGGTTCGGGAGCACCCCGCCGGCCACTGACTCCCGCAGATGCCACCGATCCAGACACCGTCTATGGTGCCAGTAAACTGGCAGGAGAAAAGGAGCTCATCGGCAGGAAAGATACGCTGATTGCGCGGACGGCGTGGCTGTTTAGTGGCGACCGCCTACCAAGCAAAAAAGACTTCGTCTCTACGATGCTGCGGCTTGCGCGGGCGGGGAAACCCGCGCGTGTTGTCGACGACCAGGCGGGGAGCCCCACCTTTGCCTTTGACCTGGCTACAGGGCTGTGGGAAGCCGTGAATTTGGAGGCGACGGGCATCGTGCACGCGGTGGGGCGGGGGCAGGCGACGTGGTACGAGGTAGCCTGCGCCACCTACCAAGCGGCCGGGGCGGATCCGGACCTTGTTCAGCCCTGTACGAGCGAGGAATTTCCGCAGGTTGCCAGGCGGCCGTCGTGGAGCGTCATGGATACCTCATCCTGGGAACTTGCTGGGTTTACGCCATTTCCGGAGTGGCGAAGCGGTGTCGAGCGGGCGGTAACAGGTAGGATTCTGTGACCGTGAAGCCAATTGCCGTCATTACTGTTACCTACTCCCCAGGCGAGTACCTGGGGAGGTTTGTTGATTCGTTGGCGCGCGCAACCACACGCGGGACGTACACCGTGCTTGCGGATAACGGCTCGACAGACGGGGTCCCGGAGGACACCGCAGCAACCCATCCGGCAGTGGAATTCCTCCCTACCGGTGGAAATGTGGGTTATGGAACCGCCATTAATATTGCCGTCACCTGCTTGGTAGATAAGCGGGAAAAAGGCGAGGTCGACGACGAATATTTCATCATCTCCAATCCGGACGTAGAGTTTGGCGAGGGGTCCATCGATACGCTCATCGAGTGCGCGTCGCGCTGGCCCGATGCAGCCTGCGTCGGCCCGCTCATCTTGGAGGCCGACGGCAGCCCGTACCCGTCGGCCCGCGCAGTACCGACGATTACCAATGGCATTGGGCACGCACTCTTCAGTGCAATATGGCCTTCCAACCCGTGGACGACCGCCTACCGCCATGCTTCCGATATGTCGACGGAACGTCCAGCTGGCTGGCTGTCCGGGTCATGTCTGCTGGTTCGTTGGGATGCATTCGAGGCCATCGGTGGGTTTGACGAGCGCTACTTCATGTACATGGAGGATGTGGATCTGGGTGACCGGTTCACTCGCGCGGGTTATAAGAACGTACTGTGCCCCGAGGCAAAGATTAGCCACGCGGTTGGGCACGCGGCAGGCAAACATCCGGAGAAGATGCTGCCTGCTCACCATGACTCGGCGTACCGGTTCCAAGCGGATCGTCATCCCGGGGTGGCTGCGCTGCCTCTGCGGGTTGGTCTGTGGCTTGGACTCAAGGTTCGCTCGGCGGTTGCTGTGGCGTGTTCGCGCCTGAAGCGGAAATAAGAAGGACGTAAAGGAAAAGATCATGACTGACAACAATCCGATGCAGGGCGTCGATGCTGTGATCCTCGTCGGAGGCAAGGGCACCCGCCTGCGCCCGCTGACGGTAAACACTCCGAAGCCGATGCTGCCCACGGCGGGTGTGCCGTTTCTGAGCCATCTGCTTGCACGCGTAAAAGCTGCGGGAATCGACCACGTTGTGTTGGGGACATCGTTTAAAGCGGAGGTCTTTGAGGAATACTTCGGCTCGGGGGAGGGGTTCGGGTTGGAGATTGACTACGTGGTGGAGGAGGAGCCGCTGGGCACTGGTGGCGGAATCCGCAACGTATTCTCCAAGCTGAAAAACGACACGGTCATGGTCTTCAACGGGGACGTGCTCAGCGGTTCGGATCTGACTGGGATCGTGAACACACACCGCATGCACGATGCCGATGTCACTCTGCATCTCGTTCGGGTGGCGGATCCGAGCGCGTTCGGGTGTGTGCCGACGGATGCTGACGGCCGGGTAATCGCCTTTTTGGAAAAGACGGAGGATCCGCCGACCAACCAGATCAACGCGGGTTGTTACGTGTTCAAACGTGAGGTTATCGAGGCGATTCCGGCTGGACGCCCGGTATCTGTTGAGCGTGAGACGTTCCCCGGCTTGCTGTCTGCAGGTAAACGCGTCTACGGGCATGTGGATCACGCCTACTGGCGTGATATGGGGACGCCCCAGGACTTCGTTCGCGGTTCGTCCGACTTGGTTCGTGGTATCGCCCCCTCTCCGCTTCTCGACGGGCGACACGGCGAGGCGATCGTCGATCCTACGGCGGGCGTCAAAGATGGCGTGCTGCTCCTCGGAGGCACGGTTGTCGGGCGCGGCGTGGAAATTGCCGCAGGGTGTCGTCTCGACTCCACTGCGGTATTTGACGGAGCGCAGATCGAGGCGGGAGCGACAATCGAAGATTCAATCATCGGTGAGGGCGTTCATATCGGCGCGAACGCACGGATTAGTGGCTGCATCATCGGCGATGGCGTGCGCATCGGTGCGCGCTGTGAGCTGCGGCAGGGGATGCGCGTGTGGCCTGGGGTGGAAATCCCGGATAACGGCGTGCGCTTTTCTTCTGACGCGTAGCGATATAACACGCTTGGTGAGGTTTTCGTTTTAGCGACACGCCCTGGCGTTCCGATGTGTGTCGCTGGCGAAGGGCTACCACAATATGTGCTACCCCCGGTATTTACCCCTGAGGTGCTCTAGTTGTGACTGGTGTGACTTGTGGGGTTAAAGTCCAGGGGTTTCGATTCTTGGAGGAAAAAATCCCGGGCGGCGGGTTGACTACATTTTGTGATTCGCGGAATAATTACAGACGTGTAACAGAGATGCATGGATACAGGTGTCCCCCCCGTTCGGGCCGATGGCCACATCCGGTCACCGCGCGACGTGATGTCGCGGAAACGAGTAGGGTAGCTGTAAGGTTTCATCACCTCGGTTCACACGCGAGTGCCACCCTGGAATAGGGTGTGGTGCTTACCGTTCGATGTCAGTAGCCCACCGAGAATAGAAAGGTAGAACCCGTGGAAGACTCCTCCTTACCTCGCGGAGTAGATACGTCGCGTGACGACGATCGCCAGCGGGATGCCTTTGTAGAAGGGCTGAGCTTTGACAACCTGTTCACCGCTGTGGAACAGGAATGGCAGGATCAGGCACTGTGTGCCCAGACAGATCCGGACGCGTTCTTCCCAGAAAAGGGTGGATCTACCCGAGAAGCGAAGCGCATTTGCAAGGCCTGCTCGGTTCGCGATGAATGCCTTGAGTACGCGCTCGAGCACGACGAGCGCTTCGGCATTTGGGGTGGCCTCTCCGAGCGTGAACGCCGTCGCCTCAAGAAGAAGATGGGCTAGACCTTTCAAAACGTTAGTGATAGAGCCACGCGGTTTCCGCGTGGCTCTATGTGTATCTGTGTACCCTGCAGGCCGGTGTCATGAACCGGGGTTGATGTCCTCCGGGTCCAGTCCCAAGTAGCTTGCAACAAGGTCGGTGAGTATGGAGGTAATGAGTTCTTGTTCCTCGAGCATCCCCGTGGCACGCTCCTGCACGGGGCCACGGAAGATGACGATACGGGGCCGTGTGGGGCGCCCCGCCGCGTCGAGCCCAGTAGGAACGATGCGGCCGAGGGGCACGGGGCCGTCGGCGACGATGTCACCGTCGAGGGCTGCGGCGTCGGGGTTGAGCTGCATGCGGGGGACGGTGTCCACGGCGACATCGACAGTGGATAGCTGGTCGTAGTAGGCGTGGAGGAATGGGGCATATGCTTCGACAACGTTGGCATCGAAAAGCTGGCTCCGTGTGCGTGCGCGGGGCACGTCGTGGGGGAGGATGGGGCCGCGTGGCCCGCGTCCGTGTCGTCCGTGTCGTGATTTCGCCACCATGGTCCCCAAGTCTAGTTGCACCGTGGTCTACACTGATAAACCGTGAATACTTTTCGACGCTGCTGTCGCCCCGGATGCGGAAGGCCTGCTGTCGCCACGCTGTCTTACGCGTACTCGGAATCCACCGCGTACCTGGGACCCCTGGCGCCCACGCCGAACCCGCACATGTGGGATCTTTGTGAGAAGCACGCCGAATCTATTCGCCCGCCCGTCGGCTGGGAACTCCTCAAATATGAGGACCTCGGATTCGACTACGAGGAGGATGATGATCTCACCGCGCTGGCCGAAGCCGTGCGAGAGGCGGGGCGGACCAACACGGGGCTTGTCGATCACTCGGTAGGAAAACACCGTAAGCAAGAGGATGACGATCATTTTCGGCATCCCTCGAAGCACAACCTCACGTTCGCAGCCCCCGAGAACACCCCGCCCACTGTGGTGCGGGAGAAACCGACAAGCGGTCCACCGGAACGTCGACAAGCGAAAAAGGGACCGACACGGCGCGGTCACCTGCGTGTTGTACCGGACGCTACCGATTAACGTCCTCCACCGCCCGAGCCTGTAGGAATACCTATGGGCACTTTTTGCACGCGTGAAACGTTGAGAGGGCAAGGAACACTTCAAAAGGAGTAAATCATGCGCAGCCGAGAACTGATTGACAGTGTGATCAAGGCCTACGACGTCCGAGGCGTGGTAGGAGAAACACTCGACGCGGAGCTCGCACACGATATTGGCGCGGCGTTCGCTATCCTCATCCGCCGGGACGGGGAGCACACGATCGCCATCGCCCACGACATGCGTGATAGCGGGCCGGAGCTCGCCCGTGCTTTTAGCGACGGCGCGCGGTCCCAGGGTATCGATGTCACGTACATCGGCCTGAGCTCCACCGATGAGCTGTACTACGCTGCCGGAGCCCTGAACACCTCCGGCGCAATGTTCACAGCGAGCCACAACCCGGCCAAGTACAACGGCATCAAGCTGTGTCGGCCCGGTGCCCGGCCGGTGAGCCGCGACACGGGGCTCGGGGAGATCGCGGACATGGTGTGCGGTCAGATTCCCGCCTATGACGGCCCACAGGGTAGCTACGAGGAAAGAGATGTGCTCGGTGGCTACGTTTCCCACCTGCGCGGGCTCGTGGATCTCTCCGGTATGCGCCCGCTGACCGTTGCCGTGGACGCCGGCAACGGTATGGCCGGGCACACCGTCCCCGCAGCCTTCGAAGGGCTACCGATCACGCTGGAGCCTCTCTACTTTGAGCTCGACGGCACTTTCCCCAACCACGAGGCGAACCCGCTTGACCCGAAGAACCTTGTTGATCTGCAGAAGTTCACCCCGGAAAAGAAGGCGGATATAGGGCTCGCCTTCGACGGAGATGCCGATCGCCTGTTCGTCGTGGATGAGAACGGCGATCCCGTGAGCCCGTCTGCGATCTGCGCGCTCGTAGCCACGCGCTACCTGGAGCAGTTCCCCGGCGCCACGATCATTCACAACCTCATTACGTCGAAGACCGTGCCGGAAATGATCACCGAGCACGGTGGTCACCCGGTGCGCAGCCGTGTCGGCCACAGCTTCATCAAAGCCCTCATGGCGGAGAAGAAGGCTGTCTTCGGCGGTGAGCACTCGGCCCACTACTACTTCCAGGAATTCTTCAACGCAGACTCGGGCCTCCTCACTGCCCTGCACGTGCTGGCCGCGCTGGGAGAGGCCGATAAGCCACTGTCTGAGCTCATGGCGGAGTACTCCCGCTATGCCGCTTCGGGTGAGATCAACACGCGGCTTTCCGGCACGCAGGAGCAGGCCGAAAAGACCCAGGCCGTGCTCGATGCCTTCGCCTCTCGCACGGAGTCCACGGACGACCTCGACGGAGTCACCGTCCAGCTGAAGGACACCCCCGCGTGGTTCAATCTCCGCGCATCCAACACTGAGCCGCTTCTGCGCCTCAATGTCGAGGCCCCGACTGCGGAGGAAGTGGATGCCATCGTCGAGGAGGTTCTCTCCATTGTCCGGAACGACCAGTGAGCTCGCCCGTTTTTTCCCCATCGCCAACGAAGGGGCGGAGGTTCGTTCCGTAGCCGGTTGGGTGCGCGACGGAGGCACACGCCAGCTCTCCGGCTTCCGCCCCCGCGCTCACATCGTGGTGACGTGGGACGAGGTCAGTAGGGCGATTGCTGAAGCCGTTGCCGGCGAATGTGTGGTGACGGATCACCTGCCTACCAGTGCCGGTGCGCTGGACCAGGTCACGATCATTGGGGACGATCCGCGCGCGCTGGAGATCATGTTTGCTGCCCAGCAGCGCGGGTGCGCCGTCACTGTCATCGCTGCCCCGGACTCGCCGCTGGTGAGCGAGCATGCGCGTACCACGATGGTGCCGCCACACATCCCGTTTGCGGAGGATATGTCCGTCGCTCGGACGCTCGCGACTCTCGTCGCGGTGACCTCTCCGGTGGCCACGGTGGCTGAGGAACTTACGGTTTTATCCACGCTTGTCGACGAAGAGGTCGTCGCCTGCCACCCAGATCGCGAGGAAGTGACCAACCCCGCGCGGACGTTGGCGCGCACCTGTACCCAGGGCATTCCCGTGCACGTCGGTCCAGCACGACTGACCCGGCTGCTGGCGGAAATCAGCATCGCCCGCGGTGTGCCGGCACTGTCGGCCACCGCACGTCAAGCGTCGGCCTTTCAAACTAATGATGTAGCCTTAAGCATCGTTGATTGGTCGGATGGAGACGCGGGCAACGACCCGGAGGTAGAGGATCTGCCGGCAGCAGGCTCCCCGGCTGTGGACATAGTGACAACGCTGCGATGCGCGACCCGCGTCGCGGCGGCAACTGTAATGGAAGTGTTGTAAAACGTGGAGAAACTTACCGGTGCGCTGCGCACATACCCATGGGGTTCGCACACTCTGCTGGCGGATTTGCGCGGAACAACGTCACCTTCGCCCGCTCCCGAAGCTGAGCTATGGTTCGGGGCGCATCCGGGTGGATCATCGCTGATCGGCGATCGCCCGCTGACGGAGATTATCGCCGAGGACCCGGAGGGACAACTCGGCTCCAACAGCACGAGCCTGCCGTTTTTGGTTAAGATCCTCGCCGCAGGTGAGCCACTGAGCCTCCAGGCACACCCGACCAAGGAGCAGGCAGTAAAGGGATTCGCCCGCGAAAACGAGGAAGGCATTGACATCTCCGCCCCGGAACGCAACTACCGGGACGATAATCACAAGCCGGAACTCCTCATCGCGCTCAGCCCCTTCCGGGCGCTCGCCGGGTTTCGGCCGCTGGCTTTGACCGCGGAGCTGTTCGCCGCCTTTTCCTGCCCCACCCTCGATCGCTACCGCCTCATGGTGGATTGCGAAGATGAGGGAGAGGGGCTGCGAGCTCTCCTGACTACGTGGGTATCTATTCCCCGTACGGCACGGGAGACACTCATCGGCGAGCTTGTTGAGTCCATTGACGGTTACATCGCACGTGCAGACACGAAAAAATGGATCGTGGCCGTGGGCGAGGAGATTAAAGCTCTCCAGGAGCGCTACCCATTCGATGTCGGTGTCCTCGTCGCGCTCCTGCTCAATCTCGTGGAGCTCGCCCCGGGCGAAGCCCTCTACCTGGATGCCGGGCAGCTGCACTCCTACCTCGGTGGCTTAGCGGTGGAAGTGCAAGCAAATTCGGACAATGTGCTCCGCGGTGGCCTCACCTCTAAGCACGTTGACGTTCCGGAGCTCGTCCACGTACTGTCGTTTGCCTCACTTGATGATCCCCGTGTCCACGCTGACGCGGATGGGCGCTACAGCGTGCCCGTGGACGAATTCGCTGTTCGCCACGTCGCTGACACGGATCTCAACCTTGCCCACGGCACCCCTCGTATCGTCGTGTGCGTCAGTGGGACGGTGGATGCCAGCGATGGGACGACGCTTGCCCCCGGTGAGGCTGGGTGGATCGCTGCCGGCGACCCCGACACACAGCTCACCGTGTCTGGGAAGGCGATGATCGTCTCCTGAGGGCGGAGCCCGGTCTTCCTTCCCGGCACTGGTGTGCCGACAGGGGCATGGGACGGCACGCCCTTTACCTACCAGGCGTGAGGAGCGAGCCACAGGCGGCGCGGGCGGAAGGCCGGGCTCAGTGTGGTTCGCAGCTGTGGGGGCGTGGCGCTTCGCAAGGGCAACGACGCTCGTGGAAGGGGGCTCATGGGGGACGGTGCTCGCGGGGGACAGCGCCCACGGGGGACGGTGCTCGCGGGGGACAGTGCTCGCGGGGGACAGTGCTCACAGGGAATAGTGGCCTGCACTCAGATCACGATGGGCATGGGCAACGTCGCAAGCGGGATGCCCTTAGGAAGCGTCGCACGTGGGATGTCCAGAGGGCGCGTCGCACTGTAGGGGGGGTGCCAGCTACGAATCCTGGAGGACCCCGGAGGAATCCTCTGCAGGGGAGTGAGACCGGGCGATCTCCTGCACTCCTGGTGACAACGGTGTGACGGGAGAATTGCCCGAACTGCGGTGAGCAGGATCGGTGGGTCCCTTTTCGGTAGCCATGGTGTTCGGCGTGGGCTCCGGTGATGCGGATTCCTTGCCGTCTGTGGGCACGGGCTTACCCTCTGCCGAGGGATCGACGAGTGGCGGATCCGCTGGCTGCAGCGATGGTTCCTCGATTGTTGTGGTCGCCGGGGCGGGAGTTGGTGGTGTCGTAGGCTCGACCTGTGGGGTCGTGCTTGGCGCCGGTTGAGTAGAAGTATCGTCGGGCATCTCCTCGGTTCGCGACGGACGCGAGTTCGACTCACTATGTCGTGAATCCGACGGTTTGGTCTGCGGAACAGGATCGCCCTTCTCCTCGAGCGGTTGATTGGGCTCCTGCTGGGGCACGCCACCCTCCTCTGCGCCCTCGTGCGCAGTGGTCGGTGCACTCTGGGTGCCGGATTTCGGCACCTGAGCGCGTTCCGAGCCGGGCCGTGTTCCTCCAATGCCAGGGCCGGAGTTCGGCGCCAGGAAGGGATCCCTGGGCGAAACGGCCACTGTGGGAGTCTTTACCGGGAGTTGGGGTGCAGTGGATTCGTCTTCAAAAAAACGCTCCGACGTGGTGGTTTGCGATGGAACAGGATCCTCAGTGGAAACTAGGCTACTGCTAATGGCAGTATCAGTAGTTGTGGTCGACGATGGCATCGACAAACGCCATACGCCGAAGCCGAGACCAGAGGCGACCACCATGCCAGTAGCCACGAAGAGGCCAAGGCTGCGCGTTGAGTTTCTCATTGCCCTTTGACCTCCAATTCGCTAAACCTGGTTTATAACAATTTCATAACCTCGCGCCTACCTTAACACAAGAGGTAGGGTGCGGGAAGTGCTTGAAGTTTGTTTCCCATTTGAAAGAGAAGGAAAAGACCAATGGGTGCATGGGATGCTGAAGTTCTAAATGCTGATATCAACGAGGATTTTCTCGACGAACTCAGTTCTCTCGAAGGCGAGGATCTGGTGGAGGGCGTCGTCGACGCCATCATGCTGGTGGCCAAGGGTAATGCCACCTCCGATGAGGAGGAGGCTAACGGAATTTGCGCGGCAACAATCGCCTCGATTTGGGCAGGTGCGCCTTACTCCGCCTCTGACGCTATCGACACCTATCCCTTCATCGTCGATCCTGATACCGATGTCACGGAGGCCGTGTTCGAATCCATTGCTGAGCCAGCCGCCGACATTCTGGAAAATGCCGATACTGAGCAGGATCTTGAGGTCTACATCGAGGCGCTGAACTAGCGTCACGGTCGCACGCGCAGCCGGCTCTTTGTGCAGTGCCCTGGCGGGATCCCTGTGGCGCTGGGCGCGCATGTGTACTCGTGCGGAGAAAGTGCTTCCTGGGGTGGGAAGCTGGGGGAGTGCCCAGTGGTAGCTCCTGTGAAGTCTGCCACTGGGAAGATGAAGCACGGCCAAAACTGCTAGCGAGCTGTACCATGGAACGGTGTGCTGGTGGCACAGAAATGTGCCTTTCACCCGGTGCATCGGCAACGGGATGAAGCCGTAGTGGTTGGCCCCGGAGCCACAAGGACAACCTAGATGGAAACGGTGACACATGATCCTGGCTGTAGAGGGAATTGACGGGGCAGGGAAAAACACTCTCGTCAGAGACCTTTTGAAGCATATCGACGCAGAAACCCTCTCCTTCCCTCGGTACTCCACATCAGATGCCGCCAAACTTGCGCGGAAGGCTCTCTATGGCCGAATGGGGGACATGACCGAGTCTCCATATGCCATGGCTGCCCTTTTTGCTCTGGATCGTGCGGGGGCACGGGAATATCTACAAAAATATGCAGCTTCGCAAGATTCCATCTTGATCCTTGACAGGTATGTAGCGTCAAATGCTGCATATACGGCTGCACGCTTGGAAGACATGGATGCTGCGCAATGGGTATACGACCTGGAATATGGGGAGTTGGGGCTTCCTAAACCAGCGCTGCAAATCCTTCTTGAAACTCCCGCCTCGGTGGCACAGGAGCGGGCAGAATCGCGCGCCCGCGCGGAGCGTGATCGGGCGAAAGATACGTATGAGCAGGATAGTAGCCTGCAGGTGCGGACATCTGTGGCCTATCGGAGGCTCGCCCGTGGCCAGTGGGCATCGCCCTGGCTCATCGTCCCGCATACGACGACTCCGCAGGAGGCTACCGAGGAGATCCTTAACCGGTTGCTTTAGCCTGGTGGGGCGCTGCCGTGACTTTGTGCACGGCAGCCAGGCTCATCCATTTATCGCTGCCGGTCAGGTGCAAGATTTTGCACCTCTGTTTTCGCACCTCTATTTTCGCGAAGATCATTTCGTCCAGACGTTTTCTTTGGGACGTTGGCAAACCGTGGCTGCTCAACGCTAGTCACCCGTAGTTGTTCACATACATGGTGCGAAAAGTTCCTGTGGCCTTTTGCGGGCGAGTGACGACAGGGCTCGGATGTATATATCCCTCAGTGGAGATGTCTGAGCAGGGGATATACAGGTGTTTTCCACATTTGGGGGGAGATAGTGAAAAGGGTTGCGTGTGTGACAGGTGATGATGTACCATCTGGTTATAACCAAACATCCCCGGCGGAGTGACCCACAGTAATTCCAGCCCCACGTCCTACGGACGGGGCACATTGATCACTTGATCGCAGGGATGTTTTGGTATGTCTGGGGTCTTTCTTTCACCAACTTTTAACGTGCGTGATTGGAGAAAAGCTGCGGTGATTGTCACTGCTGCTGCGGTGAGTGTCATTGTTACTGCGGTGGCTGTGACTAGTAGTGCGGAGGGCACAGTATCGGAATTGGCACCAGGCAGCCGTGGGGTGGAAAGCGTGCGTGGTAGGCGGGGCGGAACAGATTCGCGCAAGACAGGGTGCGCAGAGCGGGCGTTTTTGGGGGGAGGGTACGGCGGGCGTTTTAATGCGCTCGCGCGGAGTGTGGAAATATGGAGAGGTATGAAGGCGAAAATTTTAGTGGTTGATGATGATCCCGCGATCTCTGAGATGCTTTCCATCGTCTTGGAGGCCGAGGGGTTTGACACAGTGGTTGTGACTGACGGCGCAGAGGCCGTTGCCACTTTTGAGCGTGAACAACCAGATCTCATCCTGCTTGACCTCATGCTCCCCGGCATGAACGGAATCGATATCTGCAAGACGATACGGCGGAGTTCTCCAGTTCCGATCGTCATGCTAACCGCCAAGACGGACACAATCGATATCGTCCTTGGCCTCGAGTCGGGCGCTGATGATTATGTCACCAAGCCCTTTAAGCCGAAGGAACTTGTTGCACGCGTCCGAGCGCGCCTACGCAGGTCTTCCTCCGATGACAACGAGATCATGCAAATCTCGAATCTCACCATCGACGTGCCCAGCCACACAGTTCGCCGCGGTAATGAAGAACTGCAGTTGACCCCCCTCGAGTTTGATCTGCTTGTGGAGCTGGGGCGGAAGCCCGGTCAGGTATTCACCCGCGAAGAGCTGCTGGAGAAAGTGTGGGGCTACAAGCACGCCTCGGACACGCGTCTCGTCAATGTGCACGTGCAGCGGCTGCGCTCCAAAATCGAAACGGATCCAGAAAATCCGACAATCGTCCTCACCGTACGAGGAGTGGGCTACAAAGTATCCACGGAGCTGTAGCCACCTGTGCGTACGAAGCTCCTCGCTATCCGGGATACCCTAGCCAAGAAATGGCGCACGTCCCTGCAGGTCCGAGTGGTGGGATCCATCCTCGTGATGTCCATTCTCGTTGTCGCTCTCCTCGCTTTCGGAATGACAACGGTTGTGGCCGATCGTTTGCTAGCCGCCAAAGTAGCGGCGGCTTCCAACGAGATCACCCAAGCTGCAGCGACGGTAGAAACTCAGATTTCGGCTACGGATGCCTCTAGCTCGATCCAGACGCGCTTGAACTCCGCGCGTGCCTCGGTGAATTCGGCGCGCTCGTCTGGCCAGAACAACAGCGAGAGCTCCGGCGGGGACAAGTCGGGTGTCTATGATGTGGTGTTGCTAGCGCCGAATCCCGACGGGTCGTTGGTATCGGCCCCCGAAGTGAATGGTCCGGAAATTTCCGATTCTTTGCAGGCCATGGTGCGTGATGGGCAGGGGAACGTCGCCTATGAGTATGACACGTTCCGGCGTAGCGATGACAGCTCCTACAAAGCCCTCGTCATTGGTACCCCCACAGATACCGACCTGCAGGGGGTGGAACTGTACCTCGTCATGCCACTGACAGCGGAGGAGTCCACTCTGGCCCTCATGCGTGGTATCGCCGCATTTGGCGGAGTGGTGCTCGTTGTCCTCCTCGTCGGTATCATGTGGCTTCTGACGCAGCAGGTCACCATGCCGGTACGATCCGCGAGTCGGATCGCCGAGCGGTTCGCCTCCGGTCACCTGCGTGAACGCATGGTCGTCGAAGGCGAGGACGAGATGGCACGGCTAGCCAATAGCTTCAACTCGATGGCGGAATCTCTCTCGAAGCAGATCTACCAGCTGCAGGAATACGGAAGTTTGCAGCGGCAGTTTACCTCCGATGTGTCGCATGAGCTGCGGACACCACTCACTACGGTGCGAATGGCTGCGGACATGATCTACGACCATTCTGATTCTTTGGATGCCTACACCAAGCGAGCCGCAGAGCTCATGGTGAGGGAGCTTGACCGCTTTGAAGCACTCCTCAATGACCTGCTGGAAATCTCTCGGCATGATGCTGGTGTTGCTGAGCTTTCGGAGGAACGCATCGACGTTCGCTCGATTATCAACTCCGCATGGAGTCAGGTGGAGCACCTATCGGAGGAAGTCGGCGCGCCAGTCACCTTGGAGGTGCCAGACGAGCCGGTGTTTGCCCACGTTGACGCCCGCCGTATCGAGCGAATCTTGCGCAACCTCCTTGCGAACGCGATCGACCATTCGGAGTCTAACCCCATCACCTTGACGCTGACGGAATCCGATGACCACTTCACTATCGCGGTGCGCGACCATGGCGTAGGTCTTAAGCCAGGACAGGAAGAACTCGTGTTCAACCGCTTCTGGCGAGCCGACCCCTCCCGTAAACGGCACTCCGGCGGTACCGGACTCGGCTTGGCTATCTCTCGCGAGGATGCGCTGCTCCACGGTGGCACGATCACCGCTGAAGGCGAAATCGGAGAGGGGTCCACCTTCACTGTCACCATACCCAAGCACCCGCCGCACACATCACAGGACAGTGACCTGGTTCTTCGTGGAGTAACCCAGGATGATGACTTTGCGGTGGTGGAGAACGAGCCTGAACCGTACGAGGACGAGTCAGATGAGACCGCGCCACTTCCGTCGAAAAGCTCAGAGGAGCTACCAGCGGGAGGTCCGATTCCTTCCGTGATGCTGCATGCCAGGGATCAGGAGCAGATGGAAAAGGAGCAGGCGAAACAAGAGCTGGTGGATAAAGACCTCGAGGACAAAGGAGAGTTTGATGAATAAACGCGTGCGGGTCCTCGGCGTACTCAGCGTCACCGCCCTCATCGTCTCCGGATGTGCGACACTTCCCGGGGATTCAGAGCCGCAGGTGTTGCGCCAATACGAGCGATCGCGGGTAGCAGAAAATCCCGTTGGGCCTGAGAAAGGTCAGGAGGCGGATCTCCTGTTGAAGAGTTTTTTTGCCCAATCCGCCAATCCCACCCAGACGCACCAAGCCGCGCGCATGTACCTCGCCCCCGAGGCGGCAGCGACATGGGATGACTCGCAGGGAACGACGATTCTCCGCTCCATCGAAGATTTCTCCTCCACTGTCTCCAATGACCCCAACCGGATCATTTTCACCGTGCGTGGCGAGAAGGTTGGCAGACTCACCGGTGGCGGGGTGTATGAGCTCGAAGAGGGCCACTTCGAAGAGGAATACAAGATGACGAAGGTGGACGGCGAGTGGCGGATCGAGCAGCTTCCCCCCGGCGTTGTTCTGGAGCGGGCGACATTCCGCAACAGTTACCAGCCCTATGACCTGTATTTCTTTGAGCCCACAGGGCGGATGCTTGTGGGCGACAGACGTTGGGTGTACAACCAGCAGACGGCTGTCGACACTACCCTCATCCGGATGCTTAACGACGGCCCACGAGAGGCATTAAAGCCGGGTGTCATTACAGATCTGAAGCCGGAGACCGTATATTCGGGCACACGCGATGGAGTGCACGTGTTCACCGGTGTGGATGCCGTTGATGATAAGCAGCTCAACCGCATCGCGGCCCAGGTCGTGTGGACGCTGGAGTCGGCCAAAGTCCAAGGCCCCTACAAACTGGAAATCGATGGCGTCACACTCGAAGGGGACGGCTCAGGTCTGACGACGGAAGATTTCATGGAGTACAACCCACAGGGATCGCTCGGATCCGTCAACAGCCTCTATGCACTCACTGATGGGAAGTTGCACCTCGTCACCGCTGATTCCGCGACACCCGTGAACAACGGTTTGACGGGTATTGAATCCGCCTCCATCGCCACGTCTTCCGGTGTCATTGCTGCTGTGACAAAGGAACAGGAAGACAAGTCTGTGCTGCGCATGGGACCCCTTGACGGCCCCTTCTCTAAGGTGCTGGAGGCCAAGACGCTCTCACGCCCGAGCTTTGAGTACGGTGGCTCCGCGATGTGGACCGTCGTTGACGGAAAGCAGATCGTTCGAGTCACCCGTTCGTCTGATTCGGGCGAACTCTCTCAGGCGATCGTTCAGGCCGCGCCGTTCGACGAGCTGGATAAACCAATTTCCGTTCTCCGCATCTCTACCTCGGGTGTTCGTGTCGCTGCTATCGTGGACAACCACGTCTATGTGGGCACAGTTGCGCGCCCGACGCCGGGAGAGCGGCGCATTGCCAACATGCGGGAAATTGCCCCGGGAATTAGTGGTGCCGCGCTGAGCCTCGATTGGCAGCACGATGGGAGTCTGCTCGTGGGCACGAATTCGCCGGACAGTCCGGTGGTTCGCGTTGAGCCAGATGGGGCTGCGGTCAAGATCGAGCCGTCGGTTAACCTCACTGCCCCTGTGGTCGCCGTGGCTTCCACCAGCTCCACCATGTTTGTTACGGATGCTCGCTCCATGCGTCAGCTGCCGAACAACAGCGGTAGTAGTTCGTTCTGGCGCGAAGTGCCGGGACTTCAATCTCGGCGCGCTGCCCCGATCATTCCCGAATAAGGGAGGCCCCACGCGGTGAGCACTGCGAGGATTCGCGAACCGTAGTAGTGAATAAGAGACTCGCCTTGGTGCATGACTCTCCTTTGTGAATCGCCCTCTTCGTATGTGAATGGCCCTCCTTGGTGGGGTGCCCTTATGGTGAGCGACCCACTGTCGTGAGCAGAAGTCTTCGTGGTGTGCTGACGCTCCGTTTTAGTCGGCTTCGTGGGTGGTGACTGCCACGAGGTCTTTCCCGGTTGGGCGCACTACCTCTCCGTTCGAGTGGCGAGATGGAGCGGAGTGTGGGACTGTCTGTACATGCTGTTTGAGCTTCTCCTACCGCGCCGTTGCGCGGGGTGCAACGCGCCGGGGGAAAGTCTGTGCGAGGCATGCCGGTGCGAATGGGAGCGCGTTCCCTACCAGGTGTCACCGCAGTTCGGAGAACGCCCAGTGTGGGCACTTGGCCCCTATTCGGGGTGTCGCAGGCGCACGCTCATCCATGCGAAAGAACGGGGCCGGAGGGATGTGCTGCCCCTTCTCGGTGCGGTGGTGGGAGCCGCGACACGGTATCTACAGGCGGTGGGGGAGCTTCCCGAGGAGCTCACGCTGGTACCTGCCCCCACTCGCCCGTCTTCGGCGAGGCGTCGCGGGGGCGACCCAGTCACCGCGATCTGTCGGACATCGGGGGTGCCCTGGCTCTCCTGCGTCCACCACGGGTCCGGTGTGCGGGATTCGGTGGGGTTGGATCCACATGAGCGCCACCGCAATCTTGTGGGAAAAGTCGTGGTTGAGGCGGTTCCGGCAGGCCCGATATTGCTTGTCGACGACATCGTCACCACCGGTTCAACAATCGAGGCCACCGCCCTGGCTCTCACCGCCCGTGGGGGGACGGTTGTGGGAGCACTCACCCTCGCTGCCGCCTAGGCTTGTCGACGGTCGGGGTGACCTGGGAAAAGTTGGTTGAACCTGCGTCCGACTTCAGGCGCGTTCGCTCACAGCGTTTCGAAAAATAAGAAAAACTCTACCCAATGGTTATGACCGGATGTAAACTAAAGGTGTACGTTTTGTTAGTCACCGTTAACCTACGAGGTGGCGGTGCCCCAATTTGGCCGGGAGGTTTCTCATGACAAAGCCAGAAAACAACGAAACCCAGCGCGACGAACTGCGCCCCGACATCCAAGTGGTCATCACTGGTAGAAATGTGGAGGTTCCAGAACACTTCAAAGAGCGCGTAAACACGAAGCTCGCCAAAATCTCGGTTCTTGATCCGACGCTCAACTACTTCCATGTGGAGCTGAAGCACGAGCCGAACCCACGGCGCGCCGATCGCGCTGACAAGATCCAAATCACGGCAACAGGCAAGGGCCACATCGCCCGTGCCGAGGCGAAGGAGGATTCCTTCTACGCTGCGCTGGAAGTTGCCCTGGCAAAGATGGAGCGCAGCCTGCGCAAGGTCAAGGTTCGCCGGTCCATCAGCCACCAGGGGCACCGCGCACCGCTTGGTGCCGGTCAGCAGGCCGCCAAGCTCGTTCAGGAGGCCGAGGAGGCGCGGAGCAAGCAGGAGCAGTACGACACGGATCCCTACGAGGGGCTTGTCGACGATGTCCTGCCGGGCCAGATCGTGCGCCGCAAGGAGCACCCGGCCAAGCCGATGAGTGTCGATGATGCTCTCAGCGAGATGGAGCTCGTCGGGCACGACTTCTATCTGTTCATCAACGAAGAGACTGGTCGTCCTTCTGTTGTCTACCGTCGTCGCGCTTTTGATTACGGTCTCATTGCGCTTGTCGAAGAAGAGAAGTAGTCACATACTTTTCTCATGCATTTGGCCCCGGTTTTCCGGGGCCTTTGTATTGGTTTACCCACCATCTATAAGGCTGTATTGTGTGTAGGGCGGTACAGTACCCCGTACAAAGCGGTCGTGAAAACGATCGTAAAACGGTCGTAGTGAAAAGTTCGTGTAGGTGTGTGCGTACAATACACAACGAGTACTAACTTTGAACCATTAGACATTTTTAGCGAAAAGGATATAAAGAGCACGTGTTCGGACTGTCCAAAATCTTGCGTGCCGGCGAAGGCCGGGTTGTAAAGCGACTCTCCAAGCTGGCAGACCAGGTAGTTGCCCTCGAGCCGGAATATGCCAAGCTCACCGACGATGAGCTCAAGGCCAAGACGGAAGAATTCAAGGAGCGAATTGCAAACGGGGAGACGGTAGACGATATCCTCCTGGATGCTTTCGCCACCGCCCGTGAGGCCGCATGGCGTGTCCTTGGTCAGAAGCACTACCACGTGCAGATTATGGGTGGCCTGGCGCTCCATTACGGCAACGTAGCGGAGATGAAAACTGGTGAAGGTAAAACCCTGACCTGTGTGCTTCCCGCATACCTCAACGCCCTCGAAGGTAAGGGCGTCCACGTGGTGACGGTGAACGATTACCTCGCCAAGCGAGACTCCGAGTGGATGGGTCGTGTTCACCGTTTCCTCGGCCTTACCACGGACGTGATTTTGTCCAACATGCGTCCCCCGGAGCGTAAGAAGGCCTATCAGGCGGATATTACTTACGGCACGAATAACGAACTCGGATTTGACTACCTGCGTGACAATATGGCACGCAGCCTCGATGACCTCGTTCAACGCGGCCACCACTACGCCATCGTCGATGAGGTCGACTCCATCCTCATTGATGAGGCGCGTACACCTCTGATTATTTCCGGTCCCGTCGATGCCACGAGTGAGTGGTACACGGCATTCGCGAGGATCGTCCCCAAGCTGAAGCGCGACATCCACTACGAAGTGGACGATCGCAAGCGCACCATCGGTGTGAAGGAAGAGGGCATCGCCGCTGTTGAGGACGAGCTCGGCGTCGACAACCTGTACGCACCAGAGCACTCCCAGCTCGTTGGCTACCTGAACAACGCCATTAAGGCGAAGGAGCTGTTCACCCGCGATAAGGACTACATCGTTCGCGATGGCGAGGTCATGATCGTGGATGAGTTCACCGGCCGTGTTCTGGACGGCCGTCGTTACAACGAGGGCATGCACCAGGCTATCGAGGCCAAAGAGGGCGTGGAGATCAAGAAGGAAAACCAGACCCTCGCCACAATTACGCTGCAGAACTACTTCCGCCTCTACGACAAGCTCGCCGGCATGACCGGTACCGCCGAGACGGAGGCCGCTGAGCTGCACCAGATTTACAAGCTGAACGTGGTGCCGATCCCGACTAACCGCCCGAACCAGCGTGAGGATCTTGTCGACCTCGTTTACAAGACCCAAGAGGCGAAGTTCGCTGCGGTCGCCGATGACATTGCAGAGTGCGTTCAACGTGGCCAGCCGGTACTTGTTGGTACCACCTCCGTGGAGCGCTCGGAGTATCTGTCTCGCTTGCTGCAGTCCCGTGGCATCCGCCACAACGTGCTGAACGCTAAGTACCACGAGAAGGAAGCCGAAATCGTCGCTCAGGCAGGCCTGCCCGGCAACATCACTGTAGCTACCAACATGGCCGGCCGTGGTACCGATATCGTGCTGGGTGGTAACCCCGATATTCTTGCGGATATCAACCTGCGTAACCGTGGCTTTGACCCGGTTGCTAACCCGGATGAGTACCAAGCCGCTTGGGAGCCCGAGATCGAGCGCATGAAGAAGCGCACCGAGAAGTACGCGGAGAAGGTTCGCGCCGCAGGTGGCTTGTACGTGCTGGGCACCGAGCGCCACGATTCCCGCCGTATTGATAACCAGCTTCGTGGTCGTTCCGCTCGCCAGGGAGACCCGGGCAAGACCCGTTTCTACCTGTCCTTGCGCGATGACCTCATGACGCGGTTCGTCGGCCCGACCCTGGAGAACCTCCTCAACCGTCTTAACGTTCCGGACGATGTTCCGATCGAGGATAAGATGGTCACCCGCTCGATCAAGAACGCTCAGACGCAGGTGGAGTCCCAGAACTTCGAAATGCGTAAGAACGTGCTCAAGTACGACGAGGTGATGAACGAGCAGCGCAAGGTGATCTACCGCGAGCGCCGCGATATTCTTGAGGGCCGCGATCTGGAAGAGCAGATTCGCGAGTTCATGAACGAAACCATCTCCGCGTACGTCCACGGCGCTACCCGCGAAGGCTACCTGGAAGACTGGGACCTGGACGAGCTGTGGACTGCCCTTTCTCGCCTCTACGGGCCGACTTTCAGCTGGAAGGATCTCGTTGAGGGGTCCCAGTACGGTGCACCAGGCGAGCTGTCTGCGAAGGATTTGGAGAAAGCCCTTATCGCTGACGCAAGCGCACAGTACGACAATCTTGAGGAAGCAGTCTCCATCATCGGTGGGGAAGAGCAGATGCGCAGCATTGAGCGCATGGTTATCCTCGGTGTGATCGACCAGAAGTGGCGTGAACATCTCTATGAGATGGACTACCTCAAGGAAGGCATTGGACTCCGTGCTATGGCTCAGCGCGACCCGCTGGTGGAGTACCAGAAGGAAGGTGGCGACATGTTCCGCGCCATGAAGGATGCCATCAAGGAGGAGACCGTCCGCCAGCTGTTCCTGCTCCGTGCGCAGATCATGCCGCAGGTGCGTGCAGCCCAGGAAGCCGCAGCCGCTGCAGAGCAACAGCAGTCAGAGGCTAACGGTCAGGTCACCGACTAGTTCTAGCTGAATACACAAGTCCTCGTGGTTGATGCCACGAGGACTTTTTCACTTGGCTTGCATGCCTCTGATTCGATGCGGGTGGGGGGCGAAAAGCGAGCAATAAAGGGGAGATTGCCGAGCAATAAAGGGGAGATTGCCGAGCAATAAAGGGGAGATTGCGATTTACGCTGCAGAACCGGTGTTTGTCCTTAGAAAAGCCGGAACGTGTGCAGTTCGCAGGGTCCGTTCGGGATGAGCTCTCGCACCGCTGCGATGAAGCTGTAGTTCACCCCGGAAGCGCGGATGCTGCCGTGGGCGAAACCCGTGCTGCATAGCGCTGTGCGTTGCGCGTGCGTCAATGTGGCCGCGGAGGTGCTTCCCGCTGTTTGAACCTGCAGGCACACACTCCCCGTAGGTGAGGCATCCTTTGCCTCCGGGGTCGCTCGTGTGGTGGCAAAAACGTGTTCATCCATCCGGGTAGCGCACCATTCCTCTTCTGTGTACGGGATCTGTGGGCCTGCGGTGAAGTGAAGGGCATCTATTGAAACGTGGTATGCCCGTGGCAGCGACTGGCGCAGTGAGGCGAGCGAACGTCGTGCTGCTGCTGAGAATTTGCTGTCATTACTAGGCGGCAATGCGTATTTTTCTAGCGCGATTTGGATCCCCCGTGTGATAAAGAAACGGGCTGCCTTTTCGCAGTTACCCTGTGTTTTTTTCGCTTCTTCACGGTGGCGTGGTTGAGGATCCCGTGCGTAGGTTTGTAGGATTCGGTACCCTGCCATTGGTGTTAGTGTCATGTTTGCCCTCCCGAGGAATGTGTAAACTACTATCGCACGAAGGAACTGCCCTCGCTGGGTAACTACCCCCATGGGGGCGGATGCCTCGTTACGGGCGTGTAACTTTTATAGGACCAACATAAATCACAGTGAAAGAGAGATGATTGCACCGTGCGTGGAATGATCGTGGACTACGTCGGCGTTCTTGATGAGGACGCTGAGACCCAGCGTCGCTGGCGCCAGCTCTTCGAGGCAGCGCGCAAGGAGGGCGTAGCCCTCGGCATCCTGTCGAACGATCCGGGCGGCCCCGGTGCGGAGGCTATCCGCGAGTGGGAGTACAAGGGCATCGTCGATGCCGTTATCCTGTCTGGCGAGGTTGGCGCGGAGAAGCCGACTCAGGAAGCATTCCAGGCTGCTGCAGATGCCCTTGATCTGCCGATCAATGATTGCGTCCTTGTCGATGATTCAATCATCAATGTTCGCGGTGCTGTGGAAGCTGGCATGGTTGGTGTGTACTACCAGCAGTTCGATCGCGCAGTGGTGGAGATCACCGGGCTGTTTGATATTGACGGTGAATTTTAATGCGCGTCTATATCCCCGCAACCTTCTCCATGCTGCAGAACCTGTCCGAGACGGGTGTCCTCTCTGCGCGGGCGGGGTGGGGCTTCGCTGTCACGCCGGCTTTGACGGAATTTTTCACCTCTGGTGACGAGGAAGAGATTGCGGACGTGGCCTTTACTGAGGCTTCCCGTGCCTCCATCCGTCTTCTTGCCATCGGTGATCAGGAGCGTTTCCCGCACCGGCGTGTTGTCGTCTCTGTGGACCTGCCGGATGAACAGGTGACGTCCACACCCGACAATGGCGAGGCCGTGGTGAAACTGTCACCCGCTCAGGTGAGCCTCGACCAGGTTGCCGCTGTACATGTGGATACGGAGGCAAACGAGGAGGCGACCGCGAAGGCTGTTGAGCTTATCGACGCTGCCGACCTAGGAGACGAGGACGCAGAGCTTGCTGTGGGAGACGCAGAAGATAACTTCCTCGCTTGGTACGATCCCTCGGAACTCAACGCCTTAACGCAGCTGTTGTAGCTAGTACGGTGACGAACACCAGACCACTCACCACGGCGAGCGTGGGTGCAGTCGCAAGGTCGCAGAGATAGGACAGCGCAAATCCGATAGTGGCGTTCAGCGCTGCGATGAAAGCCGTCCATGTGAATGTGGAGGTAAGAGTCGGCGCAAAAAGGATAGCCGTGGCCGCCGGACAGATCATAAAAGCGACAACGAGGATAGATCCTGCGACTGAGAACGCCGTCACGACAGTGGCTGCAATGAGCACCATGAACGCTATCTCCGTCCGGTGCACGGGAAAACCGATGGACATGGTGTGAGCCCGGTCAAACGTAGCCGCCGCGAGGATGCGGCCCGCAACCGCGAGAAAAATACAGAAAATTCCTAACATCCCCAGCTGGATCCACATGTCACAGGGCCCGAGGTCGATTGTCCGCATGATGAGATGGTTGGTGCTCAGGGCGAGCAAGTTAAGATCGCCGGCGAGAACCGTTTCTCCAGACACCCCGACTCCGGAAAACACAGTGGATAACAAGAGCACACCGATGGCAAAAATGGCGGGGAAGATGATGCCCTGATCGGCATCACCGAGGAGAAATCCACGAGAGCGGAGCTCGTGAGAAACCCAGACAACGATGAGTCCGAGTCCCGTTGCCGTGAGTGTCATGACGGGGCTGTGAAGTGAGCCTGTCAGCGCGACACCGATGACGATTCCGGGGAGGACGGCGTGTGACAAAGCGTCGATAAGCATGGACTGGCCGCGTAACACGATGAAGACACCGGGGATGGCGCAGGCCTCCGCAGTGACGAGACTGAGCAGGAAAAGGGAAACAGCGAAGCTCATGCCAGCGCCCCTCTCCGACGGAGAGCCACACGGGCGCTCAGCGATGCGAGGAAGCACAGGAACAGGATGAGGACGACGACGGGTCCTGTCGGCACCTTGCCTAGACAGATGGAAATGTAGGCTCCGGCTGCGCCAGAGACCGCTCCGACGAGGGCAGAGCGGATGACCATCGAGGACAGCGTCTGCGAGAACCACCCTACCGTTGCTGATGGAAGAATCGTGAAAGCAACCATCAGGATCATTCCTACAGCCTTGATGCCACTGACAATGGCGACTGCGGGGATGGCGAACAAGAGTGGCTCGAGGAGCGCAGGGCTGAAACCCATTGCGCGGGCGGCTGCGGGGTCGAAAATGAGGAGAGAAAACTCCTTCCACAGCGCCGTCACAAGGACAAGAAGGATGCCCGCAATGACCGCGATGACGGTGATATCTGACATCCGCGCCGTTGCTGCATTGCCCAGAATGTACTGCCCGAGAGATGCTCTGCCGGCCAGGGGAGTGGAATTGAGGAGGTTGAGGATCACCATTGCTCCTCCGTAGAAGAGGGAGAGTGTGACCGCCATAGCTGCATCCCCGCCGAGCCTTGTCGAGCGAGTAATGAGGCCTGTTAGACCGACAGCAAGGACACCGGAAATCGCGGCACCTACGATGAGGAGAGGGGTAGCAGGCGTGCCGGAGAAAACTGCGACTATGACGAAGGTAATCACGATCCCAAGCAAGCAGGAATGCCCAACCACATCGGAGATAAGCGACTGCCCGCGGAGGTAGAGGAAGCAGCCGAATGCACCTGTCAGCCCACCCACGAGTACGCAAACCGTAAATGTGGTGAAAAAACCGTACGTGCCGAGGAATTCCCCGGGAGAAAGAATACTCACGGGTGCACCCCCTTATCGGCGACTCCCAGGGGGATTTCGCAGGCTCGAGGAGTGGTCGACTGGGCCGGCTGCCTGTGTGTGTCGGCCAGGAGCGAAGGCGCATCGAGTGCATCGCCGCGCAGAGCGTATGCGCGCGCAATATTGTCGACGGTGACAACGTCATCGATGGGGCCCGAACACATCACATGCCCCTGAGAAAGCAGCGTCGCTGTGTCGCAGAACGAGGAAATGGAGGCGAGGTCGTGGTGAACGACGAGGACAGTTGTCCCGGCTGCAGCAAGGCTCTGTAGCGCCTGCCGAATGATCTGCTCGCTGTGGATATCTACGCCGGCAAATGGTTCATCCATGAGCGCAACTGTTGGTTGCGCAGCGAGGAGCCGGGCGACAAATACGCGCTGCTTTTGGCCACCGGATAGTGCAGATATGTGACGGTCAGAAAGGTCGGATAGGCCAACTGTGGCAAGGCACGCTTGGGCGCGTGACTTCTCCCTCTTGCCAGGGCGACGTAGCCATCCCAGGCGCCCGTAGGTGCCCATGAGGGCGACATCTTTGACGCGGGCTGGGAAATTCCAATCAACTCCAGCCGCTTGGGGCATGTATGCTACGCATTCCCGGACTGCTGACAGTGACGTGCCGAGGAATCGGATCTCGCCCTGCGTCACAGAAACATGCCCCATGAGAGCCTTGAGAAGTGTTGATTTTCCGGAACCGTTCGGTCCGATGATGGCATGGATGGCTCCCGATTGGACGCTCATATCGGCGTTGATGAGAGCCTGGACGGGACCGTATGTCGCGGTGACGGCGGTTGCCTGAACTGCAGGATGGCTAGAGCATTTCACGTGCTTTTCCTTTTTCGTAACCTCCGAACCCCTCTCCTCACAAAGCTGTACGTCGCTACCTCTCTGGAGGCGGAGGTAGCCACCCGGGTGGAGATAGCACCCGGGTGGAGATAGCACCCGGGTGGAGATAGCACCCGGGCAGGGGTAGAACGGGGGAGGAGAATGTGGGGCTGTTAGGACAGTGCGGACGCTATGGCATCAATGTTGTGCCTGAAGGCTCCTATGTAGGTATCGACCGGTGCCTGTTCGCCGAGGGTGTCCGCGTAAAGAACATCATCAGAGATTGTGACGTCACCACCCTTTGCGCGGACGGAATCCTGGAGGTGGCGGATCACCTCGGGGTTCTTGAGGTTGTCCTGGAAGACCACTTTGACCTTGTGGTCGACGATCGTTTGGGCGAGCTCGTCCATCGCTTGCGCGGACATTTCCGATTCAGACGAGACGAAATCTGTGGCTAGAACTTCTAGGTTAAAGGTGGCCCCGAGGTAGTTGAATGCATCGTGCCCGGTAATGAGGAACCGCTTATCGGCGGGAACGTCCTTGAGCTTTTCCTTTCCGTACTGCTCAAGCTGGGCAATCTGCTCGGTGTAGGTCTTGGCGTTGGCGGCATATTCATCCGCGTGTGGTGCATCGATGGTTGCGAGCTTGTCGGCGATTGCGTTGACCGTGGTGATCCAGTTGTCGGGGGAGTTCCATACGTGCGGATCGTGGCCTTCGATTTTTCCGTCCTCCTCCCAGGGGAGGAGGTTTTCCTCGCTAATTGCTTCCGCAGCAGGCAGGGATCGGGCCCCCAATTTGTCGAACTGGTCCATCATCTTGTGCTCCATATCGTGGCTGGTCCATACCATGAGGTCGGCCTTCTCGATTTTCTGAACATCGGTGCTTGTCAGCGCTTGCGTGTGGGGATCGCCGCCAGGTTTGACGAGGGTGGTTACCTGTGCTTCGGGCGCGATGTTGCGGACTGCGTCGGCGAGGTAGCCAGTGGATGCAACGACTGTGAGTGCATCGGTGGAAGCCTGTGCCTGTGTGTCGGTGCTTTCAACGCTGCACGCGGTCAGGTTGGCAACGGTTGCCAGGGCGACACCGGCGGCTACCAGCTTGTGAATGAGTGACATGTCCCTACCTCTCTGGTGAAGGCTCTGCCGGGAAAAGCAGAGTTAAAAGTTGCGAAACTGAAAGTTCAATACATCGAATAGGGTAGGGTGGGCTAACTTCCTAATGCGAGTACATTTTCATTAAGGACTGCCCCTAAGGGGGTACTCTTGCGTCTTCTGCGTGGGTAGGTGGACGTTATCTAAAAATTTCTAAAAGCCATTTTCGGATCCTTAATGAAAATAAATCCTGTTAAATGAGGGTTGAATCCGGCGACCGTGCAGGCAGACGTGTGGCGACCAGGACGCCGGAGAAGCCACCAACACACTCTCCCCGCCAACGGGTGTGGCTCACAGAGAAGGACTCACAAGTGCTGCGAAAGGGGCACGCAGCGAATGAGAAAGTGGCACACAGGGGGATATGAAATTGGCGCACAAGGGGAAGGGCCAGGGGCACGCAGAGAATAGGAAAGGGGCACGCAAAAGATGGGACAGAGGCCTGAGGGTAACCACCGTAGAGAGAAAAGATCGAAGCCAGGAGCGGGAAAAGAAAACAAAGGTCGGTGTTAGGGAGGCCGAAGTGCTATTGCGGGCCGCGACCAGTGAACCGGGCGCCGAGAGTGGGGCGTGGGCATGGCAAGCAACGCGCGAAGGGGAAGAAGGAAAGCACCGTCGCCATTGGCTCCGGCAACTGCCTGCCACGAACGCTTGAATCGAGGGGCTGCCTACATCTCCCAATCGACGTTGCTGCGCAGGGCCTCGAGAAGGGAACGGACGGCTACGACACGACGAGCGGAGGCACCTTCCAGGGCATCGAGGGCGCACTCGGGGTCGGCGGGCGGGCCCATGTGTGTACAGCCACGGGGGCAGTCTTCTGCAGCAGATGCGAGATCGGGGAACACCTGCACGACAGTATCTGCGTCAACGTGCGCCAGCCCGAACGAGCGAATGCCGGGGGTATCAATGATCCAGCCACCCTGCGGCAACGGTAGCGCGACGGATTGCGTGGAGGTGTGGCGACCCTTGCCCACCGCACTGACCTCGCCGGTGACCCGGTCAGCATCGGGGACGAGGCGGTTGACGAGGGTGGACTTGCCCACACCGCTGTGGCCGATCAGCGCCGTAGTGTGGCCAGCGACCACGCGTTCTACGTCGGCAAGGTCATCCTCCACCCCGGCAAGAATCACTTTCACGTCGAGATCGGCGAACTCCTCCGCAAACGGGGTGGGATCCGTGAGGTCGGATTTAGTCAGGCACAGGATCGGCGTGATGTTTCCCACGAAGGCCGCGATGAGCGCCCGCGCCACAAACCCCGCGCGCGGCGGGGGATCAGCGACGGCAGTGACGATGAGCAGTTGCTCCGCATTGGCAACGACGATCCGCTCGTACGGGTCGGTGTCATCGGCAGTGCGCCGGAGCACGGACGTACGGTCCTCCAGTTTGACGATGCGCGCCAGGGTGTCCTTCTTACCACTCGTGTCGCCTACGAGCCCCACGCGGTCGCCTACGACGATAGTCGTGCGCCCTAGTTCGCGCGCACGCATAGCGGTGACGGGTGCCTCCTGGCCATCGAGGATGACTCCCCACCGGCCACGATCCTTGGTGATGACCGTGCCGAATTTCGCGTCCTTGTGGCTGGGGCGCTTCTTCGTCCGCGGACGGGAACCCTTGCCCGGGCGAATTTTGACATCCGACTCGTCGTAGCTGGAGTAGCTTCTACGCGGCAAGGAGCGCCTCCCACATTCGGGCAAAGTCGGGCATCGTCTTGGAGGTTGTTTCGATATTCTCCACGAACGTGTCCTTCACTTTCAGTCCAACGATGGCACCGGCAGTGGCCATGCGGTGGTCCTCGTAGGAGCGCCACAGTCCACCCGTCATGGGGGCGGGCGTGATTGCGAGGCCATCAGCTAGTTCTTCGCAGCCACAGCCGAGGTTTGTCAGTTCTGCAGTGAGGGCCTGCAGTCGGTCGGTCTCATGTCCGCGCAGGTGGGCGATGCCGGTCAGCCTCGACGGGGAATCGGCGAAGGCGCACACAGCGGCGACGGTGGGGGTCAGTTCCCCCACAGCCGATAGGTCGGCATCGATCCCGTGGAGGACGCCAACGGCGGGCCCGGACACAGTGAGGGTGCCGTCGCTAGAAAGTTCGTGGGTACACCCCATCGCGTCGAAGATATGGCGGATATCGTCGCCGGGCTGCGTGGTCGTCGCAGGCCAGCCAGGCACACTCACGTGGCCGCCGGTAACGGCAGCTGCGGCCAGGAAGGCGGCCGCGTTGGAGAGATCGGGCTCGATGGTCACTTCGCCGCCGGCGTACTCCTGGTGAGGTACCGTCCATGAATACGTGCCGGTTTCCTCATCGTGGTGCTGCGTGCCTACCACGCCGGCTGTGTGCAACATGTCGAGGGTCATCTCAATGTGGGGCAGCGAGGGCACGGAGTCACCCGTGTGGATGACGGTGACACCGGCAGGAAAGCGTGCGCCGGAAAGCAACAAGCCGGAGACGAACTGCGAGGAGGCCGAGGCATCGATGCGGGCCGTGCCGCCTGTAATGGGGCCGGAGACCGTCATCGGCAGCGTCTCGCCCTCGACGTGTGCCCCGAGCTGTACCAGCGCATCGGTCATCGTGGACATGGGGCGGCGACGTGCTGCCTGGTCGCCGCCGATAAGCGTGGGGGTGGCGGACAAAGCCGCAACCGGCGGGACGAACCGCATGACCGTGCCTGCCAGTCCGCAGTCGACCCGTCCACCTCCTGTGACGGGGCCGGGGCGGACGGTGACCGTCGAGCCGTCGACGTCTACCTCGCAGCCGAGGGTGCGCAGTGCGTCGGCCATGAGGTCGCTGTCGCGGGAGGCGAGAGCGCCACGGATGACGGACGGCGAGGTCGCACCGGCGGCGATGATCAACGCGCGGTTGGTCATCGACTTGGATCCAGGGACGGTAACGGTGCCGTCGACGGGGGACGGATGATACGGGGCAGACCAAGAAGTGCTCACAACCACTAATCTTAAACGTATGTGTGGTCGATTCGTGCTTTTCACTACCTCTGATGCCCTCCTTGAGGCAGCGGCAGACATCACCCCCTATGGTGAACTCCTCGCCCCGCATGGCACGCCGACGGAGCGCTACAACATCGCGCCGACGCAGAAGGTCGTTATCGTGCGCCCGTCGACGGCCGAGGAAACCACAGATCCCAAGGGCGCCGCGGTGCTTGAGCCTGCGCGCTGGGGCCTCTTCCCGTATTGGAAGAAGGATGATTCGGGGCCGACTCTTTTCAACGCGCGTGCTGAGACCGTGGCTGAGAAGCCGAGCTTTCGCGATGCCTTCAAGAAGACGCGCTGCATCATCCCCATGGACGGCTACTACGAGTGGCACACGCAGGGGAAAACGAAGACTCCCTATTTCGTCCATCTCCCCGCTGCCACGCAGGGAACGGGCGCGCAAACAGCGGGCGGACGGGAAGACAGGCCACTGATGTGGGCTGCGGGGCTGTACTCCCACGGGTTGGGTCAGGTCTCCGCGACGATCATCACGACCGCGTCGCTCGAGCCGATCGACTGGCTGCATCACCGGATGCCGAGGTTCCTCGCCGCAGACGAGGTAGAAATGTGGCTGGAGGGCGACGGGGAGGAGGCGCAGGAGCTCCTTGAGCCTACCCCTGAGGAGCTTCGCCGTACCTTCGTGACTACGGAGGTGGACACCCGCGTAGGCAACGTGAGAAACGATTTTCCGGAGCTCCTCGCCCCCGTGGGTCGGCTTTTGTAGGCTTGTCGACGCTCCGTCCTCACCGTTTGTTCACCTGCTCCCTGCCCCTCGGTCTAGGCGTGCGGGATCCCGTCAAAACGGGATCCCGTCAAAACGGGATCCGGTCAAAACGGGATCCGGTCAAAACGGGATCCCGCTAAAGCAGGATCCTGCTAAACAGTGGCTGACCAGCTGAGGTAGCTACCTAGAAGGCTCGCGCAATGATGGCAGAGATCGCTGACCGGGGAGGCGACTGAAGGGGAGGCGGATGAGGGGAGGTTACTGAAGAACGTCCGCTACCGTCGCCTTGGTGAGGGAAATATAGTCGGCGGGGGAAAGCTCAACGTCCAGGCCACGGCGCCCACCGGAGACTGCAATGGTGTCCCAGAGGGTGGCAGTCTCATCGAGGAAAACGGTCATCGGCTTCTTCGTCCCTAATGCGGTGATCCCGCCGGGGATATACCCGGTTGCGAGCTGCGCCTTGTGCGGATCCGCCATCTCCGCGGACTTGACGCCCCATGCTTTCGCCACCTTCTTCAAACTCAAGTGGTGGGAGACCGGGAGAACCGCGATGGCTAACTCCTTACCGGAGGCAACAACCAGCGTCTTCATGATCTGGTCGGCATCCAGGTGGGTAAGCTGCGCGGCGGCGTTATCGCCAAAATGATCCTGGCCTGCAGGGAAGGTGTGCTGAGTGAACTCGACCTTCGCGTCTTGGAGAACTTCCAGTGCTTTTGTCGCTGCTTTATGGCCTGACATAAGCCCATATTTTTCCACATCTCTACAATTGATAAAAGACAGCCCACAGCCAACGAAGAGGCAAGAAAGGCAGAAACACGTAACGTGGCAACGACGAGAACAGACCCAACGGACAAAAAGGCGCTGGAAGAGCGCTTTGAGCAGGAGGCGCTCCCGTTGCTTGACCAACTCTACGGTGGCGCGCTTCGACTCACCCGGAATCCCACAGATGCCGAGGATCTGGTGCAAGAGACGTACATGAAGGCCTTCAAAAACTTCCACTCTTTTAAGCCGGGTACGAACCTGAAGGCGTGGTTGTACCGAATCATGACCAACAGTTACATCAACACGTACCGGAAGCAGCAGCGGCGCCCGCTGGAGACGAGCGCCGACGACGTGACCGATTACCAGTTGCTGTCTACTTCCCAGCATGATTCCACCGGCTTGCAGTCGGCCGAGGTGGAAGCACTGAAGCGGATGCCGAATACCAAAATCACCGAGGCACTCAACGGCTTAAGTGAGGATAATCGCATGGTGGTTTACTACGCTGACGTGGAAGGACTCGCCTACAAGGAGATCGCCGAAATCATGGGAACACCCATCGGCACGGTGATGTCCCGTCTTCACAGGGGAAGAAAACAACTACGAAAGGCGTTAAAGGAAGTAGCGAAGGAACAGGGTATTTCAACAGGGAAGGCGAAGAAGTAATGGCGGAGGATTTCATCCACGGCAATAAACTCCCGTGCGGCTGTGTTGATCACTCGAACCCGGAGGGGTGTGCATGCGAAGACTCGTACGCACTTTTGGCCGAGATTTTAGATAACGAGTGCACGGAGGAGAAAAGGCTGCTCCTTGAGCACCAGCTCGAGGCGTGCCCAGAGTGTTTTAGAATCCTGGGAATCGAAAAGGAAGTTCGGCGCCTGTTGCGTTCTTGTTGCTACGAGTCCGCGCCCTCTACGCTTCGCGAGCGCATCGTTACATCCATTCACGTCAGCTGGACGATCACCGAGGGATAACAACTGTCGCGTCGCTTCCCGTGCTGCTTTAAGCCGACAGAGGCTACACGCGCCCGAGAAGTTACACGAAGTAGCGGGCCAAGGGGTCACGAGGAAGAAGCCAAATGTAGCTGGGCTACCCGCACCTCTACACCTCCACGCCTCCGCACCCCCGGACTTTCATGCCTCCATACCGCTTTAGGTGGATGAGAACCACATTGGTTGTAAACCACCTGCAGTCGGTGTGAAGGCATTTTGTGTTGACCACCTCTATCCCCGCCGTGGGGTGCAAGAACATCCCGCCACACAGTCCGTCAACCCGCGAAGGGCCACGTTCGATGTTCCCGTGTATCCCGTGCAGCGCAAGCGGTCGTAGCAGTTCAGACGAAGGGAGGAGAGGACAGCACCATTTTCACCGCGCTCGTTAGCGCGTCCGCTGGAACGTCCGCTAGAGGTGGCAGGGCTGGAAGAAAAGCCTGCTAGGTAGAGTACGTTTGTTGAAAAAGGCACGTGTTGGAGCTGGCGGACATGCGCGAATTCTAAGGGCGAATGTGTTGCTAGGATGAAAATGTATCGCTTGTGAGGTTGTGTCGGCACCAGCTCCTGGCGAGGGTAGGTTTTCGCCGTCAGCGCCATTGGATCTTCGGGCTTCTGCTGTCTCGGCGCACCGACTTTCTTTGCCAGTGCTGAAATTAACCAACTGCCTCACCGACAGCGTACTGACCTGTCACGATGTGCCTTTGTTCCCTAGAAAAGGAGTCCTGAAATATGTGGACTGCATTCGCGATCCTTGCCCCGGTTGTCTTCTTCCTGTCTGAACGCGGGGTGCTACGCAAACGCAGGAGCTCCCAAATATGTCTCGCCCTATTTACTGTGGGCGCAGTAGGGCTCGTGATCTGGCTCCAGCGTGTGCCACCGACCGACGGGGCGCTGTCGCATACCGCCGTGCCGTGGTGCTTCCTCCTAAATTTCTTTGCCACCGCCGCACCTTTCGCACTGGGACACCACAGAGCGTCGAAAAGCACAGACCTGAGCCAGAAGACGCAGAGGGAGAAGAACTAGAGAAAGTACGGTGAGCACGTCTTGGCGCATAGTCGGCCTCGGTGGCTCATTGAGGCTAGCGGGCTCAGCGGGCTACGTCGGTCGGGCACAATGAAAAGCGGGCACTCAGCAGATAACTGCTGAGTGCCCGCTGACGTACGGTTTAAGCGTTTGGCCGCTTTCCGTGGTTTGCGCCCTTCTTACGGCGATCGCGACGCTTGCGTCCACGCTTGCTCATAGTGGTCTCCTTTTTAAAAAACGTGAGTAAACATTGCTAGGCCCGGCCGATGCGTCCGAAGGCAAACATCTCGCGGGTGAAACTCCTGCCTACTCTAGTGGAAGGCAGGCGTTACGCCCAAATAGGGGGCCAAAACCGGTGGAGTACGTGATGTCTTAGATGGCGGCGGCGCGACGGCGACCGCGGTTCTTGCGGCGACGGAGGGCACGACGCTCCTCCTCGCTCATGCCACCCCACACGCCGGCATCCTGGCCGGTCTCCAGAGCCCACTTGAGGCACTGGGAGGTAACGGGGCAGCGGTTGCACACAACCTTTGCCTTTGCAATCTGTGCGAGAGCCGGGCCGGAGTTACCTACCGGGAAGAAGAGCTCCGGGTCCTCGTCGCGGCACACTGCCTGGTGGCGCCAATCCATAATCATTTCTCCTTTGTGGTTTTACTTAGGTTTTTCTCATGCAGCCAGTCTTACTTTTTCAAGCCCGGCTCTTTTATCCGGGCACACTGAATGCTCCCTGCTAAGGGAGGAAAACATCAACGTGTTCTCAGCGTCTGGTGGTTCGCACTAGCGTATCCATCGCCGCTTTGGGGCGACAACGATGACCACCGATGCTCAATCTGGTTTCCAGACTGTAACGGCGAATTGACATCCACCGCTTTGCGGTACTCGGCTATCTTGTCACGTCTGTCGCTAGAAAGCTAGAGTTATTTGCAAAAAGTGATAGAAATCACACAAAATGCGTCCATACTTTGAGTAACAAATCGTTAAACAGCCAGGTTAATGCCCCTAGCTCCATGCCATGATTGTTTAACAATCTAACCTACCGAATCGGAGGTTTAGGTATTTTTCGATCTCGAAAGTGCCTGGTCGCGCGGTCACGTATCTTTATCCCTAAAGTTCTTAGGTGGACCTAACTCGAACGCCGTTTACCCCCCAAAATCGGGCGAAATACGCCCCAAAAAGGCTAGTTTTACCAAGGAAAGTAAAATCTTTGACGATTCTCAGATAAGTCACGCCGTGGTTAAGTTTTCCTAAGTAAAAGTGCGATGGGTGGTGAACATGGGTCTGGCGTACCGTCGGGTGCGTCCTGTATCCGTCTCGCCGAGTTGCTCACTGAACCACGTTGTTACAGGGGAAGGCTGTTTTCCAGAGCCTCGCCGATGACGTCGTCGAAGGGGTCTGACGGATCGGCAATGACATCGAGGCAATCCGGGATCGAGGTTACAGTGAGGTGAGTCGTTTCAGGGGCTGACTCGCCGTCGATCTGCACCGGTAGGGGATCCACGCTCGAGAGATGGATCGTTGATACATCGTCGAGGCGGAATTCGCGATCGTGAAAGTCAAACCCATGCAGGTATCGCCGTGCGACACCTACGGTGTGCAGGAGCGCCCCCAAGCCACCGACCCCAGAAATATCCTGCAACGCGTAGAGGGAAAGTGCTTTGTCAAGGCTTTGCTCCGGGTTGGTGATAATCGGAAGCGCACCGGCGTACGTCCACGGGTTGGTGTTCGTCACAACGGTAAACGGAATATCGGGCAGTGTGACATCTCCCTCGTGGGGGGCGTCACCACGGTAGAGGTGGGAACCGCGTGTCGCTTCTTCCTCGTGCGCAGCGGTAGGGAAACGGTGTGCGCCTGATCGCGAGCTGGTCGAAGGAGCTTCGCCTTCGGCTGTGTCTTCTGTCGCTACGTCTTCAGTTGGGGGATCCTTGGGTGCAGTTGCGTGGAGCGCTTCCCCAGGGATCATGATGGAGATATTCGGTGGGAATCGGCGCAGCTGTCGCCAGGCTTTCGTGGCGATCACACCATAGACACCTGCGGTGGCTGAAATTCCGCGACCGCGGAGTTTCTCCATGCCCTTGATTACAGCCGCGTCCAACCCGAATCCGACGTTGACGATGAACCACCGCCCGGCGACGCGCCCGACGGGGAGTCGCCGTGTAGTACCAGAAGATAGGAGGCCAGCGAGCTTTCGAGCGGCTGCGCCCGGGTCGTTGGGGAAGCCTAGCGCGCGGGCGAAGACGTTGGCAGAACCGGAGGGGATTACGGCGAGACGGGGCAGTTCCTCGGGTGCTGGGCGGTTTTCCACATCCGGTCCAAGCAGGCCGTTAATGACCTCGTTGACGGATCCGTCGCCACCCATAATGATGACCACGTCTGCGTCCTCGCGTGTGAGTCCGCGAGCGATGTCCTCAGCGTGGCCGGCGTACTCCGTGAAGCAGGAGATGAGTTCCGTCGCCTCCATGAGTGCCGGGACTACCTCGCGGGGAACCTCGCCGTTAAGTGAGGTTGAGTTCGGGTTGGAGATTAAAAGGACCCTCATGACACACAGCCTATCTAATTTGTCGGTTTATGCGAGTTGTGGGCTTGCCTACGCAGGTCACCGTACGTGAATTCGTCCCCTATCCTGCACTCTTCAGCGTGGAATTTTCCCAGGTGAAGTTTCCGTACATCGGGCACCGGATTCCGGAATGCGGTCGCGCTTGAGATAAAAATGGGTGCCCAAGAGGAGGATTACGACGTGTGGCGCATTTTCTTCTGTGCGGTGGAGGGCTTCTCCGTTGCCGGCCCCCACGCCATCCGCTGTTGTATTCGCACCGCTGTGCGGGCAGGCCGGTAATATGCGGTGTGTGAATGCACCGAAGGATAACGCTATGCCCACAACTCCTGAGCCGAGTCGCACGAAGGGAAGTGGAAGTGCTACCGCCGCCGGTCGTCTGAACGGTCGCGCTGGTCTGCCCACCACCCTCGCCGTGGCATGCTACATCGCTCTGGTTGAGGGCCTTGTCGGGGTGGGGTACGGCATCTTCCTCATCGTCAGGGAGCTCATGGGGGTTGAGGAGACCTCGATCGTGTCTGAAAGCTCGAGTGCTGGCCTGGTCGGCATCGGCACCGCAATCATGTTCCTCATCTTTTTCGGTGGCCTCATCACCGCGTCGGTTAACCTTCTGCGCGGTGGCCAATGGGGCAGAGGGCTCATCGTCTTCATCAACATCCTGCTGCTCGGCTGCGCTTACTACGCTTTCACGGCGGGCAAGATCATCTGGATTGTGCTGCTGGCCGGCGCTTCGATCGCCTCGCTGGTGCTTAGCTTCCACCCCCGCACGCTTCGCTGGGCACAGGACAACTACTAGGAAGCGCGCTATCAGGGTGCGCGGTGACTGTGCCTGCTCGGGTCCGCGGTGGCTGTGCCTGCTCGGGTGCTCAATGGTTGTGTCACTAGGGAGCGAAGCACCCTAGTGGGGCACCGTCTGTCTAAGCGCTCGGCGTGAGACCGACGACGGTGTCTCCACGCTTTTCGACGATTGCCTTCCCCGCAATGCGCAGATGCACCGGTCCCGAGTAATCACCGCGGTCGACGGGGATGACAAAGTCTGGGGTTGTGCTGGGCAATGAGTACACAGCAATGCCCCCACTAACGGGGACAAGAATGTGCTCGCCAATCGCATCGCCCGTGCCCAGGGCACCGTCGATGGTGTACTCTTCCACGAGCCGAGTGGGCTCGAAAAGATGGAGGCGGGAACCGTCAAACCACGTCATGTTGTGAGGAAGATCTCCAACAGCTGGTGTGAAAATACCTTCCGCTGCAGGTGCAGTTGCGTTCGTGGGGGAGAATCCCGCAGATTTGCCTTCTTTGTCGTATGAGAGGAAGAAGTTCGACGTGTCGCCCTCACCTGCCGGGGACAACACAGAGGCCGTATTCTCACCAATCGCCACCAGATAAGAGCCGGGGTTGAGTTCCACATCCCCGGAAAGCTCCGGCTTCCTCGCGTCCTCGGGTTTGGAGTTCTGCAAGCGCAGCCATGTCTTCCCGTCAGGGCACGTTTCTGTCAGAGCCAAGAGCTTCGTTCGGGTGAGAGCCGAAGTAATCGTGCAGTCGGCGTGCGGCTGAAACTTCGGTTCCTGAGGATTGGGGACATCGCCGTATATGACTGTGCGGACGAGATCGTTTCGCCACAGCTCAACGGAGGCAGGGGAAACCGTTCCGACGTAGGAGTTAGAGGCCACCGGGGACACCGCCTCCGGTGCGGGAGCGGACCGCGTGTCCTTGTATCTCCCCTCGGCAAAGGTAATGGACGTGACGTCGCCACAGCCTGCGTTGTTCTTATACGTGGCTACGACGGCACCGTCTAGCTTTGCCACCATACACAGCGGTAGATCGCGTGAGTAGGTCCACAGCGGAGAACCCGTCGCGGCATCATAGGCAGCGACCGTGTCTCCTTCGGTTCCAACAACCACCCCTTGATCCTCAATCGGCTGGTGACGGTCGGGTTCGGCGGTATCTGGAACGCGGTAGGACTCCATTACCGCTCGTGGTACCGTGCCGAGCTGCTCCGGTTCGCTCACTGCGGTTCCGGTTGTCTCCAGATGCGAATGACGCGCCGGCGCAGTTGCGTATACCGAACCCACACCGATAACGGAGGCGACGAGTAGTGCGGTGACAGCACGTGCGTTGTTGTTCAAAGCGTCGGTATCCTTTTCGCGTCCAGGGCGTGACTATTGCCGAAAGTCCAGGTGGTCTGAGCTCCAGGTGGTTTGAGCTTCAGGTGGCTTGAGCGCTGTTATTCCTAGTGGCGCCGCCCGCCTCGGCCACCACGGCGGCTGCCACGCGAACGACCGCCGCCGCGACTGCCACGCGCATCGCCACGGCCACCTCGACCACTCCGGCCACCACGCCCGCGCCGGGCGGAGTGATCCATACCAAAGACAGGCCGTGACTCGCCGACGGTGCCATCGGCATCCTCAGGGATGTCCAGTTCCTCGTATAGCTCGGGCGAGGTGGAGAACCACTCGGGAAGCTCGTCTTTTCCAAGGCCAAGTTCATCGTTGATCAGCTTCCACTTGGGCAGCTCGTCGTAGCCGACCAAGGTTACGGCGGTACCGGTGTGCCCCGCGCGCCCAGTGCGCCCGATTCGGTGGACGTAGGTTAGTTCGTCATCCGGGGTCTGGTAGTTGATCACATGGGTGACATCGTCGATGTCGATACCGCGGGCCGCGACATCAGTAGCGACGAGGATGTCCACCACCCCGTCCCTGAAACCTTGAAGAGAACGCTCGCGGGCGGACTGGCTCATGTCGCCGTGGACGCTCGCCACCTGAAACCCCGCACCAGCGAGGTCGCGGGCCACTTCCGCTGCAGAGCGTTTAGTGCGGACGAAGATGATGGTGCGTCCGCGACCGCGGGCCTGGAGTACGCGAGAAATAACGGCGACCTTGTCCATCCGGTGGGACTTGAATACCACCTGCTTCGTGGTGGCATTGGTCTCCGCCTCCCCGGACATCTCTGCCCTGATGTGGACAGGCTTGTTCATAAAGCCACGGGCAAGTCCGAGGATGGCATCGGGCATCGTCGCTGAAAACAGCATCGTCTGGTGCTCAGCGGTGATACCAGCGATGATCTTTTCAATTGCGGGAAGGAAGCCGAGGTCCAGCATCTCGTCAGCCTCGTCGAGGACAAGGATACGTACGGTGTCCAGTCGCAGCTCGCCACGGTTGTATAGGTCGATGAGTCGGCCTGGGGTGCCGACGACTAGGTCTGTGCCATCTTTTAGCGCCTTTTCCTGCTCCTCGTAGGGAGTACCGCCGTAGATGGTGGTCACGCGCACAGGGAGGTTGACGGCGGCGCGGGTGAGATCTTCCCCAACCTGAACACAGAGCTCGCGGGTAGGAACAACGATGAGGGCGCGTGGCGTTCCGTCGAGCTCTTCGATGTCTGCGTCATCAAATATGCGGTCCAGTACTGGAACGCCGAACCCAAGCGTCTTCCCCATGCCGGTGCGGGCCTGCCCGATGAGATCCCGCCCTTCGAGTGCAATAGGTAAGGTCAGTGCCTGAATTGCAAACGTATCGACGATGGATTGCGTGGCGAGTGCATCGGTAATCTCCTGTGCAACGCCGAGCTCGGTAAACGTGGGTTTTTGGTTTGAAGTGGACACAAAACGGTATTCTATCGTTTCCCAGTAGGAGAAACTATCTGCCCATCATCGGTGAGGGGTGGTGGGGTCTCCGTCCGCCGGCAGCGAACAGGGCGCTTCGGCGCCGAGCTGTCGTGACAGATTCAACTATGGTGGGGTAAGTACCCGGAAGTACACCCGGTGGTATGTGAGTACACCCGGTGGTATGTGAGTACACCCGGTGGTATGTACTGTCGGCACCGGCTGATCAGCTCCTCTCGCTGTCACACCGGATAGCTCCTGGGCCTAGATAAAAAGCGTGGGTGTCATATGCAGTGAGGCCCTGTAAAAGAAAGGATGACGCAGACAGATGAACATCAAGATTGGTTTTAAGGATTCGGCTCGCGAGCTCGCCTTTAACACCGACGAGGAGAAGGCCTCCGTAGAGGAGCGGCTTCGCAACGCGCTCAAAAACGATGAGGCAACCGTAGAATTTACCGATGCTAAGGGGCGGCAATTCATCGTTCGACAGTCTTCTGTCGCCTACGTAGAAATCGGTGCTGAAACAAACCGTCCGGTAGGATTTGCAAACTAAAACCAATCGGCTAGTTCGTTTATGAGGTTTCGGGCCTCAGAATAGGGGGCAGGCTTGTCAGGTGAACAGTGCTTCTGCTCCTCTTCTGGTGCCACATGGGGTATCTGCTGTGCAGAGCCCCACTTTTTGGTTGTGCGGTTCGGTGGAGGAGAACGAGCAGCTACCCCGGCGGTGCCTGCCCTGCTTAGAGGTGTGCCGTTTGTACTATGTAACCTATGACAACCGGCTCCCTGCTGAGCCGGTGACAGATGTTGCTGGCAAGAAGATGGTAGGGCACCAGCCCGTGCGGTGAGAGGTAAAGGGATAATCGATGGCAGACAGGCATAGCCGAGACGAATCGCTTCTTGTGCGGTTCGCACGACAATTTGGCTGGCGTGCATATGCCATCCCCGTGCTCATCGTGCTAACACTATGGGTGGTTGTCGACATCATTGCCAGCGACCCCTCGGAGCCCACAACAACAACCTCCACGTCTGGTGTCGTCACCGTCGAAGAAGGCCCAACGATGGCAGCGCCTGACCCCGCCAAGGAAGATATTGCAAAGCTCCCCGGTGGCACGCTACCTGCAGGTGGTGCCTACACCATGCAGGGTGAGAAGACGTTCCGAACGGTTGGATCGCCACAGCCGAAGGTAGGAACAGGAGCAGAAAAAACCTTTTCATACATCGTCCAGGTAGAAAACGGGGTGAATACCGACGGCTACGGTGGCGATGAGGCCTTTGCCGCCATGATTGATGCCACCCTCAAAAACCCCAAGAGCTGGATCCACGATGAGAAATTCGCTTTCCAACATGTCGGTGAAGGGGAAGAGCCAGACTTTACCGTCCAGCTCACGAGCGTAAACACGACGCATGAGGGCTGTGGTGCGGAGATCGGTAAGGAAACCAGCTGCTACACCAGCATTGGTAACCGGGTTCTCATCAATGAATCCCGCTGGGTACGGGGTACGAGTGTGTTCGCAGGCGACATTGGCTCGTACCGCCAGTACGTGGTGAACCATGAGATCGGTCACGCGATTGGATTCGCCGAACACATGCCGTGTGGCATCGACAGTGAACTCGCGCCGATCATGATGCAACAGACACTCAGTCTCAATAACTCGGAGATGTTTAGTATCTCCCCGGACGGCCCATACCCAGACGACAATAAGACATGCCGTTACAACCCATGGCCTTTCCCGCACGCCTAGTGCTCGTCGTGCAATGCATACCATGCAAGGAGGTGCGGTAGCTCATGCCACAAGGTACCGTAGCGCTGACGGGCCAAGAATCCCCCGCAGCTGCTGCAGCAGAGGTTACGTAACGGGCGAGTGAACAACGGGCGCGTGAACACTGTGCAACGATTGTCACGCAGACTTTGCAGTAGTCGCCTGTGGTGGCTCGCTGTCTGTGACGGTTCGTTTCCTGGGGTAGCTCGTTGCGTGTGGTGGCTTGGCAATCGCTGCAGCAGGGTGGCACGCAGAAGAGCCAATACAGCCGTGGCTTCCCGCTAGCCTTGCCACGGAGGTGGCGCCGGGGCTGGCAGATGAGTCCGCACAAGGAGAACATTCGTACACGTGGAGGAGGAATCACACAAATGACCGCACGCAAACTACATTCGTCGCGGGTGCCCGTGTCCCCGAAAGAACTGCCCAGTGGCGCGGGAACCCGCTACGCCCGGCACTTCACCCTCCCCGGCTTTGGGCTCACTGGACAGCAGCGACTCTACGGCGCGAAAGTGCTCAGTATCGGTGCCGGCGGTCTCGGCTCCCCCGTGATTCAGTACCTGGCTGCCGCAGGGGTAGGAGCCATCGGCATCATCGACTTCGACACCGTCGATGAGACGAACCTGCAACGCCAGGTCCTCCACAACAGTGAGACCATCGACCGAAAGAAGACAGACTCGGCACGGGAGTACGTCGACAAGCTCAACCCCCACGTCGACGTCATCACCTATGACTATCCGCTCACCGAAGCAAACGTAGACGAAATTGTCGCAGGCTACGACCTCGTCTGCGATGGCTGCGACAACTTCGACACCCGCTACACCGTCGCCGATGCATGCGCGCGGGCAGACATCCCGCTCGTCTGGGGATCCATCAACCGCTTTTCGGGGCAGCTCTCCGTCTTCGACGGAGCCATCACCTTGCGCGACATTTTCCCCGAGCCACCCGCACCGGGCACCGTACAAAACTGCGCAGAAGGTGGTGTCCTCGGTGTCCTCCCCGGCGTAATCGGCACGATGATGGCCAACGAGGCGATCAAACTTATCACCGGCATCGGCGAGCCGCTTTACGGAAAGCTCGCCGTGTGGGACGGTAAAAGCGCTACACTGTCGCACTACAGCATCGCCCCACGCCCGGAAACGAAGCAAAAGGTGCAGGCACGCAGGCAGGAAGAATCTTCTGCCAGGTGCACGACAACGAAGAAGGAGCAGACCGTGGTCACTGAGCACGACATCCTCACATACAAGGAACTAACGGATAAGGGAGCTCTGCTTGTCGACGTTCGCGAGCCCCACGAATGGGTTGGCGGTCAACTCCCGGATGCCCTCGGCGTGCCGCTCAGCAACCTGCGCGCCGGGAACCTGGGAGAGCTCACCGATGTTTCCCCGGATACAGACCTCGCCCTGTACTGTGCCGGCGGTGTGCGGTCACTCGAGGCGGCCTCAATCCTGCAGGGAGCGGGCTTTAACAACGTGGTCAGCCTGGCGGGTGGGATCAACCGGTGGTGGACCTATGCCGACTAAGGCTTCAGCCATCTCCTATGTGCCCACCGTGGTACAACGCGCCTTCTCCGCACACATGGGGACCGAAGCGCAACGTGCGGAGGCAACATACGCAGGCGCAGCCTGGGACCACGGCATCCATGTAGGCGACATCGTTGTCGCGCCGGTGGTCAACGTCGAGCGAGCGAACTGGTCTGCTGCCGCGCGAGAAACGCTTCGCGTGGACAATGTCACCCTCGCCCGGTCGGTTCGCTCTTCCGACGGACGCCTCGTTGTGGCCGGCTGGAAGGCGACGGAATATCACCCCGGCTGCCTTGCCGATCGTGCCGACGAGGTCGTGCTGGCAGCTCTCCGCCTCGATTCCGCACTCGCAGACGTCCCACTGCCCGACATCTTTCCCACCCAGATGGAATCGTGCCGGGTGGAATCCGACTTCTTCGATCTCGCCGACCTGGCAGCGTGGGCAGATGACCCAGGAAGCGTGCTCGACGCGGGGTTGAACTCGCGCGCGCAAGCAGACGAGAGCCAACTCGTCGCCCTCAGCCTGGCTGCTGATGCCATCGAGCGCCTCGAACCGATTGATGCCCCTAACCAGGTCACACACGCGGACATGTTGGCAACGACGATCTTCGCCGACGGCGCAGCCCCCACGGTGACGGATATTGTGCCCGTCGCACACCCCGGTGGATACACGGCCGCTCTTGCCATCGTCGATTCACTCATTGCCGGCGCGGCGACGTCGCGAATCATCAGCCGATTCGCCCACGTGGAGAACCTCCATCAGCTTGTATACCGGGCGTTGCTCTATCGCCTCTACATCCACGCGCTGCATCCACAATCGCGCTCGAATAGCCGTTCGAGTATCGTTCGGGTGGCCAGAGAACTGCTGTGAAATAATTGGACTCATGGCAGCACCACAGCTCAGACTCGTACCACCGAAGAAAAAGGATCTCCCAGACAGGCAGTGGCCGGAGTCAGCTGGCCCCCTGCTCGACGGTCAGCACGGTTCCTACCTCATCACCGCTGAGGAATCCGGTGCCGGAGTAACAAGCCTCATTCGTGATGCTGCCCGCGCACGTTTGCTCGCGGGCACTGATCCCGATCGACTCCTCATTGTCACGCATTCCAAGCGCAGCGCCCTTGCTTTCGAGGAGGCGTTATGGGATGACCTCGTCGCGTCGAGGAGTGAGGAGGAAAATGCTGCGCCCTACGTTGCCGAATCCAAACTCGCCCAGAGTGTTCACTCGCTTGCTTTTTCCATCGTTCATTACGCAGCTATTGCCAACAACGTTCCCGCCCCACGCCTGATGACAGGAGCCGAGCAGGATGCCGTGATCCGGGAGCTGCTGAAAGGCAACCAAGAAGCAGGGGGAGAGTACTGGCCTGCGGAGCGGGTAGAAGCGTTGGACTACGTGGGCTTTGCGCGTGGCCTCAGGGATTTCCTCCTCCGCGCAGGTGAGCGCGGGAAATCAGCGGCAGACGTGAAGAAGCTGGGGGAGCAAGAGAATAAGCCACTGTGGGTTGCAGCCGGAGCTTTCCTAGAGGAATACACGGCGGTGATGAACCTGCAGCAAATGCATCACCTCAACGCGTCGGAGCTGCTCATCACTGCTGTGCGTGCGTTGGAGGACAACCCAGCGCTGCTAGAAAAAATGCGAAACCGGTACGACTTCCTGGCAGTTGACAACGCCCAACACCTCGACCCGCTCTCCCAGAAGCTGGTGGAGATGATTGGTGAGCACACGCCCATCTTTGTGGTCGGCGGAAACACGAACGGGCTGGTGTACTCCTTCCGCGGTGCCAACACCGACCTCGTAGAGGACAAATCCGGTAAGACAGTCATCACGCTGGAGCAAAGTTTCCGGCGACCATCCGACAAGCGCATCATCTACACGCACACGGCGGGCGATAACTTTTCGGTGATAGCACGCGAGCTGCGCGAGGTGCACCTCATTCGCGACATCCCATGGGAGGACATGGTCGTCATCACCCGCTCCCTCAGCCAGATTCCCGCGCTCCAGCGAGCTCTTGCTACCGCCGATGTCCCCGTCCATATCGATTCCACAGATGTTGTGCTCGTCGAGCAGTCGATTGTCCAGGCCATGCTGCAGGCCGTGGACATCGTCATGGGCAACGGTACAGAAGAAGACATCATCGAGCTCGCCACTGGCCCCATTGGAGGAGCCGATCCCATCACCCTGAGGCGAATCCAGCGAGAAATCGGCGAGCTTGGCCCCGTTGTTCGGGGTGCTGCCGGGGTCGCTGAGGATGCCCGGTTAGGCGAACAAGCAGAGTCCGTCCTTACACACCTCAGTGCAGTCATCCAAACCGGCCGGGAAGCCGTCGAACGCGGGGACAGCCTGGAGCTGATTCTCTGGTCAATCTGGGAGGCGACGGGTCTCAGCACCTCCAAGATGTACACCGCGTTGCGTGGTGGTCCCGCCGCCGCGCAGGCGAACCGGGATTTAAACGCGATGATGGAGCTTTTTGACGTTGCGGGCGACTATGTTGAGCGCGTCAAGCAACCGTCACTCGAGGGATTTATCGAGCACCTTACCTCGCAGGATCTGCCCACCGGTGTCCGGGAACGTCAGGTGGTTGCGCCGAAGGCCGTCGCTCTCCTCACTGCGCATGGTGCGATCGATGATGAATGGAATACCGTCATCCTCGCAGGTGCCGACGATGACTCCTGGCCTTCTCTTGGGCTGACCGGGACAATTTTCGATCAGGAGGAGCTTGTCGACCTTATTGATGAAAACGTCGACCCCGACGCGTACATCGACCGCCTCCGCGAACGCCTCCATGAAGAGCAACGCCTGTTTTCACTCGTCACCTCTCGAGCAACGGACACGCTTGTGATCACAGCCATCAATCCGGCAGAGGAAGACTCGCCTCTGCCACAGCCATCTCGTTTTGTGAGGAAATTGGAAGAAGACGAAACTTTCAGCGTCAGCACTGTAGTGGAGACAGACGAACTTGCGGTTAAGTCTTCGCGGCCGTTCATTGCCGAGTTGCGCAGAGCGCTGACAAGCGCCGACTCAAGCGACGAGGAAAAAGAAGAGGCTGCCGATCTGCTCGCGATGCTTGCCGACGCAGGTTTTTCCGAGGCCGAACCCACCAACTGGTGGGGGCTTGCTGGCCCCACCGACGCGCAGCCCTTGCGGGAGCCTGGACAACCGGCGACGCTCAGCCCCAGCCAGGTAGAATCCGGGCTCCAGTGCCCACTGAAGATGGTTCTCAACTCCGTCACCCCCACCGAGTCCAGCTCCGCCCTGCGCGAGGGAAATCTCCTCCACGCCCTCGCGGAGGCTTCGGTGACACTCCAGCAAGACGAGGAAACGTGGAAAGAAGCTGAGCAGCTCGTGCTCGACGCGTACCTGTCCTCGCGAACCGTTCCTCCGTGGAAGGAAAAAGCCGATGAAGAGGAGTTCGTCGAGGTGATGAACGCCACGGTGAGTAAGATGACGAACCTTGCCGGTGACCTCGTTGGCGTGGAAATTCCCATGGATGTGACAGTTGGACAGTTAGACGATGGCTCACCTATCCGCATCAAAGGCCGTCTCGACCGGGTGCACCGAGATTCGGAGGGACGGATGAAGGTGTACGACCTCAAAACCGGGCGCTCGGCACCTACCTACCAAGAAGCGGAATCACACCCGCAGATGGCCGTTTACCAGCTCGGAATTAATCATTCCCGGATCCAAGAAAACCCCTTGGAGTTTGTCACCGACGACGGGTCTGGCGGTGCGCTACAAAGCGGTGGTGCGGAACTTGTTTATCCGCGAAGCACGAAGAAACCGAGCCAAAAGCCGTTGACGGAGGACAACGCCAGGATCCTCATGGATAACCTGCGCCAGTTGGTTCACCACACTTCCGGCTCGACGGTTCCTGCGCTGCCAAACAAGCATTGTGGCTCGTGCGCCTACCGCATCATCTGCCCGATCACTGAGGAAGGACGCTCCATCAATGAAGTACACAGCTAACGAGCTCGCCCATCAGGTCGGCGGATTCCCTCCCACGCCGCAGCAGCAGGCGGTTATCGAATACCCGATGCATAACCTCCTTGTTGTAGCAGGTGCGGGAGCCGGTAAAACGAAAACGATGGCCGACCGCGTGGTGTGGTTGGTGGCCAACGGTCTGGTACGCCCTGAACAAGTGCTTGGTCTCACATTCACCCGCAAGGCCGCGCAGAACTTGAAACAGAAAATCCGTAGCTCTCTTTTTGATCTTCACCAGAAAGTACAGGGGCAGAGCGTTCGGGCTGAGGAGAACCTTGATGCCTCCGTCTTTACCTACGATGCCTACGCCCAAAATCTCGTCCGTGAGTACGGGCTTCTCCTGCCTACGGAGCCCGGCTCAAGGATTATTTCCCAGGCGGAGATGGTACAGATAGCGACGGCGATCGTGGAGGACTTCCACGGCACATTCCCGGACGAAACGGCCACAAAATCGACATCGAATGTCGCAACAAAGATCGTCTCCCTCGTCAACGCCATCGAAAGCAACATGCGGACGGCAGAAGATGTACGCGGGGCGACTGCCGAAGCGCTCCGCGTCATCGACAACGTAGAGCGAGCGACGAAGGACACGACAAAATTCATCGCGACGCAGGACACCCGCGTTGTCCTGTTGAAGCTTGTCGATACTTTCAACCAGTATCTCAAGGACAATCGACTCACCACCTTTTCGCACACGATGGCGGCGGCGGCACGTCTTGCCTCCGGTGAGCCATCTGTGGGCAGCAGCGAGCGCCATCGATACCGCGTGGTCATGCTTGACGAGTACCAGGACACGTCCCACTCGCAACGCATCTTCTTGCGGTCGCTATACGGCACGGGAGAACCCGGACTGGCTGTGACAGCGGTGGGCGATCCCATGCAGGCCATCTACGGGTGGCGCGGCGCGAACTCGTCGAACTTGGCCAACTTCGTTACTGATTTTCCCCACACAGTAGAAAAGAACCCAGACGGAACGCCCGTCCAACCTGCCAAGAAACTAGAAATGACCACTAGTTTCCGAAACCCCGGAGCTGTCCTCGGTGTAGCTAACCACATCTCAGGCGCGATCCTCGAAGCCACAGGCGAATATGCGCCAGAAGAACGAAGCGTGGCGGAACTCGAACCTCGCGCGGGAGCCGGCGACGGTGAGGTTCTCCTGGCGAACTTCGAGCTGGAGGAAGAGGAGGCGGACTTCGTGGCGCGTCAACTGGCCGCTGAGTACCACGGGGTCTCCGACGACCAGTTGGACGAATATGTCGCAACGCTGGCTGATTCTGCTCAACCCACACGGGCCACTAATGCCCAGCCATTCGAAGCCGCAATCCTTGTTCGCCAGCACAGCCAGGTTCCGGAGGCCGTGAAAGCGCTCGAGAAATACAAGGTTCCTTACCACGTGCACTCGTTGGCCGGACTTCTCATGATGCCGGAGATTGTAGACCTCGTATCCATCGCCAAGGCACTCGCGCGCCCAGAAGATAGCTCGGCCCTTCTGCGAATCCTCACCGGACCGCTTGTGAAACTGGGTTTCGCCGACGTAAAAGCATTGACTAATCGGGCGCGCACCCTCAACTCTTACCAGCGTGACAAGGCCACAGCAGAGACAACGACGGAAGACGCAGTCAATGCGGCTGACGAGAGCGGAGCCACCGAAAGCGATGCCGATAACCCAGCGCTCGTCCGGCTCAAAAAGGAAATCGAAGATGCGCTGGCTGAGGATACTGTGTTTCTCGGCGATGCACTTGCTGACCTGGGGGATGCTAGCCAGTACACGGAGGAAGGCTACGCCCGCCTTACGTCTCTCGCCTCCCGTTTTCGGTGGCTGCGTGGCCATAGTCTGGCCAGTGGCCTGCAGGATATCTTCCAAGATATCGAGAACACCTTCGGCATTCGTACGGAGGTTTTGGCACGGGAGAACCCAAGGCAGCTTGGTGTGCCCGGAACGTCGCACCTGGACACGTTCCACGGATACGTCGCCGATTTCGCATCCATAGACGGAGCGACGCTGCGTGGATTCCTCGAGTATCTCGACGCAGAGGCAGAGGACCGTGCAATGGATCAAGGCGAGCAAACGGTTTCCCCGAATCGCGTGGATATCATGACGGTCCATGCAGCCAAGGGATTGGAGTTCGCCACCGTCGCCGTTATTGGTGCCAACAGCAAGATGTACAAGGATGGGCAACAAACCATCACCACTGAGACTGCTGCCTCCCGGCCAGAAACCCTGCCTTCATCTGTCATTGGCGACGCCGTGGATATTCCAGAGCCCCTTCTGGAAAAACCGGCTAAGGAGTGGAAGGACAGCGGTTTTAACGCCTACGAGTATGGCTTCTTGGATTCCACGCCCCGCTACGCGGTGTCACCGGATCTAGAGATCACCAAGGGGTCGCATTTCAAGGAATCCCTTGAGCGCTACAAGTACTTCCTGCGGATGAAAGAGGTCCGCGAATCAACGCGACTGTTCTACGTGGCGGTTACTCGGTCCTCCAACCGCCTCTTCATTACCTCGCATGCCCGCGAGCGCAACGATTTCCAGACGATGACCTTCCAACCGTCCAATGCAGCCGAGGGGGGAAAAGCCCCCAAGAAGCAGAAACCTCACACCCCCACGGTGATCACCCCAACAGAACTGTTTGCGTCTATTGCTCAGTCAGACGAGTTTTCTGGCAACGTGGTGACCTGGTGGGAGCCGGGGGAGGAGTTAGAGGAAATCTATGTCGAGCGTGACTCAGACGAAGCGCGTTTCCCCGTGGACTTCCTCGGTGACAAGCGAGGTGCCATTGAACACGCCGCAGCGCTTGTGAAAGAGAAAATGCGCGAGCGCGAAAGCCAAGGCGTGGGGTCTATTTGCGAACGTGTCTTGTCTGCTGCAGAAGCTGCAAAGAACGGTGATACCGATGCGGACGCGTCAGGAAGCCCTGCTGACGAGCCAGAAAAAGAAAACACTCCGGAGAAGCAGCGGATATCCCGGTGGAGACTGACCGCGCACAAACTTGTGGAAGAAAAATGCCTGGCAGAGCGCAAGGAGATCGAGGTTGAGCTGGGCAGCCGGATCAACGCAACCGAGATCGTTCAGCTCAAGAAAAACCCAGAGGAGCTTGCTAAACGACGTCTTCGTCCGGTGCCGTTTAAGCCGAACTCGCAAGCGAAACGGGGCACGAAGTTCCACCAGTGGATCGAGGAACATTACACACTGCCCACGCTTCTCGACGATGACCAGCTTCCCGGTATCGGCGAGGAGGATGTCACAGCGGAAGAGCTGGCACAACTCAAGGAGAACTTCTTGGCCAGCCCATGGGCTGACCGCACGCCAGTGGCAGTCGAGCAGGCAATCGAATACCAAATCGGCAGCAAGCGCGTGACGGGCAAGATCGATGCGGTGTTCAGGAATATCGACGGAACGTGGACCGTGGTTGATTGGAAGACCGGGAAGGTGCCCTCCCAACGGGATCTGCCGACACTTTCCCTGCAGTTAGCCGAGTACCGCCTTGCGTGGGCGGAAATCCAGTCAAAGCGGGAAGGTCGCCACGTTGACCCCTCGGAGGTAGAAGCCGTGTTTTTCTACGTCCGTGAGGGCTACACGCTAAAGCCGGAAGCGCTCATGGATAAGGATGACCTGCGTCGGCTCATTGAACTGGAAGAAAATGGGAATGAGTAGTGAAGAAAGCGACCTCGGGTAGGAAAACCCGAGGTCTAGCGCAGGCGAACTTGGGGCTCAGCGAATATGGACGTTCGATGACAGACTCTGGGGGAGGCGTTCGAACCGGTTCCGCCACCTGACCATAGCGCCTCTACGACGATGAACGCGTACGTTTTCGCTGTGTACAGGAGCTGGCACCAGATCGTCCACACCGACGGCGGTTTGCGCGCGCTGGCGAGGCCTTGTGCCCGCAGGCCTACATAAGGCAGACGGAAGGTTGTGTGTGGCTGCGAAGGGGCGGAGTGAAACGGGCGTTTCAATGTGGTTTTAGCTGTGCTTTTGCGGTGGTGTTCACTGCGCAGTGCGTACATCCCCGGAAAAGGGGAGTACGATTCAACGCCGGTGAGGTGAGTGAAAGCTCAAAATGACTCCACTATGGCTAGACTCAAGTAGATGCCACGGCTGAGGAGAGCCGGGGTGATGTACATGCAGATGATGGCAGGAGAGTGACAATGCCTTTTGGAAAGAGGCTTCGCCCCAACCTGAACTTTCGGATTGGTGCGCAAGCGGAGCTCGACGAGCTTCCAGAGCACGCCCTGCTCAAAATCATCAACATTCCTGGAGAAGCAAAATCCAGCCCGTGGGTTCTCATTGCACGGCGTGTGGCCTATGCCACCGTCATCATGATTGCCACCTCGCTCGTTGTGTACTTTGACAAGAACGGCTACTCAGAGCCTCTGACCTTCGTAGACTCTTTGTACTACTCTGCTGTTTCACTCTCCACCACTGGCTATGGTGACATCGCCCCGGTGACACAGCATTCCAGGCTTATTAATATCCTCCTGATCACACCACTTCGCGTCCTCTTCCTTATCCTTTTGGTCGGTACCACGCTGAGCGTGTTGACGGAGGAATCGCGGAAAACCCTGCAAATCCAACGATGGAGAAGGACTATGCGCAATCACACGGTCGTTGTCGGATACGGCACAAAGGGACGCTCTGCAGTATCAGCACTGCTTGCCGATGGCACTCCACCCAGTGAGATTGTCATAGTCGATACAGATCGCCAGGCGCTGGAGATGGCCTCCTCCCAAGGCCTCGTCACCGTTCACGGAAGTGCGACAAAGGCCGATGTCCTGAAACTGGCTGGCGTGCAGCGGGCACGCGCCGTCGTGGTCGCCCCGAGCATGGATGACACCGCAGTTCTTGTCACCCTGTCCGTACGCGAACTAGCCCCTAGCGCGATGATCGTCTCCAGCGTTCGTGAGGCCGAAAACCAGCACCTGGTGGAGCAGTCCGGTGCAGATTCGGTGGTTATTTCTTCCGAAACAGCCGGCCGCATGTTGGGCCTTGCCACAGTGACACCGTCCGTGGTGGAGATGATGGAAGACCTTCTCAGCCCAGATGAGGGCTTCTCTATCGCCGAGCGGCAGATTGGCGAAGACGAAGTAGGCGCCAACCCCCGCCACTTGGCAGACATCGTCCTCGGCGTGGTTCGCTCCGGTGAGCTGTACCGCATCGATTCTCCCGAGGCTGAGACCTGTGAACCAGGAGACCGTCTCCTGTACGTGCGCCGTATCGTGGACTCCGGAAAGTAGCCAGAGAAACGACGTGACCTGGGTGAGATCACGTGGATAAGCGCGACTCAGATCCGTCGATTACCGTGAGAATAGGTAGCGAGTCCGACATCGTGCGAGTCCGACATCGTGCGAGTCCAACATCGTGCGAGCCCGTCCATGTGCGAGCACGTGCGTATGTGAGCCCGGTTATCGTACAAGCCTGGTCATTGTGGATGAGATGCCGCCGAAGCTTTAGAAAAGACAAGGAAGGGGAAGATAGAGCGTGCTAGGGGGAATTTTTTTGGCCAACACGGAGCCGAATCGCGGGTGCTACTATCCGTTCACCCTGCAGGGCGAGTACGCCACACTATCCGGTTCTTCCACACCCCTCGGGGTGCAACCCATCGCAGGTTTTGCAGACCCGGTTCTCGGCGAGAACGCGGATATTCAAATCGAACTTCCGGAGGGGCATGGCTTTGGCGTTCTTGTAAGTCACGAGCAGCTAGAGGCAATGATCGCTGGCGATCCGGAATCGTTGGCAATTGTTCATATCCAAGATCAACCGGCTGTAAGCGACCTTGCCCAGACGTTCATGCGGTTGCGAAACCAGGCGATGTTCCGCTTCAGCCCCGTGAACGGTGACCAGATCCGCTATGTGGCAGATGGACGCTTCGGCTACGACGACGGTGGGCGCGAGGTGTTTCCGCGTCTCGATCCTGCAGTCATCGGTTTGGTGACATTGGGGGACGAGCTGCTTCTGACACGCAAGCCACAGCGCAGGTACTTTTCGCTCGTCGCAGGATACGTGGAACCGGGAGAGACGATCGAGGATGCGTTCTCCCGCGAAGTCCTGGAAGAAACAGGGCGTAGGGTGACGCATTCCAGGTACGTGATGTCCGCGCCGTGGGCGGCAACCGGGAGCCTCATGCTCGGCATGCGGGCGGAGACCACTGACAGAGAAGCCCACGCACCCACCGATGGTGAGCTTGAAGAAACGCGCTGGGCTTCGAGAGAAGAGATTCTTTCTGGAGATATTCCTCTTACTGGTCGTGGCTCCCTCGCCCGCACACTCATTGATCGGTGGTGTGCCCGTGGAAAGCTTTAGCCTCGAAGATCTTGATCCAGATCAGCGGGTCGCTGCTACCGCGCCTCGTGGGCCCGTCTGCATTCTCGCCGGCGCCGGTACTGGTAAAACAAGGACAATCACCTACCGCATCGCGCACCTTATCAACACAGGTGCAGTGAGTCCGCAGCGGGTTCTCGCTGTGACCTTCACAAAGCGAGCAGCAGGGGAGATGCGGGATCGTCTCGCGAATATGGGGATCCCCCGGGTCCAAGCGCGCACCTTCCATTCCGCAGCAATGCGTCAATTGGCTTATTTTTGGCCTCGTTTCGCAGGTGACCTCTCGTACTCGCTTCTAGATAAGCGGCTTCCCCTTGTTGCGCAGGCCGCGAGGTCCTGTGGCGTTTCCACGGACACGGAAACTCTGCGGGATCTCACAGGGGAAATCGAGTGGGCGAAAGCAACGCTTATCTCCCCGGATAACTATCCGGAGCAGGTAGAGACCTTCCACCGCACCCCGCCGGTGAGCGGAAAAGAGGTAGGCCAGGTCTATGCCGCGTATGAGGAGTTGAAATACCGGCATGGAATGGTGCTTCTGGATTTTGATGATGTCATCAACCAACTGGCCACGGGGATAGAGAAGGTGCAGGGCGTTGCCGACGAATTCCGGCAGCAGTATCGCACTTTCGTGATCGACGAGTACCAGGACGTGACCCCTGCGCAGCAGCGTCTCGTCCGCGCCTGGCTCGGAGATCGCGATGATCTCACAGTGGTGGGCGATGCGAATCAGACCATTTATTCCTTTACGGGGGCTTCGCCTAGTTTCCTGCTGGACTTCACCCGGGATTACCCGGAAGCGGTAACTGTTCGCCTGCAGCGGGACTACCGCTCCACCCCTCAGATCACCGATGTCGCCAACGCCGTTATTAGCAAGGCTCGGGGACGCATTGCCGGAACGAGGCTTCAGCTGCAGGGTATGAAGCCTCCGGGGCAGCCACCGCAATTCGCCACGTACGAGAGTGAACCCGACGAGGCGCACGCGATCGCGAAGAAGATCCAGCGGCTCATCGAAACCGGGACACCACCGGCTGAGATTGCGGTGCTCTATCGAATCAACGCCCAGTCGGCGGTGTTCGAAGAGGCGTTGTCTGATGCAGGAATTGTCTACCAGGTGCGTGGCGGTGAAGGGTTTTTCCTTCGCCCAGAAATTAGGCAGGCGATGTCCGGCGTGACCCGGCTGGCGAACAATCAGCGATCAGGGGACATAGATCCTGTAGAGGCTGTCACGGCTGTACTACGCCGCCAAGGGATGACCCCCGAGGAACCGGAGGGGCAGGGAGCCCGGGAGCGGTGGCAGATGCAAAACGCGTTCCTTGCGCTCGTCGCGGACTTGGTGCGTACTGATTCCACACTTACCTTGCACGGTGTGCTGCAGGAACTGGACAGGAGAAAGGACGCAAAGCAGCCCCCGAATGTAAACGGGGTGACGCTGGCCTCTCTCCACTCTGCCAAAGGACTGGAGTGGGACGCTGTATTCCTAACTGGCCTGCAAGAGGGATCGCTGCCGATCAAACAGGCTTTGAAGGAAGGGGAGCGACAGATTGAGGAGGAACGTCGCCTCTTCTACGTGGGAATCACCCGCGCCCGTACCTTCCTCCACATGTCGTGGTCTAAGGCGCGGTCGGAGGGCGGACGTGCGACCCGTGAGCGCACCCGTTTCCTCGACGGAATTGTGCCCAAGGAAGAGGACAACAAACCGGTGAAAAAGATGCAGCGGAGTACCCGCTGTCGTGTCTGCGGTAAACCACTGCGCTCGCCGGAGGAAAAGGTTCTTGGGCGTTGTGTTACCTGCCCGGAGGAAGCTGATCAGGCTCTCTTCGCTGCACTTCGCGCGTGGCGGACCGCTGAGGCGAAGGAGCGAGGTAAGCCTCCGTACATGATCTTTACCGACGCCACGCTCATGGCGATTGCAGAGGCGATGCCGGAGACCGATGCCGAGTTCCTTTCCGTCGCCGGTGTTGGGCCTGTCAAGCTGGAAAAGTTTGGCGGGGAACTGCGGGAAGTCCTGGACGAGTACCGTTAAGCCGTTCGAAGCACTCCGGGCAATGCGGGTGTGGCTTCATCACCTTGTGGGTGAGGGATAGCGTATACGGGTCGACGACGACGAGTTCACCTGGGATGGCAGGGGAGACCGGGTCATGGAAATAGTTGCCTACGCCGGGCTGGACGCAGTGAAAGCCAGCAGTCCGCAGGCAAAGCGCCACAATATGTGCGGCCGTGGCGCTAACGAGCAGGGGGTCCCTTGCCCCCTTACGCACAAGCGACTGCGATACAAGCATCCGCCACCGCGGGTCGAGATCGAGGCGATACAGTTCCAGGCACAGGGGACACGGGCCGTCCCCTGCAACCATCGTGGGGCCGGCGTACCCCCGACCGTCGAGGATATATCCCTGGACGATTGTGTCGGTTTTCCCTCTCAAAGCTGTGCTGTAAGAAGGGGCCTCAATGAGGGAATCGACCAAAATAATCGGTGTTCCAGCGGGCATGCGGGCAAGGAAACGAGATTCTGTTTCGGAGGGCGCTGAGTAGCGCACATTTATGCAATCTGCGGGCATGAGTTCCCTTACCGCCGTGGCAAGGGCACCGGTGCCCACAATTGCCATCTCGACAGGCGGGTGTGCGGGGACGAGAACGCGAAAAGCAATGAGATCCTCCACTAGCGCGCGTGCATTTCCGGGTTGGTTTCCGCACTTCACCAGGCCTGCAATGGTGTCCTCTCTGGAGAGCGGATCGTGTGTGGAGTTAAGAAAGGTCACGGTTCGTGTGGCGCACAGGTGGGTCGGAAATGTCACTACCGCCGTGCGGAAAGTCTCGAGACCGAATTGCACGTTGCGGCGCGAGCGGAAGACAAGAGAGGCAGACGGATTGAGGCGTAGGAGCGGTTCGGACGAGGCCTGTGCAGATTTACGAGCGGAGAGAGCACGAGCATTTCGTGCGATAGGTGCCGTCTCTGTACGTCGCAGGGACGCTTCCCATGATGGTGCATGCGCTTGTGAGAGAGCGTGTACCGGTGCTGGCGATTGTGCTTGCGTGAGCGTGTGTGCTGGTTGATTATCCATTGAACCCCCAATGTCATCGAGTCGTGCCCCCCACGGGTGTCAGGTTACCGGACACCGCTTACCTCTGCACGACGAAAACAACTCATTGCGCTGGAGATTAGGGGACCTGCGGAGCAGCTACTCCCCGTGAAGCGCGTAGCCCCTTCAGTAGGCCGGGGCAATCCTTACGCCGTAGACTGGGTAACCGTGCCAAAAATCAGGATTATCCGCTCTCCTCGTCGTAAGAAGAGCGTCCAGGGGAGACTCAAGGGGGACGTGTTCGAGGTCCGTGTTCCTGCCCGGATGACGGAAAAGGCAGCCCAGGCGATCGCTCAGGAGCTGTTGGAAAAGGTGCAAGCAAAATCGGCACCGGTTGTGGACCTCGAGGAGGCTGCTCGCCGTCTTAACCGGACAGTGCTGCAGGGGAAGGCCGAGTGGACGAGTATCAGCTGGGTAACAAACCAAAACTCGCGGTGGGGTTCCTGTACACCTGCGCGAGGTACGATCCGCATCTCCCACCGCCTGCAGAAGGTGCCCCAATACGTTCTTGACTCCGTGATCGTGCATGAGCTGGTGCACACGTTCGTGCCCAATCATGGGCCGGATTTTTATGCATGGGCAAATAAAGTGCCCCACGCCGAGCGGGCGCAGGGCTACCTGGAGGCTTATGGCCGGTGGGGTGGCAACGGTGGTGGTGCCGGCGAAGAAGAAGACAACGACGGTTCTGATGAAGACTAAACAGACGCGTTGCAACGCGAGCTAAGCCCCCGCGCCGAAAGTGAACCCCTGCGGGGTGCACCATCTGTTGTCGCTGATGAGCATAGGGTTGTACCCGGCACCTGACACCCGCCACCGGCCTCAGCCGGTGACGTTTTCTCCTAGATGTCGGTGTCGCCGTTGGTGGAGTCACCGGCAGAGTCGTTGCCGTCACCGCCGTCGCTGCCCTCGTCGCCGTCGTGGGCTTCGTGGCCCTTGCCAAAGTTACCGCTTTCTTCCAGCTTGGTGATCTCGGCGATCGGGTCGAAGTCGTCGGTGAGCAGCTCATCGATGAAGGCGGCGGAGTTGTCCAGGTGCTCGGCGCGGGGAAGGAAGTCCTGGTGGTTCCACAGGCTGTCGCGGCGCTCCTGGCCTACGGCCTCTCCCACACGGCGCCACAGGTCGTAGGCTGCGGCGACCTTGGGGGTTTTGATCGTGATGCCGACGATCTCTTCGAGGACGGTGTCGGCAGACCCGCCGGAGGCGAAGCGACGCGACCAGGCCTCCTCCATCTTGAGTGCAGAGGGGATGCGATCGGCAAGTGCCTCGTGAACTACGAGCTCCACCCAGCCTTCGACGAGCGCGAGCTGGGTCTCAAGCAGTTCCGCCGACTTCTCGTTGCGGGTGAATAGGCGTGGCTCGATGTCAGAGTTAGTGATGTGCTCGAGCAACTGCTGTGGATCGATCCCACCGGATTGGAGATCCCGGATTGTCTCCTCCATCTCGCTATTGTCAATCTCCAGGCCGAGAGCAAATTCCTCAACCGCGCCGACAATAGATTCAGGCAGCCAGGAGGCGTGCATGAACAGGCGCTGGCGTGCAGCTTCGCGCGCGGTGATGTACATGAGTGCCTCTTCCTCGGGGATATCGAGGCTCTTGACTGCTGCACTGACATGGGATGCCAGCACGGCGATGGTGCCTCGCGGTGCTACGGGCATGCCGAAGTCGCAGCCGGTGAGTACCTGCGTGGCTAGTTCACCGAGGTCGCCGCCGAGTTGTGTGGCAGCCTGCATGTGCCCGAAGTGATTCATCATGTGCTTAATGGGGCCGATGATCTGCTTCGCCTCCTCGGGGAGGCCGGCTTCGCTAGCTGCATCTTTGTTTTCCACCACGGGGGTAGTGAGACGAATCCACGTGTCTATGGTTGCGTCAAGCCATGCGGCAGCGTTCCATGCCTCGACGGGGCCGCCTGCTGCCGGGATATCGGTGACACCGTCGAGCCAGAGATCACTTAACCGCGCTGCCTCGGTCACAGCCTTCGTCTCAGCGTCGGAGGGCCGGCGCTCCGAACCGATTTCCTCGATTCCCGCCTTGGACACAATGGAGCGGTCGAGGGTTGGGCTATCATCATCGGCTCCTGCTTCCGGGGGAGGAGTTTGCCCACCGAACATACCGAAGCCGGGGGTTGCACCCGATTGTGCGTCCTCGCCGCCGAACATGGAGCTAAATTGCTGGAACAGGTCGTTTAAATTGCCTTGTTGGAAGCCCCCGTCGGAGCTCCAGCTAAAGAATCCGGGCATGCCACCGAAAGGGGTGTTCCCTTCGTTGCCGTTACCGCTAGCGCCGTCACCGGAGCCGTTGTTCTGGTTATTGTCGCGGTCCTTGTCAGGGTCGTCATCGTCGTTGCCAGAGGTAAATCCGAATCTATTGCTCATAGTTCTAACCTACCGTGGCAGACCGCACGGATGCCATATTCTTGCAGTGTGCTGTAAGCGAACATGTAGGGTTATGTTCGTGAAAAAGTTGCCCTCCCATGTGATGTGGGGAACCGTGACGGTTCTCGTCCTGCTTGTCCTCGTTGTTGCCACGAGCGTCCCCGGCGTGACTAGCGCCACGGGTCTGCGTGTCGGTGTCCCGTTCGCCGCGATGGGGCCTGGTCCGAGTTTCGACGTGCTGGGAAAGACTGACGGTGGCGAGGATGTCGTCCAGATCGACGGTGCGCCGGTGGATGAGACGGATGGTCAGCTGCGGATGCTTACGGTGAGTGTGTACACGGACCTGGGTCTTGGCGATGCCATCGCGATGTGGTTTAGCAAGGATCGTGAGCTGGTCCCGCTGAGCTCTGTCATTCCGCCGGATGTAAGCCAGGAAGATATGGAGGAGGCCAACAAGCAGGCCTTTAACAACAGTGAGTCTGCAGCTACCCTCGCCGCGCTGAACCATTTGGGCATTCCGCTGGAAACGATCGTCGCCGAGGTGATGGAGGGTGCGCCTGCCGACGGTCTGTTTGAGGTTGAGGATGTTCTCACGCTTGTCGACGACCAGTCGGTCACCGTCCCCTCGACAGTCTCGGATTACATTGCCACGAAGGCGGTGGGAGACACGGTAACCTTCACGGTTCGTCGCGGCAGTGAGGAAAAGAAGATCCCCGTCACGGTAGGGGAAAAGGATGGGAAGCCCTACGTTGGTTTGCTCATGAAGGCTGATCCGTCGGGGAATCTGTCCGTGGACTACAGGCTCTCGGATATCGGCGGTTCCTCGGCCGGCATGATGTTCGCGCTTGGTGTCATCGACAAGTTGGATCCGGGCGACACCACGAAAGGCATCAACATCGCCGGGACCGGAACGATTGACCCGGATGGTGAGGTTGGCCCGATCGGTGGCATCAAACACAAGATGACCGCAGCCGAAGAAGCTGGCGCGCAGCTTTTCTTGGCCCCGGCTGATAACTGCGATGAGGTCGTGGAAAAGGATCCCGGGCAAATGACGGTGGCAAAGGTGGCAACCCTCGATGAGGCGATCGCGGCCATCGATGCCTATGCGGCCGGACAACCGGTGGCAAGCTGCTCAGCGGACTAGATAGTCTTCTAGCCAGGGGCTTTTCAAAGCTCAAGCGCTTACCCGGAAAGTCTTCCTGGCCCCATCTTTGGGGGCACCACTTGTGCCTATCTTTGGGGCACCGCCTGAGGCCATCTCTGGGGGCATCGCCGGCTCAGTGGAAGCGCCAGTTGGCCTCCTATTTCGGGCACAAGTGACCTAGGGGTGCCGGTAGCGCAGTGCAGTCTTGTGTGGCTCCGTGCGGGCAGGGAGCCCCTGCGAGCGGACTTAGTCGGACTCGACGAGTCCCAGTTCCTTGATGCGGGTGGAGGGATCCACCTTGTCGGAAGAGATCATCTGCTGCATGGTCAGTCCCTTTTTCTCGTCGACGACGGTGATGATCGCCGTGGAGCCGAGTACGGACCAGCCGACGATCCGCGGAGCCTGCTCTTCCACAACGCGGGAACTCGACAGCTCACGCAGCACCTGGGCGGTAGACGTGGCCTTCACATCGGAGGCGAAGAACTGGAACTGGCCAACCTTCGGGCCATCGCAGGAATACGAATCAGGGATTCCATTGGGGTGGCAGTTCTCCAGATCGGCAAAAAACGACGCGGGGGCAAGCGAGGCGAACGTGGTAGCTACCGTTTCCACTGCATCCTCGGCCTCGGTGGACGAACTCGTCGAACGCTTTGTCGTCGAAGAAGATGGTGACTCTGTCGTCCGCGTCGCTGCGGTGGATGAACCAGTCGCCGACGTGTCTGCGGTCGATGCATCTGCCGTTCCCGCCGCCGTGGCCGACGGAGAGGCATCATCAGCGGGTGCAGCCGACGATGTGACGGCCGGTGGTGTGACGGCAGTAGATAACGGATCCTCGCCCAGTTGGGAACCACACCCGGCACTGAGCCCGGCGCAGCTGGCGAGTACGAGTGCTGCTAGCGCGCGTTTCATGGTTTCCAGTGTAGCGGGCAAAATGAATCGTCCAGTGTCTGTTTAATCGTCCAGGGTGAGTGTGAAGCTGTACTGCAGCGCAGCGATGAGCTCCGGGGCGATGTCCGGCCCGCCACGCAGCTCGTAGTCGTCGTCAGAGAAGGGCCCGTCTTCGGCGCTCTTCATCTGCAAAATTGTCTGAGTCAGCTCCTCGTCGCGCATCGCGGCGGAGAACAAGCGCGCCGGGCGCGGGGTGGGGTCCTCCGAGGACGTATCGCGGAACGTGATCTCCTGCGCAAGGACAGCGCCCGCCACCTGCTCAGGCCAGACGATCCGGGTGAGGTACTCGCCAAGCTCGGGGGAACCGGCGGGAAGGTTCTCGGGAAGCTCCTGAACCACAAGAGACAGTGCCTCTTCCAAATCGGGGTCCGGGAGGGCGTCGATAAGCAACCGACTAGGAACCAGAGCGAAAAGCGTCGGGGGCGCACCCCAGCCCTCAGCGTGGACGAAATCTATGGCCTCCAAAACAGCCCTGTTCAGGTGTTGTTGACTAAATTCCATGGTTGAGACGAACCTCCATCGTAGGGTCTACGAAACATTTATTAGACTAGCGTTAACTTGATCTATCAATGAAAAGGAGTAGCACGTGGCTACCGGACTGAGACCACCTGCCCGGAAACCGAACCGGGGGCTCCTCACTGCGATTACCGTTGTGGTTGCCCTCGCCGTTCTCGTTCCGTGGGTGGTGGGGTACTACACAGACTGGCTGTGGTTTAGACACATCAATTACGACTCCGTCTTTGTGAAGACGCTGGTGACGAGGCTCATTCTGTTCCTCGTTTTCGGCGTCGTCGCCGCCGGAGTGACCTGGATCGCCGGGTTCCTGGCCTTCAAATACAGGCCGGGCGAACTCGACGGCGCGGATATGTCACCCACGATCCATGAATACCGCAAGGTCATTGAGAAATCGCTCAACCGCCTCCTCATCGGCCTGCCACTGATCATCGGCATTCTCGGCGGTCTCATGGGCCAGGCTTCCTGGCGCACCGTGCTGTTCTTCCTCAATCGCCAGGAATTCGGCGTGACCGACCCACAGTTCAACAAGGATCTGGGCTTCTACGCCTTCAGCCTGCCGGTCATCCAGCTCATTGTGGGCTCTCTCCTCGTTCTGCTGGCCGTCGCGTTCTTCATCGCGCTGGTCGGGCACTACCTCCTTGGCGGGTTGCGCCCGGGTAACCGAGCCACTGGTCAGACGGCGTTCGTTTCCCGGCCCGCCCGCATCCAGCTCGCCGTCACGGCCGGGCTGTGGATGCTCCTCATGGTGGTGAACTACTGGCTGCAGCGCTACACGCTGCTGGACAACCAGTACCCGACCTTCACCGGCGGTAATTACACCGATATCAACGCGCAGCTGCCAGCCAAGATCATCCTCATGGTCATCGGCCTCGTCGTGGCCGTGGCATTCTTCTCCGCCGTCTTCCTCAAGGATCTGCGGATCCCCGCCATCGCCACCGTGCTCATGGTGCTGTCCTCCCTCGTGGTGGGCACCGCATGGCCCGCAGTCGTGCAGCAGTTCAAGGTGAAGCCGAACGGCCAGGAGGCGGAGTCCCCGTACATCGCCCGCAATATCGAGGCGACGCGCTACGCCTACGGCATCGGTGATGACAAGGTCACCTACCTCGACAACTGGGGCGCAGATTCCACGAGCGACGAGGAGGTAGCCTCCGACAGCTCCACCGTGTCCAACATCCGCATCCTCGATCCCGAGGTTCTGCCGGATACGTTCACGCAGATGCAGCAGCTGAAGAACTTCTACGGGTTCCAGGATCCGCTGTCCATCGACCGCTATGAACAGGATGGGCAGGTGCGCGACTATGTTGTCGCTGCCCGTGAGATGAACCCCAACTCGCTGGCCGATAACCAGAACGACTGGCTCAACCGCCATACCGTGTACACCCACGGCAACGGCTTCGTTGCCGCCCCCGCCAACAGGGTTGATGAGGTCGCGCGCGACGCGTCCTCCACCCGTGGTGGCTACCCGGTGTTCACCGTGGCAGACCTGTCTACCGTGGAAAAGGACACTGCGGGTGGGCACCGGGACAAGCTGAACCTCGATCTCAAGCAACCGCGCATCTACTACGGCACGGTTATTTCCAAGGTGCCGGACATTGTGGACTACGCTATCGTCGGTAGCGGTGATGGCCAGTCGTGGGAGTACGACACGGACTCCACCATGTCCACCTACGACGGCAAGGGTGGCGTGCCGATCGGTAACTTCTTCAACCGCATTGCTTACACCCTGCAGTTCCAGGAGCTCAATTTCCTCCTCTCCGACCGCGTAAATAGCGAATCGAGGATTCTCTACAACCGTGATCCGCGCGAGCGCGTGGAAAAGGTTGCCCCGTGGCTGACCACCGATTCCAAGGCCTACCCGGCTGTCATTGATGGCTCCATCAAGTGGATTGTCGACGGCTACACCACGCTGACGAATCTTCCGTACGCTCAGCGCACTTCGCTGACACAGACCACCCAGGATGCCCTTAACCCGACGGGCACGGACCAGCGCCTGCTCTACGATCAGGTTTCCTACATCCGCAACTCCGTCAAGGCAGTGGTCGACGCCTACGATGGTTCTGTCACCCTCTACGAGTTCGACGATCAAGACCCGGTGCTGAAGGCCTGGGAGGAAACCTTCCCCGGCACGGTGAAGCCGAAGTCCGAGATCCCCGAAGAACTCAATGTTCACCTCCGCTACCCGGAGGATCTGTTCAAGGTACAGCGCGAACTGATCGCCCGCTACCACGTGGACGATCCGGGCACGTTCTTCAAGAACGAGGCCTTCTGGTCCGTCCCGAACGATCCGTCGGCATCCGAGGATCGCAAGAACCTCCGCCAGCCGCCGTACTACGTTGTGGCCGCAGATCCGGAGACAGACAAACCGACCTTCCAGCTCATCACCCCGTTCCGTGGCCTGGAACGCGAGTTCCTCTCCGCCCACATGACGGTGACATCTGATCCGGACAATTACGGCAAGATCACCGTCCGTGTCCTGCCCACGAACTCCCAGACGTTGGGACCGAAGCAGGCACAGGACACGATGGACTCCTCTGACCAGGTGGCGCGTGACCGCTCGCTGTGGCAAAACACCAACGAGGTGATGAACGGTAACCTGCTTACCCTCCCTGTCGGGGGTGGCAAGATCCTTTACGTTGAGCCCATGTACACCAAGAGGAAAGGGCAGCAGTCCGCGTTCCCCAAGCTCCTGCGTGTGCTTGTCAGCTACGACGGCAAGATCGGGTATGCCCCGACTGTCGCCGAGGCACTTTCTCAGGTGGGCATCAACCCGCGTGAGGCCAGCGACTTGGAAGAGTCGGATGTGAGCGCCGATCAGCCGACGAAGGACGAGAAGAAGCCGGTTGAAGACAAGAATGACGGCACGTCCACCCCTGCTCCGGCGGGTGATCCGACGGCTGCTATTGAGCGCATCAACAAAGCACTCAACGGGGTCCGCGCGGCTCGCGACGGCTCGCACGAGGAGTACGGCCGTGCCCTCGACGAGCTCGACCGCGCTGTCGCCGATTACCAGAAGAATTTCCAGTAACAGCCGGAATTCGCAGGTGGCAACAGTTCCACACTAACAGCGCGGCTTCTGCCGCGCTGCTTCTGCTCATGGCACCCGCAGCGTTGCAGCAACAACACAACACCAACAACGCCGCTACCCACTCGGGTGGCGGCGTTGTTGTATCTGCACGCGCTGATCCTTCACCGGGCTCCCGGCCGTGAACGTTGTGTCGGCGGGAGGGGAGTCCTTTGGGAGGGGAGTGCCAGGGCACGCCACGCAGGTGAATCCGCTTTCGGGCGAAAAATTTTGCAACATTTCTGATTGGTTGATTTTGTTTTGTTTGGCTAACTGTGTGTGCGGGGGGTGGTTGGAGGGTGGGGAGGGGTGCGGTGCTGGTAGCAGATGTTCGGCAACGGGGGAGAGGGCAGTCGTAAATATGATGTGTCTCACAATGTGGAATTGAAGTTTTGTTAGGTGGGATTTAATATTTTTTCAACCCCCTAAGAAGAGTTTCTTGGGAGGCCAACAAAACCCAAGGCACAAGCCTTGAGAAAACCTTCAACACTTTTGAAATGAGGTGCCACGTGAGTACTGCCGTCCAAGTAAAACAGGAAGCCGAGAAGCACGCGAAACAGAATCGACGTCGCGTCATTATTGGCTCCACAATCGGAACGACAATCGAGTTCTACGATTTCTACGTCTATGCCACCGCAGCTGTGGCAGTGTTCCCGCACCTCTTCTTTGCGGAAACTGATAATCCCACTGTGGCGCTGCTGCAGTCATTTGCTACCTTCGGCTTGGCCTTTATCGCCCGCCCGCTGGGCTCAGTCGTGTTCGGCCACTTCGGCGATCGTGTCGGCCGTAAAGCAACGCTCGTTGGCGCGCTGCTGACAATGGGGATCGCAACCTTCATCATCGGCCTGCTGCCCACCTATGCACAGGTGGGCCTCCTCGCACCGGCGCTCCTCGCGCTCATGCGCTTCTGCCAGGGCCTGGGCCTTGGCGGTGAGTGGTCGGGCGCGGCGCTGCTCGCCACGGAAAGCGCCGAGGAGGGCAAGCGCGCCCGCGCGGCGATGTGGCCGCAGCTGGGTGCGCCGTTTGGGTTCTTCCTCGCCAACGGACTGTTCCTGGTCATCGTGAAGGTCCTGGGGCATGACACCGCGCACCTGGATTCCCCGTTTATGGTCTGGGGCTGGCGCATCCCCTTCATCCTCAGCGCCGTCATGGTCGCTGTAGGTCTGTGGGTCCGCATCCACCTCGATGAGACGCCGGTGTTCACCACCGCCGTCAAGCAGGGGAAGAAAGCCAAGGCGCCGTTCAGTGAGGTGTTCAAGGTAGCCCTCGGCCCGCTGTTCGCAGGTACGTTCATCATGGTCGGCACGTACGCCCTGTTCTACCTTGTCACCACGTGGATCCTCTCCTACGGAATCGCGAACCGGGAGAAGGGGCTCGGCCTCGGCTTCGAATACCAGCAGTTCCTGGTCATCCAGCTGATCTCGATCTTCGCCTTCATGGTGTCCATCCCGCTGTCCGGCTACTGGGCGGACCGCTTCGGCCGCAAGCCCTCGCTGTTCTGGACGACGGTTGCCATCATCGTCTTCGGCCTGACCTTCAAGCTGTTCCTGGCTCCGGAATCGGCGACGCTGTTCAGCTCCCTCGTGTTCCTCACCCTGGGAATGTTCCTCATGGGCCTCATCTTCGGCCCCATGTCCGCAGTGCTGCCTGAATTGTTCCCTACGAACGTGCGCTACACGGGATCTGGACTGAGCTACAACGTTTCTTCCATCCTTGGTGCTGCGATCGCCCCGTTCATCGCCACATGGCTGAACGTCACCTACGGTGTTTCCTCGGTGGGGTACTACCTTGTCGGTGTGTCCATCGTTTCCCTCGTTGCCATCGCGCTCATGCGTGAGTCCCGCGATATGGATATGACGGAGATCTAGGACATCATGAACTAGAGCGCTGTTTACGTCTGTAGATTCAGTCTCTTCTTTGCTTGTCGACGCCCCTCCCACGGTTCTCTTTTCACTCACCGTGGGTGGGGCGTCGGCTTGTTTTCCATTTACCTACGCACGTAGGGGCCTTTAGTCACACCCGGTGTCGAGCGTGTCGCTGGGCAGGGGCCAGAAAAATGCCCGGAAAAACAACCACCGAGCCATGTGCTGGGTGGTCGTTCGTGCTCGTACTCGCCTACGCCAGGCGGGTGAGACGCGTACCTGCCTCCTCCAGCACGTCCCATTTCTTGCAAAACGCAAAGCGCACGAGATTTCTCCACTGCTCGGGGTGATCGGTGAAGACCTCGACGGGGATGCAGGCGACACCAGCAGCGTCGATAAGCCAGTTGGAAAACTCCACGCCCGGGCGATCAACCTCCGCGACGATGTAATAGGTGCCAGCCGTGTCGTGGACAGTGAAGCCAGCATCAGCCAAGCGTGCGGCGAGGAAGTCCCGCTTGCGCTGGAGTTCTCCGACCATGGATGCTACCCACTCCTGCTCGTTATCCAGAGCGTAGGCGACGGCCGGCTGGAATGGGGATGCCCCAACGAAGGTCATGAACTGCTTGGCGCGGGCAACCGCCTCGATGAGGTTGGCAGGAGCCACAGCCCACCCCGTTTTCCAGCCAGTGGCGTTGAACGTCTTGGCGGCGCTAGAAACTGTGACTGTGCGCTCCCACATTCCGGGGAGGGTGGCAATCGGGGTGTGGTCACCACCGTCGAAAATAAGGTGCTCATATACATCGTCGGCAAGCACAAGCAGATCATGGCGAACGGCGACGCGAGCAACCGCCGCAACATCGAGGAACGAACCGGTGGGGTTGTGCGGGCTGTTGACGATGATCATCCGCGTGCGCTCAGTAACCGCCGCATCGAGGGCTACCTCATCGATATCCCACGAACCACCGCGAGAAACGAGGGGAACAGCGACGCGGCTGGCGCCTGCAAGCGCAATCGCTGCAGCGTAGGAATCGTAGTAGGGCTCTAAAACAATAACGTCCGATCCCGGCTCAACAAGCCCCAGTACCGTGGCAGCGATGGCTTCCGTCGCGCCAACGGTAATGAACACTTCTGTTTTGGGATCAACGTGCTGGCCGTACCGGAGTTGACGCTCCCTCGCCACGGCTTCGCGGAGAACAGGGAACCCTGGCCCCGGTGCGTACTGATTATTTCCGCTGCGGATTTCCGCCACCGCGCGCTCCAACATGGCCTTTGGCCCGTCCTCGTCGGGGAAGCCCTGCCCAAGATTAATCGCCCCGGCGGCTGCAGCCTTGGCGGACATGGTGGCAAAAATGGTTTCCCCGAACGGTTGGAGTCGCGATACTACATCATTCATGCACAACAATTTTACGAGCCAACCTGACTACGCACGGTAACCCGCGCTCGCGATTGAGCCTTCACAGGCACCAGGCTACATTTATGGGGCTTGGAGCTTCGCGGTAAGCAACTGTTCCACCTCCACTGACTAAGAGGCAACACTCGTTACAGCGGTGATTCATAGGCGGAGCATGTGCGCGGAATATGCGCAGAATAGTGGCAATGAGAGTGGAGGAGCGGAGAGGCCCCCTGAAGGAGCGGAGAGACCCCTGAATGAGTAGAGAGGAACCAACAGAGTCAGCGGGGATGGAAGACTGCTGTGGAACAGGGGCCATAAAGAATTAACTTTACCGTAGTTGCCCAGGGGATTTGGCAAGTGGGGTGACTGTCGTTATAGTAATAACACGTTGCCGCAAGGCACGATATCCGAAAAGGATATACGGCGCGGGGTGGAGCAGCTCGGTAGCTCGCTGGGCTCATAACCCAGAGGTCGTTGGTTCGAATCCAGCCCCCGCTACTAATTTAAGCCCCCTACCAGCGCGAATGCTGGTAGGGGGCTTCTTTATGCTATGGCGAAAAGTGCAGAAGTCGCTTTAGGTGTTATATCCTGCAGCGCGCAGGAGTATGGCACATCAACAAAACGGCGCATGTTTTTCGATCGAGTTGGTGGTGTAGAGCACCTTTCTGGCAGCGGGCGGGAACTGCAGAAACGGTACGAACCTTTCCCACGCGTCGCGCCACACCTTGACCGACTGCGGGTATTTACGCCCGAGTTCTGACGCCTCAAACGCATCGAGTGCAGCACGGGCAGTATCCGCATGTGATGCGGTGTAGACCTTGCGAAGCGCACTCGAGACTGGTTTGCGGTCTTGGTACGACACCCACCTGTTGGCTGCTCTGATCACATGGACGATGCAGGTTTGCACCATCGAATCCGGACAGGTCGCCTCGACAGCTTCTGGCAAGCCTCTAAGCCCATCGCAGCAGACAATGAACACGTCCTGCACACCACGGTTAGCGAGATCTGCGCATACAGCAGCCCAGAAGCTCGCTTTTTCAGTGTCAGCGATCCACAGGCCAAGAATGTGCTTAATGCCGTCCATATCGACGCCGACGGCCATGTAGCAGGCTTTGTTGACCACGCGGTGACCATCACTAATTTTCACTCGTAGCGCATCGAGGAAGATCACCGGGTAGAACTCATCGAGTTGGCGGTTTTGCCAGACCATCACCTCGTCTAATACGGCGTCGGTGACGGTACTGATCGTATCTGGGCTCATATCCACCCCGATGGTGGATGCAAGGTGATGCTGGATGTCACGCACCGTCATACCACCGGCGTACAGCGAGATGATCATGTCGTCGAGCCCGGTCAACCGGCGTGCGCCTTTCGGCACCATCCGCAGGACAAACGTGCCGGCACGGTCTGTGGGCATGACTACTTGAAGCGGACCGTAGCCGGAGTCAACGGTTTTGGTATAGGACCCATTGCGAAAGTTGTTTCCTTGGTCGCCTTCAACCTTGGCTTTCGCCGTGCGGTCAGAGTACTCGTAGCCTAAATGGGCATCTATTTCGGCTTGCAGCCCGGCGTTGACTGAGGCCTGCAGCAAGCCACGCGGGAAGCTCGCTGGCATCGTCAGTCGAAGTCGACAACTCGCCGATGAGACTGGCAAGCTGCGGGTTTTCCATCAGCTTCTCACTGATCTCGTTGACCCTGCTCGGGTCGAAGTTCTTCTTCGAGGACACCATAGTCATTATCGGTGAAGCTCCTTTCAAATCAGAGCCTCACACACAAAATCCCTGACGCTCTCCAAAGGCACGTTGTCGATCCCCAGACACCCCTTGAGCTGAATCTAGTCTGTGCGGAATTCCCTGAAAAAACCGGCACACAGCTGGAGTGACTAAAGGAATTCTTCCTGTGACTCACTCTGAAGTGAAAGCGCTGGGGATTTGGCTAATAGCAAGTATGGAAGATTATGACGTGCAACATGGGTTGCACTTGGATTGGACCGGGTGATTGTGTCGCTGTGGAGGATGTCCTGCAGGGCGTAATGCGAAGGTGGATCATGAGCCAGTCTTGGATGATCCGTTGAAAGCAGAGCTAAGGACGAACTCGTGGGTGATCTTTAAAAAATCGAGAATTTTCTGGAATCGAATGGTGGCCAGGTGGTGTCAATCGTGGTATCGGTCGAGGAATGTTGTACACAGGTGCGGTTCAATGACACACCTGGGATCCCTCATTGGACTCATCGGCTTGGTATATCTGGTCAGGTTTCACCGATTCTCGTCGGGGCGCGGGTACCGCGAAAGTGACTAATACCAGGGAGTCAGAGACTCCGCGTGGGGCTGGGCGTATGCCCCGGGCCCCACGTTCCAACTGGTCCACATTAGTGCCGTATGAGACGGGGCGGGAACATCGTCCCGCACGCTGGAGCCTTCGTGGTTATCGGCGGATGCGAGACCACGCTGCGGCTAGAACAATTCCTGTTAGTGCAATTCCCAGGTAGACCCACGTGTGGTCGCTTGCTGCTTGCACAGTCTTGGGTGGGGCGGGAGTTGTATCAGCAGTGAGGACGCTGGCGGTGTCTTTGCCGCTGGTCACGCCTTCGATCCAGTCTGCGGTACCTGCCAGTGTGGTGATGGCTGCGCTAGGCGAGGGGAGATTCGGGTCCCCATCGGCGGTACCGGCTGTAGCTAGGCCGGTGAGCTCACCATCGATAAAGAATGGCCCGCCGGAATCGCCACCTTGCATTCCCGCCCCTGACGTAGAGAAGGCGTTCAATATCGGGCTGGTCAATACTGGCGAAACTGCGCCGTTTGCAGGCATGGAGTTGCCCGTACCAGCTGTAGTAGGAACCTGGTTTGCAGGCACAGCGAGGTCGCCGGGGATAGATTCGGTGGAATCGACTTGAGGGGTGGCATCGGGTGTTGCCATATCGGGGGCTTCCGGTGCGCCACCGAGGAGCTCCTTGACCTCCATGCGTGTCATGGGGAGTTGACCTCTGCGTGCCATGGAGGAGCTGCTGCTCCAGCCGTACAGAGTTCCCACCTGGCCTTTCGTAGGAACCTGTGAGGAAACGGTAGCAGGAGTGGCGGTGGTTACTTTCCGCGTGAGGTGGAGGAGCCCCGCATCAGAGGTGGGTGAGAGCGCCCATGAGTCGGCATCATAAATTTGGTCGCCGAGGCGTGCCTGAGTGCCCTCGTTATTTACTGACTCCAGACAGTGACGGGCGGTAAGGATCCACTGGTCCGCCACAAGCGTTCCGGTGCAATCACCGAAATTGCCCACTTTGCCAATCTTCAATGAGGCCACCGATCCACTTTCTGAGTTGGCCGGGGCTGGTTCGCCATTTTCTAGCCCGTGTGCTGGGGCGGTAAAGAAAATGAGTGATCCGGCAGTAATGGCTGCGGCTGTACGACGTAAATTTCCCACTGTTATTTCCCTTTCTTAGCTGGAATGAGTGCTCTTACGGCTGTTGCCACGAGCTTTTCTGCTGGTCCTTGACCGATAATTTTTTTCCACGCTGTGGCAAATATAAGGAAGAAGATGATGAATCCGGCGGCGGATGCGGTGGAGTGCAACGCGATATGGTGCTGCCAGTAGTTCGCCGTGAGCACATGCAGAATGTAGATGGTCAAAGACATTGATCCCATCGCAGCGAAAGGGTAAGAAAGCCGGGGGAGACGCTCTCCAATGATGAGGCACGCGTGCAAAGCCACCGCAGCACAGGCCACCGATAGAAGGATTTCTCCGGCGACGCCGGTGTGGCCAGTGAAGCGGAGCCAACCAGGAATATTCGGAGTAAAACGGTAATACATGCCAACGGCAGTGATGACAGCACTGAGGGCAGTTACGGACAAGCGCGTCTTGACTCCATACGCCCCTGGGGCTTCCGCTGCGCCATCAAAGTACCGGCGGAGGTAGACCTCAAAGAGCAGCATCCCGCCTAGGAAAAAGGCGATCCAGGCCAATAGGGGGTAGATCTGGATCAGTGCTAGCGGAGCATATCGTACGGTGGCCGCTATTGTCGCTAAACCAAATAGGGCCAATTTCCACCATATTCCCAGCGGCGGCACCCAAGAAACAAGCATCATTGTGAGCCCCATGGCTACAAGCACAATGTGGATCTCGCCGCCGACAGGCAGGAGCGCCAAGCCAATGAGCATGACGAGTCCGCCACGGGTAAGCAACCGCAAAAAGGTTGTGGTGGTGAAATTTTTTCCGATGATCATCATCGTGACGCCGGCAATGATAGCGAACAGGGACGAAGGGATCCCCGAGAGTAGAACTTTGGTACTCCAAAGAAGGGAGGCCATGTGGACCACGATCATGCCGATAATGGCCAGCGAACGGGCTATGTCGAGCCCCACGATACGTGAAGGTGCGGACACCCAGAAATCTCCTTTACTCTTACTCCATAGAAGTCACTCCCAATAAAAAGTGGCAGTACACGTGGAGTGGTGAAAATGACTTTCAATTTGTAACACGCCTATCTGGGAATTCAGTGAGGGAACAATAAGCAAATTCCTTTTTTTCATCTGTGTATTTTCTGGATGGAAAGTATTGTGAAGTTCGGCCATTTAAATGTCACCTGTGTGCCACAGAAAAAGGCAGGAGGTGTAAGTACGCCTCGGCGCTAGTGTGTCCTTAGGTACGGAAAATTATTTCCTTGGGTTAGGGGGAGAGACTTTTCGCTTTTTGGCACGCCCCTCTGCGTGTTTTGTGGCGAGACGATGCAGCGCGAGCTAGGCCATGTGAGGCAAGAGTGTGGAAGATGGCGGTGCTTGCATGTCTGGTTCGCTTGTGGTGCAAAGTCAAAAGGTGCAAGCGAATTTATAGTCGCCACGCGGGCGGGCACTCAGTGGTGCAATCCCACCAACGGCGGTTCTGCGGTGGCGCCGGGGTGGATCTAGGGGTAGCTCTAGCTTGGTTTTGAGATACCGGCTTTCCTAGCTAGCAAGCAGGCATGGTAGCAAACTATAAAGCTAGCGATATAGGAGGATAGAAAGCTAGCTTTGTTATGTCTATAGAGTTTTTGGACACGGAGTCTAATGACTTATTGGACACGGAGTCCATGGAGTTCTTGGACATTTTCTAGCGGATCATTTTTGCGGCCTGCGCTTCGGTCGGGGCTTGGCCAGTTTCGGGTTCATCCGGGGCGGTTGGCGGTGCTTCATCCCTTCGACGAGGTTGATGTTGATTTGCCCGCCTGGTGGCCTGTGATGAAGTGTGACCGGCAGTGGCACGCTGAAGAGGAACTCACCGTCGTGGGCTGTGAAGAACTCTGCGACTTCGTCGTCTGTGACCGTGGCGTAGAGCTTGCGGTTTTTGAATCTCAAGCCGATGTAGAGTCCGTAGCTACACACGCGGACGACGCCGTTTTTGCTCACACTGAGTTGGTCTGGGATGCCCCAATCGTTTGTTGGTTGTGTCGTCGGCACCGTTAGTGTGGGAGTATCGGTGGGAGGTATGCCGTGTTGAGCTGCCATGTCATCGGTGCTGGTCTCGGGTGAAGTTGCCGCTTCCCCGGGACCGTTTTTCACTTCGGATGCTGCCTGCGGGTTGTGTGCCCGGTTGTAGGCAAGTACACGGGCCCAGACCTCGTCAGGATCAAGCGGTTGCGTGGGCGAGGGTGCTTTGGGGAAGATCTCGAAGGCCTGGCGTGGGGTGATGTGCATCTTGCCGACCAGCAGTGATTGGTGCCGTCGTCGCTCGTTGTATACCTGCCGGTACTCAGCGAGATAGGTGTTGACCTCGGCAAGGCTTGCGGGGTGGCGTGCGTCGAGGAACTGGGTCAGCGTGCGGTGGGAGCGCTCGTCTTTCCCCGGGTTGTCGGAGCGAACCCGGCAATGGCGAGGATGCCTTCGCTGGCGAGCCAGGTTTCAGTCGCCGAGAGGTATCCACGGTGGTAGGCGGCAAATGCATCGCCGTTGTCAGAAAGGATTTCTTGGGGTTTGCCGTAGGTGGCGAACGCTTCGGCCAGCACGGAGCGGGCGTCAGTGCCGTTTTCCGGTGAAGCGAATGCTTTGGTTCCGACATCGAATCTGCTGGCGTCGTCGATGACCTGGTAGATCGTCACGAGTGTGTGCGCATGGTCGAAGAGGCGATAGACCAGTCCATCGATCTGCCAGAGTTCGCCAACGAGATCACGGGCGAAGCGCTTATAGGAGCTTCGCGGTCGTTTGCGGGCATTAGCGTCGACAAACCCCAGTTCATTTAGCCACAAGGCGATTGTGGAGCGTGCTGGGGTGCGATCGGCACCGACGGAGTCGAACAAGAAGTAGTAGATCGACCAAGGCCCATAATCCAAGCCCTGCTCCATTAACGTTTGTCTGGCGTGGACGACTGCGATCTTGGCGGAGTCCTCGAATTTTCCTGCCGGGTGCTTCGGGGCAGTCGAATCCGGCATGATGCCAGATCGTCCCTTCTGTGCGATCCGGTTTTTGATGTTGTGATACGTCTGCCGCGAGATGCCCAGTTCTTTGCAAAACTGTGTGATCGTTTTGCCGTCACGAACGGGATCGAAATCTGCGACTTTTCTGCGCTTGTGCAATGGAATAGCCATCCGGCTATTCCACCGCCGTAGGCGTCCAAAAAGCCATCAGACATCCTGTCCAAAAAGTCATTGGACTCCTTGTCCAAAAAGCCCTTAGACATGACAATAGAAAGCTAGCTTTTAGGCGAAAAAAATAATTCCTAATGAACCAGTAATGAGTCCATAACCCAGAGGTCGTTGGTTCGAATCCAGCCCCCGCTACTAATAAAACCCCTTACCCGCAAAGATGCAGGTAAGGGGTTATTTTTAGTTCTACTTTCATCGACCGGACTTTGGAGTGGACTTTAGGGGCTAAGGGGAAGCGGGGGTTAAGCGCCAAAACGTGTGTCTTTACAGCGTGTCGGGGTCAAGCGGATAAAAGTGTGTGTGGGGGGGATGGTGATGGCTAACACGGTGGCCGAGACTGCCACCACTCAGGTAACTCACTTCTAATAGCCTGCCGTTGCGACTGCAAAGGCGACAGTATTGGCTGGATTGAGCTGAGGTTTGTCTCGTCGCGCCAGGGAAGTAGGCAGAAAACGCAACCTGTGGCTTTGTCTGTTAGGTGGTTAGTACACCTTCGCCACGGTATTCACGTGTGTCTTGTGGTGGCTTACCAGGGGTAGTGAACCCTCAAGATTAGTAGCCTGGCTTTTCTTTTGGGCGGAACAAGCGCAGCGAGACCTGGTTCAGAACCTGTGAGGGGTAGCGCACAGTGCTGACTTGGTTTTCATCGATGAGTGAAACAGACATGAGAAGTTTCGCAAAGGTGAATAGGTTATTAATTCTTTCTTAAAACCCTTGAACTGAAATGGTGGTAAGTCTAGATTCACCTAGGTGAGTTTTTCTCGAACTACGGTTGGGCGCTTTAAGAGGACTGGGAGTGTGTTCATAGCTACTGCGTTGGTGGCCTGCATGCACCTGATTCCCGTGCAATCCACTGGTAGCGATGGTGAGTTTTCTCTAGGGATGCTTCCGCAGGCAATGGCAGCCGAGGTCGCAGACCCTGATTATCAGATCAAGTTGCGACTCGATTCATCTGTCGTTGATTCTGACGGTGGTGTGACCGAGTCTGCTAGGGAACAACTGCAAGCCGGAACACTACAGAAGGTCGAGGCCGTGGCATATGTGGATACGCCGGACCGAGCTTTGGCTGCCCATGGGTGGACAGTTCGGGTCAAGCGATCTCAAGAGGAGAATTCCTGCGAGCTGACCTTCAAAAAGAGATTTCCTTTATCGGCATCCGGAGAGCAAGCGCTAGCCAAAGAGAGCGTTAACCAAGTGCTGCGACTAGCCCGGGAACGTAATTTTGATTCTTCCGACAAAAATTACGATGCTCAGATCAACACAAGCTTTTACACGTCCACTGTGGATTTCTCGAATAAGAAAGAGACCAGTTGTTCGCTTCCCTTTCCAACGGAAAAAGAAGCGCTCCAAAAAGTTAACGAATTGCTGCCAGGCAAGCTCGAGAAAGAGCTCGGTGGGGAAGAAGCAGCTTCTCACATTCTTCGTAACCTAGCGATGTCGAATGTTGTCATTCAACGTACGTGGCCCATAGAGGTGGCTGGTTACACGTCAGATCTTGAAGTAACTGAGATGAACAATTCTTACTTTGTTGAGTTATCGGAGAAAGACTCAAGTAGAAAAGACGCAGTTGAAAAACGAGAAAAAATCATAAATCGGCTGCAACAGCTTGAGCTGCTTAGAGAACAAGATGCGTTCAAAACGTCTATGGTCCTCGACGGAAAGTGGGATTAATGAGTCATCCATACGAGAAGTTGGCTGCATCGAATCGAAACAAAGAGGCGAATGAGCTAGCAGCAGCCGATAAGAGTCACGTTTCGAGTTCGTCGCAAGGCACATCCATAGAGCTAGACGGGGTGGCGCGAGAATTCTCTGACGGCACAGGACTGCATCCCTCCTCAGTTCGTATCGATGCAGGGGAGTTCGCGTCGATTCTCGGTCCATCCGGTTGTGGCAAGTCAACCATGTTGCGCTGCATTGCAGGGCTGGAAACGCCTGATGCGGGACGAATCGCCTTCGGATCCACCAACGTCTTTGACGCGGAGCTGGGCATTAATGTGCCTCCGAATCGCCGCGGCTTGTCCATGGTGTTCCAAGATTTGGCGCTGTGGCCTCACATGACGGTGGAAAAGAATGTTGAGTTCCCACTAACCGTCGGAAAGCGAAAAGTGCCGGCGGGGGAGCGACAGCGACGCGTGCAGGAAGCATTGGAGAAAGTGGGGATCGCTAGCAAAGCCCAGCAACGCCCGCAGCAACTTTCCGGTGGTCAGCAGCAACGCGTGGCTATCGCTCGCGCAATCGTCTCCCAACCACGCGTCATCCTCATGGACGAACCGTTATCAGCCCTAGATGCGGCGCTGAGGCAGCAAATTCGTGGAGAGATCACGTCCTTAGCAAAGAAGCTTGGGGTGACGGTTCTCTACGTCACGCATGACCAGTCAGAGGCACTGGCGATGAGCGACCGCGTCATAGTCATGGAACAGGGCGAAATCGTACAGTTCACGAGCCCCGTGGAGATCTACACGCATCCAGCCAATGACTTCGTTGCCACGTTCGTCGGACATATGAACAGAGACTCGGCCGGACGAACCTGGCGGCCAGAACACATTTCTATCAGCACCGATGCACTGCAGATGTCCGAACCTCGAAACGCGGAGTCCCCGGCAGGGAAGCGAATGTACTCGGCCCGAGTGCGGGAGTGCCACTACGTTGGCGGGCGTTACGAGGTGACCGTTAACGTGCAGGGCGCTGATGAGCCGTGGCTGGTGTACAGCAATCGCGAGGTTGGCCGTTCTGAGAACCTCACCCTCGTGACCACGACGCCGTCAGGTTAATCATCGAACGGCGCCGAAAGGGCATGTTTTGGCAACCATTCGTGCGGTGTTGCTATCACCACTGTTCGTGCAGCGCAGCTGTCTGCACAGGTGAAAAATGAAAATTCGCCTCGGGCAGGAAATGAAACAGAGACCAGAAAACCGAAAAAAGGAATTAGGATTATGAAAAAGAATAAAATTGTTGGCCTCATCGCAGGTATCGCTAGCTCTGCGCTCGTGCTCACGGGCTGTGGATCCGTGGAAACGTCTGAAACAAGCTCAGCAAGCGAAGGCGGAGCCGGGACGTCTTCCTCAGAATGGCAGGCACCTGAGGGCCTTACCGGAGAAATCTCCTACTACTCGGCAAACCCGCAGGGACTGACCGATGCGCTCGTCGAGGAATTCGAGCAGAAGACCGGCGTGAAGGTCAACGTCTACGCCGACACAACCGGCAAGATCACCGCCCGCATCAAGGCCGAGGAGGCCAACCCACAGGCAGATATCATCTACCTCGCCAGCTGGTCCGCAGCCTCCAAGCAGGCTGAATCCGGTGCGCTGGAGGAGTACACGCCGGAAGGCTCTGACGCAGTGCATGACAAATGGGTGTCACCTACTGGCCAGTTCATCGGGCGTGATGGCTCCGCACTTGCTCTCGTGGTTAACACCGAGGCAACCGATGGGAAGCCGACCGACTGGAAGGATCTTGCCGATGAGCAGTACAAGGATCAGGTCATCATGCCTGATCCACGCGAATCCGGTACGGCAGCAGACCTCATCGCTGCGATGGTCTCCAAGTGGGGCGAGGACAAGACCTGGGAGCTGTTTGATTCCCTGTTTGCTAACGGCATGGTCGTACAGGGCGCAAACGGTCCTGCCCTAGATGCAGTTAAATCGGGCTCTAAGGCTGTTGTTTTTGGTGGCGTTGACTACTCTGCCTACTCCGGCCAGCAGAAGGGCGAGCCGCTGGAAGTCATTATCCCGGCGTCCGGTACCACGATTACCCCGCGCCCGGTCATGATCATGAAGTCTTCTGATAACAAGGAGGCCGCCGAGGCCTTCGCTGATTTCATGTTCTCCAAGGAAGCACAAGAAATCTCAGCATCCAAGAACATGATTCCCGGGCGTGAAGACGTAGAAGCCAAGGCGGGCCCGAACTACAGTGAGATCACGCAGTTCAGCGATGATTGGGACACTATCGTCGATAGTTCTGCAGATATCCGCGATAAATTTGTCGAGCGCTACCTGAAGTAATGGCAAGGAGCACGGAGAAAACGGTAGGCACAGGTTCAGCATTGCGCACTGGAGCTGTTGCCGTGGAAGATCGAGAAGGCAGAGCGCCCGTCTCCTCAGACGCTAACTCTGACACTGCTCGTCGCAGGACGAATGCTGGAACTGAGGCCGGAAGGCCAGCGGTACAGCAACGAACGGCGACGTACATCATCCTTGCGATACTGTTGGTCCTCATTGCTGCGCCTTTGCTATCGGTATTGGTCACAGCTTTCACAGGCTATCGCGACGAGCCATCAGCTCTTGGGGTTCTCGCCCATAGTGAGATGCTCACCGTCATGGGAAACACCGTTTTCCTCTCCGTGCTTGTTGTCCTATTTGCCACAGTCATGGCGGCACCATTGGCGGTTTCCATGGCGTGGACACCCCTGTCACGTCACTCCTGGATCGATGTCGTGGTCATGGTTCCCTTCATGACACCACCGTTTGCTGCTGCGATGGCCTGGATGGATTTCACTAGGTTGGGCGGAGTAGCCGAGCAATTGTTCGGAAAGATAGCAGGATCCGTGGCTCATGATGTCATCTACTCGGTCTGGGGGATGGCTCTCATCATGGCCTGCGAGCTGTTTCCTTTCCTGTACCTCCTTTTGCGGAACTCGTTTTCCACCGTTCCGGCGTCTCTCATCGAGGCTGCACGGGTCGAGGGCGCGACGTGGTGGGAGATCGTCTGCCGGATTATCGCGCCAAACATGATCGGCCCGTACTCACTGGGTGTTCTCATCGTTTTCATCAGGGCTGCGGGTGAGTTTGGTACTCCTGTCACCCTTGGCAACGCCATCGGGTTCCCTGTCCTTGTATCCTCCATCCATCAGAACATCACGGTGGACCCCATCAGTTTCTCCCGCGCGGCCGCTTCTTCCAGCGTGCTGTTCGCACTCGGCGTGACCGTTTGGGCCATCCAACAGTACGTGTCAAGGAATGATGGGACTAGTGGAGGACGCGTCGCTCGGCCTGTGCGACTAGCGCCGTCAACGCTCAGCATGGCTGGGATCTGGCTGCATACGACCGCCGTATTCTTGGTGAGTGTCATCATCCCGTACATCTCCATCGTGCTCGGAGCGATGACTATTCTCCGTTCGCAGCCACCAACTCCCACGAACCTCACCTTTGATTACTTTGAGATTGTGCTGAAAAAGAGCAGTGCACAGGAAGCGCTGGTTAATTCGGCGGGACTCGGTTTGATCGGTGCGACAGCAGCGATCGTCCTCGCTACCGCCGTGGCACTGTCAGCTCACCGAGTCTGCGCATACGTGCTGGCAAGGGTGAATGATTTTCTATCCGTCGCGCCGGACACAGTCCCTGGAATAGTTATGGCGGTGGGCTTCATCTTGTTGTGGAACGCCCCCTGGCTTCCGGTAACGCCGTACGGGACCCGATGGATTCTCGTGCTTGGTTATACGGTGATGTTCCTGCCCATGGCAGTCCAAAACGTGAAAGCTTCGATGGCTTCGGTGTCTCCGACACTCATCGATGCGGCACATGTTGCAGGAGCAACCCGTGCCGTCACACTCTTCCGGATCATACTTCCGCTGCTTTTGCCGGGAATAATTGCCGGCTGGCTTCTTTCTTTCCTCGTCGGCATCCGTGAGTTGGTTATGTCTTCACTCATCCGCCCCGCGGATCTCAACTTGTTGTCTCCGTGGATTATGAACCAATTTGACCAGGGCAATAGGCCTGAGGCCATGGCGATGACGTTGATTGGTGTGGTGAGTTCCACTGTGGTGCTCATCGTCGTCACGGTTCTGCAACGCCGACGTGAGAACCGGATTGCCAGCGAGGCTGCGTAGTGACGATTACCGATAGTATTTCTACCCACGTCACGGATTGTGCGCTGGGAGTAACGATGGGATATTTCTCTGACTTGCACCTGGGGGCCGCATGGTCACCGGGATCAGCGTGGATCGAAAGCGTACTTGATTCCGTCGACGTTGATGTCGTTGTTTTCGGCGGTGACCTCGTAGATCGCAAGAGCGGAACCGCGGAAGATGTCGCTCGCGCGTCTTCGCTTCTCAAGACGATCAGCGATGGTTTAGGCCTTCCCCTTGTCTTAGTGTGGGGAAACCATGATGCTGCGCTTAACCTTGACCTGGAACTTGCATGGGTCCACGATCATCGAAACATTTTCTGCCCGGGGAGCACCTCCCAGGCTGAGTCGGTACGTTTCCCTTCGATTCCCGTTATCTTTCATGCACTAAACGTGGGGGAGCGCAATGACTACAGACATGTCATTGATGCGTACCCCATTGCACACCGGCAGTCTTCGCCCGATGTCGCACACGTGGGTATTTTGCATACAAGCCTCACAGGAGAGCTTTCCAAGAATCCCTGCCTGCCCACCACACCCTCGGAACTTCGCTCCAAAAACTACGTTGCCTGGTTGCTCGGGCACGTGCACACCCCGCACATCGTGGGTGACAAACCGCTCATCGGCTGGCCGGGAACGGGCCACTTCTGGCGTGTCACTGTGTAGGAAGCGCGACCACTATTCTCTCGGCGTGATCATAGGGATCTGGTCTCTCTGCGTGATCATAGTGAACTGGGCTGAGGCCGGAGACTCGTCCCCCTTGGGGTGAATTTGAGAGGCAGGGACCGAAGGCCCTCCACTCCAGTGGTTATTTTTCCTCCTTATGGCTGGACACGCCCATGAGTCCGTATTTCCTCGCCACTGGTTCGCTTCCTTCTTGACTCCTCAGCATTAAAAACCACAGTGCCCTACAATCGGGTGCATATGGGTACTGCAGCAGATTCAATGATCCGGGTTCGCGACGCACACCTCCACAACCTCCGCCATGTGGATGTCGACGTTCCGCGGGGGAAGCTCGTCGCCTTCACGGGAGTGAGTGGATCGGGGAAATCCTCGCTGGCATTCGGGACGATTCACGGGCAGGCGCAGAGCCGCTACCTGGAATCCGTAGCACCCTTCGCCCGACGGCTCATTGCCTCCGCCGTCGATCCGCAGGTGGCCTCCATTGAGGGACTACCGCCGTCGGTGGCACTGCAGCAGTCCACCTCGGGAGGCTCGGCGCGCTCCACGGTGGGGACTGTCTCCACGATGAGCAACACGGTTCGGCTGCTGTTTTCCCGCGTGGGTACGTACCCAGAGGGAATGGGTATTTTATACTCTGATTCTTTTTCTCCGAACACCCCCGAGGGCATGTGCCCGGACTGTCAAGGCACCGGCGTGCGTCACGTGGCCACGGAAGAATCGATGGTGAAGGACCCGAACCTCACCATCGACGAGGGTGCGATCACCGCGTGGCCGGGTGCGTGGGCAGGCAAAAACTTCCACGACATCCTCGAAGCGTTGGGCTTCGATATGGACACGCCGTGGCGTGACCTCTCGCGGGAGGATCGGGATTGGATCCTGTTCACCGACGAGGAGCCCGTCGTGGAAATCCACCCCATTCGCGGTGCTGACCAGGTACAGCGCACGTACGAGGGCACGTGGCACTCGGTACAGTCCTACCTCACCAAGACATTGGCCACCACGCAGTCGGACACGCTGCGCGCTCGCACCTTGTCCTTCATGGAGTCCCACCCGTGCACCACATGTGGTGGGCGCCGGTTGAAGCAGGAGGCGTTGCGTGTGACCTATGCGGGCCTGCGTATCGACGAGTTCAACGCCCTGCCTCTGGCAGAGTTGACAACGCTCATCGAGGCGCAACCGGCGACGCAGGAGGCAGAACGGATCCTCATCGGTGCCCTCTTGCCCATCCTCCGCTCCTGCCTCGAGCTCGGCCTCGGACACCTGTCTCTCGACCGGCAAACAACGACCCTGTCTGCTGGTGAGCTCCAGCGCCTACGGCTGTCCGCTCAGCTCCGCTCGGGACTCTTCGGTGTGCTCTACGTTCTCGACGAGCCGTCGGCAGGTTTGCACGCATCGGAGCGCCAGGCTCTGGTTCCGCTGCTCAGAAGGCTTATCGACGCTGGGAACTCCGTCATCATCGTCGAGCACGACATGGACCTTGTGGCCCAAGCCGACTGGATCGTCGATGTCGGCCCGCGCGCCGGGGAGGGCGGCGGTGAGGTCCTATACTCGGGGCCGACCGCAGGCTTTGCTGTGGACAGTCCTACCCATGATGCACTCGCGCACAGGGAGGTCACGCTCGTCGACAAGCAACAAACAGAGGCGACCGGAACCGTACCGCTTACCGATCTGACCGCCCACAACCTTGACCATGTCACCATCGACCTCGGCCTCGGGCAGTTCACCTCCATCGTCGGCGTGTCCGGTTCGGGCAAATCCACCCTCATTTCTGAGATCGCCCGCGTGGCAGAGGAAAGCGAGGATGTGGACAAGCTCGTCCAGATCACACAGAAACCCATCGGCCGGACACCCCGGTCGTGCCTGGCCACCTACACCGGGCTGTTCGACAGGGTGCGGAAGCTTTTCGCGCAGACCGATGCGGCGAAGAAACGGAAATGGAACGTCTCTCACTTCTCGTTCAACGTGACCAAGGGGCAGTGCCCAACATGCAAGGGGGAGGGGAAGATCGAGGTGGAACTCGTATTCCTGCCCGGTTCGTATACGCAATGCCCGACCTGCCACGGCGGGCGCTTCAACGACGAGACCCTCGAGGTGACATGGAACGGCCTCACCATCGCCGAGGTTCTGGACCTCACCGTCGACGCGGCGGCGGAAGTCTTTACCGGTGACAAGACAGTCATGAAATCCATCACTGCCCTGCAGGCGGTGGGGCTTGGCTACCTGCGCCTCGGCCAGGGTGCGCCAGAACTATCCGGCGGGGAGGCGCAGCGCATCAAGCTGGCGACACACCTGCAGAAAGCACCACGCGGAACGACGATTTACCTTCTCGACGAGCCCACCACCGGCCTCCACCCCGCTGACGCTACGCTGCTTGTCACCGAGCTTCGGCGCATTGTGGAGCGTGGCGATACCGTCGTCATGGCAGAGCACAACCTGCACGCCATTGCAGCCACCGATCGCGTCATCGAGATGGGACCCGGCGCTGGCACCGATGGCGGCACGGTGATTGCTGATACAACGCCAGCGGGACTTGCCGCGATGGACACGCCAACAGGGCGAGTTTTGGCACAGTCCCTCGGCGCGTAGCGCGCGTATGGTGTGCTCACTGTAAGAGTGCATCGAGCGACAAACGTCCCGCGCGAAGGCGTGCGGATAGGTGCTTAACGTACGAATCCGAATTGGTGAGCCAGCCCTACGAGGACGCTAATGAGCGCGATCACTCCACTGACCACACCCCAGATTTCGTCCTCTGTCGGGTCAGAAGAGCCTGCGGCCGGGGAATCTCCGCTGCTGAGATTCGAGTTCTCCGAGACTGTGACGGGTCGGGTCGTCCCAGCCGATTCCAACGCTGTGCAACGTGAAAGATATCGTCGTCAGAAACCGCTCCGCCGTTGACTCCCGGTGCAGTGGCCCGGATGAGATCCAGCTGAAGGTGATACCTGATGAACAGGAAGGTTGATAGATATTCGATCTCATCTGCCCCGGCAAGCACTCCGATCAGTCCCCTGCCGGGGATCCATAGCGGTCCTCCTGAATCGCCGGGATCCGACGTAGCGTGCTCGACGTAGAAGGTGGTGCCGTTCCTACCAGCGAAATTCCCGCAGCTTTCGCGTTTCGTGGTGTTTCCGTATACGCACACCGTCTCGCCCAGCTGCACGTCGGAAATCGGCACTATCGTATCCCCGGAGTAGCGGTTTGGTTCGAGCCGCACCGAGTCAGCCCAGGAGATCGTGGCCCAGTCGTTGACGACTGCAACGTTCTTGTTAGAGCCGTTGTAGCGAGGAGAATTCGTGAGAACCCCCAGAGGTCCCTGCACCCTGCCTTGGGTATCCTGGATGTACACATAGTCCCCGGAGTTTCCGCAGTGTGCTGAAGTTTAGCTAAAACCCTCGGCGTTGAAGCCAAGAGTGCACGAGCCGGACGGGTAGGAACCAGGTGCCCCGGTGAGGATTTGATCGCCTTGTATTACGGTGAAGACCGGCGCAGAGGAAGCGGTCACGCCTCCCTTGATCGTCGCGACGACGACCGCATTTGAAAGGGAGATGAGTGATGGCTTCACGGAAGCTAGCATAACACTGCAAAAAACCTGTGTGTGGGCGTGTGCGTGTGGGGGCACCCGGAATATGGGATGCCCCCACGTGAAGCGCTCACACGCTTACGTAGGCGAGCATATTCTGCTCCCCTGATCGAAACTACCGCCAGAAAATGTGGCGGATATACGACCAGATGGAACCGAAGAAGTCGCCGTTACCCAGGGCGATGCCAATAATCTCCGGGGTGGTCAGGCCACGACCGTCGTCTGGCATGCGTGAAACGTAGCCCCTGCCCGGGGTACTAGGCAGAGTCGTGCGCGGTGGTTCCGCCGGTGTTACGGAGTTGGATGGGGCACTGATATCCGCAGGTTCAACCTCGGAAACGGCCTTCGCCTTCTTCTTCTTGAGGAGGGAGTTGTCCACGTACTCGTCCATGATGGGGTCCAAGCGCGTGACGCCCAGGGTGTCGTAGTCAGGGCCAATCGTGAGACGGAAGTGGGCATCCTCACCTGGGTGGAAAGTCATGAGTGGCTCGGGCGTCCACGGATCGCTCGGGCGCGTGGTCGCGGACGGAGTAGGCCACTCCGTCGTCGGCTGCGGGGTCGGCTCTACTGTCGTCGGCTGTGGCTGCGGCTGTATAGCGGTTGTCGTTGCTGGCTGCAGCCACTCACGTGTCGGTTCCACTGGGGCAGGCTGGCTTACGCTAGTGGGGGCCAGCGTCGGCTCCGGCGTGGTGGTGGAGACGACCGGAGTGGCCTTGGGGACAAAACCATTGTGTACCCATGTGGAGAACATTTGTATGCGCTGGTCAGCGGTGTGGCCGGAATCGTTGATACCCGGGTGCGCGCCACGAGTGACGTTGACAGACCAAGAATCGTTCCAGCTCTGCATACTTGCCATATCTGGACCCGAGATGAGACCGACGAGCCCGCGTCCGGGAATCCACATCGGGCCACCGGAGTCACCCGGATTCGTGGTTACGTTATCGACGAAGAAGGTCTTGCCGAGGTTTCCGACAAACGGGCCACAGGAGATCTTCCTCGTCGTGTCCCCATAGACACAGGCGGTGTCGCCGGAGGTGACAGTATCTGGATCGATAAGCGCATCACCGGAGTAGCGGTTTGGTCCGATGGTGACAGACCGATCCCACTCGATGACGCCCCAGTCGTTGAAGTTGGCCGCGCCGTTGTCTACGGATGCGGCGGGGGAGCGATGAAAAGTGCCGACTCGAGGGCTGGTGTAGCCGCTCGGGAGTTGCAGGTGGACGGCGTAACCGTCTTTGCCGCAGTGTGCGGAGACGTAGCTGAACCCGTTGCCGTTATAGCCCACGGTGCACTTACTTCCGTTATTTGAGCCGGGCGGCAGGAGGATGGCCTTGTCTCCCTGGCTGACGGAGTAATACGGCTGTGCGAACGCAGGGGTAGCCCCGGTGATGAGCCCCACCACGATGGTGGCGGCGGCGAGAGTTTTCTTAGAAATCACTTAACTAACACTAGCATGCGGGAAGGGGTTTGTTGGATTCATAAAACGCCAGTACAGGGCTCATAAAAAGGAATGTAGATACCTGCCAGCGCGGATATTGATTAACGTAGGTATATAAGAATCTCTTACAGAATGAGTGGCATTGGACACACCGTGCATACACCCGAAAGTGGGCATGCCGAACTGCGGAACCTGATACAGATTCGTGTGTTTTCCAGTTGCCCAACCGTTTCCTTACCGTTTTCGTACGGTTTTCGTACCGTTTCCGTGAAAACGTTGTTTATGCGAAACGACTGTTACAGCTCGTGGGTGGCGGCACGCGCAGCCTGCTTTGCATACGGGCCGACACCTGTAATTGTTGCCGCGCCGGGCCCGACCACGTCGCCGTAGCCCACGAGGTGAAGGTGCGGATTATCCCGATGCTGACGCAGCGGTCCCAGCGCCGGGCGAAAACCGGTGCACCAAATCACGTCATCGTGGTGTAACTCATCAAGGTGGGAAAACATCGGTGTCGCAGTGAGTAGGCCGGAATCTCGCGCCTCCTTAACTCGGGGAAGCACGACGATATCGCCGAGATCTGAATCCGGCCCCGGGTCGTCTTCGCCACGGAGAATAGCCAGCATCCGTTGTCTGTTTCGGCGAAACAGCGCGACCCCATCAACATCGTCGGGCATGAAGCGAGGAGGCCGACGGGTATACCAGGTGACCGTGGAAACATCCGATAGCTCTGCGGCGATCTGTGCAGCAGAGTTTCCACCCCCGACTACGGCTACAGAGTGCCCTGCAAACGGCTCGGGCCCCGGGTAGTTTGCGGAGTGCCATTGCTGACCGCTAAAGGACCCAGGGTAGCTGGGGATAAAGGGCGCGGACCACGTGCCGGTCGCGCCGATAAGTTCCTTCGCCGTCCACGCGCCGTTTATAGAGAAGTGTTCTCCGTCGTAGGAAATGTCAGTCACTTCCACGGGGCGTAGTACGGGAAGCTGGTAGCGTCGCTCGTATTCCTCGAGGTATGAGATGACATGGTGTTTGGTGGGGTAGCCCGGTGTTGGGGGCATGGGGAGACCCGGGAGGTTGGAGAAGCTTGCCGCAGAGAACAGCGTCATGGACTCCCACACGTGGAGCCACGCACCACCGGGTTTCTGTTGGTTGTCGAGGATCAGGAAATTGTTCGTCTTTTTCCGTACGTAGTAGGCGGTCGCAAGGCCTGCTTGTCCGCCACCGATAATGATGACGTCGTAGTCCTCGACGTGTGGATTCGCAGCCGTTGACCTCGTCTTCGCAGCATCCGGGTATTCCTTAGGTGCTTTGACTCTGTCTGTAGTGGGAGAGGAGTTCAGCGCAGCCACGTGACTTTTCCTTCCTTTCCTAAGAGGACGACGGTGGTCAATACAACGGCCAGCTAGCCCAACGGTCAGTCAGCACGACGGTCGGTTAACTACACAACGGTCGGTTAACACAATGGTTAGTTATCAACACAACGGTTAGTAGGCGAAACAGGTAGTCGATGCACTGATGGTCAACGGTGCTTCGGTGGACGAACCTTGATAACGGAATGTCCGGCGTTGTCTCTTTTCGCCATTGTAGGTGCGCATGTGGCCGGAGTGTGCGGGTGTCGAATGGTGAGTGTGGTTAAGTAACGGGTATGGACGTCATCTTGATTTCAGCCGCTGAACACGATGGTCTGCCCCTTGATTGTGGGCTCCGTTTTACCAACGCGCACACCACCTCAGCGGACTTCGCGGAAAGTAGGCTGGCACTTCTGACCGGCCAATACCAACAGCGCAAGCCACAAACAAGAATTGAAGAGATTATCCCGCTTACAGCTACCGAATATCTTGGTGAAGGAGGACTACAGCTCATTGAGTGCCGGCGGTTCGACATGGATGTCTCGGACCTCAATCCGGAAGCCGTCATTGTCGCTGTCAGTCCCAACCCTGTCGACGATGACTACTCCACCCCGTTCGTCGTCCGTTGGCCTGGGGTGACTAAACCCGGCACAGTGTGCACCGAGCTCGTCTCCACCTTGGACATTGTGCCCACCATTGCCGCGATTACCGGCGTGGATACTCGGCCCAACGCGCCCCTGTCCGTCGATGGTATGAACCTCACGCCTGTTATTCGCTACGGCGCGGCGGGCCATCGTGCGCTCTTCTACGACAACCAGGAAGTCATTACCGTCGATGCACACCTGAAAGACGGCACGCTGACAGCCGACGAAGATTCGCCGGACACTGCCCATCAGTTGCAGGATCAGTGGAACCTGTGGAAGCAGATTATGAGTATGGGCCCGCTGCAGTAGCCCCTTGAGATTGGCTTTAGATAGCGAGGTCAATCGGTAGATCGGAAATGTCTCGCAAACGGTCGCCTGTGACGAGAGTGTCGAGCATGAGTAGCGCCTCATCGTTACAGGTCTCTTTGACCGCAGTGATGAGCTCAGGAAGAGCAAAGTGGTATGTGGTGTCGATGTCTCCAGTTCCCAGCGCGATAGAGGCGATCCTGGAAATGGAGGGCTCCGCAGTCACCGCCACAATATGGGGTGTCCGTCCTTTCCTGTTACGGATAAGGTTCAGGGCTTCAGAGCGAGTATTTTGAGCTCGGTCGGACCGCATCGTCCATTTACATGAAATGACTGCATGGATAAAAGCAGGTTCGGAGTTTGACGAAGCAGGAACGTTTGTTGCTCTCACAGGAGAATAGGTTGCTGAAAATCCGTCAACAACATTTTCAGTCTTGTTGATGGCATCGTCTGAGAGTGCGTCCCTAATTACTAGGACATCGGGACTAACCATGTACAGGTTCCCAAGGACAGCCAATAGGCCAGGATTTTCATCCACAGCATGTGCGAGATCATCGAGATGTCGATACGGGTAGTACTTCGCTAGTTGATCCTCTCTGCGATTTTCTCCCACGTTAGCAACACGCCAGGGGCCGGGACGCACGTGATATAGATGCGGTAGACACGTTTGCAAAAAGTCCCTTACCGCCTGCTCAAATAGTTTGCCCATCGTTTGCCCTTGTGGTTTTGATAACCGCGGAGCTGCCCCTAATTGTTTTGCGATAGATAAAGAGACGGCTTTAGAAGTGGTCTGCGACCTATCCGCATTGCTCGCCATGCAAAATTGATCGCCATCTTTAAGCAAGCATAATGGACCATCGCTTGACGTTAGATCGGCATGAAACTGCTTGCGGGCTCGGGAAATGATGCTTGTGTTCATTCTCGTAGCTTTCTATCAAAACCAGTATTAAAACGCGATTGACTCCTGGCAAGGGAAGACCTCAACTTGTCTTAAAGCTTTGCTGATCGCAGTGCCGATGGCCTCTGCTACTGGTGGGGGAAAGGCATTACCAACCTGGCGCCACTGAGCCGTCTTACCACCAGCCCATTTCCAATCTTCTGGAAAACCCTGGATAACAGCTCCCATACGCACCGTAAGTCGAGGCATGTCGATATCAGCGTCTGTGGTGAAGTCCACGCCGGGAGCTTCTTCTGCAATCGAGGTACCTCTTACACCTAATTTGGCCCATGCTGCTCGAGCACGTGTCGGTCCGACATCGGGTCCACCGTGTTTCTTTGAACCGCCTACTAGCGTTGGTGCGACATTATTGGCGCGTTTAGCCCACAGATCAGCGCCAGGCCAGCCTTTTTCCTCCATGAGGCCGTGAAGAGCCTCTCCAACCGTGATACGGTGTGGCATAGGTTCTGGGAATTCGAAGTAGGGCGAGTACTCTTTACGCAGCGCTACAAGTATGAATCGGGGCCGCAACTGGGGCACGCCGTAGTCAGCAGACTGAATGAGCTCCCAAAAGACGTCGTAACCCATTTGATTCAGCCGTTCAATTATCTTGGCGCGATAGTCATCAAATCGCTTCTGCCCAAGACCTTTAACGTTTTCCAGGAGGACGGCGCGTGGCTTAATTTGATCGATTAGATCCAACGCACGCGGGAAAAGATCCCGTTCATCTTCGGGACCACGCTGCTTTCCAGCAATCGAAAAAGGGGGACATGGTACCCCGCCTGCGAAAAGGTCAACTCCCTTGTATGGTGCACCGTCGAACGTGTGGACATCCTGCTCGACGATGTTCCACTCTTCGCCTCGATTAAGACGCAACGTTTCGCATGCGTTTGAATCAATCTCGACAACGGCGAGGTGCTCGAATCCAGCACGTTCAAGGCCAAGCGCTTGGCCACCACCGCCGGCGCATATCTCGACGGAAGTGAATGGCTTCTTTGCGTTTGTCATGTCAAAACCCCCAGAGTTGAAGTGCTTTTCTCATACCGTAACACAGGAGGGGAACACGTCTGTGGCCTCGAACGATGCTAGACCTTGAGCCCTCGGTGCCGGCTTAGGGCGAACGCGACCTCGAGAGGGCGGGGCATAACAAGCGCTCCGGGGTGATCATCGCCGTGGATGAGGGCACTGGTGGCTGCGGTGGCGTCCTCGGCAAGCTGGGTAAGGGGGGTGCGCCCATCGACGTGATCCTCCACCCAGCCGAGGGCGCGGGCGATACCCGCTGTCTGCGAGCGGGACACGACCTGCTCCACCGCGGAAATATCGACGTTTTCCTTGCCGTGGCGGATCGTCCCCGCATCCTTGGCTTGTGGTTGCTTTTTCCGCTTACCGTGCTGTGTTTTCAACACTGCGACTATACGTGGCTTGGGCAGAACAAACGGGGCCTGTTCGTCGACTGGTTCGGCTAGCTCCTTCGCAGCAGCAGTTGCATCACGAGGCTCGTAATTTTCCATCGCGATGACGGTGTCCGCGACATCGATAAATGCGGAGGAGCCACCGGCGACGATGACAGTGGACACGCCGTGATCGCGCCACAGTGCCCGGACACGATCAACCAGCGGTGTGATGGGCTCAGCGGTGACGAGCTTCTTCATCCGCGCATCGCGGATCATGAAATTGGTGGCCGACGTGTCCTCGTCGATAAGCAAAACCTCAGCGCAGGCCTCCAGCGCCTCCATGACTGAGGCCGCCTGCGAGGTTGAACCGGAGGCGTTTGCAGTGGTGAAGTGAGTCGTATCTGCGCCGGTGGGGAGCGAAGAGATGAACTCGGAGATATCCACCCCGGCCACCGCACGGCCGTCCTCGGCGCGCACGTGCACGGCGGTTGGATTCGTGACTGCGTACTCGCGGCCGTCGGCAAGCGTGTGGTTGTACACTCCCAGCGAAAGAGCGTTGAGCAGCGTTGATTTTCCGTGAAAACCTCCACCAACGATGACGGTGACACCTCGTGGAATGCCCATCCCTGTCACGCCGGCAATGTTCGTACGCAAAGACTCCGGAGAGCGGAACGGGACGGCACCGGTAAGTGGCAGGGGAGAAGTGCCGGTGGCGCGGGGGAGGATCGCCCCGTCGGCGATAAAAGCGACATTTTCGCCGAGCGCTGCGCGCATCCTCTCCTGCTGGTTGTAGAGCTGAACTGCGGCGGTTGGGTCGAAGCCCTCGAAAGCGTCCTCCAGAGCGTCAGGAAGATCATCGCAGATGAGGTGAGCTGCGGCACGGCCGAGGATCCGACGCCCACGCGCCGGAAGCTGCACAAAAAACCGGATGTGGAGCGTCCCGTTGCGGTCGACGCAGCTAGCCGTCGGAAGAACCTCCTGCCCCGGGCTGTCGATGCTTATATCGCGGTGACCTCGGAAAGCGCGCGCCACAGCGCGGGCCACCTGGTCACACACCGGAACCGGGTGGAAATCAGGTGCCGGGTTGGGAAGCTCCACATGCATTTTCGACGGCGGTGCGTACGGATCCGACTGGACGCGGTCTATGGCAAGCGTCATCCGCCCCAGGTCATAACGACCAACGAGCGACTTGTAGGCGCCGTAGCCTTTGCCGTCGAGGGCTGTTAGCCGTGAATACAGCGAAGCCATCCTACTTCCTCTTCCTCCCGACAGTCAGGATGATAGCGAGGAGAACGAGTACACCGACGCCGGCGAGTGCGGCGATGCCGATGAAAGAGGTCACGGAGGAGCCGCCGTTCTTCTCCTTGTCCTTTCCCGGCGCTGCATCTTTGTTCGGCGCCGTGGGATCCTCCTCGTTGTTGCCTACTGTCGCGCCGGAAGGGGCATCCGGGTCCGTCAGTGTCACGACGGCAATTGCTGTGTCCTTGTCTCGGATGACCTGGATGATGAAGGGATTATCCGGAGTTTCGCCCTCCGGATAGGTGAGCGTCAGCGTCCGGGACTCCTTGTCGATTGCTCTCTTGACACCCTTGATGATCTGTCCCGTCGAATCGACGTAGCGGATGGAGAGTCCCTCCTGGTCGACGCCGGAGAATTCGTTGTACAAGCGTGCCGCCTCCAGGAGCCCGAGCTGTGAGGTAATGGTATTGCCGGACACCGTGGCAGTGAGGTCAATGCGCCGGGCGTCCGTATCGCTCACGGGGGATGCCTGCTCGCGCGCAGGGTGGGTGGAGTCGGCTGTCCCGTTGCCCACGTCGGATGTGGTGTCTGGCTGTTCCGCATCGTTCGTCCCCGAGTCGTTGCCACTCTCATCGTTGGTGTTCGGGACTGGCGCTGCGACAACTGGGTCGGATACCAGTGTGATGGTCGCCGAATAACCTGCGGCCTGTGCAGGAACGGAGATCGTGGAACCGCCTCCTGCAGGTGCGGTAACCGTCACCTGTGTCCCCGATGTAGACACCTGCCACCCGTCGCCCGAGTACTGTGCCTGAACAGGAACACCCAGGTCTACCGTGATCGTTTGCCCGGCAGGAACCGAAATGGGCTGAGAGATGGCTGCCTGCACCTCTTGGACGCTCACTCCACCCGGGAGTTGCTGAGCCACTCCAATTCCAGGAAAACAGAGGGCTACAAGCACAGCGAATGACGTCAGAGAGTGTCGCACGGTTGGCGTACCTTTCATATTTTTGTCGGTGTTTGTTGTTCGGGCGCTAGGTGCTTCTGTGATGGTCGCTTCAGCGTTGGCGGTTTCAGCAGCGTTATTACTCGTCATTACTCGTCATTTCGCTAGCGCATGCGCGATGCCATTGTTACACATGAAAGACTACTGTTGAGTCCAAAACCTACACTCTACAGCGTTCACTTTCGAGCGTTCACTACTGGACAAGGAGAAAAAGGATGAGTTCCGCTGAGGCCTCTACAACAGCCACGCACACCGGCAACGCGCCCGCTGGGGAAAATACTGCCCTCATTATCGTCGACGTGCAGAATGATTTCTGCCCCGGTGGCTCCCTCGCTACCGAAGGAGGCGCAGATGTAGCTGCCGCCATCGCCTCTTTTGTCGCTGGACACCGCAGCTACTACGGAGCGATTGTGGCAACAAAAGACTGGCATATCGATCCGGGCACACACTTTTCAGATCATCCCGATTATGTGGATACCTGGCCCGTCCACTGTGTGAAGGGGACGGAAGGTGCCGCCCTGCACCCGGCCCTCGCGCCGGCGGAAAAGTACATCGAGGCCACATTTACTAAAGGCGAGTACTCCGCCGCATACTCAGGATTCGAGGGAGCGTGCGACGGCGAATCCCTAGGGGATTGGCTTCACGCCCGCGGTATCACTCACCTGCACGTGTGCGGTATTGCCACGGATTTCTGCGTTCGCGCAACCGCACGTGACGGGCTGAAGGAAGGCTTCGATGTGAGCGTACTCAAGGAGCTCGTTGCCGCGGTCAATGAGGATAACGGTGCCAAAGCACTGGAAGAAATCGCCGCTCAGGGCGGGCACGTCCGCTAACGCGGTGTCCTTGGTCTAGCTTGCATGTGCGATAACCTCGCGTTCCATGCCAAGAAGCGCTGCTTTCATCGCAGTTCCTCCCGCGTAGTTGCCGACGCCACCGCCGGCAGGCACGACGCGGTGGCATGGGACGAGAAGTGGCACGGGGTTGAGGGCACAGGCTGTGCCAACGGCGCGCGCTGCGCGCGGATGCCCGATAGCTTCCGCAATCTGACCGTACGTGCGCGTTTCCCCGAAGGGGATTGCGGTCAATGCACGCCACACGGCGAGTTGGAACGGAGTTCCTGCGGGGACAGCGATATCTAGGTTCCACTGTGTCCTAGAGTGCGAGAGGTACTGTGCGATGTGCGTTGCCGCGCGCTCGCTCGCGTCGCTGGGGGCAGCCAGTGGTGCGTCGTGGCCGGGCAGAACCACCCTCACCACGCGGTTGCCCTGGGTGACTACCGTAATCTCACCGAAACGTGTACTCAGTACGCTGGCATTCGTTACTGCGGGCACGTGGCTGAGAAGTCGAAAGAGGAATCTCCGTCGTTATCGCTGTCGAGGTAGGCGTTCCCTACGAAGCGATAGGTGGATCCGTCCTTTATTACTTTCACGTCACCGTTGCCCACGGAGGCATCGTAGGCAAGAGATCCGCCGTCGGTGGTCGCACCGAGGCTTTCCAGCTCCGGGGAGTCGCCTTCGGTGACCTGCGCGGAGAAACCGTTTTTCCCGTTGTTCCGGGAAATGAAAACATAGCCGTTCTCGGCGTAGCACGTCACGCCGTTGCTTGTCTTTTCTTTGTCCGCGCGGGCTTCGTTCTCGCTATTCGACGGCTGGCTGAAATCGTCGTCGGTAATGACCGGCGCCACGGGCGCACCGTTCTCTGGTCGGGCTGCGTGCTCACGCTGTGCGCTTCGGCGTGCGGTTGGCTCCTTGCGGTCGCTGTCAGCGGGCTCGTCCTCGTCGGCGGTAACGACAACAGTAGATCCACTTTCGACGAGTGTGCGCGGGGTCTTTTTCCGTCCTTTCTTTTCTTTTTTCGTTTCTGCAGCAGACGAGCTTGCTGATTCAGAGGCCTCTGGCGAGGCTGTAACCTGTGCGGTTCGGGTCGTGATCGCTGTCTCGGTGACTTCTGCGCTCTTGTTTGGGGACGTACACCCCGTGAACATGATGGCGGAGATGGTCAAGACGGCGCAGAGCGTTTTCTTCATGGCGGGGGAGATGCTCCTCTGAATACTATCGGGCGGTTTTCTTGTAACTGTAGCTTTACGTCTGGCGGATGTCTTGATGGTGGGGGAAAAGAGGGGTCTCGCTAAGTCACAATAAAAGGGGTGTGTGATAAACTTCACAAATGGCAAACGCTGTTTGAAATTGGTCTGACGAACTGGGGTTTTATCCAATTCGGGCATTGTTGATCAATCGTTTGTGGGAACAAACCCAAAAAGCGCCTTACGTCACACCATTCTGATATGCAGGAATGAAGTCACTCGCCTAGGTTAGTAAGTATGAGTTCTAACGCCACAAGGAAAATCGGTGTCACAGAATTGGCAATGCGCGATGCGCACCAGTCTCTCATGGCAACGCGAATGGCCATGGAAGACATGGTGGGTATCTGTGAGGAAATGGACCAGGCGGGATACTGGTCCGTGGAATGCTGGGGCGGGGCAACCTACGACTCCTGCATCCGCTTCCTCAATGAAGATCCCTGGGAGAGGCTGCGGACCTTCCGCAAACTGATGCCCAACTCCCGTCTTCAGATGCTGCTTCGCGGTCAAAACCTCCTCGGCTACCGCCACTATGAAGATATGGTGGTGGACAAGTTCGTGGAGAAGTCCCGCGAAAACGGCATGGACGTATTCCGCGTCTTTGATGCCCTCAACGATCCCCGTAACCTCGAGCACGCAATGAACGCCGTGAAGAAGGTCGGCGGCCACGCACAGGGCACCATCTGCTACACGGTCTCCCCGCTCCACGATGTCCAGGGCTACATTGACCTGGCCGGCCGCCTGCTCGACATGGGTGCTGATTCCATCGCCCTCAAGGACATGGCAGCACTGCTCAAGCCGCAGCCCGCCTACGACATAGTCAAGGGTATTAAGGAAAAGTACGGCGAGGATACGCAGATCAACGTCCACTGCCACTCGACCACGGGTGTCACCATGGTTACCCTCATGAAGGCCATCGAAGCTGGTGCCGATGTTGTCGATACCGCCATCTCCTCGATGTCTCTCGGACCTGGCCACAACCCGACGGAATCTCTCGTCGAAATGCTTGAAGGAACCGGCTACGAGACCGGCCTGGACATGGACAAGCTGCTGAAGATCCGCGATCACTTCAAGGCCGTCCGCCCGAAGTACGCAGAATTTGAGTCCAAGACCCTGGTCAACACCAACATCTTCCAGTCCCAGATCCCGGGTGGCATGCTCTCCAACATGGAAAGCCAGCTCAAGGCCCAGGGCGCGGGCGACCGCATCGATGAAGTGATGAAGGAAGTTCCGCTCGTCCGCAAGGACGCAGGCTACCCGCCGCTGGTTACCCCGTCCTCCCAGATCGTTGGTACGCAGGCCGTGTTCAACGTCCTCATGGGTCGCTACAAGGTTCTCACCGCCGAGTTCGCCGACCTCATGCTCGGCTACTACGGCGAGTGCCCCGGTGAGCGTAACCCCGAGCTTGTCAAGCAGGCTCAGGAACAGACCAAGAAGGAGCCCATTACCTGCCGTCCGGCAGATCTGCTCGAACCCGAGTGGGATCAGCTCGTCGAGGAGACCAAGAAGCTCGAGGGCTTCGACGGCACTGACGAGGATGTCCTCACCAACGCTATGTTCCCGGGCGTCGCACCCAAGTTCTTCCAGGAGCGCCCCGAGGGCCCGAAGAACGTGGGCAAGACCGAGGAGCAGCTCAAGCGCGAGGCAGAAGCCGCTTCCGGTGCTGCCAACGCGATCCGCGAGCCGATTACCTACCGTGTGTCGGTCGGTGGCCGCGAAGAGTCCGTCAAGGTCGAGCCGGCGTAAAGGAGGGGAAGAAAACACATGGCTGAAGAACGCTCAATGCAGGAGCGACTCGAACACCTCGAAAAGGAAAAAGAGCGCGTCCGCCTTGGCGGCGGCGAAAAGCGCATTCAGAAGCAGCATGACCGTGGCAAGCTGACCGCCCGCGAGCGGATCGAAAAGTTTGTCGACGAAGGCACCTTCTCGGAAGTCGGCATGTTTGCCAAGCACCGCACGACGCACTTCGGTATGGATAAGGCCGATGCACCCGCCGACGGCGTGGTCACCGGCTCGGCAGCTGTCCTCGGCCGCCCCGTCCACATCGCCTCCCAGGACTTCACCGTCATGGGTGGCTCCGCTGGTGAGATGCAGTCCAACAAGGTGGCTAACACCATGAAGAGTTCGGCTACCACCGGCACGCCGTTCATCTTCTTCAACGATTCCGGCGGAGCCCGCGTGCAGGAGGGCATCGACTCCCTGTCCGGCTACGGCAAGGTTTTCTACCAGAACGTCATGCTCAGTGGCCTCGTGCCGCAGATCTCCATCATCGCCGGCCCGTGCGCCGGTGGTGCTGCGTACTCCCCGGCACTGACCGACTTCATTATTCAGACCCGCAAGGCTCACATGTTCATCACGGGCCCGGGCGTGATCAAGCAGGTCACCGGTGAGGAAGTTACCCAGGACGAACTGGGTGGCGCTGACGCTCACATGACGAAGTCCGGCAATATCCACTTCGTTGCCGACGACGACGAGCAAGCGATCCTCATCGCGCAGAAGCTCCTGAGCTTCCTGCCGCAAAACAACACCGAAGAGCCCCCGATCGTTGACCCGGACTACAACGTCGAGCCCGACCCGGAGCTCCGCGACATCGTCCCGGTGGAAGGCAAGAAGGGCTACGACGTGCGCGACATCATCAGGAAGATCGCCGACTGGGGAGACTTCCTTGAGGTCAAGGCCGGCTTTGCCCGCAACCTTGTTGTTGGCTTCGGTCGCATCACCGGCCGCACCGTTGGTTTTGTGGCGAACAACCCCTCGGTCATGTCCGGTGTACTGGACATCGATTCCTCCGATAAGGGCGCAGAGTTCGTTCGCTTCTGCAACGCCTTCAACATCCCGATCGTGACGCTTGTCGACGTCCCCGGCTTCCTGCCCGGTGTCGCACAGGAGCACGGCGGCATCATTCGCCACGGCGCGAAGATGCTTTACGCCTACTCCCACGCCACCGTCCCGCTGGTGACCATTGAGCTGCGCAAGTCCTACGGTGGTTCCCACCTCGCGATGTGCTCGAAGGACTTGGGTGCTGATCGTGTGCTTGCATGGCCGACCGCTGAGGTCGCCGTCATGGGTGCAGAAGGTGCCGTCAACGTGGTCTTCCGCAAGGAGATCGCCGCTGCCGAGGATCCTGCGACTCGTCGCGAGGAGCTGACGCAGATGTACAAGGACACCTTCTCCACGCCGTTCATGGCCGCCTCCCGTGGCCTTGTGGACGACATCATTGATCCTGCCGATACGCGCGCTGAAATTGCAATGGCTCTTGAGGTCCTTGCAAACAAGCGCGAAACCAGGCCGTTCAAGAAGCACGGCCTTACCCCGATGTAAGAAGGCTGTGAATACACATGAATGAGCCCACACAAGCTGAACTTTTTGAGATGGTGCGTGACCTCCAGCACCGCCTCGGCCAGACGGAGCGCCGCCTCGAGCAGATGGAAAAGCGCCTCAATGCCGACATTCCGGAGGACACGCTCATGGCGATTGCCGCCGCTGTGTCTGCCTACCTAGGCAACAGGGGCACAGTCAAGGCTGTTCGCTTCGCGCGCACCGACACCTGGGCTTCCCAGGGGCGCAGGTTCCAACAACGACACGCACTCAACGTCTAAGCATCGTAGAAGGTAGAGAAGAAACCCATGAAACTGAAGGTAACAGTCAACGGCATCGCCTACGATGTCGACGTCGAAGTAGAGGAGGAGCGCCGCACGCTCGGTTCCATCAACATTGGTGGCTCCAGCACAGCAGGTGCCGGTGCCGCAAGCGCCGATGCAGCACCGGCTGCCTCCGGTGACGGTATCACCGCACCACTGGCCGGCTCCGTGTTCAAGATTCTCGTGGCCGAGGGTGACGAAGTGAAGGCCGGCCAGGTCGTCATCGTCCTCGAAGCCATGAAGATGGAGACGGAAATCACCGCTCCCGCCGACGGCACCGTGGGCAAGATCCTCGTTGCCCAAGGCGACGCGGTTCAGGGTGGTCAGACGCTGGTCGAACTCGCCTAGTACACGCACCAATCCCCGTGGAATTTCCACGGGGATTTTTGCGCTTGTGGATAACTTTTGTGGGTCTGGTCGGGTTATCCACAGTTTTGTTGCTTCCCCTTTAACGGTGCGTTGCGCCGCTTTATTGTGTGTGGCATGACCGCTTTAACGGATTGTGCTTCCCTCCTGTCGCAGGCGATGGTGATCGCCGGGGAGGCGTTTGGCATGTCCAAAAAAGCTTTGGTCCGCCTGGGGTATGACCCCACAACCGCCCACGATATTAAGAATCTTGCTGGTATCTACTTCGGGCGCGCCAGCGCCCCACGTAAGCAGGAGCTAGCCCGTGAGAAAGCCACCGTGGCCGGGTGTAGTTTTGCTTCATTGAAGGCTATTGAGCGGTTTGTGGTGAAGCTTCCGAAGAAGCACGCCTGGACGATTAGGGAGGCTCTTGTTCCCTACGGGCGGGATATCACCACCATTAACGCCGAGGGCGCGCGCCTTATCCAGGAGCTTTCGACCCACCAGGCGGATAACCCGGATAAGAAGCTCACCTATCGGGCAATAAAGAATTCCACGTTCGCCACCTTGACGCTGACAGCAGAATCCTCTCGGTTGAAGCAGATTTATGATCGTGCGAAAGCCACGGACAAGACGTGTCCTGCTGATGGGTTGGTCAAGCTGGCTTTGTCTGAATCCGATGGGTCGCTTCCCACTGTTGGCAAGCCTTTGTTTGTGCTCCCGTTCACTATGGACTTTATGGGGTACACGGAGGAGGAACGAAACAAGTTCGTGTTTTCGCTTACCAATGGTGCGACTATTACGGGTAAGGAGATTGTGGAGGCTGAGCTTGAAAAAGAGGGGATTATTGCTCTTGTCAGCCCCCTGGCTCCGGAGAATTTTGGTTTGTATTCGTTTGAGATGACGGAGGAGTCCCGGTTTGCGGATGTGTTGGAGTTTATTAACCAGTCGATTCGTAATCCGGTGTGTCCGCATCCGGGGTGTTCAACTCCGGCGAGTGAGTGCCAGGTGCACCATATTAAAGCGGTGAAAATGGGCGGGAAAACAATCTCCTCCAACCTGATGTTGTTGTGTAAGTTCTTCAACGGCCGCAATGATGATGATCCGGATACACCCATGTACGGCCGGATGGTGCGAATAGACGGGTTGGAGTATCGGAAGCCTGCCTTCGGCGGACCCTTGCAACTCAACATGCACCCGTGTGCCCAAGGCGGGGCCGTGCGTCTTGCCCGGATGCAACTCGGCATGCCCATCGACCCCTCACCGCCCGGATAACCCCCCACACCAAAAAGCCCGAGCACACACTCGGGCCATTCGGCATGCCCATATCCGTTACGGAATTACAACATGTTGGTAACAATTGGGTTCCGGGAAACCGTCACCTGGTGTTATCGCATGAGGTTCATGTGAAAGCTGTTATGTTGGAAGAATGCGCCTTGTTTCCACTCTGGCGCGAGTGAGTCTCGCAGCCGTTTCCCTAATTGCCACATCGGCTTTTGCCGTCGTCCCCACCGCCACTGCGGAGCCACTGCAGGAAGAAAACCTGCTTAACTACGAGTGGAAATACGATATTGGCTCTCAGATCATGGCCCTTAAGCAAGGTGGCGTCTTGCATCGCGCGCCCAACTCTTTCTTCAACGCCCCCGATATTCCGCAGGAAGCCAGGGACGCGGAGGCACGTGGGAGGGCCCTGTTCGGCCCCGGAACCCCAATCTTCGTGCACGCTTTTGATGGCACGCCGCAGAATTTGTGCACGCTTGGCATCGTAGGTTTCGATGCCAAGGGGCGCGGTATAGGAATCACAGCCGCTCACTGTGGCCAGTTCGGTCAGAAGGTGTCGTCGGCGGATGCACAGTCCATCGCGCCCATGGGCACCATTGTCGGTGGGAATAAAGCCCGTGATTACTCCGTCATTGTGTTTGACACGAAGAAGGCGGAGCTGTCCCGCACTTACGACGGCGTTACCGTAAACAGCCTGTCCGGCAGGGCCAATGATGGCGAGCGGATCTGCAAGAAAGGCGTGGGCACCGGCATGACGTGTGGTTTGAACCTCATAACGTCAGAGTCGGTGAGCTTCTCCCAGGTGTGCGCTACTCGTGGCGATTCGGGCGCGCCAATCCTGCGTGGCGACCAGCTCGTCGGCTTCATGTCCGGTGGCATGGATATTGCACCTGGCATTGACACGTCGTGTCGTACACCACTGCAGGGTTTCCTTCACTCCCCGTCGATCGTGACAACCAGCGAGCAGGTCCTTGCTGATCTCAACGAACATGAGGATTACCCCGGCTACGGGCTCCGCTTGCCGTAAAACAGAAAAAGGCCGTGGTTCCATAGAAGGGGCCACGGCCTTTTTGGGTGTTAACGCAGTGCGCGTAGCACGTCGGCGTGTAGCAGCCCATTGGTGGCAACAGCGCTGCCGCCGTAGGGACCGGGCTCCCCGTCGAGGGAGGTAAACGTGCCGCCTGCTTCGCGGACGAGGATGTCGAGGGCCGCGAGGTCCCAGAGGTTTACCTCAGGTTCGGTGGCGATGTCGATGGCACCCTCGGCGACAAGGCAGTAGGACCAGAAGTCGCCGTAGCCGCGGATTCGCCAGACGGCGTCGGTGAGGTCGACAAATTTTTCTCTGAGCCCGCGGTCCGCCCATCCAGAGAGGGAGGAAAAGCCGAGGGAGGCGTCGGCAAGTGTGGAGACCTTGGACACGTGGAGGGGCGATCCGTTGAGGAATGCGCCACCACCGTCCGTCGCCCACCACCGGCGGGAGAGTGCAGGGGCGGAGACCACGCCGAGGACGGGGGTGTGGCCGTCGCAGAGGGCAATAAGGGTGGCCCAGATCGGCACTCCGCGGACGAAGCTCTTCGTGCCGTCGATGGGGTCGATGACCCACTGGCGGCCGGTGGTGGCGGGCGTGCCGCCGTATTCTTCGCCGAGGATGTCGTCGTCTGGGCGCTCTCGCTCGATGATGCCGCGCAGTGTTTTCTCCACGGCGAGGTCCGCGTCGGAGACGGGGGTGAGGTCGGGCTTGGTGGCGACGTTGAGGTCCTGGGCTTGGAAGCGGTCGAGGGTGATGGCATCGGCGGCCTCCGCGAGGGAGATGGCCAGGGCGAGGTCTTGTTTTAGCATGTCAGTGCCTCCGTCATCTGTGCGACTGCGGTTTTCGGGCCGGCGATCTTCCACACAACGCCCCCGGCGGGAACCTCTGCGGTCACACCACCTGCGGCCTCTACCAGGGCTTTGCCGGGCAGCCAGTCCCAGTCTTTGACGGAGTGTTGCATCCAGCAGCCGAGCGTGCCGTCGGCCACGCTGGCTAGGTCGACGGAGCCGGCGCCGAGCATGCGGACGGTAGCGAACGTACTGGCAACGCGCCGCCAGCAGCCGAGGAGCGTGTCGTCATTAATCCATGTGGGGTGGATGTACGTGCCGAGGCAAACATGTGCGGCATCGGCATCCTCAATGTCTGCGACTTCCTGGCCGTCTCTTGTCGTGGGAATTTCCGGGCCACCGAACCACGTGTAGCCCATTGCGGGGCGGTGAACGGCGCCGAGGTGCACGGTCTCGGGCGCAGATGGGTCGCCGGTGACGAGCGCGAGGGCGGAGCACCAGTAGTCGGAGCCGGAGGCGAAGTTGTAGGTTCCGTCCACCGGGTCGATTACCCACGTCTTTCCGCTTTTCGACGCCTGGGAGGCACCCTCTTCTCCCAGGATGCCGTCGTCGGGGCGAAGGGTTCTAAGCACGTGGGAGACGAAGAACTCCGCCGCTTCGTCGGCCTCGGTAACAACATCGGACACCGACGTTTTCTGGCGGGTAGACACCCCGTTTTCTCGCATCCTCCAGGCGAGGCGTCCGGCGTTATAGACAAGCGACTGTGCGATCCGCGCGTCGTCGTCATGCTGGTGGGCTACGCAGAACGTCTTGGCGATGCTCTGCAACATTTTCTTGGTGATCTTCTCATTAGAGGTGCTCATACCACCCTATTGTGCCCTAGATAGGTAGGCTTATCCATTGTGCAACCCGATGTAGCTTCTGATATTGAGTCCCTGTCCGACACGTTAACCACCATTGAAAAGGTGCTTGACCTTGATGCTCTGGCTGAGCGCGCGCGCGAGCTCGAGCTCACCGCTGCCGACCCTACGCTGTGGGACGATCCGACGAACGCACAGAAGGTTACCTCGGACCTGAGCCACACGCAGTCGACGCTGAAGAAAGTGCGTGCGCTGCGCCAGCGCGTCGATGACCTTCCCGTCATGTACGAGCTCGCCGAGGAAGAGGGCGAGGGGACAGAGCTTGCCGACGACGAGCGCGCCGACCTTCGCCAGGCCATCGAATCGATGGAGGTGCAGACGATGCTCTCCGGCGAATACGACGAGCGCGATGCCGTGGTCACCATCCGTTCCGGGGCCGGCGGTGTGGATGCTGCGGACTGGGCGGAAATGCTCATGCGCATGTACATCCGGTGGGCGGAAAAGGAAGGCCACAAGGTGCAGGTCTTTGACACCTCCTACGCCGAGGAAGCGGGCATCAAGTCCGCTACCTTCCAGGTTTCTGATCCCTACATGTACGGAACGCTCTCGGTGGAGCAGGGCACCCACCGCCTCGTGCGCATCAGCCCGTTCGACAACCAAGCGCGCCGGCAAACGTCCTTTGCGGAGGTCGAGGTCCTTCCCGTGGTGGAGAAAACGGACCACATCGACATTCCCGATTCCGATGTCCGCGTGGACGTGTACCGTTCCTCCGGACCTGGCGGCCAGTCGGTGAACACGACGGATTCAGCGGTCCGTATCACGCACATTCCGACGGGCATCGTGGTGACGTGTCAGAACGAGAAGTCGCAGATCCAGAACCGCGCGTCGGCGATGGCTGTTCTCCAGTCCCGCCTGTTGGAGCGCAAGCGCCAGGAGGAGCAGGCGGAGATGGACGCGCTCGGCGCCGGTGGGGAGGCGAGCTGGGGCAATCAGATGCGCTCCTACGTGCTGCACCCGTACCAGATGGTGAAGGATTTGCGGACCAACTACGAAGTGGGCGACCCGTCGAAGGTACTCGACGGCGACATCGACGGGTTCCTTGAGGCGGGAATTCGTTGGCGGATGGCTGAAAGCGACAAATAACGCGATGGTGTCAACAGCGGAAGAGTGGGACGAGCGCTACCGTCAGGTTGACCGCATGTGGAGCGGCAACCCCAACGAGTCGCTCATCTACGCCGTCCAGGCGCTGGCGCTCTCGCCGGGTAAGGCTGCGGACGTGGGCTGCGGTGAGGGGGCCGATGCGTTGTGGCTATCCGACGCGGGGTGGCAGGTGACTGCCTTTGACCCCTCGGCGGTGGCAGTTTCCCGCGCTCGCTCAGCCGATGCGGATGGCGCTGTTGAGTGGCGAGTGTGTGGGATCGAAGATTTTCCGGACAGTCCCACGTACGATCTCGTCACCGCCATGTATCCTGTGCTCCCGCCTACGCAGGAGGCGTGCGACCAGCTGCGGCGTCTCCTTGCCCCCGGTGGTGTTCTCTTGTTCGTCCATCATCATGGAAGCTTTGATTGTCTTACCCCCGCGATGGTTGCGGAGCTTTCCGACGCGCGTGTGCTCATCAATGAAACCCGCTCCCGCCACGTCACCCATGGCACCGGTTCCCACCACCACGACGACCATATCGTCGCCGTCACTTTTCCCCACTAGGCAGAAGAAAGCCGGCAGGCGTGAACCTGCCGGCAAAAGCGGTGAGCGGCTAGAAGTTGAGGATTCCGGCCTGCTGCGCAGCGCTGACGACCGCGCTAATAATCCCGAGGATACCGAGGGCGAGGAAGATTCCCGCGATGGCTTTCTCCCCATCGGTAGCAGTCTCCGAGGACAGGACATCCGAGTTCGAGCTGATGTTGTTGATGTCCACGCTGGTCGCAGTTCCCTGCTGGCCCGGCTTGGGATCCTGCGGCTTCGGCTCAGTCGGCTTGGGATCCTGAGGCTTGGGGTCCTGCGGCTTCGGCTTAGTCGGGATGTCGGTGATGATGCCGGTTGACTTTTCCTTGTCTGTGGCGGCGCGATAGAGGTTGATTGTCTTCGTGCCGCTGGGGAGGTTGTCCGTCTCGATGGGGGAGGAAGAAGACGTGCTTGCTCCGGTGTACCACCCGTCTGTTCCCTTGACGTAGCCGAAACCGTAGTAGCGGTGTGCAGGATTGATGAGGGTGTGCAGGTGTCCGCCGCCGCTGTAGGCGCCGTTCGCGGCGATGAGGCCGGCTTCCTCGCTCTTGCCCCACTGGTCAATGATCATGGATCTGATTCCGACGTTGTTGGGGTGCTTGGCAAGGTTTTCAGACCATCCTTGCTGTCCCTTGTATTTTGCGGACCAGATGGAGGCGCAGGCGGCGGGGGCACCAATTTGGCATTCAGAACTTGTGGGACGCTCGTGCTTAATCTTGCCGGTGTAGGAGTTCTCGGCGGCGCGCTGGACGGCAATACGTGTGAGGCCACCGTCGGACTGCACGGCATTGACGTAGGCTTCCTTTGTGCGCAGGCCGTGCTTGGCAGCCTGCTGGCGGATCGATGAGCCATCGAAGGGGAGGTTGATATCCCAGGCGCGGGCGCGGTATTCCTTCAGCGCGGGGATGCCCTCGTTGCGGGAGTCGGAGAGGTCGACAGTGACGCGGGTGGCCGTGAATTGGGAGGTGGGGACGTTAAGTTCGACACCGGTGGTGGGGTCTGGATCGGCAAGTGCAGGGGAGGCCGTGACCAGGCCAGTGGCGAGCATGGATGCGGTAAGCGCGGCGGTGAAGCGGTAGTGGCTCACGATGGGGTCCTTTCAACGAGAATATTGATCTGCAAAAATGTTACCAGAATTTTGCGATCGCACTGTGAAATGCCTGTGAGTGGGGATAGACGCTGGTTTTGAGTTAGCTCGCCCTATGTTAGGGTTGACTTACTTTTTGTTAAATCGCTATGGTGTTCTTAATTACGCAATGGAAATGTTGCGTAAAAGACGCGTTCGAGGGCGTGAATGCTGCGCCATGCCCCGTCGGTCGAAAAGATGAAAACGTGGATTTTCGGCGGGACGGAAACCACACGTTGCCGCGGCACGCGGCGTAGAAAGGTGACTTCATGGCTCACAAGAAAATTGCCGGGCTGATCGCTGGCTTCCTGGCAACTGGTCTGGTTCTTTCCGGTTGCTCTAACACGACCACGTCTGAGACAACGACGCAGGCGGCTGAGGCTGCTACCGTCACAGTCGACACGGATAACGGGCCCGTGGAGGTCCCGGTCAACCCGGAGTCGGTGGTTAGCCTCGATAACCGCACCTTTGAGACGCTGTCCGATTGGGGTGTAAAGCTCAAGGCCGCGCCGCGGGAGCTCATGCCGCACACCATCTCTTACAAGGATGATGAGTCGATCGTGGACATCGGAAACCACCGAGAGCCGAACCTCGAGGCCATCGTGGCAGCCAACCCGGACCTTATTATTCAGGGGCAGCGCTTCAGCAAGTACGCCGATGATCTGAAGGAGCTGGCCGGCGATGCCGCCTTCGTTGACCTCAACGTGCGCGAAGGGCAGCCGCTTGATTCCGAGCTGAAGCGCCAGACGACGGAGCTGGGCAAAATCTTTGATAAGAGCAAGGAGGCAGAAGCCCTCAACACGCAGCTTGATGATGCCGTCGAGAAGGTGAAGGCGGCGTACAAGCCGGAGGAGAAGGTTCTCGCCGTCAACGTTTCCGGTGGCAAGATTGGTTTCATCGCGCCGGAGAAGGGACGCGCGATCGGCCCGCTGTACCCGATTCTGGGGCTCACGCCTGCTCTGCAGGTGGAGAACTCCTCCGATAACCACAAGGGTGACGAGATCTCCGTCGAGGCGATCGTCGCGGCCAACCCGCAGTGGATCCTCGTGCTCGACCGCGACGCCGCAATCGATGACAACGCAACTCCTGCCAAGGAGGTCCTGGAAAATAACGATGCTCTCAAGAACGTCGATGCTGTCAAGAACGGCCACGTCGTGTACATGCCTGCTGACACGTACACCAACGAGTCCATCCAGACCTACATCGAATTCCTGAACGAGCTCGCCAGCAAGTTGTAAATTACGCGATTTGAGAATTGACCCTTTCGCGCCTGCGGAAGGGGCTTCACCAAAGTAACGAGGAGGCCAACTCGATGAGCACACCGCTAGCTACCAGGAGACCGAGAATGGAAAGGACCTGGAAACTCGTGGTGGCGGTTGTTGTGGTTGTGGCGCTTCTCGTTGCTTCGCTGTTTACGGGGGTCTACGACCTTACAGGCGAAGACGGTGTGGAGATGTTCTTCACCACGCGCGTCCCGCGCACCGTGGCTCTTATTTTGGCGGGGGCAGTTATGGCCATGAGCGGTCTCGTGATGCAGCTCATCACACAGAACCGCTTCGTTGAGCCGACAACGACGGGCACGACGGAGTGGGCGGGCCTCGGTCTCATTGGGATCATGATTGTCTGGCCGACGGCGCCGATCATCGTCCGCATGATCGCCGCGGTTGTGGCCGCGACGATCGGCACGACAATCTTCTTTCTCTTCCTGCGTCGGGTGTCGCTGCGCAGCTCTCTTGTGGTTCCCATCGTGGGGATCATGCTCGGGGCGGTTGTTGGAGCCTTGTCGACGTTTGTTGCCCTGCAATTCGATATGCTCCAGGCCCTAGGTGTTTGGTTCGCAGGCTCGTTTACCTCGGTGATTAAGGGGCAATACGAGGTCTTGTGGATCGTCACCATTGTCCTTGTCGTTGTGTGGTTCATTGCGGATCGGCTGACGGCTGCCGGATTGGGTGAGGACGTCGCCACCAACCTGGGGATTAACTACAAGCACGTGATGCTCACAGGCACGCTCCTGATCGCGGTTGCCACCGGGGTGGTTACCGTCGTTGTGGGTAACCTTCCATTCATCGGGCTGATCGTGCCTAACATTGTTTCTCTCATGTTGGGCGACAACTTGCGCAAGAACCTGCCGTGGGTGGCACTTCTCGGCATCGGCACCGTCACTGCGTGTGACCTCATCGGTCGAACGATCATCATGCCGTTCGAGATTCCCGTGTCGGTGGTGCTCGGTGTCGTCGGCGCTGCTGTGTTCATCGCACTGCTTGTACGGACGACGAAGAAGGCAGGGTAGGAAGAGATGACTCAGATTGTGAAGACAAAACCAGTTGATGCGTCGACGACCGCAACCGAAGGAGCGTCGACAAGGAAAAACAGGAGACGGGGACCGTTCGGAACAGCCCACGGCAGGCGCGTGTACGCCGTTACATTCGTGGTCGTCCTTGCGTGCTGCGTGTTGTTTACCTCGGGTCTTCTCATGTATAAGAATCCGATGGAACTTGGGACGCCAGGTTTTTGGCTGATTGCGAAGCGCCGCGCGGTGTCTCTTGTCGCGATGGCGATTGTCGCCGTGTGCCAGTCGCTCGCCACGGTCTGCTTCCACACGGTCACATCCAACCGGATCCTCACGCCGTCGATCATGGGTTTTGAGTCTTTGTACCGGCTCATCGCGACGGCGACGGTGTTCTTCCTGGGCTCGGCGGCCCTCGTGCACTTTGAGGGGATTGGACTATTCCTTCTCCAAGTTGCGCTCATGGTGGGGCTTTCGCTCGCGCTGTACGGCTGGCTGTTTATCGGCGGGGTGAAAAACCTTCACCTGATGCTGCTCGTTGGCATCGTCATCGGCGGAGGACTGGGCTCTGTGGCCACCTTTATGCAGCGGATGTTGTATCCATCGGAGTTCGATGTCCTCGCGGCGCGTCTTTTCGGTTCCGTCAATAACGCCGACGCGGCGCTCTTCCCTGTCGCAATCCCCCTCGTCGTGCTGGCGGCTGCGGGCCTATTCGCCCTGTCTGGGAAGCTGAACCTCATCAGCCTGGGGGAGGACATTGCCATTAACCTCGGCGTGAATCACAAGCGAGTGGTAATCGCCGTCCTAGCTCTCGTTTCCGTGCTTATGGCCGTGTCCACGTCCCTTGTGGGGCCGATGACGTTCCTTGGGTTCCTCGTCGCTACGCTCACCTACCAGTCCTGCGACACCTACGATCACCGGCGTCTTCTGCCGCTGTCGGTATTCATGTGTTACGCGATCCTCACTGGCGCGTACTTCTTTATGAATCACGTTTTCCATGCGCAGGGCGTGGTGTCGGTTGTTATTGAGCTCGTCGGTGGGCTCGCATTCCTGTGGGTCATTATGAAGAAAGGACGCCTATGATCACCCTCGAAAATGTACACAAGATCTACGGCTCCGACACCTCGGTCGGCCCCGTTACCCTCGATATTCCCGCCCACGGCGTGACTGCACTGGTTGGTCCGAATGGGGCGGGGAAGTCCACGTTGTTGACCATGATCGGTCGCCTTCTCAAAATGGATGAGGGTACGATCACCGTCGGTGGCATGGACGTGTCCTCCGCGAAGTCTGCGGATTTGGCCACGGTTCTGAGCATTCTCCGGCAGGAAAACCATTTCATCACGCGTCTCACCGTCCGTCAGCTTGTGGCCTTTGGTCGCTTCCCCTATAACAAGGGGCGCACAACCGTGGCCGATGAAGAGATCATTGACCGGTACATTCGTTTCTTCGAGCTGGAGGAGTTGGAGGATCGCTACCTCGATGAGCTCTCTGGTGGGCAGCGGCAGCGCGCCTACGTGGCGATGGTTCTCACCCAGGAAACCGAGTATGTCCTCTTGGATGAGCCCCTGAACAATTTGGACATCGCCCATTCGGTGCAGATGATGCGGATGCTGCGGCGCGCCGCTGATGAATTCGGCCGCACGATCGTCGTCGTTCTCCATGATCTCAACTTTGCTGCCCAGTACGCCGATTGCATCTGCGCGGTGAAGAACGGCCAGGTTTTTGCACAGGGTAGTGTGGACGAGGTCATGGTGGATTCGACGTTGTCCGAGCTCTTTGGTACGCCGATCACGGTCATCGATGGCCCGCGCTGCAAGCTCGCCTGTTTCTAGTACGCTTTTCGACGCTCCGTCTCTTGCGGTTGGCGGTTGCGCAGCTCTCGGTTCGGGGATTCCCACCAAATCCACAGCTATAGGTGGGGAAGACGTGACGAACATGGACTAGAGTGACTTCTGTGATCACATTTGACGCTGTTACTAAAACGTACAAGACGTCGACTCGGCCTGCGCTGGACAATGTAAGCGTGGAGATTGGCAAGGGGGAATTTGTCTTCCTCATCGGCCCATCGGGATCGGGCAAGTCGACCTTCTTAGAGCTCATGCTGAAAGAAGTAGACCCCACCTCAGGTGACGTGTATGTGGGGGACTACCACGTCAATACACTGCGCGGAAAGGCCGTTAACCAGCTGCGCCAGCATCTGGGCTACGTGTTCCAGGATTTCCGTCTGCTACCCGGCAAGACCGTTTTCGAGAACGTGGCGTTCGCCCTCGAAGTGATTGGTAAGCGCAAATCTACGATCCCAGACAAGGTGGAGGAGACTCTGGAACTCGTGGGACTTGCCGGCAAGGACAACCGTTACCCGCAAGAATTGTCCGGTGGCGAGCAGCAGCGCGTGGCCGTGGCCCGTGCCTTTGTGAATCGTCCGCTTGTCCTCCTCGCCGACGAGCCGACCGGCAACCTCGATCCTGACACCGCCAACGACATCATGGTGGTGTTGAATCGGATTAACCAGCTGGGTACGACAGTGGTCATGAGTACGCACAACGCGCAGGCTGTGGATTCAATGCGGCGGCGCGTCATCGAGCTGCACAACGGCGTTTTGGTCAGAGACGATGCACATGGCGTGTACGGACAGGGGCGATAGGAATGGGATACGTACTTAAAGAGGGCCTCAAGGGCCTGGGTCGTAACATCACTATGACCCTCGCCCTCATCATTACCACCGCCATCTCGCTGGCGCTTCTGGCCACTGGTTTCCTGGTGACCAACGTGACCAGTGACACGAAAGACATTTACCTGGAGCGCGTTGAGGTGATGGTGCTTCTCGACGAGGAGATATCTGCCAACGATGAGAACTGTTCCACCCCGGCCTGCCGTGAGGTACTTTCCGCCCTGGACAGCAAGGACGGCGTGGATTCGGTGACGTTCCGCAACCGTGCCCAGAGCTTCGAGCGCTTCAAGGAGATGTTTGAGAAGACGGACCCGGTGCTGGTGGAGGAGACATCCCCTGACGCGCTGCCGGCCACGATCTATGTGCGGCTGACGGATCCGCTGAACCCCGCGCCGCTCGATGCGGTGCGCGATATGAAACAGGTCACCGATGTCGTCGACCAGGCAGATGACCTGCAGGCAGCAACGAAGAACCTGGATGCGGTGCGCAACGCAACCTTCGTTGTGGCTGCTGTCCAAGCACTTGCTGCACTGTTCCTCATCGGCAACATGGTGCAGATCGCCGCCTTCCACCGCCGTGAGGAGGTCTCCATCATGCGCATGGTGGGTGCATCTCGCTGGTACACGCAGGCACCATTCGTCCTCGAGGCTGTCCTATCCACGCTGATCGGCGCAGTGGTTGCCATCGGTGGCCTGTTCCTGGGGAAGAACTTTGTTGTCGACCCGGCACTGCAGCCGCTGTACGATTCGCGCCTTATCGCGCCCATCACCGCATCCGACCTGTGGACCGTCTGGCCACTGGTCACCCTCCTCGGACTCATTGCGTCCGGCGTGACTGCCTACGTCGCACTCCGGCTGTACGTAAGGAAGTAACAGTTAGCAGCACACGGCTACGGCTAGTGGCATTGAGCGACGCGTAAGATGGGTAACCACTATGGGCAAGAAGAAGAAAAAGAACGCTGGCGGTAACGTCGTCGCCACCAACCGTCGTGCCCGCCACGATTACAACATCCTGGAGACCTACGAGTGTGGAATTTCGCTTGTGGGCACTGAGATCAAGGCGATCCGCGAGGGGCACGTTAACCTCGCGGATGCCTTCGCCATCATTGAGCACGGCGAAGTGTGGCTCCGTAACCTCAACATTCCCGAATACAGCCTGGGCACATGGACAAACCATCGCCCCATGCGGCACCGCAAGTTGTTGCTGCACCGGAAGGAAATCGACTCCCTTGCCGGCAAGGTTCGCGACGGCAACAAGACGCTCGTGCCATTGAAGCTGTACTTCAAAGACGGCCTGCTCAAGGCCGAACTCGCCCTGGCAGAGGGCAAGCAGGACTACGACAAGCGTGAAGACATCAAGCGGCGTACGGAAGAGCGCGAAGTTGTTCGTGAACTCGGCCGTCGAGTGAAGGGAATCAAGGCATAGCAGATGATCACCTGCGTCAAAATTCATGACCTACGTAAAGACCCAGAACTAGCCCGTGGCACCACCGTGCTCGTGGATCGCCTGTGGCCGCGCGGGGTGAAAAAGGACTCCGTCCGGTTGGATTATTGGCTGAAAAACGTTGCCCCAAGCCCGGAGCTGCGGAAGTGGTTCAACCACGACGAGGAAAAGTTTGAGGAGTTTTCCACCCGCTACCGCAAGGAATTGAACGCTTCGGAGGAGGAGGACGTCGACAAGCTTCAAAAACTCGTTTCCGATGGTGATGTCACCCTCGTGTTTGCCGCGAAAGATCGCGACATCAACCACGCGGTGGTGCTGAAGAAGTGGCTTGAGGAATAAACCGTCAACGGGTATCGTTGAACTTCTTGCAGAAGATGCACAATCCCGCTGCAAGTTAAAACGGGGCTGACTTTTGGTTTCGACTTCGTTTGTTAAGCCAGGGGAAGCGTGCCGGTGCAGGCAACGACCACCGTGAGCGTCGTAGCAACTTATTAAGCGCCGAGAATACTCAGCGCGACTACGCACTCGCTGCATAAAGCGACTGCCTAGTCTGTCGGCTCAGGTTTGCCTCTGACCTGGTTACCGGCATCGACTAAGAGGCTTGGGTTTCTCCCGCGTCGGCGGGGGAGGAACCGACATTTTACCGTCGACTGGGCTCATCATCCGGACGTGTTTGCCCGAGCCGGAGAGCCGAGTAGAGATGCCAGTGCGAACTGCGCACGGAGAAGCCCTGGCTAAATGACGAAGGACCCGGGTTCGATTCCCGGCAGCTCCACGAGTAGGGAAACCCCAGACCGGTAACGGCCTGGGGTTTTCTTTCGTTTACCAGCGGGTTTAGTGAATTTCGAACCGCTTTTAAGGGTCGCCAGGGGTCGCCTAAAGTCGCCTGATTGGCCACGAATTGGCCACGAATTGGCCACGCGTGGCCTACAATGAGGCCTAGAAATTCCTCCTCCTCGCTAACAAGAGAGGTTCCCGTGGCCACGAAGAAACAGAACACGTTCGGGAGTGTGGCAAAGCTCCCCTCAGGCCGGGTCCGCGCCCGCTACACGGGCCCAGACGGGCGACGCCACACCGCCGGCCACAGCTTCGCCGACGCCACCGATGCCTACGCGTGGCTTGCTATGGAGCGCAGACTAATCGACCGGGGTGACTGGGTCCCACCGAACGAGCGAACTCTCGCAGTGGAGGACAAGATGAGAACGGTCGGCCAGTGGCTAAATCAGTGGCTGGACCTCCGCACGCGTGGCACGAACCCTCTCAAGGAGTCCACACTCGCGGATTACCGTCGGACGTTAAACCGCCGTGTCCTGAAGGTGGGGGGACGTGCCGCACGTTTGCGGGGGATCACACTGGCATCTCTTACCCGTCGTGATATTGCCGACTGGTGGGATGCGATCAATCTTCAGTTCGACTCCGCCCCCTACAACCGCAATGCCTTTCAGCGTCTCCACGCTGCCCTCGAAGCCGCAGTAGAACGCGACATGATTGATACCAACCCTGCCAGGCTCCCGTCCTCAACGAAGAAACCGAAGCCTGCCCGTAAAGAACTTCCCGCAGACGAAGTGATCACTGGAATCATCAACCAGCTTGACCACACAGTCCCCAGAGTGACGGGCGAACACAAGCTCATCGCGATACTCACCCTGGCCCACGGAGTCCGGATAGGTGAGGCGCTCGCCGCACGCCGGAAAGACTTCATCAAACAGGGCGACACGTGGTTCTTCCGAATCCACGCCAACGTCTTCCGCGAACCGAAAGTAGGCATGGTTTACCAGCACCGCGCGAAGACCGAGGCCGGCAACCGCGACGTCCCAATTTTCGCCCATTACAACGACGACGTTGAATACCACCTCACCCACTTCACCGGCCCCGCCCAAGAGTCTTTCCTCTTCACCGGCCCCACGGGAAAAATCATCATGGACACGTCCTTCCGCTCCATCATGAATCGCGCCAAGAAACGCGCAGGCTACGAAGCTGTGAAAATCACCCCCCACTACGGCCGCGTCTGGCTTATCACCACCCTTGTCGAAGCAGGCATGCCCATCCCCGCTATCGGAGAGATCCTTGGCCAACGCGACCTGAAAACCATCACTGAGATCTACATGCGCGCCACCGAAACCAGAAAACGGGAGGTCCTCGATGCCGTCAACACCCGTCTAAACGGGCTCCCAAATGGTGTCGCAGACCTCGACGAGAAACGACAAGAGAAGAAAACGCGCCGGGCATCGCAAGCGTAACAGTTATGGCTATGAGGGCAGTTCTAGCAGCGGTCGTTGTGTGAAATGTAGGCCCCGTTGTGTCCGAACTCGTCAAAGTAGCCCCTATATGCATGTCTCTAACTTTTAAACACGAAAGCCCATGCGTATGCATGGGCTTCGGAAGTGGAGCACTATCGTGCGTCCAAAGTCAGGATAAACGAAACGAGAAAGAGCATCAAGAGTGGGTATGGTAGCTGTGACGCAACCTAAACTGCCTAGGCCCAAGTGCAATGTAATCAGGCGTCAACGGTATCTCCTTATTTGCGGTGTGTGGTTGGCAATTGCGTCACACTCGCAATCTGTGACTCCACGGACGCAGCCTCAACGCTAAGGCGAGTCAACTCGGTGAGTTCAACAGGCTCGACGAAGGTGTTTTCCAATAGCACGTCGACAGGCTCGTGAACTTGCCAGCCGCGCCCGGAGATTTGCATGCGCAGGCTCCGGTAACGCTTGTAGTCAATCAGATCGAGTTCATGGGCTCGCCGCACAATCGCTTGAATAGAACAGCCCCACTGCGATTTCAGGTGTGCATACTCTGCCAGTGTCGCCTCTGGCGTGACGTTGTCAGCGACAAGCTGCCGGGGCATCAACAACGCCCCCGCAAATTGGCTGGCTTCAATCTCAATTACAGGGAGGTCGCGCCGGGTTGTTGCGGTGTGCAGGATGAGGTGGCCGAGTTCGTGGGCAAGGCTGAACCTGTAGCGGTCACCGCTACGTTGCCGGTTGAGGGCAATGACGCGAAGAGGTGCTGCTGTGGGGGTGGAAACGCCGTCGAAGTTCGTGCCGTCGACAACGTAGTCGGGAAGTGATGTGACGATCACACCGCATTGGTGGAGTGCTGCTGTCAGGTTGCCGATGGCGGTATCGGGTGCGAGTTGCAGGTGCTCGCGGGTGCGGGCGGCGGCTTCCTCGATGACGAGCTGGTCTAGTGGTTGGTCAGGCAGGTCGAGTTTTGGCAGGCTGCTGGTTTGGTTGGGGAAGCGGCGTTTGAGGTAGTGCTCGGTAATAGAGAACGCGGTGGCGATTTTCTCCGATTCTGGTTGCCCTAGTCGTGCTGTTCGGAACAGGAGGTCCGGTGAGTCGTAGTAGTCGATGGGTTCTTCGAAGAATTCGCGGGGAACCTTGGTGACGAACTGCGCGGTGGTCAGGAGCCGTGGTGACAGGTTGCGTCGTTGGCGTTCGACGCTGCTAAGTGTTGATTGTGAAACCCCGAGCTCTGCGGCGAAGGCTCCTTGCGTGTAGCCAAGCAGAATTCTGATGTGTCTGAGGTTTGTGCTTGCAGTGGACATGTAGCTGGTGCTTTCTAAGTGCCGAAGTTGAACCCTTGTTCGTCGGCGCGTGTTGGGTAAAACTTGTCTTCGGTGATCTTCTCGTTAGGAGTAAGTAGCTGGAATTCTTGCGATAGTTTCCTTGCCTCTTCAAGGGTGCCTTCACCGTCGAAGAGTTGTATCGAAAACTTGGTAATCGAGTCTGTCTCCGGCTTCGGGAACTCCCAGAACAATACGATACGGCGTTTGTTCTCGATTAAAGGTTGGTCCGGGGTCTCTATGGGGGAGTTGCGGAATCCTTTCTTGCGGCGCACCACCAGGAAGGCGTCGTCGTTTTCGAACCATAGACGGGTGGGAAACCCTGATGCTTCGCAGAGCTTAAGGCCTCCGAGTCCGCTCTCGCGGAACTGCCGATGCAGTGCCACGAGCATGGCTTCACGGTCCAACCCTGGGTACTCATCGAGGTAATCGACGTAGGGCAGATTTCGGCGATAGTCCAGCGCGACACCAACTGCTTCGCGTAGCTCGTCGTACTGCTTTGTTAGCTGCTTATGGATGCGGCGCACTAATAAGGCGTTGTCTCGGCGGGGATGGGGCATCGTTACTCCTTTATGTAACATTCCGTGTGATATTTTCACACGGTAGTAATAATATCACTCGAACTGTTACATGGCTAGAGTCGTAGCCTGCCGGTCAAACCGTCGCGCCTTAAAGCATTCCCGCCACACTTCGATCGTCTCGGGTGTGACCTCCAACTCGTAAGCGAGCGCCCCAACCGACGATCCGACGAGTGCTTCAGCCGCGCGATACTCTGCCGGGCTAATCAAAAGCTGTGCGGCCCATTGGTTGGCTCTCCTCTCGATCCTCGGCTCGCTCCGCTCGTCCCTGAACCACGCATGCGCGAGCTCATGGGCCAAGCACCATCGCCTAGTCCACGGGTCGAGTCCCGGCCTAACAAGGATCATGAACTCCGCGTCGATGTAGACGGCGTTGACGTCTTCGCTCAACTCAGGCGTCTCAATCACCGTGACACCCATCGACCGGGCAATGTCATCAACGTCAACCATCTAGGGCGACTCCGGTTCCTCAAGCCTGGGGGTCCGCTTCTGTGCAGCAGCCTTACCCTCCTTGGCCAAACGGAGAGCGCGCTCGCGCCGGGATTTGAGATCATCTGCAGGGCGTACATCATTTTCAGCTGATGCAATGACTGAAACCATAGAGATGCCGAGCCCGGCGCAAATGGCAGAAAGCTCGTCGATGTTGATCGCTCGGAGTCCGCGAAGTTGTTTCGAAAGCTGAGATTGTGAGATGCCGGTTGCTTTTGCGAGTTGCATCTGGGTTACGCCACTTTCTTCCCTTATAGCCATCAAGTGCGCTGCAACAGCTTTCCCGAAGGCTTCGATCGTGGCTTTCTTTTCTGGGCTCATGCTTCAGATTATGCCAGGTCAGGCGGAATAGTTCAAATGAACTTGACACAATATGCCAAATGAACTAGCGTATGAAATATGCCAATCGAACTAAAGAGCAGCTCTGCCACGGTTGCAGAGGAGATAAGAGCGGAGATGGCTCGCCAAAAAATATCAGTTAATGCACTTGCTGAATGTATCGGCATGCCCATCTCGACGCTACGTCGAAGCATTAACGGGAGTCGGCCCTTTGGTGTGGACGAAGTATTCAAAGTGACACAAGCGCTGAATGTTTCCGCAACGTCCATCATTCAGCGAGCAGAGAAGCTTGCATCATAGCGCGCCGGGATCGTCGAAAAGCGAAAGGAAACAACGGTGCTTGAGTTCATAGATAGCTTGGATTTGGATCCATGGGTCCAGGCGTTGGTGACCATCGAACTGGTTTTGTGGTGCTACATCATTGGTAGCTGGATTCTTAGGTTTCTGTGTAGGTTGTCGGCCACCCTGGTCGATCTCCTTCCCGCGAGAACAGGCGCTTATGACGTGCCCACCGGCCAAGGGGAACCCGGGTCGGACGATTACTTTGTCGAAACTGTGCTGATTCAGAAAGATGCTTACGAAAATAGAGGCGGAAGCGCGCTAATAACCCGTAACGCCATATCTCGACAGGATTGGGAGCGCCAGAGCGGTATCGAACCCGAAGAGCCTCCGCGCGAAGCCCCGGCCAGCACGGTACTGCATCAAACCATGCGACCATCACTTCCTCCAACTCAGACAGGTTCATCCTTGTTACCAGCAAGTCACCGGGCTCAAAACGAGGGGTCGAATGAAGACGATTCCACTGCCCGCCAACAGTTGCCCACACCTCAAATTGGTGAAGAGGAGTGATGCCCTTATGGGCGATCTTCAGCTCAGGAAAAGGGCCATGAACGCGCTCGATCTGAATCGAATAAGCGGAGTTGAGTCGCTGCTCTTGCTGAAGCTGTTTCGTTGCCAGCCACACCGTTATCGGCGCGAAGCCGAGACTGGCCAGACCGACAATCAAGTTCCAATCCATATGTACGACCGTAAACCACGAACTGTGAAGGTGCGGGATCTAAAAAGCATCCATCAGTCGAAAAAGCGAAAGGAAGAACCGATGCAGCAGTTATTTCGACTCAGGTGGCGTGGTGCCCCGCTTGTTGAATTTGGGGTCGTCCCATTCGAAGAAGATCGGGTCACCGCAACCATCGCCAAGGTCAAGGACACGGTAACCGTAGTTGGTGTCCCCGTCGAAGATGTCCATAAGTTGGTGACGTTGGTATTCCGTCAGGTACTGCGGAATCTCGGGGTCTCGCGGGTCGTCGAACTCGAACCTCACATCGTCATCTGCGCGGATCCACAGGTCGATCGAGTCATCGGCGCGAAGGTTCAACGCTACACCGCCCTCGCGGAGGTCACCGACAGCAGTAGAGATCCAGGGGTAGGCCCAGTAACCCATCTCGTATTTGTAACCGTTGATGTTAAGCGTGAAGGTTTTCTCTCTCATATCAGAAAGCGTGTCCGACGCAGAAGGGGTGTGGGGTTAGCTTCCAGAAACCGCCCGAGAGCTGCGAATGAACCCCCTACCAGTGAGTCTCTTCTGAAGGCAAGGAAAGGGTGAACGGCTAATGGCTTGGATAAAAAAGAAGCCACTCACGCTTCCGAAACGGAATTTCTTCACCAAAGACGAATTGATCGAAGCCCTTGAAGGCTTGGGTCTCCGTGCCCATGAAATCTCCGTCGAGGGTAGCGGAACCGCAACCCACAACCGTCGAAAAGCGAAAGGAAATAGCCATGAGTCTTGAAAACACCTCTCTCGAGGAACTGCATGTCGTGATGAAGGAGACCGCAATGTGTGCCTGCGACGTGATGGTCGACGAGCCGGACAACAAGCAGATGATCGACCACTACTTGGCGGTCTACCGGGAGTACCGCGACGAGTTGGACCGGCGAATGGCAAAGCACCTTCAGGAGTGTGAGGGCAGGGGCCAGAACCGTTCGTAGAAAGCCAGCTTGTGTAGCTCAGAGGCAAGAGCCTAGGCGCGTCGGTTCGAGTCCGGCCACAAGCGCTGGTGAGGCAGCGGGGAAACGTGTTCGCCCCGTGCAAGGGTGCCCCCTATCCGAATAGGCAAGGACAACCTGTCTCACCTCACATACCAAGAAGAAGCAGAAGGAAGGAGGCATCATGAGTACGCATGAGAGCCATACCGACGATATTGCACAAGCGCGTGAGGAATACCTAGCAAAGCACCCGTTCGACCCTCATGGAAATGCCTTCATAGGTTTCGACAGTGACGGTTTGCCAGCGGGATTCCTCACTTTCCCAAACACGGATGATCTGCAGGTTTTGGCGGCGAAATTCGGAATCGAATTTATCGCAGTCGCACACAACGATGACGAAGCCGTCGAATGGCTAGCCAACATCATAAAGGTGACGGAAAACGCTGAAGTTGCCGGAATCATGCTTGCCTATGTGCTCCGCTGCATCGCACCGATCATTGGGCAGGTCGTTAAGGAATGCCCGGGACTCGAGGCGAAAATGCGGAAAAACTCAGTCGACTGCTGGAAGAAGGAATGTCAGCTATGAAGCTAGTCGCAATGAACGGCAACGAGCCCATTACCACAAGCCTGATTATCGCAGAAGGCACTGAGAACCAGCATGCCAGCGTGCTCCGTCTAGTGCGTGAAAACCTTGAAGACTTCGAGGAGTTCGGCAGGGTCGGATTTGAAATCCAAACCTTTGAGACAGCAGGTGGCCCACAGAATCGCACCATCGCGGTCGCGGAAAAGCTCGGGTTGAAACCTCCAGTTGATGAATCCCTGGGCTTGGAACTAAAGACGCGGAACGGTGTGCAGGCTCTGGGCGCTGAGAAGGAAAAGGAAACAGGGGAAAATCCATGGCATTAAAACTTTTAACTTATGCGGAGGTGATGGAGACCCTGTCATGTTCGAAGAACACGGTGAGGAAGCTGTACCTCGAGGGGCATCTAGAACGGTTCAAGGATGGGCGTCGCGTGCGCTTTACCGAGCGTTCCGTGAAGGCCTACATCGACGCCAATTTGTACAGGCTAGGTGCATGAAAATGACCAAGGGAATTGAACTGGACCGTGACGCGTACCGAGATTTATACCTGTGCCGCGAGGCAGGCTGGTGCCCGGCGGCACCGATTGTGGTGGAGCACTTTCAAGAGCTCGTCCGCTACGACCGTTGCCGGATGCGGTGGACTATTACCCGTAAGGCGGCGGAGGCGATGGCTCGCTATGAGGAGAGCCAGGAGGGGTTAATCCATGACGAACCGTGAGATACCAACAAGCGTCAAACTCGACTACGGGACGTATCACGACCTTGTCACAGAAGCGAGCCGAAACAAATCAAAGCTAAGCCTTGTTGAGCGCCGCGCACTGGAGAGGATTGCCTGCGGCAGTCCCGTTCGCCCAATGCTGGTCATTGAGTTGCATCGCCAGGGCCTTATTCGAGTGAAGAAAGACAAATCCAAGTGGGTTCCCATCGATCCAACAGACCGTGGGCTGAAAGTACTGGCAGGGGAGAAGAAGTGAGTGACGCCTTAACCCCGTCTACGGATAGTTCCGTTGCCATCGGAGTGGCGGAGTTCATGCTCAGCTACTGTGGCCGTTTTGGCGACATCTGGCGTGCGCCAGAGAATCAGCATAAACAAGCCAGTGGCAGGTTTACCCCGACAGCGAACGAAGGCGATTTTGGCGTCGCAGAGGACGCTGCGGGCCGTGAAACCCAGGCGATCGCTGAAGTGATGCTGGTTAAGGCTAGAAAGGTCGAGCTTGATATCGCCGAAACCGGCCATGCCCTGATCCGGCCTATTGGCTATAGCACGGGAATGTGCCTCGACGAAGACGGTCACATAAAGGGCTGCATAGGCGCTGGCATCCATTTCAATGGCCAACTCGTTGCGGTCATCGGCCTTGATACCCCAGGCGTAGATCAGATTATCCGAGGTTGTGATGGTCGCCCTCTTGCCGATCGCATTCGTATCCTTAGCCAGCTCGTTCGCTTCTTCTGCGAGGCTGTTGGCTTCGCGAGCAACATTGACGCTTTCTCAAGCGGTTTCGTTAGCAATTTCCGTCTGGCAGCCAGTGATCTTCGCGATGCTGTTCGCGAGTATCGCGACAGTGAGACCGTCGACGACGCTATGCATTCCAAAGAACCCCAAGGCAACAAGGAGACAGAAAAATGAATGAGGCTTTGCGTGCCCAGGTGCGTGGCCGCACTCGACTCGCATGGGCAACAGGGATCGCTGGCCTTATCGGCGGTTTCATCTTCCATGCGTGGATCGCAATGCCACCAGTGTGGCTGGACCAGCTGCAGGCGGTGGGCTCATGCCTGTAAAAGTTCCCGTCGTGCCGTTTGTAGCCGTGGCAACCCGGCTAGGCGATCACCCGATTTTCGATTTCGTTTATTACATCTGCGAGCTGCTGGCTCGCGTCTAAGGAGACTTTCAATGACTGATAGATATTTTCGCCATGAAGAAGATAGGCGTGCCGACGAACGCGCCGAATGGCTGTCACTTGCTGGAATCATCGGTGTGGCCATAGCTGTGGTTTCTATTGCGTTTCTGGTGGCGTGGCTATGAGTGCGAATTTTGTGACCCATGTTGACAGGCACAGTGATGGCGTGCGAATCACACGTGTGCTGGGGGAGAAGAAATACAAACATCCGCCGAAGGTTTTCGAAATTGACCTTGGACCAGAAGAATTCCTTGAATTCGCTGAGGCTGTCTCGGAGGCAGCAACCGCGATGGTGGGGGATGACCTGCCATGAGTGAAGCACTGAAGATGCTGGAAGCTCACTCCATCGCTGCGATGGAATTGCTCGCTGTCTTGGAAAATGGAGATGTAGACGTCTCGGAGAAGCTTCGTGAAGTCTACGCTTTCACAGGCTCGACGGCCACCACTATCGCTGAACTCGGTGGGGATACCGAAGTTCAGGACCGGATCAGCGAGCTTGAGGCTGCGCTTGCTGACGCGACGAATCTGCTAGAAGAGCGCGAGAGTCAATGCCGAAACACTGCCAAACGCGCAATAGCAGCAGAGGCTCGAGTAACAGCACTAGAAGACGATCTAGCTGGCTTGGATCAGGAACATGCTAAGCAAATCGCGCAGTTCGAGAAGGTCAATAGCGGCCTCGAGAAAGAGCTCGAGCGCGCCGGACATGAGGTCGGAATCTCCGATGATGTGCCGACTGGCGTGGTAACCGCCCATAAACGCCTGGCTGAAGGCCTAAAGAAATACGGCGATGGTGACTACGAGGCGGCACTGAAGAAGCTAATCGTTGCGGAAAAAACACTGCAGAAAATTGATGGAAGGACATTCGACTATGACTGACAAGACGTTGATCTCTGAAGAGCTCGCTGAGCGAATTCATGGGATCACCCACACAGCGTGTGTCGGCTTAGTGGCTGCACTGACTGATGCTGGCGTAAATTACTCGCGTCATTTGTACCGCCTCCAGGCGGCCGAACCTGCCGTGGAGTCGATGGTTCGCGGGTATTGCGACGGTGAATTACGAGAATTCAACGAGTTCGTCGCCAAGAGCGAGGGCAATCATGTCTAGGGGAGGGAAGAACCTCTCCCGCTGCAAGTACTGTGGCGCGCCGATCAGGTGGGCGCCAACACGTTATGGAGCGCGCATGGCGGTGTCGGATTCGTCAGACCCGAAGGGAAGCATCATTTTCGATGACCGCTTCGCGGTCGCCCTGGGACCACAGGAGGCAGCCCTTGAACGGGAGAGAGGAAGTCTCCTCTTCTTGGCGCATGCGGCAACGTGCCCGGCTGCGAAGAGGTCCTCGACCTCGTCGCGAATGCCGGAAAGCGTGCGCCGGCAGGTGGAGGCGTTGAAGGAGGCTCGCCGTGGCCACAAGCGCTGACGAGTGGTGGGACTCCCTACCAGAAGAAAGGAAAACGCAGATCATGGGCTGGCTCGACCGCTCGCCAGGAATGGTCTCCGCGCCAGGCCAGCTCATGCTTTTAGCAGCAAAGGAGGATACAGATGCACATGATGGTGACGTGTGACTACCGAAGGCTCAAAGAGGCTTTGAACGCGGCCCTAGCTGTTTCTGGATCGGACCCGTTCGACATGATTCGGATATATCCACAGCTGGAGCTCAGCAGGCTAGGTGTGGCGGCAGCGTCTCCACAGAGTGTCTTTGTCGCTTTCGTCGATCTCGATTTCATGAAGGAAACTTCGTATGAGGTAGACGTTGCTGAAATCTCCGTGCAAGATGCAAAGGCGGTGAAAGCGCTGCCGATTCGAGCTCTTGACGACGAGGCCCCGATGGCAGGAATCGCCTTCTACGAAGACAAGATCGAACTCACGGATGAAACCGGTCTGGGATTGGGGATTCGGAAGATTTCTGTACGACGGCAGATGACCACCGATAGTGTGGCAGACCTCGTCCTTGCATCAGATCGTGCGCTCGCTATGGACTACCCGGACGCTCTTCCTCTTTGCAAGGAACAAGCGGCGCTTCTGTCCAAGGTACTGACCGCGCTTAAAAGCTCAGCTAGACTCAGCTACAAGCAATTAAGCCCTGGCGTATCGAAAGCCCGTGCCATAGGTGAAAACTTCCTTCTGACCGTACAGGCAGGTAAAGAAAAGAAGGAAGCGGGAAATCCCACCCTAGCGCACCAAGAATCACGGCAGGGGCCCATCCTTGAGATTGCACGGCCGACAGGTGGCATTGCGTGAGCAAGAAGCAGCTGCCATCATGGCGGGTATTCGAGGACCAGTTCAAACTCACCGGCGCGATATGTCGGCGCCCTGCGTTTCGGGAGACACCAAACCTGTGGGAAACCCCAGGGCGAATGAAACGCGAGGACTGCCTCGCCCGCTTCGAGCAAGCTGCTTCATTGTGCCGACGCTGCCCCGCTCTTGATGAATGCCGAAGACGCCGAGACGCACTTGCCGAGGCAGGGTTTGCCATCGATGGTGTCGTCGCAGGAGATATACCACTCGAATACTCAACGCATTGTCGTGGATGTGGCGTAAAGCTCGTAACAGCAAAGCAGAAGCCACCCGCAGGTGTGAAACGACACTGGCGAGCAGGGTACTGCAGAAAATGCTACGAGGCGCTGCGGAAGACGGCTCACAAATGATGAATAGACAGATCAAGGAGAATCGGAATGCCATGGCTGCGAATTGGGGACAACGTGACAACGCACCCCAAGATGGCGTCGCTTCTCGAAGCCACAGACTTCGATCACCAAAAGAAGCTCACCGTCTGGGCAGCCTTCGTTTCCCTTGCGACGATCTCCGCCGCACACCTACTCGATGGAGTCCTCGAAATGGGGGCACTAGCCCAAGTCGCGCCTGGCATGGAGAAAGAGATTCTCGATCTGATGGTTGCTGCCGAGTGGGCGAAGCGCGAGAAGGACGCTAGTGGCCGTTGGCATATCGTGCTTGACCTGTCCGATCCAGAGTTCGTCCATGCTAGGACGAAGGAAGAAGTTGAACGTGAAAGAACGAGAAGGAACGAAAACCGTAACCCTGAATTTGCTATTCCTGTTCGTGTACGCGATGGGGATAAATGCCGTTGGTGTGGCCATGCGGTCAATTTCAATGACCATAAGTCCAGTCGTGAGGGAACGATCGACAGTCTTACTAAGCATGAGGGATCGACCGTTGACACGATGGTTGTCGCGTGCCGTGGCTGTAATTCCGGTCGCGAACAGTCACCCGATAAATACGAACTTCTGCCGGAGCCGAAGATGCCGTGGTATCGCGACTCCACGATACGCTGGATCAACGCGCACCCGTATTCGGTGGCCAACGGAATCCATATTGACAACGGCCAACAAGAAATATCCATTGAAACCGAGCAGCAAAAGGAAGCGAAGCTTATAGGTCTTTCCAGTCCCGAAGAGGATATGCCCACGTGGGCTCAACCATCTGACAAGCAGGCAGCAGCTGAGCCTTGTACCGCAGCAGGCCCGGCCGACCAGGCAGCGCCGCGACCGCAGCAGTCATCGCAGCCAGCGATGGACAGCGCGACGCAGGAAGCGCCGGACGGCACAGAGGAAGCGCGACTAGCTCAAGCAGCGCCGCACAAGGCGACCCCGCAGCCAGCGGGTCCACGACAGTCAGAAGAAGAGCCAGCATGGATGCATAAATCGGTAGAAGAACTTCGCCAGGAGCAGGCAGCAGCTGAGCCTTGTACCGCAGCAGGCCCGGCCGACCAGGCAGCGCCGCGACCGCAGCAGTCATCGCAGCCAGCGATGGACAGCGCGACGCAGGAAGCACCGGACGGCACTGAGGAAGCGCGACTAGCTCAAGCAGCGCCGCAAACGGAGGAGAGCGACACCCCTAAATCAAAACCATATCCAATAACGACCGCCGGTCATCAAACTGACAATCGTCGGTTGCCCGGGTCGGGTCGGGTCGGGTCGGGTCGGGCATGGTCTGATCTGATCGGGCATGGATTGGAAGGGTTTGAGTCTAAAGGGCGAGGAAAGCGAGGTAAAAGAGGTAAGCGAGGAGGGAAGGATCGTGGATAAGGCAGATTGTTTTGTTCTGGTCGATTGCTTGAAGGCAGTTGTTAGGCTTGCGCCTTTGCTTGATGATCTGATGGTGCCTACTGTTCCAGCGGCTGGGTCGAATGCGGGAGCGCGTGTGCGCGTGGCAGGTTCACGTCCGCCATTGGTTGTGCATCCTCTGGATGTGAAGCTAGCGTTGGAGCCGCCGGTGTTTGGGTGGGCGGCGTGTCTCGCCGATGATCTCGGCGTGCCCCTTCGTGTTCCGCGTCGGCTTGATCTTCGTGCTGCGTGGATGGTTCGGCATCGTAGTGAGCTGTGTGCTCGCGAGTGGGCACCGACAGCACTCGACGAGCTTGTGGAGCCGGTGCGAATGCTGCGCGACGCGGTGGAAGCGACGCCGGTGGAAAAGCTGCTTAAAAAGCATCGAATAGAGCATTAGATAAGTAGGTGTTGTTGCAGGCAGGAGTGTATATTTGTACATGCCTTTGTGAAGTATGCGCTATGCTGGTCGCAAGCAACAAGAAGGGATTGATTTAGGTCCCTGATTGGAGGCTTTATGGGGAGAACTGCTGATCCGGTTTACCGTCGCCGTCGGGCGAAGGTGCTTGCAGGTGACGGTCTCATCTGTGCGTGGTGTGGCTTGCCGATAGACAAGTCGATTAAGGCACCTGACCCCATGAGTCCTTCGGCTGATCACATTGTTCCCGTCGCAGCAGGCGGTTCAAATCGTGGCCCGCTGCAGCCTATGCACCTTGGGTGCAACAAATCCGCCGGCGCTAAGGGATTCCGCCGAGTACCTCGAAAGCGTCGGCACGTGAGGGTGTGGTGACAAGGGTGGGTGGGGAGGGAACCCCTATAAAACCGCAGGTCACGAGAGGGCCCGCATAGCCATCGTACCCCCCCGAGTAAATGACCTTTACCAGGGACGATAGGGCAAGAAAGGAACCGGAAATGAGATTCTGCATCGCCTGCCGGACTCCACTCAGAGGCCGGCAGACGAAGTGGTGCTCAGATCGATGCAAAAAACGTGTTCAGCGCCACCCCGAGCGATACCCTGAATTGCAGCCCGGGACTGGTGGGGTACAGGTACGAAAGCGAGGCCTGGCCTCAGTTTTTGAAGCCGCATCCACGAACGAAGCACTCGCAACCTACCAGGCACTTCGTGATCGCCTAGCACTCGAGATCGACGAGTCAGACCAGCCACGTGACGTAGCTATCCTCTCCGCTCGGCTGGCCGATGTCGTCGAAAAGATAGACCTGCTTACCGACGTCGAAAAGGAGGGGTCAGCACTTGATGAGCTCAGACAGCGACGCCGCAAGCGCGCCGGGTAGCGTCGTAGGGTCGCAGACACCTAGCTTTATCGCGAAGCCGACACTGGTAGTGACTGACCACTATGACGGTGAAGATTTCATCGACTTAGCGGCTGCTTTCGGCCTGGAGGCAGACGAGTGGCAAGAAGGCGTTGTAACGGCGGCCATGGGCAGGACCGCAATCTGCGCGCTTGCTGCCCCCAAAGTTGCGTTGTCGGTTCCTCGTCAGAACGGCAAGAACGCGATCCTTGAAATTATTGAGCTTGGCCAGGCGGTGCTCATGGGCAGGCGGGTTATCCATACAGCCCACGAGGTTAAGACGAACCAGAAGGCGTTCAGGCGTCTCAAGGCTTACTTCGACAAGAAGGAGCTTAAGGCGCACGTCCGGCTCATTCGGCAAACGAATGGCCAAGAAGCAATCTTCCTGGATAACGGTGGCTCCATCGAGTTCATCTCGAGGTCGAAGAACTCCGGCCGTGGCTTCTCCGGAGACACTTTGGTATTCGACGAGGCTCAGCACCTTACCGACGAGACGGTCGAGTCGCTTCTGCCGATCATCTCCTCGTCGCCTGAACCACAGCAAATCTTCACTGGCACCCCGCCAGCCCCGAACGATCCCTATGGCGAGGTATTTCGACGCCTCCATGACACGGCTCATGAGGGCTCTGACCCGACCCTGCTGTGGATCGAATGGTCGGCAGCGCCCGAGACCGGGGATGCCGAGGTTGACCCGGACGATGAAGCGCTATGGCTACAAGCGAATCCGGCACTCGGGAAGCGAATCACAATGGGTGCAGTCCAGGCGGAGCGTTCAGCACTCAGTGAAGCGGGGTTCCGCCGCGAACGCCTGGGCTTGTGGGAACAGGAGCGAACAGCCCGCGTGCTGCCACTCGAGGATTGGCAGGCGTGCGCCGATGCCAATCTCGTCGATGATGGGGAGCCGGTTACCTTCGGTGTGGATATTTCGCCGGATCGCACGTGCGCATCTATTGCGGCGTGTGGCATGACAACGGATGGGCTTCCATGGCTGGATGTCGTTGAGAATCGACGCGGCACGACCGAGTGGGTGATTCCACGATTGAAAGCCATCCTTGAATCGCAGGAGGCAAGTGCGGTGCTTATCGACGTGTTGTCTCCCGCCGGGTCGCTCATTGACCCGTTGGAAGCCGCAGGCATTCGAGTATCGAAGATCGGTTCCAACATTATGGCCCGGGCAGCAGCGCAGCTTTATGACGGTGTCATGACGCACAGGATTCGGCATGTGGATCAGATTCCGCTGAATCTGGCGGCAGCCGGAGCTCGTAAGCGCAAGCTCGGCGACGCCTGGGCGTGGAACCGCTCGAACGAAGATACAGACATCACGCCACTTGTGGCGGCAACAATGGCTTTAACCGGCCGGACCTACAGCAAGCGGAAGCGGCCTGTGAAACTGAAACGAGAGCGTAGAAAGGTGGTGGTTTGGTGATAAGCGGGCTTTCTATCGACGAGAAGAAGCTACTGGAAAAGCTGGAAAACCAGCTAAAGACGCACGAAAAGCCTAACCAGGTTCATGAAGCCTACTACGACGGTTCCTTCGCGGCCAACCTTTTGAACATCTCAACCCCAAAGCACATCCAGCGCATGTTGCAAACCGTGTGTGGCTGGGCTGGCACGGCTGTGGATGTTCTCGAGGAGCGTCTCGACTTCCTCGGATTCACGGACGAAACACTCACCGACATTTTCGATGAGAACGCCCTCGACGAGGAATCGTCGCAGGTCCATCTAGACGCGATGATTTACGGAATTGGTTTTGTGTCTGTGACCGCAGGTCGCGCTGGGGAGCCGCCGCTGTTGATTCGTGGTCATGATGCGAAGAGTACGACGGGGATTCTTAATGGTCGTACTCGTCGCCTGGATGCTGCGTTGACGGTAACTGAGGTGAAGGATGAGCGGACGGTGGCTGAGTTGTGGCTACCGGACCAGATTGTCACTCTCGAGGCTGCCTACGGTGCCCCGTGGGTGGTGCTGGACCGTCAGTTTCACAGTTTGGGGATGGTGCCGTTGGTGCCGTTCGTTAACCGTGCCCGTACAGGTGCTCGCGGTGGGAAGTCGGATATTACGGCGGCGCTGAGGCGTTACACGGATGCGGCGGTGCGTACCTTGATTTCGATGGATGTCAACCGGGAGTTTTTCTCGGCGCCACAACGGTATGCGATTGGGTTGGATGCGAGTGATTTTGTGGGTCCGGATGGTGCCCCGATGTCACCATGGCAGATTCTCACGGGTCGTGTGTGGACAACAGGGCCGGTGGATGAGCTGGAGAAGGAACCTAAGTTGGGTGAGTTTTCACCTCAACCGGCTGGCCCGTTTTTGCAGCAGATTGAGGGGTTGGCGCAGTTGGCGGCTGCGGAGGCGGGACTGCCGGGGCATTACTTTGGGCTTCGTGGTGATCAGGCAACCTCGGCGGATGCGATTCGTGCGATGGAGGCCCGTTTGGTGAAGCGTGCTGAGCGGCGCCAGAAGTCGTTTGGGCGTGCCTGGTCACAGGTCGGCCGTTTGGTGGTTGCGGGCCGTGAAGGCGTGGATGCAAGCGAGGTTGGACTGTCGGGTACGAGGTGGGGTAATCCTGCCACACCGACGGTGGCGGCTACGACTGATGCGATGGTTAAGCAGGTGCAGGCGGGGGTGACGCCACAGAACTCGCAGGTGGTGTGGGACCGGTTAGGGTACACCCCGGCGGAGCAGCGCATCATGGCCACGGAGTTGCGGGAGCGTCAAGCTGCTGACCGTGCAGCCATCATGGCCGGAATCGCCGGAAATAGCCCTGGTGTGGCGGTTGATGAGGCTGCTCGTTCTGCAGCACGTGCAAGTCGTGACCTAGGTGGTGAGCAATGACCTACCGAAGTGACTACGCATTGTCTCTCGATGGGCTGCGCACACTTGCCCAGCGTGACTTGCTTGCGTGGTGGAAAGAAACAGAAGGCTTAGGGTTCATTGAGCAGAAGCGTCTCCTGTTGGAGCCGTTCGCTTCGATTGTTGCCCAGTACGGTGAGCAGGCCGCGTACGCTGCAGCGGATTATCTTTTCTTGGAGCGCTCTTTGGACGATACACTGCGTGAGCTGGAATACCCGGAGATTGCTAACCCTGTTGGCTTCGAACAGGCCAAGGGCGCCTACCAATCGGCAATGTGGGTTGACAACGTTGAGGATACTGCGGCTCGATCGTTGGCATTGCAGAAACTGCAGGGTATTACGAACCGGCTAGTAGCGGCACCCGCCCGTGAAACAGTTGGGTTGGCAACGCTGAAAGCTGGAACAATGTATGCCCGCGTGCCGGAGCCTGGGGCGTGTGCGTTTTGTTTAATGCTGGGGTCGCGTGGTGCTGTCTACAGCAAGGACACGGTTTTTAAGGAGATGGAGCAGTATCACGATAATTGCAGGTGTTTGGCGATCGAGTCAAAAACTGAGAATGATCTGCCACGGGTTAACCGTGATTTGATGGACTTGTCCGATACCCTTAACAAGGAGTTTGGCCATTCTGTCACGGTTAATGATTGGCGGCAGGTGATGACAGCCCGCCGCCAGCAGGCGGGGCAGAATGTTAAATGGCCGAGGTTACAGTACTGCCGCATTCCCCATTACCGAGGTGATGGAATGTCCCGGGTGTTTCCTGGTGAGAAGCTACCGCCATTGGATAAGATGCCGGGCCATGTGTTGCATGGGTGGAAGGATCTTAGTGAGGGGGATAAGAAGCGTTTAGCTGAGGGGAAACCTGTTCGAGGGTGGCCTCATGATGAGAGTCTGGCCGAGGGTCACAGGTGGGACTCAGAGCGTCCGCGTGCGTCGAAGTTCCCCAAGGACTGGACAGACCAAAAGATTGTCGATGCTGTGCGAGATACGCTAGAAGATCCGGATAGCTTTTATTCGACCACGGTGCGGCGTCAAGTATGGAAACAGGTGGATGGCATACTAATCATGGTTCAATACGATGTATTGCCAGATGGTAAAATTAAGTTCAACACGGCTCATCCGGTTTCTCATGAAAGGAAGAAGGCGATGCGAAATGATTGATGACTTCGAAGTCTATCAGCGTGTGTCGGAGCTGCTTTCTGATTCTGTTGATCGTGAGGGAGCAGAATTATCTGTTGAATCCGGGGAACCCGAGTCAGCTATTTCTGGTCTTTTGGATGAGGCCTACACTTCCGATGCTTTGTCTCAAGAAGTCATTGACTACGTTCAGAGCATTTACACTGATGGGCCGGTTATTGAAATGTTGGATGCGTTGCGCATGTTTGAGAATCAGTAGCAGGGCATTTCGGGGTCGTTATAGGCCGCCACCCACGGTGGCGGCCTTTGTTATGGAAGGAGGAGATTTCCTATGGTGATCGTGAAAGATGATTCGCAACCAGAGGAGTTGGCTTCGGCCCACAAGTCCGCCGCCGATAATTCGTCAAGCAGTGGGCTTATGGGACGAATTGATGAGATTCTTGATCGTGTTACTACTGGGGATGACCCGTTTGTCGCAACTCGGCGTTATAAAGAATCTCGTACGTGGTGAATGCTTGCTCTAAAAGGATTGTGACGATCCTTTCTGTGGAGACTTCTTTACCTTCTAGTGGTTCGATTTTGTCTAGAAGGCGTAGTAAGTACTCGCTGCTAAGCGCATGTTTAGGTGTAAGGCGCCCGGTGGACTCTAGTTCGTTCCGCTTCTTTTTGCTGTACCCGGGTACGAACGTGTGATTGTATTGTCCCGTTTTTTGGCCTCCTTCCTTGTAAGGAGTGATTTTTAGCGCTGTTGGTAGCCACACCCGGTTCGAGGCCGGGGAGCGCACGACCCCCAACTGCCCCTGGTGGGTGGGTTGGGGTTTTTCTATGCCCATTTGTTTTTCCCAGGAGGAAATAGCCCATGGATGATTCCAAATCCACCCCGGCCACTGAGTCTGCAGATCAGGCCCAGGACCACACCGACGAGACCACTAACTCGGAGGAGCAGCAGGACACGTTTGACCGGTCGTATGTGGAAAAACTGCGTAAGGAAGCAGCCAAGTACCGTAACCAGGCGAAAGAGCTGGAGCCTTTAGCGAAGAAGATGCGTGAGCTTGAGGAGTCGAAGAAGTCGGACCTTGAGAAAGCTCGTGAACGTATCGCAGAGCTGGAGGCTGCTGAAGCCTCCGCAAAAATGCAGGCCCTGCGGTCACAGGTAGCGGCATCCACAGGGGTGCCGGTCGATTTCCTGCCAGATAAGGGTGATGAGGAATCCTTGACGAAGGCGGCTGAAGCCTTGACGTTGTGGGCAACAAAGCAGGCCCCCGAAAAGAAGCGAATCCCGGAGTCTAATGCTGCGGGTCGCAATGCCGAGGTGAGTGATCGTGATGCGATTGCCCGGCAAATCCTCGGGATTTAAACCCCCTAACATGAAAGGAGCCATATCTCATGGCAACTATTACCGAACAGACCCTCCTGGGTGATGGAGGCAAGGGACTCCTTCCCCGGAGTGTGTCTAACGAAATCTGGAAGGAAGCCACCGCAGAGGCGATTGTGCCGTCTCTGGCTAGGGCACATCCGGTGATTCTGGGTGAAAACCTGATTCCTGTGCTGACGAAGCGCCCGGCCGCGTCCATCATCGGCGAGGGGAAGAGCAAGCGGGACTCCGAACTCGAAGTGACTGCCAAGTCCATCAAGCCGATTAAGGCGGTCGTGGGTCTGGAGTTCACGATCGAGACGATTCAGAAGAATCCTGCGGGTGTTCTCGACTTGATGGCGGCGGAGCTTTCCTCTGCGCTGTCTCGCCAGATTGACCTCGCGGTACTCCACGGTCGCCAGGCATCTGATGGTGCTGAGCTCTCCGGCGATCCGGAGTATCTTGCCCAGACCAAGAACACGGTCACCATCTCCAATGACGCTGCGAAGGTCGACGCCGAGCTCTGGGAGGGGTACAACAAGGTCGTTGACGGCGATAAGGCTGTCGGCTTCACGGGGTTTGCCCTTGATCCACGCCTGGTTGGTCTTGTGGCCAACGCCCGCGACAAGGAAGGCCGCCGCATTAACCCGGATATTCCGATGGGCGGCACAGTCGCAACCTACGCCGGCCAGTCTGTCCGCGTATCCCGCGCGGTATCCGGCCAGGTCGACGCTTCCAAGGACACCAACATTCGTGGCTTCGGCGGTGACTGGAACGCCCTGCGCTTCGGTCGCGCGCTCGACATCGGACTCAAGCGCATCGAGTACGGTGACCCCTTCGGCAACGGTGACCTGCAGCGTCGAAACGCTATCGCCTACATGACCGAGGTCATTTTCGGTTGGGGAATCATGGACCTTAGTGCCTTCGTCAAGTACGAGGTCAAGCCGAAGTTGACAACGTCTGCTGGCTCTTCAAGCTAGGGGTAGGAGGGGACACGCATGACTGTGAAGATTGCCATCTCCGATGTTCTCGCGTTCAACCCCGACCTTGATGAGAAGGTCGTCGGCATTCTTATTAAGGATGGGTTGGCGATGGCGCGCCGGGTCGCGCCGTGTATTGACGAGGAGGAGTTTCCGTTCGCTGATGCTGCTAATGCGATCATTCGTGGTGCGGTGCTTCGTTGGGCGGAATCTGGTCCCGGTGGGGTGACCAGTGAGTCGAAGACGGCGGGGCCGTTTGCGGTGCAGACAAGCTTCGACAATAGGCAAACTCGCCGGTCGCTGTTTTTCCCCTCTGAGATTAAGGAGCTCGAGGGGCTGTGCCGCAGTCGTAAGGGTGGGCCGGGGGCAGTGGACACGTTGCCGGCGGCGAGGAACCGGTGTGCCGGGGATTGCACGTATCTTGTGGGGTCGGTCAATTCACCGTGCCAGGTGTGTCGTGAGACGATCCGTGAAGGTTTGTGGTGGTGACCGTGGGGTTTGTGCCGTTGACGCACACAGTAGAGGTTTCCCAGGTGGAAACCGTTACTGACCGTCTCGGGAACGAGCGTCCAACCCCGGGGCCGTTTCATCCCGTGCAGGTTGCGGGGTGGGCTGTCACCAAGGTGGAGGAAACCACAGGCGAGTCTGTGCTGCGCACCGTTGACCAGCTCGACGTTTATACGCCTACCCCGTTCGAGCCGGGGGCGAGTATCCGTCTCCCCGATGGGGGTGTGTGGCAGGTCCAAGGCAACGCGGAAGACTACCGCAACGGGCCGTGGTGGAACCCCGGCCTGGTCGTCGTTCACGCGAGAAAGGTGGCAGGATGAAGTCAACTGTTCGACTCAACGACACTGACAGTATCGAGTTCGACTGGAGCCAGTTCTCGGCGCTCCGCAAGGAGGGGCAGAAACTGGCTGTGGCAGCCGGTGAGGTGATTCGCGGCCGGGCGGATAGTTATCCGCAGGCGGCATCAACGAAGCGGTACAGGGTGCGCAAGGGTGCGAACATTTCGGCGATTGTGGAGCCTGCGACGCCGCATGCGAAGAACTCGAATGCGAAGCACAACACTTTGCTGAAGATTCTTGGGAGTATGTGATGGTTACTGCGCTTGAGCTTGTGATTTCCGCTCTTCGTGGGGTGGTTGGGGTGCCAGTGTTTTCGCTGGTTCCAAGACATCCTCCGCCGTTGTTCGTGCGTGTGGAGCAGGCCGCGCCGCAGGCGTTCTCCCCATCGCATGACCGGGTGATGATCATCGCCCAAGTCTATGGGCAACACCCCCAGCTCGAACAGGTACTAGACATCGTGGCAACATGTCGAGATTACCTTCGGTTCCAACTCGACCACGACGTACCAGCAATCGTGGGCTATTCCGAGGTCTCCGGGCCAGTGGAATTCCCAGACCCCGACATTGCCGAGACGCACACGCGCTGGCAAATCGTCGGAAATGTTTATCACGCTCTCGTATGACGCGGGAGCTTTTTTCATGGAAGGAAAAATTGATTATGGCTGATGCACGTAATCGCGCCAATGTGATCGTTGGCGCACCAAACACTAAGGCCTCCGGTGGTCTCCTTTTGGGTGAGGTGGCCAAGGACACCACGAATTACCCGAAGAACGCCAAGGATGCGCTCAACCCAGCGCTTGGGCTGAAACCCGCCGGGTTCATCGGGGAGGATGGCATCACCAAGACGGTGGACCGCTCCACCGAGAAGATCAAGGACTGGAACAAGGACACCGTCATTGTTGTGGAAACCGACCACAACGTGACGGTGAAGCTGACGTTCCTTGAGACCAAGAACCCTGACGTTCTCAAGGCCGTGTACGGCAAAGATAACGTCACCGCGGCCGGGGGCTCCGTCCAGATCACCGACTCTGCCGGTGAGCTCCCCCACTTCTCGCTTGATGGTGAGCTCAACTGTGGTGAAGGTAAGGCCGGCCGTATCTTCATCCCCGATGGTCAGGTCACCAGTGTTAGTGACCTGACGTTTAAGAAGGATGACGTTGTCCGCTACGAGGTGGAGATTGAGTGCTTTGCCGATAAGGCAGGCAAGAAGTTCTACGCCTGGTTTGACGATGCCCCGGCCGGTACCGCACCGGCCGAGCATGGTGGCACCCCGTCTGAGGCCGCCTAAAAGATGGCCCTGCCGTACCGGGAGACGCGGCAGGGCCTACCCCCAATGTCTCCCCAATTTTCTACCCCCACTAGTGAAAGGTGTCTCCCATGACTGAAAAGTTCTACTGGCCCGTCGGCAAAAAGAAGCTGGTCCTTCCGAAGTTCGGCAATCTGCCGATCGGCATCATACGGAAGCTGCGCAACGAATCGGAACTTGAACAATTATTCCTGCCGTTTGAAATCCTATTCAAGGATGAGCCGGAGCAGCTCGACCTTTTTGACACAATGACCCAGGCCGATGTTCTCAAGCTCATGACCGCGTGGCAGAAGGACTCCGGTGTTGAGATGGGGGAATCCACGGAGTCTTAAGGCTCCTTGATGATCCGTCAAAACGCCGCGCCCTCGAATCCGACCTACTCCGCGCCGGGCTACGGCTGCGGTGGTTCGGGGTGGGGAACCCGGACTATCAGTGGGGTGATTTGATCGCGTTTATCTCAGGCCTCCGTAAGGATTCCGTCCTCGTGCGTGAAGTCCTCGGCGAGGACGAGACGTGGACACGGACTGATGATTTGCTCGCCATTGTGGCGGATCGGTTGGCGATCATTCACTACGCGTTGACAGCGCGTAAGGGTGATGATCCGCCGCCTTTGCTGTCACGGTTCGCCAACGGCGGCCACGACCTTCCAGCCGACCAGGTTGAGGACCTGGCCGAGTTGGCAGAGCGCAATACTTCGGGGGCGTATACGGCCGAGGTGACATCTGTTGAGGAGACGGCCCGCCGGTTGGGGTGGACGATTTCCGCCACATAGTTTTAAGGAGTGTGCTCATGGCTGTTGATTTGGCCACCGCGTTTATCCGTATTGTGCCCCGCACGGAGGGCATGCAGAAGTCCATTACTGCCGCGTTCAAGGACATGGGTAAACTCGGTGAAACCGCTGGCAAGGATCTTTCGGCGGGCATTGATAAAACCTTGGCTAGTGGGGTCAAGGGCTCCGGTAAGCCGGTGGGTAAGGAGCTCGGCAAGGACATCGACACTGCTCTGCAGGCAGCGGTCAAGGGGGCCGGGAGTAATGCTGGCAAGGAAGTGTCCACAGAGTTCGATAAGACTGCCAGTGCTGGTGCTGAGAAAGCCGGGCAGAACTTCGGGTTGCGGTTTACCGGCGCTCTCAAGGGCCTAGGATTTGGGACACTCGCAGGTGTGGGTATGCAGGCCGTGCAGACCCTCACCGGTGGCATGTCCAACCTGGTCTCTGAAGCGGTGGCCGCGTCGGATGCGACGGATAAGTTCAAACAGACCCTCAACTTCGCCGGCCTGGACACTGGTGCCATTGACAAGGCAACAAGTGCGGCACAGACCTACGCCGACCAGACCGTCTACGAGCTCGCGGACATTCAAAACATGACCGCGCAGCTCGCCGCTAACGGCATCCAGGACTACACCGGACTGGCGGAAGCAGCCGGGAACTTGAACGCTGTCGCCGGTGGTAACGCGGAAACGTTCAAGTCTGTTGGCATGGTCATGTCCCAGACCGCAGGCCAAGGCAAGCTCACCACCGAAAACTGGAACCAGCTTTCCGACGCCATCCCCGGTGCGTCTGGTCGGTTGCAGAAAGCCTTGGAGGAGGCCGGCGCCTACACCGGAAACTTCCGCGACGCCATGCAAAAGGGCGAGATCACCGCCGACGAATTCAACGATGCCGTCATGAAGATCGGCTCGGAACCGGTTGCCGTGGAGGCCGCAGAATCAACCTCCACATTCGAGGGCATGATTGGTAACCTCCAGGCCGCACTCTCTGGCGGACTTGCTGAGGCGTTCAACCAGCTCAAGCCTTATATTGAAACGTTTGTTAATGGTCTAACAACTGCCGCCGAAACCGCGATCCCTATGATGACCGACGCCCTCGAAGCAGCAATCAACGGCACGAAGGACTTCATTGGTTTCGTCCAAAACATCCCCACCATCATGGGCGATCTCGCCGGCTGGGTAGAAGACAACAAAAACCGCATCCTTATCGCAGCTGCCGCCATCTCACCCGTCGTGGTGCCCATCATGATGGCATTGGCAGCACAGTGGACTCGTGCCGGGATCGCAGCCACCGTGTCCGCAGCCCAACAGGTCGCAGCATGGGTATCAACCCAGGTGCAGGCCGTGCGCGCCGGGGCTGTCATGGTGCTCAACCTGTGGAAGACGGGTGCTGGCTGGATTAAGGCTGGCGCTCAGGCGATGCTTGGCGCTGCGAAGATGGCCGCGGCATGGATTATCGCTAAGGGTAAGGCGGGCTTGTCTCTTGTAGCGTCTATCGCGGCTGTGGGTGCCGGCTGGATTAAGGCTGGCGCTCAGGCAATGCTTGGCGCTGCGAAGATGGCGGCCGCATGGTTTGTTGGCCTTGGCCCCATTGCGTGGGTGACCACTGCTGTTGTGGCTGTGGGTGCTGCTTTGTGGGCCTTTTTCACAAAGACGGAGACCGGCCGGCAGATGTGGGCTAGCTTCACTGAGTTTTTGGGCCAGTGTTGGGAGGGGATTAAGCAATTTTTCTCTGATGGATGGGCAAAAATGCAGGAAACTTTTTTCTCCATTGGGGAAAGGGTGGAGGAGGTCAAGCAGTTTTTCTCAGGTCTTGGTGAGTCGATTTCATCCGGGTGGAGCGCTGCTGTTGATGGTGTTTCAACCAAGTGGGGTGAGCTGACTGGCGCGTTGTCGAGCGCGTGGGATTCCATTCAGTCCGTGTTCGCCACTGGGTGGGAAGCGCTCAAGGCTGGGTTTTTCTCCTTGTGGGAGACAAGTGTGTCTGCGGTGCAGACCGCGTGGGATAACGTGGCTAACGGCTTGTCTTTGGCGTGGGAGATGGTGAAGCAGGCGTTTCAGAATGCGTGGGACTTCATCAATATGGTGGTTTTCGAACCGTTTAAGGCTGCGTTCAGTGTGGTTCGTGCAGTGTTCTCCGGTGACACAGAGGGCATGAAGGTCGCCTTCACCATGTTCAAGGTGGCAATTCACAACGCGATTGAGGCAATTAAGGGCCGGTTGAATACTCTCGTTGACGGATTCAAACAGATCCCGGGAAAGATTCGCTCCGCTTTTGCCAATGCTGGAAACTGGCTTTTGGATGCTGGCAAGTCCATTATCCGTGGTCTGGGTGATGGTATCCGTGCCATGGGTGGCCACATTGCCGACGCGATCCGTGCTGTTGTGCCGGATTCCCTGGAACGCTTCGTACCAGGCTTACAGTTCGGCGGGATTATCCCGGCATTTGCTCGTGGAGGGGTTCTCCCCTCCGTACCAGGTGTGCCACGCTCTCAACGGGATCCGATTCTTGGCTGGTCGACGGAGAAGAAGCAGCCGGTAGCCAGGGTGGAGCCTGGCGAGTTCATCGTCAACCGTGACGCCACAAGGAAGAACCTGCCCCTTTTGGCCGCAATCAACAGCGGTGTGGTCCTCGGCAAGAAGGGTGATTTCGGTCTGCCCGGCTACGCCGATGGCGGTGTTGTTGGGTTCGATGACGTCATGAAGTTTATTCGTGGCGGTTCTGTTAACGGGAAGAAAGCGCCACGCTCTCTGGAGGGTGCCCCCTACGTGTGGGGTGGTGGGCTGCTTGCGAACTGGGGTGACTGCTCTGGTGCCATGAGTGGTATTGCTGCCTTCGTCACCGGGATGGCGCTTGCTGGCAGGAAGTTCGCCACCATGAATGAGGGCGCAGTCCTGTCCCAGATGGGCTTCAAGCGTGGCACCTCCCCCGGCAAGAATGCGTTTGAGGTCGGATTTTTTAATGGTGGCCCCTACGGTGGCCACACCGCTGGCACCCTGTACGACCAGAATGGGCAGGGCACCGATGTGGAGATGGGTGGCAGTCGTGGTAATGGTCAGATTGGTGGCCGTGCTGCGGGTGCCCGCCATGCCCAGTTCCCGAACCGCTACTGGACCGGACTGACTGGCAGTTCCTCGTTTGATTCGGTGGAGTCCACCAGTGTGGACGGTATGACCGTCTCCGGTGGGGCAACAAAATCGAAGCGGAGCATTGACTGGGGCACGGCGTCAGCGCTGGCATCGGAGTGGGAGAAGAAGGCACACCGTGACGCCGCACTGCGGAAGTACCTGCAAAAGGCACGCGTGTACGACACCGGCGGCATCTTGCCGACCGGTGGCCTGGCAATGAACCTTGGCAAGCCTGAGATCATTTGGCCTGCTGAAGCCACCAACGCGATGATGCAGATGGCGAAAACCTCGCCACAATTCGCCCGCGCCATGGATATGCTGGCCACGGCCGCACCGGGTCTAGCACAGGCGATGAACAAGCTTGTGGCCGTGGACTACGTGTCTTTGCAAGACGAGCTCATTTCCGCCGTGCAAGGCGACGATGATGGCTACGGCGCGTTGGCGTCGCTCATCGGCGAGCAGCTGGCGGAAAAGGTCACCACCAAGCTTGCGTTCATCGGCGACCAGGTGCGTGACATGGCAGCCGGAACCTCCATGCGAGAATACTTCGCCGGTCTCGACGCAACCGACTCTGTGAAGCTCGCTGACCGCGTCGGCTCCATCTTTGGTGTGGACGGCATCAACAAGACCTTCGGCGGTATCACTGAGGGCTTCGAATCCATGGAGGACGCGGCCATCGGTCAAGTTGATGCAGCCGATGCTGTCACACAAGCGGAGAAGAACCTGGCGGAGACCCGCGAAGAATACGCGAAAATGCTGGGCGAGACACCGGAGGCATCGAAGAAAACGATGCGCCGTATCGAGGATGCTGAGGCTGCTGTGGCGAAGGCCCGCAAGTCGGGTAACGCGGACCAGGTTGCTAAGGCTGAAAAGAAACTGGCGCGAATTCGTAAGGATGCCGCCGATGAGATGAGCAAGAGTGGCGAGAAGTCCTCTGATAATCTCATCGCTGCCCAGAAGGCCGTGTCTGAGGCTGAGGACGACCGGGCAAAGGCTCTCGGTGCGGCTAAGCTGGCGGCACAGAAGACCGGGCAGGCCCAGGTGGAGATGATTCTGCAGATCGCCGAGTCTGTCATGAAGGCGATCGAATGGGTGTCCGGCAAGGTCACCGACACCATTGGCGCGATGAGCAAGGCCTGGGGTGTCATTGCCGATGGGTACAAGGCCATGGGTGAGGTGGCGAAAGCTGTTGCAGAACTTAGGCAGAATGTTACCGGGCTCATTATCGACCAAGCATTAGCCCAGGTGCAGTTGGCGGCTGCTGTTCGCGGTGTGCGGATTGCACAGTTCGACAGTGTGCAGGCCCATCTTGATGGTGCGAAAACGATAGCTGAGGTGCAGGCTGCGTTTGATGCGCAGCGCCGGGCAGACATGCGACTGGCCGCCGCTAATTACACGGATTTGTCCCTGGCCTATGACAGGTTCCGAGGGGGCCTGGCGGCGGGGAACAAGGACGCTTTGGATCAGATGGCAGCCTGGTCCGATAAATCCCACGCCCTGTACTCTGACCTGTTGGCAGCCCAGGTGGGCCAACAGCTGGTAGAGAAGAAAGCGCAGCAAGCGACGCTGGAGGCCACCTATAAGCACACGATGGCTGCGCTGGATTTACAGGATGTGACCGCAAACCTGCAGGTTGCGTCTAAGAAGCTGGCGGTTGCCTCCGGGAAGGCGTTTGGTGTGGATCAGGTTGGCGCCACAGTGGGGCAACGCTATGCGGAGCTTGTGTCTGAGAAGGCGAAGCTCACAGCTGACCAGGCCTCGGCAAAAACATGGATGAATCCGGTGGCGTGGTTTACGACGATGCCGGAGAATCAGCGCCGAATCGAGCAGATTAACGCGCAGCTTAAGCAGCTGGAGGCTAGTAAGGAGTTCCAGAAGCTCGACCCGAACCTTGTGGCCGAAACCCGGCGCATGGTCTCTAAGGCCGGTGCGATGGGCTTCTTCGGCATGGGTGGCTCGGTGGAGTCGATGGTGAAGAACTCGTCGATTGGGGACGCGGCACGCGCCCTGGATGAGATGGAGTTCGAGAACTCCCTTATCGACATTAAGGCGCAGAATGACACATACCGGGCGAAGATCAAGAAGTCTATGGCTGAGCTCAAGCACCGTGAGCAGCTCAACCCGCTGGAGACGGAAATTGAGGGCCTGAAGCGTGAACAGGATTCCCATAAGACGTGGGCTGAGTATTGGCGCACAGGTGATGAGAACATTCGTAAGTCGCTGGCTGATTTGGCGAAGTTCCAGGCGGATGCCGCCACGGAGTTGAAGACGATGGCGCGGGAACCGGCCAAGGTTGTCCAGATACAGGGTGACCGGTTCTCTGGTGATCAGCTGGAGGCTGCGTTGACAGAGTTGGGGGTTCGTGTGGAGCGGTTGGAGAATCCTCGCCCGTCTGGTGCTCAGGTGGCAGCACTGTTGCGATAGGAAGGAATTAGTACGTGGAGTTGCGTTATATCGCCCCCAGCGGGGCAGAATACCGCCTGTTGGATGGTTCCGATGGTGAGCCGTTCATTGCGGCGGAGTCTTTGACCGGCCTGGTGGGTGTGTTTGAGGACACGCCGGTGTCTGTGATTGGAGCGCCCGGCGGCCGAGTGGATTTCCGCGACCGGGTAGTTAAACCCATGGAGGGCGGTTTTCAGTTGGTGGTGTTCACTCGGGAGCAGTGGGCTAAGGCGCGCCGGGATTTCTCCACCCGGCAGCCGGGGCTCCTTGTGCTTATTGGGGAGCGCCGGTTTGAGTTGCCGGTCCGCTTGTCGGCGTCACTTCCAGCACCGTCCACTGTGCCGAGTGCAGGCACAGCATTGGAGGTGGCGCTTGTTGCTGACGGTGGCGTGTGGCTGTCCACTGGGAAGGGCACTGGGACTGTCACAGTGACGAATTGGGGAGATGTGCCAGTATGGCCAAAAATCGTGTTCTCGGGTGCCGGAAAGGTGACTTTGCCGTCCGGCACCACTATCCCGTTGCCTTCAGTGACGGGTGAGCATGTTCTCGACCTGTCACGTGGTGGAGCTGGAACCGCCGTCAATGTGGTGTCAGGTTCACGGGTTCCCGTTGATGCAGTGGCCGAGATGGTCCCCGTCGGTGCCACGAGGACATTCCGCACCGAGGGGCCGGTACGTCTCGAGTGGAAGATTGGAGTTTTTGACCCATGGATTTAGGTGAGTGGCGCAAACACATTAATGCTGTGGTCGCCGATGAAGGCCAATGGGTGGGTGTACTCGATGAGAACGGTCTGCCCATCTACGAGCTCGGACAGTTGGTGTCTGTGTCGTTTCCGGAGCAGCGCCTGTCCGCATCCTCCATCGAGATCACCGTGAGAGTGTCGCCCGGTGACCGGGTGGTGAATGACCTCATCGGTGAAGGGCTTGGCGTGATGGATAGTGAGGGCCGGCTGGTGCCTGCAGCTGGTCCCACGCGGCTGATCTGCCTGGTGCGCGGTGGTGAGCGTCGCGTGGCAACGGTGACACACACGGTTGTGTCTGGCGGGTTGGCGCCAACCTTGGTCACGGTTCATGGTGTCGACCTTCTTGACGGGCTGGCGTGGTGGCCGTGCCCATCAATTCCCGTCCAGTGGCAGGCAGGCAAATTCACCACGTGGAAGACGGACGCGTCTGGTGAACCATATTCGACGCCACGTGTGTTAGCGCAGGTTCCCTTAAGCACGCGGGCGGACGGCTACACGAAGAAAGGCCCAGCTAGGAAAATATTGAGAGAGCTCGTGCAGGATTCCTTCGACGCCGTCAACACTCTCATGGGCTGGTCCGACCCGCACGCCTTCGTCGAATTTGACACCACGGAAGACACGTCGCCGGAAACACTGGTCCGTGTCAATGATGACCCCATCTGGGGCACCATTTCGGAACCCGCACGGGCTGCCGGTCTTGGTGTGGAGGTGCGCCTGTGGTGGCCAGGCGACACGCCAATACGTGTACGCACCAGTCGAGAACCCACCCAATTCGCACTGCGGGAGTGGGATCACCCGGTGCAGATTGTACGAATCAACATGCTCAAGGAGGCATAGGAAAATGCAACCGCTCATCGCTGATGGGGGAGAACTCACCGTGCTCCGCTCCCTGGCTGCCTGCTCGTATGGCCGATGGTCAGTAACGTGGCCGGAGTCCGTCCCCGAGGACCAGCGCCCCACACTGCCGGATGACCAGGAATTCGGATACGTCTCGCAGCTTAAAACCACGCCCGGCCGTATGGGACGCCGGTTCGTCCGCACCGACGTGTCCATCACTGCCGCAGACTACGGCGTCGACGGGAAACCCCTGCCATACTCTGGGGCCAGTGACGTGGAAACATCCCTCGATGCCGCTACAAAACGTACCTCCGGCGAAGTCTTTTTCGAGCGGGAGGTAACCCGCGCCGGGCTTAATGGTCTTATCCCGCGCCGTGACTTCGACGTTGATGACCTTATTCCTGTCCAAATCTGGGGGAAGGTCGTCACAGCCCCTGTTACCTCGATTACAGACGTGTCTGAGCAGGGTGCGGTCATTGATTGGCGGGTGCATGTTGGCGGGTCTTTGTTGGCGGATAGTGCTGCCCGGCAAAGGTCAAACAGGGAGATTGAGGCGGCGATAGCCCAGGAGCGTCGAGAACGGCTCAAAGACGTTGGTGACGCTAACGCAAAAGCCGAGTCTGCTTATGGTGAGGCTGTTGCTGCTAGGCGGGATGGTGTGGTGGCTAGGTCTGATGCTGCGGCGGCGAAGGATGCAGCGGGGCGGGCTGTGACGGAGCAGGTGTTTGAGTTCGCGGCGGGGGCGTCTCGTGTGGAGGCACCTGTGTCGGGGTGGTCGCAGGCCTATCCTGGGGATGAGGCTGGTGTGGTGTGGCAGCGGTCGGTCACCTATTTTGGTGATGGCCGTGTGGAGCGTGGCCCCGCTGTTGTGACAACAGGCGCGCCGGGGCAACCAGGCCCTCAGGGGCCTAAGGGGGAGCCGGGTGCTGATGGTGTGCCGGGCAAGAACGGGGTGGGGGTGCGTGACACCACCATCACGTATGCAGCGTCTGCCTCTGGCACCCAAGCCCCCACCTCTGGGTGGGGGATACAACCCCCGGCTAGTGTCCCGGCAGGCCAGTTTGTTTGGACCAAAACTACCCTCCGCTACACCGACAACACCACCGAAGACATTTACACAGTCGGCAAGATCGGCGAAACCGGCCCCCAGGGTCCGCGTGGTGCAACCGGTGCCCAAGGCCCGAAGGGGGCTACGGGTAGTGATGGCCGCCCGGGTAAAGACGGCACGAAACTCACCTCCACCACCGTGACCTATGCTGTGTCCACCTCCGGAACCCGGGCCCCGTCGTCCGGGTGGCAGGTGCAGCCACCGGCCGCCGCGCCGGGCCAGTTCATGTGGACACGGTTCGTGTGGACATACTCGGATGGAACCTCCGAGACTGGGTACTCTGTGGGCAAGATCGGTGACACTGGGCCACGTGGACCCCAGGGGGCGAAAGGCAATACCGGCGCCACAGGCCCCCAGGGTCCGCAAGGTCCTCGTGGTGCTACGGGTTCCCGGGGTGTGTCGACTACATCGGTGACGCATTTTTGGCGGTGGGCTGGGTCGAAACCGGGCACACCGCAGGGCACTGGTAACCCATCGGGCTGGTCCACGTCGCAGCCTGCCTACCAGGTGGGTCAGAAACTGTGGGTGACAATCCGCACCCTGTTTTCTAATGGAACCGCCACCTGGTCCCCTGTGACTGAGGAGGCATCCGTGTCTGCTGCTACCGCTATTTCTGCAGAGGCTGCGAACACGAAAAACCGAGTCTGGTACGCAGCCCGCGACCCCGCCGCTCGTGGTGCGCTCCCCGGCGACACATGGTTTAGATACTCCGGCAACACGATTGTGGGCCAGTGGCGGTGGACCGGCACAAGCTGGGTCACACAAACCATTGGTAACCAGGTGATAGCTAACCTGGATGCGGGAAAAATCACCTCCGGTATTATCGACGCGCGCCGTATTGGTGCCGAGACTATTGACGCGTCAAAAATAAAAGCGGATTCCATCACCGTTAGGGAGCTTCGAGCTGGCACAATAGTTCCAATTGGCACCTCGCTTATAGTTTCCGAGCCACCTAGGTCGTGGGCGGCACCGGAGCCGATCTGGTGGCAGCAGCCAGGCCTTGGCACCGTCGTTGATGGTGCGACCGGGAAATACGCAGCCCCATTAGGCAATCGATACAAATACTCGCAGGGCGGCACCACTGCCCCTCCTATGCGCTTAGTGAAGGTGCAGCCCGGCAAGAAATACCGGCTCCGCTTTTGGACATGGGCGTTCGACGCTGGCTCCCGCCTTTATATTGAAATGCGGGATAAGAACGGGGCGTATGCTGTGAAATCCGGTGCCGTCTCTAGCTACGTCACGCCGAAGAAGAAAACCGGCAATTGGGGCGGATGGGCCGGACCCCGCTGGGATTACACAGGCTCAGCTAGAGGATCATATCTGGTGGAAAATTTGGAGGTGCCAACAACTCCCACCCTTATAGAATCCACCATAGCGTTTAATCCGGAGGTTGAATGGGTCAAACTCGCCAAATTCTATTGGAGTCATCCGAACGGTGTAAAAACTGTCCAATATCTCGCCGGTCTCACCCTCGACCTGGATGTTATCGACCAGGCGCAAATCGACGCAAACCAATCTGCTCAGATTGCTATTAACAAGAAGAATATCGAGCTACAGGCCGCTGTTAGCGAGTTCCTGCGACTACAGCGCAGCTTCGATCATGCGACTAATATTTACCGCGATAATCTCATTGACGCCACCAGAACACGGCTGATAAATGCCTCACCTAGTTCAGGTGATTGGACAAAGGTAATTACTAACGCCGGCCTAAAGCTCGAATACGAAGGCAATAATTTTAATCAGATCCGTATCCGCTCAAAAACATTTATAGGCACTGCCGTCGCCGTCGGAACCTTCACAGGCGGAACGCCGTTTATATCTGTCTGCAACTTCGCCCCCGGCGACCTGGATCACCTGTACATAGTGGAGCCACGTGGGAAAACTCTTTATGAGCTGGCACTCATTCTCTCCCCCCGCTTCTCACTCGAGGAGCCAAGCAACCTTATCTCTTTACGACAGCAGCTGCTTTCTTCTCAAAACAAAATCCGAGCAGTGAGCGACGAGCTCACAGCACTCGTCGCTCGGAAACCATAACAATGACATGCATCTCACTGATCTCGTTGCCCCTGCTCGGGTCGTAGCTCTTCTTCGGGAACACCGTAGTCATTATCGGTGAGGCTCCTTTCAAATCAGAGCCTCACACACAAAATCCCTCACACTCTCTTATTCGGAGGTGAGCCATGTAAACACAACACAACACACAACACAACACACAACACAACACACAACACAACACGTGGCAATACAGGAAAGGAAAAACCCATGCCAGATTCCAAGAAAATCACCCTCGACACCGACCTCACCACACTCACAGACCAAGAGCTCGGCACCCACCAGCAAGCCTGCTGGGACCGCTCCATGGACATCGATAAGGAACGCGAACGCCGTAACGCCCTACCCTGGGTGTGGGACTCCGATGAGAAAACCGTCACCACCATCCGTAAGGCACTGTCCAAACCCGCCCACCGTGGCGCTGACAAACCAGAACCCTGGGCCAAACCCACCTCAGCCATTGATGCCTACCTCAAAGGCGACCGCGTAACCCACCAGGGCGACACCTGGATCGCCACAGGCTGCGGCATGATCATGGACCCACCCGGAACCCAACCCGTCGACCAGCCCGAACTATGGCGCGCCGAGATCTCCCCGGAGGTCTAGAGATGACAGTGCTCGATTTCTCGGCCGGACTACCGCCGGCGGCAGACCTCCTCAAGCACAATGCCACCGGGGTCATGCTGTACTGTTCTCCTCCACGCGAGCCGTGGATGACAGCAAAACAACCGCCACGCACTTACCTCGACGAACTTGATAACGCTGGAATCCGCTTCGGCTTCGTCTGGCAATATGGCGGCGCCGCAGCTCCCGATGCCCTCCGTGGCTACGATGGCGGCGTGGCTGACGCGTCGGCAGCACGTGACTACCTCAACGCTGTCGATTGTGCAGGGCACCCGGTGTATTTCGCCGTCGACTTCAACATCACACTGGAGCAGTGGAACACGACGGCCGTCGAATATCTCCGCGCGTGCTGTGAGGTCCTCGGAAGGCAACGCGTCGGCATCTACGGACACTCCCGCGTCGTCCACTGGGCCATGGAAGACAATGTGGCGGCCACAGTCGCGCCGGGGCGGGTCCTCGGCTGGGTGACAAGTTCCTGGGGATCGCGTGGCTTTGCTCCCTACTCCACCCTGTACCAGAAAACCCACAACGTTCCAGGCCCAGCTGGCGTGCAAGTGGATGAAAATGACACCCTCCATGATGAATGGGGCTGGCGCGCAATCCCCGAGCTGCCGACCCCATCAAAGAACATCGTTGACGTCATCGACCCGCCACCCATCGTCGACTGGACACACCGATTCACCTTCGGCCGACCCCGCCCACTCGCCCAGGTCGCCTACGTGTTCTGTCACGTCACCGTCAACTCGCCGGGAACCCCCGCTGAAAATGTGGCGACCTACCAGATAAATTCGCAATCTGGCAGCTATCACACTCTTGTGGACAAGGACAAGCTCCTGAGGGAGAACACACCGGACTGGCTGACCTGGTCCACGGGGAATAAAGGCAATGATAACGGAATGCACATCTCGTGGGTGGCGTGGGGAAATGAGACTCGTGAGCAATGGCTTGGCGAGCTGAAAGACATGCTCTACAGGGGGGCATGGGAGGTAGCGCGCTGGTGTCACGATATGCACATTGCCACGGTCATCGTCGACGGCCCCGGGCTTCTCAAGGGAATCACGGGCATTTCGACCCACAAGGCAACCCAAGTGTGGGGAGGAACTGACCACGTCGACCCCGGCGAGGGGTTCCCAATGGACGTCCTTGCCGACACCGTAAACACATATCTCGCCCTGCTAAAGGGCACTACTGATGAGAATGGAGAATCCATTATGAGCGCTCTCAGCTCTGACGAACAACGACAGCTTTTTGACGCTGTTATTCAAATCCGCGACCTTACTGTCGACTTGCATAGGACTGTGGCTCAAGCCACCGGATCGCTAGTGGAGGGGTCCGAGTACCGTGGCAATCTGCTCGACTACGTCAAGCTCACTGATAGGAAGGTTGAGGAGTTACACAGGGAATATCATGGTAAAGCCTCGGCTGCCCAGGTGGAGGCAGACAAGCAGCAGGCAGAATGTGTGGCCGGCGAGGCTCATGCCCACGAGGGAGGTGAGGCATAATGGGAAAGCACAGTGTAACTGCGGTTGCAGAGCAGGTTATCGCGGGCGAATCGCCATGGCGTCGCTACAAAGGGTCGATCCTGATCATCGTTACTGGAGTGGTGGCAATCCTGTCACAGTTGGCCGATTCTCCTGACTGGCAGGGGACAACTGTGGGAACGTTGCTTGTCGCGGTGGTCACAGCAGCTAGCGCACTCCTCAATCGATTCACGCGGGACGCGATGACACCGTCGATGGCGCCACGCCTTGAGGCTGCAGAATCTGATTCCTCTCAGAGGTGATACACGATGCCGATTGAGCACCTGCCACCGGCGTGGAGGCCACCGGCCCGCAGACTGCGGGACTGGCTGCGCACCGATGCCGGAATCATGCTGATTTTGGCGGGGTTTTTCCTCACACGTGCAGTAGCACACGCGTCGAAGATTAGACTGCCTCCGCATACGCACCTTCTGGAGCAACTCATGCCACCGTGGCTGCTCACCACTGTGTGGGTGGCTATTGGGATGGTGCTTGTGGCGGCTGCTGTCACCCAGGCCTCGAGGTGGTCTAGGTGGGCTCTGGCAATCGCTGTGGGGTGGTGCGCTGCCTGGAGTGTGTTCACACTCTTGACGCCGTTTCCAACCTTTGAGCGGTTCGGAGCACCACACGCGTGCATTGCACTGCTTGTGATGCATTCGATTTGGAAGGGCCGTTCAGGGGAGATCAGGATGAGGGGGACAGTATCTTATGGCAAACGGGCTTGACCCGAACGTTCTCGTCACAACATTGGGCACCATCGCCGTGGCCCTTGTGGGGCTTTTAGCCTCGGTGGTGACCTCCAAAATGAAGAAAACCGGTGATGGTGACAAGCCGCACGCTGTGGCTATTGAGGAGACTGTGGAGGAGGTTGCGGGCCTGCGCGCCGCCGTCCAAGATTTGGCCGTCCAGGTGGCGGAGCTGAGGCCGGTGGCAATTGTGAAATACCCCGTGTCACTGCGACATATCAGAGAGCTCCGCGCAATCGGTACCGATATTCCGATTCCCCCTGAGATTAGAGAGGACCTGTAGCCGGTGATCTCTGCGGCGTAGCGGCCACAATGTGGCCACGAAAGAAACAAATCCATTAAAGAAGCTGGTGGGCGTACCCGATGGTTCGATTCCCGGCAGCTCCACGAGTAGGGAAACCCCAGACCGGTAACGGCCTGGGGTTTTCTTTCGTTTACCAGCCTCTTGATGCCGTGCAACCCTGCTGTGGATCGAATGGTTCGCAGCGCCCGAGACCGGGGATGCCGAGGTCGTCCCGGACGATGAAGCGCTATGGCTACAAGCGAATCACGATGGGGCAGTCCAAACAACCAAGACGATGCCGTCAAGGAGCCAGACGCTCCCGAGAACGACAGTCAGAACAACTCCAACGAGGGGAACAATTCCGGAGAGAAAGAAAAAGAAACCTTCGACCGGGAGTACGTTAAGAAGCTGCGCGACGAAGCAGCAAAGTACCGCACAAAGGCGAAGGAGCTGGAACCTTTAGCTGAGAAGATGCGTGAGCTCGAAGAGTCGAAGAAGACTGACCTCGAAAAGGCTCAGGACCGTATCAAGCAGCCGGAAGAGGTAGGCCAGGCATCTGGAACCGTGCGCTAAGGGAGATAACAACTCTACGTGGACACTCGTTTTCACTTGCCCCATAGGCGTAATGTTCGAGGTGATGGATTGGGTGAGTCCGCACCGCCAGCGGGGTGCTGGCTGTACGGTTGGCTCTGGAAGGAAGTGCGATGACTCTTCGCTGGTGGGCTAGCCTCATTGCGCTTTTGGCAGCGACGCTGTACGCGCTCAGCGTGCCACTGTCCAAGATTCTGTTTGAGCACATGAGCTCCACCATGACTGCCGCTATGTTTTACCTCGGCGCGGGGTTCGCAATGGTGGTCATCGCGGTTGTAGAAAAACGACGCGCCCAAACGGACCGCTCATGGACGCGTCCGCCGCGACTTGTTCGCTCAGATCTGCCGTACACCATCGCCATGGTGGTTTTAGACATAGCAGCCCCCATCCTCCTTCTCGCAGGTGTCGCACGGACGCAGGCCGCGACAGTCTCCCTCCTCAACAACTTTGAGATCGTCGCGACGGCGCTTATCGCTCTCGTGTTCTTTGGCGAGAAAGTCTCCCGGCGACTGTGGGTCGGTATTGGGCTCGTGTTGTTCGCATCCATACTGCTCACCGCCGATGCTGGGGATCTCGCAGGAGGTTTTTCCCTGAACAGTGGTGCGTTGCTTGCTCTCGCCGCGACGGTGTGTTGGGGTGTGGAAAACAACTGCACGAGGAAGATTTCTGACAAGGACTCGACTCAAATCGTGCTCATTAAAGGCCTGGGGTCAGGTACCGGTTCCCTCACGATCTCTCTCGCACTTGGCGACGCTGTGCCCGCCATACCCTGGATCTTCGCAGCACTTGTCATCGGCGCATTCGCCTTCGGCCTGTCCATCAAGTTGTATATCGTGGCGCAAAGACATCTGGGTGCTGCAAAGACATCGGCTTTCTACTCCGTCGGCCCGTTCATCGGCGTTTTCTTTAGCTTTGTCATGCTGAGAGAACACATGACCGGGCAGTTCTTCCTGGCGGCAGCGGTCATGGTCGTGGCCACCGTCGTCATTGCCCTGGACACGATCGGCATCCAGCACACCCACGAGCACGTGCATGTGCACACGCACGAGCATTCACACGGTGACCTTGTACACACCCACCCCCATGCCCACGCGCACTCCCATACCCATGCGCATGGACAAGACATGTCGCTCCACGAGCACACCCACCCCGACTTTCCCGGTCATGACGCTGATTTCCCCGGTCACGGCGGGCATTAACGAGGTGGGCTGACAGTCAGGGGCACAAGCGCGCACTGGGAAATATCGGTGCGCTCCTTTGTGGACGATGGTTTACTTTTTGTCCCCTCTGACCTCGAGAAACCCCTGCAAGTCATGGTCGCGCTTGGCGATGCGGGCATCTGGGTCGTCGCCGAAGGCCTCCTCGACAGCTGTGAAAATATCCTCCATGTGGCCCAGGTCCGGTTGGAGCGGCTTCAAGGTCGTATCCCAGTCGTAGGCAATATTTTCAAAAAGCCCACGAATGCCCTGTTTACCCCCACCGAGCTGGTTCGCCTCGAACGGGCCGACGGTGGCATACCGCAAACCAAGGGAGTTGCGAACGATGCGGTCGGCTTCCTCGACATCGACGACGCCCTCTTGCACCAGGCCGATGAGCTCCCACATGATGATCTTCTGGATGCGGTTGCCCACAAATCCCGGAATCTCTTTCTTCAGTTGCGAGGGGTCCAGGCCAATCTCTTTGTACACCGCCAGGGCCTTATCGACGATCTCCTGCGAGGTTCCCGGTCCGGGGACGATCTCAAGCACAGGCATTAGAGACGGAGGGGTGAACGGGTGACCGATAAGGATCCGGTCTGCTGCCGGGTTGCCCTCGGCAATTTTCGACGGAAGGAGGGCACTACTCGACGATGCAAGTGGCACACCGTCGTCTGTGGCTGCGGCAAGATCGGCGAACATCTGTCGCTTGATCTCGATCTTTTCCGGCCCCGACTCCTGGACGAAGTCCACCCCCTCGGCTGCCTTTTTCATGTCTGTGGAAAAGGTAACCGTCGTCCCGAATCTGTCGCCGAATGTATCTGTGACCTTCTCCTCAACCTCGGCTGCGACATCGGCGATGTGGACATTCCAGCCGGAGTTGACAAAGCGCTGTGCGAACGACATTCCAATGAGGCCCGCCCCTACAATCAATGCCGTACTCATGCCTCGACTCTACGCCGGGAAAAGTCCTACGAACTCGCTAAATAACCCTCATATAGGGGTGGTAACAAAAGGGAAGCATATAACAATGGTGCAGGTGCCTGGAAAACGGGGGTGGGGTGGCAAACCAGTATCCTCTTGTCGGGAGTGCCTCATGCGACCGGACGATCCGGTTAGGTGCTGGTGAAACCTCCGTGGACAGCGGGAAGCCGAAAGGGAGATACGTTTCACCACATGCGCCCTCCTCATTCCCGAATGGAAAGGATAGCTTTTCTGGGGTGCACCGGTAGCCTGATGCCACGACGAGTAAAGCAATAAAGAACCTCTAGAATCCGCCCCCATCGGGATCGAAAAAGCCCCCGCTCGTCGGAATCGCTGTTGCATTCCGCTGGGCGGGAGCCAACCGTTTCGCGGTAGAAGGTCGTATTACTCCACTTCGGTGAACTTACGATCCCATGCAGAGCGGACCGGGTTAGCATCGGCAAGAAGGAGATCAAAGCGGTCGTTGGCGATCTCGACGATTTCCGAAAGGATCGCGCGGTGCTCCTGCTCCGGGGAGTTGGCGAGGCGACGCACACCCGCATCGATAACGCGATCGACGGTGTCGTTGGTGTCTAGGTAGGCGACAAACGGCATGTTGAACTTGTCGTGGTAGGCGGTGGAGATGTCTTTCAACTTGGCGGTCTGAACGCTGTCCAGATCCGTAAGCCCAAGTGAACCGCGATCGGCGGAGATAGACGACGACTCCGAGTCGTCGACAAGCAAAAGCTCAGCCATGGACGGGTAGTCGTGGACGAGGGCCTCGCGCTTTTCTGCGGGGGCAGTCAGTACCGCGACCTGGATCGCCGCGCGCAACTCGTTGACGTCGTTAAAGGGGCGGGCCTCCCACGCGGTTTCCAGGGGAAAAACCTCGTTATTGAAGAGGGGACGAAGGGCTGCGACGAACTCGTCGCGGTCCATTGTGTTGAGCTCCGCCAGGGTTACTCCCTTGCCCGTCGCCCGTGAGACACGCGCCCCGCTCTGCTTGCCGACGTGGAAGAACAACAAATTAAGCGCAATTGCTGTGATGGCCCCGAGAGACATGCCTGAGGAGACGAAGGTCTGGGCCCAGGCCGGGAACACCTCTGCGATCTCGGGTTTGAACGTGACGAGCATGGCCAGGCCCAACGCGGTGGTCACAATCACGGCGTTGCGACCGTCGGATAGATCTGCCTTGGCGATGGTCTGCAGACCCACCCAGGCGACGTTGGCAAACAGCGCAAGCGATGCACCGCCCAAGACCGGGGCAGGGATCGACGCGACGATGGCACCTGCCTTGGGTAAGAGACCCAAAAAGATCATGAACCCGGCGGCCGTGGTTGCGACCCACCGCGACTTCACTCCGGTCAGGCGCACAAGACCGACGTTTTGTGCGAAGCACGTGTACGGGAAAGAGTTCATGACACCACCGATGAAGGTGGATAAACCGTCGGCGCGGATGGCGCGCACAACATCGTCTCGGCGGATACGTTTCTTGACGATTTCGCCGGTGGCAAAGACATCCCCAGTGGTCTCAACCATGGTGATGATCATGACGATGATCATGGAGAAGATGGCAACAAGATCGAAGCGGGGCATACCGAAGTAGAAGGGGGTGGTGATGCCGAATGCGTTGGCCGTTGCAACATCAGCAAAGGAGGTATCGCCAAGAATCAGTGCCACGGCAGTGCCGAGGACGAGGCCGATGAGAACCGACAACGTGGCGAGGAAACCATGGAAGAAGCGCTGGACAAGCACGATAACTGCCAGCGTGCCGAACCCGTAGAGGAGATCGCGCGTGGCCGGGACACCTTCGGCGTAGTTGACGAAGTCATTGGTGGACACCGCAAGCAGTGAAGTACCCATGACCAGCAGCACCGTACCGGTAACGATGTGGGGGAAGTACTTCAGCACCCGACCGAACACGGGAGCCGCGAAGAACGTGAACAAGCCCGACACGATGATGGCGCCGTAAATGGTGGGAAGCGAAGCGACACCGCCCTCACCGTTGGTCGCGCCCAAGCCGATAGCGATAATGGGGGACACGGCCGTTGTTGTCACGCCCTGAATAATGGGCAACCGCACGCCAACGTGCTTGCCGATGCCCACCGACTGGATAATGGTGGCGATGCCACAGGTCAGCAGATCGGCGTTAATGAGGTGAATCGTTGTCGCAGAATCGAGATTGAGCGAACTGGCGATCAGCAGCGGCACAATGACGGCACCTGCGTAGAAAGCAAGCACGTGCTGCAAGCCAAGGGCGGCAAGTTTCGGTGCCGACGGGACAGCATCAACCGGATGGGTCAACTGAGCTGTGGTTTCTTCAGCCACGGAAGGTCCTCCTAAACCACGGAAAGGCGAAAAGATACAGTTGTTAGCGTAATGCTCGCGATGCATAAAGCACCATTTGTTTTTTTGGGGACCGCCCCCACCTGGTCGCCGGCAAAACACGCAGACAGGAGGCGACGATGAAGCGCGCAATATTCTTCACCGGCGGTGTCATCAACATGGCACTCGCACTTATCGGTGTTGCATTGCCGATCCTGCCCACCACGCCATTTGCCCTCGCCGCCGTATTTTTCTTCGCCCGGAGTTCGCCGAAATTCGAGAACTACGTTCGCACGCACCCCGTCATCGGGCCCTACATCTCCAACTACGAAAAAGGGGAGATGACGCGCAGCGCCAAGAAGAAAACCCTCGGGTCACTGTGGGTGACGATGATCATCTCCATGCTCATTACCGGAGTTGTCGTAGGGATCTGGTGGGTCCCCGTCATCCTTTTCGCCGTTGCGAGCTGCGTATCCGCGCATATCTGGAGAATGCGGGAACCTTAAACCTCAACTTTACCTGCGGGTTTGTGGTTTTGTTGGTGTGTGGTTTATTGTTGTTTTCACCGCATCGGGGGCCTAAAAGCTTTTTGGTTGTTTTGGTTGTTGGTGTGGTTGTTGACTGGGTTTTGACTTTTGTTTACTTCCTGGTTAATATGTGAACTCGCGCTTTTGAAGCGGCTCGATGTGGTCGAGCGTGGATTTTGTGCGGCATGTTGTGTGAGAACTCGATAGTGTGTTGATGTACTACTTTTTGTTTGTTTGACAGGTTTTTGTGGTGCTTGTTGGGTGTGGTTTTCTGGTTTTGTGGCTGGGGGGCTGTCATCTGGCTCTGTACAAGGCGTTTCCGTTTTGGTTTCGTTTTGGTGGATGTGGCGCTTCAAGAATTTTGTTGACATTGTGGTGGTGGTTTTCTCGTTGAGGCCATCATTGTTTTTTGTTTACTTTTTTCTTTACGCTTTTGTTCTTTTGGAACGTTTTATTTTTTTTGGTTTGAGCTGTTTTTTGCTTGTTCAACTTATTTTTTGTTGGAGAGTTTGATCCTGGCTCAGGATGAACGCTGGCGGCGTGCTTAACACATGCAAGTCGAACGGAAAGGCCCTTGCTTGCAAGGGTGCTCGAGTGGCGAACGGGTGAGTAACACGTAAGTGATCTGCCCTGCACTGGGGGATAAGCTTGGGAAACTGGGTCTAATACCCTATAGGACCGCATCGTGGTTGGTGTGGTGGAAAGGTTTTTCTGGTGTGGGATGAGCTTGCGGCCTATCAGCTTGTTGGTGGGGTAATGGCCTACCAAGGCGGCGACGGGTAGCCGGCCTGAGAGGGTGTGCGGCCACATTGGGACTGAGATACGGCCCAGACTCCTACGGGAGGCAGCAGTGGGGAATTTTGCACAATGGGCGGAAGCCTGATGCAGCGACGCCGTGTGGGGGATGAAGGCCTTCGGGTTGTAAACTCCTTTCGTCAGGGACGAAGTTTTTTTGACGGTACCTGGATAAGAAGCACCGGCTAACTACGTGCCAGCAGCCGCGGTAATACGTAGGGTGCGAGCGTTGTCCGGATTTACTGGGCGTAAAGGGCTCGTAGGTGGTGTGTCGCGTCGTCTGTGTAATCCAGGGGCTTAACTTTTGGTTGGCAGGCGATACGGGCATTGCTTGAGTGCTGTAGGGGAGACTGGAATTCCTGGTGTAGCGGTGAAATGCGCAGATATCAGGAGGAACACCGATGGCGAAGGCAGGTCTCTGGGCAGTTACTGACGCTGAGGAGCGAGAGCATGGGTAGCGAACAGGATTAGATACCCTGGTAGTCTATGCTGTAAACGGTGGGCGCTAGGTGTGAGTCCCTTCCACGGGGTTTGTGCCGTAGCTAACGCTTTAAGCGCCCCGCCTGGGGAGTACGGCCGCAAGGCTAAAACTCAAAGGAATTGACGGGGGCCCGCACAAGCGGCGGAGCATGTGGATTAATTCGATGCAACGCGAAGAACCTTACCTGGACTTGACATATGTGAGATTGGGCTAGAGATAGTTCGTCCCTTGTGGCTCATTTACAGGTGGTGCATGGTTGTCGTCAGCTCGTGTCGTGAGATGTTGGGTTAAGTCCCGCAACGAGCGCAACCCTTGTCTTATGTTGCCAGCACGTTGTGGTGGGGACTCGTGAGAGACTGCCGGGGTTAACTCGGAGGAAGGTGGGGATGACGTCAAATCATCATGCCCCTTATGTCCAGGGCTTCACACATGCTACAATGGCTGGTACAGTGCGTGTGCGACACCGTGAGGTGGAGCTAATCGCGAAAGCCAGTCTCAGTTCGGATTGGGGTCTGCAACTCGACCCCATGAAGTCGGAGTCGCTAGTAATCGCAGATCAGCAGTGCTGCGGTGAATACGTTCCCGGGCCTTGTACACACCGCCCGTCACGTCATGAAAGTTGGTAACACCCGAAGCCCATGGCCCAACCGGTTTTCCGGGGGGAGTGGTCGAAGGTGGGATTGGCGATTGGGACGAAGTCGTAACAAGGTAGCCGTACCGGAAGGTGCGGCTGGATCACCTCCTTTCTAAGGAGTTTTATTTATTATTTTTTTCTTCTACTGGCACTCATGGTTGGTAGGGGATGCAGGTGTTTGTGTCGCCGCAGGTGTGACCGCGCCTAAAGTTTTGAATCCAGCGTGGATGCAAAACGGGTGAGCCGCCCAATATGTGGGTGCTGCAAGGATTGTGTTGAACGTGAAAAACATGTGGTGGTGCATTGGCATGCTGTTGGGTGTCTGGGGCAATATGTGTTGTTCCTTTTGGTCACCATGGTTGAAAGACAGGGTTTTTGTTTTCTTGTTTTTTGGTTGTGGTGGTGTGGTGTGTGTGAATTGTATAGTGGACGCGTGTGATTTCTTTTTTGTTCATGTTTTAGTTTTTTGATTGTGGCATTGTGTTTGTGTTTTTTATTTTTTAGGCACACGGTGGATGCCTGGGCATGGCAAGCTGATGAAGGACGTGGTGGGCTGCGTTAAGCCTCGGGGAGTTGCCGTATGAGCGTTGATCCGAGGATGTCCGAATGGGGAAACCTAGCCCTCAGTGATGGGGGTTACCGTATGATGAATTCATAGTTGTGCGGGAGTGGCCGGGGAAGTGAAACATCTTAGTACCTGGTGTGTAAGAAAACAATTGTGATTTTGTGAGTAGTGGCGAACGAAAGCGAATTTTTGACTAAACTGCATGCAGCGTGATGCCTTGGTTGGGGTGTTGTGTGTGGGGTTGTGGGGTCTGCGTTGGTGGTCAACCTTTTTGCCACCAGCCTTTAGCGCATGCGTAGCGGAAGTGGTGTGGAATCGCCTGCCGGAGTAGGTGAGAGTCCTGTACGTGAAATGTGTGTGCTTGGGTGTGCGTGGTGTCCCCGAGTAGCAGTGGGCTCGTGGAATCTGCTGTGAATCTGCCGGGACCGTCCGGTAAGTCTGATAACTTGCTTGTGACCGATAGTGTATGAGTACCGTGAGGGAATGGTGAAAAGTACCCCGGGAGGGGAGTGAAATAGTTCCTGAAACCGTGTGTTGACAATCCGTCAGAGCCTCTTTTAATGGGGTGATGGCGTGCCTTTTGAAGAATGAGCCTGCGAGTCAGCGGCATGTCGCTTTAAAGTTAACTATTTGTTGTAGGTAGCTGGAGGGAAACCGAATCCTAATGTAGGGTGTTGGTGGCATGTTCTGGACCCGAAGCGGGGTGATCTACCCATGGCCAGTGTGAAGCAAGGGTAAGACTTTGTGGAGGCGCGAACCCACGTAGGTTGAAAACTGCGGGGATGAGTTGTGGGTAGGGGTGAAAGGCCAATCAAACTCCGTGATAGCTGGTTCTCCCCGAAATGCATTTAGGTGCAGCGTCGTTGGTAGTGCTGCGGAGGTAGAGCTACTGGTTGATTGAGCGGGATTTTGTCTTAGTGACGTCAGCCAAACTCCGAATGCCGTATGTATGGTCCACGGCAGTGAGACTGCGGGGGATAAGCTTCGTAGTCGAGAGGGAAACAGCCCAGATCGCCGGTTAAGGCCCCTAAGGGTGTGCTAAGTGGAAAAGGATGTGTAATCGCGATGACAGCCAGGAGGTTGGCTTAGAAGCAGCCATCCTTGAAAGAGTGCGTAATAGCTCACTGGTTAAGTGGTTGTGCGCCGACAATGTAGTGGGGCTTAAGTACACCGCCGAAACCGCGGCAAGAATGTTTTTTGTTTTTGGGTAGGGGAGCGTCGTGCATTGTGTGAAGCCTGCTGGTAACGGTTGGTGGATGTGTGTGCGAGTGAGAATGCAGGCATGAGTAGCGAATGGTAGGTGGAAATCCTACCCGCCGGATGACTAAGGGTTCCTGGGTGAAGCTGGTCTTCCCAGGGTGAGTCGGGACCTAAGGCGAGGCCGACAGGCGTAGTCGATGGATAACCAGTTGATATTCTGGTACCCGCGCATGTGCGACAAATGGTGAATCATTGATACTAACCACCCATGGAGATCAACGTTTTCCTGCATTTTTGATGTGGGGTGTTGTTTTTTGTGTGTGGGACCTGATGTGGTAGTAGCCACGTGATGGGGTGACACAGTAGGGTAGCCGCGCCACTTAGTGGATTGTGGTGTAAGCGTGTGGCACGAGGACGTGTTAAATGCCGTTCTCATTTATGTGTGAGGCGTGATGCGTAGCCTGTTAAAGGGTGATGGTGGTGATCCTGTGCTGTCGAGAAAAGCCTCTAGCGAGTGCAAGTGTGGCCCGTACCCCAAACCGACACAGGTGGTCAGGTTGAGAATACTAAGGCGAACGGGTGAACTATGGTTAAGGAATTCGGCAAAATGCCCCCGTAACTTCGGGAGAAGGGGGACCCATGACCGTTGCTGACAGCAACTAGTGCGGTTGTGGGGCGCAGAGAATAGAGGGAAGCGACTGTTTACCAAAAACATAGGTCTGTGCGAAGAAGGTTAATTCGATGTATACGGACTGACGCCTGCCCGGTGCTGGAAGGTTAAGAGGACCTGTTAGATCATTTTGTGGTCGAAGCGGAGAATTTAAGCCCCAGTAAACGGCGGTGGTAACTATAACCATCCTAAGGTAGCGAAATTCCTTGTCGGGTAAGTTCCGACCTGCACGAATGGCGTAACGACTTCTCTGCTGTCTCGACCATAGGCCCGGTGAAATTGCAGTACGAGTAAAGATGCTCGTTTCGCGCGGCAGGACGAAAAGACCCCGGGACCTTCACTATAGCTTGGTATTGGTGTTCGGTTCGGTTTGTGTAGCATAGGTGGGAGACGTTGAGGCGTGCACGCTAGTGCGCGTGGAGTCGGAAGGTGAAATACCACTCTGATCGGATTGGATGTCTAACTTCGGGCCATGATCTGGTTTCAAGGACAGTGCCTGGTGGGTAGTTTAACTGGGGCGGTTGCCTCCCAAAATGTAACGGAGGCGCCCAAAGGTTCCCTCAGCCTGGTTGGCAATCAGGTGTTTAGAGTGTAAGTGCATAAGGGAGCTTGACTGTGAGACGGACATGTCGAGCAGGTACGAAAGTAGGGACTAGTGATCCGGCACCGATGTACGGAAGTGGTGTCGCTCAACGGATAAAAGGTACCCCGGGGATAACAGGCTGATCTTCCCCAAGAGTTCATATCGACGGGATGGTTTGGCACCTCGATGTCGGCTCGTCGCATCCTGGGGCTGGAGTAGGTCCCAAGGGTTGGGCTGTTCGCCCATTAAAGCGGCACGCGAGCTGGGTTCAGAACGTCGTGAGACAGTTCGGTCTCTATCCGCCGCGCGCGTTAAGAAACTTGAGAAAGGCTGTCCCTAGTACGAGAGGACCGGGATGGACGTACCTCTAGTGTGCCAGCTGTCACGCCCGTGGCACGGCTGGTTGGCTACGTACGGGAAGGATAACCGCTGAAAGCATCTAAGCGGGAAGCCTGTTTCAAGATAAGGTTTCTTAGGTTCCCTATAGACGATGGGGTTGATAGGCCAGAATTGGAAGGTGGGTAACCACCGAAGGTGACTGGTACTAATAACCATACTTTTAAAAAACACTATAACCTGCTACAAACACTAAACGCGAACAACGAATCACACGTGGTCCACTATGCAATATCAGACACACCACACCGTCGGCTGACGCCGACGACGAAAAGATAAATGAAAACAACACGCCCAAAATAAGACGTGTCGGTGGCGATAGTGGTTGGGAAACGCCCGGTCCCATTCCGAACCCGGAAGCTAAGCCAACCAACGCCGATGGTACTGCACCCGGGAGGATGTGGGAGAGTAGGACACCGCCGACCACAAACATAAAAGACCGGCCCACGAACACCAGTTCGCGGGCCGGTCTTCTGCTATGCGCCCAAACGCGCACCCAAACGTGCGCGCCCGCCCCCGCCAGCTCCTCCTTATCGCCTTTTATAGCCAGCTCTGGAACATGTCTTACACATGGAATGTGTTCAACTGAGTCGGAATTTTTCGTTCATCAATGCCTCCCTGTGCTTGGCCTGCTCTGTTCACCAGTAACGGATGTAACCGCCAATCGTCGCTATGAGTTTTCTGATTCTGCCTCGCAAAACGTTACGGTTACGCAGCAATTCTTTTCTGTCTGACCTGCGATGGTGCTAGTTGGAGATCGACTGTTCCGGCTTTTCAGCGTCGCGGATAATGCTTCTAGACAAGGCGTGCGGGAGAGTCGTCGTCGGGTTCTATATGCAACTGAAACTACTCGTGGCCAATGATCGGGACGTGTGGTTGTCGGCATGGTTTGAGCGTGGACAGAAAGCGTACTGCAAGCCCATGCTGAGGTCTCCTGGGAATCCACACGTGACCGTGTGATCGCCTGCTGCGCCGGCGGACAAGCAAGAGGCGATGGCACCTCTCCGTTTGGTAGAGGTCGTCTCACATACGCGGAGGGGAGCTGATTCAAGAGCGGGACAAAGAAAATGCCCGGCTGGAAGCCGGGCGGGGGAAGGGGGCGATGCTATGAGATCAGCAGACGACCTCATGGTCGATGTGAGAGGGGCGCTCAATCTGGATGGTCGAGTGGTCGATCCCAAACTTGCGGAGCGCAGCCTGGACGGCATCGAGGATCTCACAGTCGGCATGGATCCCCTCGGCGACGACGACGTGGCACGTGGCCAGGGGCTCTGTTCCGTCGGTAGACCACACGTGGAGATCGTGCACGGCGGCGACGTGCGGCAGAGCCTCCACGGTGCGCTGCACCGCTACCGTGTCAATGGAGGAGGGCACACGGTTGAGGAGCACGTACACCGAGTCGCGGAGCAGTCCGAGCGCACGGGGGAGCACCATGCCGGCGATGATGAAGGAGGCGATGGAGTCTGCATAGGTCCAGCCGGTAAGCCAGATGATGATGCCCGCGATGATGACAGCGACTGATCCCAGAAGGTCGGAAAGGACGTGGAGGTAGGCACCCCTCATGTTGAGGGAGTCATGTTGGCGGCGCATGAGGATGAGCGCGCTGACGGCGTTTGCGATAAGGCCGACTACTGCAACGCCGAGCATGGTTACTGTTTGGATCTCATACTCAGAGCCGAGCCGGATGACGGCGTTGTAGATGATGGTTGCCACGACACCCGTCACAACGAGTGCGTTGATCATTGCCGCGATGACTTCCACGCGCCGGTACCCAAATGTTGCCTTTGCCGTGGCGGCTTTCCGGCCGATGAGGAGCGCCACGATGGCGATGACCATGCCCGTGGAATCGGACAGCATGTGCATGGCATCGGAGAGGAGCGCGAGCGATCCAGAAATCAGTCCGCCGATGACCTGCGCAATGAATATGGTTGCGGTCATTGCGAAGGAGACGGTGAGGGCTGTGAGGGAGGCGTTCTGCGCGTGGTCGTGAGCGTGGTCATGGGAATGGTCGTGGGAGTGCATGGTGGGTCCTATCGTGTGAAACGCGCGATGGCGTCGGAGACTTCTTTGAACTTTTCGTTTGCCTCCTCATCGCCCTGCTTCACCGCGTTTTTCACGCAGTGGCGCATGTGGTCGTCGAGTAGCTGGAGGCCGACACCCTTGAGCGCGGAGTTGACGGCGCTGACCTGGGTGAGAATATCGATGCAGTATTTGTCCTCGTCGATCATGCGTTGGATCCCGCGAACTTGCCCCTCGATGCGCTTGAGGCGGGCGAGGTAGCGGGCTTTTTCTTGGATGTAGCCGTAGTGGCTGTGATCGCAGTTGTCGTGGTTCACTGGTGTGTCCTTTCAAAGTTGCGCAGGCGCAGGGAGTTGGTGACGACGAAAACGGAGGAGAACGCCATCGCTATCCCGGCGAGCATGGGGCTGAGGATGCCGAAGGCAGCGACGGGGATGAGCAGGACGTTGTAGACGAACGCCCAGAAAAGGTTCCCCTTGATTGTGCGCAGGGTGCGCCGCGACAGGCGGATGGCGTCCACGGCGGAGACCAGGTCATTGTTCATGAGCGTGATGTCTGAGGCCTCAATCGCCACGTCGGTACCGGCCCCCATCGACAGTCCGAGGTCGGCTTGCGCGAGTGCGGCAGCATCGTTGACACCGTCGCCGACCATGGCAACGTTGTGTCCTGAGGTTTGGAGCTTTTCCACGTGGGTGACCTTGTCCTGCGGTAACACACCGGCAATGACGTGTGCGGGGTCAATGCCTACTTCGCGCGCCACGGCATCCGCTGCGCCCTTGTTGTCGCCGGTGAGAAGCCAGGGGGTAAGCCCCAGGTCCTTCAGGCCGGAGATGGCGGTAGGGGAGCTTTTTTTCACAGTGTCGCGCACGCTGATGATGCCCGCGACGGTGCCGTCGATCGTTACCACGACCGGCGTTGCGCCGGTTTCCTGGGCGTGTTCAAAGGTTGCGGTGAGTGCTCCAAGCTCTTCTTCTGGCTTGCCGACGCGCACCCGTCGCCCGTCGACGGTCGCCTCCACGCCCACGCCGGGCTTGTTGGAAAAGTCTTGTGCAGCGGGAAGCTCGCCAATACTTGCCGCATGCTGTGCGATTGCTGCAGCGATGGGGTGCTCGGAGTTAGCCTCGACTGCGCCCGCCACTGCGAGCAGTTCTTTGTCTTCCACACCTGCAGCGGGCGTGACATCGTGGACGGACATCTCGCCGGTTGTGACGGTTCCGGTTTTGTCCAAGACGATGGTGTCGACTTTCTTGGTGGACTCGAGCACTTCTGGTCCCTTGATGAGGAGGCCGAGCTGTGTGCCACGTCCGGTGCCGACGAGCAGCGCTGTCGGCGTTGCCAACCCGAGGGCGCATGGGCAGGCGATGATGAGAACGGCAACAGCCGAGGTGAACGCCGGTGCCAGGCCGGATCCGGCGAGGAGGTGAATGACGAGGGTGACAAGCGCGACACCAATCACGACGGGGACGAAGACCTGTGCGATCTTGTCCACGAGGCGCTGCACGGGCGCCTTCTTCGCCTGCGCATCGGTGACGAGCTGCGCCATCTGGGACAGGGTCGTATCCGTGCCGGTTCGAGTGACGCGGACGAGCAGGCGACCAGAGGTATTGATCGTGGCACCGGTGACGGTATCGCCGGTTGTTACTTCGACGGGTACGGATTCGCCGGTGAGCATGGACTCGTCGACGGCGGATGCGCCCTCAGTAACGACGCCGTCGGAGGCGATTTTCTCTCCGGGGCGGACGACGATGATATCGCCAACGGCTAGAGAATCCACGCTCACACGCTCCTCCTTGCCATTTCGGAGCACGGAGGCATCCTTGGCCCCCATCGTGAGGAGGGCACGTAGGGCTTCGGATGAGCGCCCCTTGGCGCGCGTTTCGAACCAGCGCCCGAGGAGCAGGAAGGCGATGACCACGGCGACGGATTCGAGGTAAATCTCGTCCATGGTGGAGTTGCTGGCCACAAGGTGCATCTCCATCTTCATGCCGGGCATGCCTGCGTTGCCGAGGAACAATGCCCACAGGGACCAGAGGTAGGCGGCGGTCGTGCCCATGGAGATGAGCGTGTCCATGGTGAACGCGCCGTGTTTGAGGTTTGTCAGGGTGGCTTTGTGGAAGGGGGCCCCGCCGATGACGTAGACAAGCGTGGCCATCGTGAGGACTGCCCATTGCCAGTGCATGAACTGCAGCGCCGGAATCATGGAGATGAGCATGACCGGTACAGCGAGCACGGCGGAAATAATCAGCCTCCGCTTGAGGTCGTCTGCCTCGCGTTCACGCGCGGCATCGACAGCGGAGGTCGGGTCCTCTACAGCAGAGGAGCTGTCAGAGGTGTCAGTGTTCCCCATCTCAAACGCGCCGTACCCGGTGTTCTCCACGGTCTGAATGAGATCAGCCGGAGAGAGTTTGGCCGGGTCGTAGGAGACGGATGCGGACTCGGTGGCGAAATTCACCGTCGCCTCCGCACCGTCCAGCTTGTTCAGCTTTCTCTCTACACGGGAAGAACAGGACGTGCACGTCATGCCGGTCACGCCCAAATCCACGTGGAGGAGTTGCGGTTGAGTCATGGGGAACCTTTCTTACGGGAGAATGAGTTACTTGACCAGGGTGTAGCCGGCCTCTTCGACGGCGGTGGCTACGGCATCCTCGGAGACGTTGTCGCCGGTGACAGTGACGTTCTTGGCCTCAACGTTGGCCTCCACGGCGGTCACGCCGTCGATAGCGCCCACTTCTTCCTCCACTGCCTTTTTGCAGTGTCCGCAGGTCATGCCCTCAACCTTGTACGTTGTCGTTGCCATGAGTGTGTTCCTTTCGGTCGGTTATCTTGTACCCCTCTAAACCTATACCCCCTATGGGTATAGGTCAAGAGGTGTATCCCGACAAGAGCGCACGAATGCGGTGGATATACAGCGGTGGAGGTGGGGTATACGGCGGTGGAGGTGCATATACAGCGGTGGATATACATGTGGATACACGGTGGTGGATGTACAAAAGCCCCTGCACAAGATGTGCAGGGGCAGAGAGGTGGTTGGCCTACAAGGTCAGGAGCTGTTCCTTGGTAGCCTTCACATCTTCCAGGCGCGAGCGCAGCGCATCCAGGCGGCGCCACTGGTTTGCGGGGATTTCCTTCTTAGCGGCGGCGATAACTTCGGGGTCCGGGGTACCCCAGCAGATCGGCATGGGGGATATCTCCGCGTGGAGTTCCTGGGACGTGATGCCCCTGCGGCCCGCGACTGCGACGGACGGCACGCGCTCGCCCACACGGATCTCGTGGCCGGGAAGCCCCTGCACAACCCGTGCGGCCAGCGCCCAGATGGGCTTCGCCTCCTGGTTCACGGCCTGATTAACAAGAGCAAGAAGGGTGATGTCCTTGCCGTTGACCTCGGCAATGATGGCGGGGCACAGCGGGAACTGGTCATACAGCTCCTGTGGGGTGCCCATTTTCTTGGGCAGGGTAAATCCCATGAACACGCTGATGATCGCCATGATGACCAGTCCTGATGCCATGAGATAGCCCACGCCTTGGTAGACGCGCGTGATGATAAAAGCGAAGACGAGGAGCACGACAGCGAAGATGAAAGCGGCGCGGCCGATGCGACTGGAGTCGCGGTACAGCTCGTTGTGCTTGCTGTTGTGCTCAGGGTCGACGGTGAACGAAAACACGGTTAGTCCTTTTCCTCTAGCAGGTGCAGGTCGGCGGCATCAAGCAGCCGGTAGGCGTAGCCCTGCTCCGCCAAGAACCGCTGCCTATGTGCAGCATAGTGTGCATCTAGCGTATCGCGGGTGACAATCGAGTAAAACGTCGCACTCCCCCCATCGGCCTTCGGACGCAGCAGACGGCCGAGGCGCTGGGCTTCCTCCTGTCTGGATCCGAAGGTTCCGGATACCTGGATGGCGACGGAGGCCTCCGGCAGGTCGATGGAGAAGTTGGCCACTTTGCTCACCACGAGCGTGGTGATTTCCCCGCTGCGGAACTTGTCAAAGAGCTCCTCCCGTTTCTTCGTGGAGGTCTTGCCCTCAATGACGGGTGCACCGATGGCTTCGCCGATCTCCTCCAACTGGTCGATGTAGGCACCGATAATCAGAGTTGGCTCGTCTGCGTGCATCTTCACCAGCTGTTTGAGCACACTCATCTTGCCACTGGCGTTGGTCGCCAGGCGGTAGCGGTCGGCGGACTCCGCCGTTGCGTACACCATGCGCTCCGATTCGGTCATGGTCACGCGGATCTCGACGCATTCTGCGGAAGCAATAAATCCTTGGGCTTCGAGGTCCTTCCAGGGCGCGTCGTAGCGTTTGGGGCCGATGAGGCTGAACACGTCGCCTTCGCGGCCGTCCTCGCGGATGAGCGTGGCGGTCAACCCCAGGCGGCGGCGGGACTGGAGGTCGGAAGTCATGCGGAACACCGGCGCGGGGAGGAGATGAACCTCGTCGTAGATGATGAGGCCCCAGTCGCGGGAATCGAAAAGCTCCAGGGAGCGGTACTCGCCCTTGGTTTTCCGGGTCACGACCTGGTAGGTGGCGATGGTGACGGGGCGGATCTCCTTCTTCTCACCGGAATACTCGCCGATCTCGTCTTCCGTCAGCGTCGTCCGGCGGAGCAGCTCGTCACGCCACTGGCGCCCGGCCACCGTGTTGGTGACGAGGATGAGAGTGGTGGTCTTGAGTTTAGCCATGGCAGCAGCGCCGACGATGGTCTTGCCGGCGCCACAGGGAAGGACGACAACGCCGGAGCCGCCGGCGATGAAGGAGTCGCGGGCGTAGCGTTGGTAATCGCGCATCTCCCAGTCACCGTTTTCGGTGGAGAGCTCGATGGGGTGCGCTTCGCCGTCGACGTATCCTGCCAGGTCTTCTGCCGGCCAGCCAACTTTGAGCAGCTCCTGCTTGAGCCGTCCTCGCTCGGAGGGATGGACGACGATGGTGTTGTCATCGATCTGCTCGCCGAGCATTCCCTTGAGCTTCTTGTGCCGCGATAGTTCGGCGAGGATCGGCTTCTCGTCCGATTCCAGGAGCAATCCGTGCGCCGGGGATTTGGTCAGGCGCACCCGCCCATACCGGGACATAGTTTCGGCAATGTCAATGAGCAGGGACTGCGGCGGTGGGAATTTGGCGTAGGAGTCGAGTACGTCGATGACCTGTTCGGCATCGTGGCCTGCCGCTCGTGCATTCCAGAGCGCAAGCGTGGTGATGCGGTAGGTGTGGACGTGCTCGGGTGCGCGCTCGAGCTCGGCGAAGGGGGCAAGCGCCGCCCGTGCCTCGTCCGCCTTGGGGTGGTCTACCTCCAGCAGAACAGTTTTATCCGACTGCACGATGAGCGGACCGTCGCCAAAACCCATTTTCCGTTACTCCTTTATGCGTCGTATATTCCTCGAAGCTTCTTATTGTAGTAACGGCTAACGGGCGCTGGTTAGTCCACGAACACCTCTGTAATCCGGTGCAGGAGGAAGCGACGGACGGAACCGGTGGCTACATCCAGCGCGTCCATCTGGCCACCGGTGACCGTGAGTGGCTTGACCACCCGATGACTGGCAATGCCACTTTTATCCACGGAACCAATAGTGATGGTTGCGCCACCGCGTGCGGCATGGGTCACTGCGGTGAGGATGTCGTGTGACCCGGTGATTCCGTTGCCTGATTTCGCTCGGTTTTCGGCGGAATCTGTGCTCCTGATCGCCGTGACTGCCGCCGCGATGTCTTCGGGGGACAGGCGGGCGGTGCGCGCCTGGACTGCCGCCGGGGTGAGGGAGCTTATCGACGTTGTGACGCGCGTTGCCCGTGGCCGTAGGTCGAGGCTCTCACCGTCTGCGCCCTCCGCGACGGGCTGGAAGCCCGCCTTGCGCAGCGCCTCAATCACCTTAATCAGAGGTGCCTGCGCGATGGCAATTGTGGGAGCGATGACGCGCAGCCCCACCGATTCGGCCTCGGCTGTCCGGCATGCGGTGAGCAGCAGGGTCTCGTCGTCGCAGCGGATGTAGCTGGACGCGGGTCCGCCCCGCAGTGTGCCGTGGCGGCGGGCAACATCATTGACTAGAAACTCGATGCTTTCGGGGGTGCCGCCGACCACGTGTTCGTGGAGGAAAGCGAGCATGTGAGATGCCGACAAGCCTGCGTCCAAGCCCCTCCGGATGGAGGCTTCCGTGACGCGATAGACAGCGGCGAGCCCAGGAGACTCGACGTCGGCAAGCTCACTGAGCGTAGCGGCCATATCCGAGGTCACCGGGCCGGGAGCAACAATCGTGTTGTCGCCCTGGGCAATGAGCTGCGTTGTGTAGTCGGGAGTAAGAGAGGCGGTCACCGCATCGAGATCATCCTCGATGATGAGTGAGGTGGGGGAGAGAGCTCCGTTAACGGAGCCACTGATCACGCCAATCCACTGGGCCTCCTCAATGATGCTCGTGAGTGTCTGGCGAGTGACGCGGCGGCTGGTGATCGGGTGGTGGTAGACGTACAGCGCCTCGAGCTCTGCGGGGGAGTGCTGCTGCCAGCTACGCCCCAAAACAGCAAGCAGGTCCCGCTTCACACCGGGAAGGATGCCCACTTTCGTTTCCGGGGAAAGGAGGTGGACGGGTTTGCCCTTGGTGTCTTCCTCGCCCACTTTCCACGGCGCAAACGGGGAGTCACACCATGCGCGAACCACCGTCGACCACCGCTGAGCCAGCGGCTGCGCAACAAAGGCGTCAGCGGCGGGGGTCGGGGCAACGTAATCTCCGCCATCGTCGTCTGCGGGAAGTGGATCTGGTACTCCGCGGGAGATGAGTCCTCCTGCGAAGGCGAGGGACGTCACACGGGCGACTGTCTCCTCATCGGCATGGAGCGCTTCGCTGAGACGCGCGTGGACCCGGACACCGAGAGCCCCCTGCTTGAGAGTAGAGGCTGGGGCGACCGACAAGGCGTCAATAAGCTCCTCGATGAGCCTGACCACATCGAGTCCCTGGGCGGTCGCCTGGTTATCGGTGGCCCCAACAGGAACATCCTCTGTCGATTGAGGCTCCGGTTCCACGAGTGGAATCGGGGTGGGCAGTGTTCCCGTCAGCAGAGACTTTGCCACCTGGGATAGGCGGACGGAATGATCGTCGACACGTTCGAGGATTCCCTCCTCGATGAGTTGCGGGATGGGGCGCGCGGGATCAGCGTCGGGCGCGGCATCACGGGTGCGACCTGATCCTCCGGCGGATAGGAGCGTGGATACGATCTTCTTCTGTGTAGCCGACATCTCAGCCAGGCGTGAGGAGACGACTTCCTCCGACAGAACAGGACCCTGGGGAAGCACCTGGAAGCCATGGGGGAGAGCATTGACTACCTCAGGTGAGAGCAGAAATCCGTCTTCCTCGCCATAGATGAGAGCTGCCGAAAACAACGAATCAATTGCTGCGCGGATTGTTGCCTTCGTTGGCTGCTGATTCGCGTTAATGCCTGCTTTGCGGGCGGAATCGTGGATAAAATCCACCACATCGGGGTAGGCACAAGGGTTGAATTCTGCCCCGCATCCAACGGCTACCTCCAGTGTCGCTAACTCCGTCGCGGTGAGCTTTGCCAGCGCCCGTGAGACGGACTCGCGCACATGGAGTCTGGCAGCGAGAGACCGGAAACTCGGTGGCAGAGGCAGTGCCGTGTCTGGACGACGGCTCAGAATCGTTTCCAGCTCACTATCGGAACGTGCAGCCAGCCAATCGATGAAACGAAGCTGCGGAGCCGTATCAATGGTTCGAGGAGTCATAACACCAACTCATTCTACCGTGATTATGCGTGTGACTTTTTCTGCAGAAATTTGGAACAATGAGTGTATGGCTAAGACTGTGAAGAAGGCGGACCGCCAGACAAAGGCCGTTAAGCCCGCCAAAAAGGGATACGTTGATCCAGGTTGGGGCGACCACGCACCGGGCCAGCACCCGGTAACGGAGATTATCGCCACGGTGAACGGTGCGATGAGCCCGTTCGGTAACGAGACGGATTTCCCTCGTCCGTACGAGGAGACAGGCTACGTCCACCCCGTCACCAACATTAACCATTAATTAAGCTGGTCGAACGCCCCGCCTAGACACGGGGCGTTTTGGCATGCCCGCATGTGGTTCGGCCGGATGTCGGCGTCGCCGACCCGTTGCCGTCCGAGGCTGTGCACGGTGACGGGGGTGCACGGTGACGGCTGTCAGGCTCGTCTCAACGCATAATGCCCCACGGAAATCTCCGTGGGGCATTGTGTGCGGGCCCTGCGAATGAGACCGCAGGTGGAGGGGCTCCACTGGCGGTCGCTACGCCGACCTACTGTGCGTTCTTTACTGCTGCGCTGACCTGGGGGAGGTTAGCGTCAATGAACTGTGCGTTGGCTGCGTAGAAGTTCTGGATATCCTGACGGTGGAAATCGTACATCCCGTGAACCTCAGCCGGTACCTGAATGCCGACGGCAGCCAGACGGTTGACAACGAGGTTGAACAGAACGTCAACGGGAAGCTTGTCATCGGAGGAGGACTGGACGACCTCTTCGACGATATTCTCCGTGGACTCGAGTGCGGAGGACTCGTTGCTCGGTGCATTGCGCGGTGTCGGAGCGGAATTCAGTCCAAGGCGGGCGGAACAGGCCGGCCAAGCGCCCCAGCCCTGCGAGGCCAGAATGCGCTCAGCGACGGCGATCTGCTGCTCACGCGTTGCCTGGTAGGCGTAGGGGGCGAATTCGCGACCGCCGTGAGCGGACCACGTGCTCGGGCTGAACTGAAGGCCACCGTGGTAGCCGTTGCCCGTGTTGATGGACCAGTTGCCGCCTGCCTCGCACTGTGCGAGACGGTCCCAATCGGAGTCCGGAGCGGCCTGCGCTGCCGGGGTAGCGATTGTGGTTGCTGCAGCAACAGCGGTTGCGGAAGCTGCAATCTTTGCGAAGGTGGTCTTCTTCGGCGCGGAGTGTCGTGCCATCTGAATTAGTATCCTTTCAAGATCTGCGTTAGTAAAAGGTGCGAGCCACCCTTACTCTGTGCCACAGCGGTGGCGCGGAAAACAGTGTTGTTCAAATTTCTGTTGGTGCTTTGGCTCTTTGCACCTTTACTTCATCGCTTACGGCATGCGGACGAACCGGCACCCTGCGATGCATGCGCTCAAATATAACGCAATGGTAACGAAATAGTCACATTTTGAGCCCCATCGACGGGATTTCCGGCCGTGTTTGTCGGCAAAGCTCCAGCGTCTGGCGGTCAAATTCGCGATTGTGTGATTGGTCACAAATGTGACTTTTGGGCCTTTGAAGGATCATTTGCACGGTTACCGACGGGGAATGAAACGGGTGAGCGGGGCGTTATTAATAAGGTATGGGCGAGGCTGCCCCGTGTAGACTGGAGCAGTCTATAGACAGTGAAGAAGGCAACGTAGTGAATAGGCGACGCCTCATGATGAAAGGTGGTTGTTAACCATGCCGATCGGCAAAGTGAAGTGGTATGACCCGGACAAGGGCTTCGGGTTTGCCTCCAATCCTGGGCAGGAGGACGTTCATATTTCGAAGTCCGTTCTCCCCGAAGGAGTGGACACTCTTCACCCTGGCCAGCGCATTGAGTTCGATTTCGCTGCCAGTGGGCGCGGTCCCCAGATCCTGCGCATGCGGCTCGTGGATCCGCCGCGCAGGCCCCGCAAGCCGGAGCACAAGTACACCGCAGAGCAGCTGAATTCCATCGTCGGTGATCTCATGACGCTGCTGGAGGACAGCGTCCAGCCCCATCTCCAAAAGGGACGGTGGCCGGATAGAAAAGCCGGGCGCCAGGTGGCCGAGATCCTCCGCGTCGTGGCGAAGGAACTCGATAAGTAAAGAAAGAGAAAAAGGGTCCGCGTGGCCCTTTTATTTTTGTTCTTTTGTTTGGTCGTCCGCAATGGACCTTTTATGTTTAGTCGTCGGCAATGGGCCTTTTATGCTTGGTCGTCGGCAATGGACCAGGTAACAACGACCGGGGTCTCGGTGCCGTCGACGCGTTGGACTTGCATGGAGCTCACTTCCACCATCATCAGTGCGGCCGTGTCCTTTTTTACGGGGATCTCAACGTCCCGCGGATCCGCCGAGCGGAAGTAATGCTCGTCGTTTTTCGCCGGGTCGTCGTAAATAGCTAGGAGCGACCAATCATGGTCACCAACTTCTTCCGGCACCGTGATTGTCACCGTCTCGCCGGAATTGAGGTCTGTGGTGAAAACGGAGCCATCGCAATCATTCGCCGGTGCGCCGACTTCGCAAACCGCGTACGGCGACACCGTTGTATCAACGCCGTCGATGCGAACAGTGGTGGTGAGAGAGGCCGGATCGACATAGGAAGCGCGCTCCCGCCACGCACTGACGCCCATTACTACGCCGAGGATGACGAGGACGGCGAGGATAAACCCGCCGACCATGAGCGCCGTTTTCTTGAGTGAATTCTTCCTTCTCGCCATGGTTACGCATTCTACTTCCCGAGAGACTACTCCGGTACGAATCGCACCTCATACATGATCGGCCACAGCTTGCCCGTGAGATAGAACCGATCCGTCCCTGGAATATGAGCGATGCCGTTGAGGACAGCGTTGGGGTCGGTTGCATCGACAGGCCGCAACCCTGACGCGTCGATAAGCCCCGTTACCGTCCCGGTGGCAGGGTCAATCCGCACAATCTCGTTGGTGAGGAACACATTGGCATAAATAGAACCGTCGGGTGCGCAGGACAGCTCGTTGAGCTTGGAGACGGGCGCGCCGGAAAGCGTGACGTTCACGCGCCGCAGTTCCTCAAACGTCTGCGGATCCCGTTCAGTCAGTGTGGAGGTGCCGTCGGACATGAAGATGGTTGAGTCCGTGCTGCAGAGTCCCCACCCCTCGCCGGGGTAGCTCACCGTGTCGATGGGTTTCAGCGACTGTGGATCGATGCGGAAGGCCGTGTGCTCCTTCCATGTCAGCATCCAGATGGTGTCGCCCACATGCGTCAGCCCCTCGCCGAAGTACTCGTCGCCAATCGCTGAGGATACCGTGGCCGTGCCGTCCAGCGTGCGCCGATAGATGCCACTGTGGCGGTAGGTTCCGTGGGAGACAAGCAGCGTGCCGTCCTCGTCTACCTCGAGCCCTTGCGTGAACGTCTCCGGGTCGAAGGGATGCGTGGCAACCACCTCTACACTGAGCCGTTCGACATTGCTCACGGGAGCCACCGACGTGGATGAGCCCGACGACGAGGTCGTGGCGGTTCCACTCGGCGGAGTAGGGGAGCAACCGAGCAGCGCGAAACAGCAGATGAGTGCGCTGAAAGCAGGAAGGAAATGCCCCATGTGCACTATTGTGCCAGGAATGCTGAATAATAGGGGTGTGACAAGAAGGAAAGAAAGTAACAGACGAGCCGGTGCTCGTGGGGGACACACCGGCGCTAACGCGGAGCGTGCCGAGTCGACGGCGGCGGGGACCCCGCAGGGAGACAACAGTCCGCTTGTCAGCTCTATCGCTGAAAAGATCGCGCGGGGTGCGGCCACAGAGATGGGGGAGGGAAAGGTCGGTGCCCATATTGGGGTGGAGTGTCTTGATGACGAAGTAGCCATCCACCGTTTCGCTGCGGACGTCCCCGGTTATCGCGGCTGGGAATGGAACGTTGTAGTAGCAGTGGCCCATGGGTCCACCTTTGTCACCGTCAATGAAGTGACTCTCATGCCTGGCCGTGATGCGCTTCGTGCACCACGGTGGGTGCCCTACTCTGAACGCGTCCAGCCCGGTGACCTTACCCCTGGTGGGCAGCTGCCCCCGGCCGAAGGAGATCTGCGGCTCACCGATGCCGGCGAAGGCGTGAGCTTCACAGGAGTTCGCACCACTCGTGGAAAGGCGAAGAAGGGAAAGGACATCACGCGCCGTGGGTTGAACGAGACGCTCGCCCGCTGGCGTAAGGGGGCGTACGGGCCGACAAGCGAGTTCGCGGAAAAGGCTGCTTTGAGCTGCATAACGTGCGCGTTCTACCTGCCGTTGGATTCCGAGGTAAGCGACTCCTTTGGCGTGTGCGCCAACGAGTACTCCGCCGACGGACACGTCGTGCATGCATCCTTTGGCTGCGGTGCCCACTCGGATACCCCTCCCATGGAAACGCTTGGCCAGCGTGTTGCCTCCCCCTTTGATGATGAGAAGGAGATCCGTCTCTAGCACTACCTCTCGGGTGGTCCCCGCCCCGGCGCCCCGGTTCGCGCCGGAGCGTATTTGTCTATTTACGGGTTCACCTCCTACATTTAGCTTGGGCTGTGGAACCTCGAACTGACCTCAGGTGTGGCATGACTTCCAGTGCGTTCACATGCGACATCCGCCGAGTCTCACGGAGGAGACCTTAGCTACAGGTGGCCGTGACGGCAGGGGACGAGCGTTCCCCGGAGCGTCGACAAGCCAAAAAACTACACATCGAGAGAATCGGACATATAACTTCATGGAAAACGGGACACAAACCGAACCAAAACGCACGCGGCCGGTTGGCCGACTGGATAGCTTCTTCCACATCACCGAGCGCGGCTCCAGCGTGGGGACGGAGGTGCGGGCGGGTCTGGTGAGCTTCTTCGCCATGGCCTACATCGTCATCCTCAACCCCCTCATCCTCGGTACGACGGAGGACTTCACCGGACACGCGCTGGGCATCCCCCAGGTCGCATCCGTGACGGCGCTGGCCGCCGGCGTCATGACCATCCTCTTCGGCATCTTTGCCAAGTACCCGTTCGGCATCGCCACGGGGCTCGGCATCAACACCATGGTCGCCGTCACCTTCGTCGCCAGTGAGGGCCTGAGCTGGGAGGAGGCGATGGGGCTCATCGTTATCGACGGCATTATTATCGTCATCCTCGGGCTCACGGGCTTCCGCACCGCCGTCTTCCTCGCTATCCCGCGCTCCCTCAAGGCCGCGATGAGTGTGGGCATCGGCCTATTCATCACAATGATTGGGCTTGTCGACGCAGGCTTCGTTCGTCGTGTCCCCGATGCCGCCGGGACGACGGTCCCCGTCGGGCTGGGCATCGATGGTTCGATTGCTAGCTGGCCCACCCTCACCTTCGTCATCGGACTCATCATCTGCGGGCTCCTCATCGCCCGCAACGTCCCCGGTGGGCTGTTCATCGGCGTCGTAGTCAACACGATCATCGCGATGATCATCGAGGCCGTCACCGGTGCCGGCCCGAGCTTTGTCGACGGCAAGCCCAACCCCGCCGGCTGGAACCTCGCCGTCCCCGCACTTCCCGATTCCATCGGGGGCATCCCGGACCTGTCCCTTGTGGGCAACGTCGATCCCTTCGGGGCCTTCGCCCGCGTCGGCGCGATCACCGCGTCGCTTCTCGTCTTCTCCTTGGTCTTGGCAAACTTCTTCGATGCCATGGGCACAATGACGGCACTGGGCAAGCAGGCTGGACTCACCGACGAGAACGACATCCTCCCAGGTATGAAGCAAGCCCTCGTCGTGGAGGGCTGCGGTGCCATCGTTGGTGGTGCCGCGAGCTCCTCCTCGAATACGGTCTTTGTGGACTCCGCGGCGGGCATCGCCGACGGTGCGCGCACCGGCCTGGCCAACATTGTCACCGGTGGCCTTTTCCTGGCAGCCATGTTCCTCACGCCGCTGTACGAGGTCGTTCCGATTGAGGCGGCAGCCCCCGTCCTCGTCATCGTCGGCTGCATGATGATGGGCCAGGTCGTGGACATCGATTTCTCGGACTTCGCTGTCGCCCTGCCGAGCTTCCTCATGATGATCGTCATGCCGTTCACGTATTCGATCACCAACGGCATCGGCGTTGGCTTCGTTGCCTACGCAGCCATGATGCTGCTGTCCGGCCGTGCCCGCAAGGTGCACTGGCTTATCTGGCTCATCGCCGCGCTGTTCCTCGTGTACTTTGGCATGGACCCGATCATGAACGTGGTTCACGGCTAACGTTTACCTCGAAGCAGCAGAACAAGTAGCACCAGCAAAGGAACCCCCACAGTGACCTCCATCATCCGCATTGACGACCCGAACGACCCGCGTCTCGACGATTACCGCGACCTCAACCACTCCGATACCCGCCCGGACCTGCCAGGTGGCAAGGGGCTCGTGATCGCGGAGGGGTCACTCGTCATCCCGCGGCTGCTGGAGTCGCGGTTCCCCGTGCGCAGCATCCTCGGCTTCCAGCCCAAACTGGATTCCCTGTTGGCGGCGCTGGGCGACGCAGGTGCCAACGATGTGCCCGTCTACGAGGTCACCCGCGAGGTGCTGGCCGAGGTCGCTGGCTTCGACATGCACCGCGGGCTCGTGGCAGCCGCCGACCGCGCACCGGAATACAGCGTTGGAGAAGTCGTAGATGGTGCCTCTACGCTGTGCATCCTCGAGGGGGTGGGGGATCACGAAAACATCGGCTCGATCTTCCGCAACGCCGCAGGGCTCGGCATCGACGGTGTCTTGTTCGGCGCCGGTTGCGCCGACCCGCTGTACCGGCGCGTCGTGCGCGTGTCCATGGGGCATGTCCTGCGCCTGCCCTACGCGCACATGGAGGGAAAGACAACGAACTGGCAGCACGGCCTTGCCTACCTGCAGGAGAAGGGATTCCAGATCATCGCGTTGACACCCAATCCCGAGGCGGCGAACCTGCAGGACGTCATCGACCCGACGAAGAAGACGGCGATTCTCGTCGGTGCCGAAGGCCCCGGACTGACTGAGCACGCCATGCGCGCCACCGATGTGCGCGCCCGCATTCCCATGCAGCCGGGCACCGATTCGCTCAACGTCGCGACCGCCGCTGCCATTGGTTTTTACGAGGCATTGCGCCACCGACAGTGAATGTGACACGGCCCATAGAGAGTACCTATGTGCGAGAGGTCAGACAGGCACGGGTACGATGCCCTCTATGTCTAACCTCAGTCCTCTAGAAACAGAAGGAAATCAGCGCGACGTAACAGACGCTAAAGAGGCTGCACCGAAGGAAAAGACCTTCTTCGGGCAGCCTCGTGGTCTAGCGAACCTCTTCGGGGTGGAGATGTGGGAACGCTTCTCCTTCTACGGTATGCAGGCCATCGTCATCTACTACATGTGGTACGAAGTCACCCGCGGCGGCCTGGGCATGGACCAGGCATCCGCAGCCTCCATCATGGGGGCCTACGGCGGCCTTGTGTACCTTGCCTGCCTCGCCGCAGCTCTCGTAGCTGACCGCATGCTCGGCTCAGAGCGCACCCTCTACTACTCGGCAATCATGGTGATGTTCGGGCACATCGCCCTCGCATTCGTGCCCGGCTATTCGGGTCTCGCCCTGGGGCTCGTGCTCATCGCGATCGGCTCCGGCGGCGTGAAGACGAACGCCTCCGTGGTGCTGGGCCAGCTGTACAGCCGCGACGATCCGCGTCGCGATGCTGGCTTCACTATCTTCTACCTGGGTGTGAACATCGGTGCTCTCCTCGGCCCCGCCCTCACGTCTGCGGTCTGGGGCTGGAAAGGCTTCCACTGGGGCTTCGGAATCGCCGCCATCGGCATGTTCCTCGGCCTGGCGCAGTACACGCTGATGAGGAAAGAAACTATCAAGGGAGCCGGCCATGAAACGCCGAACCCGCTGCCCGCAAAGGCCTACCCGGTCTGGTTGGGAGGCGCGGCAGTCCTCGTCATTGTCTGCGTCTGGCTCGTCGTCTCCGGCATCGTCAAGGTTGTCTGGTTGTCCAACATCGTCACAGTCGTGGCGCTCATCTCCGCCATTGGCCTGTGGTGCCAGATGTACTACTCGCCGCTAACGACGGCGAAGGAAAAGTCCCGCCTCGTGGGCTTCATCCCCATGTTCATTTCCGGTGTCTTGTTCTTCGCCATCTTCCAGCAGCAGTTCACCGTTCTGGCTTTCTACTCCGAGTCCCGCCTGAACCGTGTGGTGTTCGGAGTGGAAATCCCGCCATCACTTGTACAGCTGTTCAACCCGCTGTTCATCTGCGCTTTCTCCGCCGTTTTCGCGGGGATGTGGACGCGTCTGGGGGACCGCCAGTGGTCTGTGCCCGTGAAGTTCGCTGCGGCGAACGTCACCATCGGCCTGTCGCTGCTGTTCTTCGTCCCGTTCTCCGGCGGCGCGGACAACACCACCCCGATGTGGGCACTCGCCTGGATCCTGTTCCTGTTCACCATGGGTGAGCTGCTCCTGTCACCGGTGGGCAACTCGCTGGCGACCAAGGTTGCACCGGAGGCGTTCCCCTCCCGTTCCATGGCGATGTGGATGATGGCCGTGGCAATGGGCACGGCTCTTGCCGGTAGCCTCGCTGCCTACTACGATCCGACGAGCGCCAGCTCAGAGAACACGTTCTTCATTTCCCTGTCTGTGGCCTCGGTGATCCTCGGCGCAGTTTTGTTCTTCCTGCGCACATGGATTCTCAAGAAGTTCGTCGATATCCGGTAGTCACCGATATCAGGTAGTAGCCGATATCCGGTAGCAAACGATATCGGGTAGTAACCGAAATCCGCTAGTAACAACAAGCAAAGGGCCGCATGGTTGCCGTGCGGTCCTTTGTGCTATTTCTCTCTGTCAAGGTGTCGCAGACGCTCCTTCGCCGCCGCGGCCTTGCTTCTGGTGAGACGGAAGAGTTTTTTGCCCGTTAACCACCCGATATGCGCGACATCGCGGGCGATCTTGGCCACCTCCGTGCCGGGTGCGTCATCCACCTCAGCGCCTACGCCGGGTTCATTGTGTGCCTCGTAATCGTCGTAATCGGGGTTGGTGGCGGAGAAACCGAGCTTTGTGGAGCTCGTAACAACGACCTCGCTGAGCGGGGGTGACGGCGCGTGGGACTCGATCCGGGGTTCCTTCCGCCCGTCGGTGGCGTAGCCCACGACGTTAATATCCGGGCCAGAAGAACTGATGGGTACACCTAGCCAGCCGCGCTCCGCACCGGCGACGAGATCCTTCGGTGCGAAGGGCAGATCGATTCCCTCGGAGTGGCCGGACCAAAAGCCGTACTCGAACCCCTCGGGGAGCCCTTTGTCCTCGTAGACGCGCGAGCGGGTGGCGCAGAAACTGCGACGCAACTTGTCGCCCTGGAAGTGGGCGATACCCGCGAAGGTGGACTCCGTGTCCTCGGCGAAGACATAGAGGTCGGGGCTATTGATAGCGGTAGTAAGGCGGGAGGGGAGCGCCGACAGCTTGGTCAGCTCGTCGACAAGCATCTGCACAACGATGATGCCCGGGAATCCACCGATGTAGAACTCGTCCTTTCCCGGCACCGTCGAACGGTTCAAGGGGAACGTACCGATCATGGTTATTGGCTTGGACGAGTCCAGCTGGCTGAGGAACTTTCTGCCAAAGCCGCGGTCCGGAGCCGGCTCCGTCGCCAACACCGCAGCCACATCGGCGGTCGAGACGAACCACAGCGTGACAACGACAGCCATCTCTAGTCCTTACCCCCGTTGGGCGGACGCGTTGCGCGCACGCCGAGGAGGACATCCTCCCAGTGAGGTGTGCTCGACTTCCTCCGCTTCCTCTTGCGATGTTCTCCCGCTCGTCGACGGTTCTCGGCCGGCGGGTTCTGCAGGAAACTGTCGTCTCCTGACAGCTCTCCAGTGATCATTTCGTCTTCCGGCTCTGGGGTCTCCGGCTCCTCCTCCATCTGCTCCGGCTCGTCGTAGGAAAGAGACGACCGGGGAGAAATGAGGTCAGTTGCCGTGGAGTTCTTCGGCTCAACAATGGTCGGACCCGTCTGCTTGAGGGTGACGTACCACTCGGCAACATACTCGGTGAAGCCCGCTGTCCACGTGACGGTTGCAATCCACGTGCCTGTGCTATCGCGATACGCATCCCACGTGGCGCGCTCAAGGTCGTAATCATGGCGCGAAAAAGCCTGGGCAACAAGCTCTCCCACCGTGGGCGCACCCGGAGTAGAAGGAGCCTGGAGGTAGCCTGCCCGGGCTAGTTCGGCCATCCGGTGGCGCTCCGTAAGCACAGGGTGCGCGAAGGATTCGATACGTGCCGGTGTGACCCCCATGTCCTCGGCGAGTTCTTCCACAGACGCGCCCGCGCGAATACGCTCCTGGATCTCCCGCGGACGCAGGCTGAGCGGAGCCGCGTACGATGTCTCAGGTTCGGGCGCTGCTGCTTCTTCTACCTTCTTATCCAGGATCTCCCGTAGCTCGGAGGTAACCTCGACGAAGAACTCCTCGGAATCGTCCGTGGTAAAAACCAACGACGATGCAGTCGACTCGGCGGGGACAAGCCGAAGCTCACGCATGGGCACACTCCTCTGACAAAAGAACAACCGGTTCCCTCTAGCCTAACCGTTTGACCACCAATTGTGGTGTAGCTCCGCCCCGGCGGTGGAGAGTAACGCGCCGGGGCGAAGGTCTTAAATCATGGCAGAAAGGACGTAGTCGATGCAGCGTGTCAGCTGGGCGATGTCATCCGGCTCGATCGCCGGGAACATACCGATGCGCAGCTGGTTCCGGCCGAGCTTGCGGTAGGGTTCGACATCCAAAATGCCGTTTTCACGCAGCTCGGAGGCCAGCGCAGCCGCGTCCACTGTGTCCGCGAAGTCAATGGTTCCCACCACAAGCGATCGTCCCGCAGGATCCGCGACGAAAGGAGTTGCCAACTCGTGGGCATCAGCCCACGAGTAAAGGATGGAAGAGGACTGGCGCGTGCGCGCGACCATTCCGTCCAGGCCTCCGTTTTCATTCATCCAGCGGATTTGATCCGCAAGCATGAGGAGAGTGGCCACTGCGGGAGTGTTGTATGTTTGGTTCTTCTGAGAGTTATCCAGCGCTTTCTTTAATGACAGGAAAGCAGGCTGGAAGCGGTCGCTGGCCGCGATCTTTTCAATGCGCTCGATTGCGCGCGGAGAGAAAGCACCAAGCCAGAGGCCGCCGTCCGAGGCAAAGCATTTCTGCGGGGAGAAGTAATAAACATCGGTCTGGGTGATGTCCACCGGCAATCCGCCGGCACCGGAGGTGGCATCGATGGCGATGAGCGCATCGTCAGCCCCCTCGGGCCGGATGACCTCCACCATCGCACCCGTAGACGTTTCGTTGTGCGCCCAGGCCAGGACATCGCAGCCGGGCATCGCCACTGGAGTGGGGGAGGTCCCAGGATCAGTTTTGTGGATCTCGGGTTCTTCCAGCCACGGGGCAGCAGCAGAGGCGGTGGCGAATTTGGTGGAGAACTCTCCAAAAGCGAGGTGGCCGGACTTCTTCTCAATCAGTCCGAACGTTGCTGCGTCCCAAAACGCTGTAGCACCGCCGAGCGACAGGAGAATTTCGTAGCCTTCGGGCAGCGAGAAGAAGGACGTAAGTCCGTCCCGGATATCCCCGACCACATTTTTCACACCTGGCTTGCGGTGGGACGTGCCGAGGATATCCCGTGCATGTGTGGTGATTGTTTCAACCTGGCTGGGACGAACCTTCGATGGTCCGCAGCCAAAACGCCCGTCGGTTGGAAGTAAATCCGTGGGAATCGTGATAGCCATATCCTCTCCTTGCATCTCTGAGTGTGTACAAGGACTATAGAGCATAATTTGCATATGCGTGTAAAAAATGCGACTATTTTCTGACTGGTAGGTAGATTGAGGTCACCGCAAACGGGGGTGGTATCCGGTGGCATTAAGGGGGAATTGCGGGGGTAATGGGATTTTTCACCCATGGTGTGACTAAAAACCTTGGTTATAGCCTTAAACAGCGATTGTTCATCAATCGACAAACGGTACAGACGTACGGTATCGGGGTGGCCCTGGTAAAATTCGGGCGCAGAAGACTTGAGAAGCTTTGTGCTTTCAAATTGTGGCAAAACGGCCGTGGCGCATAGATTTTCCGCGTACCATGGGGAGACATATGTATGGCGGCCGAAGTCGCACGAAAAGTAGGAAGGTGTAAACACAATGACATCCGAAGCATCCGAAAAAAAGGACAAAGTCGTACTCCACTACCCGGGTGGGGAATACGAAATGGATATCGTCCCCGCTACCGAGGGCGAAAGCGGAATTAACATCAACAAGCTGCGCACATCGACGGGGCTTGTCACCTACGACCCGGGTTACCAGTCCACCGGCTCCACAAAATCTGCCATCACGTACATCGATGGTGAGAACGGCATTCTTCGCTACCGCGGTTACTCCATCGAGGACCTGGCGGAGAAAGCTACCTTCAACGAGGTCAGCTACCTGCTCGTCCACGGCGAGCTTCCCACCCAGCACGAGCTCGAGGTGTTCAGCGATTCCATTCGCCACCACACGCTGTTGGATGAAGATTTCAAAGCGGCGTTCTCCATTTTCCCGCGAGATGCACACCCGATGGCCATCCTTGCCTCGTCGCTTAACATTTTGTCTACCTACTACCAGGACACGCTCGACCCGATGAACCCCGAGCACCTGGACAAGGCTACCGTTCGCCTCATGGCGAAGGTGCCAATGCTGGCCGCATACGCACAGCGTGCCCGCAACGGTGAGCCGTACATGTACCCAGATAACTCCCTCAATGCACGCGAGAACTTCCTGCGCATGATGTTCGGCTTCCCCACGGAGCCCTACGAGGTTGATCCGATCATGGTGAAAGCCCTCGATCAGCTACTCATTCTCCATGCAGATCACGAGCAGAACTGCTCCACCTCCACGGTACGGATGGTCGCTTCCTCTCACGCCAACATGTTCGTTGCAATTGCCGCCGGAATCAACGCACTGTCCGGCCCGCTGCACGGCGGTGCCAACCAAGCTGTACTCGCCATGCTGGAGCGAATCAAGCAAGACGGTGGCGATGCCAAGAAGTTCATGGAGCGCGTGAAGAACAAGGAAGACGGTGTCAAGCTCATGGGCTTCGGTCACCGCGTGTACAAGAACTACGACCCGCGTGCCCGGATCATCAAGTCCACCGCCCACGAGATTCTAGAGAAGCTCGGCGGCGATGAGACCCTGGATCTTGCACTCGAACTCGAAGAGATCGCGCTTGCAGATGACTACTTCATCGAGCGCAAGCTGTACCCGAACGTCGATTTCTACACGGGTCTTATTTACCGTGCGATGGGCTTCCCCGAGGACTTCTTCACCGTCCTCTTCGCTATCGGCCGCCTTCCCGGCTGGATTGCCCAGTACCGTGAGTTGGTGGAGGATCCCACTTCCAAGATCTACCGCCCGCGGCAGGTCTACACCGGTTACCAGAAGCGCGAATGGGTTCCCCGTTCTGAGCGCAAGTAAGTGCAGAGTCGCCCCCTCTTTTTACTCCTATGTGAAAAGAGGGGGTTTGACTACGTACGCGGTATGTCACCTAAACTGAACAGCACTTAGGACTTACAAGGAGAGATAACATTCATGACTGACCAGAAACCCGTCATTGACGTTCCCACCGGCCTCGCGCCCGAGGACATCGTCGTCGAGGATATTACCGTTGGCACGGGGGCAGAGGCCCTCGCTGGTGGCGCCGTCACCGTCCACTACGTTGGTGTGGACTTTGCCACGGGCGAAGAGTTCGACTCCTCCTGGGACCGGGGCGAAGCTATTACGTTCCCGTTGAATGGCCTCATTGCCGGCTGGCAAGAAGGCATCCCAGGGATGCGCGAGGGTGGTCGCCGTAAACTGATCATTCCTCCGGAGGCCGCTTACGGCCCCGCCGGTGGAGCACACCCGCTGGCAGGCAAGACCCTCGTCTTCGTCATCGACCTCATCGAAGTCAAAGGCTAGAGAAGCGCCCAACTAGTTGCAGGCTAGTCGCTCATAATGGGCGAACCGCTGCTCCCTCCCGACCCGGTCGGGAGCAGTGTGCAGACTTTGTAGCGTCGCCTCAATGGCAGAGAGAACGCGGGCAAGGAAGTCCGCAGGCTCGTCTTTTGCATCGGGGAATTCGGGGATAATGCCATCGATAATGCCCTCGGCAAGAAGGTCCGTGGCTTTTACACCGTGGTATTCCATCATCTCTGCGGCATGGTCAGTGTCGCGGTACAAGATGGCTGATGCACCTTCTGGGGGCAGGGGTGACAGCCAGGCGTTTTCCGCGCAGAGCACGCGGTCGCTTGGCAACATAGCGAGTGCACCGCCACCACAGCCCTGGCCGAGGATGACAGAAACAGTGGGCACATCTGCGTCGACAAGCTCACCCAACGTCCGCGCGATAGAACCGGCCATGCCCTTTTCCTCCGCCGCCCTAGTCATCTCAGCGCCATCTGTATCAATGATGGACACGAGTGGCAGGTTGAGTGCCTTAGACAGGCCAATGCCGCGCCGGGCCATGCGCAGGGCGCTCGTACCCAAGTGCTCGCTCACGGAGCGGTCCTGGCCAATGAGCATGACCGGACGCCCGGAAATCTGCGTCAGCGCCACCTTCACCGCGTCGGAACGGCGGCCATCGCCCGAACCAGAGAGCATGATGGTGTTGCGGGGGAGCATCGTCAAAAGGTCATTGACGGTTGGACGCGCGGGGTCACGCGTGGTGACGATCGCCTCCCAGGCATCCTTTGGGGTCAGACGCGAGCCATCGTAGATGACCGGATCTTCGCGTCGGTTGGCATCGGTGGAGCTGGGAGTGAGGATATCGATGAGTTGAGCAACGGTCTCGTTGAGCTGATCCACAGGAACCACACCATCGATAACCCCCACTCTCGCAAGATTCTCACCCGTCTGTACTCCCTCCGGCATCGGCATGCCCGTCACCAGCTCGACGACGCGGGGACCCAAGAACCCGAGGAGCGCGTGCGGCTCCGCGAATGTGATGTGTCCCGACGATCCCCAGCTCGCCATTACACCGCCCGTCGTTGGATTGCGAAGATACACCAAGAACGGCAGCTTCTCGTCTTTGTGCCGATACACCGCCGTCGTGATCGAAATCATGAGGGTGAACGCCTTTGTGCCCTCCTGCATGCGAGTACCACCCGAGGATGGGGAGATGATAAGCGGAAGGCGACGCTCCGTGGCGCGGTGGATGCCCTCGATGATGCGGGTTGCTGTTGCCGCACCGATGGAGCCACCGAGGAATGCAAACTCGCTGACGACGTAAGCGACGGGACGCCCACCGATCGTGCCTTCGCCGGTAATCACCGCCTCGTCTACCCCCGAACGGTCTCGAGCCCGGGCAAGTGAAGCCGCGTAATCCTCCGAAATGTTCCCGTACTCGGGTGGAGTATCCCAGGAAATATTGCTGTCCGCATCCAAGACGATGCGTAAAAATTCATGTGCCGATGTGTGTGCCATAGGGCAACGGTAGTCAAAAATGTGAGTAAAGATGCCCTAAACCCCTCAAAATAGTGTTGAATGGGGGTATGACTAACCCCTCTCAGTACGTGACCTTCAATGACGGAAACACCATCCCGCAGCTCGGATTTGGCACATGGAAACTCCGCGGCGATGACTGCTACACCGCAGTACGCACGGCCATCGACACCGGTTACCGGCACATAGACACCGCCAGGATTTATGACAACGAGGAACCCGTTGGACGCGCCGTAGCCGATGCCATCGCAGCAGGGGATGTCGAGCGCGAGGACCTGTTTATCACCACCAAGCTGTGGAACGACGACCACGACAAGGCGCCGGAGGCCTTCGAGGCATCCCTTACTCGTTTGGGGCTTGATTATGTGGATGCCTACCTCATCCACTGGCCGTTCCCCGCACAGAACGCATATGTCAGGGCGTGGGAAGATCTCATCCGCATCCAGGGCGTTGGGCGAGTGCGTAGCATTGGCGTAGCCAACTTCTACGAGGAAACGCTCGACGAGCTGCTTGAAAAGACGGGTGTCGTGCCCGTCATGAACCAGGTGGAGCTGCACCCTGGCTTCTCCCAGGCTTCGTTGCGCGCCTACCACGACGAACACGAGATCCTCACGGAGGCATGGTCTCCGCTGGGGCGCGGCGATAGCCTCAACGAGCAGGCCGTCACGCGTGTCGCCGAGGAAGTAGGTGCGACACCGGCGCAGGTTGTTATTGCGTGGCACCTGGCGTTGGGCAACATCGTCATCCCCAAATCGGGTACGAAGGCCCGCATTGAGGAGAATTTTGCTGCGCTGGACGTGGCCCTCACTGATGCCCAGATCGAGGCTATCACCGCACTCGATGCGGACGGAGGACGCTCCTACAATGACCCGCGCGAGTGGCCTGAGCTGGAAAGCTAGCCGGTGAAGGAGAACCTATCGCTGACGATCGACGGCCCCCTTGCGGATATTTGCTTGGACCGTCCGGCGAAAAGGAACGCGCTGACGACGGAGATGGTTACTGCCATCGCGGAGTTCGTCGGCGCGCTTCCCGCTGATGTGCGCGTGATCTTGCTGCGCGGCGAGGGGCCGGCTTTTTGCGGGGGTGCGGATCTGCGCGTTGCCGCCGCCTCCGAGGAATTCCACGCGGGCTTGTTCTCCATGCTGGATGCGCTCGTGAGCAACTCCCGGCCCGTCGTCGCCTATGCGCACGGCCCGGCCGTTGGTGCAGGTATGGAGCTCCTCCTCGCCAGCGATATTGTCATCATGGCACCCGATGCTTGGTGCGAACTCCCACCGGCGCGCCTCGGTTTCGCCCTCGACAATTGGTCCATCCGTCGGCTCGCCGACATCGTCGGGTTGGGCCACGCCCGCGCCATTCTGCTCGCCAGCCAGCGCGTGTCCGCCCAGCGCGCGATGGACATAGGCCTCGCTCACAACCTCGGTGACTGCGACACCGCCCGCGAGCTGTGCGCGCGCATCGCCTCCTTCCCCCCAAGGGGAATTGCCCAACTCAAGGCGGTGCTCAACGACGGCGGCTACACACATAAACTATCGCCTGAACACCAACAGCTTTTCGACGCGGCTTGGGCAGCAGCCCGCGCACCCTGGTAAACTTCCACTACTTCAACGCGGGTGTGCCCCATACGCGCACCCTCCCAATGTGGAAAGGGCGGTGCCTCGTGGATCATAGCGTCATCACCAGCGAAATCCTGTCAGTAATGTGGATCATGATCGCAGGACTCCTTAGCCCTCTGCTGAGTTTTGCCACCGGCAAGCGTGTCCCCGGCGTGGTGTTCATGCTTGTGCTTGGCGTGTTTATCGGGCCCCATGTTCTTGGGCTTGCTGAAGCCGAGGGTGCTGTCAGCCTTCTGCGCGAATTGGGGCTCGGCATGCTGTTCCTCCTCGCCGGCTGGGAGATCGACATGCAAGCTATGCGAGGCCGGTCGGGACGCGTCGCCATCGGGACCTGGGCAGCATCCATCACCGTTGCGTTTCTCGCCGCCTGGCTTATCTTCGACCGCGCCGATGTGTTGCAGGCTATCGTCTTGGCCATCGCGGTGTCATCCACGGCGATGGGCACACTCCTGCCGATCACAAAAGACAACGGCATCGATCATCGTCCCGTCGGTCGCGCCGTCATGCAGCACGGCGCGGTGGGCGAGCTCGGCCCGATCCTCGCAATGGCCCTCTTGCTTTCCACCCGTGCGACGTGGTTGACGCTCACGATCCTCGTATTGTTTTTCGTCGGTGCGATCATCATCGCGTTCGTTCCGCGCACGGTTCGCGCCCTCATGCCCTGGGTGGAACGAGCGCTTCTCGACGGCCATTCGCAGACATCCCAGACAGTCTTGAGGTCAGTGATGGTTTTGCTTACCGCCCTGATGGCACTGGCCGCCGTCTTCGAACTAGACATCGTTCTCGGTGCGTTCGCTGCGGGTATCATCCTCAAAGCACTGGTCCCGAAGAAATTCCAAGCGACAATGAACGCGCGCCTCGATGCCGTGGGCTACGGGTTCCTCATCCCCATCTTCTTTGTCACCTCCGGGATGAGTATCGACCCCATGGTCATCTTCAATCACCCTTGGATGTTTGCGGCCATTGTCATCGTCATTTTTATTGCCCGTGGCCTGCCGATCTTCCTCTCGGAGCAGCTCCTGCCCACCCACTCTGGGATCGAGAATGTAAACGAACGATTGCAGCTAGGCCTCTACGGTGCCACAGCGCTTCCGATCATCGTCGCCGTCACAGATATCGCTCAGACCCGTGAGCTCATCACCAGCGACGCAGCTAACTTGCTCGTGTGTGGCGGTGCCGCCACCGTCTTGTTGTTCCCGATGCTCGCTTCGACGCTGGAGCGGTACAACCCGTTGGCTGAAGATTCTGGCACTCCCGAACCCAACTACGCGTGGATCCGCGTCGCCGTGCCACCGTCGGATGTTCGCACCGCTGCGCAGAAGGAGAAAGACAGTGGACATCTCGAGGAGGGGACAAAACTGGGAGAGCTGAAAACCGACGAACAAATCAAGACTGAGCCCAAGAAATCGCGGGGGTAATTGCCAAGCGGTGTGGTGCTTGTAATGGAATAATTAAACAGGTCACTCATTACACCCATATCAAGGAGAACCATGCACAAGGCAATTGTTGTATTCGAAGTTGAAGGTGGCAGCGACAAGGGCGATGACGGGCACCGCAAGGACACGATGCCCATCGTCAACTCCATTAAGGACAAAGGTTGGGACGCTGAGGTTATCTACTTCCACCCGGACAAAGCCGACGAGATCTTTGACCGCGTTTCCTCCGAGTTCGACGCATACATCTCCCGCGTCAACCCGGGCAACATTCCCGGTGGCGAGAAGGGCTACTTCGACCTGCTTTCGAAGCTTTCCGAGGCGGGCCTTGTCGGCATGTCTACTCCTGCCGAGATGATGGCATATGGTGCAAAGGATGCCCTGGTTAAGCTCAACGACACGGACCTTGTGCCTTCCGATACCGCCGCCTACTACGAGGTGGAGGATTTCCATAAGACGTTCCCGACCACCCTGTCGTACGGTGAGCGCGTTCTCAAGCAGAACCGTGGCTCCACAGGTTCCGGTATCTGGCGCGTGCAGCTTGCAGACAAGAACCTTGCTGAGACCGTCGAGCCCGGCACGGCCCTTCCCCTCGACACCAAAATCAAGTGCACCGAGGCCGTGGACAACCACACCGAAGAGCGTGAGCTCGGGGATTTTATGGACTTCTGCGACCAGTACATTGAGGGCGATAACGGCATGCTCGTCGACATGCGCTTTATGCCACGAATCGTCGAGGGCGAGATCCGCATCCTGCTCGTCGGTCCGCACCCCGTCTTCGTCGTTCACAAGAAGCCTGCCGAGGGTGGCGACAACTTCTCCGCAACCCTGTTCTCTGGTGCAAAGTACACCTACGACAAGCCCGAGAACTGGCAGGAGCTCATTGACATGTTCGCTGAGGCCCGCCCCGTTATCGCCGAGAAGCTCGGCGGCGACAACATCCCGCTGATTTGGACTGCAGACTTTATGCTCGCGGATGCCGAAGACGGTGGCGACACCTACGTTCTCGGCGAGATCAACTGCTCCTGTGTCGGCTTCACCTCTGAGCTTCACATGGGCATCCAGGATCTCGTTGCCGAAGAGGCCATCAAGCGCGTCGAAGAAAAGCACGCTTAAGCCCACACCTTTCAAGCACGCTTAACCCCACACCTTTCAAGCACGCTTAACCCCACACCTTTCAAGCACGCTTAACCCCACACCTTTCAAGCACGCTTAACCCCACACCTTTTAAGCACCCTTCGCCCAGGGAGGGTGCTTTTTCTGTTTTGTGGCGCTCGTGGTGGGGGAGTGTCGTACCGCCGTGGGCACACGTTGTGCCGCTCAACTCGCCCGAGTGGGTGCGTATGTCAATGTCACCCCAGCTCATGGGGTGTTCACAAGATCTAGCTTTCCTTCAGACACACGTTTTGCTTGGCTTACCACCCACGCCTAAAAAGAGCCCTGGTGGGGTATATACCCTCGGACGCATGGGGTTGGTTGTGTATTCGTTGGTCCGCCGACCCTGGTCTGGCCTCATAAGGCGGGGTAGACCCTAGCAGACCACGGCGGGGTAGACCCCAGCAGACCACGGCGGGGTAGACCCCGCAGAACAAAGCAGGGTAGGCCACCGTCGCTAGCTGGAAAGGGCAGTTCCTGTCTGCAGAATCTCCCGTGGCGTGGGCAGCGGGAAAGGTAGTGAGATACCAGGGATGGTGATGGGAGCATCCATGTTGATGAATCTCGAGGAAAGCGCAGTGTCGAGGCCGGGGATGAGGGGAGCAGACGTAGAAGCGTTCCACTGGCCCCAATCGCGGGAGTAAACGTTGTTGACGTCGACGGTCACGCAGTCGATAAGCGCCGTGCGCTTGGCGGGCTGATGGATGGTGGTCCTGGGGTGGATGCGACCGCCGGAGCCCCAGTCGTGCATCCAGAAGTATTCCCCGAGGCCGTCGTTGCCAGCCCACTCGATGACGTTGTAGTTGCCGTACACACCGAGACGAAGTCCAGCTAACTCGAGAGCCCTCTTGAATCCCTGCAGGTAGGGTCGGATCTGCCCGGCGTACTGGTCCCACGTGGGGTTATCATCAATGGCCACGTACACGGGTCGACCGGCGGGGCCACCTGCAGCAGCGTGCAAAGCGATGGCTTTAGGTGCGTGCTGCGCAGCACCAGCGGCACCGGCAAGCCAGTCGGCAGTTTGCGCGCGACCAAACTGGTAGACAGAGGCTACCCCGAGCCCATGCGCTGCGAAGTCGGCGGTTTCCCCTCGAGAAACCGGTTTGCCAACCATCCAGTCAGCCCCTGGCCGGCGCTCAGACACATAGCGCACAGCGCCGAGATGTCCTGCGGCGCGGACACTTGCTGCCGAGGGGACACCCCCGGAATAGTCGATGACGGTGCCTAAAACAGGGCCGAGAGCTGCCGCCGGCTGAGCAGCGACTACAGTGCCAGCGGCTGCAAGCAGTGATGCTTTCATGAAGGTGCGACGATCCATGGTTGCAACAATAGCAACAATTGTCACAAATGGTGACTCGAAAAACGCTCCGCCGAAGTTTCAGCGAAGCGTTTGTCACTCGTGCCCCAGAGAGGCAACCACGAGCCGATTATTGCTCCACGCATCTGGGATCAAGTGCAATACGAGCTCGCCACCAGGCATGGCAACATATCGTCAGCGAAAGTCGGCTTGTTCTCCACCCGGCTCAAATGTGCTCGGTGTGGGGTGTGGTATGGGCGTAAGACGTGGGCGTCGAACACGAAATACAAGTACACAGTCTGGCAATGCAACCACAAATACACAGACGAACATCCCTGCAGCAGCGCGACGGTGAAAGACGAGCAGATCAAGGATTCTTTCGTGCAAGCGCTCAATCAACTGATCGCCCGCCGTCCGCAGCAAAGCCAGCTACCGCAGGTGCTTGGCGACATGTTCGGTACGAGCCGTTTGGAAGAACAGGCCGCTGCCTGCCAAACAAAAATCGTGGAGCTGACCGAGCAGATCGAGGCGCTGATTGCGGAAAACCAGCGGTGTGCGCTCAACCAGGACGCCTACCAAGCCCGCTACACCGAACTCGATACTATCTACCGTAAGACGCTCGCACGTAAAACAAGCCTGGAAGCAGATATCGCAGCGAACACCGCCAAGCACGCCGCCATCACCACAGCCCTAGGCGATTTGACGGGCGAACCTGTGAGCGAGTTCCGCCCCTCACAGTGGAGCGCTCTCATCGACCACGCCATCGTAGACGAGGACGGGATCCGGTTCGTGTTCCGCACCGGTGAACAGGTGAGGATTGCCCTGAAAGGGTGATGCTCATATCAGTTGACGTGCACGGTTAGGTACACCTCCCAGAAATAAAGTAAGGTTACCCTTATCTAATAAGGATGGTGTTTGCGTGGACGATAGTGTAATTGATCAGGTTGTTGAAGGCGAGTATGGGTCGGCGAAGGAAAAATCTGTCGCTGGCCAGAACGCGATTCGTCAGCTATCGCAGCCGGTGAAAGGCAAGCTGTTTGTCGCGCAGGTCTTAGCGTTCGCCTCTGGTGTGTTGGCTATCGCACCCTATGTGGCTTTGGTGGAGCTGGGAGCTGCGCTGATGCAAGACCGGGTGGACCCGGCGCGGGTGAACTGGATCGTGATGCTCCTTGTTTCTGCTTACATGGCCCGGTTGACTTTGTATTTTGTTGCGTTGGGCGTGACGCATTTTATTGACCTGTCGTTGCGTAACCAGATGCGCCGCCAGATTGCCGCCCGCATGTCGACTGCTCCGTTGTCGTGGTTTACCCGCGAGGGTGAGGGGAAGATCCGCAAGACGATTCAGGATGATACGGCCACGGTGCACACAGTGATCGCGCACGGGCCGATTGAGAAACTGAACGCGATCGTATCCCCGCTCGCCTTGTTGGCCTATGCGTTCGTGGTGGATTGGCGACTCGCTCTGCTGTCGATCGCGACGATTCCGATCTATGTGGGCATGTATGGCATGTCGATGCGTGGGATGAATGAGAAGACCGCACAAATGGACACCAAGCTCGCTCAGGTTTCGGCAACGATGGCCGAGTTCGTTGCCGGTATCTCAGTGGTGAAAGCGTTCGGCAAGGTCGGCCAAGCACATAAAGCCTATTTAGATGCAGCTAACGAGTTTTCTAAGTTCTACCGGGCGTGGTGCATGCCGCTGGTGTCGATGTCGGTCGCCTCATTTTCGTGGGTGTCGATCCCGGTGTTGTTGATCGTGAACCTTGGCGGTGGCGCGTTGATGATGAACGCCGGTTGGGTGAGCATCTACGAGGTGATAACGACGACGTTGATCGCCTTGGTGTTGCCGGGAGCGTTGATGGCAGTCGCAACCATCGCCTGGTCGTACCAGCTCGCAGGGTCTGCGGCAGTACGGCTGGTGAACGTCATGGAGCTACCGGCGTTGAGTCAGCCCGATGCGCCGCAGACACCACACGGTCATGATATCGAGATTCGGGGTGTGTCGTATGCCTATGACGAGACCCAAGCGTTAGACGAAGTGAGCCTGAGAATTCCGGCAGGCACGGTGACCGCGCTGGTTGGGCCTTCGGGCGCGGGGAAGTCGACGTTGGCGAGTTTGATTGCCCGCTTCGATGACCCGGATGCTGGCACGATCACCATCGGCGGGGTTGATCTAAAGAGCATTTCCCAGGATGTGTTGTATTCGACGGTCGCATTCGTCCTGCAAGATGCACAGCTTATTCGCGACACCATTCGAAACAACATCGCTCTTGGCGCGCCAGACGCAACCTTGGATCAGGTGCGGCAGGCGGCGCGGGCGGCGCAGATCGACGAGTTCATCATGAGCCTGCCAGATGGTTACGACACTGTGTTGGGTGAGGATACCCACGTTTCGGGCGGGCAGGCAGCCCGTATCGCGATCGCCCGGGCGCTCATGGTTGATGCCCCAGTGTTGGTCTTGGACGAGGCGACGGCGATGGCGGACCCGGAATCGGAATCGAAAATCCAACAAGCTCTCTCGACTCTTGCCAAAGGCAGAACCGTGATTGTGATCGCCCACCGACTGGCCTCGATCAGAGGGGCAGAGCAAATCGTCGTCATGGAACGCGGGCGCATTGCTGTGGTCGGTAAACACGACGAGCTGTTGGGTAATGCGCACTATCAGGCACTTCTTGCCCAAGGTGCATGCGAGGAGATGACACGATGAATCAACTATTGCTGCCACGCTTTAAGCGTTTGATGGAACCCGCCTCGTGGCGAGACCTCTCGGTCGGTCAAGCGTGGGGTGCGGTCTCAGGACTGTGTCACGGCTTTGCCCTGCTGACTCTGCTTCCCGCAGCAAGTGCCCTAGCGACCGGAATGCCGGTGTGGGGGTTATCGTTTTGGGGATGGCTCATCGCCTTGGCGGTAATCGCGGTGCTGGGCGTGGGCACGGAGTTTTATGGCATGCGCACCGGCTATATCGGGGCCCTCGGGTTCATTCACGACGTCCACCAAGCGGTCGGCAACAAGGTAGCCCGCCTACCGTTGGGAGTGTTTGATTCGGGTAGTTCTGGACGGCTGTCGCGCATGGTCACCCAGGAAATGATGAACTTGGGCGAGTCGGCGGCACATTTCATTTTCGCCCTCGTCCAAAAACTCTCGGCCGTGCTCGTAGTCACTGTGGGCACGTGGTTCTGGGATTGGCGACTGGGTCTAACCTTGACGATCGCGTTCCCGATCATGCTCGCCTTCCTTCATATTTCCCGTGTGCTTCTTGATAAAGGTAAGCAGGTTTCCGAACCAGCCGAGTCAGAGTTGGCGGCTCGCATGGTCGAATTCGCCACCTGCCAAGGCGCGCTGCGCTCCTGTCACGTCGCCGACGACTACCCGGCCCTTGATCGGGCATTCAAACAGGCTGACCGCAAAAGCCGCAAAGCATTGTGGATCGAAACATTAGCGAACCTGATAAACGGAATGTTCGTCCAAGCCCTTGTCGTGGTAATGATTTGGCTGACCGCCCAACTCGCCCTCGGCGGGCAGATGAATGCGTTGAACGCTGTGGTCACCATCGGCATGTGCCTGCGGTTCACCACCATGCTCCAAGACATCGGTGGCTGCATGACCGGGCTGGAAGAACGCCGCCAGCAGATGAATCACGTCGACAAGATCATGGACGCTCCCGAACTGTCCGAACCCGATGTCTCCACACCGGTGAGTGCTCCTGGTGATGTTCGTTTCGAGGACGTCGCCTTCGGCTACGATCCGGACACCCCGGTTCTCCGTGATATTACCTTCCATGTCCCGCAAGGCGGCATGTGTGCCCTGGTTGGCCCTTCCGGCTGCGGAAAAACCACAATCGCGAGGTTGGTTGCACGTTTCTGGGATGTGCAGTCCGGCAGCGTACGCGTTGGCGGGGTTGATGTGCGCGAGCAGACCACCGAAGATTTGATGCGCCAGATATCCCTGGTCTTCCAAGACGTCTATTTATTCAATGACACGCTCGAGGCCAACATTCGCCTTGGCAACCCCGAAGCTACCGATGAAGAAATCAGGTGGGCCGCTGACCTGTCGGGCGTGACCGAAATCGTCAACCGGCTCCCAGACGGCTGGAATTCATTGGCGGGTGCCGGCGGGCGCGCACTGTCAGGTGGGGAACGCCAACGCGTCTCTATCGCCCGCGCCTTGGTGAAGAAGGCCCCGATCGTGCTGTTTGACGAGGCCACCAGCGCGTTGGATGCGGAAAATGAAGCCAACATTGTTGCGGCGATGAACGAGCTACGCAAGCACTCCACACTGATCGTGATCGCCCACAAACTTGAAACCATTCGCCAAGCTGACCAAATCATTGTGCTCTCCCACAGTGGGCGTATCGCCCAGCGCGGGTGCCACGACGAGCTGGTCAACCAGCCAGGTCAATACCGCGATTTCTGGCAAGAGCGCATCAACGCCGCCGGATGGCAACTCGTCTAAAACACAGCACTGTTTACAATCATGAAAGGAATAACTATGTCCACACCCACGTCCTCGCGCCTAAACACGCGCGACTTCATCAATATCGGCGTCTTCACCGCTTTGATGTTTGTCATCGTGTTTGCATTCGGAATGCTCGGGTTCATTCCGGCTGCCATGTATGCCGGTTTCTTACTCTCCATTCTCGTCAACGGCACCGTGTTCGCGCTGTTTACTGCCCGCACTCCGAAGATGGGGGCATTGACCATCATGCTGATCCTCATCGAAGCCCTCTTCTTCGTAACGGGTCACTGGGTGGGAGGAATTGCGATCGCCGCTGTGTTCGGCCTGCTCGCTGACTTGGTGATCACCAAGGGGCCGAAGAGCGTGAAAGTTCGCGTCCCGCTGGCATATGCATTGTTTATCCTGCCGATCTATGTTTCCCCGTGGATTCCGCTATTTATGAACCAAGACGCATATATGTCGCAGATCGCCGAACAAATGGGTGCCGAGTATGCGGCGAAGATGGCGCAGGTTGTCACGATTCCGATTCTGTTGGGCTTCTTCGTCGTGATGCTCATCGTTGGCTGGCTTGCTGGTCTGTTGGGAACCCGGGTGGCGCGCAAACACTTTGAACGGGCCGGTCTTGTCTAAACTTCCCGACCCGCGCACGATTATCGTAGCGCTCGTCATCGTCTCCACCACGATCTACAGTGCCTACTCGCCGTGGTTCGTGTGTGCTCTGGGCGGATTCGCCGCCGTGATGCTGGCGAGCGCTACGATCAACCCCAACACGCTCGTGCGCCCGAGCTGGGTGGCCGTCTATCTGGCCACGTTTGCGGCTCTCGGCACACTCGTCTTCGTGATACCACTGGTGTGGAAGTCAACGGCCAGCGCGTTCCTCGTGCTGTTTTTACAGTGGATGTGGCGATTCAGTGTCAGCGCAGGAATGGGAGCCTACGCGATCGGCGTGATCCGACCTGCCACCTTGCAAAAAGCACTCGCCAGCTCACGAATCCCGACCTGTTTCACGATCCCGATCTCAGTCGCGTTACGGGTGCTGCCCGTGATCGGCCACGAAGTTAAAGCGATCTCAGATGCCATGAAACTACGCGGCATGTCCGCGCTTTCCCTGCGTTCGGCCCAGTACTTCACAATCCCGCTGCTATCGACCGTGGTACGCAGCGGAGACGAACTGGCATCGGCCGCCCTTGTACGCGGACTGGGCGGAACCGCAAAGCCCACCTCAGTCACGGTCGTGAAATTCCGTGTGATCGACGCGGTCATTCTGCTCATCGTTATCAGCTTCGCGATATGGAGAATCACCCTATGACAACAGCCCAAGCAACTGGGGTCACCTTCACCTATCGGGGAGCAGACCACCCCTCAATCAATGACGCAACCATCACCATCACACCTGGAACCGTCACCTTGCTGTGTGGCGCGTCAGGGTCGGGGAAAACCACCGCGCTACGGCTGTTTAACGGGCTCATCCCGCACTTCCACGACGGCGACCTCACCGGAAGCGTCACAGTCGACGACATTGACGTGGCACGAGTAGATCTATCAGAGCTTGCCCACCACTGTTCGACAGTGTTTCAAAACCCGCGCACCCAGTTCTACACCACCCACGTGCGCCAAGAACTCGCCTTCGGCCCAGAAAACCTCGGCCGCGACCCTCAAGAGATTTGTGCCCGCATTGACGAGGTTGCAGCCGAGTTAGGTATCGCCGACCTGTTGGAATCCCGCGTCACACAACTGTCGGGTGGGCAGATGCAACGCGTGGCCTGCGCCGTCGCCATGTGCAACAACACGTCGCTGATCGTGTTCGACGAACCGACCGCGAACTTGTCCGCTGACGTTATCGACCAACTCGCCACACTCATCGCCAGGCTCAAAGCAGACGGACACACCATCATCATTGCTGAACACCGGCTAAGTTTCCTTTCCGGGATTGCTGACCGTGTCTACTGCTTCGACAAAGGCAACATCGCCCTCACCGCAACCGGCGAGGAGTTTTATGTCATGCCAGATGAGGAGCGTAAACAGCTTGGGCTGCGATCCCTAGTGACTGTGCCTATGCCACAACTTCCGGAACCGGCAGGAGATGGGCTTGAGATTGACAACCTCACCTTCGCCTACCGCCACGGAAACACGGTTCTCAACATCGGCCATCTGCTCTTCCCGGCAGGGAAAATCACCGCACTGTTAGGCCCGTGCGGGTCAGGCAAATCAACACTGGCACGCATCATCTGCGGACTCGAAAAAGCCAAAGGTGCATCCATCACACTCAATGGGCAAAAATTCACCAGCCGGGACGCATACCTTGTCATGCAAGACCCCACCCGGCAGCTATTCTCAGACACAGTCATTGACGAAGTTACGCTCGGGGCAACCAGAGTCGAAAAACAACACATCGACGCCCACGCGATCCTTAAAGAACTCGACCTCACCGACCACGAGTCCGATCATCCGCAAGCACTGTCTGGTGGGCAACGCCAACGCCTTGTCATCGTCACAGCACTTGCTGCGAACAAGAAGGTCTACATCTTCGACGAGCCGACATCAGGTGTGGGCTACAAGCACCTCGTCGCGATCTCACAAGTGATGCGCAAACTCGCTGATACCGGTGCCGTCGTCATCGTCATCACCCACGACGCTGAACTCGTTACCGAAGCCGCCGACCATAGCGTCCGCCTCGACCAAATCAACGCCTGCTAACGCAAACGCTCGCTCAGTCGAAAGAGAGGAAAGCATTTCCGCAGGTCAGGGCAAACGCGCTATACACTCGCTAACGCAAGCGATTTTTCACACCCCCCTAAGCGATACTCGCTAACGCAAAAGGGTACTTATCAAATCCGACGTCTAAGTGGAGCCGATGACGGTGCCCCAGAGAGGATTCGAACCTCCGACACCCGCTTTAGGAGAGCGGTGCTCTATCCCCTGAGCTACTGGGGCAGGGATAAACCTTGTATAGAGTACAACATTCGGGGAGGGGTTTAAAAAAATTGCCCCCACAAACGAGATTTTCCCCTCCGATACCTCTAGGCTGGAGTGTAACTATAACCGAGTTTCCCTAAGGATGGCACTTCCATGAGTGAGAAATTGAATCCTACATTTACTGACGTTAACCGACGCGAGTTCATCTGCGAGCAGGTGGAGAAGGACGGTGTCCTGGTCCTCGCTGTTGACCGCATCAAGGAGGATGGCACGCGTAAGCGCGTCATGCTGCTGAACAAGTTCGATGCCAAGAAGCTCTCGGCCGCATGTGAGCTGTACCTGCAGACGATTTTCTCGGCGGCCTTTGCCAAGGACAGCTCCACGCTGTCCCCGGAGGAGATGCTTCAGCTATTCGGCCCGGCGAATGACTAACCACAAAATACTTGTCATCGGCATCGGGGCCGGTAATCCCGAACACCTCACCGTTGAGGCTATCAATGCCATGAAATCCGCCGACGCGGTGATGGCAATGGATAAGGGCGATGCTAAAGCTGACCTCCTTGGCCTGCGGACGTACCTGCTAGAGAAGTATGCCCCGGGCACACCTCTGATAACCGTCGAGGACCCGGAACGCGACCGCAATCCGGTGGACTACAAGGCGGAAGTGGAGCGGTGGCACCAGGCGCGGGCAGAAAGGCTCGCGGCGGCGATGCCGGACGGAACAATTGCGTTCCTCGTCTGGGGTGACCCGAACCTGTACGATTCCACGCTGCGGATCCTCGAGCGGATGGGTGAGAAAGATATCCACGTCATCCCCGGAATCACGTCGATTCAAGCGTTGACCGCCGCTTTCGGGCTCGTCCTGAACAAGATTGGTGGGCCGATCACCATCACGACCGGCCGGCAGTTGGAGGCGGCCTCGTCCCCGCCCGACAACACAGTCGTCATGCTTGACGGCCATAGTGCCTGGCAGGCCAATGTTGGCGAGAACACCTACATCTGGTGGGGCGCCTACTTAGGCACCGAAAATGAGGTCCTTCGGCACGGTTACGTCACAGACATTGGCGATGAGCTCGCCGAGCTGAAGGCCAACTTGCGCATGGAGCACGGGTGGATCATGGATATCTACCTGCTCCGCGAGAGAGCATAAAAATACTCCCACCGTACTGTGAACTGGAACGGTGGGAGTATTTTTTATTGTTCGCCCTCAAGTTCCTTGAGTTTGGCTCGCACAGCACTTGCCGGCGGGTTGGTTTCTGTTGTTCCGTCGGAGTAGTGGACGGTGGGGACAACTCGGTTTCCGTCGTTGACGGATTCCACAAACACGGCTGCCTTGTCGTCTTCTTCCACGTTGATGGTGGTGTATGGGGTTTCGGTTCGATCCAGTGCTTTGAGGAGCTTGGCGCAGTAGGGGCACCAGTCCGTCATGTAAATAGTGGCGTGTTGGGTACTCATGCCTTACGAGTGTACTCGTGGAACGCGTAGTGCACGGGGCCGTCAGTATGCGCGAAGGACCCCTTGGCAGAGGTCTGCCAGATGCCGTCGACCGTGTGCGAAAACGCCGGATCCGATGTGACGGAGGGGACGGTGACGGGGGTTGCAAGGAGACCGTCGAGGAGGACGTCGACAAGCGTCACGGCGATGCGGGAAAGCCGGGGGTATAAGGACTGGTAGAGCGAGCCTCCGCCGATTAGCCAGCCGTCGAAGTCGGCCGGAACAGAGGAGACAACGGTGGCACCGGCGGACCAGTCGCCCGGCTCGCGGGTGGACAGGACGAGGTTCGTCCTGCCGGGGAGGGCCTTGGAGCCGATGGATTCCCACGTTTTGCGCCCCATGAGGATGTCCTCACCCATGGTGGTGTTCTTGAAGTGGTGGAGATCCTCGGGCAGGTGCCACGGCATTGTGGAGCCGTCGCCGATGATCCCGTCGCGTGATTGTGCCCAGATTGCCTTCATTAGACAGCCACCGGCGCCTTGATCGTGGGGTGCGGATCGTAGCCCACGAGGTTGATGTGCTCGAAGGTGTAGTCGAACATGCTCGGTGCGCGGGTGAGGTCGAGGCGGGGGTAGGGGCGTGGTTCGCGACTGAGCTGCTCACGCACCTGTTCGCGGTGGTTGTCGTAGATGTGGCAGTCGCCACCTGTCCAGACGAAGTCGCCCACGTCTAGGCCGGCCTGTTGGGCGAACATGTGGGTGAGGAGGGAGTAGGAGGCGATGTTGAAGGGAACGCCAAGGAACATGTCGCACGAGCGCTGGTAGAGCTGGCAGCTGAGTTTGCCGTCAGCGACATAGAGTTGGAAAAGGAGGTGGCAGGGCGGGAGCGCCATGTTGTCCAGCTCGCTGACGTTCCAGGCAGAGACGATGTTGCGGCGTGAATCCGGATCCTTTTTGAGCAGTTCGAGGGCCCCGGCGATTTGGTCGATGTGTTGGCCGTTGGGGGTGGGCCAGCTGCGCCACTGCACGCCGTAGATGGGGCCGAGTTCCCCGTTTTCGTCGGCCCATTCGTCCCAGATGGATACCCCGTTTTCGTGCAGCCAGGCGACGTTGGAATCGCCGCGCAGGAACCACAAAAGTTCACCGACGACGGACTTCCAGTGCACCTTCTTCGTGGTGATGAGCGGGAACGCCTCGGCGAGGTGGAACCGCATCTGTTTGCCAAACAGGCTGGTTGTGCCTGTCCCAGTGCGGTCGTCTTTGTGCGCCCCCTCCTCCAGGATTTCGCGGAGGAGGTCTTCGTACGGTGTCGGGATGGTCATGCAGCTAGTGTACCGTCCGGGCAACCGGGGGATTATTTAGTAGCTGCCGTTTGCTTCCTTGTACTCGGCGCATAGGGCGAGGATCTCGTCTGCCATGTCAGGGCGACAGATAAGGACATCGGGGAGGTAGGGGTCCTTGTTGTTGTAGGACAGCTCGGAGCCGTCGAGGCGGGAGCAGTGGAGCCCTGCAGCCTGGGCGACACCGACAGGTGCGGCGGAGTCCCATTCGTACTGGCCACCGGCGTGGATGTAGGCATCGGCGTCACCGAGCAGCACGCGCATGGCCTTGGCACCGGCGGAGCCATATTCGGTAATTTCTGAGCCGGTGCGCTCGGCGACAAAGGAAGCTACCTTGGGGGCGCGGTTGCGGGAGACAATGATCTTGCCGGACTTGGGGCCGAGGACGGCGCGGGCTTCGTCGGAGAAGAAGGTGACTCCGATGTCAGGCAGGCCGACGGCGGCATAGATGGGCTTGTGGTTTTCTACGAGCGCGATGTGGACGGCCCAGTCTTGGCGGCCGGTGGCGAATTCCTTCGTGCCATCGAGGGGGTCGATGATCCAGACGCGGTTCTTGTTCAGGCGGGCAGGGTTGTCGGCTGCCTCTTCGGAGAGGAAGCCGTCGTCGGGGCGGTGCTGCGCGAGGACGCGGGCGATCCAGTTTTGGGCCAGGTCGTCGCCGGCATCGCCGAGGTTGAGGGCTTGCAGTAATCCCACGCCGCGGATTCCTTTGAGGATTTCGGAGGTGCCTACGGCGAGGCGGTGGGTGAGTGTTGCGTCGTCCAAGTGAGCAGTCATGGTTACATAATACGGTCTCCACTAGATTAAGGGCATGGCAGATTCCGTTCTCTCACGTTTTCGCCCGCAGGTTTCCACGTGGTTCACCGACGTTTTCGCAGCGCCGACGGCCGTCCAGGAGGAAGCGTGGCGGGAGATTTCGGACGGAAATAATGCCCTCGTTGTGGCCCCTACCGGTTCGGGTAAGACGTTGGCGGCCTTTTTGTGGGCGATCAACGCGCTTGTGGTGCCTTCGGGGCAGTTGCTTTTGGATGCCACGGGTGAGCGCTCGGTGCCGAAAAAGGACAAGGGCGCGGGCGTGCGTGTGTTGTACATTTCACCACTGAAGGCGTTGGGCGTGGATGTGGAGGCGAATCTGCATGCGCCACTGCTCGGCATCGCCCGTACGGCGCAGCGTTTGGGGGAGCCTGCGCCGCAGATCACGGTGGGTTTGCGCAGTGGAGATACGCCACAGTCGGAGCGTTCGCGGCAGGTGCGCAATCCTCCGGACATTCTCATTACGACGCCGGAGTCGCTGTATCTCATGTTGACGAGTAAGGCGAAGGATATTTTGACCAGTGTGGATACGGTCATTGTGGATGAGATTCACGCGTTGGCTGGGACGAAGCGTGGGGTTCACCTGGCGTTGTCGCTGGAACGGTTGGCGGAGCTTGCTCCGCAGCATGTGAAGCGCATTGGTCTGTCTGCGACGGTGCGTCCGCTGGAGCGGGTGGCAAGCTTCCTCGGTGGTAAGGAGCCGGTGTCGATTGTGGCCCCGGGGGCCGAGAAGCGGTGGCAGTTGGATGTTCACGTCCCGGTTGATGATATGAGCGATCTGCCGACGCCTGAGGTCGGCTCTACTATCGGTGCGTCGCTTGTCGACGATCCCCTCGATCTCACCACCCCGGTGGAGGAGGGGGAGTCCCCGTTTACTCGTGGTCCGGTTCCGCACAGCCCGGCGGGCGAGCCCGCCCCTACGCCCCTCATCTCCGTCGTTGACGATGCGGCGATTGATCAGGATGCGGCGATTGACCAGGATGCGACGATTGACCAGGATGCGACGAAGTCGCATCCTTTCGCGGAGGACTCGGCGCTGCCCACGTCGAACTCTATCTGGCCGTTCATTGAGCAGGACCTCTACGCCGAAGTGATGTCCCATGACTCCACGCTCGTCTTTGTGAACTCGCGGCGAACGGCCGAGAGGGTGACCTCGCGGCTCAACGAGCTCTACACACAGGAGCACGACCCGGAGGCGCTCAACGCCCGTGGGCGACGTGACCCCGCCCAGCTTATGAAGCACACGGACATCGTGGGAACTGCAGCACCGGTCATTGCCCGCGCGCACCACGGCTCGGTGAGCAAAGACGAGCGCGCAGCAACAGAGAACATGCTCAAGTCCGGCGAATTGAAGGCGGTTGTTTCAACCAGCTCGCTAGAGCTCGGCATCGACATGGGTGCGGTCGACCTTGTGATCCAGGTGGAATCCCCACCATCGGTGGCCTCCGGTCTGCAGCGCGTCGGCCGCGCAGGCCACGCCGTGGGAGCCGTCTCGCAGGGGTCCTTTTACCCCAAGCATCGCGCCGACCTCTTGCAAACCGCTGTCACCGTGGAGCGCATGCGCGCTGGGCTCATTGAAGAGCTCACCGTGCCGCAAAATGCGCTGGACGTACTCCTGCAGCAGACGGTTGCCCACGTATCACAGAATGACATTTCCGCCGACGACTGGTTTGATGTCGTCCGTCGGGCCTACCCGTACACAAGCCTTGACCGGGAGGTGTTCGACTCTGTCATTGATCTCGCCAGCGGTGCCTACCCGTCGACGGACTTCGCGGACCTCAAACCGCGGATGGTTTACGACAGGGTAAGTGGCATGCTGAGTGCCCGCCCCGGCGCGCAGCGCGTTGCTGTCATCAGTGGTGGCACGATCCCCGACCGGGGCATGTTTGGCGTGTTCCTTGTTGGTGGTGGCGAGGGATCAGCGCCTCGCCGCGTGGGCGAATTAGACGAGGAAATGGTCTACGAGTCCCGAGTAGGGGACGTGTTTACCCTTGGGGCGACGAGTTGGCGGATTGAGGAGATCACCCGCGACCAGGTGCTTGTTACGCCCGCGCCGGGGCATACCGGGCGCCTGCCGTTTTGGTCTGGTGGGCAGGAAGGGCGGCCGGCGGAGCTCGGCCGGGCGGTGGGGGAGTTTCGTCGAGAAGCTGTCAGCGACCGCGCGCGGGTCGAAGGCCTGGGGCTGGACGCGCGGGCAGAGGATAATCTGTTGGCGTTCCTGCATGAGCAGCAGGAAGCCACCGGTGTCGTCCCCGATGAGAAAACACTCGTGCTTGAGCGTTTCCGCGACGAGCTTGGCGATTGGCGCATCGTGCTGCACTCGCCGTACGGGCGTGGTGTCAACGCGGCGTGGGCGCTGGCCGTCGGTGCCCGGGTGGCGGATCTGACGGGGATGGATGCACAAGCGGTGGCCGGCGACGACGGCATTGTTCTGCGTCTGCCCGAGGGCGATGAGGAGCCGAGCAGTGAGCTGTTTTTATTCGACGCCGACGAGATCGAGCAGATCGTTACGGAAAGGGTGGGCAACTCAGCGCTCTTTGCCTCCCGGTTTCGTGAGTGCGCCGCGCGTGCTCTTTTGCTGCCACGGCGCAACCCCGGCAAGCGGGCACCCCTGTGGCAGCAGCGGCAGCGCGCTGAGCAGCTGCTCGACGTTGCCCGGAAGTACCCGAGCTTCCCCATCATCTTGGAGACAGTCCGCGAGTGCATGCAGGACGTGTACGACATTGCTGCACTGAAACAGCTACATAAGGATCTCGGGCTGCGTACGGTGCGCATTGCCGAGGTGACAACAGATCAGCCGAGTCCATTCGCCTCATCGCTGTTGTTCAACTACACCGGCGGGTTCATGTACGAGGGGGATACGCCCCTGGCCGAGAAGCGGGCGGCTGCCCTCGCCTTGGATCCGTCGCTTTTGGCCAAGCTCCTCGGCACCGTCGAGCTTCGTGAGCTACTCGGCCAGGAGATTATCGCGCAGGTGCACGACGAGCTGCAGCGGACAGCAGAGGGAAGGCGGGCGCGCACTCCGGACGAATTCACGGACACACTGCGCCTCGTTGGCCCCATCCCCGTGGACAATGTGCCAGCCTATGTAGAGTTCGGGGACGGTCGGGATGCCGAGCAGATTCTGCAGCTTATCCGCCAGACGGTGGGTGGGCGCGTGATGGAAATTCGGTTCGGGGGCCGGGAACATATCGCGCTGTCACAGGATGCGGCGCTGATCCGGGACGGCCTGGGCGTGCCGATCCCCGCCGGGGTGACCGCCAAACGGGACGAGGTGCCCGACGCGCTTGAGCAGCTTGTCAGCCGGTTCGCCCGGTCGCGTGGGCCGTTTACCGTGCGGGACGTCGCCTCCGCCTTCGGAGTGGGTGTCTCTGTGGTGCACGGTGTGGTGCGGACTCTCGTCCATGAGAAGAAAGTGGTCGAGGGGCACTTCCGTGAGGGGATCGAGGACCTTGAATACTGCGCGACGGAGGTTCTCCGAAAGATCCGTACGCGCAGCCTCGCCGCAGCGCGGGCGGAGGCGGAGCCGGTGAGCCACTCGGCATATGCCCGTTTCCTGCCACCGTGGCAGCAGGTTGCCGAGGTGGGGAAGACCCCCGTGCTGCGCGGGGAAGACGGTGTTTACGCCGTCATCGAGCAACTGGCAGGGGTACGCCTCCCGGCTTCCGCGTGGGAATCCCTCGTCTTCCCGTCACGTGTGGGCTACTATGAACCGGCCTTTTTGGATTCGTTGACCGCAGATGGTGAGGTGATGATTGTGGGTGCCGGTGCCGCTGGGGCGCAGGATCCGTGGATCATGCTCCTCCCGACGGAGTACGCCTCGCAGCTGCTGCCGGATGCTGTGGAGGAGCCGAGTCTGTCTGCCGTGCAAGAATCCGTGCTTGCTGTCTTGTCTCGGGGTGGCGGTTTCTTCTTCCCGCAGCTTCTATCGGAGGTCACCGGTTCGGAGTTGGGTCTGGGGTTGTCTCACACGGTGTCTGCCGAGGAGCTGCGCGAGGCGATGTGGGGGCTTGTGGAGCTGGGGCGCGTTTCCCCCGACACGTTCGAGCCTGTGCGCGCCCGCCTCAACGGGTCGGCTCGCGCCGGGAGTACCGCCCACAAGGCGAAGCGGCGGCCACGGCGCTCCCGGTTACGGATGGGGCGGACGAGCTTTGCCCAGGCTAATCAGCCGACTACGCCGCCTGATATGCAGGGGCGGTGGTCGCTGACCCCACCGGCGGAGACCGACCCCACCAACCGGTCCGTCGCCCATGGCGAGGCGTGGCTGGATAGGTACGGTGTTGTCACCCGCGGCAGTGTGGTGACGGAGAATGTCCTCGGTGGCTTCGCCCTCGCCTATAAGGTGCTCAGTGGGTTCGAGGAGTCCGGTAAGGCGATGCGCGGCTATGTGGTCGAGGGCTTGGGTGCGGCACAGTTTTCTACGCCCGCCGTCATCGACCGCATCCGCAGTCACGCTGATTCCCCCGATATCGCCGGCTGGCCTTCAGGCACGACGGAGCCCCTCACGTACGTGGTTGCTGCCGCCGATCCCGCTAACCCGTACGGCGCGGCCCTCCCGTGGCCGGAAGGCGCGCATGTCACCCGGGCTGCGGGTGCTCTCGTTGTGCTTGTCGACGGCCTTCTGATTGCTCACCTCACCCGTGGCGGTCGCGTCCTCACCACCTTCTTTGACGGTCTTCCCGAGCCGCCGGAAACGCTTGTTGCGCGGCTCGTGGAGGCGCTGGAGTCCGTGTCCAGTACGCGGTTTATCGTGGAGAAGATTGACGGCGACACGGCGCTCACCTCGTCACTGGTGGAGGCCTTCCGCATAGCGGGCGCGGGGATCACCCCGAAAGGTATCCGGATCGGCGGTCGCGTCGGCACCGCGCGCCGGGCACCCGATCGCGACGAGACCGACGATGCGCCTCTTGTGCGCACGCGCAGAAGGGGAGGATACCCACGTGCCAGAAGGTGATTCCGTCTACCAGCTCGCCACGCGGCTCCAGTTCATGCGGGGAAGGGAAGTCCTCTATTCGCAGCTGCGCGTCCCCGCCTACGCACTGGAGCGTTTCGACGGCAGCCTGTGCGATAACGTGTGGCCCTACGGTAAGCACTTGTTCATGCAGTTCGGCGAGAAAATCCTGCACACGCACCTGAAGATGGAGGGGACGTGGTCGGTGCATCCAGCAGGGAAGAGGTGGACAAAGCCCGGTTTTACAGCCCGCGTCGTCTTGCGTTTGGAGGGCGCCCCGCACCCGCGTCCCATCGAGGTGGTGGGCTTTTCGTTGGGGCTGGTGCGGGTTTTCCCTACCGTGGAGTATGCCCACAGGGTAGGCTATCTTGGCCCGGACGTACTCGGTAACTGGGATGAAGACGAGGCCGCCAGAAGGATCCTCGCCCGCCCGGACAGGCCAATCGGAACCGCGCTTCTTGACCAGAAAAACCTTGCCGGGGTGGGAAACGAATACCGGGCGGAGATCTGCTTTATCGCCGGTGTCCACCCTGCAACGCCTGTCGCGGCGCTCGGCCCCGACAAAGTTCACGACATTCTGGCGGTGACCCGTCGCCTGATGTGGGAAAACAGAAACTCCCCCATCCGCGTATCCACGGGGGTACGCAAGGTGGGGGAGACAAGTTACGTATTTGGCCGCAACAACAAGCCGTGTAGGCGCTGTGGGACGCTTATTGAGAAGGGATTTCTTGGCGGAGTTGATCGCGGGGGCGACGCGGATGAGCTGGAACGGGTCATCTGGTGGTGCCCACACTGCCAGCCACTACTGTGACGCAGGCGGCGTGTTTTTCTTCTTGCTCTGTCGGCGGACGAGCCACACCGTCAGCGCCACGACGGCGACGACGAGGATGATCTTCACAATGAAGGAGAATTCCTCCATATACTCCGTCACGCGGTGCCAGTTTTCCCCGAGCGTAAATCCGAGGTATACGAGCAAAATGTTCCAGATAGCGGAGCCAAGGACAGTCCACGCGGTGAAGGTGACTAGCCCCATGCGGTCGATGCCGGCGGGAATGGAGACGAGGGAGCGGATCCCCGGCACCATCCGGCCGATGAACACCGAGGCCGAGCCATATTTGTCAAACAAGGCGATGGACTTGTCCACATCCTCCGCCTCCGTCAGCCACATCCAGTCCGCCACCTTGCGGAGGTGTTCGGCACCCACGGCGTGGCCGACGAAATACAGCAGGTAAGCGCCCAGAAGAGAGCCCGCAGTCGCCCACACCATGGCGGCGATGAGACTCATGGAGCCCTGCGAGGCGGTGAAGCCCGCCAGGGGGAGGACAAGCTCGCTGGGGATCGGTGGGAAGGCAGATTCCAGGAAGATGGCGATTCCCACGCCAGGTGCTCCCAGCGTTTCCATAAGTGAGGTGACCCACGTGGTTATCGCATCAAGCATCAAATAAAATCCAATCCACTATCTGGTGTATGACGTGGCTAGCCACTATAGCAAAGAAGCGGCGGAACGTTTTGCACCAAAACGTTCGTCAGTGCGTGGGCATGGCTCGCTACACTGGGGACCATGAAAACGCTGCTGAACATCATCTGGTTTCTTTTCGCAGGACTCTGGCTCGCCATCGCCTATGTGTTTTTTGGACTCCTCGCCTGCATCTTCATCATCACAATCCCCGCAGGTGTGGCATCGTTTAGAATGGCGAGCTTCGTCGTCTGGCCGTTTGGTCGCACTCTTGTACAACCTGTCAATGGGTCCGGTGCGCTAAGTGGCGTGTCCAACGTGATCTGGTTCTTCGTCGCCGGACTGTGGCTTGCCGTCGGGCACCTAACTACAGCGGCGAGCCTCGCCGTGACAATTATTGGCCTCCCCATGGCCTGGGCAAACCTCAAGCTCATCCCCGTTACGTGCTTCCCGTTTGGGAAAAAGATCGTGGATTCTGACCATATCCCCGCAGGCTACGAACCCGTGGTCAAGATGTAAAGAAACCTCAACCACGGGTCGTCGACAAGCTATACAGGGTTACCTGTTACAGGGGTTACCCGTTACAGGGTTACTTGTTGGCGCGGTACCAATCAATGAGACCGTCGGTAGAAACATCGCCGGAATCGGACTTCTCCGCACCCGTCACGGCGGGGAGGAGATCGCCGGCCTGCTTCTTGCCCAGTTCCACGCCCCACTGGTCAAACGAGTTGATATCCCAGATGACACCCTGCGTGAACACGATGTGCTCGTAGAGAGCGATGAGCGCACCGAGAACACGGGGGGTGAGCTCCTCCGCAAGAATGGTCGTCGTCGGGCGGTTACCCGGCATCTCCTTGTGGTTGACCAGCTCGATCGGGGTGCCCTCAGCCGCGATCTCCTGAGCCGTCTTACCAAAGGCAAGAACCTTCGTCTGGGCAAAGAAGTTGCTCATCAGCAGGTCATGCATTGAACCTGTGCCGTCAGCAGTGGGGAGATCCTGTGCCGGACGAGCAAAGCCGATGAAATCTGCCGGGATCAGTCGCGTGCCCTGGTGAATGAGCTGGTAGAACGCGTGCTGGCCGTTGGTGCCCGGCTCGCCCCAGTAAATCTCACCCGTGTTCGTGGTGACCACCGTGCCGTCGTGGCGCACGGACTTACCGTTCGACTCCATCGTCAGCTGCTGCAGGTAGGCGGGGAAGCGGGAGAGATCCTCAGAGTAGGGGAGCACCGCGTGCGTTTCAGCGCCGAAGAAATCGGAGTACCACACGCCGAGCAGGCCCATAAGGGCGGGGACGTTTTCCTTCAGCGGAGTTTCGCGGAAGTGTACGTCCATGGCGTGGAATCCTTCAAGGAAGCGCATGAAGTCCATTGGCCCGATAACGCACATGAGGGCGAGACCCACGGCGGAATCTACCGAGTAGCGGCCACCGACCCAGTTCCAGAAACCGAACATATTCTTCGTGTCGATTCCGAACTCCGCGACCTTCTCGGCGTTGGTAGACACGGCGACGAAGTGCTTCGCCACAGCCTCCTCGCTGCCGAGCTTCTCCACGAGCCACCGCTTGGCGGCGTGCGCATTGGCGAGAGTCTCCTGCGTGGTGAATGTCTTCGAGGCGATGATGAACAGCGTGGATTCGGGGTCGAGCTCGTCGAGGGTGGCGACGAGATCCGCTGGGTCAACGTTGGACACGAACTTGCCCCGGATACCGGCGACCGCGTAATTACGCAGGGCCTTGGTGGCCATTGCAGGGCCCAGATCAGAACCGCCGATACCGATGTTTACCACCGTCTTGATGGTGTGGCCGGTGTAACCCAGCCATTCACCGGAGCGCAGCCCCGAGGCGAAATCACGCATCCGGCCGAGAACCTCGTGAACGTCGGCGGCAACATCTTGCTCGTCGACGGTGAGGTCTTCTTCAGCCGGGATGCGCAGCGCCGTGTGCAGGACGGCGCGGTCCTCGGTGTTGTTCAGGTGCTCGCCGGTGAACATGGCCTCGGTCTTTTCCTTCAGGCCCGCTGCCTCGGCGAGTGCTACCAGCTTGTCCACCGTGTCCTCGTTGATGAGGTTCTTGGACAGATCCACGTGGAGGCCCGCGGCATCAAAGGTGAACCGGGATGCGCGGTCCGGATCGCTGGCGAACAGTTCCCGCAGGTTTGTTTCGCTCATCTCCGTCTGGTGTGCTTCGAGATCTTTCCACTCGTGCGTGGTACTGATATCCGTGGACATGGACGCTCCTTCGTGGTTTTTTTACGTAAATCACTGGTCAGCGGCCTTACCTCGCCTGGCTGTGTGGTGTAATCCGACACCAGCCTTCCGAAGAAGACCTATGACCTATTACTTTAGCCCGGAAACGGCCCGTTCGTCCTGATGTCAATGTGTACCTTCGGAAGACGAACTGGTTTCGGGGCGGGAATCACCGGGCGCGGTGCAGGCGCAGGTGCTGGCTTGGGAATCTGTGGTACCGGCACGGGTGCCGGAGGCCGGTACCTGATGACCGGAGCCGGGCGTGGTTGTGGTTTCGGCGCGGGTGCAGGCAGTGCAGGCGGTGCCGGTGGCGCTGGTGCCGGTGCGGGTGGTGCCAAGTTGGGGAAAACAGGGGCGAGGACAAGACGCAGTTGCATCGGCAGCCACTCCGGGTTTATCTGGGAGAGAAATCCACCGACGAGTCCGAGCGCAGCAATTATAGAAACGGTGGTGCCCACTGCGATTTGCCCATCCGTATCTAAGTCAATGGTTGTATCTGAGGAGATCGTTGCAAGCGTGTCCTCGCTACTGCCTTCCGCCGAAAGTTCCGCAAGTGTCCCAATCCCGATGCATTTTCCTAGTGCTCGGTGGTAAGCCTCGTCCCCTACCTGGGACTCCATATCGTCTAGGAAGGGTTGTAAATAGGGAAGAATAGACTCATGAAGCTTGTGGAGGTGAGCCCACGATAACGGATCTACATAATGTTCGAAATCGTTTGCATGGAAATAGGGGGACGGCTGGCTATCTTCGTACATGCGTTGGGCCTGTTGGACGGAGATGGTTTGCTTCCACGCGAATGGTTTGTCAAGGCCTAGACGCTCTATGACTTTGTCACGGTCTTGGCGTAATTCCCAAAAAGGAGATGCAAATGCTGCCCACTGGCTCCCAAATTTTTTTGCGTAAGATTGAGCCCCCTGTGCGAGAGCTACAGGCACTTCATCGCGGAGCCGCTCAGCAGTTACATCATCAGCGTGTGAGGGGGAGATCGTGCACACCTCGCCGTCGGATTTCACATCGAGGGCGGAAGCCGGGGTGCAGGTGATGGTAGCGGCGGTTAGAGCCAAGGCGAGTGTCATCGGGATCGCGCGAAGAGCTCTGTCGTGGCGAGCGCGTGCATGGGATGGTGCCTGAAATCGATGAGGATCCGAAGCACTTTTCGGGGTGCGTCGAAAAGTAGACGCGCCAGTTGTAGAAGTAGATTGGCCCAGGATTCGGTTTAACATGTATCCCCCAAAATTTTTAGTGGTTTATGGCATTGTCCTGAGTAGTGAGCCTCCCCGGAGATAATGCCGTTGTCTGAAGCCGAAGGTGAGGAATGTCGCCCCCGTTTTCGTGGATATCGTAAAACGGGTGAGGGGAGTGTGCTTGGTAGATGCGTATAGACCCCCTCAGATAGGGGAGGGGGGTGATTTTTTCAATACAGTTGATTACATGACATACCAAAACAAACTTTTCCTTGCCGGATCCTTCGTCGATGCCTCAGATGGTGGCACCTTCGAGGTCACGAACCCGCGCGACGGATCTGTGATTACCGCCGTCGCCTCCGCTACTGAGGACGATATTAAAAAGGCATTCGACGCTGCCTGCGAGGCCCAACCAGCATGGGCTAAGACGAGCCCCCGTCACCGTGCCGATATTCTCAGGCGCGCCTACGAGGAGATCATGGAGCGCAAAGACGAAATTGCCGAGCTCATGACGCTCGAGCTCGGCAGGGCACTGCCGGATTCCCAAGGGGAATCCGTTTATGGTGCCGAGTTCTTCCGCTGGTTTGCTGCGGAAGCGGAGCGGATGTCCGGTGACTACCGCCTTGCGCCGACAGGAAACGCCCGGATCGTCGAGGTGCAGCAACCTGTCGGACCGGTTCTGGCCATCACGCCGTGGAACTTCCCGCTCGCCATGGGTACGAGGAAACTCGGCCCGGCTCTCGCTGCGGGTTGCACCGTTGTTTTGAAGCCGGCATCGAAGACACCTTTAACCATGCTCCTCCTCGCCGAGATCCTCGATCACGCCGGTTTGGACAAGGGGGTTGTCTCCATTCTTCCGTGCTCCTCGTCAGCTCTGGAACCGCTCTACTCCGATCCTCGGCTGCGCAAGCTCACCTTCACCGGCTCTACTGCTGTGGGGAAGGAATTGGCTACCAAGGTTCCCACTGCTCGTGTCTCGCTCGAACTCGGTGGTAACGCGCCGTTCGTTGTGCTTTCCGACGCTGATCTGGACACCGCCGTTGAGGCGACCGCAACAGCGAAAATGCGTGGTGCCGGTCAGGTCTGCATCGCCGCTAACCGGTTCATCGTGCACCGTGACCTGCGCGCCGATTTTGTCGCCCAGGTCACCGAATCTCTGAAGGGTACGGAATACGGTCCTCTCTCCGGTGACGATCAGGTGGAAAAGGTCACTGAGCTTGTCGACGATGCGCTGGCACAGGGAGCCACACTCGTCTGGCAGGATGAGGTCCCCGAGACAGGCTCATGGTTCCCACTCACAATCCTGGACAATGTGCCCACGACCGCGCGGATGTACAAAGAAGAAATCTTTGGTCCTGTCGTTGCCGTATACGAGGCTGCTAGCGACGAAGACGCAATCGCTATGGCCAACGACACGAACTTCGGGCTTGCAGGCTACCTTTTCAGCGCGAACCTGCAGCACGCGTTGGACAGCGCGGAGCGCATGGAAGTGGGCATGGTTGGGGTGAATAAGGGTGGCATCTCCGATGCTGCTGCGCCTTTCGGCGGTGTGAAAGACTCCGGCCTCGGTCGTGAGGGAGGCTTCCAAGGAATTGAGGAATTCCTGGAGCGCAAACTCATGTCGTTGCCTGCACCCGCTGCTAAGTAACACCCAAGGTTTTTTTAGGGTGCCAGGATCTGCGTGAGGCGCGCAGAAAGGCAAAAATTGTGGAGCAAGGAGACCCTCTGATATGTGCGACAACGTACTAGCCAGTCTTGGACTCGATCCGCAGAAAGCCCGCGACTTCGTTCAGCGTGCACTCGAGGAAGATCTGCAGTGGGGAGCGGATGTCACGAGCCTGGCGACCTTGCCTCGTGCCACCGCTACGGCGACAGCGAACGCCCGTGAAGACGGCGTTCTTGCCGGCGTTAGCCTCGCCTTGCTTGCCCCAGAAATCTACGCACCGGGAGCTATCACGGTTGACGTGCTACGGCGCGACGGTGCACAGGTCACAGGGGGCGAGCCGATTTTCACGCTGACCGGGCCTGTCACCGATATCTTGACCGTGGAGCGAACAATTCTCAATATCGTGTGCCAACTATCTGGCGTGGCCACGCATACGGCAGCGTGGGTTCGAGCCCTGGATGGTTGCGTTTCCGCGCTCACCGGGCAACCAGTGCGTGTGCGGGATACTCGCAAAACTGTCCCCGGGATGCGGGTACTGCAGAAAATGGCCGTCCGCTGCGGAGGGGGTGTCAATCACCGGATGGGGCTCGGCGATGAAGCGCTTATCAAAGACAATCACATTGCTGCGGTGGGCAGCGTGTCGGCAGCGATAGAACGCGTCCGCGACCGATACCCCGAGATCCCTGTGGAGGTGGAGTGCGATCGGGTAGAACAAGTTGAAGAAGCCGTCGCAGCTGGTGCGCGGCTGATCCTGCTAGACAATATGGATCCAGCACAGATTCTTAAGGCTTTGGAACACACAGTTCCGGCTGGCGTGCGGACGGAAGCTTCGGGCGGATTAACGCTAGATAACGCGGCAGAATATGGACAGACAGGTGTGGACTATATTGCCGTAGGTGCGCTTACCCATTCCTCCCGTGTCTTCGATATTGGGCTCGACATCGGTGAGTGATAGGCGAGACCAGATAGCGCATACATATTCATAGCTGTAAGAATATGCAAAGCGGGGTCTTGGAGAGAGTTTTCCTGCTGGCTAGTTAAGCCAGTCTTAGCCACGATAATGATTGTTCAACATTCCAGGTAGGGCGGTTTTACGGAGGTGGTAAAAAGATTGATTTACTACCCCCGTTAACTCTGCATGAACTGGGTTAATTGTAGGTTAACAACAATTTTCCTGAATAGAATGCACAAATTATTCATGTTTTGTGGTGAAATTTCTGAAAAGGTTATTTCGAAATGCAAAGAATGGAGAGTCTGTGTTTCTAAAGAAGACCATCGCGGCGCTGACGGCGGGCATGCTCGCTTTCAGCCTTGCGTCATGTTCAAACTCAGAAAGCAGTTCAGCCGCAGGAGGTAACTACATTACCGCGCGCGGCTCCGAGCCCCAGAACCCGCTTCTGCCGGCAAACACCAACGAAGTGGGCGGCGGAAACATCGTCGATCTGATCTACTCCGGTCTGGTCTACTACGATGCCGACGGCAAAATCCAGAACGAAATGGCAGAGTCCATCGATCTGGAAGGGGATAAGACCTACAAGGTCACGCTGAAGGACGGGATCTCCTTCTCCGATGGTTCACCGATTACTTCGGAGAGCTTTGTGAAGGCCTGGAACAAGGCCGTCGAGGAGTCCATGCTGAGCGCCTACTTCTTCGAGCCGATTCTCGGCTACAAGGAGGGAGGTTCCTCGATGGAAGGTCTCAAGATTATTGATGACAAGACCTTCACCATCGAGCTAGCCCAGCCGGAAGCTGACTTCCCCACGCGCCTCGGTTACTCGGCCTTCTTCCCGATGCACGAATCCGCTTACGATGACCTCAATGCTTACGGCGAGAATCCGATCGGAAACGGGCCGTACAAGCTCGCCGAGTGGAACCATAACAAGGATGCCACCATCGTTCCCAACGAGGAGTACGACGGCGTGCGCACTCCCAAGAACGACGGCGTGCAGTTCGTCTTCTACGCACAAAACGACGCAGCCTACTCCGACCTTCTGGCAGGCAACCTAGATATCACTGATGCTATCCCGGACTCGGCATTTTCCACCTTTGAGAATGAGCTCGGGGACCGTGCTGTTAACCAGCCGGCGGCCATTTTCCAGTCCTTCACAATCCCGGAGTCGCTGCCGCACTTCAAGGGCGAGGAAGGCAACCTCCGCAGGCAGGCTCTGTCGTACGCCATCAACCGCGAGGAAATTACCTCCACCATCTTCGGTGGCACCCGTACCCCGGCGACAGACTTTACTTCTCCGGTGATCCCCGGCCACTCCGATTCGTTGGCTGGTGCTGAGGTGTTGACGTACAACCCGGAGAAGGCGAAGGAACTGTGGGAGAAAGCAGACAAGATCTCCCCGTTCGAGGGTTCTGTGAAGATTTCCTACAACGCCGATGGTGGACACCAGGCATGGGTCGATGCCGTAGCCAACTCGATCCGCAACACACTCGGTGTGGAGGCCGTGGGCGACCCGTACCCAGATTTCAAGAGCCTGCGTGATGAGATCACAAACCGCACCATCACCTCAGCTTTCCGCACCGGCTGGCAGGCCGACTACCCGTCACTCGGTAACTTCCTCGGACCGTTGTACGCAACCGGCGGTGGATCCAACGACGGTGATTACTCGAACCCCGAGTTTGACAAGCTGCTGAAGCAGGCAGCTGGTGCGCCGGACCCCGAGTCCGCCAACGTCTTCTACAACCAGGCGCAAGAGCTCCTGCTGAAGGATCTGCCAGCGATCCCGCTGTGGTACGCCAACGTCACGGGCGGCTACTCGGAGAACGTCGACAACGTCGTCTTCTCCTGGAAGTCGGTTCCGGTGTACGACCAGATCACCAAGAAGTAAAAAACTGATGTGGTTCGCGCCCGCGTAAAGACGCAGGCGCAATCACACCGTCAAGACCATCCATAGTGGCATCACTCTAACGTTCGGCACCCCGCTGCGAAGGCGCGTCATCGCTCCGCTCGCATGCGGGGTGGGCGCGTTTATCCAACTCGTACAGCCACCCCCTACTACCTAGCTAAAGAAAGGAGCTACGCGCACATGCTCCGCTACATCGGACGGCGCTTGCTCCAGATGATCCCCGTGTTCATCGGTGCGACACTGCTTCTTTACTCCCTCGTCTTCCTCATGCCCGGCGATCCCGTGGCAGCCCTCGGCGGTGACCGAGGCATCAGCGAGGCGGCGCGGGCACGCATCGAGGCAGAATACAACCTCGACAAACCATTCATCGTTCAGTATCTCCTCTATCTCAAGGGAATCCTCACACTCGACTTCGGCACGACATTTTCTGGTCAACCCGTAGCGCACGTGATGGCGAACGCGTTCCCTGTGACCATCAAGCTCGCCGTCATGGCCTTGGCATTTGAAGCCATCCTGGGTATTTCCGTCGGTGTGATCGCAGGCGTTCGCCGTGGCGGAATCTTCGATTCCACCGTCCTCCTCGTTTCCCTCTTCGTTATCGCCGTGCCGTCTTTCGTCATCGGCTTTGTTCTGCAGTTCCTCGTCGGCGTGAAATGGGGTCTCTTACCCGTCACCGTCGGGAGGAATGAATCATTCGAAGCCCTCCTCATGCCCGCCGTAGTCCTCGGCGCGCTTTCGTTTGCATACGTCTTGCGCCTGACACGGCAGTCGGTCAGTGAGAATCTCAGCGCCGACTACGTGCGCACGGCGACGGCAAAAGGCATGAGCAAGAGCTCTGTCATGGGCCGCCACGTTCTGCGCAACTCGTTGATTCCCGTGGTTACCTTCCTCGGTGCCGATCTCGGCGCCCTGATGGGCGGTGCCATCGTGACCGAGGGAATCTTCGGAATCAACGGTGTGGGCGGCTCGATCTACCAGGCGATCTTGAAGGGAGAGCCGGCGACCGTCGTCAGCTTCACTACCGTACTCGTCATTGTGTACATCATCGCCAACCTCATTGTTGACCTCATTTACGCACTGCTAGATCCGAGGATTCGCTATGCCTAACCCCACCGACAAGACGCACTCGTACCCGGATACCACACCCGATGACATGGTCCGCGTGCCGGAGGAAGGCATCCGGATTGCTGACCAGGCCACTGAAGAGCAAATGGATGTAATCCATCGCACCGAGGGCCTCATGAATGACACTGTGACCGGGAGACGCATCCTGCCTGGCCAGGAATACTACGTCTCTGCAACCGATGAACAAGGACTAGGCGCGGTGGATGCCGTGCCTGATGACTCCGCACCAAGTTCCATGTGGGGTGAGGCGTGGCGCTACCTGCGCAAGAGGCCAATGTTCTGGGCTTCAGCTGTCCTGATTTTGTGCGCCGTCCTGCTTGCTTTATTCCCGCAGATGTTCACCTCGACCGACCCGCGGTTCTGTGAGTTGAGCAATTCTCTCGCCGGACCTGAGTCCGGCCACCCGTTCGGTTTTGACCGACAGGGCTGTGATATTTACTCGCGTGTCATTTACGGTGCACGCGCCTCGGTGACAGTGGGTATCCTGACCACCGTTGCCGTCACCATTTTGGGCACCATCATCGGATCCATTGCAGGTTATTTCGGTGGGATCTGGGACACGATTTTTTCCCGTCTCACGGATATCTTCTTCGCTGTTCCGCTCGTTCTCGCCGCGATCGTGGTGATGCAGATGTTTAAGGAGCAGCGCACGATCTGGACGGTGGTCATTGCACTCAGCATCTTTGGCTGGACCAACATTGCGCGCATTACGCGCGGTGCCGTTATGAGTGTGAAGAACGAGGAATTTGTGACAGCGGCTCGGGCCGTAGGGGCCTCGAAATTTACTATCCTGACGAGCCACATCCTTCCCAATGCTGCAGCTCCGATCATCGTCTATGCCACGGTTGCGCTAGGAACGTTTATCGTCGCGGAAGCGACGCTGTCCTTCCTCGGCATTGGTCTTCCCTCCACCGTGGTTTCTTGGGGCGGTGACATTTCTGCCGCACAAGCATCGCTGCGCACCCAACCGATGGTGTTGTTCTACCCGGCTATCGCACTAGCCCTGACGGTTTTGAGCTTCATCATGATGGGCGATGTTGTCCGCGATGCCCTGGACCCGAAGGCGAGGAAGCGCTCGTGAGTCAGGCTAGAGAGAGTGGAAAGAATAAGACAATGAGCACACCGCAACAACAGGAGACCTCAGCGTCGACAAGCACACCCCTGTTGCAGGTCCGCGACCTGAAAGTGGAATTCGAATCCACCACTGGTGTCGTTGAAGCCGTCCGTGACTTCGACTTGACCATCTACCCCGGTCAGTCCGTGGCGATCGTGGGTGAGTCCGGCTCGGGGAAATCTACTGCGGCAATGAGTTTCCTGGGGCTGCTTCCGGGCAGCGGCAAGGTGACGCAGGGGTCCATCACCTTCGAAGGGGAGGAACTGACGGGCCTGAGTGACAAGGAATGGCAGAAATACCGTGGCTCGCACATCGGTCTCGTGCCGCAGGATCCGATGAGCAACCTCAACCCCGTGTGGCGGATCGGCACACAGGTGGAGGAGGCGCTGCGCGCCAACAACATTGCGACTGGTTCGGAAGCACACGAGAAGGTCGTCGAGCTTCTCGGGCACGCTGGGCTTCCCGACGCTGAGCGCCGGGCCAAGCAGTTCCCGCACGAGTTCTCTGGCGGTATGCGCCAACGTGCGCTCATCGCGATCGGTCTGGCTGCCAACCCCCGTCTCCTCATCGCCGATGAACCGACCTCAGCACTCGATGTCACCGTGCAGAAGCGAATCCTCGACCACCTGGGGACCCTCATCAAGGAATCCGGGACAGCCCTGCTGTTCATCACCCACGATCTCGGCTTGGCTGCCGAGCGCGCGGACTTCGTCGTGGTCATGCACCGCGGCCGGATTGTGGAAAAGGGACCGAGCCTCGACATCCTGCGCAATCCCCAGCATCCTTACACGCAGCGCCTGGTGAAAGCAGCGCCGTCGCTCGCCTCCGCACGCATTCAATCCGCGCGCAACCAAGGGCTGACGTCATCGGAGCTCAAGGCCTCTCAAGGCAGCAGTGATGAGGCTGTCGTGGATGTGCGAAACCTGGTCAAGGAATTTGAGATCCGTGGTGCAGCAGACGGGAAGAAGACCCTTCGTGCTGTCGACGATGTCTCCTTCTACCTCCGCCGCGGCACCACCACCGCGCTGGTAGGAGAATCGGGATCGGGCAAATCCACCGTCGCCAACATGGTCCTCGGGCTGCTGAAGCCCACGAGCGGCACGGTGACTTATGAAGGTCGCGATATGTCCACCATGAGCGAGAAAGAACTGTTCGCGCTGCGCAAAAAGCTGCAGGTTGTGTTCCAAAACCCCTACGGCTCCCTCGACCCCATGTACTCCATCTACCGGTGCATCGAGGAGCCACTCAAACTACACAAGGTAGGGAACAGGAAGCAGCGAGAGGCTCGTGTCGCAGAACTCCTAGACATGGTGAACATGCCCCGCTCCGCAATGCGGCGTTACCCGAATGAGCTCTCCGGTGGACAGCGCCAACGCATCGCTATCGCTCGCGCTATGGCTCTGCAGCCGGAGGTTCTCATCCTGGATGAGGCGGTGTCCGCGCTCGATGTGCTGGTGCAAAACCAGATCATTCAGCTGCTTGCGGACTTGCAAGAAGAGTTCCGCCTGAGCTACCTATTCATCACCCATGACCTCGCGGTCGTGCGACAGACCGCCGATGACATCGTCGTGATGGAAAAGGGACGGATCGTGGAGAAGGGGACCGCCGACAGTATCTTCGACTCTCCACAGGAGACCTATACCCAGGAGCTCATCGCTGCGGTTCCGGGGCTCAACATCGAGCTGGGAACGGGCGACCACCTGGGCATCGAGGTGCAGTAGCACACCTCGTTGCGGAGCATGCTGTCACTGAGGTGCATGCGTATGCCTCAACAAGGGTGTTCGTTGCCACCTCCAGATGAGAACAGGTGTCCGGCCAACGTGCGACGGACGTGAAAGCGGAGGAGCCAGGTGGCTCCTCCGCTTTTTCTGCCTGCACAAGCGATCCCGCGCCCGGATCGTCGCTTCATCGTGTCTCCGATCGTGGCTTCATCGTGCACCGGATCGTGGGCACATGGAGAACTACCCCAACTTGCCTCGGCCAAGGCGGAGCAGGATCGCGGCGAGGGCAGGACCCTCCTCACCGATCTCCTCCCGGAACTGGTTAACGATCTCCACCTCGCGGGTGTGCACGAGGCGCACACCACCGGAGGCACGCCGTGTACGGCCAATAGCGCGGGAGATCTCCGTACGCCTCTTTACAGCGTCCAAAATGACGTGGTCGAGGCGGTCAATTTCCTTCCTAAGCTGCGTGATTTCTGCTTCACTCAGTTGATCTTCTGCACCGGTGTTACTCATACCCGCTATTGTATAACTCGTTATGGCACCAACAGATCTTGTTTCAGACCTCAACCCGCAACAACGCGACGCCGTCCTGCACGACGACTCGCCACTACTTATCGTGGCAGGAGCAGGCTCCGGCAAGACCGCCGTGCTCACACGACGTATCGCGCATCTCCTTCGATTCAAGGGGGTGCAGCCATGGCAGATACTTGCCATCACCTTTACCAACAAAGCAGCAAAGGAGATGCAAGAACGCGTCATCGGCCTCATCGGTCCGGAGGCGCAGAACATGGCAGTAGCGACCTTCCACTCCACCTGTGTGCGGATTCTGCGCCGCAACGCACAGCTGGTTCCCGGTTTGAACTCCAACTTCACCATCTATGATTCGGATGATTCAAAACGTCTGCTTCAGCAGATTGCCAAGGACATGGACCTGGACATAAAAAAGTTCTCCCCACGGGTGCTTGGGAACAAAATCTCTGGGTGGAAAAACGAGCTCATCGGCGTGGACGACGCTGTGAAGGAGCACAAGGTAATTGGTCAGGTATACGGCTTTTACCAGGAACGTCTTCGCCGTGCCAACGCTCTCGACTTCGACGATCTCATTGGTGAGGTCGTACGGATCTTCCGTGAACATCCGGACGTTACCGCTTACTACCGCCGTCGCTTCCGCCACGTTCTCGTAGATGAGTACCAGGACACTAACCATGCCCAGTACGAATTCATCTCCGCACTGGTGGGCAAGGATGGAACGGGGCTGTGCGTTGTCGGTGATGCGGATCAATCAATCTATGCCTTCCGTGGTGCTACGATTCGAAACATTCGCGAATTCGAGCGCGATTTCCCCAACGCCACCACCATTCTGCTGGAGCAGAACTACCGCTCCACACAAAACATCTTGTCTGCTGCTAACGCAGTTATTTCGCACAATGAGCACCGCGGCAAGAAGAACCTCTGGACTGACCAGGGGGCAGGTCCAAAGATTATTGGCTACGTGGCCGATAGGGAAGAAGACGAGGCGCGGTTCATCGCCAGCACCATTGACGATCGAAACCTGCCCTATAACGAGGTAGCGGTCATGTATCGCACGAATGCCGCCTCCCGCGTGATTGAAGATGTCTTTATCCGCACCGGCATTCCGTATCGCGTCGTCGGCGGTACGCGGTTCTATGAGCGCAAAGAAGTCCGTGACATCATCGCGTACCTCCGTGTCGTAGATAATCCCGACGACGAGGTGTCGCTGCGACGAATTGTGAACACGCCACGGCGCGGTATCGGTGACAAGGCTCTCGCCTTCGTCACAGCTTTCGCCTCTCGAGAGAACATTTCGCTGTATGAGGCGATGCGACACGTTGACGAGGTGGATTATCTCGGTGCACGTGGTCGCAATGCGATTGCTAAGTTCGTCGCCATGATGGAGGAACTGCGTGCCGGTACGCAGGAGGTTGGTGACCTCATCAACCTGATTACAGACGTGTCGGGCTACCGGGACGAACTGGAAAAATCGAAGGACCCGCGGGACGAAGCCAGGCTGGATAACCTCAATGAGCTCGTCGCGTACGCCCGCGATTTTGCGCAGCAAGCCCGCGCCAATGACGAAGATGACTCTGTCCAGGCGTTCCTCGAACGGGTTTCCCTTGTCGCCGATGCTGACCAGATCCCCGATGCGGGGCAGGGCGTGGTCACCCTCATGACGCTGCATACAGCGAAGGGACTCGAGTTTCCCTACGTCTTCCTGCCCGGGTGGGAGGAAGGCCAGTTCCCCCACATGCGCTCGCTGGGGAACACGGAAGAGATTGAGGAAGAGCGCCGTTTGGCTTATGTGGGAATTACGCGGGCAAGAAAGCAGCTGTTTATCTCCCGCGCGCTGCTCCGGATTGCTTGGGGAAATCCGCAAACGAATCCAGAATCGCGCTTCCTTGGAGATATTCCCTCCTCGCTCATCGAGTGGGAGCGTGAGGAACCAGCCTACGGCGTGGGCGGTGGTTACAGCTCGTACGGTGGCAACGATGGATGGATCGGCGGTCCGCGCCGGGTGAAGAAGAAACCAGCTTCCTCGCAGTCTGTTCCGGCATCCTCATTGAAACTGGCTGTGGGGGACATGGTTAACCACGAGAAGTATGGTGTAGGCACTGTCCGGGAAGTGTCCGGAATTGGTAAGCACACGACGGTAACCATCGATTTCGGATCACACGGAACGATTAGGCTTATGCTTATCGGGAACATCCCGATGGAGAAGCTCTAAAAACGTGTGTGAACGGCCGTGCGAACGGCCGTGCGAACGGCACGGTTCTAGAACACAGTGCTAAGGGCAGGGAGCGAACAGCAGCCACGCAATGTCAGGAATGCGGGGGTGACGGAGCCGGGGGATGCTGTTGCTCCCCGCATCTTTCTGCGAAGGTAGCTGTGAGGGGAAAGCTGAGTAAAAGCGAAGAAAACAAAGAAAATCTTAAGATTTACGCCATTCGGGGGTAGGCGGGAGTTCTCTTCGGATAGTGAAGATAGCGACCATGCCGTTGTCACACACGGCGTGGAGGGGGGGATTTTTCCTCGGTGGCGAAGCGTGCCGGTCTCATTTCTTGGGGAAGGCCCAAATTCCCGCGTCTCGAGGCCGTAGAGAGGCAAACGGAGACAAACCGGGTTTCTATGCTTCAGACCCTTAAAAAACGCTAAGAGGGGCGTTGAGGGTGTGTCTCGAGGAATTCGCCGTGTGCGGGAGGCTAGGAGCGGAGAACACGGAGGTACGGAGGGGGCGGGGCTGGAATATGAAAAAGCCACGGCATGGGAGCCGCAGCTTGTGGAGGAGGTTTGGGATGAAGTGGCTGTTAGAGGTTTATTCCTCGTTCGGCGAGCCACGGGATGGGATCGATAGCTCCGCCACCATTCGGGTGAACTTCGAAGTGTAGGTGAGGGCCGGTGGAGAAACCCCGGCTGCCGATGCCGGCGATGCGCTGGCCTGCGTGGACCTGGGCACCTACCGTCGTTTCAACGGTCTCCATGTGGCCGTAAACGGTGATTGTCCCATCTTCGTGCTTGATACGTACCCAGTTGCCGAAGCCGGAGGCCGGGCCTGCGTCGATGACGACACCATCTTCGGCGGCAACGATTGCTGATCCCATCGGACCGGCGATATCGACACCGGCGTGGAGGACACCCCAGCGACTGCCGAAGCCAGAGGAAAGGGTTCCTTCAGCTGGGCGAACTACGAGAGGTGCGCGTGCGGCTTCGTCGGCTGCGGCGCGCTCATTGTCGTACTCGACGGCTTTGGCGATTTGGTCTTGAACGTTAGCAGCTGGCTTAAACTCGGCAATGTTAAGAACTTGCGGAGATTCGTTGGAGGTGGTTGGGGTAGCGGTTGCAGTTTCGGCGACGAGCTGCACCTGGTTATGGGTTGTTGTCACACTGTCTGCGGTGATATTCGCAGCGACGGCACCGGTTGCGCCGGCGGTGGAAACAACACCGGTGGTGACAGCAACTAAACTGACGCGACCTTTCGGTGCGCTTGGAGCCTTACGGTGGGCCCCGGCTGTCGACCGCTGATGAGACATCTGCTGCTCCTCCAACCTCTGTTAAAGGCCACGGTGGAAAGTATCTTTGTTACTACTACTTAACAACTTCGTGACCATTTTGTTACCTAATACTGCTTAACGAGATGAAACGATAGCGTAACGAAATCTGGGGGGCAAGCAGAATTAGGTAGGATTACTGTCGTTTTCGCCCGGAAATTCGTTACATATCCATCGAAAGGTGGTGGTTCGATTTCTATGGCTCGCGTCGCCTCCCGCACTTGGGTGCAAAACCGTGGCACAGTTTAAGAGTGAATGTGAATGTAGGACCCTCTCGCAATTCCGCACGTCCAGGTGGTTCGTCTCGTCCTGGGCGGCGGCCCTCGTCGGTGAATGTTGACCCGTCAACCATAGGTGTTACCGGATCTGGGCACGCTCGCACGCGTCGGCTTGTCATGCCGTTCATCGTTTCTAATGTGATAATAATCACAATTTCGGTTGCGATTTCACTTGCGTCTCTCCTTTTCACATCAACCACTCTTGTTGCTTTGCCGGGTTCCGTCGCACAGGCCTTCCTTGTGATCAACGGTGGTGCAATTGCGGGCAGCGGGCAGGTGATTAGCGCGGTGCCCCTCCTGCCTGCCTTGTGTGTCTGGCTGCTCACCGCGAAGACGACCTACAGCCTTGTAAAGATGAAAGCCTCCATCAGGGATTTGGGGATTATTCTCACTGTCGCCGTGGGTATTCCTTTGCTACTTACGCTGACCGCAACTGCCATGCTCTGGAGTGCGTCAATGGTGTTCGCTATGGGGATTCCTCCCATCGCCACTTTTGGCAGAGTCGTCGTTCTCCATGGCTCGGCTGTGCTTGTGGGTATGGGGCCACGCCTGTGGGGTGCGCTCGCCCGTCGATACTCTGTGCCGGAGGCCTGGGTGAGTGCGGCTTATGCGGCTCTCAAACTTCTCGGACTGTGGCTAGTGGCAGGTTTCGTCCTCGTTGTCGCCATGACCATGGTGCGGTGGCAGGTCGTTGGGCACCCCCTCGTCGCTATTGGCTACGTTCCAAATGCTGCCATCGGTGGAGCCGCTGTTGTCTTGGGCGCCGACTTCCGCGTTGGGGAGAGCTGGGTCTCTCTGTTCTCGGCGCATCCAGGAATTCTGCCCCCCGTGCAATGGCTAGTGGCCATGCCCGAAGAAGTGCACCCAGCTGCAGGATTCCTCATGGTGGTCGCATTTCTCATTGCCCTGTTTGTACTCAAAAATATGCCAGAATACGGCCTCGCGGTCGCTCCGTTTACGGCGATAGGGATGGGAATTCTGCTCTATTTATCCAGTGGCCAGGTTGGTGTACTGGGATATGTCGGGAGTACGTGGTGGCTTGCGGTGCTCCTCGCTGCTGTCTATCCCGCTGCGATTGGCTTGGGTGGAGTTGTTTTGCGCGTCCTCGGGGGTAAAAATGCACGCTCCGGTGTGGATGCATCCGCAGAAGCCCCAGAAACGACACCGGAGAGTAGTTCCCCTGCCGATGCCTCCAGTGGTCGCGCTGGAGATCCGAGCGCAACACGTGTGGCTGACTCCGGCGATGGGGCTGATACTGACCCGGGCCCGCACGACGGTGTTCGCGATGGTGTTGAAGATGCAGTCGACGATGCCGCTGCTGATGAGTCTGAACATGTGGGTTCGGAAGACGTGCCATCCGATGACCCCTCTGGCTCCCCATTGAATGCAGAGGACAAGGCATCTGCCGAGGACACTGTTGTCGCGGGGAGCAGTGCTGACACAGACATCCGCACCGCTACCGTCGGCGAAGGAGATATCGCCGAAGGCGGCAGCAGCTCCAGCACACCCGATCGCCGTTCCGGCGAGGGGCACGGGGACCGGGGTCACGAGCAGGACAGCGATGCTGATGAAAAAGAATCGGACACGGGTGGTACACCCGCTCGTGGGCAAGAAAGTTCCGAAGCCGGCGACCGTGGGGGACAATGGGATGAGACATCAGAAATCGAGCAGGGAAAGGTCACCGAAGACGATGATGCGAATATCCCACACGCTGCCGTCGATCCCCACGGAATTGGGGATGAACAACGCAGTTCAGACAGCCCCCGAGAAAAAAATGCGGGTGGTAGTTCTCGCCTCTGGGTCGGGGACACTTCTCCAAGCGATGATGGATCGGGACAGTAGGGTCTACGAAATTGTCGCTGTGATCACGGACCGGCCCTGCGTTGCTAACGAGCGCGCGCGGGCTGAATCTGTCCCCACCCAGGTGGTTGAGTTCACCCCCGGCGACCGGGACCAGTGGAATCGCGATTTTCGGGATGCTGTTGCTGCATATACGCCGGATGTTGTCGTGTCCGCTGGACTGATGCGCATCGTCTCGGAGGATTTCCTTGCTGGCTTCGATGTCGTTTTGAATACCCATCCTGCGCTCTTGCCAGCTTTCAAAGGCGCTCATGCAGTGTGTGATGCCTTGGACTACGGAGTGGCGGTAACGGGTTCCACGGTGCACAAAATGGATGCCGGGATGGATACCGGTCCGATTGTTGCGCAGTGGCCGGTGCTCATTAAGGAGGATGACGATGAGGACTCTTTGCATGAGCGAATTAAGATAGTTGAACGTCAATTAATCGTGAAAGTGCTCGAGGAAGGCTTGTGGCGTAATGGGCAGTAAAGATCAAAAGATTTCGATTAAGCGGGCACTCATTAGTGTGTTCGATAAAGAGGGCCTCGACGAGCTCGCACAAGGGCTGCACGAGGCGGGGGTTGACATTGTTTCCACAGGTTCGACGGCGAAAGTTATCCGCGATGCGGGTGTCCCGGTGACCGATGTCAGCGAGATTACGGGGTTTCCGGAATGTCTCGATGGCCGCGTGAAGACGCTGCATCCCGTCGTACACGCCGGCATCCTCGCCGATACGCATGTGCCAGCACATATGCAGCAGTTGGAAGAACTCGGCATCGAGGGGTTCCAGCTCGTCGTTGTGAACCTGTACCCGTTTGAGCAGACGGTGGCTTCGGGTGCAGGGTATGCGGATTGCGTCGAAAAGATCGACATCGGAGGACCCTCTATGGTTCGTGGTGCGGCTAAGAACCACGGTTCCGTTGCCGTTGTTGTTGATTCCGCCGACTATGGTAGAGCTGCGGAGGCCGCGAAGAACGGCGGGTTCACCTACGCAGAGCGGCAGGAGCTCGCGCTCAAAGCATTCAGCCACACCGCTGCCTACGATGCACACGTTTCTCAGTGGTTCGCTGAGCAGCTGGGTGCAGAGGCTGGTGAGAGTGGCACGGTGCGGGCATTGCGGTACGGTGAGAATCCGCATCAAAAGGCTACGGTGCGCATAACCGGTGAGGGGCTTGCAGCCGCGCAGCAGTTCGGCGGCAAGGAGATGAGCTTTAACAACTACCGCGATGCGGATGCCGCGTGGGCCGCAGCGTGGGACCATAAAGATCCGTGTGTTGCCATTATCAAGCACACCAACCCGTGTGGCATTGCCGTTTCTCACACCTCGCTTGCCGATGCACACAAGAAGGCGCATGCCTGTGACCCGATGAGTGCGTACGGTGGAGTGATCGCTGTGAACCGCCAGGTGAGCATGGAGATGGCGCAGCAGGTGCGGCCAATTTTCACCGAAGTGATCATCGCGCCGTCCTACGAGCCCGCCGCGCTGGAGCTGCTGCAGGAGAAGAAGAACTTGCGTATATTGCAGTGCGACGAGCCGCATCGCGGTGGCACCCAGCAGATGTTCATCTCTGGTGGTGTCCTAGAGCAAGATCGAGATGTGCTGCAGGCCGAGGGTGATGATCCCAAGAACTGGAAGCTCGTTGCCGGTGAGCCCGCGACAGCAGAGGTCCTGGCAGACCTGGAATTCGCCTGGCGCAGTATCCGCTGTGTGAAATCCAACGCGATTCTCATCGCTAACCAGGGCGCCACTGTGGGCGTGGGAATGGGACAGGTCAACCGTGTGGATTCCGCAAAACTTGCGGTTGAGCGCGCGAACACGCTCGCAAATGGGACGAACCGCACCGCAGGCGCTGTCGCCGCCTCTGATGCCTTCTTCCCCTTCGCTGACGGTTTCGAGATCCTCGCTCAGGCTGGGGTCCAGGCTGTGGTTCAGCCTGGTGGCTCCATTCGTGACGAGGAAGTCATCGAGGCTGCAAAGAAGGCCGGCGTGACCATGTATCTCACGGGGACTCGTCACTTCCTGCACTAACCGCCCGGGTACCGGCCTGGATAGTGAAGGCTAGTGCTGTGCAGTTGAGTGCTGTGCAATCCGCCCAAGCCTGGTGAGTGTGCGTAAACCGCCTACCACGACTGTGGTAGGCGGCTTGTCATTTGCGGGGTGGATAGGGGAGAGGAGCTCGACTGGCTGGAGATACGCGACTCACTCAGAATGGTTGGGTGGGGCCCGACGGCTTTTTGAAAGTGCAGCCCTATCAAACTAAAGTTTGATGAATGATTACCCGACGCTCATTCCTTACCTTGTCAGCCGGGACCGCTGCTGTGGCAGCTACTGGTTCCGTTCTCAGTGCTTGTTCACCGGGTGCCCCCACACCGGAGAGCTTCAACCGCGAACTGCCCATCCCGCCGACAGCCGATTCAGAGGTCATCGATGGGGTGCGCGTTTTCCACCTCACTGCTCAGGAGGGGACATCGGAGATTGTACCGGGGAAGCAGACAACGACGTGGGGTTTCAACGGTCCTCATTTCGGCCCGACGGTGGTTGCCAGCCGTGGTGAGCGCGTCCGGTTGGAATTTGAAAACCGACTGGATGAGATGACCACCATGCACATCCACGGGATGAAGCTCCCGGCGATCATGGACGGTGGCCCGCACAGCCCGATCGAGCCGGGGGAGACCTGGACGACGGAGTTCACGATCGACCAGCCGGCAGCGACGGTGTGGTACCACCCGCATCCACACGAAGCGACGGGGCTCCACGCTTATCGTGGCCTCGCTGGCGGTTTCGTGATCACCGACGAGGATATGCCGGACATCCCCGCTGACTATGGCGTTGACGATATTCCGCTCATTCTGCAGGATCACCGCTTCAACGAGGATGGCTCTTTTGACGAGACTGACCTGCCTGACCTTGGGCTCCTCGGGGACACCCCAAACGTGAATGGGTGCACGAATCCGGTGTTCCATGCCACCACGTCTCAGGTTCGGTTCCGCCTGGTCAATGGGTCGAACATGCGATTCCACAACCTTGCGCTGTCTGACGATCGCCCATTCACCGTCGCCGCCACAGACACGGGATTCCTTCCCCATCCGGTGGAGGTCAAACGCCTTCCCATCGGTCCGGGGGAACGCTTCGAAATCATCGTTGATCTGGAACAAGGGGAAGAGATCTTCCTCCGCTCCGTTGGTTTTCCACACCGGCTGGGGCTGCCGAAGGACGATTCCGTTCCAGACTTCGGTGTGGAGGACACCTACTATCTTCTCCGCATCGTCGGGCCGCAGGACGCACAACCGCTGCGGGACATTCCTGATCGGCTTGTCGACGCCGAGGATGTGGTTCCCGAGACTGGTTTCCAGCGGTCTTTCGCACTCAACACCTTCGAGATCAATGGGAAGCGAATGGACATGCAACGCGTGGACTTCGTTATCGACCATGACACGCCGGAACAGTGGACGGTGACGAATGAGAACAGCGACTGGATTCACAACTTCCATATCCACGATGCCTCCTTCATGGTGCTCGATGCGCCGGATACTGATGAAGTGTGGACACAGGGCTGGAAGGATACGGTGACGATCCCGCCGGAGACAACGGTCACCCTCGCCGTCACCTTCGGCAACTACCCGGATCCCGCCTGGCCGTACATGTACCATTGTCACATGCTTTACCACGAGGACAATGGCATGATGGGGCAGTTTGTCATTACGGAGCCTGGAGGAGTCCCGGCGGCGAGTATCGGGGCGGGGGCTGAGCGCAGCCACCACCACTAGGAGGAGACCGTAGGCGGGAAGCGACGGTGGGAAAAGCGTCGACAAGCGTGCTAGCCGGGTACGATGAACCCATGAACAATGAGAACATCATCCTCGGACCAGCCATCATGTTCGTGCCGTGTAACCGCCCCGAGCGGTTTGCCAAAGGAATCACTAGGGCAGACATGATCATTCTTGATTTGGAGGATGGTGCCGGGGCAGAACACGATGCACAGGCGCGGGAGGAAGCGCGACAGAATCTCATCAATTCCCACCTCGATCCTGCACGCGTTATCGTGCGCATCAACGGCCCGGAGGCTCCGGGGTTCCTCGAGGATCTGGAAGCATATAAGCAGACCGAGTACGGGCCACTCATCGTGCCGATGCTGCGGGACGGAATCCCCCCTGAGGTCGAGGGGCTGCCGATCATCGCGCTGATCGAGACACCACAGGCTCTCGTCCATGTAAACGAGATCGCTGCCCACCCGGATGTCATCGGGTTGTATTGGGGTGCCGAGGATCTGACGATGGAGCTTGGTGGCACGCACTCGCGTTACCAAGATGATGAAACGATGCGACCGACACACCTGTACCGCGACACCATTCAGGTTGCCCGCACAATGGTTCACGTCGCTGCCGCTGCCCACGGGAAGTTCAGTATTGACGCGTCCTTCGCCGACTTCTCCGACCCGGAGGGGCAGTACCGTGAGGCTGTCGATGCGGCGCGCATCGGCTTCGCTGCGACGGCGACGATCCACCCCGCACAGACGGAGCCTGTGCGCCGGGCCTATTTGCCGGACGAGGAGACGTTGACGTGGGCCCGTCGGGTGGTAGCGGAGTCCTATAACCACCCCGGCCCCTTTAAACTCGATGGGCAGATGTGTGATGCCCCACTTATCAAACAGGCTTTCCGCATCGCCCGCAGAGCCGGTGACGAGGTCTAGAACGATCCCAGCGTTTCCCAACGCACTCTGCGATTACCAACGCCCTCAACACTTCCCTACACTCCGAACGCCTCCAGGTAGACCTCTGCCAAATAAGAGAGTCCTTCAGCGGTAAAAGAAGGAAGCGACCTTCATTGAAGAGCTCACCTGCGGGTGTTTCCGCATCTCGGAAAATACATGGACATGCACAAGTCATGTCGGTGCGACGAAATCCGGACGGGTGAACGAGAACGAGAAAGAGCTGTTGTGGTGCGCGCTTGAACTTGTCACCGAAAACAGGCATCGGAACAACGAAAGATTAAAAGTATCGAAGCCTGATGCCATGCGAAGCTGGATGCCTATACGAAACTGAACGTTCATCCTGAAGCTGAACGCTCAGCAGCCAGGTTAGGGGAATCGGAAACCAAAAATCCAGTTGTTGTTCGGGATGCAAAAACCCACCAGGAAAACCTGGTGGGTATTTTTAAGCTGTTATCTCCTCGGCCGCTTACCGGCTGGTGAACGGCAGGAGAGCCATCTCACGGGCATTCTTGACCGCGGTAGCAACCTGACGCTGCTGACGCGGGGTGAGCCCGGTGACGCGGCGAGAACGGATCTTGCCACGATCGGAAATGAACTGACGGAGCGTGTTCAGATCCTTGTAATCAACCTTCTCAATGCCTGCGGCCTTGAGCGGGTTCTTCTTGGGGCGGCGGGACTGCTCGATGCGCGCCCTCTTTGCGTTATTGCGCTTCATTTACAATCTCCCTAGAAATTACCAGCTGGACTTACGAACACCGGGAAGCTCACCGCGGTGAGCCATCTCACGCATGCGAACGCGAGACAGACCGAACTTGCGGAGGTAGCCACGCGGACGACCATCGTGGGAGTCGCGGTTGCGAACACGCACGGGGCTGGCGTCACGGGGCTGACGGTTCAGTTCGAACTGAGCGTCGAGACGCTCGTCGTCAGTGGAATTCGGGTTCTTGATGATCTTCTTGAGCTCAGCGCGACGCTCCGCGTAACGGGCGACGATCTCTTTACGCTGCTCATTCTTGGCAATCTTGGACTTCTTAGCCATGAATTATCGCTCCTCGCGGAAATCGACGTGCTTGCGGACGACCGGATCGTACTTCTTGATGGTGATGCGATCCGGGTTGTTGCGCTTGTTCTTACGGGTGACGTAGGTGTAACCAGTGCCAGCCGTAGACTTCAGCTTGATGATCGGACGAATATCGTTACGTGCCATAAGAACTTAGACCCTTTCCCCGCGAGCGCGGATACGGGCAACGACGGCTTCGATACCGTCGCGGTCGATGACCTTGAGGCCCTTGGTGGACACGTTCAGCGTGATGGTCCGGCCCTCAGAGGGCAGGTAGAACTTACGACGCTGAATATTGGGGTTCCAACGGCGGTTGGTGCGCCGGTGGGAGTGCGAGACAGACTTGCCAAAACCTGGCTTGCGTCCCGTTACCTGGCAAATTGCCGACATGGACTTTCTTTCTCCTAACCGCCCACATCGTGACAAACGCGCACGAAACCGCACCTTTAAAGGTCGGTGTGCTGCGATAAGCCGGTCGACGAGGGCGTAAACGTATACTTTTGACAACAGCAAGCGACTACCTTACACGGGAGCCCCGAATTTTCCTAATTCCCAGGCGAAAGGTAGCGAATCGAGTTCGTTTCTCTGTAGGTGACTCTAACAGAGCGTGCGTACAGGCGCGCGTCAAGGTGATAAAGCGGTAGTGCAGTGACGCAGTGATGGAGTAATAAGGTATACGCAACGCGGGAACGGGAACCGTAGGATGCGAGAAAACCGTGGGGGAGGCGTCGACAAGCCTGAAACTTTACGTCCTGGCGGGGGAGTAGCGTGCGCGGGCAGTTACCGGGGTTTGGCTTTATTGTCTCTGGCGTGTACTATGCCAAAGGTTGCTCGATGTGCTCCCCTGCGGGCGCTGAGAACACTGTAAGAAATAAGTACCCAACTCAGGCACGACCCGTTTCGCTCATGGCGAGTGCACGACGGGGACGACCTGAAGTCTCAATCCTGAGGGAACTAATTTTATGAAGAAAGATATCCACCCTGATTACCACCCCGTGGTATTCCAGGACGCGGGTACAGGACACAAGTTCCTGACCCGTTCCACCGTGAAGAGCGATCGCACGGTTGAATGGGAAGATGGCAACGAGTACCCGCTCATTGTTGTTGATGTGACCAGCGAGTCCCACCCCTTCTGGACCGGTGCACAGCGTCTCATGGACACTGCTGGCCGCGTCGAGAAGTTCCAGCGTCGCTTCGGCGGCATGGCTCGCCGTAAGAAGAAGGGAGCGACGAAGTAATGGCAGTCCCAAAGTTTCGTAAGTCCCGCGCGAACACGCGTATGCGTCGTTCGCAGTGGAAGGCTCACAACGCCGACCTGCAGGCTGTGAAGATTGACGGCCGCGAGGTTCTCATTCCTCGTCGCCTGGTCAAGGCAGCCAAGCTTGGTCTCGTAGACGTCGAGCAGTTCTAACGTAACCTGACGTGCCGCATCCTCCGGATCGTGGCACGAGAGGAAAAGATGCTTCGGAACAATCCGGAGCATGCTAAGAACGGCATCCTGGAATCTTTCCAGGATGCCGTTTTTCGTGCTATCCGGGGGGACATCCGGTATTGCCAATGTCGGACAACCTTCCTTCACCTGTCGTAGCGTGCCGTTTTTGGGGGTATGCTTTGACGTTACACAGGCGTAACTTAGCTGGTAATTACCTAGCTCACCTCGAAGAAGTCTGGAGCTGGCATGATAGTCACCTGGGGGCAAACTGGAGTGAGGTCTAAAAGGAGCTTCCTTAATGGTATTATTCTTAGAAAGACCGCATTTTAGAGGGAAGAAATGAAGATACTTGTTGCTGATGATGAACAAGCGGTGCGAGAATCGCTTCGACGGTCGTTGACCTTCAACGGGTACGAGGTAGTCCTGGCTGAAGATGGTGCTCAGGCTGTCGAACTCATCGAAAAGGAACAGCCGACGCTCGTCATCCTTGATGTGATGATGCCGCAGATGGACGGACTTGAAGTGTGTCGCACTTTGAGGAGCACCGGCGATGACCGCCCCATTCTCCTCCTCACCGCACGCGATGGTGTTTCTGACCGCGTTGCTGGCTTGGATGCTGGTGCTGATGATTACCTTCCCAAGCCGTTCGCGTTGGAAGAGCTTCTAGCGCGCGTGCGCAGTCTTTTCCGCCGTTCAATTACTGAATCTCAGGCTCCTGAGCAGCCCAAAGAATTGGAATTTGAGGATTTGGTGCTCAACCCCGATACGCGCGACGTCACGCGAGGTGGGAAGCCAATTAGCCTCACTCGGACGGAGTTTGCTCTTCTCGAATACCTGATGCGCAACCCGCGGAAGGTGCTTTCCCGCTCTGACATCCTGGAAGAGGTGTGGGGTTACAACTTCCCCACGTCGGGTAACGCTCTCGAGGTGTACATCGGCTATTTGCGCAAGAAGACGGAAGCCAACGGTGAATCCCGCCTCATCCACACCGTTCGCGGTGTTGGCTACGTGCTGCGAGAGACGGCGCCGTGATCTTGCGCCGTGGAGTGGCGCGTCAACGTTCCGAGTGGGGCCGTAGAGCTCCTTTACGCTGGCAGCTTTCCCTAGTCACCGCCCTCATGGTGGCTGTAGCTGTTGGACTCATGACAGTGGTGACGTACTGGGTGGTTTCTACTGCCCTCACCCGTAACGTCGATGTAGCCATGAAGGAAAAGGCGGAATCGCTCATCAGTGAGACTGTTGATCCCGCCTTCCTCTTGGACCCCGCTGCCGAGGTGACCGCTTTCAAGAGCTACAACCCTGACACGCGGGCAATGGTGTACATTCCCGGTTCGCCCAACCCCGTTGGCGATTCGATCCAGCTTGTTTCCGAGATCCCCGTTGTTCAGGGCGGCCAGGAGCTGAGTATTCGGAACGCCGGCGAGGAGCGAGTGCTTGCGCTGCACGGAAACACGGGCGCAACGGTTGTTCTTGCACAGGATATGGCAACAACCCATCGCATCATCAACAACCTGGGAATGGTGCTGCTACTGATTGCAATTGCGGGCGTGCTCATGGCAATCGCTACCGGAATTGTTGTGGCCTCCACGGGTCTACGGCCGATCGCTCGGCTGCAGCAAGCAGTGAACTATGTTGCCCGTACCGACGAGCTGCGTCCCATGGCCGTCGTCGGAAGTGATGAAATCGCCCAGTTGACGCGATCCTTCAACGACATGCTCGCTGCTTTGCAGGCTTCCCGCAATAGACAGACGGAGTTGGTTGCCGACGCAGGTCACGAGCTGAAGACTCCGTTGACTTCTCTACGCACCAACGTCGAATTGCTCATGATGGTGAGCAAACAGAAGAATGCGATGATCTCCGACGAAGATCGTGAGGCTATCGAAAAGGACGTTGTCGCTCAGATTCAGGAAATGTCCACCCTTATCGGTGATCTCGTTGACCTGGCTCGAGAGGACGGTAGCCGAGAATTCGTGGCTGAAGATGTTGACCTCATGGAGGTTATGGACACGTCTCTGGAGCGTGTGAAGCGTCGCCGTCCCGATGTGTCGTTTGCATTCAACCCGTACCCGTGGAAGCTCAAAGGCGATCCCTTTGCTCTCGGGCGCGCCACGCTAAACCTCATGGACAACGCGGCAAAGTGGTCGCCCCGCAACGGCACAGTAAGAATCAATATGAAGCCAGTCGAATCCGGAATGATTCAACTTACATTCGCGGACTCAGGGCCCGGCATCCCGCTGGCTGATCGAGACAAAATTTTCGAGCGTTTCTATCGTTCAGCAGAGGCCCGGTCTATGCCCGGCTCTGGCCTCGGGCTAGCAATTGTGAAAAGTGTGATTAACAGGCATAACGGCACGATCACCGTCGGCGATTCGGACGACGGCGGGAACCTCATGACTGTCATTTTGCCCGGAACTGCTGGGAATCTCCCCGCAGATGACGAGGACCGAGCTACCCGTTCACAGCAAGATGGCAGCAGAAGTGATTTCCTTACACAGCTCTGGCAACGGAGAAAATACAGGACAACGTAATAAGATCGTTCACTATGACATACGGTGAATCTATGTGGAACGCTCCACAGCCGAACGACGCTCGTGACGCCGTGGAAGTTAGTGAACAAGAATCGTCTAAACAACCCCGGAAAGTGGGACTGCCGGCCGCCCTGGCGTTAATGCTCGTCGGAGCTGTAGCCGCTGGTTCCATTACCGGGGTTGCAGTTTCCTCGATGCAAAATGCTCAGGAGGAGACGACTTTTTCCCAGGAAGCCCCGGTAAATACCGACCCCGCCCCGGCCGGATCTGTCGAAGCCGTGTCAGCCAAGGTTCTCCCCTCCGTCGTTTCCATTCGTGTTCTCTCGGACAGTGCTCTTGGTGAAGGTTCCGGGTCAATTATCAGCAGCGACGGTCTCGTTCTGACTAATAATCACGTCGCCGGAGAGAACTCCCGTGAGATTGAAGTGACCCTGAACAACGGGGAGCGCCATCCCGCGGACTTTGTCGCGGGCGACGCGTCTACCGATGTGGCGCTTATCCGAGTCCGCGATGTTCACGGGCTGCCAGCTATTGAACTCGGCAATTCGGATTCCCTCGCAGTGGGACAGCAGGTGGTTGCGGTTGGCTCTCCGCTTGGCCTATCTGCAACGGTCACTACCGGTATTATTTCTGCCCTGCAGCGTCCGGTGCGTGCGGCTGGCGGGGAGGCTGGTCAGTCTTCGCTTATCGACGCTATCCAGACCGACGCTGCTATCAACCCCGGCAACTCCGGTGGTCCGCTCGTAGACATGGATGGTCGGCTTATCGGTATGAACTCGGTCATCGCCTCGCTGTCCTCGGGCTCCAGCCAGACGGGTTCTATCGGCCTCGGTTTTGCAATCCCGGTGAACAACCTCAAGCGGTACACTGATCAGCTTCTTAATTCCGGCGTGGTAACGCATCCCATGCTCGGTGTGAAGCTCGCCGTGAACTCCCGTTTCGATGGTGCACTAGTCGCAGGGGTCGATCCCTCGGGTGCCGCAGCAGGTGTGGATCTTAACCCCGGTGACCTCATTACGCGCATTAATGACAGGCGCATCGACTCCGCAGATTCACTGATCGCGGCCGTCCGTTCGGAGGACTTCGGATCAACGGTGACGTTGGAGGTGACGGATCCGGATACGGAGAAGACGCGAACGGTAGAGGTAACTCTCTCGAGCGAGTAAGTTTTTGGTTATGACCTTTTTCGACGACGTTGCCGAGCCGGATCTTGCGAGCCTGCGCGCTGAGGAGGAAGCGAACCTCGAACCGACTCCTCATCGCGCCCTCGTCGTAAACATTCGTGATCGCAGCAACAAAAATTCCAAGCTCCTTGCCGAGCTTCTGCACGAGGGTGGATTCCACGTCGGAGGCTTAATTGAGGTAGAGTCCAAGCGATCCGCAATACGGCAGGCAATCGAGACCGCCGTTGTCGGTGGAGTCGATCTCGTTCTCACCGTCGGCGGTGTCGGGGTTGGCCCACGCGATAAAACCCCTGAAGCAACGCAGCCGTTGCTGGATATGGAGATCCCCGGCATCGCCCAGGCCATTCGCGCCTCGGGGATCGCCTGCGGGGCACTCGATGCCGCGACATCGCGAGGGATTTCCGGGGTGTCAGGTTCGACGCTTATCGTGAATCTGGCGGCTTCCCGAAGTGCTATCCGCGACGGTGTAGCAACACTGCTCCCACTGTCGCATCATGTCGTTGGGCAACTTCAGGGATCCTCGGATGGCAACTAGGAGGAGTCGGCGCCGAATTTCCAAGAAATCCACGCACGATTATGACCGGGAGGCGGATCGCCCAACAGCTGGTCAACCTGCTCAGCCAGACAGAGTTGTCCAGCTTGACGACGATGCCTCCGCATCCCCCTCGGAATCCGATGGAACCTTTACTGAGGAGTTTTGGCGGGAACAGATGCCACCGCACTACGCACAACGACGGTGACAGGTCCATTCAGAGCGGCGCTGGCGACCGCCGGGGCCAGGTCGCTGTCCATCGCCACCAACACCGTATCTTTTCGTGGAAGGATAACGGTTGCTTTTTCGCACACAATAGATCCGTCCCCAGCAACAATCGTCACCGAATCCCCATGTTTGAGAAGCTCACTCGTAGCTGGGTCAGCGAGTCTGAGGGGGACGGAAGTAAGCCCGGCTGGTGTAATTCCTTCGCCCGTGTAGCTCGTTGATGTCAAAATCTGTCCCCGGCTGAGTGTCGTCACAGCAACGTTGCCATGGGCTGCGGTGTCATCCGTCACCGCATTGTCGGGGATGAGACTCTGTGGAACTGAGGTGCGCGAAAAATCGCTGGGTGCAAGCGTTTCACCCGCGGAAACAGTGCGACTGAGGGTGACCACTGTGGGATCTTTTCGTGTGAGAGAAAGAGTGGCAGCGAGGATAACAAGACTGACGGCAGCGATCCGGCGCAGCCACAGGCTGCGATGCCACCCCGGTGTGAGAAAGGCGTTCATGACTGTTAGACGTGCGAGCACCGTGCTTAGGTTCCGCGCAGTAGCCAACCGGATCGCTGGCCGAATGAGCTACGGCTCGCACGAACGACTCAAAGCCACTGGAGAGCCAGTGGAGGGGAACTTAGTGACGGGGGTTCGGGAGCGCGACGGATGAGAGAAAACCAGGGGTAAGAAAGTCGAGCTAAACGAGTAAGCGTAAGGAAACGGCATCCGTGTTGGTCCGTGGGTCTTTTAAGCCGGAGGAACTGTAACGCGTCCGTGGACTCCGGTCGTGTCTACGTACTACTGGATCTACGTACTACTGGATAGGGAACAGTGCACATTTGCCGAAACAAGGTCATGGGGTTCTTGGTCTTCCTGTGCGGGCCTCATGTATGTGGCACAGGGGACGATCATGACCACGCAGTGTATTAGACCGGCTGCCCGGTTGTGCAGCCTGCCGGTTGTGCAGCCTGCCGGTTGTGCAGCCTGCCTGTATTCCGCTTGCTAGTTGTGCAGCTTGGCTCCGCCCACGGTGAGGCAGACAACGAGCAGGAGTGCGATCCCGGCAAGACCGGCAAGGCCAGCCGCAGAGCCCGAACCGAAGCCACCGGTGAGGGGTAGTCGCTGGGTAACAGAGGCATCATAAGCGCCGTCCTGTGCAGACACGCCGTCTGCACAAAGCTGCAGGGAACTGCGGAGGGCCGCATCGTCGGATCCCTCAGTAACCTTTTGCATGCGGGAATTCAATGTGCCGATTGCTTTGCTGGCTACCTTGGCGCCGCGGTCACTCATCATTTGCAGCACTTGACCGTTAGAGGACAGCGTCGACTCCGCTAACGTTTTGTAAAGGTTGTCGGACTCGAGGAATTGGGAAGCCTGTGCCTGCGGGATAAGGAGGGTGGGAATCTGCTCCTCCGGGGCCGGGTACGAGGCGATGTTAAGTTCCTGCTGGTTCCACCCTGCAGCAGTTGCCGAGTTCTCTAGTTCCGTGAAGGCCTTTTGACCAGCATTGATGTCGTCGTCGGCGATCTCCTGCTCCTGCATCTGCAGGTCAGTTAGCCGATCAACGACATTGAAGTTCTTCCTCACACCGGACGGCAGATCATTCCTCAATCCAGTGCGGATATCGGAATTCATACGGACGACCGCGTCACTTTGATCCTTGAGAACGGACTGTGCCCCCGAGGAGTCGGTGATCTGGCAAACGGGTCCGAACTGCGGGTCGATTCCCACGTTTACATCGTAGGCGGAAGCGACCGGGGCACAAAGTGCGAGCGTCGCGGTTGCAAGGGCGGCAGTAAAAGAGAACTTCATAGCGTCATAGTGTACTAGTCAGTGATCACACAATCGCACTGTGCGTCGTGTGCCTCGTAGGGAACCTCGGGGAGGACCTCGTCGGAGTAAACGACAACGGCACGGGCAATCGTGGGGTTTGCGTCAAGTAGCCGGTCGTAGTAGCCACCGCCTTTTCCAAGTCTGTGCCCCTGGGTATCAACCCCCAGCGCGGGAACGATGATGAAATCGATTCCGGCCTCCTGCAGTGTTGAAAAAGGTTGGGTCGTGGGTTCCGGAATACGGTAGGCCCCTGGTGCCATGTGGTCGTCGTCGATGTACTCGGCCCACGCGAGCTGCCCCTGGGGGAGGGAGAGTGGCAGAAAAATTGTCAGTCCGGCATCTTTCAGAGCGGGGATGAGAAAGCGTCCTCCTGGTTCCCCCGAAGTGGGGTAGTAAGCGGACACGCGGGAAGCACCACGCCGCGTGATTTCCGCGACAACATTCTGTGCGAGCCGGGCATCGCGGATAGCTGCTGTTTCAGATTGGGAGCGTGTCTTTCGTTGCGCGAACAGGTGCTTCCTGTATTCAGCTTTGGTTTCCATGTCTCCACTCTAGACACGCAAACACTGACCTAGTGGACGTTTGGGGAGAGCGTATTAGTAGTGTATTGCTCATGACCCTATCCATTTCAGACCATAAGCATGCGGTGAAGACTGTCATCGTCCCTGCCGCAGGCATGGGTACGCGGTTCCTGCCGGCCACCAAAACCGTTCCTAAGGAGCTGCTTCCTGTCGTTGACACCCCCGGGATTGAACTCATTGCTGAGGAAGCAGCCGCGCTTGGAGCGTCACGCCTCGCTGTCGTAACCTCCCCGAACAAAAAGGAGGTTCTCGATCACTTCCGCCCGCACGAGGTTTTAGAGAAAACTCTCGAGGAGCGGGGCAAGGACGAGCAGCTCGCGAAGGTGCGTCGGGCACCGGAGATCATTGATGCAATTGCCGTTGAGCAAGATAAGCCATTGGGTCTCGGACACGCTGTGGCCTGCGCCGAGTCAGCATTGGACGATGATGAAGACGTTGTCGCCGTCATGCTTCCGGATGATCTTGTGCTTCCCACGGGTGTGATGGAAAAAATGGCTGAGGTTCGCGCCCGCTTCGGTGGATCGGTTCTCTGCGCGTTTGATGTCCCCAAGGAGGAGGTTTCCAACTATGGGGTCTTCGATGTAGAAGAGTGTCCGATGGATGACGTCGCCCGCGTGAAAACGATGGTGGAGAAGCCGTCCGTCGAGGATGCCCCCTCAACGCTTGCCGCCACTGGGCGCTACTTGTTGGATCGGAAAATTTTTGATGCACTCCGCAGGATTACCCCTGGTAAGGGAGGCGAGTTGCAGCTGACAGACGCGATCGAGCTGCTCATTGAGGAGGGGGAGCCGGTTCACGTCATCGTTCACCACGGAACGCGCCATGACCTCGGCAACCCAGGCGGTTACATCAAGGCCTGTGTGGACTTTGGTTTGCAGGATCCCGTGTACGGGCCGGGGATTCGTCGCTTTTTGGAGGATCTACTCGGGTAGAGTTTTGTCCCGTAGGGCATAAGTAGGAGATCGTGGCCACGTGGCCCGGAGGAGTTGTTATGCGATCGGTGAAGGCACACAAGGAAGTAACCCTGGCGAACGCGCTTGTGCCCGATCCCGTCCGCATGGCTATCACAGATGCCGGTGGTCTTCTCGCAGCCGAGGAGGTTCAAGCGGCACACCCGTTACCGGGATTTGCGATGGCTGCCATTGACGGTTACGCCGTTCGGTCGGTTGATGTTGGTGGCACGCGCGCGATTGTCGGAAACCACGGGGAGGACACACCTGAGGATCCCTCCAGCCGCGACGCTCGCCTGCCCGTTGTGGGTGAAATTCCGGCGGGTTCACAACAACCGATGCGTTTGCAGCCGAAACAGGCCATGCGTGTACATACCGGTGCTCCACTTCCCACGCTGGCAGATTCAGTTTTGCCGCTTTCCTGGTCAGACAAGGGAACGTCGTTCGTCCGCCCTCTCAAACCTGTGGCATCCGGAGAATTTGTACGGGGAGTTGGCGAGGACATTAATGAGGGCGATGTGGCTGTGAGCCCGGGGACGATCCTCGGCCCGGCACAGATCGGTTTGCTGGCTGCCGTCGGTCACTCGAAGGTGTTGGCGTATCCGCGTCCCCGAGTATCAGTGTTGTCTGTCGGCAAGGAACTGGTGGACATTGACCGCGTTCCCGGGCGTGGACAGGTGTACGACATCAATTCCTATGCTCTTGCTGCCGCCGCAAAGGACGCAGGGGCGGAGGTTCGTCGCGTGGGAATTGTTGAGGGGGAACCGCGACGCATCCGTGAGGTCATCGAGGGTGAGACGATCCGCAGCGAAATCATTCTCATTTCCGGGGCTGTTGGTGGTGCCGGTGCGACGCAAATTCAAGGAATCCTCTCTGAGCTAGGTGAGGTTGACACCACTCGAGTGGCGATGCACCCAGGTAGTGTTCAGGGGTTCGCTGTCTTGGGATCGGATGAAGTTCCTTGCTTCCTGTTGCCTTCAACACCTGTATCATCGTTGGTTATTTTTGAGGCCTTCGTTCACCCCATGATCCGCGCAGGCCTGGGGAAGCGGCCACTTGACCGGCGTCTCGTGAAAGCGCGAGCTCTTGGGCCCTTGCAATCCCGCGTCGGTCGGCGTGGCTTTATCCGTGCCCGACTTATGCGCGACGCGGAGACTCAGGATTACCTTGTTGAGGGGCTTTCCGGTGCGACAGGCTCTCCGGCCCACTTGCTCGCGGGGCTCGCGGAGGCGAATTCGTACATTGTGATCCCCGAGGAGCAACCCGATGTTCGCCCGGGCGACGTTGTCGATGTCATGTTTCTCTCTCAGGGCTAGCAATGATTGATCGGCTTGCCCATTTGCTTTTCGACGAACCGGAGTCTCACCCTGGATGGCCTGAGGCAACCCCGGTAGCTACGCTACCTTCGGGGATCAGTGTTCAGCTCCGCCCAACGGTCAAAGCTGATGGCAAGCTCTGGTCTGCTTTTCGACGAGAAGATGAGGACTCACTCCGAACGGTAGAGCCCACAGCTCTTGATTGGAAGACCGCGAACTCGGTCAGCGCGTGGAACACGAATTTCAAGTTCCTGTCGCACGAGGCCTACGCCGGTCGACTCGTGCCGCTCGCAGTCACCGTCAACCGCGCCTTTGCCGGTCAGCTTACTTTGGGTAATGTCCAAAGAGGAGCAGTCAGCGAAGCATGGATAGGCTACTGGGTGAGCTCCCGCTACCGGGGTATGGGGGTGGCCACGACAGCGGTCGCTCTCGGGGTTGACCACGCCTTCGCGCGGATGAAACTGCACAGATTGACCGCGACGTATCTTCCGGAAAATGAACCATCACGTGCAGTCCTGTCCCGAATTGGTTTCCAGCAGGAGGGATACCTGAGAGGGGCTTTGCATATCGACGGGCAGTGGAGAGATCACGTCATGGTGGCTCTCAACGAGGACGACTTTTCCACTCTCGCCATCAACAGACTGTGGCGGATGGGGCGAGTAGTTTAATTTTCCGCCTTTCCGCGTGGCATAACCCGCAGCTACCGGCGCGAAGCTTAAAATTCACATAGCGTAAAAATCGTCGTCTAGCTTGAAGGTGGAACCCACGTGTCCGGAAATCTTCCCATCGTGCTCATCGTAGTGATGTGGATTTTCGTCCTCGCGCCCCTGCTCCTTCGTGGGCAGAAGCCGATCAGGCGTACTAACAAAGCTCTTGAAGAGACCCGCGTGGTGTACGAGGGCGGTTCCGGGACAATCAACGTGCCGCGCCGTCGACCGCGTTTTACTAAGAGCGATATCCATCGCGAGGATGCGGAGGTGTCCGAGGATTACGAGCTTGTTGGTTCCTACGAGCTCGAAGACAACCTCGATGACGAAGAAGGAGCGTCGGCTTCGGAACAAAGCTCCGCTGACAACACTGAGGCTGAAGCAGTGCTGGATGGGGAAGTGCTCGCGGAATCGGGTGGAAGCGTCGCCGTGCGAGTGGATGCGTCGATGCTTGAGGACCTCACAGCAGCTGACAGTAGTGACACGAGCGAAATCGAAGAGAACAGTGTTGATCTCGGCGCGCCCAGCGAAAAAGAGCAGCGCGAGTGCGGAGACACATACGACCTCGACACGTCCTACACAGAACCCGCTGATTTGCTTTACCCCGGTGAGCCCGACACCGACGAGCTCGAGACTACTGAGGCTGCCGTTGCTGAAGATAACGATGCGGAATCACAGGAACTCAGTGCCGAAGAAATTGCCTTCGCCGAGCGTAGAAAAGGTCGCGGTGGATTTGACCCTCAGGCAGATGCCGAGGTCAGTCTCGACCGCTACGAGCGACGCAAGAGAACACTCCTTGCCCTAGTTGTTGCTTTGGTTGCGTCGATTCCCGTCGCGTTCCTTGTCGGGCGTTGGATGTGGATGCTCCCGGTACTCGTTGTCGCCACGATTGCGATGTATCTGTGGGCGCTACGTCAGCAGGTGAAGCAAGAAAATCGGGTTCGCGCTCGGCGAATCCGTAACCTCCGTCGCGCTCGCCTAGGAGTGAAGTTGGGGGCAGAAGAGGAGAAATCAATCCCCGCCCGCTTGCGCACGCCGGCCGGAATTGTGTTGGAGGTCGATGATCCGTCCCCAGATTTCGATGGGTCGCTGCCAGAAGTACAGTTCGTATCCTCGGAGCTGCAGCAAGCCGGATAAAGCGCCCCCCATTTTTGGAAATTGGTTGCGGGAGAGTATCGTTAGTCACCGTACCAATGAGGGGCCTTGGCGCAGTTGGTAGCGCGTCTCGTTCGCAATGAGAAGGTCGCGAGTTCGATTCTCGTAGGCTCCACGGTTGGCATTTCCCCAGGTGAGTGTTCGCCTGGGGATTTTGCGTATCTGATCGAGTGAACTCGTTCGTTCTCTTCACGCAGTGGGGGTTCATCCGTGCTGCTTAACGCCGGATTGGTGATCATTTTTTCTCCCCCTGTGGAGTCCAATAAAGGCAGCATTCGATGGCGGGGATGCGCACTGCGCCACGGTTACTTCGTAGCACTTATGTGACAATGGAATACAAAGTCTTAACCAGGGCTGGAATGAAAACCAGGATCAGGCTTACGAAACAGGGGCCCGGTTTAAAAGAACAGAACCCGGTTGAGAAAACCAGATCCCGACTGAAGAAAACGGAATCAGGCGTGAAGGCTCACGATGGGTGGAGTTCACGCTGCATCCACGATGCAGTGGCCAGAAACCGGGGTAGGGAGGGGGATTCGAGCAATGCGTGGGTTCCACAAGAGTTGCATTCACGTGTGTGAGTGAAACAGGTTTTGTGTCGTTGCTGAGCGCAGTACATACAGCTGGCGCGCGATGAAAGAGAGTATCTCATGCGACGAGTGGTAGGGAAGGTATCCTAAGTTTCATGGATCGTCCCTTCATTCGAGAAACTGCACTGTTGCTCCTTCGTTTGGTGCTGGGCGTAGTCTTCATTGCCCACGGGTGGGACAAGATGTTTATTACCGGGCCAATTGAGACCGCAGGCCAATTCTCCGCAATGGGCGTGCCAAATGCTCGATTTTCCGCCTACGCCGCCGGGATCGCCGAACTAGCCGGTGGTGGAATGCTCATTCTTGGGTTTTTAAGCACGATTGTCGCCGGAGTTCTCATCCTGTTGATGGGTGCCGCGATCTTCTTCGCACACTGGGGAAGCGGGTTCTTTGTCGGTCAGGGAGGGCCAGAATTCGTGATGGTCCTCATCGCCGCATTGATCATGATTGTCGTCTTTGGTGCGGGTCGAGTGAGCCTAGATCGGGTGTTCGCCGATGATTAGCTGCCAGGAAATTCAGCGAGCGATTTCGGCAAAGCTGGACAACGAGAAAGCGGACGTCGATGACACGATCATCGAAGCGCACCTCGAGGGGTGTGCGGACTGCCGAGCGTATCTAGAAAATGCTCGTTTGCTCAAGGCTGAGCTTTCGGTTACGGATGATGACGCACCTGACCTCACGGATCTTATCCTTGCTGGAGTTGGTCCAGAAGTGCGCCGAGCAGAAAGCCGTAGAGCGACCAGCCTCGCAATTGCGCGTACCTTGCTCGTCCTCCTTGGGATCGCCTACATCATCTGGGCAATCGCGACTCTCGTGGAGTCAACGCACCTCGTGACAGAGGGGATTTTCTCCGAAGATCCCCTCGTCTCAGGCATGATGGTCAACCTAGCGGCGGCCCGTGTAGCGCTCGGCTTTGGGCTACTTTTCGCATCCTGGAAGACAGAAGTAGCAACGGGAATGCTGCCTATCTTTGCCACACTGTGGACCTTCAGCTTTGGGTTTGCCGCACGAGACCTCATCGTGGGGACGCTTTCCAACGGCAATATCGTCGGTTTGCTGCTTCTCCTAGCAGCAACGCTCGTACTGGTCTGGACGTGGTTGTCCGGCTACGGCAGGTCGGCTGTGCGGAGAGCCTGGCAAGCTGCCAATGCCAGGCCAACGTTCTAATCATTTCTGGTCCTGCGGATCCGCATCATAGAAATCGGAATCAGCGCCAGCTGGGGAGCATCATGATGGCGTCATAGAGGCCGGAGGGGATGAGCAGTCCGTAGAGGATGGGCGAGAACCAGACAAAGCTTGCTGCGACGGCAGTGAGATAGCCCGTAACGATCCAGTGTCCCCAGGTTTTCCACCTGTCTAGTTGGGAGAGAATGAGCGCGAATCCAACGAGAACGAAGGGGATCATCGGGACAGCGTAGAAGAAGTACATCTGGCGGTCGAATACGACGAGCCAGGGGAGAAACGCCGCTGCAAAGCCGATGAGAGGAACGGAAAAACGTAGATCTCGTCGCGTGATGAGCATCCAGAGGCACCATAGGATCCCCGGAACGATAAGCCACCAAATAATGGGCGTGCCGAAGAGATAAATCATGGTTTTGCACGAGTCGCCGACGTAGCAGTCATCATAACTGCCCGATGAATATAGGACTGGACGGGCAGCTACGAGCCACGACCAGGGCTTAGAATCCCACGGGTGGGAGTGACCACCGGAACTAGTCAGGGAGCTGTGAAACTCGAGGACTTCCTTGTGGTAGTAAAAGAAATTTAAGAGGGCCGGAGGAAGGGGAAGCGAGGATTCAAAGTCTCCCGCTTCCAGTGAGTGCCTGAAGACACCTGTCTCGGACGCGAACCAAGAACGCCAGGACCACAGGTATAGCGCAACCGGCAGAATGACAATGCTGGCGAACGCCGGGAAGGCATCACGGAGCAACGCTCCGACGAGGGGCTTCTCCACACCGAACGTACGTCGGCGGTACCAATCTAATGCGACCGCATAGAGGCCGAAGAACGCCATGAAGTAGAGCCCACTCCACTTTACGGAAACGGCGGCACCGAGACAGATTCCGGATGCGAAACGCCACCAGCGAAATCCAAGTCGCGGACCCAAGCCCGCTGTATCCATGCGCATGTCGTACATTCGTCGACACATCTGTTGATGGTCGAGGACAAGGAAGTACAGAGCGGCAACAACGAAGGTAGCGAGGAAAATATCGAGCATTCCGAAGCGGGAACTGACGAGGAGCACACCGTCGAAAAGCCCCAAGACTCCGGCATAGGCACCAGCGACCCGAGAGGAAGAGATGTCACGAGCTAGAAGATAAAGGAGCGCGATCATTGCTACACCGAACAGGGCTACCATTGTGCGCCAGCCCCAGGGCGAATAACCGAACACCGCCTCACTCATCGCCATGATGCGTTTTGATAGCGGTGGGTGAACGACGAGGCCGAACCCAGGATTGGCCTCAATGCCGGGTTGGAGGAAACCGGAACTCTTTAAGATCTCCCACGCCTGCGGAGCGTAGTGCTTTTCATCGAACACGGGGGTGCCACCATCGGTGGCCGCGCCCAACCCAAAGAACCGAGTGAAAAACCCTAGTGCCACGAGAACACCGAGGTTCCACCAATCCTGCTTTGACCACGGTAAACGCCGTGCAGGGGGGAGCGGCGTGCGTGGGTGAACATGGCTCACAGGGGTCGGGGCTACTGCTGTACTCACGCACCTAACTATAAGGTATGGGATATGGAGAATCAGGAGTATGGCGAGCACACCGAACGAAACAGTCACGCGACGGCCGTCGCGCTGCCACGCACGGGAGTGATACTGGCAGCAACACCGTTGGGGAATCTTGGAGATGCGTCACCAAGACTTGTCTATGCACTCGAAACTGCTGACGTTGTCGCGGCTGAAGACACGCGTCGCACGCGTCAGCTGGCTAACGCCCTCGGCGTCACTATCCATGGCCGTATCATCTCCAACTTCGACCACAACGAGGAAGGAAGAGTCAACGAGTTGCTTGAACACGCGCGCACGGGGACAGTCCTGGTTGTTACGGATGCTGGTATGCCGAGCGTAAGCGATCCCGGTTTTCCCCTGGTCGATCGTGCCCACGATGAGGGAATCTCCGTGACCTGCCTGCCCGGGCCATCTGCGGTTCCGACGGCACTTGCGCTATCGGGGCTGCGGGTCGGTACTTTCTGCTTCGACGGTTTCGCACCACGCAAGGACGGCGCGCGGCGGGAGTGGCTTGAGGATGTGGCGACCCAAAAGCGTGCGACATGCTTCTTTGAATCTCCGCATCGCTTGGCTGCGACGCTAGCTTTGGCAGCTGAGATCGTTGGACCGACGCGTCGCGCCGCCGTCACCCGTGAACTGACAAAAATGCACGAGGAGGTTCGCCGGGGCAGCCTGGAGGAACTTGCTAGGTGGGCGAAAGACGGCGTGCGCGGGGAAATCACCGTTGTCATCGAGGGAGCAACAGCTGAAGAACAAGCGGTGGCACTGGAGGACCTTGTACCCCTAGTCCTGGCTGCTGTGAAAAATGGTGAGCGGATGAAGACCGCTGCAAAGCGTATAGCATCCGAGCATGGGCAGAGCACGAAGAAGCTTTACGATGCCTGCGTGGCAGCCCGCGGTTAGAGTACTCCTCATGGGTATAACCAGCGGGTTTTTATCGGGAAAGTTATATATTTGTTGTAATTTCGTGCGAAAAATGCTTTTCACGAGGTGATTTTCACATTACGGATTGGTAACGAAATCTGTTTGTGCTGGTCGTAAATCTGCCGTTTTAACCATAAAATTTGGGTGAAGGGGTCACGTCACCAACCATGTAGGTATGGAAGAAACTTCGGACAACCGCGAAAAGGAAAGGGGTAACTCGTCAGTTCGAGAAGGAACGCACGAGGATACACCGCGCACGACGCAAGAGGCATCCTCCACGGCCACAGCTGTGGAGGGAGCACAGAAAGACGGACATGATGAGGCTCCCAAACGCTCGGCGACGAGCGAGCTAGCCTCTATGCTCAGCCATGAAGGCACCTACGAGGATCCGACGCAGTTGGGTCTCGAGGATGATGATGAACCGGATCGTCCTCTTAACTGGAGTGTTATCGCTCCCGCAGGAATCGCTGTATTAGCGGTCGTGTGTTGGGGCCTGTTCGCTCCCGATCACTTCGCTAATTTTGCTACCACCACTCTGGAGTGGATTGTAGATAAATTCGGTTGGGCCTTCGTTTTGTTTACCACCGTGTTTGTCGGTTTCGCGTTGGCTATCGGATTTTCCAAATTCGGGTCGATCAAACTCGGACGAGACGACGAACAACCAGAATTTTCCACTCCCTCGTGGATTGCCATGATGTTCGCCGCAGGGATGGGCATTGGCCTCATGTTCTACGGCACAACCGAGCCGTTGACGTTCTTCCGTGACGGTGTGCCCGGGCACGATTCCGGGAACATGCGGCAGGCTTTCGCTTCGACGCTCTTCCACTGGACGCTTCACCCGTGGGCTATCTACTCCATCGTGGGGCTGTCCATCGCCTACATCACATTCCGGCGGGGTAAGAAGCAACTTTTGTCTGCCGCTTTCATCCCCCTAATCGGTGAGAAAGCTGCCGAGGGATGGCTTGGAAAGCTCATCGATATCCTCGCGATCTTCGCCACTGTTTTCGGTACCGCCTGTTCCCTCGGCCTGGGTGCCTTGCAAATCGGTGCAGGTCTCCAGAAGTCCGGGATTATCTCTGAACCAAACGCTAAGATCACGTTGATTGTTGTCCTTGTTCTAACCGCGTGCTTCCTCGTCTCTGCTATGAGTGGCGTGGGTAAGGGCATCCAGTATCTGTCCAACGCTAATATGGTTCTTGCTGGTCTGCTCGCTCTCTTCGTTTTCGTCGCAGGACCGACGGTAGCGATTTTGAACACGATCCCGCTGGCCCTGGGGAGCTACCTCGACTCCTTCTTTGAGATGGCTGCCCGTACGGCCAACACCGCTGGTGGGGATGCGGCCGAGTGGCTGTCCGGGTGGACGATCTTCTACTGGGCGTGGTGGATTTCGTGGTCCCCGTTTGTCGGTATGTTCCTGGCTCGTATTTCCCGTGGCCGCACGGTTCGCGAGTTCATTATTGGTGTCATGGCGGTGCCCGCAGCTGTGTCCCTGGTCTGGTTCTGTATTTTCGGTGGAACCGCCATCAAGCTCGAACAGCTTGGACGCTCCATCTGGGGCGACGGCGCGGCTGAGTCCCAACTTTTTGATCTTCTTCATTCCTTCCCGTTGGGAAACATCGTCGGGGTTGTGGCTATGGTTCTCCTTGCTACATTCTTCATCACCTCGGCGGATTCGGCTTCCACAGTGATGGGATCGATGAGCCAGAACGGGCAGTCGGACGCAAACCGATGGGTTACGGCCACCTGGGGTGTGCTGACGGCAGCCATTGGTCTGGTATTGCTTATCTCCGGTGGTGATGATGCGCTGAATAATCTGCAAAACGTGACGATTATTGCAGCCAGCCCATTCCTCCTCGTTCTTATCGGGCTCATGGCAGCCATCGTTAAGGGCTTAGCTAACGACCCGAATTACTTGGATATCAAATCTCAGCGGAAGTTCGCTATGCGTCTTGCGCGCGAGCGTCGGCTGCACAGAGAAAACCAGCGTCGTTTGCACCGTGCGCAGCGTAACCCGCTTATGCCTAAGGTGCGGGGTACGAAGACCGTCATTAACGAGGAGCCACGCCGCTACTCCTCTTAGACATACGGTGCAGGGGTTTTCACCATGGAAGCTGTCTTCTTGAACCTTCACCCGGTGAAAAAGCGCGTAGTTTCGCCGTGGCGGTGCCCTGAGAATGTGGCCTTTCTAGCCCCGATCCTGTCCTAAAAGGGCAGGATCGGGGCTTCCGTGTTCGTGTCGCGGAGAGTAATCCTCTAAGGTAAATGCCATGAATAATGTGCTCGTGAATGTAGCGTGGCCGTACGCCAACGGCCCGCGTCATATTGGCCACGTGGCAGGCTTCGGCGTGCCCTCCGACGTTTTTGCCCGTTACCAGCGAATGCGTGGCGAGAACGTGCTCATGGTGTCCGGTACCGACGAGCACGGCACCCCGCTCCTCGTTCAAGCGGACAAGGAGGGCACGACTGTTCAGGAACTCGCAACGCGCTACAACGAACAGATCGTCCACGATCTGGCAGGTTTGGGGCTTACCTACGATCTCTTTACCCGCACGACGACGCGCAATCACTACGCGGTTGTTCAGGAGCTTTTCGACGGGCTGTACAAGAACGGTTACCTCATCAAGCAGACCACGAAGGGGGCAATTTCTCCGTCCACAGGCCGCACCCTGCCGGACCGCTACATTGAAGGCACATGCCCGATCTGTGGGGCCAGCGGTGCGCGCGGCGATCAGTGCGACAACTGTGGTAACCAGCTTGACCCGGTCGATCTCATCGATCCGGTAAGCAAGATCAACGGTGAAACCCCGAAGTTTGTGGAGACCGAGCACTTCATGCTCGATCTCCCTGCCGTGGCAGATGCCCTGGCGGAGTGGCTCAAAGGGCGTGAGGACTGGCGCCCGAATGTGCTCAAGTTCTCCCTCAACCTGCTCGAGGATATCCGCCCGCGCGCAATTTCCCGCGATATTGACTGGGGCGTGCCGATCCCGGTCGAGGGGTGGCAGGATGACCACGCGAAGAAGCTTTACGTGTGGTTCGATGCCGTCGTCGGCTACCTGTCCGCCTCCATCGAGTGGGCGCACCGTTCCGGTAACCCTGAGGCCTGGCGCGACTTCTGGAACGACCCGGAAACCCGGTCCTACTACTTCATGGGTAAGGACAACATCACCTTCCACTCGCAGATTTGGCCGTCGATGCTCCTCGGCTATGCGGGGAAGGGGGCTCACGGTGGCGAGGTCTATGAGCTCGGTGAGTTGAACCTTCCCACCGAGGTCGTCTCCAGCGAGTACCTGACGATGAGTGGTTCCAAGTTCTCCTCGTCCAAGGGCATCGTCATCTACGTGAAGGACTTTTTGGAAGAGTTCGGACCGGATCCACTCCGTTACTTCATTTCCGTGGCCGGACCGGAAACGAACGACACGGACTTCACCTGGGAGGAATTCGTCCGCCGTGTGAATAACGAGTTGGCGAACTCCTGGGGCAACCTGGTGAACCGCACCGTGTCCATGGCGTACAAGAACTTCGGCGAGGTGCCACAGCCAGGCGAGCTGACGGATGCTGATCGCGCCCTGCTTTCCCTGGCTGAAGAGGCCTTCGACATCGTCGGCGACCACCTCAATAACTCCCGCTTCAAGCAGGGGATTAACCATGCCATGCACGTGGTGGGCGAAGCTAACGCCTACATCGCTGAGATGGAACCATGGAAACTGGCCAAGGACGAGTCCCAGCGGGAGCGCCTAGCTACTGTTCTGTGGGTAGCGCTGCAGGTGGTGAGCGATTGCAACACACTGCTCACCCCGTACCTTCCGCACATCGCCCAGCAGGTCCACGAGACCTTGGGACGCACCGGTGAGTGGGCCGCTCGCCCGCAGATCGTCGAGGTTACCGACGATTCTCCGCGCCCGATCAAGGGTGTCGACCTCCCGCCGGAGGGGCGTCATTACCTCACCATCCAGGGTGACTACACCAAGCAGCAGGCTGTCTGGAAGCGTATTGACATGCAGGCTGGCGTGGCACTGTCCAAGCCGAAGCCGCTTGTGCAGAAGCTAGATGCCAAGCTCGGTGAAACCGGCCCCGAGTGGGCACCTGTGAACTAGAGCCCGCCCCACGCTGGTCCCCGGCTCGTTGGTCTAGACGCTTAGGCCACCCGCGTGCGCAGTTTTGTTCAGCCACGTGCGCAGTTTTGTTCAGCCACGTGCGCGGTTTTGTTCAGCCGCGTGCGTGGCTCTGTTCGGTCGCATTCTGGGGTTAGCGCGGCTAGCAGGCCCTTTCGAGGATTGTGACATCAAGCCAGCGTCCACATTTGTAGCCAACCTCTGTGAGCCTCCCTTTCTCCTCAAAACCGTGCCTGCGGTGGAGGGCGAGGGAGGCTTCGTTTGTCGATTCGATCCATACCACCATGCGGTGCACATCAGGATTGGCCTCTGCGTGTGCGATGAGAGTCTGAAGTAATCCGGTTCCGATGCCTGCTCCTTGGTTTCCGGGAAGGACGTAAACCGAGTTCTCTACCGTGTGGCGGTAACCGGTGAGCACGCGAAACGGCCCATATGAGGCGTAGCCAATGACTTCGCCGTCGACATCGGCAACGAAAACCACAGGTTCCTCGGCAAGCCACCGTGTGCGGTTGGCGACGGTGACCGGGGTGTTGTCGAAAAGCGCCGTCGATTCCTCGGCTGCCCAATTTCGGATGCGGGCGAGGGCGGGTGCGTCTGAAGCTAGCGCGAGGCGAATAAGCATTGTCATTAGTTTCCCACACATGGCTTCGTACGTATCCGCAGGCTAGCATCCGCAGGCTAGTTTTCGGGTGCATTTCCCAGGTGCGTGTTCACGGCACGTGCGAGCGAGGGGAGTTGAGGAGGGGGAAGCGGGAGAAAGACGCGGGAGAAAGACGCGGGAGGGAGAACACGTCGGAAAGCCGGTGTGACTAGAGTGTGTAGGCATGTCTCGAAAGAAGCCCCGTCCCTTTCCCGTGCCCCACGACCCCATCGCCGGAATCAGCGACGCGCACACCCACCTCTGGTCGTGTGGCGCCCGCGATGCCGAGGCGGTGCGACAGTTCGTACGTCGCGCGCAGGACGCCGGGGTGGAAAAGCTCGTTACTGTCGGTGATGACCTCGCAGAAAGCGAGGCCGTGGTCGAGCAAGCGACATGGGATCCGGCGGTGTACGCCGCCTGCGCGATCCATCCGACAAAGGCAAACGAGCTTGACCAGAACACGCGCCAACGTCTTCGGGAACTCGTCGCGCACCCGCAGTGTGTCGCAGTGGGAGAGACCGGCTTGGATTACTACTGGCTGGAACACGAGCCGGACACCACAGCAAGCAAAGAGCAGCAAGAAGAGGCGTTGCGCTTCCATATCGACCTTGCAGTCGAATCAGGCAAGACGCTGATGATTCACAACCGTGAGGGGGATACCGACCTCCTGCGAATCCTTGCCGATGCGCCGAAACCTCGTTACGTGCAACTCCACTGTTTTTCCTCCCCACTGGCGGTAGCGGAGGAAGCGCTTAGCCGCGGATACATCCTCAGCTTCGCAGGTAACGTGACATTCAAACGCAACGAGGAGCTGCGCGAAGCAGCCCGGATCGCTCCTGCCGGTCAGATTCTCATTGAGACGGATGCCCCGTATATGACGCCGGAACCCTTCCGTGGCGGGAAGAATGAGCCCTCGCTCATCGGCCATACCTTTGCGCGTGTTGCGGAGGTGCGTGGAGAGGAGCCCGAGGAACTCGCAACGCACGTCTCCCGCACCTTCGATGCCATCTTTGGACTCTCCAAGAAGCAACATTTACCACACTAGTAACAGTGGTAAATGTTACTGGACAAAACCGCCATTGTTACCTTATCGTTACATTCATTACTATCGTTACTGTCACGTTCGTTACTATCGTCGCACTGACGTTTCGTGGTGCCGTTGCGGAGAGTTCGCACGCGGTACCGCACAGCACGCCGGTGAGAAAGGCTGTTCAATGACTTCGCACGAGGGCAACGGTTCTTCGCTGTACACCTCTAAAAGCTCCCGCCATAGTCGCGTCAGGCGACGCTTGAACGAATCCACCTATGCGCGCCCGGTAAAGATTGCGGCCGGTGGTGTTCTGGCTACTGTCGTTGCCGGTGGCGTGTTTGCCGTAGGGAACACGAAGACTATAACCCTCGATATCGATGGTCAATCCACCGAACTTTCGACGATGTCTGCCTCGGTTGGCGATGCCCTTCAGTCAGTCGGCTTCGAAGCGAAGGACTCCGACCTTGTTTCTCCTTCGCCCGCCGATAAGCTTGTCGACGGCACCCATATCACCGTCCGCTCGGCCAAACCGGTCGCCCTCGTTGTCGACGGCGTGCAGCACGAGGTCACCTCCAACGCGCTCACCGTGAGCGAGCTTCTCCAGCACTTCAACGACGGTGAGAAGGCGAGCATCACGAAGGCCGCCAAGATTTCCTCCAGCCCTGAGCAGGTCATTCCCGCCGGTGGCTTCACCGTCAAGGTGACCAACCCGAAGATCGTGTCTGTCGATGACGCGGGCAGGGTTGTGTACGATTCCATCGCCGCCGAGACTGTTGGTGACGTACTCGAAAAGCGCGGCATTTCCCTCGGTGCCGAAGACGTTGTTACACCCTCCGTGGACACACCACTGAAGGACGTATCCTCGATCAAGGTTGATCGCGTGCGTACTAGCAACGTCATCTCTGATGAGGAGTACACCGCAGAACCTACCTACACCGAAGACCCGGAGTCCCCCGAGGGCGAGGAGACGGAAGTTTCTCCCGCAGAGCCCGGCCGTAAGACCGTGACGAGGAAGATCGTTTTCGTCAACGGCCAGGAAGTTTCCAATGAGGTGTTGCAGGAAACCGTCACCGCGCCGTCGACCGGCGCCGTCATAGCCCGTGGCACGAAGAAGGCCCCGGCAGCTGCATCCGTTGCTGCCGGCTCAGTATGGGATTCCATCGCACAGTGCGAATCCGGTGGAAACTGGGCGATTAGCACAGGCAACGGCTACTACGGCGGTTTGCAGTTTAATGTCGGCACGTGGAGCGCCTACGGCGGCGGCGAGTACGCCCCCACAGCAAACCTCGCCACCCGTGACCAGCAGATTGCTATCGCTCAGAAGGTACAGGCGGCACAAGGCTGGGGTGCCTGGCCCGCGTGCACCGCATCCCTTGGTATTCGCTAGTCGCACCAGACGGGGCTACCATGTGTAGCGATATGAACGATTCACCTCGCCTCCTAGGTCCCGCCGAGATCCGCGCGCTCGCCGCGCAGTTGGACATCGTCCCCACAAAGAAACTGGGGCAGAACTTCCTGCACGATCCCAACACTGTGCGGATGATTGTTGCTGCAGCAGGCCTCGAACCAGATGACCGCGTCATCGAGGTGGGGCCAGGGCTCGGTTCGCTCACCCTTGGCCTTGTCGGAGAGGTTTCCGCTGTCACTGCGGTGGAAATCGACCGGCGCCTAGCCGAACAGCTCCCCAAGACCGTCGCCGATCACGCGCCGGGGTGCGCCGAGCGACTGTCAGTGGTGAACGCGGATGCGCTCGCCGTCACTAGGGAAGCCTTCGGAGAGGCGGAGCCCACAGCCATTGTCGCCAACCTTCCCTATAACGTCGCCGTGCCCGTGCTCCTGCACCTCCTGCGCACGGTGCCGAGCATTCGTCGCGTACTTGTGATGGTGCAGGAAGAGGTCGCTGATCGGCTGTCTGCCAGCCCCGGAACAAAAATCTACGGCGTGCCTAGCGTCAAGGCCAGCTACTTCGGCGAGGTAAAGAAAGCCGGCACAGTGGGCAAACACGTCTTTTGGCCGGCGCCGAACGTCTCCTCCGGACTCGTCCGCATCGACTGCTTCGAGTCCAACCCGTGGGGCGTGTCGCCCGAGGTGCTCTTTCCGCTTGTCGACGCCGCCTTCGCCCAGCGCCGCAAGACTCTCCGCGCGGCCCTCGGCAGCTTTTTCGGCGGCGCGGACCGCGCTGAGGCGATTCTGACGGCTGCGGGCATCGACCCACGACAGCGCGGGGAAAAACTCGGTGTCGACGAATTCGTTCGCATTGCCAAGGAGGCAGCGTGCTAGAGACAGCGACGGCCACAGCACCCGGCAAAGTTAACCTCTTCCTGGAGACAGCAGCGCCCCGACCAGACGGGTACCACGAGCTAACGACGGTCTTCCAGGCTACGGCCCTACAAGAGTCAGTCACTGTGACGCGGGCCGAAGAGATGCGGATCACCGTGTCCGGCCTCGATGCCGACTGCGTGCCCACGGACAGCTCGAACCTCGTCTGGAAAGTGGCTGAGAATGTGCTTCCCAGCACTCCTGTCCATCTGCACATCGTCAAGGCGATTCCCACAGCCGGTGGCATGGCAGGTGGGTCTGCCGATGCCGCAGCAGCCCTCGTTGCGTGCAATGCTCTTCGCGAGCATCCTCTGGGTATCGATGAGCTGGACACCATCGCCGCACGCCTTGGCTCAGACATTAATTTTGTGCTCCACGGCGGGACAGCGCTCGGTTCCGGGCGCGGCGAAATCCTCACGCCAGTCCCGTTTACCGGTATCCTGTGGTGGGTTTTCGCAACCCAAGGCCAGGGCCTTTCTACTCCGGCCGTGTTCACAGAGCACGATCGCGCCGGTGCGTGGGGTCATCCCCACAGCGTCCAGCCCCTCGTTCATGCCCTGAAAGCAGGAGCCTCAGCTAGCGATCTCGCGCCGTTGCTTTTCAACCGTTTGCAGGATGCCGCACTGTCGCTGCGGCCAGAGCTTGCACGCACGCTGTTCGCGGGCGAGGACGCTGGCGCCCTACGCGGGATTGTCAGCGGTTCCGGCCCCACCTGCGCGTTCCTCTGTGCAGATGAGCAGCAAGCGAGCGCAGTCGCGCGGGCACTAGAAACAAGTGGAACCTGCCGACACACCGTAACGACGACGACAACCGCACCCGGGGCCGTCGACAAGCTACAGACAAGCTACAGAAAGGACAACCGTGGTTAACCTCATAAACCTGGAGAAAGTCTCGCAGTCCTTCGGGTTGAAAACATTGCTAGACAATGTCTCCTTGGGGGTTAACTCCGGTGATCGCGTCGGCATCGTCGGGCTCAACGGTGGCGGCAAATCCACCCTAATCAACGTCCTGTCCGGCCGTCTTGAGCCGGATTCCGGGCGCGTCAGCCACATGCAGGACCTGCGCCTGGCGGTCGTCACCCAGGCACCCGATCTGGACGAGGAAGCCTCGATCGCGGACAACGTCATCGGCCCTCTCGGCCTGCAAACCCACGAATGGGCCTCAAACCCGCGCGTGCGAAATGTCCTCTCCGGTCTCGGCATCACCGAGCTCGGCCTGGACACGCGCGTCAGTGACCTTTCTGGTGGTGAGAAGCGCCGCACGTCGCTTGCCGCCGCACTTGTGCGTGACCTCGACATCATCATCCTCGACGAGCCCACCAACCACCTCGACGTGGAGGGAGTGGAGTGGCTCGCTAGCTACCTCCTGTCTACCGACATGGCGGTCGTGGTCGTCACCCACGATCGTTGGTTCCTCGATACCGTTGCCAACTACACGTGGGAGGTCCACGACGGCACCGTCGACGTGTACGAGGGCGGCTATAACGATTGGACTTTTGCCCGCGCCGAACGCGCCCGCCAAGCAGATGCCAACGAGCAGCGTCGCCAGAACTTGGCCCGCAAGGAACTCGCTTGGCTGCGCCGTGGTGCCCCCGCCCGCACCTCCAAACCCCGCTACCGCATTGAGGCAGCAGAGGCACTGATCAAGAACGTGCCGCCGCCCCGCGATACCGTGGAGCTTTTGAGCTTTGCCAAACGCCGACAGGGCAAGGTCGTGGTGGAACTCGAGGATGCCACCATCTCAACCCCCGACGGCCGGCCACTGGTGGAGAAGCTCACCTGGCGCCTCGCGCCCGGCGAGCGCATCAGTCTCGTCGGTGTCAACGGCAGCGGCAAGACGACGCTCCTCAAGGCCCTGGCAGGAGAACGACCTCTGGATAAGGGGCGGCGTATTGAGGGCAAGACAACGCATATCGGTTGGCTGCGCCAGGAACTCGATGACCTCGATGAGAACCAGCGGGTCATCGACTCCATCGCCGACGTGAAAAACTACATCACCGTCGGCGACAAGGAAATTTCTGCCTCACAGCTCGCCGAACGTTTGGGATTCAGCCCCAAGCGGCAACGCACTCCCGTCCGGGATCTTTCCGGTGGTGAGCGCCGCCGACTGCAGCTCACCCGCGTCCTCATGAGTGAGCCGAACATGCTCATCCTCGACGAGCCCACCAATGACCTGGACATCGACACGCTGCAGGAACTCGAGGACATCCTCGATTCGTGGGCGGGAACCCTCGTTGTTGTCTCTCACGACCGGTACCTGATCGAACGCGTCGCCGATTCCACGTGGGCGCTCTTCGGCGACGGCACACTGACCAACCTGCCCGGTGGCATCGACGAGTACCTGGCCAGGCGCAAGGAACAGTCCGCGAAGGGGTCCACGCCGGCACAGTCTACGGAGAAGGAACAAAAGCCCAGCGGTGCCACATTCCACGCTCTTTCCAAGAAGTTGAGTGCGCTGGAGCGAAAGATCTCCAAGCTGGATTCCCAGCTCAGTGATATCGATGCGAAGCTCGCTGAGGCCAGCGCCGCCGCTGATACCGACACTGTTATCGAGCTTGCGGAAAAGCGCAACAGTGTGGTGGCGGAGAAGGACGAGCTGGAAGAGGAATGGCTGGAGATCGGCGAGCAGATCGGCTGAGCAGCGTGGGTGAGTACTGCGGGTGAGAAATGAGAGTGAGTACCGTGGGTGAGAAACGAGAGTGAGTGTGCGAAAACGAGTAGTAGCGAGTAGTGAATAGCGCGTTTTCAGAAAAATCATTACGCTGGTCAACATGATTTTGATCAACGTGAGATACAAGGTTAAGCCGGAATACAAGGACAACTTCCGCGAGCTCGTCGCGGATTTCACCAACGCCACCCTCGCCGAAGACGGCAACTTGTTCTTCGAGTGGTTCCGCTCCACCGATGAGGACGATGTCTACATCCTCGTTGAGGGATTCAAGGACGACGCTGCCGAAGCACACGTCAAGTCCGACCACTTTGTCAAGGCCTGCGACGACATCCCGCAGTACTTGGTAGAGACCCCGACCATCATAAACACCCTCATCCCTGGCAAGACCGAGTGGGATGAGATGGCCGAATTCCAGGTCAAGTAGCGAACGCACGCACACCGGCTGCAACGATTTCGTTGCAGCCGGATTTTTTATGCCACACTTGATGTATGACTGACTCCGCATTTGCCACCGAGTACGTGAAGACTTCCACCCTGCATACGACAGGCATCATTGAGCTGGATCGGCCCCGTGCCCTCAACTCCCTTAACGTGGACATGTTTGGTGCCATCGACGAGGCCCTGGAGAAGTGGGCTTCGGATGATCGAGTCCACCGCATCATCATTAGATCCACCAACCCAAAGGCGTTTTGCGCGGGCGGGGATATGAAGCTTTTCCGTGAACATGCCGTCAACGGGGACCACGATTTTGGCGATTACGGCCTTGCACGTGAGTATGACATGAACGAACTCATCGCCCATTACGCGAAGCCAATTGTCGCGCTCATCGACGGCATCTGCATGGGCGGTGGCCTGGGAATTTCCGTCCACGGCTCCCACCGGGTCATCACCGAAAAAGGCTGGATGAGCATGCCAGAGATGGCCATCGGATTCGCCCCTGACACCGGAGTGACGTATATGACGCAGCGGATGGCAGGGGAGTACGGGCCGAGCTCCGCGTTGGCTGCTTTTATCGGCCTTACAGGCTACCGCATGACTCCTGCCGATTGCCTTTGGAGCGGCCTTGCCACGGATTTCGTGCGCTCGGAAGACCTGGACAGCTTCGCGGAGATGGTGATCTCTGAGTCGCTTGATGAGGCGCGGGAACGCTACGTGGACAATGATGCCGCCGGTACGTCTCGCGTGGCAGGGATGATTTCAGCGATCGAGGAGTGTTTCGCAGGGGACACGTGGGCGGACATCGACGCGGCATTGGACGCGCATGCCGACACCGAGTTTGTCGATTTCGTTCGTGATCTTCAGTCCAATGCCAACCCCGCCTCGCTTGTCGCCACCGCTGAGCTATACACCGCGAACAGGAGCGCCCGCGATATCCGGGAGGCACTCGACAATGAGTTCGCCGTGGGTGCCCTCCTTCGCCGTGAGCCGAACTTCCTCGAAGGCGTGCGCGCTGTCCTCGTGGACAAGGATCGCGATCCGCACTTTGACCCGTCGGCCACCGATACCGTTGACCCCACCCCCTACAGGGGGGCGCTTGGTATCCAGGCGTAGCTCTGGGAAAGCTAAACATCCGTAGGCAGTGCGCCTGCGAACCTGGGATCCCCAACACCAGGGGATCCTAGACAGTGGAGTTCCAGATAACGAGATAACCGGATCACGGGGGATACAGTTTGCGGGGGAGAGGTAGTTTGCGGGGGCAGACGGATTACGAGGGGAGACGGAACGCAAAGTCCTGGTTTCCCTGGGGCCCGTGGCATGCCTTTCGACGGGCGGTCCGTCCCTTACCGCCCAGCTGTGCCCGAGAACGCCCCGTGCCCGGATTGGAGAACAACAATCTTCAATCTGCGCGTGAAAGATCTCCCCGAGCGATGGGGATCCCAGCGAGACGAACGAAGTGGAGGTAGCCGTGAACTGCAGCGGGTATCTCCCCTCCAGCGGTACGCAATGTTTCGCTATGGTTTCGGCCAGCTGGATGCCAGGTAGAAGTTTGATAACGATTACATCATTTTCGCACTCTGCCCATGACGTGCGGATTTTAGACATGTAGACTGGGGCACCGCGTATGAACGTGGATGAACGCATATGAAAAATAATCGACATGCTAGAAAAGCATGAAAAGGAGTGAGAAGCCTATGGCAGAAAACGAGTTCCCGGGAAGGCCGTCAGATTCGTACGGCCAATCCCCGTACGATCACACCCCTGAAGGCTTTGACACGCCGGACGACCGTGGAGCAGCCGGCACCGGTGCGTTCCCCGCGTACCCCGGCTCGGAAACGAGCGGTGGCGCGGGCGAATATCAGCCATTTACGTACACGGAGCCGGGCGAGGAACTCGTCCAATCTAATGGAACAGTGTCCCCGGTCGGCGCACTAGGCTTCGGCTTCTCCCGTTTCTTCAAGAACATTTTGCCGTGGCTTGGCATCATCATCGTGGCGGGGGCGTTCTCCGGCGGTTTCAATTTCATTCTTCAGCGAACGGGTGGTACCACCATTGGACTGTCCGTCTCAATGATCGTTAGCTTGTTCGTTTCTTGCGTCATGCTGACTGGCGCGCTGAAGAACGTAAACGCACCGAAGGTTTCCTTCGGCGAATTCTTCAAGGATGTCAATTGGCTGCCGATCATCGTAGTTTCGTTGGCGTCGAGCCTCGTCAACGGGTTCGTTACCGTAGGCGTGTTCTTCCTGTTGCCCGGGGCACGAAATTTTGTCGCGGCGGTACGAAACCTGGATCCGGCGCTTGTGGAGGCGGCGCAAAACACAACAGATACCAACGCAGCTACAGAGGCAATGATGACCATCCTAGAGTCCCTTCCGTGGGGCGGGATCATTTTCTCCGGCGTGATCGCTTTCCTCCTGGGCCTTCTGCTGCGGCCACTGCTTTCGTACTGGGTGTTCTACGCAGCCGACCACCGCGCAGGTATCGGCGGTGCGATCTCGCAGGGCTTCAATGATGGTCTAAAGAACTACAGCGCCGTGATCCTCTTTGAGATCCTCGCAGCTCTTGTCACCTTCGTTGTGTCCGTGTTCTCCCTCTTCATTCTCGCTGGCTTCATTGTGGCACCGATCATGATTGCTCGTGCCCTCGTCTACCGGCAGATGAGCAAGGGGCAGATCCCCGCAAGCGTTGTGCAGTAAACCTACATAGTTTTCATCCGCGCGGTTCACACTGAGTGAACTGCGCGGGTATTTTTATTGCTCCTGCTTGTTCTTCCTCTTCAGAGGACTACAACCCGGCTTCCTGCGGGTCGAAGAGGACAAGGCAAGACCTGTCCGAGTCGAGCGGAATCCACGCGTGGCCTAGCAGGCCGAACACATATTTTGTGACCTCCATCAGGTGAAGGTCATCGGCGGTCTTCTTGGGCATGGAGGCAGCAGTGAAAGGAACGAGCCCCTTGTCGTAGCCAAAGCTCCGGAGTTTCCCAGCCGCCGATCGTGGCACATTCGGGTCCGCCCACGCCCACGTCCACGTCCCTGCCGCCACCGTGGCGACGGGTAGACAGCGTGCCTGCCGATTGTGCGAAAAGGAAACGTGCGCGAAGTCAGGAGACAATAGTGGCGGGGTGTTCCCCATTGCCTGCATGAGACGCTGTTGGGCGTTGTCGCTGGGTTTTTTCGTCGTGGCGATCATCGCATCGAGGTTGTCGTCGCCCACGCCGACGATATGACCTGCGGGGTGGACGTGAACCTGCAGCTGCGTCGGGTTGCGGTGCAGGTAGGTTGCGAGTGCGCGGGTGGCATGAGCGGGGTTGTTCATGAGGTATGTGCCGGCGGCGAGGATTGCGTCGCGGGCGGAGGAGGGGATGCCGTTTGCGAGGACCACGATGGCGTCGGTGTCTGTTTGGGCCTCGTCGGTTGTCCATTTGTCGAGGGCTTTGCCGAGGGGCTTCCATACGCCACGGGATTCGGGGGTGGCAACGCGTGGCACGATGACGATGGGGCCGGCGTCGAATAGCGCGCAGGCGGCGGTGAATAGTGCGTCGTTGACGGGTTGCAGCTCCGTCGTGGTGAGTTCCGGTATACCGAGGCCCCGCTCTGCTACCTGTGGGCAGATCCACTGCATATCGTCGCCGCTGATGGTGGCGAGGGGAAGTGCGTCGTAGTCGGTGCTGCCATGATTGGTGGTGACGCGCAGGAGCCGTTCGTCGGGGCTGAGCTGGACCCCTACGACATGGTCGGCGGGGATTTTCCTCCCCGCGCGTGTGATGACCCCGTCTGCGATGACCTCATCGAGGCTGGTGGGTAGGGGTAATTGCTTGTCGACGCTTACCTGTGCCACTGGTTCCGGTTTGTTGTCTTCGTTCGGTACAAAGGTGCTCACCCGTTTAATAGTATCGAACAAGAACGAGTCTTAGGGGTGGGAAAGCCCGTACGTGGGATTTACACCATTGCGCAGAAGATCAAAGGTCCAGCGCACATTCTTGATAACGGCCCGTTTAGACAGGTTGGGATACTGGTACCCGGTGGCCTTGAGCCCTGCCTCGGCGGCGATGCTCAGGATGGTATAGCACTCGAATTCGGAGAGATCGGTAAGCGGGGTCAGCTGGTTGAGACCATCGGCCAGAACAGTAGACCAGACTTTGGTCGTCGTCCCGTAGTCGATAGTTTCCAGAATCTGCCCGAGGTGGTAGAGCGACAGGAGGGAACTAGGGGAGTTGAGATCCTCTTCCAGACCTTCGAGGACGATGGCCTCCACCGCGTTGATAATGGATTCCTCTTGCTTGATGTGCTCAATGAGCTTCTTCTTCAGCGCAGTGAGGTGGCTTTCCAGATACCACCGTAACGCTGAATCGCGTGACGGAAAGTAGTTATGGAATGTCCGTGGGGAAACGTCCGCAGCCGCCGTCACGCGTGCCACGGTGAGCTTATCAATGCCGTCGACAAGAGCAATCCTTACCGCACATTCGGCGATAAGCTCTTTGGTAGCCGCCTTCTTCGTCTCTCTCAAACCGTTCATAGCAATAAGCTAGTCTAGCCTTGAAAAATGAATTCGTAAACCAGGGACCATTGCCCGAGGTGGCGGGGTTAATTATAGAAGCAGCCTGTTTCAGTACTCTAATCCGCTACCAATGTTTCCAGTTCAAACTCAGGGTGCTCCTTTTCAATAAATTGGAGCCTCCACTTATCGCCGAACAAAGCTATGAGCTCCCCGTCCGTGCGAGTGAAGATCTCTACACCGCGCTGTTTACGTAGCTCCTCTGCCGTTTCCGGCGTGGTCTTACGAGCGACGGAATACGGGACCGGCTCGGTGACGGTCTCCACGTTGTATTCATTTTCCATGCGCGCCTGCATGACCTCGAACTGCATGGGCCCGACGGCGGCCATCACTGGGTTGGCATCGCCACGGGCATCGTTTTTGAGAATCTGCACGACCCCTTCGGAATCGAGCTGCTCCAAGCCCTTGCGGAACTGCTTGTACTTGCCAAGGGACTTGGCTCGGAGCGTGCAGAAATGCTCTGGAGCGAACTGGGGCATAGGCGGGAATTGGACCTTTTTACCCGCGTAAATTGTGTCGCCCGGGGCAAGCGAACCCGCGTTGACCAGACCGACGATATCGCCGGGGAAGGCGGATTCCACCGTCTCACGGGAACGGCCGAACACCGTCAATGCGTACTTGGTGGAAAAGCTCCGGCCGGACTGTGCGTGGGTGACCTGCATGCCACGTTCGAATTCGCCGGATACAACGCGCATGAACGCAAGAGTGTCGCGGTGTTTCTTATCCATGCCCGCCTGCACCTTGAATACGACGCCTGAGAAGGCATCGTCCACCTCGCGGGTCTCGTCCATCGCCGTCGTTGATTCCTCGATTGCTTGCGGATCGGAATCGCGGGGGTGGGGGCGCGGTGCCAATGAGCACAGAGCGTCAAGGATCTGGTGGACACCAAAGTTCAGCATCGCCGAGGCGAAGATCATTGGAGACGTGGTGCAGTCAAGGAATAGCTCTTCGTCGTGGATAGCACCGTCCATGGCCAAAAGCTCTGCTTCCTCGACGGCACGCGACCAGTCCACTGGTTCCTTCTCGGCCGCCTCGTTGGGGGAGTAGTGCTCCTCGGGAGCGATCGTTGAACCACCAGCTGTGCGCAGAAAGTGAATGTATTCCTCGGGTTCGCCGTCGAGAGACAGGCGCGCCAATCCCTTGAAGTCGCCGGCCTCGCCAACGGGCCAAAACAGCGGCGTCGGTTGGAGCCCGATTTCCTCGACAATTTCGTCGACAAGCTCGAGCGGCTGCTTGCCTGGGCGGTCCCACTTGTTGACGACAGTAATAATCGGCAAACCGCGGGCCTTACACACGCGGAAGAGCTTGAGTGTCTGGGGCTCGAGTCCCTTCGCGCCGTCGATGAGCATAACTGCAGCATCAACCGCAGTTAGAACACGGTAAGTGTCCTCGGAGAAATCTGCGTGGCCCGGTGTGTCCACGAGATTAATCATGTAGGGCTCGCCCTCGTACCCCTCCGGCTTGTACTCAAACTGCAGGGCGGAGGAGGCGATGGAGATACCACGATCTTTCTCCATCTCCATCCAGTCGCTCACCGTCGCCTTGCGGCCGGCCTTGCCGTGGACGGCACCGGCCTCGGCGATGACGTGGGCGTGGAGCGCGAGAGCCTCGGTAAGCGTGGACTTACCAGCGTCAGGGTGCGCAATGACGGCGAACGTGCGGCGACGGGATGCCTCGGACAGGATGGATTGATTCATGGGACATAAGGCTACCCGCATCGCAGCCTGCGGACAGAATCACCTCTGAGACGTAGATGATCATCGGAATGGGTGGTGTGAAAGCGGGGTTAACCAAAGGTAAATTCATGTACTTTGCTGTGTGATCGTGCTTACAATTAACGAACACGAAGAATAGGAAGGAATGCGATGACACAGGTATCGCAAGCGGATTCGCACAAGGTGGATATCGAGGACTACGTCTCCGACTCACCGCAGATTCCGAAGGAAAAAGAGGCACCGAAGGATCGAACCCATTGGCTGTACATCGGCGTTATCGTGGCTGTCGTCGGAGGCATCGCTCTGGGCCTCATTGCCCCTGATATTGCGACTGGCTTCAAGCCACTCGGAACGCTGTTTATCAAGCTCATCACAATGATCATTCCGCCGATCATCTTCTGCACCATCGTGCTGGGGATCGGTTCGGTGCGTGCAGCAGCTAGTGTCGGCAAAGCCGGTGGCCTTGCCCTCATCTACTTCATCACAATGTCCACTTTCGCTCTCGCAGTTGGGCTTGTTGTGGGCAATATCATCGAGCCCGGGTCCGGAATGAAGATCGAGCCGAGTGAGGAAGCAATCAGAGCTGCTGAAGAAAAGGCAGCATCCGGGGAGTCTAGCAGTGGGCTGTGGGGAATGATCTCCGATATTATCCCCGACACGATGTTCTCGGCATTCACTTCTGGGTCCGTGCTGCAGGTGCTGTTCATCGCGCTTATGTTCGGGTTCGCCGTGCAGTCGATGGGGCAGGCTGGACAACCCATTTTGAACTTCGTCGGGCATCTGCAGAAAGTTGTGTTCAAGCTCTTGACCATGATCCTGTGGCTCGCTCCCGTCGGCGCGTTCGGTGCTATGGCCGGTGTTGTCGGCTCGACTGGCCTCAAAGCCGTGGGCCAGCTCGCGATCTTGATGTTTGCCTTCTACCTCACGTGTTTCCTGTTCATCTTCGGCGTGCTCGGCACAGTGTTGTATGCCTTCACGCGACAGAACATTTTCCGGCTGGCAAAGTACCTTGCCCGCGAGTACCTACTCATCGTGGCGACAGCATCGTCTGAGTCTGCGCTTCCGAATCTCATGCGCAAGATGGAGCACGCCGGAGTTGATCGAGCCACCGTCGGCATCGTTGTACCTACTGGTTATTCCTTCAACCTCGACGGCACAGCCATCTACCTCACGATGAGTGCTATCTTCATTGCCGATGCTATGCACACTCCCATGGCTCTCGGAGATCAGATTGGTTTGTTGGTTTTTATGATCATCGCTTCTAAGGGCGCCGCTGGTGTGGCAGGCGCCGGCATCGCTGTCCTTTCAGCAGGACTTCAGTCGCACTCTCCGCAGCTCTTGTCCGGTGTTCCTGTGCTACTTGGCATCGACAAGTTCATGGGTGAGGCTCGAGCTCTGACCAACTTCTCCGGTAACGCGGTTGCCACCATTCTCGTTGGCAAGTGGACTGGAACCGTCGATATGGATCGCGTCCACGACGTACTGACCGGCAAGATTCCGTACAAGGCAACGGATGAGGATTCGCAGGTAGACATGCGCCGCCCCGATGTGGAGAACCCCGCAACGCACACGCTGGCACCTACTCCTCAGGTCAACCTCAAACACTACGAGAAGTAATCTGTAGCCTCTAACACGTTATAGACACTGCGGGCCGGGGACACTCACTGTGGTCCCCGGCCCGTTTATTCGCTTAAACCCTTTTTGTGCCTCTGCGGCACATTTCGCTACATAAACCCAAAAACCGGGCACCGTGTGGGTGCCCGGTTTTGCGAAAAGAGAGAAGAATTACTCTTCGCCCTCGGCAGGAGCCTCGGCAGCAGCTTCGCCCTCGGCAACAGCTTCGCCCTCGGCAGCAGCCTCTTCCTCTTCCGGCTCCTCTTCCTGCGGCTCAACGATATTGATGATGAGGAGGTCGTCCTCGTCAACAAGCGTAGCGCCATCCTCGAGCACGATGTCGGCGGCGGTGATCTGGGAACCGATCTCCAGGCCCTCGACGGAAACAGTGAGCTCATCCGGAATGGACAGCACGTCGGACTCGATACGGAGGGTATCGACCTCCTGGAATACGAGTGCGCCAGGTGCAGGCTCGCCCTCGTAGACAACCGGAACCTCGACCTCAACCTTCTCGCCACGCTTAATGGCGAGGAGGTCAACGTGGTCGATCTCGAGGGAGAGAACGTTCTGGTCGATGTGCTTGATCAGGGTGAGGTGCTTCTCGCCCTCGATGTCAACATCGACGACGGCGTTGGTGCCGTGGTTGCGGACGATAGAGGTGAGGTCAAGACGGTCGGTAGTGAAGTGTACCGGCTCGGTGTCCTTGGAGTAGATCACGCCGGGGACGAGGCCTGCGCGACGTGCGCGGCGGGCGGCACCCTTACCAAATTCGTTGCGGGGATTGGCGGAAAGATCCAGGGCCTTGTTTGCCATGAAAAAGTCTCCTTAAAAGTCGTAGATGTGTACCATCTCCGCGAGGAATGAAAAAACCTGCGAAGACATTCTCGTCGAGTCTTCGCAGGTTACATACTCTGCTCATCGCGTCGATAACGGCTGTACAATGCAGCCCTCGCCGAGACGAGCGAAATTCTACCACACTACCAGCGGCGGACAAACTCCCTGACGCGGTTGACGCCGTTGACCACTTTGTCGGAGATTCGATCCTGGATGGAATCTCCGAGCAGATGTTCAGACAGGTGCCACCCGGACAAGCCGTTCAAACCGCCGCCCGGCCACGTCGCCGCACCAATCATGTACAGGTTCTTCACCGGAGTCTTGTACGTCGAGCCACCAAGCCACGGGCGGAACAGGAACATCTGGCGGATGTGGTGGGAACCACCGACCGAGTCGCCACGCACGAGGTTCGGGTTGTGGCGCTGTAGATCGAGGGGGGAGCGTACGTCGCGGGCGATGATGTGGTCTTTCAACCCCGGTGCGTACTCTTCCAGCTTGTCGACGACGCGGTCGGCGTAGGCCTCCTTCATCTCGTCCCACGTGCCTGGGGTGATTTCTCCCTTGGCATCGCTGGTCGGCTCGAACGGAAGGCAGCGAACCTGGACCCACAGGACATGTGTGCCCTCGGGTGCGCGCGTCGGATCGGTTGCTGTCGGTTGACCGACGATGAGCGTGGGGCTGTCCGGAAGGATGCCCTGGATTGCCTGCGTGTACGTGCGTGACATGTCATCCACGTACGGGCCGATGTGGACATATTGGAAGTCCTGGATCTCCTCACCGGCAGCCCACGGTGCGGGCGCGTCGAGTGCAAGGTGAACCATCATCGTCGCGGGTCCGTACTGGTAGCGGGCGGCCTTTGAGCGCACGTTGTGATCGATTGCGCTGGACTTGCCTAGCAGCTCGTTGTAAAGGGCATTGGGGCCAGTGCCGGCGATGACCGCTTCGCGAGCCTCAATGATGTCGCCATTAGCAAGCTTGACACCCGTTGCCTTTTGGCCGTCGGTGAGCACTTCTACGACCTCGGCATCAGTGGTGACCACGCCACCGAACTCCTTGATGAGTGCAACCATGGCCTTGATGAGGTTCTGGGCGCCGCCCTTAGCCAGCGTCATGCCGTTTTCCATGTCCGCGAAGGTTTCCATGAAGGGGAACATGGCACCGGCGGATACCTCCGGACCGTAGTCCATGTGGAGGCCCCACGTGGAGATGAGAGCCTTCATCTCTTGCGAATGGAAGTACTGGTCACCGAGCTCGCGGGTGGAACTCAGGACGATCTGGGCGACTTCCATGAACTTATTGAAGCCTACCTTCGTCACTCCCGAAGTCAGAAGACTTACAGTTTCCGCCGTGGGCATCGGCGAGCTGTAGAGAGGGAACATGGCCTTATTGAAGATCTTGTACTCGCTGTACAACTCATCAAATCCACGAAGATCTTCCGGGGAATGCTCGCGCAGACCCGAGCGGGTCCTCTCGATGTCGCCGTAGACCTTAATTGCCTTCCCGTCGGGGAACACGTTGCAATACGGCTTGGTGGTGTGAGCAGCTTCGAAGCCCAGCTTCCGGAGCTCATCTTTCCACTTCTCGTAGCCGGGGTTAGCAAGAAACAGGTTCAGGTTCGTGGCGTACAGGTCCGCCTCGATGCCTTCGCCGAGGATCTCCGTGGACTGTAGCGCGCCGCCGACCTGATCGTTGCGCTCCAGCACTTGCACATCCCGGCCGGACTCCGCGAGGTTGGCCGCTGCCACCAGGGCGTTGATGCCACCACCGATAATTACAAAATCACGTGTTGTCATAGCACCAGACTACCAATGATTTTCTCCCAGCATCGGGGCTCTCAAAAAGCAACATACAGCTAAACCAGAACAAAGAACGGAATTCGCTAGTTGAAGGAAACCGCTAGTTGAAAGCGCCCGTTATCCACAGGTTTCAGAAATCTGTTTCAGAAACCTGTTTCGGAAACCTGTTTCAGAAACCTGATTCGGAAACCTGTTTCGGAAACGTCATTGTGGTGGTGGCAGGGGAGAAGAAAACCTTAGTGGTTGCCCGGTGGAAAAAGAAAGGGCCTTGCGGGAAACCCGCAAAGCCCTACAGGCAAGCCTAGGTTAGGCCTGGCCTTCAAACAGCGTGGTGACGGAGCCATTTTCGAAGATCTCGTGGATGGTCCGTGCCAACAACGGGGCGATCGGGAGAACCGTCAGGTTGTCCCACCCCTCCGTGTTTTGCGGCAGGGTATCCGTTGTGATGATCTCGCGGGCGCCACACGCGTTGAGGCGCTCGCGGGCGGGGCCGGAGAACACACCGTGGGTGCACGCAATGATGACATCCTTGGCACCGGCTTCCTTGAGCACACCAACAGCGCCGGCAATGGTGCCACCGGTGTCAATCATGTCGTCGAGAAGCACACAAGTGTGACCTGCAACGTCACCAACAACGCGGTTAGCAACGACCTGGTTAGCGACATCGACTGAGCGGGTCTTGTGAACGAAAGCGAGGGGGAGATCGCCGAGGGTGTTAGCCCACTTTTCGGCGGTCTTCACACGGCCAGCATCAGGGGACACGACGATGGTGTCGGCCATGTCATAGTTCTTCTTGATGTAATCCGTGAGGATCGGCATGGCGTGCATGTGATCCACAGGGCCGTCGAAGAAGCCCTGAATCTGGTCGGTGTGGAGGTCGACCGCGACGATGCGATCGGCGCCTGCAACCTTGAGGAGGTCAGCGATGAGGCGGGCAGAAATGGGTTCGCGGCCGCGGTGCTTCTTGTCCTGGCGGGCGTAGGGGTAGAACGGAACGATCGCGGTGATGCGCTTCGCAGAACCTCGCTTGAGGGCATCGATCATGATGAGCTGCTCCATGACATTCTTGTTCATGGGCTGCGTGTGCGACTGGATCACGAACGCGTCAGAGCCGCGGACGGATTCTTCGAAGCGGATGAAGATTTCGCCGTTGGCGAAGTCGCGGGCGGTCGTTGGCGTGAGCTCAATCCCGAGCTCCTTGGCTACTGCCTCGCCGAGTGCGGGGTTGCCGCGGCCCGAAAAGAGCATGAGGGCCTTTTTGTTTTCTCTCCAGCTGGAACCGGACATGGTTGTGGGGGTTGCCTTCCTCGTTAGTTCTCTGCTTTGCGTGCGTTGGCACGTGCGGCAGCTTCGGCGGCTGGGGTGCCGGGTCGTTTGGCCTGCACCCAACCTTCGATATTGCGTTGTTTGCCACCGGAGACCACGAGGGCCCCTGCTGGCACGTCTTCCTTGATCACTGTACCCGCACCGGAATATGCTCCATCACCGACGTTGACCGGTGCGACGAACATGGTGTCGGAGCCGGTGCGGACGTGGTCACCAACGGTGGTGTGGTGCTTGTTGACGCCGTCGTAGTTCACGAAGACGCTGGAGGCGCCGATGTTGGAGAACTTGCCGACGGTTGCGTCACCGATGTAGGTCAGATGTGGCACCTTGGAGCCCTCCCCGATGGTGGCCTTCTTCGCCTCAGTGAACCCGCCGAGCTTGGCATCCTTGCCAAGGTCAGTGCCAGGTCGGATGTAGGTGAACGGCCCCACGGTGGCACCGGGGCCGATGTGGGAGTCGAACCCGTGGGTCCGTACAACGGAGGCGCCCTCGTCGATAGTCATGTTTGTGAGGGTGGTATCAGGGCCGATCTCACAGTTGTCTGCGATACTCGTTGTGCCGCGCAGCTGGGTTCCCGGGTAGATCGTGACATCCTTGCCAATGGTGACATCGGCATCAATGAAGGTAGTGTCTGGGTCGATGAGGGTGGCTCCGTCGCACATGGCCTGTTCGCAGCGCCTGCGGTTAAATTCCTTGTTCATCGCGGCCAGCTGCACGCGGTCGTTAACACCGGCGACGAGGAGCTCGTCGTCGAGATGGAAGGCGTGCGCGTCCGCAGTCTGCTCAACAACATCGGTGAGGTACAGCTCTCCTTGCGCGTTGTTGGTGTCTAGCTTTTCGACGGCATCCCTCAGCAATGCGGCATCGAACGCGTACACGCCGGAGTTCACCTCGTTGATCTGGCGTTCACTGTCAGTGGCATCTTTTTCCTCAACGATGCGGTCGACGCTGCCGTCGGCAAGCCGGATGATGCGACCGTATCCGTGCGGATCGGGGGCGGTCGTAGTGACGACCGTTGCGCCGGAGGCGTGCACCTCGTCAAGAGTAGTAAGCGTGTCGGTGTCAAGCAGCGGAACGTCCGAGGTGGTGACGATGACGGTGCCGGAGAAGTCATCGGGAATCGCGGTCAGCCCGATGCGGACGGCATCGCCCGTGCCCTTTTGTTCCTCCTGCACGACCGTCGTTGTGGGAATACCGATGGCTTCGATGGCCGCCTCTACCTGATCCCTTCCGTGCCCGATGACGGTAACAAGGTGGGTGGGGTGTAGTCCGTTGGCGGCGTGGAGGGCATGCGACAGCATGCTGCGCCCGCCGACCTCGTGCAGCATTTTGGGACGTGCGGACTTCATACGAGTGCCCTGTCCTGCGGCCAGGATGATTACGGCGGTCTGTGTCACGGTGCGCCTTTCATTCACGTGTGTAACAAAATCCACCCCATTGTACGACCTGACTACAGAGGGCACGGAATAGTCCTACATTTGGAGGAACCCAGTCTTCATCGCCATGGTGGTGCCTTCACCACCATGGCGGTACCCCTAATGTGAAAGAAAAGGTTTAGACTGTGTAGTAGTTATGGCACGAAGATTTAAAAACCCCAGGTATACGGGTGATCGACGCGGCGGTGCGGGCGTAAGCTCGGCCGCCGGTAAAACTATGGTCTCTCGTCGATCGGTGCTGAAAACTCTCAGTGCGATCCCTCTGGTTGGTTTAGTGGGGGCGGGGTGTACCCCCACTGTGCGTGGTTACGGTGGTGAGCCGCGCCCGTTGCCCATCCCCCCATTGGCGCAAACAGAAATGCGTGATGGTGTGGAATGGTCGGCCATCGAGGCGCAAGCCGGAATGACAAATATTCTCCCGGATGTTCAGACTCCTACGTGGGGTTTCAACGGGACATTCTTGGGACCTACGCTCCGGTTCACCCGCGGACACAAGGTCGGTGTGCAGGTCACCAACTCCTTGGACGAGATGACCACGGTCCACTGGCACGGCATGATCGTGCCCGGCGAGTGCGACGGTGGACCGCACTTGCCCATCGAGCCGGGGGAAACGTGGGAACCCTCGTGGGAAATTGAAAACCATGCGAGCACCTTGTGGTACCACCCGCACCCGCACGGTGTGACGGGGTTGCATGCGTATAGGGGGTTGGCGGGGATGATCATCATCGACGATGACAACCCCGCAGCGGAAAAGTTGCCGCATGACTACGGGGTGGATGACATCCCGTTGGTGTTAACAGATATTCGTTTTAACGAAGATGGCACCCGCGACGAGACCGATTTGCCGGACTTGGGCCTTCTAGGGGATGTGCCCCTGGTGAACGGTATTACCAACGCGCACTTTGACGCGCCTCGTCGTCGCGTTCGCTTCCGCATCCTTGACGGTTCGACGATGCGCATGTTTAACCTGGAACTGTCCGGGAAGAAGCAGTTCACTGTCATTGCTTCAGAGGGTGGGTACCTCAATAACCCCCTGCCGGTTGAGCGGATTCCCATGAGCCCCGGCGAGCGCGTGGAAGTTGTTGTTGATCTTGAGCCGGGGGAGAAGGTGACGCTGAAGGCGACCCCGTTCCCGGATAAGTTGGATGTGCCGGATGATGAGGGGACCCCGGACTTCGGCCTGAAGGATGCTTTCACTCTCTTGACAATTACGGGCCCGGCTGAGGATGCGCCTGTCCCCGGTGACCTGCCACGGGACATGAATCCCAGCGCAGAGGAGATACCTGACTTGTCGGGTGCGCCGACTCGTGAGTTCGGGTTGAAGGGGTTCCGCATCAACGATGAGGTCATGGATATGCAACGGGTGGATTTCACCGTTGACCATGACCACTGGGAGGTGTGGACGTTCTCAAACTATGACACGGACTGGCTTCACAACATGCACGTGCACGATACGCAGTTCCGTATTCTCTCGTTGAAGAATACGAAGTCGCTTGTTATGACACGTGGGTGGAAAGACACTATTCTCTTGCCGCCGAATGCGTATGCCAAGGTCGCCGTTCGTTTTACGAATAAATACACCTCAACGCGGTGGCCCTACATGTACCACTGCCACATGCTGTATCACGAGGACATGGGCATGATGGGGCAGTTCTTGGTGACTAAGCCGGGCGAACTCCCGGATTCAGTTATGGGTAACGGCGATCAGGGCAACTCCAAGGACGCAGCCCGCACGGGTCAGTCTGACTACGCGCGCCATAGGCATTAGTCGGTAGGCATTAATCGGTTTTTATTAGGCGGTTTTGCTGGTTCGCGCGCCAGCGCACGCGCCTGCGCAGTGCGCGCGTAACCCGGTGTCGGGGCGACTTTTCCTACCTAAGCCCCCTCGATTTCTAGTGATCGTGAAAAAACGGCCCCGCTCTGTGTGAGCGGGGCCGGATACTTGCTTCCCCGCCAGGACTCGAACCTAGAATGTCGGTACCAAAAACCGAAGTGTTGCCATTACACCACGGGGAACTACAGCGTCTTTACACATTACAACATGACAACCGTGGAATGCACATCGCCCGTTGGGAGGGCAACGGGGGCGAATGGAACGGCTATGATTTATTGCATGGCACGAAAGAGGATGACAGGTGAGCAACGGCGCGAGCAGCTTCTGCGCATTGGGCTGTCGTTGTTTTCTGAGCGGGGGCTCGACGGGACATCGATGGAAGAAATCTCCTCCCGGGCCGGTGTAAGCAAGCCTGTGGTCTACGAACACTTCGGGTCAAAGGAGAAGCTCTACGCCGAGGTAGTCAAGCGCGAAGTGACACACCTCAAAGAGCTGACTGAAGAGGCCATGGTCGAGGGCAGTTCACGGTACCGCATCGAAAAGGTGACCCTGACTCTGCTGACCTACGTGGAAGAACACCCAGATGGGTTCCGCATTCTTGTACGCGACGTTCCGCTGGAGGAAGAGAAGAGTTTTTCCACCCTGTTGGGGGAGGTCACCAACCGTGCGTCGGCCTACCTAGCAGAGTCCTTTAAACGGACGAACTTGGATCCTTCTTTTGCCGCCCTTTACGCGCAGGCACTGGTAGGCATGATTTCGGGGACGGCCCAGTGGTGGCTGGACGTGCGGGAGCCAGCGAAGGAAGTGGTGGCCGCCCACATCGTCAACCTGTGCTGGAACGGGCTGAAAGACATGGAGGCTGCTCCGTCGCTGAAATTATTGGCCTCGGACACCAAGAGCGGGGAAGGCCACATCTCCGCGCCGGATGCTGCCGTATAGTGCATAGTCGGTGCATCCGCGCGTATAGTGGCGTGGTTTCCAAATAAGAGAAGGGGAGATGTAGCTGTGCCGACGCTGAGCGGTGTGTTGTCCGTTGCACGCAAAGATCGGGCGATCGCGGGGGCGGTGAAAAACCTCGGGGAGGAAACTCTCCACATCACCGCGCCTGATGAGGTGCGCCCGTGGCTTGTTGGTGCGCTGTCGGCGCATGTGCCGTTGCTTGTTGTGACGGCCAGTGGCCGGGAGGCAGAAGACCTCACTGCGGAGCTTACAGCCATGATGGGAGACAAGGTCATGTACTACCCGTCATGGGAGACGCTGCCACACGAGCGCTTGAGCCCCGGTGTGGATATCATCGGCCAGCAGGCGAAAGTGCTTCACCACCTGGATTCCCTAGACGTGGTAGTTACCGCCGCACGAGGACTCGCCCAACCCCTGGTAAACGAGGTGACGGGTCGGGATCCGGTGACAGTTACAGTGGGGGAGGACTACCCCTTTGAAGAGCTAATCGATTCCCTTGTCTTTCGCTCCTACTCCCGCGTCGACCTTGTTGCTGCTCGCGGTGAGTTCGCCGTGCGTGGCGGCATCATCGACATTTTCCCCACAACCGCCAATAACCCAGTGCGCGTGGAATTTTGGGGCGATGAGGTAACCGAGATCACCACCTTTGCGGTGGCTGATCAGCGCACCTATTCGGATGGCCAACTGAAAAAAGTTGATCTCTACCCGGCGCGCGCGTTGCCGATCACGGATGAAATCAAAAAGAGAGCGGAAGCGCTCGCGCGAACCTACGGCGGCAACCAGGCGCTTGCACAGATCGTCGGCAAGGTTGCCGAGGGCATATCGGCGGACGGGATGGAGACCCTCATCCCGGTGCTGACGGATTCACCGCTCGTAACAATCGTCGACAAACTGCCGGAAGGCGCGCACGTCCTGCTTGTAGATCCAGAGCGGATCCGGACCCGCGTGGGCGACCTGAAAGCAACAGACACCGAATTCCTCGAAGCGGGGTGGGAATTGGCGGCGATGGGAGGCGACGGCCCCGTCGACCACAAGGATCTTGACCTCGAGCCCTCGAGTTACCGCTCCCTCGAATCCCTTGAGGTAACCGCGCGTGAGCACGAAATCCCGCTGTGGACGTTGACCCCACCGGGGATGATGGCCAGCGACGATGCGGAGACTCTTCCCCTCAGCTTCGGAGACCTCGTACGGCCACGCGGAGATGAAAAGAAGATCTCCCAGCTCATGGAGCAGCTTCTCGCACACACCTTAGCCGGAGGCGCTGCGGTTTACATCTCCCCACAGAAAGCCAACTGTGCCCGGTTTGGAGACAAGCTCCACGAGCGAGGCATCGCGCATGTCCAGGGCACAGAGGGCATGAAGCCGAAGGCCGGAGCGGTCACCATTTACCAGGCTTTTTCCCACAACGGTGTAGTGTTCGTCCCACAGGATAGCGAGACACCGCTGGTTGTGGTGACGGAGACGGACGTGACCGGTAACCGTGTCGGCGACATCGCCGGGGCGAAGCGTCGCAAAGCCAAAAAGCGCAACCGTGTGGACCCACTGGCGCTGACCGCTGGCGACTATGTCGTGCATGAAACGCACGGCATTGGCCGGTTTGTGAAGATGACCGAACGTGAGGTGCGCACCGGCGACGACACCTCCCGCCGCGAGTACATCGTGCTCGAGTACGCACCCAGCAGGCGCGGTGGCCCTCCCGATCAGCTGTACGTCCCCATGGACTCCCTCGACCTGCTCAGCAAGTACGTGGGCGGGGAGAAGCCGACGGTGTCCAAGATGGGGGGCGCCGATTGGAAGAAGACGAAGAAGAAAGCCCGCAGTGCGGTCAAGGAGATCGCAGCGGAGCTCGTCGATCTGTACGCCAAACGTCGCGCCGCGCCAGGGCATGCGTTCGCGCCTGATTCCCCGTGGCAGGCGGAGATGGAGGATAACTTCCCCTACGTCGAAACCGAGGACCAGATGCTCGCCATCGACGCAGTGAAGCACGACATGGAGCAGCCGGTGCCCATGGACCGCGTGATCATCGGTGATGTGGGATACGGCAAAACGGAAGTTGCTGTCCGTGCGGCGTTCAAGGCGGTTCAGGACGGCAAGCAGGTCGCGGTTCTTGTGCCCACGACGCTTCTCGCGCAGCAGCACGAGGCGACGTTCAGGGAGCGGATGGATGGCTTTGGCATCACCATCCGCCAGTTGTCGCGCTTCACCCCCGACAAGCAGGCCCGCGAGATTATCAAGGGGCTTGTCGACGGCTCGGTGGACATCGTCATCGGTACCCACCGTTTGCTGCAGACTGGTGTGCAGTGGAAAGATCTCGGCCTCGTCATCGTCGACGAGGAGCAGCGCTTTGGCGTCGAGCACAAGGAGCACATCAAAGCCCTGCGCGCACACGTCGACGTGCTCACCATGTCCGCCACGCCGATTCCCCGCACGCTGGAAATGAGCATGTCCGGGATCCGTGAGATGACGACGATCCTCACCCCGCCGCAAGATCGCCGCCCGGTGCTTACCTACGTCGGCGCGCAGGAAGACAAGCAGGTGGCGGCGGCGATTCGGCGTGAGCTGCTGCGCGACGGCCAGGTCTTTTATGTGCATAACCGCGTCAAGTCCATTGAGGAGCGTGCCCGCCAGCTGCGCGAGCTCGTTCCTGAGGCGCGCATCGTCGTTGCCCATGGGCAAATGAGCGAGGAGCAGCTGGAAAAAACGGTACAGGGCTTCTGGGACCGCGAATTCGACGTGCTCGTGTGCACGACGATCGTGGAGACCGGATTGGACATCGCCAACGCCAACACGCTCATCGTTGAAAATGCGCACCACATGGGACTGTCGCAGCTGCACCAGCTGCGCGGTCGTGTCGGTCGCTCCCGTGAGCGTGCCTACGCATATTTCCTCTACCCCAAGGGACAGGTCTTGACGGAGACCTCGTACGAGCGGTTGACTACCATCGCCCAGAACAACGATATGGGTGCCGGCATGGCCGTGGCCATGAAAGATCTTGAGATGCGAGGCGCCGGCAATGTCCTCGGTGCGGAGCAATCCGGCCATATCGCCGGAGTAGGGTTCGACCTCTACGTTCGCCTCGTGGAGGAAGCTGTGGAGGCGTTCCGTGCGCTCGCCGATGGCAAGCCTCTCGACGCGACCGACCAGCAGTCTGCTGAGATCCGCGTGGACCTCCCGGTGGATTCCCATATCCCCGACGACTACATCGCCTCGGAACGTCTGCGTCTGGAAATCTACCGCAAGCTTGCGGCGAGCCGCACGGAGGAGGACCTCCGTGGCGTGATGGAGGAAATGTCCGACCGCTACGGTCCGCTTCCCGAACCTGTTCTCAGGCTGCTCAGCGTCACTCGCCTGCGCCACCTGGCGCGCCGCGCGGGGATTGTGGATATCGCCCTGCAGGGCACCCGCGTGAAGCTGCATCCGCTGGAGCTTCCGGATTCCAAGCAGGTGCGCCTCAAGCGCCTGTATCCAGGATCCTCCTACCGGCCAGCAGCTAAGGCAGTGCAGGTGAAAGTGCCAAAGTCTGGTGCGGGACGGGTGAATGACAAGGAGCTGCGCGACACGGAACTGGTCCAGTGGGTGGCTGATGTCATTGCCGCGCTATGCGATGAAGAAGAGATCGATGTGACGGGCGCCCATAGCGGAAAAGATAACAAAAAGAAAAAGGTTATTTCCGTCGGCGGTGGACGTAGTAGCAAAAAGTAGCGGGTGGTTTAAACTAGTCCCATGGCTGTGCTTCTGCTTGATCCTCGGTTCCCCGATGTTATGCCGTTCTCCGTGGCCAAGATGGAGGGGACAAAAGTGGCATACACTGCGGAGGTCCCCATCAGTGTGCGCTGGGCGCTGTGCGATACGTTCCCCACAGCACGTGATGAGGAAGCGGAGCTCCTCATCACCACTGATCTTTCCGTTGAGCAGGTGCGAAAGTGGCTTGCTGCAGGGCATGAGCTGTTCCAAGTTCCCACCGCGAAGTTCAAGTACCCCGAGGTGACTGATGCTGCTGAGGTCATGGCCCAGGCCCGCAAAAGAGGGGAGTGGGAGGCTGGACAGACGCACACGTCTCTCTTGCCCTACCTGAAAGAGGAGACGGAGGAGTTCATTGAGGCGGTCGAGTCCGGGGCGAGCGACGAGGAGATCAAAAAGGAGCTGTCGGATATCTTCCTGCAGGTTCTTTTCCATGCTCAGATCGCCAGTGAGCGTGGCGCTTTCGACCTCGGGGACGTGGCCCACGCGTTCACCGAAAAGATGCACTCCCGTGCACCCTATCTTTTCGACGGTTCAACCGGTCGCGTAACCACTGAGTTCCAGGACAAGCTGTGGCAGGACGGCAAAAAGCAGGAACAAAGACAAGAGCAGGAACCAGACCAGGATCCCGAGGTTCCATCTGCGGAAACCGTCGGAAAAACAACGACGACATCTACGTCCACATCGACATCGTCGAAGTTTGTTAGCGGGAACCGTACAGCTTCGGACACCGCAGAAAAGAAAAGCGCAGATGCCACTGCGCGGGCTTCGGAGAAGGATGCCGAATAAATAAGAAGTCGGCCTGTTAAGCAGCCGAGTAAGTAAGAGTGAGTAAGAAGCCGAGTAAGTAAGTCACGCACGTCACTTTTCCACCAGTAGGACACCGCAAAACACGCCACGGGGAAATCCGGTGGGACACCCGAAGAGCGGGTGAAGGGAAATGATAAGAGAATCGCAGGCGAGCGTGATGACGTTTTGCCGTGCGCCAGCCCGCTACCCCGGTTAGCAGGACCGAGCCCACCCCGCCGAGTAAGGAAGACATCCGCTGCGAGCGGAATCATTCTTTCCCCATTGGGACATCGGGATCACGGAGGCAGAAACCAGGTTACCCACGAAGACTGCATCACCCCCATGTAAGCGAAAGCATGGCATGCAAGCGAAAGCATGGCATGCAAGCGAAAGCATGACATGCGAACGAAAGCATCACACGCATGTGAAAGCATCACATGCGTGTGAATGAGACACAGGGTTTAACCTGCCGACTCGGGGTAGCCGGGTTGGGCGGGTTTCTCTACTAGGAGCTGAGAGAGGTCACCATCGGAAGGTACTGCGCGAGCTGGCTCGAGCCGATGGACTGGAGAAAGCTCTCCACCGGATCCGGCTTCACAATGCCACACTCCTGAGCCTTACCACTGATATCAGTGGTGGTCTTTGCTTGGAGAAGCTTCAGGCCATCGACATTTTTGAGAATCCCCTGGGTAAGGAGATTTGATTTCGCATCGAGCTGACCTTGCAAATCGGCGCGCGTGGTCTGGGGGTTGATGGAGACGATGAGTGGAAGGCCGGCGCGCAGAGCGTCGCACTCCTGTGGCGTGACCTCGGCACTTGCGGCAGGTGCGGAGATGATTCCCGCAGTACATGCAGCCGCCGCAGTGAGCAGCGTAGCAATTGTCTTTTTCATGGTGAGCCCTTTCGTAAAACGATAGTATATAGGACAGCTTTCATGTTACTACTGGTACTGAAGTGACGCATGGGATTTCTAAGATGGGAATTACCTGACAGTGTTGTCTATGTTGAGTGGGAAGGAACAGCACCTGGAGCGGGCACATGTAAAATTTCGGGCTATGGCGAAAAGCGTGAGGACAGTGACAGGATGCGGGTGTGGACTCGCGGTGGCGCTCATCGCTGTGATCATCGGGGTGGGGCTTTTGGTGCAGCTCATGGGGGTGCCCGTGCCGTTGCAACCTCGCCTCCCTATTCCCGATGATGTGCCACCTGCCGCTGCAGAACCGGCGCCGAAGATCGACACAAACGCGCCGGGTCGGACCTCAGATAAGTTGGGTTTCTGGGCAGATCCGCTGGCCAAGGACCTTGGCTTCTCCTCGGCCGCGCTCCGCGCATACGGGAATGCCGAGATTATCGCCAACGAATCGTATCCAGACTGCCATCTTTCTTGGAACACTCTCGCCGGAATCGGTTTTGTGGAAACCCGTCACGGAACCTACACCGGCCGTATCTTCGACGGCGCAGCAATCGACGAGAACGGATTCGTCCAGCCGGCCATTTTTGGTCCTCAGTTGGACGGTAATTCTGGCTTTGCTTTGGTAAAAGACACGGACAATGGCGAAATGGATGGCGATGCCGAGCTCGATCGCGCTGTGGGGCCCTTGCAGTTTATCCCTGAAACGTGGCGGCGCTTTTCCCGCGATGCCGATGGTGATGGTGTCCCCAATCCACAGCAGATAGACGATGCGGCGCTGACAACCGCCGTCATGCTTTGCGCAAATGGTGGCGATCTCTCCACGCCGGAAGGGTGGACGAAGGCCGTCCGATCCTACAACCAGTCCACTGAATATGTGATGAGTGTCCGCGACGCGGCTGCGTCCTACGCTTTGGGGCAACCGGCGTACAAGACAGGATCGATTTCTCACATTTTTTAGGTGTGTGGGAGGAATTTTCTCCGTCGCCACGTCCGATTGGGTCTGTCGTCAGGCTTTTGTGACCTCGGTAAACATCGAGTTTACCGCCCGAATGTGAGCAATCCCACGAAAAAATGTTTGTTTATGTCCGTTCTGGCTGAAAATGTCAGGTAGGATAGGGGACGGATTGCGCATCCAGATCGAAATGTCTCCGCGCTACCAGCGTGGAAGTGCATTTTGGGATACGGTACAAAGCAAGACCCGCACTTTCCGCCACAGTGTTAAAAGGCAGGAAGTGTCGACGAAACGAATTCAAGGCTAGGAGGCCTGTCAGATGACTTACATTGAGGATCTCACCGCTCGTGAAATTCTGGATTCCCGTGGTAACCCGACCGTCGAGGTAGATGTTGTCCTCGCCGATGGCGCCTTTGGTCGCGCTGCCGTTCCGTCCGGCGCATCCACCGGTGTTCACGAGGCTCACGAGCTTCGCGACGGTGGCGACCGCTACCAGGGCAAGGGCGTAGAGAAGGCTGTCGCTAACGTTGACGACAAGATCGCCGATGCCATCGTCGGCATCGATGCCACCGATCAGCGCCTCGTCGACAATGCCATGATCGAGCTCGACGGTTCCGAGAACAAGTCCAACCTCGGTGCCAACGCCATCCTCGGTGTGTCCATGGCCGTTGCTCGCGCTGCTGCCCAGTCTGCAGACCTGCCCCTGTACCGCTACATCGGTGGCCCGACCGCAAACATCCTGCCTGTTCCGATGATGAACATCCTTAACGGTGGCGCACACGCCGATTCTGGCGTGGACGTCCAGGAGTTCATGATCGCCCCGATCGGCTTCGACTCCTTCCGTGAGGCACTGCGCGCCGGCGCCGAGGTGTACCACACCCTCAAGTCCGTCATTAAGGAGAAGGGCCTGTCCACCGGCCTCGGCGACGAGGGGGGCTTCGCTCCCTCCGTTGACTCCACCAAGGCTGCACTTGACCTCATCGTTGAGGCCATCAAGAAGGCCGGCTTCGAGCCTGGCAAGGATATCGCCCTGGCTCTCGACGTTGCATCTTCCGAGTTCTACAAGGACGGCAAGTACCACTTCGAGGGTGGCGAGCACACTGCCGAGGAGATGGCCAAGGTCTACGAGGACCTCATCGCTAACTACCCGATAGTGTCCATCGAGGATCCGCTGCAGGAGGACGACTGGGAGGGGTACACCACCCTGACCGCCACCATCGGCGACAAGGTTCAGATCGTCGGCGACGACTTCTTCGTCACCAACCCGGCTCGCCTCAAGGAGGGCATCGAGAAGAAAGCAGCGAACGCTCTGCTCGTGAAGGTGAACCAGATCGGTTCCCTCACCGAGACTTTCGATGCCGTCGAGATGGCTCACCGCGCTGGCTACCACACCATGATGAGCCACCGTTCCGGTGAGACCGAGGACACCACCATTGCCGATCTCGCTGTGGCCCTCGGCTGTGGCCAGATCAAGACCGGTGCTCCGGCTCGTTCCGAGCGCGTCGCCAAGTACAACCGTCTTCTCCGCATTGAGGAGGAGCTGGGCTCTGCAGCGCACTACGCCGGTGCAGAGGCATTCCCGCGCCACAACAAGTAAGGCAGGGATTCATACGCCCGCCTAAGGCTTTTTAGAACGACCGCGCCCCTTTCCTGGGGCGCGGTTTTTCTCATCCACGGGGCATCCCCGAAACGACGCTGCGGGCTATTATGGTGGAGTTGTAGTTGTTGTTCCCACCCTGAGGATAGATTTGTCGATGAAACCTTCACGCTCTGTTCCCGTCACTCGCCGAATGGTCGATGAAACGCGCCAAACGGCGGGACGTGCGAGAACAGCGGGCACGAGAGGCGGGGGGAGTGCCTCTGGAGGTGTCCGACGCCGTGGCGCGGGAGTGGAGCTTACGCCCGGTCACTGGGTGGTTGTCATCCTCACAGTGATTATCGTTCTCGTGGCTATAGCTATCCCGTTGAAGAACTACTTCCAGCAACGGGGGGAAATTGCTCGACTTGAAACATCCATCGCGGCGAAGGAACAACGCCAGAAGGATATCGCCGCCGAAATCGATAAATACTCCAATGACGCGTACAAGGATGAGCTCGCCCGTAACCGCTTTGGCACGACGAAGCCGGGGGAACTTGCGTACCGCATCAATGACCCGCGTATGACGGACGACAACTCGCTCACCAGTGTCGCAGAGGACCTCATCGTTGAGTACCCCTGGTACGAGGATCTGTGGCGCTCAGTGACGGTTCCACCTGACCCAGACCAGTTGGAGGAGCAGGAGGATGTGGCACAATAAGTGCCATGACATCTACCCCCCTTGCAGCCGACCTAGCACGTGTAACTGAGCAGCTGGGTCGCGAGCCTCGTGGTGTGGTGGCCATCGCCTACCGCACTCCGGATGGCGAGCCCGCCGTGATCACTACGTCCCCGAGGCTTCCCGACGGCACCCCGTTTCCCACTCTGTATTACCTCACGGATCCGCGCCTGACTGCGGAGGCTAGCAAGCTGGAAGTGGCTCACGTCATGCGTTGGATGACTGCTCGGCTAGGCGAGGACGAGGAACTTGCCGCCGATTACCGGGCGGCTCACAAGCACTACTTGGACACTCGCAACGCGATGGAGGATCTGGGGACGACCTTCTCCGGCGGAGGAATGCCGGACCGCGTCAAATGTCTGCACGTTCTCATCGCCTACGCGCTCGCTGAGGGGCCGAAACGAGTGCGGCTGGGGACAGAAGCCGTCGCGCTGGCTGCGTGGCACGATGAGTCGCTACGTGGTACGGCGATCCCCGAAGATTGGCCGACGGTAGAACAACTCGGCATCGACCCGACCCAGTTCGACTTCATCCACGCGGAGGCATAAAACAATCATGCAGCGTATTGCAGCGATTGACTGCGGGACCAACTCTTTGCGCCTCCTCGTTTCTGATGTGGGAAGCGAGGACATTCGGCAGGTTACCCGCACGATGGAGATCATTCGTTTGGGGGAAGGGGTCGATGAGACAGGGCACATCAGCCCGGCCGCCATTGAGCGTGCCCGCGTCGTCCTGGAAAAATACGTGGACCACATGGTTCGCGAGAATGTTCGCGCCGTGCGGATGGTTGCCACGTCCGCGTCTCGTGACGCAGAAAACCGCGATGAGTTCTTCGACATGACAGAGCGGGTTCTCTCCAAAGTCCAGCCCGGCGCGCGCGCCGAGGTCATCGATGGCACCGAGGAAGCAAAGTTGAGCTTCATCGGTGCCGTGAAGGACCTGCCTCCTACCAACGAGCCGATCCTCGTCATTGACCTTGGTGGTGGTTCGACGGAGTTTATTGTCGGCAAGCAAAACGGTGAGATCCTTGGCGCTTACTCCACGCGGATGGGGTGCGTCCGTTTGACGGAGCGTTTCCTTCACACGCAGCCGCCGACACCCGACGAGATTGCTGCCGCTCGTGCCTATGTACGTGAACAGCTCGCCGAGGTAGAAGCTACCGTGCCGGTCAACAAGGCCACGTCCTACGTGGGGTGTGCGGGCACGTTTACCACGCTTTCTGCCATCGCTCAGGGACTTGAGGAATATGACGAGCAGGCGATACACATGTCCACGATGCGCACGCAGGGGCTGAAAATGGTGACCCACGATTTGCTCGGTCAGACGGGTGCGCAGCGTGCGATGCTTCCGGTCATGCACCCGGGACGTGCCGATGTCATTGGCGGTGGTTCCATTGTGGTGGAGGAGACCGTAGACTTCATGCGTAGCCGTGCGGGTTTGGACACGATCACGATCTCTGAGCATGACATTCTCGACGGGATCATCGCTGGTTTGGCGCAAGAGGTGCGGTAGCTAGCGGTAGACGCACTGGAGATTGGGTTTGCGTGTATGGCGCAGACCCTAATTTCCTCTCCGGATATAGTGTCGATTATTCTTAAACGGTAGCCGCGTGAGTGGTGTCCCCCTGTAGCCCAATCGGCAGAGGCAGTCGACTTAAAATCGATTCAGTGTGGGTTCGAGTCCCACCAGGGGGACTTTTTGCGTTTTCATGTCGCTGGGGGCCGACGGCAAAAAGAGTACTAATCTGAGAGAAATCAATTGTCCACGTCGATAGATGCTTCTCGACGCTTCCCCTTGCTCGTTCTCGGTATCGAACGATCCAGCTGTTGGGGAAGTGGAAGGCTAAGGGTATTACCTCGAGAAGTTGGGCGCGGCCGAAAAGATGTACAAAATTACAAGTTTCAAACTTTCGAACATTACTTAATGTTTGCTTAATCCCGCAAATAGGGGTAATGCACGCTATGTTGTGCACGCTTGTCATGCGAACTGCTTTTACTGCAGGTTAAAAAGGTTGTAGTGCAACGCAGGGGTGCTACTTAACACGGTAAGAATTTCTTACCTCAGAGACATCTCGACCCGCGTGATGGATCAGACGTGGGGTGAGGTGAAGTCATACTCCCCTAAAAGGGGTCTGTTGTGTCCGCTTCTGCGTGCGCTAGCTGGCTGGAGGGATAGCGTTTGCTTTCTTCATCTTTATAGAAGAACCGCACTGTAAAAGTTAGGGGCAGAGGAAAGCGCTGTCGGGGCCCTGTGCCAGGACTTGATTGCTGGGAAGCAACCGCTGGTGCGCTTTCCGTGCAGAAAAGATTGCCTGGGGATAGTTTCCTGTTCTTTTCTGCGCGGAAGGACGCACGAGAATTCATAGACTCACAGACTCACATCTTCTCGCACTGCTTTGCATCGCATGGCACCGCTACGAATCGCATCGTATGGCACCGCTTCGCAAGGCGCCGCATGGCACCGCGACGCTCCGCCGCAGCGCACTGCCGTGACGCAGAAGGCTCGTTAGCCCATATCTTCGACAGGAGTAGGGAATGGTTTATAAAGTTTCGGCAACAAACTGTCGCAGATGGAACTATTTGGCGAGGTGTTGCGTTGGACAAAATGAGAGCCACACAAAGTGGCGCTACGATAAGTAGTAAACGTGACACGTCCAAAAGGAAGATTTAACACAGTGCAAAGTAACAACCCAGTTCTTACTTCCCTTGAACGCAGCGAGTCTAGGGGAGGCTACCGAGTCGGCTACGGCGAGCCAACCTCCCCGATGCAGAACTCACCCATGGGATACCAGGGAAGTCGCCCAATCACGGTTGACGATATCGTCTCGAAGACTGGTATCACCCTTGGTGTTATCGTCCTGTTCGCCGCTATCAACTTCGCGCTCGTGCCGATCCTCGGCACGGCAGGGCCGACGATGCTCCTCACATTCGTGGGTGCCATCGGTGGCCTTGTCACTGTGCTCATCTCCACGTTCGGAAAAAAGTACGGCTCTGCGGCAGTGACCCTCGCATACGCAGTTTTTGAAGGGCTGTTCCTTGGTGGCTTCTCCGGCATGGTCGCGGGCTTTGATCTCGTCGGGAATGGGACAGATGCAGGCGTTCTCATCGGGCAGGCAATCCTTGGTACCTTCGGTGTCTTCGCGGGCATGCTGTACGTGTACAAGTCCGGTGCTGTGAAAGTGACCCCCAAGATGCGGCGCATTGTCACCGCGATGCTCTTCGGTGTCCTCGCACTTGTTCTGGGTAACCTGATTGGATCCATTTTCTTCGGGTTCAACCCACTGCGCGACGGTGGCATGATCGCCATTATCTTCTCCCTGGCTGTCATTGCACTTGGTGCGTTCACTCTGCTCATGGACTTTGATTCCGCTGACCAGATGGTTCGTGCGGGTGCCCCGGCAGAGTACGCCTGGGGAATCGCCCTCGGTTTGGCCGTATCCATCGTGTGGCTGTACACCGAGATCCTGCGCTTCCTCAGCTACTTCAACAGGAGCTAGCGCATAACGAATAGACGTGGCCGCCGAGCAGAACCTTCCGCCTCTGCTCGGCGGTTTCCTTATGCCCCAAGCTCAGCGCGCGTTGAATACTAACCGCAGGGGGAGACGTCGACAAGCATGAAAAAGCCCGCCGGATGGTGCCGGCGGGCGAGGAGAGGAAGCTTACTTTTCGTCGTCTTGCTTGCGCTGTGCGCGGAGAGCAGCAGCCTTTGCAGAATCGTAAGGCTCAGCGGAAACGAGGGTGACAGAGACAGTCACACCGTTGGGCGCGGTGTACTGGCGGGTTTCTCCCTCCGTAGCGCCGAGAACAGCGGCACCCAGCGGAGACAGCTCAGAGTAGGTCTCCAGATCCGGGTTATCCGACGCGGTAGCGCGGGTACCGATGAGGAAGGTCTCCTTGTCGTTTTCGTCATCGTTGTAGTAGACGTGGACGACGGAGCCGACCTGGGCTTCACCCTCCTTGAGAGCGGTGCGCTCGGTGGTGGAGTTCTTCAGCATCTCCTCGATCTCGCGGATGCGGGATTCCTCCTGCGCCTGCTGATCACGAGCAGCATCGTAACCGGCGTTCTCCTTGAGGTCGCCTTCCTCGCGGCGCTCGTTGATCTCCGCGGCGATGGCCGGACGGTTATCGATGAGGGCCTTGAGCTCACGCTCCAGAGCAGCCTTAGATTCCGGGGTGATGTAGGTCTTTTGTACCTCAGCCATTGATATCCTTCCGTGATCACTCCCGAGGTAACAGCCACGGGCTGGGTCGATACCTCAGTGATCGCATACGTAAAAATTAAAGTTTACAGTGTCGCGTCCGTGCGAGGACAGTTCATGCCACAATTCGAGTGAATTCTACCACTGCCACTCAATAACCGGTTTACTGCTCGTGTGCCGATTCGTCCACCGGCACAGTGGAGAGCTCCTCTGGTTCCTCTGTGAGGTAAGACGGAAGCGTCGTTGAACAGCCGTAAATCCCGCCCATAACGGGCACGCCCCGGCTCGGGATATCCACGGTGTGTCGCGTCTTCTTGTCCCCGCCCGCAGGAATGAGCACTTCTCGGCGCCCTAACTCTGCGTGGTTGTAGTCCGAGGACAACACGATGCAGTAGGAATCCAAATCTGGATTGTCGCGGATCGTATCGAACGTGAGCCGCAATGTGTTGTCCTGCAGCCTCGTGTACTCGACCTTTTCCGCGTTGACCTTGTCGCGTTCTTGGTATTGGCTGTACTGCCACACCACGTATGCGCCGGCGATAAGAAACAAAATCGCGCCTATAACGATGATTTTTCCCGCCAGGTTGTTGTCAGTGCGCTGACGGTTGTAGCGAGAATCCAGCCGGCTTTGCGTAGTCATATCATCAAAGTTTAGCTGGCTGCAGAATACGGGGGAAATCGGGAGGGGCTATAAACAATGGTGGTTGACTACTGCATTGTGCCCTTCCAGCGTGTTGTTGCTGCAGTGTGGTTGCGATGCTGCCACGAATTGCTGGGATGCTGTCATGCGGGGATACTGCTACGGCGTTGCTATGGGCAGGGCATGCCGGGAAAGTCCACCAGCGGCTTTTGATCCTGCGGTGGTGCGATGACTGCATTCTGCCTTTCGTGTTTAACTGCGGAAAGGGGGAATGTAGGATATGCACCAACGTTGATGGAGATATGGAAAGAAGAGTGGATAGACAGATGAAGCGCTATTCAATAGTCGCCGTTCATGCTCACCCGGATGACGAGGCGAGTAAGGGTGCTGCCACAATGGCGAAATACGCCGCCGAAGGCCATCACACGTGCATCGTTACCTGCACGGGTGGCGAACGCGGGGATATTCTCAACCCCCATTTCGACGCAGCTGCTGTTTCCGACGGAATGCTCGCAGTGAGAAAGCAAGAAATGGTCGGCTCTATCAAGGCACTCGGTGCCGATCACGTGTGGCTCGGCTACGTCGATTCCGGATTGCCTGAGGGTGATCCACTCCCACCGCTTCCCGAGGGCTGCTTTGCCCTGCAAGATCCAGAGGACGCTGCGGATAAGCTCATCGCAGTATTGCGCGAAAAGAAGGCAGACGTCATCGTCACCTATGACGAGAATGGTGGGTACCCACATCCGGATCACATTATGGTGCACACCATTACGATGATCGCTTGGGAAAGGATGGGTGACCCGGGATACAAGCCGGAACTCGGGGAGGCCTACGAGCCCAAGAAGCTGTACTACACGCACGGTTTCATCCGGCAACGCGTCGAGAAATTCCACGAGGAGTTCCTCGCTCAGGGAAAACCGAGCCCGTTAGCCGACTACGTGGAGAGGATGCGTAGCAGGAACTTCGATCTGATGCGACGCGTCACTACGCAGGTTCCTTGTGCGGATTACTTCGAGAACCGGGATCAAGCTCTGCTCTCCCACGCCACGCAGATCGACCCGGAGGGCACCTTTTTTGCGGTGCCCTTGGAGATGCAAAAGCGCTTGTGGCCGACGGAGGAATTTGAACTTGCGCAGACGCGAGTGAAGACCGACCTGCCGGAGGACGATCTTCTGGCAGGGTTGTCCTAACCCACAGCACCCCCGCGCCCCAGGAGCTACTACGATATACGTAAAGCTTGTGGCGCGCCGTGCGCATACATGGTCGTGGAAGGAAAAATAGAGATGGTCATCACTGGATTTCTCCCATTGGTTCGGGAAAACCTGATGGAGGCGACGCAGACTGTCATCGCCCAGTCAGGTGGTCCGTCACCGGAGAACGCTGATTCCAGCCAGGCATCGCCTATTGGTCTCCTAGTTGTGGCAGCCATGATGGTCGCCATCTTGTTTCTTGGATGGCGCCTTGCCCGTCGCATCGCTCGGCTAAACCGTCGGCGCGCATTCGCCGAGGAGCATGGAATCGACGTATTCGACGAGGAAACGTTGAACAAAGCGATGCGGGAGGCTGGCATGGACATTCCTGCTCGTCGGCCACTTATCTGAGCGAACACGGGGGACATCTAGCGCGCGGTGAAGTCGCACAGTTAAAATCGCTAGTGTGAACTTGCTCCCGACATTGCTGTACCCGCTGTATGAGAACCATTTGAGGCGTGTCATCAAAGACAGGCCTCAACCCCGGCACGTCGCAGTCATGTGCGACGGCAACCGGCGGTGGGCGCGAGAGGCTGGATTTGCCGATGTCTCGCATGGCCACCGTGTGGGGGCGAAGAAGATCGGGGAGCTCATCCGCTGGTGCGAAGACACCAAGGTGGAAATCGTCACCGTCTACCTTCTCAGCACAGAGAACCTCAAGCGCAGTTCCGAAGAAGTAGGGCTGCTCTTCGATATCATCGCAGATGTCGTGGACGAGCTTTCCGCAACCGACCTGAATTGCCGCATTCGGCTTGTGGGACATATGGATCTTTTGCCCGAGAAGATCTCGACGAGAATGGCACGTGGAGCAGCTAAAACGGCAGATCACACGGGAGTGGTCGTAAACATCGCTGTGGGATACGGTGGCCGACAAGAAATCGTTGACGCGGTTCAGGCGCTCGTCAACGAGGAAGCAGAAAAAGGTACTCCCGCTGACAAAATAGCCGATGCGGTGACGATTGAATCGCTATCCCGACACCTGTACACCCGGGATCAACCGGACCCCGACCTCGTGATTCGGACCTCTGGTGAGCAGCGTCTGTCTGGATTTCTTTTATGGCAGGCTGCCTATTCTGAAATTTGGTTTACGGACACGTACTGGCCTGCCTTCCGTCGCATTGATTTTCTTCGCGCGTTGCGTGACTTCTCTTCGCGTAGTCGCCGATTTGGAAAGTAGCGCTTTTTCATTACTCTCTGGGGAGGCTCTGCCATGGGCAGCCCCCAGACTTGTCAATGTTTTAACCATCATGCAAAGGACCATCGTGCAGGAAAAACCGGCTGTGTACTTTTCTTCCGTCTACGGCTCCACCCGAGTGTATGCTGAGGCGCTCGCGACAGCTTTGGGGCGGCGAATCGTCGATATCACAGATGGTGTTCCTGCAGGCGAGGTGTGGAATGAAGAAGCAGCCCCGCTTATTTTTGTGGGACCTGTGTACGGAGTGAAGCTCCTCGGTTCCGAGTATGCTGCGCAGGCGGCGCGGAAAGTGGATACCACCTCCGCCGGTCAAGACGTCGCTTTTGTCACCGTTGGGTTGACGGATCCGGAGAAGGCGGCGGCGAAAGATAGCTCAGCAAAGTTTTTCGGGGAGGAGAAGGATCGCATCCGCCGGTTCTACGTGCCTGGACGGCTTCACTACCCAGATCTTCGCCTTGTTCACCGCACAGCCATCAAGGGAATGCTGCTGTACTACTCCACCAAGCCGGGCACCTCCGCTTTTGAAAAAGAGCTAGTCGCTTCAGGCGGGGTGGGGTTCGACAAGGTGGACACGGAGAAAATCCGGCCGGTTGTGCGGTGGGCACAGGCGCGTTAGACAGACGAAGCGCCTGCCTGGGCCTCACACTCCTACCGTTGCCATCGTCCCAGGAAACGATCCCGTATCTGCTTCCGCTGTTCCGATTGTGTCCACTCCTCGGCTACCTTCACGAACACCTCGTACACGTAAGTCGGGCGAAGAACTGGAAAAATGGCGGTATGTCGCTTTTAGTGCTTGCGCATGCGAACGCGTTGAACGCGGTGATCTGGTCCTTTGCGAAGCACAAGAGAGGCGCGGACACGAGTGGGGAGAATATTTTCAACAAGGTTCGGGAGGTTGATTGATTGCCAAATCTCCCGCGCCTCTGCGCGCGCCCGCTCTTCGGAAAGCCGGGAATAATGTGCAAAGTGGGCATCAGGCTCGGAGAACACCGTTGAGCGGAGAGCGAGAAAGCGATTAATGTACCACCGCTCGATATCCTCCGCTGCGGCGTCGACGAAAACGGAGAAGTCGAACAGGTCACTAACCATGAGCGTAGGGCCAGTTTGGAGCACATTTAGCCCCTCGAGGATGAGAATATCCGGCTTCTTCACATGGGTATAGACATCCGGAAGCCTGTCGTATTTGAGGTGGGAGTACACCGGTGCCATGACATCTTCTTTGCCTGATTTTACGTCGGTGACGAAGCGGAGGAGAGCTCTCTGGTCGTAGGAATCCGGAAAGCCTTTGCGGTTCATCATTCCCCGACGCTCCAGCTCGGCACTCGGATAAAGGAAACCGTCGGTAGTGACGAGGTCAACCCGCGGGGTGGACGTCCATCGTTGGAGGAGGACATGGAGGACGCGCGCGGTGGTGGACTTTCCCACAGCCACGGATCCACCGATGCCGATGATGAACGGTACACGGAACGTAGGGGTACCCAGGAAGTCGGCGGTAGCGTCTGTCAACTTTTGCCGCGCCTTCGCCTGCATGTAAATCAGGCGAGAAAGAGGTAGGTAGACATCTGCCACCTCTTCCAGGTCGATCATGTCTCCAATGCCACGGAGCTTCTCAACTTCCTCAGCTGTGAGCACCTGGGGGGTGTTTCGCCGCAGTTCGCGCCATTCATCGCGCCCAAAGTCTATATAGGGGCTGGGGTCCGGGGATCGTTTCGCCATAGCTCTATTTTGCCCGTGGTGAGCCAACCCGGAAACCTTTGGGGTAGGTGGAAGGAAAAGAAGAAAGAAAAATAATGCACTATGACTGTATAGCACCTCCAATTGGGGGTGGATCTCGAACCTGTTAAAGGAAAAGGATTTCGCTAATGCATAGAACTATGCATATTACCTGGCGGAAATCTGGTATAAGTGAATAATTCACTGGTCTTAACCAGTGTGAGGTAAAACGTAGTATTTTTCGCGACGTTTGGTCTCGTGAGACTCTAAAATAAGTGACAGAAAGGCCCAAGGCCGATGCACGTGACTTGCATCTCAGACTTGGAAAGACACCATTACGCTCAAGAAAGGTTTCGGATACGGTTATGACAGCCCCGAATTCCCACGACGTACGCTATCGGGAGCTCAAGGAGCTCGACCCGAAGGTTCATGAGGCAATTATGGATGAGCTTGGTCGCCAGCGCGACATGCTCGAAATGATCGCTTCGGAGAACTTCGTCCCGCGTGCCGTCCTCCAGGCTCAAGGCTCCATTCTCACCAACAAGTACGCGGAGGGCTATCCCGGCCGTCGCTACTACGGTGGCTGTGAGAATGTCGATGTGATTGAGGATCTTGCTCGCAGCCGCGCGCGCGAGCTCTTCGGCGCTGAGTTCGCTAACGTCCAGCCCCACTCGGGTGCGCAGGCCAACGCAGCCGTGCTGATGTCGCTGGCGAACCTCGGTGACAAGATCATGGGTCTGAAGCTTGATCACGGCGGTCACCTCACCCACGGAATGAAGCTCAACTTCTCTGGCAAGAACTACGAGGTTGTAGCCTACGGGGTGGATGAGAAGACACATCGCCTTGATATGGATCAGGTGCGGGAGATGGCTCTGAAGGAGCGCCCGGCTGTGATCATCGCTGGTTGGTCGGCCTACCCGCGTCACCTCGATTTTAAGGCTTTCCGCGACATCGCTGACGAAGTGGGCGCAAAGCTGTGGGTGGATATGGCTCACTTCGCCGGTTTGGTTGCTGCCGGCTTGCATCCGAGCCCCGTGCCGTACGCGGATGTCGTATCCACAACCGTTCATAAGACTTTGGCCGGACCACGATCCGGCATGATCCTTGCCAAGCAGGATTGGGCAAAGAAGATCAACTCCTCCGTCTTCCCGGGGCAGCAGGGCGGACCGCTCATGCATGTCATTGCGGCAAAGGCCGTCGCTCTGGGAATCGCTGGAACTGATGAGTTCAAGGATCGCCAGCAGCGCACTCTTGACGGTGCACAGATCCTCGCCGAGCGCCTCAGTGGTGAGGACTGCAAGAAGGCTGGAATTGAGCTGCTGACGGGAGGAACAGATGTTCACCTCGTCATGGTTGACCTCCGCAACTCGAAGATGGACGGCCAGCAGGGCGAGGACCTTCTCCACGAGGTAGGCATCACGATTAACCGCAATACCGTGCCCTTCGATCCGCGTCCGCCGGCGGTTTCTTCTGGTCTCCGTATTGGTACCCCGGCTCTAGCAACCCGTGGCTTTGACGAGGCGGGCTTCCGCGAGGTCGCCGATATCATCGCCACGGCTCTTGCAGCGGGCGAGTCCGCCGATATCGAGGGACTGCGTGCGCGTACGAAGAAGCTCGCTGATTCCTACCCGCTGTACGAAGGCTACGAGAACTGGACCATTTGCTAGGTTCGCTGGGTTGGCTTTGTATGCTTAGCTAAAGTCCGAAAATCCCCCGGTTTCGCCATGTGATGGCGGAGCTGGGGGATTTTCCTGCACATGTGGTTGTTTCTCACGCATTGGCCTGAGCGGGCATACTGGGTGCTGACGACGGATGATGCCCCGTCCACTGTCAGTAACCGCGTCGCGTCGAGTCATGCGTGACCGTGACAATGTGCTGGTGAATGTGAGGTGTTTGTATACGGCTGGCTGATCTAGCCGATGATGAGGTCACCACGAAGGTAGCTGACGAACATCCAGGTCGCGGATATAACTACGATGAGGGAGATCATGACCCACATAGCGATGGTCAACTTAGATACCCCACCGTGTTCGTCGAACTGGTCATCAGAGGAGCGGTCAGTATCCTGTGCCTCGTCCCGGTGCGGGTTAAAAGGCGAGGAATGAACGTGGTTACCCCGTTCTTCGGGGTCCCTGGCTGTCGGGTCGAACGTCACTTTTCCTCCTCATTCTTCGGGGAATGCTCTGCACGCTTTTGTGCCATATCCTTGCGTGCCTTGGCAAGCCACTCGGGCTGGTCAGCGAGGAGCTCCTTGATCTGTGCAGTAGTCAATGGCGCGGAGATCTCGCTGTTCTTCAGAGCGGTATTCGAAATACCGAGTTTCTGTGCCACCACCTTTCGCGGGTGCGGTCCCTCACGGCGGAGGGTTTGTAGCCACTCGGGCGGATTGGTTTGTAGCGCCACAAACTCATCGTGTGTCAGCGCCGAAGCCTGGAACTCCTCGGGCGTTGCCGGCAGGTAAAGGCCGAGCTTGTTGGCTGCGGTTTGGGGTTTCATCGCTTGCGCGGACGGTTCACGGCGCACGCTGCTATCGCTTTCACTCACGAGGTTAACGGTATCATTTGCTCCATGAGCGTGGAAGTTTTCTTCTGTACTGGGGCGGAACCAGGAAAGTGGTTTGACCGTTACCACGAGAACACAACGCACCCGGAACTCATTACGTCGAGGGTGGACGACCCCTTCGCATGTTTCGGCAAGCGGGTCACTCGTCGTGCGCACGGTGAAGAGCTGCCCGTCCCGGTTGCGTTGACGCGCCTTCCTGATCCCCGGCTTAGCGAGGGGATGCACAGGGTCGTCCTGTACACAGAAGAGCCAGGGATCGCGGTGGGGAAGGAGACGGAGCTTGCGGAAATTTCCCCAGACAAGGTTTATCCTTCTGAAATCGAAGGGGAGATTGTCAACTGGGCAATCGGCGAGGATCGGGCCGTTGACGTGCAGGCGGTTCGGGATGGTCTGGCGGTGTCTGCCGCGGGCGTTGGAATTGTCCTCGCGCCCCGGCCTCTCCTTAAGGTGCTGTCCAAGAAGCAGATTAAACACTTCTCTTTTGCTAGCGAGCGGACGACGGATATCGCCCTTGTCTGGCTTATCGACGATGACTGCGATGCGATCCAGGACCTTGTTGGGACAATGAAAGGTCGCACCCGGACATCGTCGAGGGGCAGCGCAAAGGCGGGGCAGAATAGAGGTACAGGAAAGGCTGCGGGTAAGAAGACGAAGCCGCAGACATCGAAAGCGCGCGGGTCTCACAGTGGCTCCTCCTCCCATCATTCACGAGGTTCCGCGCAGGTAAGACGACGGAAAAACGACCGCGGCAATCGTGGTAGGAAGAGAAATTGACATGTATTTAGTGTTCGCTTTTGGAGATTTCCGCAGGTAAACACGGTTCCTCCCAGTTAACGTTTGGGCAATTAATTGAAAATTTCAGTAAAACTCCCCATAATGGTTGAGGTAATAAGCAATTTATTAACTGTTAGAAATGAGGAATCGTTTTGAAGACGACGACTGTTAAGAAGCTCACCGCTCTCACCGCTACCGCTATGCTCGGCCTCGGTCTGGCTGCATGCTCCCCGGCCCACGAGAACCCCGCTTCCAGTGAGGCTGTTGAGTCCGCCGATGCGAAGGCATCTGAAGCACAGGAGGCTCGCGAAGAGGGTGCTAAGGTGACCGAGACCAACGTCACTACGGGTACGGTCACGGAGACCGCCACCGCTGAAAGTGCAAACGGTGCCGCAGGCGCTGAGGTCGCAACGACTACTCTGACCGATGCTAATGGCAACGAGGTCAAGGTCCCCGAGGCTATCGCTGACAAATACGAGGCACTGGGTGGCGCTGAGTCCAAGCTCGGCCACGTCAATGATGTCAAGGACTACGGACAGAATCGCTGGCTGGCAACCTTCGAGCGCGAGGGTTACAACCACTACCTGGCTTACACCCCCGAGACCGGTGCGGTTCTCATCCACGGCGAGATCGCAAAGCAGTGGCTGAACGCTGGTGCTTTCGACTCGAGCGTTGCTGCTCCGACCGACGAGGAAGTTGCTCTCACTGACGGCTCCGGCTGGGAGCAGGCCTTCCAGAACGGTTCCATCTCGTGGGTGAAGGATGCAGCAGGTGCCTTCACTGCTGACGTCGAGACCAAGTAAGGGCATCACTCCAATCGCAACGACCGGGAAGCAGATTCGCCTGTTACGCGGTTAGCGTGAGATACTGATGATCGTAGAAAGCGCTACGTGGCATGCCACGTAGCGCTTTCTTGTACCCGCTGAAATTGAGATTCAGCTCAGAGGGCTGCTCAACTGGTAGTTGAGAAAATGGGGGTACACGGGGGAGAGAATCGTGAGGGACAGGGGCTCGTCCCTAGCTGGGGGTTAATGCAATGTTCAACTTACAGCGCTGTAATTTTAACCTGCGGTTGTTAGCGTGGGTGGTGACCGAGCGGATAGGCGCAATGAGCGCCCCACCCCTTCGGTATGAAGGAAAGGACACGTCCGCTCGGCAGTTCATTGCCTGCACTACACACGACTCGGTGCGTGAGCATCGATTAGGCACCGAGTTGGAAAGGGATTGTCCGCGATGGTTTCACTAACCCGCACCCCGCATACATCACCTGCCGCGAGCCCGACCTCGACGGGGCAAACCGGAAAGTCCTCCGAGGACCCTGCACATGACGGCCACCTCCCAACCCCGACAACCTCGTATGTGTTGGATACATCAGTGCTGCTCTCTGACCCGTGGGCGTTGCGAAAGTTCGCTGAGCATGATGTCGTTGTCCCCCTCGTGGTGATCGGTGAGTTGGAGCAGAAACGCCATCACCCGGAGCTTGGCTGGTATGCGCGCGAGGCACTGCGCTTCCTTGAGGATCTTCGTCACACCTACGGTCGGCTTGACCAGCCGATACCGGTGAGCAAGGAGGGTGGCACCGTCCGCGTGGAGTTGAATCACCAGGACCCCTCTATTCTTCCCTCTGCTTTCGCCAAGGATTTCCAAAACGATCACCGGATTCTCGCCTGTGCCCTGAATCTGCAGAAAGAAGGCCACCGGGTGACGTTGGTAACGAAGGATATTCCGCTGCGCGTGAAAGCAGGCGCAGTGGGACTCGAAGCCGACGAATATCACGCCCAGGATGTCGTCTCATCGGGGTATACGGGAATGGCACACGCAGAAGTCGACCGCGCCACGATTGACACCATTTATCGCGACGGCGTGGTGGAGGTCGACGCGATCGACACAGTGTCAGAGGAGTACGTCGCGGATCTTCCCGTCCACTGTGGTATCTCGCTGACATCGGGCAGCACCTCGGCTCTGGGGCGCCTGACACCCCACGGTCTGGTGCGGCTTGTCCGAGGCGACCAACAGGCGTTCGGTATTTCTGGACGTTCTGCTGAGCAGAGGATTGCGCTCGATTTGCTTTCCGACGAGTCGGTGGGCATCGTCTCCATCGGAGGTCGCGCAGGCACGGGCAAATCAGCGCTGGCGCTGTGTGCAGGGTTGGAAAGTGTTCTCGAGCGACGGCAACATAAGCGGATTGTCGTCTTTAGGCCGCTCTACTCCGTCGGCGGACAAAATCTGGGCTATCTCCCCGGTTCGGAGGACGAGAAAATGAACCCGTGGGCGCAGGCCGTCTATGACACCTTGGAGGGGCTGGTGTCCGACAACGTGTTGGAGGAAGTCGAGTCCCGAGGCCTGCTAGAGGTGCTGCCCCTCACGCATATTCGTGGCAGAAGCCTACATGACAGCTTCGTCATCGTGGACGAGGCGCAGTCGTTGGAGCGCAACGTCCTGCTCACCGTTCTCTCCAGGTTGGGCAAAAATTCCCGGGTCGTTCTCACCCACGATGTAGCCCAGCGTGACAACCTCCGCGTGGGTCGCCACGATGGCGTCCAGGCAGTGATCGAGAAGCTGAAGGGGCATGACCTCTTCGCACACATCACGCTGACCCGTTCAGAACGATCGCCCATTGCAGAGCTTGTTACAGATCTTCTAGAACGCCATTAGTTAGATCTGAAAAGGCCGTGTACAGATCCTTTTCGGGTCTAAGCAATTTCTGTCTTCAGTGGTTCTTCCTTAACAAAAGCAAGAATCAGAGCGGCGACAAGTGCGAGGGGCGACAGGACGAGGAAGATAGGAGTCAGCGCGTCGGAGTAGCTCTGCTGAATAGTAGTCTGAATGACCTCGGGCAGCTGTGCCAGCATACTCGGAGTGAGCTTATCCGTGAATCCGCCTCCGGCCTGCGCCATCTGCTGCTGGGCCTCAGGCGGAAGCTGTGCGATGGCCTGTGGCAGCTTCCCCTCCAGGCGATCTTTCAGCGAACCCGTGAAGAGACCACCGACGAGTGCGGAACCAAGCGTGCCACCGATCTGCCGGAAGAAGTTGTTCGCGGCGGTAGCTGTTCCCACCAAGTTCAGGGAGAAGGAATTCTGCACAATGAGCACGAGGATCTGCACACCGATACCGAGCACTGCGCCGAGTGCCAGAAGCATGATGCCGACAACCCATAGTGGCGTGTCTGGTTCCATGAAGCTGAGGACAACCATGGCGAAGAACGTTCCGACCATGCTGACAACAGGGAACCACTTGTAGCGACCATAGCGAGTAACCAAGTTGCCCACCAGTGTCGACGTCATGAGCAAGCCAACCATCATCGGGGTCATCATGAGGCCCGCCTTAGTCGGGGTCATCATGTGCACCATCTGCATGTACGTAGGTAGGTAGGCGAGGGTGCCGAACATAAACACGCCTGTGGCGATACCCGCCAGGGTGGTGAGATTAAAGTTGCGGACCTCGAATACCGACGGCGGTACGAGGGGGGCGCTTACCTTTCGCTCGACAAAGAAGAACAGAACGTAGAAAACTACCGCGCTGATGCCGAGACCGATGATGATCGGGTCGGACCATTCGTAGGTGTTACCCCCCCACGTGGACATCAGGATGAGGGTCGAGGTGGCCACAGCCATAGTGAGGATGCCCCAGACGTCTACGTTGACGCGGCTGTGGGAGCCGCTGTTATGCAGGAAGTAAACGATGCCTGCAATGGCAATGAGGCCCAGCGGGACATTGAGCCACAGGCCCCAACGCCAGCCCGGACCGTCGGTGAACCAGCCACCGAGCACGGGGCCAAGCACGGAGCTCACACCGAACACGGCACCCATGATGCCCATGTACTTACCACGATCACGTGCGGAGACAACCTCGGCTGTGATGGCCTGCGACAGGATCATGAGACCGCCACCGGCAGCACCCTGAATGAGCCGGGCGATGATGAGCATTGTCATCGACTGGGCGAAACCGCCGACAATCGATCCGACAATGAACACGGCGATTACGCCGATGAGCAGGTACTTCCTAGACATCTGATCGGACAGCTTGCCAAAGATCGGCATGGCAATTGTCTGTGCCAGCATGAAGGAGGTAATGACCCAGCTCATGAGCTCGACGCCGCCCAAGTCGCCCACAATGGTGGGCAGGGCGGTGGAGAAGATCATCGATCCCAAGGAGCTCATCAACATGGTGAGCATCAGGGCGATGAAGGCGAACCACACCCGCCGGTTATCGGAATGGTTCGCTACACTTTCTGTTTCTTGTTGTTCGTTTACCACGTATCCTCACTTGCCGCGTGTAGAAAACTTAAGTGCTACCAAATAATAGGTAACGCGTGACGAAGTGATACTACGCCCTCCGGAAAAATTCGCAACTGAGCACGCTCCAAGAATGAGCAAATCGACGCCCAAAAATGGGCGTCGACAAGCCAATACTATCTAACAGCGAACCTGACGGAATCCCCCGGTCTCAGCTGGGCAACGCGGTCGGCAGACCGCGCAGACAACACCGCGATGACTGGATAGCCACCGGTGACGGGATGGTCGGGACCGAAAATAACCGGTTGTCCGTTCGCTGGAATCTGAATTGCGCCACGGACTGTCCCCTCGCTGGCCAGCTCCTCAGTTACTGCCCGCTTGAGTGGCTTCGGTCCCTCCAAGCGGACGCCGATGCGGTCGGAATTACCACTGACGATGTACTCCTGCCAGAGGAAATCAAAGATGGCATTCGTTGTGAACCACTGCGAGCGGGGCCCCAAAATGACCGTGAGCAATTCCTGGGAACGCTGCGGCCAAACCGGCGGAATACTCCGTACGCGGGGGACCCATGGATCTTCTTCCACGAAAGAACCGGCGTAAAGGACATCTCCTGCCTGTAGTGGCGCAGGGCCGAGGTTACTCATTGTGTCGCGGGAGGCACTCCCGAGTTCCGTCTCCACGTCGAAGCCACCACGAATCGCGAAGTAGGCTCGCATACCTGCTTCCGCGCCGAGCAACTTGATGGTCGTGCCGGGTACAACATCGATGACAGCTTGCGTGTACTCCATCCGTGGCCGTTTCCCTGGGTACGTCACCTCCACAGGGGCTCGAGTACCGAGAATCGTAAACGAAGTCGTGCACGAGAACTCCGCCTCGAAGCCACCATGCAAAATCTCCACCATCGGAGCGTCCTGGCTATTGCCCAAAACGTGGTTGGCGCGGGCATAGCTCATTCGGTCGAAGCAACCAGACGGGGTCACACCCATGCCCGCGTAACCGAACCGGCCACGATCCTCGATGAGAGCCATGATGCCGGGATTGAGGATAGTCAGCGCGGGAGTCTTTTCATGGTTAGTCATTCTTCACCTCAAAACGGACGAGCTGGCCTGGCCGGATAAGCGCCGGGGGAGTGCGGGACGTATCCCACATGGCGAGGTCGGTGTGCCCCAAAAGCTGCCAACCGCCCGGGCTCTGCTGCGGGTACACACCGGAAAATGCGCCAGCCATGCCCACGGAGCCCTGCGGAATACGGGGGCGCGGAGAATCCAAACGCGGAACCGTCGGGAAATCGCCGGTGGGAAGGAGATACGTAAATCCGGGAGCAAAGCCACCAAACGCGGCCTTCCACGTCATCCCTGAATGCATAGAGACCACATCATCAGCACTGACACCCCATAGCTCGGCGACAGTGCCCAGGTCTGGGCCGTCGTACACGGTAGGTACCGTGACGATATCCTCCCCTGAAGAGAGGTTGCCCGCCGCTGGAGTTTCCAGGTGTAGCGATTCCATCTTGGCGACAAAGTCGCGGGGTGGCTGAATCTTCGGATCCAGCATGACGAGGAGTGTGCGAGCTGCCGGGACCATATCGACAATGCCCTCTAAACCCCGTTGCTGAGCGTCCTTTAGACGCTGGTGGATGGAAAGGACACCGTCCTGAACAGTTAAGCCGGCTTCGATGGATTCAGCGTCATCGATATCGATCAATACAGCGGCATCGCCGCATGGACGTGCTTTCATTGTTACGAACTCACCGCAATTCCGTTGTGCGATAGCGTATCGCGAATAGCGCGGACGAGATGTAGTGCGTGGGGGTTATCGCCGTGGACACAAATAGAATCCGCCACCACCTGGACATCCGAGCCATCAACGGCCGTGATGGGCTTGTCTAACGCAAAATTGAGAGCCTGCTCTGTAGCCTTCTCGTCGGAATCGTGAATCGCGCCGGGTTGAGAGCGAGGAACAAGGGAGCCGTCCTTCTCGTACGCGCGATCGGCGAATGTTTCGGAGATAGTAGGAAGGCCTGCCTCCTCCGCCCATCCCAAGACAGGGGATCCTGCGAGCCCCATGAGTGCCAGCTGGGGGTCTGCGAGTTTCATGCCGGCGATAACGGCTTGGGCCTGCTTGGCATCCCTCGCGATGCGGTTGTACAACGCTCCGTGTGGTTTCACATACTCCACCTCAGTTCCGGTTGCACGGCAGGCTGCCTGGAGAGCACCGATCTGGTAGAGCACTTCTGCTGTCAGTTGGTCGAGGTCGTAATCGATGAAGCGACGTCCAAAGCCCGGCAGATCTCGGTAGCCGACATGGGCACCGATGCGCACCGAGTTTTCCTTCGCCCGTCGGACAGTGGTGAGCATCACTAGCGGGTCACCAGCGTGGAACCCCGTGGCGATATTAGCGCTAGTGACAAGCCCCAGCACCTCCTCGTCATTGCCGATGTGGAAATTGCCAAAGCTTTCTCCCAAATCACAGTTGAGATCGATCGAGGTCACCGAACGTTCCTTTCCGTACGTCGAACCTTGTGCCGCGAATGGTACACGTCGCGTCAAATATAGGTGGTATTAATTGTAAATTTTAGCTATCGCTGAAGCGGCGACTAAAGGATGCTCCAAATTCCCGAGAAGCTGCGGAACGCCAAGTACCACGCGGCCACAAGCGCGAACAGGCCAATGAAAACCAGCCACTTGGGGTACGGGTAGCCCTTGAGCAGATCCTTCTGTCGGAACACCGCGATGTAGAGCATGAGCGTGAAACCGATGGGGAGGACGAGACCGTTAAAAGCACCAGCAAAAACGAGCAGCTTGGCGGGAGCAGTACCGAGAACGATGAAGAGAAGGCACGAAACGACAATGAAGATGATCGTGATGATGTTCTGCTTCTTTCTGTGCTCCTCACCAGAAGAAACGATGAAGGTCGCAGACGTGTAGGAGCACCCGACAATCGAAGATAGGGCTGCAGCCCACAGAACAACGCCGAAGAATCGAAGCCCAATATCTCCTGCTGCCGCCTGGAAAGCCTCCGCAGCGGGGTTCCCATCGGTGCTGAGGACGACACCGCCAGCGACGACTCCGAAAACCGCGAGGAAGAGCAAGATTCGCATGACACCTGTCACCAAAATCCCGGTGACGGAGGACTTGGTGACGCTGCTTACTGCCTCAGGCCCCGTCTTTCCCGCGTCAAGCATGCGGTGGGCACCTGCGTAGGTGATATACCCGCCAACAGTGCCACCGACAAGAGTCGTGATCGCCACGACATCAATCGTCTCCGGTAAAACAACGTTTTTCAAAGCCTGACCAACCGGGGGACCAGACACGATCGCCACGTAGGTGGTGAGGAGGATCATGAGGGAGCCAAGGATGACGAGCACGCGATCCAAAGCCATTCCGGCTCTCTTTGACATGAACAGAACACAGCCAATGACGGCTGTTATGACCCCGCCGATTTTCACATCGAGCCCCATCATGGCATCAGTTCCCAAACCTGCGCCGGCAATATTGCCAATGTTGAAGACAATGCCACCCATCGCAATGAGGATGGTGAGAAGCCATCCAAGGCCTGGGAGGACGGTGTTGCCGAGTGTTTGGGCTCGCTTGCCGGAGACGGCGATAATGCGCCACACGTTCAGCTGGATGCACACGTCAATGAGAATGGAAACGAAGATGGCAAACGCCATGGCCGCTCCGAGTTTTGCCGTGAACACCGCAGTTTGGGTGAGGAATCCCGGCCCGATAGCCGATGTGGCCATGAGGAAGATTGCGCCAAGGATGGCTGATGAAGCCTTCTTGTCCGATTCATCCTTTTGGTGTGGAGTGGTAGTGGCTGGGGTTGAAGAAAATATGTGGTTTTCGTTCGTGTCGCGGGGTGTAGGTGATGTCACATCCGCCTCCTTTCGCTGGTGGGTACGGAACACCGAAGCGGTGAAAAATATACTTACCTTTGAATAACAATGTGTTGTTATTGTTAGAGCCGGAAGCTTGGGATCATAACCGATTCGATGTGCCGATGGCGCTTTAAGCAGCGTCTTGGTATCAAGTGGTGGAGGGGCGGGTGGGGCACTTCCGGGGGTATGTAGCATTGTTGTTGAACGAAGCTTTATAATCGAAGTATAAATAAGGCATAAAGTTCAGACAAGCTTTTTCTGATGCGTTAATCGGCGTAAACGAGATTTTAGGGCGCATAAGCTGCTTGAACTTGAAGGAGAAAAAGTTATTATGCGCGACCTCACACATACCCCCGAATTCACCCCTGAAAGTGGGGATGAGTACCTTCTTCACCGGCCCGAGTTTGCCACATCGTCGCCGGATCCCGAGCGGTGTCGTGTTGCCCCCGATGGGTCGGCGGTCCGCATGACAGCGGAGATTGCTGCAGACTCGCTGACTCTCAAGATTTTCAATGGCCATTTCGAACCAGGCGCGCGCCTCGCAGAGGTCGCACTCGCAGAGGAACTCGGCATTTCTCGCAACACACTCCGGGAAGCTTTCCGCTTGCTGGCTCACGCGGGCCTTGTCGAACATCTCCCGAACCGGGGTGTCTTTGTTCTCAAGACAACCGCATCTCTCCTGCGTGATATCTATTCTTTCCGTCGCACCGTCGAAATCGGAGCCCTGCCAGCACTCATCAGAAACGAAGATTCGCTGCAAAAACTTCGGTCCGTGTACGCAGATCAGCAGAAAGCTATCCGGGAAGCTAATTGGATGGTTGTCGGTTCGGCCAACGGCAGATTCCACCAAACAATCGTTGATGCCGCCGGCTCCCCTACACTGAGCGAAGCAATGCAGGCAATCAATGCACGGTCTCGTATCGCCTTTCTGGAATACTCCGATACGCCTGGACTGCACAGCCGTTTCTCCAAAGTGAATGGCCAGATTCTCACAGTAGTAGAGCGCAGGGACCTCAAGGAAGCCGTGACGTTGCTTGACAGTTACCTCGTGGAGGCACATAACGAGCTGTTCATCGGTTTGGGGTTTGATAAGGACGCCAACCGACGTGACTGATGCGCATGGGGGCGCTAAAAACCCCGTGAGTTCAACGGAAGCTGAAATCACGGGGTTTTATTTTTACGCGAGGAACTATGCGTCGCGTTCCGTGTTGCACATGCTCAGGACATCGAGACGCTTGTCCAGCTCTTCTTCGGTGAGCTGTTCGCCGTCAACGAAGCCCAGGTCAATAACGGTCTGGCGGATGGTCTCGCCTTCCTTGAGAGCCGTCTTTGCTACCTTTGCTGCGTTCTCGTAGCCGATAGCAGAGTTCAGCGGAGTCACAATGGACGGGGAGGACTCTGCGGAGTGACGCAGCTTGTCGGTGTTCGGCTCAGTTCCCTTGACCAGGCGTTCTGCGAATACGCGGGCGGTGTTTGCCAGCAGGTGAGCAGACTCCAGAACGTTACGAGCCATCATCGGGATGAAGACGTTGAGCTCGAACTGGCCTTGGGCGCCACCGAAAGCAACAGCAGCGTCGTTACCGATGACCTGCGCCGCCACCTGCGTGGCGGTCTCACACAGAACCGGATTAACCTTGCCCGGCATGATGGAGGAACCCGGCTGCAGCTCGGGGAGACGGAGCTCAGCGAGACCGGTGAGCGGACCGGAGCCCATAAGACGAATATCGTTAGCGATCTTGTTCAGGCTAACGGCAACGCTGCGCATGGCACCCGAAAATTCAACGAGGCCATCACGGGCAGCCTGCGCCTCGAAGTGGTTCTTGCAGGGACGAAGCGCATCGACACCGGTGAGGTTGACGAGCTCGGCCGTCACCTTTTCGCCGAATTCGGCGGGGGTGTTGAGGCCGGTTCCTACGGCAGTACCACCGATCGGAAGTTCGCCGAGGCGGGGGAGAACGTTTTGAACACGTTCGATACCGGCCTCAATCTGACGAGCGTAGCCGGAGAATTCCTGTCCGAGGGTGATCGGCGTGGCATCCATGAGGTGAGTGCGGCCAGACTTTACCACTTCTTCCCACTCCTCAGTCTTCTCCGCCAGCGCATCGTGGAGAACCTGGAGACCGGGGATGAGGTCGTTAACCGTCTCCACCGTGGCAGCAATGTGCGTTGCGGTGGGGAACGTGTCGTTGGAGGACTGTCCCATATTGACATGGTCATTCGGGTGTACCTCTACGCCGTTGTTGTGGCAGATGGAGGCGATAACCTCGTTGGTGTTCATGTTGGATGACGTGCCAGAGCCAGTTTGGAACACGTCGATGGGGAACTGATCGTCATGCTCGTTGTTAGCGATTTCCTTCGCTGCAGCGATGATTGCATCGGCCTTCTCTGCATCGAGAAGCCCCAAGGCCTTATTCACCTTGGCGCACGCAGCCTTGAGCTGGCCAAGAGCAGAAATTTGGGGGGACTCCAGCCCACGGCCGGAAATGGGGAAGTTCTCCACTGCACGTTGCGTCTGAGCGCGCCAGAGCGCGTTGACGGGCACCTTCACTTCGCCCATGGTGTCATGTTCGATCCTGTATTCCTGGTCTGACATTTCACTTCCTTGTCTCGGAGTATGTAAACACCTTCTACCTTAGCCGGTTCGCTCGAGCAGTGGTGTGATGATTGGAGTAAAAACGTGAAAGATTTGGTATTTGTCATACCTCAACGTCTGGAGTGAGCCAAGGAACGCATAGAAAACGCCCCCGGTCCCTTTCGTCAGGCCAAAGCGCCACGTGCGAAGGGGAAACCGGAGGCGGAAAAGGAGGACTACTTATCCTTCGGGCCGTAATCGACTACGGAGTATTCCTGCAGCTTCTTGAGCTGGTGGATGGAGTCAATGTAGCGCACCGTACCGGACTTCGAGCGCATGACCACGGAACGAGTGATGGCCCCGTCAGGGCTGTACGTCACGCCACGAAGCATATCGCCGTTCGTCACACCGGTTGCGACGAAGAAGCAGTTATCGGACTTGACCAAATCCGAGGTGGTGAGAACTGTGTCCAAGTCAAGGCCGGCGTTGCGTGCCTTCTCGCGCTCTGCCTCATCACGAGGTGCCAGGATGCCCTGGATTTCGCCGCCCATACACTTCATTGCGCATGCCGTGATGATGCCTTCCGGGGTTCCGCCAGTACCCATGCAGATATCGACGGAGTTCATCGTCTGAGACTGGGCAGCGGCAACGGAACCTGCGACATCGCCATCATGAATGAGACGGATCTTGGCACCCGCAGCGCGAATTTCCTTGATGAGGTCAACGTGGCGCGGGCGGTCCAGCACAGAGACAACAATCTGGGAAACCGGCTTTTCCTTCGCCTTGGCAACCACTTCAATATTGTGTTTGACAGGAGCCTCGATATCGATGAGCCCTGCAGCAGCCGGGCCCACCGCGATCTTCTTCATGTAGAAAACGGCAGAGGGGTCATACATGGAACCGCGCTCAGCAGCAGCCAGAACGGAAATCGCATTCGGACGCCCCTCGGCCATCAGGGTGGTGCCGTCGATTGGATCTACGGCGATGTCGACATCAGCGCCTTTGCCAGTACCAACTTCCTCGCCGTTGAACAGCATCGGGGCCTCGTCCTTTTCGCCCTCACCGATCACGACGATACCTCGCATTTCAACGGAATTGATGAGCTTGCGCATGGCGTCGACGGCGGCACCATCGCCGGAGTTTTTCTCGCCGCGGCCGACCCATCGGCCACTTGCGAGTGCAGCCGCCTCCGTCACGCGTACGAGTTCGAGAGCAAGGTTACGATCCGGTGCTTCGGGGTGGTTAGCAGTCATATGGTTGGGCCTCCTACAGGCGTATGAACACACTGCACTCCGCACCTGCCTAAGCCAAAAGGCCAGGATATGGAGTTGCAGTCAATAATTTCTTATTTCCCAGAGTACTACTGTCGCTTCCCTAAAAGGGCATATGGTTATGACCACACAGCCGAAAACGGATGTGTGGAGTGAAACGCCAGGTAAAGCGGTCGTGGCGGAAAGATGAAGCAACTAAATCGGGGGTGTCCGTTTTTCTTATTCGGTCCGGCCGCACGGTTGCTGGTCTTTGGATGCTGCACAGCCTCATGTGTCTCCTAAAGAAGTAATCTGGCACAATCGATGCCGTGGCTGAAAAGAAACCTCGTGTATTTCAAGGAATGTCCGATATGGCGCTGTCCATGGCGGTGATCGTGGTCATCATGGTCATCTCAGTGGGTTTCACCGGCCTGTGCTCGTTTAACCCTGGCGCGCCTGAAAACGGTCCCGTGCAGGAGGTAGATGCCACCAATTTCATCCAGCAGGAACAGGCTAATTCGCCGTTTCCGGTGGTGCTACCTGAGATGCCGGAGGGGTGGGTGACTAACTCGGCCAGGCGGTCAGCTTTCGGTGAAAGCATCGCGCCGACGGTGGGGTGGGTGACTCCAGCCGGTGGCTACGCACAATTGATGCAAACCAGTGCATCGGTCGATGACATTCTCGCTTCCTACGCGGCAGCCTACGAAGAGACCGGTTCACCCACGGTGGGTGGCGTGGTGGCTCATCACTATGCGGCTGACGGTGAGCGTGATGTGTATATCGCAGACACCGGCGAAAATCGCCTGGTAGTCACTGGCTCTGCTGACGAACCTGAGTTGGAGGAACTTCTGGCAGCCGCGATTGAGGCACGCAAGTAAAAGTTTCTCTTAGGCCTGGAGAGAGGAATCGTCCTCTGATGTTCCTAATACCGCCTCAATTTTGTTTCGCGCTCCGTTGAGATGTTCCTCGCACCGCTTTGCTAATGCCTCTCCTCGCTCCCAGTAGGCGAGCGATTCATCTAGACCCATTTGTCCCAGTTCGAGTACACGGACGACGTTGACGAGTTCGCTGCGGGCCTCCTCGTAGCTGAGGTTTTCAACGGGTTCAAACTCCGGCCGGTTTCCCGCGCCGATGGTCTCTCCTGCCATGATGAAAGGTCCTTTCGTAGTTGTAAAAATGTCTTGCTTTTAGTCCGCGGGGGTAGTGCTCATCGTTGCGGCAGTGATGGATCCGTCGGTGACTCGGATCCGCAGCTGGCTCCCGGGTGGGGTCTCGGCGATCGTCGTGACTACGTGAGTGTCGGATCCATCCCGGGGGACGACCTGCACCACAGAATATCCTCGCTGCAGCGTGGCTGCAGGTCCAAGCGCAGTCACGCGTGCGCGCAGACTGACTATGTCGCGGTCCTCCTGGGCGAAAACCGCCGCCACGCAACGACGCGCTCGCTGCGTGTAGTCGGAGATGATGGCTTCCTGCTCCTCGACGATGGTATAGGGATTTTTAAGAACGGGGCGGGAGCGAATGTTCGCCAGTCCTTCTTCCTCGCGCACGACCCAAGACCGAAGAGCGTTCGCCGCGCGGCTCCGCATTTCTTGGATCATGAGTGCCTCCTGCATGGCATTTGGAACGACGTTCTTGCCCGCATCCGTTGGAGTTTTCGCCGCGAAGTCCGCGACGTTATCCAAAATTGGCTGATCCGGTTCGTGGCCGATGGCAGAGATCACGGGTGTCTGCGCAGCGGCGACCGCGCGGACGAGACCTTCGCGAGAGAAGGGGAAAAGATCTTCTACGGAACCGCCGCCGCGGGCGATGATGATGACATCGACATCGGGGTCGGTGTCCAGCTGAGCCAGAGCCGCGATGATCTCTGGTTCCGCGCGTTGTCCTTGGACTGCGGTGTTGATTATTTTGAACTGGACAGCGGGCCAGCGATCGTGGGTCACCTTGAGTACATCTCTCTCCGCAGCCGAGCCCTGACCCGTAATAAGACCGACGCACCGGGGCAGGACAGGGAGAGGCTTCTTCAGCTCCGGTCGGAAAAGTCCTTCTGCGGCGAGATCGCGACGAAGTTGTTCGATGCGGGCTAGCTCTTCACCGATACCAACATGCCGGATCTCCGATACCATGAGCGAGTACTGGCCGTTGCGCTGGTAAACGCGGGGCTTACCGTGGACGATGACGCGGTCACCGCTGGTGATGTTCGCGGCGGTGGCGATGTTCGTGGGGCAAGTCAGCTGCATGGAGATATCATCGTTGAGATCTTTAAGGCTGAGGTAAGAAAAGGACCACGTGGGTTTGATATTGACTTGAATGAGCTCACCTTCGACCCATGCATCGCCGAGACGCCCAACCCAATTCCCCACCAAAGTGTTGATGGTGGATACGGAAAACGGGTGGTCAGGGCTTGTCGTCTGCTTCGCCATCGGGGCTCCTACGTCCTTTCCATTGCAATTGCTCGTCCTTTGAAGCCTACCGCGCCCCGCGTGTGACGGCGAAGACGAAAGACGGTAGCCTTGGATTCATGCCAGTAGATAACGAGGCCCAGTCAGGTAAGAAAGTTCTTCTCGCAGCTCCGCGTGGGTACTGCGCGGGTGTAGACCGTGCGGTGGAAACGGTGGAACGAGCGTTGGAGAAATACGGTGCCCCCGTCTATGTGCGCAAGGAGATTGTGCACAACCGCTACGTGGTGGATACGCTCGCTGAGCGCGGTGCAATCTTCGTTGATGAAACAACCGATGTTCCAGAAGACGCCCACGTGGTGTTTTCGGCCCACGGTGTGAGCCCGGCTGTTCGTGGCGAGGCGAAATCGTTGAACCTGAACACGCTGGATGCAACGTGCCCGCTGGTGACCAAGGTCCACAACGAGGTGAAGCGCTTCGACCGGGATGGTTACACCATCTTGTTCATCGGGCATAAGGGCCACGAAGAGGTGGAGGGCACGATGGGTGAGGCTCCCCACACAACGCACCTCGTCGATGGTCCTGCCGGTGTAGATGAGCTGCCGGAGTTCGGCCCGGAGGAAAAACTCATCTGGCTGTCCCAAACGACACTGAGTGTGGACGAGACGATGGAAATCGTGAATAAGCTCCATGCGCGTTACCCGCAGCTGGAGAATCCGCCGAGCGACGATATCTGTTACGCCACGCAGAATCGTCAGAGTGCGGTGAAGGCGATTGCGCCGAAGTGTGATTTGCTCATCGTTGTCGGTTCGCAGAACTCGTCCAACTCGAAGCGTTTGCGGGAAGTGGGAGTGGAGTCCGGTGCGAAGGCTGGCTACCTCATCGATTACGCGAGCCAAATTGAGGATTCCTGGCTCGAAGGCGTGAACACAGTCGGGGTGACCTCCGGCGCATCTGTTCCGGAAATTCTAGTGAAAGACGTGTTGGCGACGCTCGATGAGCACGGCTTTTCGGAGGTGGAAACGGTTCAGACCGCCACAGAGAAGCTCGTTTTCGGGCTTCCCCGTGAGATTCGCCCTGCGAACCGGGCTAAGCGCTAGGAATTTTTTACTTGTCGACGCCTACTGGTACAGGTCGTCGTCGACGGAGCGGTTGGCCGAGGAGTGGTGCGTCGAACCCCCCTTGGCCTGGCGCCGCAAGAGATCCTGGACCGTTACGGTCGAGCCGCTGTGTCCCGTTGTTCGGGCGCGTCCTTTGCTTCTTGGTGCTGACGTGGATGTGGAAATCCGGCGTGCTCGCTGTGCTACCTGACGATTTTTTTCATCTGAGGAACGCTGCCGCCGGGAGGTTTCTTCGCGTTGCCGGACTTCGCCACGTTCGGCGCGACGGAGTTGTGCCAGTCGCAGATAGCCAATGGCTGCAGCTCCCGCAGTGATGATGAGGAGGAAGGGGAATTGTTGGAACAGCGGATAGGCCGCCCCGATGAGCACGGTGGCTGAAAAATTATTGTCGCTGTGTGTCTGCGCAACGAGCCAGCCAGCGAAGGGCGTGACGATAGAAAAAACGAGGGGGATCTGTGCCACAGCCAAAAAAATGCCTCGTGGCTCTACAAACAGAGCTATGCACAGGCTGATAAGGCCAAAGGAAAAGAGGTAGATCCATCCCAGGGTTCCTCCTGCCATGGAGATGACTGCACCGGTAAGAAGAGCAGCGATGAGCAGGAGCGGAACAGCCCATAGTGGGATCCCATGAATGCTCTCATGGCCACCCACCTCTGCTCGCCGAGGTGGGCGCGGGCGCGCCGACCGACTGACCTTCGTGGCGGTCGTAGCAGCGTCGGTAGACGGCGTCGTGTGTGTGTGTCGGCGCCTGCGATTTTGCGTGGAGCGATCATGGTCTGGGGTGCCCGACCCGGGCTGAGGCAGCGGAGAGCGTTTCGTTGTTGTCGTCGGATAGTCCCATTTATTGGACACGCGGGCCGACGCCGTGGGGGTGAACGAGTATTTCTGCCGGCCACGAGGTTCATTGTCGTCTGCTTGCCCTGCGGATACCGAAGAGGCGTCTACGCGGTGCGAGGCGCTCGGCTGGTGGCGTCGCTCGCCAGGATTAGAGGCGGGACGTCGATTGTTCTGCAGCGGTTGATCGGACACGAAACCTAATGTTACCTAGCCAAAGTGCAGAACGGGAACTGAGATTGCATTAATCAGATCTGCTATATGTCCCACGTGTTCTCTGCGCTGTGGCCAGACGCGTGCCGTGGATGGCGTTCCAGATGCTCGATCACTGGGAGCTCGCCCTGCGTTCCGCCATCGAGCTCGAGTTCTGCCAGACGCCGAGCGGTGACGGCAACACGTGATTCCATGGAGCCGATCATTACATTGTACTGTTCGACGGTCTTGTCTAGCAGGCTCCCTAGCTTTGCGTAGTGCTCGTTGAGCGTAGCGAGACGGCGGTAGAGCTGTGTGCCCAATGCGTGGATTTCACCGGCTTTGGCCTCTACGTCGGCGGATTGCCAACCCAGCGCAACGGTGCGCAAGAGCGCCATGAGAGTTGACGGTGTCGCGATGATTATGTTCCGGCTAAAGGCGAACTCAAGGAGTTCTGAATCGCATTTCAGTGCTGCATCGAGGAACGAATCTGCGGGGATAAACATGACAACGAATTCGGGTGTATGTGCAAACCCGCGCGCGTAATCCTTGGCGGAGAGTTGCGTGACGTGCTGACGCATGAGATATGCGTGGCGGCGGAGATAGCCTGCCTGTTCCTCTGAGTCGTTGACCTCCAGCGCATCAGTGTAGGCGGATAGGGGCACCTTTGAATCGACGACGATATCCCGTCCTCCTGCCAGGTGAACAACAAGGTCAGGGCGAACGCGGGATGAATGGGAGGTGGTGGAAACCTGGGTGTCGAAGTCGCAGTGCTTGATCATTCCGGACAACTCAACCACGCGTTGGAGCTGCATTTCTCCCCACTGACCACGAAGACCCGGGCCTCCGAGCGTGGTGAGGAGCTTATCTGTTTTTCCGGCAAGAGCCAGGCTTGTCTGTGTAAGGTGCTGCATTTCCTGATTTAGGCGTGCAGATGTTTCTGCGCGCGAGACATCGAGTGCGTGCAGCCGGGAGGAGATTCCATCCATCGCATCGGCAAGCTGATTGGCAGTAGGGAGCTGTGCGACGGGGGACGATGAAGCTTGGCGGTCGCGGAGGAAGAACCCTACGAGGATGCCGATGACTATTCCGATCAGCAGGAAAATGAAGCCGGTTGCACTCATATCGTCCAACCGTAGTCGATTGAGGAGTCTTAATCGTCGGTTTTATGGAACAAGTGTGCGAGAGATGCGGTGGCTTCCTGCGCTCGAGAAAGGAGTGAATCGGTGTCGCTCAGTCCTCTACTTTCGGCTTTTTTGCGCTGCGCTTCCCGGGCTTCCCGTGCCGCTTCTTCTCCCCGTAACCCTGTGATGGATCCGGCTACGGTGGCGAACTCGATTTCGGAGGCAGTCTTTTCGCCGGAGCGCAGTGCCACAATGTCAGAAAGGTAACGCAGGAGCACAGCGACGGTCGCTGTGATCGGTACCGCGAGCAGTGCTCCGGCGATGCCGAACAACCCGCCGCCGACGGTGACGACCAGAATAACGACGGCCGGATGCAAATTCATTGCCTTGGACTGCAGCATCGGAGATAGGACGTTGCCTTCGAGCTGTTGCACGATGAGGATGAGGATGAGCACCATGAGCGCTTTGGTAAGCCCCATCGTTACGAGGGCGATGGCGACAGCCACTGTGCCCGCAACAAATGCGCCCACGATGGGCACAAACCCGGCAACGAAGGTGAGCGTGGCCAGTGCCAGGGCCATGGGGATCTTCATGACAACGAGTCCGAGCCCAATGAGAACGGCGTCGATGAGTGCGACGAGGGCCTGGACGCGGATGTAGTTGCTGAGGGTGTTCCAGCAGCGGGTGAGGAGTTCGGTCAGGTGCCAGCCGACCTGGCGGCCGGTGAAGGCGCGGGCCCATGGCATGAAGCGCTCCCCGTCCTTGAGGACGAAAAAGGTAATGATGAGTGTGATGGTGGCCAGGACGAGTAGCGACGAGGCTGCCCCAAGGCCGGCGAAAACCCCGCCGGCGATGTTCCCAGCCTGCTGTTGGATCCATGCCACCGCCTCGCCGAAGATGCGGTTGAAATCCTCTCCCTTGAGCGACAGCGGGGGTTCCTGGGCCCATAGCTGGAGGCGCTGGATCGCGTCGACTGATTGAAAGTACAAAGTTTGAGATTGCCGTGCGACACCGGGCGCGATGAGTGCGATAATCGCCGAGAACGCGCCGAGTACGGTGATCATTGTGACGAGCGCGGCGAGCCACGCTGGAAGTCGATGACGCTTGAGCCAGGCTGCCGGTGGCCACAAAACAGAGGAGATAAGCAGCGCGAGAGCGACCGGGAGAACTCCTTGCCAAAGGGCGCCGAGGATGCGCCATCCTGCGTACACGGTGACGCCGATGACGAGCAGTCGGAGGCACCAGTGGGAGAACGTAATGACACCTGCGGCGAGGATCGTGGAGCGATCGATGTTGTCCCGTTCCTGCAGTTCCTTGAAGGTTGCGATGGCCTCCTGCGTCTCTGCTGACTGCGGTGAACCGACGGCGACGGCTTCTCCGACCGGAGAATTAGCCTCGGTCGCGTCGTCGACAGGCTCGGATGAAGGAGTTTTTGTCACACCCTTATTGTGCCCTAAAAGATGGCCACGATGACACTCCGGTGTTTCCCCAGCTATAGAAAACTTTGGTTAGTCTTGGCTAAGCTAAAGGGTATGCTGAAACAATGGTATCTATTGCCCACGTTGCGTCCGCTCGTGCGGAACGGTACGGGAAGCAACTTGCCAGCCACTTCAGCCACAAGATCGAGGCTAAATGGGACGAAGAAAACAAGATGGGGTATGTCATCTTCGCCCTTGCGGAGCCAGAGAATCAAGAGGACGTGGTCCGGTGCGACATGGACGCGCGAGAAGATAAGCTCACACTCACGCTCACTGGCCCAGCTCCCGGCATTGGCAGGATCGAGGGAGTCGTGGCGCGCCACCTTGTCCGGTTTGGCAAGCAAGGGGAACTGGAGGTCACCTTCATCCGAGATAACGGTGAGACATCGACCTTCGTCTACGAAGACGGGATGACTGGGCCCGGCAAGTAAACCGCTGTGTCAGAGCACTCGAGACTGTGCGACACAACCCTGCGGCACGATTGCCCAATGGCCCACACATTCCGCAAAAGGGACATTGCTAGGATAATGAGCTGTGAGCCTTACACTTGGAATTGTCGGATTGCCCAACGTGGGCAAATCAACCCTTTTTAACGCACTGACGCGAAACGATGTCCTCGCCGCGAACTACCCGTTCGCCACGATCAACCCGAACGAAGGCATGGTCGAACTCCCGGACGAGCGACTCAAGGTCCTCGCCGAGATGTTCCACTCTGAGCGGATCCTCCCCGCCACCGTGTCCTTCGTCGACATCGCCGGCATCGTTAAGGGCGCGTCCGAGGGGGAGGGGATGGGCAACGCCTTCCTCTCCAACATCCGCGAAGCCGACGCAATCTGCCAGGTGGTGCGTGCCTTCTCCGATGAGAACGTGATCCACGTCGACGGTCGCGTCGATCCTGCAACGGATATCGCGACGATCGCCACGGAGCTCATACTGGCGGACCTGCAGACCATCGAAAAGGCCCTGCCACGCCTGGAAAAAGAAGGCCGCAAGAGCAAGGAAATCAAGGAGCAGGCCGAGGAGACGAAGAAGGCGCAGGCTATCCTCGAGGATGATCGCACCCTCTTCAGTGCACAGGACGAGATCGATCTGTCACTTCTCTACGATCTACACCTCATGACGGCGAAGCCCTTCCTCTACGTGTTCAACTCTGACGAGGCCGTGCTCACCGATGAGGCGAAGAAAAAAGAGCTGCGCGAGCTCGTCGCTCCCGCCGATGCCGTGTTCCTCGATGCCAAGACCGAGACCGAGCTTCTCGAGCTCGAGCCCGACGAGGCCGCTGAGTTGCTGGCCTCCGTCGGCCAGAACGAGCCGGGGCTGAGCACCCTGGCCAAGGCCGGTTTCGCCACCCTTGGACTGCAGACATTCCTCACCGCCGGGGAGAAGGAATCACGTGCGTGGACGATTAAGCAGGGTTCGACAGCCCCGCAGGCCGCCGGTGTCATCCACTCCGATTTTGAGCGTGGCTTCATCAAGGCCGAGATCGTGTCCTACGACGAGCTCATCGAGGCTGGCTCCATGGCTGAGGCCCGCGCCCACGGCAAGGTGCGCCAGGAGGGCAAGGACTACATTATGCGCGATGGCGACATCGTGGAGTTCAAGTTCAACGTGTAGCGCTTAACCTCTGCGCTGAACTCTTTGATCCCGGGACGTGATGAGGACTGGGGCTATTGTGCTCCCCCGAACGCTACGACTCGGAGGCACGAGGCTGTGTCACAGGTGCAAGCGAGAGGACCAGGAGCGAAACACAGATGCACGTGCGCCCGACCTATCCAAAGACGGAACCGTCTAGGCGGTGCTCGAGGTTGCGCGAGATACGGTGACGTTGGGTGTCGGTATGCGATGCGCATTCGGCGACATCGATGGAAAGCTGGACTTTGCTGTCCGTCGTGTTGGTGCCCTGGACACCCGGAGCCGACGATTTCGCGAAACGCTCCGCGAGATCGGCGGCGGCGATGACCGCACCGTCGGGGATCCCCGGGCCGGGCGCGATGGTCAGGTCGTTCATGCTACCCAGCCTAGGTGCCCTACAACCGTTTCTCGTCTCGGCGGAAGCGGAGACCGCGTCGCGACGGAAGGGATTCAGCCTCAGTATTATCCTCGTCACCGGTTGATTCGAGCGCTTTTTGCTCCTCCTTCTCCCGTCTGGCTTCGATTTCAGCGGCCTTCGCAAGCAGCCGGTCTTCGCTCATATCGCGAATTTTCTCAGTGGCCTTCTGAGCCTGATCCACCACAGACTGACGGGCGCTTTTCGCAGCATTGACCGTGTCTCCCGCTAGCGACATCACAGATTGACGCCAGCCCTGGACCTGGAGACGTTCCGCATCCTCCACTCTCATCCGAACATGCTGCGCGAACGCGCTGATGATGTCGTGAATATCGTTCGCGTGTGCAGTGATGTGGCGTGCGCGAATCGGTTTGGTCACCCAGACCTGATTGCTCAGTTTGGCTGCATCGCGGATGGCTGAATCCATCGCGAGCAAACGGCGGGTGGTCGATTCCAATCGATCCTTGCGCGCTTCGACGATTCCTTCCCGATGAGAATCCAGCTGGGCTGGCTCAAACTCGTTCACGTGAGCGATCTCTATGACATATATCCGATCATGTAGGTAGATGCTCCGAGCAGCGACACCTAACCAAAGCCGCAGATCATCCTTCAGGCCTTCAAGAAGGGCCTCAATTTTCTTGGAATTGTTCTGATGCTTCCGAAGTTGATCAACTGCGTCATCGAGTTGTTCGATGACGTAAGACTCGATGCCATTCAGCGCTGACCCTAGGTGGTCGACCTTCGACCAAGTGGTTGCCGAAACGCTGTTACTGCGTCGGTAGAGTTCGTCAGCTTCTTCAATCGTGTACTGGATACCGCCAAGCTGGGCCAGCGCATCAATTCTGCGCTGGCGAAGGAGAACATCGAGCTTCTCATCGATAATCTCCAAATACTCCTTGATCTCCGCGATCGCTGCCTCAATTGCCGCCTGTGCGGCAATGCCGGCAGCATTCGAAGTCATGGCTGGCGAAAACTTCACCTCTTGAAAAGATGCGTGTTTAAAGAACTGACCTGGATTGTCAGCGAGCCCAAGATCACCCCGACGCAGGACTCCGGAAACCGGTCCCTTTGAGGTGCGGTGCTGGAGCATCATCGCGGTTTCGTCAGTCGCCTTGTAGTACTTGCCAGATTTAAACTGGCGGTCGGATATCGAGCTCAGCACATTGCTGGCGCGGAAAAGGACTTGCGGGGACATAGGCTCGAACTCGGACGCGGCGGTGGAGGGGAAGCGGTCTTCCTCGCTAAGGATGAGCAATCCTTTACCGTCTGCCAGGAAAGCCAGTTCATTACGTGCATTCTCCATACAAAGAAACTTTGGTCATGATGGGCAGCAATCAACCCGGAAAGCGACTTCGCTACCGGCCCAGGCTCGCCTAGATCTGCATTTTCAATCCAGTAGGTCAAGGTACTGCTTCCGCACCATCATCGAGTGGCGCTTTATATACATATCCCGAGGTGGCTGCATTAAGAGAGAATTCCAGTTCGATATCGTGCTTTTCCGCACTTCGCCAGGCTAAAGGCCGGAGTGGTGGGTTCCGCAGTTTTCTGACTGCGCTGGTTAGACTTGCGGATATGAAGCGTCTGTCTAGCAGGGTCGTGGGGTTGCTGGTGTTGTCCTGTCTGCGTGTGGCGTCGCTTCCGGGCGATAGGAGGAATGATGTCTGAGAAGGTGATCTCCATTGACTGAGTATCACACTGGCATCGTTGTAGGGGGTGGCCAGTCCGGCCTAGCTACGGCATATTACTTGCGGCGCTTCATTGTGGACTTCTTGATCCTAGACAACCAAGAGGAACCCGGCGGAGCGTGGTTGCATACGTGGACGTCATTGACGCTTTTCTCCGCTGCGGAATTCTCCAATCTGCCCGGCTGGCCCATGCCGCACTACCCGGGATACCCGCCGGCAAGCCATGTCATCGACTATCTGGAAAGCTACGACCTTCCGGTCGGGCGCCCAGTGCATGTCCACAGCGTGTCCCATGAGGAAGGGATGTTCTACCTCAGTACGACCGCCGGTCAATTCACGGCGGAACACGTTGTCGCTGCCACAGGCACGTGGTCCGCGCCCTTCGTGCCCTACTATCCCGGCACTTTTCGCGGACGCCAGTGGCATTCGTCGACCTACCCCGGCCCCGAACCATTCCGCAGTGCGAAGGTCGCTGTGGTCGGTAGGGCGAACTCGGGTGCCCAGATCGCCGCGGACCTCATCGGGACGTCGGAGGTCACATGGTTCACACTTGAGCGGCCACGCTGGATGCCTGATGATGTCGATGGTCGCGATCTGTTTCTCCGCAGCCGCCGCCGAATTCTCGGTGGCGATGCCGGCCCGAACCTCGGGGACATTGTCGCACTGCCTCATCTACGTGAGCTCCGCAACTCCGGTCAGCTCACCGCTACCCCCATCTTCGATAGCTTGAGCGAGCTCGACCACGACCATCTGATCTGGTGCACTGGTTTCCGTCCATCCCTCGGTCCATTCCGCCACCGCATGCGCGGCCGTGAAACTGCGGTGAAGAATCTGCATCTAGTCGGTTATGGCAACTGGACCGGCGACGGCTCGGCAACGCTGATGGGCGTGGGGCCCTTTGCCAAACACACTGCCCAAGCTGTCGCGGGCCGTGTCGACGAAGCTCGACATCAAAAGTTTTTGAGATGACGCTTGGTCCCTGAGCAGATCGATCCTTCCAAGATCCGCGTCGGAGAGCTGGCACGATGGACGAAAGTGTGGCTCAGCGCTTCGCTTGCGCAGCCCGCAGGCCGTTCAAGATCACGATGACTTCGGCGACCTCGTGAACCAACACGACGGCGGCCAAACCCAGCACGCCGCTGATCGCCAGCGGCATCAACACGATGATGATAGCCAGAGACAGCACGATGTTCTGGTTGATGATCCTGCTGCCTCGGCGGGCGTGTTGCAGTGCCTGCGGGATCAGCCGGAGGTCGTGGCCGGTGAAGGCGACGTCAGCGGACTCGATCGCGGCATCAGAGCCGGTCGCTCCCATCGCTATACCCACCGTTGCGCCCGCCAGTGCCGGAGCGTCGTTGATGCCGTCGCCGATCATGGCTGTCGGCGTCTTGGAGGAGAGTTCGGCGACGATGCTTGCCTTGTCCTCTGGGCGTAGCTCGGCGCGCACGTCGTCGATCCCGGCGATTTCAGCCAGCGCCCGGGCGGTGCGAGTGTTGTCGCCGGTGAGCATGCTCACCTTCACGTCGTTAGCGTGCAGGGTCTGCACAGCTTCGGGCACCTCGGGCCGCAGCTCGTCGCGGACCCCGATCGCCCCGGCGAGGGCGTCATCGACGGTGACCAGTACGCAGGTTTGGCCCTCGGACTCCATGCGCTCAACGTCTGCATTCAGTGGCCCGGCGTTGATCCACCGGGGGCTGCCCACCAGCACCCGTCGACCTTCGACGGTGCCGCCGATGCCATGCCCGGCTTCCTCTCTGATGTCCAGAGCGGCGGGCGCTTCGGGCCCCGCTGCCGCGATCGCCGCGGCGAGGGGGTGCGTCGATTGCTGCTCAACTGCCGCCGCGAAGGCAAGCACCTGCGCCCGATCGAATCCCACCGCCGGGACCACACCGGTAACCTCGGGCTGGTTGCGGGTGAGGGTTCCGGTCTTGTCTACCGCCAGGTGACGGATGCCGCCGAGCCGCTCGAACGCCGCGCCGGACTTGATGACCACGCCAAACTGGCTGGCCGCGCCGATCGCGGCTACGACCGTCAGCGGAACGGAGATTGCCAGCGCGCACGGCGACGCTGCGACCAGGACCACCAGCGCGCGGGTGACCCACGTCTCGGGGTCGCCGAGCAGTGAGCCGATCACGCCGACTAGCACCGCCAGGATCATCACCCCGGGCACTAGGGGTTGGGCAATCCTGTCGGCGATCCGTGCGCGGTCGCCCTTTTCCGCCTGCGCCTGCTCGACCAGGTCCACGAGTGTGGTCAGCGAGTTGTCCGTTCCAGCTGCGGTCGTCTCGACCTCCAGCACACCGGCGGAGTTGATCGCTCCCGCAGGCACCTCGTCGCCGGGTGCAACCTCCTCCGGAATGGATTCTCCGGTGATCGCTGAGGTGTCAAGGCTGGAGCGTCCGGAACGAATGATGCCGTCCGTGGCGATCCGCTCCCCGGGGCGAACGAGCATCAGCTCGCCAACCACGAGGTCCTTCGCTGCGACTTCGACCGCCGTACCGTCGCGCTGCACCGTCGCGGTCTGTGGTACCAATTTCAACAGTGCCCGCAGTCCACCCTGGGCCCGATCCATCGCCTTGTCTTCCAGTGCCTCGGCGATCGAGTACAGGAACGCTAGCGCCGCGGCCTCTCCGACGTAACCGAGGATTACCGCGCCGACCGCGCTGATTGTCATCAGCAAGCCAATGCCGAGCTTACGCTTTGTGGCAAGGTTCCGGATAGCGCCGGGCGCGAACGTATACGCCCCTAGCAGCAGGCCGACCCAGAACAGTACTGTCGCGGGTGTCTCTAGCCCAGACCAGCCCAGCGCCAGACCTATGCAGAGGGCTACGCCGGAGAAGATCGGCAGTAGCAACTCGGGGTCCTTCCACCATGGCCGATCGAGATCTTCGATTTCCGTGGCTGGTTCGTGGTCGCATCCACATGCTGAAGTCATGCGTCCACTCCTTTTCCGCCGCAGCCGGGCACCGAGCACTCAGGGTCGATGCACGGGGCGTTTTCGTCGACAGCCAACGTCGCGTTCACTAGCGCGTTGAGCGCTGTCGCGAGGTGCGGATCGGCGATTTCGTAGCGTGTCTTGCGGCCCTCCGGCTCGGCGACGACGATGCCGCAGTCACGCAAGCAGGTCAGGTGGTTCGAGACGTTCGAGCGGGTCAGGTCCAGGTCGCGCGAAAGTACGGACGGGTAGCTCGGGCCGTCTAGTAGGGTCATCAGGATTCTGGAGCGCGTCGGATCCGCCAGGGCCCGGCCGAACCGGTTCATGACGTCGAGGCGCGAAGCAATGGTCAGCATGTGCTGAACTATACACCATCGAGTGAACTGACAAAAGCATGAAGATGCTGCGGCTGGCAGGAATTAGTCGATGAGATTGCCTGCGGCTGGGCCTTCGCTGTCCGGGTGCCAACCCAACGCGGGGGAGGCATGGTTGGCGAAGTTGTCCAAAATCTTCACGTTGACGTGCACGCCCACCCCGGTGGGGATGGTGATGAGCAGGGGGCGACGGGCATAACGGTATCGTCGGCTTTGAGCTGTTCAATGAGCCTGTCCGTCTCGGCGGCGGAGGTGCAGACAAAGGTGGTGGAGTCTACATCAGGCAGCGCACCTACCTGGTCGGAGCCGGAGTCCTGCAAGCCGAACATCTGCAGGTCCGGGCCGTTGACGATGGGGAAGATGGGGCGGGACGCTGATCGCGTGGCGTCCAAGCGCGGCCCGCCCCTTCCATGTGGCGCGGTAGCGGCTGATCTGATCCGCCTGCATTTTCGCCCAGGGGTTCGGCGGTGGTCTCGGCGACCAGGGTCGACGACATTAGGTTCAGCCCGTCCGTGACGTTCTTTTCTGCAGACGGCCCGCGCTGGCCACCGAAGGCATAATGGCCGAAGCTGAAGAATCCGAACGCTTTCATGGGAGAACACTCCTTGTAGTGACATATCAATAACTGGGGTAGTGTTTCGAGTTGTGTCATCATAGGTTGTGGCGAGGCTAACGCACTGCTCAAGGATCTGCTGTAGGTGCTTCTCGACGCTGGATTAGGCCAGCACGCTTACCCCCAAGGTGGTGCCAAAGGGCCCACGCCGACTCACAGAGCTCAACGACACGCCCGTCTCGTTGTACGCAGGTCGGATGACAGGGCCGTGCAAGATAGTCAGCATCTTTTGGGGTCACTCTGGGCGTGGATATGAACCCGCGTGGTCGACAGACCAACATCAGAGCGTAATAAGCACGACCACACCAGGCTACTCTTTCAAAGAGTGCCAGTCGTGGGCTGCATTTCGGGGAGCACTTGCATTCAGGCGTTTCTCACTTGCTGCGACTGGATGGGTGCTTCTGCGCCGGACAGTATTGCTTCACGTCAAAAAGGGAGAGACATACATCGGCTCTTAGGAAATGCATATGGGGTATGCGGATTCTACGGGAGCGATGTGGAAACAATAGGAGTTATGGAGCCGGACAGAGGGGCCGGATCCCTCCTAGGCTCAGAGTTGTAAAGGGGGCTAGAGTTCACCCGGTATTTTTCCGCGAGTAGCGGTATTTGCGAGTACGCCCCATATGGCTTCCGCAGAACATATAAGTGTTTCCGTGCGCCTAATATGCTCTCTTTGCGCAGACGTAATTACTGTTTTCTGATTGTCGCACTCTAACGGTAAAGTAACTTTGCAACGACATTCGGTCGAATTCAACTTCAACGTGTAGGAGCGCCGCTGAGCAGCGGGGTCACCGTGTGATCCCGTGTAGCTTGTCACACCCCGGCGCGCGCCGCCTGTACGAGACGACGAAAGGTATGCCATCGGCGCGATGACCTTCCTGGGGGCCTTCGCCCTCACCCTGTTTGCCGGTGCCGCAACAGGCATCGGCGGGCTGATCACTGTGCTCAAGGGCAATCCGGGGGACCGGTTCCTCGCCGGCGCACTCGGGCTCTCCGCAGGTGTGATGCTGTATGTCTCTTTCATGGAGATCCTGCCCGAGGGGATAAGCCAGCTGGAGGAGGCGTGGGGAAAAGCCGGGGTGTGGGCGGCTGTGGGGGCGTTCTTCCTCGGTGTGTTGATCATCGCGGGAATTGACCGGCTGGTGCCGGAAGAGGTCAATCCGCACGAGCCTGAAATGATCGGCACGCCGAGCAGCAAACGGTTGCTGCGCATGGGGGTTATGACGGCGCTGGCCATCGGAATCCACAACTTCCCGGAGGGGTTCGCTACATTTTTGTCGGGGCTGGAAGACGCCACGATCGCGATCCCCGTTGCTGTCGCCATCGGCATTCACAATATTCCTGAGGGGATTGCTGTGGCTGCGCCGATTCGGCAGGCCACGGGGTCTCGCCGCAAAGCGTTTACGTGGGCTCTTATCTCCGGTTTGAGTGAGCCGGCGGGCGCGCTCATCGGCTTCCTTGTGCTGTACCCGTTTATCACTCCGGCGACGCTTGGCCTGTGTTTTGCTGCTATCGCCGGCATCATGGTGTTTATTTCTCTTGACGAGCTTCTTCCCACGGCCATCGCAACGGGGAAACATCACGTCGCCGTCTACGGGGTCATCGTGGGCATGGCTGTCATGGCGCTCAGCCTGCTTCTCTTCCTCTAGTTTTTGCTTGTCGACGCCCCGTCGGTGGGCTTTTCTTGCACCTCTTCGTTGCCTTCGGGGGAGTTATCGATGTGCGGAGCCGCGATGGTGTACGTGTACGGGTTGTTGTCCTGGTTGGACCGGTAGGCCTCCACCATGCGCTGCTCCTCCTCGTTGAGGTAGTACTTCACGCCCTCGTGCTCTTCCTCATCGGTTTTTCCTGTGAGGGCGTGGAAGATGCTGATGAAAATCACCACGATGGTGCCGACGATCGCGCCGACGACCATGGAGCAGGCCGTATCGACGAGCCAACCAATGAAGCCACCGCCGACCCCTGCGGCCAGGTGGTGGATGTACTCGGCAGGTGCGTGCCACCCCAGGGTGTCGGCACCATTGACGATGAGGTGGCCACCGACCCACAGCATGGCGGCCGTACCCACAACGGCAATCACGTTCAGCACCTTGGGCATCGCGGAGACGAGCCCACGCCCCAAAGATTGCGTGGATTCCGATGAGGACTTCGCCATGGACATGCCGAGGTCGTCCATCTTCACCAGCAGCGCGACCGCGCCGTACACCAGGGCAGTAATGCCGATCGCCACGAGGACGAGGACAGTCAAGCGCATGAAGAACGGCTGGTCGGTGACCTCGCCGAGGGAGATCACCATGATCTCCGCCGACAGAATGAGGTCGGTGGTGACGGCGGATTTCACCAGCGCGTCCTCCGCGCCGGGTCCCTGCACCTGCACGGTGTCGGTCTGCTCGTCAGTGCCGGTGATCTTGGCGATGACCTTGTGCATGCCCTCATAGGTGAGGAAGCAGCCACCCAACATGAGGATGGGGGTGAGCGCCGCCGGTGCGAGCCAGCTCAGCAGCAGAGCGAAGGGCAAAATAAGAACCAGCTTGTTGAAGAGGGATCCCTTGGCAATGCGCCAAATGATGGGCAACTCTCGCGCCGGGGTGACACCCTGCACGTATTGTGGTGTCACGGCTGCGTCGTCAACAACAACGCCGGCTGCCTTGACAGATGTGTGGCCGGCTGCCGCTGCCACGTCGTCGATACTGGATGCTGCGGCTCGGGCAATGAGCGCTACGTCGTCGAGGAGGGCAGCTAGGCCACCAGCCATGGGGTCACCACTTTCATGTCGGGGATGGAAAATTTATTCCAGGTGTGTTTTCTATGAAGTCTATCAACGGCTGAGAAAAAAGTAGCGCCCACGATAAATGATCGTGCGCGCGTGGACTCGTGTAAACGCTGCTAAGGTGCCGGCGTGAGCTCGATGGATTCCTTGTCAGCCCACTGGATGTCGACACCGAGGGAGGATAGCCACGCCATCGGGTCGTCCCCGTGGCGGGTGATGCCCTCTACCGCGCGCAGCGTCGTTTCGATGGCGAGTTCCGCCTCCTCTGCCGTGATGTAGTGCGCGGAGGTAGCAGCTGCAAGCTCGTCGATGTCGAGTACCTCGACGGGCTTGCCGTCGTGCAGGAACAGGTCGACGTACAGATCGCGGGTGTGCCACACGCCGTCCTCGTTGGTGATATCCGCAACGTCGATGTAGATGCCGTCGGGGATTCCGGCGCTGGGGCGGTAGTGGAAGATGTTGAAGCGGAGATTCAACTCGGGGAGGAGCCAGCTTTCCAGGTAACCGAAGTTCTTGTGGTCTGCGCCGCGGGCCATGTAGAGGCCGGGGCCTTCCTCGCGGTAGGTGTCTACCTGGCGGGTGATGCCCTTCGGGTCGAGGTTGATACCTGCTGCGGTGTCAAAGGTTTCATTTTTTACTGGGTGTAAATCAGTCATGCGAAGTACCTCTTTTTACGCTACGGAAAACGAAGCGACAGTCGGTGGGAAATAGCAGCCATTAACGTGGCCGTGGATAAGGGCAAGGACGGGACCACCACCCGTTGCAGCCGTGCCCGTTACCGTTGCTGGCCCGTCGGGGTTGAGGTCAGGGGAGGCCTCGAGACGAGTCGTTTCGGTGTGAAGCGTTGTCAGATTGATCCACTGCACCGTCATGTCTGTGTCGCGCGCGCCGTCGGTTCCGAGGGCGGTGAAGACAAATGCGGTGTTGCCCGGTTCTACGCCGGGGAGGGGGAGATCTGCGGGGCCGGGAACCGCGACGGCGGAGCCGACCGAGTCACCGCCACCGGCGATACATCCGCGGGAGACGGTGGGCCAAAGAAATTGGGAGATGACTGGTCCGTTTTGGGGGACCTTGCCCTCTCCGTTATCTCCGAAGAAGCCTACGGCGGCAAGTACCTGGTCTTTGAGTGGAGCAGGAAGGGTTTCTGCCCAGTTCGTCGCGGCGTTGAGGATGTCCTGGTTCGGGCGCCCGAGGTTATCGGTGGAAGAAGAGGACGACTGAGCGGTAGCCGCGGTCGCCCCAGTGATGCTTAAACCAATGGCGGTGATGGCCGCTGCCATCCGTCGCGCGAGACTCCCGTAACTCATTTAACACCTTTCACTCTGGTTGACACTAGAAACTCTAGTTGCATTTGACTCTTACGTCTAACGCACGTGCCACCGCTTTCACTCTTCATGTCGTGTCGTGAGGTTTATCCGTTACGTTTGAAAAGAGAAATGTGTAATTTCTCACCTAACGTGCGAAGACTGTTACCGGGGAGTATTGTGTCTACGGTTGACCAATTACCGAAGGGAAAATCTTGTGACTCAAGCCATTCATGATTCCGATCTCGACACCGAGTTTCGTAACGTTGCCATCGTCGCGCACGTCGACCATGGCAAGACCACCCTCGTCGATGCCATGCTGCGCCAGTCCGGCGCGTTTGGCGATCACGAGGAAGTCGTAGACCGCGTCATGGATTCCGGCGATCTGGAGCGTGAGAAGGGCATTACCATTCTGGCCAAGAACACCTCCATTCGCCGCAAGGGTGCGGGCAAGGACGGCAAAGACCTTATTATTAACGTCATCGACACGCCCGGCCACGCCGACTTCGGTGGCGAGGTTGAGCGCGCTCTGTCTATGGTGGACGGTGTCATCCTGCTTGTCGATGCCTCCGAGGGGCCCCTGCCACAGACCCGCTTCGTTCTTGGTAAGGCGCTGGCTGCCAAGCTTCCCGTCATCATCGTCGTGAACAAGACCGACCGCCCCGACTCCCGTATCGAGGAGGTTGTCACTGAGACGCAGGACCTTCTGCTCGAGCTCGCTGCCACCATCGAGGATCCCGAGGCCGCCGAGGCTGCCGAACAGCTCCTGGACATTCCGGTGCTCTACGCCTCCGGTCGCGCTGGCACGGCTTCCACGGAGAACCCCGGCAACGGCAACGCCCCCGCCAACAAGGATCTGCAGCCGCTTTTCGACGTTCTCTACGACGTCCTGCCCGAGCCCTCCGCCGATCACGATGGCCCGCTGCAGGCTCACGTGACCAACCTGGACTCCTCCTCCTTCCTCGGCCGTATCGGCCTTGTACGCGTTCACGCAGGATCCCTAAAGAAGGGGCAGCAGGTTGCCTGGATTCACTACGATTCCGAGGGCAACGAGCACATTAAGAACTGCAAGATCTCCGAGCTGCTGCGCACCGTCGGTATGGAGCGTGTTCCCGCAGAGGAGGTTATCGCAGGCGATATCGCGGCGATCTCCGGCATCGACGAGATCATGATAGGCGATACCCTCGCCGATCCGGACAACCCGAAGGCGCTGCCGCGGATTACCGTGGATGAGCCGGCTATCTCGATGACGATCGGTGTGAACACCTCTCCGTTGGCCGGGCGCAACGGTGGCGACAAGCTCACCGCCCGCATGGTGAAGGCACGCCTCGAGCAGGAGCTCGTGGGCAACGTTTCCCTGCGTGTCCTTCCTACCGAGCGCCCAGATACCTGGGAGGTCCAGGGTCGTGGCGAGATGGCGCTGTCCGTTCTCGTTGAGACGATGCGTCGTGAAGGCTTCGAGTTGACCGTCGGAAAGCCCCAGGTGGTCACCCGCGAGATCGACGGCAAGACCTACGAGCCGTTCGAGCACATGGTGATCGATATCCCGTCCGAGTTCCAGGGCAACGTCACCCAGCTCATGGCCGCCCGCAAGGGTGTCCTGCTCAGCATGGACACGACGGGCGCGGACTGGATCCGGATGGAGTACGAGGTGCCCGCCCGTGGCCTCATCGGCTTCCGCACGACCTTCCTCACGGAGACGAAGGGTAACGGCATCGCCAACCACTACTCCTGCGGCTACAAGCCGTGGGCTGGCCAGATTAAGGACCGCACGACGGGTTCCATCGTCAGCGACCGCTCCGGCCAGGTGACTGCCTATGCCCTCATGCAGCTTTCTGATCGCGGTACGTTCTTTGTCGAGCCCGGTGCTCAGTCCTATGAGGGACAGGTTGTCGGCATGACCAACCGTGATGAGGACATCGACGTCAACATCACCAAGGAAAAGAAGCTGACCAACATGCGTTCCGCCACGGCTGACGCGACGGTGACGCTGAACAAGGCTCGGAAGCTGTCGCTTGATGAGGCGATGGAGTTCTGCGCCCACGACGAGTGCGTCGAGGTGGCTCCCGATGTCATCCGCCTGCGCAAGACAGTGTTGGATGCTGCCGAGCGTGGCAAGGCTCGTAACCGGGCGAAGAAAGCAAAGTAGCCAATCAGGCAGATAAGCGCGCTGTAAGATACATTCTTATGCGCGCTTTTCTTATTGCTCTGGGGCTCAGCGCCGGACTGATACTGACATCGTGCCAGGCAAATCCCGGCCCACCACCGGTGGCAGAACCCGAAGTGGACGTGCGGGGTGGGGAGGCACCGGCAAACCCCGTCGTCCCCGTCGAACAGACCCCGGGGCGCACGCAGATCACCGTTGGTATCGATGCCATTAAAGCGGGGTTCAACCCGCACCTGCGCGCAGACGAGTCCGCCTTCACGCAGTCGCTGGCCGCCCTTGTCTTGCCGTCCGCTTTCATCGACGGCGAGATGAATGCGGATCTGCTCGTCAGCGCGGAGCCCGTGGAGCCGGTAGGAGAGGTCAAACAGACGATCCGCTACGTCATCGCACCCGCCGCGCAGTGGAGCGACGGCACCCCCATCACGGGTGCCGATTTCCGCTACCTATGGGAAAACATGGTGTCCACGCCCGGTGTCATTGGTGCGGCCGGTTACCAGGCGATCTCGGGGATCCGTGTGCTTGATGGGGGAAAGACCGTCGAGGTTGACTTCTCACACCCGTATGTGCAGTGGAAACAGCTGTTTGACAACATGCTCCCCAGTCACCTGTTTGTTAATGACACCGTCCCCTTCAACCAAGTGCTCATCAGCTCGATCCCGGCATCGGCGGGAAAGTACATGTTGAAGACGGTTGACCGCGGGAGGGGAGTGGTAACTCTCAACCGCAACGATCGGTATTGGGGCGCGCACCCGGCAGAGGTAGACATCCTCGCCTTCCAAGAAGTCCGCGACCGCACGTACCAACTCATGCGCAGCGGTGCCGTCAGCTACTCCGATGTGGCCCCCGAGGAGACCACGGTGGATGTGGCGACACTGATGAACGAGACGCAGGTGCGTGTGCGCGACCGGGAGGCCAGGCTCAGTCTCGTATTCAACATGGATTCGCCTGCCATCACCACTCCGGAGCAGCGGACGGTGGTTGCCAACGCGATGGATCCGCATCTGCTTGCCAAGATTGCTCTTGGCAGGTCGTCGCACCTGCATGTGTTCGACCCCATGAAGCGCAATCCACACGTCGAGGAGAAACCGGATTCCGTGGGCACTGACTTCGTGTCCACGCGGATCGACGTTGCCGCCGATTCCCGCGACAGTCAGGCGGCGACTCTCGCCCAGGCCGTTGTAGATACGTTAAATAACAAGGGGTTCGTGGCCAAGCTCGTCCAGGGGGATCCGCAGACCACGCAGGCGGATATCTTCGTCGCCTGGGAGCGCACCGGCGACTCGATTGCGCAGATCTCCCGCTACCAGTGCGACAGTCCATCCAATTTGTCTGGTTTTTGCGATGAGCGTGTGGATTTCGCCTTCCGTCAGTTCATGACGGGGGAGCGCGCCTCGGTAGAAGAGAAAGTGGACCAGATTGAGCGAAATCAGGTGGTGAGCGTGCCGATTGTTGCAGATACACGCGTCGATATCCTCACGCCACAGATCACCACGCCCGCTGCTAGCCTTGACCAGTGGCCGGTATTGTTCGCCGCCGGGTCGATTCCGACGGCACCAGAATGGAGGAAGCTGTAATGGAAAAGTGGTCGGGAAAAACGGTCGTTGCGGTTCACGCCCACCCGGACGACGAGGCGTTGTTTACCGGTGGTCTGTTGTACGAGGCTGCCCATGCCGGCGCGGATGTGCACGTGATCACCTGCACGCTCGGTGAGGAAGGCGAGGTCATCGGCGAACCGTACCAGCTCCTGACCGTAGATCACACCGATCAGCTCGGGGGTTTTAGGATCCATGAGTTGCAGCGGTCGCTTTCTATCCTCGGGTGCACGGGGCATTTTCTCGGCGGTGCCGGACGTTTCCGTGACTCGGGGATGGAGGGCGACGCACGCCCGAATGCCCTCATCAACTCGCTGGGTGAGGCGACAGAAAAGCTGCGGGAGCTCGTCGACAAGCTAGATCCTGACCTCCTGGTGACGTATGATCCGTTCGGAACGTACGGCCACCGCGACCATATCGCCGCCCACAAACTCACGCATGCCGTTGCCGGGGATGTTCCCGTGTGGTGGGCTGTTGAGCTTGCCGACGACGTCCGGGCCGGGCTCGCCGGAATCGTGCGGTCCCCGTGGCGGATCCCCACCCCCGAGGAGATCGTCACTGTCGAGCACTCCGACAAGGTCATTGAGCTGGACGAACGAGCCTACAACGCGAAGGCAGAGGCGATGAAGGCACACGCGACGCAGCTGTGGATCGCCGATGGCTCGGTCAGTGACGTCAACCCCCATCAGGCCTTCGCCCAGGCCGACGGCTACGTTTTCTGCCTGTCCAACCTCATGAGCCAGCCGCTTCGTCGGCGTGAGCACTACCAGGTCGCACCCGCCGACTACCAGGCAGTTTAGAAAGGATGCGAAACCGGAAGGGAATCGGTACAGCGTATGTGTGGCTTTCGCTGTTCGCGGCGATTTCCGCACTCCTCGAGGTGGTTTACCTCGGGGCGAAAGTGCCGTACACCGTGGTGGTGGCCTTCCTGTTCACCATGGTGCTGAGCAGAACCTCGCGGTTGTGGACCTCCTCCCGCCTTGTCGCTGGGGTTCCCCTCGTTGTGTGGCTCGCCGTTGTCGGCATCCTCGTGTGGCTGGCACCCCAGCGCCCGGACATTTTGTTGCCTGTTGGCCCACGCACAATCGCGCTTATCGGCGCGGGGGTTTGTGGTGGACTATGGCCCCTTATTACAATGGCGGAAGATAACCCAGATGTGGAGAGGTAAATGACATACACAATCGCTGAACCATGCGTTGATGTTAAGGACAAGGCATGTGTTGAAGAATGTCCCGTGGACTGCATCTATGAGGGTGCACGAAGCCTGTACATCCATCCGGACGAGTGCGTTGACTGTGGCGCATGCGAGCCGGTGTGTCCGGTAGAGGCCATCTTCTACGAGGATGATGTTCCGGACGAGTGGATCGACTACAACGAGGCCAACGCCGCGTTCTTCGAGGATCTCGGATCCCCGGGTGGGGCAGCAAAACTCGGCGCGCAGGACTTCGATCCGCCACTGGTGGCAAAGCTCCCCAAGAAGGATGGCGAATAGGAACCTAGCGTAGGAAAAACGCTGGAACCTCCGTGCGGGCTGCGGTAAACCGCAGCCCGTTTGTATATTGCGAAAAGAGACGGTGATTGAACGTGCGACACCCCATTAAGCTCCCTGTATTCCCGTGGGATCAACTCGCCCCGCTGGAAGAAACCGCGAAGAACCACCCCGACGGCATGGTCAAACTGACCGTCGGGGCACCGGTCGACCCCGTCTTCCCATCCATCCAGGTGGCGTTGTCGGAAGCGGCCGCGCTGTCGGGCTACCCGCCCACCATCGGGGTCCCCGAGCTTCGCGAGGCCATTGTCTCCTCCCTCGAGCGCCGCTACAACATGCAGGGGATCACGGGGGTGCTGCCGGTCATCGGCACGAAGGAGCTCATCGCGAACCTGCCCGCACAGCTGCGCGTGGAGAGCGTCGCCTACCCGGAACTTGCCTACCCCACCTACGAAATCGGGGCGATTTTCGCCGATGCGAAGATTGTGAAGGAGGGCGCGGATCTCACCTTCATTAATTCCCCGAACAACCCGTCCGGCGAGGTTCTGACCGTGGAGCAGCTGCGTGAGTACGTGGCTGATGCGCGGGAGCGTGGCGCGATCCTCGTCAGCGACGAGTGTTACCTGGGGATGGGGTGGACGGATAAGAAGCCCGTGTCGATCCTCGATCCGGCGGTGTGCGATGGCGACCATACCGGCCTCATCGCCGTTCACTCGCTGTCCAAGACATCGAACCTTGCGGGGTACCGTTCCGGTTTCGTCGTGGGGGACAAGGATCTGATCGACGAGCTCACTCTCATCCGCAAGCACGGCGGCTTCATGATGCCGTACCCGGTGCAGTATGCGACGATTGCCGCCCTTAACGACGATGAGCAGGAGTCTTTCCAAAAGGCCCGCTACTTCGCCCGTCGGAAAGTACTGTCTGAGGCTTTAACGGCTGCGGGGCTGACCATCGATCACTCAGATGCCGGCCTGTACCTGTGGGTCACCCGCAGTGAAAACTGCTGGGACACGGCACGGTGGTTCGCTGAGCGCGGGCTCCTTGTCACGCCTGGTGATTTCTACGGTCCCGCTGGCGCTGAGCACGTCCGCATTGCGATGACTATCACCGACGAGGACGCGATCGCCGCTGCGAAGCGACTGCAGGCATAACCGGAGGAGATGCCGCATGCCTAGTAAACGTGTAACTACCAACATTCGTGAGTTCCTGAAATTCGGCATTGTTGGTGGCTCGGGTACCCTCGTCAATTTCTTCGTTGTGTGGGTGCTGCACCGGTTTGGTTCGCTGGATCAGGATCAGGTGGTGGCCAATCTGTTTGGCACGCCATTTAATATCCGCTGGTACCACGTCATGATTACGATTGCGTTCCTCGTTGCTAACACGTGGAATTACCAACTCAATCGGTTCTGGACGTTCAAAGACAAGACCGTGGGGTGGTTCCGCGGGTACTGGAAGTTCCTCCTTACCGGCATCGGCGCGTTGGTGGTAAGCCAGGTTGTGGCGACGCTACTGATGAATCCGACTTCGCCGATCGCCCTACCCACCCACATCTTCGACGATACAACCGGCTTCCGTACCCGCGTGTACTGGGCTAACGCCATTTCCGTTCTCGCCGCGATGCCGATCAACTTCATCATCAACAAGTTGTGGACCTTCCGGAACAAGTCGATCAAGGTCGTGCACACGGAAGCTCCCCAGTAGTACTCTATTCCTCTTTTTGCTTGTCGACGCTCCTCCCTTCCCGTGTCCCCCTCACGCCAGCGATGAGGGAGCGAAGGGTTCCTGTGCGACACAAAAAACAAAGGGCGACTGTGGTACCGCCTCCAGGAGGCGGTACCACAGTCGCCCTTTGCTATAGAAACTACGTTTCGCTCGTGCCGTTGGTCTTTGCCCGGTTGACGAGGAAGGCACCTACTGGGGTCAGCGCAAGCAGGATCACGAATCCCCAGACGGATTCATGTGCTACAGCAACATACCCTGAGATGGCTAGACCGCACAGCGCAACGGCAATGGCGTTGGGGGAGATGCTGGACGTGTTCACTATGTTTTCCTCCTTGGTATGCTCAGCAGATCGCACCTGCGCGGTGAATCCGGATGTAGCGTCTGAAATTCGATCAGGGGTCCGAAACGGATGCGCTGCTGCAGAGTATGGAGCTGCCCATGGTGTGGCAGGAGCGCATCCGCGTGGGAATAGGCAATGTACGTCCCGAGGATAAGCGGCTCCCCCCCTCCACGACAATAGAATGTGAAGAACAAAACTATTAGGTGTTAAAAAACAGCGGCTTCTGCACCAGCTACGCGCTAACCGCGTGAGGAGGTGCTGCGCATGGTGACACACACGTTGGCCTCCTGCAGAAACGTCGTGGCAGCGGCTGCCAACCGGTCGTTTCACGGCGGATTTTTAGCTAGGCAGCAGTCCAATCTGGGGCGGTCACGGAACACCGTCTGCGAGCGTGGCGGCTCGCACCATCACAAGAGCGCTTCAGGAGAGTCGCCAGCTGGCTGGGGCGCAAGCGTACTTCGCAAACGAAGCCCGCAAACGAAGTGTTAAGAGGTGAAAACCCGCATTGTTGGGGCGGAGTACGCCTCACCAATGCGGGTAGTTTTTCTTCTCTGGTGGTAAGCCGCGAACGCGGTTATATGTGCTCGGGCAGTGGTGCCTTCTCCCAGGGGCTGAGGCCACGCGCCTTCGAATTGACGAGGCCTGCTACGAAGAGAATGACAAACATGACGGCGGCGGAAATCAGCTGCACACGTGCAGACGGATCGCTGAGCATGAGGATGGCAAGCAACACAAAGGCCACCAGTGCCGCCCAGTTAAGGTACGGGTACGCCCACATCCGGATGGGCAGGTCGTATTTTTCCTCGAGGCGCGGGCGGAGGCGCAGCTCCGAAACCGTGATAAACACCCACACAATGAGCAACGAGGCCCCGGCGGCATTCAGCATGAAGGTGAGCACGGCTGCAGCATCGATGTAGTTCAGTACCACCATGATGAGCGACAAGATGATGGAAAGGGTAATCGCAGCCGTCGGTACACCACGGTGATTGACCTTGGTGAAGATCGACGGTGCGTCGTGGCGCTGTGCCAGAGAAAACATCATGCGGCTAGACGCGTAGATTTGCGCGTTGAAGGCACTGAGCAGTGCAAGAGTGATAACGACCTCCATGAACGTCACCACACCGGGGATTCCCGCCAGAGCCAGTACCTTGGTGAAGGGGCTGTCGGCAGCAGAGTCAGCGGCACCGATCTCCGAGTAAGGAAGCAGCAGCGTGATGATGGCCACGGAACCGAGGTAGAACACAAACACGCGAGTAATCGTGGAACGCACGGCGTTCACAAGCGACTTCTTCGGGTCATCAGACTCTGCGGACGCAATAGCGACAACTTCGATGCCACCAAAGGCGAAAGCGACGGCCAACAGGGCGCTGGCGATGCCGGCCACGCCGTTCGGGGTAAACCCTGATTCCTGCACGTTGTGCAAACCAATCAACGTGTGACCGGGCAGAAGCCCGAAGATGAGGAGCACGCCGATGATGAGGAACGCGACGAGGACGGCGACCTTCACAAAAGCAAACCAGAACTCGAACTCGCCAAAGGCGCGCACGCGCAGGAGGTTCACCACGCCGAAGAAGAGAACGAAGATGAGCGCCGGGACCCACGGAGAGACATCGAACCACGAGGCGACGAAGGCGGATGCGCCGGTAATCTCCGCGCCGAGCACAGCGACCGTCGCCAGCCAGTAGATCCACCCCTGCGTGAACCCGGCCCAGCGGCCAATGGCGTGCTCCGCGTATTCGGAGAAGGAACCGGAAGCGGGAATGACCGTTCCCATTTCGCCGAGCATCTGCATGATGAGGATAGCCATGATGCCGGCGAGGATGTAGGCAACGAGTGCCGAGGGGCCGGCGGCCTGAATCGCAACGCCGGTACCGAGGAAGAGGCCAGCGCCAATGGTGGAGCCGAGGCCCATCATCGTGAGGTGGCGGACCTTCAGGCCGCTACCGAGCTGTGGAGCTGCTTCAGTGTCGTGAGCAGGGGTGGACATGAATGTAACTTTCTTTAGTTCTTGTGGAGTGAATCGTTAAGCGAAACGGCGGACGTCTTCCACGGGACGACCTCGATGGCACCGTTCAGCGAGTTGCGGCGGAACAGCATGTTGGACTTGCCGGAAAGGGCTGCGGCCTTGACCGGCTCGCCGTCGACAAGCACCTTCGAACCAGCGGTGACGTACAGGCCAGCCTCGACCACACAGTCGTCGCCAAGCGCAATACCGAGACCGGAGTTGGCGCCGAGGAGGCAGCGCTTGCCTAAGCTGACGCGCTCCTTGCCACCGCCGGATAGCGTGCCCATGGTGGAGGCACCGCCACCGATGTCGGTTTGGTCGCCGACGATGACCCCCTGAGAGACACGACCCTCGACCATGGAGGCCCCGAGGGTGCCGGCGTTGTAGTTGACAAACCCCTCATGCATGACGGTGGTTCCCTCGGCGAGGTGCGCGCCGAGGCGGATGCGGTCCGCGTTACCGATGCGCACGCCGGAGGGGACGACGTAGTCCACCATGCGGGGGAACTTATCGATGAGGAAGATGATGACCTGACCCTCGCCGCGTGCCTGCAGCTTGGCGCGGGTGAGCTCAAAGCCTTCCGGCAGGCAGGGGCCGAAGTTGGTCCACACCACGTTGTTCAGCACGCCGAAAATGCCGTCGAGGTTGATCTCGTTCGGCTTGACCCCGCGGGCGGAGAGAAGGTGCAGGCGGAGGAAAGCATCGTATGTATCGGCCGGGGGCTGGGAAAGGTCGTCGATGGTGCACTCGTAGACGACGCGCTCAACCTGGCGATCCTCATCAGTCGACGTGAGCTTTTCGACGGTTGCTCGGTCACCGCCCTCGATCGGGTCCGGGTACCACACGTCGAGGACAGTGCCCTTGGACTTCTCAGCGGTGGATACGGTGGCAATGCCCCACGCGTGGGCGGAACTCATGGTCACGGTGGACTATCTCCTTTTTGGTCTAGAACATGTACACAGAAATGTAAGGGTAACACCCTGGCGCTACGCCTGTCGGCGACGCTTGCGGTAGCGCGGCTCGGAATCTCGTGACCAACGGCCGGTGATGAAAGCGATGAACAGGATAAGGGCGGACATGACGCACAGTGCGAACAGCTGCTGGCGGGCACCGGCATCAAACAGCATGAGAATGACGATGACGACGAGGATGCCGAATGTCGCCCAGCCCGTGTAAGGGTGGCCTGGCATGTGCACCTCCGTCAGTTCGCCCGAGGCCTTGAACTGCGGGTGAAGCTTGATCCAGGAAAGTGCGATCGTGCCCCAGACGACGATGAGAATGCCGCCGACAGCATTGAGGAGAAACTCCAGCAGTCCCGGCGGATTCCAGAACTGCAGGCCAACGGAGACAAAGGCGAAGATCATGGACAGGATTACCGAGTTCATAGGCACGTCGTGGCGGTTGGTGACCCCCAGGATAGCGGGAGCATCGTCGCGGGTGGCCAGCGAGTAGGCCAGGCGAGAGGAGGCGTAAATCTGCGCGTTGAAGGCGCTGAGCAGCGCGAGGACGATGACAACCTCCATAATGCCCACAACACCCGGGATGTTAGCCATCGCAAGGATGCGCGTAAATGGGCTTTCAGCTGCCGTGTCCGCTCCGGCGATGTCGCCGAAGGGGAGCAGGAAGCAGATGACCAAGACGCTGCCGAGGTAGAACACGGAGATGCGCCAGATGGTGGAGCGCACGGCCAGGGAGATGGACCGCACGGGGTCAGCGGACTCTGCGGCTGCGATCGTCACGATCTCGATGCCGCCGAAAGCGAAGGCGACGGCAAGTAGCCCCGCGGCTAGGCCTGGCAGGCCGTTGGGGAGGAAGCCGGACTCCCGGATGTGCTGCGCGCCGATGTACTCCGTCCCCGGAAGAAGACCAAAAATAAGCAGCACGCCGATGAAGAGGAAGATGCCGATAACAGCGACCTTGATGAAGGCGAACCAGAACTCGAACTCGCCGAAGCCCTTCACCTGCATGAGGTTCACCACTGCGAAGAAGACGACACAGACCAGTGCTGGAATCCACGGATCGACACCGAACCAGGAGGCCATAATGGCAGATGCGCCGGTCATCTCAGCGCCGAGGACCATGATGAGCATGAACCAGTACAGCCAGCCGAGGTAAAAACCTGCCCAGCGACCGAATGCCATTTCGGCGTAGACGGAGAAGGAACCGGACGCAGGTCGGGCTGCGCCCATCTCGCCGAGCATCTGCATGGCCCCGATGACGAGGAGGCCGGCGACGATATAGGCAAGGAGGACGGAAGGGCCAGCGACTTGGATACCGACACCGGTGCCCAGGAAGAGGCCCGCGCCGATCGCCGAGCCGAGGCCCATCATGGTCAGGTGTCGCACCTGGAGCCCCGATCCTAGCCGTGAGGAATCAGAGGTATGTGGTGCGCCGGCACTGCCGGCACTGCCGGCACTGCCGGCAGAACTGCCATCCGTGGCGGTTCGTTGTCTTTTATTAGTCCAAGCCATGGTGGGATTCTAAGCGTTTGAATCATCTCACACTACAGACGGGGGTAGCGGGGAGGGGGAAACTAACGTTCGAAAATAGTCCATTTGTGGTAAGGGTATTGTCACCGCAATTGCGCTGGCAATTGGGGTGTGGCACGCGTGACGATGAACTCTAGACGTGTGTAGCGGCGAGGACGTTAGCTCCCATAGGGTGAGAAATCGACCAGTTAGGTTCGAGAACCGGGCCCAGGGGACGCGGAGACGAAGAATCACCGAATTGCACCAGCGTCTCCGGGGTAATCGTTAAGCCCGGCGCGATCGTGCAGTTATCGCCGATGGAGACACCAATGATTGTGGTGTTTTCTCCGACGCGACAGTTGCGACCGACATACATGAGGGGGCGTACGCCGTTCACTGCCGGTGAGAGCGCGGATGAGCCAAGCGCCATGATGCTGCCCTCGCCAATCGTCACCCCTGAGGTGAGGCGCCCCTCGATGCGATCCGGCCCGTATGTGCCGGCGTTGAAGGAAACGAATCCCTCGCGCAAAACGAGCGTTCCTTCCGTGAGGTAGGCGCCAAGGCGGACACGCTCGGCCTCGGCGATCTGCACGCCCGAAGGAACAACGTAATCCAGCATGCGCGGGATCTTCTCTACGCCGTAAACGTGGATGAGACCACGGGCGCGGAGCGTCGTACGCACGAATTCGAAGTTATCGGGCAGGCACGGACCTTTATTTGTCCACACAGCAAGCGCGAGGGCATCGATGAGCCCCTCCATGCTGATGGATCCGGGAACGACGAGGCGGTGCGAAAGAAGATGCAAACGAAGGTACGCATCGTGGGCATCAACGACCGGCTTGCTCAGATCTGCGATACACGTTTCGACGGCGACCTGTTCGACCATCCGATCCTGGTCGATATAGACAAGATTGAGCAGCCGCGGGGAAAGATCGCTTGCCCCGAGGCGCCGCGTTTCGGAGCGCTTGGGCTGCGCCAGTTGTGGCTGCGGGTACCACGTGTCGAGGACTGTCCCATCTGCTGCGATGTTAGCGATCCCTACGGCTCGTGCCCCTTGAATTGTCATGGGTTCTAGCTTATCTGACGAGGCTTGAGGCGCTTGCAATCGGTCCACATCTGAGGCTGCGGTAACATTACGGCATGAATACCGCCCTCGATCTCACTGACCCTGTGTTGCTTACCCAACAGCTCGTCGACATTCCCAGCGAATCGCGATCAGAAAAGGCCATCGCCGATGCCGTGGAGGAGGCGCTGCGTGGTCTGGGCTTAGAGACGGTGCGGATAGCCAACACCGTCGGTGCGCGGACAAAGCGTGGCCTTGGGCGCAGAGTCATCCTCGCCGGCCACCTGGATACTGTTCCCGCCGCCGGGAATATCCCCGCCATCGTGGAAGACGGAGTCATCCACGGGTTGGGAAGCGTGGACATGAAATCAGGCGATGCCGTTTTCCTCCACGCACTTGCTCTCCTTGCAGATTCCGATGAGCTCACCGCGGACATTACCGCTATCTTCTACGAGTGCGAGGAAATTGCCGCCCAGTACTCGGGGCTGCAGAAGTTTATCGATGCTTACCCGGGCTGGATGGACGCTGACTTTGCCATTCTCGGGGAACCTACCGGTGGATACGTGGAGGCCGGCTGTCAGGGGACCATCAGGATGAAGCTCACTGCCCGGGGTACGCGCGCTCACTCGGCGCGGGCGTGGCTGGGGGAGAATGCGTTGCACAAGTTGGGGCCGATCCTTACTCGTATCGCGGCGGATGAACCGCGCGAGGTGGACATCGATGGGTGCACCTACCGGGAGGGATTTAACGCCACTGTCGCGGAAGCTGGTGTTGCGAAAAACACCATTCCCGACGAGGCCGTCATGTTCGTTAACTTCCGGTATGCCCCGGATCGAACCGTCGAGGAAGCGAAGGCGCACATGTGTACCGTCATTGGCGGTGGCGACCCCGATCATGCCGAAGACCTCGTGGACATTGAATATGATGATGTGTCTCCTGCTGCCGCCCCCGGACTTTCCCATCCGGTAGCTGCAGATTTTGTCCGGCTTGCGGGAAAGGTCCGCGCCAAATACGGCTGGACGGATGTCGCGCGACTTGCCACCCTGGGAATCCCCTCGGTTAACTGCGGGCCAGGAGATCCATCGTTGTGCCACAAGCCGGAAGAGCAGTGCCCTGTTAGTCAGATTACGGAGGTCTCCGAGCTCATCACGGCTTTTCTCACATCGCAAGACAGCGCACAGTAAAATCGCTCGGCTCGCCACCGGCGGGCTGGACGGTCGACGCATGCTGGCGTCGCACATCGGCGTTTGCGCGTAACGCATCGTGTGTCGTTCTGACAGTCTCGCCCCGTGCTGGCACCGTGACCTTTCGCTGACCTTTCACTGCCCTTTCGCTTGCGTCTCACAAGAATTGCAGCTTTCGGAAGGCTAGCCCGTTTGTACAAACCCTGCAGGCAAGCCGGGTTCGCGTTACTATGAACGTTCCATATTAGAAAGAAAGTGATATTTCATGGCTCCAACTCGTACCCCGTCCTCAGATAAGCAGGCCCGGTTTCTTCGTGGTCCGGTTCTTATGCGCCATGGCGGGACGCAGAGTTCAACCACGGATCAGCGCCTCCTCGATACTCAACACTCCACCGACTGGTTGCACGAAGACCCGTGGCGTGTACTGAGAATTCAGAGTGAATTTGTCGACGGTTTCGGGGCACTTGCTGAAATCCCAGAGGCGGTCACGGTATTCGGGTCTGCCCGAGTGGAGGAGGGGCACCCCTATTACGAGCTTGGCGTGGAACTAGGGCGCAAGCTAGCTGAGGCCGGATACGCCGTCATCACCGGCGGTGGTCCTGGCCTCATGGAGGCCCCCAACCGCGGTGCGTGCGAGGCTGATGGACTATCTATCGGACTCGGCATTGAGCTCCCTCACGAGCAGCATCTCAACGACTGGGTAGACCTCGGGCTGAACTTCCGCTACTTCTTTGTGCGTAAGACCATGTTCCTCAAGTACTCTGAGGCCTTCGTCTGCTTGCCTGGTGGTTTTGGCACGATGGATGAGCTGTGTGAAGTCCTGTGCATGGTGCAAACCGGCAAGATGACCAACTACCCGATTGTGATGCTGGGGACAGAGTACTGGGCTGGTCTCGTAGACTGGATGAAGAACAAGCTCGTCGCAGAAGGAATGATAAACAAGGACGATCTCGACCTGTTTATCACGACCGATTCCGTTGACGATGCCGTCCAACACATTGTGAAACAGCATAAGAAGAGGAAGAACGCGAAGAAAGCATGAACGGCTCTCTAATTATGTGGGCAGTGGTAGTCCTCATTCTTGCCCTTGTCATCGCAGCATTCGGATATATCTTTTACCGCGTTTTCGGCACGGGAGAGCCACTGCCGCCCGTTGAGCACCGTGATGTCATCGCGAATAATGAGAAAGCTATCGCCGAGGGGCGGTTGCAGGATATTCGGTTTGAACTCGCGCCACGTGGGTATCGGCAGGACCAAGTCGATGCGGCGCTGATGGCTATCTACAAAAGTGGGGAACAGGACAATTCGACATCTCGGGTGACCGGAATCCCCACAGGAAGCGAGCCAGACCCTGCGGTGCAGGGGCGTATCTAGCTGCGAAAACGTGGAATCGTGGACATGGAACCTGCCCTGAACGTCTAAAATTTGGGTAGAATTGCAAAGTATAGCGTGACTGAGCTGTAGTCACGAACTTTGGAGAAGGAGTTTTCTACACCATGGCAGCGATGAAACCTCGGACTGGTAATGGTCCTATGGAAGCGGTGGAAGAGGGGCGCAAGATCGTGATGCGCATCCCCACCGACGGAGGCGGTCGGCTCGTCATTGAGCTGAATAAGGAAGAGGCAGGCGAACTAGGCAGCCTGTTGACCGATGTGGCTGAGGCGTAACGCGCTGCGGCCATACGGATTTCGCTTCGCGGCTAAACCGCGACGATTCCTTCCCCCGGACGAGTGTGACTACTGTCCGGGGATTTTTGTTTTAACTAGGAAATCTACAAATGTAGAACAATAGGTAGATTACGTGACCAGGTCTGTACTACCATTTTTGTAAAGAAAAACGCACTGCTGTCGAAGTAGAAACGAGCGCGCACACACATGCTGAGTGATGTCATCCATTTACTGCAGGATCCCAGCGAGAGCTCTCATGGGGTAACTCTGCGGGGCAACGAGGATTGGACCGCCCTCATTTCCGAACATGGGCGGGAATACCCGATTAGTGAAGAGGGGTACGTCATCCTCTCAGACGGGGAACTCCCCGCTGGAGATGACGAAAAGATGGTGGAAGCGCGAGATATCTTCCTGGCCAACGGCCACTTTGCGCCGTTCGTGGAGGCCGTCACACGCTCGGTAGGCGAGGCCGTGAATGATGCTGATATTCCGGTTACCCAAGAAGTCGCCCTCTGTGAGGTGGGTGCCGGCACCGGGTATTACCTTTCCCACACCCTGGATAGCGTTGACCAATCCGTCGGTGTTGCCATCGATGTATCCCTGCCTGCGGCGGAAAAGCTTGCTCAATGTCATCCGCGTGTAGGCGCCGTAGTTGCCGATGCGCTGCGCACCCTGCCACTCCTCAACGAATCCGTTGATGTTATCTCTGCCATTTTTGCGCCACGTAATCCTGCTGAATTCGCCCGTGTCCTTAAGGACGGAGGAGAGCTCGTGGTTCTTACTTCCCATGAAGGGCATCTTGGCGAGCTGCGTGCGCCGTTGGAAATTCCGGATGTTCGCCCGCACAAGGTCGAGGAGATTATCGATCAAGTGGCAGAGTTCTTCGAGGCCATCGATGCTCCCCAACTTGTGGAGTTCCCGATGACGCTGGATCACGATTCGATCCTCGCTCAGATCGCGATGAGCCCGTCTGCGCAGGTGATCGATCAGGATGAACTCGCTCGCAGAGCCAGTCGCCTACCAGACACCATGACTGTCACCGCTCGCTCCACGATCACTCGATTGCAGAAGAAGTAAAAGCGCCCAGATTGTCCAAAGTGTTAGACGAACCACCAATAGAGGGCTTCGGAAACAGGGAAGCCACACATAGCTGATGCACATGGACAATTATTAGAATGCCGTACGTCGCACAAGCGCGAACGTACGGCATCTTTTGTCTTTCCTGCAAAGAGAGTGCGGTGGATAGTTTTTGACGTAAGTCCGGTTTTCCCTGTTCCCAGGCGTGCCGTGAGAGGCGTACCCGGCATCGTCGGACTAGTCTGCGACCACCTGTTCCAGGACGGCACCACCAGTTGTGCGGACTGTAAAACGATAGAAGTCATGGTCGAAATACACACGTGAGGAGAGCGTAGCGGCACCACCATCGGCGAAAACCTCGACCGTGGAACCGTCGACAAGAATCGACATAGATTGGGTGTCGCTGCATGTAACGGGAGCCTCTGCCATCTCATCTTCTGGGAAGAAGCTGCTCTCGGAGCGATCGAGGAATACGGCATCCTTTGTATGAGAGATGGTCGCGTAAATGTTGTCGTCGTGATCGACGAGTGCGACGGAAATTTCCCCCTCTCCCACACTGAACAAACCACTCCACAGAGAGGCGCGCTCCGTCTTTTCAATTTCCGATGTAAGACCTGGGTACGGTGTCTGAAACAGATGACCGTCTTGGAGCGTGACCAGTCGCGGCGCGGACAGACAATTCACCCAATCTTCGGAGCTAAACGAGGGATCGGTATCCAAATCATGGAGAGCGCCGCCACCGTCCATAAGTCCGAAAATGATTGCTCCCTCAAGAGATGTCGTGTCAGTAACATCAAAGTTGGTTGTACGTGGGCGGGAGAAGTCATGACCGTAGTCGATGCGGGTGAACGGTGTTTCGACCTCAAAAGTTGCTCCATGCAAGTGACCGACAAGGTAACCACAGATGTCGATTTCACCGAATTGGACGGTGACAAGAAGCACGTCGTGGTAATCGCCTGTGAACTCGTCAGCGAGCACAATGATACGGGGGCTTACAAGCTGCGGGATTCCCTCGAGACCCGATTTACCGGAGAATTCCAGATCACCAATGAGACTCCAATTAGCAGTGTCGAGCGACTCGAGGATCACAGGTCGTGGATCATCCTCCGGTCCACTAACCGCGAGCATGAGCCATCCGGCTCCCCGCCCGATGACACATGGAGAGCGGAAATTCGACCCCCCTTCACCGTCTCCGACAACGCAGCCCTTGCGTTGTGCTGTCCCATCCACGATGTCCGCGCGGTGAACTTCCGTCTTCGTGCCGAAGACGGAAGTGAAAAAGAGCTTTACCTGGCCGGCATCACTAATAACGGAACCGGCCCACAAGTCCGTTTCGTTTTCCGTCGGGGCAAGGATATCTTGCTGCTCTGACCAATGAAAGGGCGAGAAGTGGGGGGAGGTGACGTGCCCCCAGTGGCCGTGTCCGTCAGCCTGGGGTTCGTACTGGTACATGATGTGCCACGTGCCGTCCTTGAGGAGCGACCCCGCCGGTGCCTCTAACACGCCTGCGGGGGCGGTGATGTGCAGTTCTGGGCGGTGAGTGACCATGTTTACTTTCCTATCTGTGTGGACAAAAGTTTTTCTTCACCCTGCGGAATAGGCTGCACTGTTCGTGCACAAAGCCGTGTCCCTTGCAGCGAGCTGCAGGCATCCGGCTCAGGATTACCTCCGAGAGTACCCGGAAACTGCAACCACGTGCTGTTTCGCCTGGCCATAGAGTGGTAGGCCGCGCTTCCTAACCGTTTTCAAAACCAAAAGATTCGTTCTGTCTAGAGACAAAAGCAGCTTTTGCACGTGACTTGTGGTCTCACGCGTCAGTGGACATGCGCTTCCGCGAGTGCGTGTACCCAAAACGGACACCGACAAGGGGTGCGCGCATAGGGGGAGCCACCCAACGCAGTACAACGCGAACCTCCACCATGAGAATTCGTTGGCTCATAGCGTGTGTCATGCGCCGGCAAATCATCTAGTCGGGATCTTCCACCCCGCGGCTAATACAACTCGAAGAGACTGAAAGTCTAGAGAAACTGGAAAAGACGGGAATATGAATGCGCCGGGTCGGGGAGGAGCAGAGTGAGGGAGCCGTGTGAAATACAAAAAGGGCGTGACGGAAAAGCGTCACGCCCTTTGGCTCTTGGCCGTTGGAAAAAGTGCCTACATGAGAGACTTGTACACGTCGATCGTCTGCTGAGCGATAGTAGCCCAGGAGAAGTCCTCGACGGCGCGGGTGCGTCCGCGCTCTCCGAATGCCTTAGCGGCCTCACGGTCTGAGACCATCTTGTTCACGGCTGCTGCGATGTCGCGTTCGAAAGCTTCCGTGTCATTCTCGTCGTAGTGGACGAGGGAACCGGTCGTGCCGTCGACAACAACCTCGGGGATGCCTCCCACGTCAGAAGCCACCACCGCTGCGCCACAGGCCATGGCCTCGAGGTTGACGATTCCGAGCGGCTCGTAGATAGACGGGCAGACGAACGTATCGGCTGCCGTCAAAATTTCTTGGATCTTCGGCTTCGGGAGGAATTCCTGCACCCAGAAGATGCCGTCGCGCTGTTCTTGCAGATCCTTGACCAAGCGTTCCGTTTCGGCTGCAATTTCGGGGGTATCCGGCGCGCCCGCGCAGAGAACGAGCTGAACGCCGTCGTCGAAGTGGCTGGCTGCCTTGACAAGGTGGCCGACACCCTTCTGGCGCGTGATGCGGCCGACGAATGCAGCGATCGGACGGGTGGGGTCGACTCCGAGTTCCTTGAGGATGGAGTTCTCCGCTTCATCGAAAGTGGGGCGTGGCTGCCACAACTCGGTATCGATACCGTTGAGAACGATGCGAACCTTGTCCGGATCGATGTTGGGGTATGCATCAAGGATGGAATCCTTCATCTTCGCGGACACAGCGATGACAGCGTCTGCGTTTTCCATCGCATTCTTCTCGCTCCAAGAGGAGACGTCGTAGCCGCCGCCGAGCTGTTCACGCTTCCACGGGCGGTGTGGTTCGAGGGAGTGGGCAGTGGCTACGTGGGGGATTCCGTAGAGCTTTCCCGTGAGGTGTCCGCCGAGACCGGCGTACCACGTGTGCGAATGCACAACGTCAAGATTGTCAGCTGCGTTAGCCATCCGCAGGCCGGTGGACAGGGTCTTAATGGCGGAGTTGGCATTCTCCAGCTCCGGGTCCACGCCGTGGGCGTAGACATTTGCTTCGTCGCGGGGAGCGCCCATGCAGTGCACGTCGACATCGACGCAGTCGATTTCGCGCATGAAACGGGTTAGCTCCGTCACATGTACGCCGGCGCCTCCGTAGACTTCTGGCGGGTACTCTCTTGTCATCATTCCTACTCGCATACCAACTAATCTAGCTGGAATATATTTATTCTGCAGGTCTTCTTGCTCCTGATGCGCACGGACATGCACAGACACGTACCCATCGCCGTATACCCGCAGACGCGCAGACATGTACCCACCGACGCGTACCCACAGATGCGCAGACATGTACCTACCGACGTGTACGTGCGGTTGTACGTGCGTGCGGTTGCACGTATGTGCGTGGGGGAGCGACCGCGGGGATTGCAACGAGGAGCGCGCGCACGGACAGGGTGCGTTAGCGCCAACTCTGCAGATGAGTGGGGGCATGGGTAACCGTGCAGATGGATGAATTCTCGGTGGGAGGAGCCTGCACATAGTTTTGGATCGGTAATTAATTTTGAAGATACCACCATTAGGGGGTGGTTCCTTGGGGCGGGTGTAAGACCTGTTCCTCCAGGAGAATCGCTGGTACATGCCTCTTTTTTGAGAAGCATCGGTGGTGGAGATCACTTTCCGAGACAAAAGTCGCGTTCCGCTATAAATTGGAGGTATGAGAAACCAACCGTCCGTTCTTTCCATTGTCCTGGCAGGCGGCGAGGGGAAGCGGCTCTTTCCCCTTACAGCTGACCGCGCAAAGCCCGCCGTTCCTTTCGGCGGTAGCTACCGACTCATCGACTTCGTGTTGAGCAACCTGGTTAACGCCGGTTACCTCAAAATCTGCGTGCTTACGCAGTACAAGTCTCACTCCCTTGACCGCCATATCTCTCAGGCCTGGCAGGTTTCCGGACTGACCGGAAATTACATTGCCCCAGTACCCGCACAGCAACGCCTGGGGCAGCGCTGGTTCAACGGTTCAGCCGACGCGATCCTTCAGTCTCTTAACCTGATCTACGATGAGAACCCTGAGTACGTCATCGTCTTCGGCGCAGATCACGTTTACCGCATGGATCCAGCTCAGATGGTGGAGGAGCACATCAAATCGGGCAAAGCGGCAACGGTTGCTGGTATCCGCGTTCCGCGGCAGGAGGCGACAGCGTTCGGCTGTATCCAGTCCAACGATGACGGAACCATCACGGAGTTCCTGGAGAAGCCGGCGGATCCTCCGAGCACCCCGGACGATCCGAACGTGACCTTCGCGTCGATGGGCAACTACGTGTTCACCACCGACAAGCTCATTGAGGCTCTGCAGGCTGACGCGGAGGACGAAAATTCCTCCCACGATATGGGTGGAAACATCATTCCGCACTTCGTCGAACAGGGTGAAGCCCACGTCTACGATTTCTCTGAAAACGAGGTTCCTGGCTCGACGGAAAGGGACAAGGGTTACTGGCGCGATGTCGGTACGATCGATGCGTTCTACGACGCGCATATGGATCTCATCAGCGTCAATCCGGTGTTCAACTTGTACAACCAGAAGTGGCCGATCCATTCGACGGATGACGGCAACTTGCCACCGGCGAAGTTCGTCCAGGGAGGTATTGCTCAGTCTTCGATGGTTGCCAACGGGTCCATCATTTCTGGTGCAACGGTTCGTAACTCGGTGGTGTCCACCAACGTCATCGTCGAAGAAGGTGCAACCGTTGAAGGTGCAGTCCTGATGCCTGGCGTCCGCATCGGTCGTGGCGCTGTTGTGCGACATGCCATCCTGGATAAGAACGTCGTGGTCTCTGACGGCGAGTTTATCGGTGTTGACAACGACCGGGACGCGGAGCGGTTTAACGTCTCCGCCAACGGCGTTGTCGTGGTGGGGAAGAACCACGTGGTCTAGACCCTCATTCATGTGCACGAAAAATCCCCGGTTTTTTCCGGGGATTTTTCCTTTCTTTAGAGCAGCTCTTCGGTTGCCTTTAGCTCCCGCACGTCCCCTTTGTTGGGGGCTTTCCGACGTCCTTTCGTCATGTGAGATGCCAGAAGCGATCCCCAAGGAATCGGGGAGTCTATTTCTTGAACGCGATTATCGCACCGGCCCCGAGCGGGAGGCGGGTAATGAGAGCGTCCTCGAAGCTGCGAAGCTTCTCATCAGCCTCCCGGGCGCTGACAAATTCCCGATCTGTACGTGTCTCGTCGCCGAGGAGTCCGTCGAATAGCGCATCGAGGAGAACGAGCACGCCGCCAGACTGCAGAAGCGGCCAGGCTTCATCAATGAATGTTGGGAGGTCAAGAGCGGGCACATCGCCAACGACGATGCGGTAAGAGTCCGGCGCCAGACGTCCCATGACCTCTAGTGGACGGGAGGGGAGGAAACGATAGTGACTGTGGCCGGCGGCACGGAACACATCCTTTGCCTGGTTCTGATGCTCATGCTCGGGGTCGATAAAAGTGAGGTGCCCATCGGGTCCGAGACCGTCAAATAAGTAAAGTCCGACGATTCCTGCGGCAGGAGTAGCCGCGACACCGCTGCGGTTGGAGTCCGTTGCTACGAGCGCCGCGAGGAGCGAGAGAAGCTGGCCGGAGGATATATCTGGGGCGGACAGTCCGAACTCCCGGGCGTCGTTTCGTGCTCGGACATGGAAGTCGTCGTCGACCGTCGTCTGTTCGATGTAGCGTACTAGTTCCTCAGTCACGGACATCAGTCTAGTGGCTTTGCTGGGCTTTGGGGCAGGCCACACGCATCGTGTCCGATTCAACACCGAAGGGGGATGAACGTGGGGGTAAACACAAGAATAATTTCGTTGAAACTCACAGCGGAAATCAATATCATGTTAGGCTCATTTTCATCACCGTATGTTTGGATTAAAGCTATGAAGAACGCGACTTCCTCGTTTTCCCTCTCCGGAGCGATTGGTTTCGGTTCCCGCCGGAAGGATAAAAGCAATGGGAAGCCCACCGACCAGCCCCCCCGCACGGAGGAAGGACCAGTGGCTGACGAGCTCACCGGTACAAGCGCATTTGACGCGGGTACCGGCGAGATGCCGTCCTGGGCGGATCTCGTCGCCGAACATGCAGACGGAGTTTACCGGCTTGCGTATCGCCTCTCTGGCAACAAACAGGATGCTGAAGATTTGACGCAGGAGACATTCATGAGAGTGTTCCGGTCGCTGAAAAGCTACAAGCCTGGTGCATTCAAGGGATGGCTGCACCGAATTACCACTAACCTCTTCCTTGATATGGTTCGTCACCGTTCGGCTATTCGGATGGAAGCGCTGAATGAAACGGCTTACGACCGGTACCCGGGATCAGACCCGACACCAGATGAGGCATACATTAACTCGAACCTGGATCCGACATTGGAACGAGCTCTCTTTAACCTGAGTCCTGATTATCGTGTCGCCGTCGTGCTCTGTGACATGGAGGGACTGAGCTACGAGGAGATCGCTGAAACTTTGGGCGTAAAGATGGGAACCGTGCGATCTCGGATCCACCGTGGAAGAAAACAGTTGAGGGAGTACATTCTCGCTGCTGCCGAGGAATCGGATGCAGCGAAAGCTCTCGTTCCCCAGCACTAGCAACGCGCTCACGCCGTTCCCGCTCATTTGGGTATAGAGTGGGGTCAGAAGGCTAAGGTCATACCTGTGGAAGTGACAGGGTAGCTGCGCGCCAGCCACGTGTGTGCCAATGTCGCATCTGGTTTCAGGTTCGGTGAGATGAAGGAGAGGAGGCTCCCACGGTGCAGCATCGTTCAGCCCCCGAGAACGACCACGCAGGCGGAGTTCCGGATTCTCATGTGACCTCTGCCCAACATGCAGAGGGTTCATCCCGTCAGTCTGCTCCTAGAGAATCCTCCGTCACGAGGACGAGAAAATTCTTAGAGAGAGTCGATTCTCTGATTCGGAATGACATTCGTGAGCGCACGAGTCGAGACAAGAGCGAGGAGTCGACTCCAACGTTTGAAACGTTGCGTGCCCGTCGCGTTAACCGTCTTCCCCGGTCAGTATCGCCCAAAAAGCTCCAAGAAGCGATCTCCACGATGTTGCGGGAAGAAGTCGCTGATAGAGACGAAACCTTCTCTTCCGTTGAGCACCTCTCAGCAGAGGCTGTTGCAGGGTACGTAGATGGTGAGCTCACTCTCAAGGCACAGAAGCGCGCACGAGCGCACCTTCTGCACTGCTCCATATGCCGCAAGGAGGTGCGTGAGCAGAGGGAAGCATCGCTAACTTTGAAGCAGGAGACGAGAAACGACATTCATGTTCCTTCGTCGCTTGTTGCCAAGCTAGCCAGTATGAATCCTGATACGTGCGAGGAGGGGCCCGCAGCTGGCGATATCCTCCGGTCGGACACGCTTTTTGGTCGCCTTACCTCCATTTACTGGGCGGCGCGTAGGACATATAAAGATCGCACCGACTAAGTTCCGAAGTACGGAGAAAACAAGTAGAGTGTAATTCGTGTTTAACGATGTTGGATGGGTGGAGATTCTTATTATCTTCATCGTCGCGGTGTTTCTCATCGGCCCGGAAAAGATTCCGAAAGCTGTGGAGGATATCAAGGCAGCTATCCTGGCGGCACGTAACGCTATCAACCGCACGAAGATGAGCCTGAGCGACGACCTGGGCCCGGAGTTTGACGAATTCCGTAAACCTCTCGGCGAGCTTGCAAAACTGAGGGCAATGGGGCCCAAAGCTGCACTGACGAAGACTCTTTTTGATGGCGATGACACGTACCTCGATGCGTTAGATCCGAAAAAGTTTTGGAACGACACTGACCCGGCATCGGTTAATCGTGCGTCCGCACCAACACGTATTCCCGATGCTGCTTCCCCATCCACCCCAGGAACACAAGGTGAAGCATCCTCCACGGAGTCGCCGACAGCGTCGACAAGCAAAAAACCGAGTGACAATGATCAGACCGGGAGCACCCGGATAGGTCGAGAGGGGCCAGCTGGTACGGGAACCGTCGACTACAGTGACGTTCTCTAGATACCGACTCCCCGAGCGCGCGTGCGCCTAGAAGCGCTCGTGACATCCATGGGTACCAGGTGAGGCCAGGTAATCAGGATAAAAATACGGGAGACCACCGGATAACGAACCGGGGTCTCCCGTTTTCACTGTGTCGATCCGTCCAGCAATGGACACAGGACAAGCGTATCTACTTGTGAGCGATACCGAGTCCGAGGGTCTTGCCCAGGAGCGAGTCCTTGCGCTTGACAAGCTTTTCGGCAATCGAATTGAGAGCCTTACCAGCGGGGGAATCAGGCTGAGAAATGGCCACCGGCACGCCGGCATCGCCTCCCGTGCGCAGGGTAGGATCCAGCGGAATGGAACCGAGCAGCGGGATACGTGCACCGGTGATCTGTGTCAGCCGGTCGGCCACTGTCTGCCCACCACCTGAACCAAAGATCTCTATTGTTGTTCCGTCCGGCATGATCATCGCAGACATGTTTTCAATGACACCCGCGATCTTCTGTTTCGTCTGTTGGCTGATTGATCCGGCTCGCTCAGCGACCTCCGCCGCCGCAGCCTGCGGTGTGGTGACAATCAGGAGCTCCGCGCCGGGGATGAGCTGTGCTACTGAGATCGCAACATCACCCGTTCCGGGAGGGAGATCTAGGAGGAGCACATCGAGGTCGCCCCAGAAAACATCAGTTAGGAACTGTTGGATAGCTCGGTGAAGCATGGGGCCACGCCAAATGACGGGGGAGTTGCCCTTGACAAAGTGACCGATAGAGATGATCTTCACACCGTGACAAATCGGTGGCATGATCATGTCGTCGACCTGGTGTGGACCGTTGGTGTCTCCCATCATCTGGGGAATTGAGTGACCGTAGATATCAGCATCGAGAACGCCGACATTCAAGCCACGCTTAGCTAGTGCCGTCGCCACGTTGACGGTAACGCTCGACTTACCTACGCCGCCTTTTCCAGAGGCGACAGCCAACACCCGAGTGGTGGAATCCGGTTGAGAAAACGGGATGACCGGCTCGTGTCCCCGCAGCTTGATGCGCAGTTCTCGTCGCTGGTCATCTGTCATCGGTTCAGTATCCACAAAGGCGTTTTCTACGCCAGGGATTTTCTCGATAGCCTCGACGGAATTGGAGACAAGCGTCCCTTTCAGGGGGCACCCAGCGATAGTGAGGAGGATAGTTGCATGGACGTCGGCACCGTCGATACGAACAGACTTGACCATGTCGAGCTCAGTGAGGGAGCGATCGAGCTCAGGATCGACAACGTGAGATAGTGCCTGAAGCACGTCATTTTCAGTGATAGCAGCCATAAAATGCCTTAGTAATTTCACTTCCTAGATAGTGGCGCCCGGTGCGGAAAGTACGCTTTGCCCTTGCACAATTGGATCACACGGCGATTCCTCACCACGTGGGGCGCTCTACGTCTCTGTTATGTCAGGCCTATTGTACGTAATGGTTGTGACGTATCCACAAACGGCGTGCCACGGTGCAACGCGGTCTACCGCGTAGGGGAATTGGGGGTGGAATTGTCCTGTGTCGGGGAGTCATCCTTTCGCCGGGGTAGAGCAAGATCACCCTGAGTAGGATCGGTGAGGAGGGAAGAAAGCTCCGAACGGCGTGCAGCCGATTCGTCATCAATTTTTGCTTCCAAGCGCTCAAGCACGGCTTGCAAGTCCTCTAATTGGTCGCGCAGATAATCGCGCGTTACTGTTTCGCCCACGGCCAAACGAAGGCTCGCCAGTTCGCGGGCCAGGTATTCCGTGTCTGCCTTCGTTTGTTGTGCACGTCGCCGATCCTCTTGCAAGCTGTGGCGATCCCGGACTTCCTGGCGGTTCTGGGCCAGCAAAATGAGCGGCGCGGAGTATGCGGCCTGCGTAGAAAAAGCGAGATTGAGGAGGATAAATGGGTAAGGATCCCAGGCGAATGCAAGGCCGGTGATATTCAGCAGGATCCATGTGACGACGATGATCGTTTGCCACACAAGGTACTCGCCTGTTCCAAAGAACCGTGCAACTTTTTCCGCGACGGCGCCGACGGCATCGGCATCCATGCGGAACCACCTCTTGCGCCGACCGGCAACCGGGGTATCTAGGTCACCGCGGGACAGGTCATCGCTGTTGAGATCAGCCACGATCCGAGCCTCCCTTCTGTGGATGTTGTGCAGACTTTGAGTTTAGAATTTCGCGTGCGCGTTCAGTAATCAGCTTGCCCACTTGCGGCTTTGTCGTCTGCGCGGCCTCAGGGCGGATACCTCCCTCGCGCCAATCCTCGGGGAGCATATGATCGAGGAGGTCGTCCACGGCGACAGCACCGAGGAGGTGCCCCGCCTCATCGAGCACGGGACCACACACGAGGTTATAAAGAGCAAAGTAGCGTGCCGCAGTTTCCTGAGAATCGTTCGCGTACAGCGGTGGCAGGTCGGGGTCAAGAATTCCGGCGACGAGGGCCCCTGGTGCCTCGCGTAGCAGCTTTTGGAGGTGTACGCAGCCGAGGTACGTGCCTGTCGGGGTAGCTGTAGGAGGGCGGACGACGAACAACAAAGAGGACAGACTCGTTGCGAGGTCGGGGTTACGTGCCATTGCCAGTGCTTCCGCCACACTCGTTTGCGGGGTGACAATAAGTGGCTCCGGGGTCATGAGAGCACCCACCGTGTCGGGGGAGAACGTCATGAGTCGGCGAACCGGAGCGGACTCCGACGGATCCATGAGCTCGAGGAGGACATCAGCGGTGTTGTCATCCAGCTCGGCGAGGAGATCAGCAGCATCGTCTGGATCCATTTCTTCCAACACATCGGCTGCGCGTTCCAGATCCAGCGCCTCGATGAGCTCCGCCTGATGGTCCTCGGACAGCTCCTGAAGGATGTCCGCGAGTCGTTCATCGTTGAGTGCATCTGCGACATCCCGCTGTTCCTCAGCAGGTAGATCGCTGAATACCTGGGCGGCATCTGCAGGGCGCAGGTCATCGAGTTCGGCGATGTGCTCCGCCGTTTCATCTCGGGGGCCGACACCGCTGGCAGAGACACCGTGAACGTACATCCAAGGGACAGTTGTCAGCGTGGGGCGGCGGCCGAATTTCGGGCGTTTAGAAAACACGGCGACAGAGGACACAATCCAGTCCCTTGTGCGGGTGCGTTCGAGTTCTACATCTGCAATTTCCACGGGTTTTCCGTGGAGGTGGGGGTAGTCCGGATCATCGACTGACACCTTTGAACCGATGAGATCGTCCCACACAGTGATCTCTCCGGCCCGGGACTTGTAAGCACGGATGGAAACGGATCCGGTGACCAGGATAATGTCCTGGGGAGTGATCTCTCCGATCCGAAGCATCGGCACGAAGATTCGCCGTTTGTTAACCATTTCCACGACCAACCCAAGAGCCCGGGAATCTTGGCCGTCGGGGCGAATCATAAGGACAACGTCGCGGACGCGGCCGATGCTATCCGCGTCGGGATCTCGAACGACCATGCCAGACAGCCTGCCAGCATAAACCCGGGTAGAAGAAGTCATGGTGATCAGTCTACGGCTACCGGGAAAGAAACGAAAAGTAAAACTAAAACGCAGACCGTAACTGACCATACCGAGCAGTTGTATCGGTGCGTGATGGAGGTGTTTTTAAAGGACAAGCGAGATCTGTGCAGCCATCGCACGTATCTTTGCTCATGACAACGAAGGCGGACAAGGTAGCTGGCCGGGAGCCGGCCGGGAGCCGGTATGAAGGCCGGAGCCGCAGTTGGATCCAGCTGGTACGTTTGGCACCTGCTAGCACCGGCTGTCAGTGGTCGGTGGGAAGCAGCGTGTGCCCACGGTATGCCTCAAGTACACGCATGGGGAGTAAGAAAATCATGCTCCTCCCATTCCGACGGCAAGCACGCGGAGTCGCACTGCGGTGACGCGTGGAGGAAGGGACCAGTGGAAAATTCCGCGTTTAATACATCGAGCGATAACGCACGGAGTTCGCTCGGTGCCCAGATTGAGCGGAACAAAAAGTTCGATACATGTGTTTCGCTAAGTAAAGCTATTTCTACGTAAAGCTGAAAGGAATTTTCTGATGCCCGGATCTCAACGAACCATCGCCCCAATGCCACCGACGGGGTGGCCAGTTGGCAGTTTCAAGACCTATGCTGAAGCCCAAGCAGCGGTAGACATGCTGTCGGACAAGGATTTCCCAGTACAAGCACTCACCATCGTCGGTGTCGACCTGATGCAGGTGGAAAATGTTCATGGAAAGCTCACGTGGGGCAAGGTGCTCGGCACCGGTGCGGCTTCTGGCGCATGGATGGGTTTGTTTTTCGGTCTCCTGATGGGAATGTTCTCGGCGACGTTCCTGGCACCACTGGTATCAGGTCTCGTGATCGGTGCGATCTTCGGTGCGGTCTTTGCTGCCATTGCCTATGGAGCGTCGAATGGCAAGCGTGACTTCACATCGACGACATCCATCGTCGCTACCCGTTACGATGTGCTGTGCAGTGAAAAGGATGCTCCCCAGGCTCGCGACCTCATCGCTTCGGCGTACGGAAAGGTCCGTCCACGGACAACAGCAGGGAAGCTGCCAGAAGAGAATCAACCTCAGGTAGCGCACGACAATGAAACTGCGCACCAACAGAGCACGGATTCTGATGCTTCTCGAGACGACATCGAAGGAACAGTCCTGGATCCTGTGGCCAAGGAGCACGCGACGGCTACGGATGCGCTGAAGAATGGTGCACCTGGTAACGAAACCGGCGACGGATCGGTAGCTTCCGACTGACCCAGTAACGCTGACATCCGTGCGCGGATGCGCACAGCGAAAGCCGTGTCCTTTTCCACAGGTAGGGACACGGCTTTCGTGATTCGTGTGCAGCGGCAGATTGATTTTCGGACTTATGCTTTTCGGGGCTTAGTTTCCGCCAGCCAGCTGCTCTTCTACAACCACTTATTCTTTCGCAGATAAATGTAGACGATGATGATCGTCAAGAGCATGACGATGAGAACTGCAGGATATCCGTACGTGAAGTGCAGCTCGGGCATGACATCGAAGTTCATTCCATAGATGCCGGCGATTGCGGTGGGGATAGCCAAGAGGCCAAACACAGCCGAAATCTTACGCATATCGGAGTTTTGCTGGATCTGGACCTTCGCCACGGCGGCGTTAATGAGAGAACTGAGGCGCTCGTCGTACGACGAGGTGAGATCCATCGCAACCAGTTCGTGGTCCATCACATCACGGTAATAGGAACGCAGCTCCTCTGGGAGAAGGTCTTTCTGCCGATAGATAAGGGACTTCAACGCAGGAGCCAGGGGGTCGATGGCATGACGCATCTCAAGAATCTCTCGTTTGAGAGTGTAAATATCCTCGATATCAAAATCGTTGTTGGGGGTAAACACTGTCTCTTCAAGTTCGTCAACCTCGGTGGATAGCTCATGCGAGATGGAGAGGTACGAATCGACGAGGATATCGGAGACAAGCCAGGATATGTATGCCGGCCCCAATGCATTCAGCTCAGGATCTTCCTCCACCCGCCGGCGGAGGTCTTTAACCACGTTGGCCGCTGCGTGACGGATGGTGATGATGAAATCGGCTCCGATGATCATTTGAATCTCGCCGGTGGAAATGACTTCTCGGGTATCGACTACCTCGTCGATGTCTTGGTATTCGATGCTACGGATGACCATGAACAGCTGATCCTCGTAGCGCTCAACTTTCGGGCGTTGACGAGCGAAAACAGCATCCTCGACGATGAGTTCGTGTACACCGAACGTCTCAGACAACGACACCATCTGCTGTTGATCCGGGGCATTAAGGGATACCCATACGTAGCCCTCCCCGGATGAACGAACTTCTTCCAAGGCTTCTTTGTGGTTAAACCGGCCACGAACAGGATGCCCATTTTTGTACACCGTACACCGTTCGATGGCTCGCTCCACGGGGACATGGATCTTGCTTCCTGGTTCGGTCATGAGGCCTCCCCTTCTAGTCCTAGGTTACTTCGTCCGGATTTTAAGGTACCCGCTCTATTCTTCCAGTGAAACTTAAGTGTATGTCTTTCTGCGCTGTAGGATGGAAAACACGTGACGTGACGAGCGCATGCAGGTGGAATGAAAGGAGTTCAATCCGTGTCTCAGACTTTCTGGAAGCGGCGAATTGCACCTGTCGCCACCGCATTGACAGTGGCGGCTCTTACTGCTTCGTGTGCGCAGGAACCACATTCGCATCGCGATCCGACAGCCGAGGATCCGGTGACCGTGATTGTCGATCAGACCCGCCCCCAGCAGATCATGCTTGGTGGTCTGTACGAGGGCGCGATGAACAATGCGAAGATTCCCGCGCTGTACCAAGTGGAGAGGATGTACAATAATTCCGACCGAGTGCGTCTTCTGTCCGAGCATCGGGCAGACCTGATCTTCGGGTGTACGGGTGAATTACTCACTTCTTTGAACCCAAAGGAAGCGGAACGTCTTTCTCAGGAATACCTTGCAGATAAGGAAGCTGGGAAAGTAGATAAAAATAGCGGCACGTGGCGTGACAAGGTTTACGAAACCATGGTCGCGAACCTACCGGAACACGCGACCGCCGGGAATCCGTCTAGCGCCACAGGTTGCGAAGACGTCAACGACCCGCCTCTTCCACAGAATATTGTTCCCGTTTTCCGATCGTCGATGTTCGACCGCAATGAGCGTCTGCTTCTCAATCGGGTCTCGGGAACGATCGACACCCAGGACGTGGAAAAACTGACCGAAAAGGCCCATGGAGACCTGAACCTATCGGTTGTGGTGCAAGATTACCTTCGCGCACACGACATGTAGCGGAGCTGTCACTTTAACAATTCACGCACTGTGCGTGGAACCGCGCCTGTACGTTGTCATCCGCGGAGCACGAGACGCGTCTCGCTCCTAAGCGGACTACCGTTACCTATTTCGATGCATGAGTTCTACGAGCATATCGTGCGCGTAGAGCACGTCGAGCCCGTAGAGCAGTAGATACAGACGAGAGCGGTTCATGTCGCGGGATACCGTTTACGACGCTGCTGTAAGCCAACGAGAGACAGCGTCTTCCACATCAGCGCAAATGAATGGCAGCTCTGTTTGTTCTTTTGCGGAGAATTTCTGCAGCACGTAATCGGCGGGGCGCATACGGCCGGGTGGTCGTCCGATTCCTACACGAACCCGCGCAAAATCCGGGGTCTTGAGATGCTGGGCGATGGATTTCAGCCCGTTGTGACCACAAAAGCCACCACCGATCTTTGTTTCCACCGAACCGAAATCGCGTTCAAGCTCATCGTGGATGACGATGACACGCGACGGTGGAATTGAATAGAACCGGCTAATAAGGCCAACGGCTTCGCCTGACAGGTTCATCATCGTCTGGGGCTTTGCTACGAGTACTTTGGCTCCTCCGCGAGATTCCTCAGCGAGGACAGCCCGCATTTTAGACACCACCTTCCAGTTACTGCCACCCACGTATACAGGAGCAAGCGCGTCGGCTACCTCGTCGGCAGCGAGGAAGCCGATGTTGTGGCGGGTTAATTCGTACGTTGCGCCGGGATTGCCCAGGCCGACAACAAGGAAGGTGGCGTTCATAGTTTGTAAGCCTAGACGGCTTTACCGTTCTGCATACGCATCAGTGGCGGCCACCAAGGCAGCGAGATTTTGCTCCTCGCGGGATGCATGCCCGGCTGCAGGGGAGAGGTGGAAGTCGGCTTCAGGCCATGCCTGATGAAGTTGCCATGCAGAAATAGCCGGGCAAACTACGTCATATCGTCCCTGGACAATAGTAGCAGGGATGTGGCGTATCTTGTCGATGTTTTCCTTCTTCAGGAGCTCACCGTCTTCCATAAACGCGCCGTTGTAGAAGTAATGGTTTTCGATCCGCGCGAACGTGAGAGCAAACTCAGGTTCCGCGTAGTCTGGTTCCTCTGGTACAAGGAGATGGCTTGTCGCGCCTTCCCATGTGGACCAGGCGACACCGGCTCGCAGCGCCTTCTCATAATCGTCGGACATGAGCAGCTGGTGGTATTCAGCGATGAGATCCACCCCGTCAAGGTGCGTGCGCCCGTGGATATCGTCTTGCGGTGGCTTTTTATCTTCGGGGATAGGTTCGAGATAGCTCTCCCATTTATCGGGGAAGAGGTGGGCGGCACCGCCGTTGTAGTAGAAATCCAGTTCCGTGCGGCGGAGAAGGAAGATACCGCGTAGAACAAGTTCGGTCACGGGTTCCGGGTGTGCTTCTGCGTAGGCGAGGGACAGTGTGGAACCCCAAGAGCCGCCGAAGACGAGCCATCGATCAATGCCGAGATACTCGCGCAGCTTTTCAATATCAGCAATGAGATGTTGGGTGGTATTGACTTTGAGATTGGCTTCGAGATCGACATCACGGGCGCTAATCTTCGGCGTGGAATTTCCGCACCCACGTTGATCGAAACGGATGATTTTGTACTTCTTTGGGTCAAAGAAGCACGTGTCTGCAAGCGGCGCGCCGCCGCCGGGGCCACCGTGGACAAACACGGCCGGCTTTCCATCCGGATTGCCCGATAGGGCGTAATAGATGTGCTGGCCGTCACCGACGTCTAGATGGCCTTGTTCGTAGGGAAGCGATTCTTCGTACATACTTCCACTATAGAACTAAAAGCTCCCTCATCACTTCGGATGAGGGAGCTTTTGTTGTTACGGCAGGCGACCAGGTTTAGTGGTGCGCGCTAAACCGAATGTCCTGCGCGCTAGCTGAGAGCCTCGTCGATGAGTGCCTTCTGCTCGAACTGATGCACCTTTGCCACACCGGTAGCGGTGGAGGACTGGGCGCGCCGGGAAATACGACGCATGCGCGGAAGATCCTCGATGAGCTCGGGGAGATACAGCTGCATGAATGGCCAAGCACCCTGGTTGGCCGGCTCGTCCTGCACGTAGCGCAATTCCTCGTAGTTGGGGAACACCTCGAGAGCTTCGCGAATGCGGTTGAAGGGGAGCGGGTGCAGCATCTCGATACGGATGATCGCGATGTCTTCGATCTTCTTCTTCTGGCGTTCCTTTTCCAGATCCCAGTAGACCTTACCGGAGCAGAGAATAACCTTCTTGATCTTGTCTACCTCGCCAGTGACGTTGCCATCAACATCGACGAAGCGGGGATCGTTGATCACAGAGCGGAACTTCTTCACGTCAGTGAAGTCTTCCGGCTTGGACACCGCCATCTTGTTACGCAGCATCGACTTCGGTGTGAATACGACGAGTGGACGCTTCATCTCACCGAGTGCGTGGCGACGCAACAGGTGGAAGTAGTTTGCTGGCTCGGAAGGCTGGGCGAGCGTCATCGAACCCTCGGCGCACAGCTGCAGGTAACGTTCGATGCGGGCGGAGGAGTGATCCGGACCCTGACCCTCGTAACCGTGCGGCAGGAGGAGGATAACCTTGGACAACTGGCCCCACTTAGCCTCGCCGGAGGATACATACTCATCGATGATGGTCTGGGCACCGTTGGCGAAGTCGCCAAACTGGCCTTCCCAGGCGACAACAGCATCGGGGTTGCCCACCGAGTAGCCGTACTCGAAGCCCATACCCGCGTACTCGCTCAGGGAAGAGTTGTAAACGAGGAACTTGCCACCCTTTTCGCGACTACGGGCGTACGTATCGATCGGGTTCCACTCTTCGCCGGAATTAGGGTCAAACAGAACAGCGTGGCGTTGGGTGAACGTACCGCGGCGAGTGTCCTCGCCAGCAATGCGAACGAGCTTGCCTTCCCCTGCGAGAGAACCGAAGGCAATGAGTTCGCCCCAAGCCCAGTCGATGCCACCCTTTTCCACAGATTCGGTGCGCTTCTTAGCGACGTTCTTCACTCGCTGGTGAATTTCGAACCCATCTGGGACGTTGGAGTAAGCATGGCCGATGGCGAGGAGTTCTTCCTTGGTAATAGACGTGTCCAGACTATGAGCCAGCTTCTGAGAATCGGTGATGCCCTCCTGGGCCTTCGCCTTCTCCTTGCCTTCGGCCTTGACTTCGTCGAACACCGTCTCCATCTGGTCGTGGAAGTCCTGCTCGACCTTTTCCACTTCGTCGTCGGTGAGCTCACCACGGCCGATAAGGTCGCGGGTGTAGGTCGTACGAACGGACTCGTGGTTATCGATGAGTTCATACAGGCGAGGCTGTGTCATGGACGGATCATCTGCCTCGTTGTGGCCACGACGGCGGTAGCAGATCATGTCAATGAAGACATCCTTGCCAAAGCGACGACGGTATTCCGTAGCCAGCTGGCCGACCCACACGACAGCCTCGGGATCGTCGCCGTTGAGGTGGAAGACGGGGCAGTCGTAGGCCTTGCCCTGATCAGTGGCATAGTGGCTGGAACGACCTGAATCCGGCGTGGTGGTGAAGCCAATCTGGTTGTTCACCACGATGTGGACGGTACCACCAACCGTGTAGCCACGCAGCTGGGCGAGGTTGAGCGTCTCCTGAACAACTCCGAGGCCAGCGAAAGCAGCATCGCCGTGGAGTTGGATCGGGATGACAGAGAAGCCACCCTCGCCTTCACCCTTGTTCAGTATGTCCTGTTTAGCGCGGACGATGCCTTCGTGGACAGGGTCAACAGCCTCGAGGTGAGACGGGTTGGCTGCCAGCGTGACCTTAATCTCGCCATCGCCAAACATCTGGATGTGCTCGCCCTCGGCGCCGAGGTGGTACTTTACGTCCCCCGAGCCACCCGGAGCTGCCGGATCCATGTTTCCTTCGAACTCACTGAAGATTGTGCGCAGAGGCTTCCCGACGATATTCGCTAGGACGTTGAGGCGACCACGGTGTGGCATGGCGATGACAGCCTCGTCCAAGCCCTGGCCAGCCGCAGTATCGATAACGGCATCCATAAGCGGGATGAGCGCCTCGGCACCCTCCAAGGAGAAGCGCTTTTGACCGATGTACTTCGTCTGCAGGAAGTTCTCGAAGGCTTCTGCAGCGTTGAGCTTCTGCAGGACGTACTTCTGCTCGGCGTGGGACGGACGCTTGAGGCCGGCCTCGATGCGGTCTTGCAGCCACGTGCGTTCGTCGTGGTCGAGAATATGCATGTACTCGGAACCGACCTTGAGGGTGTAAGCAGCGTACAGCTTGTCCAGTACCTCACGCAGCGTCATCCGCTCCTTGCCAGCAAAGCCACCGACGTTGAAGGTACGATCCAAGTCCCAGAGCGTAAGACCGTGGGTTTCGATATCGAGGTCGCGGTGGTCTGGAGCGGAGACACCGGGCTGGATGTAGTGCAGCGGGTTCGTGTCTGCAATGAGGTGACCGCGGGTGCGGTAGGCCTCAATGAGATGGGCGACGCGAGTGTTCTTGTCGATGCCGATGTTTGGAACATCCTGGGCCCAGCGCATCGGGGAGTGAGGGATCTGCATCTCGCGGAAGATCTCGTCCCAGAATGCGTCGTCAACGAGCAGTTTCGACAGGTCGGTGAGGAACTCGCCGGACTCTGCCCCCTGGATCACGCGGTGATCGTAGGTGGAGGTGATAGTAACGAGCTTGCCCACACCGAGCTCAGCGAGCCTGTCAGCGGATGCGCCCTGGAACTCTGCGGGGTAATCCATCGACCCCACACCAATAATGGCTCCCTGCCCCTTGGTCAGGCGAGGAACAGAGTGCCGGGTACCGATTCCGCCGGGGTTGGTCAGCGAAATCGTCACTCCCTGGAAATCGTCAAGCCCGAGTTCACCTGTACGCGAGCGAGCAACGATGTCTTCGTACTTGTCGACGAACTCGTGGAAGCTGAGAGACTCGCACTCCTTGATAGCAGCGACAACAAGAGCTCGATCGCCATTCTTTTGCGTGGTGTCTACAGCCAAACCGAGGTTGATGTGCTCAGGAGTGACAAAGTAGCGTTTGCCGTCCTTTTCCTCGTAGCTAACATTCATCGCCGGATGGATCTGTACAGCCTTGACAATGGCCCAGCCAATGATGTGGGTGAACGAGATCTTCCCACCGCGCGTGCGCTTGAGGTGGTTGTTGATGATGGAGCGATTCTCAAACATGAGCTTCGCTGGCATGTCCTTAACCGAGGTCGCGGTAGGAACTTCCAGGGAGATGTCCATGTTCTTGGCTGTTGCCTTGGCGATACCCTTCATCACCTGTTCGCCAGGCTCGGGCTTCTCGCCGATCTTGCTCAGCGGGGAATGCTCGAGCTTCTTCTTCCACAGCGCCTCTTCTGCATCGCTGAGACGCTTAATCTCAGGGGCAGAGTCGAATGCGTGCTCCGCAACCTGAACGTGTTCTTCCTGTTCCTCCATGCCGAGCCCGTCCTTGGCGTTTTCAGGCGAGGAGGCCTGCTGTTCAGACGAAGCCTTCGCAGCAGCAGGCGTGTCAGCCTTGCGGGTCGTCGAGGGGGTGGAGGGGGAGTCGGTGAGACCAGCGGAGGGATTGCCGCCCTTTTCGAAATAGGCCTTCCACTCGTCATCGACGGACGTGGGGTCCTTCTTGTATTGCTGGTACATGTCATCGACTAGCCATTGATTAGCACCGAAGTCTTGGGTTGTCACGGCAGTAGGAACCTCGCCTCATTTGTCTAGCGGATAAATTTTGATGGTGTACTTCCCGTCCAGTGTAATGGCGCCGGAACGATATCTGTGGTGGATCTGTAGCAGCCAAGACCACAAATGGAGTACGCGCATCCGTGTACCTTTCATTGTGGCAGTTTTGGCCCCTTTTTTAAACTCCCACCCGCCCGCGAACGGGGGTTAACCTGGAGAGAAAACACGAGACTTCGACCGCGGTCAATCTGGTGGTGTGGTAAGGTTTTACCCCTCCTGTACCCCCAGTGCCTATTATTTCCGCTGTATTGATGTGGTTTTTGCGCTGTCGTAATTGGCGTGAAAGCGTATGAGGGCTATCTCCAGGAGATAAATGTCAGTCCGATTTTCTCAAATTACAGACACGCAGGAGACAAATCGCTCCTTTCAGCCCCGGCCGTAGCGGAGGTCACATTTTTCTAGAAGGCCGATGGCGGGGGGTTAGCACTCTTCGGTCGTTGCAGGCGCAAAGGAGAGGACACGGCACGCGATGGACACGGCACGCGATGGACACGGTCCGCGATAGACCTGTCCATTCGTGGCCGGGCCGCGTGGTTCCTTGTCCGGGGCCGGCAGATGGTGGGGCACTGGTTTCCTCCACCGAGCATGGCAGCGGGTCGTGGTGCAGGGGGGCCAGCGCTACACAGTGATGTGGGTTTGCGCCTTCCACATCCGTGCGTACTCGCCACCGTGTCGTAGGAGCTCTTCGTGGGTCCCGTCCTCGACGATCACACCGTTATCGACTACAAGGATGCGGTCGGCGTGCTCTGCAGTGGCCAAGCGGTGGGCGACAACGATTGATGTGCGCCCACGAGTTACACGATCCGAGGCCTCAAGGAACGCGGCCTCGGTTGCGGGATCCAGCGTCGCAGTCGCCTCGTCGAGAAGCATGATTTGGGGACGCAACATTTCCGCTCGTGCGAGAGCGATGAGCTGACGCTGACCAGAACTTAGGCCGAGGCCACGCTCGCCAATGTGGTGAGTGAAGCCACCTGGGATTGCAGCGATAGCCGTTAGTGCGCCAACACGGCGCGCCGTGTCTGTGATCTCTTCGCGCGTTGCGTCGGGTTTACCGTAAGCGATATTTTCAGCGATTGTTCCGGAAAACAGGTGCGCCTCCTGAGGAACGAAACCGATGTGCTTGCGCCACACCCGAAGTGGGAAATCCTGGATATCTGTTCCGCCGGCGGTGACCGTCCCAGCTACTGGGTCGTAGAAACGTACGAGGAGTTTAACCAACGTGGATTTGCCGGCGCCGGTTGATCCGACAACAGCAACTGTTGTGCCCGGGGCAATCCGGACTGACAGATCCTCTGCAACGAGGTGAGACGTTTCGGAATAGCCAAAGTCCACATCGTGGAGCTCGATTGCCCCGTGGGAGGCTTGGGAGACTTCCTCCACCGAGAGGGTGCCTGTATCGCGAACCGTTGGTTTTGTCGTCAGAAGCTCATGGATGCGCCCGAAGCTCACCTTGGCTCGCTGATAGCCGTCGAAAAGCATAGACAGTTCCTGAATCGGGCCGAAGAGTAGTCCCATGTACATGAGGAAAGCGACAAGCACGCCGGCGGTGAGCCGACCGGACAGGACCGCCTGGGCACCGAAGAAGAGCACTGCTGCTTGTGTCGCCTCGTAGATGAAGCCAATACCGGGGAAATACGTTGCAACGGCGAATTGTGCTTTGATCCGCGTTTGCCGGTACTGGCGGGAGGCCGCAGTGAAGGAATTCAGAGTGTAGTCCTCCATTCGGTGCACCTGTGCCGTGCGCAGGCCATTGATGGATTCCTGAAATTCCGCGTTTACCTCTGATATCTGACTGCGAGCCACGCCGTACAGACGAGAGGAAACGGCTCTGAAGACCAGCGTGGCGATGACGATGATCGGGATCACTACCACCATGACGAGGGATAGAGATGGATCTGTGGCAACGAGCATGCCGATGATGCCGAACAAGGTCGCGATGGCGACGATACCTTGTGCGAGACCCGTCTGCAGGAAGGAACTCAGCGCGTCGATATCGGTGGTCATACGTGTCATGATCTTGCCCGACAACGTGCGCTCGAAGAAGTCCATAGATAGCCGCTGCAGATGTGCATAGCTGCGGAGACGGAGCGTGTACAGCAGTCGTTCACCGGTACGCGCCGTGAGAATCTGGCGCAGGTAACCCGCGACCCAAGCAATAGCGATGATGACGAGGCCTGCACCGGCGACGGCGTACAGTCTGGTGGCGTTGTTGCCGACGATGCCATCGTCGATCGCAACACGGACAAGGTGAGGGAACACGAGATCGGCTGCAACCGACACGAGGAGGAGAGCAATGACGGCGATGATCAGCCACCGCGCCGATGCGAACAGTGGCACGAGACGGAATCCGTCCTGCTCTCGTCGTGCCGCAGCCGAATCCACCTTGGGATCCTCCTTCGCCGGGGGCAGAGCCGCGACATCATCCAGCAGCTTCTTCGACGGTGGTGCCAACGCGGCCATACCACCGCCGGCACCCATCCGCATGCCACCACCGCGACGCATCGCGTTCATGCCTGATAACGCGCCGGCGGTACGCGAGGAAAAGCCACCATCTGCCCCTTCGCTGGCCGGGCTGGACTCTGGCCACAGGTCCTCCATCGTTGGCATATCGGAGTCATCGCAGTCCACGCACAGTGGATTATCTGCTGGCGCTTCGATTTCGGCAAATCCCTGGTCCATGAGCTCCGCATAGCGCGGGTGACGTGCCATTTCCTCCGGCGTACCGATCGCAGTCACCCGCCCGCCTTCTACAAGCGCAACTCGATCAGCCAGCTGAATAGTCGAGGTACGGTGCGCGACAGCAATAATCGTGACATCTCCCATCTTTTCCAGCGCCGAGTAAATGTCTTCCTCGGTGCTGGCATCGATGGCGGAGGTTGCGTCGTCGAGAAGCAGAATCGACGGATGCGAGAGGAGCGCGCGAGCCAGTGCTATACGCTGGCGCTGGCCACCCGATAGTGTCAGACCCCGCTCGCCGACGACTTCGTCGTACCCATCATCTAACTTCATAATGAAATCGTGCGCCTGCGCTGCGCGCGCGGCAGCCTCGATTTCCTCATCGGAGTAATCCCCGCCCATCGCGATGTTTTGTCGGATCGTGGCGGAGTAGAGGAATGGATCATCGAAGACGGTAGTCAGTTTTTCGCGCAGATCACGCGAATGGATCGAGTCGTACGGAAGTGTCGTCAGAGCGTCTGTGCGTCCAGCAGACACATGATCAGAGCCGGCAACTGTCAGTGAAAGCGAACCATTTATTGGCTCGTAAAACTTGGATGCCAGCTGAACAAACATGGTCTTTCCCGCTCCAGGGGGACCAACGAGGGCAACAGTTTCCCCGGGTCGGACATCAAGGCTGAAGCCGTTCAGCACATCGTTATCGGGGTTAGAAAACTCCACGTCAGTTGCGCGGATTCCGAATGGACCCTGTGGTATCTCAGCGGGCTCTTCGGGCTCTGACATTTCTGGCGCGAGATCGATGACCTCGTAGATACGATCGATGGAGGCGAGCCCCATGGACAGGCGTAGGACCATGTTGGCCAAGCTGCGTGTGAGCATGGTTAACGCGGACAAGTAAGTGGTAAATGCCACGAAGGTGCCGATGGTGATCGATCCGGTCATCGCCATGAAACCACCCAGCACGACGTTGAAAATGAGCGCAATCTGGGGCACCTGCTCAAGTGCCGGCATGTAGCGAGCGCTGACAAAAGCGTTGCGCATCCGGTGGGCGTACAGCTCTTTGCCACGCCGCTCAAGCTCATCGGTTTCCCGTTCCTCGCCGGCAAATGCCTTGACAACGCGAACACCTGTCACCGTTTCCTCGACATGTTCCGCGAGATCTGCCGCCTTCTGCTGTGCTGACCACGTTGCGGCGAAAACCGCCGAACGCGAGTGTGCCGTGATCCAGACAAGGATGGGCACGCTCACCAGCGCGACAACGGTAAGCAGCGGGGAAATGAACATCATCACGATTAAGGTGAAAATGAGCTTGGCTACGTTGCCGAAGGCCATCGGGAACATCGCCAGGAGAGCCTGCACCATCGTCAGATCCGAGATCGTTCGAGAAACGACCTGGCCAGTTCGGATCGAATCCTGCTTCCGCCCGTCCAGTTGTTGCAGAGTATCTAGAACAGCCACACGCATCCGATGCTGGGTGTCGTGTGCCAGGAAGCCGGCAGCCAGCCGCCGTCCTCCCTGAAAGAAGAAACGGACCGCCGCGCATGCCAAAAGCAGCACAATGATTGCCGTAATTGGTCGGAGTGAGGGCAAAAGATCCGTCGCTAACGCGGATGTCTTTTGCCCTGTAGCCACATCGACGGCATCGCGGGTGAACAAGGGGATAATGGTTTCAATCGCCACTGTGACTACGGCAGAAGCGAAAGCGAGAAACGCCACCACCGGGCGCTGCCACATGGTGGCGAAGAGCTGTGAAATTCTGCCAGATTGCTGTTGGGTTTCATCTGCCAAGGTATGAACACCTTTCTTGATGGGGCCTTAGCATCTAACGCTACGCGAGCTCAGCAGCATTGCGCTGTTTACCTGGATTCGACCAGGGGAAGAACTGGCGTTTCTGCGTGCCGTGTGCGGTCCGCCCTCGACTGAATCGGGGATACAGAAACAAACGGTTGGAGCAGGAAAGCACAGGAGACTGGTGATGGGGCGGGGGGAATAGCAGTGGAAATAAATGGAGGTAGAACGACGGCAAAGGTGAGCGTAGGGAGGCACTCACGGCAAGTATCGCCTGCGCGATCAGTAGTATCCCTAACGGACATCCTCGTGTGCCACATGAACCGTGAAAGAGCGATGGAACACCGGCTGAAGGAGACACCGATACAACGGGAGATGAGCAGCACGTGGGTCTACCGCAGTACGGTGCCCTTGTGTTCAGTGCACGGACTGTACGAGCGCCGGGTTCCACGGCACCGCAAGCGGCAAAAATTACTCACTGGAGTTTTCGACAACGGTTTCTGAAAGAACTTCGCCGTCGATGACGGGGTCTATATCTGCGAAATCGCGGGGCAGCGCTCCGAGGGAGGCATGGGCGCTGTCCACAACGTTGTCGGCGAGCTTCCGGTTGGCAACGGAGCCGAGAACCGCGCCAACCCCCAGGGGCATGAGCTTACCCAGCCACGCCCGGCGGAAGCGCTTATTCATAGACTTCAGTGCTGATTTCATGAGCTTTTCGTTCACTTCGCTCAGCTTGGGGGCTGAGAACCGGGTGAGGAGAGCCGCCGTCGATGCGCCATTTTCCTGGGATAGGTCACCGAGAAGCGTGTCCACGATGGCAGTGCCTGAGGATCCTGCCAAAACCATGAGGATGAGGCTGCGACGCTGCTCCGGATCGCTGATGTCTGCCCCGCGAATCAGTGCGCTGGCCATGGTGTACACGGCGGCGGCATCGAGGAAGGCGAGCGAATCTGCGCCAACAGCGACAGCTCCGTAGACCATACCGATTCCAGGAATACTGGCGGCAGCTCCAGAACCTGCGCCGGTGGCAGTAGCGACCCTCTTAAAGTGTTTGTCGAGCAGATCTTGCAGCTCTTCTGGGGTGGCATCAGGATTTTTCTTCTTCAGCCATGACACATACTGCTTAATGGCACCACCCTGGATTTTCACTGCCTTATCCAGTGCAGTAATCACAATGCGACCGATAGCGCCGGCGCGTTCTTCGAGGACGGCGGCGTCTGTGGGAGCATGCGTAAGATCCTCGGCTGTCCGGGACCCATCTTTCGCCGTGACCTTGTCGTCTTTGGAAAAAAAGTTGCTTACTGCATCCATTGTGCCCATTTTGTGTCCTTACTGTCGCTATCAGCTATTGCTAGTTTATTAGGTTATCGCAGGATTATGTCGTTCTTGTTAGTTGCATGGTTCGAACCCGGTCGGCACGCTATCAGTTCCGACCAATCGTATAGCTTCCCTCCACGGCCGTGCTCATCCAATGTGTCGCACGTCGCCATCGTGTTCTGCACGGCTTTCTGTTTCCGCGTCGAGGAAACAATCCGGTGCGGTCATTTCTACAGCTAGTGTGCCAACTCCGAGTGAACCTCCACACGTACAACACCGCACCACGTGAAATTATTCTCCACTCATGTCTCCGGGGCTGCCTGGCGCATAGATAATGTAGCGTCGTGATCACAACCCGGCGCCTCATACTCCACTCCTACAACCGGGAGATCAATTCCGGTGGACCGGCTTTCCCCGCAGGGATACCTCGTGTCACACTGTTCCAGAGGGAGGTCGAATACGATGGACGCGGTGTGCTGGATTAGCCCACAGTTGAGTTACGGGTGTAGCTTTCTGCCTCCTCGACATCTGCTGCCGAGGGCCGTATTCCGGTGTATTTTTCAAACTGCTCGGCGGCCTGCAACGCGATGATTTCTCCGCCATTAAGAACGGTCTTTCCTGCCTGCGTAGCGTAGGAGACAAGCGGCGTTTCTACCGGATACGCAACGCAATCAAAGATGATGTCAGCAGCCGAAATCTCCTCTGTGGTGAAAGACATGTCGTTCGCATTCTCCCCCTTCATCCCCAGGGGTGTGACGTTGACCAGCATTCGAGCACCTTCAGGCACGGTGGGCGAATATTTCCACCCGTAGCGTGTGGCCAAGCGCGGACCAGTCTCGTGATTACGTGCGACGATGGTACCGGAGAAGCCGGTGTCTGTCAGGGCTGCGACGACCGCGTTCGCCATGCCGCCACTTCCCCGCACAGCGACGGCATCTGTCGGCTCAATACCTCGTTCCACAACTAGCGTGGAAACAGCGATGTAATCCGTGTTGAACCCGGTGAGGTAGCCATTGTCATTGACGATCGTGTTCACAGCTTCGATCCTGGAAGCCGATGCATCGACAGCGTCGAGGAGAGGGATGACTGACTGCTTGTAGGGCATTGACACCCCTGCACCGCGAATATCCAGACCGCGGATGCCTGCCACAGCCTCTTCAATAGTGCGTGGTGCCACTGCCTTGTACAGGAAGTTCAGTCCGTATTTGGCGTACAGATAATTGTGGAACCGCACGCCGTGGTTGGAGGGGCGGGTAGCCAAGGAAATGCACAAGGTGGTTTCGTTGTCGACGATTGCGACCGGGCGTTGAAGTGTACTCATAGTGACTTCCACTGTAGAGAATCACCCACTCGGGGTGCCATGCACCGCAGCAAAAACGCAGCAAAAATATCAGTGAGCAAGAAAAACTATTCGGTTTGGGATCCGTCCCCGCCACAAGGCTCTTCCGGATAGTCTAGAAGTAACAACGTCACATAGCAGGCGGAGGCGCGTGGAAAGGGCATGAGTCGTGAGCGCAACTACGAGTAGTGCGGTAGAAATCTGAGATACTCCATCCTCCCCTCAGCCTCCAGTGATGGACACAGCTAGTAGCACGGAGCGTTTAAGAAGAAAGGAGCCTGGAGCCGATGTCGTTTCTATCGGCCATCGCGGGAGCACACCCTGAGTTGGCTAGTTACATCACAGCGCCACGTGGCGGGGATGTGCTTTCCCCTTCTGCTTTCTGCCAACCAGACCGTCTTTCATCTGCGGTGAAAGCGACCGGGGACAGCTTGCATATGAACGGCACTCGCGATGCCACCCAGGTGTGGTTCTACCGATTTGTCAATGCACTTTCCCTGCCGTCGTGTGCCGCCATGGTCGAAGATGAGGTGTGCGCTGACCTGAGCCTCGAATCCTGCTTAATCACGTGGATGGATCCACTGTGGTACACGATAGAACCGCAAGACACTGTCGCTACCGTGGAGGAATCTGCCCGCACGTACGCGTCGACGGTGGCGGCGGTCATCGATGTTCTCACAGATGTCTCTGAGGTTAGGCCGGCGCCGTTGTGGGCACTAGCAGTTGATTCTCCCGTCGATGGTTTAATCCGGTACGGCATGCGTGACTTTGCTTCCGGGGAAGGCTACGCGCTTGCTCGTGCCTTCCACAGTGCGCTTGTCGACGCTTCTGGTCGCCGTTTGCCTGATCTTACGGTCCAGGTACTCCGCGAAGGAGAATGGACGGAAGAAGACGTACGTTCAGATGACGATGATGTTTTCCTTCTTTATCATCGTTGCTCCTGCTGCAAGATCTTCCGGTCACCGGACGCAGATCTGTGCTCGGACTGCCCGCGCCGGGATGCAAAAACCCGCCGGCGAGAAGCCCAGGCGCGTGCACAGTACTTTTAGGACTTTTAGGGGCATTTTCGCCTAGATGCCATCGCAGCTCGACACCTGTCACTTGCTCTGCGCCTCCCTAGACGGCACCTTCGCTCCGCTGGTCGTCCGGGGATTGTACAAGAAGGCAACCTGGAACCATGGCGCGATAGCAGATACGCACGTGACCTCCGTGAGCACGTAACAACCGTGAGTATGTGCCCCCGTCTGGGCACACGCGAGAGCGGGGAAAGTGTGTGAAAACGCGGAAAAGGAGGGCTGAGCGTGTGGTATTCCGTCCAGCAGACATGCGTGCAGGGCCCCGATACAGTATTCCTGGTTGGGCCAAAAGGTCCGTTGGTGCGTAGAGAATTTTGGAATGACAACTGCTGGTTTAGTAAAACGCATGCGTTCGTCCCATTTCGTCTACCATCGATGAGGACACGGGAAATGTTCCGGGTCAAAAACCACAACACACCACTCCGATGTCGGCATATGCCCGGCTGGGAAAGGAATTGGCATGGCTTTCTTTGAGGATCTAGCTGCAGCACTTGATGCTGAGGGCATCGAATCCCGCGGTGACGGCGATACCCTTTTTGTACCTATTACTTCCGAACTAGAAATCCAGTTTGTGGAGATCGATCCGCTGCTACCTGCGGCCAACGTCTACATTGCGGATGCAGACGTAGACGATGGCGATAGTTCTTTTGACGCTGTCCTCGTGAGTGTTGTGTTCTCCGTGGAAGATGCGGTGAAGGCCGTAGGCCGTCACATGGCAACGGACCAGATCATTACCATCCTCCGCGATCTCATTGGAGGAACCGACGAACGAATTGCCGATCTAGACTTCGAGCAGAGCTATCGCGACCCGCACGTGGTGACAACTCCCGTCGGCCAAGATTCCGTCATCCGCGTGGAGGTGGAGGCGGAGGACGATGTGATTCCCGTCGCTGAGGTATTTTTCGTGGCCTCGCCGATTGGAAGCGATGAGGACATCGACGAAGACGCTGAGGTCCTCGAGCTAGGCAAATTTACCGACTTCGATCGGCTTTTCGAGGCACTGTCCCTAGCCGCCGATCAGGCAGAGGATTGGGAATCGCAGTTGCTCACCTTCGATGACGACGACTTTGATGACTATCAAGACATCGACTTCGGTGGCGATGGCAACGAGGACGGCGATTACTCCGCTAATTCCGACGAGTTTTAGCCCTACCTCGCTGGTCAGACTGTGCATCATCAGTTCAACTGATCGGGGCATCTCATGGCCTCCGGTTAGTGGTTGCCGGCACCATCCGTTCGACGGAGCTAAGCAGCGAATCCTTCTTCTTTGAAAAGAGAAGATGGTGAAGCAAGGGGTGCAAAAGCTCCGTCGACAAGCCAGCAGTACGTGGGAGTAGCTTCGCCCCGAAGCTCGTGGATGCAGTGCTCAGGCGCGCCGGGAGTGAAACGTCGCACCCACGCGTCAGCTTGGTGCGTGTGTACTGGTCGCCCCGTCGGATCAGAGAAGCGCACGGTGATGAGGTAGGCAGGTTCACGATCTTCGCCGAAGGCTTGCACGAATTCGCGTACGCGTGCACCCGCACGGTGGCGCGAAACGGACACAATAAATTCCGGAGAATCAGCGGTGAGTGGCAGGCGGATGCGCGGTGGACGCCATGTCGCTATTGCTCTGGCGAGTGAACGGGGATGATGAATCGTGCCGCGCACTTCATCGAGTGCGTCATTGAGATCTTTGCCAGTGCCCGCACTGTAGAGATCGTTCACGAGGTCTTGTGGGGTGCTCGTGGACCGACGTGCCTGTAGAGGGGGTGATGGCGCGTCGTCATTACCAGAATCTCCTCGTGGTTGAGGAGGAGGGGAACTCTTCAGCGGGTGGGGGTATCCAATTCGGTGAGAATCCGGGCGCTCTTCGGCGGATGGAAGTCCCCAGTCACGAATGCGGCTGAATAGTGAGGTGAGGGGGCGTTTGTTAGGGATGGTGATAGCGTGCGGTGTTGCAGAGTGCAATGATTCGGCGTGAGTGTTTCTAAACATGGCTCTCACAGTAGGAGAGAGGAGCCACACGAACGTGTAGACGAAGTCGAAAATGCGAACAAATGTACTAAAATGGAGCTGCGTTGCAATTATATACAGGAGCTTTGCGGTACGCGCGTGACTTTTGAGGGAAAGGAAATGCGAAAAAAGGGTTCGCTGTCACGGGGTGACAGCACGGGGGCAATGATGAGAATGCTTAGTCGCGATGAGCATGCGAACATGCGACCATGCGCCTGCAAAGGGTCGCACCACTGCATACTGAGGTCTTAGCTATGAGGATTGGGCTTTACCGCTTAACTGGTTATCCTTAATGATTGTGAGAGACATGAGCGATACGAGGGTGAAGAAGAGTTCAGGGGACATTCCCAAAGAGATCTGGATTCTCGTCGTCGCAGCTTTCATCATCGCCCTGGGGTTCGGACTCATTGCGCCGATCATCCCCGAGTTCGCTCGCTCCTTCGACGTTTCTATGGCTGCTGCCAGCGCCATCATCAGTGTTTTCGCACTGTCCCGCTTAATCTTCGCTCCGGCAACCGGAGGGATCATCGATCGCTTTGGTTCTCGAAAGGTATATCTCACCGGACTTATCATCGTTGGAGTTACAACAGGTGCCATCGCATTCGCCCAGGATTACTGGCACATGCTGTTATGCCGTGCATTGGGTGGATTCGGTTCCACAATGTTTACTGTCTCCGCAATGGGGCTCATCGTCCGGTTGGCACCGCCATCCAAGCGTGGCCGCGCGAGCTCGCTATATGCCACTGCCTTCTTGCTCGGAAACGTGCTTGGCCCGGTCATTGGCGCAGCGGCTTCTGCGATCGGGATGCGTGCTCCATTTTTCATCTATGGGGTAGGAGTTCTCGTCGCAGCGGGAGTTGTGTGGAAGTTCTTGGATCCGAATAAGATCTCTGCAGTAGAACACGCCAACGACTATCCGCCCATGAAGTTCAAAGAGGCGGTTAAAAGTTCAGCTTATCGGGCATCATTGGCATCGGGATTTGCTAATGGATGGATCAACATTGGATGCAGGGTTGCAATCCTTCCACTGTTTGCTGCGAGCTTATTTGAGCGCGGGGCCGCTGTCTCCGGAATCGCTCTTGCCACCTTCGCGCTTGGGAATGCCACCGCACAACAGTTCGCCGGACGCGGTGCGGATCGGATAGGGCGCAAGCCACTTATTATCGCCGGACTCCTCGTTAACCTGATTTTTACTGGTCTCTTGGGCTGGTCGATAGCATCGTGGGAGGTCCTTCTTTTCTCGCTTCTCGCCGGTGGAGGCGCAGGAATGCTCAATCCATCGCAGCAAGCAGTGCTGGCCGACGTGGTAGGGAACAAGCGCTCAGGCGGAAAAGTGTTAGCTAATTTCCAGATGTCTCAAGATTTGGGCTCCATCATTGGGCCAGTTCTCGCCGGAACATTGGTGGACATCAGTGGCTATAAGGCGGCGTTCGCATCCTGCGCGATCGTGGGAGTTCTGGCAACAGTGGCGTGGATGTGGGGCGAAGAGACACTTGCATCCAAGCGGATCAGCCGTAGGTAAGCCTGCTCCAGTGCCCGGCCGGTGTCGAGATTTAACTACCGAGAGTATCGGTGAGTTTTTTCATCGCCGGTATGTCTGCCGGCGCCCACGTGAGGTTTACGAGATCGGGAACGGGGATCCAATCCAATGACTGGTGTTCAGATGCAGTCGGCTCGCCACAGGTGATCGTGCACACGTAAACAGACAGCGCTATCTCCCCAAAATCATAGGAGTAGAGCGATGTATCAATGTGACTTTTCACCGCTACGGTGATGTCGAGTTCCTCCAGCAGCTCACGGGAGAGTGCTTCCTCTTCTGTCTCGCCTTCTTCAACCTTGCCTCCGGGGAATTCCCAGTAGCCGCTCATTGCGCGCCCTGGCCCTCGCTTAGCGGCAAGGACTTCGATGTCACCATTGTTTTCGCGGAGGATCGCCCCGCCGACGACAGCGAGAGGAGATGTGTGCTTCATCGGTCCTTAGCCTTTCTAAACCCGTTTTGTGCACTCCCACATCAAACTCGACGAGGGGGCATTTCCTCCACCCAACTGTAGCCTGTTAGGTTTTGCCGAGCCGCTTATGTTTTTCCACCACTGCGTCTCCGGCGCTCTCGCCAGTGGCGCCTGCTAGTTTTAGGTGGACAAACGACGAGGGGGCGGAGGGGAAATTGATTGGGGAGACCGAATGTTACGGCGGGCAATTGTGGCGGACCATCATGGCGGACATTTGTGATGGGATGTCTCATGCGGGATCGCCTTACCCTGCTTCCCCGACACAAGTTTTCGGCCTCATCGGTTGAGTGCACACCACTATGAGGAAAAACCATCAAGAGGGCTCATTCGGAAGACTATCCGGGCATGAGAGATAGAGAAATCCCCGCCTTCTATCTCTCAAGCCTGAGAGGTTCTGTGGCGGGGATTGTCTATCGTTTATCTATTCACGCCTCGAAATTCGTATCCCTACGCAGTTGGGAAGGCGAAATCCTCCGTTCCTTCTGCGTCGTGGTTGTGGCGAGTGGCGTAGTAGACGATGGTCATGATGACAATGAACGCTGCACCGGCGGCGAGGGCGCTCCAGAATTCGGGTTCCCACGCCATAATGCCGAAGGTGAACACGATAAATGCAATGGAGAAGTACTGCCCGTATGGCCAGAAAGGTACGCGGAATGCTAGCTGTTCTACCTCTGTGGGGGACATCTGTCGGCGGGAAGCAACGTGTGCGAGAAGAATCATGAGCCATACGAAAATTGTGGCGAACGTTGCCAGTGCTGCGATCTTGGAGAAGAGCGACTCGGGAACGAAGTAGTTCAACGCAACGCCAACGATAAGGACAGCAATGAGCGTACCGACGGTGGCTACCGGAACGCCTCGGCTTTCCTTTGCCATAAAGCGAGGTGCTAGACCCTGCTTGGCCATGCCTGTCATGATCCTTCCTGCGCCGAACAAATCGGAATTGATCGCGGACAGAGCTGCAGTGATGACGACTACGTTGAGTAGTGCAGCAGCCCAGTTGACCCCCAGTGAGGAGAAGATCTGCACGAAGGGGCTTTCCTCGCCGGTGATGGTTCGCCACGGATTGATCGTGACGATTACGAAAATAGTCAGAACGTAGAAAAGCAGAATGCGGACAGGAACAGTGTTAACTGCCTGAGGAATGTGCTTCTCCGGGTGCTCAGCGTCGCCAGCAGTGACACCGATGATTTCCGTTCCACCGAACGCAAACAGAACGAGAATGAATGCGCTGATCATTCCACTGGCACCGTTGGGGAAAAATCCTCCATCGTTCCAGAGGTTGTCGATGCCAACATTGTGGGCTCCGTTGCCGAGGCCGAAAATGAGAATGAGTGCGCCACCGATGATCATGGCCACTACGGCCGTAACCTTTATGATCGTGAAGCCAAACTCCAGCTCACCGAACCATCGGGAACTCGCCAAGTTGGCAGCACCAACGATGAGGAGGGTGACGGCGACCCAGATCCATGCGTCGGATTGGGGAAACCAGAATTTCATGTACGTGCCGATTGCTGTGAGGTCCGCTAGGCACACAATGATCATTTCGAAGGCGTACATCCACCCAGTGATGTAGCCCGCCCAGCCACCGAGATACTTCCTCGCGTACTCAGCAAAAGAGCCAGATACGGGAAGAGCTACGGCCATCTCGCCGAGCGCGCGGAGCATGAAATAAACAACGATTCCGCCGAGGAGATAGACGAGGAGCACTGATGGTCCCGCTGCCTGAATGGCACCTGCAGATCCGTAAAACAGGCCTGTACCGATGGCGGAGCCCAACGCGATGAAATGGATATGACGAGCATTCAATCCACGCGTGATGGAAGTGGCAGGCGCATACCTGCGTGATGTGCCGACTGAGGACGAGTCCTTACGGTTCATATAAGCACTTTCTTGCTCGTAGTTGTATCCAAAAACTGGCTGTCATGCGTTTGGTTCCTACATCTCCAAAAACTCACAAGTGCCGTTGCCTGTGCAGCTTGGTCTTGGTCGATGCCGGGAGGAACGCGATCACAACCAAGTTAAGTTTTTGTGAAGTGACAAACGTGGAGATTATCTTAACTGGTCGGCACCTAAAATATGAAAGGCGCGGCACCAGGGTGGTTGGGATCACAGCGTTGGCTGGCTCGTGGAAAAATGACAAGAGCGCCTCTGTACTTTCAATTTTTCCTGCAAACGACTACAGTGAACGGGCAATGAGTAATCCCGAAAACGCCTCCGGCGGCGTAAACGAGCCGGATAACGTAATTTCGTCGGACACTCAGGAAACTTCGCATGGCGTCGCAGACGACACCGCTACCATTTCTTCCACCGACTACTCCGAGAACGATGTTCCTACCGCAGACGTGTCTGCGGAGGACGTTATCGTTTCTGAGAACGTCGAAGGGAATGAGGATACGCGGGACGCAGAGGGCCAGGCATCTACTGAATCGGAAACCACCGATGATGCCTCCTCCACACAGTCTGCAGATGATGAAGATGCCAGGGCTGCGGAAAATTCTGAGGGCACCGACTCCACTGACCTATCCTTTGACAAGCTGGGTCTGCCTTCAGACATCCTCGAAGCCGTGAGGAAGGTTGGCTTCGAAACACCGTCACCTATCCAGGCGCGGACGATTCCCGCTCTCCTGGACGGGCGCGATGTTGTGGGCCTAGCACAAACCGGTACGGGCAAAACGGCGGCCTTCGCGTTGCCGATCATTGCCCGTATCGACAAATCCAACCGATCGCCTCAGGCGCTCGTGTTGGCACCGACCCGTGAGCTTGCTCTCCAGGTGGCGGATGCATTCCAGGAATTCGCTGACCACGTAGGCGGAATCAACGTCCTGCCGATTTACGGCGGGCAAGCCTATGGCATCCAGCTGTCAGGCCTGCGTCGTGGTGCGCACATCATCGTGGGTACCCCGGGCCGTGTCATCGACCACCTGAAGAAGGGGTCCCTCGACATTTCGCACCTGGACTATCTCGTCCTCGACGAAGCGGACGAGATGCTCAACATGGGCTTCCAAGAGGATGTTGAGCGCATCCTGGAGGACACCCCAGACAAGAAGCAGGTGGCGCTGTTTTCGGCGACCATGCCGAATGCGATTCGTCGACTCTCCCAGCAGTACCTGGATGATCCGTACGAGGTCACGGTCAAGGCAGAGACACGAACCAACACGAACATCTCACAGCGGTATTTGAATGTCGCTCATCGCAATAAGCTGGATGCACTGACCCGCATTCTCGAGGTCACTGAATTTGAGGCGATGATCATCTTCGTCCGTACGAAGTACGAGACGGAGGAGCTCGCCGAGAAGCTTCGTGCACGTGGTTTTTCCGCACAGGCAATCAACGGAGATATCGCGCAACAGCAGCGTGAGCGCACGGTAGACCAGCTGCGCGACGGTCGCCTGGACATCCTTGTTGCAACCGATGTCGCGGCGCGTGGTCTGGATGTGGATCGCATCTCCCACGTTCTTAACTACGACATTCCGCATGACACGGAGAGCTACATTCACCGCATTGGGCGCACCGGCCGCGCTGGCCGGACCGGCGAGGCGATTCTGTTCGTCACGCCACGTGAACGCCGTATGCTCCGCTCGATTGAGCGCGTGACCAACGCGACCCTTGAGGAAATGCAACTTCCTACAGTGGACGAGGTAAATGAGTCCCGCAAGGAGAAGTTCGCAGACTCCATCACGGAGGCGCTGGAAGATTCCCAGCTTGGTCTGTTCCGTAGCCTCGTGAAGCAGTACTCGGATGCGCACGATGTGCCACTCGAGGACATTGCTGCAGCGTTGGCGGCGCAGGCTCAGTCCAACGAGGAATTCCTCATGAAGGAGCCTCCGAAGGACAAGCGACGGGAACGGCGCGATAGAGACCGCGACGGTGGACGTCGGCAGCGTGACAACGGACCTGCACGTCCGGACAGTGATTTTGAAATCTACCGTCTTCAGGTGGGTCGTCGCGATCACGTACGCCCGGGTGCAATCGTTGGCGCTATTGCTAACGAAGGTGGACTGTCTAACCGCGACTTCGGTCGGATCGACATCCAGCAGAGCTTCTCGTTGGTAGAGCTTCCCAAGGGGCTTGGCGACGATGTCCTGGATCGCTTGGCTGACACAGAAATCGGTGGTCGCAACATCGAGATCCGTCGGGATCCAGATGGCTACATCTCTCGTGGTAACCGCAGTGGTGGCCGAGGCAATCGCGGTGGCTACGGTCGCGGTGGTCGTGACCGAGGTGGCCGTGACCGCGGAGATCGCAACGATCGCGGTGGCTACGGGCGTAGCGATCGGCGCAACGGTCGTGGAAATTGGCGTGATCGCAACGATCGCCGTGGAGGCGGTCGCGGTCGGGATCGCTACTAAGTAAAAAACTCAGGGCCACAGAGGTGCCGGTGGATATGCCGTCTCTCTGTGGTCTTTTTGGCGCTTATAACTGCACGCAATCAAAAATGCGCGCAAAGCGCACGGGCATCAAGGTTGTCGAAGTAGAACCATGTACTAAGACCAGTTAACATCTGGCCGAGTGCTTGTGAATGAGGAATGCGTAGCCATCCAGCTTTCTAAAATGGCGGATTTGGGCAAAACATTTCCCAGGGCCGAGCACTGTCCACTAGTGTTACGAGGTATGACGAGTGAGGACGGCAAGCCTGATAGAGGCACTACACAACGGTTAGAGTTTGTCGTCCCAATGGGCGGCAATAGGGTCGAGTCGATTGAGCCGCAGGATCCCGGGCGTAACCCTCTAACGCGCGGTAACACATTGACAAAGGACAGCTGGAAGCTCGTGTTGAGGAGGACGTGGAGCGACTTTATCCTCGATGCGATCATGGACCGCGCGGCTGTGCTTGCTTTCTTCATGTTCCTCACTGCCGCTCCGACTGTGCTCGCCGCGTATTCCATTGCCACACTCATATTTGCTCGTAATGAGCGTCAGGTAACCAATCTGACACAGGAGGCCATCGCAAGGTATGTGCCGTCGGAGATCGCAGACCATGTAAGAGCTGTGGTGGATGTCATTGTGGGTTCAGCTGCCGAAGGCACGTGGGCCCTGGTGTTGGCTGTTCTTATCGCGCTGTTCTCATCGTCTGCCTGGGTGCGAGCATTTGCGCGCAGTGCAAACTTCATCTACGGCAGGGTAGAGGGACGGACCGTCATTCCTACATGGCTGACGATGTGGGGCATCACATTTCTTATGGTCATCGGTGCCGTCATCATAGTTGGTGCACTTCTTTTGCGGCAATCAGTGGTTCTGGCTGTTTTTGAACCCATTGCAGATCCCCTGGGGCTCGTTGAAGAACTTGATTTTCTCACCGGAATTTTTCTTCCTATCTGGGTGTGGATTCGCATTCCAGTGATTGCTCTTATCGCTCTTACCCTCGTCGCAGTCCTTTACTACTTTGCGCCGAATGTACGACCTCAGCATTTCCGCTGGCTAACTGTCGGCTCCGCTGTTTCAGTCGTAACGATCGGCATCACCTGGTGGCTGCTTGGCCTCTATTTGCAATTTTTTGCAGGATCAAGTGCCTACGGTGCAATCGGAACGATTATTGCTGTGATCTTCGCCTGCTGGATTATGAATATCCTCCTGCTTATCGGCATCAAATTGGATGCTGAGGTTCTTCGGGCCAAGGAACTGCAGATGGGTTATGACTCCGAACGCTTTATCCAAGCTCCTCCTCGTTCTAGCACAGCCGCCCAGAAATACGCCGAGGTACAAACTAAATTGGAAGAATCAGCGCGGGTGATCAAGCACCGCGCCGGTCACGGACAGAAGTAAGATAAAGACCGCCACCTCCGCTGGAATCATCGTTCTGAACTAGTCGATCCTTTTTGCTGTTGGATGCCACCGGCGCTTCCAGTCCCGTGCGCTCGAGGGAATTTTCCTCAGTGGTGGATGTACCTCAGTTGTGGATGTAATCGGTGGTTATTCATCGATTGCGCCAGAGACTTTTCTTGACCAATTTCTTCCAATCTGTACGCCTGGAAATGTGGTGCTGCTCAGCATAGTGGGCACTCTGTACTGAGGGTGCTTGGTAATGCAGATGAAAAACGAGCTCAGGCGAAAATTGGAGGGGATGTGGAGAAGGTGTAAAGGTTACTCAAGCCTGACGAGTCACAGCCACCCTTGTTTTATTCCGTCACGAATAGTGGTTATGACTGCGCCTTCCGCATTGGAACCAATGATGTCGGTGCACGCGGCTTTGACGTCTGGATGCGCATTGGACATCGCAAAGGATCTTCCGGAGGGAGCTATGAGTCCGACATCGTTAAAATAATCCACGAAACAGAAGGTTTCCTGCGTTGTCACACCCAGCTTCGCTTTGATGAACTCGAGACCAGTACCTTTGTCTACGTTTGGTGGCATGATGTCGCACCAGTCTCCGGAGGATTCAAGCACCTCGAGTTCAGGAAACTCATTGCGGATGTAGTCCCACGGACCATGGGAGGGGTCCTCTGGCTGGTAAATGGACATGTTCACAACGTTATTCAGGTCGACATCAGCGAGAGAATCTACAACCGCTAGGTGTGTGGTGTAGTGGGTGAGAAATTCGAGGAATTCAGGATCGCGGGGGGCTACGGTGCGTTCAGGAAAGTGCATGATCACCCAGAGTTTCTGAGGGTATGAGGCCGCTGCTTCAAGCACTCTGGTGGCGACTTCAGGTTCAATCCTCGCTACGGTTTCCACAACTCCATGGGACGAGAGGACACAGCCGTTTCCTGCAAGGAAATAGTCGAGAGCAGGGGACTGCCCTGGAGGGGTGAACAAACCTCTCAACGTAGGCAGGGAACGGCCGGAGGCGGGGAGGAAAATGATTGCATCTTCTGAACGGCGGCTCCTGTTTTCTTCTGCAATGTCGTCCATGAGATCCCAGAACCCATCTGGTAATTTCCCCGATGGCGTCAGGAGGGTGCCGTCCATATCGCAGGCGAGAAGCTTCACAGTTCGCCGTCCTTCATGAGTTTTCGTAGAACAGTGATCACTCCGTTGTCGGCGTTCGAAGGAGCGATGTGCGTCGCTATCTCCTTGACCTCCGGGTGCCCATTTTCCATGCCATATGATGTTCCCGCAGCAGCCAGGAGTTCGTAATCGTTGAGGTAGTCACCAAAGGCGATGACCTGATCTTTCTTCAAAGCCAATGCGTCACATAGGTCAGCAATAGCGATTCCTTTGTGAACTCCGGGCGTCATGATATCGGTCCAATGCTGACCGGAAGTGACGACTGTCAGCTCTGGAAGAATTTCGGACATCAGTGGGGTGGTGTTGTCCTCGGCAGAGTCAAAGTCGTAGACGGCGATTTTGATGACATCGTCGGTAGCGTAGCGAGACAGCTCCGGAGCGAGCTCGAGGGAACGGTAATACTTGGAGCATTCGGCGAGGAACTCCTCGTCGCTACGGGTGACATAGGCGGTGGAGGGGTGGCATAAGACGAGTCCGAAGTTTGGATCGTCCATGTCTTCCACGGCAGCAAGCAAACGTTGTGTGTACTCAACGGGAATTGTATGGGTGGCGATTATCCGCCCGCCGACTGCGACCACGGCACCGTTTTCGGCAATGAACGAATCGGTAATCCCCTCGAATTGGCCTCGGAGGGTTGCGAGTTGTCGGCCTGAAGCCGGGACAATTTTTACTCCTTTGCCAATGAGCTCGTGGGCGAGCTCGGGAAACTCAGCGGGGATATCACCTTCTGGCGTTAGCAGAGTGCCATCCATGTCCAAGGCGACGAGACGAAAAGCCACCGTAATCCTTTCCTATGCGTGGGTTCGCGTGTTTCTAAAGCGAACAGTACGCGTCTTGCTGTGGGAGCGTTGATTGCTTATGTTATCGACCGACACGTAACCATAGGAGCTACCTCCACAGTGGGACGTATCGGGAACCTGTAGATGTCTACCTTCGCGTTACGAGTTTAATGTGAAAGGTCATCCATCTGTGTTCACGTTCTGCACATTCAGACTACCGAACAAACGTGAGGCTTCATGCTCCTATGTGGCTGATTAACGAGGAATGCCCACGAACGTTCATGCGTAGCTTCGGGTAAGAGCAGGCTCATAACAGCTCATAACTAGCTAGCAAGTCTCTAGCAAGTCGCAGGTCCACTGCTCACGTGGCTGTGGCCGTTGTGACTTCGCCGTTGTGTGGTTGGCCTGTCATGCACGTGGCTGTAGAGTGCGCGTGGTGGAGCACAGTCCAGCGATGACATGGTTGGGGTGAGTGGTAGCTGGGCTCAACGCTGGCAAAAAATAAGCGGCACGCATCGCGCGTGCCGCATGATGGATTCGTGTGTTTTAGAAGAACATCAGGATCGCGGTAATGAGCCAGAGAGCGGAGAAGATTCCGCCATACATCGGAAGCTTCTTCGCAGCCTTCGTAAGGTGGAAGCCCGAAAGGTCAATGGGATCCGAACCGGCCTCTGCAAGACCGAGCTGGTGAATGCACTTCGTCTGCAGGGGGAGTATCAGGAAGAAGAGGATTGCCCAAGCGATAAGAGAGAGCAGAATTCCTGTGTGGATCAGGTAGTAGGACTTGTACGTCGCCCAGTCACTGACCATGACCGCAAAGCCAAGAAGAGGAACGAGGAGAGACCCCATTCCGTAAACGCGGGTGATGCGGTGCAGGAGACTAGCAGTCCCCTTGGCGCGGTCCTTGCCGTTGTCAGCCTCGAGCGCGTACTTGTGGAAAGTTGAAACAGCGACGGTCACTGGACCCAGAAATAGGATCGCGGCGACAACATGCAGAATAGTGAAAAGTGTGGTCACTCGGAGAGGCCTTTCGTTCTGATTTGTGAGCCCAGAGCGACATTGTTTTCCGCCTGGACCATTTTGCTAACCCAAAACGCTCGTGGGTTTTGGACCCCATCACTCTAGCGACATTTGTAAAAAATCTCGAATAATGCACTGCTTCTTAAGAGTATTCTTATCTGCTTCCGGGAGGGGAAGACCGTAGGAGGAAGCAACGGCTGACACTCTCCGCGCGTACCAGCATCGTGCCCATCTGTTTGGTGGTAGCCACTCGTTCGGGAGGTGATCTGACTTAGCCTGATTCTGCTGTTTCGAAACTATAACCAGGTTAAGGGGATCGTTGGCAAATGCGATGCGTTTTTGTTCGCTCCACGCAAAGGCCCCCAAGTCCCATGCTGCCGATAGAGGAATGACGTGATCGAGTTCAAGAGCACTCCGCGATGTAATGTGGTCTCCCGAATAGGGGTCGACACTACTGCCACCGTCGAGTTGGCACGTCTTTTTGTTGAGACGAGCGCCGGGTATAGAAACAGCAATGACAAGTTCACGGGTTGTGCAGGCTCTCGCTGAAGCCCAGCCATGCCCAAACTCATCACGGGAATACCCAAGGACATGCACACGAGGTGGTGTCGTGCTGACTGTGCCTATTGTCGCCTGTACGGGTGGTAGATGACGGACAAGATCGAATCTGTGTTGCTGTTTGGTAGAAGCAATGGTGGCCATGTTGGAATCGTCGAAAAGCGGTGAGAAGACCACAGCAGTGGGAACGGATGAAGTGAGAGTCAGCGCCAGCGTGATCGTAAGCAAAATGCGTCGGAAAATCTTCACACCGGTTAGACGATGCGCGGGCACCTATCGGTTCCCTCCGGCGGGGTGGTGTATTCCACCATCCCGCTCAGCGAGAGCTACGCGCGGTAGAGTTTTTCCTTCCGCGACCGAATCTGTGCTGCAGTGTTAAGCCTCAAAAATCACCCGACACTGCCAGCGTCTTAGCCTGGTCAAACTCGTCAAGAATGTGCGTTGACGGAGACTTGGTGAGAAGAGACACGACGATAAGGACGAGGCCCGCGCCGATAAAACCCGGGACGATTTCATATAGCCAGTCGCTGAGAACCGAATTTCCCCAGGCGAATACGATAACCGTTCCTGTGATCATCCCTGCAATAGCCCCCGGAACCGTCAGTCGCTTCCAGAACAGTGATGCGAGGATAACAGGGCCGAAAGCTGAACCAAAGCCAGCCCAGGCGAACCCAACGAGGCTCAGAATCGAATCGCTGGGATTGATAGCGAGTAAGGCTGCGATGATTGCCACAGCAACGACAGCGGTGCGAGACAAGTTCATGAGGAGACCGTCGGAAAGCGTACGCTTTGTGGTGATTTTGTATAGGTCCTCAATGAGGGCCGACGAGACGACCAGGAGCTGTGAGGCCATCGTCGACATGATAGCTGCGAGGACTGCAGTGAGCACCAGACCGCCAATCAACGGATGGAAAAGCATCCGGCCCATGTCAAGGAAGATAGTCTCGTAAGACGTTTGATCCGTCACCGTGTGGTCAGGGTATGCACCGAAGAAGACCGTGCCGACAAGAGCCGTACCAGCGGCTCCCAGCGCGCAGATGACCATCCAGAACACTGTCACGAACATCCCGGAGCGTGCCTCCTTGGGGGAGCGCAGAGCCATGAACCGGACAATGATGTGTGGCTGGCCGAAGTACCCGAGGCCCCAAGCGAGGTTACCGATGATTGCCGCCGCAGAAATGCCACTGAACAAAGAGAAGTACGTCGGGTTCCCACTCGGATGCGGACCGTAGGGGTGTTGTGTCGCGTAGCTGAAGATATCGTAATCTCCGCCGATGAGGACGTACGCGCCGATAGGAACAAGCACCAGCGCACCGAACATAATCATGCCCTGGACGGTATCGGTGTAGCTAACAGCAAGGAACCCACCGATAAATGTGTACGCCACCGTAACGAACGCGATGATGAGCATGCCATCGAGATACGACCCGCCAAAAGTAGATTCAAAGTACTTACCGCCGGACACCATGCCACTGGAAACATAGAACGTAAAGAACACCAAGATGACGAGGGACGCGACGATGCGCAACACATGCGATGAATCACGCAACCGATTCTCCAAGAAGCTGGGAATCGTAATCGAGTTGCCGGCGACCTCCGTGTACGCGCGTAGTCGCGGTGCTACCATCCGCCAGTTCACCGCTGCGCCGATGCAGAGACCGACGGCAATCCAGATCTCGGACAAGCCTGTGACAAAAAGCGCGCCGGGTAGCCCCATGAGGAGCCACCCACTCATATCCGCAGCACCTGCGGAAAGAGCGGCGACAACCGGGCCGAGAGAACGACCGGCGAGCATGTATTCGTCATAGCGATCCGTCTGCCGGTAGCTCCAATACCCAATTGCGAGCATGAGGAGCATATACAGGATGATTGCGATAATAAACCATGTGTGTTCGGTTATTGAGACGTTCATAGGGGTCTAAACCTTTCCTCGGCGGCGCACCTGTTACTGGTGGGTACAAGAGATCTCTAGAACTCTAACTAACCACGAAAGTTTCATTAAGTGAAATGAAGTTTCCAAATTGTGACCAAGATGCGCCAGCTGTTGTTACTGTTTTGCGGAAAAAAGGGGAAGATGCGGAAAGAAGCATTCTGCCGCATGTTTTTCTGTTCATAAATGATGGACATGGGCCAAAGTGCGTAGCGGGGAATTCAACCACATGTGCCACGCCACATTGGGTGTATGCGAAGCCGACGGTTTGGTATGTGGAGGAAACGACCTATAGCCAGGCACACGAGTAGTCACCGTGCGGTCCCTAGCGATCACGTATGGCAAATACCAGGCACGTAGGAAGCCGCCACGATAAACAGCGCTCTCAATGCTTGCATCACATGTGGGCAATCCCAACTATGGCTTCGGTGTACATTCGTTCTAAACCGATACGGGACGTGAGATGCGCGCCTGGTAAAAAGGAGTCTATGGTCGCCTTTAAATTGCACGGACTTTTCGAGCCTTCCGGTGGGCTCCGTCTATGGATTGAACGGGTGATTGGGCACAAGGTGGTAAGGCCCGATGAGGTTCCAGACCAGACTTTTCCGCCAGCGATTGAAAACCTTGTCTCCAGGCACGCCTTTACGAGACTGTACAGCGCGGTTCTTCTTACCCCCAAAGAAAACAAAGTTAGTTTGCGGATCCCCACAGCAGCTCTCGCTCCGAAGGAAGCAATCCTCCTCCTAGAGGAGGTCTACTCGGCGGGGACAAGCCGAGGCATCCCGAAGGATCAGAAGGATTCGCTGGCACCTGACCTGTGGTGGCTAGCCACGATGGTTGCGGGACTTGGCCGCTTTGTTGATGCAGGCCGCGTTGTTATTCGGTGTTCATTCCAAGACGATGCATGGTGGCCAGAATGGGAGCTGACTAGGTCTGTCGAAGAACGCACCTGGCTTGCCGCCATGCAGGCTGCTGCACCAGGAATCATCGTCTTGAACACACCAACTAACGCCGCCGAGACTGTGGCGCGCCACTGGGTCCACTGGATCACTAATGCGGCTTTGGCAGACGAAGTGGATAAAGCGCGTCCGTATGATCTCCACCCTTTTTTGCAGTCGCTTCTCACAAGCAGTCCCCTGGGACGGTTCAGCCCGCACGTCATTACCAATCTGAATAAGTGGAAGGATACCCTCACTTCCACTGCGGTCTCACTGGTGTTCCTCGTAGAAGAGGGGGCGGATGATTCTCTCAGTGACAGTCCATGGATCGTGCGTACGAAAGTGAGGGAGGGGACCGCAGTTCTCTCACCCGTCCGCATCGGCCAATACGATCAGGGGACAAAGCGCAAAATAAAAGAACTGCATTCGAAGGCAACCGCCATCACTTCGCTGTTGGACCCCACTGCACACGGTCGCGGGACTGCCCGGACTCTTGATGATGGCGATTGGGACCTGCAGCTGACAACGGAAGAGATCCTCGCTTTTGTCAATGAAGATGTAGACGAGCTTAAGGCGGCCGGGTTCGAGGTGCTTTTCCCACGCGCCTGGACGAGTGCATCTGTGAAGGCGAAGATTCGTACGCAGAGCTCGGACGAGGCGCGCGTGACAGGCCCGGCGAAGTTCGGTCTAGATAACATTGTCGCCTACGATTGGCATCTGTCTGTGGGAGACACTGAGCTCACGGATGCGGAGATGCGGGAGCTCATCCATTCGAGCACGGATCTTGTAAAAATCCGTGGCTCGTGGGTGCACGTGGACGGCGCATCGCTGAGGCGAGTACGTGAATATATGGCGGAACTCGCCGGCCATGATATTGACGCTTTGCAAGCCAAGATTGAAAAGCTCAACTGGAAAATTGTTGAGGCGAAAAAACCCGACAATGTGACCCCCTCCGGTCACAATCCGGTGCTGGAAGGCCTGTTGAAGGAGCGTGACAAGGCCGAGGAAGAACTGGAGAATCTGCTCACCGCAGACAACGTTGAGGGTGAAAGCTCCATCGAGAGAATTCGTGCGCTTGCACTCCAAGAGGCGAACAACAAGGATCTGCAGTTCACCGGTAACTCGTGGACTGCGTCTCTCGTTGGTACAGGTTTCCAGGTCGCACCCGAGCCTGTCGATCTCCCTCCAACTGTCACCGCTACGTTGCGCCCCTACCAGGAACGTGGCGTGGCCTGGCTCGCCTGGATGTCCTCGAGGAATCTCGGGGCGGTGCTTGCCGACGACATGGGGCTGGGGAAGACTCTTCAGGTACTGAGTCTTATTGCCTACGAGCGTGAGCAGGATCTGCAGCGCCCGCCCACGCTAGTCGTCGCTCCTACGAGTGTGATCAGTAACTGGAAAGCGGAGGCTGAGCGATTCGTTCCCAGCCTTAAGGTGGCTCTCCACCACGGTTCCTCGAGGAAGAAAGGGGAAGAGCTGGCCCGTCAGGTTCAGGACCTGCATATCCTCGTCACATCCTATGGAACGGTGGTGCGGGATTTCCTTGAATTGCAAAAGCTAGAGTGGGACCACGTCATCGTTGATGAGGCGCAAGCGATCAAAAACACGTCAACGACAACTCATCGCGCAGTGCGGTCAATCCATCCACGACAGCGGATTGCTCTCACAGGTACCCCGGTGGAGAACCGGCTTTCGGAGATGCGCGCTATCTTGGATTTTTGTAATCCTGGCATCCTCGGATCTGCAACTTTTTTCCGCAACCACTTCGCCCGACCGATTGAAAGAGATAAGGATTCCGATCTCGCCCGGCGCTTCCAAGCACTCACCCAGCCTTTTATTTTGCGTAGGTTGAAGACCGATACCGCCGTTATCGACGAATTGCCGGAGAAACGTGAACAGGTGATCACCGTGAAGATGACCCCGGAACAGGCTGCGTTGTACAAGAGCTACGTTGACGATGTGCAGCGTAAGCTCCAAGAGCAGAAGATGGGTGGTATCCAGTACCGCGGAATCGTTCTTGCATCACTCACGCGTATTAAGCAGATCTGCAATCACCCTGCTCACTTCCTTGGCGATGGTTCAGAAATGACACATCACGGGAAGCACAGGTCCGGAAAGGTAGAGAAACTGATGGAGATCGTCGACGCAGCTCTACTGCGTGAACGGCGAGTTCTCATCTTCACTCAATACACGGCGTTCGGCACGATGCTGCAGCACTACCTTGCTGAGCGAACCGGGATTGACATTCCTTTCTTACATGGGGGAGTGCCTCAGAAGATGAGAACACGGATGGTTGCCGACTTCCAGAGCGAGGGTGGCCCACCCATCTTCATTCTCTCCCTGAAGGCAGGCGGAACGGGGTTGAACCTCACCGCTGCAACGGAAGTTGTGCATATGGACCGCTGGTGGAATCCCGCCGTGGAGGACCAAGCCACCGACCGTGCCTATCGCATTGGCCAAGAGAGCGACGTTCACGTGTACAAGATGGTTGCCGCCGGTACCCTGGAGGAGAAAATCCAGAAGGTGCTGGAAGAGAAGACAGCACTTGCTGGTTCCGTCGTCGGAACGGGTGAAGGATGGATTACAGAGCTCGATCCGCAACAGCTCAGCCAGCTCATGGCCTATCGCTCTGAGGCAGAAAGGACCGCCCACGATGTCACACGATTCTAGTGAACCGCCTTACTCTGCAAATCGACCAGGCTCGAGGCGGAATCGACGGTCCCAGGATAACGTCATCTACGCCAATTTCCGCAAGAATGGGGCTCTCGATCGAGCACGCGCATTGGCCAATAAGTACGCGGAGGCGAAATCTGCTTCACCGCAAAACGAGTTGAGCCAGCCGATCGCCCGGTTCATTATGGACGCAGTTCAGTCGAACGCCGAACCAGGCCGTTTTGTCCGCGGCATGGATTATTCCAAACAGGGGCGCGTTCTCCCGAATATTCGCTTGGACACAGGCGCTGTCCACGCGTATGTAGCGGGCTCCCAGAATGAGCCGTTTGATGTCGCGATAGTTTTCCCTCGCCGTTCCCCAGACGAGATTGCGCGACTTGTTGAAATCTTGGCGTCGCGTCCCACGCTGCTGCATGAGGGCGTTTTAGAAGGTGAGGTTCTTGGCATCATTGCAGCCAGGGATAGCTCAGAATTTGTCTACCGATGCACGTGCCCTGATTCTGCCCGCGTCTGCAAGCACATCGTCGCGGTGGCGCACCAGCTGGCGCTCATTCTCGATGACGATCCGAAGAAGGTTTTTGACATCCGCGGAGTGGACGTTCGTGAGCTCGAACAATCGGTTTCCGCATCTGTTGCCACGTTGTCTGAGCGGAGAGCCGTGGAGTCGACGGAGACCTTTTGGGAAGGTGGCGCACTGCCAGATCTTCCACGTCCGCGGAAAGCTCCTGCTGTCAGTGATGGTGACGATACATTCCTCCGTGAGGCATTCAAAGCGATCTCCTATACCAGCATCGATCAGATGCGGGCGGTCAGTGACCTAGAAGATCTCTACTACGTGCTTACAAAGGATATGGATTAAGTCTTTACCGAGAGAATAGGAATGCGATCCGTACTGACGGTACAGATGAGCACTCTGCTTCTGCCTCATTTCCCTCTAGCTGGTGGGGAACAGAAGCTGCTATGGAGTATGGTGCGCACGCGCCGACCCCGTGTTATCCCCACCGATTGGGGGGTTGTTTTCCAGGGATTGGGTTGCCGGTGATGCCCATAGGCGGTGGGTATGGTTCCGCAATGTGACGGGCCAGGGCACGTTCTTATCTGATTTCGTTCACTGCTTACTTTTCCGATATCTCTCGTGGTGTAGCTGGGAGTAAAGGGGGTGGGAGATAAACAGTTTGTGTTCGAAAAGTCGAGCAGTCGCGTGTACACGGTGCGTAGTGTGGAAAGCACAGATCCGAATGCGATTGAACATAGACAATGATCACTAGTTGTAGTGGAGGACAGAAACTGATTCACCCGGACGCTGCAGAAGCCCAGTTGCCTTGGGACTTTACTATTTGTATGTACGTGTTTTATGTGTACGTATGTGCACGACCAGTGTCATCCCCGTGCCATCCCCGTGGATTGCATGAGTAACAGGCGTGGGATGGAAGCTTCTGAACTGTGCCACTGTGTGACTGTGTGACTGTGCCACTGTGCCACTGTGCTACTGCGAGACTGGAGAAAGGAGATGGCAGTGAAATATTCGTTTATCCATACCTCGGATTGGCAGCTGGGAATGCGACGCTGGTTCCTCGGGGAGGAGGGGCAGGCCCGCTACGGACAAGCACGCATCGATGTCATCGAAAAGATGGGTAGGTTGGCGCGAGAACGAGGATGCGATTTTATCGTTGCCGCCGGCGACAACTTCGACTCAAATATGGTGTCGGACATGACCTTTAGGCGCGCTGAAGCCGTTTTCGCCGGTTTGGGGGTGCCTCTCTTGTTACTTCCTGGAAATCACGATCCTGCGTCCCCGGACTCAATTCTCGCCCGTCTGTCCACGTCAGAGAGTATTGGTAACACCGCCGTCATTGTTTTGGACTCTGCCGATCCTGTGGAAGTCATTCCTGGGGTCGAAGTGGTAGGGGCACCGTTGAAATCTAAGGCAGCGGCGACAGATCTCGTTGCCGAAGCATGCTCCGCGCTGATTCCGGTGGGTGGTGAGAGCAGTACGTGTCTATCCCGCGTGTTACTCGCCCATGGGCAGGTGGAATCGCGTAGTAATGAGCAGGATGTCGGTCTCATTGACCTGCACGCTGTAGAGGATGCCGTATCGAGGCGCGTTGTGGACTATGTGGCCTTCGGCGATACCCACTCCACGACCCAGCTAGACAGTCGCGGTCGAGTCTGGTTCAGCGGTTCACCGGAACCCACAGACTTTAAGGAAGTGCCTGGCGGAGGCGGGGAGAACAACTCGGGCAATGTGCTGCTCATCACCGTCGAGGTTCCCGACGACCCGACGAACGCCACGGGGACTCGCTCTATGGCTGAGGTCGTCAACGTGGAAGTAGAGACAATCCCGATAGGAACGTGGACTTTTGAAGCCATCACCCGTCACGTGGATGGAACAGCAGACGTGGAAAGCTTTGTCGAAGAGCTAGAGGCTTATCCCGACAAGCCTCATACCGTCATCAAGTACGCCCTCATTGGGGCAGCATCGCTGGCGGATCACGACTATTTAGCTACGTCCCTGGAACGTTTGACTCCACAGTTTGCTGCGCTATATGAACGTGAACGACTCCATGACCTAGCAGTTGAGCCGACCGCTGAAGATATGGATGCGGTGGAACTGAAGGGATACACACGTGGAGCCTTTGATGAGCTTCGTGAAGGCGCACGCCTCGGCGATGGTGTTGACGCTCAGGCATTGAAAATTCTGTACAGGCTGACAAACGCGAGGTAAAAACATGTATTTAACGTCACTTGCGGCGCAGTACCTGGGTCCGCTGACTTCGTTTCAACTGGACGGTATTAGCCCTACCGGTGTCACCATCATTCATGGGGACAACGAAAAAGGCAAGTCATCCATCATGCAGGCAGTAAAGATTGCGCTAACAGAAAAGCACACCTCTACTAAGGGCTGGATTAAGGCGCTCGCAACAGCTGGTGCGGGGGAGTCCATTCGTATTGAACTGGGAATGAACATTGATGGCATCGACACGATTGTAAAGAAGAAGCTGAATGGCGGTGCCAAGGCGAGTCTTGCGTTTCCGGGAACTCTGCGCCCGACTGCGACAGGGACTGATGTCCACGACGAGTTGCAGAAACTGCTGCAGGAAAACGTTGACCTAGACCTCGCCCACGAGCTGTTTATCGAGCAGGGGACAATTGATACGCAGGTGGATGCGTTGGCGATTTCCTCTGTTCAAAAGGCGTTGGATAGTGGCGCAGAACAGCCTGCCTCAGGGGAGACTGATCTTGTTGCCTCGGTGTGGGAGGAAGCCAGAGAATACCTCACTCCCTCCGGTTCGCCTAAAAAATTCGTCAAGGATGCGGAAAAGAATGCCGATGTCGCGCGGGCGCACTGCGAGGAGTTGAAGCGAAAAGCCCGCGCTATGGACGAGACCGTTGAAGGGATTGCCCGCCTGCGCCGTTCCATCGACGAGTTTCATGAGACGCTTCCCAAGCTGAAGAAGGATGTTCGAGGGTGGGAGGAGAAAAAGGAGGCTCTCGCAGAGCTTGAAAAAGCAGTCCGTGATGCTACTGCTGTGGCGGTGGAGGCGCGTCACCGCTCGGATAGCGTGAAGAACGCATGTGAACAGCGTCGAAAAGCTATCGCCGAGGCCGAGGAACGCAAGCAGACACTTGTCCAGGACAGTGAGATCCTGACCGATCTGGAGCAGAAAGCCGCGAGCATTGCAGAAAAGGTTGCGGCTGCTCAGGAGAGAAAAACCGGAGCTCAAGAAAGCGCGAAGAAAGCCCGTGCCGCAGTGCGCGTTGCCGAGCGCGCTATCGAAAGGAAACATCTGCATGAGGAGCGGGATCGTCTCGCGCGAGTGGTAGAAAAGGCTCGCGAAATCAGTGAATCCATTGCCGAGAAGAAGGCGACGTTGGCTGCCGTTAGTGTGACCACGGCGAACCTTCGAGCCCTGGAGAAGGCTGAGTCCGATGCAGAGGTTGCCCGCGCGACACGCGAGGCAGCCGCCGCCACGGTGACCTTACATAACGAGACCGATGAGCCCTTATCGCTTCGCATTGATGACGAGGACGTTACCCTCGACGCAGAAGATTCGTCGCTTCCCGTCGCCTCCTTGCGGACTATTCGCTACCGGGGGCTGCGTGCGAGCGTGCAACCGGCACGCGGGGCGGACAGTCTCAATGCAACAGTCGAGAAGGCGGAGGGAAAGCTCGCTGAGCTTTTGGAATCCGTGAACTGTGCCACTGTCGAGGAAGCCCGCGCAATCCATGATCGCGATGAAGCGACGCTGCGTGAGATCGAGAAGCTGGAGCTGCAGAGGAAGGAAATCGTCGGAGATTCTCCTTTAGACCAGAGCCAAGCCGAACTTGACAGGCTCACCCGCGTGTTGCGTGAAGAAGACGAGTCCACGATGAGCACAGGTGGCACAGATGCTGGTGGCGCTGATGACACCACCAAAGCTGCGGCGGATAGAGGGGAAACAAGCCCAGAGAAAAGCATTGAGGAGCTGCGCGACGAAGCCGATGAAGCAGACAGACAGTTGGAAATTGCAGAAGCTGCACTTTCCGCCCTGCAAAATTCGACGGCGCCGGTTGATTATGCGGTACACAAGAAGTCGGTGGAGCGCTCGGAAGCTGAATACCAGCGGATTGCGCAGCAGGTAGCCGCAGAAGAAGAGGCACAGTCGCTGCCGGATCTGGAAAAGTCGTCGGCGACCGTAGCTGCGGAAGCCTACGAGGCCGAACAGTTCGTTCGGGTCAAGGAGGCTGAGCTTTCCGACGCTCAACCTGAGCTCATCGACGGTCGGTTGGACGTCGCCCGCTCAAAGGTGGAAAATGCCGTGTCGGGCTGCCAACAGGCAGAAATCCAATTGGCAGCGAAGACAAGCGAGGTCGAAAGCGCCCGCGGACTCGCAGAGGAGGTCGATGAGGCGGAAGCGGAGGCAAAGGCCGCGGAAGACAAGAGCGCACGCCTTTCCTTCCGCGCCACCGTGTACGCCCGCCTGCTTGCCGTGCTCGAGCAGCATAAAAAGCAAGCCTACGATGCGTATGCTGAGCCTCTTACCAAGGCTATCAACGACCTAGCCACCGTCATTTTCGGTCCTGATGTGCACTTCACGTTGGATGAGAACATGAAACTGGCTCAGCGGGTTGAAGACGGAGTTGCGATTGGTATTGAGCAGCTTTCTGGCGGTGCGAGGGAACAGCTGACACTCATCGTCCGATTGGCACTTGCCGAGGTTGCTGCGCGCAATGGTGAGCAAGTACCGATCTTTATCGATGATTTTCTTGGCCATTCGGACCAACAGCGTTTGGATGATATGGCTGCCTTGATTAACCGCATCTCATCCCGACACCAAATTTTCATCCTCACCTGTTTCCCCTCACGCTTCAGTGGGGTCAGAAATGCTCGCACCGTGTCGATCGATGAGCTCACGGCGCGTACTCCCGAAATCACCTTTTAACCAGTAACAGGGAAGTGCGCTAACCGGTAACAGGGAAGTGCGCTAACCGGTAACAGGGAAGTGCACTAACCGGTAACAGGGAAGTGCGCTAACCGGTAACAGGGAACGGTGGCGTTGTTTGTCCTTGTGAAGAGGATGACGAAGTGATCGTGGGAAACGCTTTGCGCAGACAGAAAGGGGTGGCCTGCATTGCAGGCCACCCCTTGTGTTTTTCCTTTGAACAGTCATGACGACTGCTCCGAGGAATGATGCCGCTAGGCGTTCTTGAGCGCAGAACCCTCGATTACGATGTTAATCTTTTCTCCGACGAGGACGCCACCGCCGTTGAGCGGAGCTTGAAAATCAATGCCGAAGTCCTTGCGGTTGAGCTTGGTAGAAGCTTCGAAACCCAGGCGGGTGTCGCCGTTCTGATCCTCCTGAATTCCGAGAACCTCGACATCGAAAGTGACCGGCTTGGTTACACCCTTGATGGTGATGTCGCCGGAAACAGTGCCCTCGGTGCCATCGCCGACTTCAGCACCAGTGATCGTGAAAGTGAGCTCCGGGTGATTGTCCACATCGAAGAAGTCGGCGCTCTTGACGTGCTCATCGCGCTGTTCGTTTGCCGTATCGATGGAGGCAGCTTGGGGACAGTGGCGGACCCCTCAACGGTGTCATCGGCGACGGTAAAGCTGGACTCGAAGTCCTTGAATACGCCGTGAACCTTGGTCACCATTGCGTGGCGAACGGTGAATCCGACGGTGGAGTGAACAGGGTCAATGGTGTAGTTGCCATTCAGATTGGACATGGTTTATCTCCTTCGGTTGGTGTGTTTGAGGTGTATTGACGTTTTTCGCATCGCATAGAGAGCCGTGCAGTTCGTACCGCTCTCGGTGGCTCCCTGTGCGGTGGTTCCAAGTTTATACAAAAAGAGGGACATATCAACAAAAAGTGAATGATTTGTAGAATTTTTGCTTTCGTGAGGTGTGACCTTAAGGTATGGGGTATGACTGAACCCCGCTGGCTTACAGACGACGAGCAGCACTTGTGGCGTCTACTTCTTGACGCCGAACGTGCTGCGAACCGTTGCGTAGAAGAAACACTCCAGTCCGGTCATCAGATCACAGCACCAGAGTTCTCAGTGTTGGTCGCGCTGTCGGAAGCGGAGGATCGGATGCTGCGCCTCCGCGATTTGTGCTGCCAGCTTCGATGGGATCGGAGTCGCACGTCGCACCAGGTAACGAGGATGGAACGTCGCGGGCTTGTCGAGAAATGCAAGTGTGAAGGCGATGCGCGGGGTGTCGAGGTCAAGCTCACTGAAGATGGAATGCGGCGCCTAGAGGCTGCTGCTCCCGATCATGTTGAAAGCGTTCGTCGGGTCATCTTTGACAATATTGATGACCAGGACATCGATGTGCTGACACGATTCTTCACCCGCGTACGCGATTCCTACACGCGACCAGGCGCGCCCGTGCGGGGGAAAACCTGCGAGGAAAAAGACTGCGCGGAATAGCTGAGGCAGTGGGTAAGCCTCAACCTCATCATAGCCGGGTCTCACGCTCCAGTAGCTGAGCGGGATCCGCCTTTCTATGCTTGACGTCCCCTGCGCATGCCTGTGTGCAATCGTCTCGACACCAGCGACCGGGGCCTTTTCCACAGCATCATTAGAGGTCGGGAACCCAAAGGCCGGGAATTCCGTAGCTAAATAAGTGTTCTGGATTGAGGGGGAAGCGCTGCGTGATTCTGCCGGCAGACAAAAATGCACCGCGTAAAAGCGGTGCATTTTTTTGTGCCCCCGACACGAATCGAACGTGCGACCTTCGGTACCGGAAACCGACGCTCTATCCCCTGAGCTACGAGGGCAACGTCTTGAAATTGTAGTCGCCACCATGGAGCCAACAAAATCCTCGCGCAATGACGGGGGGAAAAAGCCGTATTCTCCAGCGGACGAGAGGCAAACGGTTATCCTTTCGCGCCTCCGCCCGGGGAGGAGATGAGGCGGCTGTTAGCGCTCTTGGGCGCGCAAAGACTCCAAGGAATCCTGAGCGATGAGCGGAGTAGGCAACCCCACAGTGATGTGATCCGTGGACGGCTTACCCGTGGCAAAGTAATCCACAACGACCTTGTCCACATCCGGGTGGTTGAATCCGAGCCAGCCGTGGTTGTATCCGTCAACGGTAACTACCTGACTATTCATACGCTGCGCCAGAGGTCCGTACACATCAAACGGTGTCTGAGGGTCATTTGTACCCTGGATCTGGAGAGGACGTTCCTTCAGCTTCGAGCCGTCGATGGGGATTTTGGAGACTACGGGGGCTGCCCCATTGCAGCTCATACCCGATGCAACGGAATTCGCGGCGAGCCAGAAAATGTCCCCGTTGACAAAGCTGTTCCAGAGGAACGCTGGGATGCGGGTCGGATCTGTGGGCGACATGTTTTCATTGCAGATCATCAAGCCCTGCACCAGCTGTGACTGAACAGCAAGCTCCTTGGCTTTTTCGGTGCCTTGGAGTTCTGTCATCGAGGGCGTGGGAGTGAATCCGCCGATCATGGATGCCAGATACGGCCATGCCCACGACTCGGGCATAAGGATGCGGGACAGCCCAAGAGTTGGCGATTGGGACTGATTTCCACCATTTACCAGTTGGTTGAAGAAGTTGTCAGCGACGGCTTTATGCGGTGCGACCGTGTTATTCACCGGGATCCACGCCGGATCCATATCTCCTGGCTGTGCAGGAGGTGGAGTTACAGTTGGAGTGGTACCGGACTCGTTAAACACCTTCTTGGACCAGGCGTTGTACACCTTGAGTGGTGTATCGCCGAGGTGATACATCTCGTCATTTTCGGCAACCCAGCTAAAGAAAGCGTTCAGATTGCTGAGGTAGCGGGGTGACTGGGCAAGGAGGATATCGCCCCAGAACTTTTCCGGTGGCAAACCAGAGTCAAGGACGACCTTCCCCGTGTGCTCGGGGTACAGCGTGGCATAGCGGCTTCCCAGAACCGTGCCGTAGCTCAGGCCAATGATATCAATTCGGTAGACACCCAAGGCTGACCGTACGGCTTCCCAATCGGACGCGTTGTTGTCCGTGGTAAGAGACGTTGCATAGTCCGGGTTGCAGATGTTTCTTGAGATGGCGCCACTGGAGCTGAGCTGGTCGGTAATAGGCGCAGCTGCTGCAGCCTGCAAGTCACACTCGACCGGCGTTGATCCCTCTAAACCGCGAGGTTCCACGCCGATGATGTCATAGTGTTCGCGTAATTCGTTGGGGAATGTGAAGACTTTGCCGCCGAGTGTGGCGTAGTTAGACCCGCCTGGACCGCCAGGGTTATAGAAGATAGTTCCTTTCTTGGCTCCGGTTGCGGGGAGCTTAATGAAGCCCACTGAGATCCGGGGTCCGTCTGGATTCTCCCGTTGCAGTGGAGCATCGGTGCGTCCGCATGTTGCATCTTCGCGTATCACAGACTCCGGGCAGTTTTCCCACGATACAGGGGAAGCTGAGGCGATAGGAAAGGCGGAAACTGTGAGTGCGAGCGCTGCAGAGGCGCTGGCGAGAGTTGCTACCAGTTTACGGAGCACAGGTATTCCTTTCATGTCGGTTAGGGGGTTCTGTTTATCCATTGTACTGGCGTACCCATGTGACAGTGTTCGGCTGCCTGCAGGCAACCAAAGGGTGAAGAGGAGAGTGTGGACGTCTCCGACACACGGGAAAGGGGCGAAGAGATGCTCCCGGTGGGAGCGCTACGGACAGAACTAGGGATGCTCTTAGGACTGAGCTTCTGCAATTCGCAAGAGCTAGCAAGGACGAGGGCAGTAATTGAATATGGTGAAACGCCACCAAGGGAGTTGGAGAGGAGTTTCGCGGGGTGTACCTGTGGTTAGAGTGGCACGTTCCGAGTAGCTGAGTGCCTATGAAGCTGTATGGGCGCGTGTGCTGATGCGCTGAGAGGGCACGTGTGCTGATGCGCTGAGAGGGCACGTGTGCTGATGCGCCGAGAAGACAAGCATGCGGGTACACGATGACGGAGTGAAAGGGAGGTGGACGTCAGGCGGGGTGCGCCACCGGGCACCCAAAAGCCCCCGCTTCATTAAGCGGGGGCTTGGAGCAAGAGTGCGAGAACCTATTTCACCACGAACACGATGAGGGTACGTGGGCCGTGCACACCCTCCACGCGGGAGAGCTCGATGTCACTGGTGGCCGACGGGCCGGACACCATGGTGATCGGGGTGCGGTGATCGAGGCGATCGATCATCTCCGGCACCGAGTACACAACCGAGTCGGGGCGCACAATGCACAGGTGAACGTCGGGAACAAGTGTCAGCGCGCGACGGCCACACAGGTCACCGGATTCGAGGCAGATGGTGCCTGTCTGGGCAGCAGACACCTTGGAATCGGTGATGACGGCATCGACCTCGTTGAGGAGGCGCGGATCCGTGTCCTTGCTGTCCGGGGTAGCAGAGCCGTCGAACTTCTCAAAGAGAGAAGCATCCAGGCCCGGTGCGTAGCGGACATCCTTTGCACCGCGCTCATTCAGCACGGAGCAAATCTCAGAGGCAAGATCAGCTTCGCTGACCTCGTGGACGATTGCCTTGTAATCGTCCAGGCGACCGATGAGAATCTCGCGCAGTTCCTCAGCTGGCTTGTCCCACGTGCGGTGGTACTCACGGGGAATGGGGTAGGCCTCTTCGGCCTTGCCCGCGAGCTTGTTCGCGTTGTGGATGCGGCTCAGAATTTCCTTCTTTGCCTCTTGGTTCTTGGCGGCATCAAGATGGCGTTGCATTACTTAGACTCCTCCTTTGAGCCGTGCTCACGCTCAGAGCGGAGCAGTTCCTGGGCTTCCTCGGTGTCGAACCATTCGCGGAACGACTTCTTCGGCGGAACTGCGCTGTCGCGCATGTCCGTCCAACCGGACAGGAAGCTCGGTAGGTGCTTGATCTTGCCGTCGAAGCCACCGAGGATGCGTCCGAAGGAGACAACTCCCGTGACCGCGTTCCACAGCTGTGGCTTGCCCCACACCAGCTTCATCATCTGCATGAGAGCGTTTTCGATCGGCGGTGCGTCCTTTTCTACCTTCTTATTACGAAGGTCAAGGAGCGTCTCCACAATCGGGATGCGGACGGGGCAGACCTCGTTGCAGCGTCCGCACAGGCTAGACGCGTAGGGGAGGAATGCGTTCGGATCGTTGTGATCCTTGATGCCCGTCAGCTGTGGGGACAAAATGGCGCCGATGGGGCCCGGGTAGATGGAACCGTAGGCGTGGCCACCAATGCGTTCGTACACCGGGCACACGTTGAGGCAGGCAGAGCAGCGGATGCACTTGAGTGCCTCGCGGCCAGTCTCATTAGACAAAACGGCGGTGCGGCCGTTGTCGACGAGGACGATGTGGAAGTTCTCCGGGCCGTCGCCTTCGGTTACACCCGTCCACAGCGACGTGTAGGGGTTCATGCGCTCACCCGTGGAGCTACGGGGCAGGAGCTGCAGGAATACCTCGAGGTCCTGGAAAGTGGGGAGAATCTTCTCAATGCCCATCACTGAGATGAGGGTCTTCGGCAGGGTGAGGCACATACGGCCGTTGCCCTCGGACTCAACGATCGTGACGTGGCCGGTCTCGGCGATACCGAAGTTAGCGCCAGAAATGGCAACCTCTGCCTCCATGAACTGCTTACGCAGGAAGAGACGGCTCGCCTCTGCAAGCTCCGGCGGGTCGGAAGACAGCGTCTCATCAGTGGTCGGCATCTCTCGGACGAAGATGTCGCGAATCTCCGCGCGGTTGCGGTGAATGGCGGGCACCACGATGTGCGAAGGCTTGTCGTGTCCGAGCTGGACGATGAGCTCTGCGAGGTCAGTTTCGCGGGCGGCAATTCCGGCCTTCTTCAGGGCATCGTTCATGCCGATTTCCATGGTGGCCATGGACTTGATCTTCACTACCTTCTTGGCGCCGGTGTCTTTGACCAGGCCGGTAATGATCTCGTTGGCTTCTTCCGCGTTGCGGGCCCAGTGTACGTGTCCGCCGTTGGCGGTAACGGAGGCCTCGAACTGCTCCAGCAGCTCAGCCATGCGGGTTCCCACATCGCGTTTCGTTGCGGAGCCGGCATCGCGAAGAAGCTGCCAGTCATCGAGCTCGTCTACAACGCGCTGGCGCTTATTACGGATCGTCGTTGTGGCGTTGTGCAGGTTGCGGCGCTGGGTAACCTTGTACAGGTCTTCATGCGCCTTTTCGAGGAAGTTATGATCGCCACGCAGCGCACCGTTCTTATCTGGTGCGAACGGGGGCATCTTGGGTTTGCCAAGGAAGGTTGTCACAGCATTTTCTCCTTGTCGTACACAGCGGAGGTCGGGGTCCATGGGTGCTCCTTGGTGGAAGCGAGGATCTCGGCCATATGGACGGCGCGGATACCGGCGTGCTGGCGGGATAGCGTGCCACCGATGTTCCACAAGCAGCTTTGATCACCGCCGGTGACGTATTCGGCACCGGTCTCGCGGATGTGGCGGGTCTTGTCATTGACCATTGCTGCGGAAATCTCCGGGGCCTTCAGTGAGAAGGTTCCGCCGAAACCGCAGCACTCCTCAGCATTGGGGAGCTCGACGAGGTCGATTGCCTCCACGTTGCGCAGGAGCTGCAGTGGGCGCTCGCCGAGGCCAAGCATGCGCTTGCCGTGGCAGCTGGGGTGGTAGGTGACGCGGTGGGGGAAGAATGCACCCACGTTGTCCGTCTGTGCTACGTCGATGAGGAACTCGCTGAGATCCAGACTCTTTTTGGTGACCTTGCTTACGCCGTCGCGCAATGCGGCGGTGCCGTACTTCTCAGCAACCTGCGGGTGCTGAGAACGCACCGAGTGGATGCAGGAACCACTGGGGGCGACGACGTAATCAATGGATGGGTCGCTGAAGGCATCCACATAGTTCTCCACCATGGGGACGACTTCTTTGCGGTAACCGGTGTTGTAATGCATTTGGCCGCAGCAGGTCTGTTCCTCAGGGACAACTACCTCGTAGCCGAGGCGCGAGAGGATGACCGCCGTAGCTTTCAACACATCGGGGAACATTGCGTCCCCGATGCAGGTATTAAATAGAGCGACGCGCAATTGCAGCTCCTTACTCTTGCTAGCGAAACCGCTACTCCGGGCGCTCATCTCCCTGTGTAGGCGAATCGTCGACGGTACGTCAGACATCCGGAGTGCAGTGAATGTCACATCCGATTCTAGTGTGAAACTGGGCAAAAAATCATCTCAATATACCGCCTCACCAGCGGGAATTAGGAAACTAAAGCGTTGCGTAATTCGGTTTACTGCTGGTGGCTGGCTGTATTCATAGCGTCTGAGGTCAGTCCAATTTTCTATTCGTCAGACCAAAATGTGAAAAATCTCTCATTTTAGGCTCGAAAACTTTCACGTTACATTGGTGTGATGTTTAATAGGAGGTAAGGAAAAGTCGGAAAAACATCGCGCTATCGAAACGTCTGATGTTTGCTCTTACCCCCTAAATTTGCGTCATCCGGTGCTGCCAACCAGGTTGGACGCCATTGATCATGTACACCCGTTGAAACTTTTAACAAGGAGCGTGAAATGCAACACACCCTCTTCGCAGCGGGGGACTCTGTCGCCCACCTGGCGCAGACCTTCCAGGCCGATACACTGGCCGTGGCGAACAACACGTGGCTCACCGCGCTGGTCGGAACACTGCCGCTGGTTGCCTTCTTTATTTTCCTCATGACGCTGAAATGGAAAGCCCATACCTCGGCGATTGGTGCCGTCGTCGTCTCGCTGGTTCTAGCCATCTTCGTCTTTGGTATGCCGGTGTCCTACTCCATCGCCTCGTTGGGACAGGGCGTCGCCTTCGGTCTCTTCCCGGTGGTGTTCATCATCTGGATGGCCGTGTGGTTGTATGACCTCACCGTGTCATCGAATCGCTTCGAGGATCTCCGGTTGATTTTCTCCAAGATTGGTCGTGGGGATATGCGTGTGCAGGCCATGCTCATTGGTTTCTCCTTCGGTGGTCTTCTCGAGGCTCTCGCCGGATTCGGTGCTCCGGTTGCCATCGTGGCGGCGATGCTTTTGTCCCTCGGCATGAAGCCGATGAAGGCGATCATCACCACCCTCGTTGCCAACACCGCCCCTGTCGCCTTCGGTGCAATGGCAATTCCGGTTACCACGGCTGCGCTTTTGACCGGCCTGGATCAGCGTGAGGTCGCCGGCATGACGGGTCTCCTCATGGCGATGATCGCGATCATTGTTCCCTTCATTCTCACCTTCGTCATGGACGGTGTACGGGGCTTCAAGCAGGTCTGGCCGATGGCGCTCGTCCTCGGCGTGAGCTTCGGCGGTGGTCAGTACCTGGCAAGTAACTTCTTCTCCTACGAGCTCACCGACGTCGTCGCCTGCCTCCTTTCCCTGGCAATCGGCATCGGCTTCCTGCGCGTGTGGAAACCCACAACGCCGGAGGATCAGGCCTCACAGGTCGATACCTCTCGTGCCAACGAGATGGACGGCAAGCGCACGTTCCTCGCACTGTTCCCGTACCTCCTCGTGGTTGTTGTCTTCGCTATCGCCAAGCTGTGGACGCTCGGCATCAACATCCCTAAGGCCTTGGCCTCCACCGACGTGAAGTTCCAGTGGCCGGTCATCGGTGGACACCTCTTGAACCCGGATGGTTCTGAAGTTACGGGCACCCTCTACAACTTCAACTGGCTGTCCAACCCTGGCACGCTGCTGTTTATCTCTGGTCTGATTACCGTTGCCGTCTACTCGGCCTACGCGTCAAAGGCATTCCCGATGAGCTTTGGCCAAGGCTTCGGCGACCTGGGCAAGGGTGCGTACAAGATGCGCTTCAGCGCGCTGACCATCGCTTCCGTCATGGGTCTTGCGTACGTCATGAACTACTCCGGTCAGACGGCGGCCATCGGTGCTGCGCTGGCAACAGCAGGTACAGTCTTCCCGCTTATTTCCCCGATCCTCGGCTGGGTCGGTACCGCAGTGACCGGCTCTGCAACGAGCTCTAACGCGCTGTTTGCCAAGATGCAGGCCACGGCCGCGGGTGAGATCGGCGCGAACCCGGTCCTCCTCACTGCAGCGAACTCCGGTGGTGCAGTCATCGGCAAGATGTTCTCCCCGCAGACGCTCACCATCGCTTCCACGGCAGTGCACATGGAAAACGGTGAATCCAAGATCATGCGCAAGGTGTTCCCGTATTCGATGGGTCTCCTCGCCTACATCTGCATCGTCGTGTTCCTCTTCTCGCTGGCATAAACGTCAACTACCTGTGCCCCGCTTGTTGCGGGGCACTTTTTGTTGCCTCGTTCTTCTTGCACCGCTCTTCTTCCTTCGGCCTTCCTACTCCGTTCTTCCTGCCTCGTTCTTATTCCCTTGTTCTTCTCGTTCTTGTTGCCTCGTTCTTGTTGCCTCGTTCTTGTTGCCTCGTTCTTGTTGCTAAATTATTGCCGCTCACTCCTTCGGCAGCGCGGGTCGGTGCACGCTGTGAGGTCGAATAACGGCGGTCTGTGGCCCAGATGATGAGTCCTGGAGTTGGGCCAGGTGATTTTGTCGTGTTTCATGTGGTTTCGGTGGTAGAGCAGGAGTCCGTCTGGGCGGCGGGCACCCGAATCGTCATACCGCCAGCTACGCGGTAAGATCACTCTCCATGACACCAGCTGATCTTGCTACTTTGGTAAAGAAAACCGCAGAATCAATCCTCCCGGATCCGAGTGTGTTGCTCGAGGAGGTGACCGTCGAGCGTCCCCGTAACCCCGAACACGGTGATTATGCCACTAACCTGGCACTCCAGGTGGCAAAGAAGGCTGGTATGAATCCGCGCGAACTGGGGCAGAAGCTTGCCGACGCTCTGTCGGAGGACCCTGCGATTGAGTCCGCCGAGATCGCCGGTCCGGGCTTTATCAACCTCCGGCTCAACTCGGCCGCACAGGGTGAGATCGTCGCCCGGGTACTGGAACTCGGCGAAAAGTTCGGCTTTTCCGACGTCCTTTCCGGAACCAAGATCAACCTCGAGTTCGTTTCCGCGAACCCCACGGGACCGATTCACCTCGGTGGCACCCGTTGGGCTGCCGTGGGCGATAGCCTCGGGCGTGTGCTGGAGTTTTCTGGTGCAGAGGTGACTCGCGAGTACTACTTCAACGATCACGGTGGGCAGATTGACCGCTTTGCCCGGTCCCTCGTCGCGGCCGCTAAGGGTGAACCGACCCCTGAGGACGGTTACGGCGGAGATTACATCAAGGACATCGCTGCAGCCGTGGTAAAAGAGGTGCCAACGGCCCTTAAGGGCTCAGATGAAGAGGTACAGGAAACCTTCCGCGCCCACGGCGTGGAGATGATGTTCGACCACATTAAGAAGTCGCTGGCCGAGTTCGGCACCCACTTCGACGTGTTTTTCCACGAGAACTCCCTGTTTGAGTCTGGTGCGGTAGAGAAGGCCGTCGAAAAGCTAAAGAGCAGCGGCGAGCTGTACGAAGCCGACGGTGCCTGGTGGTTGAAGTCTACAGACTACGGCGATGATAAGGACCGCGTCGTGATCAAGTCGGACGGCAACGCTGCCTACATCGCCGGTGATATCGCCTATGTGGCCAACAAGTTCGACCGTGGCCACGACCTGGCTATCTACATGCTGGGTGCCGATCACCACGGCTACATCGCTCGCTTGAAGGCAGCAGCGGCAGCGCTTGGCTACGACGCTGATCGAGTCGAGGTCATGATTGGACAGATGGTGAACCTCCTGCGCGACGGCAAGGCCGTGAAGATGAGTAAGCGTGCAGGCACCGTGATTACTCTCGATGACCTTGTGGAGGCTATCGGTATCGACGCCGCACGATACTCACTTATCCGCTCGAGCGTGGATTCCACTCTCGACATCGACCTAGATCTGTGGGCAGCCCAGTCCTCGGATAACCCGGTGTACTACGTCCAGTACGGACACGCCCGCCTGTGCTCGCTTGCCCGCAAGGCCGAGGGGATCGGCAATGGTGTGACTGATACGGACTCCGCCGACCTGTCTCTGTTGACTCACGAGCGCGAGGGTGACCTCATTCGTACGCTGGGGGAGTTCCCGTCCGTCGTAGCGTCGGCGGCAGAGCTGCGTGAGCCACACCGTATCGCTCGCTACGCCGAGCAGCTGGCGGCAACGTTCCACAGATTCTACGACACCTGCCATGTCCTTCCTGGGCAGGACGAAGAGGTTGAGCCCATCCACGTTGCTCGCTTTGCGCTTGCGATGGCGACCCGCCAGACGCTGGCCAATGCTCTTGGCCTCGTTGGCGTTACTGCTCCGGAGAGGATGTAGCGCGTGGTTGATTCCCGTCTCATTCCTGAGACCTACGATCGCGGATTTCAGCAGCCGGCACCACGGTCCCTCGAAGAATTCAACGATCTTCCCTCACACGTGTGGCCAAAGAATGCACGCCGTGAAGATGACGGCTCGGTGAGTATCGCCGGTGTGGGGCTGCCGGATCTCGCCCGCGAGTACGGAACGCCGCTATTTGTCATGGATGAAGATGATTTCCGTTCCCGGTGTCAGGCGATGGCTGCAGCTTTTGGTGCGGAGAATGTGCACTATGCCGCTAAAGCCTTTCTCACCAAAGCAATCGCTCGGTGGGTCAATGATGAGGGTCTCCACCTCGATGTCGCTAGCCTCGGTGAGCTTCAAGTGGCGCTGGCTACGGGATTTCCAGCCGAGAGAATCACCGCGCACGGAAACAACAAGACCGTGGCCTACATGGACAAGGTCGTCAGCTCGGGTGTGGGAACGGTTGTCCTTGACGCTCCAGGCGAAATCGGGCTGCTCAATGACCGCGCCGCGCTCGCCGGTGTGACACAGAACGTCATGGTGCGTGTGAAGCCCGGCATCGAGGCACATACGCATGAGATGATCGCCACGGCCCACGAGGATCAGAAATTCGGCTTTTCTTTGGCCTCCGGTTCCGCCTACGCAGCGTGTGAAAAGGCCCTGGACGCAGTCCATCTCGACCTTGTCGGCCTGCACTGTCACGTGGGTAGCCAGGTCTTCGATGCCGAAGGTTTCTCCCAGGCTGCAGAGCGTGTGCTGACGCTGTTTGTGAAGCTACATGACGAGCGGAGAGTTACTCTCACCACGCTTGACCTCGGTGGTGGTTTCGGCATCGCTTACACTGCTCACTCGCGCCCGCTGCGTGTGGAGGACGTTGCCGAAGATCTCATCGCCCGTGTACAGCGTCGCTGCGAGAAACTCAATCTCGATGTCCCGCGCATCATGGTGGAGCCCGGTCGCTCTATCGCCGGTCCTACGACGGTGACGGTATACGAAGTCGGCCAGGTGAAGGATGTTCACGTGACGGATACACAGACGCGCCGCTATGTTGCCGTGGATGGCGGCATGAGTGATAACCTCCGGCCTGCTCTCTACCAGGCGGAGTATGACTTGCGCCTGGTGAACAGGAGCGCTTCTGGCGCTCCAATTCCCACTCGTGTTGTGGGATCGCATTGCGAGTCCGGAGACATCCTGATCACAAACGAGGCGTACCCGGAAGACGTCGCCACCGGCGATTTGGTCGCCACTGCAGCCACGGGTGCGTACTGTTACGCCATGAGTTCCCGCTACAACATGATGCTGCGCCCGGCCGTTGTTTCCGTCAAAGATGGCAAAGCACGGCTCATGGTGAAGCGCGAGACGATCGAGGATGTGCTCGAAAACCAGCTCTAGCGATCAGCCAACACGCGCTGGCTTGCGCTGACATGTGCATGCTTGCCTGATGCGTGAAGGCGTGCGCTGCCTACCGTATCCAAAAAGTCTCGGGACTCTGTGTCCAACAACTACTGGAGCATAACACTCCAAGCTAGCTTTTTGGTGGGAATCCTCGTTCTCCAACAACAATAAACGGTCGGTTTCACCACCCACAGGGTGGTGAAACCGACCGTTTCCGTTTGCCACCTGTTCGTTGGATAGTACCCACGAGCGAGGGAGTAGCCACGCTGAGCAGACGTACAAGAACAGGTGACGATCCTACATAAAGTCAGAGGATGCAGACGGCACGTTCGGGATGAGATTGCCCTGAATCGTCCCGTGGCGAACGAGGAAGTTATAGGCGTAGGAGATTTCAGCAATCCATCCTGCAATGCCGATCGCGGTCAGTGTCCAACCTACGGCTTCGTAGACTGTCGCTGCGGCGGAACCATCTGCAGTCTGGCGAACTGCGGTTTCTGGAGCGGGAGCAGCCTCATCTGCGAAAACGACCGTGGTACCTGACACTGCGACCGCGCACGCCGTAGCGGCTGCAAGGAAACTGCGGGAAAGTGTAGAGCGCATGAGTTTATTCCTTTCTTAAGAGCCGTTACAGAACCGGAAGGTTTGGCTCGATCTGACCAGGGATGATGCCACGGCTTACAAGGGCGTTGTAGATAATTCCCCAGAAGCCACCCGCGCTCAAAGCGCCAACGAACAGGGACACACCAGAGTAGATCACCTTAAGGGTATTTTCGGCGACGGCGGTACCTGTTTGGGAACCCGTGGCCTGGCGGTTGGAGGTGTCCTCCACAATGATTTCATCTGCAGTAGCGGGAACGGCACTCAGAACCAGTGCAGCGCTCATGGCTGAAGCAATTGCTGATCGTTTCAGGCTCATGAAAGTTCCTTTCAATCGATGGTTGGTTTCAGCTTAAATTTTACGAAATCAAACAGTTATTGGCAGTGCAAAAACAGCTACCGCACAGGGAAATGGTAAGGATGGTTAAGAAAAGATTAAGAGAAATGGTGCTGCCTGCGTGATTATGTAAATAACGTATGGTGTGAGATATGTCATAGATGCTTCAGGTGTGATTTAGGTGGCATTTTTGGGGGTATTTCGGCGAATTCAGTCGTGTGCTGCAGATCTGCGGAGGGGTAAGTAAGGAATCAAAAACTATCGACGGCACCGGGTGACCGTGGACTGTGGGGGTCTGTGTGCCGTTATCGGCTGGTATTGGCCTGAAAGTGGGTACATAAAAATGCTCCGGCAATGCGTCGCCGGAGCATTTTGTTGATGAATCAAGGCCGTATCGGTAGCTCGCCGCTATAAAGGGCGGGTTCCGGGTGTCAGGCTATCTTAACGGCCGAAACTGGGGAGTGCCTGGCCAATGGTGACCAGGGAGGCTGCGGAATTGAGAACGACGAGGATGATGCCAACAATGCCGATGGCTAGACCTGCATCGAGAAGAATGGAGATCGACTTTGCGGCATCGTCAGTGGTGTTGGAGAAGCCCTTACCGCCGACGAGTCCGTAGGCGATCTTCTCGGAGGAGGATGCGCCTTTCAGCTTCTCGTCCTGCTCCTTCTTCTTGGCCTCGTTTGCTACCTTGTCGGCTTCGGACTCAGAGCTGAGGATGTCGAGCAGCTGTCCTTCGATCGGGCGATCGGAGTTCTCTACCGGATCCTTGCCTTCGGAGCTGAGGAGGGTTCCGATCTGGTCAATCTTTTCGTTCTTCGGCTTAGGAAGGGAGTTGCCGATGAGGCCACCAAGTCCGCCGAAAGGATCGGCAGCTGAAGCTGCGGGGACGGTGGAAAAGGCGACGGCGAAGGCGGTTGCGCCGGCGACGAGGGTGTTAGCTACTTTGCGGGTCATGTGAACTCCTATGGAAGACTGTTGGAATAAACAAGGTTGAAAACTAGCACACATAAGATGAGCTGTATAGAAACAGTTCAAACCACCTGAATGTGGTGGCTGTTGCGTGGCAAGCGTACCATCATAGCTTACAGCCAACTCTCAGAGTTGCGCGAATTTTTAGAACTTTTCGGTGGGGTATTCATCTTTCGGTGGGGTTCGGTGGGGGTGATCTCCTGAAATTTTCGCTACCGTGCGGAATTTGATTCCTCTCGCTCATCGTCTTCTGCCTTTAAGCGCTATACGCAGCGGGGATGAACTGAAGGAAAATAACGGTCGCAAATTTAGACCGCTTGGTCTATAGTTGGGTGGAACGGCTTAACCACATCACTAGAAAGTTGAGATCAGCATGACTGCTAACGTCCGCTCTGCTTCACCTCAGTACAACTCAGGTAAGGGGGAGGGATCCCCGGTGGGTATCGCCCTTTTGGGACACGGCACTGTCGGAGCTCAGGTGTTGCGTTTGATGGACGAATACGCGGACGAGCTCGAACACCGCATTGGCGGCCCCCTTGAGGTCAAAGGCGTCGCCGTGCGCAACATAGAGAAACACAGGGAGACCGTTCCGGCTGAGCTGCTCACTGATGATGCATACAGCCTCATTCAACGTGACGACGTAGATATTGTTGTCGAGGTGATCGGAGGGATCGACTACCCTCGCGAGTTAGTCCTCGCCGCGCTCAAAGCTGGGAAGTCTGTCGTCACCGCTAATAAGGCTCTCATCGCCGCGCATTACCAGGAACTGGGAGATGCATCTGACGAGTCAAACGTTGATCTCTACTACGAGGCGGCCGTTGCCGCAGCAATTCCTGTCGTTGGCCCCCTTCGCCGCTCGCTTGCAGGCGACCGCATCAAGTCGGTAATGGGCATTGTTAACGGCACGACGAACTTCATTCTTGACGGAATGGATTCCACCGGTGCCGATTACGACGAGATGCTCGCCGAGGCAACCCGACTCGGGTATGCCGAAGCGGATCCGACCGCAGATGTCGAGGGATTTGATGCGGCTAGTAAAGCCGCCATCTTGGCATCAATCGCATTCCACACCCCGGTGTACGCCAAGGATGTGCACCGTGAGGGCATCACCAATATCAGCCCCGATGACATCAAGGCAGCGCAGGCTGCAGGTTATGTAATCAAGCTGCTCGCTATCTGCGAGCGGTTTACCAACCAGGAAGGAAAAGAAGTGGTTTCCGCACGTGTTCACCCCACACTTGTGCCGCGCAGCCACCCGCTGGCTAGCGTGAGCAAGTCGTTCAACGCAATCTTCGTTGAAGCTGAGGCAGCCGGTCGCCTGATGTTCTACGGAAACGGAGCAGGCGGGTCGCCCACCGCTTCTGCCGTTCTCGGAGACATTGTTGGTGCTGCCCGCAACAAGGTTCACGGTGGCCGTGCACCTGGCCAGTCCACCTACGCCAACCTGCCGATCGCAGACTTTGGTGACGTGTACACCCGTTACCACGTTGACATGGAGGTGGAGGATCGGATTGGTGTACTCGCCGATATCGCTAAGATCTTCACTAAACATGGCATCTCGCTTCGTACGGTGCGTCAGCACCAGGGCGACGACCACGCTCGCCTGATTCTGGTCACACACACCGCGCGTGAACAGGACCTCGAGGAGGTCGTCGATGAGTTGAAGAAGCTTGAAGCCGTGCGTGGTATTGAATCCGTTATCCGCCTGGAGGAGTAATTGTGGCAGTAGAAATTCCGCAGGGGACGAAGGTGCACGTCCGTGTTCCTGCCTCGTCAGCAAACCTCGGCCCGGGGTTCGATACCCTGGGCATTGCCCTGACCATGTACGACGATGTAGATGTAGAAGTCGTAGAGTCGGGTCTCGAGATCGAGATTCACGGTGAGGGGGCCGATACTCTGCCTCGTGATGGTTCGCACCTTGTTGTGCGGGCCATTCGAGCCGGGTTGAAGGCAGCCGATGCCACGGCACCTGGACTGAAAGTGACGTGCTACAACACGATCCCGCAGGCGCGTGGATTGGGTTCTTCCGCAGCTGCTGCAGTGGCAGGTGTCTCTGCAGCAAATGGTCTTGTAGGTATGTCCCTCACCCCGGATCAGGTAGTTCAGCTTTCGAGCGCCTTCGAAGGACATCCTGACAACGCATCGGCCTCTGTGCTTGGTGATGCAGTAGTGAGCTGGACTGATGTCCCCGTTGACGGGCAGACGCTGCCACAGTTCCATGCTGTTGGCATTCATGCTCACGAATCTATTGAGGCAACGGCGTTCATCCCGAGCTTCCATGCGTCAACAGATGCTGTGCGGAAAGTATTGCCTAGCGATGTCACCCATCAAGATGCACGGTTCAATGTGTCTCGCGCGGCTCTGCTTACCGTGGCGCTGCAAAGCCACCCCGAGTACCTGTGGGAAGCTACCCGTGACAGGCTTCACCAGCCGTACCGGGCAGACGTGCTTCCAGTAACAGCCGAATGGGTTAACCGTCTACGTAACCGTGGGTACGCTGCGTACCTTTCGGGTGCAGGTCCCACCGTCATGGTGCTCCACACCGAACCGATCGCAGAGTCCATTATTGTCGCTGCCCGTGAGGACGGATTGCGAGTGGAGGACCTTCGTGTAGCAGGACCCGTGGAAGTTACCACCACGGTCTAAGAACGTGCCCGTACCGAGTGGCAGTGATCGTGCCACTGCTAGTAGGGCAGTGGGCAGTTAAATGTCGCTCTGTGACACGATGCGCGAAACCGTAAGGAATCCCGCGGTGAAGCAGTGACGGCAAGAGTGAGGTAAATACAAAAGTCCCGGCACCGTGAACTGCCGGGATTTTTCTTCGCTTTACGTTCCTCTGTAGTTTTCCTTTTTCTACGGTGTGTCCCTTCAGCGTTCCTGTAGATCAGTGGAAACGAAGGCCTATCGCGGGTAGACGCTGGTCGCAAGTGCCTTGGCAACAACGCTGACGCGTGTGCCATAGTCGAGTGCGAGGTCGGCAAAGCTTGCCGGGGTGATCGGCACGGTGACTTCGTTGCCTCCTGCAATAGTGACGCTGATGTTAATCTTGCCACCGGAGTGGGCGATGCCGCTGACTACGCCAAGCCAATGGTTCCGTGCGGATTCCTGTGGTCCGGACCCATTTTGTTCCTTGCTGTACAGACGAAGGATCGCGGCCTCTGGTGCGAAAACAGCCACGGCCTGGGCCCCGGGAACAAGAGTATCCCAAGGAACATCCTCGCCTGCCACGCCGGAGACATCACCGAGGGTGACAATTCCATCGTGTACCGAGTTGATCGTCCCGGTGATGCGGTTCAGACCTGTCAGATCAGCAACGAATTGTGTCGGGGGTACGCGCAGAATCTCCTCGACCGGTGCTTGCGCGGCGACTTTACCGCCTTCGATGACGATGACGGAGGTCGCGAGCGCGTAAATGTCCGTTGGGTTGTGCGTAACAAGCATCGTCTGCCTGTCCTTGCTAACAGCATGGAGGACAGTCCGCCACGCAGAAGCGCGGGCAACATCGATGGCTGCCAGAGGTTCGTCGAGAAGCAAACGGGCAGGACGAGTGGCCAGCGCTCGAACCAAGGCGACGTGGGCCGCCTGCCCACCGGACAGCGCTGGGACGGGAACGTCGGAAAGATCAGCCAAACCAGCCGCAGAAATCCACGCGTCCGCATCCTTCGTCACCATTTCCAATGCCTTCTTCACCGTGCATGTGCGGGGAAGACCGGGGTTCTGCGTGAGGAGAACACCGTCCAAAGTGCGCATGTACGTTGTCTTTCCCGCACCGTTGGGGCCGATGATCACGATGAATTCGCCTGCGTGTGTCGTTTCCGCAGGGGTAGAAAGCGCCCGCACGCGTTCGACATCGATATCGCCAATGGTACGGACAGTCGGCTTGTACGATTTCTGAAGGAGACTGGGAAGAGTAGCCAACACGAGGACAACAAGCGCAATGCCGATGAGCAGTGCAGCCATAGCGAGGGCAGCATCCGGATCGATCTCGCGCTCCAAGTAAATTCCCAGCGGCAGGGTGCGTGTTTTCCCGGGCATGGAGCCTGCAAAGGTAATCGTCGTACCGAACTCGCCGAGCGAGCGAGCAAACGCGAGTCCGGCGCCGGTTGCTAGGGGAGCAGCGATTGCCGGGAGAGTGATCTTGTTCAGTACCGTCGACCGGCTCATACCGAGGCCGAGAGCGGAACGCTCAATCTCCCTGTCCATCGTGCGTAGAGCGCCGTCAACGGCGACAACCACGAAAGGCAGGGATACGAAGATATGCGAAGCTACCACACCTGGATAGGCGAAGGCGAACTGCAACCCCAGCGCGTCAAGGATCGGAGCGGTGATACCACGGCGACCAATGAGAGCCGTCAGCGCAAGACCCCCCACGACAGGTGGCATAGCCAGAGGCAGCAGAACAAAAATCCGCACGAGTTTCTTCCCCCGCAGCAGCAACGCGATGGGGACACCGAGAAGGGTGGTGATGACCGTCGACCACGCTGCAGACGACAGCGTGATGGACACCATCTCCAGTGTCTCCGGCCGGACGACGATCTCCGGGAAGCGGAGCCAGGGGACGCGGATAGCTAACGCAACGATGGGCCCGATCAAAATGATCAGGCCCACCCACGCCAGCGGCTTAACGAACCGGGCTGAACCCATACTGTTCCAGAACCTCGGCGAACTTATCGGAGGTCAGGAATTCCTTGACCTTCTGAGCCTGCTCCGGGTGCTGTGTGTTCTTGGTCACGGCGACCGGGTACTCGTTCTTTTCCTTCTCCGCGCCGGGGATCGGCACAGTGATGACTGTGTCGCTCGCGGAGATAGCATCGGTGGAGTACACAAAGCCGGCATCGGCTTCGCCGGAGGTCACCTTGCCGAGCGTATCGGTTACGGAGTGCTCGAGGGATGCGAACGGGATGTTCTTATCGCCGACGAGGGCCTCCGTTACACGGCCACAGGGAACCTGCGGGTCACATGCGACAACGGTGGCACCGGCGTTGGCCTTTTCCACCAGCTTGTCGATGGAGGTGATCTCCGGATCTGTTGTCACAAGCACGAGTTCATTCGTGGCAAAGACGGTGGGCTCCTCAACGAGATCCTTTTCGACTGCCTCATCCATGGCCTTGCGGTCAGCGGTGATCAGGAGGTCGCCGGGGGCGCCCTCTGCAAGCTGAGAAATGAGGGTCGAGCTGCCGGCGTTGTTGAATTCAACCGGGAATTCCTTGGAGATTGCGTCGTTGAGCACGCGGGTGGATGCAGCGCCCATGATGAGGATCTGCTCTTGGCTCTGGGTATCAGAGGCCTGGGCAGAACTGCTATTCGACGCGGAGGTGGTCTCCGCACTCTGCGAGCAGCCCGCCACAGCGAGTGCTGCCATCAGCGTCGTTGCTACTAGTTTTGTTGCTTTATGCCCCACGGGACATGTCCTCCTTCTCTCGCACCGCACCGGCGTGCACTGGGGAACAATCCTGGCGCTTCTGGACTGCGGTCGTTGCTTCTTGTGACCAGTAAAAACAATGGTTTTGCTATGTATCCTAACCGAGAAGAGCGCGGTGCGTTACGTTTGTCTCAGTTTCCTCCCAATAGAATTCGGGCATCTCGATTGTTCTAGAGCGTGTACTAGACCTCTCAGCATGACTCTAAAAGCAGGTATGAGGCTCCGCGTCTGCCGACCCGCGTTGTGGCCGCGCATTTGTGTTCGCGCGTTGAGAGTGCGGACTGCGAATAGGAGTTATGAGTATTTTGTCGAAAGACAAGGGCGCGTAGCCTCGATTTGTGTCTTTGGCTTGCTGATTTGATCTGCCATAGCGACTCAGCGTGGGGAGCTTTTGGTGCGCGACCCACACACCGCGAGGCAGCGTTCCATGAAGTGCGTGACAGCTGTCCAGGCACGGTCTTATCGGATGTGAGAACATAAGAGCAACAGTTGAGTGAGATGCTGCTTGCGAAGCACACTGGTAGCAAACCAGTGCAGTTGTTTGCGCTATTTCGCGATAGCTCAGTGAACGTCAGATGTGCGTTGGAACAGACAAGGGAAAGTGAAGTAGAAAATGGAGCCTTCGAATATCACAGCCACCGTGATCACGGTTAGTGATAGAAGCTACGCAGGCATTCGGGAAGATGCCTCAGGGCCGCTGGCTGTTACTGCTCTCCGTGAAGCCGGATTAGTCTGCGGTGATCCTGTTGTCGTTCCTGATGGAATCGATTCAGTTACTAATGCGCTCAGAGATGCCGTAGTGAAAGGATCCCGGGTGATTTTTACTACAGGGGGGACGGGGATTACCGAACGTGATCTCACGCCGGAGGCTACTCGTATTTTCATAGAACATGAGCTCGTCGGCGTGGAAACCCAAATTTTGCTGGAGGGACTGAAAAAGACCCCTATGGCCGGGCTGTCTCGCGGGCTCGTCGGAGTCGGAGGCACGTCCGTTTTCATCAACGCGCCGGGTTCGAGGGGCGGAGTGAAAGATGTCCTGTCTGTTGTGATTCCACTTCTGCCTCATTTAATTGAGCAGCTGGACGGGGTTGCCGGAAAAGCTCACGGTGAATAGGGCTGTATCGCACTCGTTCACACTCGCTTGGTGTGCATACCCCTGCTGTGCGCTGGCTAACTCAGCTTGCCGACGCTGACTGAGCGCTGAATCAGAGTGCGAAGCTGGACCGGGGCGTTCTCACCTTTATCCTTGCCAGAGCTCGGAAAATCATAAAGATACCGGCAAGGCAACATGATGACAAAGGCACGTGCTGTTTATCGCGGAGGGACGTGTCATACGCACTTACCCCTGCATTTTCCCGCGAGCGCCGTGCTACCGACGCATTCCTTCTCAGCGCATTCGGAACGATCTGATGAGTCTCTCGTCGTTTACTTCTGTACCGACGGAATGGTGGCTGCAGAATGATGCGTGAAGGATTTGAGCTCCTCCAACGTGTCGTAGTCGCGCTCAGAGCCATCGCCCGGAACTTCGATGAATGAAGGAGCGGCGGAGTAGAGGCGCTTGGCAGCGCCCTCTGTCCCTGTCTCCGCAATAGCGGCACGCAGGTCAACGGTACGCCAGAGAGCAATAAGTGGCTCCAAAAAACCGTCGCTCGAGCGGACGACGGCGGCCGAATGGTCACCAATGACACGAGCTAACCGGGGAAGCAGACGAGAGGCGAAGGGGGCATCGACCGTGGTGATGAAAACGAAGGGAGTAGCGATCTCTTCGCTTCCTCGCGCGATCGCGGCGATGGGGCCGGCGAAGGGAGGATTTTCTGCCACGAGCTGCACGTCGGCGGGGAGGCCTTCCGGCTGCCGTGAACTGACTACGATGCGAGGTGCGGGGCCTAGTGAGCGGAGAACAATATCGATGAGCCGCTCGCCATCAGCAACTGCGCAGGCTTTATCGATGCCACCCATCCGAGTTGCACGCCCACCGGCAAGCACCATGGCGGAAATCTCGCCGCTGCTGGGGCTATCGCATGCAGGGGGCACGCTAGCTTCGTCTCCCGAACGCACTTGTTAGTCCTCCCGAATCCACGTGCCAGAGCGCCCGCCGGACTTCTTTGTAATCTTGCATGAGCGAATGTATGCCGAGCGGTCAACACCTTTCACCATGTCGATAATTGCCAGCGCCGTGACGGATACAGCGGTGAGCGCCTCCATCTCTACTCCGGTGCGGTCTGCCGTACGCACGGTGGCTTCGATAAAGACATGGTCATCGCGGATCTCGAGGTCTACAGCCGCTCCATGGATACCGATTGTGTGGGCGAGGGGCAACAGGTCTGGAACCTTCTTCGCCGCGGAAATTCCAGCGATGCGTGCGACGGCAAGGACGTCGCCCTTGGGCACAGTACCGTCTCTCAGGGCTCGGATAATGTCTTGGGAACAGTACACTTCGCCCTGGGCGGTTGCGCTGCGAATTGTGGGAGTCTTTTCCGTGACATCCACCATGTACGCCTCGCCGGCGTTATTGAGGTGCGTAAATTTCATGTCCTGTAGTCCTTTCCTTGTGATCTGCCGAAAGGCCAATGGCAATTCTGGTAACGGGCGGCTCCTGTGCGACAGCAGCCTAGGCTACTGTCAGCTGACACCCGTAGTGAAACTGAGATGATTGGCGAACTGGTGCCAGTATGTGGAGTTGTGTCAGAACTAGAGCAGCATGACAAGCGCATCGTGGCCGGTGTGTCCGGGAGGGACGATGGCAAGGCCGTTCATTCCAACGAGGGAACCAATGCGGTGGGATCCCGCGCCTTTCGACACCACGCGGTCGCCTTCGACGCGGACGGGGAAGAAGCGGGTGCGCTCCTCAATCGGGTCGAGTGGGCCGTCGATGGACATGGGAATCTTCACCAGTTCGCGCGGGGTATTGGTGAGACATGCAATCACTTCGCGAACGTACATATGGAAACTCACCCAGGAGCTCACAGGGTTACCAGGCAGGCACACAAGCGGTATGCCCTTCCACAACCCGCAGCCCTGGGGCTTACCTGGCTGTTGTGCGACCTTGACAAAGGTGATAGATCCAGCGGTAGCTTCCTTGACTACGTCGTATGCGCCGGCTGACACCCCGCCGGTCGTAACGACAAGGTCGCAGCGGCTGGCAAGATCATCGAGGATTTCGAGGAAATCGGATGGGTTGTCGCTGGAGTGGTGGGTGCGGACCACGTCGCAGTGCTCCGCGCGCGCAAGCGCCTCGATCATGGGGCCGTTGGAATCGGGTATTTGCCCTTCTTCTAGCTTGTCGACGGCTGCCAGCTCGTCGCCGGAAGAGACCACGCCGACAACGGGGCGGGGGTAGCACGTCACGGTAGGGACACCAACCGAGATGATTGCCGCGATAGCGGACGCATCAAGCCGCTGCCCGGCGCGGACGACGGTGTCGCCAACGCACACGTCTTCTGCTTTCCGACGGATGTTTGCCTGTGCTTTTGGAGAACGGTGAACCTCCACCGTGCGAGGAAGCTCTTGTGGCCCAGGCTCGAGGTTAGTGTCCTCCACGGGGACAACAGCAAGCCCCTCGTCATCGCCCGTTGGAGCACCCGTCATAATCCGCACGGCTTCCCCCGAGCCGACCGAGAGCGCCGTGGCTCCTGCTGGAACATCCCCGATTACGCGTCGGGTAGCGTCAGCATCCTCCGTGCGCACGAGAAATCCGTCCATAGCAGAATTGGTGAACCGCGGGATAGGCAATGTAGCGGTGACATCCTCAGCAAGGACGAAACCTGCAGCCTCCTCGGTGGCGAGGGTTACTCGCTTTTCCAGCGGTTTTGCGAGTTTCTGGATGGTGGACAGGTATTCACTCATGGGGATTAACACAACGCCCACTATACTGACCCGAATGATTTACTCACGTATCCGCGACACCGCTATTGATGTCCCCTTTCTTGCCGAGCAGGTTGCCTGCGATGAGGCCGGAGCCATCGCTACGTTCGACGGCCGGGTACGCAACCACGATCACGGCCACGCGGTGACCAAACTGACCTACTCGGCTCACCCTGCGGCCGAGCGCATCATCGCTGAGGTCGCTGAACAGATTGGGAAGAAATACGACCTCCATTCCATCGCAGTCGAACATCGGACAGGGGATCTGTCCATCGGCGACACTGCCCTTGGTGCGGCTGTCTCCTCATCCCACCGGCGTGAGGCGTTTGAGGCGTTAGCCGAGCTCGTCGACGAAATTAAGGCCCAGCTTCCTATTTGGAAGCAACAATTCTTCTCTGACGGCACCTATGAGTGGAGCAATTGCGCCTAACCAGTCATCCCTTTGCAAGCGGTTCCTGTACGGGCGCTCCTGCACAGGAATCGAAAAAGATGTGACCTGATATCTAAGGTTCCTGGGGCCTCCACAGGTTCCTGGATCCTCTGCAGGTCTCGAGGCTGACCAATACATACCTCGTCCGTATCGCTGAGACAGACTCTGTGATCTTTATCTCTTGCTTCCGTGTCGTTTTTCCACAGTAATTGTTTTATTGCCACATACAATCATTTAGTGGTTAAAAAATTTTTCGGAGTGTGTGTGGCAACGGTGCTCACCTGTGGTGTGGTGCCAGCAGCGCAGGCAGTGACGCTAGATCCGCGCATGGTACCGCCACGCACTCAAATTACCGTCCGGCAAGATTCTGGTTTGACCTTTTCCACCGGTAACAGTCACGAAGCGCGTCCTGCTTTGTCTTTGAGCAAGCTGTATTTGGGGTATTGGGTCCTCAAGTACGGTGATCCTTCTGATAAGGAGCGGGTAGAGAACATGATTCGCTACAGCGAGGACGGCACCGCCTCCTACCTCGATCAGCGATATCGGAACGCCATCAGTGGTGTCATTGCAGAGTTTGGCCTAAGAGAAACGTTTTACACGGGGTACTGGGGGAGCGTCCGCACGTCCACCGAAGATGTCTCTCGCTTCACTGCACAGATTAGGAATGACCCTATCGCCGCACCGATTATCCGTGGGATGGAGACAGTAGCTCCGATTGCTGCCGATGGCTACCACCAAAACTATGGGACATCCCGGGTTCCGGGGGTTCAGGGAACTAAGTTCGGGTGGGCAGATCGTCGTGATATCCATGCCTCGGTATCATTCGCGCCGGGTTTCACGGTGGCGGCCAATACCTACGGAGGACCTGATGCACACACTGCCGATGTTGTAGCCGCTGTGCATAATGATCCTCATCCTGCCCCTGCGCCGCCACCGGCACCCGTGGTAACTCCGTTAGAAACGATCGGCCTCGGTTCTTCAGAGGCTGTCGCCGCCGTTAATGCCCAGGTGAGTGCCGCCCAGGAGGAGGCAAATAGAGTGCTCGAAGGGGCCACGGAACAGGCTCAGCGGGCTGCACGTGACGCTTGTGTGGCAGCGAACCAATCCTTGGCTCCATCCGGTTTAGCGCCTGTTTGTTAGGAATAAATTGTTAGGAATAAATGTCCTGCGGGAGTGCTCGCCGTTCATGAAAGCTTTCTCCGTCGCGGGAGCATGCACCGCAGCAAACACGCATTATAGATTTATGAGAATTATGGATCCGTTGGACAGGTGAGTCGACGAAAAAGACGGGTGTGATGGAAATACGGACCCGACGTGAATGCGTACCGAGATCCAGAAAAAGACATGCGTCGCGGGTAACTGTGATCTGCCTTAGCCTCCTGCAAAGGGAGGCAGGAAATCGACGGATTGTGCCGAGGCGACCGGTGCCCGTCGGTCAATGGCCTGGGCGTTGTCGACGAAAATGGCACATTGCTCAAGCACCGCTCGTGCATGCGGGTGTGTGTGTAGTACCTGCTCCCGCAGCTCTGCAAGCGTGGTCGTTTCATCGACCTTTGCTGGTTCCTCGGCGAGGCCTACGGCATCGGCCGCGGCAGCGAAGTAGCGAATAGTTGTCACTTGTTAACCTCCAATTGCGCTCATAGTCCGGTCCGGCTGGATGAAAAGGGGGCTATCAATACCGTGTCCAGCCTTCTTAACGGACATGCACTCGCTCCAGGCACGAGCGAGCTCGTCATCTGTGGCGCCGGTGCGCATGAGGTCGCGCAGTGATGTCTCCTCGCGGGCGAAGAGACAATTGCGAATGGCGCCGTCCGTGGTCAGACGCGTGCGGTCGCAATCGCCACAAAACGGGTGTGTCACAGCTGCGATGATGCCGACGTACCCATCGAGGGCACCATCGGTGGCATGCCACAGGGCAGCAGGAGCAGATCCGCGCGGTTTTTCTGCCTCCTCCAAAGTAAACCGCGTCCGCAGGGTGTCCAGAATGTGATCGGCAGTTACCATTTTCGAACGATCCCATTTATCAGGGGGCCCGAGGGGCATTTGCTCGATGAACCGCAACTGTGCTCCATGCTGTAGGCAGAACTCCGCTAGCGGTACGATATCCCCTTCATTGACCTCCGGCATGACTACCGTGTTCACCTTCACGGGAGTGAGACCGATTTCGCTGGCGACACGTATAGATGTGAGCACATCGTCAAGGCGGTCGCGACGGGTGAGGCGTGTGTATGTGTCGTTATCAAGGGAATCTAGAGAAATGTTAACGCGATCCAATCCCGCGTCCTTCAGCGCTCGTGCATGGCGATGCAAGCTCACACCGTTGGTGGTGATTGCCGTGGAGGGAGAAGGTGTGAGGGCCTTCGTGGCAGTAATGATCTCCGGAAGGGATTTGCGAAGCAGGGGTTCGCCACCAGTAAAGCGAACCTGTTGGATTCCGAGCTGTTCCACAGCGATGCGGATGAGTCGAATCGTTTCCTCATCAGTCAACGTATCCGGGGTGGGAATCCACTCCAGTCCTTCGGCAGGCATGCAGTAGGTACACCGGAGGTTGCAACGGTCGGTGAGCGACACCCTGAGATCGCGGGCGACGCGGCCGTAGCGGTCGGCCAATAAAGTGTGTGTTGACATGTCCCCTCCAAACTAGTCGAAATACCCTGCGGTAGCTAATAACAGATGTACGACCTTGTTTATTCTTGTGTTTGCCTCGCCGGTCTAGCTTGTGGGTTTAAGCGTTGCCGGTCCAGCCTGTGAGATTTGTGCGTCGTAGCGAAAGCAAGTGAGTATGAGCGACTGCTGGTGAGGCGGAGTTCTGTCACAACATGTGCAGGGCGCACCACGTGTGGGCAAACTAAGTGTGGGCAAACTATGTGCAGGCAAACCGTGTGCGGGAAAACAGTAGTCAGCGCCACGTATCCGCTTCTTAACCGTAGGGCGACGCTCGGTGACGTAGGGTGACCTAGGGCAACCAAGGGCGGCGTCGGGTGTTGTAACGGGGCAATCGTTCTCGTACGCACCTATCCCGGGCTCACACCGGCGGCCGTGGGGAACGAAGAAGTGCTACGACAACGAGATGCGCTGATCGTTGAGTACGTCAGCTAGACGTGACGGATAATCAGTGATGATTCCATCGACACCTGCGTTGACCAGGTCGACCATGGTGGCAGGATCATTAACCGTCCACGGAATGACCAGTAAATTATGCTCATGAGCCCGATCAACATACTCTGCCATGGTCTCCGGGCGAGCCCCGGTGTCCCCTCTGCGAACTCCCAACGGGCCTCCGAAATTGGGAGCAATCGCATCGGCACCAAGGGCGACGACCGCTGTAATCGGATCTCCGTGGACCGCAGAATACTGAATTCCTGCTAGCCATGGGGAGCCATCGGTGAATGTCTCAGCGTCATACTTCGCCACGGTTAAAACCTCGCGGTTCGAAGCCCGGACCATGGGGAGGACGCTCCAATCCGACGACTGGATAGCGACCCTGTCGCTGAGGTCGAATGATTCCACTTCCGATAGGATGGCCGCGACGTAATCCTGGGGTAGAGCCGTTGCTTCATCGGAATCAACCTCAGTTCGTGGCTCGATATTGAAACGAACGTACGGTGCATCCTTGGCTAGGTTGAAGACATCTTTGAGCTGGAGAATCGTGCTTCCCTGCGGGTGATGCGCCTCGGGAAAATCGGCTAACGGCTTAGAACAATCCAGGGTGTGCACCTGGGCGTAGGCAAGCGTATCGATGCGCTTACCTACATAGGGAAACTGCGGATCGCCCGGTGTAACTGGAGCGGTGTCGGAGCACTTTTCCGCGAAGATGCGAGCGTCGTTCCACACAACGGGAACCCCGTCTTTGCTCAGCGTGATGACGAACTCCAGGGTAGTAACCCCGACCTCGAGAGCGTTGATGAAAGCAGCCTCGGATCCTTCGGTGTACTCGCCACGGCCACCACTATGTGCTTGCACATCGATCGGTGATGATGAGAATACGGAGCCACTCGCTTCGGCGGCAATCGGCTCGGGGGTGATGACGGAATCGGAAGCCACGCTACTTGAGCATGCCGATAGCGTACCAATCATCACCGCGCCGACGAGTGGCACTGCATAGAGATGACGGTGGTGCATAAGCGGTCTTTCTAGGGCTTTCTTTCTAACGAGATCTTCATAACGAAGTCGTCGTAGCGTGATCCTGTTAGAAGCAACCAAGTAGCTGGGATGTATAAAGTTTTATTCAAGGCTAACGAACATTAAATTAGCGCATGTTGGGAACCGTGCCAGGTGAACAACAGCTGTCGGGTTAGAGCCGCCGTGAACGCCATCGAAGCGGGGGATGAGTCGCGACTCACCTACCATTTGTTTTAGTTATGCCAGGTTTCTCGTCGTAGCATTATCGCTTTTAGCTGGCATTCAGGATGTTGGCAGTAAAACACCAGGAAGTGGGGGAGGGGGAGGATGTCACCGCCTGGTCACGTGGCATGGTTTCAACACCTTTGAAGTGCTTTGGGAATACAGCGTGCGCAAAACCGGCCTGGCGAAACACTGGCCCGGCGAAAAACCAGCGTGCGCCTAACCAGCGTGGCGTGAAATCAGTATCGCGGTGGTGAGAGTCCGGCAGTCTAACGTTCGCCGGGCCCTTTAAGTTTGACGATCTCGAACTCGTGGTGGGCAAGGTGTCCGCGAAGATCCTTCTTGTCGAACTTGCCAACGCTTGTCTTATCCACGCTGGAGACGAACGTCCAGTACTCGGGCAGCATCCAGTTGGGCAGAGTTTCCCTCATGGAGGTACGCAGGCGCTCAGCGGTTTCGCTCGTCGGCGGAACACCCTCGTGCAGGACAGTGACAGCGAGAGGTCGCTCGCCCCATTTCTTATCCGGGTAGCCAATGACCGCGCACTCGATGACATCCGGGTGCGCCATGACGAGGTTTTCCAGCTGTACGGAGTAGATCCACTCACCGCCGGAGCGGATCACATCCCGGGCGCGATCCTCGATAGTGAGGAAGCCGTCCTTGGTCACACGTCCCACGTCGCCTGTGCGAAGCCAGCCATCGTCTGTGAACTGATCCTCGGCATCTGAAAAAGGCTTGCCCCGGAATGTCGTTACATTGTCGGAATGGAAGTACGATCCCGTTACCCAGGGGCCACGGATCTGAATTTCGCCGTGGTTGCGGTCGGTACGGGAAACTTCGACACCATCGGTCACCACACGGTACTGCACGGATGCTGGGAATCTGCCCTGGGAGATGCGGTACGCCCAGCGCTGCTGTCCTGATACGCCGGACGGTGGCCGTGCGACCGTGCCAACAGGAGAACTTTCCGTCATTCCCCACATCTGGATGACATCGACGCCGTATTTTTCCTCCCACATCTGCGTGAGCGAAGGAGGTACGGGCGAACCACCAGCAATAATTTCCGTCAAACTCATCCTGGCTGGCGGGTGATGTAGATAGTGAACCATGAGAGAAATCCACAGTGTGGGCACTCCTGTTGCTACGCGTGGATGCACCTCGGCGATGATCCGCGCAAGCCGAGCCGGGGACACGTCCTGACCGGGAAGAACCAGAGGGGCACCGGACATAAAAGCAGCGATCGGAACACCCCAGCTCAGAACGTGGTAGATCGGAACGCAGCACAGGAATGGCGTGCCGTGAGACACCGCGAACGAATCCTGCGTGCGCAGGGAAAGCGAGTGCAGATAAATGGAGCGATGTGAGTAGGCGACACCCTTCGGCGGGCCGTCCGAGGTGCCCGTCGAGTAGCACAGAGCAGCGGCCGTGTGTTCTTCCAGCTCTGGCCAGTCGTAGTGGGTGGGTCGGCCGTCGATAAGCTCCTCATAGGAGTACACCGCGACTGAAGCAGGAAGCTCGGCCAGGACTGGTGCTAGATCACCGTCACCGATGACCACCACAGCGCGGACGATGGGACATCGGGGGAGGATCGGAACAAGAATGTCCACAAGTCGAGGGTCGCAGACGATGACAGAGTCCTCGGCATGATTGATGATGTGCGCGATCTGATCGGCTTGCAGCTGCTTATTCAGAGGCTGGAACACCGCACCCTTGCACGCTGCGGCGAATAGCACTTCGAGGTGCTCCGGGCAGTTGTACATGAGTGTTCCCACCCGTTCGTCGCCCAGGATTCCCAGCTCATCTTCGAGAGCATGGGCGAAAGCAGCAGCTCGCTTGCCGATCGCAGCGAACGTGGTTTCCTCCAGCTCATCCCGATTCCAGGAGTATACTGTCGTGTCGCCATGAATTGTCGTTCCATATTCAAGGATTCGGGCGACATTCAACGGGATATCTTGCATGGTGGCGCGCATACCACAAACTTTAACCTAATGTTGTCGTGGCATGGGCGTATGGGTTAGGATAGATCCCGAAACAGATGCGGGTTCTCACTTCTTCCCGCAATATTCCAAGTTTTGTCGTTCCCATCGCGGAACTTCTTTTCAAGAAATTACCTCTAACTACCGCAGTCTCAAGGCGGTACGAAAGGAATATGTGTCTATGACGGACAATGTGGATCTGTCAACGCTGAAGCTCTCCGAGCTCAAGCAGATCGCCCAGGAAAAGGGGATCAAAGGGGTATCTGGGCTCCGTAAGCAGGCGCTCATCGATCGACTGGCAGCCGAACTGAACGGGGATAGTGAGCCCAGGCGTGAAGCGTCCAAGCCACGCCGGGCTACACGGAAAGCACAGTCCATGGGCAAGGCTCAGTCCGAGCCCGCTGCCACGATCGTGGAAGAGTCTGAGCCAGAAAACCAGTCTCCTGCAGAAGAATCTTCTACACAGGATGCGCAGGAAGAAAACAGCGAGTCCAACACTTCTGACCGCCACGATGGTGCCCACCAGTCGAGGTCACAGGCCCGTCGTGCGCGCCGGGTTCGCCAAAAGATGAACCACCGTCGCAACCGTGATGGCCGTGACGATGCGGATAACAACGGTGGTAAAAGTGACAACCGCCGTCGCAACCAGAACAACGACGAGAACGATTCTCACCGCAATGATTCGCACGGTGGAGACAATCGTCATTCCTCCGACAACCGTGGATCTGACAACCGTGATTCGGATGCTCGCCAAGGTGCCGAGGACCGTCACGAGGGCAACGGTAGCGAGCACAAGGACAAGAACGAGCGCAACGATCGGAATGACCGTGACAACAATCGTCGCGGTGGACGTGGTCGCCAGCGTAACGAGCGCAACGACCGTAACGAGCGCAACGACAAGAACGATCACATAGGGGAGAACGAGGAATCCCAGCCGATGCAGCAAATCGCTGGCATTCTGGACATCATCGATTCCAGCATCGCCTTTGTGCGTACGACGGGATACCAAGCAGGCAGCCAGGATGTCTTCGTTCCCCAGCAGATGATTCGTCGCTACGGAATGCGTCGCGGCGATTACATCCAGGGTGCTATCCGCGCACCGCGTGAGGGCGCGAACCAGGATTCCAACAACAACCACAATAATCGTGGTCGCGGTCGCAATAACAATCGCGGTCGCCAGAAGAACAACGCTTTGCAGCGTGTGGATGCGATCAACATGCTTCCGCCGGAAAACGCCAAGCAACGTCCGGAATTCTCCAAGCTCACGCCGCTGTACCCGAATCAGCGCTTGCGCCTGGAAACGCAGCCGAACATTCTTACCACGCGTCTCATCGACCTTGTCATGCCGATTGGTAAGGGGCAGCGCGCACTCATCGTCTCCCCGCCGAAGGCTGGCAAGACCACCGTGCTCAAGACCGTGGCCAACGCGATCTCCGCAAACAACCCAGAGTGCCACCTCATGGTCGTGCTCGTGGACGAGCGCCCCGAGGAAGTCACGGATATGCAGCGCAGCGTCAACGGCGAGGTGATCGCCTCCACGTTTGACCGCCCGCCGTCAGAGCACACCGCCGTGGCGGAACTTGCCATTGAGCGCGCAAAGCGCCTGGTTGAGCTCGGCAGTGACGTGGTCGTTCTCCTGGATTCCATTACCCGCCTCGGCCGCGCGTACAACAACTCGTCACCGGCCTCCGGGCGCATCCTATCCGGTGGTGTGGATTCCAACGCCCTGTACCCGCCGAAGCGGTTCCTTGGCGCTGCCCGCAATATCGAAAACGGTGGTTCGCTGACGATCATCGCTACGGCTATGGTCGAGACCGGCTCCGCCGGCGACACCGTCATCTTCGAGGAGTTCAAGGGCACCGGTAACGCAGAGTTGAAGCTTGATCGCAAGATCGCCGAGCGCCGTGTGTTCCCGGCTGTGGACATCAACCCGTCGGGTACCCGCAAGGACGATCTCCTTCTCGCTCCCGATGAGGCCAAGCTTGTGCACAAGCTGCGTCGTATCATGAGCGCACTGGATTCGCAGGCCGCGATTGACTTGCTCATCAAGCAGCTGAAGAAGACGAAGTCGAACCGCGAATTTATGCGAGCGCTGGCCACGTCCGCGCCGATGACAGCGGGTGAGACGGAGGAGGATTACATCTAAATGGCGAGCCACGTCTCCGCAGTAGACGACATTCTTGCTGAATACCAGGGTCTCGAGGCTCAGATGGCCGACCCGGAGTTCGCTAACGACCCGGACAATGTGCGCAAGGCTGGCAAACGGTACAGCCAGTTGCAGCCCATCGTGAACCTGAACACGCAGCTCGAGCAGGCACGTGCTGACCTTGCCGACGCGAAGGAACTCGCCTACGAGGACTCCGCGTTTACAGCCGAGGTCGAGCGCCTTGAGCCGAAGGTTGTCGAGCTTGAAGAAAAGCTCGCCGACATGCTCGCACCGCGTGACCCCCACGATCCGGACGACATGGTCATGGAGATCAAGGCCGGCGCGGGCGGGGAAGAGGCAGCGCTGTTCGCAGGCGAACTGGTGCGTATGTACCAGCGCTACGCAGAAAAGCACGGTTTCATCACCGAGGTGCTGGACGAGTCCGAGTCGGACCTCGGTGGTGTCAAGGACATGACGCTATCCATCCGTTCCAAGAATCCGTCCCAGGACGGTGCGTGGAGTGTATTCAAGTTCGAGGGCGGCGTGCACCGCGTGCAGCGCATCCCCGTGACGGAATCAAACGGTCGTATCCAAACGTCCGCCGCCGGTGTCCTCGTGTACCCGGAGCCGGATGAGGTCGGCCAGGTGGAGATCGACGAGAAAGACATTCGCGTCGATGTGTACCGTTCCTCCGGTAAGGGCGGTCAGGGCGTGAACACGACGGACTCCGCAGTCCGCCTGACGCACCTTCCTACCGGCATCATTGTGACCTGCCAGAAGGAACGCTCCCAGATCCAGAACAAGGCCCGCGCCATGCAGGTCCTGCAGGCGCGCCTGCAGCAGATCGAAGAGGAGAAGGCCGAGGCAGAGGCTGCTGAGGGTCGCCACGCGCAGGTGCGCACCATGGACCGTTCCGAGCGGATCCGCACCTACAACTGGCCGGAGAATCGGATCACCGATCACCGCATCGGCTACAAGGCTAACAACCTTGATAGCGTGCTCGACGGCGATATGGATGCGCTCCTGATGGCTCTCCAGGATGCGGACCGGCAGGCCCGCTTGGAGGCCGAGGATTAAGCTCTCCCAGGCGTTACGGTCGGCGGCGGACGAACTGTCCGCCGCCGGTTGCGCGTCTCCGCTTGTCGACGCCCGGCTCATCGCCGCTCACCTGTTGCACACCGATGTGGGAACGCTCTTTTTCCACGACGATGTTCCCGCTGGCTTTTGGGAGCTCATCCGCCGACGTGCCACACGAGAACCGTTGCAATGGATCCTCGGCACGGCACCGTTTGGTCCCCTCGACCTACACGTCGGTCCTGGCGTATTCATCCCCCGTCCGGAAACAGAGATTCTCGCAGATTGGGCGGTAAAGCAACATGCCGCCACGTACGCTGATTTGTGTACGGGATCCGGCGCAATCGCTGCCTACATCGCCCACTATGTGCCCGCAGCGCGCGTTGTTGCGGCGGAGAAGTCCACAGAAGCCGCGCGCTACGCTCGCGAAAACGGCGTGGATAACCTGTGGTGTGGAGACGTGCTGAACACTGCAGCATGTGTCTCCGCTCTCGATCCGGAGGGGGATGGGTTTGATGTAGTTGTCTCGAATCCGCCCTACGTGCCGGAGGCCGCCGAGGTTTCTCCGGAAGTCGAAGCCGATCCCCACGATGCTGTCTTCGCTGGTGAAGATGGCATGTCTTGTATCCCGCAGCTGGCCCACACCGCCTTCGCGTTGCTGAAACCAGGCGGCTGCTTTGGAGTTGAGCACGACGATGCGACCCAGCCCGCCGTATGCATGAGCCTGCAGGAGGCAGGCTTCACCCACATCGAACCCATGCAGGATTTCGCCGGTAAGCCGCGATTTGTCACCGGTGTGAAGCCGGTCGGCGCTGACGTTTAACGAGGCAGTCAACCGCGCTGATGTGCGCGGTTGTTTTCCTCCACCGTATCCCTCTAAACCGGAGTTGATCCGCAGACCATGAAGTGGGGCTAGGACTCGTGCCCTGGGGCGGTGCCGTATGTGTCGTCCAGTGTAGTAATCTCAGGAAGCCACGTGACAGACACATCCTGCAGGCCAGCTGCGCGGAAGATGTCGGCGTATCGTTCCGGTGAATCCGCAGTAGCCAGTGGAAGATCACTCATCACGCTCCCAGAATAGGCTTTGACAAACGCATTGGGGCCATCGACAACTTCCTCCTTGGAGATCTGCAGGTGTCCGGTCGGATCTACCTTTTCAGTAAGGTTCGGAATCGAGTCCACCTTTTTCTTCAGCTCGGGGGAGGAAGCGAAATATTCCGGCGCAAAAGCACCGGCGCGCATGTGGACATCAGATAGCACGCCCAGGGCATAGAGAGTTGGAACAACCCCAATCCTGTTCACTAGGAGTACCTTCTGGGGAACGCCGTCTACCGTGATTTCGTGTCCACAGTTCTCAAAAGTAAAGCCATGACTACTGTCTGCAGCAGCCGGCGATGACGTGGCAGAATTCGTGGTGTCTGACGAACACCCAGCGAGGTTCATGTTCACGGCAGCCATGATGGCTAGAGCGAGGCTGCGGGAGAAAACTTTCTTCATTTTCTGTCTTCCTTTCTTATGTGTCTGATGTGCAGCATTCCGCGTACTAAACGGAATTTCCCATGTGTAAACGGAGTTCTGCGTATGTGAATGGAGTTCTGCGTGTTGGGGTGAGATCGGGACGTGATTCTTCTGACTGGTGAGATCCTTTAACTGGTAGCGTGACTGGTGAGATCCTCTAACTGGTGGCGCGCATGTTTCGTACAAGAATGAGGAGGAATGGGGCTCCGACGAGCGCGGTGATAATACCGATGGATAGTTCTCTTGGTGCGAGAAGCATCCTGACCCCAATATCGGCCCACATGAGTAAGACCGCGCCAAGGAGAGCCGCGACGGGAAGCATGAACCGATGAGATCCCCCTACCGTGCGACGGGCGAGATGCGGGATGACGAGACCAACGAAGCTAATTGATCCTGCCATGGCGACGATTGCCCCTACGATTAAACAGGTCAGAATGGGCATCAGGAGTCTGAAGCGCTCCGGGTTTATCCCGGCTGTAAGTGCTGTTTCGTCCCCGATCCCCAGTGCATCGAGGTTCCGGCCCCAGACAACTCCGTTGACGAGCCCAAAAAGTACAACTACAACGGTTATCACTAATGCTATGTCCCACTTCGCAAGGCCGAGGGGGCCAAAAAGCCAGAACATGACTGACCGCGCTCCTTCGGCATTGCCTGAGGCGAAAATGAGGAAACTCGTCACCGCAGAGAGCGCGTAACCGAGAGCGACTCCTGCGATGAGGAGGCGAATGGACGTCAACCTGCCCTGCGAGCGCGCAACGCCATACAAAACAAACGACGCGACGACCGCCCCGATAAAAGCACTGCCTTGGAGTGCGTAGTCGCCAAGGGCTGCGCCTGCGCCGAAGAGGATTGCGAGAGCCGCACCCGTCGATGCTCCACCATTGATCCCGATGATGTAGGGATCGGCAAGGATGTTGCGAACCAGAGTCCGCAGTATGCCACCAGCTACGGCAAGGCCAGCGCTTACGGCCATGCCGAGGATAGCGCGACGGACGCGAATGTCCCAGACGATTGTGTCTTTGACGGATTCCACAGTGGAATCTGTGCCGAAGACATGATGTGAAATGATGCTCACTGTTTCAGTAGCGGATACATGAACCGAACCCAGCCCAACGCTGATCACGAGAGTAATGGCGAGACCGATCGTGAGCCCAAAAAGCCAAACTGTCGCTAGGCGACGATGCCTTCTGAGCCCTAATACAGATCCGCAGCTGTAATCATGGCCTCAGGGTAGGAGAGGGTTTTCTAAAAGTCAATTGGTTCTTTGAAGAAGGGGGTTTTGGGGTGGGTTGGCCATTGGACTGTTTCTGTGTTCCCTTGGAGTACCTCTAAGGCTGTCGTGTACTACAAGCGCCTGGATGAGGGGGTGGAACCGCAGGAAAGTTTTGGGTAGAGGGGAGGGCGCGAGGGTGGGAAAAGGAATGTGTTCGCGGAGGAAGTCAAGAGGCGTGTCGGGAGGGGGTGTGCCCATGCTGTACGAGGGCAGCTCTTCGGCATTTATGGTGTGACCTGTCTTTGTATGCGGTGAACGAATGTGAGTGAGTGGATGCTTGTTGAACATTGGTGATTGGTGGTCTTAGGTGCCGCTGCTGTAACGGGATGATCGTGGGGTAAATCGAGGATGGAAGTCTGATGACCGAGCTGTCCCGAGCCTGGTGATAAAATTTCGGTTTTTAGGAGGAGGGGACTCGTCTGTTAGGGGCGAATGTTTGGATCGTGGCATCGTTTTAGGCTTGTGTGATATGGGACGGCACAGAAGGTCGTTTATTTTTAGTCGGGAAAATTATTAGCGGGGAAGAGTGGATAAATTATTGACCAGTAAAGGGGAATGAAATGAACTCGAGGCCTTAAAACATTCAATAGAATACGTGAATATGCGGAAGTGGTCGGGCGTGTCACTGAAGCATCGATAGTTCTTATTCGGAATCGTAAAAAACGCTGGTCAGTACGGACATACTGTTAATTGCAGTCACCCTAGAACGGGGGTAGGTAATATCAATGGTTTCTGTATTTTTTCCGTAAATTACATATATTTTTCCGCAAATATTGCAATGGACCGTAATGTATGCAACGGCGGAAAAAACTTTCTTGCAAAAAATAAAATACAGGATAGATTGACGGTATGTCGAAAACATCTGAAGTGGGCATGAATGTCACTATTGACGGCCCACCAATAAAACACGTTAGTCACGGTCGTGCCGTCCTGGTGCTTGCTACTGGTACCGCCTTCCTCGCGGGAACTCCCCTGTGGGTGAAGGCCACCAACATGGACCCCTCCACTCAGGCCTTCCTTCGAGTAGTCATCGGATGTCTGTTGTTGGTGCCGTTTGGAATCCGCGAGATGCGGAAAAAGGAGCGTCTGGGGAAGAAAGGCATCATGCTCTCCGTCGCTGCTGGACTCTTCCTCGGCATCGATTTCACCGCGTGGAACTACTCCATCTTCTATGTGGGAGCCGGCATTGCAGCAATTCTCTTGAACCTTCAGGTGATCATCGTCCCGATGCTCACGGCCGTATTTGATAAGTACAAGATTCCGCCAGTGTTCCTCATTCTGGTTCCGATCATGACCGTGGGTGTTTTGCTCACTGGTGGTGTGTTTGAGTCTGCAGAGGCATCGGGTGGCCCCGAAACGATCTACGGAATTAAGACAGCTACGCTCGGAACCATCTTCGGCCTGACTTCCGGTATCTGCTACTCCTTCTACCTCTACTTGTCCCGCAAGGCAGGAACGTCGGCTCGTAAGGATCTGTACGTTCAGCCGATGATGTACACGATGGCCGCACAGGCAATCCCGCCCACTATCATTGCTTTCTTCTTCTCCCCGCGTGGGGGGTTCGATTTCAAGAATGGAGTTCTCCTGAACGGCGAACTTCCGCTTGTTAACCCCGAGACGACAGTCGGTGATCCCCTCACTGCGTGGAACTGGTTCAACCTGATTTGCCTCGCCGTGCTTGGTCAGGCACTTGCCTGGACGTTCGTACAGTACGGCACCGTGTGGCTGGATCCGACGCTGTCTGCAGGTATTCTGCTGCTCTCCCCGGTGACTTCCGTCATCATTGCAGCCCCTCTGTTCGGTGAGATCCCCTCCAAGCTGCAGGTCCTCGGTATCTTCCTGATTCTCGGTACAGTGGCGTACCAGAACGGTTTGTTCAGTATGTTCACAAAATCGAAACGAAAACACGAGAGAGGAAACCCAGACGAGCCTCTTGATCAAGAACTGATACGTGAGGGGTTAGCGCCCCACCACGATCCCCAAGAAGTACCTAATAACCCCTACAAGAAGCACAACCACGGACCGTTCCACTAAGACTAGGTGTCCACAAAGACTAGGTCAGAGTTTCGAATTGTTTTCGGAACAATCCTAAATCGGCGGTAGTGGCCTCAAGCAGTGCTATTGATGGGGAGCCCCGTTCTGAAAGCGAACGGGGTGCACCCGTGTGATCCCCCGGAAATTTCCCCCTAATTGAAGGAGAAGAAATGAAGTTAACCCAACGCGAACAGGAAAAGCTGCTGATTGTTGTTGCAGCAGACGTTGCCCGCCGTCGCAAAGAGCGCGGTCTCAAACTGAACTACCCTGAGTCCGTCGCCCTCATCACCGACTACCTCCTTGAAGGTGCCCGTGATGGAAAGTCGGTAGCCGAGCTTATGTCTGAAGGCATCCAGGTCCTCTCTCGTGACGACGTTATGGAAGGCGTTCCCGAGATGATATCTGATGTGCAGGTCGAGGCTACGTTCCCCGACGGCACGAAGCTCGTCACAGTCCACAACCCGATCCGATAAGAGGAGTTTCCCATGATTCCAGGCGAGTACTTTATTTCTGAAGGAAAGATTACCCTCAACGAGGGTCGTGAGTCGATCACTCTCGAGGTGAAAAACACCGGAGACCGTCCGATTCAGGTTGGCTCCCACTTCCACTTTGCGGAGGCCAATAGCGCTCTCGAATTTGACCGCGAAGCAGCGCGGGGAAAGCGCCTTGACATCCCTTCCGGCACTGCTGTGCGTCTTGAGCCGGGCGATTCTCGAACTGTAGAACTCATTGATTTTGCTGGTGAGCGCCAGGTCTACGGATTCAACGGCGCAGTCAACGGCCCGCTCGACTAACTCTGAAGACTGAAAAGCTGAAAGGAACGTAGAACATGTCATTTGAGATCGACAGGCGTCAATACGCCGAACTGTATGGTCCCACAACCGGAGACGGTGTTCGTCTTGCAGATACCCATCTCATTGCACGCGTAGAGAAGAGCTACCTCAACCCCGGTGAGGAAGTTAACTTCGGTGGCGGCAAGGTTATCCGTGACGGCATGGGGCAGAACTCTCGAGTAAAGGGTGACGACATTATCCCTGACCTCGTGATTACCGGTCCGCTCGTGATCGACTACACCGGAGTTTACGTGGCTGACGTTGCCATCAAGGACGGCAAGATCATGAAGATCGGTCGCGCCGGCAACCCAGATATCCAGGATGGAATCGATATCACCGTCGGTGTAGGCACCGAGGTTATTGCTGGCGAAGGCAAGATCGTCACTGCTGGCGCTGTCGATACCCACATTCACTTCATTTCTCCTGGGCAGGTGGAAGCTGCGCTGGATAACGGCACAACTACCCTCATTGGTGGCGGCGTTGGACCGGCTGATTCCACTAACGCGACTACGGTCACCTCCGGCGCGGCGAACATTCGCCACATGCTGCAGGCAACGGTCGATCTGCCGATTAACGTTGGATTCCTCGGTAAGGGCCATGCCTCCGACCTCAACCCCCTGCGTGAGCAGATCAAGGCCGGCGCAATTGGCCTGAAGATCCACGAGGACTGGGGGGCTACCGCCAACACGATCGACAACGCCCTAAAGGTTGCCGACGAGATGGACATCCAGGTTGCGATCCACACCGATACCCTTAACGAGGGCGGTTTCGTGGACAACACCATTAAGGCCATCGACGGTCGCGTCATCCACACGTTCCACACGGAGGGTGCAGGTGGCGGTCACGCACCGGACATCATCGAACTTGCGGGTCACTCCAACGTGCTTCCCGCGTCGACGAACCCGACCCTGCCGTACACCAAGAACACACTGGATGAGCACCTTGACATGATCATGGTGTGCCACCACCTCAACCCGGATCTGCCGGAGGACGTTGCTTTCGCAGATTCCCGTATCCGTAAGGAAACGATCGCAGCCGAGGATGTTCTGCACGACATGGGTATCATGTCGATTACATCTTCAGACTCCCAGGCCATGGGTCGTGTGGGCGAGGTCGTTCTGCGCACGTGGCAGGTAGCTGACCGCATGAAGATGCAGCGTGGTCCGCTTGAGGGCGACACGGAGGATAACGACAACAACCGAATCAAGCGCTACATTGCCAAGTACACCATCAACCCGGCGATTGCTGCTGGTATTTCCCACGCTGTTGGCTCGGTTGAGGAAGGCAAGATTGCTGACCTCGTGGTGTGGGAGCCGGCGCACTTCGGTGTGAAGCCGCTCATCGTGCTGAAGTCTGGCTACATTGCTCGCTCCGAAATGGGTGATTCTAACGCTTCTATTCCGACGCCTCAGCCGCGAACGATGCGTTACTCCTTCGGTGCCTACGGTGATGCTGCTAGCCGCACGAGCGTGACCTTCCTCCCGACGGCAGCCATTGAGGCTGGTGTTCCCGCATCCCTGAACACCAAGCGTGCCTTCGTGGAAGCGAAGAACATGCGCAACATTTCCAAGGCCGACATGAAGCACAACTCCGAGACGCCCGAGATTTCCGTGGATCCCGAGACCTATGTGCTGAAGGTCGACGGAAAGGAAATTACGTCTGAGTATGCGGAGTCGCTGTCGATGGCACAGCGCTACTTCCTCTTCTAGGCGTACGAACGTCGCGTAAAAGTAGATCGGAGGTAGCAGTAATGAACGCTACCTCCGTCATCTTTCTGCGCCCCGATAGCGATAAGTAAAACCTTTTTCACGTGCGCCCACATCCGCGAAGTGTGCCCAGATTTCCTCGCCAAAAATCGTCCCGTGGTGACGGACAATCCATGATCATGGAAACGAAGGGTGGCGTAGGCTGAAACGCAAACAATGACGTGGATAAAGCCATCACAAATATCAACTGACAATTCCTCAAAAACAAGGAAGGCCTATCATGATCGTCACCGAGATTCTCGGAAACGTCCACGATGTATCTGAACCTGCAGAGCTATCCATAGACTCTGTGCTGTTTGACAATGAATCCCGGCTGAAGCGAGTACAGCGCGTAACGTCAGAAGGGGGGACCGAAATCGGCCTGCGCTTTGATACCGACTTCCGCGAACTTCACGATGGTGACATCCTGTGGCGTGAGGGCGATTCACTTATCGTTGCCAAGATTGATCCAACGGACGTTCTCGTCATCAAACCCGGTTCTATCAAGGAAGCACTGACAGTCGCACATTCCCTCGGTAACCGTCACCTCCAGGCCCAGTTCTTTGAGGATGAGGCTGGCTTCACTGGCTCCGTCATGGTTGTGCGCTACGACCACACTGTCGAGCACTTCCTGGATCACATGGAAACAAACTACGAGCGCGGTCAATACGTCATGCCGAAGGCTTTCCGTCATGCAGAGCACACCCACTAAGCCCCAGGAAGCCAGCTCGAGCGAGCGGGCGCAGCTGGTCATCTGGCACTTGACCGATTCCGCATTGCCTACGGGCGGGTTCGCCCACTCAGCGGGTATGGAAACATATATCCAAAGCGGTGCAGTTGATGATGCAGATACCTTCGCAGAGTGGTTAAAGGGGTATTTGTACCAGGCTACCTTCAATGATGCCCTCGCGGTTCGCTTCGCGGTGGAGTTGCACAATTCCACGATTGGCTGGGATGAGAAGGTAGCGCGGCTGAACCAGCTGGACCGCTTGTTACACGCAACGTTGACTCCCAAGGAGCTACGTGCAGCAATGCGTTCCATGGGCAAGCGGATGAGCAAGGTCGCGCGAATAGTTGACGCAGATGACATGCTCGTAGAAGAGTACGACCGTGGTTTGCGTGCTCGAGAGTACAAGGGCAACCCGGGAATCGCTCTCGGCCTCGTTCTGGCTGCTGCCGGAGTTGACGGATACACGGCAGCGAAGGCATATCTCATGCAGTTAGCCACGTCCATGGTCCAAAATGCGATCCGCGCTATTCCCCTTGGCCAGGATGCAGGCCAACGTCTGCTCGTTGGGGTCTACGGCCTCGTGACGGAGTTTGCCCAACAAGCGATGGAACACACCGTTCACGACCTGGGTGTTGCTGCTCCCGATATGGAAATCGCCCAGATGGAACACGAATTCCTGCGCTCGCGCATGTTCATGTCCTAACAACGGGATTCATGTCCTACCAACGGGAATAGAGAAGCCACACAGTGGCACAAGAGGGATGCCTCCTTTTCTGGGGAGGTTCCACAACATGAAAGGAAAATTTAGAAATGTCTGTTGTAAAAGTCGGCGTCGGTGGACCGGTCGGCTCTGGTAAGACCCAATTGATCGAGCGCATTACGCGCGCCCTGGAAGGTGAAATCTCCATGGCGGCGATCACGAACGATATTTACACGACTGAGGACGCTCGCATTCTCGCACGCGACGGCGTGCTCCCGGAGGATCGGATCATCGGTGTGGAGACGGGTGGCTGTCCGCATACCGCCATCCGTGAAGATACGTCGATGAACGAGGCCGCATACGAGGAATTGTTGAATCGGCACCCAGACCTGGAGCTCGTGTTCATTGAGTCTGGCGGCGATAACCTCTCCGCTACGTTCTCGCCTGAACTAGTGGACTTCTCCATTTACATCATTGATGTCGCCCAGGGGGAGAAGATTCCTCGTAAAGCAGGCCAGGGGATGATCAAGTCTGACCTCTTCGTCATTAATAAGACCGACCTGGCTCCTTATGTCGGCGCTGATCTCCAGGTGATGACCGACGATTCCAAGGTCTTCCGTGGTGACAAGCCGTTTGTGCTCACGAACCTGAAGACGGATGAGGGCCTCGACGAGGTGCTTCAGTGGCTCCGCCGCGATGTGCTTATGCAGGATCTCGAGGCCAGTGGTAAATAGCATGTGGGGCGAGTCTAAGCCGGTTTTTAGGCATGATCCGCCGCACCAGGAGATGGGAGAGCTCGATCTCGGAATCTCTGTCAGCGGTGGAAAATCCATCGCTACGAAGCAGTATCACCAGGGTGCTCTCAAGATTATTCGCCCGCACTATCTGGACGATTCCGGGCAGGTGTACTACACCATTGCCAATCCCGGCGGTGGCTACGTCGGTGGTGACGCCTACCGCATCGGTGTTGAAGTGGATGCCGGCGCATCGATCCTATTTACTGACCAGTCTGCAGCAAAGGTGTACCGCACTCCGAATGACTTTGTTGTGCAGAACATCGCTTTTACGCTGCACGGCGATGCGGTCATGGAGTACATCCCAGACCAGTTGATCCTCTACCGCGATGCGGATTACCGGCAGGAAATCCTGGTGGAGATGGACAAAGAGTCATCGTTGTTCATCTCGGATATTGTGACGCCTGGTTGGTCGCCAGATGGTGGGCAGTTCCTATACAAGAACGCGCACCTGCGCACGGCTGTGAAGGTTGACGGGGAGGTGGTACTCGTCGATAATATTCGGATCGAGCCCACCAAGGACGTTTTCTCCACGGTACGCTCTTCTTTCCTCGGGGAGCACACGCATTTTTCGACGGCAATCTGCGTCGATCCGCATGTGTCACCGGAGGTTGTCGCGGACGTTCGCAATGCCGTCCGGCAGCATCTCGAAGGTAAAGGCAGCGTCAAGGCATCGGTCACAGAAATCGATGTTCCGGGATTCGTACTACGCGCGGTCGGTGATTGGACGGAAGACCTCATGCGGGTTGTGCAGGCAGCCGCCAACGTTGTCCGGGACAAGACGAGGGGACAGGGACCAATCAACCTACGCCAGTATTAGCGACCTACACCGGTACTAGCCAGTGCTAGCACAAAGGAAGCCAGTGGCGACTCCAAAAAAAGGAAAAGACGGAAGCAGCGTAAAGCTGGTTCCGTCTTTTGGCTCCTGTTGTGAACTACATTGCTGGCGGTGGTTGACTAATCGTCCGAGACCTTGTGGCCAGAACCGATCCAGTGAAGCAGCTCATGAACGTCGTCGTTAGCAATCCCGTAGTAAATTCGTCGGCCATCGCGCTGCGACTTAACCGTTCCGTTGTTTTCCATCGCCCTCAAGGCCGCCGAAGCTGTTGCTACCCTGAGTCCAGTTTCCTCGGCAAGCTCGCTGACAGTCAGAGTGTTCTGGCCGGCGTAGTGGATGGCTGCGAGTAGAGCGAGCCGTGTCGGGTCGCCGAGGATCTTAAACGTGCCGGCCCAACTGTCGATGTCAACTTCGTGAGACACAATTACCTCCTGCAGGTAGTTTAACCGGAAAGAGTATCTTGTGAGCCAATTGCACCGTCGATCACAAGCGAAGGAACGCCACCGCTACTACGCGTAAGCGAGCCGTTTACCCGGAATACTCGAGCAAGTACGTCCGCAGTGAGGACCTCGAGCGGGGGGCCGTCGTTTTCCACCGTCCCACCGTTAATGAGCAGGAGACGGTCGCAGTAGCGGGCTGCTAGTGCCAGATCGTGTATAGCCAGGATGATCACCGTATTGTGCTGCGTGGAGATGTGCGACAGCAGATCCATGAGGCGGTACTGGTGATGCAGGTCCAGGTGGTTTGTCGGCTCGTCGAGAAGCATGGTGGAGGCCTGCTGGGCCATCGCGCGGGCCACCATCGCGCGTTGCACCTGGCCACCGGAGAGCTCACTGAGCCTGGCATCGGCCAGATCCTCCAGTGCCGAGTGATGTAACGCCCGGGTGATCCGCTCTTCGTCGCCTGCTTGAGTTTGGGAGAATGGGCCGCGACCGGCCGAGCATCCCAACTGCACAACCTCTCGGACGGTGAGGGGGATGGCAGCTCCTGAGTGCTGTGCGACGTAGGAAAGGTGGTGAACGCGTTCGTTTATGCGGTAAGAGGTGAGCGGTTTGCCGTCGAAAAGCACCGAACCATCGAAGTGGTGCACACCGGCGAGTGACTTGAGTAGGGTGGACTTCCCAGAACCATTCGGACCAACCAGACCGACGATGGTGGGGGCTTCTGCGGTGAAAGACACTCCCGAAAGTACGGTGTGCTCGCCGAAACCGGCGCGGAGATTGGATACTTCCAGCATTAGCGCTTCCTCCTCAGGATGACGAAGAAGGCGGGAACGCCGATGAGCGCTGTGATGACTCCGACGGGAAGTTCCTGTGGCGCAAATAGTGCGCGGGCAATCGCGTCGGCGACGACGAGGGAAATTGCCCCGAGCAGCGCTGAGAGGGGGATGAGGGTGACGTGGCGGGGGCCGTTGAGCATTCGGATAGCGTGCGGGACGATAAGGCCGACGAAGCCGATCGCGCCGACGGAAGCAACGGTAGCGGCTGTCATGAGCGATACAGCGATGAGCACCGTGTAGCGAAGCGCAACGACAGGGATCCCCATCGTCTGGGCTGTGGCATCACCGAGGGACAGTGCATCGAGATATCGTGATAGAGACCAGAGCAGGATAATCCCCAATGTGCCGATGATCGCCACAGCCCAGAACGTATGCCAACGTGCGGCACTTAAGACTCCGAGGAGCCAAAACATGATTCCTCGCGTGGACTCGGCGTTTCCGCTCGCCGTGACGATGAGGGACGTCAGTGATTGGAAGAGGAAACCAATGAGGACACCTGTGAGCACAACCCGCGTGGCATCCGCAGCGCTCTTCTGCAATAGCAGGATGAGCATGAAGAAGGAGGCCAACGCACCGATTGCCGCGCCGACGATAATCCCGTACTGCCACGTTGAGAAGAGGATTGCGACGACGGCCCCAGTGGAGGCGCCCGAGGAGATGCCGAGCAAGTAGGGTTCCGCAAGGTCGTTGTGCGTGATGGCCTGCATGACGACACCGCAGACGGCGAGAATCGCCCCGACAAAGGCAGCCATGAGGATGCGCGGGATGCGAAGCTCGGTGAGGATCGATGTCCGGAGAGGAGACGGGGTTGGCAGCGCTGGGTCAATAAACGCGCGCAGCTCCCCGAAGCTCATTGAACTTGAGCCGACGGTCAGCGATGCAATCATCGCGACGGCGAGAACGATCAGCCCCACAACCACCACGCCAACCGTTTTTCCAGTCGTGCCGTGGTGTGTTTTGTGGGACTTCGATTGTTTGACGGATGACACTACTTGGCCAGTTTCGTACCGAGATCGCCATCTAGAGCAGCAGAGATTGCCTCGATGACTTCGTGGGAACGAGCAGAAGCGGAGGTTGCAACTCCAGGAACAACGACGTAGGCACCGTTTTTGACAGCCTTCATCTCCTTCGTTCCCGGGGTGTTTTCGAGGTCTTGCACCTTTTCTTGCCACTTGTCGCCGGGTTCGCCGCGCTTGGGAAGATCGGCGAGGATGATGACATCGGGGTCGGCCTCTGCGACGGCCTCCCAGGAAACCTGCGGCCACTCCTCGTTGAGATTGGCAAACACGTTGGTCATCCCTGAGTGCTCGCCCATCTCCGTCACAATCGACGGGCCACCTGCAACGTAGGGGGAGCCGCCGACAGAGGAGTACAGGAGCATGAATGTTGTGCCTTCTGGGGCTTTCACGGCTTTGTCAAGCGCCTCGTTCTGGGTCGCGATGAGCTCCTTGGCTTCTTCTTCGCGGCCGAAGATTTTGCCCAAGTCTGTGAGATCTTTCTGGATCAGTTCGAAACTGGTCTTACCCTTATTGTCGCCGTAGGTGGGACACTCGGAGTTGGAGTTGTACGTTCCCACACCAAGCCTCTGCCACTCTTCGCGGGCACCTGCGGCATCGGCTGTCCAGCTTTCCTTGAAGGGACTGACGATCATGTCCGTGTCCGCATTGCGGAGCTGTTCGGAGTTGGCCACGGAGGGGGAGAGCTCTGTCAGCCCGTCCAAGGAATAACCCGCTGGTGGTGCGTCTTTTTGGTGGCTGTATCCGGCGATCTGGTCCTTGGCACCCAGGAGCAGCAGCGTGTCTGTGGAGCCCTGTTCCATCGTCGTCGCGCGCTGGACTGGCGCTTGAACTGTCGTCTCGAACCCACAGTTGTCGATGGTGACGGCATGCGTGGTGGACGCACTGTCCTGCGTCGTGGGGGCAGCCTGATCGGAAGAGCCGTTACCACACGCAGCCAGTGAAAAGCCGAGGGTTGCAGTGGCAATGGTTGCTAGAAGACGATGGCGCACGGGGCGTTCTCCTTCGTTAACATCAAAAATCAATGGAATGTTAGATTGAACCGTATCGTAGGTTCATCCCCGGTACCAAATTGGAGTCGGCTTCAGGTGCACCCGAAAGCACCCGCCTGGAAAAACAAGAGCTCCACGAAGGATAATTCCTACCAGCAGGTGCTCTCAAAGGGGGCTTTCTGGGTTTGATGACCTGCATCCTCTGTGATTGTGTTTTCCGGACGATGGGTGAGGAGAGGGGCAATGGTCTGAGGGGGAAAGACGGCGGGAAGGGAGGGCAGTGGGAGGTGAAGACGGCGGGAGGAGCGGATGGTGGCAGGAGCGCATGGAGGGATTGGTGGCGGGGTAACATATGGCGGTGTTACTTGAAATCAACCGCAAGCTATAGAAAAAGGGGTGCGGCACGTGTCGCGTACGTTTAACTGTCTGGATGAAAAGACGCGGGAAGTAGGACTCAACTCAGCTGCCGACGCGGTGGAGGCTGGACGTCTCGTTGTTATCCCCACGGATACGGTGTACGGAATCGGTTGCAACGCATTTAACCCCGAAGCAGTGAATAAACTCCTGCAGGCCAAGCATCGCGGCCCCGACATGCCCGTGCCGGTGCTCGTTGGCAGCTGGGACACCGTGCGCGGTCTGTCGCGGGACTACACCCGCCAGATGAATGTTCTCATCGAGGCGTTCTGGCCAGGTGGGTTGTCTATCGTTGTCCCACAGGCACCGAGTTTGACTTGGAACCTGGGGGATACCAATGGCTCTGTGATGCTGCGCATGCCTTTGCAGAAACTCGCCATTGAGCTCCTGCAGAAGACCGGCCCCATGGCAGTTTCATCAGCCAATATCTCCGGGCAGCCACCGGCGTTGAACGCACGGGAGGCCGAGGAACAGCTCGGCAATTCGGTGAGTGTATACCTCGAAGGCGGACAGGCTGAGATTGGCACCCCGTCGACCATCATCGACCTCACCCAGGCAACCCCGACGATCCTGCGTGAGGGAGCTATTCCCAGCGAGAAGATCTTTGAGGTCCTCAAGGCGCAAGCATAAATACATGTGGCGACGTGCGACGGTTGAATGAGGCATGGACGCTTGAGTCGCTGCTGACAGCCAAGTCGCTGAGGTCACCGATTGCTTTTTGTGCATCCCGATTCGCGCCAACAGGAATGTGGAGGGCGCGAGCAGTGCGTAGAAACGGTACGAAGGCGCGTCGATAAGCGGAAACACCGGGCGAGATGCGCGGTGACCGGGCGTGGAGGGGCTAGGATAAAGCCCACACAAGGCAGCACAGTGACACAGTGCCACAGTGGAACTGCCACTGTGGCAGGTGACACGGTGCCTTACACGGTGCCAAGGAACAACGAATAGGAGACGAGTGGGAACAGCAGGCGTAGGCGTACCGCTTCGAGAGCTCGGAGTGGTCCTTCTGACTGCCCTCGTGTTCACCTACCTCACAACGGGGATTGTTCGCTCACTGGTGATTCGCTCCGGGCACCTGTCCGAAATTCGCGAGCGCGATGTCCACACGGTGCGTAAACCACAGCTGGGTGGGCTCGCCATGTTCACGGGCTTCCTCATCGCCGTTTACCTGGCTCAACAACTGCCGGCGCTAACGCGCGGTTTCCGCCCCATCACCCCGGAGATGGACGCAATCCTCGTGGCCTCCGCGATCATCGTGTTCGTCGGCGTCATTGATGACCTCTACGAACTCGACGCATTGAGCAAACTCGTCGGCCAGGTGGCGGCGGCGCTAGCCATGAGTCTCATGGGGCTCCGGTGGTCCATCCTGTACCTACCCATCGGTGATGGAACGACGCTCATTTTGGACGGGGCGCAATCGACCATTCTCACCACGGTCTTCGCCGTCGCGCTCATGAATGCGATCAATTTTATCGACGGCATCGACGGGTTGGCGTCGGGCGTGGGGATGATCTCCGGGCTGGCCACCCTCGCCTTCGCACTGTCCATCCTGCATGACCAGGGTGGTGCTGTCGCCGCCTACCCGCCGGCGATTATCGCCGCCGGGCTCGTCGGTATGTGTGCGGGCTTCCTGCCACACAACTTCGCACCGTCCAGAATCTTTATGGGGGACACGGGTGCGATGTTCATTGGTTTGCTGCTTGCTGCAGCCTCGACATCTGCATCGGGCAAGATCAACATGAGCCTGTACGGCACCGCCGATTTCATCGCCGCTATGAGTCCGATTTTTGTCGTTCTCGCCAGCGTTTTCATCCCGATGTTGGACCTCATTATGGCGGTGACGCGCAGGCTGGCGCGGGGACAGTCACCCTTTACAGCGGATCGAAAGCACCTCCATCATCGTCTTCTGCGGATGGGGCACAGTCAGAAACAGGTGGTGCTGGTGCTCTACACCTGGGTGGGGGTCGTTGCCTTCGGTGCTGTTGGCTTCACCATTTTCCCGCCGTCCTGGGCGCTTATCATGCTGGCTGTCGCCATTGCGTTTGCCGTCTGGTACACCGTGCGCCCGGCTGGGTTACACTTTTGAGCTGTGACTAAAGACAGCCAAGACAGCCATATTTCACGAAACCAGCAATTGAGCCAACAAGCAGGTGCAACTCCTTATGTGGAGAAGGGCTCCTTTACAGACCAAGCACACCCCCTGCGCCGGGCACTTCGTTTCGGTGGGATAGCACTCCTTGTTGTCGCCATCGCCTCTCTCGCCGGATGGTGGTACGTGGCCGGTGAACCTGGCTTTTACGGAGCACTCATCGGAGCCGCTATCGGTGGCGGTTTTATCCTCATCACCGTTGCTCTGAGCTTGTCGACGGCCCATTCCTCGCCCACAACGACCGCCGCGGTGGTACTCGGTGGGTGGCTGGTGAAGCTCATCGCTCTCATCGTGATTTTGGCATTTATTAAAGATCTCACGTTTTACAGCCACAGTGCGCTATTTCTCACAGTTGTTCTCGCGCTAATTGTTGTTTTGGCAGCGGAAAGCTGGGGAATCCTTAGTTCTAGAACCACCACTGTTTCGTGACTTAAACCCCAACGGGGTCAATTTGGGGGTAGGCAAACATACGAAAAATCACAGCACTGATAAAGTACTCAAAAGGTAGCAATACCTTTCAGTTGCTGTGCCGATGTGCGTTGGAATCCGCAGTAGCTGAAGTAATAATTCAGACGTCCATCGCACCGCTTGCCTCACAGCGGTAAATGAACACGGGAGAGAACGCTGAGCGTTACATATTTGTCCATGAAGGGCGAGTTTCACGCCCCGGACTTGTTTCATGAATTTTTCCCGGGTTTCGTAGATGGCAACGGCGACTCTCACAATCTATGGTTGTCCGATTTCGCCGGAGGCCTGTTCGCACTAGACCGTCTGATGTTTGTCCGACTGCTTTGTGTGGTCGCGATCATCGTTTTCTTCGTCCTTGCTATGCGGAACCCGAAGAAGGTTCCGGGCAAGTTCCAGTCAATGGCAGAAATGCTTCTTGACTTCGTCAGAATTCACATCGCAGAAGATATCCTCGGCAAGAAGGAAGGTCGGCGGTTCCTGCCGCTCATCACGACCATTTTCATGCTGGCTCTCTTCATGAACCTTCCGTCGGTAATTCCGTTCCTCAACATTTCACCTAACGCGCGCATCGGTATGCCGCTGGTGATGGCGTTGATGGGCTACATTGCCATGATCTACGCAGGTGCAAAGCGCTACGGCTTCTTCAGATTCCTGAAGAGTTCCGTCGTGGTGCCGAACATCCCGTGGTTCCTCCACATCCTCGTGGTGCCGATCGAATTCTTCTCCACCTTCATCCTCCGCCCCGCGACGCTGGCCATTCGTCTTATGGCCAACATGCTGTCGGGCCACCTGATCTTGGTCCTGCTGTTTAGCGCGACCAACTTCTTCTTCTGGCAGTTCAACGGGTGGATGGCTGTTTCTGGACTGACGCTGATTGCCGCGGTCGCATTCACGCTGTTCGAGCTCCTGGTCATCTTCCTGCAGGCGTACATCTTCGCCCTGCTGACGGCCGTGTACATCGAACTGTCGCTGCATGCGGACGAACACTAAAACGGTTTTAACTGAATACGACACCCTGTAAATTACACAATTTCCGCTGGGCGCAAGGAACGAAAATGCGTCCAGCACATTAAGAAAGGGACATACCCACAATGAACGAATTGCTTCTTGCACAAGGCGCAGGTGCTCTGGATCTCGGTGTTCTCGCCACCATCGGCTACGGCCTGGCAACGCTTGGACCTGGCCTCGGCATCGGCATCCTCGTTGGTAAGACCGTGGAAGCTATGGCACGTCAGCCTGAGATGGCCGGCCAGCTCCGCACCACGATGTTCCTCGGTATCGCGTTCACCGAGGCCCTGGCCCTCATCGGCCTCGTTGCAGGCTTCCTGTTCTAGTAGAACAGAAGGTTACGCAACACCATGAAGAACGTTTTATATCTCGCAGCGGAGGCACCGTCCGCCGGGGACCCAGGTTCGCACCTGCCCCTGACGGATTCGATCAGTGTCCTCCTGCCGGCGCCGTATGACATCTTCTGGTCTCTCGTCGCGTTCCTGGTAATCCTCTTCGTATTCTGGAAGTTTGTACTCCCGAAGTTCCAGGAAGTCCTATCGGAGCGCGAGGATTTGATCAAGGGTGGTATCCAACGCGCGGAGGCCGCACAGGCCGAAGCAAAGCAGGCGCTGGAGAAGTACAACAGTCAACTGGCTGAGGCCCGTGCCGAGGCACAGCAGATCCGTGAAGAGGCTCGCGAACGCGGTGAGCAGATCAAGGCGGAAATGCGTGCGCAGGCAGCCGAAGAGTCCAACCGCATCATCGAAGCAGGGGAGAAGCAGCTTGCCGCTCAGCGCGAGCAGGTTGTCTCCGAGCTGCGCCGCGATATGGGGCGCAACTCTGTTGACCTTGCCGAGCGTCTCCTCGGACAGCAGCTGTCCGATGATCTGACTCGCTCTGGCACGATCGACAAGTTCCTTGCAGACCTCGATGACGTATCCACAGTAAGGAAGTGAGCGGTATGCACGCAGCTAGCCGCGAGGCGCTGACTACGGTCACCGAGTCGCTCAAGGGCCACCTTGAGCAGGGCGGTCAGCTGGTCGCGCGCGCCGCACAAACCGGTACGGAACTTTTCGATGTCGTTGAGAGCCTTGATGATAACCGCACGCTTCGCGTAGCCCTGGCTAACTCCGCCACCTCGGCAGAGGCTCGCCAGGGACTGGCGCGGAACCTGTTGGATGACAAGGTCTCTGAATCCACGCTTGCTGTCCTGCTCGATGCAGTCGGACAGACGTGGTCGACAGCACGAGAGTTCCGTCAAGGACTCATCCTTCTTGGCCGTCGCGCCCTGTTTATCGGGGCAGAGGCAGAGGGCAACCTGGTCCAGGTGGAAGACGAGCTGTTTAGGCTAAGCCGCATTCTCCGTGATAATCCTGAACTTACCCGCCTGGTAGGCGACAAGAAGACCGAACCCGCAAAGCGTCGCGAACTTCTCGCAAACGTGCTCTACGGTAAGGTCACGCACACCACCGAAGCACTTGTGCTTCAGGTCATCGGGCGGATTGAGAAGGATCCCATCACGGATTGCAGGTCACTTGCGGAGCAGGCAGCGGAGATGCGCGGAAAGAATATCGCCCGCGTCGAAACCGCCCGCGAGCTTTCCCCGGAGCAGCGCGACGCGCTGGCCGAGAAGCTAGCCCGCATTTACGGTCACGAGATGTCCATTCACACCGAGGTTGACACCAGCCTCCTCGGCGGCATGGTCATTCGCGTCGGTGACGAAGTCATCGACGGCAGCACAGCAGGTAAACTGCGTCGTCTGCGCGTGAACCTCGGCTAATTAGAGAATCGATAATAAATTTTGCTGGAAGCTACTACGAGAGCAGGAAGAACATGGCGGAGCTGACGATCTCCTCCGATGAGATCCGTAGCGCGATTGAGAACTACACTTCGAGCTACTCGCCGGGTGCGACCCGCGAGGAGGTCGGGCAGATTATTTCGGCTGCAGACGGCATTGCCCAGGTATCTGGACTACCTTCTGTTATGTCGAACGAGCTGCTGGAGTTCCCGAATGGCGTCATCGGCGTTGCCCAGAACCTCGATACCGATTCCATCGGCGTTGTGATCTTGGGCGACTTCGAGATCTTGAAGGAAGGCGACGAAGTCAAGAGGACCGGAGAGGTTCTCTCCATCCCGGTCGGGGACAAATTCCTCGGTCGCGTTATTAACCCCCTGGGGCAGCCGATTGATGCCCTGGGCGATATCGAGGCGGAAGAAAACCGCGCACTCGAGCTGCAGGCACCGTCCGTGCTGCAGCGCCAGCCAGTGGAAGAACCACTGCAGACTGGTATGAAAGCAATCGATGCGATGACCCCGATCGGCCGTGGTCAGCGTCAGCTGATCATTGGTGACCGCAAAACCGGTAAGACCGCGATCTGCATCGATACCATCTTGAACCAGAAGGCCAACTGGGAGTCGGGCGACAAGACCAAGCAGGTCCGTTGCATCTACGTCGCTATTGGCCAGAAGGGGTCCACGATCGCCGGCGTGCGTCGCACGCTGGAAGAGCATGGTGCCCTGGAGTACACCACGATCGTGGCTGCTCCGGCATCTGACTCCGCCGGTTTCAAGTGGCTCGCCCCCTTCTCCGGTGCGGCCCTCGGCCAGCACTGGATGTACAAGGGTAACCACGTCCTCATCATCTACGATGATCTGACTAAGCAGGCTGAAGCCTACCGCGCTATTTCCCTGCTGCTGCGTCGCCCGCCGGGCCGTGAGGCTTACCCCGGCGACGTGTTCTACCTCCACTCTCGTTTGCTGGAGCGTGCTGCAAAGCTCTCCGATGACATGGGTGCCGGCTCGATGACGGCTCTGCCGATTATCGAGACGAAGGCCAACGACGTGTCCGCCTTCATTCCGACCAACGTCATTTCGATTACGGATGGCCAGGTCTTCCTTGAGTCCGACCTCTTCAACCAGGGCGTGCGCCCGGCTGTGAACGTCGGTGTGTCCGTCTCCCGTGTGGGTGGTGCTGCACAGACCAAGGGTATGAAGAAGGTTTCCGGTAACCTCCGTCTTGACCTTGCCGCCTACCGCGACCTGGAGGCGTTCGCTGCGTTCGCTTCCGACCTGGATGCCGCTTCCAAGAAGCAGCTAGCCCGTGGTGAGCGCCTGGTTGAGTTGCTGAAGCAGAAGGAGAACAACCCGATGGCCGTTGAGGACCAGATGGTTTCCATTTGGCTCGCATCCAACGGCCACCTCGACGACGTTCCCGTTGAGGATATCCGCCGCTTCGAGGCTGAGATGCTGGAGTACCTGCATCAGAACGCCAGCGATGTGTACGAGCAGATCGACGGCGGCGTTCCGCTGTCGGACGACTCGCAGCAGGCGCTGGTTACAAAGACTACGGACTTCAAGCGCCAGTTCCAGACCACCGACGGCACGCCGGTGATCAACGAGGCTCCTGTCGACCCCTTGAAGGAAGAAGAACTGAAGAAGAACACCATCACTGTTTCACGCAAGACGGCGAAGCAGGGCGAGTAAATCTTCACACAAGGTTCTTTAAGACAGAAAGGAGGCGACTGGACAGATGGCTAATATGCGCGAACTTAAAAGCCGTATTAAGTCGGTGAACTCTACCAAGAAGATCACCAAGGCCCAGGAACTGATCGCCACCTCGCGGATCACGAAGGCACAGCAGCGGACGGCGGCAGCGAGCCCGTATGCCACAGAGATCACCCGCGTGATCTCAGAACTGGCATCGGCCTCATCGCTTGACCACCCGCTCCTGAGCAAGAAGGCCAACCCCAAGAGGGCTGCTCTTCTCGTGATTTCCAGCGACCGTGGCATGGCTGGTGGCTACAACCACAACGTGTTTAAGAAAGCAACCGAGCTGCGCAACCTTCTGGAAGAACGTGGACTAGAGGTCGCCCTTTACGTCACGGGAAGCAAGGGTGTAGGTTACTACACCTTCCGTGGCGAGGAACTCGCAGGAAAGTGGACGGGCTTCTCACAGGAGCCCACCTACAAGATCACGCACAACGTTCGCCGTCACCTGATTGACGGGTTCATGGCGGGATCGGAAGGCACCGCCAAGTGGCGCGAAGGCCTCACCGGACCCGAGGGTGAACCGGTTCAGGGCTTCGACGAAGTGCACGTGATTTACACCGAGTTCAAGTCCATGCTCAGCCAGACAGCCACTGCGTTGCAGTTGTTGCCGGTGGAGACCGAAGTCAAAGAAGAAGAGATGGAGCTGGGTGAGGACATCGTTTCCGATTCTCAGTCCACCTTCGTCGCAGACTACGAGTTCGAGCCAGATGCAGACACCCTGCTGGGTGCTCTTCTCCCGAAGTACGTGTCGAGGACACTGTTCTCCATGTATCTGGAGTCCGCTGCATCGGAGTCCGCGTCCCGCCGTACCGCTATGAAGGCGGCATCGGATAACGCGACAGACCTGGTTAAAACGCTGTCCCGCGAAGCTAACCAGGCCCGCCAGGCGCAGATTACACAGGAAATTACAGAGATCGTCGGTGGCGCAGGCGCGCTCGCCGATAGCGGAGAAAGTGACTAGATTATGAGCACAGCTCTGAAAAAGCAGGCACCGGCCGGGACCGGCCGCGTCGTCCGCGTTATCGGCGCGGTCGTCGACGTGGAATTTGCCCACGGTGAGCTACCTGCTATCTACAACGCTTTGAAGGTCGACGTGACCCTCGAAGCCGTTGCTAAGACCATTACTTTGGAGGTGGCGCAGCACCTGGGCGATAACCTCGTGCGCACCATTGCCATGGCGCCGACGGATGGCCTCATTCGTGGCGCGGAAGTGAAAGACACCGGTGGCCCGATCAAGGTTCCGGTTGGCGATGTCGTTAAGGGCCACGTTTTCAACGCCCTTGGTGACTGCCTCGATGAGCCCGGTCTCGGCCGCGACGGTGAGCAGTGGGGTATCCACCGCGACCCGCCGCCGTTCTCCGAGTTGGAGGGCAAGACCGAGATCCTCGAGACCGGCATTAAGGTGATTGACCTTCTCACCCCGTACGTGAAGGGCGGCAAGATCGGCCTGTTCGGCGGTGCTGGTGTGGGTAAGACAGTGCTCATCCAGGAGATGATTACCCGTATCGCTCGTGAGTTCTCCGGTACGTCGGTATTCTCCGGCGTCGGTGAGCGCACCCGTGAGGGCACAGACCTCTTCCTTGAGATGGAAGAGATGGGCGTGCTGCAGGATACGGCCCTCGTGTTCGGCCAGATGGACGAGCCGCCGGGAGTTCGTATGCGTGTGGCTCTGTCGGGCCTGACCATGGCGGAATACTTCCGCGATGTTCAGCACCAGGACGTGCTTCTGTTCATCGATAACATCTTCCGTTTCACTCAGGCCGGTTCTGAGGTGTCCACGCTGCTCGGCCGTATGCCGTCCGCCGTGGGCTACCAGCCGACACTGGCCGACGAGATGGGTATCCTGCAGGAGCGCATTACGTCCACCAAGGGCCGTTCCATTACGTCTCTGCAGGCCGTGTACGTGCCTGCCGATGACTACACGGACCCGGCTCCTGCGACGACCTTCGCCCACTTGGATGCAACCACCGAGCTCGACCGTGGTATTGCCTCGAAGGGTATTTACCCCGCAGTGAACCCGCTGACCTCGACCTCTCGCATACTCGAGCCGTCGATCGTCGGTGAGCGCCACTACAACGTTGCTCAGCGCGTTATCGGTATTCTGCAGAAGAACAAGGAACTGCAGGACATCATCGCCATCCTCGGTATGGACGAACTCGGTGAGGAAGACAAGATCACCGTGCAGCGTGCACGTCGTATCGAGCGCTTCCTCGGCCAGAACTTCTTCGTTGCTGAGAAGTTCACCGGCAACCCCGGCTCCTACGTGCCGCTGGAAGAGACCATCGATGCGTTCGAGCGTATCTGTGACGGTGAGTTCGATGCTTACCCGGAGCAGGCGTTCAACGGTATTGGTGGTCTGGACGATGTCGAGGCTAACTACAAGAAGATGAGCGAGAACAATGGCTAGTATCACCACGGACTTGGTCGCTGTTGAGGGAAAGTTGTGGTCTGGAGAGGCCTCGATTGTTACCGCACAGACCACCGAAGGTGAGATTGGCATCCTGCCCGGTCACGAACCAATTCTCGGACAGCTCGTGGAAAACGGTGTTGTCACCATCAAGCCAGTTGATGGTGAGAAGCTGGTCGCGGCCGTCAAGGGTGGGTTCTTGTCGGTTACAGCCAAAGGTGTGATCGTGCTGGCTGACTACGCTCAATGGGCCGACGACATTGATGAGTCGGAGGCTACGCGCGAGCTAGAAAGCGCCGAGGATGAGGAAACAAAGAACCTCGCTGAGGCACGCGTGAAGGCGATCCAACGCAAGAACAAGGGTATCTAACCCAACGTGCACAAAGACCCCGCTTTGCGGGGTCTTTTTGCATGTTAGGAGCAGTCGCGATATCCAGGGATGGTGGATGCTCCCCGTACATGGTCAATGATCCGGAGTCCGAAATTATGCGGTTTTCACGCTTCGCTCACTTCCTTTCTAAGGATTCTTTCTGCGCGTTTCCCAAAACTTCCCAGGTGCGCTACAGTATCTAGAAAGGGCTCAAGTTTTTAATTAAAAACTGCTTATGCTGATTGGCGTGCATACAGTGCGCCTTCGATTTCATAGGGATCCGCAGCTTATTCCGATGTCTAAGCGAAAGTGAGAATCAAATGATGGCAATCATGTGTGTGTTCGTGATCGTGATTCTCTTTCTGCTGTGGCTACGTCACAACCGAATTGGTCAGCAAGTAGGATTCCGGCGCGTTGGTACAGACACGAATTTCCGCTCAGGGCGGATCAGGTACGTGGATGACACCGCCGGAATTTTTGTTTTTCCCTCTTTCACATCTGAACCGTATATTTCGCTGAACCGAGTGACCATCGACATCCTTGACAAGAAGAACGACATCTACGTTATCCAGAGCGAGCGAATGAAGCTGGAGATGCGCCTCGATCGAAGCGAGGAGATGGCGTTTACGTCCTGGTTAGAGTCCGCTCCTTCCCGGCGTCAACAGAGCGTGGACAAGGCCGGTTTCAGGCGATTCATTTCCCGACGCGCGCAGTAGGTAACCTTGTAAGAATGCGCCTTATTCTTACTCATTGCACAGTCGATTACGTCGGCCGGCTGGAAAGCCATTTGGAACCCGCTGACCGCCTCGTCATTGTGAAGAACGATGGTTCGGTTTCTGTTCACGCCGATGACCGAGCGTATAAGCCGTTGAACTGGATGAGTCCGCCCTGCAGCCTGCAGGAGATGGACATCGCCTCCGAAGAGGGGGAGGATACGGGGGAAAAACTGTGGGTAGTCGAGTCCAAAAAAGGCGAGCAGCTCCGAATTACCTTGCATGAAGTCTACGAGGACATTTCTCGTGACTTGGGCGTTGACCCGGGGCTTGAGAAGGACGGCGTGGAAGCCCACCTCCAGCAGCTTCTCGCAGAGCATGTAGAGACGCTCGGTGAAGGATTTAGCCTTGTCCGGCGTGAGTACCCAACACCAATCGGCCCCGTGGATCTCTTGTGCAAGGATGCGGACGGGGAAACTGTAGCCGTGGAAGTGAAGCGGCGGGGCGGAATCGATGGGGTGGAGCAACTGACCCGATATGTGGATCTGCTCAACAGAGATGACCTTTTGAGCCCCGTTCACGGGGTTTTCGCCGCCCAGCAGATAAAGCCGCAGGCCCGTACTCTCGCTGAGGATCGCGGTTTTCGCTGCGTTATCCTGGACTACCAGGCGATGCGTGGAATTCCGTCAGACAAACTCACCCTTTTCTAGAAGGAGGCAGACTGTGGGAAGGAAAAACCGGCGCGCTTCCCGCCCAATGAGGCAGCTTCCTCCAGATGGTTCGAGCTTTGTTCCCACCTCAACCGTGGACGTGCACGGTGTCCAATATAAGGTCCGTCCGTTCGGCTCTGCCCGTGCTACGAAGTTTTACATCTGTCCCGGGTGTCATCAAAATATTCCACCGGGTGTCGCCCATGTAGTGGCGTGGTATGCCGATCGGGACGGCGATGATCGCCGTCACTGGCACCGCCATTGTTGGGATGTTTTTTCCTCCTGATGGCCTGCGGTGAACTCGAACTGTCCTCCGGCTTTTCGACGTTCGGTGTACCCGTCCACCAGGTTTCCTGGCACGGCCCGGGGAGAGTGGAATTGGAACCAGCAAACGGGGTCCTTTTTCAACGGCTACCGGGGATGCGGCTGCCGGCCGGGGCAGAAGCTGCAAACAAAAAGGAGCCCCGAAGGGCTCCCCATGCGGTTCTAGTTACTTCTTCGGCTCGGTGAGCTCGAGGAGAACACCACCTGCATCCTTTGGGTGAACGAAGTTGATGCGTGCTCCACCGGTTCCGATCTTGGCCTCGGGGTAGAGGACGCGCATGCCCTGAGCCTTGATGTGCTCGGTAAGAGCATCAAGGTTGTTGACACGGAGGCACATCTGCTGGATGCCGGGGCCCTTCTTATCCAGGAACTTGCCGATGGTGGAGTCGGGGGACAGCGGAGCGAGAAGCTGAATCATTCCTTCTTTTTCAGAGATGTTCTTCGGGCCGATCATGGCCTCGGCGACGCCCTGCTCTTCGTTCTTCTCAACATGGTGGCAGACCCAGCCGTAGACGCTGCGGTAGTGCTCGATAGCCTCGTCGAGGTCCGGCACAGCGATGCCAACGTGGTCGAGACAAGTTACATACTCGTGGGGGATTTCGATCCCAGAAACATCGTTACTCATGGCTTTTAGTCTACTCTGGAAACTATGATGATTGCTTTCTCAGTCGCGCCCGTTTCCGAGGAAATGTCCGAAGCGGTAGCGCGCGCCGTTAAAATTGTCCGAGATTCTGGCCTGCCCAATGAGACCAACGCCATGTTCACCCTCATTGAGGGGGAGTGGGACGAAGTTATGGACGTTGTGAAACGTGCCACAGATGCGGTGTTGGAGGTGAGTCCGCGGGCATCCCTCGTTATAAAGGCCGACATCCGTCCGGGGTGGAATAACCGTCTCACAGGCAAGGTTGAGGATATGGAAAAGGCAATGAAGGAGTTGAACTAAGTGGCAGGAGTTTTTGACCTCAGCTCGCTGAAGAAGGACCCTCAGCCGTCGCAGGGAGGCGGTGCTCACGAGGTACTGGTTACCGCGGCTAACGTGCAGCAGGTGCTGGTCTCGTCCCAAGAAAAGCCGGTGATCCTCCAGGTGGGATCTAGTCGCTCGCCCGAATCGGACGAGATGCGGAAGAACTTCAACGAGCTGCACAACGACGGCTTCACCTACGCCTACGTCGACGCTGATGCGACCCCAGAGGTTGCCGGTGCCTTGGGCGTGCAGGCTATCCCCACCGTCGTTGCTTTCATCGGCGGACGCCCCGCCGGCTCCTTCCAGGGCGGACAACCGCGTCAGGTGCTAGAACAGCTTGTGTCGCAGATTGCGCCAGGAGAGGAGAAGCCCTCCGATCCGCGCATTGATAACGCCAACGCTCTCCTGGAATCAGGAAATGTGGCAGAGGCTGAGGCGGCTTTCCAAAAGATCCTCAAAGAGGAGCCTGGCAACAAGGAAGCCAAATCAGGTCTTGCGCGTACGCACCTCATCCACAGGGTTGCGGAGGCTCAAGTTGATGCGGCAACTGGCTTGGATGCTGAGCTCATTCAGGCGGATGCAGAGGCGGCTGGTGGCGATCTTTCGGCCGCGTTTTCCCGTCTTCTGGGGCAACTGATGACCAATTTCGGTGACGATAAAGAGACCGTGAAGAAGAGGCTCATTGAGCTATTCTCGGCCTTTGAGGGCTCGCCGGAAGTGGATGATGCTCGGAGGAAGATGGCTAGCGCGTTGTTTTAATGCGACGCTGAAAAATCTAGGAAGCTTTAAAAAATAAAACTGGACGCGAGGGTGAATCTCGTGCCCAGTTTTATTTAGTTTGAGGTGGATAGCCCTAGATGAGTCCCTGCGAGTGGGCCCAGTTGTAACCACCTGCGCCAAGTCCGAGAAGCGCAAGGATGCCGATCACAATTCCTGCGATCGCACTCGGAGTCAGCTCCCCATTCTCGCTTGAGGAGCTCGAGCCATTTTTGTCGCTCGAGTTGTTCGACGTCGTTGGGGCGGGCCTGGGGTCAGGCATCGGTTCGGAGGTCGGCTTTGACGTGGGTTCGTCCTTCTTCTTGGCTACGAACTTCACCTTGATGATGTCGGTAGATTTGTCGGGGTAGGTGACCACAACTGTGGTGGTTGCCCAGGAGCCTTCGCCGAGGTTCACTGCCGGGGAGACAGTGATGAGTCCAGTGACCGGGTTGATTGAGTAATTCCAGTTCTCGGGGTGGCTGGGAGTGCCGATTGTAAAGGTGGTTCCCTTTGGAAGCTTAGTGTCACCAGCAAGGTCGATGGTGGTGTTATCGCCGATGGTGACGTTGTTTTCCGCCGGGTAGGAGGGTGCAAACTTATCTGTATCCTTCTTCTCAACAGGCTTCGGTTCACTCGTGGGCTCGGTCGGCTTGGAAGTGGGCTCGGTCGGCTTGGAAGTGGGCTCGGTCGGCTTGGAGGTGGGCTCGGTCGGCTTGGAGGTGGGCTCGGTCGGCTTGGAGGTGGGCTCGGTCGGCTTGGAGGTGGGCTCGGTCGGCTTGGAGGTGGGCTCGGTCGGCTTGGAGGTGGGCTCGGTCGGCTTGGAGGTGGGCTCGGTCGGCTTGGAGGTGGGCTCGGTCGGCTTGGAGGTGGGCTCGGTCGGCTTGGAGGTGGGCTCGGTCGGCTTGGTTGTGGTTGTTTGCTTCTTCTTAACCACGACCTTGACGTTGATTTCGTCCGTCGAGTTATCGGGGTAGTGAACGGTCACGGGGATCGTCACGCTACTGCTATCACCGAGGGATGCCGAGGGGTAGATCTTGATGAGGCCCGTTTTCTCCTCAACGGCGAAATCCAGCTTCGTCGGATCAGAAGACTTCGGGGCGTGGAAAGAAGTTCCCTCGGGGAGGTCCGTATCGCCCTCTAGCTTTACCTGCTTATTTTCGCCGGCAGTCACCTGCACCTCAGACGGGTACGCAGGCGCGTAATTGTTGGCATACGTCTGCTCCGGCTTGTCCTTATCGTACGGCGGAACAGGCTTCGTCAGATCAGTCTGGGCAACGAGCTTGACCGAAATCTGGTCCACTGAGTGATCGCTGTAGCGGACAGTGACAGTGCGCTGGGTCCACGCGCCGGCGGCCAAGGTCTTATCAGGATTGACAGTGATCTCACCGGTGTTCTCGTTGATGCGGTAGTTGAACTTGCTCGCTTTGTCGGCTCCACTGATGGAGAACTTTGTCCCCTGCGGCACCTTCGACGTCAGCTTGATAGGTGACGATGTGCCGATCTTGACGTTCTGGATGAGCTCGCCGTAGGACGGATCGTACTCAGCAGCGAGATTTCCCGTTTCGCCCTGCTTAATGGAGACCTTCACGGTGGCGGCTTCGTGAGAGCCGTCGGTGTAGACAACGACTGGATGCCACTCGTAGTACACATTTGGCTTTACTGTTTCCGGCACAGTAATGGTGAATGTGCCGTCCTTGCTCGTTTCTGGGGATACCTTCCAGCCTTTATTCACCTGCGGGGCGCGAACCTCGCGTACATTGGTGAGAGGCGTGGACAGCGCAATTTTTACGCTGCCACCGGGGAGCACCGATACGTCACCGTACTTCGGGTTCTCCCTGTCCGCGATGGGATTATCGGGCTGTGCGACCGTCATAGTGGCAAGAGCGGTGTCCGACGTGCCGTCGGGGTATTTCACAACAAAAGCAAGGGGCTTCTTGGTGCCCACGACGGAATCGGCGGGGGCAGTGACTGTCCAGTTGCCATCCTTGGACAATTGAGAGGTCCATCCCTCAAGATTGCCCTGCGCAGCAGTGAAAGTGGTGCCCTCGGGGAAGTCCTTATTCGCCACACTGAATGTGACCGACTTACCGGGTTGAACGTCCTTTTCCACCTTGGCGGGTTCAAAGCGGCCACTCATTGGGTTATCCGGCTGGGCCACGTATACGGTCACCGGAATCTTACCCACAACGCTGTGGTCTTTCTTTCGGACGGTGAATTCAAAGTGCCGCACCATGCCTTGGTCGGTTCCCTTGGGAACCGTCACCGTTACCACGTTGTTTTCGGTTGTCGAGGTCCAGTGATAATTCTTATCCACGCCCTCGCCGATATTGAAAGTAATGTAGTAGCCTTCCGGGAGCGGCTTTGTGATCGTGGGCTTGAGCACGTTATCTTTGCCCGCCTGAACGGTGGCTACGGGGGTGTCTTTCCCCTCCAACTTCAGCGTGGTCGTGGCGTAGCTCACACCATCCCACACGGGGGTGTTTTCGTTCGCTGTATTTTGTGCGGTGGCGTGAGGTAGAACCGTTGCTGGAGCCACCACAGCACCGGTGAGCGCCAGGGACGTGGCCGTGAGTAGGCCAAGCATGCGCTGTTTAGCTGAAAATTTCTTAGATTTCATACTGCCGAGTATAAAGCTTTTTTGCCAGTTGCATGGGAGGATTCTGTGCCACTGCACCCTCATGTGCGGTTAATTCTCACAATCTTTCTGACGTTCCAATCGAGAGGTAACTGTAGGAGAAACGAGCGCGGTGAGCCCTGCTGGTGCCTGGTAGCCCTTCGTTCATGGCAGAGAGAACCGCGTCTATGCGGTTGTCGTGTGTTGGGGCAGTTCAGGCCGACACGTGTCAGTGTGGGACGTTGGGGCTCCAGAAAGCCCCGCTAACCGGGACCGTAACTACATTGGAAGGAAGCGCACTTCTCGTGCTGTGGTGTGAAAGACCAAAAAAGTCCGGCCGGAGCCGGACCTTGTGCGTGCAGTTGTCCAATCTCCCCGCGCCCGCGCGAGTCAGGCGCGTGACGGAGATATCTTAGTGCTGCTCTAAAGCGTAGAACTGGGCGCTCATCGCCGGGATATGGATGCACACGGAGTGATCGCAACCATCCCACGGGCGCTCGTCGGACTGCGCCTCGAACTCGAGGAAGTTGCCGGCCCCCTCGTACACGTCCTCGTCGGTATTGAGGATGCGCTTCCACACGCCGGGTTCAGGGACACCGACGGTGTAATTGGGCTGAGAGTAGCCGCCGAAGTTGTACACACACAGCACCTTCGAGCCATCGTCACCGGTGCGGACGAAGGCAAGGATGTTGTTGTCTGCATCATCGGCCTTGATCCAACGGAATCCCTCGGGCTTGAAGTCCAAGGAATACAGCGCAGCATTGTCAGTGTAGACAGAGTTGAGATCGTGGGTGAGTTTTTGGATCCCACGGTGGTACTCGCCTTCCCAGCCATCCATGTCTGCCCAGTACAGGGAATCGGATTCGTTCCATTCGCCAACCTGGCCGAAGTCCTGCCCCTGGAAGAGCAGCTGCTTGCCAGGATGTCCCCACATGAAAGCGAGGAGCGTGCGCAGTCCAGCTGCCTTGTTCCACGCATCGCCGGGCATTCGCTGCCACAGGGTTCCCTTGCCATGGACGACCTCGTCATGGGAAATCGGCAGCACGAAGCGCTCACTGTAGTGGTACACCATAGCGAAGGTGACCTCATTGTGGTGGTAGGAGCGATGGATGGGGTCGTGCCCGAAGTACTCCAGGGTGTCATGCATCCAGCCCATGTTCCACTTGAAAGTGAAACCAAGGCCACCGTTGGAGGTGAAATCGGTAACGCCGGGCCAACTTGTTGATTCCTCTGCTATGGTCACGATGCCGGGGTGGTTCTTGTGCACCGTGGCGTTCATCTCCTGCAGGAACTGGACGGCTTCCAGGTTCTCGCGGCCACCGTACTGGTTCGGTGTCCACTCGCCGTCCTCGCGGGAGTAGTCCAGGTACAGCATGCTGGCCACGGCGTCTACTCGGAGGCCATCGATGTGGAATTGGTCAATCCAGTACAGTGCATTGGCGACGAGGAAGTTGCGCACCTCGTTGCGGCCGAAGTTAAAGACGTAAGTGCCCCAATCCTTCTGCTCACCCCGACGCCAGTCGGGGTGCTCGTACAGCGGGGAGCCATCGAAGCGGGCGAGTGCCCACTCGTCCTTGGGGAAGTGGGCAGGCACCCAGTCCATGATGACACCGATACCACGGGCGTGGAAAGCGTCGATAAGCGCCCGGAAATCGTCGGGAGAACCAAACCGGGAGGTAGGAGCATAGTAGCCGGTGACCTGGTAGCCCCACGAACCGCCGAAGGGGTGCTCGGACACAGGCAGGAACTCGACGTGGGTGTAGCCCATGCCATCGACGTAATCGACGAGTTCATCGGCGAGCTGCTGGTAGCTGAGGCCTTGCTTCCAGCTGCCCAAGTGCACCTCATAGATGCTCATCCGCTCGGTAGTAGGAAACTCGTCCGCGCGGGAGGAGATCCACTCGTCATCTTTCCACTCGTACGAGGAGGACGTGACCACGGAGCCGGTTGCCGGAGGTACCTCTGCGAGGCGAGCCATGGGATCTGCCTTGTCCAGGCGCTCACCGGTTTCTGTGTGGATGGCGTACTTGTACACCGTGCCTTCAGTGATACCGGGGATAAAGATCTCCCACACCCCTGAGCTGCCGATCGCACGCATTGGATACTGCGAGGGGTTCCAGCTGCAGAAATCGCCGATGACGGCGACACCCTTGGCAGCCGGGGCCCATACTGCGAATGAAGTACCTGTGACCTCACCGAGCTCGGTCCTGTAGGTGTGAACGTGCGAACCGAGGACCTCCCAGAGTCGCTCGTGGCGACCTTCACTGATGAGGTAAATATCCTGATCGCCGAGGGTGGGCAGGAAGAAGTATGGGTCGGCTTTCTCTACAGCATCGACAAGTGGGTACTTCACGCTGAAGCGGTAGTCGCGCGGTGTGCCATCGTCGAGGTGAATGGCCCAGATGTCATCGCCGAGCGATTCCATCGGTACGCTGTCGCCGTCGATAAGCAAGAAGACGCCTTCAGCACCTACTTGTCGTGTACGAACGACGGCTCCATCGTCGGTGGTGTGAAAACCGTAATGATCGTGGGGGCAATAGTGCTGGCACCGGCGCAGAAGATCGAGGTCGGCTTGGGGGATTGCAAGTGATTGCATAGTGAAAAATTCCTCTCAATCTATCTCCACGCAAGGTGTGCGCGGCGCTCGGGGGCGACAGGTGGAAGTTCAAAAATGTGGGCTACGTTCTTATACGGCTCCAGCCGGATGTAGTTCACCTTGGAGAAGTCGTATTCCTCGCCGGAAACGAGATCATGAACCGTAAAAGTATCGGATTCGGTGCGCCCCAATGCATCCATGTCCAGCGTGAGCATGCCGGACTGCGCATAGTGGGAATCGAGGTTCACCACGACGAGCAGGGTGTTGCCGGTCTCTGGATCGACCTTGGAGTAGGCCAGCATTTGATCGTTGGTGAGATCATGGAAATGGATGTATCGCAGCTGCTGGAGAGCCGGGTTCTTCCGCCGGATGAGGTTGAGCAATCCGATGTAGCCAGACAGGTTGTCCTGCGAGTAATCGCGTGGCCGGAGTTCGTACTTCTCCGAGTGCTTGTACTCCTCGGATCCGGGTGCCACGGCCTCGTGCTCGAAAAGCTCGAAGCCGGAGTAGATGCCCCACACGGGGCTCATTGTGGCAGCGAGGGTGGCGCGGATAGCGAACATTGCGCGACCGCCGTACTGCAAGCTCGCGTGCAGAATATCCGGGGTATTGGTAAACAGGTTGGCGCGGGAGATGTCCGCCATTTGGGAGATCTCCGTGGCGAACTGGGTGAGCTCCTTCTTCGTGGTCTTCCAGGTGAAGTAGTTGTAGCTCTGGCTGAAACCCACCTTGGATAGGCCATACAGACGCGGCGGGCGGGTGAACGCTTCGGCGAGGAAGATGACCTCAGGGTGCTCCGAGTGCACCTCGGAGATGAGCCAGTGCCAGAAGTTGGCAGGCTTCGTGTGTGGATTGTCGACACGGAAGGTCTTCACACCACGGCGGATCCACAGCAGGACAATGTCGAGGATCTTTGAGTAGATCGTCTTGCGGGCATTATCAAAGTTGAGGGGGTAAATGTCCTGGTACTTCTTGGGCGGGTTCTCCGCAAAAGCGATGGTGTTGTCCGGGAGGATCGTGAAGAACTCTGGGTGTTCCTTCGCCCATGGGTGGTCGGGCGCGCACTGGAGGGCGAGGTCGATCGCTATCTCCATATCGAGCTCCTCGGCGCGTTTGACCAGCGCTTCGAAATCTTCAACCGTGCCGAGTGCGGGGTGAACGGCCTCGTGGCCACCCTCGTCGGAACCAATTGCCCACGGGGAACCCACGTCATCGGGCTCCGCATCGAGGGTGTTGTCCTTGCCCTTCCGATTTATCTTGCCGATGGGATGGATCGGGGGAAGGTAGACGGTGTCGAAGCCCATCTCTTTAATACGCGGGAGCTCGTCTGCAGTTGTGGCGAAGGTGCCATGGATGGGGTGACCATTTTCGTCCACACCGCCGGTGGAACGAGGGAAGATCTCGTACCAAGAGCTCACCAGAGCCTTGCGGCGCTCCACAAAAATCCGGTATTCGGAGGTTCGGGTGAGGAAGCGGCGGATTGGGGCAGAATCCTGCGTGGCGGCCATTGCCCTGTGAATCTTGTCCGCCAGTGGTGCATCTGAATGGAGGAGTTCGACGATCTCCGTGTGCCCTGCCTCCTTGCATAGGCGTGCACCAATCTCGATGTCGTTTGCCATCTCGGCCTCAGACTGGCCGGCATCCAGCTTCGCTTCTACCGCGTGGCGCCACGTCTTGAACGGGTGATCCCACCCCTCGATGCGGAAACTCCACATCCCCATCTCGTCTGGAACGAATAGGGCGTTGAACTTGTCAGGTTCTTCTTCGCGGGGAACCATAGAGATGGCGGTCTCCCGGCCCCGGGGATCGGTGATGACGCAGGTTGCGCCTACCGCATCGTGACCTTCCCTCCACACGTTTGCGAAGATGGGGATCACTTCGCCCACAGCGCCTTTCGCTGGATAGGACCCGCAGTTAATAACGGGTCGGATGTCATCAATGGCAATGCGTCCAGTCATGCCTATTAGCCTAGTTAAATTTGTCTGCCCGCACGGGTATATTGGGCACTTTTCTGTGTTTGCCTGCCTGTTTATGATCACACCGGGGGAGCGCCGTGGGGGATGTGGCCATAACCAGTCCGTTCTGGAGGGTAAAGGGGAGGTGGCATCACGGGGTGGGGGTTCGTTGGTCGTTGACGCAAGGGGTATCGCGAGTCGTTGATGTGCGGGGCGGCATCAGCCACAGAAGGATGCATGAGCCGGTTGTGTGCGTGGGCTGGTTGTGTGCGTGGGCTGGTCGCAGAATGTATGTGTGAGGTGCAACGGAAATTACTACGGGCGAGCTGCCACTTCGGGGGAGTTTTCGCATCGGGGAACACTCATATCGGGGGGAGCTGTCACTTTGGGGGAGCTACACTTCGTGGAGCTCTAAAGAGGGGCCGGGCGGTGCACCCACATTCCGAACATGTTTTGGGGAAAGATAGAGGTGTGATTGATGGTGCAAACGAGTACAACCCGGACTTAGTCATTGATTTTTCTGATGTGACCTTCGCTCGCGACGGAAAGACCCTGCTTGGACCGATTACCTGGCAGGTCGAACTCGACGAGCGCTGGGTAGTCATCGGCCCCAACGGCGCGGGAAAAACCACGCTGATGAAGCTCGCCGGCGCATCCGAATTCCCGTCGTCCGGGCAGGCATTCCTCATGGGGGAGCAAATCGGCAAGACGGACATGCGGGATCTGCGCGCACAGATCGGCATCAGCTCCACATCCGTCGCGCAGCGCATCCCACCGAAGGAAAAGGTCGCTGACCTCGTCATCTCTGCGGGATATGCCATCCTCGGTCGCTGGCGTGAGGAATACGAGGAGATGGACTATAACCAGGCCATCGCCATCCTCGAGCAGGTCGGTGCTCTCCACCTGCGGGAGCGCACGTGGGGCACGCTCAGCGAGGGGGAAAAGAAGCGTGTCATGATCGCTCGCGCTCTGATGATCAACCCGGAGCTTTTGCTTCTCGACGAGCCGGGCGCGGGCTTGGATCTCGGTGGTCGGGAAGATCTCGTCCAGTTCTTGGCAGACCTTGCGGCTGATCCGGATGCTCCCGCCGTGGTAATGGTTACTCACCACGTAGAGGAAATCCCCGCCGGTTTCACAAACGCTTTGCTTCTCGACGAAGGGTCGATCGTGGCCAACGGCCCGATCGATGAGGTCATGACGGATGAGAATCTAACCGCCTGCTTCCACCAGCCGATTACCATCGACAAAATCGACGGCCGCTACTTTGCACGGCGCTTGCGCCGTGGCGGTACGCACCGCTCACCCGTGCAGTAAATGTGACACCTCCGCTGCGCAGTGGTGTGTAACGGAGGAAGGAAATGAAGAAGCAGAAAGGTATCGATGGCATTCTCCCGCGCCGAGGTCTCCTACCTTGTCCAGCAGCAAGCGGAAATTAACGAAGCCGAACATCACGTCGGCCTTACTGATTCCACGGTCATCGCCGATACCGCATACCTCAGCAAACGCTTCGGAGATTTCGGTCGATGTGTCAGCGAACTGCTCAGGGCGCGCCGGGTTGGGGCGCGGAAGGGGCTTCCCCCCGAATGGATCTATCCGCTGGAAGCCGCCGAGCAGGCGACGCCACCTGCGGTCGTATGGCAGCGACAACGACGAATTCGCGAGTTCTTCCCCGATGAGCTGGTTCACGATGTGACGTGTTCCGTTGGAACGGAGATCGCCACACGTGCTGACCTCGGTGAGGCCGGAGAGTCTAGCCCTTTCCATGGCACTTCCGTTGTCGGAAGTGACCTCGATATCACCCGCGTCGCTTGCGCACACGCCAATACACATCGACCAGTCTTCGTGGCCGACGCTTTGGCACACACGACGAACGCACGGGTTATCATTGCGGATCCAGCACGCCGCGCAGGCGGGCGGAGAATCCCGCGCCCAGAGGATCTTCTTCCTCCGCTGCCGGATCTCGTTGCTGCCCACGGTGACGTGGAACTCGCCATCAAGTGCGCGCCGGGGATCGACTATTCTGCTTGGGAGGGGCTGGTGAGCGTAGCCAGCGTCGATGGAGGCGTGAAAGAAGCGTGCCTGTACACGCCAGGATTGGCGGGAGGGGAGCGTCGAGAAGCGATCATCATCCGCGACGGTACCGTTGTAGACCGAGTGACCAGTGCAGAGACCCCACCGGACGGTGAGGATCTGGTTGCAGCGCCAGGAGAATTCATCCTCGACCCCGACGGTGCGATTGTTCGCGCAGGTCTCGTCCGTAATTTTGCTGCCCGCGAGGGGCAGTGGATGCTCGACCCGCGAATCGCGCACCTCACTGGGGATGCGATTCCACGCGGTTATTCGGGGTTCCGCATCCTGGAGGACGTGCCGCTGAAGAAGCTGAAGAAAGCGCTTGGTGCCTACAACGTCGGGAGTGCGGAGATCCTCGTGCGCGGCGTGGATATAAACCCGGACAGTCTGCGAAAGAAGCTCAAACTCAAGGGTGATACACCCGCCGCTATCGTCATCACCCGCATCGGCAAGACCGCTCATGCATTCATCTGCACGCCACGTCAGTGGGGGTAACGGTGGCAACAGGTGTTCTCCTACCTCAACGGCGAAGGTGACGGTGGCGAGAGCGACTGTGACGGTGACGAGTGCTTCGGGTGGAGATCGTCTTCGCGTGAAAGTGGTGCAGCTAAGCAGTGCGGACAAGCGGTACAGACGAGCAGTACGGTCGAGCAGTACGGTCGAGCGGTACGTTCGAACGGTACGGTCGAACGGTACGGTCGAACGGTACGGATGAGCAGTACGGACGACCATGACGGTTATGTGGCTCTCCCTGATATATGGGAAAGCTAACGCATGCGGGAGCTGTCAAGTGACACGCCTATTTGCTTCCAACTACAAGAGGCTTTTGGATAGAAAGCCGTAGGTGAGTAACGGTCTCCTCTTCGGCCTTGCTGTTGCCTGTGCGCCATAATAGACAACTCTGACTATTAAAAATCAACAGGTTGGTCTACTATGTCATTTGTTCACGCGCTCGCGGCTCATAGGTGAGTGCATAATAGGAGTCGTGTGTGGACGCGTTACACTCACTAAGGCAACAAGCTTTCAAAATATTCGATTACAACGGACGAAAGGTGTGAAGATGCCCGCGATTGCAGTGCTTGTCAAGCACGTGCCGGACACGTGGTCCGAAAAGTCATTGGAATCTGACTTCACTCTCCAGCGTGAGGGAGTAGATGAGGTTCTCGATGAGGTTAACGAGTTTGCTGTTGAGCAAGCTTTACGTTTAAAGGATCAGCTTGAGGGTGCCGAAGTTGTGGCTGTATCAGTGGGGCCGGATCGCTCCACTGAGGCGCTGCGTAAGGCAATCGCCATGGGGTGCGATCGCGCCATCCTTGTTTCCGATGAAGCAATCGCCGGTGCAGATGCGCTCGGCACCACGTGGGTGTTGACCAACGCGCTGAACACGATCAATGACCCCAAACTCATCGTGTGCGGTTCTGGGTCTTCTGACGGCGCAATGGGTGTGATCCCCGGTTTGCTGTCGGAATACCGTCAGATTCCCGCATTGACATACTGTGTGGAGTCATCCATTGAAGGTGACAAGCTGAAGGCAAAGCGTGTGACCAACGCCGGTGAGACGGTTCTTTCCTCCTCACTGCCCGCGATCTTGTCTATCACTGACAAGGCTGCTTCTCCGAGGTTTCCTAACTTCAAATCGCTTGCTGCAGCGAAGAAGGCAGAAATTCCTACCCTCACCCTTGCAGATCTTGGTGTTGAGCCGACGCAGGTGGGGCTCAACTACTCCGCTACCGTCGTGCAGAGTGCCGAAGTGCACCCGCCACGTGAACAGGGTGAGATTATCTTTGACCACGGGCAGGGGGCGGCGGCCATTGCCGATTACCTCGAGAAAGAAAACCTGATCTAGGAAAGGGAGTTAGAAAAATGGTTTACGTTCTTGCAACAGACTCCTCGCGGATCAACGGGGAACTCATCACAGCAGCTCGCGCGCTCGGCGAGGTCACTGCGGTTGTTGTCGGCTCTCTACCTGCCGATGCCACGGATGCGCTTGCATCGCAGGGGGCTGCGACCATTATTCGCGCCCCATACACCGGGCAGCGTGTCATCATTCCCGCTGTGGATGCGCTCAGTATCCTCGCCTCTCAGACCCCCGGCCCCATTGTTATCTCCAAGTCTGAGGAGGGTAACGAGATTGCTGGTCGTCTCGCCGCACGGCTCAGCTCAGGTGTTCTCACTGACGTGGTCGCCATCAACTCCGATGGCACCGCACGCGGATCGATCTTCGGTGACAAAATTGGTACCACGCTCGCTGTTGGCGGTACGAGCCCGATCTACACTTTGCGTGCCGGCGTAGTTGAACCGCAGAATCAGCCGGCAGCTGGCACCCTCATGGACCTTGCCCTGCCTGAAGCGGGTGCGCTCGATCCGACGGTGGAAAGCTATACTCCCCATGCGCCGGGCGCTCGTCCGGCGCTACCGCAGGCCGACGTGGTTGTTTCCGGCGGTCGCGGTGTGGGGTCAGCCGAGGGATTTGCTGAACTGGTCGAGCCCCTTGCTGACCTCTTTGGTGGCGCGGTGGGTGCTACTCGTGACGCTGTCGATGATGACTTTTACCCGGCCGAATACCAGGTCGGGCAAACCGGTGCCACAGTCTCACCTGAGCTTTACATCGCTCTCGGTCTGTCTGGCGCGATTCAGCACACCTCGGGTATGCAGACGTCGAAGCGGATTGTTGTGGTCAACCAAGATGAGGATGCTCCCATCTTCCAGATCGCCGACGTAGGCGTGGTAGGCGACGTGAACGATATCGTCCCCGCATTGATCAAGGAAATCACCTCCCGCCGCGAAGCGAAGGGACTGAGCTCCTAGGCTAAGCGACGGCCGCGGTCGCGGTGCGCATGTGTTGCGCATGTTTCGTGCTGCGCAGTGATTAAGCCGTACTTATTTAGCGGGTGAGTGGTGCGGTATGTGGTGCGTGGCACGTGGTGCGGCCGCGGTGACTATGCTGTGTCCGCATAAGGAAGCTCACGAGTGGTCACACAGTACTCGAACGGCATGCCCCCTAACTGGGTTCAAACTGGTTAGGGGGTTTATTGTGGTCTATTATCCATGTCTAGTTTTGCTATGTCGAGGTTTTGCTAGTGCGCTCTTGCATCCGAAGTTGGAGTAAGGGGGTAGGAGCACGCAAGGGATGTTCGGCAACCCGCTGCTTCTGTTATGTCCGAGTGTTGTGATGTGGACTAACTAATTCCCGAATGTATATAACACGTCACAATCAAGGTAGAATACATTCATCATGGGAAAACGAGAGGAAAACAAGGCGAAACGGGAGCAGGCCGTATTGCGGGCAGCCCGGGATGTCTTCCTCTCCCATGATTATGAGTCGGTAACAACATCACAGCTGGCGGAGGCCGCTGGCCTGACTACAGGAACGTTTTTCCGGCACGCAGGCTCTAAAGCCGAACTTCTCATCTCGGTGTACACAGAAGTTTTGGAGCATGGTCTCGCTGCTGAGAAAGCCCTTCCGGCATCCGCTGGCCTATTGGAGCGTGCACACGCGCTCATCGATCCGATCGTTGAGGCGACTGAGGAATCCCGGGGGAATATGCTCGCCTTCCAGAGGGAAGTTCTGTTCGGCACGTCAACGGGGCCCCGGCGGGAAAACGCCATCAAGCTTATTCGCGATTTTGAGCGCCGCATCTACGCCTACGTACGCGGGCGCGATATCGGTAGGGATGCCGCCCGGCAGGTGGCTGCTAGCATATATGCCATCATGTACATGGAGCTCGTCCGCGTCACGATCGATAGCTCCGAGGTGAAAAACATGCGTGGGCGGTTGCACGAACAAATCAAGTTCATCGCTGACGGGATGAAACTCTAGGCTTTTTTCGCCCAGATAAATTGCCCCTTTGTTGGTACACCATGCGTCGGGTACGTCGTCAAAGCGCGAGTTCATGCGGAGCGTGTGCAGAGAACTCATACGTGCAGGCTGGCGCGTGCGCAGGAAGAAGACCCTACGTGCGTGCAGGTAGGCGCGGGAAGAGGTTAGCTAGGCGCACACTGAGCAACGTACACGAGGTTTGAGTCATCCAGGCGTGGCGGATGCGAGTGAATGTGGGTGGGTGCCCCTTGAGTGAGGACAGGGGCGATGTCGACTTGGGGCTGTGGAATAGGTGGGAAGTGAGCGGCCGGTGATCGGTGGGCTTCGGGGGATATTCGCCAAAAAATACGCGAAGAAAGACACGCCGGTGGGGGAGAAAATAAACTCTCGGGGAATTTTCATAAAGCCAGGTGATGGCAGGATTTTCAGCTTGGATTCGCAGAAAAATCGACGCACCAAAAAGATTTGTGTACGAAATTAACTCACGCGGTGCTACACTCACACCTAACAAAAATGGAGTGCGCTCCATTTTGTGTACTTGGTGCGAAACTTCGCGCGCTCGTATGTAGTTTCTTCCACAATACAACAAGGATGATCTACTGCGCGGGTTTTCGCAGAAAAGATAGGCGAAAAGAGGAGCATGACAGCGACTATCGATAGCAATGCTACGGACATTCTCGTTCGCAGCACTGAAGAAAAAGCGAAGAGGCTGCAGCACGCGCGCGGAAAGCTCACTGCTCGCGAGCGGATTGAGTCTCTTTTTGATGCCGGGACGTTTCTGGAAACAGGTACGCCTCGCAAACCATACGGTGCAACGCGGGAATCCGAAGAACTCACCGCAGTGGTGACCGGAATCGGAGAAATCGATGGGCGGCCTGTTGCCTGCTATTCACAGGACTTCTCCGTTCGAGGAGGCACCCTGGGCAGCATGGAAGGCGAGAAAATCTGTGATCTGATGGATAGGGCGATTGCCTTGCGTATCCCGATCATCTCCATCGTCGACTCGGGTGGTGCCCGCATCCAAGAAGGTGTCCGTGGTCTGAACCAGTACGGAAGGATTTTCCGGAAGACCGTGGCTGCGAGCGGGGTTGTTCCCCAGATTTCCATCATCATCGGACCATGCGCTGGTGGCGCAGTCTATTGCCCGGCGCTGACAGACGTTGTGATTATGGTCGCAGGAAAATCGCACATGTTCGTTACCGGACCAAGCGTGGTCAAAGCAGTCACTGGCGAAAGCGTCACTGCGGAGGAACTAGGTGGCAGCACGCTGCACTCGACAGTGTCTGGGGTAGTACATTACGAGGCCACCGACGAAGGGGATGCGTTTGATTACGCGCGGGTCGTACTGAGCTACCTCCCCACACGTTGCGAAGATAAACCCCCAACTTTCATTCCGGCGACACCAGCGGTCGAATCCCCAGATGAATCCGTGAACCGAATCGTTCCGGCGGATCCCCGCGCTCCCTACGACATCGTTGATCTCATTCGCTGCCTGGTAGATGATTCCGAATTCGCACAGCTCAGTGAGCATTATGCGGAAAATATTGTTACCGGATTCGCCTGTATCGACGGTACCCCTGTGGGTATTGTGGCAAACCAACCGAGCGTTGATGCAGGAACCATCGATGTCGATGCCTCGGAAAAAGCCGCCAGGTTTATCCGTACGTGCGATGTTTTTGGTCTTCCAATCGTCACGCTCGTCGATGTCCCCGGTTACCTTCCTGGCACAGAGCAGGAGGAACAAGGAATTATCCGCAGAGGTGCGAAGCTTATCGTTGCTTACGCAATGGCAACGGTGCCACTCATCACTGTCATAGTGAGGAAGGCATTCGGCGGAGCCTTCATCGTTATGAGCTCCAAAGCCTTGGGCGCGGATTTTGTCTGTGCGTGGCCACAAACAGAGATCGCCGTCATGGGTGATGACGCGGCTGTGGGCATTATTCACCGCAAGAAGCTGGAAGCGATCTCGGACAATGTGGAGCGTCAAAAAGTGCGAGACCAACTTCGCTGTGAATACCGCGACACAGTGATGGGGCCGTTCGATGCTGTGCAGATTGGCGCTGTTGACGCGATTATCCAACCCCAGGAAACGCGTTCGACTATCAGTGCAGCGATCCGAACCTTCAAAAACAAGCCATACCAGCCGACCGCCTATCGCAAGCACGACAACGGTCCGCAATAGGGCACTCAAACGGTCCGTAGACAGTGCAGTCTTGAGAACTCGACACCACGGAGGTCGTGCGCCCGGAAAACCGTGGTGGCATGGGCATAATCTGCTCTCTGGCACATGTGGCTTCTGCTAACTGCAGGCAGCATGTGTGCAGCGTCGTGCCGAGAAGTCCAGTCACGTACCAACCCGGAATCGTGTCACCAGAGTTTCTGAGGATCCGCAGGTGATGAAATTCACGGAGAACCTCGATTGTCGAAAGACTTTCGTTGCTTATCGATGACCGAAAAACATAGACATAAACGGTCCTCGACATAAACGGTCCTCGACATAAACGGTCCTCGACACGAACGGTTTTCTCAGCGACATCCCGCAACTCATGGATACCGCACCGCACAGGACTCCAGGCGCAATCAGAACTATCAACATCTGTCACTACCCGCAACTCTTATTCTGCCCCAGCCAGGAAAACAACCTGGGGAATACATAACAAGAACACCAGCAACCGCGCAGAGCACCGGATATGTCGCTGACTTTCACAGCGAAGCCGCAGGTGCTTCTGGTCGTTTGCAACATAAGGAGAAGAACATGACCGCTACAATCCGCAATTACGCGCTGAGCTTTGATGGGCAGTCGACCCCATGGCACAAAGCACTCATGGAGGTCCTCGGTGATCCTGTCGCCGCCGAACACCTCCACCGTCTTACCTCTCGTGCCGATGACCTCCTGGCACCGCTTGGACCTGAGCTAGCTGCTCTCGGTTCAGGCCGCTACAGCCTCGAAGACGTCCCCAACGATCCATCTCCGGTCCACTCCGTTCCCGGCATTACCGCCGCGCAATTCGGACTGTTTCACGTACTGCTGAATTCTGGTTTCGATATCGTGTCCCATCCGCCGATAGACTTCATCGGTCACTCTCAGGGAATTCTGGGTGCGGCTTTGGTCGAACGGTGGGTTGCAGGAGAAACCGAAGACGCTGCTAATATTTTTGCGCTCGCGCGCCTTATCGGAGCTGCGACGACGAAGCACCGGCCGGGTGTATCCATATCCAGCATGCTCTCTGTTCGCGGGGTGGACAAACCCGTCATCCGCCGAGTCATCCGGGGGACCAACATCTCCATCGCACTTGTCAATGGCTTCCGTCGGTTCGTACTCTCCGGATCCCCGGAGGAGCTTGAGACAGCTCGTACCGCCTTGGAAAAGCTCGCAGCCGAGCACAAGAAGAAGCAGGATGAGTCCGGGGCCTGTGGCGAGACGATCGCGCCGATCATGGAATATCTTGAGGTCGCGGCCCCCTTCCATGATTCCCTCCTGCAGCCGGCTCTCGACCAGGTCGATCGGTGGTGCAGCGTTATCGGTTTGCCGGAAAATATTGCACAGTACAATGCCCACGAGCTGGCCGCGCACGTGCTTGTTAAACCCCTCAACTGGCAGGAGACCGTGCTTGCGGCTATCTGCAAGGGCGCTACCTCCATCGTCTGTCTCGGCCCTGGTGATGTCATCGCTACGGTCACCCGTGATGCCTGTCGCGGCCGCGGCGTAGCCGTTGTTCCGGCAGGAAGCATAGAAAAGATCGATGAACTCACAGCGCCGGGGTACACGCCGGCGGATCCAGCAGATTACTCCGAGTATGCCCCACGCCTCATCACCCTTCCCGGTGACAACGCACCGAAGGTAGATACTAAGTTCAGCCGGTTGACGGGACTATCGCCCATCATGCTTGCGGGCATGACACCGACAACCGTAGATCCAGAAATCGTTGCGGCTGCGGCGAACGCCGGGTACTGGGCGGAGCTCGCCGGTGGCGGGCAGGTGACAGCCGAGGTGCTGAACCAGAACGTCGACAAGCTCAAAGGACTCCTCAAACCAGGGCGTACCGCACAATTTAATGCGATGTTCATGGACCGCTACCTGTGGAACCTCCATTTTGGTAACTCCCACCTTGTGACCTCCTCGCGCCGTTCCGGGGCACCGATCGATGGTGTCGTCATCACAGCAGGAATTCCTGAAATCGATGAGGCCGAGGCCTTGTTCGCAGAGCTTCGCGACGCAGGGTTTAGCTATGTTGCTGTGAAGCCTGGAACCGTTGCCCAAATCCGCCAGTGCCTGGCCATTGCCTCTTACACTGACAACCTCATCATCCAGGTCGAGGACGGGCGCGCCGGTGGCCACCATTCCTGGGAAAGCCTCGATGAATTGCTCATTAACACTTACTTTGAGATTCGTAACACGCCGGGCGTTGTACTTACCGTTGGTGGTGGACTCGGCGATCCGGCGCTTGCTGCGACGTACCTGAGTGGTACGTGGTCCGAAAAGTATGGTCTCCCCGCGATGCCCGTCGATGCTGTGTTCATCGGCACACCCGCGATGACAGCGAAGGAAGCAAAGACAACCGACTCGGTCAAGAAACTTCTTGTCAACACCCCTGGCACCTCCATCGACGAAAACTGTGGATGGGTGCCACGTGGAGAGGTCGTCGGTGGGATGACCTCCGGCATGAGTCACCTGCACGCCGACATGCACGAGGTGGATAATGCTGCTGCAGAGTGTGCACGCATCATCGCCTCTGTACACGGTGACACGAAGAAGATCGCCGCGCGGAAAGACGAACTGATTGGGGCGATGAACAAGACCGCGCGCCCGTACTTCGGCGACCTCGCTACCATGACCTACGCCGATGTCGTCCGGCGCTATGTGGAACTCGATTACCCCTACGTGGACCCCTCCTGGCAGCAGCGTATGCAAGATCTTCTCCAGCGCTTTGAGGCCCGTCTTGCAGAAGAGGAGCGCGGTGACATTCCTACCCTCTTTGCTGAGCTCGACTCCGTTGCGGACGCTCCCGCTGCGGTGGACGCCCTCCTCGCTGCCTACCCGCAGGCGGAGACGACCACGATCACCCCTGTGGATGAGGCGTGGTTTGTTCACCTCTCCCGCAAGTACCCCAAGCCCACAGGCTACGTCCCGGCGCTCGACGAGGATCTACTTCGCTGGTGGGGTCAGGACTGCCTGTGGCAATCCCAAGACGAGCGCTACTCTGCGGACAGCGTGCGTGTGATTCCGGGCCCGGTCTCCGTTGGGTTTGTCACCACAATGAACGAACCGGTAGCAGACATTCTTGCCTCCTATGAGGATGCTGCAGCCCGTGTCCTTTCCGATGGCGGCCTTACTGCTACAGAATGTGTGAGCAGAAGGGCCTTCGGGGCCGTCGACGACCGTGCTGCTCACGCGCCTGCGTCCGCCTCCGGTACGCCCTCGAAGGCATTTCCTGCAGGACGTCTGCGTGCACAGCCCCTCGAGCTCACTTCTGAGGAAAGCACAACATCCAGCGGTCGCCACAGTAAAGGCGACGCTATTCCCGCGTCCGCCCCGTCGCCCGCGTCCGCCCTGTCGCCCGCAGCCGTATCGTCGCTCGCATCCGCCGCTCCTTCGCCCATCACTAGCAGCGGGACACCAGAAAATCGCCTATGCGCAACGGTGGAGGAAGCAATCATCGCCAGCCCCGTCATCAGCTGGATGGGGGCACTGATGACCAACCCCACGCGCGTTGTGGATGATGCCGGGTGGGATCTCATCCACGAAGGCGGGCAGGCCTGGACGCTTCGCATCACCATGGATACAGCGTGGGATCACACGGCGGTAGACACGCATGCGGTGCGCAGGCTGGATATCCCGCTCACCGTTGATGAGTCCATTCACACCGGCGGGTGCCCCGTCGTCGATGCAGAACGGCTGTCTACCGCAATGTTTGACCTCCTCGCAGGAATCGCAGGCGTCGGCGGCGTGTCCGCCCAAGGCGACACCATCGACGTTTTGCCAGCCATCGAGACCTCTTCGCGTTCGCGCTTCGGCGAAGCCCACTACGCCTTCACGTGCGCCCGCCAGATCGGCGTAACCCACGGATCGACCACAGGGGCCGCACTGGGGCAAGACCAGCAGCAAATCGTTACCGACGCACTTCTTGGACCGTGCTGGCCGGCTATTTATGCAGCTCTCGGATCAGGTCGCGTGGACGGAATGCCCGTCATTGAGGGCCTTCTGCAGGCCGTACATCTTGACCACTCGGCTCGCGTTCACGTTCCCATCGATTCACTGCTCGGCCAGCGCATCTCCGTAATTTCCTGGGCCGATTCGATCGAAGAGTCCCGCAGCGGGCGTATTGTCACCGTAAAGTTGGAGCTATTCGTTTCCTCCGACGAAGCCGAAGCTAAGAAGACAACCCCTGTCATTGAGTTCACCGAGCGGTTCGCCATCCGCGGCCGCGCATTCGGAACTCAGGCGCCGAAGGAGCCGGCTGTGGCCGGTGGGTACTCGGCGGAATTTATCGATACTCCTCGCTCCCATCTCGGCAGCTACACCGTGACCGCGCCGGGGGAGATGACCCCCTTCGCGTGGGCCTCCGGGGACTTCAACCCCATTCACACCTCCCACCGCGCGGCCCGGGTAGCAGGACTATCCGCCCCGCTCGTGCACGGCATGTGGCTGTCCGCCACGGCACAGCACGCCGCTGAAGCAACCGTCAAGGCACCGCTGACGGGGTGGACGTATCGCATGTTCTCCATGGTTGCCCTCCATGACACGGTGGATATCACCATCGATCGCATCGGTGCGGTCAACGGAGGTGGCCTCCTTATTGAGGTGACCTGCACCATCGACGGAACACTCGTCTCCCAGGCGACCGCCGTGACGGCAGCACCCCATACCGCTTATGTGTACCCGGGACAAGGCATTCAGGCCAAGGGCATGGGGATGCAGGAGCAGACCGCCTCCCGTGCCGCCGCCGCAGTGTGGGAACGTGCCGATGCCGTCACCCGTGAGCGCCTCGGCTTCTCCGTCATCTCTATCGTTCGCGACAATCCCACTGAGGTTGTTGCTGGTGGCGTCACCTACCGGCACCCCAAGGGTGTCCTCAACCTGACCCAGTTCACCCAGGTGTGCCTGGCAACGCTGGCACTTGCGCAGACCGCGCAGCTGAAGGAAGCCGGTGTCTATGTGCCGGGTGCGTATTTCGCCGGTCACTCTTTAGGTGAATACACGGCGTTGGCCGCCTACGCCGGTGTGATCGATCCGGATACCGTCTTGGAGCTCGTCTTCCAGCGTGGTCTCACCATGCACCACCTCGTTCCCCGCGACGCGGAGGGCAACTCCAACTACCTGCTCGGTGCGCTGCGTCCGAACCAATTCGGCGTGGGGGACGAGGACGTGGCCGACTACGTTGCTCGTGTTGCTGAAGAATCCGGAGAGATGCTGGAGATCGTAAACTACAACCTGCGCGATCAGCAGTACGCGATTGCCGGCACCATTGCGGGTATTGAGGCGCTGAAGGAGGATTCCTCGCGCCGGGCGAAACAAGCCGGTGGCAAGAGCCCCTTCATGCTCGTTCCCGGCATCGATGTCCCGTTCCACTCACGCGTATTGCGTGGGGGAGTGGACGACTTCCGCGAGAAGCTCGACGCGCTGTTACCGCACGATATTGACCCGGACATCCTCATCGGTCACTACATTCCGAACCTGGTGGCCAAGCCGTTTGTGCTGACCGAGGAGTTCCGCCGCGCCGTGCTTGAGGTTGCGCCCTCAACTATCGTCGAAAAGCTCGACCTCAATGGCGACCGCAGTGAGGTAACCAGGAGCCTGCTTATTGAATTGCTGGCCTGGCAGTTTGCCTCTCCCGTGCGCTGGATTGAGACTCAGGAGTTCCTGTTATCTCGTGCTGCGAACCTTGACCAGTACGTGGAGGTTGGTCTTGGTGCTTCCCCGACGTTGACGAACCTCGCAGCCAAGACCCTGCGTTTGCCCGGTTTCGCCGCTTCGGATGTTGTTTTGAGGAACGTCCAGCGTGATGCCACCTACGTGTTCCTCACTGATGTGAATGAGCGTGAGCTGCCAGAGGGTACCGACAACGCTGAAACTGGCTCTGTTGCCACCGACACAACATCCGGTACCAACGGACAGGTGCAGGAGACAAGACCAGCGTCGGCGGGCCATGCGACCGGCGGAGTGGACTCACCAGCTTCCACCGCGACAACCTCGACCACCGCGACTTCCGCGAACACCGCCGCCGCTGCTACCGACGCTACAACAGCCGCAACTTCCGCAGCAGCATCTGCCGCATCTGTCTCTACCGGGGGATCGACAGCTCAGCCGCTGCCCTTTACCGCCGGTCATGCTATCCGCGCTTTGCTCGCCCAGGCGAACAAGATGCGCCTCGACCAGGTGGGCGATGCCGACACCATCGGCACGCTGACCAGTGGTGTTTCCTCACGTCTCAACCAGCAACTCATGGATATGTCCGCTGAGCTGTCGCTTCCCGCCGTGGAAGGCGCATCGGAGGCGGACATGAAGACGCTGACAGCGACGGTAAACGCCGCCGCCAAGAACTACCAGCCCTTCGGCGAGGTGCTCGGCAAGTTTGTCAAGGATCAGGTACGCAGCGTCTTCGGCCCCGCCGGCGCCAAGCTGGAAGACATTTCCAACCGAGTGACTGGCACGTGGGCGCTACCTGCTGGCTGGGATGCACATGTCACCATGGCGGTGGCGTTGGGAACGCGCGCGGGTTCGTCTGCTCGCGGTGGTGATCTGGCACTGCTCCCGACGGCTGTGACCAACGGCGCGGAAGTTAACGATCTTATCGACGCTGCTGTGGCTCAGGTCGCCTCCGACAACGGCGTCACCGTCGCCCTGCCCACCGGTGGCGAAACCGGTGGCCAGGTTGTTGACTCGGGCGCGCTCAACGACCTCGCCGAGAAGATCCTCGGCGCGAAGGGAATCCTTGCAGAGTCTGCTCACCACGTCCTCCGCGCCCTCGGGCACAACGATGGAGTAGCCCCCAGCAAGCCGGACAACGCCGACGAGCTTGTCGCAACGGTGACCGCAGAGGCTGGCTCCGATTGGGCGCGCCGGGTTCTGCCCGCCTTCGACGAGGCAAAGGCTGTGCTTTTCGACGACCGGTGGGCCACCGCCCGCGAAGACATTGCTCGCCTCGCAGCTGGGGAGGAGATTCCTGCGACGGCATCCTTTACCGGTACTGGAGAGGATGTCGCAGCTATGGCACAGTGGTACGGCTTCACCGATGTGGCCGATGCTGCCCGCTCTACCGATCAGGGCGAGTTTGTTGGCACCATTGCCGTCGTCACAGGTGTGTCGCCGCACTCCATTGCCTCCGGCGTCGCCGCAGAGCTGCTTTCACGCGGGGCGACGGTGATCGCGACCTCGTCAAAGGTCACCCCAGAACGCACTGAGTGGGCTCGCAAGCTCTACCGTGAGCATGCCTCCGGTGCGGCCTCTTTCTGGCTTGTTCCCGCAAACCTCGCGTCGTACCGCGATATTGATGCCCTATCTGAGTGGATTGGAAACGAGCGCTTCGTCACCGTCGGATCCACCAAGAAGAAGGTAAAGGATGCGTGGATCCCGGATCTGCTCCTCCCGTTCGCTGCACCTCCCGTCCGCGGTTACCTGACCGATGCCGGAACCGGCGCCGAGTTCGAATCCCGTGTTTTGCTGTGGGGTGTGGAGCGGCTTATCGGTAGGCTCTCCGCCCTCGGCGAGACCACGGACGTGAACCACCGACTGCACGTCGTGCTCCCCGGATCGCCCAACCGCGGCACCTTTGGTGGCGACGGCTCCTACGGTGAGGTCAAGGCGGCCTTCGATGCGATCGTCAACAAATGGTCCGTCGAGCCGTTCGGGCAACGTACGAGTCTGGCCCACCCGCGTATTGGTTGGGTGAAGTCGACGAACCTCATGGGGCACAACGATCGCCTCGTTGCTGTCGCTGAGCGGCACGGTGTGCACGTGTGGACTCCCGAGACGATCGCTAAGGAACTTGTCGGACTGTGCAGCGAAGCGTCGCGCACGGCCGCTGCAGAAAAGCCGCTGGTGGCCGATCTCACTGGTGGACTCGCCGGGGTGTCGCTTCCTGCCATCGCCGCTGAGGCGTACGCGGATGCAGCGCGCACCGAAGAGGAAGCTGTGACCAGCGGAGCGTCGAATAGCGATGATCCGACAGCGACCAGCTCCGTAGCGACCATTCCCGCACTGCCCACACCACACCCGCGGCACCAACCGACCGACCGCGAGGTGCCGTGGACTGCAGAGGTAACCACCCCTCTGGAGGAGATGGTGGTCATTGTGGGCCTCGGCGAGGTCTCCCCGTGGGGCTCCGGCCGCACGCGCTTCGAAGCAGAGTACGGGATCGATCACCTCGGTGATGTCGACCTGACGCCCGCAGGCGTGACGGAACTGGCATGGATGATGGGACTCATTACCTGGGAAGACAACCCCACCCCCGGGTGGTACGACGCGGATGGCAATTACGTCGATGAATCGGATATCTATGACCGCTTCCACGACGATGTCATTGCACGCTGCGGTGTGCGCCCCTTTGCCGACGACGGCCCCATCTCCGATGGTGCCTCCGGCAAGGAGATCCAGTTCTTCCTGGAAAAGGATGTCACCTTCACCGTTGATGACCTGGAAACCGCGAACACGTACGTTGACGCAGATCCCGCATTCACCAGCGTCAGCGTAGACCAGGACGGTTCCATCCGCGTGAATCGTCGCGCAGGGGCTACCTCCCGCGTGCCAAAGAAAGCTACTCTGGCTCGTGCCGTTGGAGGCCAGATTCCGGATGGCTTCGACCCGCAGAAGTGGGGCATTCCTACAAGCCTGACGGAGTCGATCGACCGAATCGCAGTGTGGAACCTCGTTGCTACCGTCGATGCCTTCCTGTCTGCCGGATTTGAGCCCGCTGAACTGCTCCGGGCGGTACACCCGGCCGATGTGGCGACAACTCAGGGCACTGGCTTCGGTGGAATGAGCTCCATGCGCAAGCTCTTCCTCGATAGGTTCATGGATGCGGACATTCCCTCGGATATCCTCCAGGAGACGCTGCCGAACGTTGTTGCTGCGCACACGATGCAGACCTATGTCGGCGGCTATGGATCGATGATTCACCCCATCGGTGCGTGCGCTACGGCAGCAGTGTCCGTTGAGGAAGGCGTGGATAAGATCGCGCTAGGCAAGGCAGATGTGGTTATTGCCGGCGGTATCGACGATATTTCTGTCGAGTCGATTCAGGGCTTCGCCATGATGAACGCCACCGCAGATTCGGATGCGATGGCTGCCAAGGGGATCGACCCCCGTTTCTACTCCCGCGCCAATGACCGCCGTCGCGGCGGCTTCGTGGAAAGTGCTGGTGGCGGCACGGTCATCCTTGCTCGAGGCACGGTTGCTCGTGATCTTGGTCTTCCGGTCCTCGCCGTGGTGGCCTTTGCACAGTCCAACGGCGACGGCGCCCACACCTCCATTCCTGCCCCGGGGCTGGGAGCGCTGGCAACGGCTCGCGGTGGACAGCGTTCCCGCCTGGCCAAGTCTCTTTCGGGGCTGGGCATCGGCGCCGATGATATCTCCGTGATTTCGAAGCACGATACGTCCACCAATGCAAACGATCCGAATGAGACGCGGCTGCACACCTATATTGCGGAGGCCCTCGGCCGCAGCGAAGGCAACCCGCAGTACGTCATCAGCCAGAAGACACTGACCGGCCACGCCAAGGGTGGTGCAGCGGTGTTCCAAATTGGTGGCATTGCCGATGTCTTTGCCACCGGCAGGATCCCCGGTAACGCTGCGCTCACCTGCGTCGATCCGGAAATGAAGGACGGCACGTGGTTCACGTGGCTGAGCGAGCCCCTCCAGTTGGCAGAGGCCCCGAAGGCGGCACTTCTGACCTCCCTCGGGTTCGGCCATGTGTCCGGCTTGGTTGCTCTTGTCCACCCGGCGGCATTTGCCTCAGTGGTTGATGACCCGTCCTGGGAGAAGCGTGCCAACGCCCGCTTGGCAGCCGGTGAGCGGAGGCTTGTCCAGGGGATGCTGGGCAATAGGCCGTTGTTCGAGGGTGTCGACAACCGGAGGTTCCGTGAGGGCGACACTATTTCTGAGAAGGAAAAGCTCATGCTTCTTGACCCAGATGCTCGCCTGAGCGCAGACGGCTGGTTTTAAGCCTGCCTTTTAGTTGCCTCCGCAGAGCCCCAGTGGCGTGAATGCCGCCACCCCGTGCGCAGACACCCCCGTGCGCAGGAACTCCGATCGTTTGGAACTTCCCCTTTACCTGGGAATTCCGCTCCGTCGTGGATTCCTTCCTGCTCGGGGTTTCCGGCTCACCGGGCACGTCGGCTGGCAAACGCTGGTTGACATACGCCGGCTGGAAAATACCAGACCCAGCTAAACGCATTCCAGCTGAGGAGGTTTGCACACAAACAACGCCATACGAAGATGAGAACCCACACAAAGAGGAGAACGAGGTATTCCATGCACGAGTCAGTTTCCACACATGCAAATGCGCAGGTGCGTTCACTCGCTGTGCATGGGGCACCATCCGTGGGTGTTGACCTCGTTCACATACCGAGCTTTCGTGAGCAGTGGGAGGCACCAGGCACCACAATCTCTGGTATGTTCACTCCGTACGAGCTTCGGCAAGCGCGTAAGAAGATGGCGGTGACCGGGGATGTCTTTCAACACCTTGCCGCGCGGTGGGCTGCAAAAGAAGCTTTCATCAAGGCGTGGAGTGGGCTTATCGCCCCGGCACCTCCACTCATCGCGTCGGAACGCGTTGTATGGAGGGACATTGAGGTTCGAAGTGACCACTGTGACCGCCCGTACCTCCACCTGCACGGTGAAGTGCAACGCCTTTCTTCGCCCAATTTCGCGTCATCCCTCTCTTTATCTCACGATGGTGATTACGCGGTCGCCGTCGTTGCCCTCGCTCAATCGCACGTGTGAGCTGGAAGAGCCTTACGTAAAGTCCAACAACCTCGGGAGACAAGGTAGCAGCGAGAACAGTAGCGAGAGCGGGATGGTCCAGTCAATGGACCAGCCGGTGGACCAGCCGGATCGTTTTCACCGAATGTTCCATGTCGTTAAGCACTGTGTGGACGTTGAGGTGGAAACGGAACCGCTGGTCCCCGTGGGCGTGAATAGTGGCAGTGCCGTCACAGCCTCCTGGTTGGCGTAAACCGGGAGGACAAAGGGGATCTTGCCCGTGATCCTCTCGTATGTGGGATCCGCAATTCGATGCTTCCTGTAGGGGCAACGCGGTGGATGACTGCAGCTCCGCTGTCTCTTTCCTGAAACGTGCTTTCTTGCGGGTAGAAGCAGCAGAGTGCGCCGATCCCTGTCTGCTGTCTGGTTGTGTTCTCAAAGCACATTCGACTATCGAAAACAGAGTTGTTCTCTGCAGAAGGCATTGAATATCAATATTTGGACATAAATGTTCGAATGAAAATAGATGTGAACAGTGCGAACCAGCGAGTACTTTTTCGCGACCAGGACATCACGGGTGTGGCGGTCTGCCGGGTGCAAATCGTTCTTCGGTCAGGGTGGGGAATACCCGTGCACAAAAAACCGCGTCGGATGCGCTGATCCGACGCGGTTAGGACGCACTAGCGGTTGGCAAAAATCCGAGCCGAAACTGATTACGCCGACCGGGTGACGGCGAAGGTCACCAGTGCATGAGTGGGCGTTAGGCGGGGACTGCCATGATGAGGACGGACTGGAACAGTACGCCAGCTGCCATCAGGCCACCGAGAATGTACGACAGACGAGACATTTTTCCTCCGGTAGGTAACGTGAAACGAGCATGGCTGAGGAGAACCGAAATGGTTGAACAATTTCCCGAGCCGACAGGTAACCATACACGTTTTTCTGTCTTTGTCTAGTCGAAAAATATATAGTCTGGTAAACGAGACGAAAAGGAATTAACCTAAAACTAGGTTGACTTATTTAAACTTAACTAAGCACGTAAATCCCTGTTATAACAACTGTCCTTGCGTTCTGAAGTGCGGGGTAGTTTGAAAAACCTGTGAGCATAGCAGGGCGTGCGTGAGGGCATTTTCGTTTGTCGTTGTGGAAAATGGAACGGGGAGGAGTCGATGGCGGGGACCAACGTCGGCAGAACGTCTGTTAACTGGCACGGAACTATCTAGTGAGGATCGACCTGGACTAGACTAAATGCGGAAGAAATAGCCAAATTTAATGCAAGGAAGGCCCCTCCATCTCATGGATGCACGTCTCGCAGTTCGCCGCAAGCCCCAGTTCCGCGACGAGGAGCGCGCGCTGCTTGCAACACTTAATAATCTCTCGGGTGTTCAGCTCGATTCCGTACAAATTCTCAACCTGTACGATGTGTTTTCCGCTTCGGAATCGGACATCGAATCACTGAGCGCCTCGATCGTGTGCGATGACCGTGTCGACGACAGGATTACTTCCGAAGAGCTTACAGAGATTCTGAATTCGGCCTCGGGTTTCCTTGCTGTTGAGCCCCTTCCTGGTCAGTACGATCAGCGAGCTGATGCAGCCAACCAGGCTTTGCGTCTTGTCCAGCCGGAAACGGAAGCGTCAATCTATTCGGCAGTTCTTTACGTATTTGAACCTGCCCAGTCTGACGAAGCCCGCGCTGCCATCCGTTCATTCCTGATTAACCCTGTTGAAGCGGGGGAGAAGGACATGAAGGTGCTCCAAGCGCCGGCTACGGGATCCGTTGAGCCCTTGCGCCAGTACCCCGGCTTTAATGAGCTTGATGAGGCTGGCCTCGAAGCACTTCTCGCTGAGCGCGGGATGGCGATGAACCTCGCTGACCTTGAAACCATTCAGGAATACTTCCGTGAGGAGGGGCGCACTCCGACGGATGTGGAGCTTTCAGTTCTTGATACGTACTGGTCGGATCACTGCCGCCACACCACCTTCAACACTGAGCTCACGGACATTGCCAATGAGGGCAGTCGTTTTAAGGATCAACTTGCTCGCGCGCTGCGTCGTTATGATGAGCTCCGCGAGACGAACGGCAGGACGCATAAGCCACGCACCCTCATGGATATGGGCACGATCATGGGCCGCGAGCTTCGCCGTACGGGGGTCATGGATGATCAGGAAGTCTCGGAGGAGATCAACGCATGCTCCGTCTATGTGGACATCTCTCGTGGCGACGGTGAGCGATCTGATGTCCTTCATGGCGACGGTGAGCGATCTGATGTCCTTCATGGCGACGGTGAGCGAAGCGAACCGTCGCCATGGCTCCTGATGTTCAAGAACGAAACGCATAACCACCCGACGGAGATCGAGCCTTTCGGTGGCGCGTCGACGTGCCTGGGCGGGGCTATCCGTGATCCCCTCTCCGGTCGCTCCTGGGTATACCAGGCGCTGCGCCTGTCGGGTGCCGGCGACATCAACACCCCGCGCGAAGAGACGCTGGAAGGCAAGCTGCCGCAGGCGGACATCTCTGCGCGCGCGACGGCCGGTTACTCCAGTTACGGCAACCAGATCGGTCTGGCCACCACGAACGTGCGCGAATTTGTACACCCAGGCTATGTGGCCAAGCGCATGGAGCTCGGCGCTGTTGTTGCTGCCGCTCCGGTAGAAAACGTAAAGCGTCTTGAGCCCGCACATGGTGACGTGGTGATCATCCTCGGTGGTCGTACAGGCCGCGACGGTATTGGTGGTGCCACAGGTTCGTCGAAGGCACATAACGACACCTCACTTGCTACCTCCGGCGCGGAGGTTCAGAAAGGTAACCCGGTTAATGAGCGCAAGATTCAGCGCTTGTTCCGCAACCCTGAGGTTGCGCAGATGATCGTTCGTTGCAACGACTTCGGTGCCGGTGGCGTAGCTGTTGCCGTCGGCGAGTTGGCTGACAGCCTCGACATTCATCTGGAGCGCGTGCCTTTGAAGTACGCGGGCCTCAACGCCCGTGAGATCGCGATTTCGGAGTCTCAGGAGCGAATGGCCGTCGTTGTGCGTGCCGAAAACGCGGCGCGGTTCATCGAACTCGCGGAGACGGAGAACCTGGAGGCGACGCAGCTCGCCGAGGTGACAGATTCTGGTCGCCTGCGGATGTTCAACGGTGAGGATCTCGTCCTCGATTTGTCTCGCGCGTTCATCGATACCAACGGGGCGGCCCGTTCCCAGTCCGTGTCGCTTGTCGACGCCCCCATGGAGGCCCCGCACGCTGCTCCCGCGAGCGTTGCTGAGGCGCTTGCTTCCCCGGCAGGCGGTTCGCAAGAGGGCATGGTTGAGCAGTTCGACTCCACGGTCGGCCGCTCCACCGTATTGATGCCGTTCGGTGGCAAGCATCAGAAGACATTCGAGATGGCATCCATCCAGTCGCTTCCTGTTGCAGGCGGCACACCGACCTCCTCGGTGATGACGTACGGCTACAGCCCGGAGCTTGCTAGTGAGTCCCCATTCCTCATGGGTGCCTACTCCGTGGTGGAGGCACTTGCCCGTCTTACCGCGGCGGGTGCCGATGCCACTACGGCGTGGTTGACGGTGCAGGAGTACTTCCAGCGCCTTGACCAGGAGCCGGAGCGTTGGGGCGAGGTTACCCAGGCAATCCTCGGCTTGCTGGAAGCGCAGGATGCCTTCCAAGTCGCCGCGATCGGTGGTAAGGATTCTATGAGCGGTACGTATGGTGACGGACTGCACGTCCCGCCGACGCTTGTTACCTTCGCCGTCGCCGTGATAGATAAGGCAGACGCTATCAGCGCGGCGATCCCCGACGCAGGCCTGCCCCTCTACCTCCTGCCACACACTCCGCTGGAATCCGGCGAGCCGGATTACGAGGCTCTGCGCACCAACTTCGCAGACTTCACGGCGCTTGCTGCCCGTGGTGAGGTTCGTGCTGCTTCTGCTGTCACCCAAGCCGGTATCGGTGCAACGATTGTCAACATGGTTGCAGGTAACGGCCTTGGATTTACCGGCAGTGCCGATATCTCCTGGGTGGAGGCACACCTTGGTGGCATCGTTTTCGCTGTTTCGGAGGGGGTAACCGTTCCCGAATCGGCACGTCTTCTCGGCCAGACCACCAATGACGGTGAGTTGAGCTTCGGTGCTGAACACCTGAGCGTCGACAAGGCACTGGACATTGCGGAGGAGCGTTACCGCAGCGTCTTCCCGCTAAACGATGCCGCTGGTGAAGACCTGCCAGACTTCGCCACGAAGCTTCCCGAGGCGCAATCCCCGGCCGAGGCCACCGCCGTTTCCGGTGACCACTCCGACGCGGCGGAGGGCACAGCGCCCCACGTGCTGCTGCCGGTATTCCCCGGAACGAACTCCGAGTACGACATGTCCGAGGCATTCCGGGCTGCCGGTGCTACAACCGAGTTCCTCGTCATTCGCAACCTCACTCCGCAGATGCTGGAGGAGGACACGCAGGTATTCATCGACAAGCTCGGCACAGCCGATATCCTCGCTTTCTCCGGCGGGTTCTCCCTCGGCGATGAGCCAGATGGTTCCGCAAAGTTCATGGCCGCATTCCTGCGCACCCCGGAGGTAGCGCAGGCAGTGAGCAGCTTCGTTGCTGGCGATGGCCTTGTCCTCGGCATCTGTAACGGTTTCCAGGCTCTGGTCAAGAGTGGTTTCCTGCCCTACGGTGATCCCTCCAAGCTGACAGAGACCTCGCCCACGCTGGCCCACAACCGCCAGCTACGGCACGTCTCCAGGATTGCCACGACCCGTGTTGCCTCTGTGGATTCGCCGTGGCTTGCGACCTTTACCCCTGGCCAAACCCACCTTGTACCCGTGTCCCATGGTGAGGGAAGGTTCGTCGTCAGTGAGGAAGATGCCAAGCAGCTGTTTGCTCACCACCAGGTTGCGTTCCAGTATGTGGATGAGAATGAAATTCCGACGATGGAGGCGCCGGCCAACCCGAACGGCTCGAGCTACGCCATCGAGGGCATCATTTCTCCCGACGGCAGGATCCTGGGCAAGATGGGGCACCCAGAGCGTTTCCGCCCGGGCTTGATGAAGAACATCCCCGGTATCTATTCGCAGGACATCTTCCTCAACGCGGTGACGTACTGCAAGAACAGGAAGTAAACACCGCAGGAGCCGGTTAGACCCGACTCGTTCCGCTGTGGCCTGGTGAGCAACTTCTCACCAGGCCACATTTTTGTGTGGGATATTGACAAGTTATGTGTAGATGCCCGCAGAGCTGCTCTACACAGATGCGGCCACTTAATGTGATCGATCTTTTTTGGCGGTACGAGGCACCCCGCATATTGGGGGAGTTCACGCTGGGTTGTGCACGGACGGAGTGCGCGCAGTGCCGGGGCGTGGTTCACTGCAGGTGTCTACCGGTGCAGTGGGCCAGCAGGCGCACAATTTGGTGTCCGCGTGCGTGTTTTTCTGTTAGCGGTTGGTGGCTTGGACGCGATGGAAAAAGCTTCGCTAGTTACGGAACCAGATGAACTGCTCATCGCGTCTAAGTAGTGGAGATGCACAACGTCTGCTGAAAGGAGGAATAGTATGGATCGAAGTAAAGCATCAGGTTTTTCAACCGTCAGGAGCGGTTTCGTCTTTACTCTGCTGTCAATTCTTTTTCTCTCCGGATGTGCTCAATTTCTGGGAGCTGACCAAGGCCTCTCACCGGAGGATGAGCCATACCTTTTCGATCGCTGGGATCCTAACTTCCATCTGGCTCAGCCGTGTGCGGATGTGACAGAGGAGAGACTAGCGGAGCTAGGGCTAATGCGTTTGCCAGATGAAACGGGGATCCCCGACCGTGAAGGTCTCGACTCCTGTTCCTTCGACACTGAAGACGGTGGAATGGTCATCATGTCTGGTGGCGCTTACAAACTCGCAGCTGTGACACGGAGGTGGTTGACGCTCGACTACTCGCCTAAGGAATCTAAACATCCGGCTCTTGCATACAAACAAGATGGATCAGACGATTCTTGCAACATAGCTGCCGAGACCCCGCGCGGGACTGTAGAGGTTCACTTCAAACCTTCATTTGAGGTTGATCTATCGGAGCCGGAGCAGTGCGCGCAGGCTGAAAATTACTTTGATTTATTGATCGGGGAGAAACTCAATGAGTACCGTAAAAATTGATCCGGACCAATTGCTTGATTGCTCCAGGGCACTGGGCGAAGTTGGCGAACACTCATCACGGTTGGCATCGAAAATTGCTCTTAACAACAACCTCGGTAGTTTCACCCGTGTTTCTGGATTAGATCAGTTGGGTCGGGAGCATGCAGGCGTATTGGATACGGGGCCGGGGTCTGCGAGGGTTGTAGCTCAGGGGTTGGGGGAAGTGATCAGTGGGCTTGCGCGTGGCTTACAGGCGACTGTGCATGGGTTTGAGGCGCAGGAAGATGTGTTTGCTCGATCATTAGATCGCTTGCATGATGCGGGCTCTAGTCCGGGAATTTGTGGCGGTGAATCAGGTGGTGTGCCGGCTGAGAAGCTGGGAATGATTGCTCTTCCAGAGCACGTGGCACCGGTGCCCGTTGTGGTGGGACAGAAGGTGGTTGTGCCAGCGGGGAGTGTGCTGGAATTGCTGCGGGATTATTTCACCACCCACACTTCTGCTATTGGAGAGGCGGCCTCGGCGTGGAAGGGGTTGCACACTTCTATGGTGGAGGTAACTGGTCGGTTGCGCAGTATTGCTAACGGAATTGTGGACGCCAACCGCGGTGAGGTTATCGATGCGATTGTTGACAAGTTGCGGGTTACAAGTGAGGCGACGGAGTCCTTTGGGACGAATGCGGAAGCGATGGCCAGGTGGTCGGGGCGAATCGGGCTGACACATAAGTTGGGAATTGCTGCGGCCGGTGCGATCAATGGTTCCGTGTTGGCAAACCCGATTCCAGGTGCGCGTCAGCTACAAGAGCAGTTGGCACTTGTGGCGTATGCCCGGGTGGCAATGCCTCCATTGCTGTCATTGGCAGAACCTCGAGTGGGTTCACTCCTCGATACCGTTGTACCACCCTCTACTGGTGGGGCGTGGGAGGCAGAGATGGATGAGCTGGTGAGTGGATCTAAGAAGGACTTCGATGGCCAGTTGGAAAGGATCCGGTCTGGTAACCCGGATCCCGTGCTTGTTCGTGCGTTACAGCACGCCACCGACGATGGGTCGGTCAGCCAACAGGTCGAGGCTTCACCGGGTGCGCGTCTTGAGGAGACTCCAGTGTTAGCTGGTCAGTCGCATACCGCTCCGCAGGGATTGACCGTGCCATTAGCTGGTGGACATGGTGGTGGGCTCACCCCAGTGGGATCCTCCCCGGCTGGGACCGGTATGCCAGTGATTTCGTCTGTGCCTGGGGATCTCGGGCGCGAAGGTATCGAGGGCGGGGCTGCGGTGCCTGTGGGAGCAGTAAACAGCGGTGTTGGAGGAGCTAACGCTAGGGGTGGATCCTGCGTCGATAGGTCGGAGACACACCCGGTGTCGACCGTGGCTCCAGCAGGTGTGGGTCGAAACGGTGGTCAACGCGGCACCACAGCTGGCAAACGATTGCCATCTGCTGCAGGTAGCAGTAAACACCAGGGCGGTAGTGGAATTGCTGCTGGTAGTGCTTTTGGTGCCATCAGTGGTGGGACTGCTGCCAGGAATATCGCCGGTGGCCTAGGTGGAGTGGGGTTCAGCAAGCTACCGGCAATTCCTGACAGCGGGTCTCACACAGGTAGTACAGTCCGCGCTGGTACGGCCCATGGAGGAAACGTGGGGGTTCCGGCCTCTGGTAGTCGAGCAACAGGCGGGTATGGCCGTGGAGTGATGCCCATGAACATGGGGGCGAGTAAGGACAAGAAGACGACCAGACCGGTGAAGACCGTCCTCTCCGAGCTGGAGCAAGACGCCAACACCAAGGCGATCCTCGGAGAGGTACCACCCATGGTTCCAGGCACCATCGGTGCATGGGCGCGCTCCTAACTGGCTTAGTAACGGTGGCCGGTACACGTAAAGGTGACTGGTAGATGCCATCGGGCCGTGCAGTGGTAGCGAGGATGTTCACAGTTGGTGGCGTAGCTGGGACACGGCGGCACAACAGGTATTCAGCGGTGCGACTGGGGAATAACAGTGCCATGGGGACAGCAACCCCGTCGCCACAGAGGTGCGCCCATCGTAGCGATGCCGAGGGGCGGGGTAACGGGTAACCAGTGGAGCGTCGACAAGCGATGAGAAAGGTAAGAAGGGGGAAACGAAGCGGGAAAGGAAACTTTAGGAGGGAGTGAATGGGGAAGGGAAACGTTTAGAAAGGGGGAGTGAATGGGGAAGGGAAACGTTTAGAAAGGGGGAGTGAATGGGGAAGGGAAGATGGAGAGAAGTGGAAAACGTGCACACAGCCTTCAATCAGAGAGATGGGCGATGATTTCTGGACATGGCGTGGACGTAGCCGACACATGTTTCAGTGATTGTCCTTTACAGGGCTGGATATGTCGCTACTCTGGGGTGACCGTGGATGATCCGCCCTACTAGCTGGCGTGCTGGGCGATGACAGTATTGTTTTCACCATGAGCACTCGGACGACTCGAACCACTTCCCACTATTTTGATCACGCTGCCACAACGCCTATACGGCAGTCAGCGGTCGATGCGTGGGGAGAAAATTCCGATGTCCTGAACCCCGGAGGCAGCTACGCATCGGGACGGCGAGCACAGGCGGTGCTCGCTGAGGCACGGGAGATCATCGCTGATGCGCTTAGCTGCGAGCCGATTGAGGTGATCTTTACGGGTTCTGGTACTGAAGCGGATAACCTGGCTGTCCGTGGACTCCTTCAAAATGCAGTGGACCGAGAAGAAACGCTACGTATCGTCACCACACCGATCGAGCACCCGGCCGTCAAAGAGACGGTGTCATCCCTGGCTACGCGGATGCCACACGTTCAGGTGGATTACCTGCCGGTCACCTCGTCGGGGCACATCGAAGACCTTGAACTCCTGGATTTGCCTGCCACCGTTGCGGCGGTTATGTGGGCAAACAACGAGACCGGGGCCATCCAGCCGATCACCAAGGTGGCAGAAAAATGCCAGGAAACCGAAACTCCCCTCCACGTCGATGCCGTTCAAGTGGTTGGGCACCTTCCCGTGGATTTTTCCGCACTGGGGGCGACAACGATGGCAGCCAGCGCTCACAAATTCGGCGGGCCACGAGGAGTGGGAATTCTTCTGGCAAAGCGTTCACCGGTACCCTCACCGGTCATCACAGGGGGAGGCCAGCAGCGGGGAATCCGCCCGGGAACTCCTGATGCCGCCGGAGCGATGGCAACTGCGGTGGCATTAAGGGAAGCGGTGACCGAAATGGATGGCGAACGCGCACGGTTGGAAAGTCTCACCGCACGGCTGCGGGACGGCCTGAAGGAAAGCGTCGACAAGCTCGTCGTGCACACGAGCGAGCCGAACCTGCCCGGACACCTCTTCGTCAGTTTCCCTGGTGCTGAGGCGGATTCTCTCATCATGCTGTTCGATTCCCTTGGAATCGAGGTTGCCGCAGGCTCGGCATGCTCGTCTGGCGTGAACCGGGCATCGCACGTTCTCCTAGCGATGGGAGTTGAAGAGAAAGTTGCCCGCGGTGCTATTCGTTTCACCCTGGGCCGGACGACCTCCCAGGAGGACGTGGACTTCCTTCTCGCTCATGCCGCCGACGTGGTTGAGCGTGCACGATTGGCTGGTATGGCCTAAACAAAGTAGGCGTTTCCTACACGTGGACAAAGGTCCTATACTGACTAGCCGATTGTTTACTGGTAGCCGATTATCAACCTGCTCGTTCGTCCACGGGTGGGAATAAGACGAACGCGGGAAGTGTTGAGAATAGCCATGAGAGTTCTTGCAGCAATGAGTGGAGGAGTGGACAGTGCCGTCGCCGCAGCGCGAGCTGTTGAGGCAGGCCACGATGTTGTAGGCGTGCACCTGGCACTGTCGCGAGACCCACAATCCGTTAGGGAATCCTCCCGTGGCTGCTGCTCTCTTGAAGATTCTGCAGACGCTCGTCGCGTGTGCGACAAGCTGGGCATTCCGTTTTACGTGTGGGACTTTTCCGACCGCTTCAAAGAAGACGTCATCGACGACTTTGTCGAATCCTACGCGATGGGGGAAACACCCAACCCGTGCTTGCGCTGCAACGAGAAGATCAAGTTCCGGGCACTGCTGGAGCGTGGCATCGCCCTCGGCTTCGATGCTGTCGCCACTGGACACTACGCGACCATCGATGAGAACGGCTATTTGCGGCGATCGGTAGATCCCAAGAAGGATCAGTCCTACGTGCTTGGTGTGCTGACCGCCGATGAACTTGCACACTGCTACTTCCCTGTGGGCAATACAGAGAAGCCCCAGATCCGGGAAGAAGCCGCTCGGCACGGTTTCTCCGTGGCAAAAAAGCCGGACAGCTACGACATTTGCTTCATTCCCGACGGCAACACGAAGGCCTTTTTGGGTAAGCACATCGGTATGCGCCCCGGCGTAATTGTGGATGAAGACGGCAACAAGCTCCAGGACCATGACGGTGTCTATGGCTACACCATCGGTCAGCGCAAGGGACTGAACATCCGCGTTCCCGCAGCTGACGGACGGCCGCGTTATGTGACGGACATTGATGCAGCAACCGGAACCGTAACTGTTGGTCCGCGCGAGCACCTGGCAGTCCATACGATCATCGCTGACCGCCTCAAGCAACTGCATCCTGCGTTCAATGGAGATGTGGAGTGCCAGGTGCAGGTCCGTGCGCATGGGGAGGTTGTGCCGTGTTCTGCGCACATTGAGGGCGATACTATGACGCTGACGCTCAAGCAACCATTGTCTGGCGTTGCACGTGGTCAGGCGGCAGTTGTCTACCTTCCAGACCAAGCCGGTGACATCGTCCTCGGTTCCGGCACGATCTGCGGGACGGTGCACTAGATGGTTGCCCTAGGGGTCGGTGAAGTTACCGCCGCCACCTTTGCTGAAGCCTGCGATATCGTCATTAGTGAGACGGGGGATCTCCCGCACATCCCGCAGCTTTCCGCTCGCGGACCCTGGTACGATCCGGTCGGCCGAACGACCGCGCTTGTCGACGGCCTTCACGTCGACGTTCGCTCCCGTGGTTGGGTAGTCACGCCACGCGGCAGTCGCGCTGCTAATCGGGCCAAAGACGGTCTTGACAGAGATATCGATACGGTGGAGGAGCTCTGGCCGTCCCATGCGGATACGGTGAAGGTACATTGTCTCGGGCCGTGGTCTTTGGCCACGAAGATGGAGCTTGCCAACGGGCACCGCGTGCTGAGCGATAGGTCGGCGACCATTGACATATCTGAGGCTCTTACTGCAGGTCTTGTTGCTCATGCGAAAGACATTGCGCGGCGCTTTTCCTCCTCTCGCATCGTGGTCCAATTCGACGAGCCGTATCTTGGGTCCATCCGAGCAGGGGCAGTGCCGGGGACATCCGATTTCGACACTCTCCGCCCGGTGCCGGTCGACGAGCTACAGCGAGTTTTGTTTCCTGCTTACGAGGCCGTGCGTGCCGCTGTCGACGAGCAGGTAGCCTATGTTCCCGTAATCAACCAGATCGGGTACGCCCCGCAATGGGACGTAATGCCAAGTGAGGGGGCGCTGATCGATCTGGCATTCGTCACCAATTCCGCACAACTTGATGCTGCGGGTACAGCACTCGAAGAGTTAGCCGATGCAGGTGGCCACTGTGCTGTGTCTGCCAATCGTGATGAACTCGAGCGCGTCTGTAGTGAGCTCGGACAGGACAGGGGAGTCTTTGATATTTGGGCGCGAGGTGGAGCGGAGGCATACCGCACGGCGTACGAGCTTGACCGCTTCATCCGCTAATGCGCGGTAGTCGCTTACGCTATCCACCGCATTTACACACTGCTTAACATTTAACTGGTGAGCTGCTTAACATTTAACTGGTGAGGAAAATTGTTGGAATTTATCCTGTCCTCGTGCTCACCGGAGAATCCTCTCTTGTCTGAGTCTGGCTAAACGACAGGGGGTATTCGATCGCGCGTAAGGACCTGCGATGTAAGAGACAGGTGAGTAATCCTTAAGGAGAATTCATCCACCGGAATTTAGCGTGTGGGCGAAGATGCACTGTGGGGCTTTGAGGGGAGTGGTGCACACCTGAGCTCCAATCTGGACGGCCGCTGAGGAGATCTTGTATTTGGTACCTGTGGTGTGCATGTGAAGCACATCTGCTTCGTGGGGGGTAATTCGGGGGTAATAGGGCGTACAGGGGTAAATTTTCGGGGCAAACATAAGTAATTGGTTTTGCGACGAAAACTTACAAGAAACTGAGCAACCTGAGGTAGTAGCGATTCCTGTAAGTGCACACGTCAAATGGGGGAATGTAAGGGGGTGGCTGTGTGGTTGGCGGGACAAACTCCAATAACCTGCGAATTGAATATTTCATAGACTTACCTTTGTATGTGTTGCGCAGGTACGGAAGATGTGATTTTATTAAGTGCGAAATTTAAGAAACCTTAATGCCGACTTAATTTCATGATTGAAATATAATTTATGCCGGTGTCGGACTGGAGGTAACATGAGTTCTTCATCCAGCGGAACCCAGAAGGTGCTGAAGCGCACTGGGTTCCGCATTGCTGTGGCTGCAGCCACGTCATTGTCAGTTATTGCGGGGGTGACTGTAGCGCCCCATAGCCCAGTGGTAACTGTGGCTGATGCGGCGGAGCCGCCACTCGCACTCAACAGGCCTGCATCCTTTAAGGATCAGGAAACGTGGGGATTCTATGCCAGGGCACTGGAGAGGAGCGGAACCGTAGTTGCGATCCCGCAGGGGCGCTATGCGCTGCCGATCGACTACAACTTCGAAATGCCGGAAGTCTACAACGGAAATGCTTCCCTCGGGACATTTTCCAAGGACTGGAAGCTATGGGATAAAGCTTCTCAGCCTCTGACAGAGACCTTTGGCCCCCGTACTGCTTATGGTACTGCGGGAGCACCGAAGTGGGGTTCAATTGAGCCAGCTCGGAAGAACGCTGCGAGGAAGCTTCTCGATATGTACCTCGATGACTATGTCAACGAGGACTTCTCTGCTGCAAACCGCAAGCTCGTTGCTCTGCAGATCCTGCTTGGCTCGGGCGACAATGGTAAAAAGAAGCTCGTTGATTGGGCCTTCCCGGGTAGGACAGGTCGTGATGAGTTCCAGCAGTGGACTGGTTACAGTCTTTCCACCCAAGATGAGGCCGGTCGCGATGTGGTGAATTTCCAGCACGTTAAGGACGTTGAGGTTCCCGCAGGTGCTCCGGAGCTCGAGGTTGTTGTCCCGCAGGGCTTCAAGAAGAAAGGACATGCTCAGAACACTCCTGCTCGCGTCCTAGTCATCGATCTTGAAAGTGTGCTCAAGAAGGCGACGGAAGGTCCCTCGATTAAGGATGACGACCACGATGGTCTGACTAACGAGGAAGAAGAAAAGCTCGGCACGGATCCGCACAACCCGGACACCGATGGCGACGGCATCGAAGACGGTGACGAGGTAAAGGGCACGAAGAACCCGTTCCCAGGCAAGTTCAATCCCAACGGCAACGTCGGCAATACGGATCCGACGAACCCGGACACTGATGGTGATGGTCTCACCGATGGTGACGAGGTTGACCCGAACAAGGCTGGCCATGTTGTTACCGATCCGAACGACAAGGATTCGGATGATGACGGTCTTACCGATGGTGAGGAAGTTAACGGCTCGAGGAACGATAAGCCTGGCAAGGCGGATCCTACCGGTCCTGAGGGTAATACGAACCCGATGAATAAGGACACCGATGGTGATGGTCTCGCCGACGGCGATGAGCTGAACCCGAGTGAGGGTAGCCGGATTGTCACCAACCCGAACAACCCGGACACTGATGACGATGGCCTCAACGATGGCGACGAGGTCAACGGCAGCCGCAACCCGTTCAAGAACGAAAAGGCTGATCCGGAGGGCAAGCCAGGCAACACGGATCCTACGAAGAAGGATTCCGACGGCGATACTCTCACCGACGGTGATGAGCTGGACCCGACCACAGGCACTCGCGTTGTAACGAACCCGAACAAGGCTGATACCGACGGCGGCGGCGTCGACGATGGCAAGGAAGTTGAGAAGGGCACAAACCCAGTCGATCCCTCCGACGATAAGGGCACTCCTGGACCGAAGCCTGGCGACGACGGTTCTGCTGATCCTGACAACGATGGTCTAACCAATGACCAGGAGAAGGAGCTCGGCACCGATCCGTACAATCCTGACTCCGATGGTGACGGCATCAACGACGGTGATGAGGTCAACGGTGCCAAGAGTAAGTTTCCTGGAAAATACAATCCCAATGGCAAGCCGGGGAACACCAACCCACTTGATCCCGACACCGATGATGACGGTATCAACGACGGTGACGAGCTCGACCCGAACAAGGCTGGTCACGTTGTTACCGATCCGAATGACAAGGACACCGATGGCGACGGCATCGAAGACGGTGACGAGGTAAAGGGCACGAAGAACCCGTTCCCAGGCAAGTTCAATCCCAACGGCAACGTCGGCAATACGGATCCGACGAACCCGGACACTGATGGTGATGGTCTCACCGATGGTGACGAGGTTGACCCGAACAAGGCTGGCCATGTTGTTACCGATCCGAACGACAAGGATTCGGATGATGACGGTCTTACCGATGGTGAGGAAGTTAACGGCTCGAGGAACGATAAGCCTGGCAAGGCGGATCCTACCGGTCCTGAGGGTAATACGAACCCGATGAATAAGGACACCGATGGTGATGGTCTCGCCGACGGCGATGAGCTGAACCCGAGTGAGGGTAGCCGGATTGTCACCAACCCGAACAACCCGGACACTGATGACGATGGCCTCAACGATGGCGACGAGGTCAACGGCAGCCGCAACCCGTTCAAGAACGAAAAGGCTGATCCGGAGGGCAAGCCAGGCAACACGGATCCTACGAAGAAGGATTCCGACGGCGATACTCTCACCGACGGTGATGAGCTGGACCCGACCACAGGCACTCGCGTTGTAACGAACCCGAACAAGGCTGATACCGACGGCGGCGGCGTCAATGATGACAAGGAAATCAAGGGTAACACCAACCCGAATGACCCGTCCGACGATAAAGACACTCCTGACACAAGTGATGGTTCTGCTGATCCGGATAAGGATGGCTTGACCAACGATGAGGAGAAGAAGCACGGCACTGATCCGTACAATCCTGACTCCGATGGCGATGGCATCAATGACGGCGACGAGGTTAACGGCACCCGGAACCCGTACACGAACGACAAGTTTGATCCGAAGGGCAAGCCGGGTAACACCGACCCGATGAACCCGGATACCGATGGTGATGGCCTCACCGACGGTGACGAACTCGACCCGACGCGTGGCTCCGAGAGCGTAACGAACCCGAACGATCCGGACACGGACAAGGGCGGCGTCAACGACGGTGACGAAGTCAAAGACGGCACCAACCCGAATAATAAGGATGATGACTCCAAGAAGCCTGGCGATAAGCCTGGTGAGACCCCTGGCGACAAGCCTGGTAAGGACGACGGTAAGGAAGATCCGGACAAGGACGGCCTGACCAACGACGAGGAGAAGGCTCTCGGTACTGATCCGTTTAACCCGGACACCGATGGTGATGGCATCAAGGACGGTGACGAGGTCTCCGGTGCCAAGAACCCGTTCAAGGACAACAAGTTTGATCCGAAGGGTAAGCCGGGTAACACCAACCCGCTGTCGAAGGACACCGACGGTGATGGCATCCACGATGGTGATGAGCTTGATCCGACCCGTGGTTCTGACAAGGTCACTGACCCGAACGATCCGGATACGGATAAGGGCGGTGTCAAGGACGGTGTCGAGGTTGAAAACGGTACAAACCCGCTAGAGCCCTCCGACGACAACACCAAGCCTGGCGATAAGCCTGGTGAGACTCCCAGTGATAAGCCTGGCACCGACAAGGGCAAGGAAGATCCGGACAAGGATGGCTTGACCAACGATGAGGAGAAGGAGCACGGCACTGATCCGTACAATCCTGACTCCGATGGTGACGGCATCAATGACGGTGACGAGGTTAACGGCAACCGTAACCCGTTCAAGGACAACAAGTTTGATCCGAAGGGTAAGCCGGGTAACACCAACCCGATGAATAAGGACACCGATGGTGATGGTCTCACCGACGGTGACGAGATTGATCCGACCCGTGGTTCTGATAAGGTCACTGACCCGAACGATCCGGATACGGATAAGGGCGGTGTCAACGACGGTGACGAAGTTCACGACGGCACTGACCCGACGAAGCCTTCTGACGACAAGCCGAGCGACGATAAGGGCTCGCAGGATCCCGACAGGGATGGCTTGACCAACGATGAGGAGAAAGAGCACGGCACTGATCCGTACAATCCTGACTCCGATGGTGACGGCATCAATGACGGTGACGAGGTTAACGGCAACCGTAACCCGTTCAAGGACAACAAGTTTGATCCGAAGGGTAAGCCGGGCAACACCAACCCGATGAATAAGGACACCGATGGTGATGGTCTCACCGACGGTGACGAGATTGATCCGACCCGTGGTTCTGATAAGGTCACTGATCCGAACGATCCGGATACGGATAAGGGCGGTGTCAAGGACGGTGTCGAGGTTGAAAACGGCACGAACCCGACGAATCCATCCGATGACAACACCAAGCCCAGTGAGAAGCCTGGTGACAACGATGGTTCTGCCGATCCTGATGGTGATGGCCTGACCAACGATGAGGAGAAGGCTCTCGGTACTGATCCGTTTAACCCGGACACCGATGGTGATGGCATCAATGACGGTGACGAGGTTAACGGCAACCGTAACCCGTTCAAGGACAACAAGTTTGATCCGAAGGGTAAGCCGGGTAACACCAACCCGCTGTCGAAGGACACCGACGGTGATGGCATCCATGATGGTGATGAGCTTGATCCGACCCGTGGTTCTGACAAGGTCACTGATCCGAACGATCCGGATACGGATAAGGGCGGTGTCAAGGACGGTGTCGAGGTTGAAAACGGCTCGGACCCGACTGATCCTGCCGACGATAACACCAAGCCTGGCGACAAGCCTGGTGAGACCCCTGGCGACAAGCCTGGTAAGGACGACGGTAAGGAAGATCCGGACAAGGACGGCCTGACCAACGACGAGGAGAAGGAGCTCGGCACCGACCCGCAGAACCCTGACTCCGATGGCGATGGTTTGAAGGACGGCGATGAGGTCCATAAGCACAACACCGATCCGACGAAGCCTGACACCGATGGTGACGGCATCAACGATGGTGACGAAGTCTCCGGTGCCAAGAACCCGTGGGGTCAGCCCACCGATCCGAAGAATCCTGATTCTGACGGCGACGGTCTAGAGGACGGCGACGAAATCAACCCCAATAAGGGCGATTCTCACATCACCAACCCCGCCGACGCCGATACCGATCACGGCGGTGTCAATGACGGTGACGAGATCAACAAGGGTACTAACCCGAATGACGGTTCCGACGACAAGAAGGACCCCTCAGATCTGCCGACCTACGACGGCTCTGCTGATCCGGACGAGGATGGCTTGACCAACGACGAGGAGAAGGCGCACGGCACTGATCCCTCCAACCCTGACACCGATGGTGATGGCATCAAGGATGGTGACGAGGTCTCCGGTGCCAAGAACCCGTTCAAGGGCAACCAGTTTGATCCGAACGGCAAGCCGGGTAACACCAACCCGCTTAATCCCGACACCGATGGCGATTCCATCAGCGACGGTCAGGAACTGAATCCGGCCGCTGGCGGGAAGCAAACGGATCCGAACTCCTTCAACACCAACCCTGGTGGCATTGGCAAGGACACCCCGGTTCCGAACGATAACGGTAGCGCCGAGGGCTCCAGCGCCGGCAAGTGCTTCCAGCTCGCTACGAACTCGTGGACGAACCCGCTGCTGTGGGGCCTGCCGCTGGCAGCCCTGGGGGCACTAACCCAGGTAGAGATTCCGGCTCTCCCGGCATCTGTCCAGGATGAACTTCGTCGCCTCAACCCCTTCGGCGACAACGGCTTCCGCCAGCCGCAGTGGATGGAGGACGGCAACCGCTGGCTCGCCTCCATCGGCGCCCAGATCAACATCCCGGGTATCCTGGCTCTGCTTGGCGCAGCCGCCTTCATCGCGGTCACAGGTGCGTACTACGCATCCAAGTGCACCACGGGTGTCGGCTGGGACTTCTCGGCGGTGTCCGAGGACGAGAACGCCAACCTGTCCTCCGAAGACAAGATGATCCCCGTCAAGGGCTCCTCTGTTGAGCCCGCCGAGGACGAGGCTGTTGAAGAAACCAACTAATGGGTTAACGCGCGGGAGCGCATCTCGCTCCCGCGTCCGCTCCCACTAGCTGAGCTTCAGCAAAAAACTGCAAAAACACCGCACGCAACAGATCCGTTGCGTGCGGTGTTTTTCATGGTCGCTGTGCCTTCCTGCAGGTAAAAATCCACTGGTAGTTAGTTTGTGGGTTGTGTAGGGCAAAGGTTGCACCACAGACGCACGCACAACAGGCGTACGTACCTCAGGGCCACGCTCACAACATGTGGCGGACGACCTGCCGGTATTCCTGCACTGCAGGATACGAGTTTGTAGTGGGGCTAGGAAGAGAGCTGGAGCGGCCAGGAGAGGTTCACTTCCACGTCCCTGCCCTTTCCAGCGAAGTACTTGGCCAAATCGGACTGCATCTCGTAGTACCATACCGTCTGGCTCTCCATCAGCTCATCGCCATCCATGGTGGTAATTTCTGGCCATCGGCGTGCCTGCTTCCACGCGATGCGTGCGGCGGCGAGGGAATCAGCGCTGGAGTTGTGGGCTTTATCTAGGCGAATCTCGTAGTATTCCGACATCGCCGAGAGGTTGCGCTTTCCGGCGCGGTAATGGTCTTTCTTCTTATCAATGATGTACGGGTCTACAACCAGCCCGTCGATAGTGAAGTCGGGGGAGCACTGGTGCAAAATGGTGAGGTCGAAGCAACCGTTGAAGACGATGAGCGTGAAGCCCTCATCCCACCCGCGGCGGATAAGCTCAACAGTTTTGGCGACGACATCGTCGTGGGGCTCACCGTTGGCCTTGGCGTACTCATTGGATATTCCGTGGACCTTCTCTGCCTCCTCGCTGATCGGAATGCCCGGATCCGCCAGCAGATAGGTTTCGTCGGCATTGGAGCCGTCGATGCGGATGACAGAGGACGTAACAACGTGGGCTTTCAGGGGATCGTTGGTGGTGGTTTCCAGATCGAAAGCCACCATCTTGGACGGGTCAAAGGAGTACACGGTTCAATCCTCCGAAGCTCACTGTGTGCGGATTTTTAGCTATGCACGTTAGGCTACCACCGCCTGAACACACCCCAGACGTGTTTAGCCTGACCTGCCGGGACACAGTCATAATGAAAGCGTGTGTCGGTGAGCGATCTGCCACACACAGGTACACTGAAGCGCGTGTCTGACAAAGCAACTTCCAGTCAACCCATGGACTCCTCCCTCCACGCACGATGGGAGGAGCTCGCAGCCCAGGTGCGGTATCACCGGGACAAGTACTACAACGGAACGCCGGAGATAACGGACGCTGAGTTCGATGTGCTCTTCTCTCAACTCCAACAGTTGGAGGCGGAGCACCCGGGGTTACGGGCACCCGATAGTCCGACTCTCGAGGTCGGCGCGCCGTCGCCCGAGGGGTCAAGCTTTGAAAACATCGCTCACCTGGAGCGGATGTATTCGCTGGATAACGTGTTCAGCAAGGACGAGCTCGAGCAGTGGCTGATCCGTACCCCATCGGACACGTACTCCGTCGAGCTCAAGATCGATGGTGTGTCCATTGACCTTGTGTACCGTGACGGTGAGCTCGCCACTGCGGCGACGCGAGGGGACGGCACGGTGGGGGAGGAGATCACTGCCAATGCCCGGATGATCACTGGTATTCCCGATCACTTACAGGAAAATGACGCGTTCCCGATCCCGAGCGTGTTGGAGGTTCGGGGTGAGGTCTATATCGCCATTGACGATTTTCCCTTGGTCAATGAGCAGCGGCAGCTGGAAAACAAGAAGCCCTTTGCAAATCCCCGTAACGCAGCAGCCGGCTCTATGAGACAGAAGGACCCACAGGCAGTGAAGAAGCGGAAGCTCACTCTCGTTTGCCACGGCATTGGCGCTGCGGAGGGGATTTCCTTCGAGTCGCAGACGGAGGCATACAAGGCGCTCGCTGCCTTTGGTCTGCCTGTGTCGGAATACACCACCGTCGTGCACTCCCATGAGGAGGTGCACGAGATGGTGGAAAAGTGGGCCGATCACCGCCACGATGCCGTCTTCGAGATGGATGGCATGGTGGTCAAGGTCGATAATCGGGAACAGCAGCGCGCGCTTGGGGCAACGTCCCGCGCCCCCAGGTGGGCGATCGCGTACAAGTATCCACCAGAAGAGGCTGTTACGAAGCTTATCGACGTTCGGGTCGGCGTAGGCCGGACCGGCCGGGTTACCCCCTTCGCCATCATGGAGCCGGTGGAAGTGGCCGGGTCAACAGTGGAGATGGCTACTTTGCACAATCAATCCGAGGTCAATCGCAAGGGCGTGCTCATCGGGGATCAGGTTGTGATCCGGAAGGCCGGAGAAGTCATCCCCGAGGTCTTGGGGCCGGTGGCGGATCTGCGCGATGGGACGGAGCGTCCCTTCGTCTTTCCCACTCTGTGCCCGCAGTGTGGGACGAAACTTGCCCCGGCGAAAGAGGAGGATGCGGACTGGAGGTGCCCCAATACCCGTAGCTGCCCGGGCCAACTGGCCGGACGCTTGGAGTACATCGCGGGCAGGGGCGTCTTCGATATTGAAGCACTGGGTGAGAAGGCCGCTGCGGATCTCGTCCGCACGGGAATTCTCACTGACGAGGCGGATCTGTTCACCCTTACCGAGGACGATCTGCTGGATTCTCGGGTGTACACCAACTCCAAGGGGGCCGTAAACGCCGCAGGGAAGAAACTCATCGCAGGTTTGAAGACACAGAAGGAAACAGACCTGTGGCGCGTCATTACGGGTCTATCCATCCGCCACGTCGGCCCCACAGCAGCACGAGCCCTAGCTCGGGAATTCGGCTCGATGGATGCGATCAGGAAAGCAACCGAGGAAGAACTGGCAGCAACGGAGGGCGTTGGAGGTGTCATCGCCGCGTCCATCGTCGACTGGTTCTCGGTCGACTGGCACCGCGCCATCGTCGATGCCTGGGCGGAAGCGGGCGTCACCATGGAGGATGAGCGTGGAGAGGCCAAGGAACAGACGCTCGAGGGACTTACTATCGTCGTCACAGGCTCGCTGGAAAATTACACCCGCGATGGGGTGAAGGAGGCAATCATCGAGCGCGGTGGCAAGGCATCCGGAAGCGTGTCCAAGAAGACGGACTACGTTGTCGTGGGCGCAAACGCCGGTTCCAAGGCTGCGAAAGCCGAGGAACTCGGCCGGCCAATCATCAACGAACAGCAGTTTGAGGAGTTGCTCGCTACCGGCGCGGTGACCTCGCTTCTCTAAACTGTCTGCCTAAAACAGCAAGAAGCAAGGGCTTTCCCGCGATGTTTCCTGTGCAGGCCTTCCTAGGCGGGCTCTCCTATGCAAGCTCTCCTATGTGAGCTGTCCTGTCGAGCTTTCCAACGTGGGCACTCCCGGGCAGGATAGCCAGCGCAGGTTTTTGTTCCGCAGATCTAGGATTGTCGGCTGAGCATCGTCCCGATGATGACTCCAAGGTCTCCCAGGTGGGCAATTTCGGAGCCCAGGAAGTCCGGTCCACCGGGTCGACCGATGACCATGATGAGATCGGTGCCGGTGAGAGGAGCAGCGGCCAGGGAAGCGTCGAGAAGCGTCCAGGATTCAGGAATCCAGTCCTCGGTCTCGGGGTTGAGCATCCGGCACGAATCCACCTCGACATTGGAGGGGTGCGTGCCATCGTCCGAGGGGGCGGCCGCAGAGGCTGCGACGCGGGTGAGCTCAGGAGTTTCGCGCAGAATGATGCACCAGCCGGCGGTCATTGTCTGAGGCATGACGTTTGCCAGCTCGTCTAGGGCATTGCGGGTGCTAGCAGCGTGCTCAGCAAAGCGTGCGAGCATCTGCACCTGTCCACGTCGATCCACCCTGCCGGAAAACGGGCGAATCGAATCGATGACCGCGTTTTCGTCCTGCTGGGCGGCGGTGACCAGGGTGTCGGGGAGAGCACCCTGGGGAAGCGTGATGACGATATCGTCCATGACTGTGCCATCGGGGAACTGCTCAACCACGTCTACGGATTGAATGTTTCCCTCGGTCAGCCCAACTGAGCTGGCGAGACGTCCGAGAGCGCCGGGTTCGTCGGGGAGCAGCACACGGATGAGATAAGAAGTCTCCATCACGATCACAGCCTTTTTATCGTTCTTGATTGGGGTTTAACGTAGGCATTGTAACCAAACACTTGCCCGGAATGGAAGATATAGACAGCTCGGTATGTCGATGGGGAGCACGCGCTGCCTGCTGTGGAGGCGGGGTACGGTAGAGTCAAAGAGATAAGAATGTAGCTCGTTACTACACTTACGATTCGTAACAGAACACTTTAGAGAAAAGAAAAGGGGAAGCTCGCGTGCCTCAAATTTCTCGCGATGAGGTGGCTCATCTCGCCACACTCGCCAGGTTGGCGCTGAGCGAAGAGGAGATTACCACCTTCGCTAGCCAGATCGACGGCATCATTGGCCACGTATCAGCAGTTCAGAACGTGGACACAGAGGGAGTGGAACCCATGAGCCATCCCCATGCCACGCACACCGCGATGCGGAAAGATACCGTTGCCCCGTCCTTGTCGCAGGAGGCTGCGCTGGACCAGGCTCCGGAAAAGGAAGAGGATAAGTTCGTCGTACCGCAGATTCTGGGGGAATAACGTTATGAGCACAGATAATACTTTTCTTGCAGAATCCACCACGGGTCTGACCTCCCTGAGCGCCTCCGAGCTCGCGGAGAAGATTCATAGCCGTGAAGTTAGCTCCGTGGAAGCAACCCAGGCTCACCTCGACCGCATTGCCGAGGTTGACGAGGAGCTCGGGGCCTTCCTCCACGTCGGTGCCGATGAGGCACTTGCTGCTGCCCGTGCAGTAGACGAGTCCCTGGACAAGGGAGAAAAGCCCGCGTCTCCTCTCGCCGGTGTGCCGCTGGCACTCAAGGATGTCTTTGTCACCACTGACGCGCCGACGACATGTGCATCCAAGATGCTTGAGGGCTACATGAGTCCTTACGATGCCACCGTCGTAACGAAGATTCGCGGCGCTGGTATTCCGATCCTGGGCAAGACGAACATGGACGAGTTTGCGATGGGCTCCTCCACCGAGAACTCTGCTTACCATGTCACCAAAAACCCCTGGGACCGCACGCGTACCCCGGGTGGCTCCGGTGGCGGCACCGCTGCAGCACTAGCTTCCGGCGAAGCCCCGATCGGTATCGGAACGGACACGGGCGGTTCCATTCGTCAGCCCGCAGCGTTGACAGGCACCGTGGGCGTGAAGCCCACCTACGGTGGCGTGTCGCGTTACGGCCTCGTCGCCTGTGCGTCTTCCCTCGATCAGGGTGGCCCCTGCGCGCGCACGGTGCTGGACACCGCGCTGCTGCACGAAGTCATTGCAGGCGTTGACCCGCACGATGCAACGACCGTTGATACGCCCGTTCCGGATGTCGTTGGTGCAGCTCGCGAGGGCGCAAAGGGTGACCTCAGCGGCGTGAAAGTCGGCGTGGTTAAGCAGTTCGTTCGCGAAGGCTACCAGCCCGGTGTGCTGGAAAACTTCCAGCAGTCTATGGAGAAGTTGCGGGGTCTCGGCGCAGATATCGTCGAGGTCGACTGTCCGCACTTCGACGATGCCATCGGCACGTATTACCTCATTCAGTTCTCGGAGATTTCCTCGAACCTTGCCCGTTTCGACGGCATGCGGTACGGCCTGCGTGAGGGCGACGATGGAAAGCACTCCGCTGCTGAGGTGATGAGCATCTCCCGCGCCGCAGGCTTCGGCCCGGAGGTGAAGCGCCGTATCCTCGCTGGCACCTACACGCTGTCTGTTGGCTACTACGATGCCTACTACCTCAAGGCTCAGCGTGTGCGTGCGCTGATCGCGCAGGACTTTGCTAAGGCATACGAACAAGCCGAAGTTCTCGTCGCGCCTGTGACACCGACCACGGCGTTTGCCCTCGGCGAGAAGGTGAACGATCCGCTGGCCATGTACAACTTCGACCTGTTCACGCTGCCGCTGAACCTCGCAGGTCTCGGTGGTATGAGTGTTCCGGCTGGCCTGGCAAGCGACACGAACCTCCCGGTTGGTTTGCAGATCATGGCCCCGGCGTTCAAGGATGATCGCCTGTACAAGGTTGGTGCCGCATTCGAAGCAGCACGTAGCTAAAGTTCTCAAAACGGATCCCGCAGTTCAAGCGCAGTGGGATCCGTTTTGCTTTCTGTACCTTTGGTATTTGAGTGACGGACTGGAGTCTGACGCGCGCTCAGCCACTGTGGCTCTGAAGTAAGGGCTTATAAGCAAGTACCAAGGAGGGCTATTACACTCGTAGGAATGACTCAGGGAGCCCCCGGACACGTTGCTGTCCCCGCTATCACTCCGTACGTGTATCTCGCATCCGCAGCGATGTCGATTCTCGGCAACGCGGTGGCGAGTATTGTGTGGCCGTGGATGGTCCTTGAACGCTCGGGCAATCCGGCGGCAGCGGGGATCGTCGCTACCGCGATTGCAGTTCCGTCTCTCATCTTTGCGTTTGTCGGCGGGCATCTGGTTGATACCGTAGGCAGGAAGCCGATGTCCGTTGTTTCCGATGTGGTCTCAGCACTGTCCATCGTGCTGCTCATCATGGTGGACCATGTGGCTGACCTGTCGCTGGGGTGGTTCATTGCTTTGGGGATCTTCGGGGCCGTGGGCGATGTCCCTGGAATGAGCGCACGTTCGGCGCTTGTGGGCGATGTCGTAACGGAGAAAATGACCCTCGACAGGCTCTCTGGAGTTAACCAGACGATCGCGAGCTTCGGTTTCCTCGTGGGACCCGCACTCGCCGGTGTCCTACTCAGCACCCTAAACATGACAGACGTGTTGTGGATCACGGCAATTTGCTCCTTCGCTGCAGCTGGCCTGACGACGCTTCTACCCGTCGGTACCTCAGCAGCCGCAGGGGAAGGGGAAACACTGCGTGGTTCCCTAGGATCGTGGAAGCGGATCCTTGCTGTGCCAGCGATTAGACTCATCGCCGTCGTGTCATTGGCATCCACCGTCTGCGTGGCACCGTTGTTGGCAGTGTTGTTGCCGGCGCACTTCCAGTCGATCGACCGTCCAGGGCTCCTCGGCATCACAATGAGTGCCTACGCGGTGGGAGAAATCGTTGGAGGGGCTTATGTGGCGTGGAGAGGTACGCAGCGCCGGCGCGCGATGTGGGCTGTAGCTGCGGGGCTGGAGATCGTCGGCATGCTGTTTTTCACCGTGATCCAGTTGAACTGGACAGCGATGGTCGGCATGGTGATCGCGGGCATCGGAGGTGGGCTGTTCGCCCCGATGATAATGGTGATCGTCACGGAGGGTGTCGCAAATGACGTTCGTGGCCGAGCCTTCTCACTTTTTAACGCTCTCGGAATGTTCGCGGCTCCGATCGGATTAGTCATTGTCACGGGGCTGCTCCATTGGTTGAATATCTACCACGTCTGCATTGTGCTGAGCTTGGTATTTTTGGGTGTTGGCTCCTGGTCCATAGCCCGGGGCTGGGCGGTGCTTCCTCGATACGCAAACGCGAACAACGAGGGGAGGACGGTTCACGCAGACGGGGTGGATTGCGGAGACCATGAGAGGCAGTGACCGACGGTGGGAAACGGTGGGAAACGGTGATCGACGGTGAGCGATACGGGTGATCCGGTGGAGCATGGCAATTAACAGCCAAAACGGGGTAACCAAAAACAAATAACGACTCCGCGTTTTTGGTTATGCACGGGCGGGCGCAATTTGCTGACCTGCGATGGTTCGCCTCAACTCTCCAAATTCCTTGAGGTTCGCTAATATCGGGTCTATGCGTATTGCTACTTTGACTTCTGGTGGTGACTGTCCCGGCCTGAACGCCGTGATCCGAGGTATCGTCCGTACGGCGAGCTCAGAATTCGGCTCGACTGTGGTTGGCTATCAGGATGGCTGGGTCGGCTTGATGGAAGATCGCCGAGTCCAGCTTTACGACGACGACAACATCGACAAGATCCTTCTTCGTGGCGGCACCATTCTTGGTACCGGTCGCCTGCACCCCGAAAAGTTCAAAGCAGGCATCGCCCAGATCAAGGAAAACCTCCGCGAGGCCGAGGTCGATGCGCTCATTCCGATCGGCGGTGAGGGCACCCTCAAGGGTGCACAGTTCCTCGCTGACAATGGCATTCCGGTTATAGGTGTGCCGAAGACCATCGATAACGATGTGAACGGCACAGACTACACCTTCGGTTTTGACACCGCAGTATCAGTGGCGACAGAGGCTATTGACCGCTTGCATACGACGGCTGAGTCCCACAACCGCGTGATGATCATGGAGGTAATGGGACGCCACGTAGGCTGGATCGCTTTGCACGCCGGCATGGCAGGTGGCGCACACTACACCGTTATCCCCGAGTACCCCTTCGATATCAATGACATCTGCAAGGCGATGGAGCGCCGGTTCCAGATGGGGGAGAAGTACGGCATTATTTGTGTTGCTGAGGGCGCTTTGCCTAGGGAGGGGACGATGGATTTCAAGGAGGGGGAAGAGGACGAGTTTGGGCATAAGACCTTCAATGGTATCGGCCAGGTGATTGGTGACGAGATTCATAAGCGCCTAGGCCATGATGTGCGGACGATGGTTTTGGGTCATATTCAGCGTGGTGGTACGCCGACGGCGTTCGATCGTGTGCTTGCGACTCGTTATGGTGTGGCTGCTGCTCGTGCTGCTCATAAGGGGGAGTCTGGTAAGTGTGTTGCGCTCCATGGTGAGCATATTGAGTTGATTGATTTGCAGGAGGCTGTGGGTACGTTGAAGTCCGTGCCTTTGAGCCGTTACGCTACTGCACAGGCACTCTTCGGGTAGAACAGCGATTCTGGCGGCTGGGTTTCTCTTGTAGTCCATGTCGCTCGCATGGGGCCATGCCCCCATCCGTAGGTTTCTTTGGCACCCACGGGTTGTGGGACCCTGCAGGAGATTCCCCTGCAGGAGATTATAGACACCCACAGGATTCATCCCGTGGGTGTTTTGCTTGTCGACGCCTATCGTCGCGGTGTGGTCGCAGTCCTGAGGAGTTCGGCAAGCCGGTCGATCTGACTGTGCGTGTGCGCCGCAGAGACCGTTACGCGGATGATCGCCTCGCCTCGTGGCACCGTGGGGTAGCGCATAGCTGGTGCCCACACGCCGTGCTCACGGAGAAAATCTGCAACGCGGACGGCATTGCGCTCGTCGCCAATCGTGACGGGAATAATCGGTGTCATTGGTCCCGCTTTGGAGGCATCGAGGGCAGTGCGTGCGTATTCGATGTTTGAATGGAGTATCGCCACAACGTCAGATTCCTGGATCAGTCGCAGTGCCGTGAGGCTTGCGGCTACCACTCCTGCGGAAAGCGCAGTGGAGTAAACGTAGCTGCGCGCGTGGTTGCGCAAATACATGCCTAGCTCTTTGTCGCAACATACGAAGCCGCCCTCGGAGCCGAAAGCCTTGGACAGCGTCCCGACGAGGATCTCCGGGCGCACACCGGTGAGCTCGGCTGCGCCTCTGCCCGTGTCTCCGAGCGTGCCCAGCCCGTGCGCATCGTCGACGATAAGTGGCGCACCGCAGTCATGTAATCCAGGAAGATCGGCGATGTCTCCTCCCATGGAGAAGAGACCGTCGGTAACGACGAGGGGGAGTCGCCCGGAAACCTTTTCTGGCACCCCACCGTGCGCGTAGACGTGCATGGTGGCCCCTTTGCGGCGAGCGAGGGAGAGGCCGTCGATAAGCGAGGCGTGGTTGGCCGCGTCGGAATAGAAAGTGGGGGAAAGCTCACCCAGTGACTGAAGCAGTCCGACATTGGCCTGGTAGCCGGTGGCAAACAGGACACACTCCGGATAGCCCAGCCAGGAAGCAAGTTCTTCTTCCAACCGCGTGTGCAGGTGTGTTGTACCTGTAGTCAGCCTGGATCCTCCAGATCCCGCACCGTAGCGATGGAGCGCGTCCGTGCTGGCTCGGACTACCTCCGGGTGTGTCGCAAGGCCCAGATAGTTTGAGGAAGAGAACAGTGTGTAGTTCTTCCCGTCCACGATGCACTCCGTGTCCTGGCCCGTGGTAAACACGTGCTCCGAGCGGGACAGTCCGCTTGACCGCCACGTCTTGTTACGGGAATGGAGCTCGTCAGTTAATGAGGTCGGCTGGGGCGGTGGTGTGCGCACGAGTACCGGCTCGTGCTCGAGGTAAGCGATAATTTGTTCGACACTTGCCTGCGTTAGGTCGACGAAGAACGCCCGGCCACCACGTGCGCCAGGTGCGATGCGGGGAATTCGGTGGTACACACCGTCGCGGGCAATATAGCCGGTGGTGTAGCTCGTGTCGTCTGAAACGCAGAGTTCTGCAACGATCCCAGGACAAGACAGCGTTTTTGTGGCCAAGACAAGAGCCTCGCGGAAGTGGTCCTTTGTTGCCTTTGCCTGGACCCCGTGAGTGAGCTCGGCCCAATCCATGTGCGTGACGCGTACGCCCCGCTCGTGATTGGGTTCGACCCGTCTGCCCGTAGCAATATCGATGAGCGCTGCCCCGCGCATCGTCTCCGGTGAGGTGACTACCTCCCATCCGCTTTCCGGAAGGCCGGAAAGAAGCTCCGGGATGCACTCGGGGCCAGCGTGTTCCTGCACAGCGAGGGGATCTAACAACCTGGGTGGGGAGGCCACCTGCTCGCAGGTGAGGGTAAGTGAGTCGGGCGTTCCGAGCTCGTGGGTGAAGCCCCGGGTAACCAAACTGGTGGCGATGCCGGGGATGTCTTCGGTGTGGGAGGTTAGGCGCTCTGCTCCAGAGATATGTGTGGATTGGCGGGATGCGCGCATGCGGACGGAGTAGAAAGGAGTCACCAACCCAGTGTAACTAGAACTGCGTTTAAGCTAAGCGAAATTAGTTAACAAGAGTTGGCATGAATACTGTTTTTTAAGGTGGCCCGTGACCGACAGGTGAGGTGCCCCGAACATCTTTCCGCCTTACATTTCCGTTTCGGCGCGGATGAGAACTGGGCGATGCTCCAGGTAGGCGATGGCCTCCTGCGGGGTGGTGACGTGGGTGTCAAGGTAGAACGCTCTACCCCCGCCACGCTGTCCCAGCTCTTTCATCTTGGGGATGCGGTAGAAGCCCCCGTCTCGGACAATATAGCCACTGGTAAACCCGGGGTCGTCACTGATAGCGAGCTCGGCGACCATACCGGGGCAGTGGTGCACTTTGGTAGCGAGCGCAACCGACTCACGGAAGTGGTCTTCTTCCTCTGTGATGGGCGTGAATTCCCAGTCCATCATAGAGACGCGAATACCTCTATCTGGGTCAGGTTCCAGGCGCTTGCCGGTGTGAACATCGATGAGCGCTGCCCCGCGCATACGGATTTCACTGGCTGCGATCTGGTGGCCGATCTCGGGAAGGCCGTCCAGAAGATCACCGACCTCTTTCACGTTCTTAACCGGCAGCTGGTTAAGAACGAGGGGCGTGGTTCGCACTTGATCCACAGTTATGTGGATTTCATCGGGGACACCGAAAGAGTGGTTGAGTGCTCGCGATGTGAGCGCAGAGGTGATTGTCGGGATGTAGACCTGCTGGGTGATTCGCTCGGCGCCGGAGACGTGGATGCCACCGCGAGAAGCGCGCATGCGGACAGAAAAATACTCTTCATTCACATTTTTCTAGTGTACGTATTGCTCGATGGTTGTCGTTGAACAATACGCGGGATGTGGTGGAATTAACACGCCTTCTGGGGCTAGTGGAGCGAGCAAACAGAAAGTCGGTGGCGGAGAAATCGGTGGGGCGGAAAAGGAAAGCCCAGCCCGGGGGCTGGGTACGGGGACGAGTGCGGAGGGTTACATGATGACGACCGCTTGCACCGCCAGGATTTTGATAATCATTGCGATGGCGAAGAGGGCAGAGTAACCGGAGTTGGTGCGGGGATCGTCGACAAGCGATTGCGCGTGGGTGAGTAGCGCTGGCTGGCCGACAAAGCCGGCCATGGCACCGGCGGTGCGTGGCATGGAGAGTCCCAGCGTGCGACCGACGAAGGCGAGGGCCACGAGCATGACGGCGAGGAGCACGCCGGCGATGAGTCCTACCTTGATACCCTCGGCGCTGAATGCCGTCGCCGCGAACATCTGGCCGGAGGACAGGCCTACCGTAGCGAGGAAGATGACCAGACCGAACTGGCGGATGGTGAGGTTTGCAGATGTGGGCATCCCCCAAACGAAGGGTCCGGTGCGCTCGAGGTAACCGAGCCAGATGCCCACAACCATGGGGCCTGCCGCGCTCCCCAGTGCAACGGCTGCACCGCCGATAGGCAGGGTGATGAGACCGAGGGCGATGCCGAGCGCGATACCCATGCCAGCTGTCATATAGTCCACCTCGGTGTTCTCCTTCTCGGAGTTGCCCAGGTAGTCCTTGATGGAGTCCAAGGCGGACACTGGGGAGACGACGAGGAGTCTGTCGCCGAGCTGCACCTCCGCCTCAGCCTCCGCGAGCATCACCTCGTCGCCACGGCGAATCCGCGTCACAATCGCGCCGAAGCGCAGCGGTATATAGAGATCTGCGATTGAACGGCCAGCGAGACGGCTGTCGGAGACAAGGATCCATTGGAAATCCACCTCGGAGCGATCCTCCGTGAGGTTGAGGTCGGAGGCGTGGCCGAGAGCATCGACTGCTGTGTCCACGGCCTCCGGGTAGCCCACGATGACAATCGCGTCGCCGGGAAGAAGTTCCTGGGCTGGGTGCGCGACAGACGTGTGTCCGTTTCGCCGGATATAGGAGACGCGTACCGAGCCACCATAGGTGCCGGGGACGGACGCGATGCCGGGGATTTCGGAAACGCGCATCGGTGTATCGACGATTGCTGTCGTGTTCACGAGACCTTCCGAGGCAGCGTGAGCGGGGTCATTTGTCGCGGGGAAGCGCATACGGGCCAGGATCGTCAGTGCGATCATCGTGACGATGACACCAACGGGGTAGGCGATGGAGTAGCCAACTGCTGGGTTCATCGCCCCGCCGAGGGCATCCTGCGCAGCCGCGAGTGCCGGGGTGGCGGTGAGCACACCCGCGTACATGCCCCCGATCATGCCCGCGTCCACGCCAAAGAACTTACCTGCCACAAGGGCCAGAGCAGCCATCGCGACGAGAATGACCGTCGCTCCGATGTACAGTTTGTACTGGCGTTTGAATTCGCGAACAAATGACGGACCAGCTGCCAAGCCGATGGTGTACACGAAGAGGGCGAGGCCTACCGTCTGTACGAGGCCGAGTCCCTCACCTAATCGTGGATCCAGCGCGCCGACGGCGAGACCAACGAAAAGTGCACCTGCCGGTCCGAAGCGTAACGGCCCGAATGGGATCGAGCCAAGGACCGTTCCCAAGGCGATCACAACAAACAGTGTCAAGATCGGAGTATCCGCAAGTATTTCTATCACCTAAGTATGTTCTCAAAGATTTCCCCATTCCGGAAAACGAGTACGTGAGAGAGGCAGTAAACCTGGGAATTTGCTAGCAATTCCCTTCGATCCGTTGTCCACGGGAAACACGTCCCATACAGGACACAGGGGGCGCTAATTATAGGGAAATAGCAGCGTAGCGCGTAGAAAAAATACGTTAGCTGTGTAGAATTGCCCCCGTTACTGTATCCGATAACGGAGGTATGCGTGTCTTTTAGACGAACACTGTCCATCGCTCTCGCCTTCATTGGCCTCTTGGTCGGTGCGGGCTTCGCTACAGGCCAGGAGGTGATCCAATACTTTGTGGCTGCCGGCAGCGTCGGTGTCATCGGCGCCATTATCGCCGGTGTCATTATCGCTGGAGCTGGCCTCGTCATCCTTCAGCTGGGGAGCTACTTCCAGGCAGACGAGCACAACAAGGTGTTCACATCGGTTTCGCATTCCGTCGTCGCCAGATTCCTGGACATCGCGGTGATCATCACCCTGTTCGCTTTTGGTTTTGTCATGCTCGCCGGGGCCGGATCCACGTTGACACAGCAATTCGGCTGGCCAGCATGGATTGGGTCCACGGTGATGCTGGCACTCGTCCTCATTTCCGGGTTCCTGGACGTGGAAAAGATCACCGATGTCATCGGCGCGCTCACGCCGTTGGTGATCATCATGGTGATCGTCGCGTTTGGGTACTCCATGACACAGCTTCCCGTTGACACGGAGGTGCTCAATCAGGCTGCGCAGACTGCGAATATGCCTGTCACCCCGTGGTGGATTTCCGCTGTTAACTATGCGGGTCTTGCGCTTATCCTGGGTGTCTCCATGGTCCTCGTCATCGGTGGTAACTACCTTGATCCCCGTGAGGCTGGCATCGGTGGTTTGGCCGGTGGCGTGGTGTACATGCTGCTGCTGGCCATGGCTGCAACCTCTATCTACATCAACATTGATGACATCGTGGGCACGGATGTGCCCATGCTCGCTTTGTTCCAGAACCTGCAGGGCTGGGCAGGCTACATCATTGTGTTCATCGTCTACGCGATGGTTTACAACACGTGCATCGGTATGTTCTACGCGCTGGGCCGTCGCCTGGCAGCGGGGAAGCAGTCCAAGTTCCGCTTCTACTTCACGATTACGTCGATCATTGGTTGGGCCGTGAGCTTCATCGGCTTCCAGGATCTCATGGGCGTGGTCTACCCGGCACTTGGCTACCTGGGTGTCGTGCTCGTTGCCACGCTGGTTATTGCCTACCTGCGTGAGCGTCCGAAGATTTCCGTTGAGGCGCAGCGCCGCGTGCGTATCCGCCAGCTGTTCTACAAGCATGAGCACCCGGATAAGGGCGATCTCACGCGCAAGGAGCAGCGTGAGCTCACCAAGCTCGTGGAGCAGTCCCCGGTAGATAACGAGGAGCTGCAGAACACCGTTACCGAGGAAGTCGTCCAGGCACTCGATAGCGACGATGATGTCGACTACTCCGCTGATGAAGAGGGGCAGGAAGCATCCTTCGATGATTTCGATATCGCTTCCACTCCGTCCACTCCGACACCTGCTGCAGATGGGGCCTCGACCGGCTCCACCAAAGTAGAAAAGTAAATAGAGAAGAGTAATAAACAGAAAAGTACGAGCACCATCCAGCGTGGACGTGCTCCTGAAGCCGCCCCTAGGGGCGGCTTTTTCGTGCCTGTATGACGGAGAAAGCATCGACAAAACTCTTGTGTTATGTCATCGTGGATGAGGTAAGACCAATCTATGTGTGAGGTGACGAGTGCAAACTGTGACGATCGCGACGGCCGGTGAACCATTTCCCGGTTCGGCCTTTTCCTCGCCGATCTACCGGATCCCTGCTCTGTGCGTGACAGGATCCGGTCGCATCCTTCTGGCGTACGACGTGCGAGAAGACTGGCGGGATTTGCCGGCAGATTTTGATATGACGTTGCGACACAGTGATGACGGCGGAAAGACGTGGTCGGCTCCGCGTGCGCTACGCCGCCACGAACCGGGGCATGGTTTCGGGGATGCCTCCCTCGTGTGTACGTCGACACGTCATGGCGGCGACATCCTGTGCTGGTACGTCGGGTCAACAGGGGAATCCTACTTCAGCGCCACGCCTGGAAAACCCGGGCTTGAGCTCTGGCTGTCTCGTTCGCGGGACGACGGGATGACGTGGGAGCACCACCGGGTGGACGACCTGCGTCCGGAATCAGTAGGTGGCATGTTCGCCTCCTCTGGCAATGGGCTCGCACTGTCCGACGGCGGTCTCATCCAGACCTTTGTCGCCCGCGTGGGGGAGGACAACTTCGCGCTGGCTGCCCGCAGCGATGACGGGGGACAGACCTGGCGCGCAGGTGAGCTCATCGGCCCGGACTGCGACGAAAACAAGGTGGTTGAGCTTGCAAACGGAGACATCCTCATGCACGCGCGGGCGACCCCGGTGCGTCGACAAGCACTGTCACGCGATGGCCTCACGTTTGCTTCCCCAAAACCCGTGCCGGCGCTGACAGATCCGGCGTGCAACGGTGGCCTGTGCAGGTGGGGCGGCCTAATTGTGGCGAGCATGTGCGACCACCCACGGGAACGCGGGCGCTTGAGCCTTCACTTTTCCACCGATGAGGGGGCAACGTGGGGGCCGGCAATTCCCATCGATACCGGTGCCACGGCTTACTCCGTAGCAGCGCCACTTGATGATGACACTCTCGCGCTGGCGTGGGAAGCCGACGATTACCGCACCATCCAGTTCGCTACCGTTACTCGTGGCGAGGACATCGTCCCGAGGCGCGGTGCAGGCACGTGGGCTAAGCCTCCGGTGGTTAACCCCGCCGGAAAATGAACTCGTGGTCGCGCTGATCGCCGACTTTGAAGCGGTATTCTCCTGCTTTGTGGAATCCGAACCGGGAATAAAACCGCTGCGCGCCGAGGTTTTGTGACCAGACCCCGAGCCACTGGGTGGCATAGTGCTGATCCAACCAGTCCATGCCCAGCTTCATGAGCACACCGCCTAGGCCGCTGCCTTGGTGTGTGCCCCGGATATACAAGCGCTTGAGTTCGCCGTCGCCCTCTGTGACATCGGGATGGGGAAGACCACAGGGGCCGACGAGGACATAGCCAACGGCCACCTGGCCGTTGCGGGCGATCCACACCGAGTGTTTCCTACTGCGTAAGAGGGAAACGAGCGCCTCGGTCGAGTACGTCGTCGTAAGAAAGTAGTCGAGATCAGCAGCCGGGTAAAGACGACCGAAAGTTTCGGTGAAGGTATCAATGGATAGCTGCTGGAGTTCGTCAACGTCCCGAGGACCAGCTGGTGAAACGGTCACTGTTGGCATTTTTCACCCTCGACTTTCTTATCGTCGTTTTTTCCTTGTCTTCCTTGCCTTTTCTGAGGTGCCTGTCGTCTCAGCAATCTAAGAAGGACTTCCGCTTAGTCAGCGAAGACGCTCGTTTTACTGTAGCGTTCGGTCTGAAAACTGTTCTCCTTTCGGGTCTTGATGAGAAAGAATGTGAATAGTTTTCCCCCTAAATGGGGTAATTCAACAGTGATCTGAATCATGAGGAATGGTCTGCTGGTTAGGGGCACCTACGGTGTCGTAGGTAGTCAGGGGTGTAGGTTAAGTGATTTGCTCTCAACCTGGCCAAATCGAAGCAAATTTTACTTAAATCAATACTGGTAGTCTCCGAATTATCAGAAAATGAAGGAGGATCGTGCAATGTCTCACTGCACTCTCATCGCCCATCGTGGCACCAAAACTCTCGCACCGGAAAACACCTTCAGTGCCTTCCAAGCCGCTCTAGACCATGGCATCAATTGGATCGAGACTGATGTGGACATCATGGGGGACGGTACCCCCATCATCATGCATGACACGTCGCTCGATCGCACGACCAACCATCCCGGCCTGTACTACAATCTGGCTGCATCCGACCTTGCATCCATTGATGCCGGTAGCTGGTTTTCGCCGGATTTTGCTGGGGAAAAGATCCCCACACTCTCCGGACTCGTACAGTTCATGAACGAACGCGAGCTCAACGCCAACATTGAGATCAAGTCCAACGAACAGGGAAAAAAGCAGACCCTGCAGCTCATCGACAATGTCATCGCCGAACTGGAAAACCTTGACCCCGCACGCAAGGTCATTGTTTCCTCCTTTAACCACGTTCTATTATCCGTGTTTAAACAGCGCGCGCCCAAGCTTCCCGTCGGCTGCTTGTACGAGACAGTTGCTTTGTATGACGATTGGAAGTCGATTCTGGAACTCGTCGGTGCCGAGTACATCCACCCAGAAGATAGCTACCTCACCCGTGAGCGAGTGGACGCTTTCCACGCGGCAGGCTTCGGAGTAAACGTCTGGACAGTCGATGACCCAGGCCGTGCAAACCAGCTTGCTAACTGGGGGGTGGACGGTGTCATCTCCAATTGTCCCCAGCTCCTTACTGGTATTACCGGTGCGGTGAGCGAGAAATAGGGGTGATAAAAAAGTGAAAAACATTTTTAGCAGGAACAGTGAACTCCCCATATTCCTGCGTAAGGGGCGCATTGGCGGCTTTTTGACCGTAGTGTTTGCGGGACAACTAACATATTCCGCCTTTGAAGCGTTCAAGGGATCTCTGATGATTCCGCTCACGAACGCCTTAGGTATCGGCATCGACCAGTTCGGCATCCTCATGGGGTGGCTGGGCATCGCTATGTTCCTGTATATCCCTGGCGGTTGGGTGAATAATCGCTTCACCATCCGTTCCATCCTCATCGCCTGGGCTGCCTGGCGAATGGTAACCGCTCTTGTCCTCTTCCTCGTTCCGGGGCTGAGCTTCTCAGTGATGGTGGCTATCGCCATCTCCTGGGGTGTGTGGGATGCGATTGGTTGGCCAGCCGTGGTCAACGGCGTGAGCTTCATGTCTCAAGATGCCAATAAACAAGGACGAGGCCTTGCCATGGGCATGCTGGAGTCGATACGCCGTGCAGTGGAATTCAGCATGAACCTGATCGTGGTGGGACTCCTTGCTATCTTTGCTGAACAAGCCAATACTGTTATGACGATCATGGGCGTGCTCTACTCGCTCATTATCATCCCGCTTATTTTCTGCATTTTGAAGTTTGTCCCCAAGAACGCGACAGCCAAGGCAGAAAACCCAGAAGAATCCGACAATATCGCAGCGCTCAAAGGACTGGTCAAGGTTCTACTGCTCCCGCGCGTATGGCTAGCCGGCATCGCTGGGCTTTGCGTTTACTGGTGCTACGTCAACCTCATCTATTCCTCTGCGCCGTACCTGTCTCTCGTGTTTAACGCGACGGATGCACAATCCGGTGCCTTCGGTATCTTCAACACCGGACTTGTCGGTATCTTTGCCGGTGTTGTTTCCGGTCTTGTTGCTGACTATCTCTTCAAGTCTTCGACGCGAATGATGGCGGCAGCGCTCGCGCTGACGGCCATCGGCGTAGGTCTGGTGTACATCCTTCCGCAGGGGGGAAGCATTTGGGTCGCCATGTTCCTGCTCATGGTCATGGCGCTCGGAATCTTCATGGGCAAAGCAGTCATCCTCGCGCCGATTGCCGAGCTGCACTTGCCGGAGGAAATCAATGGTTCCGCGATGGCTGTCGGTTCGTTCCTAGTCTACGCATCGATTTTCTGGGCAAACCCGATGACAGCCGCCATCGTTGAATCTCACCGTGAGACCCCACACGTGGGCTACCAACAAATCTTCCTCATCACGCTGTGTGTAGCGCTTGTTGGTGCATTTTGTGCCATTCTTCTGGATCGCATCAACGCGCGGGTTCTTCTGCGAACCTCAGAGGAGGCGGTCGATGGCGAGACGCTCGAACCCGTAACCGAGTAGTGGCGAAACAGGTAGGCGAGGGCACCAACAAGTTGCCGACGCTATAAACTAGAGCCTTATGACGTACCAGGATACTGATCTCATGGATTTTGACGAGGTTTTGGAGACCTTCGACCCGGTTATGGGCCTCGAGGTACACGTGGAGCTACAGACGGAAACCAAGATGTTTTCGTCCAGTTCCGCCGATTTCGGCGCTCCGCCGAACACGCACACCGACCCCACGTGTTTGGGTCTGCCCGGTGCGCTCCCCGTTGTCAATGAGACTGGTGTCGAGTGGGCTATCAAGATTGGCCTTGCTTTGAACTGCAAGATCGCCGAGTACTCCCGCTTCGCCCGGAAGAACTACTTCTACCCGGATCAGCCCAAGAACTACCAGATTTCCCAGTACGACGAGCCGATTGCTTATGACGGCTACCTCGATGTGCAGCTCGACGATGGCACCACCTGGCGTGTAGAGATCGAGCGTGCCCACATGGAGGAGGACACCGCTAAGCTCACCCATATCGGTGGCGCAGACGGTCGTATCGCCGGTGCTACGCACTCCCTCGTCGATGTCAACCGCGCGGGTGTTCCGCTCATCGAGATCGTGACCAAGCCCATCGAGGGTGCTGGTGAGCGCGCTCCTGAGGTCGCCCGCTGCTACGTCGCTGCGCTTCGTGATTTGGTGAAGGCACTCGGCGTTTCCGATGCCCGTATGGATCAGGGTTCCATGCGTTGTGACGCGAACCTGTCCCTCATGCGCAAGGGCGCCACCGAGTTCGGCACCCGCACTGAGACGAAGAACATCAACTCCGTGCGCTCTGTTGAGCAGGCAGTTCGCTACGAGATGATGCGCCAGGCTGCAGCCCTCGAAGCCGGCGAGGAAATCATCCAGGAAACACGTCACTACCAGGAAGTGGATGGCTCTACCAAGAAGGGTCGCCCGAAGGAGACCTCCTCGGATTACCGCTACTTTAACGATCCGGATCTGCCCCCGGTGATCGTGTCCAAGGAGCGCGTTGAGGAAATCCGTGCCACCCTCCCTGAGCTTCCGTGGGTCAAGCGTGACCGCCTGCAAAAGGAATGGGGTGTCTCCGATGCTGAGATGCGCGACCTCGTCAACGCTGGGGCGCTGGACCTCATCGTCGAAACGACGGAGGCTGGTGCCAAGGCAGATGAGGCCCGTTCCTGGTGGACCTCTTACCTCGCACAGAAGGCCAAGGAATCCGAGGTGGAGCTTGAGGATCTGTCCATTACTCCGAAGCAGGTAGCTCGTGTTGCAGAGCTCGTCCGTGAGGGCAAGCTCACGAACAAGCTCGGCCGCACTGCAATCGACGGCGTTCTCGTCGGCGAGGGCGACGTGGATGAGGTTGTGGCTAAGCGTGGTCTCGAGGTCGTGCGCGATGACGCGGCGATTGAGAAGGCTGTCGATGAGGCAATCGCTGCCAACCCGGATATTGTCGAGAAGTACCGAGCTGGCAACAAGAAGGTCACCGGCGCCATCGTTGGTGCAGTCATGAAGGCGACGAAGGGAAAGGCCGACCCGAAGACTGTCAACCAGCTCATCGCCAAGAAGCTTTCCTAGGAGGAAAGCTACCGGCCCCGAAATTCGCCTGCTTGTGCAGGCGAATTTTTGTGTTTTGGAGTGTTATCGTGTTTTGTCACGGTTCGATTGCAATTTCCGCATAAAGCGCTGAAATCGTCGCAATCAACGCTCATTGGTGCATATTATGCGTGTGTAGCCCCACTAAAAAGGAGAACACATGATCAAACGTGCACTAGCAATGTCTATGGCCTTCCTCGGGGTGCTTGTGGGCGCAGGCTTCGCCTCGGGACAGGAGATCCTGCAATACTTCGGAGCTTTCGGGCACTGGGGGATCGCAGCAGCAGTTATCTCCGGACTCATCATGATGATTTCCGGCATGGTCACGCTCCAGTTCGGCTCCTACTTTCAGTCGAAAGAACACATGCCAGTCGTGTCCTACATCGCCAGCCCGTTTCTTGCGAAGGTTTTTGACTATGCCATCATGCTCACCCTCTTCGCCACGGGTTTCGTCATGCTTGCGGGCGCGGGCAGCAACCTCAACCAGCAATTCGGCTTGCCGACAATTGCAGGTTCTGTGCTCATGGTGGTGCTGGTCATTGCCGTTGGCTTCCTCGACGTAGATAAAGTATCCAACGTCATCGGTATCATCACGCCGTTTCTTCTCGTGTTCATGGTGATCATTTTTGCCAAATACGCTTTCAGTCCTACCGATTCCATCGCTGCTCTCGACGCACAGGCGGCGAGCGTCCAAGCGGGTCATCTTGTTCCGAACTGGTGGGTGTCGTCGGCAAACTATGTCGGCATGTGCCTCATGGTAGGGATTTCCATGGCGCTCATCATGGGCGGCAACAGTGCAGATCCGAAGGCCGCTGGTCTAGGTGGCATCATCGGTGGCGCCCTTTACGGATTGTGCCTTCTGGGCCTCGTACTGTCGCTGTATTTCAACATCGGCGATGTCGGTTCTTTTGACATGCCAACGCTCGCCCTCGTTTCTCAGATTCATCCGGTGCTGGGGACCATCATGGCGATCGTGATCTACGCGATGATTTTCAACACGGCCATTGCCATGTTCTACGCCTTGTCCAAGAGGTTGAGCGCCGAGAAGCCAGAGAATTTCCGTCGCTACATGATCGGCTCTACCCTTATTGGTTTTGTCTTTTCCTTCATTCCGTTTTCCACCCTCGTCTCCTGGTTGTATCCGCTGGTCGGCTACGTAGGCATCCTCCTTATTGTCACGCTTATCGTCTCGTGGGTAGCCACGCGGCCGGAGATAACGGAGGAAGGTTCCAGGCGTGAAAAAATCCGTCGCCTCGTGTCTCGTCGGCTCGATCCTCGCGCGCGCTTTACCTCCAAGCAACGCCGCAAGCTGCGCAATGAAGTGCGTGCTTCCAACGTGGAGGATAAAGAGTTGTACCGGGCTATTGAACAAGAAGAGGCGGACCGCCTGGACTCGGATGATGATGTTGAGTTTTCCTCGGACGAGTATTTCAAAGAGCGCTATCCGGAGGAATACGCTGACGGCGAAAAGTCCTAACCGTGGTTACACTCGGAAACATGTATACTTCACGCTCTGACAGGTACGAATCAATGGAGTACAGACGCGTTGGTAACTCCGGTCTGATGCTCCCCGCGATTTCCCTAGGTTTCTGGCACAACTTTGGCGACGATAAACCACGGGAGACTCAACGGGCGATTATGCGTCGGGCATTCGATCGCGGTGTCACCCACTTCGATCTGGCAAACAACTACGGCCCGCCAGCGGGCGCAGCGGAGACGAACGTGGGGGAGATACTGCGGCAGGACTTCGCCTGTCACCGCGATGAACTGATTATTTCCTCCAAGGCTGGGTGGCGTATGCAGCCGGGGCCGTATGGTTTTGGTGGGTCGCGAAAGTATCTCATGGCATCACTCGACGCGTCGTTGAAGCGCCTCGGTGTGGACTACGTGGATATTTTCTACCATCACCGGCCGGACCCAGATACGCCACTGGAAGAGACAATGTACGCGCTGCGGGATATCGTTGCTTCTGGAAAGGCGCTCTATGTGGGGATCTCATCCTATTCAGCGGATCTGACTGCCGAGGCCGCAGAAATCATGCGGGAGGAAGGGTGTCCGCTGCTCATCCACCAGCCAAGCTATTCCATCGTGAACCGGTGGGTGGAGGAGCCGGATGATAGCGGTGACAACCTTCTTACCTCCGCAGCTGACAACGGTCTCGGCGTGATCGCCTTTTCCCCGCTGGCGCAGGGGCTCCTCACTGATCGTTACCTCCACGGCATTCCCGAGGGATCCCGCGCAGCAAGTCACAAGTCCCTGAGCGAGGACATGCTGAGCGAGCGAAACCTAGACATGGTGCGAGCGTTGAAGGAGTTGGCGGACAAGCGTGGCCAAACCATTGCTCAGCTCGCTCTGGCGTGGGTGCTGCGCAAGCAGGGAGACTACGGAGAGAAGACTGTGACGAGTGCGCTCATCGGAGCCTCCTCCGTTGAGCAGCTCGACCAGAACCTGGATGCGCTCACGAATCTGGCATTTAGCCAGGAAGAACTTGACACCATTGACAGGGTTACGAGTGATGCCGGCATCAACATCTGGGGTGGGGCGACCCGATCAAAGTCAGCGGACGATTAACGGTCGACTAACGGAAGACTAACAAGGCCGAAGAAAAGCCCCGGGGTTCACACAACTCCGGGGCTGTGTCGTGTCGTCCCGTTGTGTTGTTCCGTCGTTTTGACCGTCGTGCTGTCTGCCGCTACATGAAAAGGACACGGAAAGCCATGAAAACCATGAACAAACCGATGCCAGAGTTGATACAACGCCAGACTTTGGGGCTCGATAAAGGCTTTGACAGCGCTGCGGCACCGTAGCCAAAGGCTGGGAACCAAACAAGCGAAGCAGCCATTGTTCCGAGGAGGAATGCCCACTTATCCGGGCCGTAACTGGAAGAAATCGACCCGATGACGACGAAGAGGTCGACCCACGCAGCCGGGTTGATAACACTGACCACGAATGCAGCGACTGCGGGCCCCTTAATTTCCTGGGGTATATGGAAAGTGCGGCGGTGAGTTTTCTCCTTCACCGTCGTCGCTGTCTCCATGACCGTCGCTGTGGCCATCGTCGTTCCTGCGGTGGTCGATGATACGTCCGGCAGCTCCTCCTCATGCGGTTTGGTCTCAGAGACGGTCTCGGTCGCCAGCGTCTTGGGGTGGATGGCATCGCGGAAGCATGTGTACGCGAACCATAGGAGGTAGAGGAACCCTGCGTAGCGGAGGATCTCCAATACGATGGGAGCCTTCTGTAAAATCACACCGACACCTACACCGCTAAGCGCAATAAGCGTGATGTCGCACAGCGCACACACGGAGATAACCAGGGTGATGGCCTGGCGCCGCAGCCCGTACTTCAAAATGAGCGCGTTCTGGGGCCCGAGTGCCAAGATTAGGGAAAGGTTAAATAGCAATCCAGCAAAGAAAACGTTCACATACTTATTGTGAGTCAGCAACACACATAAGTAAAATGATAAATTCTCGGGTACCATAAAAGTAGCTTAACCTACGTGGGAGAATGTGGAGCAGTAATGAAACTTGAGCAAATGGAAACCCTCTTGGCGATCATCGACGAGGGGAGTTTCGAACGTGCCGCTACCGCGCTCGGGATTAGTGCGCCGGCTGTGAGTCAACGTATTAAGGCCCTCGAGCACAGTACCGGCAGGGTACTGGTGCGCAGGGAAACCCCGGTCTCCCCAACGGAGGCAGGCGAGGTAATTGCACAAGCTGCGCGGCGTGTGGCCTTGTTGCAGGCGGAGACCGAAGCAGCACTTGATCGGCGCCTGGCGAGCGTCCCCCTCAACGTGGCGATCAACGCCGATTCCCTCGCTACGTGGTTTCCGCCGGTGCTCCGTGAAGTAGCTCAGTGGGATTCAGCCTCCATTATGATGCGCTTGGAAGATGAGTCGCACTCGCTAGAACTCCTGCGCAGCGGTGATTGTCTTGGGGCTGTCACGCGCGAGTCCAAACCGGTCTCCGGGTGTGATTCCGTGCTTCTCGGCACGATGCACTACGTGGCCGTGGCGGCCCCCTGGCTGGCAGAGAAGTATACCCAGGACGGGGCCATTGATTGGGCACGCATACCTGCACTCCGTTTCGGACCCAGGGATTATCTGCAAGATCGTGATCTTGTTGGACGGCTTGATAATCCGCCGAAGCATCGGCGCGTGTCCGTAGTGCCGTCGATGGAGGCTTTTTTGCACTCCATCGAGGCCGGTTTGGGGTGGGCTATCGTAGTGGATACGCAGGCTAAGGAGATGATCGGGAAGGGGGTTGCTGTGTGGCTTGATAATCAGGTGATTAGCGCAGATTTGTACTGGCAACACTGGCGCCTTGAGTCGCCCCTTCTTGAGCTCCTCACCTCTGCTGTAACCCGCGCCGCTCGTGCCAATATCCCGCCGCGTCCGTCGCTCTAGTGATCCCAGCCGAAGAATTCAGACTGCCAAGTTTCGGGATTTTTGACTCTTTCCGATTCTGCGATCTCTCCGGGAAGAGACGTTCCCGGAGTGAAAGGCGAGCCACCTAACTCCTCTCGGTGGTGCGGCGTGACGAGGCCAGAAAGGTCTGGTCCAACGGGCACAATTTGGGAGGGGCTAATTTCCTTGTGCACGATGTAGTAATGCTGCTTCATCTCTGTGAAGTCGCACGTGTCGCCGAATCCTGGTGTCTGGAAGAGGTCGCGGAGGTAGCCCCACAGGTTCGGCATCTCAGTGATCTTGTTTCTGCTGGCTTTGAAATGACAGTGGTACACGGCATCGAAGCGAATCAACGTGGTAAATAGGCGAATATCGCCTTCAGTGATGTGGCTTCCCATGAGGTAGCGTCGGTGTGCGAGGCGCTCTTCCAGCCAATCGAGGGCCGTTCAGAGGCGGTGGTAGGCATCCTCGTAGGCTCCCTGGCTCGTGGCGAAGCCGCGCCGGTAGACACCATTGTTCACCTCAGTGAGGATGCGTTTCATCACCGGTTTCATTTCTTCCCGGAGTTCAGCCGGATAGAGGTCGGGTGCGTCCTCGTGGTGGAACTGCCTCCATTGCTGCCCAAAATCGATGGTGATGTCGGAATACTTGTTCGTCACCACCTTGCCAGTGGACACTTCAACGATAGCGGGCACAGTGATGCCATGGGGGTACTCGGGGTAGCGCGCGAAGTAGGCGTCCTGAAGCCGGGGGATCCCTAGAACAGGATCAACGCCCCCTGGATCAAGGTCGAAGGTCCACGAGCGCTTGTCGTGCGTGGGACCCGCCAATCCGAGAGAGATTGCATCTTCCAGGCCGTAAAGCCTGCGGGCAATAATAGTGCGGTGCGCCCATGGGCAGGCGCGGGCAGCGATGAGACGGTAGCGATCCTTTTCCACTGGCCAAACAAACGATCTGTCATCTGTTTGCTGTGGTGCAGATCCTGGTTCTAGATCGGCGACTATGCGGTCGTCAATGTAGTTGGTGTCGCGTACAAACTCGCCTTTGTCGTTGTTCGTGCGGTTTTCAGCGTCGCCCGCCCAGTCAGTATCTTTCGTCTTCGTCATGCAATCTAGTGTACGCATCAACAAAAGGTGACGGCGCGCCCGGAATGCGAAAACCGACAAGGTGGCATGTTCGTCCTTTAGGCTAGGGGCGTGGATAAGTTCAACACGCCAGATAAAGCAAGCCCCGTCGATTTCGATTCTGAGATCCCCACCTACACCGGCACCGCCGAGGGGAAAACCGAGGTTTTTGGTTCGCCTGATAGCCAGAAGACGACGGCTTTTAGTCGTCCAGGGCGTGCGAAGCCACAGGTTATTAGCCCCACGCCGAATGAAAACGCGGCAACTGCCGTGTTCTCGGCTTCAGAGTCGCCGGACGCAGATTTTGCGCCGACCGTGTCTACTCCGGCACCGAGTGCCCCAAGCCTCGCCACGGCGATTTCTACGCCCGCCACGACGGTAGCAGATTCCACTACAGGCTCCTCTTATAGGCTTGGTCCTGCAGTGGAGGAGCCTGGAGAAGAGATCGCCGATTCCCGTCGCGGGACAATCGACTTCGGTCTCCTGCTCCTTCGGCTCGCCTTTGGTGGCTTTCTCGTCTTTGAAGCGATAAAGGTGTTCTTCAATCTCGGAGATGGGGGAGGCCTCGCTGGTATGAAGGACGCGTTCGCTTCCTACAGCATTCCCACGGTTCTGGCCATCGCCGTCCCCGCGATCGAGCTCACCGCAGGAGTCTTCCTTGTTCTCGGCCTTCTGACACCTGTCGCTGCGGCGCTGGCGCTCGTGGCAACGGGGTTTAACGCCCTTCACATGTTTGTTCAGAATGACACAACGAGCCTGTTCTCGGTGTCGCCGGCGGTAACACTTGCAGTCCTTCTCCTAGGTATCGCCCTCGCATTGCAGTTCACCGGGCCGGGGAAGATCGCCTTAGATTTCTCCCGGAGTTGGGCACGGAGACCACGTGCCTCCAGCTGGATCTGGTTCATCCTTGGAATCGTCGGCGCCGGCGCGCTCTGGTGGTTCGGTGCAGGAATTAACCCGTTGGCCTAGCAGCATTCATCGCCCCGCCTCGGCGGGGCTTTTTCGTGCGGACGTTACAGGGAGGTGTTGACAGGCGAGAGCATAGAGCGCCAACACAGCTAGGGCGAGCCAGACGTAGTCCGAGACTAAGAAGGTTTTCCACCAGGAAAGAGCATAGAGGTCAATGGCATCGCCGAACCACCATTTGGGAGGATTCGTCACCATGAGCAGAGTCCACATCCCCAGGACGAAGCCGAGGGCACGTGGCCTGCCAAAAACCGTGTACCACCGCCAAGCGAAGACGGGGATGAAAATGGCGACCCAGACCCAGTGATGTGACCAGGAAATCGGCGAAATGAGCAGCATGAGAATCGCATTGCAGAGCCAAGCGTCCACGTCTAGACCACGGCGGACGAGGGCGACCATCAGCCAGCCGACAAGTCCGATAGCCGCAAAGGACAGCACGAGCCACGTCACGTTGAGGAGCCCCGAATGAGCGTTCAGTGCGTCCTCAGAAGTGAACCACCGCATGATCATGCCCTTAAACGAGGAGTTGGACTGGTACGCAGTGTTTACGCCCGCGTCCTGACCGGAACCGAGCCCTAACAGGGTGGAGGAAAAGTACTCCACAGTCACATCCCAGCGAACGGCGGCCGCAATAAGCGTCGCAAGGATTGTCGAGGCGAAGCTGACAAGGATTGCGCGAATGTTCCGGTTCAGCAAGAAGAAGAAAAGCATGACGAGGGGTGTAAGCTTGATTGCCACAGCGATGCCGATGAGCGTTCCCTGGGGAAGAAACCTCCGTCGGGGGACAAGATCAAGTACAACGAGTCCCATGATGATGATGTTGATCTGTGCAAACGACGAGTTGAGGACGATGGGCTCCAACAACATGACCGCCGGCCACGTCACTGCCACAAGGACGTGCTGTGTAGTCGTCGACGTGCCAGCCGGAGTGAGAATAGCTCGAGCGACAAGATGCAGGCAGGTAAGCAACAACAAAGCGGAGGACGCGATCATGATATCGCCGGCTAGCTTCACGCCGAGCAAGGCCAACGGAACCATGACCAAGGCGCCAAACGGGGGATAGATAAACGGCAGCAGAACTGTTCCCACTTGCATCGGCTGGGAATATACCTCACCACCACGGATGAACGTCCGCACACCTTCGATATAGATAGCCATATCAATGGGTTCATCGTTCATCCGAACCTGCTGCCACAGCACTGCGAGCCCAGCGACAAGCCCCACGGTGATGAGAGCCGTGGGGTAAAGGGCTAATCCTTTATCCGCTCCATTCCTGGTCGCCACTCCCTGGTTCGGTTCACGCCTGTCAGGCACGTGCCTATCTGCGTTGTGCCCGTCCGCCACTTGTTTTTGCATGCGCACCTTTCGTCTCGACTCACTCCATAATCGCACACGCGCACAGAAAGGCGGGCATGTGCCGGGATTACAGTGCGTTCATGAGCCGGGATTACAGAGCGCGCACTGCACCTTTGTCTGCGGAGGTAGCAAGCTTTGCATAAGCCTGTAGAGCCTTGGACACGACACGATTTCGCTTCGGTGTCCACGGGTGCTCGGAGTTTTCTATCCGCTCACGGCGACCCTGGAGCTCCTCCTCGTCCACATCGAGGGTAAGAGTGCGGTTGTGTACAGAGATAGACACGGTGTCGCCATCCTCGATCAATCCGATGAGCCCGCCGTGGGCAGCCTCGGGAGAAATGTGTCCAATGGACAGTCCAGAGGTACCACCGGAGAACCGGCCGTCGGTGATGAGCGCGCAAGACTTGCCCAGGCCTGCACCTTTGAGGAAGCTCGTTGGGTGCAGCATCTCCTGCATACCCGGTCCTCCCGATGGGCCCTCGTAGCGGATGACCACGCAGTCACCCGGCTGAACCTCGTGGTTGAGGATCATGGAGACAGCCGCCTCTTGGCTGTCTACCACACGGGCGGGGCCGGAGAATTCCCAGAGATCCTCGTCAACACCTGCGGACTTCAACACCGCACCGTCTGGAGCCAGATTGCCACGGAGGATGACGAGGCCACCGTCGGAGGTGAACGGGTGGTCGACATCGTGGATGACACCGGCCACGGGGTCGGTATCCAGGTCGTCCCACCGGGTGGACTGTGAGAACGCCTCGTTCGTGCGTGTGCCACCGGGTGCGGCGTGGAAGAGCTCGATGGCTTCATCGGTGGCGTGCCTGCCACGGATGTCCCAATCGTTCAACCACGTGTCCAGATCGGGGTAAATGACGGAGCGCACGTCCTCGTTGAGCATGCCAGCCCTGTGTAACTCTCCGAGGATGGCGGGAATACCACCGGCACGGTGGACATCCTCAACGTGCGCGGTGCCGTTTGGGGCGATCTTGGAGATACAGGGAATTACGTGGGAAAGCTCGTCAATATCGTCGAGGGTGAAGTCCACCTCGCCTTCCTGCGCGGCAGCGAGCGTGTGCAAGATGGTGTTGGATGAACCGCCCATGGCCATATCCAGTGCCATGGCGTTGCGGAACGCATCACGAGTGGCGATTGAGCGCGGCAAAACCGAATCGTCTTCCTCACCGTAGTAGCGCTTGCACAGCTCCACGACGGTGCGCCCGGCGCGGGTAAACAGATCGCGGCGGGCGGTGTGGGTGGCGAGCGTCGTTCCATTTCCAGGAAGAGAAAGTCCCAATGCTTCCGTCAAGCAGTTCATCGAATTTGCCGTGAACATGCCGGAACAGGAGCCGCACGTCGGGCACGCGGATTCAACGATTGTGCCGAGCTCCTCGTCGCTCACGTTGTCATCGGCTGAGTACTGGATGGCATCGATGAGGTTGGAGTGGGACTTAGCCTGGCCGTCGACGACGATGGCTTTGCCTGCTTCCATCGGGCCACCCGAGACGAACACGGCGGGTATGTTCAGTCGCAGCGCTGCGTTCAGCATGCCTGGGGTGATCTTGTCACAGTTGGAGATGCACACCATGGCATCTGCAGTATGCGCGTTGACCATGTACTCCACCGAATCAGCGATGATCTCGCGGCTTGGTAGCGAGTACAACATGCCACCGTGGCCCATAGCAATGCCGTCATCCACGGCGATAGTGTTGAACTCCTTGGGTACACCACCAGCCGCGCGTACCGCTTCAGCAACGATATCGCCGACGTTTTTGAGATGAACATGCCCAGGAACGAACTGTGTGTATGAGTTGACGATGGCCACGATCGGCTTACCAAAGTCCTCTTCGGCGGTGCCCGTTGCCCGCCACAGTGCCCGTGCGCCAGCTGCCTGCCTGCCTACGGTAGTGACCTTTGAGCGAAGTTGAATCATGATGCGCTCCTCCTTGTGCCTGAAAGTGACCGGTAAAACCAACACAACGATGTATCTGGGGCGAATAAACGCCTTCACAGGTTGTGGTAAACATACCTTAGTCGCTTTCCCCGGAAAAAATCCCAAAATGTGGTTAGTGTGTTCCGTCTGGCGGGAGAGAATGAGAAAAGCCACGTGCTGGGGCACGTGGCTGAAGGGGTAAAAGCGCTGTACTACTAGCACATCGTGCTACTCGTACTTTTTCGTGCGCGTATTGCTGCTAGTGCTTTTTCTTGCGTGCTGCGCGCTTCCGGTCAAGATCTTCGGCCACTTTTTGTTCGCGCGCTTCCGCCTCCTCTTTGGAAACCAGTACCTCGTGGCCGTCCTTCGAGACGATTCGTACTTTGTCCTTGGCGGCTTCGTATCCATCGGTGTAGACGTCCGGGATGCGGCCACCGGAGGCCGCTGCAAATTTAGGAATGCTGTTAAAGGTGACGGCGGGGAGGGGGAGAAGGCGGCCATCCTTTGCTACTGCCAGTGTTCGCGACTTTTCAAAGCGTAGCTTGTCAAACTCGCCCCATGTCATGGATTGTGGCGCCTTAAAGGCGTAGCGTGCCGTGATGCCCGTCTCTGAGGCGACCGTGGTGGAGGAGCGAAGTGCCCACCAGACGAGGAGGGTGGGGATAATGACAAAAACATAGACCCACAAATCCCTGCCTGCAGCGATGAAGATAAAGAAGAGGAAGAAAAGAGCGGCGGCAAGGTGTCCCTTGGAGGGGGTGAACCTGGCGGCATTGCTGGGCGCGTTCGTCTTTGGCATGGGGCTTATTCTATGGCATTCCGGGCATCCCGCATGCATAGGGTGATTGGGGTGTAAGCTTGTAAATCTCGCCAAATGGGATAAGTATCCCAAATTTGGGGGTAGCGCAGTTGCGGTAGTGGAAGACCCGCTATAAAGTCTCAGACATGACAAATCTTCGACTTCTAGTGGTAGTGATTACCGAGCGGTGCAGGCTGCGGGCGCTACCAATGTCGTCGTAGAAAAAGCAACAGACGCTTTTATTCGCCCCCGTCTTCGCGCCGCACCCCGGTACCGAAGGCGGGGGTCTTGTCTATCACGTCAGGGCCACCCGCACTCATAGACGTAAACCGCACCATGGTTCACCCCACCTGTTGCGAAACGACAACTCCACCGAACCGCCCACGCCACACGGCGCAGATGAAGGGAAAGGGTACAAGGTTGTGACAAAAGGTAAACCCCCAACTCCAGCCAGCTTGCCCAAGAAGCTCAAAAACACGGCTTCTGGGCAGCACGAATCCGTCAAGCCGATCACGATGACAGGAGCAGAAGCCGTCGTGAGGTCTCTAGAAGAGCTCGGCGTAGACACCATCTTTGGTATTCCTGGTGGTGCCGTCCTACCGCTGTATGACCCCCTCTACAGCTCGGAGAAGATCCACCACGTGTTGGTTCGTCACGAGCAGGGGGCGGGGCACGCAGCGGAAGGCTATGCCACGGCTAGTGGAAAGGTCGGTGTATGCATCGCTACCTCCGGACCCGGTGCTACGAATATCGTGACGGCGCTGACAGATGCCAACCTCGATTCTGTTCCGATTGTCGCCATCACCGGTCAGGTTGGTCGCAGCCTGCTCGGTACGGATGCCTTCCAAGAGGCTGATACTCGTGGCATCACGATGCCTATCACAAAGCACAACATGATGGCTCAGTGCGCGGAGGATATCCCCCGCATGCTTGCGGAGGCGTTTCACATCGCCTCCACGGGGCGCCCCGGTCCCGTCCTTGTGGATATCCCCAAGGATGTGCAGAATGCGACACTTGAGTTTCAGTGGCCACCAGAGATGAACCTTCCCGGGTACCACCCGGTAACCGAGCCACACAAGCGGCAAATCTCCGAAGCCGTGGACCTCATCGCTGCTGCACAGCAGCCGGTGCTGTACATCGGTGGTGGCGTGATCAAGTCGGGTGCCTGCAAGGATCTCCGCGCGTTCGCTGAGTTCACCGGCATTCCGTTGGTAACCACTCTGATGGCGCTCGGCGCGATGCCAAAACATCACCCGTTGAATATGGGAATGCCAGGCATGCACGGCACGGTTCCGGCTAACGCTGCTCTCCAACGCTCTGACCTCATCATCGCTATCGGAACGCGGTTTGACGATCGCGTCACCGGTGATGTCGAGGCCTTCGCGCCCCACGCAAAGATCATCCACGCGGATATTGATCCGGCCGAGATCTCCAAGATTAAGGAGGCGGATGTTCCCATCGTCGGCGATGCGGCGGAGGTACTGCGTGCGCTGTATGCGGCCTACAAACAGGCCGGACACAGCAAGCTTGAGCTGGGAAAGTGGATGACCTACCTGAACAATCTGCAGTCGAAATTCCCGCTCGGATACGACACGTCCGATGGCGACGATATCGACCCGCAGTTTGTTCTGCAGAAGCTTGCAGAGATCGTGGGACCCGACGCGATCTACGTCTCTGGTGTGGGACAGCACCAAATGTGGGCTGCCCAATTCCTCGAGTTCGATGCGCCTCGTACATGGTTGAACTCCGGAGGTCTCGGCACCATGGGGTACTGCATCCCAGCTGCACTTGGTGCTAAGGCGGCATGTCCAGAAAAGAATGTGTGGGCGATTGACGGTGATGGTTGCTTCCAGATGACAAATCAGGAGCTGGCTACCGCCGCGATCGAGGGCTACCCACTCAAGGTGGCCATCATCAATAACGGAAACCTGGGCATGGTGCGGCAGTGGCAGACGCTCTTTTACGAGGAGCGCTATTCCAACACACACCTGGGAGACCGTGGCTCCTATATCCCGGACTTCGTCCTGCTCGCCGAAGCCCTGGGCTGCGTGGGCATCCGCGTAGAGCGTGAGGAAGACGTGGAGCCAGCGATCCAGAAGGCGCAAGAAATTAACGACCGCCCCGTGGTCATCGACTTTATCGTCGCCGAAAATGCCCAGGTGTGGCCGATGGTCGCCGCCGGTGCGTCGAACTCGGACATCGAATACGCGCGCGGATTGCGCCCGCTTTTCGACGAAGACTCGGCCGCCGAACGCCTCACCGCCATCGACGCGGCACTGCAGGCACACACAGCGCCCCATAATTCGGATCACTCGGATCTAGCTGCCCCTGGGCCCGCGCCCAAGGTGAGCTACTTCACCTACGAGGAGGAGAACAATGGCTAACCGCGAGAAATCGATGCACACGCTCTCCGTGCTGGTGGAAGATGTCGACGGCATTATGTCCCGGGTCTCCGGGATGTTCACCCGCCGCGGCTACAACATGCACTCGATCAACTCGGCGAAGACGGAAGTTCCCGGGTTCAACCGGATCACTGTCGTCGTTTGGGCAGACGAGGTGCACATCGAGCAGATCACCAAGCAGCTGAACAAGCTCATCAACGTGATCAAGGTGGTGCGCTTCGAAGACGAGGCTGCTATCGCCCGTGGCTTCCTCATGGTGAAGGTGGCGGCCGACACATCAAATCGGCCACAGGTGGTGGATGCAGCGAAGCTGTTCCGTGCACGCGTCATCGATGTAGCCCGGGAATCGGTCATCATCGAGGCGACCGGCGGTGAAGCGAAGCTCAAGGCACTGCTTGAGGTGCTGGAGCCTTTTGGGATTCTGGAGCTTATCCAGTGTGGCCAAATCGCCCTGGGCCGCGGACCGCGGACAATGATGCCCCCGGCGCTCCGCCAGCAAAATTAAACTACTACTACACGGGCGGATTCACACCATGGTGATTCGTCCACCCGGATTCACCCTATGCAGATTATCTGCAGACGGTTCCGCATTCGAAATATCTTCCGTGAAAGGATACTGACACACAATGGCTATCGAAGTTCTCTACGACGATGACGCTGATCTGACCATCATCCAGGGCCGCAAGGTCGCCATCATCGGCTACGGCTCCCAGGGCCACGCGCACGCGCAGTGCCTCCGTGATTCTGGTGTCGAGGTCGTCGTCGGCCTCCGCGAGGGATCTAAGTCCGCAGTGAAGGCAAAGGAAGCTGGCTTCACTGTTACGTCCAACGCTGAGGCAGCCGCATGGGCTGATGTTGTCGTCCTGCTGGCTCCGGATACCTCCCAGGCAGCTATTTACGAAAAGGACATCGCACCGAATCTCAACCCCGGTGACGCACTCTTCTTCGGCCATGGCCTGAACATCCACTTCGACCTCATCAAGCCGGATCCGTCTATCACCGTCGGCATGGTTGCTCCGAAGAGCCCCGGTCACCTCGTACGCCGTCAGTTCGTCGATGGCAAGGGCGTTCCAATGCTCATCGCGGTCGATCAGGATCCGGAGGGCAACGGCCGTGACCTCGCCCTCAGCTATGCTGCAGCTATCGGCGGTGCCCGTGCCGGCGTGATCCCCACCACCTTCAAGGATGAGACGGAAACCGACCTCTTCGGTGAGCAGGCCGTCCTGTGCGGTGGCCTGGAGAAGCTCATCATGACCGGTTTTGAGGTGCTGACCGAGGCTGGCTACGAGCCGGAGATGGCCTACTTCGAGGTACTGCACGAAATGAAGCTCATCGTTGACCTCATCTATGAAGGTGGCATCGGCAACATGAACTACTCCATTTCCGATACCGCAGAGTACGGCGGATACCTGTCCGGCCCGCGCATCATCGATGACTCCGTTAAGCAGAAGATGATGGACGTCCTGAAGGACATCCAGGACGGCACCTTTGTTGGCCAGCTGCTCAAGAACATTGAGGGTGGCAACAAGGATCTTGAGGCTCGTCGCACGAAGATCGCCGAGCATCAGATTGAGAAGACCGGCGCTGAGCTCCGTGACCTCATGAGCTGGGTTAAGAACCCGCTGAACGATACCGCTCACTAGCTCACCGCTCATTATTCGCAACGGTTGTTTCTCGCCGTAGCGGTACCTTTGCACACGGGACACACCGCCTCGCCTTCCGCGAGGCGGTGTGTTTGTCGTTTGCACCTTGTCTGATTGTCTACATGTCTGCTTGTCGACGACGTGTCGTCGCTTCGGTTTACTGCCTCTTCTCGGCTCGCCGGTGAGCCGGGACGGATGACGTGACGGCACCCGAGGGCGTCGACAAGCAAAAGGGAAACGAACCGTTACAGTGGAGGCATGGAGATAACCTACACAGCCGTTAGCTTTGAGCGCTGGGTGCGTGAGTTGGTGCGCGAGACACTGCGGTTCATTGCCATTGACGGGCGTGGAGGAGCAGGGAAATCGACGCTTGCGGCTCGGGTGGCGGAGCATCTCGGTGCCCCCGTGGTGCACGTCGACGATGTGTCGTGGAATTACAGTCGCTTCGACTGGGCGGATGAGCTAAAGAAGGGCATTGTCGACCCGCTTCTGCGTGGCCTCGATGTGAATTACGTCCCGCCGGGGTGGAAACCCCACGGCAGAACGGGGGCCATTGTCTTGCCGGGGAGCGCACCTGTCGTGCTCATAGAGGGGACGGGGATCATCCGACCCGAATTCGACTGGAAGAGCAGTGTGTGGGTGGCCGGTGACATACAGGAGCAGCGCCAGCGCTGCATAGACAGGGGAGAGGATCCGGCCTTTTTCGATGCTTGGCAGGACAAAGAAATTTCCTTCCTGGAGCACATGACACCGTGGGCGCACGCGACGTGGATCGTCGACGGCTCTGACGTTATGGGCGACACCCTTGCCGTTGCACGGCTGAGAGGTCAGAAGGAACCGTGAGAACCGGAAAGGTGAGCAGAAGAAAAGCCCTGTAAGCGGCAACGCCCGTAACCGAAATCGGTTGCGCGACCGCAAGGAAGCGCGAGCGCAAAGAAGCGCGAGTACGGAGAAACCCGAGCGGTAAGAGGTGCACCCGCTGAGGAGTGAGAGCGGAAATAGGTGCGACCGCTAAGAAGTGAGAGCGGTCGAGATGTGCGATCGAAAGAGCACAGTGAAACCTATTCCACTGCCTCCAACAAAGGGTATCCTTAGTTTTGAAGTAAAAGTTTGCAGGCGGTATCAGGCTAGGAGAAACCGTGGAAGCTCACAATCATGCGCATGACGAGCACGAGCACCCACATGCAAGGGGGCACAACCACCATCATCATGCCGGGCACCATCATGCCGGGGCATCAGTTCGAGCACTGGCAATAGCGTGCACGATGACGGTGACCATCCTTATTGCAGAGGTTGTTGGTGGCATTGTCTCGGGATCACTGGCGCTACTCTCAGACGCCGCCCACATGCTGTCGGATGCCGCAGGCCTGATCCTTGCTCTTGTCGCAAGTTGGTACGGGCAGAAGCAAGCTTCGGGGAGGGCGACGTACGGAAACAAACGCTTCGAGGTGCTCGCGGCATTCATCAATGCCGTCGTTGTGCTTGCTATCAGTGTGTGGATCATTGTCCGCGCGATCATGCGTTTCATGGCTCCCGAACCTGAAGTGCATACCGGCGTCATGCTTGTTGTCGCTGTCGTCGGTTTACTCGCCAACGTCGTCTCCGCAATTATCCTTAACCGCTCTGCCAGCGACTCGATGAACGTCAAAGGGGCGCTCCTGCACGTCTTGAGCGACCTTTTGGGTTCCGTCGCCGTCATCGTCGCGGGGCTCATAATCCAGTTCACAGGCTTTACTGCAGCGGACTCCATTGCGTCCCTCGTCATTGCAGTGATTATCGTTCCGCGCGCAACGAGCCTCGTGTTTAGCTCCGCAGGAGTCCTTGTCGAGCGTGCCCCGGAGACAGTATCTGTGAAAGCAGTCAGGCAACGCCTGTCAGCGCTTCCTGGCGTGGTCGCCGTTCATGACCTCCACGTCTGGTCGCTGGACGGGGAGTCTCTTCTCGCCACCTGCCATGTCGTTGCAGATGGGCCACACCACCCAGTATTGGACGCGGTCCACAGTGAACTAGTAAAAATGGGAATTGACCATTCGACCATCCAGATGGAGACCCCTGACCACGTAAAGTGCGAAGGCGAGCTGCATCCTTAGGCGAAAGAAGATAGATTTAAGGCCATGGGTTTTTCAACACCGAGTTACGGTTTGCACGATCTTTTTGCGCGCATTGATCGAGGTGATCTCCAGCTCCCGGATTTCCAGCGAGGCTACAAATGGAACCTCGACGCTATCCGCGAGCTCATCGTTACAGTCCTCCGCGGTTACCCCGTCGGGGCACTGATGGCGCTCGAGACCCGACATGTCCCCATCCGCTTCCGCCCGCGCCCGATTGACGGCGCTCCGGACATTAATGACAACCCCGGCCTGCTGTTGCTCGATGGCCAGCAGCGCCTCACATCGCTCTACCACACGCTGAAGGGCGACGGCTTTGTGAAGACGGTCGATTCCCGCTCCAAGCCCATCAAGCGACGCTTCTTCGTCGATCTCAACCGTGTGGCGGAGTCCGATATCCTTCCGGATGAGGCTGTCTTTTCCGTTGACCAGAAAGGAAAAGTGCGCAGTCACTTTGGCCCACAGATCGATTTTCCGCTGGACACTACAGAGGCTTTCCTCAAAGCCAACGTGGTGCCCGTTTCCAGCCTGTTGACGGACAAGGTGACCGATCTTCTCTTGGACATGGCATCCACCGGAAACATGCAGCGCCAAGAAGTCAAAGCCTTCAACAACAAAGTGGTCAAACCACTGGCTGGCTACCAGATTCCCGTTATCCGGCTCGACCGAGAGACGGCACAGGCGGGCGTGGGTTCTATCTTCGCGCACGCAAATTCTGCAGGCCTGCAGATGGACGTATTCGAGCTCCTCACTGCCGTCTTCGCCGCAGAGGATCCGGAGTTCGACCTGAAGGCAGATTGGGAACGTACCAAGGGCATCTTGGAGAACCATCCTGTATTTAAGGACCTCGACCGCACGGACTTCCTCACCGCAGTCGCCCTGTATGTGACAGCAAAGAAGGGACACGCACGTGGCCACCGCGAGGACATCCTTCGGTTGACGTTGGATGACTACATTCCGGCCGCTGAATCCGTGCGCAAGGGGATTAAGTCTGCAGCCGAGTTCGTCACCGTCCGCGGCATGTTCACAGCTGAGCAGATTCCGTTCCCCAAACAACTCATTCCCATCACGGTCATTCTTTCGCTGCTCTCGGATACCCCGGAGGTGTTCGAGTCCCAGGATGCTGTCGACCGCATGAACCGCTGGTTCTGGTCGGGAGTGTTCGGCGAGCTGTACAGTTCCCATTCGCTGACCACCCGCATCGCCCACGACTGCTCCGAGGTGACTCGCTGGGTGCGTGCGGGAGCTGAGGACGACGAAACAGTTCCTGAGCCGGCGACGGTCGAGTCCGCCACGTTTAACGAGTCCAGGCTCTTCTCCGTCGGTCGTGATTCGCCAGTGCACAAAGCGATCCACACGCTGCTCATGGCACGCGGTGCACGCGACTGGCGCACCGGTGAGCTGTTCACGGAACAAACCTTCTTCGAGATGAAGACCGGCTTCCACACGATCTTCCCGGGCTCCTGGTGTGAGGACAACGGCGTTGATCGCGTGCTGGAAGAATCCGTGCTCAACCTCACCCCTATGGCGCGACGCACGGAGGTTGTGCGTGCCGGAACATCACCAGCGCGTTACCTCGCCCGACTTATGGGCAAGTCGCTCATGGATCAGAACCAGTTCAACAAGGTCCTGGCTACGCATCTGCTCGACCCTGAGCTGCTGCAGGCCGGTGAGCCATTCAAGTTCTTCGCCGATCGGCGCGAGCGCTTTGTGAAGATGGTCGAGGAGGCCATGGGCAAGCCCGTCACTCACGACGTGGACGAAGCGGATCTCCGCGGAGGCTTCGAAGGCCCGGATGCTTTTGTTCAGTAGCCCCAGTCTCACCTTTGAGGTTTACTAATTCACAAAAGGTCGGTGACATTCGTCGCCGACCTTTTTCGTACCTTCATAGCCCTTCAGGCTTGAAGGTTTTCAAGCGTCTACGCCTGTCGGTTCTCAATTTTTCTTGTCCGCGTTAGCAAGATACCCGTGGTTGCACGGTTCCGCGCTGCATGGTTGCTAATTTTCTGGTTTTTTGGCACCGTTGAATAGTTGTCTTTTTACTGTTTGCCACCGGCGCATATGTCGGTGGTCTCGTTTGTGAAAGGTGCGGTCATTGTCCGTCCGTAAAAACCTTGCGCTCTGCGTTTCCACCGTCCTCGTTGCAGGCCTGACCCTTGCTGGTTGCTCCTCGTGGGACGGTGATTCCGCTGTAGAAACGACAACCCAGGCTCAGCCAACGGGGTTATTCGCAGAGGCCAAGGCGCGGAACACGTCGAGGACAGTAGACGAGCGATTTCCAGCGACCCCTCACGTTGTTGCCGACGATTCCTACTCCGGAGTTAGTGCTTCCCAGACTTTCTTAGAAAAATCGGAGACAGCCATCGTTACAGGTCCGACGATGAATGAACAGCTGCGGGGTGCGTCCCTTTCCGTTGCTTCCTACGCGCCGATGTTCCGAATGACACCCGAGAGCCGGCAGTCGATTATCGACGAGCTCTCACGGCTTGGTGCACACACTATCCTTGCGGTAGGCGACGCAGACCTCACCGGTATCAGTCCAGAGACGACGGTGATCACCGATGACTTCACGGATCGCGGAGTCGAAGAGCTCATCGCTCTCAAGCTCAACCGCGTCCCAGTGGAAGCGCCGGAGGATGTCGCAAGTGCAGTTGCCGGGCTCGGCACGAACAACACTGTCCAGCTCGTACCCTCATTTGAACCCCTTGATCCGCATTTAGTGAAGACACCTGAGGACCCACACGCCAAGCGGACAGCGCTGCGTGCTTTTCCCATTCAGTCGCCCCGTGATGGTGGCATGGCTCCTGTCGTTTTGGCCTGGTCGGGGACCGCTGTGGCCTCCATCGCCAACGCGCGTGTTTACGGAGCAGAAGTACACGTTTTGCCTTACCCAGACCCGCGCGTGTCTAAGGAGTCAATGGAGCTCGTTGCAGGCCTCGCCGATAAGCCCCTCATCGCCCTCGGCAGCGCGTTCGGGACAGGGGAGTACCTTGCAGAGGAGATTCGCTTTGGTGAGAAGGAGCGGCCGACCCTGGCCACAGGCACTCCGTTGGTTTTGCCCGGGCAACGCATGGTTGCTCTCTACGGCCATCAGCTCACTCCCGTTCTCGGTGTTATGGGGGAGCAGCCGCCGGCGGAGTCCGTTGAACGTGTGAAGGAACTTGTTGCTCAGTACCAGCCATTTTCCTCGGAACCGGTCGTGCCCGCCTTCGAGATCATTGCCACTGTGGCTTCTGGTGGCCCAGGCCCGGATGGAAACTACTCCAACGAATCGGCTCCGGAGGATCTCGTGGGATACATTGATGCGATTACAGAGGCCGGCGGGTATGCCGTCATTGATCTGCAGCCGGGTCGGGCAACGTTTTTGGAGCAGGCAAAGCTTTACGAGGACCTTCTCAAACGTCCGAACGTTGGGCTTGCACTCGATGCTGAATGGCGAATCGGCCCCGATGAGCTGCCTATGCAACGCATCGGCTCCGCGACGGCTGCGGAGATCAACGAGGTATCTGAATGGTTGGCGCAGTTGGTGGAGCGAGAGAACCTTCCTCAGAAACTCTTCGTTTTGCACCAATTCCAGCTCGCCATGCTGCCCGATCGGGAGAACATAGATACTCTCCATCCCGAACTTGCTTTTGTGCTCCATGCAGATGGTCACGGTGTCCCGGAGCAGAAGTTTGATACGTGGAATAATTTGCGCCAGAATCTGGATTCACGGTATTTCATGGCGTGGAAGAATTTCATCGACGAAGACACGCCGACTTTCACCCCTGAACAGACGATGACGACGGTTGTACCACAGCCGTGGTTCGTGTCTTACCAGTAAGGAGCCTTTTTTAGAAAGCGGTTCCCTTTATCCTCCAGGTGGGCTAGAATCTATTCATTACAAAGTGAAAATATGCATTGCATTGTGAGTTATACGCCTTGTGGTGCCTGTAGTGAAGGAGAGACATGCCCAAGCGTAAACCTGTCGTACTCATCGCGGATAAGCTGTCCCAGTCCACGGTGGAGATATTGGGATCTGATGTTGAGGTTCGCTGGGTAGACGGCACGGATCGAGACGCTCTCCTCGAAGCCATTCCTGAGGCCGACGCTCTCCTCGTGCGTTCGGCTACGAAGGTGGATAAGGAAGTTCTCGATGCTGCAGCGAACCTACAGATCGTCGGACGTGCAGGAGTCGGCCTAGATAACGTCGATGTGGAGACGGCAACGGAGAAGGGGATTATGGTCGCTAACGCCCCCACGTCCAATATCCACTCCGCCTGTGAACATGCGCTGGCTCTGCTGCTCGCAACCGCGCGCCAAATCCCAGCCGCCGATAAGACCCTTCGCGATGGTGAGTGGAAACGCTCGAAATTCAAGGGCGTGGAGATTTACGGCAAGGTGATCGGTATTGTCGGCTTTGGGCACATTGGTCAGCTGTTCGCCGAGCGTATTGCCGCCTTCGGCGTTGATGAGATCCTTGCCTACGACCCGTATGCCAACCCCGCACGTGCTGCTCAACTTGGTGTGGAGCTGGTTCCCATTCGCGATCTGATGGAGCGGTCTGATTTTGTCACCATCCACCTTCCCAAGACTCCCGAAACGGAGCGCATGTTTGACCGGGACCTTTTAAGCTCCGCCAAGCAAGGCCAGATCATCATCAACGCCGCGCGTGGCGGGCTTGTCGACGAGCAGGCGCTCGCCGATGCGATCAACGAGGGGCGCATTCGCGGTGCAGGCTTTGACGTTTATGCTACGGAGCCGTGCACGGATTCGCCGTTGTTCTCGCTTCCCGAGACAGTGGTCACCCCCCACCTCGGAGCTTCGACATTTGAAGCACAAGACCGCGCTGGAAGCGACGTGGCGGACTCTGTTCTTATGGCACTCGCTGGCGATCTCGTACCCGATGCTGTGAACGTGCCCGGTGGGCGCCCGTCTCAAGAGGTATCCAGCTGGCTCAATCTTGCTCGCAAGCTGGGACTTATCGCTTCCGCAGTGCTGGAGAAGGCTCCGTCGACGGTGGAGATTGTCGCCCGTGGCGAGATCTCTCACGAGAACATCGAGCCTCTTGGTCTGTCTGCGCTGCGAGGAATCTTCTCCAGAGTCGTTGACGAGGACGTCAGCTTTGTCAACGTGTCACGTATTGCTGAGGAGCGCAACGTCACCGTTTCTACATATACCGAGCCACAGGCACAGTCTTACCGCTCGACGCTGGAAGTGACCGTTATCGCTGCAGACGGATCCAAGTATTCGGCGAAGGGCGCGCTGTCCGGAATCGACAAGGAAGAACGCATCATCACTCTCGGCAGGCGTCCGCTCGATCTGCATGCAACGGGCAAGAACCTCATTCTCCGCTACCAGGATCACCCCGGTGCTATCGGCAAGGCGGGGTCACGCTTGGGGGCCGCTGGCATCAATATTCTCGCTGCGGCGATGTCGATCGACCGTGACTCCTCCGCAGCAACGCTGGTTCTGCGAGTCGACGGTGATGTAGCACAGGAGACTCTCGAGGATTGTGCACAGGCGCTCAAGGCGACGGCAGTGAAGATCGACCTCGGCAAATAGTAGGCAAATAGAATTTACCTCTCGCAGGGCACTGCTGGCCGGTAGCATGGTGAATATGACGCACAGATCAGTTATCGTCCGCAGTGCCCTTGCTGCTGTTCTTGCAGCTTCCTGTGTCGCAGGACCAGCTTCAGCTCAGTCAACACAGGGATATGACCCGGACACGCCGGTAGGGCAGGTCATGTACGCATCCTCTCAAATCATTTGGCCACCACTTTTGGGCTTTATTAACTTCCTGCAAGCGGATAATGACAGAAACATGATGCTCAGTATCTATGCCGCGTCGCAGGGAGGCCTGGAGGTGCGGGGTTCTTTTAGAGAACTCGATCGTTGTGCGCAGGGACTGAATTCCTCTAACCCGGATACGATGGCACGGTTTTTTGGGGCCGGGGTCTGCCTCTTGGTTAACCCGTGGATTGTGGATCAATATCGGGAAGAGCAGAGGTACTTCGACACTGCGTACCGACTGTATTAGAAGTTTCTGGGCACACGCGGAGGGGGATCGTAGTGTGTTTTCCTGCGATTTTGTGTGGCATTGTTGCCGGGGGGTAGGGACTGTTAGACTTCAACTAGTCACATAGTGAGAAATGGAGTTCATAATATGAGATTGGCAGTGATTGGTGGAGATGGTATCGGGCCAGAGGTTACCGCCGAAGCGCTTAAGGTTCTGAAGACCGTCCGCGACGATGTTGAGGTCACCGACTTTGATCTCGGAGCGAAGCGCTACCTTGCTACCGGCGATCTGCTCACCGATGCGGATCTGGCTGCTCTTCGCGAGCACGATGCAATCCTGCTTGGTGCGGTTGGTGCGCCTGGCGAGGTTGCCCCCGGTGTGCTGGAGCGCGGACTGCTGTTAAAACTCCGTTTCGAGCTGGATCATTTCGTCAACCTGCGCCCGGCGAAGCTATATCCCACGTCCCCCAGCCCGCTGAAGGATCCCGGTGAGATCGATTTCGTTGTCGTCCGCGAGGGAACGGAGGGCCTGTACTGCGGCAACGGCGGCACGCTTCGCCACAGAACCCCGCACGAGGTGGCCTCCGAGGTATCGCAGAATACGCGCTATGGCGTTGAACGCGTCGTGCGCGATGCCTTTGAACGGGCAATGAAGCGCCGTAAAAAGCTGACGCTTGTGCACAAAATGAACGTGCTTGTTAATGCTGGCGGTCTGTGGAAGCGCACTGTCGATGAGGTTGCCAAGGAGTACCCCGAGGTGGAAGTGGACTACAACCACATCGATGCCGCCACAATCTACATGGTGACCAACCCGGAGCGCTACGACGTCATCGTGACCGACAACCTCTTTGGCGATATCCTCACCGATTTGGCTGGTGCCATCACAGGAGGCATTGGTCTAGCAGCGTCAGGCAACATCGATGCGACTCGCACGAATCCGTCCATGTTCGAGCCCGTTCACGGATCCGCGCCGGACATTGCAGGAAAGGGGATCGCCGACCCGCGCGCTGCCATCCTTTCTGTGGCGATGCTCCTTGAGCATCTTGGCGATGACGAGAATGCTCAGCGCGTCCGCGATGCCGTTGCCCATGACGTGGAGACACGCCCGGCGGGCGAGGTCAAGACCGCAGAAGTAGGGGATACGATCGCCGCAGCTCTCGCCTAGAGCCTGAACAACGTGCCCAGCTTCTTCTCGTTGGAAGACGCTGGGCTTTCTTGTTGTAGGTATAGTTTCCAATATGCGTTTTGCTCGAATTGCAACAAAAGAATCTATGAGCTTCTCCACCGTCGACGGTGAAGAGCAGAACCTGACGTTCCGTGCGATCGCCGGCCACCCCTTTGAGGAGCCGGAATACACAGGTAAGGAATTTCGCCCGGACGAGGTGAAGCTCCTCGCCCCGATGCTTCCCTCAAAGATCGTGCTTATCGAGGATAATCACGGTGATGGGGAGCCGAATTTCTTACTTAAGCCCCCGACTGCAGTTATCGGTCCGGGTGCCCCCATTAGGATTCCCGCAGCTGCCATGGGTGCGGCTTTTGAAGGCCAATTGGCACTCGTCATCGGGAAGCCGTGCAAGGACGTCGCTGCCGCAGACTGGCGCTCGGCAGTCTTTGGCGCCACGATTCTCAATGATGTCTCGGCTGTCGGCCTCGATACCCCCGGCGAACAGGCTGTTCGTGCGCGCGCATTCGACACCTTCTGCCCGGTCGGCCCGTGGATTGATACGGATCTCGAGTCACTCAACGTGGAGGACACCGAGGTCATCGGCCACGTGACCCGCGGTGAGGAAAAGACCACCTATGAAGAGGCGTCGACAAGCTCAATCGTGTGGAGCTTCGGTGAGATGATCGAATACGTCTCCCACACCATGACCCTTCTGCCGGGTGACATTATCGCCACCGGGCTGCCGGTGAAGCAGCACCAGCTCGCAGCAGGAGACACTGTCACTATTGAGGTAGAAGGCCTGGGGCAGCTGCGAAACCGAGTGCTCTAGAAAATCCTCAGGTTTGATAAAACCTGGTGATCGCAGGTAAGCGCTGGTGAATCGCGGACTGCTTGGTGATCTGCGGTACACCCTGGTGGGGCCGGGTAAACTCCCAGTTCCTCCGCTGGCAAAGACCCGCTAATGCGCTGGTGCGGGAGTGCCGCGCTGCGGTGCCGCGCTGCGGTGCTCGCGCATCCTAGCGCCTGCGATCCGGGGAGCTCTGGGTGAGCGGTAGAGCGTGGGTCAGAAAAATTACAACCCCAGCGCGCGCAGGATTGTTCCCAACTTGGCAGTTGTCTCCTCGAGTTCTTGCTGCGGATCGGACTGGGCAACGATACCGCCACCGGCCCATGCCCGGCCACGGGTACCGTCCTCTGACACCTCGGCGCAGCGGATAGCAACCATGAACTCGCCGTTTCCTTTCGCATCGGCCCAGCCGACAGTGCCCGCGTAAAAGTGGCGATCGGATTCCACATCGAGGATCATCTGGCGCGCGGCTTCCTCCGGGGTGCCACAGATCGCGGGTGTGGGGTGGACAGCGCGGGCAAGATCGAGTGCCGTGAGCGTTGGGTCGCTGAGTTTACCGCGTATGGGGGTAGCCAGGTGCCACACTTCGTTCGTGCTGGTCAGTTCCGGAGTGTCCGGGATAGTGAGAGACGAGGTGAGAGGTTCCAGCGACGCGCGGATGTCATCCACCACAAAGCGATGTTCCGCGAGATCTTTTGCCGATGCCAGCAGTCGGTTCGCTGCAGCCTGGTCCTCAACCGGATCTGCACTGCGCGGTGCGGTACCCGCCAGGGGGTAGCACGTGACTTCTGCGCCCTGCTTGCGTACGAGCACCTCAGGTGAACACCCAACAAGCCAGGATCCGCCAAGGTCAACGATGAAACCGTCATGGGATGACGACGTGGCAATGAGCCGTGCGGCGACAAGGCGTGGGTCAACCGGCTCGTCAAAGGCGATATCGACTGCGCGCGCCAGGACCACCTTGTCCAGGTTGCCACGTTTTAGTGCCTCCACAGCTGCGGTAACGCGAGCTAGATGTTCTTCAGGAGATGGGTCGAACCCGGCGATGTGCGCCTTGAGCGTAGATCCCTCGCCGGTGAGGTAGTACGGGTGGGGATGCAGCGATGTCTCCTCCCAGATCACGGACTTGGGAACTGTCAGTGCAGCAGGGGCGGAGGGATCGAAGGGGAGCGCCCCTACTATGAGCCCTGCCGTAGGTAGCGCGGCGATCGCCTCGTCAACGGACGTGTAAAAGGCTGCTCGTCCCTGGGTGCGGACGGAGCCGTGGACACGTGACAAGAGGAAGTCCGGGGCTGTGTGTGGTCTGGAAGGTCTGCTTGGTCGCATGATGAGAAATTGTAGCGGGTAGACTTTTAGACCATGTCTGATGTACGCGTTCGATTTTGTCCGTCCCCAACCGGCACGCCGCACGTTGGTATGGTGCGAACAGCACTTTTCAACTGGGGCTATGCCCGTCACACCGGTGGCAAACTGATTTTCCGCATCGAGGATACCGATGCTGCCCGCGATTCCGAGGAGAGCTACCAGGCGATTATCGAGTCACTGCAGTGGCTCGGGCTCGACTGGGATGAGGGGGTAGTAAAGGGTGGTCCTCATGAGCCCTACCGCCAGAGCCAGCGAGGTGACATCTACCTCGAAGTGCTGGAGAAGCTGAAGGAAACCGGATACGTCTACCCTGCTTACTCCACCAACGAAGAGGTTCAGGCTCGCCACAAGGCTGCCGGCCGTGACCCGCACCTGGGCTACGACAACTACGATCGTGATCTCACCGACGAACAGAAGGCTGCCTTCGAGGCAGAGGGACGCAAGCCTGTGTGGCGCTTCAAGATGCCCGAGCGTACCTGGACATGGAATGACATGGTGCGCGGAGAGATCTCCTTTGCCCCGGAGACGCAGCCCGACTACGTTGTCGCTCGTTCAGACGGATCCCCGCTGTACACAATGGTGAACCCCATCGACGACGCGATCATGGGGATCACCCACGTGCTCCGCGGCGAGGACATTCTTCCTTCCACGCCGCGCCAGCTCGCGCTGTACGAGGCGCTGAAAGAACTCGGGATTGCGAAGCAGACCCCGGAGTTCGGCCACCTCCCATTCGTCATGGGTGAAGGCAACAAGAAGCTGTCTAAGCGCGATCCGCAGTCGAACCTCTTCAACCATCGCGATGCGGGCATCATCCCTGAGGGGATGCTCAACTACCTGGCACTGCTCGGCTGGTCGCTGAAGGGGGACCAGGACATCTTTAGTGTCGATGAGTTCGTTAAGTCCTTCGACGTCCATGATGTTTTGGGGAACCCGGCCCGCTTTGACCAGAAGAAACTCGAAGCGATCAACGCCGACCACATCCGTATGCTTGACCCGAAGGACTTTGAGGAGCGCCTCAAGACCTTCCTTGCAGAGCACTACGATTTCCATCTGCCCGATGAAGACTTCGCCTTCGCCGCGACGCTGGTACAGACGCGCATCAAGACGCTTTCTGAGGCCTACGGTCTGCTCAAATTCCTTGTGATCGACGAGGACGAGTTCACCCTCGATGAGAAGGCAGCCCGCAAGAACCTCAAGAACGATGCGGTGCAGGCTCTCGCTGAATCTCTTGCTGCCCTTGAGCCCCTGGAGGAGTGGACGACGGAGAACATCGAGAAGGCGCTGTCGACGAGGCTTATCGACGAGCTGGAGCTCAAGCCACGTAAGGCTTACGGTGCCATCCGCGTAGCGACATCTGGTGAGGCTGTTTCTCCGCCTCTGTTCGAGTCTCTGGAGCTCCTTGGAAAGGAGCGCACGCTGGGGCGCATCAAGAAAGCTCAGACGGTCACTCCCTGGCAGGCTGAGGCGCAGCAGTAGGCAGAGAAGCCTTCGCGCATAAGCGTGTAAAAGCGTTCTTCACAACTGGCAGGCTCCTCGCACCTCAGGTGGATAGTTTCACCTGAGGCGCGAGGAGTTTTGCTAAATTCCGACGATGTCATTTTCGGCCGAATATCACACCCTAATACGAGCATTTACCTGGCGATTTGCTAGTAAACGGCGTTATGGTTATAGTTATCTGCGTTGCCGACGAGGAAGTCGGAAACAAATGGCCTATGGTGTAATTGGCAACACAGCGGTTTCTGGTACCGCCATTCTAGGTTCGAGTCCTGGTAGGCCAGCTCTTCATTTTCGGATGAAGTAAAAATAAATATGCCCCGTTCGTCTAGCGGCCTAGGACACCGCCCTCTCACGGCGGCGGCACGGGTTCAAATCCCGTACGGGGTACAGAGTTAAGGCAGTCAGTTTGTCACTGGCTGCCTTAGTTGTTTATTGGCGCGACGTGCATGGTATGACTGCCGGTGTGGGCTAGTGTGTGGCGCCGACCGGTGAAGAGCGTGACCCACTATTGAATTCCTTGCTGGTAGAGAGAACGCCAACTGGAACGGAAACGGCACTACGGTCTTCGCACGTTTTATTGTCAGGTATTTCTTTCGATTATTTCAGTCGGTCGCGATCAGCGAAGTTACTGTACTCGAAAGCGTGCTTTGGTCTCTCAGTAATTGTGAACAGCTTCAAGGAACCCCCGCAGTGATCGTTTCCTAGGGCGCGGGAGTAAGGATCATTACCGACCATCACGACTCCACCACGAGCCGATTGTTCCTTATACCGGGGTGAGGGGCGTGGGAGGGGGTTCGAGAGGGTTGGAGGGGGTACCCTCCCGGATTCTTCGCCGTGCGTTCAATGGTAGACGGTTTTACACTCTCAGTAACACATGGGAATGAGCACATCGGCGATGGAGAATCAGCCATTGTCGTGTACTCCCACCGTTGGATTACCCAATCGCATCGTCTCACATTGACCTTTTCGAGTAAGGAAAAAGAATGGTTGCTCTACATGGAACGTTCATTGGCGGAACACCCTTTTTGCCTGAGGGATATACATGGCCCAAAGGAAGATCTGGCCGGCCGCTGACCTTTGTTATCCAGGTTAATCTTGCTGATATTCCGACACTTGATGGCTACCCCTCACACGGGTTGCTGCAGCTCCTTACGGGAAATGATCTGTTTTTCGGCTCCGAAATTGAAGACACCTGCGATCTCGACAATCTTCGGAAGGATGCCGACGGCTGGGAACTGCGTTTCATCCCACGTATTCCCGGCACGGACTCTGCGGACCTTCCGCCTACTTCTCAGGATGCCATTCCTGCACCGAGTACCTTCGAGAGGTATCTGCCTTTCGTAAAAGAGGCAGATTATGTGTTTGAAAATCCGGTTGAACTCAACGGACGGCTGGCATCTTATCGTGGCAGCGAGCACTTCTTCGAGAAGGAAGAAGATGAACGCATGCGATTCCTTGATGAAGATGAGATGGAGTATGAGACCTGCTTTGTGGACTCAACTCCGGAGGTTGTGCAGTCGAGCGACAAGCTGTGTGTGGAGCTTGTTGACATTCTCGGTGAGGAAGAGGAGAGGGTATCCAATATCATCTTTGGCCCAGCCGGTACTTTTGCTAACGATCTCTTCTTTCCAGAGGGGTACACTCACCTTCTCAACCTGTCCACTGATAACTTTGACACGCTCATCTGGGGCGATTGCGGCACAGCGCACGTGTACGTCAGGGATGAGATTCTTGCTTATATGCGGCAGGAGAACGCTGAGCCACTCATTTTAGGCCCTCTTTCCTCTCTCGATGAGGCCCCCGGAAATCGTTTCGTGACAGAAAAAGAGCTACCTGTAATTTTTACGGTGGACTGTTTCTAAGAAATCCGCCCGAGACTGCACCATTGGGCTCTGACCTCATGCGTCTTTGAGACTGTCCACGTGCTCTACGAGCCGATGCCCCACCTAGATGCGTGGTTTTCCTCGCATCTGAGTGGGGCATTGTTTGTCGGAGGGTGTACGAGGCTTGTCGCAGGGTGTACGAGAGAGGGGGGAATTGGTTCTTGCGCTAGGAAGGGTTAGCCTCGGATTTGGCTCGGGTGGCGGTGATGGAGGGACCGGGCACTAGAGCAAAAAAATCGTGGCACGAAGATCGTGCCACGATTGAGGTATTCCTAGAAGTTACTTCTTGGAGATAGCGTCCTTGCCCTCGGCAACCTTGTCAGCAGCGTCTGCCTTGGAGGAGCCCTCAGCACCCTCGAAGGCGGAGCTGAGCTTGTCGAAGTTGGAGGAGAGGTTCTCGAAGTCGATGTCGCCGGAAGCGATGCCCTTGAGAGCCTTGATGATGGACTTTACAATGTTGAGAGTGGTGCTGAGATCCATGGATCTGGTCCTTCCTTTTCTTATGGGAATTTAAGGTTTCGCGCTACGTCTTTGTGGCGCGGTTTCTGATAGTAGCAGACAGCGTGTGGAGTTTGTCCAGCGCAACGCCCCATTCTTCTTTAAAGATATCACCTTAGCGCACATAAAGCCTTACTCTTAGTAAAAGTTAAGTTTTAGGGGGAAAGTTTTGTATTTTGGTATTCTCCCAGCTAATCGCGGAGCGGAAGGTGGATTTTGGGTGCCGGTCGGTTGTTTTTCTTATGTTCTACAAAGTTTCCGTACGGCAGAGGTGTGTACCCTACACCGGGGGTAATTAACGCAATCGGGCTGCTATTCGCAGGTGGATTTTGAGGGGTGTTGCTGAATGAGCGTGCCTATCCGCCTCTCACCCCGCGTTCTACGAGCGGACAGTAGAGGTGCTGCAAAGCCAAGTATTAACGGAGAGTTAACTGTTTAGGTCTGCGTAGGTAACTAACCGTTAACGTAATACGTTTAGGTTCACATTCATGGCTACGCTAATACCTGCGGTGAGCGAAAGGCCTGAGGTATCCGAAATATTCGCGCATAAGAAGCAACGTCCGCAATACAGCACCAAACAGATGCTGTTGGCGGCAGCGCTGGTGCTTCCGAACCTCATACTTCTGGTCATCTTCACCTACCGCCCTCTCATCGACAACATCAGGATCTCGTTCTATAACTGGAACATTTCCTCCCCGCGAATGAAGTTTGTGGGCTTGGATAACTACATTGAGTGGTTCACTGCCCCGGAGACAAAAACGGTTGTTTTCAACACTGCCGTGTTTACATTCTTCGCAGTGGCGGGTTCCATGATGATCGGACTTGCACTGGCGCTTTTGCTCGACCAAAAACTGTTCGGTCGGAGCGCGGTGCGATCCATGGTGTTTGCACCTTATGTTATTGCCGGCGCCGCCATCGGCGTTGCTTTCCAGTTTGTGTTCGACCCCAATTACGGACTCATCCAGTACTTCCTCGGTTGGTTCGGGATCGAATCACCAAACTTCTATCAAGAGTCCAAGTGGGCGCTGTTCATGATCACAACCACGTACGTGTGGAAGAACGTGGGCTACGTATTCGTCATTTACTTGGCTGCACTGCAGGGGCGCCGTAAGGATCTCGATGAGGCAGCGGAGATTGATGGAACTCCGCCGATGCGTCGCTTCTTCCGAGTTGTCATGCCTCAGTTGCGCGGGACGACATTTTTCCTGTCGATCACTGTGCTACTGAACTCCTTCCAAGTTTTTGACATCATCAACGCGATGACAAAGGGTGGGCCGTTCGGCTATGGCACCTCAACCATGGTCTTCCAGGTGTACCAGGAGACCTTCGTGAATAGCCGTGCCGGTTACGGTGCTGCCGTCGCCACGATCATGTTCCTTGTCGTTCTCGTTATCACCGCTATCCAGGTGTACTGCCAAGAAAAGGGGGATAAGTAAATGTCGAGCGCAATTGGTGTAGGCACAGGAGATGGCACCACCAGGCGCACGAAGCGCCGTCTGACCAGTGGACGTAAGCGCCAGCTCCCACTGCCGGAAGGCCCGAAGAAGAACCTGCCCCCAGTTCCAGGATCACAGGGAGAGGGCGAGCCCGTCATCACCGACGCGCAGCGGAAGCGTGTTGCGCGAGGCGGGGGAATGGAGCATACGTCCACGATTGCCAGGGTGTTCGGGTACATGGCGCTTGCTGCCACTGTCCTTGTCATCCTCGTGCCGCTGTACTTCATTGTTGTTACCTCGTTTAAGACATTCCAGGATGTCTACTCGGATCCAATTACTTTCTGGCCAAATCCTTTTGCCCCAGAGAACTATTCCTATGTGATGGAAACCTCAGGCTTCAACCTTTATCTGAGAAACTCTGTCATCATCACGGCGATACTCACCGTAGTGGAAGTCGGGCTGGGTGTGATGAGCGCCTATGCGTTTGCGTTCCTCAAGTTCCCCGGTCGCAACCTGCTTTTCATGCTCGTCATTGCGACGCTCATGGTGCCGAACCAGATCACGATCATTTCAAACTATGCGCTGGTCGCCTCCCTCGGTTGGCGTAACACATTCGCCGGTGTGATCATCCCGCTTGCCGGCGTTGCTTTTGGCACGTTCCTCATGCGTAACCATTTCATGAGTCTGCCGAAGGAAATCATGGAAGCTGCCGAAATGGATGGTGCTGGATTTTTTACCACGCTGTTCAAGGTTGTCCTGCCGATGAGCTGGCCGACGTTGTCGGCGTTTGTCCTCATTACGGTTGTCGGTGAATGGAACCAGTACTTGTGGCCATTCCTTATCACTGACACCGCGGCGACTGCTCCACTTCCTGTTGGCCTTACACGCCTGCAGGATGCCGAGGGCCTCACCAACTGGGGACCAGTTATGGCGGGCACTGTGCTCACCACCGTCCCCATGCTCGTTGCCTTCCTATTGTTGCAGAAGAAGATGATCAAGGGCTTGACCGCAGGCGCGGTCAAGGGCTAGATCACAGAGCCTTGTTCCGGAAAACAATCCTGTATCGCAGAACAGAGACTCTGCCGGACAACAAAGACCGTCCCCATCAACAAGACAACCCCTGGAAACACATCCCTTTTCCTGCCGGCGCGTGTCGCACCGTCAGATAACACACCTCATTCAAGGAGAATCACAATGAACCCGCTCAACATTGAAATCAGCCGTCGTAAGGCTCTCGGACTCGGCGTCATGGGCGCAACCGCCCTCGGACTGGCATCCTGCGCTGGTGGTAGCACCAGTGCCGCCGGTGGTGGCGGACAAGAAGGAAACGGCACGCTGCAGTTCTGGTCCAACCACCCCGCTAGCTCCAAGGATATGGAGCAGGAGATGATTGATGCCTTCATGGCGGAAAACCCGGATATTCCCGTCGAGCTTGTGAGCGCAGGCGCCAACTACGAGGAGCTCGCTCAGAAGTTCAACGCAGCTCTTGCCGGCGGAGACCTGCCGGACGTCATTGTCGCTAGCGACGTGACCTGGTTTAACTTCGCCTTCAACGAGGCCACCACTCCGCTGGATGACCTGTGGAAGGAAGTAGGAACCGACCAGGATAGCTACGTAGACACCCTCCGCGAGGACTATGCCTACGATGGCAAGCACTACGGCGTTCCATACTGCCGCTCCACCTGCCTCATGTACTTCAACACGGACATTCTGGCTAAGGCGGGCCTTCCCACAGATCGTGGGCCGAAGACGTGGCAGGAGTTCGCAGAGTGGGCACCCAAGCTCGTAGAAGCCAACGGCGGCAAGCCGGCGGTTGTCGTGCCCGATGGTTCGAACTACCTTGACTGGTACTTCCAGGGCATGATCTGGACCTTTGGTGGTGCCTACTCCAAGGAGTGGGAGCCCACGTTTACGGATCCGAAGTCCATCGAGGCGGGAGAGTTCCTCAAGGAAATGGTGGGGAAGAGGTACATCGACGTTCAAACCGATCCCACTGTGCAGTTCGGCGCAGGTAACGCCGCAGGTTTGTTGGAGTCCACAGGCTCGCTGCAAGGCCTGAACAAGACGGCCACCATTCCGTTCATCACCACCTACCTCCCGGGGCCGACCCCGGGCTGCCCGACTGGCGGTGCCGGCCTCGCCGTGGCCAACGGTATTTCTGATGAGCGTAAGCGCAACGCCGTAAAGTTCATCGACTTCATGACAAACGTAGAAAACACGGTGAAGTTCTCCCAGGCCACAGGCTACATGCCCGTACGCAAGGAAGCTATTGAGCATCCAGACGAGAAGGCGTACCTGAAGGACAACCCCAACGCCCAAACAGCGATCAAGCAGCTCGCTGAGAACACCGCTCCGCAGGATTACGCCCGCGTTTTCGTGCCCGGTGGCGGAGCCCGCATCGGCGGTGCGCTCGATCGCATCACCGTGGGACAGGAAGATGTCACCGCTGTGTTTGAGGATCTTCAGAAGGAAACCCAGAAGACCATCGACCAGCAGATCACGCCGTTCCTCTAAGCCCAGGTACGACAAAGGGAACGTGAAAGGAAGATAGTAGACAATGGCAGCTGTAGAGTTTCGCCAGGCCTCCCGGATCTACGACCCGGCACGCCCGCCTGCAGTGAGCAGGATCAACCTCACCATCGACGATGGGGAATTCCTTGTACTTGTCGGACCATCTGGCTGCGGCAAGTCCACCACCCTGCGAATGCTTGCTGGCCTCGAGCCCGTCGATGAAGGGCAGATCTTCATCGATGGACAGGATGTCAGTGAGTCCCGAGCTCGCGAACGCGACGTGGCAATGGTGTTCCAATCCTATGCGTTGTACCCCAATATGACGGCACGCCAGAATATCTCGTTCGCTCTGGAGAACCAGAAGGTTCCGAAGGAAGAGATCGACAAGCGCGTCGATTTCGCTGCGAAGATGCTCCAGCTGGAGGATCTGCTGGATAAGAAGCCGGCGGCGATGTCTGGTGGCCAGCGCCAGCGTATCGCCATGGGTCGCGCAATTGTGCGGGAGCCAAAGGTGTTCCTCATGGATGAGCCACTCAGTAACCTCGACGCCAAGCTTCGTGTGTCCACACGTGCCCAGATCGCTGCCTTGCAGCGCGAGCTGGGAGTTACGACTGTGTACGTGACCCACGACCAAACCGAGGCTATGACCATGGGGGACCGTGTGTGCGTGCTGAAGGACGGCATCCTGCAGCAGGTCGATGTGCCCCAGGTGCTGTACAACAACCCCGGTAATACGTTCGTGGCGCAGTTCATCGGGTCCCCGTCGATGACGCTGCTCGATGGTATCGCCGTGGAAGAGGGGCGTGCGGTTGTCGGCGAGGGACACCGTATGGATCTCAACTTGGCGCGGGAAAACGCGCTAAAGCTCAGTGGTAATACCGTGATCGTTGGAGTACGACCGGAAAACTGGGAGATTGTCTCCGTCAACGAGGAGCCCGAGGAGTTTTGTCTACCACTCGACGTCGCTATCGTCGAACACCTCGGTGCGGAAATTTATACTTACTGTCACGCACACATGACAAAGAATTCTCCAGTTCGTGTCCGTGGCAAGATGGTCACCGTACGTGCCGGTAAGCACGATGTCCTTGAAAAGGGCGACCAGATCTGGGTGCGCCCAGTGCCCGATGGTTGTGTGTTCTTCGATCCGGAGACGGAGATTAACCTCTCCTACCTCCCCAATCGTGAGACCGCGCCACTGGCTCATTAGGTAGCTAAGCCGAACAGATTCGTTGACCCCGCATGTTCTCGCATGCGGGGTCTACGTTATGTGTGGACGGCCGCGTTTACTTCCCTGGGCGGCGGTGGGCCCGTAGGGTTAGTGTTATGCAAGATGATCTGATTCAAGCGGTGCGCTACGGTTTTGTTTCTGCGCCAACGCCGTCTTTTTCTTAGCTCATCCCCACTCTCTCTTGTTTTTAACCAGGGCGCGACCATGCTGGAGGCCCTGCGCGCCGAAATTGCGATCGCTGGGTCTTTTCACTTTTCCGTGGCCTTTATCAACACCAGCGGCATTGGCGCGTTGAAACAGTCCTTGGTGGACTCCGGGCGCCGGGCTCTCCGCCAGGGCACGCGCAATACGATCATCACCTCCACCTATTTGGATTTCACCGATCCGGAGGCCTTGCGTGAGTTGATGGCCCTGCCGGGTGCGGATGTGTATGTTCACACGGATCTCGATCGGGGTTTTCATGCCAAGGGGTACGTCTTCGAGCATGAGGGTGGCGTGGCTACTGCCATCGTGGGGAAGCAGTAACCTCACCAACAATGCGTTGGCGAGCAACGAGGAGTGGAACTTCAAGTTTTATACAACCGGCGACGGTGACGTGGTCGAACTGCTGAGGCGGGCCGTCGACAAGCAACGATCTCAGTGCATCCCGCTCACTGAGGCCTGAATTGCAGACTATGAGAAGCGCCGGCGCAAGCGTGTGATCACCGTCGATGGCGATCAACCGCGGGTGGGGGAGAAGCTCGTTCCCAACCCGATGCAAGCGGTGGCGCTGGAGCAGATCGAGGACGTCCGCGAGGCGGGGGAAACGCCGACGGTGGTCATCTCGGCCACCGGCACAGGCAAGACAATCCTTGCAGCCTTCGCTGTTCGCCATGCAGACCCCACGCGCGTGCTCTTCATCGCTCACCGCGAACAAATCCTTACCTAGGCGCGGAGCGAGTTCGAGCGGGTGCTGGGGGCAAAGAAGTATGGCGTTGCCGTGGGGGCCGGGCAGACTGGTCGCCGATTACCTGTTCGCATCCGTGCAGACGCTGTCCAAGAACCTGCACATGGTGCCACGTAAGAGGTCTGACCACATCGTCATTGACGAGGTTCACAAAGCCGGCGCCGACAGCTACCGGGCGATTATTGATTACTTCACGCCTGGGTTCTTGCTCGGGCTCACGGCTACGCCGGAGCGAACCGACGGGTTCAACATCTATGACCTCTTTGATTACAACGTCTCCTATGAAATCCGCGTGGGTGAGGCGCTTAAGCAAAAGATGCCGGTTCCGTTGCACTACTACGGCATCGCCGATACCGGGCGGGTCGAGGATGTGGTGGACACGCTGCACACGTACGGCAGAGTAGACGATGTCCACGGGTTAATTTTTACCTCCAGCGTGGAGATATTCCACGCACTCGCCGAAGAACCCACCCGGCGGGGGATCCGCGCAGTTGCGCTCGCCGACGCGGATGCACCCGCGCGCCGGGAAGCAGTCGTTGGGCAGCTCGAACAAGGTGAGATCGACTACATCATCACCGTGGACATTTTCAATGAAGGTATCGACATCCCCTGTGTCAACCAAATCGTGCTCATGCGTGAGACGCAGTCCTCCATCGTCTTTACCCAGCAGCTCGGCCGCGGGTTACGCAAAGCGCCGGGGAAGGATCACCTACGCGTCATCGATTTCATCGGCAACTACAAGAACAACTACATGATCCCCATCGCCCTCACCGGTGACCAGTCTCGCAGCAAGGAAGCGTTGCGCAAGAAGGTGATCACCGGGGATGGGGTTCCCACCAATTCGACGGTGAGCTTCGACCGGATTGCTACCAAGCGTGTACTTGACGCAATCTCGACCAGCAAGATTGACGGTATGCGGGAGATCCGATCCGCTTTCACGGACCTCTCGCACCGCTTTGGACGGATTCCCCGGCTCATGGATTTTCTCCGCTTCGAAACGATGGATCCTGATGTTGTTGTTCGGAAGAAAAACTACTGGTCATTGTTGTGTCAGTTCCGGGCGGTGGAGCACGCGCCCACAGACGAGGAGGCACGTTTCCTCACCTTCATGTCGCAGGAGCTTCTCGATGCCATCCGACCCCAGGAACTGCACATCTTACGCTCCCTTACCCGCGGCGCCGGGGACGGCGTTGACCCGTGGAACTCATCCCGGATCCTGTCATTCGCCGTAACGTCTATCGGGTACTTACCCTGCAGTTTTATTCCGCCAAACAGTTCGGTGCACGTTTCGGCACAGTGCCGCTGATCCGCGAGGCTGGTGGTCGATGGTACCTCTCCGATTCTTTCTCCAGCCTCTACAACTCTTACTCTCCGGATGCCGATCCCGCGCAGTCCTTCCGCGCCCACGTCGACGATGTCCTCGACACTGGCCTTGCCCTGTCGCGCCTACGTGGCACCGACACGGGTGAGCTCGTAATTTGACGCCAGTACAGCCGCCGCCAAGTGTGTCGCATGCTCGGCTGGGACGCGAACCAAGAAGGCGTGATCAACGGCTACAAGGTAGACACCGCAACGTCGACATGCCCTATTTTCGTCACCTACGACGGGGACATGTACAACGATCACTTCAAGGACAACGGCGTCCTGCATTGGTACACGCGTCTGGATCGCACACTCGTTTCCCCAGAAATTAAACGCGTCCTCCAGTCTGAGGTTGCCCACCACCTGTTTGTGGAAAAGAGTGACCAGGAAGGCAAGAGGTTCTACTATTTAGGATGCGTTGATCCTCACGGTGCAGCCAATAGCAGCCACGGCGGCAAGCCCGTCGTCACCATGGATCTTGTCCTCCGTTCGCCGGTGGAGGAGCACCTCTACCGCCACCTCTCTAAATCTGAAAAGCCTCCGACTCCCCATGACCGTGTATGCCATCGATTTTGGAATCTCCGGTGCCAAGCGCTCCGACGGACGTACCGTAACGTACCCCACGCGCTATCCCCGCCCCTGGCCAGGTGGAGCAACAACCATCCGATTGGTTCCGCGCGTTCAACGAGCTTTTCGACCCTACAGCAGAGGCCATCGTCTTAACGGACCAGATGCACGACCTCATTTACCTGGATCGCGACGATGATGTCGCCGTCTTATATTCGGATACACGGTCCTCAGTACCAGACATCGCTGAGTGGGAGATCATTACCGGCAACCAGCAGGGGCCGACCTCGAACGTCGCGATGATGCATACACTCGGTGTTGAGCGAGTGGTGTTTTCTCCATTCAGCTATATCGCATACCGCCTTGGGCTTGGTCACTATGTAGATCCAACCACAGCATCGACCACCGGCTTTATGGACCTCGCCACGCGCGCGTGGTCTCCCGCCATCTGCGAGGCAATCGGTGTTGATCCGGCCGTGCACCTGCCCACGATCGGGCAGGGGCACATCGGCACCGATCAGGGGGTCGATATCATCCTCGCGCCGGGGGATGCTGGTACAACTGCACTTGGGATCGGGGAGAAGCACATTTACATGGGCACGACCGGGTGGCATGCGAGCATCGATATGGTAGTGGCGACCCATCGGCGGGAGAAACACACCCTTGCCTTGGGGAATGACAAGGATCGCAGCATTGCTGCGGTCCAGGTGGCGGGGTCTGCCCGGGAGGAAGCTCTGCGGCTTTTCCCCATCGACGGGGCGCTGCCGTCTGGGCCCTCCGGTGTCGTCGCCCTGCCGACCTTTTTCCGTGAGCGTTTTCCCCGCCGCGTAGAGACCCCTGGAGCAGCATTCATCGGCGTGACGCCGCAGACTACCCAGGCACACCTGCACAAGGCCATCTTGGAAGGGGTGTGCCTGGCGCTGAGCTTTGATATTGAGCCCAATGGTGCCCCGCTCGCTACCGTTGGCGGATGCACGCGGTCACCGGAATGGATGCAGATCCTCGCCGATGTTACGGGCTGGGTCATCGAGGTGCTTCCCGATTTCGACGCTGGAACAGTGGGGGCGCTGCGGTTCGCCGGTGTGGATATCCCCACGCCACCGCCCACTGCGGTTTACAAACCGCAGGAATCATACGAGCAGGAAAAAGACGTGTTCGCCACTGTACGCGCAGTGCTCTAGAACTAACAGCTCTTAAACTAACAGTGCGCGTTCCAGCCAGGCGCTGAGCACACTGAACCTACTGCAGACTCCATTCGGCTCCTCTCGGCTAAACGATAGAACTGCTAGCTGGCTCGAGAAGGCAAGGAAAGCTCGCGTAACTGGTACGTTTTCTGTTGCTGCCTCTCGGTTTTCCGAGCCATTGCGGTCATATAGTGGACATCTCTCAGCGACACTGGTGCGAGCCCTGTGGCCTCTAGACTGAGGTTGACAAAGTTATGGTCGATGAGGGTCTCGCGGTGAGTATGGCCGTGCACGTTGACAAGGTACCCATTCATTTTCGGGGCGAAACGGACGAGGTGCGGTTTGGTATAGCGGTTTTCCGCCTCGTTGCACGGTAAGTGGCTGAGCAGAACGTGGCCCACCTGTGGTACGTAGGTTTCCAACTGCAGAGTGATGTAGTCGAATACGGCGTTGAAGGGGGCACTCCATCGGAGGTTTTGGTCTAGCCCACACATGGGGTGAACCATGTCATGGTTTCCAGGAAGGAGAATGAGACTAGAAAGCTCCAATTCATGTTTCAACTGGTCAATAACCTCGAGGGCGTAGTCTTCGCGCCGCACAGTGATATCTCCCATGACTATGAGGTTTGCGCCGTGGGGGGTAACCCTCCTGATAGCGCCGATAATGTATTCGTCGTGCGCGTCTGTTGTAGAAAATCCTCGCTTTCGGCTCACCAGAGGGTGCCCGAGGTGTAGGTCGCTGACGAAGAATGTTCGATCCAGATCCTTAAATACGGAGTTGTTTTTCCTACCGTCCATTGTTTTTCACGTCTCCTTGACAGGTAGTGGAATGATTGTGGCATGGCATGTAGAGCCAGAAGATGCCAGGTTTGAGATGATTGTTACGTTATATGTCTGTTGCGACCCGACCCGTTTTGAAACGGCTTATTCTAAAAAGTTTGCTTGCCTTTGGAGGCTCTACTCTGCGTGAATGAGAATGGGGTTGCACAAGAGACAAGCCTTATGGAGTGGCACTCGGTGATCGCGACGCGCGTTAGAAGCGTGCGTCGAACCATGATCCCGCATCGATCTCCTCCCTTCCCCGAGTACCCGTCGTTTTCACCTAGGCGGGTGCAGTTTTTCGGTGTTCTGCACACATGTGTCAAGTTCTGCCTGCGTCAGCCTCTGCGCATTCTACTGCGGATTTTCGTGCAGGGTGTCACAACGGTGACGACGCGTACTTTATGCCACGCGACCGTCTCCCCGCTACCCGAACGTTGCACCCGCACTAATTTGAGTTGTTGATTTCGGTGACTATCCCCCCGCTCCCGATAGCAGACCAGCTTGTGTGAGACGTAGAGGCTCCTGCACGCCTTTGCTCATGGGCGTGGGGCCAGCCACCTTACAGTTAGTGTCCGGGCGGCCCCCCTTCTCGCTGCTGGCAGAAAAGCGCGGTTACCACTGGCTGGCAGTCGCCAACCAGCAGACACAGAAAAATGAGTAGTTAGCCTACCTTCTCGGCAATGAACCGTTTGACGGCTTCCGCATCATTTGGCATGTCAGTGACGTGGCGCTCACCAGATTCGATGTCACGGAAACGCTCGGGGACGGTGGGACTCTCGCCGATAGCCTCGTAGATAGTCTCGGCGAACTTCACCGGTAGAGCGGTCTCCAGGCAGATGACGGGGCCTGTGACCGTGCCGGCGGAAAGTAGAGTTTCCGCCACGTGAATGCCGTCTGCGGTGTGTGGGTCCACGAGCTGGTCGTACTCGGAATGCAGGCGGGCGATGGTAGCCAGCCTGTCTGCGTGGGTAGAAGACCCCGAGGCGAACCCGAACTCGTCAGAGACGCACGCCATCTCGTCGTCGGAAAGCGTAAACGAGGGGGAGGTAGAACCGAACAGCTCCGCCGTGCGCTGAGCACCGACAAGATCGTGAATGAACCGCTCAAAGTTGCTGGCCTTGGAAATATCCATCGAGGGGGAGCTCGTGGCGAGCGTCTCCGCCGCCGAACGGGGCCTGTAGGTGCCCGTGCGGAAGAACTCGTCCAGGACATCGTTCTCGTTGGTGGCTACGATCAGCGACGTAATCGGAACACCCATTTGGCGGGCAATGTGGCCGGCGCAGATGTCGCCGAAGTTGCCGGTAGGAACGGAGAAGGCAATCGGAGCGCCGGCCTGCAGGTAGAGCCAGACATAGTACACCACCTGTGCCAGCAGCCGCGCCCAGTTAATCGAGTTGACCGCGCCGATGTGGTACGTCTCCTTAAACTCCTTATCGGCAGAGACGGCCTTGACAATGTCCTGGCAGTCATCAAAAACACCGTCGACGGCGATGTTGAAAATATTCGGGTCGTCGAGGCTAAACATCTGCGCCTGCTGGAACGGTGTCATACGGCCCTTCGGGGTGAGCATGAACACCCGGATTCCGTCGCGTCCGCGCATGGCGTATTCCGCAGAGGAGCCGGTGTCGCCACTTGTGGCACCGAGGATATTCATCTCCTTGCCGGAGTCCTCAAACAGCACACCGAGGAGCTGCATCGCCATGTCCTTAAAAGCTGCCGTCGGCCCCTGAGACAGATGGCCGATGAACAGGTTGTCGGTGACCCTCGTCAGCGGGACGATCTCCTCGGAATCGAAGGCCGTTGTCGTGTAGGCCCGGTGCGCGAGGTGGCCCTTGCCAGGTGCGTACAGTTCGATAATGGCCTCGGCCACCTCAGGGTAGGTCTTCCCCTTGAGCGCGTCTAAGTCCTCCTTGCTCAGCTGCGGGTAGCTTTCGGGTAGGTACAGGCCGCCGTCGGGGGCTAGCCCCCGGATGAGTACGTCATCGAAGCTGGCAGGGGACTGGTGGTTGTGATCGCGGGTGGAGAAGTACTTCATGGGTAGGAATCGTACCGTACCGCCCGGTCTGTAGGTGGTTTTTGCTTGTCGACGCCTCGTCTCACCGTATCTTCTCCCTCACTCCCGACCGCTCGTAACCGCCCGAAAAGCTATATGACGTGCGCATTTGGTAATTCGGTGACGGTTACGTAGACTCGTGGGCACGCTCAACGGAGTATAACCGTCAGAGTAAAAAGTGAAAACGCATACGTTGCGTATGCCCCGTTCGTCTAGCGGCCTAGGACACCGCCCTCTCACGGCGGCGGCACGGGTTCAAATCCCGTACGGGGTACAAGGAAAGGCACTCAGTGGAGACACTGAGTGCCTTTTTTAATGCGGTGGTAGACACGCCAACAGGTGGCATGGAGAGGGCGGGTTAAATGCCAGGTTCTCACACATACTGCAGGTGGACAACGTTAGAACGAATGTTCATTCAGACCGAGGAATTACGTTGTGTTTAGTCATAAAGTTATGGATATGGGCTTTGTTGATTTCATTTCGAACCTTCTCAGTGGCGACAACGCAGACTCCAGGAATCACCGGAACGACACAGCGCCCGGTATTGATAACGTTCTTGGAGGCCTCGAAGAAGGCGGGCTCCCCAATCAACCACTTGCGGCGCCCACATCTCATTATCCGCAATTCTCGGTCGCGAGAAGCGTAGAGAGCTCCGCGCCATTGCCGTGGTTGGAACCGAAGCAGGCGATAAGGATGCCAACCTTTGAGGGGCGCTACATCTGTGATTGGGTGAACCCCATCGCCCAATTAAAGCGAGACGGGGATTTGGATACTGCCCTCTATTTTGCCAAAGGGTGCATGGAAGAAATGGTGCACGCGGCGAGAGAAAATCCAGCTAATGTGATGGAATTTTACGTAAGTCAGGTACTCATCATCCAGCACAAGCAGCGGGACTATGTGGGAGAGCTGGAAACTCTGGATTACTGGTTGGGCCTCCAGCTACCTGCCTCTAGACAGGATCTCCACGTCAATCTTCTGAAAAGACAAGCCAAGGCGCAAGAGATGGCGGCTAAGAGGAGCGGAACCGATCCTGCGCCCTACACAGCAGAGTGGAAGCGGCTCGTTGAACTGGAAAAAGAAACCAAGAAATCTCAGGTTGACTCAGGTTCACTCACCGGCAGGTCAGCGGCTGGATTGGACTCTATAGCGACGGTCAGTCGGCACGCACCACGGAGATATGCAGCATCTCCGGAGGCACTTGCGAAGCCGAAATTCGTTGCCGTTGACTTTGAGACAGCTAACCGGTCCTCGAGGTCTGCGTGTCAAATCGCTATGGTCAAGGTCGAGTACGGCCAGATCGTAGATAGATTCTCTACGCTGCTTAAACCTCCACCGGGGCACGATGAATTTGAATTCACGTATCTCCATGGCATCTCGGCTCGCGATGTCGCGGATGCTCCAAGCTGGAAGTTTGTCGAACCTTACATACGAGCTTTTGTTGACCGCCTGCCTGTGTATGCACACAATGCGTCTTTCGACAGGGGAGTATGGGTGAGCATGGATTCTTACTACGGAACGAGGACGCTGCCGGAAGAGTTTTACTGTTCTTATCGCACTGCAAAGAGGCTGATTCCTGGCCTGGAAAACTACAAGCTACCCACCGTTACCAAGGCAATCGCGCCATGGTTCCGTCTTGATCACCACCGCGCTGACTCGGATGCCGAGGCCTGTGCGCTGATCGTTATAGGTTTGCAGATGTTGGAGAACTACTCAGAAGATGAGAGGCCAAAGCAATAAGCGACCCGGAGTATTTATGCTGGAAGAACGATCGAGTCAATGAACTCCTTAGCTTCTTTACTTCTCGTCGCGTGCCGGAGCCAGACTGCGGTAAGTGGCCGGGTGAAGGTAACCTCAGCGGGAACGGCGATGAGGCGACCAAGCTGAATATGATCTGCGATAGCGCCCTTCGCGATGATGCCAGGGGCTTTCAGCGCCATGATGCCGGATCGCTGTGAAGCAAGGGAGCCGAACTCGCCGGCAGGTGGTGAAAGTGTTCCGAGGACGTTCTCAATGACATCGCGGGAACCGGATCCTTTCTCCCTGACGACCAGGGGAGTTGTACGTAGCTCTGCAGCTGTGACGGGGTGCTCGTTGTCACGCTTTGCCCATGGGTGATCCGGGGTGACGGTAAGAACCAGCTCGTCTGAGCCGAGTTCCTTCTCAATCTCGTTGTGGAGAGGTGTGCCTCCCTCAACGACGCCGACATCGGCGTGCTGCTCAGCGACAAGCTTGCGCACCCCTGCCGAGTTGTCCTGTAACTGTGTGATCGACACGTGCGGGTGTGTAGCAGTAAAAGTCGCGATCCAGGCGGGGCTGTAGAGCTCGGCGACGGTGTTCGATACAGCGATGGTCAGGGTGACGTGCGCAGGGGTGCGGGCAAGGAGGCGTCGAGAAGCCTCAAACTCGTCGGCGTGGGCGAGGAGAGTGCGGACGTGTGGGAGGAGCGATCGACCTGCAGCCGTGAGTGCAATGCCATAAGGAGAACGGTGAAAAATCTCGATGCCCAGGGTGTTTTCTGCACGATTGATGCGCTGGCTCAAGGTCTGCTGGTGAATGTGGCTGTCCCTGGCGGTGGCGGAGATACTTTCGTGCTCGGCGGTCAAGACCACGGCGTAGAGATCGTCCCACGCAGGTAGATTGCGGTACACGCATTCATTGTACCCCCCACAATTTCTGGGGTGTGGTGGTTCTGGGCTGCGAGTTAATAGAGTGCCTGTGTGCATAAGTCAGATAAACCATGTGTTCTTGCTCCGGCGGGCCCAGCTTGGGCCGGGTCCCTCATGGGGACCTCAATTGCTGCGTCACTCACCTCTGCTCACGGTCTACCCGGGTGGGTATCCACCTTCTTTACCACGATTGCAGCGGGCATCCTCGTGACTATCACGGTCGGCTGGCTTATCCACCGCAACCCCCACTTCTCCCACACCCTCATGCCAGCGTGGGGCATGTACGCCATGGGCATCCTCGCCTGCGGATCCGCTTGGACAGCGGTCACTGGCAATGACTGGTTCCAGATCATCTCCTGGTGGATCGGAACACCACTGGGGATCATTGTGTGCCTCAACCAGCTGCGCGGATTCGCCGGCGCGCCCACCTTCCAATGGGGGCTTGCACTTGTAGCCCCGATGGTTGGGGCTACAAGTGGGGGCCAACTTGCACCCGACCACGGGGGGCTTTATCACACTGCGGGTATCGCATGTTTTGTGCTCTCACTGGTCACCGCGCTGCCCATTTTTGCGCGCGTGTACATCGATGTCGTCCGTGGGAAGTTGCACCTCCCAGGCCAAATCGCCGGAACAGCGTGGATTCCCCTTGGTGTCGTGGGTCAGTCGACAGCAGCTGCGCAGGTTCTCTTCGGGGGTAAGTTTGCCATCATTTACGGTGCCGTTATGCTCATCGCCGGCATCAGGATGGTCGAGTTCGCTATGAAGAAGTTCTACGTTGCCGTGTTCGAGTGGGACGGCTACAGCCCCGGCTGGTGGGGCTCGACATTCCCCACCGGTACGTTGTGCCTGGGTACTCACTTATTGAGCAAAACAGCTTCTGCGGAGTGGCTCAACTACGTGTCAATTTTCTTCCTCATCCTGTTGCTCTGCCACTGGACGATTTGTTGCGCCCGGTGGGCGACATGGTTGCTCCGGGAGTCGCCGACAGCACACCGCTACCACGCCAAACGCCACCCCACCCTCGTCATCGAGGATCCACGCTTTCACCATGGAGAAGCTGAACCTGCATCGAACGACGACGGGGGCGACTTTGTCGTGGAGAGCCATGCCGATTCAACAGATCCCGATCATGAGCGCCTGAGTAAGGAAGGCCTAGCAGCACACCCTGCGGTCTCTGGAGCGCGGGGAGTATAAACGACGGAGTTTGCGCACAGAATTAGGCAGTTACAGCGGGATTTCCAGGGACACCGGAGCCGACTCGTCTAAACCTGGATAGATTCATTTGGGACATGTGGGGGTAGGCAGTTGCCGGAAAGTTCGGATTAATCTTAAGCTAATTGCGCACCACGGGAGCTGACAGGAAATCCTGTCGGCTGAGATGCCTCGCGGCGAACCGTAGAACCTGATCCGGGTAATACCGGCGAGAGGAAGGGATAACTTTCATGAACAATTCTGTCAACCCAGCGGACGAAAAGGGCACTGCAGGAGTGCCTGTCCGCACATCGGGGCCATCCAGGAAAACAGACACGCGTGGCTGGCGTGGCATCGACATCATTACTGCCGCAGTTTTAGCTGTGGCATGTGGCCTCATCTTCTGGCTGTGGAATATGGTCGGCGGCGCGGGTTTTACAGCCTTGGACACACTGACACCCGGGTTTGGTGGTCTGGTGACGGGCACGTGGTTCTTGGGTGGTGTCCTTGGCGGATTAGTCATCCGGAAACCAGGTGCCGCGATCTTCGTTGAGCTGGTTGCCGCTTGTGTTTCTGCTGTGCTGGGAAGCCAGTGGGGAATCTCGACGCTGTACTCGGGAATCGCGCAGGGGCTTGGTGCCGAGATCGTTTTCGCTATCTTCGGTTACAAGAAATTCGGATTGCAAATCGCAGCTCTTGCCGGTGCTGCATCAGGCATCGGAGCGTTCTGCCTCGAGTTGTTCACCAGTGGCAATCTCGCTAAGAGCGCAGAATTTAACCTCATCTACATTGTCTGTCTCATCATTTCTGGCGCGATTCTCGCAGGCATCATTGGCCACTATCTGGTGAAGGCCCTCGCACAGACCGGCGCTCTCGACAGGTTCGCAGCTGGACGCGCAGCGAAGGCTTAAACAAAAAAGTCGAGAATAAAAGCCTCGAGAAAAGCCAGGCTTATCTCACGTACGCGCACCCAGCCTGTCAGAAAAATGCTTGAAGCCTAAACCGAGCCGACTGCATCTGAGGCCCGCACTCCGACAAGCTTTGCGGGCGCTGATGGGCGAGTGTGGTTCCCGCAGGGCGGAGTCCACCTGCATCTGGGAAAGAAAACAGCGGTTGGCACCTCAATCGCTGGGGCTCCAGGCGTGCTTTCTGCGCCTGCCACACGTGAAAAGGAGAAAGACATGCTTGTGGGGACGGCACGATGACGACGAGACCAGTAGGTTCACGTAATCGTCAGGAGCACGGGGATGTGGTGGTGGAAGCCACAAATTTGGGATACACGCATGCGTCCCGCGGAATCCCCGCTTTCACGGGTCTTGACCTCACAATCGAGCGGGGGGAGCGCGTTCTTCTAACTGGCGATTCCGGGGCGGGAAAATCTACGCTCTTATCGCTCATCGCGGGTCTATACACGAGCGATGACGAAGGTGCACAGGAGGGGAGTCTCACTGTCCGGGGTTCCGTGGGGATGGTGTTGCAGGATCCTGATTCACAGGTGATCTGTAACCGGGTCAGCGATAACGTGGCTTTCGGTGCAGAAAATCTCGGAATTGATCCGGAGGAAATCTGGAACCGTGTACGAACGTCACTGGACTTGGTGGGACTGTCGGTTCCCCTTGACCATCAGGCATCCAAGCTATCCGGTGGTCAAAAACAACGACTCGCTCTGGCCGGAATTTTGGCAATGAAGCCGGATATCATCATTCTCGACGAACCTACGGCGAACCTCGATCCCGAGGGGGCTGAAGATATTGTTCGAGCGGTCGATTCGGTTGCGCACTCCGTGGGGGCGACGCTCATTGTGGTGGAGCATTCCCCTGCGCTGTGGCTGCCACTAATGGACACCGTCTATCGCATGGAAAAAGATGGTATCCACCAGATTGCTCCCGCAGATGCTGTAGTTACGTTCGACTTACCGGAGCATAGAACAGTTACTCCAGAGGCCAGTAATCTTATTGAAACAACGGATCTGCAGACAATATGGGGGCCACCGCGGTCTGTTGCGCTTCCCGAGGGATATTCGACGGTCATCCGTGGAGCGAACGGTACAGGAAAAACCACCCTTGCTCTCACACTTGCAGGACTGGAAAAAGCGGTTGGGGGGCACATGTATATTGCAGATTCGCTTCGACAAGGCTTATCAGGTCCCCCGCACACATGGCGCTCGCGCGAATTAGCCCGTCGCGTAGGGTACGTTTTCCAAAACCCAGAGCATCAATTCGTAGCCCGCACTGTTGCTGCGGAGCTTGCTGTTGGTGGTGCAGACAGGAAACGTGTCGCCGAGCTAGTGGAGCGGCTACGCCTTGGTCACGTCCTTGATGCCAACCCCTTTACCTTATCTGGTGGTGAAAAGCGGCGTTTGTCTGTCGCGACGGCTCTTGCCAACGCGCCACGCCTCGTCCTTCTTGACGAGCCAACCTTTGGGCAAGATAAGACGACGTTTGTAGAGTTGGTTGGTTTAATCCGTGAGCTGACAGTCAATGGAGTGACAGTGTGCTCGATCACGCATGATCCTGTATTTGAACACAGCCTCGGCGATCACACGGAGGTGCTCCTATGACAGCTGCAACGCAGCACACGAAAGGGCTGGGCGTAGGGGGACTGAACCCCGTAACGCGCCTCTTCATGGTTTTCATTTTCACCTTGCCGCTCTTTTTCACTGTGGATTGGGTATCGGCGACGGTGGCAATCGCTATCGAGCTCATCGCAATACCTATTCTCCAGGTACCAGTGAGGATGGTAGTCAGGCGAAGTATTCCCCTTCTTATCGCTGCTGGCCTCGGTGCCATTCCCATGATGCTGTACGGGCAGGCCGACGGACACACCTACGCGTCGTTTCTGACAGCACAAATCACGGATAATTCGCTTCAGCTGGCAGCGGGGATCTTTGTTCGTGTCCTCGCTGTTGGCCTTCCCGTAGTAGTCGTTTCTCACGGTGTGGATCCGACGGATGTAGGGCGCGCGCTCGCCCAGGTTCTGCACCTCCCCGCACGATTTGTCCTGGGCACCGTGGCAGCGCTGCAGATGCTCACAGCTCTGCGAGAAGACCTCCATGCTATGCACCAGTCCCGCCGTTCCCGTGGACTGATAGACCAGCGAGGTTTCGGTCACCGCTTCCGCAATGCGATTACGCTTGCATTCGGGCTTCTCGTACAGTCGCTTCGTCGAGCCTCCACGCTATCGGTGGCTATGGAGGCACGTGGATTTTCCTACGCTCATCGTCGTACGTGGGCGAAGCCGTCCACTCTGCGTGCTGTAGACGTGGTTGCGCTCGCTATCACCACTGTTCTCGCAGCCGTCCCTATTATTGTTTCTGTCGCTACAGGCTCTTTCCGTCTCTTTGGAGTTTTTGGCTAGATGGCGCGCACTATTCTTATCGATGGAAGGTCAGGAGCGGGTAAGACAACTTTTGCCGGGCTCGTTGGGGAGGCGACTGGCTTTCACGTCATCCACCTCGACGAGTTCTACCCTGGGTGGGGTGGCCTTATAGAGGGTGCTAGAATGGTCGAAAACTGTATCCTCCAAACGGATGACCCGGGTTATTTTCGGTGGGATTGGGGGAAGGAGCGACCGGGGGAGTGGGTGAGTGTTGATCCGAAGGCAGACCTCGTTATCGAGGGGGTCGGTTCGATTACGACAGGCAACGTCCGTGCCGCCCGTGAAAGATACGCAGAATCTAAAGAGGGCAAACTGTCCCAGGCGGAGGGGCTGGGCTGTCTCACCGTATGGGTAGAAGTTCCCGACGGGCTTCGACGTCAACGCGCGCTGGCCAGGGACCCTGGGTTCGTTGATTTTTGGGAAATGTGGGCGCGTCAGGAGGAGTGCTTTGAACAGAGTTTTGAGAGAAAAGAAGAATTAAAGCAATGTAATATGAGGGTTCAATCGGCTGGGATCGGCTTTCAGGACAACGCGAAAATTCTACGCTCGGCGCTGCAGGATTGCGTAGAGTGGGTACAATGTGGTGTGAAAGGAGCGGCACCTGGTTATAAGCAGAATTATTCTTAGATTTACGTATTTACCTGGGGAAAAACAACTTTGAGCAATCGTAATATGTTTTGTTTATCTCGTGAAATGATGTAGATTTGAGGGCGAGTAATTTTGCGAAAGAACGTGATTTCAATCATGTTAAAAGTTCTGTAACCATTACATCCTTATAGGATCTAAGATGGGAGTTATGACGAGAATGGATAAACTTGTCGTCATCGGCTCGCCGGGATCCGGTAAGCGGGCGTTTAGCACCGCACTTTCCAGCGTCTCTGGGTTGCCAGTGACACATCTGGATACACTCTACTGGAACGACGACGGCACATACGTTGGAGACGACACCTTTTTCGCCAGGGTCGATGAGGCCATGGCGGATGGTCGTTGGATCATTAGCGGTACCTATCTTAACGTTCTCGGTAAGCTCCTTGATGCCAGCGATGGAGCATTCTTCCTTGATTACTCACTTGAAGCGTGTTTGGAAAGCGTAAAGAACTATAAGGCGCAGAACGACGGTGCGGCGTGGATCGCTGCGCCAGGTGCAAACGAGAACGAAGCATCGTTCATCAACAAGTTCCACATGGAATCGCGCCCCAAAGTCTTTGAGGAACTGCGTCGCAGGCCTCGGCTCCTTGTCAACCGCTTCACCACTAATGCTGGAGCCACTACGTATCTTCGTGCCATGGGGTGGCGCCAATAGCCTTATAGGGTGCTCGCATGGCCACCGCAAGCGGTGAGTCTCGCATACAGAGGCGGTTCCTCGCTCGTAGGCTAATGAACGGAGATTCCGGCTGCTAGGGGGATGAGGCTACCGAGTGGTAGTCTCAACCATGCCACTGTGGCCATTGATTTGGCACCCAGGACCCCTGAAAGCCGCCTCATGGGCATGAAGTCATACCGCGTCCCCTCGCTATGTACACACTGAGACGCGTGAGGCAGAGAAATACTACAGCAACTGTCCGAAAAAAGGGGGGCTCTACCTTCCCCAGAGGCGAAAACATCCCGTGAGTGGGGCACAGCCCTTGCATTGTCTCCATAGTTCATTGTTATGAGGGGGATCCCGCCGAACTGCAGGTACCATTAGTGCGGACAACGCTTCCGCAACAGAAGAAAGGCTTCCTACCGCGTGGTAGGAAGCCTGTTCTAGGTTATGTTTGTTATGTCCCAGTAGTTTTTGGACTCGGAGTCCAGTGACTTTTTGTACGTGGTTGCCAAGAGCGGTGAGTTGGTACTGGGTTTGTGTTGATGTGGTACTGGGGGGTTGTGCGTTGTTGGTACTGGCCCCTGCCAGTGTGAGGCAGGGGCCAGGGGTGGGTTAGTTTTCGGCGTTTTGGGTGTTGAGGTGTCTTCTCATATCGTATTGGCCAATTTTGATGCGTTGACCATTGTTGAGCCTGCTTACGAGCGAGTCTGCGCCGACTGGGTTGGGGAGGGTTTCTCGCCAGTATGCGGCGGTTGATTGTGAGGAGACGATGATGGGCAGACGCCCGTCTCTTTCGAATACGATGCGGGTTAGGTCTTCTTGTCCGCGTTGGTCTATTCCGATGGTGAGGAAGTCATCGATGATAAGCACATCGATGTTGCACAGTTTTCTCATTTTGTCGATATAGCCTTGGTCTGTCGGCAGGAAGACCGCTAGTTCATCTACAAGCTGGTCAAGCCGGTAGTACGCGACACTGAACCCACTTTGGCAGGCGGCAATGCCTAGGGCACAGGCAATGTAGGTTTTTCCTGTTCCTGTGGGGGCGAGGATATGAATGTTGGTGGGGTTTTCCCGCCAGTTGGTTGCTGCCAGCCTTTTCAATTGCCGCATGTTGATGCCACGTTGATCTGGGTGGATAACTTCGTGGAGGGTGGCATCTGGGTAGCGAAATTTTGCTTGCGTGATCGCTTTGTCGATGTTTCTCGCGGTGCGTTGCGCGAAGGCCTCATCTACTGCGGCTAGGAAGATATCCTCGGGAAGCGCATCGGTGTGTGCTTCATCAGTGACAATGGAAAAGAAGACGTCAGCAAAGGTTGATACGCGTAGGGTGCGCATTTTTTGACGTGTTGTTTCGTCGACCTCAAAGCGTGTCATTGCAGGTTTCCTCCTTCCTGGCTTGTGTGTGTGCCGTATGGGAACACATCGTTTACAAGGCCGGTGTCACCGTCGTCTGCGTAGTGTTCGATCGGTCGGATGAACACGTCATTGGCACTGAACTGCGTTATGTCCACCGGTGTGGACTGTGGTGTGCGTGCCACATCACAACCGCTGCGGTGCGGGGTGTGGCCGTTTTTCATCTCATGGGCGATCGTTGTTTGCAGTCGCTGCAATACCGTCATGGTGGGGACAAGCTTTTTGTTTAAAGCTTCACGGCAGGCCGGTTCAAGGGTTGTTTTACCGTGCTTTTTGCCCAGCTTGGCAAGAATATTGCGTACCTGGAACAACCCTTTGGGAGTGGCTGCTTGATTCCTGTCAATAATCATTGTGACAACGGTAAGCGTTGCCGGCCCGAACGAGGATGCCCAGGAGATAAGCTCATCCCGGGTAAGCACATTATGGCTGGTGTCCCCATCGGCAGGCCCGTGGGCAGGATCGGTTGAATACCGGTATTTAAAACCCGTAAGCCGCACATGTTCCGCGACGATATGCTCCCCGTCAAACAAGGTCACCAGCCCTGGAGTGATCCGTGCAGTAAGTCGTTTACCGACCAGCGTAAAAGGAACCGAATAGTACTGGTAGTCGCACATGACATGCCAGTTACGATCCACCTTGGGGTGTTTCCACACCACATCAGTAAACGCCGTTGCGGGAAGATCCCGCATCACCGGTGCTTCTTCCTCATCGAACCGCTTACGCCTGGTAGTGCCATCCGGGCGGGCAAGACCACTGTTGATGTCCTCCAGCCGGATAGCGATCTCCTCATTAAGATCATCCAGACTGTAAAACGTCACTCCATCGAAATAGCCCATGATCTTGGTGTAGGCAATCTGCACAGCACGCTCAACAGCTGCCTTATCCTTCGGGCGGGCAGGCCGTGTCGGCACGATTGTCATCTGGTAGTAATCAGCCAATTCCTGATACTTGGGCAACACCAAACGATACGTGGAATGCTTCTTCGGGCGATACGTCGCTGTTGGTGCATTATCCGGCACCACAACAGATGGCACTTTCCCTAAATACTCCAAGGCTTGAACATGGCACTCCAACCACGCTGGCATCTTCTCGTTAGCCTTCGCAGTGACAAACATCAACCCGGAATACGGGCACACCGCCACAAACAACGACGCTTTCATCCCCACCTCGCCGGTTGCAGCATCAACGATCGGGACCTTATCGCCTGCCCAATCCACATACAGTTCCTGGCCTGGTTCATGTTCAACCACCCCATCCAGGTCATTAACCCGCAGATAGTCACGCAACCCCGCACAAAACTGCGAATACTGGTACTTCACCTCCCCATCCGCAGACTCGGCCGCCAAGTAATCCATCCACAATTGATTCCTTGTCAGGTGCCGATTGTTCTTCAGACGCTGTGCCAGAGCTTTGAAATCTGGCTGGTCATACGCCTGACGCCGGTTACTGCGCCCATCGGAAAACCTGGAAACAAACCAACCCGGAGGCAGCAAACGAAACGACTCAGCCGTGATCGACTCCTCCGCGATAATGGCCTTCACCCGCGACACATCACGCCGCGAACAGCCAAGAACAGTAGTAATCCGAGAATACGACGCACCATCAAGACACATCGCCATAATCTCTTTGAAGTTAGCCACAAAGACCAACCCCTTCCATGTTGAAACTAGCCACGACGCCACAAGAACATGACGCCGCCACTAACAACAATGAAGGAAAAACCCACCCAGTACCGACTACGCACACCCCCAGTACCAACTACGCAGACAACCGGTACCAACAACCCCTATTTCGCACGTGGTGTCTACTGACTGTTTGGACTTGGTGAGGCCACTATTTTGGGATGGGAATTTCATCCCATCTCAGAAAGAAAATCGCTGATTTCGATCCGGGATCACGATCAAGCAGTTCTGCAAGGATAACGGTTTTTCTAAGCAGACGTACTTCAATATCAAAAAGCGTATCGCCGAACGTGGTAGATCTGGCATCCTGCCGGACAGTACAACACCGAAAAACCCAAAAGACGCCACGATGACCAGATAAAGTGGTGCGTATTTGCGGACATGGTCTCTACGTCGGGTTGCGGTTTAAAAACCGAAAAATCTACACCACGGTCGACGACAACAACTACGCAGAATTCTTCACCGACCACGATGGTGAACTCCTGTTCGCGTTCCCACTGCCCATCGTCTTAAAACACCGGCCTGCAGGAGGCCAAGTCAATATCGGTCACGTGGAAGGCTTCTGGCACCGGCAACCCCCCACACATCAAACCAGAGCTGTCCCGCCCACGCCCATCACGACGAGGAAACAACAAACCACCGCACTAGCCCACGTACAAAAACACCATGGACTCCAAGTCCAAAAGACCAAAGACTCCGAGTCCAGAAAGTCACTGGACTCCGAGTCCAAGAAGTTCATGGATATAACAGACCTAGGTTGTGTTAATCCAGTTACTCCTTCAAATCATCAACCGAGTCGATATTCAGGGTGCTCAGAAGTCCCTGAATAACGATGTCGAAGACAGGTCCAAGGTATTCCAACTTGTCTTTCTCGTCCAGATTCTTGAGAGACCCGGTGGAAAAGAGGTGCGCGAGACCGTGTGCCGATGCCCACGCAGAAAACACCTGGGAGTAAAGGATCCACGCCTGGCGGGGATTGTTCGAGTTCTCGATAGCTTTCTTGGTCAACTCCACGAGGAAGGAGAAAGCGACCCCCATGCGTTCGCTTTGGTCAAAGTTGTCAAAATCGGTGGGCACGATGGCACCGGAGGCAATTTCGATGAGAACGTTCCAGCCGATCGGATCGTGCAATGCGAAAGAGACGTACCCGAATCCTGCCGCCTTGAGGTAGGAGAATGCGTTCGACCCACCGGGGAGGGAGAAGCACTGGGCGCCGATAAATCCTTGATCCTGGTTATCCAGGTAGTCCTCGACCTCTTTTACGAGCTTATCGGCTCCGTCGGCCAAGCGGAGAACATCGTTCTTGGGGAGATTTGCGTACTGTGCGACGCGACTGAGATCAACATTGGACTGACCGAGATCCCACACGAGGTCGATGAGACCGCGGTACATTGCGATTTGCTTCTCATCGTCGTTGTTGCGGGGGAACTCCGGAGCCTTAGGCACCGCATTAAACGGAACATTGCCACCCAATTGCTTTGGGTTGAGCTCAGTTGCGCCCTTATTCTTGATCGAGCGGACTATACCTGCGGTCAGAGATTCCAGCGAGCCCTGCAGCAGCTGCTTCTTGGCTACCGGGCTGAAGAGCCTGCAGATACCGAAGGTGCAAAGGTGGGTAATGCCGTGAATCGTGGCATAAGCGGTGAGAGCAATCTCAAGGAGGAACTTCGAATCCTTGGGTCCGTCGAGTTCCTCGATAAGGTCCCGGATGTAGCCGAGAACCCGGGTGACGGTCGGCGGCATGAGTAAGTCATTGAAATTGCCTTCGAAACCTTCGGGAAGGTCGATATTCATCGGTGCGGAGATAAACGCACCGAAGATATCCGGAGCTTCCTGTGAGAACGAGAAGTAGGCTCGGCCGGTGGCCTTGAGCTTGTCCAGAGTTGAGGCATCCTCTGGGAGCTTCCCTAGTTCGTAGTCGGCAAAACGGATGATGGTGGCATCAAGCTCGGATTGTAGGACTTGCTTGAGGTTATCGTCGGTAGGGAAAAATTCCGAGATGTCCTCTTCACTAATTTTGGAAATGAGGGAGATTTTTTCCCGGCTGAGGTTATTAAAGCCACGGTTGCTAACGATTTCATAACCTGCGGAAATGACGCGACCCCGTGCCTCTGTTTTGCCTCTACTACGGTAAAGATTCACTGATATTCCTCGTTAATAATGTGGTTCTCGTCTCTCGCGAGAGCGGAAACTGGTTCACTATTTCCTGCTTCCGCTTATTGTAACAACTTCTCTTGAAAGGCCTATTGTAACAACTTCTCTTGAAAGATTGACAGCCACGCATGGTCATGGCTACTACGGGGCGTAACTCATCTTCTGGTTTGTTCGAAGGGGAATCACACTTTTGGGATTCGCGACCCTTATTCTTTTGCTTAGTTCCTTGTTTTGCATTTTTGTCATTCCTTTCCCTGCGCATTCCGTGCGCGTACGATGCTGGGGAGTCCCCCGTTCAGTCCATGCTAGGTAGCCCCCGTTAAGTCCATGCTGTGGTGTCTACTGACTTTTTGGACGTGGTGAGGCCACTATTTTGGGATGGCAATTTCATCCCATCTCAGAAAGATAATCGCTGATTTCGAACCGGTTGCAAGCGGGATCACGATCAAGCAGTTCTGCAAGGATAACGGTTTTCTAAGCAGACGTACTTCAATATCAAAAAGCGTATCGCCGAACGTGGTAAATCTGGCATCTTGCCGGACAGTACGGCACCGAAAAACCCGAAGAGATGCCATGATGGCCAGATACGGCAGTTGGTGATTGAATCCCGCGCAACGTTAAAGAGTCAGGGGCGGGACTACGGGCCGTGGTCAATCTAGTACTACCTGATCGATGATCTGGGGATCCAAGACCCGCCAGGGCGGTCAACCATTGCGTGCTGGTTGCGTGAGGTTGGTGTTGTTGAGGCTAACACCAGGAAACGACTCCGTAGCTCGTACAGGTGGTTTTACTCGCGACAAGGTGAACGAGCTGTGGCAGATCGACGGGTTGGTGTACCGACTGTTTGATCATGACCATACCCAGATCACGGTGTATCAGGTTATTGATGATGCCAGCCGATTTGATGTGGGCACCCAAGCGTTTCCTGCTGCCGAAAACGGCAACGACGCACGCTTTGTCCTTGCAGCTGCCTTCGATACGTACGGGTTGTCACAGGAGGTCCTGTCAGATAATGGGGATGCCTTTGCTACCTATCACTGGGGCAGATTGTCCTCCACAGAGCTGTGGTTGGCCCAAAAGGGCGTTGCGGCTATAGCCGGATTCGCGCCCACAGTACAAGGCAAATATGAACGCTCCCACAAAACCTTGACGAGGTTTTTAGACGCACGACAACCCACAATGCTGACGCACGTGAGACAACTGTTGACACAGTTCCGCCAGTTCTATAACACCCAACGCATACACCAGAGTCTTGTCTGCGGGAAGATGCACATCACACCCAAACAGGCCTGGAACAGCCTGCCGCATGCGGCCCCACCGACCCACACCATCGACCCTGACTACCTGTGGGCCCGAATCGTTGACGGCTACCAAAAACACCATGGACTCCAAGTCCAAAGAGACCAAAGACTCCGAGTCCATAAAGTCACTGGACTCCGAGTCCAAGAAGTCATGGACATAAAACCGTTAAGTCCATGCTTTTATGTCCATGCTAGGGAGGTTGTAGCCCGATCGAGGTAAACATCGGTATATATAAGGTAAGCGGTGTTTACTCTAACCGAATGCGGCATTCATCCAATATGGAGGGGATCCAGTATGGAGGGGGGAGATCTGAGTGAGCCGTATGCGTAGCTGGTAAGACCGACGGTTTTGTACGACCTAGAGTGTGCAACGAAACAATTCAATCGCGCGGAGGGCGAGGAGAGTGCAATGAAACACGCAAAGAAAATAAATTAGATAGTTGTGCACTGGTGCAGGGTACTGGCTGAGTGATAGTGGCCAAAACGCAGTGACGCTTTATCTGCACGCTGATCTTGTACGCTGACCGTGGATGGTGACTTAGGACGCTGCTCCTGGATGTCGGCATGGATTTGTAGCCTAACCGTAGACCGTGGCCACCGAACTAGGGCCACCGAACTAGGAGGTGGTTTAGCTGTCGGCGCACCACCTTCGGCGGCGGAGCACAGTGCTGGATCCTCGCCAAAGTCACTTTGGTTTGACAGTGGCTCTGCGGACGGGGACTGGAGTGTGCAGGCGTGGAGAAAGTATGAAGGAACAGGCTCGTGACACTTTGATGGAAAAATTGCCTGCTGCTGGCAGACGAGTAAGATGGCCCAGTCCGTCCGGTACGCACACCCGCAACAGGCTTATCCTTGCCTCCCAGGTTTCACTCTAAGACTTAGCGGATTAAACCCAAGTCAATGTGGTCTGGTCACGCTGTAAAAGACTGAACGGGGGCGGTTGACGTGCTCTTAGAGCAGGGCACCGAGCGATCGGGCTGCGTCGCGTAACGGGGCAATGAACTGTTTTCCGTCGAATCGTTCTGATGGCCCGGACAAGCTAAGGACAGCAACGAGATCTCCAGTGGGGTTAAACACGGGTGCGGAGACGCTGGCCAACCCCTTCTCACGTTCATTTTTAGAATCGCTCCAGCCCTGCTCACGAACTTTGTCCACAGTTTCCTCCGTATAAACAGCATCCTTGAGGATACGGTCGCGGAGGGTTGGGCCGGAGAAAGCTACGAACACGCGGGCAGCGCTACCAGCGGTCAGAGGCATGCGTGCGCCAACGGGGACGGTGTATTTGAGGCCTGAGGGTGGTTCTTGTGCGGCGATGCACGTGCGTTGCATCCCAGTGAGCCGGTAGAGCTGCACGGATTCTCCCGTGTCCTCCATGAGGGTGGTCATAATGGGCACTGCAGCGTCGATAAGCTTATCGGTGGAGCCGGAAGCCAACGCGGTCAGTGCCGGGCCGATTACCCATTTTCCGTCAGTGGAGCGAGCTAGTATCGAGTGCACTTCAAGTGCGGTAGCCAAGCGGTGAGCCGTGGCGCGTGGTAAACCGGTGATGTCACACAGTTCGGTTAGAGAGTGCGGTCCTTCCGCAACGGCCCATACGATGGACAACGTTCTATCCAGAACCTTAATGCCACTTTTGTCAGTGTTATACTGTCCCATGACACGATATTAACATTCCATTCTGTGGGAGGCTAGTTTTGAAACCGTTAACAATGGCAGAGAAGGTCTGGAAAGCTCATCAGGTTGCTGAAGGGCTCATTTACATCGACCTTCACCTCCTGCATGAGGTGACTTCCCCGCAGGCTTTCGACGGTCTTCGCTTGGTGGGTCGCAAAGTCCGTCGTCCAGATTTGACGATCGCGACAGAGGATCACAACGTACCGACCAATGCCACCACGATCACCGATCCAGTATCTCGGACGCAAGTTGAAACGTTGCGGAAGAACTGCGAGGAATTCGGTATCCGGTTGCACTCGATGGGGGATAAAGAGCAGGGAATCGTTCACGTTGTAGGCCCGCAACTGGGCCTCACGCAGCCGGGTATGACCGTCGTGTGCGGTGACTCTCACACGTCTACGCACGGTGCGTTTGGTGCGATTGCCTTCGGCATTGGCACGTCGCAGGTCGAGCACGTCCTTGCAACTCAGACGCTGCAGATCGAACCCCTGAAAACGATGGCAGTCAATGTGTCTGGTGAGCTCGCAGACGGTGTGACCGCAAAGGATTTGATCCTGGCGATTATCGCCAAGATTGGTACCGGGGGCGGGCAAGGGCACATCATCGAATACCGTGGTTCCGCCATTCGTAAATTGACGATGGAACAGCGCATGACGGTGTGCAACATGTCAATTGAAGCGGGAGCGCGCGCGGGCATGATTGCCCCTGACGAAACCACCTTTGAATACCTCAAAGGCCGGGATCACGCACCGAAGGGCGAGCAGTGGGACAAGGCGGTCGAATACTGGCGGTCCATTGTCACTGACGAGGGAGCTGAGTTCGACACTGTCGTAGACATTGATGGCTCCACCATCACCCCCTTTGTTACCTGGGGAACCAACCCCGGACACGGTGTGCCTCTCGCCGCGAGTGTGCCGAGCCCGGAGGACTTTTCTGGTGATGAAGCACAGGCAAGCGCAGCGAAGGCACTGGAGTATATGGGGCTGACACCGGGGACTCCCATGCGAGAGGTTGCTATCGACACTGTCTTTATTGGTTCCTGCACAAACGGGCGCATCGAGGATCTGCGGGCTGCTGCGCGTGTGATGAAGGGGCGCAGCGTGAACACTCGGACGCTTGTCGTTCCCGGAAGCTACAGGGTGAAATTGGAAGCTGAGAAGGAAGGGTTGGATCAGGTTTTTTTGGATGCCGGGGCTGAATGGCGTCTGCCTGGTTGTTCTATGTGCCTCGGGATGAACCCTGACCAGCTGGCTCCCGGTGAGCGAAGCGCCTCCACTTCGAACCGTAACTTCGAAGGACGTCAGGGTAAGGGTGGGCGCACGCACCTGGTCAGTCCTGCGGTTGCGGCTGCGACGGCGGTTGCAGGGCATCTCGCTTCCCCCGCAGACCTCGCTCCAGCGATGGCATAAAACCTGAAAACTACTGAGAACGTAAAAGGAAACACTCATGGAAAAGTTTGTCACTCACACCGGTGTTGGAGTGCCGCTCAAATCATCGAACGTTGATACTGACCAGATCATCCCAGCTGTTTACCTCAAGCGAGTCACGCGCACGGGTTTCGATGATGCCCTCTTCGCGGCCTGGCGTCAGGATCCCGCCTTTGTCCTTAACCAAGAGGAATACAAAAATGGCTCAGTGCTCGTCGCCGGCCCTGATTTTGGCACCGGATCGTCCCGTGAACATGCCGTCTGGGCGCTCATGGATTACGGGTTTAAAGCTGTATTCTCGTCTCGTTTCGCTGACATCTTCCGCGGAAATTCCGGAAAGGCAGGTCTCGTAGCTGGACTCATGTCGCAAGACGATATCGAGCTGCTGTGGAAACTCATGGAGGAAACTCCCGGTCTGCAGCTCACCGTCAATTTGGAGGACCAGACAGTAAAAGCGGGGGAGTATGTCCTGCCGTTCGATATCGATGAAAAAACAAAGCATCGTCTGCTTGAAGGGCTTGATGATATTTCTGTCACCCTCGCTCACGAGGATGATATCAGTGAGTATGAAAAGGCCCGCCCAGACTTCAAGCCCACAACCCTGTGAGATGGCGCTCCGCGGAGCTTCATATCTGCAGAGCTACACAATCGCAATATAACTGGATAAAAGGCCGAAGAGATACTTCGGCCGAATAAGCGCCGGATAAGAGCCGGATAGGAAATGGATGCCTCAGCTGAAGCTGAGGCATCCATTTTTTGATCCTCAAGGTAAACGGAAAGTGAATATCTTTACCGCAAAGTGTGGCGTCGTTTGGACTCTTTCGGCGCTACGGTTCCGTTAGTAAGTACCTAAAAGAATCTCTGAGCGTGTCTTTCTTGCCGGGTAATGAATATTCCGGTAAGGTTAACAACAAGTTAACAAAAGGGAAACGAAAGAATACGCGATAGGGAAACTGGCGCGTAGTGGAAGGAAGAAAAATGACCGCACAGCTTGTCGATCGTTTTCGCATCGTCCGAGAAGATATGCACCGCTACTACGGGGGATCTGTGGAGTCCGACGTCATTGATGATGTCGTAGATTCAGCGATTTCTGATGTCAGCGAAGATGCGCGCATTGAAACGTTCATCCCTGTGCTCGTTGAACGCGAAGCCCGAGAAACGCTTGAATCGATGGGAACTGTCCGCAAGGAGGTGCTTTTTGCCTCCAAACACAACTCCGCGCGAGCGCAGCTGGCGTACGCTCTGGCGCGCTACTACGCGGGTGACCATCTGTTCATCCGAACTGTGGGAGTTGAGGGGCGTGCCCCGGTGGATCCGGATGTTCTGGTGGTTCTGGACGAGATGGGTGTCTCCGGCGGTGTCCTTTATGAGAAGGATGACACCCCGCGCACCGTGCACTTCTCTGATGTCGTCGTCCTACTCGGCGTGGAGGAGTCTCCTAACCTGCCTGGAGTGCGCTATGTGGAGTGGAATGTTGACGACCCGGCAGGTAAAGGCCTAGCCGCGATGCGAGAGGCTGCACGAGAGATCGACGCTCTTGTCCGTACGCTCCTTTTCGAACTTGCCGCATAGTGCGGCGGGATGCCCTGTGACACGACGGCCGTCACTGGGTGATGATTGCAAAAATCCGCTCTGAGGGGGATAACCCCTTAGAGCGGATTTTGTGCTTTCTGATTGGACGTGTCCGAGAGCCCCGGACGTATATCCTCTTTGTATCCTCTGTGGCTTTTACTTCACTGGGAGGGCGCTCGCCAAATAGTCGGCTCCAGTGAGTTGGCCATCATTAAACGACAGCACCCACACTGACCCTTTCTTGCATTTCACTTCATCCATCGGTAGGGGTAGGCGTCCTGTGTCGGAGTAATGCTGCAACAACGCTGGGATTCGCTCACCCTGGGAAACAACGACGGAGACACCGCCGTCGGCGATGATCTCGTCGAAACGTGCGATTGCTTCATCGGGCTGGGCATCGTCGCCAAGCAGCGGGTCGACGATGACAGATACGCCAACTTCTTCCGCAATCGGGGCAGCAGTGGATTGGCAGCGATCTGGAACGGCGGAATACACCTTTTCGGGGCGGAAGCCGAGAAGGAGCGGAGCAAGCATCTCGGCCTGACGCAGGCCTTTCTTCTCCAGCGGGCGCAGATTGTCGTCGCCAGCCCACTTCCGCCGGTCGTGCGCCTTGGCATGACGGACAAGGAGAATCCGGGACTCGGCGGGGAGGTGGAACCGCTTGTCTGCCTTTTCTAAGACGTGTGTGTCCACCTCGTACGTGAGAAGTTCCTTCGCTTCCTCCAGCGTGACCCACCGCAGCTCATCGACCTCATCGTTGGGTGTGAAATGACCGCCGAGAACCTTAGCCGTCCAGTAGTAGACGATCTTGGTGCGGTCCAAAACAGGGTAGCTGACGTTGCCCAGGAGTTTCCCGAGTCGCACGGTGTACCCGGTTTCCTCGAAGATCTCTCGAATCGCCGTGACTGGAAGGGACTCGCCTGGGTCCAGCTTTCCCTTGGCCAGGGACCAGTCGTCGTAGCAGGGGCGGTGAATAATCGCGACGCGTGGGTCGTCGACATCGCCTTTCCAGAGCACCGCACCGGCGGCTAGGGTAGGCCGCTTCGCGTCCTTACCTGGCTTTGGGGGGATCTGCTGAAAGCGGCCGGTGACGTAAAGTGAGTTTGCTTTGTCTTTGTCTTGTTCGTGTGGTGACTTGGACATGTCTTTTAAGTTACCCTTAATCCAACAAGAACTGTTGAAAGGAACATGTTTAATGCACGTCGCAGTCATGGGTGCCGGTAGTTGGGGGACAACAATGGCAAAGGTTGCAGCCGATGCTGGCAACACGGTGACCCTCTGGGCGAGGAGGGAAGACGCTGCCCGGAGGATCCAGATTACGCGTGAGAACAGCGACTACCTTCCGGGGCTCACGCTGCCACCTTCAGTCACGGCAACGTCGTCGGCAGAGGAGGCGGCCACGGGTGCAGACATCGTTATTCTGGGTGTGCCGTCGCAAAGCCTACGAGGAAACCTCGAGCAGTGGACCCCCTTCCTAGGTACGAGCACCCTCATCCTTTCGCTTGCGAAAGGCGTTGAGCACGGGACAGGCCTGCGGATGAGCGAGGTCATCGCCACCGTGACCGGACACCCTAGTGACAAGATTGCGGTCCTGTCAGGACCCAACCTGGCCCGCGAGATCGCGATGGAACAGCCGGCTGCCACGGTGATCGCGTGCTCCGACCACTCGCATGCCAAGGTCATCCAAGCAGCAGTGAGTGCCCCGTACTTCCGTCCGTACACGGTGACCGATGTCATCGGGGCGGAGCTGGGAGGCGCATGTAAGAACGTCATCGCACTCGCTTGCGGTATGGCTGTGGGTAAGGGGCTAGGCGAAAACACTGTCGCCACACTTATTACTCGAGGCCTCGCAGAAATCACACGACTGGGAGTTGAGCTTGGTGCAGATGCCCGCACGTTCGCCGGTTTGGCGGGGCTCGGGGACCTCGTGGCCACGTGCAATTCGCCGTTGTCGCGGAATAGAACCTTCGGCGAGCGTTTGGGGCGTGGCGATAGCCTGGAAGATGCTGCCAAGGCGACGCATGGGCAAGTAGCTGAGGGAGTAATATCGTCAGAATCCGTGTACCACCTAGCGGAGGATCACGGCGTGGAGATGCCCATCACACAGGCGGTGTACGGCGTGTGCCACAATGCAGTAAGCGTTGATGAAATGATTACAGCCCTCATGGGCCGGTCGAAGAAGGCAGAGTAAAACAAGTGACCACAGTTGCCGTTATTTACGGTGGTAAGTCCACCGAACACTCCATTTCGTGCATCTCTGCACGGGCTATTATGGATCATCTCGACGATGTCGACGTGTTCCCCGTTGGGATTACCCGCGATGGCACGTGGACAACGGGGGATCCTCGGCACATGACAGAAACACTCCCGGAAGTTACCGTCGAACGCGAGGTGTTCCTGCATAAAAACGAAATCCGGCTCCTGGAGACGAGTGAGGTCCTCGCGACTGTGGATGTCATCTTCCCCGTGCTGCACGGTCTCAATGGCGAGGATGGAACTATCCAGGGTCTGTTTGAGCTCTCCGGCGTTCCGTACGTGGGCAATGGAGTTCTTGCCTCCGCGTGCGGGATGGATAAGCAGTACACAAAGAAATTGTGTAAACTCGCTGGACTCCCGATCGGCAAAGACCTTGTACTCGAAGGAGGAGAGGAGTTCATCCCCGGTACCCTGAACTTCCCCGTATACGTCAAGCCCGCCCGCGGTGGTTCTTCCATCGGCATCTCCCGTGTTGAGGATGTGTCCGGTATCGATGAGGCTATTCGCCTTGCGCGAGAAAGCGACCCCAAGGTCATCATTGAGGAAGAAATCAAGGGCATCGAGGTTGAATGTGGTGTTCTCGAGTACCCGGATGGACGCGTTGTCGCAGCGGCACCTGCGGAGCTCATTGGCACAGAGGATGGTGAGGCTGGCTTCTACGACTTTTCAGCGAAGTACCTCGATGGCCAGGTTTCTGCGCACATCCCGGCGCGGCTGAGTGAAGAGGAAACCGCGCGTGTCAAGGAGATCGCGGTGCAGACCTTTAAGGCTCTGAACTGCAATGGGCTCGCCCGAGTCGACTTTTTCGTCACCGAGCACGGCCCAGTGATCAACGAGATCAATACGCTTCCCGGCTTCACCCCGATTTCAATGTACCCGCAGGTCTTCCAGGCAGAAGGCATCAGCTATGGGGATCTCCTCCACATCCTGATAGAGCAGGCACTGGCCACAAAATCTAAGTAGGCGCAAGCACAGCTGGGGGGCTGCATTTTCACGGCGATCACCGCAATCACCGCGATGGCGGTCGCAATCGCGATTGCGATCGCATTTGCGGTGGAGGAACAATCCCGCCTCAGCAATTCCGTACACGGATGTTCTCGGGTGCTAGCTCATGTGGTCGCAGAAACGACAAGGGGCTGCCGAATTGCGTGCTAGACATTCAGGGTAAAAAGGAAAAAGGTCGGCTGGCCCTTTTTCTTTTCGACGATATGTGCGTGCAGTTCTCGCTCCCGCGCCGTGGCATTCAGCGTGCGGTTACTGCGCTTTCTGAGCGTCGGCCGTGTCCTGCGAAGGAGCGGAGTCTCCTGCGTCCTCGACAGGACCGATCTGGCGGGAGACATCGGCGAGGACGTTCTCGGCCAAATCAAGGGGCGCAAATACGGCTACGGTGGGTGTCCCCATGGACCACCAGCGTAGGCCGGAGGAATCAGTGAACCAGGGGCGGCCGTCGAGCTGCGTCAATCGCGCTCCAGCGGCGTATTCAGGGCTCATCGACACTCCACAGCGGACTTCGATGGGATTGCGGGTGTCGGAGGTATAAAGCCACGAACCGGTGGGGGAATCTGGACGCCCAGCTAGGACGTGGTCGCCATACTTCTCAGGCAAGTTAAGCACGGAGCAGGACTCTGTCTCATTTGCAGCGGACGCATCGATGCGTTCGAGTGGCGTAGCAGGAAGGTCAATCTCGTGGTGCGTGAGTGTGCCGATAGCCTCGTCCAGGCCACCTGTCACCTTTTTCGCCTTGCTACCCTCCGGCGCAGTCACAGCTACCGCTGGGGTGGTGTCAAGCGTGAACCACGTGGCATTTCCGGAGTTATCGCTAATTCTGAGCCACTGGGCACCGGATTTTTCTGTCACAGAATCAGCTTGCGACGCGTAGTCCGGGGTAGGCACGCCACAGCGGATCGTAAGTTCGTCTTCGAGGCCGTGCTTATACGCTGCAGCGCCGGAGGGGGCTGGGTCAGCGATAGGAACGCGCTTGAATGTGCCGACCTTGTTCGGCAGAGCGTCGACAAAGCTCTGGCACTCAGCAGAGTCCGCCTCCTCGTAGCCGAGGTCAGTGACCACCGTGGGGCCACTGGCAGCCTTGGAATACACGAATTTAGCGCCGAAGACGACGGCGAGGACAAATACCAAGGCAAGCACGAGAGCGATCACCATAGGGGTGTTTTTGCGTTCCATAGGCACTAGGGTAGCCGGTGTGACTAACGAGCGCCTAAACACACCGACCCTTGCAGAGATAGGGGAAAAGGGAGTGATCGCGGCCATCCAAGAGGTGGCCCCAAGCATGATTAACGGAGATGATGCCGCTGTTCTCACCATCGGTCCTCCGAATACTCGCACGGTGGTGACCACAGACATGTTGGTAGAAAATCGACACTTCAAGCTCGACTGGTCGACACCAGAGGAGATCGGGCACAAGGCCGTTGTACAGAACTTCGCGGATATTCAGGCGATGGGAGCCCGCCCGATCGCTGTTCTCATGGCGCTTTCGGCACCGCCAAGCACACGGCTCAGCCTCGTTACGGGAATCGCCCGTGGGATTTATGAACGGATCCAAGAGTTTTCTGCGGAACTTGTAGGTGGCGATCTCACCGCAGGGAACTCTATTGTCTTATCAATCACCGCAGTGGGCTCACTGGGTGGAAGTCAGCCACCACTGTCTCTCAACCGTGCACGACCAGGTCAAAGCGTTATCGCTTGCGGTTGTATCGGGTATTCGGCAGCTGGCCTTGACCTATTGAAGAAGTTTGGGCGCGACCATGTACCCGTGGAATTTCTCAAGCTTGTCCGCGCCCACTGCACGCCACCTCTGATGCCAGACCGGGGTGTCGTCGCTCGCGCCACGGGAGCTACCGCCATGACAGATAACTCTGACGGTCTCATCACAGATCTCACTACGATCGCAGACCGTTCGGCGGTGACGATTGAGCTCAATCCCGCCGCCATCGAGCCCGATCATCGCCTTCTTCGCGCGGCAGAGGTGCTGGGAACGGATCCCTGGAAGTGGGTTTTGTCCGGCGGAGAGGATCACACGCTGCTTGCTACAACGACCGGCGAGAACGTGTCAGGATTCCGTGAGATCGGCCGAGTGATCCGTAGAGGAACCGATCCAGTTACCATCGGTGGCGAGGCTCCCACGTGGACAGAAGGGTGGAAATCATACTGATGGAATCGAGTCTTCCAATCGAATATGGCTGGCAGGAGGCGTTAGCACCCGTGGAGGACGAAATCCACGCAATGGGCGCTTTTCTCCGCGAGGAGGTCGCCGCAGGGCGTGGGTACCTGCCCCCAGGAGACGATATTCTTCGCGCCTTCACGTACCCATTCCACCAGGTAAAGGTGCTTATCATTGGCCAAGATCCCTATCCCACTCCGGGGCACGCAATGGGTCTTTCTTTTGCTACCCGCCCAGGGGTACGGCCCCTTCCACGGAGCCTCTCTAATATCTTCACAGAGTTGGCTAGCGACCTCGATTGCGATAAGCCAACGGATGGAGATCTGCGCCCGTGGTGCGAACAGGGAGTGGCTCTCTTCAACCGGTGCCTGACCGTACAGCCAGGTAAACCGGCCTCCCATCGAGGCCGGGGATGGGAGCACGTGACAGAGCAGGCCATCCGAGCCCTTGCCCAGCGAGATCGGCCCCTGGTAGCGATTCTGTGGGGAAGGGACGCACAGACCGCTCAGAAGTTTCTGGGAGATACCCCGTGTATCAATTCACCGCACCCGTCGCCGCTGTCAGCGTCGAGGGGCTTTTTCGGCTCCCGCCCTTTTAGTCGAGCCAACGAGATCCTGGAGGAGCTCGGGGCCACCCCGGTGGACTGGCGCCTGCCCTAGAATGAGCGTCATGGAGATTACCGGTGACGTGCTCGTCCAATGGGCGCGGCTCGCGACGAACGCGCTGCAGGATGCCTGTGAAGAGATCAACGCCCTCAACGTCTTCCCTGTACCCGATTCCGATACCGGTTCGAACATGGCTCACACCATGCAGGCGGCACTGGAAGAAGCGGAGAAGCTTCCTTCGGGCGTATCTTTCCAACACATCGCCCAGGCTTTGGCAACCGGAGCTGTCCGTGGAGCACGCGGCAATTCCGGTGTCGTTTTGTCGCAGGTCTTCCGCGGACTCGCGCGTGTGTCTGGATCCAGCGCTGATATGAGCGACGTAGCGGCGAGCCTCGAAGCGGCTGTGCAGCTCGTGACGCAGGCTATCGCCGACCCGAAGGAAGGCACGGTGCTTACTGTTTTGCGTGCAGCCGCCACTGCTGCACGGGAGCCCGGTGCCACGGTAAGCCACGTGATCGCTGCGGCCAATCGAGCGCTCGCGGAAACACCATCCCAACTAGCAGAACTGAGACGCGCGGGGGTCGTCGATGCGGGAGGGCGCGGATTATGCGTCATTCTTGGCGCTTTGGGAGATGCCCTCGCTGGTGGTATCGGAGCACACATCGCTCCTGACATTGAGGTTAACGGGAGTTACCTGGAGGTGATGTTCTACTTCGAGTCACCAACTTTTGACACAGACATCACTGTGTTCGAGGGGGACAGTTTCATGGTCGCCCGAGACACCCCGACGAGCGGAACTATCCACGTGCATACGCGCCGGGCAGGAGATCTTATCACCGAGGCGTTTACTCGGGGAACAGTCACCCACCTACGTATCGAGTCGCTGCCGGAAGATCCACGGGATACCGCGGTGGATATCGTCGTACCCGAGGAGGCCCAGGACATCTTCCCTGAAGCGTCAACCTTGGCGCGCAACCATGGAAGAGCGATGGTGTACGTGTCCTGTGGTCTTCCTATTCCACGATCTCTGCCACTGACAGCGGAGGTTATCGACACAAACAACCTCGTGGAGGCAGTAGCCGCAGTGAGCATGTTTGATCCCCGACTGCCTCGGAGCCAAGCTGTCGACACGATGCAGCGGGCAGCGATGCAGGTTGCATCGGCTGAAATTACTCGAGACGTGGCGGAACCCGCAGACGTGGCGCAAAAAGAAAACTCCACGACGGGCTCGTGGCGCGTCCATGTTATTGGACACGACGACATCGTGGCGAGTACGCCCGAAGCTGCGGTCTGTCAGGCAATCAACGAGTGTGCTAGCACCACAGCAGAGGTTGTGACTATCATCGGCCCCATACAGGAGCTGGATCAGGAAAAGGTTGCTGCGTGTGTATCCGCCGTTCCCGCTGATCTGGTCACACACGAAAGCGATACATTTTTTGAGATCGGGGTGGAATGACTCGTGTTGGGTTGGAAGGACTCGCGTCCACTGACAGACCTGCTACCGGCCACAGAGTGTCGCGCGTTGAAAAAGAATTTCGGAATAACGAGTGTTCCTGAGCTTCTTCTCAATTACCCGCGCCGGTACATCGATTCAGCTCAGGGAACAGCGCTCATTGGTGCCCAGGACGGTGACATCGTCACCGCCATCGGCACCATCACCCGGACATGGTCCACAACCACCCGCAAAGGGATGAAGATCTTCCACGTCACAGTTGATGACGGTGGGGTAGAGGTCACCTGCGTGTTCTTCAACTCGGCATACTTATCCCACGTGCTCATCGAGGGATCCCGTGTGTTGGTGACAGGAAAGGTGAAGTCCTACCAAGGCAAACCCCAGCTATCTCACCCCGGATTCCTTGTACTCAACTCCACTCACAAGGGCACAGGTCAGATTAAGGAGTTATCGAAATACCCGGACGCGGAGGGGATCCTTCGTCGGCTCACTGCTTCTCCATGGACACCGATCTACCGGGGTACGTCCAGCTTTCCCTCGATGCGGATGTGGGCTGCCACCTCCGAAGTGTTACGGCAAACACCGCATATTTCTGAACCTCTCGGCACCCCGCCGGAGGAGATGGTGGACTTTGACACGATGCTGCGCGGCATGCATGTTCCCAGCACAGTGTCTCCCTATGCGTGCGAGCAGCGCGCTCGGTACAACGAGGCCCTTAGCCTTTCGCTCGTAATGGCATTGCTTCGCGACGATCAGTCGCATCGTCGCGCGCACCCGTGCGCACCCCTCGACGATGGCGGCTCTCGCCGCCAACAATTCATCGAGAGTCTTCCCTACACACTCACCGATGGACAGCAGTCCGTTGTCCAGGAGATTTCCAGCGATCTAGCAAAACCAACACCGATGTCTCGGCTTCTCCAAGGAGAGGTCGGATCCGGGAAGACCGTCGTCGCACTCATCAGCATGTTGCAAGTAATTGATGCCGGCCACCAGACCGCTTTTCTTGCTCCCACCGAGGTACTCGCACAGCAACACGCACGGTCGCTGACCCAGCTTCTCGGGGCTGTTCCCGCGCGTGTGGTTTGCCTCACGGGATCGATGACAGTGGCGCAGAAGAAGGATGCGCTGCTCAAAACGATCTCCGGAGAAGCAGATATTGTCGTCGGCACGCACGCGCTTATCCAAGATACGGTCGAGTTCTTCGATCTCGGCATGGTGATCGTGGATGAGCAGCACCGCTTTGGTGTGGAGCAGCGCGATATGCTGCGGAACAGGGGGACTAACGGCATTACTCCGCATCTGCTCGCTATGACAGCAACACCGATTCCCCGTACTATCGCGATTACCGCTTTTGGAGATTTGGAGGTCTCCCTTCTCACAGAACTTCCTGGTGGACGAAAACCGATACGCTCTGCTGTCGTATTCGAGGGCAACGATGCGTGGATGAACCGTGCGTGGGAACGCATCCGGGAGGAAGTCCAACAGGGCCACCAAGCTTTCATCGTCTGCCCTAGGATCGACGGGCCAGGAGGCGTCGAAGAGGTGTATGAGCTCTTAGAAGGGCAGATTTACCCAGATCTAGCCGTTGCACTCCTCCACGGCAAGCTCCATCCGGACGATAAAGAGGAAATCATGACTGCCTTCGGCAAGGGTCAGATCGACATCCTTGTCTCAACTACGGTCATCGAGGTCGGCATCGACGTGCCCAACGCCACCATCATGATGGTGAGAGAATCAGAGAACTTTGGGGTGAGCCAGCTTCATCAGTTGCGAGGCCGTATCGGGCGTGGAGGATATGAATCGTGGTGTCTTTTCCACACTCTTGCGCTACCCGATTCCGAGCAATATGCCCGGTTATGCGCTATCGCTAACACAAATGACGGCTACACCTTGGCCACACTCGACCTGGAAACCAGGCAAGAAGGCGACATAATTGGCACATCACAGTCCGGCAGTCGGAAACAGGTACGGTTGCTGAGCTTTGCCCGTGACGGCGAACTCATCGAGCACGCAAACAAACACGCCGACGAGCTTGTCCACGCGGATCGCATTCTGGCAGAGGAACTCGTCGCAGATATCGGCTCCAATGTCGCCGAATATTTGGAGAAGTCCTAGCGGTTCCGCGCTTCGGCGTGTGACCGATTAGACTTAGCGCCATGGAAATTTGCGCACCATTTGCCGGTATCGTGCACTTCAGTGTGACCGAAGGACAGACCGTGAAGGTGGGGGACACACTCGCCTCTGTGGAAGCAGTCAAACTGGAGGCACCCATTGTCGCGCCGGGGCCCGGCGTCATCTCCTCGATTCACGTAGCGGATTACTCGGATGTGTCCGGTGGGGACGTGCTTCTGACCCTCAGCGAAGGCGAAGGTGCGTAGATGGCACGGATTATCGCTGGTCTAGCGCGCAGCAGGAAGCTAAAAGTTCCTGAGGAGGGTACGCGCCCTACGAGCGACCGTGCTAAAGAGGGGCTGTTTTCTTCCCTCGACGTGCGCTTCGGTTTCGCTCACCGACGTGTCCTCGACCTATTTGCAGGTTCCGGGGCTCTCGGCTTGGAAGCCGCATCACGAGGTGCGGAGATGGTCGTGCTCGTGGAGTCGAATCCCAAAGCCGCCGCCATCTGCCGAGACAATGCGAAAGCTGTCGGTATCAACGGTGTGTTTGTTGAAGAGACGAAGGCTTCTACCTATGTCGCTTCCGCGCCGCGGGAGCATTTCGATATGGTGCTCGCTGATCCTCCCTATGATCTCGCACCTGAGACAGTCGACGAGATTGTAGAGGCACTTCGTCCATTGCTTCGTGACGAGGCAGTTGTCGTTTTTGAGCGTTCAACTGACTCGCCTGAGCCAACGTGGCCGGATGATTTCCACCCCACGACCCAGAAACTAAAGAAGCGGACGTACGGCACGACTCGTTTCGATATGGCTGTGTACCACAAGACGGAAGGATAAGCCGTTCTATGACTACCGTGTGCTGCCCGGGGTCGTTCGACCCGGTGACACTTGGGCACCTGGACATCATAAAGAGAGCTGCGGCCCAGTTCGACCACGTCGTCGTTCTGGTTACGGTGAATAAGTCGAAGAAGGCGATGTTTACCCCAGAGGAGCGGATGAACCTGATCCGCGAGTGCGTTCACGAGCTCCCCAACGTGACCGTGGACCACTGGGAGGGGCTCCTCGTGGACTACACCACAACGCACGACATCACCGCGATGGTGAAAGGTTTGCGCTCAGGCCTGGACTACGAGTATGAAAAGCCGATGGCTCAGGCAAACAGCAAACTGACAGGTGTAGAGACGTTTTTTCTCTTGACTACGCCCGCTTACGGGTACATTTCCTCGTCAATTGCCAAGGAGGTAGCTCTTCTCGGTGGTGATGTGACAGGAATGCTTCCGGATAATGTTATCGCTGCGCTAGAGCGCAAACGCGGGGAGTTGTAGGCTCAGCTACCATCCGCTGGGCGCGAAAAGATCGCTCAACACTACTCAGGTTGTTCTCGGTGGGGTGATGAACGCGAACCCAAACGACTGCCGGGCGGGGGTGTCGTCCGGCGAGAGGGATGCCAACTGTCCCGCTCCGGGATGCGTCAGATGGGCCAGCAGGCGCACGAAGGCAGGTCAGCTCGCTGGGAATCGCACAACGCACAACCCCGCCCCATAGGTGCTAAACGCTGTGTGGCGGGGTTGTTGATGCGCGTGAAGCGGGGGAGACGAGAACCCTCTGACTCCAGGGAGACGAAAGCCCTCTGAATCCTGCGCGTACGTGAGCGGATTTACTTCAAAAGGGTGGAGAGGAACTGCTGGGTCCGCTCGTGCTGTGGGTGGTCAATGACCTCGGAGGGGGAGCCCTTTTCAACGACTACTCCATCAGCCATGAACACGACCTGATCGGCCACCTCCCGGGCGAACCCCATTTCGTGGGTGACGACGAGCATGGTCATGCCGTCGGCGGCGAGCTTCTTCATCACGTTGAGTACCTCACCTACGAGCTCGGGGTCGAGAGCTGAGGTCGGTTCGTCGAACAGCATCAGCTTCGGCTTCATCGCCACCGCGCGGGCGATCGCCACGCGCTGCTGCTGCCCTCCGGAAAGCTGAGCCGGGTAGGCCGTGGCCTTGTGGGCGAGACCGACGATGTCGAGAAGCTCCATAGCTTGCTGCTTGGCCTCGTCCTCAGAAACACCCTTGACCACCATGGGCGCTTCCATGATATTTTCCACAGCGGTGCGGTGGGGGAACAGGTTGAAGTTCTGGAAAACCATACCGATGCCGGCACGCTGAGCGGCTGCTTCCTTCTCCGTGATCTCGTACAGGGTGCCGTTCTTTTCCTTGTAACCGATGATCTGCCCATCGATGTAGAGCCTGCCGGCGGTCACCTTTTCAAGGTGGTTGCAACAGCGGAGGAATGTGGACTTACCCGATCCCGAAGGACCGATAAGTGTGGTCACAGTGCCTGTGGGAACCTGCAGGTCAATACCCTTGAGCACGTGAAGGTTGCCAAAGTCCTTGACTACTTGCTGAGCGTCAATCATTAAAGTCATGGTGCAGTTCCTTTTAGTCCTTGATAATCACGTTGCCAGGGAGTTTGCCTTCAGCATCTGCCAGGGCAGCGAGCTGGCGGGAGCTGAGCTCACGGGTTGCACCGCGCTCGTAGTACTTCTCCAGGTAGCTCTGGGCAATCATCAGTACGGAAGTAATGGCGATGTACCACGTTGCTGCAACGAGAAGGAGCGGCACCGGTTCAAACAGGGAGTAGGAGATATCCGTTGCCTTACCGTACAGCTCATAGGTGTACGGGACGGCGACCACGAGGGATGTGGTCTTCAGCATGGAGATTAGCTCGTTGCCCGTCGGGGGAATAATAATCCGCATGGCCTGCGGGAGCACAGTGCGCTTCATCGTCTGCCACCAGCTCATGCCCAGCGCCTTGGACGCTTCGTACTGGCCCTCAGGAACAGCCTGCAAACCTGCGCGGACGACCTCTGCCATGTAGGCGGCCTCATTGAGTCCGAGGCCGAGGCACGCGAGAAGGAACATATTGGAGAGGAAACCCTGAAGGTCGAACTCTGCGAATCCGAGATTGATTGTCTGGTAAATGGAGCCCAGAAGACCCCAGAAGACCAACTGCACGTAAATCGGTGTTCCACGGAAGATCCACAAGTAGATCCACGAAAGGCCACTGAGCACCGGGTTCGGGGACATTCGGAGCACAGCGAGGATCGCGCCGAGCACGACACCGATCACCATGGCGATAATAGTCAGCGCAATGGTGTGCAGTGACGCTATAGCGATGCGTTTATCCAGGAGGTACTGGAAGTACGTATCCCACCCATACGCTTCGTTGCGCGCGGCGCTGAAGACGAACAGGGCGAAAAGGATGAGAAGAATAGTGGCGAACACCCACCGCCAGGGGCGCCGCAACGGTTTAGCTTCGATTGGTTTTGGTTCGTTCATTGCTTTTCCCTAGCTTTGCTGTGAATTCTTCGTTGTATGTGGGGCTGAAGCGAGTGGCTCGCCGTTGATCTTTGCCTCATCGATGAACGTATCGTTCAGATTCCATTGGCCCATGATTTGCTCGTAATAGCCGTTTTCAATGAGATATTCGAGAGCTTTGGCTAGTGCTGGGGCGAGATCGGAGCCCTTCTTCACTGGCCAGCCGTAGTAGGCAGCGTCGTAGATATCGCCAACAAGCTCCATCCGACCGCCAGCTCGCGCGACGGCGTAGGCATTGACAGGTGCGTCAGCAGAGAAGGCATCGACACGGCCGAGCACAAGCGCGTTTGCTGCGGTATCGGAAGAGTCGTACGCCAGTTTGTGAATTGCGGGTTTGCCCTGGGTCACGCACTCCTCGGAGCGACGATCGACATCGTCGGTGTCGGAGACCGTACCGCGCTGGACGGCAACGGTGAGTCCGCAGGCGTTGTCCGGATCGACGTTACCGCCGGGCTGCTGGGACCACTGGATACCGGCAACGAGGTAGTCCACGAAGTCGTAGTTCTTTCGTCGCTCCTCGGAATCAGTAAAACCAGCCGCGCCGAATTCCACAGTGCCAGCACTGATCGCCGGGAGAATCATCGGAAACTCCTGCTCCACAGGCTTAGCCTCAAGCCCCATTACCTTAGCGACGGCCGCGGCCAAGTCGATATCGGAACCGATGATTTCACCGGCGGAATTCTTGAACTCCATGGGGGGAAACGGCGGGTTAGTTCCGTAGAGAAGGATGCCATCTGCGGCGACCTCTTCTGGAACCATTGCGGCGATTTCGGGAACAGTCTCCACCTCAACGGGTGTCCAGCCCTCGGGGTGACCTCCCTCATCATTGACCACGCATCCGGTAAGTGTGGTGGACATCGCGATGATGCCAGCCACTGCTGTACCTTTAACCCAACTTTTCATGCGCATAACTGTATCAAATGTTTATACATTTGCCAACTCTGCAGAAAATTGTGCCCTGAACAGCCTAGAGAGGTTATTTAGCGTGGCCCTCTTCGTAGTGAATATACGGTTGAGTGCAAGAAAATGTGTCGAAGTCACTGTTTCTGTTCGAACGTATGGCGACTTACACTATCTAGAGGAAAACATTGAGCGTGGACGCATAACGCGGAAAGGAATGTTGCTGTGGAAAGATTCGTTGGATCTCTATCCTCTGCCGAGGGACGTAGTAAGGTGACGCTTGTGGCGATCCTCCTTGCAAGCCTGAGCATCCTTACTTTGGTCCTTGCGGGTTGTTCGGGGCCCACCGCAAGCGATTCTCACACATCTGAATCCTCAGCAACGTCCCGTTCTTCTGCCGGCGGGGAATTTCCTGTTTCGATCCCCAGCGACACTGGCGGGGATGTGGCAGTCAAGGAGAAGCCCAACCGTATCGTGTCTCTCAGCGCCAGTGCTACCGAGACCCTGTACGCCATCGGTGCAGGGGATGCTGTGGTGGCGGCGGACAAGTATTCCACCTACCCAGAAGAAGCCCCAAACGAGGAGGGGCTAAGTGGGCGCAGCACGAATGCTGAGGCCTTGCTGACCTACGACCCGGATCTGGTCGTTGTGTCCTTCGATGCAGCAGAATTAGTGTCTGGGCTTACAGCGGTGGGCGTTCCTGTGCTTGTCATGCTGCCACCGACGACGGTGAACGGTGCCTACGAACAAGTAGAAAGGCTCGGAGTGGCTACCGGCCACGCCGAGGAAGCGGACGCAGTCGCCGCTGATATGAAGGCGAAGATTAGCGACACCGTTGAAAAAGCAGCCAAGAAGGGCGAGGGTAAGACGTACTTTCACGAGGTGACCATCGACTATTACACAGTCTCGAACAACACGTTCTTAGGTGACGTGTACGGCCAGTTCGGGCTCACTTCCATCGCGCCGGACGATGCCAGCGGTTACCCCCAGCTGACCGAAGAGTCCATCATTGCGTCCAACCCGGATTACATTTTCCTCGTCGACCACACGTCTGAGCAGCTTACGCCTGAACAGGTCGCTGCCCGTCCCGGCTGGCAGTCCATCACTGCGGTGAAAGAGGGGCGGATCATTCCGCTGGATGAGGATCTCGCCTCCCGCTGGGGTCCACGCCTTCCGGAGTTTGTTCAGCAGATCGCAGATAGCTTGTAAGTAGAGCTCATCGTGCAGGTACTATCCGGCCTGTCCCGCATTTTATCGAGTCGATTTCCGGTGCGACCGACGCGCGTCTAGAGATCAGAGACGTGCGCCTAGAGATCAGAATGGAACTGGGCGAGGGGTTGATTGATGCGGTGCACGGGGCGGTGAGCATTGCAGCGAAGGAAGAACAGGTAACCTCACATATCGTGCGAACTCGCAAGGTTTTGGTTATGGCGGTGGCAGTGGTGCTGCTGTGTATAGCAGCTATTGCTGCCACCTCTTCTGGTGCCCTCGGGATCGGGTTTGGCGATCTCGTATCCCATGTGACGGGGGCGGCTGCCCTCAACGAGAGGGACCTCGCGGTGATCACTCAGATCCGTCTTCCACGCGTGGTCAATGCCCTTATCGTCGGGGCTACACTCGCAGTTTCCGGTGCTGTGTTTCAAACACTATTCCGCAACCCTTTGGCGGATCCCTACTTCTTGGGTGTATCTTCGGGTGCCAGCCTGGGCGTTACCGCTGCGATGATGGCGGGGGCATCCAGCGCCGGTGTGATTCCTGCAGCGTTCGTCGGTGGTATGGCGGCGGTTGGCATCGCCTTCTTGGTTGCCACAGGCGCCGGTTCACACCCGACAGTGATCGTCCTCGCAGGGGTAGCCGTGTCGGCTTTCGCTGGCGCAGTGCAAAGCTACCTGCAAATTCGGGACTTGAAAAAGTTAGAGGGGGTCTACGTTTGGTTGCTCGGTAACCTTGGGCGAGCCGGTTGGAAAGACATCGCCACTGTTTTGTGCGTTGTTGTTCCCTGCTGGTGTGCCATTCTCGCGGCAAGCAAGGCGCTGGATGTCCTGACATTGGGGGAAGCCGAAGCCCAGACTCTCGGGATAAACGTCCAGCTTGCGCGAGTAGTGCTCATTGCAGTGGCGACGCTAGCAACGTCGGCAGTTGTCAGCATCTCCGGCCTCATCGGGTTCGTGGGAATTGTGGTGCCACACATGTTGCGCCTCATGGTTGGTCCGGGACACGGGTTCCTGTTGCCATTAACTATTGTGGCTGGCGCTGGATTTCTGCTTGCCGCTGACACGATTGCGCGGAGCATTCTCGCGCCACAGGAACTGCCCGTTGGCGTGGTCACAGCCTTTATTGGTGCACCATTTTTCCTTTTCCTACTGATCAAGGCTGCGCGTGGGGGAGTCAGGTGATGAGTGAGAATGCCATTGTGGTCGAGGATCTTGTTGTCCGCTATCGCGGTTCGTCGGAGCCGAGCCTTGCTGATCTTACGTTGACTGTCCCCGCGGGGGAGTGGCTTACAGTTATCGGGCCCAACGGATCCGGGAAAACTACGTTTATCTCTGCTCTGTGCGGGCTCGTACCTTTCACAGGTGCTGTGCGCGTCGCGGGGTTAGTCCCGAGGAAGGCGCGTGCACGGGATTTTGCCCGCAAAGTTGCGCTTTTGCCACAGCAGCCTGTGGTTCCAGCAGGAATGACAGTGCGCGAGTATGTCCGTTTGGGGCGCTACCCGCATTCCACCACGCGTGCGTACGACAACGACATCGTGGCTCGCACGCTCAACCAACTGGGAATCAATTCCCTTGCAGCGAGGGACGTAGCAAATCTCAGCGGTGGCCAGCAACAGATTGTGGCTTTGGCACGGGCGTTCACCCAAGAGCCGGAAGTTCTCCTCCTGGATGAGCCGACAAGCGCCTTGGATATTGGCCACGCACAGCACGTCCTGGAGTTGGTGGATAAGACGCGGGTGGAACGTTCACTGTCTGATCAGGGACCGGACGCGCGCAGGCTAACAGTGATTGCCACCGTTCATGATCTTCCGCTGGCTGCCCAATATGGAGACCGCCTAGCGCTCATCGCAAAAGGTCGACTGCAAAAGGTGGGCTCTGCAGAAGAGATCCTCACAGAGGAGACGATCTCGCGCGAGTACGGTGCGACTGTCGCCGTTTCCGAAATAGCAGGGCGACCCGCAATTATTCCCGTACGTCGAAATAGTAAAGGAAACACCATTGACTAATGCATCGGCCGGGCTGTCAGCCTACGATCAGCTCGATTCGCGCCCGCTCACTCGTCACCAAAAGTCCCTCATCGGACTCGTTGTTGTCGGCAATCTGGCCGAATATTTCGACATGTTTCTCATCGGCTTCGTCGTCGCCCTTCTTACCGGGCCATGGGAGTTGACGGGGATGGAAGCCGGGTACATCCTTGCGTGCGCAGGCCTCGGCAACGTGCTCGGCGCGATCGTGTGGGGGAGGCTAGCCGATTCCCTCGGACGTAAACGCTCCTACATGTGGTGCGTTATTCTATTTGTCACCTGTACGGGGCTCACGCTCGTCGTTCCCGATCATGGTTGGGCTCTTCTCGGTCTGTTGCGTATCGGTGTGGGCATCGGTGTCGGCGGGCTGAATATCTCGTCCATTCCGTACATTCAGGAATTTGTCCCAACTTCAAAACGAGGGCTTCTTGCCGGTCTTGGCAGTATTTTTATCCCGGCGGGTCTGTTTCTCGGTTCCGTGGCGCAGAAAGCCGCTGGTGAAGACTGGAGAATCCTCATCGTCCTTGGATGCATCCCCATCTTCCTCCTGTTCTGGCTCGCCCGGGTTCCTGAGTCGCCGCGTTATCTGCATATGCGTGGCAGGGTTCATGAGGCCCGGGGTGCTCTTGCGTGGGCGATGGAAATCGATGTTGCGGAGGTCGGTTACCTACCGCCGATCTCGACTGACTCCCCCGCACGCCCTGCACAAAAGCGTGCACAGGCCGGTTCCTACAGACTCCTGCTCTCCAAGCACTGGTTCTCGCTCATCCTGGTGGTGCTGGGCACGTTCTCGTTTATCCTCGGAGCGACGACTGTCCAATCCTGGGGGCAGACGCTCTTGAAAGACGGGTTCGGCTATTCGGTGGGCACGATTGCCTCGATGTTTATGCTCGCATCGTTCCTGGATATCCTCGGGCGTCTTGGTGCCGCCTACCTCGCCGATATCATCGGTCGCAAGCTCGTTCTCTTTATCTGGGGGCTTATCGCCACCGGTGGCTGTGTACTCGCTGCGCTTTCCGACGCTCCGGGGGACGGCCCTCAGTTCTTCGTTGCGGTGAGTATCATCCTCATGTTCGGCGATGGGGCTTTCGGTATCCTCAACTCCCACGGTGCCGAGCAGTTTCCCACGCCCATCCGTTCAACGGGGCTTGGTCTTGGATACGGTCTCGGCGCGACCGCCAAGATCGTGGGGCCCGCACTTCTCGGCTGGCTTATCGGAAGCCAGGCAGTCGCCGGCGACATGACTCTGAGCGTGATTAGACCGGCCTTCACCTTCTACGGCGCGTGTCTATTTATCGGTGCGATAACGTACCTGTTTACCAAGGAAAAGAAGGGAATACGCTTGGATTAACCAGCGACCGTCATCGATCCCTTAACCCCTAATGAGACTGTTGGCACCTCTTAGCTTCTTAACCCGGTGCCCCAGGTACGACGTAAAAAGAGACCACCTGATTCGTAGGAACCAAGTGGTCTCTTCGTGCGATGTGCCGACACCGGGAGTCGAACCCGGACGCCCGCAAGGGCGCTGCATTTTGAGTGCAGTGCGTCTGCCAATTCCGCCATGTCGGCCTCGAGGAAATATACTAAACCACAAACCACGGCTAAAGGAAATCGCTAGTACGTGCGCACAGTGGCGCCGAGGAGGACTGCAGCACATGCAGAAAATGGGTGCAACGTTCGTGACTGTCGGTTGCGTTTTGTTCGGTCTCATTTCACCGGCGTGGGCGGGAGACGCACACGGCCCACAGCCGGATGATCGGGCCAGTGCTTCTGTGGCTTCCGACAAAGTGGCGTCTCATTTTTCCCCCGACGCCGTTTCGAGCACGACATCGAGCGATAAACCGGATCTGTTCTACTGGGGAGATAAAGTCAGCTATGGGGATGAAACCGCCGTGTTCTTCGATCCTCGTTTCTGGCCAACCGACGCACTCATGAATCAGGACACCGTCAGCCGTCTCCTCGCAGAATCCGGAGCCACGGCGGACCAACAGGAAGTTCTTAGGCAATCGGCGCGCGGGCTCCAGGCATTCGCCGTCGGAAAGGCCCTCTTCGTTAGCGTGTTGGTCCTCCTCGGACTCGTCGGTGCATACGCAGTATGGACGCAGGGATTTCCGCAGCTTCCACAGCTACCCAAGATCCAGCTGCCATTTTCCTAGACCCGTCGCGCTAGAGTGGGTAACGTGACTGACGGAACTGAAAAAACTCTCCTGCTTATCGACGGCCACTCCATGGCATTCCGCGCGTTTTATGCGCTGCCGGCGGAGAACTTCTCCACCACAGGCGGGCAACACACAAACGCGGTATATGGATTTTTGTCCATGTTTGTCAACATTCTGACAAGCGAAGAGCCAACCCACCTGGCGGTTGCCTTCGATGTCGCGAGAGAGACGTTCCGCAACGAGTTATTCCCCGAGTACAAGGCTCAGCGCGCACCAACCCCTGAGGAATTCAAGGGGCAGGTGGAAATCCTCAAGGACATTCTCCACGCTATGGGTGTCACTACTGTGGAGAAGCCGGGCTACGAGGCTGACGATGTCATCGCTACACTCGCCACCGCAGCGACGAAACAGGGGATGAAGACCCTCATTGTGACGGGAGACCGGGACTCCTTCCAACTGGTAAACGATGATGTCACCGTGCTGTACCCCACACGTGGCGTGTCCACACTGAACCGTATGACACCCGCCGCCGTGGAAAAGAAGTACGACCTCACGCCTACCCAGTACCCAGATTTTGCGGCTCTGAGAGGGGACCCCAGCGACAACTTGCCCAAGATTCCAGGTGTTGGTGAGAAGACCGCGACCAAATGGATCAAAAAGTACGAGACCCTGGGCAATCTCCTTGCACATGTCGATGAGATCAAAGGTAAGGTCGGTGACGCGCTGCGTGAACGCGTGGATCAGGTAGCGATCAACCGTAAGCTGACGGAGATGGTGAAGGACCTCCCACTCGAGGTCTCACCTCTACAGCTGGAGCGGGGAGATGCCGATGTCACTGAAATCTCCAACCGCTTCGACGAGCTTCAATTCGGCGTAAATCTGCGCGAGCGCGTACTGCAAGCTCTGGGGGAGGATAGTCCGGAACCCGAAGCCACCGTCAATGCACCGGAGGTTACCGAGGCCTCTGAGGCTCTGCCTGAGTGGCTCACAAGGAACAGGGATGCCGGTATCGCCATGGCGGTTGACGGCGACCCCAAACCCAGCCAAGGAGATTGCACCTTCGCTGTTCTTGTGGCTACGGATTACACCTCCCAGACGGTGGATTTTTCTGCGCTCGAAGGCAAGGAAAGGGATGCCTTCGCTGAGTGGGTTAGTTCCGACGATCCCAAGTTTTTGCATTTTGCAAAGCGGACGTATCACAAGCTTATTTCCCGTGGTTTCACTCTCGGTGGAATTGCACATGATACGGCCATCGCTGGTTATCTGTTGCGTCCTGGGCAGCGCACTTACGAGATCGCCGATGTCTACCAGCGTCACCTGCAAAAACAGCTCCCGCAGTCCGATGGGCAGCTGTCGCTTCTGGATGATTCTCCCTCGGAGCCCCTTCTTATTGAGGCTATGGCAGTTTTAGAGCTGGTCCCACGGCTGACTGACGAACTTTCAGATATTGAATCTCTCGAGCTGTACACCGACCTGGAGATTCCTCTCATCACCATTCTGGCGGCCATGGAAGACACTGGTATCGCGGTAGACACGCATACGCTGGAGGAACAGCTGGATGGTTTCGTCGACCTCGTCGCTCAGGAGGAGGAAGCAGCGCGAGACCTCGCTGGTGATCCCTCTCTGAACCTTTCTAGCCCTAAGCAGTTGCAGGTGGTTCTTTTTGAGACCTTCGATCTGCCGAAGACGAAGAAGACGAAGACGGGGTATTCCACTGCTGCCAAGGAAATCGAGGCGCTGGCAAAGAAGACCGATCATCCGTTCTTGCAGCACCTTCTGGCGCACCGGGAGTACTCGAAGATGAAATCCACGTTGGAGGGTCTCATCCGCAGTGTCGGCGGGGATGGACGTATTCACACGACGTTCAAGCAAACCGTGGCATCAACTGGGCGCCTCTCCTCCACGGATCCGAACCTTCAGAACATTCCGGTACGGACGGACGCTGGCAAGAAGATCCGCTCCGCCTTTGTCGTCGGCGAGGGCTTCGAAACCCTGCTTACTGCGGATTACTCTCAGATCGAGATGCGCGTCATGGCTCACGTGTCTGAGGATGCCGGCCTGATCCAGGCGTACAAGGACGGTGAGGATCTGCACAATTACGTGGGTTCCAAAGTGTTTGATGTGGGGATTGATGAGGTGACCCCGGAGCTTCGCCGCCGAGTAAAAGCAATGAGCTACGGCCTCGCCTACGGATTGAGTTCCTATGGGCTTGCAGCTCAGCTAGACATCCCCCAAGGTGAGGCGAAATCCATCATGGATAGCTACTTTGAGCGCTTTGGTGGGGTGAAAAATTACCTCCGCTCGGTGGTGGATGAAGCCCGCAAAGACGGGTATACTTCCACGCTCTTCGGGCGTCGTCGATACCTTCCCGAGCTCACTTCCACCAATCGGATAGCACGTGAAAACGCCGAGCGCGCGGCGCTGAACGCACCGATTCAAGGCACGGCAGCCGACATCATCAAGGTGGCCATGGTGAGGGTTAACCGGCGCCTTGATAGTTTGAAATCCAGAGTGTTGCTACAGGTGCATGATGAACTCGTCCTTGAAGTGGCTCCGGGTGAGCTTGAGGAGGTTTCGCGGATCGTGTCCGAGGAGATGGACGGTGCGATCTCCCTGCGTGTGCCGTTAGAGGTATCCACTGGGCACGGGACGAATTGGGACGAGGCGGCGCATTAGTCATGATTCTCGTCGTCATAGCATTGGCTGCCATCGCCGTTCTTGCCGTAGTACTCTTCGCTCTCGTGTCACCGTCCCGGTCGGGCGAGACAGTGCAGCGACACATGATTGAATACATTTCCGATGCGCCAAACCATGACATCATTCTTCGAGCGGTATTTCCCCGTGCTCGTATGGTGATTTTTGAAGATGGTGCAATTAACGTCGACAAGCGTTCCTATCCGATTGAGACTGACCTCCTGAACCTGACAGCTACCGGCCGGAAAGGCGAGCAGGATCTGCACGATCGAATGCGCTTTGCCCGAGTCGACGGTTGCTGGGTCATTCAGAATTAGAGTAGTGCGCCGCGTGATGAGCTACCTTTTGCGCAGTGGGCTACCTCTTGCGCAATGGGCCACCTTTCGCGCAATGGGTCACCATTCGCGCAATGCTCAACCACAGGCGTCGACAAGTTAGAAAACCTAATCCGAAGAACCCGAACCAAAAACGGAAACATGAAAGAAAAATGAAAACTTGGGAACGAAAGGTCTGCACCAAGGAAGGATCGGAGCCTGCGCACTGGCGGCGTGGAACAATGCTGAGAGACTGATGTCTCCCGGCACCGTTTAGGGCGCGTAGGTTGAGCAGAAAATAATCGAGCCGGGGAAAATGCGGCCTCGTAAAGGCGACCACTGTCCCCAATTTTCGGTGAGATCGTCCGGCCACTCCGGCTCGACAATGCTATCGATACGAAAGTTCGCCGCTACAAGATCTCTCACTCGATCCCCGATAGTGCGGTGCGTTTCTACATAGGTGACTGTGCCATCCTCGGTTTCGACGTAGGGGGAGCGGTCGAAATAGCTAATCTGCGCAACGAGCCCGGCCGGGCCGGGATCATCAGGGAAGATCCACCTCATTGGGTGGTTAACGGAGAAAACAAAACGGCCTCCGGGACGGAGAACCCGGGCAGCTTCCTGCATCACTGTCTCCGGGTGAGCGACGAAGGGAATTGCGCCGAAGGAGGAAAACACCACGTCGAAGGAATTGTCAGCGAACGGCATTGCCGTCGCGTCAGCCTGGACGAGGTTTAGGCTGCTCTCTGCCTGCGCGAGCATCCCCGCAGACAAATCAAAAGCGACGAGGAGGTGAGGAGACCGGCGGCGCGCAAGCCACCGCGAACACGGAGCGGAACCACAACCGACCTCCAATACGTCAAGATCCGTAAGATCACCTAATAAATCGGCATCCTCTTCCGTTACTCGCTCGGGGCACCAGTAAAATGTGTCAAAGTAGCCCTGGTGTTCCCTGTGGTAACGGCCAGCATCCCCGTCCCACCAAGAGCGGGAGGCGTGTTGGGCATCAGATTCGTCGAGGCGCATACTCGTATTTTATTTGCAAGCGGGGGATATGTGCACTACCCTAGGTGAAGCGTCTCAATGCGCATCCTTTGCTGGTTGTCTAGATAGGAGGGTAACCAGCGAAGATGTGCGGGATCGTGTGCGAGTCGCAGATACAACGTCAACACGCTTTTCAGGCGATGCCCTAAAAAGTGCTGAATTGTTGGGTCTGTCCTGCTCTAACACGAGACGAGGTGCAACTGTCCAATTTCGATTTCCTATCTAATTCGGAGCAAACAATACATATGCCCACTAACAACACCCCTCAGGTAGCCGTCAACGACATCGGCTCCGCTGAGGACTTCCTCGCAGCAGTCGACGAGACCATCAAGTACTTCAACGATGGCGACATCGTTGAAGGCACCGTGGTCAAGGTTGACAACGACGAGGTTCTTCTCGACATCGGATACAAGACTGAGGGTGTCATCCCCTCCCGTGAGCTGTCCATCAAGCACGATGTCGATCCCGACGATGTGGTCGAGGTTGGCGATCAGATTGACGCCCTCGTCCTCACCAAGGAAGACAAGGAAGGCCGTCTCCTCCTGTCCAAGAAGCGTGCACAGTACGAGCGCGCATGGGGCACCATCGAGGAGCTCAAGGAGAAGGACGAGCCGGTTACCGGTACCGTCATCGAGGTAGTCAAGGGTGGCCTCATCCTCGACATCGGACTCCGTGGCTTCCTGCCTGCATCCCTCGTTGAGATGCGTCGCGTTCGCGATCTCGAGCCGTACATCGGCCAGGAGATCGAGGCCAAGATCATTGAGCTGGACAAGAACCGCAACAACGTTGTTCTGTCCCGCCGCGCATGGCTTGAGCAGACCCAGTCTGAGGTTCGCTCCGAGTTCCTCCACCAGCTGCAAAAGGGCCAGGTGCGCAAGGGCGTTGTCTCCAGCATCGTCAACTTCGGTGCATTCGTCGACCTCGGCGGTGTGGACGGCCTCGTTCACGTCTCCGAGCTGTCTTGGAAGCACATCGATCACCCGTCCGAGGTTGTCTCCGTGGGCGACGAGGTCACCGTCGAGGTTCTCGATGTCGATCTCGACCGCGAGCGCGTCTCGCTGTCCCTCAAGGCAACGCAGGAAGATCCGTGGCGCGTCTTCGCACGCACCCACGCCGTGGGCCAGATCGTTCCCGGCAAGGTCACCAAGCTCGTCCCGTTCGGAGCGTTTGTTCGCGTCGAGGAGGGCATCGAGGGCCTCGTCCACATCTCCGAGCTGGCTCAGCGCCACGTGGAGGTTCCGGATCAGGTCGTGTCCGTTGGCCAGGAGATCATGGTCAAGGTTATCGACATCGACCTCGAGCGTCGTCGCATCAGCCTCTCCCTCAAGCAGGCTGACGAGGACTACACGGAAGAGTTCGACCCCTCGAAGTACGGCATGGCCGACTCCTACGACGAGCAGGGCAACTACATCTTCCCCGAGGGCTTCGATGCAGAAACCAACGAGTGGCTCGAGGGCTACAACGAGCAGCGCCAGGAATGGGAAGCTCGCTACGCCGAGTCCGAGCGTCGCTTCGAGCTCCACACTGCTCAGATCGAGCGCAACCGCGCCGCCGCTGCAGAGGCAGCAAGCTCCGAAAAGGGTGGCGCAGACGTTGCGAGCAACTACACCAGCACCGAGGCTCCGGCTGCCGAGGGTTCCCTCGCTTCCGACGAGCAGCTCGCTGCACTGCGTGAGAAGCTCGCTGGCAACTAAGCCACGTGAGGCTTTACAGCCGTACATAATGACCCGCTAAAATGCGGTTCAACGAGGATCCGGATCTCCAAAGGAGGTCCGGATTTTTGTGTTGCAACAAAGACAAGGGCAGGTAGAAGGGGGCTGCCTGACATGCAGGTTGGTCGTTTCCGGAAGGAACAAACCCATCTAGGGGCGGCAGCCCAAAGGTCGCTCACGTAGTCACAGTCTTGCCCCTCCATCGCAGGCCTAGGCACGATTGCGGGCTTTACCCATGTTCTGTGCGGGCATAGAGTACGTGCTTTCTGTTTGTTGACGACAGCCCTTTTGGTGGAAATGGGCTATCGGAAGATGATTTCCTACAACTGCGGTAACATAGGGCACCGTCACGATGTACAAGTGTGAGGAGCAATGAGGAGCGCAGTGAGGTGAATAAGCCAAAACAAGTAGCGGAGGCGGACATCCTTGCGCTCATTGGTAGCCTCACCAACGTGGCTTACACGGAGACAACCCACGAGGGGATTGAGTACGAGGTGTATGAGGCAGACCGCGTCGACGTCCCCTCGCTGCGATCCTTACCGTGCGTCCAGGACGCAACGTTAAGAGAAAAGTCTGTCATCATCTCGCTACGGCCTGCATACAGGGATTCCCTTACCATTCCCCACCATGAACTTCCTAGGATCTATCGATGGGTTCTTCTGGTACTCATAGGCATCATCATTCTTGTCGCCTTCGCGGCCGCGTGGATCGCCCGGCATCCCATCTTCTAATGTGCGCCCCTCTGAGAAGAACGTGGCGACTATAGCTTTAAGCTGGTTACCATTTGGCACAGCTCGTTTTCACCGTGAATCCGAGTTGGGACAGGTTAGTGCCCTCTCGGTGGGGGACGTTCGTGCTGGCGGTGGATTGGACGTTGCTGGGGACGGTGGCGTGGATGATTTGTCCGTTGAAGTCCCGTTCGAAACTGCGGTAGTGGCCGTTACGTTCTCACCAGCACGCCACCAAACCCCCAGGTCCGCGTGTCAAGGGTGGACCTCTTCACCACTCGTGACCTCAGTCGGTGAGGGAAACAGTCAATCACGGTGCCCACGAGCGTCATACGCTCTATAGGAGGCGATCCTGGGATCGTGCCTAGAATTCCGAGGGAAGGACGAAACCATTGATCAACTGGCAGGTGTCACTACCGTGCCCTCCTTGAGGATTATGCGATGCCGGGCAATGACGGTAGAAGAGCCTGGATCTGTGGCCAGAATGCAGCGACCCCACCGCCGGCAAGGAGTAGGATGCCGACCACTATGATTCCGATGGACGCGGGCCCAAGCTGACCATCCTGCTGGATGAACAGCGGTTAAAGATCCTCCTTGAGCTCTCTTTGAAGTTGGCTGTTGGAGGAAGGGAGAGACAACATGGCTGCGGCAGTGCGATCCTTGATCGTTACGGATGTGCCTTCATCGCACGCTCTGTATGCTTCAAAAATCGAATCCGCGAAATCAGCGGGAACGAGACCTATGCTCTCCAATTCACTATTGTAGGTAGCTTCTTCGATTTCTCCGTTCTTGTACTGCTCTTCTAGGTGCCTTCTAGGTGCCTTCTAGGTGCCTTCTAGGTGCCTTCTGTGGTGTCTAGTGGGTTTTTGGATTCCGTTTCCAGAAACTATCTGGACTCCGTGTCCAAAAACTACTGGGACATAACAGTTCTAAAATAGGGGCAGCGCGGGTTTCCTAGGCCTTCTTATCCGGGAAACGTCAAAAAGCTGTCTTGACATCGGCGTTGACTTTTAGGATTGAGGGTGTATGGGACTCCTTTTGTGGTTGGATGAACAGCGCTGCGCGACTGACTCAAGAGATGTGGACAATGAGAGGAAGGGTTACGTTATGCTCGTAGGGCTAACCGGAGGAATCGGCAGTGGGAAATCTACGGTAGCGTCGATGTTTGCGGATGCGGGTTTCGCCCTCATTGATTCCGATGCCATCGCCCGTACGGAAGTGGAGACTCCCGAGGTAATGGCGGAATTGGTGAAACGGTTTGGCGAAGATATCCGCACGGGGAATGCTGAAGCGCCACTTAACCGGACGCTGTTGGCACAGCGGGCATTTGCAAGTGACGAGGCAACCGAAGCGTTAAACAGCATTACTCACCCGGCCATCCGGAATCGCACCCTCAGCCTGATTGCATCGGCAGACCCAAAGCACAATCCCGTTCTTATCGATATGCCGCTGCTTGTGGAGACCGGTTTTCACGCGAAATGTGATGCCGTGGTCGTGGTTGTTGCCCATCCGGATCTGCGTGTCGACAGGCTTGTGACGATGCGAGGACTCGACCCGGCCGATGCGCGTGCTCGCATTAACAAACAGGCTACAGATGCTGAGCGCGCGGCCGTTGCTGATTACGTGCTGGACAATAACAAAGACCTCCTGCACCTGGAAGCCCAGGTGCAGGAGGTTATCGCTGAACTTTTGTCACGGGAGAGCAAATAGTCAGTCCACGTAGAATCGCAACTCCGGAGTGCTAAAAGCGCATCGCCGGCATGAGAGTGAGGATCCTGTGGCGTTGCTAGCCTCCGCTGGAGAGTACCTCAGCAGAAGCGCGCTTGGCATGCTGGATCGCTATTTGTAGGTTGCGGTACCGGCGTTCGTCAGCCCATCATCCCACGTTGCATTCGGGCGCTCGGCCAGAAGCGCATCCAGATTCGTGCGCATGAGCATGACGTTGTAGTTGGACCACGTGGTCAGGACGTAGTAGAGGTCTCTCCCGTTCTGGTGGGGCAACATGAAGCCACCGTATAGGTCGTAGAGTGTGTCGACATCTACGACCATCGTTTTCTCGGACCACGGGCCTTCAAGAGCGTCCGCAGTGCGGATGACGAGGCCCCTGCCATCGGTGTACATGGCAATGAACTTGTGGAGGTGCTCGTTCCACGCAACGGAGAGCTCACTGACCTGATCATTAATGACGGGAGTAGCAGCATTCAGGTCGGGTACCCAACCGTCAGGGGTGAGATATTCGAAGGCCGCTTCGTTAGGGAACTGACCAATGGGGGCACGGCCGAGGATCGCAGCCCCGTTTCTACCTGAAGGAGTGGAGAAACGGTAGACAAAGCCATTGCTCTCAACGAACGCGGACATCTGCGCTTTCTGGTTGCCAGAGCGGAATCCAGGAAGGAAATTAAGCGCAGCTGGAGCATCCGTGTTTGTACGGATTGACTCGGGCACGATTGTCCAGTGAACACCGTCGTTCGAGCGAACAGTTGCCGCATAGTTGGTGACCCAATTGCCGGGCTTGTCCCAGTTTCGCACCGACATGTAATCGATGTACTGCGTATCGCCGATGGCAATACCTGCAGTGGGGATAGTTGTGTGCTCGATGCCAGGAACCTTCATTGAGGGGATGAACTCGGTGGCGTGGCCTCCGGTCATGTACCCGTTCTTGCCCAGGGCGTCGTGGATGGTGAACCCATCGCTGGAGGTGTAATCGTGGGAGCGCAGAATAGCGTTTGACCGCCAATTATTCACTGCAAAGTTGCACGCCATTGTGTCGCCCAACACGAGCATGGTGTTGCCCCTCTGGTCATCATAGGCAATGCCCAGATCGGTTCCAGTGACATCGTAAACTCGGTCCGTGCGATCTGGAGAGCCAGGCCCGGTGACCAGCTGGGTTACCCCCGTATGCCCCTTGAGGATTGGCATGCCACCTGGTTGTCCTTTGAGAAATGGGGGGTTGGAACTTCCAATGTAGTTCTCGTCCTTAGTGTATTGCCGACTCGATTCAGAAGACTGCGAAATTCCACTTGAAAGCGATGATCCGTTGAACAAGCGGGAAGAAATATTAATGGCTGACGAGCCATTATCCGGTTGGCACGGTGCTGCTGACGCAGTGGGGATACTCCAGGGTGCCACAGGTACTAGAAGTCCCGCAGAAAGAGCGGTAGTAGCAAGTACAGAAGCGATGCGAGGTCGATGCTGACGAGTCATGGATTAAACTTTAACGAATCCAGTTTGTTGCGCAAGTGGTTTGCACCAAAGTTTTGTCACTGGACAGGGGACAAGCGGATTCCATGTGGTCATCGACCTCGCCAGAGATTGTTGAAGCGTACTTCTGCGTTCGACCTCCGTGTGGGAACCCACATTGAGGGTAGCAATTCGTCGTTTTCCGGCAAGGCGGGTAAGCGGGCGACATTCCCGTCTCTCTTGCAGTCGGCATGACCAACTGGAAGATGTACAGAGTAGTGATGGAATAGCCGAGGGATCCGCCCCCACAGATAGTCGGGAAGAGCATTGGCGTTGTTGTTTGCCGAGGTAACCCATGCATCTGGCGTGACAGCCCGTGAACCTGACGGGGACAGCCTGCGCACCTAAAGCGCGATAGTTGGGATGCCTCGGATCCTGTTCCCTCGCGATGACTAGGCGGATGCGCAGGAGCGTACTCGCTGCGTGAACGCACGTGCACCGTCTGTTGTAGACGTCGGGCGGAGGAGCTGTACCCCACAAAGGGGAGGGCCCTCGAGTCCGAGAACTCGAGAGTCCAATTAGTGGGGGTGGGGCATCCGAACCCTCGCCACGGCGAAGAGGTGGTGTACCGCATTACTTCTGGGTGGTCTGCACTGTCGTAGATCCAGGTGCTGCCTCAGCGTCACCGTGCTCCTGTGGCTCGAGGTGATCGACATCTTCCATATGCCGCTGTGTCCACGGAGAGATAAGGAACAAACCGAGCGCAACAACGAGGGTGACTCCGCCGACACCGTAGTAGAACACGACATCGCCAAGCTCGGAGGTGCGTTCAATAACGACAGCCGCTAGACCCTGGCCACACGCAGCTGCAAGTAGCCAGAGGGTCATTGTCTGAGACGCGAACTTCACCGGGGCGAGCTTGGTTGCGCTAGACAGCCCGATTGGATTCATCATCACCTCGGCGACGGTCTGAACGGCAAACACAGCAACGAGGAACCACCAGGGGGAGAGCCCGCCGGTGCCGCCGGGCCATTGGCTAAAGCCAAAGCCCATGAGAAGTGCAGAGAGTCCGATGATGAAAACCGACAGGGCAAATTTCTGTGGAGTGTTGGGGAAGTGGCCCTGCGTCTTGGCAAAGATCCAGCCAAGGATGGGAGCAAAGATGAGGACAAAAATCGGGTTGAACATCTGGTACTGCTCTGGAGTGAGCGTAAACAGGGAACCGATGGATCCGTCCGTATTGTCCTTGGCGAAGGTGGCCATTTTTCCGGCTGCTTGCTCGAAAATCATCACGAAGAGAACCTGGCCGACCCAGAGGGGAATAAACGCCATGAGATGCCCACGTTCGTGGACGGTAACCTGGGGAGACCTAAACATCGTAAAGAAATAGAAAAGGCTCGTGCCCACCGCGAACAGGAAGAGGGAGTACGCAATCCCGGAGGTAACCTCACCGAAGACGGCAGTGCACAGCCCGACCAGCGCCAGGAAACCTATGGCTACCGCGATAGCTCCCAAGCCTAGCTTTCGACCTTCGCCCTTGCGCATAGGGTAGGGAATGTTGAATGCGAACTCACGAAGCTTGCCTCGCCCGTACACGAAGGCGACGAGTGCGAATGCCATGCCGATCGCGGCGGCGATGAAACCTACGTGGTAGCCGTAACGATCCTTGAGAAAACCGGTAATGAGAGGGGCGAAGAGGGAACCGATATTGATCGACATGTAGAAGAAGAGGAACCCTTGGTCGCGCCTGGGATCGCCTTCCTCGTAGAGTCCGCCCACGACGGTGGAGAGATTGGGCTTGATGAGGCCGGTGCCAATTGCGATGAGGACCAGGCCAACCCAGGATGTAGGAACTGTGGGGATCGCTAGGACGAGGTGGCCACCCATAATGACTGCACCACCAGATAGTGTTGAAAGCCATGGCCCTAACAGTCGGTCGGCAAGGATGCCGCCGGGAATGGTCATGAGGAGAACGCCAGCACCGTAGGAGGCCATGACCACCTGGCCCGCATTGTCTGTAAGCCCCATGCCGCCGTTGGCGATGGTATCCGTGAGGAAGTACACGAGGATGGCTCGCATGCCGAACCATGAAAATCGTTCCCACATTTCAACCTGTAGCATCCAGGGGAGTCCACCTGGGTGACCGAGGAACGCCTTGTCCTCACGTGGGGGACCGGTTACGAGATTTTTGGGCTTGTACAGAGACTTTTTCGAAGCGACACCTGCGACCCCGACGAGGTCTGCATCTGATGTGTCTGCAGCCATCATTTACCTTTCTGGAATAATGCCGCCTCGGTCGGCGGCTCTTGGCCGGGCGTGGATGGCCCTGCCAACGTGGTGTGTGATGTAAAGCACACAGCTGGAAGTTTTTGACTTATCGCATAATGGATGTCACGGCGTAATTTTAGCGCGTGTCCACAAATGTTGAACAGGCTGGTTATACCTTGAGCCATTCGCGCAGGTACGCCTCGGAAACGAAAAATGCTATAAGTTTGTGTTCACTTCCGCACACCTATGTAACCATCACGTGGTTTTCGTTTGCCGTAGCGCCAGGGTTTTACTCACTTCCTCATCTTTCTGTCATCCTTACATTTCCCTATTCATCCATACTCGACTATTGCACTGACTATTGCATTTATCGCATATGGGTGCCGCGGCCGGGATTCACGTTTCGGACCGGAGCGCAGCAGTCTTCTCAAGGCTTTACGACGATTCGGCTACCAGTTCTCTTCCGTTCGTTTTGGCACTGCGTTGTAATGACTCAAGTGGCACTAGTCATGGTGGTATCGCCTGCGGTCTGCTACAGGTGGGGGCGGTCGGCGGCGGTGCTTGTGCGGTGCCTACGAAGAGCGGGTGGTTGGCTCGCGCCCGCGATTTTGGCATCACCGTAGACTGTACGTATGGCATTTCCTATGGAACACCCTGTTTTACCGCATTCTGATTTCCGTCCTGTGGAGGAGGTCGAGCGCCGTGAGGGAACCTTTGAGGTTATCTCTGAGTACGAGCCTGCGGGTGACCAGCCGAAAGCGATTAAGGAGCTGACGGAGCGAATCCAGCGCGGTGAAAAAGACATCGTGCTCATGGGTGCGACAGGCACAGGTAAGTCTGCTACGGCTGCCTGGCTGATTGAGCAGGTGCAGCGGCCGACACTGGTCATGGCACCGAACAAGACCTTGGCAGCGCAGCTTGCCAACGAGCTGCGCCAGCTGCTGCCGAATAACGCGGTAGAGTACTTCGTCTCGTACTACGACTATTACCAGCCAGAGGCGTATATCGCGCAGACGGACACATACATCGAGAAGGATTCTTCCATCAACGAGGATGTGGAGCGTCTTCGCCACTCGGCTACGTCTGCGCTCCTGTCACGACGAGATGTTGTCGTGGTGAGTTCCGTATCGTGTATTTACGGTCTGGGGACCCCGCAGTCCTACCTTGATCGATCTCTAAAAATTGAGGTAGGGGAGGAGATCGACCGAGACCGTTTTCTCCGCCTGCTTGTCGATATCCAATATGAGCGCAACGATTATGACCTGAAGCGTGGTGCATTCCGTGTCAAGGGGGACACAGTGGACATCATCCCTGCCTACGAGGAGGTTGCTGTCCGTGTTGAGTTCTTTGGCGACGAGGTTGACCAGCTCTATTACATCCATCCGCTGACAGGCGAGATTATCCGCAACGTCGATGTCCTTCGTATCTTCCCGGCGACGCACTACATCGCCTCAGAGGGGCGTGTGGAGAAGGCGATTGAGCAAATCCGGGAGGAGCTGGAGGAGCGGATTACATCCTTCGAAAACCGCGGCAAGCTGCTTGAAGCCCAACGTTTGCGCATGCGCACGGAGTATGACCTTGAAATGATCGAGGAAATGGGATTCTGCTCCGGTATCGAGAACTATTCGAGGCACATGGATGGCCGTGAGGCGGGCGATCCGCCGCCGACGCTGATTGATTACTTCCCGGAAGACTTTCTCACGATTATCGACGAGTCTCACGTCACTGTCCCGCAGATCGGTGGCATGTATGAGGGGGATGCGTCCCGCAAACGTAACCTCGTCGAGTTTGGCTTCCGCCTTCCCTCCGCCCTAGATAACCGCCCGCTGACGTGGGAGGAGTTCGAGGAACGCAAGGGGCAGACAGTGTACATGTCAGCTACTCCGGGCGATTATGAGCTTGCCGCGGCCGGCGGCGAGTTCGTTGAACAGGTCATTCGTCCGACTGGCCTCGTCGACCCGAAAATTGTGGTTAAGCCCACCAAGGGACAGATCGATGATCTCATCCATGAGATCCGGGTGCGCGCTGAGAAGAAAGAGCGCGTTCTTGTCACCACGTTGACCAAGAAGATGGCGGAGGATCTCACTGAGTACCTGCAGGAAAATGGAGTGCGGGTTCGCTACATGCACTCAGATGTGGATACCCTGCAGCGTGTTGAGTTGCTGCGCAAACTGCGCCTTGGAGAGTACGACGTTCTCGTTGGCATTAACCTGCTGCGCGAGGGGCTCGACTTGCCCGAAGTCTCGCTGGTGTCCATCCTCGACGCCGATAAGGAAGGGTTCCTTCGGTCCACGAAATCCCTCATTCAGACAATCGGGCGTGCGGCCCGCAACGTCTCGGGCGAGGTGCACATGTACGCCGATTCGATTACGGACTCCATGCAGCAGGCAATCGATGAGACAGAGCGTCGCCGTGAGATGCAGATTGCATATAACAAGGAACACGGTATTGACCCGCAACCCCTGCGTAAGAAAATCGCCGACATTCTGGATCTCGTCTATGAAGATGCCGAAGAAGGGGAGACACCCAGCGCAGATGCTGTTGTAGCGAAAGATTACGACGTGTCTACGATGGCGCAGGATGAGGTAGAAAAGTTGATCAAGGATCTCCGCGCACAGATGGGGGCAGCAGCCCGGGAGCTGAATTTCGAGCTTGCAGCCAGGTTGCGCGATGAGATCGTGAGCCTAGAAAAGGAGCTAAGGGGGCTAAAGGAAGCAGGCATTTAGTCAACCATGTAGTCTGGAATGCAGGCAATTAAACCAAATTTGTGGAAGATTCGGAAGGTACAGAATGTCCGCTTATAAGAGCATCGTTGTGGGAACTGACGGTTCAAAGTCTTCACTGCTCGCAGTGAAGCGCGCTGCACAGATCGCAGCATCCTTCGATGCAAAGCTGATCATCGGCTGCGCGTACTACGAGAATGAAGAGCAGGCTACCAAGACTCTGCGCAAGGATTCCGTGACCGTTTTGGGTGACGATCCGGCGCTCAAGAATCTTGAGACTGCTCGCGCAACCGCCGAGGAGGTCGGTGCCTCCAACATTGAGACCGCCATTAAGCCCGGCACCCCAGTTGAGGCTCTTATGGCGATCGTTCACGAGAACGAAGCAGATCTGCTCGTTGTAGGTAACCGTGGCATCAACTCCCTGACCGGTCGTCTGCTGGGTTCTGTGCCCGCAGACGTCGCCCGCCAGTCCGAGTGCGACGTCATGATCGTCCACACCGTTCAGTAAGACACGAACGGATCTTTGCTAGCGCTCCGAGCTGCATCCGCAGAAATGAGGGCTACCTCTGATATTGGTAGCTCTAATATTCGGAGGGGGCGTGCATAGCTGTCACCCGCCGACCTACTTCTTGGTCGGCGGGTTTCGTGTTTCTCGCGCAAACCAGCTCACCAGTGGGGCGGAACCCCACCAATAGGGAGCGTGGTTTATGCTCACCGGTGGGTAGCACGCTTGCCTGGGGAGTAGAGCGCTTACTGGAGGAGTGGCCTGGCTTACCGGAGGTCAACGTTGCACCTCGGATGCCGGCGAGTAAAGCGCTGCTCGCCGATAATCGTGAGGGTCTGGGTGGCGCGGGTAGCGGCCACGTAGAGATCCTGCAGTCCTTGGGGAGAATTCTCGATGATGGCGCTCGGCTCCACGAGGATCACATGGTCAAACTCGAGTCCCTTGATGTCGTGGACATTGTCCGAGTCGATGATCTGTACGAGGCGTCCATCCGCGAACTCGGACGCAACCTGTTCGGGATCGGTTCCTGAGGGGAGGAACCGAACAGGCTCACCGGAAGAACGAATTGCCCGTGCAGGGTCTTGCTCGGGGTCGATGCTCTCCAGGAGGGCGTTTGCATATTCCATGATCTCTGCCGGGGTACGGTAGTTGACCGTCAGGCGGTGGAGGGTGAAACGCTTGTCGACGAACGGTTGCAAGCTTTCTTCCCAACTTTCCACGCCGGCTGGGGCCGAGGTCTGCGCGGTATCGCCGACAAGGGTCATCCACCGGTTAGGAGAACGACGCATAATCATCCGCCACTCCATCGGGGTGAGTTCCTGTGCCTCATCAACGACGACATGGCCGTATGCCCACGTGTAATCTTCGGCGGCGCGCTCAACTGTTGTGCGGTTGTCCGTCTCCTGCTGGCGGCGGGCGAGTTGCTCCGCATCGATGACATCGTGCGCGGACAAAATTTCTGCTTCAAGCTCATCGTCAAGGTCCGTATTCTCCGAGGATTGCAGCACGTCGAGAGCTTCCTGTGCCTCCGCGAGTTGCTGCTGCCACTCCTTTTCTTCACGTTTCCGCTGTTCCTCCGGATCCGGTACCCCAATGCGGTGGGCAAGCTCGTCGACGAGAGCAGCATCGGAATCAGTCCAGGCGTACCCATCAGTGCGGAACAACCCGTCGTGTGTATCGTCGTCGTAGTCGCCAGCTACCTCATTGAGTACTGCTTCGTTGCTGAGCATTTCGGCAAGTACATCCTCGGGCGAAAGTTCCGGCCACAATGAGTCAGCAACAGACATGAACTGTGGATCCTCGAGCAGCTCGTCCGTGAGCTCTGCTGTGTCGGCTGCTGAGAGTAAGTTTTCTCCCCCGAGAGGATCAGAGCCGATAATTTCGGTGAGCCTATTTGCGGTGAGTTCGGCCAACTGGTCAGCGAAAATGCCACGTGCTTCGTTGTGTGGCTTACGGGAACGTCGTGCGCGGGTACGAGACTTCTTCACCATCGCCGGAGTGATATCTACACGCACCCCGTCTAGCTGGATGGTGATTGACTCCTCAGGTACCACTTCGTAACGCTGCACTGCGGCAGCGAGGATGTGAACCATCTCCTCGCTTCCCTTAATTTCCCTTCCCAGGAGTGTCTCGGTGGCTACCGGGGTGAAGCCGGGGTACAAGGTGCCGACGGTACGGAGGACCACTCCCGTTTCGCCAAGCTCGGGCAGAACTCGAGAAATGTAGTCCAAGAAGGTGGTGTTGGGACCGAGGAGGAGGACACCTGTTTTAGCGAGCTGATCTCGCCATGTGTACAGCAGATAGGCGACTCGGTGCAGGGCAACTGCTGTCTTCCCCGTACCCGGTCCACCTTCCACGACCATGACACCGCGGGAAGGGTCGCGGATAATGGTGTCCTGTTCGCGCTGGATCGTCTCCACGATGTCGGACATGTAACCGGTGCGCGCACGATTGAGTGCTTCAAAAAGAGCTGATTCACCGGCAACAGTGTCGCTCGCTAGCTGATTAGCCGTGGGGTGGTCTGCTCGCGCGTCCTCGTTGAGTACCTCATCCGTGATGTCCGTAACCTCGCGAGACGACATCCGGATGTGGCGTCTAACGTGAACGCCCTCGGGCTGAGCTGTTGTAGCGAGATAGTACGGGCGTGCCGCCGGCGCGCGCCAATCCAGTAGGAGGGTGCGGTAATGGTCCTCGGGGGCATCGACACCCAATCGCCCGATGTACCGGCGATCCTGCTTGTCTTTACCGGGAACAGGGGTTTCGGGGTCGTTGTCATCGATGTCAATGCGACCAAAGACGAGTCCAACTTGCGCAAGATTCATGCGGTCGAGACGCTTGGCAAGTGTTGCTACCTCTACCTCACGTTGGACAAGGTCCTCGGCGAGGGGACTGTTGGTGTCGAGCTTCTTCACGGCGGATTCAAGCCGTGCCCTGGCCGTGTCAATGTCGCCGTCGATTCGCCGAAACAGTCCATCGACGTATTCCTGTTCGGCTGCGATCGAGTCATCAATGAGGCGATCATTGTCAGTCACGTGTGATTAACCTCCAGATGGTTGTCCAAAATTTCTGTACTGCTGCGTATGGACACGTATAACGTTAAGGGACCTAGAATACTCCACGTGCTGTCAGGCCAACAGGCAGTTGACGTTTTAGCAGGTTGCCTCCATGCGCGAAGCGTGTCCCACCGGTGGCGCGCATGCCGCCATCCAAAATTCTGTCTGAGGGCGCATGAACGAGTGATCAATGGGCGATTTCCGGGGCGCTGCGTCCTGCATGGGGGAGAAGATGTTGCGACCCAAAACTGCCAAAGGCAATGTGCGATCCTCACCCCAACTTTTCAACGCGTTCGTTATGGTGAACGCGCCACCATTGTTATTCATTCCCGCTCGAATAAATTCATGCCGGGAGAGACAAGCGAGACGGGAATGTGTTGTGCGATGTAACTCGGGGAACCGATGGTGGGTGACGCGAGAAGGGGGAGGGCGCAACGTGGGGAAAGAGAATATGAAGAGGGCTGTTAACGATGAAAAAGAAACACAGCTGACTATGTGCTGCGCCGGTAGCGCAACTGAAATTGCGCGTATAGACGTTCGTTCTATAATGGATGTTATGTAACGAGTGTTATGTAAGGGGATGAGCATGCCGCCAAAGCCTAAAGTAAAGCGGGAGGACATTCTCGATGCAGCCTTCGCGGTCGTGCGTGAGTCTGGCATAGAGCAGTTGAATGTGCGACGCATTGCCAGTGAATTGGGGTGCTCCACTCAGCCGGTCATGTACCACTTCCAAACCATGGACCTGCTCAAAGAAGCGGTGTACGAACGTGCCGACCAATTTCACACGGAATACCTGCTACGGCAACGAGGCGAAAGCGGATCGCCTTTCCTGTCCATCGGAATGAACCATATTCGCTTTGCAAGAGAAGAGGCGCCCCTATTCCGTTTCCTCTTCCAAAGTGCTTTTTCTCCGCATCAAAGTCTTAATGAAACATTTGACAGCGACGAGCTTGCCCCGTTGCTCTCCGCTCTGCAGACAGAGACCGCATTGGACATTCAGCAAGCGAAAACGGTGTTCATGAGCCTAGCCATGGTTACTCACGGGTATGCAAGCCTGCTTTCCAACCATCTGCTGGAATACAGAGAGGAATTTGTCACGTCTCAATTATCCAGCGTCTTTAATGGCGCAATATCTGTTGCCCAGGAGGGCCACAATGAAAAAACTGTACGACAAAAGTGAGTTGCTCTTCTCGCTCACCTGGATTGCGATCTACTGTGTCCTGCAATCCTTGGCCTTTTCTCTCAATGATACGGTTGGCATCAAATTCTCCTTCAGTGCTCTGTTTGCGGCAACCCAAACAATCATCCTGTATTTGTTTCTACGCAGGCATGGACTTTTCCAGCGTTACGGGATTCGCAGTCCGCAGTTGTCGGCGAAGCGCTTTGTCTTTTACATTCCGCTCCTCATTCTGATAAGCGGCGCCCTATGGAATGGTATTGGTCTTCGGTACACCGTCGTGGAAACTGGTTTCTACATCTGTCTTATGGCGTGCGTCGGTTTTCTTGAAGAATTGATTTTTCGTGGGTTCCTATTCAGAGCAATGGCGGAGGAAAGCTTGCGTCAGGCAATCGTTGTCTCCAGCGTCACATTTGGGATTGGGCACATCGTGAATAGCGTGAACGGAAGTGGCCAGTCACTAACGGTTACGTTGCTGCAAGTTGTTTTCGCCATCGCCGTTGGCTTTCTCTTTGTCACCATTGTCTACCGAGGTGGCAGTCTATGGCCGTGCATTATTACGCACCAGCTCATTAACATTTCTGAAGGCTTCACCGTCGAAGCTGACCTAACCCTCGGAAAGAATGTTCTTTACGTGCTCACACAGATGACGGTGATCATCGTTTATATCTTGATTCTCAATCGTACTTTGCCAAAGGGGCTGTTAATGCAGAGCTGAGGCAGGGCCGCCAGGGACGATGCCCCTGTGGTTTCCCATCCCGGCTGTGGGATCCGCGAGAGACCCGTCTGGGCTGTGGTGGTATCCCCGCTGTACTTTGCGTGTTGGGCTCTCGTGGTGAAGTGGTACTGGGGAGGACGTGAGCGGGACAGACGAAAAACATCCTGGGGCCGTTAACGGCCCCAGGATGCTTGGGTCTATCTTCTGCTCAGAGTTTAGCTCAGCTTCTCCAGCTTCTTGGAGAACTTCTTTTCTGCCTTGTTAGCGGCTTTTTCTGCCTGCTTGCTGAGCTTGTTGGCGCGCTTATCGGCTTTCTTAGCCAGCTTTTGAGCGGACTTCTTGCCGTTCTTGGCGGCTTCCTCGCCACGCTTTTGGGCCTCGTCGGCGGCCTCGGCGGCGCGCTTCTGGGCCTTGTCGGCGGCCTTCACCAGGCGCTTCTTAGCGATCTTGGCGTTCTTCTTTGCGGTGGAGAGCCAGTCGTCCTTGTTGTCCTCGACGTAGTCCGTGACATCGTTCCATGCGTCGGCAAGCTTCTCACCAGCGTTGGAGAAGAAACCAGCGGCGGCGGTACCTGCGACGGTAGCACCTTCCACGATGTTGTCGCGAGCGTTAGATGCGCCCTCTACGAGGTTGTCGCGGATTTCCTCCTGCTCGCTCTTGCCTGGGAGAGCTTGCTGGACGGCCTTGTTAGCGCGACGTCCGGCATCCTTTGCACGCCACGCGAGACCGGGCTTGCCCTCGGTGTCGAGGGAGGTAAGAACCAATCCGCCGAGGAGGGCAAGGTTGGTTAGCAGACCGTTCTTGCGCTGCTCCTTCTCCTGGTCGTCGTCCGTGTTCCAGAATGCGTTACGGGCGTAAATGGTGGGCACAGAGATGAGTGCCAGGGTGCTGGCGGCTAGGCGTGGAGCCTTACCGAGGGCGAGCAACGAACCGGCGCCGACGCGGGTACCGGCTGCGGCCTGGGTAACCATCGTGGCATCGGTGGGCACGTATCCCTTGTACTGAGAGGGGAGAACGGCACGGGCGCTGTCCAGCACGCTCTTGGTTCCCTCGACGTAATCCTCCGGCTTGCTCAGTGCTTTGACACCATCTGCAACATAGACTGCCGCAATCATGGGTCGGATAATCTTCCGGATCATGTGTTGTAACGCTCCTTCAAAAGTTCGTTCTCTAGTGCTCTGTTTTAGTGTACAGTAACCCGGTTAATCACCAGCCACGTTCTCGCCATTCACCGAGATGAGGTCGTTCTTCACCGAGCGTTGTGGGCTTTCCGTGGCCGGGGTGCACAATGGTTTCGTCCGGGTACTCATCAAAAAGCCTCTCCGTTACATCGGTAAGGAGCTGCTGAAACTCCGCTGGCGAATTGGTCTTTCCCACGCCACCGGGGAAGAGACTATCCCCGACGAAAAGGTGCTGCTTGCCGTCGATCTCGGCGAAAATTGCTGCGCCACCGGGGGTGTGGCCACGAAGAATTATGACGGGGAAGCGGTGCCCCTCAAACTCCAGAGTGTCGCCATGGTTGAGTTCGACATCCACAGGGCAGGGGAGAGCGGGCGCATCCAATGCTGACGCATAATGAGTAGCTCCCGTTTCGCGGAGCACCTCTTCCAGTGCACCGACGTGGTCGTGATGGCGGTGCGTGGTGAGCACTCCCGTGATGGTGCATCCAGCGGAAGTTGCGAGATCAAGAAGAGCCGGCGCATCGGCCGCGGCGTCGACAAGCAAACCGTGAGATCCCTCAACCAGGAGGTAGCAGTTGTTGTCCATGGAAGACACAGAAACGTGGTGCAAAGTCAAACTCATACTTTTAAGGATAGCCAAGCTTTGAGGAGTAAGTCGTCGGATAATAGCTCTTCGCGAGCGAACCGAGTGAGTAACCTCGAGTGACAAAGTGGCTCCAGCCTGATCCCTATAGAAGGGCAGGCGACGGGTGCTGGCGGAAGTAAATAGGACGACGGGTGCTGACAGACATAAACCGGGCGACGAGTGCTGATGGAAGAAAATAGGTAGACAAGTTTTGGCGGGAGGGAATAAGGGATGGAAGTAAGTATGAGATGACTGTGTGTGGGAATAAAAGTCATCCCGGGTCAGTTGAAGTAAACCGTGCTAGATTTAGCGAATGGCCCAGTTCGCTGGTATGTTCGAGACGGTATTGGCAGCTGAAAGCGCTGCCCGCTAGAGCGCAAAAAGGAGATCGTGTAAGTGGCTGATCGGTTGGTTGTCCGCGGGGCGAGAGAAAATAACCTGAAGGGTGTAAACGTGGATATCCCGCGTGATGAGCTCGTCGTCTTTACCGGTTTGTCCGGATCCGGCAAATCCTCGCTCGCTTTCGATACCATCTTTGCTGAGGGGCAACGCCGGTACGTTGAGAGCCTCTCCAGTTACGCACGTATGTTCCTGGGACAGATGGACAAGCCAGACGTGGACTTCATTGAGGGGCTTTCGCCTGCCGTGTCTATCGACCAGAAGTCCACGAACCGCAACCCGCGTTCAACCGTCGGTACAATCACAGAAATTTACGATTACCTGCGTCTTCTCTATTCGCGTGCGGGCACCGCCCATTGCCCCGAGTGTGACGCTCCGATTGCCAAACAGACTCCCCAGCAGATCGTCGACCAGATTCTGGAGCAACCGGAACGAGCGAAATTCCAGATTCTTGCGCCTGTGGTTAAGACCCGCAAGGGCGAGCACGTCGAGCTCTTCGAAAGTCTTGCCGCGCAAGGTTTTTCCCGCGTCATCGTCGATGGCGACATGCACCAGCTTTCCGATCCACCGAAGTTAAAGAAGCAGATTAAGCACGATATTGATGTCGTGGTCGATCGACTTCAGGTGAAAGAGTCCCAAAGGCAGCGCCTCACCGATTCTGTGGAACAAGCACTAGCGCTTGCCGACGGCGTTGTCGTCGCTGACTTTATCGATTCCGGAGAGCAGCTCACCTTCTCTGAGCAAATGGCCTGTCCCAACGGCCACCAACTCGATGTCGAAGACCTGGAACCGCGTGCTTTCTCCTTCAACTCACCGTACGGTGCGTGTCCGGCCTGCGACGGTCTGGGGTTTAAGCAAGAAGTTGATCTCGACCTTTTGGTTCCTAACCCTGATGCGCCGACAAATGAGGCGGTGCACCCGTGGAGTTCTTCGCCGAATAGCTCCTACTTCCGGGCATTGGTTAAAGGGCTGGGCGCAGCCCTCGGCTTCGATCCCGAGCAGCCGTACAGCGAGTTAACGAAGCAGCAGCAAAAGGCTCTCATTTTCGGCACCAAGGAAAAGGTGAGCGTTCGATACAAGAACCGATACGGACGGATGCGAAATTGGACGGCTCCGTTTGAAGGCGCTGCCAATTTTGTTCACCGAAAGATTGACCAGGCTGGGACAGAGAGCTCCAAGGATCGTCTCATGGCCTACATGCGTGAGGTTCCCTGCCCCACGTGTAAGGGGGCCAGACTACGCGACGAGATTCTCGCCGTGCGCCTTGCTTCTCATGAACATGGTGAGTGCTCCATTGCGGGGCTGACGGATCTATCCATTGATGATGCCCTGGACTTTATCCGCGATCTTGACCTCGGGGTGCGGGAGCGCAAGATTGCAGAGGCGATCCTCCGGGAGATCGATGCCCGGCTTAAGTTCCTCCAGGATGTCGGACTTAATTACCTCACGCTGTCTCGAGCTGCCGGGACCTTGTCCGGTGGTGAGGCCCAACGTATCCGCCTGGCTACCCAGATTGGGTCGGGATTAGCAGGTGTTCTGTACGTGCTGGATGAGCCGTCTATCGGCCTTCATCAGCGCGACAATCATCGCCTAATTGAGACACTGAAGCATCTGCGAGACATCGGCAACACCCTGATCGTCGTTGAGCACGACGAGGATACGATCAGAGAAGCCAACTACGTGGTGGATATCGGACCGCGGGCCGGTGTCCACGGTGGCGAGGTGGTGTACCAGGGCTCGCCAGAGGGGCTTTACGCTTGCGAGGAATCGCTGACCGGACAATATTTGTCTGGTAAAAAGATCCTCCCTGTTCCGGATGCGCGGCGCCCTGTGGACAAGCACAACATGATTAATGTTGTGAAGGCGTCCGAAAACAACCTGAGGGGAATCGACGTGTCTTTCCCTAAAGGTGTGCTGACCTGCGTCACGGGTGTGAGTGGTTCGGGTAAATCTACTCTGGTCAACCAGATTTTGGCGAAGACTCTTCAAAATAAGCTCAACAGGGCGCGCCAGGTTCCCGGGTACGTGAAAGATGTGACGGGGCTGGAGAACCTGGACAAACTTGTACAGGTAGATCAATCCCCGATTGGGCGCACACCCCGCTCGAACCCGGCTACGTACACCGGCGTTTTTGACAAGGTGCGCAAGTTGTTTGCCGAGACGAATGAGGCGAAGGTACGAGGCTACAAGCCTGGGCGTTTCTCGTTCAATGTCAAGGGTGGGCGTTGTGAAGCATGTCAAGGCGATGGCACCCTGAAAATTGAGATGAACTTTCTGCCCGACGTCTATGTTCCCTGTGAGGTGTGCCATGGCGCACGCTACAACCGGGAGACGTTGGAGGTGAAGTACAAGGGCAAGAACATTGCCGAAGTATTGGATATGCCGATTTCTGAGGCCACCGAGTTCTTCAAGAACATCTCCTCCATTCATCGCTACCTCAATACCCTTGATGAGGTGGGGCTTGGTTACGTCAAGCTCGGTCAAGCGGCAACAACGCTGTCCGGAGGTGAAGCTCAGCGCGTGAAGCTTGCCGCAGAACTGCAAAAGAGGTCGATGGGGCGCACAGTATATATCCTCGATGAACCGACGACAGGTTTGCATTTCGATGACATTTCCAAGCTCATGCTTGTGATTAACGGGCTTGTGGATAAGGGCAATACCGTCATCGTCATTGAACATAACCTCGATGTAATCAAGGCTGCAGACTGGATTATTGATATGGGGCCTGAAGGCGGTTCAGGTGGCGGTCGCGTCGTTGCGCAGGGAACACCTGAGGACGTAGCCAAGGTCAAAGGCTCTTATACCGGCATGTACCTCAAAGAGATGCTCGCGGGCACGGCAAAGGGGGCAAAGTAAGCGCACGTGCCTTTAAATTACCGCGTCATCCTGGACTAGGAGTCCCGTCGTGCCGGGCTGGGATTCCTTCAGGACTAGGAACTGCCGCTATCAGTTTTGAGGATGGTGGCAGCTCGCGCGGCTAGCCAGTCATCTGCAAAGTCAGAGCCGTTGCGGTCGCCAACCTTGAAGTGCCCATCGAAATAGGAGATATGGGCAAACCCGAAATCTCCGGCGACAGCCATCGATTCGATCAAGTTCGCGTTAGCTGGGTCTTCCAAAAGCGGGGAGAGACCGGTCTGAGTTGCAATGAATTGGCCTAAATTAGACACATCCCGTCGGGTAGCGGACGCGCGGCCATCGCCGGGAGCGTCGAATGGCTCCTCGGCGGTGAATACGAGTCGCGTTGACTCGGTTGCCAGCGTGATGATGGCTGCAGCATCGGGGGAGAGTGTCTCTACCTGGGAAGCCAGGCCTTCAGCTGCAGGCAGAAGGTACTCGGCCGTATTTCCCTTAGCCGCCAACCCGGGGGTGGCAGCGATGAGAGAAAGCGCTACTAGCTGCGCAAAGTTAAGATCCGGGCGTGTGTGGTCAACGACGATCTTCAGATAGCTCGCTACCTCCACAAGTGCGGCGGTAATGCTGAGGATGTTGATCCAGTCCAGACCTGCGGTGATGAGGGCTGTGTCGAGGGGAATTCCAGCTTCGAGCTGTCCCCTGACACTGTCGATCGCTTTACTAGTTTGGTCATCCGCGAGGCCTGGCAAATCGACACGATTGGCAAAGTTTGCGACATCGCGGATGAGCGAGCCCTCGTGAATCGAGCAGGCCATGTCGTTGCTGTCGCAGATGGAGATAACTGTGCCTTCGAGACCAGTAAAAGGTGTCGGACGGGCGCCCGTCATGCCGACTCGACCGGGTAAGACACCGGTGGACCCGCCGACGATGATTTCGCCGTTGGCGGCAAAGACGCCACCGTTCTTTGCGGCGAGGTCCGCCTGGTCCTGTGTCGGCTTGTCGATGATAGGTGAGCGTCCGGGGTCTGCGACCAGGACAACGCCACCGATTTGTTCCGGTTTGACGTGAGAAACACGACCGGCTGCGACCTCGGCGGCGGCATTTCCGATCACTGATGCGCCTTGGGAATACCCGACCAGGAAGAATTTTGTGCTGGGGCAGCGTCGACCAAGACGTGTTAATTCGGCGGTGGCCGTCTCCACACCGGCCAAGACTGACTCCCCATACGTAGCGGCCTCGGAGCTTACCGGCCCTGGCGTTAATGCGTTGATGCGCCCGAGACTTGCTGGATAGGCAACGTTAAACCCGGCAACATTGCGAACACCAAATTCTTGCTGAAGCTTATCGGTTGGATTCCAGCCGCTGGTGTACAGGGGGATCGGGTCCGCTGTCTGAGCTCTGTTCGAATATCCGGTACCTGCCGCCTGTATGACGAGGATGGGTGTGCAACCAGGGAAAGCGTGAGCGGTGTCCGGTGTGAGAACTGCAGTTGCTGGTGCCAGAACACTGGCAGCTGTTAGTAAGACGGCGAGACGGCGGTGCATGGGGTATAATTTTAACCGTTCAATAGACACTCTTTCTTGCAAAGTGTCTCTGTCTAGTGGGTCGTGCGTCGGACAGCGCAGTCGATTGATGTGCATTAAATGTGTACGACAGTCTGGATTTGGCGTTTTTGCCACGGTGTGTTATATTGCAACAGCTACCGCGTTAATGCGGTGTACATCAAGTGGAGGTCCCTCCCACCAGATGCCGCCCGGTTTATCCGGGAAGGATAATGGTTATACTCTCATCCTCGGATGTAGAGCGTACGGATCTCCCACGTGCTGGCAACAGCAGGTGGGATTTTTTGTATGGGGAAAGCGCTTGACTGTCCATCAAAGCAACATGCGCGGTCGAAACTAACCGTAAATTTTCTGTGAATTGAGGAGTCCACATCAGCGCTGAAGCTCGCATCAATGAGCGAATCCGAGTTCCCGAGGTCCGTCTAATCGGGCCTAGTGGTGAGCAGGTTGGCATCGTTAAGGTTAAGGATGCTCAACGGCTCGCGTACGACGCCGACCTTGATCTGGTCGAAGTCGCACCCAAGGCTAAGCCTCCCGTGTGCAAAATCATGGACTACGGGAAATACAAGTATGAGCAGGCACAGAAAGCTCGCGAGGCTCGGAAGAACCAGCAGCAGACTGTGGTCAAGGAGCAGAAGCTTCGTCCCAAGATCGATGATCACGATTACGAGACGAAGAAGGGCAATGTCGTCCGCTTCCTCGAGAAAGGCTCGAAGGTAAAGGTGACCATTATGTTCCGTGGTAGGGAGCAATCCCGTCCGGAGCTAGGTTATCGCCTGCTAGAGCGTCTCGCTGAGGACGTCAAGGACTACGGCACCGTCGAGTCCCGCCCGAAACAGGACGGCCGCAATATGACGATGGTTCTCGGTCCTGTCCGCAAGGGCAAGAAGTAAACCATCTGCAAGCAGATCTTTTAAGAGAGTAAGGACTTATCCCATGAAGCAGAAGACCCACAAGGGCATGGCTAAGCGTGTGAAGATTTCTGGCAAGGGCAAGCTCCGCCGTGAGCGTGCTGGCCGTCGCCACCTTCTTGAGAGCAAGCCTTCGAAGCGCACCCGCCGTCTCAAGGGCACCGTGGACGTTGCCCCGGCAGACGTCAAGCGCGTAAAGCGCCTTCTTGGCAAGGCATAAGTCGCCTCGCCCATAGTCCGATATATCAAGCTATAAACCGAAGGAAGTATCAAGATGGCACGTGTGAAGCGTTCAGTTAACGCCAAGAAGAAGCGTCGCGAAATCCTCAAGTCCGCTAAGGGCTACCGTGGCCAGCGTTCCCGCCTGTACCGTAAGGCCAAGGAGCAGTGGCTGCACTCTATGACGTACGCTTACCGCGATCGTCGTAAGCGTAAGAGCCAGTTCCGTCGCCTGTGGATTACCCGTATCAACGCGGCTGCACGCATGAACGGCATTACCTACAACCGTCTCATCCAGGGCCTGCGCCTTGCTGAGATCGAGGTTGATCGCAAGATCCTCGCTGAGCTCGCCGTGAATGATTTCGCTGCGTTCTCCGCTATCTGCGAGGCTGCTAAGAACGCCCTCCCTGAGGACGTCAACGCCCCGAAGAACGCTGCTTAAGCGATAAAAGCGTAACGCTTTGCTAGCCGCCCCCGGTTTCCGGCGGGCGGCTTTTGCTTTTGTCAAAGCCCAAGGGACGAAACAGTAGACATGGGGTATACAGGAGGGGATAGAGGAGCTAGGGGAGGACGTAGGCCTCGTCACATCAATGATGGGCGACGGGGGTTCACGTCGCCGATGGGTGTAGGCGGAAGATATGGGTGCCTGCTAGCTCTACGCCTGCGCTTGAAAAAGAAGCTACGGGACGAAAAAGAGCCCGGCCGCAGGAGCGATGTCAACTTCAATGGGAGGATCGCTCACAAAGTCCCCGTCGGAAAACACAGGCGCGCCTTCGAGCTCAACGCGGACATGCTTGGCGTGGTACGTGTTTACGCCATCTTGGCTGGAGAATTCTCCGCGAAAGATTTTCGGGAAGGTTTTGAGCGCTTGTGGAATACTCATCCCGTAAATTACGGTGATATCCAGCAGTCCGTCGGTGTGGTCAGCATCCGGACTGATTTTCATGCCTCCCCCGTAGGAACTCGTGATACCCACTGCGACGGTGGTGAAAAGATCCTGTTCCAAAACATGCTTGTGATCGAGAGTGATCTTTGCGGGGTATCCATGGAAATTGAGAGCTTCGAGTAACACAGCCAACACGTACCGGGGTGTACCTTTCGGCCATGACAACCGGTTGGTTCTGGCATTGACACGTGAATCGAAGCCACAACAGGTTATGGTTGCAAAATACTCGCGCACGCCTTCGGCGGTGGTGTGGATTCCAAGATCTGCGTGTTGTGTTTTTCCGGCAGCGATAAGACGAGCTGCTTTGACCGGGTTTCGTGGTAACCCGTAATGGTGCGCAAAGTCGTTGCCCGTGCCCGCAGGGATAATACCCATCGGGACATCCGTCCCAGCTTGTGATTGCAAGACATGGTGGATGAGTCCGTCACCACCGGACACCACAATCGCATCGATGTGGCGATCTCGGATCATCCATGATGCGATCTCGCGTGTGGAGTCGGGGTCGAGTCCAGTTGCTGACGTTACGTTGACACCGTGACGGACAAACTCCGCTGCGGCCGCTGCCGTCGCTTCCTGTGACCGGTTCCCGGATTCAGGGTTTGTGATGATGCCGACCCGCTTGATGGTTCGCTTTTCGGGTGCGTAGTCGTCGGGTAGAGCTGTCACAGATGACCTTTCTTCTCAGCGGGCGGGGCGAGAGCCCCGAAAGGGGCAACACATGCTACCTTTCGCCAATTATAGACATACCTACATTGGGGCCGCCCGTTGGAAAATTTCCTATTGTGATGTCCGAATCGACCAGGCAACAGCGGTAGCAGGACCCCGAAGCGACTGTTCGCTTGGTGCAATACCTGGCCTTGGCTGCTCTACGGTGTTACCGACGATACTGACGTGCTCGCTCCTTGAGTTCCTTTACACAAGGGATACTCGGTACCCCGCGTGAGAGGTTCGAGCTAATCAGCTCTTTATCGGCAGAGGAGAAACGACTCGTTCAACGTGTGGCGGTTCAATGTTTTGTCAATGTTTTGTGTCTTGTGCCCGGAGAGCCTTGGAATCGAATCTCGTTGACCTCGGAGTGCCTTGGACTACAGGCGTGAATCGGGTGCGGGCAGTGAAGGACGGGAAAATGGCCATTGCAGAGGCTAGGGGAGGCCAGGTGAGCCACGTATTGGCTTTTTGACGCTAGGGTCATGGTATGGACGTGCAAGGGTTACGTAGGAGGCTAAACAGCGGATAGCGATTGCTCCATTGCAGATGTGGAAGGGGCAGTGCGTTCGCTAGCGGTGGTGTGGAAGGGACAATTTTCATCAGGCATCGCTGGGTGCTAGTGAGCGCGGATAATGGAGACACCCTGTGTCTGTGTTGAGGTATGGGTATGTTCGTGAGGCGTGTGGGAAGCGGTGTGGGACGGTCGCGGTAACATAGCGTGTATCACCGGGAGTCTGCGTTTGTAGGAAGCAGGTAGTCTTTCGACAGCGTTGGTGAAGAAAACCGATAGAGAAGAAAGCAGGAACACCATGTCGTCTCCATATAGTCCGGATGACTTCGACCGCGATGGCATGCCTATAAAGCGTAAGTATGGCAAGAAAGCGGGCTCCTCATCTATGGAGCAGGGAAGGTGGCAGACTCCACAAAACCTGCCGAGTTTTGGCGAGGCATCCTTTTCCAGCGAGCCTCCACGTGGGAATTCACCGAGTTGGCAGCAATCTGCGGGGCAGCAGTGGGGCGACAAAACTTCTCCAGCTCCCATGAACAATCCCTACGGTTTTTCTCAGGACGTGTCACCTATCAGCGACAAGAATTGGATCGTCGCTGCGCTTCTTCTTGCATTCGTAGGTGGTCTGGGTGTGCACAACTTCTACCTGGGAAAGACTAACTACGGCATCGGTCAGTTAGTTCTGAATATCGCCGGTTGGGGGCTCTTCGTGAGCATCCTCGGAATCCCCTTTGCTCTTGTGAGCTGGGGTATTCTCTCAGTTTGGTTGTTCATCGAATTCCTCATCCTCGTCATCAACGGGGGCACCGATGGTTACGGGAGGCCGATGCGCCCGTGAGCAACCAAAGGAATTCTTCTCGCTCTAACGGCGGGTTTAGGGCTCGATCCCGCTCGCATCGCAGCGCCTCCGAGGTAGATACCGGAGTGCGTGAGAGCGAAGCGCGGGACAGCCGTCGGAGTAGCGCTCGCGAAGAATACGGCAGTTACGATCCCGCAGCCAGCCACGAAAAGCGCAGCAAACGGGATCGGCAGTCGTCGTCCGAGCAACGGGAGAATCGGAGCTCCCGTGAACACCGACGTGGTAGGGGCGAGGCGCAGAAGTGGGGAGCGAACCGTAGAGATAATCACGATGGGCGGCGCGATTCCCGCCAGAGTGCTCGTCGCGGAGGCGAGGAGCACCGCAACCACGTAAAGGACGAGGAGCCGAAGGTGACCGCTACCGGCGAGCCGATTTTCACTGAACGGACACCTCGTGTCGTGAATGCTGCAAAGCTCAAACGATCCGCAGTGCGGAAAAAGGAGAAGCGCTTCCTCGTCGAGGGCGAAAATAGCGTGGAGGCGGCTGTCGCCACCGGTGCGGCAACCGACATTTTCCTGACGAAGTCGGCGGCCGCACGCTTTACGGATATTGTTGCCGCTGCCAAAGCTATGGGAATGTACGTGCATTTCATCGATGAAAAGGCAGCAAAGAGCCTCCAGGACACGGTTACGTCGACAGGTATCTTCGCCGTGTGTCGGGAAGTGCTGTGGTCTGCGCGTGACGTGCTCAATGGCCGTCCGAAGCTAGTCAGCGTTCCGGTAGAAACAAACGAACCCGGAAACGCAGGGACGCTTATCCGCGTTGCCGATGCCATGGGTGCAGATTGCGTGTTGTTCGCGGGCGACACGGTAGATCCCCAGTCGGGAAAAGCAGCGCGCAGCTCGGCTGGATCGCTGTTCCATATCCCCGTGGCGCGAGAGCGAAACATTATGAAGGTTGTCAGTATGCTTCGCGAACGCGGTCTGGCGATCGCCGCTACGGCGGCGGACGGCGAGGTGGATCTCACTGATGCTGAGGATCTTCTCTCCCAACCTACGGCGTGGCTGTTTGGTAATGAGGCTCATGGTCTGCCAGAGGAACTCCAGGCACAAGCGGATTACCGAGTCCGGATTCCCATTCGCGGTCGTGCGGAGTCTTTGAACCTAGCCACTGCAGCCTCCATTTGTCTGTTTGAATCATCGAAATACCAGGCGAAAGCTGCAGAATCCGCGCGTAGTGGGCAGATAAGTGAAGAGGACGTTCCCGAGGCTGCAGAGTTCGACGAGTTGAGCATCGCCGAACCCGACGAGTTCAGTGCCGCAGAGGCTGGTGAGCTCTCCGCTGGCAACCGTGAGGCCGAAAGCGATGACCTCTCGGTGGATGGAAACGTGCTCGACGGGTGTGAATCAGATACCAGCGGGTCGGAGGACATCTAGCTCCCTTCTACGCGCTTTTGCTGCCCTGTCGGTGTCCTGTCACTTTTGAATTCTCGGAAGTAACAGGACATGTGGCGTACAGGGGGAACCAAACGTCGAAAAGCGTGATGAGGAGACCTGAGAAGCAGTGAGCCTGATGAGTACGGCACCTACACGGGCACCCCTGAACTGCAAAATTAGGGCACAGCGGCGACGCGGTAGGAAACAAAACGGCGTGCAACGCGGATTCGTGGTGGCACACCCGCGGGGGAGCCTAGGCCACTGATCTCTGAGCACTCTGGCGAAAACTGTGCTGTTTTACGGTGCGTGAATCGGCGAAGCGGTGAGGGAAATGCCTGACCGAGTGGGTAGAACGCGTGAGGCTCGACTACATTAATACTTTACAAACACTTCTGGGCAGCGCGGATATCTTTTACCGCCAGCCCAGGAGATGTGGCGGAACGAACGTCGAGGTGACCGTGGGCGGAACCACCGTTGACTTCATCCGGCGGAGCCGTTCCAGGAAAAGACATAAACGTACATATACATACGGTAAAAGAGGAATTGCGAAAAGTGAGCGAAGTGCAGATCACCGAACAGGGAATGAACGAAGCCAGAGATGCGGCGATCGCTGCTTTCGACGCGGCAGGAAACCTCGAAGAGCTCTCCGCTGCGCGCCATGATCATCTCGGTGACGCAGCCCCCATCCCGCAGGCGCGCCGCTCGCTCGGTACCCTTCCCAAAGACCAGCGCAAGGATGCCGGCCGGCTCGTGAATATGGCCCGTGGCGCAGTGGAGAAGCATTACGCACAGGTTAAGAAGGAACTCGAGGAGAAGCGAAACGCTGAGGTTCTCGTCGCTGAGCGCGAAGATGTCACCGTTGCGTCCACGCGACGCCAGGTGGGTGCAATGCACCCGATTACCACCCTCAGCGAGGAAGTCGCAGACATCTTCGTCTCTATGGGCTGGGAGATCGCCGAAGGCCCCGAGGTGGAGGCCGAGTACTTCAACTTCGATGCTCTTAACTTCCTTCCCGACCACCCTGCGCGTACGCTCCAGGACACGTTTCATGTTGGGCCCGAGGGCTCGAAGCAGGTGCTGCGTACGCACACCTCGCCCGTGCAGGTGCGAACCTTGCTTTCCCGCGATCTTCCGGTCTACATTGCGTGCCCTGGCCGTGTGTTCCGCACGGATGAGCTTGATGCCACGCATACCCCCGTGTTCCACCAGGTGGAGGGGCTCGCCGTGGATAAGGGCTTGACCATGGCGCACCTCAAGGGCACCCTTGACCACTTGGCTAAGCGCCTGTTTGGCGAGGGCACAACCACGCGCATGCGCACGAATTACTTCCCGTTCACCGAGCCGTCGGCGGAAGTGGATGTATGGTTCCCCAACAAGAAGGGCGGAGCAGGCTGGATCGAGTGGGGTGGCTGTGGCATGGTCAACCCGAATGTGCTGCGCGCAGCAGGCATCGATCCCGAGGTGTACTCCGGCTTCGCATTCGGCATGGGCTTGGAGCGTACCCTGCAGTTCCGCAACGGGCTGAGCGATATGCGCGACATGGTCGAAGGCGACATCCGTTTCACTGCTCCGTTTGGTGTTCGCGCCTAGGAGGCGTAGAAGCACCGTGCACCACGTCTCGCATGCGGTTGATCGCATGGGGTCGTGGGGCACATCATCCGTAATAAACACTTAAATACGTAATTAACGTTCGAAAGAAGCCAACGCATTATGCTTATTTCTCAAGGTTGGGTCACTCGTCTCCTCCGCGCCAGCAATCCCGATCACGCCGATTGGTCCGTCAACAGTGAAGATCTCGACTCGGGATACGTCCGCGTCGGCTTTGAAACCGAAGGCTACGAACCTATCGAGGAGACGACCGGCCCGCTCGTTTTCGGCCGTGTGGAAAATATCGAAGAACTCACCGGTTTCAAAAAGCCGATCCGCAATTGCAAGGTCAATGTGGGCGAAGCCAACGGTACCGGTGAACTACAGAACATCATCTGTGGTGCCCGTAACTTCAAGGAAGGCGACCTCGTCGTCATCTCCCTCCCCGGCACTGTCCTGCCTGGTGGCTTCAAGATTTCCGCCCGCAAGACCTACGACCATGTCTCAGAGGGCATGATCTGCTCCGCTGCCGAATTGGGTCTCACCGATGCGCAGAACAAGGGCATCATTACGCTTCCCGACGACTTCGGCACCCCCGGTGAGCCTGCTGCTGAGAAGCTGGGGCTCAAGGAGACCGTATTCGATGTCAACATCACCCCAGACCGCGGCTACGCGCTATCAGCCCGCGGGCTGACCCGAGAGCTCGCCAGCGCTTTCAACCTGAACTTTGTTGATCCGGCCGAGGATCCAGAAGTAGCAGGGCTTGATCTGCCGGCCATTCCGGCAGCAACTGGACATGCGCCGATCGATATTTCCATCGACCCTAAGACGCAGACTCGTCGCTTTGGACTGCGCCACGTCACAGGCATCGACCCCGAGGCTGAGTCCCCCTACTGGCTGCAGCGGGAGCTCATGCTTTCTGGCCTCCGTCCGATCAACGCTCCAACGGATGTGACCAACTACGTCATGCTGCTCCTCGGACTACCCATGCACGCGTTCGATGCCGATAAGATCTCTGGCGGTCTCACCATCCGGAATGCGCAGAAGGGCGAGACCTTCCAAGCCATCGATCACACGAACCACAAGCTCCACGAGGAGGACGTAGTCATCTGCGACGAGACTGGTCCGCAGTCCCTCGCCGGCGTCATGGGAGGCACGACCTCGGAGATCGAGGACAACAAGACCACGAACGTGTTCTTCGAGGCTGCTGTGTGGGAGCCGGTTCGCGTCGCTCGCACGTCGAGGCGCCGGAAGATTTCCTCGGATGCGTCCCGACGCTACGAACGTGGCGTGGATGTTCAGCTCGTTGAGGTAGCGCTCGACATCGCCTGCGCTCTCCTGGTGAAAATCGCCGGTGGCGAAGCGACGGGCGAACGATTCCTATACGGTGAGGTAGCAGAGCCCGCTCCGATCACCATGGATATCGCCTACCCCAGCTCCGTTGCAGGCGTGGAATATGGTGCTGATGCTGTCGTCGGCCGCTTGGAGGAGATCGGCGCCACCGTCACCCGCGACGGCGGCACGCTCACCGTCGTTCCTCCGACGTGGCGCGGGGATCTGCAGGAAAAGTGCGACCTGGTCGAGGAGGTCACCCGCCTGGAGGGGTTGGATAAGATTCCGTCCATTATCCCGGTCGCTCCCGCCGGCGACGGCCTCAGCCAGTCGCAGCTGCGTCGCAGGCACGTGACGCACGCGCTCGCCTACAACGGCTACGTGGAAATTCTCCCCACCCCGTTCATCGCCACGGATACGTTTGATACGTGGGGCCTGGACAAGGACGATGAACGCCGTCAGGTGGTCACAGTGCAGAATCCGCTGGAATCCGATCGTGCTGTGTTGGGCACCACCCTTCTTCCCTCCATGCTCGACGCTGTCCGTCGCAATGTTGTTCGCGGGGCACACGACCTCGCCCTGTTTGGTGTCGAACAGGTGGCGATCAATCATGGTGATGGAAAGTCCCCGATGTTGGACACCTCCCACCGCCCGAGTGATGAAGAAGTCGCGCACCTTCGTGAGACCTTGCCCTCCCAGCCTCTGTATGCAGCCACAGTTGGGTGCGGAAACGAGGAGTTCGAAGGGCCGTGGGGCGAAGGACGTACGTACACCTTCGCAGATGCAATCGAATCTGCTCGCCTGGTTGCCCGCGCAGCAGACGTGGACATTACCGTGGAAAATGCCGACTACCTCCCGTGGCACCCGGGACGTTGTGCTGCCATCCTCGTCGATGGTGAGGTTGTTGGACATGCCGGTGAGCTGCATCCGCAGATCCTCGAGCGCCTTGGCCTGCCTAAGCGTACGTGCGCCATGGAGATGAATATCTCCGCGTTGCCGTTCGCGCCGTCCGCTCCGGCACCAGTTTTGTCTGCCTTCCCGACGAACCTCCAGGATGTTGCCCTCGTCGTTGACGAAGACGTGCCTGCCGAGGCCGTCCGCACTACGGTTCAGGAGGGTGCCGGTGAGCTTGCGGAGAAGGTAGAGCTTTTCGACGTCTACCGCTCGGAGTCCTTGGGAGAGAACAAGAAATCTTTGGCTTTCGCAGTGACCTTCCGTGCCCCTGACCGCACGCTAACCGACGATGAGGCTTCGGCTGCTCGCCACGCAGCTGTCGAGCTCGCCGCTGAGCGTCACGGAGCCGTTTTGCGCGGCGAGTAGCGTTCGTACAGTCCAAGATTTGTAGGCCACGGCAACTCATTGTTGCCGTGGCCCCGTTTTTTCCTGCCCTTCTCCGTCCTTTTTGGCCGGGTCACGTGGTAGTAAAGATTCAGGTTTGTGTAGGCGGAGACCTGGTGTCAGGAAAACTAGGACGACAGCTAAAGAGGAGGTACGAGAGCGAAGGAGGGGAACGGACATCGCGCGAAGGAGGGGAACGGACATCGCGCGAAGGAGGGGAACGGGGAACCGGGGCCACACAGAGGGGGTGCAAGTAGAGAATGCATGGGGTCGGCCTAATACACTGTTACCCACGCGAAGTTCGGGTATTCAGATCGGAGAGTTCTGGTTCGTTTACTTTCGTTTCCTCATCCCCGTGGTGCTGGCCGTTCATCGCAGCGATTGTTTTACTATCTACGCCTTTATTGGAAGAAAGTGAGTACCAGGTGTCAGACTACGTATCTGCAGTAGCACCTCCACAGATTATCGATGTCGCCCAAAAGGGGCTAAAAGGAAAGGCCTCGAAAGGCCTTGGCACGATCTTTATCTCCGCGATGTTCGCCGGGGCCATGATTGCGCTTGGCTTCGTCTTCTTCACCACCGTGAACACGGGAATGGGGGATGTTCCATTCGGAATTAAGAAGTTACTCGGTGGATTCGTCTTCTCCTGTGGCCTCGGAATGGTCGTGCTTACCGGTGCAGATCTTTTCACCTCCACATCAATGACCACGTTGCTCGCCATTGAGAACAAACTTTCCCCGAGCCGCCTGCTCACTCACTGGCTCGTTGTGTATTGTGGCAATTTCGTCGGTGCCTTACTCGTTGTTTTCGGTCTGTACGGTGCGGGCACGGCACAGCAGGCGGACGGTGCATGGGGCGCGGTCATCGTTTCCACTGCGACGGCCAAGGTGAACCACGGTTGGTTCGAAGCCCTGCTGCTCGGCATCTTCTGTAACGTCATGGTGTGCCTAGCCGTCTGGCTTTCGTTTGCCGGTCGCAGCCTTACCGACAAAATTGTGGCTGTGACATTGCCCATCGCTCTGTTTGTCGGCTCCGGTTTTGAACACTCCGTGGCGAACATGTTCATGATCCCGTTCGGTCTTCTTCTCAAGGCGCAAGGTAACCCAGACATCATTGCGGCCACGAACGGCCTGGATCTATCTAACCTCACCATGGGTGGTTTTCTCTGGGACAATTTGTTGCCGGTAACAATCGGCAACATTATCGGCGGTTCAATTGTGGCGCTCGGTATGTTGGCCATGAACCCCAACCGACCATCTCTCAAGGCCGAAAAGGAAGCTGCGAAGTAAGACTCTTCCCCAGCTCAACACGATAAGCGGTGGGACCCACAGTGTGGGTCCCACCGCTTTTGGTTGAATGGAACCTTTACGGGGATACGTCCCCACCTTTCTGTTTCTGTCGTCTTTGGCCTGTCCGAGGAGGTATGGCATTGAAAGGGTAGGGGGCACGGGTACTGAGCCGCTGGTTCGTGAGGCCGTCCACCACGGCACGAGGCTCATCGGAATGTGGAGCTGGACCTGGTCTCTTACCGAGTCCCATACCGATTTGCCGATAATGTGAATGAAACGGTGGAAAGGAGTGAGAATATGAAAGGAAAAATGCGTGCACCTCGCCTATATTCTGTTACACTCTGGATAGTATGCTATCCGATGTATGAAAATGAGTCAGGTTGTACTACAATCGGGCTAGCCCTAAAACCGTTACGAGGCCTCCGGAAGGACGGCTTTAGAAGAAAAGGAATAAATAAGATCGCCGATGTCCAATCCTGTTTCACGTACCGCCCGCCAGGCGCGGATCCTGGAAATCCTGGGCAAATCCAGGGTATCCAGCCAGGTGCAGCTCTCTGAGCTGCTTCTGGAAGACGGAATTGATATCACGCAGGCTACGTTGTCCCGTGATCTCGACGAGCTGGGGGCGAAGAAGATTCGTCCCGACAATGGTCGTGCGTTTTATGCTGTCGGCCCCATGGAGACAGACCTGAGCGGGTCGCCACATGGTCCACGTGAAAAGTTGCGGCGTATGCTCGATGAGATGCTTGTCAGTGTTGACCACTCGGGCAACATTGCGATGCTTCGCACCCCTCCGGGCGCAGCCCAATACCTTGCTAGCTTTATTGACAGGGTGGGGCTTAACGAGGTAGTTGGCTGTATTGCCGGCGATGACACTATCTTTGTGCTCGCTCGCGAACCGCTATCAGGTGCGGATTTGGGAGACATCTTCCTCAAGCGCTAAGCAAACCGGTGGCACAGGTGAGCAATCGGCTCCTTCATGTCATGCGTGTTGGCTCGAGTAAGCTGTTTTCCGGTTGTATTTTTGAGCTGTGAAGCAGCACCCCCTCGTTCGGGCGTAAACAACTCGTGTTTCAATAACCGGCCATGAGAGGTGCACCAGGTGATAGTGGTAGTTGGTAGCAGAAGCTATCAGACACGAGCACAGGTGTGCCGGGGATCAGTGCAAATTGGTGTTTAACTGGAATTTATCATGCGGAAGTCGCACCTGAATGAGATACAGCTACGCACCGTATTGGTCGGCTGCTACAGTCACCCTGTGGACGGTTGCTTTGCCATCGTGGACATCCGAATAGACCAAAACAAATCGCAGTTAGAAAGAAGATTTTTATGACCACTCGCGTTGTACTCGCGTACTCTGGCGGACTTGATACGTCCGTCGCCATCCCCTATCTGGCCAAGCAGACCGGCGGTGAGGTCGTTGCCGTCACCATCGACCTTGGTCAGGGCGGAGAAGACCTTGAGACGGTGCGCCAGCGCGCTCTCGACTGTGGTGCCGTTGAGGCCATTGTCGTCGATGCCCGCGATGAGTTCGCGGAGGAATACTGTGTGCCAACGATTCAGGCCAACGGTATGTACATGGGGGAGTACCCGCTCCTGTCTGCTATTTCGCGTCCTCTGATTGTGAAGCACTTGGTTCAGGCTGCTAAGGGGCACGGTGGCACGCACGTCTCCCACGGCTGCACTGGCAAGGGTAACGACCAGGTTCGTTTTGAGGTCAGCTTTGCTAACCTCGCACCGGAGCTGGAGGTCATCGCCCCCGCCCGCGACTACGCATGGACACGTGACAAAGCGATCGCCTTCGCTGAGGAAATTGATCTGCCAATCGAGCAGTCCAAGAAGTCCCCGTTCTCCATTGATCAGAATGTCTGGGGACGCGCGATTGAGACCGGCTTCCTCGAGGACCTGTGGAACCCGCCGACCAAGGATCTCTACGCCTACACCGAGGATCCGGGCCTGGGCAACGCCCCGGATGAGCTCGTTCTCAGCTTTGAGGGAGGCGTGCCCACAGCTATCGATGGCAAGAAGATGAGCGTCCTGCAGATCATCGAAGAGCTTAATCGTCGTGGGGGTGCCCAGGGCGTTGGTCGTCTGGATATGGTCGAGGATCGCCTCGTGGGCATCAAGTCCCGCGAGGTGTACGAGGCACCGGGCGCGATGATCCTTATCACTGCGCACAAGGCTCTCGAAGATGTCACCGTCGAGCGTGAGCTTGCTCGCTACAAGAGGCTTATCGACGCCCGCTGGTCCGAGGAGGTCTACGACGGTCTCTGGTACGGTCCTCTGAAGCGCTCCCTCGACGCGTTCATCCAGTCCACGCAGACCTTCGTCACCGGTGACATTCGCCTGGTTCTGCACGCTGGCAAGATCACGGTCAACGGTCGTCGCTCCAACCAGTCGCTGTACGACTTTAATCTCGCTACCTACGACACCGGCGACACCTTTGATCAGTCCCACGCAAAGGGCTTTGTGAAGCTCCACGGTCTGTCCTCACAGATTGCTTCTAAGCGTGATCGCGAGGGCCACGGCTTCTAATAGTCAGCGGAATTAATAGCCGTTGGAGTAGCCGTTACGAAAATCCCGTTGATGTTTTGTTGGGCGTGACTTTCGTGGCATCGCCTGTGCAGCTGTATGAGCTGGTAAGCGGGGCGACCGATAGGTATTTACGGTATGCCTGTGCCGGGAATTTCCCTGCACAGGCATTTTTATGCCGCATTGAGCTAAGAGAATTATTTACGAACCTAAGCGGTTCCGCAGTGGGCGCTGGGTGAGGGGCGCTGGGTGACGGGTGTTAGGTGCAAGGGGTTGGGTGCTATTGCTCTGCTTCCCGTACATCTTTTCACCGGCATAGCAAGGACATAGCTCTCTGTGGGCAGACGGTATGGCGCGTGCCCCCGATATCGACGAGTGGTGATAAGAACAAGTGATCGAAGGAACAATTTCACGCTTAAAGGGGAACGGAACCAACCCCTGAGGTAGTGTGATCTGGATCGCCTCCGGATGCGGAGTAAGGGCACCGGTTTTACAATGCGGACATGAGTGCTAAAGGAAAACCGAAAAATGGGCAGAAGTCTGGGATTCGAGGTGGGCTACTTTTACTAGTTCTCGCAATCATTCTGGTTTTCATTGGTAAATCTCCGGAATTTCTTTTGCTTTCGAATAGATATTTCGGGGGACTCGACGTTGGATCGGAGCACAACAGACTGACTCTCGTCAGCGGCCTCATCGGATCGGAGAAGCAACCGTTTTTTGACGATCCAGAAGTGAGAGCTCGGTTGAAGGAGCTAGGGTTAATAGTCAGCGTCGAGACGGCAGGATCTCGTGAGATCGCTACGCGGGATGATCTCATGGCGATAGACTTTGCTTTTCCATCATCTGCACCAGCGGCAGATAAAATTGCTGCAAAGTGGCCAAGCGCAGAGAAAAACGAACCGTTTTATTCTCCCATGGCGATCGCTACATTTACACCTGTAGTTGATGTGCTTGAGCGGGCCGGGGTGGTGCGTTATGAAGGGGATCAGGCGATCCTGGACGTGCAGGCGTACATCGATCTTTCCAGTGAGGGGAAACGGTGGCGTGATCTCGGGCCGGAAATCCCTTCCTCCCGAACTGTGCAAATTTCCTCCACCGATATTCGTAAGTCCAACTCTGCCGCGATGTATCTGTCGCTGCTCAGCTGGGCATTCACTGAACGAAACCCAGATGCCGCAAACGATGTAAACATGTTGGCGAACGACATCGGTCCGTTCTTTTCAGGGCAGGGATACACCTTGTCTTCATCTGCGGGCCCCTTTCAGGACTATCTGAGTAAGGGGATCGGAGCTGCGCCCATGGTTATGATCTACGAAGCTCAGTACTTGGAGGAGGCCATGGCCGATCATTCTCGTCTCGGCGAGCAAAACCGGTTAGTGTATCCGAGCCCGACCGTCGTCGCTTCCCACACGATCCTTGGCCGGACACCATCAGGAAAGTTGCTGGCTCATCTGCTTGCTGAGGATCCTAAGCTTCAAGAACTAGCCGCGCGGCACGGTTTCCGCCCGACTCAGTCCGGCTCGCTTCCCCAGGTGGCAGCAGAAAAGGGGTTCACTGTTCCAGAGACGATAGTTGACACGGTTCCTGTGCCGTCATACGACCAGCTAGAGGCGCTCATCACTCAGGTAAGCAACGCGTACGCAGGTGGCACGGGCACTGGAGGGGCGCAGTGACATGACCGCACCACATGTAAACAAAATGGACATGAACAAAAAGGGCGTTGCGAACAAAAAGGGCGCTGGGAACAAAAAGGGCGATGCGAGGAAGATGTGGGTGGTTATAGCCAGCATCTTTTCCCTATTACTTTGCTCTGCTTGCACCGTTCCCGAGGGATTCGGATTAGATGAGGCATTCAGTGGGAAAGAAAGCGGCGAGGCATCGCAGAAACCTCTGAAAATCCTCATTTCAAAAGAGAGTGCCCCTCTCACGTTAGCGTTGCAGATAGCTGGCGATGAGCTCGGCATCGACGTCGAAATTGAGCGGTGCTCCTCAACCCCACAATGTACGAATAGACTGTCCGAGGGCTTCTACGATGGAAAAATCGATGCAACATTATTCGCTACCAACCGCTATGTAGACCTCGCTGGGGCCTCAGAAAAGCTCTCTTCGGCCACATCAGTCGCTCTCAGTCCCGTCACGATTGGGGTATGGGATGAAACGGCGAAGCAGAATGGCTGGGACAGTGTTACGCCTACGTGGAGTGACGTTGCTGGTGCGGCAGCAAACGAATCGTTCACGTACGCGCTCGATTTCGAATCTTTGTCCTTTGCGCGGGATGCTGCGCGCGTTGCCGTAGCATCGTCCTTGTCTGGGACAGGGATGGCGCTGACACAAGATGATATAAGTACAGTTCTTCCACGGCTAGGAAAATTTGTCGATCGGGAATCCCCAGCCTTAGGAGGCTGGATTGCGACACCCGATAGGCTGGCGGATGGGGATTTTCACGTGGACGGGGTGATCGGTACGGAGGCAGAAATTCTGAACACCATCGACCAGGGCATTCCGCTACGGCTCGTCATTCCCGCAGACGGGTCGATCATGGCCGATTATCCTCTCAGTGCTCTCGCGAAACCCGCGCGTAAAAGCTCGAAGAGCCAGGTAGAAGCACTAGCTCAGTATCTCCTAGACCACAGGGAACTGCTTGCTAAGAAAAGTCTCCGCCCGGTGCGTGGCCAGGGAAGTGACGGCCAAGAACCAGTCTTCGAAATTCCCTTCCCACAGGATCTCCGGATTTTGAATCGGCTGAGAATTCCCTCGAGTTTCCAGCAGTTCCCTGCACATGAGATGTTTATCGCTGTCGATACGTCCAGTTCAATGGAAGGCCAGCCACTCGAAAGGACGAAAGAAATTCTCGCAGAGCTGTCCAAGGGGATGTTTGAATCGTCCTACGGTGAGTATGCATTCAGGCCGGGGGATAAAATTTCCTTCTTCGGTCTCACACCGCAGTCTTCTGGACCGAGCTACGTCGCGTACGACCCAGAAGATCCTGACTCCTATCGGGAATTGGAAGACTTTGCCAACGGGCTGAATACTGGCCCGAAGATTTCAACCTGCGAAACACTCATTAGAGGTCTTTTGGGAGCCGACGGGATGGGAAATGCAGTGCCAGCCGTCATATTTACAACAGGAACTGACGAGGACGACCCTGAATGCGAGAATTTCGAATCGAACGTTGACTCTCTACCAGAAGAGTCAGGCCCACACCCCGCTTATATCTTCCTGCTTGATCCGGCTCATACCGAGTGGATGGATACGCTCGCCGAAATAACAGGTGGACAGGTGTTTGACGCAACGACAGATGAAGGAGTGAGAGAAGGAATGAGGGAAGTTCGTGAGTAAACGCACATCAACATCGCATAGGAAGCAGACGGGAACGGATGCCGACTCTTCGTTTTTTCGCTCTCGTCAAAACCTCGTCGGCGTAGTAGTCGCTTTTCTTGTCATCATCGTGCACATCGTTGTGGGGTTAGGTGTGCTGTGGCCACTTGTGGCGATTTGTGGTTGGGGTGCAGGTGTCATGCTCACTCCAAAGAAGCAACCACCGGCTATTGAAAAGAAGGCTATTCCGTTACAAACCGGTCTCAAGCGGACGCTAACAACGACGATGCGGAAGCTAGACAAAGCTGAGGTGCCGGACCGCGTTATGGATACGGCGAAGGATCTCCAGCGCAACACGAAATACGTGCTAGCAAACTGGGATGACCTCGAAGGCCAGCCCGAACATCAGCTAACTATGAATGATGTAGTGAACGTCTACTTTCCGCAAGTTGTTGGAGACTACATCGATGTGCCCAATAAGCTCCACCCAGATGCGGTGGAAAGTGTCGTGAAGTCGATTCATTCGCTTGACCAGGCCGTAGAGCGGATCAGGGACGGGATCATCAGGCACAGTCTCGATACATTAAGTTCGAACGCCAAAAGTTTGGAAAGTAAATTCGCCTCGCCCACGCTCACCCAGCAAATCGAATCGTCTTCCGCAGCAGCAGGTAATGATAATAATAAGGTTCTCAAAGGTGCCGATAACGAGGAGAATCCGAGGGCGAAGAGAAAGCTACGGGAATATCCGGCTTTTGAGGATTAGATCGCAGCAGATGTGGCGGTAGGTGAATCGTTCAGCCCAGTCGACGAAAACCGTTACGCCCAGGAAAACTTGTCCGTCCGTTGCACTGCTACAGTTTGTCTTATGCATAATCGCCACAAGACTAACAAGGGTGCTCTGTGGGGCGGTCGCTTCTCCGGCGGTCCCTCGGAAGCAATGTTTGCGCTCAGCGTTTCCACTCACTTCGACTGGGTTTTGGCACCGTACGACGTGCGGGCATCGAAGGCCCACGCAAAGGTTCTTCACAAGGCAGGTCTCCTGTCCGACGAGGATTTTGCCACCATGATCGACGGGCTGAACCGGCTCGGCGAGGATGTGGCTTCGGGCAAATTCCAGCCGGATCCGCAAGATGAGGATGTCCACGGTGCGATGGAGCGTGGCCTCATCGAACGAGTGGGGCCCGAAGTAGGTGGGCGGCTTCGCGCCGGCCGTTCCCGTAACGACCAGGTAGCAACGCTCTTTAGGATGTGGGTCCGTGATGCCGTCCGGGAGGTCTCGCTCGGTGCTTTGGAGCTTGTCGACGCCCTCGTGGGCCAGGCTTCAGCCCACGAGACGGCCATTATGCCTGGCAAGACACATTTCCAGGCGGCTCAGCCTGTCCTTCTCGCGCACCAGCTTCTGGCACACGCGCAGCCACTTATCCGGGATGTGCAGCGCCTTACGGATCTAGACAAGCGTCTTGCTGTGTCGCCGTATGGATCGGGTGCGCTGGCTGGTTCCACTTTGGATCTCGACCCACAGGCAATCGCCGCAGACTTGGGATTTGATGCAGCAGCGGAAAACTCTATTGACGGAACCGCATCTCGTGATTTTGCTTCGGAGACGGCGTTCGTGCTGGCGCAGATCGCTGTTGACATGTCACGCCTCGCGGAAGAGATCATTGCGTGGTCTACCCCTGAATTTGGATACGTCACACTGTCCGATGCGTGGTCGACAGGGTCGTCGATCATGCCGCAGAAGAAGAATCCCGATGTTGCGGAATTGACCCGTGGCAAGACTGGACGCCTTATTGGGAACCTCACCGGACTGATGGCCACGCTCAAGGCGCAGCCACTTGCTTACAACCGTGACTTGCAGGAAGACAAGGAGCCGATCGTTGACTCTGTGTCCCAGCTGCATCTTTTGCTACCGGCGATGACGGGCCTCGTTTCCACGTTGACCTTCCACGAGGAGCGAATGCGAGAGCTCGCCCCGCGTGGCTACACGCTGGCTACCGACCTGGCTGAGTGGATGGTCCGGCAAGGGGTGCCCTTCCGTGAAGCGCACGAGGCTTCCGGTGAGTGTGTCCGCCTTGCTGAGGCGCACGGTGTCGACCTTATCGATCTCACTGACGAAGAGCTGGCATCAGCCGATCCCCGTCTGACCCCAGAGGTTCGCTCGGTACTCACTGTGGAAGGTGCGGTACAGTCCCGTCGAGGCTATGGCGGCACGGCACCAGAGCGAGTGGCTGAGCAGCGTCAGCGCGTAGAAGCCATCACAGCAGAACTGAGAGAATGGGCATCCCACAGTCCCGGCAACGATAACTAAAAGGCAGTTTCAGCATCTGGATAAAGCCACGGGTTTCCCGGTGGCGTATCGGTGACTCCGGAAGCCGAAACACAGGTGAATTAAATGGCTGGCCGCCATCGGTGCGCAGTACTCATGCCAAGGGCAAAACGGCGCTGTGCAGTCCGATGGCGGCTCATCTGTTCGCGCCCCGCAAACGATCTTGCAGGCACCTGCGGGCAAAACCTCGGTGGCGATCTCACAGCTGAACAGCGCACAGCCTAAAGTACTGCCTAAACATGGCTGTGAACGGATAATCCTCTAGGGCAGTGAAGAGGGAGTAGCGGTACAACGGGGGCATCGACAAGCTAAAATCAAGGACTATACCTTGACTTTCCGGAGGTCTGCCGGGGGCGAGAGGGTACAGCAAACGTGCGCGGGGGAAGTATGTACAATCACAGCTTATGAGTATTGATCCCAAGCTATTGGATGTAGTGGTGTGCCCGAAAGACAAAGGTCCACTTCGATATCTGGAGGACGAGCAACTGCTGGTTAACGAACGGCTGGGGATCGCCTATCGCATCGAGGATTCCATCCCCGTGCTGCTTGAATCGGAAGCGCAGCCGTACCCAGCATCAGGGACTGCGGCTGCGGACGCGAACTAAGGCGCAGGCGCGGAGATCTCTGCAAGGAGCACTGGAACAGCGAGTGGCGAACATGGCACCGTGGAGAGTTAATAAAACAGGAGAACCAAGAGTGCAAGAGGGAAATTCCCCTCTGTGAAGGCGCTCCTTTGTTTCTGTAACTCCTTTGCTCTTGCAAGAGGATATCCACCTGAGAAATAGAAGATATCCACCCGAGAATGTCGATCTGATAAGGAGAACATACTTCCATGAACATTATTGAGGAACTGTCCTGGCGCGGACTTATTAACCAGTCCACAGACCTCGACGCGCTAAAAGAAGCGTGCGAGCAACCGATAACCTTGTACTGCGGTTTCGATCCAACAGGTTCGTCGCTGCACGCTGGGCACCTCGTGCCGCTTATTATGCTGCGCCGTTTCCAGCAGGCCGGTCACCACGTTCTTGCTCTCGGTGGCGGAGCCACCGGCATGATCGGGGACCCGCGCGACGTCGGCGAACGCTCCATGCTGTCGGACGAAACCGTTCGAGAGAACCTCGCCAGCATTCAGGGCCAAATCAGCAAGTTTGTGGAGCTCGACGGCGAAAAAGGTGAGCTTCTTAACAACGCTGACTGGATCTCGAAGATGAACGTCATCGAGTTCCTGCGCGACATCGGAAAGTCTTTCTCCCTCAACGTCATGCTCGACCGCGATACAGTGAAGCGTCGCTTGGAAAACGACGGCATGAGCTACACAGAGTTCTCGTACATGTTGCTGCAGGCCAATGACTACGTTCATCTTGCCCGCGCCTATAACTGCAGCCTGCAGATCGGTGGTGGCGATCAGTGGGGCAACATCGTCTCTGGCGTTGACCTGAACCGTCGTATGGACGGCCGCAAGGTTCACGGTCTTACGGTGCCGCTAGTCACCGATGCGGAGGGTAAGAAATTTGGTAAGTCCACCGGTGGCGGAAAGCTCTGGCTCGATCCGGAACTGACCAGCCCGTACTCCTGGTACCAGTACTTCATCAACGCCGGCGATTCGGTCGTCATCAACTACCTCAAGTGGTTTACATTCCTCACCCAGGAAGAAATCGCTGAGTACGAGCAAAAGGTTGCTGACCAGCCATTCAAGCGCGAGGCTCAGAAGCGCCTGGCTCAGGAACTCACCACTCTCGTCCACGGCGAGGAGGCGACTAAGGCCGTGGAGCTCGCAACGCAGGCGCTGTTTGGTAAAGCTGAACTCGACAGCCTTGACGAAAAGACCCTGGCAGGTGCGCTCGCCGAGACGACCGTTGCGGAGGTGAGCGCCGGCGACGAACCGACCATCGTGGATCTTCTCGTAGCGGCGGGTCTTGCTGAGTCCAAGGGTGCTGCTCGCCGTGCGATTAAGGAGGGCGGTGCCTACGCCAATAACAAGCGCATCGAGGATGCTGAATGGAAGCCAAAGGAATCCGATCTCCTCCACGGTTCCTGGCTTGTACTCCGCAAGGGCAAGAAGAACTTCGGTGGCGCCAAATACGCGCACTAAGTAAATACGCAGGATCAAGATGGGATGGAGGTCTGCCAGTGGCTGTTGCCACTGGCAGGCCTCTTCCTATGTCTTGATAAGTCTCAAAAAGCCTTGAGCAGCCCTGTATGGCTTTGAGTGTTCTGCGTCCGGAAATGGGGGATGGGGAGGTGTGGTTACGGGAGAGATGCGGGGTGTGGCTGTGGTTCGCAGATGTGGTTTGCGGATGCGGTTTACGGATTCGGGTGCGCGAATCACGTATAGTGCGGGTGTGAGGGGATGCAGGCGGAAGTAGGTAGTTTGAGAGCTAAAGAGCTGTATCTAGAGAGTTGTAGCTTTGGAGCTGCAGTTAGAGGGCTGCAGCTTTGGAGCTGCAGTTAGAGGGCTGCAGCTTTGGAGCTGCAGTTAGAGGGCTGCAGCTAAATTGCTCAGCTTGAGAGCTACAGTGAAAAAGCTTCAGTTAAGAGGTTGACCTCCGTGGGGCGGGTGTGTCCTAGAAACCGTGTCAGCGGGAGCTGTAGCCCCGTTTGCTCCCGGTTGCATCTAGTTGTGTCCGCAAAAATGCATGTTACATCACACTTGGGGGTAGTGAGTTAACTAGCTCAAAGGTGACGATTCTTTGGTTCCCTGGGAACGGCTGGAGAGAAAGGCATGTTAGGGGCATGGGATGTTGCGACAACAGTCAACATCGCGCGGTTTGGTTGAGGATAAGCGCGGGGGTACGCAACGCCGGAGGCTTTTTATCCGGAATTGCACAAACGTTACTATGAAACTGAACAATTTTCCCTAGGGAGCTCCCGGAAGATACGGGAGGCGATGGCGGGGTCAGCACAAAGCAGTGTGCAGAAGGCGGCGGCATCGCGATGCGAGAGACTTCCCCGTCTGAAAGCGGGGTGTCTTCTGCCACACGGGGAATGCGATGTGGAGGTTGGATATGACTGACCTGAAAACCGATGCTGGAACGAACGACCATACCGAGAACATGGGGTCGACCACAGGCTGCAGCGGGAACTCCACCGCTGCCAATTCCAGCTGTGCCAGAAGAGAATTAGTGCTCACGGCGGGGGATTATGAGGCACGGATCAATCACGTTGGAGCCTCTTTAAGAAGCCTGACCTACAAGGGGCACCCCCTGACAGATACGTATCCCTTAGCAGATACGACAACCGTCGGCGACGGGGGAGAGGCCACAGGCGACGAATCGGGAAACATCCCATTTTGTGCCGGGATCGTCCTTGCTCCGTGGCCAAATCGAGTCCGCGACGGGCGCTTCGATTTTCGCGGAGAGACCCACCAGCTGGATCTCACGGAGCCAGAGAGATCTAACGCGATCCATGGACTTGTTGGATTTTGCCCCTGGGAAGAGGCAGTAAGTGCAGCTGAGCTAGAAACAGAAGCATCCGGAATTGCGGACGATAACGCAGACACCGGCGATGTATCCCGTTGCGCTGCAGCCGCCGGCGAGCTTTGTCGACACATCGCTCCGACAAAAGGGTGGCCGTGGGCAATGACTGTTACCGCCAGTTTCAAACTCCGCAAGGATAGTGGCCTAGCCGCGACATACCGGCTGGTTAACGACTCCGAGGAGACAATTCCGGTGGCCTTCGGCGTGCACACCTATCTCAACGCGTGGGGGACTCCCATCGATGAGTGCACAGCTTTTGTGCCGGTCACCGACTGTTTGCCACTCGACAGCGAACGTAACCTGCCCCTGGAGCCACTGCGCCTGGTACCACTTGCAGAATGCACCGACACAAGTAACGGAACGCAGGACCTGCCCCGCGAGGAGACAGACTGGCCGAGCGCTACAGCCCGTCTGCCCGAGAGTCTGTCCTTTGACTCGGGTCAGCAAATGCAGGGGGTGTGGCTGGACCACGCGTTCGTCGACGCGCGAAAAGCTACCGCAGACCGGACAATCCGTCTCGTCCACAGTAGTGGCAAGGGCGTGGAGATGACCGCAAGCCCAACACTTCCCTGGTTCCAGATCTTTACTGCTGACCCCGATCATGGGCAGGGATTCCCCGGTCGGGGGAGAGCTCTTGCCGTGGAACCCATGTCCGCCCCGCCAGACGCATTGCGCTCCGGAATCGGTTTGGTCGAGTTACCACCAGGGCGGTCTGTCGCCTACACCATCACGTTTCGTGCATTGACCGGTGACTAGCAGGTAATTTGACGCAGGTCGATGCAGTGGCAGAGGCAGATTCCTAGATCGACAATCCGCTCTGTGCGGGGCAAGCCGAAGTCTTGCTGAGAGCATCGTTTTTGACACCCTGTGCACTGGTATCACCTGCTTGTATCCGACGGTTGATCGTCAAAGGTGCGAAAGCCACACCGCAATCGCCGTCGGTTCTGTCCGAGCGACAGCGGTTGTCAAGGGTGGTTTAGCTTCTCCTACCAGCTGCTGCGCTTGGAACAGTGGCCGTCTTGAACTACTCGTGTAGCCCAGATCATAGTTAGGGCAACGTGCATGTGAATAGGACGGCAATGAAGAAAGGAAATCCTATGGAACAGGCAGCGTCGGTATTGCGACTTGATGCCTCCTGGGTGGACTACACGCTCGTAGCCATCTACTTTGTTTTCGTACTGGGAATTGGCCTCGCCGCGCGGCGCAAGGTCTCAACCTCTATTGACTTTTTCCTGGCTGGTCGTGGACTACCGGCTTGGGTAACCGGCCTCGCGTTCATCTCCGCGAACTTGGGTGCCGTGGAAATCATCGGTATGTCTGCCAACGGCGTGGAATACGGCTTCCAGACGATGCACTACTTCTGGATCGGGGCGGTGCCAGCCATGGTATTCCTCGGCATCGTCATGATGCCGTTCTACTACGGCTCGCGCGTGCGTTCGGTTCCAGAATTCATGCGCAAGCGGTTCGGACCTGCGGCGCACCTCGTTAACGCGATCTCCTTCGCGTTGGCACAGCTGCTCATCGCCGGTATTAATCTGCTCCTACTAGCCAAAGTAGTTAACTCCCTGTTGGGCTGGGACATGTGGATTACTCTCCTCGTCGCGGCACTGATTGTGCTGAGCTACATCACCCTCGGTGGTCTCAGCGCCGCCATTTACAACGAGGTCATTCAGTTCTTTGTCATCGTTGCAGCACTCCTGCCACTCACCGTCATCGGAATGAAGCACGTCGGGGGCTGGAGCGGACTGAAAGAACAGCTTGCTTCCGAAAGTCACTTCCACACATGGCCTGGCATGGACATCTCCGGTTTTGACTCGCCTTTCTGGTCCGTCGTCGGCATTGTTTTTGGCCTTGGATTTGTGCTCTCCTTCGGATACTGGACCACGAACTTTGTCGAGGTCCAGCGGTCCATGGCCGCCGACTCAATGTCAGCAGCGCGGAAGACACCAATCATAGGCGCCTTCCCCAAAATGTTCATCCCCTTCATTGTTGTTCTACCTGGCATGGTGGCGGCATCTATTGTCACGCCGATCCGCGAGGGATCCGCGCAGCCAAACGATGCCGTCCTCTATCTCATGCGTGATCTCCTGCCCAATGGACTTCTTGGGGTAGCGATCGCGGGACTCCTTGCAGCCTTCATGGCAGGCATGGCCGCGAACATTTCCGCCTTTAACACGGTGCTGAGCTACGACATTTGGCAAACCTACGTGGTTAAAGACCGCGACGATGACTATTACCTCCGCGTTGGCAGAATCGCGACTATCGCTGCGACATTAATCGCAATTGGCACTGCCATGATTGCCAACAATTTTGGGAATGTCATGGACTACCTGCAGACACTGTTCGGGTTCTTCAACGCCCCTCTCTTTGCGACATTCCTCCTCGGCATGTTTTGGAAACGCATGACACCAGCCGCCGGTTGGACCGGTCTCGTCAGTGGCACCGCAGCGGCAGTTATCTACTGGTACATCTCCTCCTTTACGGGAGCAGAGGCTTCTTTCTTCAATCTCCCCGGACAGGGCACAGCCTTTATCGCTGCCTCACTGGCTTTCGCTGTGGACATCGCTGTCAGTGTGGTTGTGACAGTCTTCACTAAGCCGAAGGCAGACCACGAGCTGGTTGGCCTTGTTTCCTCAGTTACTCCGAAGGAGTTTCTCCGGGACCCGATCGAGGCCACTCTTCCCTGGTACAAGCAAACCGTCCCGCTAGGAATAGCGTGCCTAGTTCTCGTCATCGCTCTCAACGTAGTGTTCGCGTAAAGGTAGGTACTTGAAATGAACAACTCACAATTTTCGCCTGAACGTGAAGGAAACGCCTCTAACCACGTGGGGTCCGACGACCCCTCACAGCACGACGTGGGCACCGCCCCGGAAACAGCAGGCGCCTTCGATATCCGTAACATAATCGCGCTTCTCCTTGGCATCTTTGGCATCCTTCTCCTGTTTGCCTACTTTGTCATAGACCCTGGTATTAATCCGGACTCTGGGGATCCGAAAAATGCCTCCTATAACCTCATCACCGGAATGTGCTTGGTGCTTGCCGCAGTGGTTTTCGCCTTGTGGGCGAAGCTCAGTCCGATTCGGGTCGATGCGGAAGCCGCGCGAATCCGAGAAGAGCACCACAAGGAGATGGAAGCTCAACGTGAGCAAGCGCTTGCGCAGTTTAACCAGCAGGTTGCAGGCAAGACGCCGGGAAAGGGCAGCGATAACAGTGACTAACAGCACAACGGGTACTGCGCGAAATGAGGACGCGGGCCGTACCATCGGAAATATGAGTGTTAACGGCAGTCATCCCCTGAAGATCACGAGGACTCAGCTTTCCGACGGGCGGGAGTTACTGTTTTTTGATGACTCACCGAAGGCTCTATCGGGGGAAGTAACTAGGAACACCGAGGACCACCGGGGCCTGCCGGAGACTCACACGGACTCGGAAATGCGCAGGGATCCGCTTACCGGGAGATGGGTTGTTTTTGCTGCGCACCGGATGAATCGTACGTTCCTTCCACCTGCCAACGAAAACCCCCTCGCACCGACGAAGGAGGGTGCACTCCCGACCGAAGTCCCGGCAGAGGACTACGACGTGGTCGTGTTCGAAAACCGCTTTCCCTCTTTCTCCCTGCACATGGATGTTCCGGAAGATTATGCGGATTACGCAGATGAAGGGGAACTCGTTCCACGTCGGCCAGCTCGAGCCCGCTGCGAGGTCGTATGTTTCGCACCAAACCCGAGCGTCTCGTTCAAGGACTTGTCAGAGCATCGCATTCGCACAATAATCGAGGTGTGGACTCACCGTACAGCAGCGTTAAGCACGATCGATGGTGTCCAAACCGTTTTCCCGTTCGAAAATAGGGGCGAGGAGATCGGTGTTACGCTCCAGCATCCTCACGGACAGATCTACTCCTATCCGTTTCTTCCACCACGTATCTCGGACATCATGTGCCAAATCGAACGCACTCCTACGTTGTTCGAAGATATGCTGAATTCCGAGCTAGCCGACGGCCGGCGGATCGTGACAGAAACAGAGTCCTTTGTTGCATTCGTTCCAGCTGCAGCCAAATGGCCACTGGAAGTGATGGTGATGCCCCGCCGGCAGGTCGCTGATTTCACCGAACTTAACGACACCGAGAAGGATGAGCTCACAGGCCTACTGAAGAGCCTGTACACGGCCGTAGACAATTTCTTCGACGGCGTAGAAAAGACCCCCTATATCGCGGCCTGGAATCAGGCGCCTGTTCAGCATCCTGACCGCGACAAATTCCGCATGCACCTGCAATTGTTTTCGCTGATGCGTTCGCCGCACCGGATGAAATTCCTCGCGTCGAGCGAATCGGCCATGGGTGTGTGGATCAACGATACGACTCCAGAAATCATCGCAGAGACACTACGAAAGGTTTGGTAATGGCTACCACCCACTGGGCGACAACCCGTACGGAAGAGCAGCTTGTTAACGACGCAAAGACGCTGTTTACCTCGACCTATGATGAGGAACCCACAGGTGTGTGGGCTGCTCCTGGGCGCGTGAATCTCATCGGGGATCACGTCGACTACGCCGAGGGTATTTGCCTTCCGTTCGCCCTTGAACAGCTCACAGCAATCGCTGCTGCTGGTCGCAATGACCACGTGGTAAACATCATCACTGTCATGCCCGGGCAAGATGAACCCCAGCGCTTGTCGATGTCCCTGGAGGAAGTAGGCAAGGGGAATCCGGCTACCTGGGCGGGCTACGTTGTCGGAGTCATTTGGGCGCTGAATTCCTCTAATGCTCTCGTTTGTAAGACGGGGATGGATATCGCAGTGGTATCCGACGTTCCCGTCGGTTCGGGGCTTTCCTCGTCAGCCGCACTCGAGTGTTCGACGGCGCTCGCTGCCGTAGACGTTAAAGGTTCATCGTTTAGAAAGATGGCGATGTACCCGGTAATGGTGGAAGCCACGATGCGTGCGGAAAACGATGTTGTTGGTGCTTCAACGGGCGGCCTTGACCAGCGGACGAGCTTCTATGGGAAGAAAAACCAAGCGCTAGAGATAGATTTCCTCTACGACGAGTTCACCTATGTCCCCTGCAACTTCGCCGATCACGGGCTAGCCGTGCTGGTGGCGGATACCAACGCTCCGCACCGGCTTATCGACGGCCAATACGGTTCGCGACGCGGACTCATCGATGAAGTTACCGCAGTCCTGCGCAAGGAGGACTCTACTTTCCGTGACTTTACAGTGGAACAAGTACTGGAGCTTCTTGCAAAAACATCGGAGTGCAGCGATCACGATCTCTATCGGCGACGGGTTGGGCACGTCATCAGCGAAACTCAACGTACACAACACGCTGTCAGCTGCCTGCGTGACGGCGACTTTTCCAAATTCGGCAAGCTCATGACTGAATCCCATGCTTCCCTTCGAGACGACTACGCAGTAGTGACGCCGGAGCTGGATTGCGCCGTTAATGCCGCACTTTCTGCGGGCGCGCTGGGTGCTCGAATGACAGGCGGTGGCTTCGGAGGTTCAATCATTGCATTGGTAAAAAAGGAAAATATGGAATCGACGGCGCAGTCGATTGCCGAAGCGGCAGAAGCGCGAGGCTTTGAAGCTCCCACATTTTTGGAGGCACGGCCAAGCCACGGTGCTCGACGGCTTGCTTAATCACCTCAGGGTGACTGTCTAAAGCAGCGCACATTCCATATGTCCGGCACCTGTGACCGTGTCCGAAAAAGAGAGGCGGTCACCTTAACCGTAGCTCTGACCTCGGTATTTGTGCGTATTTAGGAGAATGTGTATATTAATCCTCCGTTGCACAGAGCGACTAGCTCAGCTAGAAGATCTAGTGCAACGGCTTGGTAAACGGCTTGTTGACAAAACAAACGAAGTTACCTAAAGTAAATAAAGCGCTTTCTCAAACTGTTTCGAACTTCGAAGCATTTTGACGGGTGTGCATGTTGTGTGAGAACTCGATAGTGTGTTGATGTACTACTTTTTGTTTGTTTGACAGGTTTTTGTGGTGCTTGTTGGGTGTGGTTTTCTGGTTTTGTGGCTGGGGGGCTGTCATCTGGCTCTGTACAAGGCGTTTCCGTTTTGGTTTCGTTTTGGTGGATGTGGCGCTTCAAGAATTTTGTTGACATTGTGGTGGTGGTTTTCTCGTTGAGGCCATCATTGTTTTTTGTTTACTTTTTTCTTTACGCTTTTGTTCTTTTGGAACGTTTTTATTTTTTTTGGTTTGAGCTGTTTTTTGCTTGTTCAACTTTTTTTGTTGGAGAGTTTGATCCTGGCTCAGGATGAACGCTGGCGGCGTGCTTAACACATGCAAGTCGAACGGAAAGGCTCCAGCTTGCTGGGGTGCTCGAGTGGCGAACGGGTGAGTAACACGTAAGTGATCTGCCCTGCACTGGGGGATAAGCTTGGGAAACTGGGTCTAATACCCTATAGGACCGCATCGTGGTTGGTGTGGTGGAAAGGTTTTTCTGGTGTGGGATGAGCTTGCGGCCTATCAGCTTGTTGGTGGGGTAATGGCCTACCAAGGCGGCGACGGGTAGCCGGCCTGAGAGGGTGTGCGGCCACATTGGGACTGAGATACGGCCCAGACTCCTACGGGAGGCAGCAGTGGGGAATTTTGCACAATGGGCGGAAGCCTGATGCAGCGACGCCGTGTGGGGGATGAAGGCCTTCGGGTTGTAAACTCCTTTCGTCAGGGACGAAGTTTTTTTGACGGTACCTGGATAAGAAGCACCGGCTAACTACGTGCCAGCAGCCGCGGTAATACGTAGGGTGCGAGCGTTGTCCGGATTTACTGGGCGTAAAGGGCTCGTAGGTGGTGTGTCGCGTCGTCTGTGTAATCCAGGGGCTTAACTTTTGGTTGGCAGGCGATACGGGCATTGCTTGAGTGCTGTAGGGGAGACTGGAATTCCTGGTGTAGCGGTGAAATGCGCAGATATCAGGAGGAACACCGATGGCGAAGGCAGGTCTCTGGGCAGTTACTGACGCTGAGGAGCGAGAGCATGGGTAGCGAACAGGATTAGATACCCTGGTAGTCTATGCTGTAAACGGTGGGCGCTAGGTGTGAGTCCCTTCCACGGGGTTTGTGCCGTAGCTAACGCTTTAAGCGCCCCGCCTGGGGAGTACGGCCGCAAGGCTAAAACTCAAAGGAATTGACGGGGGCCCGCACAAGCGGCGGAGCATGTGGATTAATTCGATGCAACGCGAAGAACCTTACCTGGGCTTGACATATGTGAGATTGGGCTAGAGATAGTTCGTCCCTTGTGGCTCATTTACAGGTGGTGCATGGTTGTCGTCAGCTCGTGTCGTGAGATGTTGGGTTAAGTCCCGCAACGAGCGCAACCCTTGTCTTATGTTGCCAGCACGTTGTGGTGGGGACTCGTGAGAGACTGCCGGGGTTAACTCGGAGGAAGGTGGGGATGACGTCAAATCATCATGCCCCTTATGTCCAGGGCTTCACACATGCTACAATGGCTGGTACAGTGCGTGTGCGACACCGTGAGGTGGAGCTAATCGCGAAAGCCAGTCTCAGTTCGGATTGGGGTCTGCAACTCGACCCCATGAAGTCGGAGTCGCTAGTAATCGCAGATCAGCAGTGCTGCGGTGAATACGTTCCCGGGCCTTGTACACACCGCCCGTCACGTCATGAAAGTTGGTAACACCCGAAGCCCATGGCCCAACCGGTTTTCCGGGGGGAGTGGTCGAAGGTGGGATTGGCGATTGGGACGAAGTCGTAACAAGGTAGCCGTACCGGAAGGTGCGGCTGGATCACCTCCTTTCTAAGGAGTTTTATTTATTATTATTTTTCTTCTACTGGCACTCATGGTTGGTAGGGGATGCAGGTGTTTGTGTCGCCGGATGTGTGACCGCGCCTAAAGTTTTGAATCCAGCGTGGATGCAAAATTGGTGGCCTGCCCAATATGTGGGTGCTGCAAGGATTGTGTTGAACGAAAAAAACATGTGGTGGTGCATTGGCATGCTGTTGGGTGTCTGGGGCAATATGTGTTGTTCCTTTTGGTCACCATGGTTGAAAGACAGGGTTTTTGTTTTCTTGTTTTTTGGTTGTGGTGGTGTGGTGTGTGTGAATTGTATAGTGGACGCGTGTGATTTCTTTTTTGTTCATGTTTTAGTTTTTTGATTGTGGCATTGTGTTTGTGTTTTTTATTTTTTAGGCACACGGTGGATGCCTGGGCATGGCAAGCTGATGAAGGACGTGGTGGGCTGCGTTAAGCCTCGGGGAGTTGCCGTATGAGCGTTGATCCGAGGATGTCCGAATGGGGAAACCTAGCTCTCAGTGATGGGGGTTACCGTATGATGAATTCATAGTTGTGCGGGAGTGGCCGGGGAAGTGAAACATCTTAGTACCTGGTGTGTAAGAAAACAATTGTGATTTTGTGAGTAGTGGCGAACGAAAGCGAATTTTTGACTAAACTGCATGCAGCGTGATGCCTTGGTTGGGGTGTTGTGTGTGGGGTTGTGGGGTCTGCGTTGGTGGTCAACCTTTTTGCCACCAGCCTTTAGCGCATGCGTAGCGGAAGTGGTGTGGAATCGCCTGCCGGAGTAGGTGAGAGTCCTGTACGTGAAATGTGTGTGCTTGGGTGTGCGTGGTGTCCCCGAGTAGCAGTGGGCTCGTGGAATCTGCTGTGAATCTGCCGGGACCGTCCGGTAAGTCTGATAACTTGCTTGTGACCGATAGTGTATGAGTACCGTGAGGGAATGGTGAAAAGTACCCCGGGAGGGGAGTGAAATAGTTCCTGAAACCGTGTGTTGACAATCCGTCAGAGCCTCTTTTAATGGGGTGATGGCGTGCCTTTTGAAGAATGAGCCTGCGAGTCAGCGGCATGTCGCTTTAAAGTTAACTATTTGTTGTAGGTAGCTGGAGGGAAACCGAATCCTAACCTAGGGTGTTGGTGGCATGTTCTGGACCCGAAGCGGGGTGATCTACCCATGGCCAGTGTGAAGCAAGGGTAAGACTTTGTGGAGGCGCGAACCCACGTAGGTTGAAAACTGCGGGGATGAGTTGTGGGTAGGGGTGAAAGGCCAATCAAACTCCGTGATAGCTGGTTCTCCCCGAAATGCATTTAGGTGCAGCGTCGTTGGTAGTGCTGCGGAGGTAGAGCTACTGGTTGATTGAGCGGGATTTTGTCTTAGTGACGTCAGCCAAACTCCGAATGCCGTATGTATGGTCCACGGCAGTGAGACTGCGGGGGATAAGCTTCGTAGTCGAGAGGGAAACAGCCCAGATCGCCGGTTAAGGCCCCTAAGGGTGTGCTAAGTGGAAAAGGATGTGTAATCGCGATGACAGCCAGGAGGTTGGCTTAGAAGCAGCCATCCTTGAAAGAGTGCGTAATAGCTCACTGGTTAAGTGGTTGTGCGCCGACAATGTAGTGGGGCTTAAGTACACCGCCGAAACCGCGGCAAGAATGTTTTTTGTTTTTGGGTAGGGGAGCGTCGTGCATTGTGTGAAGCCTGCTGGTAACGGTTGGTGGATGTGTGTGCGAGTGAGAATGCAGGCATGAGTAGCGAATGGTAGGTGGAAATCCTACCCGCCGGATGACTAAGGGTTCCTGGGTGAAGCTGGTCTTCCCAGGGTGAGTCGGGACCTAAGGCGAGGCCGACAGGCGTAGTCGATGGATAACCAGTTGATATTCTGGTACCCGCGCATGTGCGACAAATGGTGAATCATTGATACTAACCACCCATGGAGATCAACGTTTTCCTGCATTTTTGATGTGGGGTGTTGTTTTTTGTGTGTGGGACCTGATGTGGTAGTAGCCACGTGATGGGGTGACACAGTAGGGTAGCCGCGCCACTTAGTGGATTGTGGTGTAAGCGTGTGGCACGAGGACGTGTTAAATGCCGTTCTTATTATGTGTGAGGCGTGATGCGTAGCCTGTTAAAGGGTGATGGTGGTGATCCTGTGCTGTCGAGAAAAGCCTCTAGCGAGTGCAAGTGTGGCCCGTACCCCAAACCGACACAGGTGGTCAGGTTGAGAATACTAAGGCGAACGGGTGAACTATGGTTAAGGAATTCGGCAAAATGCCCCCGTAACTTCGGGAGAAGGGGGACCCATGACCGTTGCTGACAGCAACTAGTGCGGTTGTGGGGCGCAGAGAATAGAGGGAAGCGACTGTTTACCAAAAACATAGGTCTGTGCGAAGAAGGTTAATTCGATGTATACGGACTGACGCCTGCCCGGTGCTGGAAGGTTAAGAGGACCTGTTAGATCATTTTGTGGTCGAAGCGGAGAATTTAAGCCCCAGTAAACGGCGGTGGTAACTATAACCATCCTAAGGTAGCGAAATTCCTTGTCGGGTAAGTTCCGACCTGCACGAATGGCGTAACGACTTCTCTGCTGTCTCGACCATAGGCCCGGTGAAATTGCAGTACGAGTAAAGATGCTCGTTTCGCGCGGCAGGACGAAAAGACCCCGGGACCTTCACTATAGCTTGGTATTGGTGTTCGGTTCGGTTTGTGTAGCATAGGTGGGAGACGTTGAGGCGTGCACGCTAGTGCGCGTGGAGTCGGAAGGTGAAATACCACTCTGATCGGATTGGATGTCTAACTTCGGGCCATGATCTGGTTTCAAGGACAGTGCCTGGTGGGTAGTTTAACTGGGGCGGTTGCCTCCCAAAATGTAACGGAGGCGCCCAAAGGTTCCCTCAGCCTGGTTGGCAATCAGGTGTTTAGAGTGTAAGTGCATAAGGGAGCTTGACTGTGAGACGGACATGTCGAGCAGGTACGAAAGTAGGGACTAGTGATCCGGCACCGATGTACGGAAGTGGTGTCGCTCAACGGATAAAAGGTACCCCGGGGATAACAGGCTGATCTTCCCCAAGAGTTCATATCGACGGGATGGTTTGGCACCTCGATGTCGGCTCGTCGCATCCTGGGGCTGGAGTAGGTCCCAAGGGTTGGGCTGTTCGCCCATTAAAGCGGCACGCGAGCTGGGTTCAGAACGTCGTGAGACAGTTCGGTCTCTATCCGCCGCGCGCGTTAAGAAACTTGAGAAAGGCTGTCCCTAGTACGAGAGGACCGGGATGGACGTACCTCTAGTGTGCCAGCTGTCACGCCCGTGGCACGGCTGGTTGGCTACGTACGGGAAGGATAACCGCTGAAAGCATCTAAGCGGGAAGCCTGTTTCAAGATAAGGTTTCTTAGGTTCCCTATAGACGATGGGGTTGATAGGCCAGAATTGGAAGGTGGGTAACCACCGAAGGTGACTGGTACTAATAACCATACTTTAAAAAACACTATAACCTGCTACAAACACTAAACGCGACAACGAATCACACGTGATCCACTATGCAATATCAGACACACCACACCGTCGGCTGACACCGACGACGAAAAGATAAATGAAAATAACACGCCCAAAATAAGACGTGTCGGTGGCGATAGTGGTTGGGAAACGCCCGGTCCCATTCCGAACCCGGAAGCTAAGCCAACCAACGCCGATGGTACTGCACCCGGGAGGATGTGGGAGAGTAGGACACCGCCGACCACAAACATAAAGCCGATGGCCACCACTTGTTGGTTGCCATCGGCTTTTTCTGTGCGGACTTGAGTAACGAGGTCTATCATTAGCTGTCGCCATTCCTTCGCATATTGCCGATGCCTTTTCCTTCTGCTCGCCTCGCACGTTGCGGTTTGTTAGGGCCCGTCGGAGCCAACGGAGCTGACCATTGTCCTCGTGGCACCTCAGTGAGTGTCGAGTCTCGCTTTGCGACTTTGGTTAATACCTTCCAGCCAGTACAATTGCCTAGGCATATTCGCGATCTGCGTGGAGAGTTGCTTTCTCGTTGGACGGATTTAGTTACGGGTTCACCTATCCTTCGGGGATGGAGATCCGTTGAGTGATTCGTAGGATTAATGACGTGTTCATTTCCTGTGCCTTCGGGTTAGAATCTGTGCAGAGGAACGATCCAAGCAGAGCTGTTGCAGTTGGCCCTAGAGCAGGTTGCTGCGGCTCCTTTAAAAGAAGTTGACGGACGTGAACTGCCGTGTGTGCGGCGGTTCTACATTATTGATTTGAAAAAGGAAAGTAGACGGTATGACCCCACGGGATGATTTCCACAACGGACGCGGCGATTCCGGACGACGTGGCGACGGCGGTCGTCGCGGAAACGGAGGAAAGGGCCGTCGTTGGGATGCCCGGCGAGGGCAGTTCGTTGACGTCGCCTTTTCCGATGACAAGGGTCGCCCGGCCAAGCGCCGTAACGGGGGCAACGATAGGGAAGGTTCCGGCGATGACCGCCGTCAGCACGGCAACCGGAGGGACGGCAATCGTGGGGGCAGAGGTAACCGTACCCTCGATAAGAAGCACAACCAACAGCGTGGAGGTGACCGTGGCGGTCACCGTAACTCGCAAGGAAAAAGGCCGTCCTTCCGAGACGAGCGGCTTGCCGTGCACGCAAATGAGCCCGATCTGCCGGAGGACATTAACGTCCGCGATTTGGACTCGAGTGTGCGCCAGGATCTTCGTTCTCTTTCCAAGGACAACGCGGATGCTGTTGCCAAGCACATGATCATGGCGGCAACGTGGATGGCTGATGATCCGAAGCTTGCTCTGGAGCATGCTCGTGCGGCAAAGAATCGTGCTGGTCGAGTGTCCGTCGTTCGTGAGACCAACGGCATCGCAGCTTATCACGCCGGCGAATGGAAGGAAGCCCTGTCCGAGCTTCGCGCTGCTCGCCGAATGAGCGGTGGACCGGGGCTTATCGCCGTGATGGCTGATTCAGAACGTGGTCTCGGTCGTCCTGAGAAGGCTCTTGAGCTTGCACGTGAAGAGGATCTGTCAGAGCTGAACCGTGCTGACTCGATCGAGTTGGCGATCGTACTCGCTGGTGCCCGGCAGGATCTTGAACAGTACGATGCGGCGATTACCGAATTGACAAAGCTCAATCCTGATCCGCATGCGACCGATCCTGAGTCGGCTCGACTCGACTATGCTCTGGGCAACGCCTACGAACTCGCTGGTGACAAGCCAAAGGCGCGTGAGTGGTTCGAAATTGCTCGGAAGGCTGACGTTGATGAATTACTGGATGCAGGTGAGCGTCTAAAGGAGCTCGGCTAATGCGGCTCATAGATTGCTACGACGCACTTCTCCTTGATCTCGATGGCACAGTCTGGATGGGTGATGAGCCCATTCCTCATGCTGTCGATGCTTTGGCGGGATGCGCGACGCGGAAAATGTACGTAACGAATAACGCGTCCCGTGGTCCGGAGGCTGTTGCCACAAAGCTGGAGGGAATGGGCTTTGAGGCTACGCGCGATGACATCTTGACCTCGGCGATGGCTGCCATTGATATGTGTAAGCGTGAGCTACCTTCCGGCAAAGTGCTTGTGCTCGGAACTGAATCTTTTGTCGATCTCGTGCGCGAGGCCGGCTATGAACCGGTCAACTCAGCTGATGAGAATCCTGTTGCAGTATTGCAGGGGCACAACCCCGATACCGGGTGGCGGCAGCTGTCTGAGGCATCGCTTGCTATTCACAATGGTGCTTTGTTCTTCGCGTCGAACCTGGATGCGACGTTGCCACAGGAGCGGGGCCTGATGGTGGGAAACGGCTCGATGGTGGAGGCAGTCGTGCACGCCACCGGTGTCCGTCCACATTCGGCTGGTAAACCGGAGGCCGAAATGTTCCATGATGCGGCGCGGCGGATGGGCTCTCGCGTACCACTGGCTGTCGGCGATCGACTCAATACCGATATTGCTGGTGGCAATGCCGCAGGAATGGATACGCTGCACGTGATGACCGGCGTTTCAGGGCATCACGCCCTCGTTGCCGCAGTGCCGGCTGAACGCCCGTCGCTCATCGCAACCGATTTGCGGGATCTTTACTCCCCGCTCGAAAGCCTCAAGCCCGGTCGGCAGGGAGACTTCTCTGCCATGGTGAAAGGCAACGATGTGGTTCTTGCCGGCGGGCGCTCGGATTCCACTGCTATGCAGGCTTTGCGTACCGTGCTTGACGTCGTGTGGAAACATGACGGTCCCACCCCGACGAGCATTATCCCCACCTCTACAGTGGCTGAAAAAGTATTGGCTGAGTGGCGCTAATGACCGGAGTAGGAGGGGATCGCCAGGCAGCGCCCTCCCCAGCGCAGTTATACGAGAAGACCCGACCTCTTACGGAGCGAATCGACGAGATTTTAGATACCCCGTGCGATTCGTTGGCCGACGAGGCGAAGATTCTGACAGATGCGTACGCCATCCTTAACGCTGAGCTCCGTTAAAAGGAGCGACGTGGCGACGAGTTTGCAATAACCGGTTTTTCTGGCGCAGGTGTCTTGCTTAGATACCTGCGCTTCTGCTTGCTCTAGCTGTGGTGGAATGATGCGCGGGCATCTTTTGGCACCCGTTGTGGTTGCTGTTTTCCTTTCTTGGTTGTTTCCTCTGTCTCGTATCTGTACGGAAAGGAAGTGACGGGAATGAACCGTAGTGATGGTGGCTGCGTTATTCTATAAAGCAGTACGTTTTAGCTATATAGTCCGCTGGCGCGAGAACGATGCCATCCTTTCCGCTCAGAGGAAATGGCGCGGTTCCTGCGCCTGAGTTGCGGTTTCCGGTGGATAATACACCCATGATGCCGCCCCTCAGAGCGCTCACGCTGCTGCAGACAGGGCATAGAGGAAACTAGAAAAGAGGCTGCCATGGTGCAACATCGTCGGCTCGATGCGGAGCTCGTGCGGCGAAAAATCGCCCGCTCCCGGGAGCAGGCTCGGCAGCTAATTACAGATGGCCATGTCTTTGTTGGTGGGTTTAAAGCATCGAAGCCCGCGACGGGTGTGACAGGTGATGTCTCTATTCGCGTGGAGGGAGACATCGATGACTACGCTTCGCGTGGGGCACACAAGCTTATTGGTGCCCTCGACGCATTTGAACCGCGCGGGCTTGATCTGAAGGGGAAAAAGATCCTCGATGCCGGTGCCTCCACCGGCGGTTTTACCGATGTCTGCTTGCGCCGTGGTGCGCGAGAAGTTGTCGCGGCAGATGTGGGTTATGGACAGCTCATCTGGCGCCTGCAAAACGACGAGCGTGTCACAGTCCTCGATCGTACGAATATTCGCTACATAACGCCGGATCTGACAGGTGGCCCTTGTGACATGATGGTTGGTGATCTGTCCTTCATCTCACTTCGCCTCTGCCTTCCGCCCATACTCGGGTGTGTGAAGGAGGGTGCGGACCTTCTTCCAATGGTGAAGCCACAGTTCGAGGTTGGTAAGGATCGGCTGGGACACGGCGGAGTCGTAAGCTCACCAGAGCTTAGAGCAGAAGTAACTATTGATATCGCCCGATTCGCGCAGGAACAGGGCGCGGGGTTGCGTGATGTTGTGGCTTCACCGCTTCCCGGGCCCAGTGGCAATGTGGAGTACTTCCTCTGGCTCACCCGTGGCGCCAAGCCGATGAGCGACGAGCACATTGTCGATCGAGTACACACGGCTGTTGAGGAGGGCCCGCAATGACCGAAAAACGCGCTGTATTAGTCGTGTCCCATTTTGAGAGGCACGACGTGGATAAAGCCGTGGAACTTCTGCACTCCTACGGAATCAGAGTTGTGTATGACCTTCCCACTGATGACCAGCGTCGAGACGTGGAGCTCGTGCTATCTCTTGGAGGAGACGGAACGTTTTTGCGCGCGGCAGAGATTGCCCGCCAGGCGGATCTTCCAGTGTTAGGGATTAACTTGGGTCACGTCGGGTTCCTTGCTGAGTGGGAAGCTGATTCGTTGGAAACAGCACTCCACGCTGTAGCGGATCGGCAGTACCGTGTTGAAGACCGGATGACGCTCGATGTCACAGTCTTTAACGAGGACGGGAAAATTCTCGAAAAGGGTTGGGCGCTGAACGAATGCTCGCTGGAAAAGTCACAGCGGCGAGGTGTGTTAGATTCGATTCTCAGCGTCGATGGCGCGCCTGTGTCAAGCTTCGGCTGTGACGGTGTCATAGTGTCCACTCCAACGGGTTCGACGGCATATGCATTCTCTGCGGGAGGCCCGATCCTTTGGCCGTCCCTGGATGCCATTCTTGTCGTTCCAAATAATGCACATGCGTTGTTTGCTAAACCCCTCGTTGTCAGTCCGCAGTCGAGGGTGGCTGTGGACACGCGGAAGTCAGCGCATGCGGTCTGTGATGGCTTTAGAGTTCTCACTGTCCCCGAGCGCGGGAGAGTCGAGGTGCAATACGGTAGCCAGAAGGTACGGTGGGTGAGGATGGACGATTCCACATTTACAGATCGCCTGGTCACCAAATTCCGTCTGCCTGTGGAAGGCTGGCGGAGGCGTGTACCGTGGGCAGAGTCGCGGTAGCTGTGGATGCCCAAAAGGTCGAACGGTGCGATGCCACAGCCCAAAGTGATGTGAAGGAGATCGCATGCTCTCGGAGCTAGCCATTCATAATCTCGGTGTCCTTACCTCTGCCGGTGCGCAGCCCGGTGCAGGGTTGACCGTCGTCACAGGTGAGACCGGTGCCGGCAAGACAATGGTGGTGGAGAGCCTACGGCTTCTCAAAGGCGACCGGGCGGATGCTAGCCGGGTCCGGACTGGTGCGTCGAAGGCAATGGTCGAGGGCCGTTTTGTTGTCGATGAGCGGAAGCGCGCAGCCGTCGAAGAACGTGGCGGTGAGATCGATGAAAACGGTGAAGTGATCATTACCCGTTCAGTCACCGACCAAGGGCGGAGCAAAGCGTATTTGGGAGGTCGGGCGGTTCCTGCGGGAGTTCTTCGTGAGCTTACGGCTGACCTTATCACCATCCACGGGCAGCACGATCAGCTTCGGTTGATGTCGGCGGATGCTCAACGCGATGCCCTCGATGAGTCCGATCCAGCGATCATTCCTTTGCGGGAAGACTACGCAGCATCCTACGCATCCTGGCGGTCCCTGGCGAAGGATCTGAAGACTCGCGTAGAAAAGCGAAGGGAGCTCGCGCAGGAAACAGACCGCTTGCAGTTTGCGATCACAGAGATTTCCACGGTCGCGCCGGAGGCTGGCGAAGAGGAAGAGCTAGCAACGTCTATCCATCGGTTGCAGAGCGTGGATCAGCTCCGAGAAGCGGCCTCGACAGCTCTGGCGCTCATCGATGGTGAAGAAGATTCTTTTGAGGACACATCCGCTGCAAGCGCACTGGGGGAGGCTCAGGCTGCTCTGGCCAGCGCAGGTGACCCTGAGCTGAGTCGTCTTTCTGATGTCTTGTCCGAGGTTACTTCACAGCTAACGGAAGTCTCCGTGGATCTCGGACGCTTTGTAGACGATCTTCCGCTCGACCCCGATGCATTGGACAAGGCTCTCCGACGCCAGCAGGCGCTAAAGGGGCTGACACGCAAATATGCTCCGGATCTTGCCGGTGTCATTGAGTGGTGGCACAAGGCGGAGGCGAAACTGGCAAAACTCGACGTGTCGACCGAGAGCCTAGAAGCCTTGAAGAAGAAGGTTGTTGCCGCGGAAAAGAGTATGCGGGCAAAGGCAAAAAAGCTAACGGCCGCACGCGCCACGGCAGCGACCGCGTTGTCTACCGCTGTGACGTCCGAGATTCACGGTCTGTCCATGGGCAACTCTCGTTTCGACGTAGCAATAGAAAAGGCCAAACCGTCGGCTTCCGGGTTCGACCAGGTTGAGTTCCAGCTCAATGGTAAGAAGATTGCGGCGAGTGCATCCGGTGGTGAGCTCTCTCGCGTCATGCTCGCAATCGAAGTGATTGTGAGCCAAGGTGGTGCGACGCTCGTTTTCGACGAGGTTGATCAGGGCGTCGGTGGGCGAGCAGCTGGACAGATTGGCAAGCGTCTCGCCCTATTGGCCAAATCCAATCAAGTCATTGTGGTGACACATCTGCCGCAGGTGGCAGCCTATGCACAGACCCACGTTTTTGTCTCCAAGGATGTTGAGAAAGACGAAGCAGAATCCGCTGTTAGGGTGCTATCCGGTGAAGAGCGGGTGGAGGAAATCGCCCGGATGATGGCTGGCCTCGATGACACAGCGACGGGACGCGCGCACGCAAAGGAGCTGTTGGAGCTGGCTTCGGAGTTTAATAAGCAGGGTGATTCTTAGGGATGCGGGATCTTCAGTAGTGCCCTTCGGGGCGGGACGTGACCGTGTGCCATCCTCGCACGAGAGGAAAAGTTCGCTATGTATCGCCAGTTTCTCGGTGGCTGACTGCGCTCGCATGGTTCGTTCTGAGCCAAAAGGATGGCGGCTCCCCGTACTCCGTTTGGGGCATGTGGGAGTGCCATCCCGCGCGCCTACCGCACCTTAGTCCTGCTCACGTGCACAATAGTGGCCATGAGTCTGTTCGGATCTGGGAAAGATTTGCCGGGTATCACCGGCACGCTGAGAGAGTGCCCCGCTCACCTGCGAAAATTGAGCGCGGGGGACATCGCGCTAGTGGATGTAAGCGATATGACGCGGACATTCGCCAGCCGGCTTGCCGAGGCTTCTCCGGCGGCGGTTGTCAACGTTAGCTCGTTTGTATCCGGATCTGTCCCGCACTTCGGCCCGCAGATGCTTCTCGACGAAGGCATCGTCCTCATCGAGGGGGTGGGAGCGGAAATTCGCTCTGTGGTGAAGAGTGGCAAGAAGGTGCGCATCGATGGCGACGGCGTATACGTGGGAGACCGACTCGTTGCTCGAGGCACCCGGGTCACGCCGGACATCGCGGAAGAGAATTTTCGCACTGCGCAAGCGTCTCTCGTGGATCGGATGGAGGCCTACTTTGGAAACGCCATCGAGTTCATCCATTCCGAGGCTCCACTGCTTGTCGACGGTGTCGGGGTTCCCGATCCTGGCATTGACATTGAGGACCGGAAGGTGCTGATTGTCGGCCCGTGTGATGATCTCCCGCAAGAGTTGAAGAAGCTGAAGAATTTCATCCGCGAGTATGATCCGGTTCTTATCGGTGTGGACCGCGGGGCAGATGTGCTCACTGATTCCGGCTACAAGCCCGATCTCATTGTCGGTGATCCGTCGGAGATTTCAGCCGATGCGTTGCGTAGCGGTGCACGCGTGGTTATGCCTGCGGACCCCGATGGCCACGCCCCCGGTTTGGAGCGCATTCAGGATCTGGGTGTCGGTGCCATCACGTTTCCGGCATTGAGTAAGGAATCCACGGAGCTGGCCATACTGCTGGCTGATTTCCACGGTGCTTCAATGATCGTTCACCTGGGCACCCCCGTTGATCTGCAGACAGTTTTTGCCGGTACGACCGAGCAGCCCTCGGCTCTCCTCACCCGTTTCAAGGCTGGTGGGAAGCTTGTCGACGCTCGGGCGGTTTCCGATCTCTATGTCATGCAGGACACGTCGGCCGTTGCCTGGGTGTGGGCACTTTTCGGCCTCATCGTCCTCGCTGCCGTCACCGTTCTCATTGCTGGGTTCTCTGGAGATGGCACTTTTGGCGAGAACCTGGTGACAACGTGGAACAACGTCGCTCTGACCGTTCAGAGTTGGTTTAAGTAAAGGAGGATGAGTTCTATGGCACGTGTAAACCCAACAGCTGCAGTGACAGCAGGAATCATGTTCGGTCTGGCAGGTGGACTCGTTGCGGGCACGTACCTCCTTGCGCCGAGCCTGTCAGGCTCACCCATCGGTGGCGTGAGCGACAAGCTCGCAGTCGCTGAGCACGATGCGGCTGTATACCAAGCCCAGGCTCAGTCTGCAGATAGTTATATCGCTGATATCGCGGAGGACACGGTGCGGGGCCGGCTAGCTGACAAGCCCGTTGTCCTCATCACCACCCCGAGCGTAAATGAGGAGGATTTTGGCCATATTGACTGGCTGTCGAAGATCGGCGGTGCTCCCTCAGTGACACGCATTACTCTGACCGACTCGTTCCTCACCCAGGATTCCGCTGAACCGCTTAAATCGCTTGCAGCCACGACACTGCCTGCGGGGATTCAGCTGAGCGAGGATAACCGATCCGTGGGAACACACATGGGTGAGCTCATCGGTGCGACGTTGTCTGAGAGCCCCACGAATGTGGCTGCACCGTCAGACTCTCCCTCCAGCGAGCAACCAGAGTCTCCCGAGGATGAGGGGGAGAACGAGAATCAGGGTGAGCAGAAGCCGTCGACAAGCCCTGTTGGACAAGATGAGCGCAACCTTGTTTTTGGGGCTTTGAAAGAGGCCGGTTACCTCTCCTATGAGGGGGACGTGCCCACTGCCGCCGCAGTTGTACTCGTCACCGGCGACTCCGACGGGAGGGAAGACTCCTTCCGCGTGAGCCAGTATGTGGACTTCGCGCGTGCGCTGGATAAAAGCGGGCTTCCCACGACAGTTGCGGGGCGACTGCCCGCTGCCGGCCCCGACGGATTGATTGGCAGACTGCGAACGAACCAAGAGGATGCGTTGAGCGTATCTACCGTGGATTCCATTGACCGTTTCTACGGGAGGCTCGCAACCGTGCTGGCTACGGTCGAGCAAATCTCTGGCGGCTCCGGTTCTTACGGCACAGCGGACAAGACAGATGCGGTGGCACCAGCATAATGAGTTTTGATTTTTCGGTTTTGTCATCTGAGCACCTCCTCGATGCCCCTATCATCTCCGTCCGGCGTGATCTCGTTACGATGCCGACCGGTGAAGCGAATCGGGAAATCGTCGAGCATTTTGGTGCCATCGCGGTCGTCTGTGAGAAGGATGGAGCGATTGCGCTGGAAAAACAGTATCGGCACAGTGTGGGCGCACACCTCTGGGAGCTGCCTGCCGGCCTCTTGGACAAGCCAGGTGAGACGGCTCTCGAATGCGCGCAGCGGGAGCTGAAGGAAGAAGTGGGACTGGCTGCGGGTTCCTGGGCGCTCATCACGGATTTGGTTACTAGCCCGGGCTTTTGCGATGAGGCTGTCCGCATCTTCCATGCCACGGATGTCTCGAAGACCCTCCGACCGGAGGCGGAAGATGAGGAAGCAGACCTCACCTGGGAGTGGGTTCCGCTCGACACTGCCAGGCGCATGGTTCTCGATGGTGAGATCTGTAACTCCATCGCCATCGCCGGGATCATGTGCTGTGGCGGAAAAGAGCGCAGTGTTGACACACCATTCAGCCTCCGCCCCGTGGCGCTTGCCGACCGAAAGCGAGCTTTGCAAGCTGGCGGTCGGCCCTAGGAATGGTGAAGACGAATCCGGCGGAGCCCGTCTCGAACCCGCGGCGCTCCATCAACAGCCGTGACTGGGGAGAGCGTCGCGGAGCGCGTGGCGAAAGTCGCGGAGCGCAGACAAGCCAGCGCGAAACCGGAGACTCTGCCGACACGGCGGATTCTCGCCCGTTGCGGAGTGGAAACCGGCATCAGGCGGAAACATCGGCAGCGAAGGTTGCCCGCCAGTGGATCACTTACCTTACTGTCGAGCGTGGCAAGGCGCGGAATACGATTGCGAGCTACCGACGTGATCTCGCTTCCTACCTCGATTTCGTGGGGGAGAGGTCTCTGGATTCCATCGCTGCGACCGACATTGAGGCATTTCTTCAATCCCTCGGCAGGCACGGGCTCGCCGTTACCAGCGTACGACGGATGCTCTCGACCATCCGTGGCTTCCACGCCTTTGCACGCGACGAGGGAATTGTCGCTGATGACGTAGCACATGACATCACGCCCCCGGCGATGCCTCAGCACCTCCCAGACACGCTTAGCGTGGACGAGATAAACACCCTCATTGAGTCCCAAGCTGGCGACAGCGCTGTTGCTTTGCGGAACAAGGCGCTTCTGGAGCTCCTTTACGGAACGGGCGCACGCATCTCCGAGGTCCTCAGCCTTGCGGTGGATGACATCACCGCGTTGGAGGAAACCGATGGCATTCTCGTGCTTACTGGCAAGGGCGATAAGCAACGTATCGTTCCCGTAGGTTCTCACGCACGGCAAGCCGTGGATGCGTATCTCGTGCGTGGCCGTCCGCAGCTGAACAAGGGGAAAAGCGCAGCCTTGTTCTTAAATGTGCGCGGAGGTAAAGCAATGTCCCGGCAATCAGCGTGGCAAGTGGTCAAACAAGCTGCGACGGAGGCCGGCATCACGAAAGACATCTCGCCGCATACTCTTCGTCACTCGTTCGCCACCCACCTCCTTGAAGGCGGGGCAGATGTCCGCAGCGTCCAGGAGCTCCTCGGTCACGCCTCAGTGACAACTACGCAAATCTACACTCACATCACCGCTGATTCTCTCCGCGCCATGTGGCGCACGGCGCACCCGCGCGCCTAAGGAGTGAGGGTGCGCAGCGAGGTGACGGGGGCGTCCTTGTGCCTTAGTGAGCGTAACGACGAAGCGTCGACAAGCGAGATCCCGGGACAAGGAGCAGAAAGACGCGGAGAAAATTGCCGAATGACAACTCCGAGGAGAAGGCCCCTGGCACAGTAAAACTAACGGTGAAGTGCATGTTGAGGGTTTGGACACGCGCGGCGATCGCGTCGTGGGTGCCGGAGATGCGTTGTAGACTTTAAAAACAAGAAGAAGCTAATTACGGCGCTGTAATTCCCCGCAGGAGAAAAATCCTTTTTCGACTCGGGTGCGGTTGTTGGTGAATGTTCATGGAGGTGCTGTGTCCACGCGCGATGATGACGGACTGTTTAGCAAGTCCGACCTGCCGGCAGATTCCGAGTATGGTCTGACCGGCCGTCCGCTGCGCACGATTCCGGAGCCACCGGAGCTGACCACGCACGGTCCGGCAAAGATTCTCGCCATGTGCAACCAAAAAGGCGGCGTGGGAAAGACAACCTCAACGATCAACCTCGGCGCCTGCTTGGCTGAGCAGGGACGCAAGGTGTTGCTCGTGGACCTCGACCCCCAAGGCGCCCTCTCTGCGGGACTCGGAATCCGCCAAGATGAGCTGGATCTCACTGTGTACAACCTGCTGGTGGATACCGATGCCACCATCGAGGAAACGGTCATGTCTACCCGTGTCCCGGGGATGGACATTGTTCCGGCGAACATCGACCTTTCAGCAGCGGAAATCCAGCTCGTTAACGAGGTCGGTCGCGAGCAAACTCTCGCCCGTGCATTGCGTCCGGTGATGAAGGAATATGACTACATCGTCCTGGACTGCCAGCCCTCCCTGGGGCTCCTCACTGTGAACGCCCTGACCTGTGCACAAGGTGTGATCATCCCAATGGAATGCGAATACTTCTCGCTGCGCGGGCTTGCACTCTTGACAGACACAGTGGAGAAGGTGCGTGACAGGCTCAACTTTGACCTCGACGTGCTGGGGATCTTGGTCACTATGTTTGACCGGCGTACGACGCACTCTCGCGAGGTTATGGACCGGCTCGTCGACGTTTTTGGCGATAAGGTGTTTGACACGGTCATTACCCGAACTGTGCGGTTCCCCGAGACCTCCGTCGCAGGCGAGCCGATTACCACGTGGGCCCCGAAGTCGCAGGGGGCCGAGCAGTACCGAAACTTGGCCAAAGAGGTCATCGAACGGACCACACTCGAGTGAGCCCTGTAACGAATATCAGCGACGACGCGTCACTTTCTCAAAAAGCCGAACAGCCGGAGCTCACCGGGTTCCGCGTCGCGCTTCACAACTTTGAGGGCCCCTTTGACCTGCTTCTGCACCTCATTGGCAAGAAGAAACTGGACATCACCGAGGTGGCCCTAGCGGAAGTGACGGACGAATTCATCGCGTACACGCGCGCGTTGGGGGAAACCGCCGACCTCGATGAAACGACGCAGTTCGTACTCGTCGCGGCAACGCTCTTGGACATCAAGGCTGCCCGCCTGATTCCCCATGGTGAAAGCGATTCCGAGGAGGAGTTGGAAGCTCTCCGTGAACGGGAGCTACTCTTCGTCCGACTTCTCCAGTACCGGGCCTACCAGAAGGTTGCGGCACTGTTCCGGAAATGGGAGGCGGAGGCCGACAAAATTTACCCCCGCGAGGTCTCGATGGAAGAACCGTTCGTGGACGTGTTGCCCCCGCTGCGCCTGGATATTGACCTGGCAGACTTTGCCACGTTAGCTGCGAGCGTCTTTCGCCCGCATAAGGACGAAACGGTGGACACCGGTCACCTGCACCAAGTAGAGGTTTCCGTCCCCCACGAGGCTGGCTTCCTTCTCGATACTCTCTCGCTGGCTGGTAAGGGTACGTGGATGACTTTTTCCACCCTGACCCGTGACTGCACCGTCACAATGGAGATTGTCGGCCGTTTCCTCGCGTTGCTCGAGCTCTTCAAAGCACACGCCGTGGACGTGGATCAACCCGTGCCGCTCGAAGAACTCAATGTAGCCTGGACGGGGAAGACAGTAGATCCAACGGTTGTTGCTGCTGCGAACTGGGACTAGGAAAGTGCCCCTTCTTCCGTCGCGGCATTAATCATCTGAGAGGCTTCTGGAATTGATTATTGGGCAACGTTGAGAGTTCGTTATTTTGTGAAATGACCGCTTGAATAAACGTATTGAACGGAGTTTAATCATGGGTATGCAGTTACGGTCTGAGTTGGAATCCATTCTATTGGTGGTGGATACTCCTGCGACTGTTGCGGCGCTAGCTGCGGCGACAGAGCACTCAGAGGACGACGTTGCTACCCAGTTGCGGGCGATGTCCAATGATTTCAGCGGCCGGGGTAGCGGGATAGATCTCCGTGAAGTAGACGGAGGTTGGCGCTTTTACACTCGGCGCGAGAACTCCCGCGTTGTGGAACGTTTCATCACAGGTGGAAGCCATACGAAACTCACGAAGGCGGCAATGGAGACTCTAGCGGTCGTGGCCTACCGCCAACCCGTGACGCGTTCTCAGATTTCTGCCATCCGTGGCGTTAACGTCGACGGTGTGATGCGCACGCTGAGCCTTCGCGGGCTCGTTCGCGAATGCGGCACAGAGCAGGGTGCAATTCTCTATGAAACGACGGAGCTTTTCCGTCAACATTTGGGTATCGATTCGCTTGACCGGCTGCCAAACCTTGCCCCCTTGCTGCCGGAAGTAGACCAGATTGAGCAGATATAACCAAGATGAAATAGAAACGGATGCAGTCGATGTGTCGGACGTCGCTACGTCATCCGACACCGTCCATTCACCGGAAACCGTCCATTCACCGGGTATGCCCACTGCACTGGGCGTAGCTCATGGCGTGATTGCGGATGATGAAAAGAATTCAGCCGATAGCGTTCGTGAGTCACTAGACTGGGAACTCATCGCCTTTGATCGGGAGCATCTCTGGCACCCCTATGCTCCCACCCCCAACACGTATCCCCACGTGCTCGTTCATGGAGCAGAGGGGGTCTACCTTTCCACAACTGAGGGGAAGCTCATCGACGCCATGAGCTCCTGGTGGGCTGCAGCTCACGGTCACCGCCATCCGGAGATTGTGGAGGCGGCCAAGAAGCAGATTGACACGATGGAGCACGTTATGTTCGGTGGCCTGACGCACGAACCAGCGGTGCAGCTTGCTAGGAAACTTGTACAGCTTACGGGCCTTCAACGCGTCTTCTACTCTGACTCGGGATCCGTTTCCGTCGAGGTGGCAATGAAGATGGCGCTCCAATACCAGCGGGGGAAGGGCCACCCGGAAAAGAATCGATTTCTGACCTGGCGCAGTGGCTACCACGGCGACACGCAAGGACCCATGAGCGTGTGTGATCCCGAAGGAGGTATGCACTCTATGTGGGAGGGGACCCTCACGACACAGATCTTCGCCCCCGCTCCACCTGTCCTGGGTGCAACGGAGGCAGAACAGGACGCGTATGTGGCGGAATTCGAGAGCTACATCACCGACTCGGTGGCTGCCGTCATCGTTGAGCCTCACGTTCAAGGCGCTGGGGGGATGCGCTTCCACGACACAGCACTTGTGGAGAAAGTAGTGGAACTCTGCCACAAGCACGGAATTTTGTTCATCGCTGACGAAATCGCCACCGGCTTTAAGCGGACCGGACCGATGTTCGTCACCACAGGTATGGGTGTGGACATCATGTGTGTGGGCAAGGCATTGACCGGGGGCTTCTTAAGCTTCGCAGCAACACTCACAACCAGTGAAGTCGCCGAGGTCATTGGGACACTGATGCATGGTCCAACCTTCATGGGCAACCCACTTGCGTGTGCGGTATCGCTGGCCTCAGTCACTCTGATGGAAACGGCACCGTACGACATTGCACACATCGAGTCGGTGCTCACCGAAGGACTAGCACCAGCGAGGGACGTGCCCGGGGTAGCTGATGTAAGAGTGTGTGGTGCTATCGGTGTCATCGAAATGAACCACGATGTGGACATGATCGCTACGACTCGGGCTGCAATGGACGAAGGAATCTGGATTCGCCCATTTGGGCGCCTCATTTACGCTATGCCACCGTTTATCTGTAGCGATGACGAACTCGCCACAATTTGCCGGGGCCTTGTATCCGCTGCCGCACATGCGTAGCTCTTGCGGGAAACCGACACCAGCTGTGAGAGACGGCGAGAGTCCCACAAAAACGCAACGCGCAGTCGGCGAGAACATTCTCGAGGCTGCCAGGGAAACCAATTGGTGGTCAGTGGAAGCCCCAGTCGAACGGCCAGAAATGGATGTGCCTCCAGAGATGGTTGTGCCTAGGGAATACCTAAAGAATGACTAAGGAACGACAAAGGAACAATTCGGCGCAGCGCCAAGCAACGCTACGCAGCGCCACGCAGCTCCAAGAAGCGCCAAGCAACGCCACTCAGCACCAATCGCAACGGTAAACACAATGACGCAACGTGAGCTGCGCAGCCCCATTTTAGGGCTCCCTCCGACTAGAAGTCCGGGCAGCTGCGGGGCACGGCAGCAACCTGAGTGCTCAGGGAATGGCGCAGAAACCACGGGAATGACGCAACACTAAGGAAATAGAGAAAGAGAGAAATTAGGAATGAAGATAGCAGTCACTGGAACCAACACCGATGTAGGAAAGACGATCGTCACTGCGGCGTTGGCAGTAGAGCTCAATCGTCGAAACGTTGCAGGTGGGCAATGGCACATGATCAAGCCAGTGCAGACGGGAGTCAACGATTCGGACGCGCGGACCGTGCGCCAGCTCACCGGCATCGAGACTGAAGAGGTCATGCACTACCCGGAGGCTCTCGCCCCCGATCAGTCGGCTCTGCGAGCGGGGATCGAACCGGCGACGCTGGAGGAGGTAGCCGCTGAGGTGGACAAGCGTGACGGTAATTACCTCGTCGAAGGTGCAGGCGGCATTCTTGTTCGTCTCGGGCAGGACTGGACCTTCCTTGACTTGTGCCTCACTCTGAATCTGCCAATTATTGTCGTCACGTCCATGCAGCTTGGTTCCCTTAATGCAGCTGAGCTCACCGTGTCACACATTCGCTCCCGCGGTGCCACGGTGCTCGGTGTCATTGGCGGCAGTTATCCGGCAGATCCGGACTTGCCCACTCGCCTGAACGTCGATGAGATGGAGGCAAAGACGGGAGTGCCCTTCGCTGGTGTAATGCCAGAGGGAAGTGGGACCCTTGGGAAAACAGAATTCGCCCGTGTCGCAGCTGAGCTGGAATTGAATAAATTGGGTCTGTAGTGTACCGTTGCCCCGTCGAGCGTCTTCCGAGTTCAACGGTGGGCGCAGGAAACGACCGGCTCCACGGGATCGCCAGATAGCGAAGCGCGTGGAGGGCTAGAATCGGATTCAGATCAGCGCGCGCACCACCATGCACGTGCTGAATGGTGGCACCACGGCACTGATCAGGGAACCGATGAGCTAATCTGCGAACCGATTAGCTAAAAACTCTACAAACGAAGAAGGAATATTTGTGACACCATCCGCTCGCCGAGACGGCACACCGGGAAGGAACAAAGGCCGTAATGGCGGCTCCTCATCCCGGTCATTCAGCAAAAATACATCAGGAAAAGGCAAGGGCGCGAAGCGCTCCCACAAGAACCCGCACGCGCGCGACTATGAGCAGCCCCGCACCGGTGGTGCGGCAGGCGGACGAAACGGTCGACGGGCACAATCACAGGCTCCGGGGCACTCTCGTCGCGCCGAAGACGTGTACATCTCCAAGGCCAAGCCTGCACGTCATCAGCATGTCAACGGCGGTCACTCCGGTGGAGGAAGTGCCGGCGCCGAAGGTGGCGTTCGTCTGCAGAAGGTTCTCGCGCAAGCGGGTGTGGCTTCCCGTCGCATGTCGGAGGAACTGATCGCTCAGGGTCGCGTCGAAGTCAACGGTGAAATAGTCATGCGTCAAGGCGTGAGGGTTGATCCGGATACCGCAGTGATCCGCGTCGATGGAGTGCGTGTCAAGGTGAACGAGGATCTCGTCTACATCGCTTTGAACAAGCCACTAGGTGTGCAGTCGACAATGAAGGACGACATGGGGCGCCCGTGTGTCGGCGATATTGTGGGTGAGAAGGTGGATGCGGGTCTGCATCTGTTCCACGTCGGACGCCTCGATGCGAAAACAGAAGGTTTGTTGCTGCTCACCAACGACGGCGAGCTTGCTAACCGTCTGATGCACCCCAAGTACCACGTCTCCAAGACATACCTTGCCACGGTCCTTGGTGAGGCCGATCGCGAGCTGGTGAAGAAGCTTCGCGAGGGTGTCGATCTAGAGGATGGCATTGCTAAGGCTGATTACGTTCAGATCGTTGACACCTACGAAGGGCGCTCCCTTATCCGTGTCGAACTACATGAGGGGCGCAAGCACATAGTCCGTCGCATGTTGAAGGAGCTTGGCTTCCCCGTGCAGCAGCTTGTGCGCACAAAGATTCACACTGTTCAGCTCGGGGAGCTGACCCCCGGCGCGATCAGGCATCTCAACGATTCTGAGCTCCGCGCTCTTTACAAGGCGGTGGAAATGTGATTATTGCGATTGATGGGCCATCGGGAACCGGAAAGTCCTCTGTTTCCCGTGCCGTAGCCACACAACTCGGTGCCAAGTATCTCGATACCGGTGCGATGTATAGGATTGCCACCCTTCACGTATTGCGTGGTGGTATCGATCCTGCGGATGCCACCGCAGTTATCGAGCGGACGGCGGATGTGCCACTGCAGGTCTCCGACGATCCCGCAGACACGCGCGTCTTCCTGGCAGGTGACGATGTTTCTGCCGAGATTCGCGGTCCGGAAGTTACAGCAGCTGTTTCCGCTGTATCGGCGATCCCCGAGGTTCGCGAAAACCTCGTTGCCCAGCAGCGTCGCATCGCAAAAGAGGCTGGCGATATCGTCATGGAAGGGCGTGACATCGGTACTGTAGTGCTTGTCGACGCTCCAACCAAGGTGTACTTGGACGCTCGCCCGGAGGTCCGGGCACAACGTCGCCACGACCAGAATTTGGCGGCAGGAAAGCAGTCGGATTATGACACTGTCCTCGCCGACGTCATTCGTCGCGATGAGCGTGACTCCAGCCGGAAGGCATCACCGCTCCGCCCTGCAGAGGATGCCACTATCATCGATACGTCTGACCTCACCATGGACGAGGTCATCGCTGCCGTCATCAACGCCTACCAGGAGGGAAAATGACCGATAAGCCAGTTAATGAAACAGACGGTGACGACATCGTCTTCGTCTATCCGGCTGCGGACGGAGGAGAGATCTCCGCTGATGATGCCTTCTTGGAAGAAGATGTAGAAGTTACGGGCGGTGGTTACGCCAACTCCGAGTTCGAGCCCTACGACTTCGACTTTTCCACTTTCGATGAGGAGATCGACGGGTTGGATGACGATGATCTGACCGATGAAGCTAAGTGGGAAGAGCTGGAGCGTGCGTTCGGTGTAGAGAAGCCCACGCACACGGAGGAAGCCCTGTGTACGGTCGCTGTTGTCGGTCGACCGAATGTTGGCAAGTCTTCACTCGTGAACCGCTTTCTCGGACGCCGCGAGGCGGTCGTGGAGGACACCCCCGGGGTCACCCGTGACCGCGTGAGCTACCTCGCCGAGTGGAATGGACAGCGCTTCTGGGTGCAGGATACGGGTGGCTGGGATCCGGATGCCAAGGGTATCCACGCGGCCATCGCTCGCCAGGCGGAAGTTGCAATGGAGACCGCTGATGTCATCGTAATGGTGGTAGATACCAACGTCGGGATCACCGCTTCCGATGAGGTCATGGCTCGCAATCTGCAGCGTTCGGACGTACCCGTGATCCTCGTGGCGAACAAGGTAGACTCTCCGAAGCAGGAGGCAGAAACCGCAGAGTTTTGGGGCTTAGGTCTCGACTACCCGTACCCGGTTTCCGCACAGCACGGCAAGGGTGGTGCAGATGTCTTGGATCAGATTCTCGAACTGTTTCCTGACGAGCCACGCCAGACGTCGATCACGGAGGGGCCACGTCGTGTCGCTCTCGTTGGCAAGCCAAACGTGGGTAAATCTTCCCTTTTGAACAAACTGTCCAACGAGGAACGATCCGTTGTCGATAACGTCGCCGGAACCACCGTCGACCCTGTCGACTCGCTGGTGCAACTCGAAGGTGGCCTGTGGAAGTTCATCGATACCGCAGGGCTGCGTCGAAAAGTAAAAAATGCCTCCGGTCACGAGTACTACGCCTCCCTTCGCACCAAGACCGCGATCGATGCAGCCGAAGTCTGTATCCTCATCATCGATGCCTCGGAGCCGATTTCCGAACAAGACCAGAAGCTGCTGGGGATGATTGTGGAGTCGGGCAAGGCTCTCGTTATTGCTTTTAACAAGTGGGACCTCGTAGACGAAGATCGAAGGGACTACCTCGACCGGGAGATTGACGAGCAGCTGGCTCATGTTCCGTGGGCGAAGCGGATCAACATCTCGGCCAAGACAGGGCGTGCACTGCAAAAGCTTGAGCCTGTCATGCTCGAGGCACTTGAGTCCTGGGATCAGCGTGTGTCCACAGGCCAGTTGAACAACTGGCTGCGGCAAGCTATCGCCGCCAACCCGCCGCCGATGCGCGGTGGCAGGCTGCCACGCGTGCTTTTTGCCACGCAAGCATCCTCCCAGCCACCGGTCATCGTCTTGTTCTCCACAGGGTTCCTCGACGCGTCCTATCGGCGCTACCTGGAACGCAAGTTCCGTGAGCAGTTCGGGTTCGAGGGTACTCCCGTGCGGATCGCGGTCCGCGTGCGTGAACGGCGCGGTGGCAAAACCAACCGAAAGAAGCGTTAGCTCTTTTCTGCAGCATGATGAGTGTGCTGATGTAGGCCCCGGCGGCATCCCCAAAGGAGGGTGCCACCGGGGCTTACCTTGTGGAGTGATGAGGCTCACGAATATCGAGCCATGTACGGACAGACGCATGCCGTAGCGTAAGCTAAAACCCATGGATTCGAGGATTGCGCTGGCCATCGACACCGCTAAGCTTTACTACGTCGAGGGGCTTTCTCAATCCGAAGTCGCAGGAAAACTAGGTGTGTCCCGCCCGACGGTGTCCAAGCTTCTCACCCTTGCCCGGGATGCCGGATATGTGCGCATTGAAATCGATGACCCCCGTACCTCTAGCTCAATCCTCGCCGAACGCTTAAAGCAGGCCTTCGGGCTAACCGAAGCGCGGGTGGTTCCAGCAATTACGGCAGCATCTGGGGCGACAGTCAACGATGCGCCCTCCCTTTCTCTCATGGAGCTCGGAAAAATAGGGGCTCAGCTGCTCGATTCCCTTGTCTCCGATGGCGACCTCATCGGCGTGAGCTGGGGAAACACCCTGCACGCTATTGCCAATCAGCTGCATCAGAAAACAGTGACTGGCGTGCGGATTGTCCAGCTAAAAGGGGGTCTATCACACTCGGCGCACAGCACCAACGATTTCGACACCATCTCAAAGTTCTCCGAGGCGTTCTACGCCCCCGCGCATCTTCTGCCACTTCCCGCAGTTTTCCAATCTGCAGAGGTAAAGCGATTGGTGGAGCAAGAACCGTTCATTGAACAGCTGACTTCGCTCGCCCGCGAGTCCACGATCGCTGTTTTTACAGTCGGCGCGGCCAGCCCGGATTCCACGCTTTTGCAGCTGGGATATTTCAGCGACGCGGATGTAGAGCGGATCCTCGTACACGCTGTGGGCGATATTTGCTCCCGGTGGGTCACAGCCGACGGTGAGATCGCGGTGCCTGAAATCGATGCCCGCTCCGTGGGGATTAGCCTCGCAGATCTGCGAAAAGTTCCGGTGCGGTTACTCGTAGCGGGAGGGTTAGAGAAAGCAGCTCCTCTCCGCGTCGCCTTGGAAAAGGGGATGGCCACCCATTTCGTGACAGATGCGACCGTCGCCGAGCATATTCTCCAGACCCTTTAGCACGCACCGGTAGGCAGACGCATACCGGTTGGCAGACGCATACCGGTGGGCACCTGTCGGCGGGTACCTGCTGCCGCTAGGCACCTACCGACAGTATCCGGCCAGAGGATACCGGTTGCCAGCGGGTGCAAGCCACAGTTGTACACTCTTCGGGTGTGTGATGGAAGGCTGCGCGTGGTCAACGGGGTGTGTACGTGGGTAGTTGTATGCTGTCTTCTCGCCCTAGCGTTTTCGGGGGAGCCTGTAGCTCGAGCACGAGAGCAGAATAGCCGTCTAGCTGGAGACGGACAATGCTGTGTGTCAGCCTCGTTGGCACCCACATCGTTCCCGCTGGCCGTAATCGATGAGTCAGGGGCTATTGTCGCGCGCGAGCGTACTCACATCACTGTTATGTATACCGCGAGCGGGCGCTGGGTGGAGACATCCAATGCCTACGAAGTTGTGCCTGCGTTATCCCTGATAAAGCTCCTCATCGCCGAATACGTCATCCGTCACGCAGACGGCCTCGGCGCAGCCGCAGATCAAACCAAGGCCTTGGAAATGGTACAGGGCTCTGACGATGAGGCAGCCAAAGAACTGTTTGAAAAATATCCTGCATCAATTCGAATTATTGTCAAAGAGGAAAATCTCCGCTCAACCTGGGTGGGTAACAAGTGGGGCGCAGGGGTAACGACCACAGGCGACATGGTTCGCTTTCTCCACAGCTTAGTAAAACAGAATTCGCCAGTTATAGAGGCGATGGAAGCCGCCCACGAGATAGCAGCAGACGGTTACGCACAAAACTTCGGCACTGCCACCTTGCCTGGCGTGACCGGGACAAAATTCGGCTGGTCGAACGACCGCCGCTCGTTCCACTCCACAGCCTCGGTCGGAAATGGATTCATCGTAGTGGCTTCAACCCAGGGGTCGCGGCAACAACACACCGCCGATGTCACCGGTGCGTTCACTCACCACACGTGTGTCGTCTCACCGATGATTTCTCTTTTGCCTGCGGCACCCACGAGCGTGGAGGCACCTGCGAGGGACGAATGGAAAACGATCCTGCTTCTTCCTGAAGCAATGCCCAGGGAAAAACAGAGAAAATACGCATCATTTATCGGTTTACTCCCGGCGTTATCCAGTGGGTCCTGTTCCACTGATGACATAGAGGTGCTCCCGGTCACCCCGGTCCAACGCGTTCCTTCTCTACCCGGCGATGCGATGCAGTGCACCGTGGGGGACAATCAGGTCAATCCGCATCCTGTGGTGTTCGCGGATCACAGATAACCGCAGCCCCAGCGGAGAACTGTGCCACCCATGCAGGATCCTTGTACACGGCCGGTACGCGCCCGCGCATGACGTCGGAGGAAAGCGCGGTGGCAGCCGACGAATCCCGCTGTGGGAGCTGAACAGACGAGGCGAGGAAGACGATGTTGCCACCACGCTTGCCCTTCAACACCGTGCTGTCTGCGATCAGAGCGACATGGGCAAACGTCTCCCGAAGTGTGGCCGCCTCACGTTTGGCGGTATCGAGACCAGCCTGCGCACCACAGTTAACGGCGTAGAGACCCGGTTGTGCCAGACTGCTCTGCACTGCCTCAGTGAATTCCACGGTAGTGAGGGGAACAGGAGTGGTGGAGGATGAAAACACATCCCGGATGACAATGTCCCGAGATGCTGGACGAAACGACTCAGTCACGTTTCGCGCATCGCCAACGCGAATCTTCACGTGTGGCGCGCGAGGTATGTCGCACAGATTTCGGGCTAGATCCGCAAGCGCAGAATCAATCTCAACAACGGTGTTCCTGCTGCTAGGGTACGTGGCTGCCATATATCGAGCTAGCGAACAACCGGCGCCGCCAAGGTGAGTGATTCGACGAGGTTCGGTGCCTGTCTCTCGTTCGAACCACGCTACTCCGGCTGCGATCCATTGCATGTAGGGGAAGGAAAGGCGGGTAGGCTCACCGACGGTGATGTGAGACGAGTACTGGCCGTTAATGAGAAGGTTCCAGGAATCCGCGTAACCGGCTACCTTCTCAAAGGTAGCAATTCCGGAGTCGATGGGGTACTCCCGTCCGTTTTCACGGACGAGAACATCGTCGGAAGCGTCTTCGGCACGTGTGAGCTCGACGGTATTTCGCCGACGTGTTCCAGGTTTCCTATGCGCCATGACTCTTTCCCTCGCCGCTGTTGAGCGCTTGTCTATAGAAATCGGTGAGGGTGCGCGTAGCTTCCAACCAAGAGTATTTTTCAGCCTCGGCGCGCGCCTGCTCAGGGAACGCGGAGTTCTCATAGGCGGCAATGATGAGACGAACCCATTCCTGTACGTCGTCCGGTGGCGCAAGAAAACCGGTGTGGCCATCGACAACAGTGAACGGAATGCCGCCTGCGCGGGCTCCAACGACCGGGATCCCGCTGGCCATCGCCTCAAGAGCCACGAGACCGAGGGTTTCTGTTTTGGAGGGGAACAAGAATACATCGGCCGACGCGAATGCAGCAGCCAGCTCTTCCCCCCGCATGTAACCCATAAACGTGCACCAATCCGAAGAGAAGAGTTGCTTTAACTCCTCTTCATCGGGACCTCCGCCGACAAATGCCAGGCGGGCCTTCGGTAAACGCGTGCGAAGGTCGGACATGACCGAATGAAGAAAAGCGAGGTTCTTTTCCTTGCTTAGCCGACCGACAAATAGCATGAGAGGATCGTCTGGGTGCCCAGAAGAGAGCTTCTGACGCATTTCTTGAGTCGCCCGTCCGGGGTGGTAGAGATGAGTGTCCACAGCCTTTGGCCAGAGGTGAACGTTTTTTATTCCAACGCTGGTTGCGCGTTCGAGCATTGGTGTAGATGTGACGAGGTTGATCTTCGCACGATTGTGGAAAAAACGAATGATCCGCTGAACGGGTCCACTGATAATCCCTAAACCAAGGTCAATCATGTAATCGGGGACGTTAGTGTGAAAACTAGCAACCAGAGGAATTCGCTGTGTACGCGCTACGCAGATGCCACCCGCAGCCAACCACACGGGATTCACGACATGGATGATATCTGGGTTGAAATCAATAACGGTGCTAACCGCGTGCGGGGTGAGCCACCCGTACTTAAGTTCCGGGTAGACGGTTAGCCCAGTAGCAGGGACACCCACGACGGGGAATCCCGCGAAGGTAGTAGGGCAGGGCTGCGGTGCAACGACGATGCATTCGTGCCCGAGGACACGGAGCTGCTCGAGCGTTTTCGTCAAACGCGTGACGACACCATCGATTTTGGGTAGAAATACCTCAGTGAAAAAGGCGATGCGCATGAAAATTAGTGTAAGAAGAAAGGCACCGTGCGCCCGCACTGGGGTGAGCACACGGCGCGACAATATTACTTGTTCAGGTTCGGCTCACCGGGGTGCTGGTGCTTTGTCCACAGCGAGCGAGCCGGGATCTTATCAAGATCGGCGCGGTCTGCGTACTTCTTTGCGGTGTTTTCCACTTCATGGAGAAGCCCCTCGGACAGGGTAGTAGGTTCCAAACCAAGTTTGAGGAAGTTGTCATTGGTGACGAGTAGCTCGTTTTCAGCAGATTCCTTCCTGGGATTGGGAACCATCTGAACCTCTGCTCCGGTGATCTTGGAGACGAGCTGAGCGAGATCCCGCACTCGGTGGGTCTCGGTCATCTGGTTGAAGATCTTAACCCGATCGCCGCGGGATGGAGGATTCTCGATAGCGAGCTCGATGCAGCGCACCATATCACGGACGTGAATGAATGCGCGGGTCTGTCCACCGGTACCGTGCACCGTCAGCGGGTATCCGAGGGCAGCCTGCATGAGGAAGCGGTTGAGAACGGTCCCGTAATCGCCGTCGTAATCGAACCGGTTGATGAGGCGCTCGTCTCGTTCAGTCTGTGGTGTGTGCGTACCCCAAATGATGCCCTGGTGAAGGTCAGTGATGCGCAATTCGTCGTTTTTGGCGTAATACGCGAAAAGGTTCTGATCGAGCACCTTGGTCATGTGGTACACGGAGCCTGGGTTCGTGGGGTACAGGATTTCCTGCTCAATCTCTTTACCGTCGGCCTTCACAGTCACGGTGAGGTAGCCCTCAGGGAGTTTCATCCCGGCAGTACCATACCCGTAGACACCCATCGTGCCCAGGTGCACGACATGAATGTCCTGATCATTTTCCACAATGGCGACAAGCAAGTTGTGTGTCGCATTGACATTATTGTCCACGGTGTAGCGCTTGTGCGTGGAGTTCGTCATGGAATACGGCGCGGAGCGCTGCTCAGCAAAGTGTACGACCGCATCGGGCTGCTCAGTGGCAAGGAATTCCCGCAGCTTGTCGTACTCCTGCGCGATGTCAATGTTGAAAGTGCGGATCTCCTTGCCGGTTACGTCCTTCCAGGCCTTGACCCGCTCATTGAGGGGACAAATCGGTGTGAGGGAAAATGCGCCGAGTTCCTCGTCAATCGCTCGCCGTGAACCGTTGTCCACTATGAGTACGTCGTGTCCCGCATCGGACAAGTGCAAGGCTGTTGGCCAGCCGCAAAAGCCATCGCCTCCGAGGACTGCAATTTTCACGTAGATCTCCACTTACCATGGTCGAAAATAGTTACAGCGTTCAACTTTAGTGGGTATTTACTAACTTCGCTGCGCAAGAACAAAAATATTGATGAGCCGGTTACCCCCAATGATGGTGCACATGGGGGGAGCACACGAAGATGGTCAGCCTCAATCTGCTGAGCTATGGGGGACATCGCACGTGCAGATGTATCCGTGTGGGGCATCAGATCGTTTGCGCTGGCTGAGAAACTTTCGCAGCTCGTCGTGGTTAGTCCCCTGGTGACGGCGAAATGTAGGAGGAGCGGCACCGTATCTAGAAACGTCAGTGCCCGTTTGAACGCTGAAAGTCACTGAAAGGAAAGGTTGGACCAAAAACAGAAACGCCACCGGTCTCCCGCACCTACTAGTGCGGGCAGTTGGTGGCGAATCGATATGAAGCGCTTCGGACGGACCACCATAGCGGTCCGAGAGAAAGACGGTATGTGTACCTTGAATGTCTATGACACTCACGTTGCTGATGGGGAGGTTAGTTGCTCTCCTGCTTCTTTTCCGGCAGCGGAATGCCGAGAGCATCGAAGGCTACGGGATAATTCTTGGTTGCAGAATCGGTGCCGTTCCAGCACTCCACGTTCTTGATTTCCGGAAGCATTGCGCGGTGGAAGATAGGATCCAACCCCTTGGAACGCTGCTCCGAGTAGTTGCGCAGCAATTTGATAGCTACACCACCGAGTGGAACGATCGCGATGAGGTTGATGATCACCATCGTGCCAGCAAAGGTGTCGCCGAGTGCCCAGATGAGCGGAACAGATCCGACGGAACCAAAGATGACGAACAGAAGAACGACAACTCGGAATACTGTCAGAGCCGTCTTGGAATCGGTGAGGTACTGCACGTTTGCCTGTGCTAGGTAGTAGTTGCCAATCAGCGAGGAGAAGGCGAGACAGAAGAGAACGAGCGTTACGAAGTGGATACCCCAGGTGCCCACGGAATGCGCAACGGCGTCCTGGGTGAGAGACGAGGTTTGCCCGTCGGCAGCAGTGTGGTAATCGCTCAAGAGGATGATGAAGGCCGTGATGGAGCAGACAAGGAGCGTATCGAAGTAGACTCCCAGAGTCTGAACGAGCCCCTGTTTCACCGGGTGCGAAACCGTTGCAGTTGCTGCAGCGTTCGGGGCAGACCCCTCGCCGGCTTCGTTGGAGAATAGGCCACGCTGCATTCCGTACATGAATGCCATGCCCATAGTGGCGCCACCGATCTGGCGGAACCCAAAGGCCGCACCGAAGATGTCGGCGATCATTCCAGGAACCTGTTCAATGTTCAGAGCGACGATGATGATGCCGAGGATGAGGTAGGCCACAGCCATGAACGGGACGATCATTTGGGTGAAGTTCGCAATACGCTGAATTCCGCCGAAGATAACAAGGCTGGCGAGAACCGCCATAACAATGCCGATTCCGAGGCGTACGAGGAACGTCGTATGCTCATCCATTGGGGAACCAATGGTTTCGACTGATTTAGCGATGGCTTCTACGACGGCGTTGGACTGGAGGGCGTTGTACACAAAACCGAAGGTGAAGGCAATTGCGATAGCGAAGATTGTTGCCAAGACCTTGGAATTTAATCCGCGCGTCATGTAATAAGCTGGGCCACCGCGGTAGGAATCTCCGTCGTGGGTCTTCCACAGCTGGGCAAGAGTCGATTCCACAAAGCTCGTGGCACCACCGACGATGGCAACCATCCACATCCAGAAGACGGCGCCAGGGCCACCAGTGGTAATGGCGATGGCGACACCGGCTACGTTGCCAGTGCCCACGCGAGAGGCCGCGGAAATCGTGAATGCCTTGAAGGGGGAAATATCTTCCTCGTTTTGCTCTGCAGGCTTTTCAAGAACAGCCTTGAACATATCGGGGATTTTGCGGATTTGGACAATGAATGTCCGGAAACCGAAGTAAATGCCTGCCAGCATGAGGGGGATGGGCAGGAATGACCACAGGTGACCGTTAAAGGTTCCCACAGCATTCTCCAACACACCCATGACGCTGTTGAAGCCTTCCATAATATTCATGGGAGTAGATTACACGACTGGCATTTAGTTAAAGTAACTGAAACCTCCCTAAGCATCATGGAAAAACCCAACTTATCAGATGTTCCGCAGCAGGAGGTGAAACCTACAGCACTGGATAGGGCAGGCAAACCGCTAACTACAAACGATGAATATTCAAACAATGATTGCTCACTGGTGCACTGTGGTGGAAAAGCGTGGGCCGTCAGTAGAGCTAGGCAGGCCATCGCCTGGGGTAGGGCAAGGAGAGGTAAGCCGCTATCTTGGCACAAGGAGCACGTTTTCTTGGGGCGGCTGGGGCCTTTGTCCTAGAGTGGGTGGGGCATCGCTTGGGATAGGTAGGCCCTGTCCCCTGGTTTTTAGGGACGTACGAAGAAGATACGAAGAGGCCACCTGCGTGGCGCTGATGAGGCCAGGAAAACGCCGAACTTATTACCGCCGACTTAACTGAGGCGGTATCCTCAATATATGGCCTATCATGCAGACTCTTCCAACATGGATAACCTTGAGGTCCTCACGTGGGATATGTTCGGACAAGCATCACGCGAGCTCGCTCAACAGATTGTCGATTCGGGCTATGAGCCCGACATTATTATCGCGGTAGCTCGGGGTGGATTACTGCCCGCTGGTGCCCTTTCCTACGCCATGGGCGTGAAGCTTTCCGATGCAATAAACGTCGAGTTTTACACCGATGTGGAAGAGACCCTCCCCGACCCGATCCTTCTCGAACCGTTGCTGGACACCAACGCGCTTGGTGGCAAGAAGCTGCTTGTTGTTGATGACGTTGCGGATTCCGGTCGTACCTTGGATCTTGTGCTAAAGATTTTGCAGAAGAGTGCTGCAGAGGTGCGATCTGCTGTCATTTACGGCAAGTCTCGCTCTGTTGTCGAACCGAATTACGTGTGGCGCCACACAGATCAGTGGATTGCTTTTCCATGGTCAGCCGAGCCCCCGGTTACCAAATCGAACTAGGGGCGACGATCCACTCAATAATCAAGGGGAGCGAAGGATAAAAGGTCCGCAGCAGGCAAGCTGCGGACCTTTTATCGTGTGCGAAGTCGGGGATGATGTATCGGTCTAACGCCACACATGGCAGAACCATTAGATCTGGAAAAGCAGGTTCCTGCCTTCAACGATCCGGATGGAAACGCAAGGTGGCATAGTCGTTATCGAGGCGTTAGTACCAGGTCAATTCATCATTTGGCAGGGCAGTGCAGGCATCGATGGCCGGCGCGGTTTCTCCTGCATCGCGCGTCAGTGCCCAATAGGTCAGCGATGCCATGGTGGGAGAAGTTGGTAGATCATCGTGAATAATTTTGTCGTCCTTGAAGGGGCAGGCCTGCTTGACGTTGACGTTAGCAACATCGGCACCGTCGACGGGGCTAAGCTCACTCGTGCTGTTCGGCGTGACAACGGTGTCATCGGGGGAGAAGAAGGACGTGTAGATTACGCCAGGGACCGTGTCCGGCTGTGCATTTAGCCACGCGTTGAAGTCGCTGCCGATAATTTGCTGGGCGCTCGCCGGCGACAGGAAGAAAGTCATGAGGTGTGGAGCAAGGGTGATGAGTCCACGCGCAAAGGTGCCGAACCCGTTGATCGCTGTGCCGTGGAACGGGGCACCCATCGCCACTACACGGTTGACCTTCTCAGCACCATACTTGGCGATGTACGCCTTGGGGATCATGCCGCCTTGAGAGTGCCCGACGAGGTCGACTTTGTCTGCACCGGATTTCTCTAGGACATAGTCAATCTGGTGGGAGACTTCCGCCACAGACGTCATGATGTCACCCGTCGCGTACATACTGGGGTTCAGATTTTGAATCGAAAGCCCTGTGTTCTTCCCATAGTTGTATCCCCAAACACAGAAGCCCTCGTTGTGGAGTGAAGATGCAGAATCGTAAAAGTCTTTGATATTGCGTGTGGTGCCGTGCAAGAAAAGCACCGGATGTGGATGTTCGGCTGCGGGAACACAGTCGGGATCGTTGAGGAATGACGGGGCGCCAATAGGCGTGATGGGGTCGCTGAACTGCCCATTCGCGGAATCCTGCGTGGAGGACCCGTCGGTCGTCTGAAGGTCGCGGAGTCTGGTCCCCGTTTCAGCGGTCCGGGCATCGGGTGTCGGTTCAGCGGATGTCCTCTGGGCCGTTGCGACAACCGTGGTAGTCGTAGACGGCTCCGTGGATGTGTGCTGCGTCGTTGCAGCGACTGCTGGAACTGCGAGGGCAACCGCTACAGATGTAATTGCGGCTGCGCATGTAAGACGAACGGACATGGTCATTTCCGGTTCCTAAAACTTCCTAATCTCTTGAGACACCTGGGGAGCGCACAGTCGGTGAGCCTTAACTCACGTCCAACTCCGAAAAGAAACTATAGTCGAGCGTCTCGACATTTTTCTCCACCTGGATAGGGTGCAGAAAGCGTAACTATGGAGCATGCATAGTAGTTTTCTATTCAAAAACAGTTGTGAAGGAATGGATGACGGGATTTGGGCATTTCAACGGATGTGAGCCGCCATGCTAGGTGGGGGGGTGTTCCTATATAGTTCGTCAACCTGAGGGGGGTAGTTGTTGGGGGTGACGTTCGGTGTGGGATTGTTTTTGGGTACGCCTGGGAGCCGATTGGCGTATTGCCAATCGGCTGGGGTGTTTTAGCCCGTTAAGCTGTCTTCTGTTTTTCTGGTTCTTGGTAGAGGCTGTGATTTGCCATCATGGTGAACAAGACGGTGAGGCGTCTTCTTGCTAGAGCTACGACTGCGGCGTTGTGTCTCTTGCCTTCTTTACGTTTCCGCTCGTAGTATTGGCGTGAACGCTCGTGGTATCTGATCGCTGAAAATGAGGATTGCCATAGGGCGTTCTTTAATTTCTTGTTTCCCGCCCTGTTCGGTGATTTCGTGTTGATGGATGTGCCTGACTGGTTGGTCTGTGGGCATAGTCCTGCGTATGAGGCCATGTGGGAAGCTGTTTTAAAGTCCGAGAAGTCCCCGACTGTCATGAGGATCTGAGCTGCGGTTTTCGGGCCGATGCCAGGCATAGACAAGAGGATGTGGGTGTGCGGAACCTCCTCGATGAGGGCGCCTACTTTTTCTTCGATAACTTTCCGGTGGTCAAGCTTTGCCAAGGCATCAGTGGCGGACATGGCGACACCGAGTTCAACATATTCCGACCCGTGGATTGACACGGTTTGATTCTTGATGGCATCCAGCAGGCCATCGATGATTTTCTCGGGGTTTCTTGCTTTGTACTTCTTCGCGAACGCGATCAGGCGTGCGCGCCCCATTCGTTTGATTTTTGTGGGGCCACCATATTTGGCCAGCATGTGCAACACCCACCGTCTGTGGATATTTTGGCCACGAAGTACCCGTTCGAATTCGGGATAGGATCCAACAAGGGAGGAGCGGATTTGATTGATCAGCCTGGTGTAGGACCGGGCGAGGTCTTCATCGATACCGTTGAGTACTTTTAGCTGACTGAACACCTGCTGGACACGGTCAACATTGCGCAAGGCATCGGGAAGATTGGCTCCTGCATGCGCGATGACATATGAGTCACGAACATCAGTTTTCGCATTTCCGACATGAACCCTCGACAGCTGCCGCATCGACAATCCAGGAAGATATTTAACGGTAATCCCCATGTCTTGGGCAACTGCGACGGTAAGCCTGCCAATATTGTTGGGCTGGTCGACCACAACCAAAATTTTCGAGGACAGGGCGAGGAAAAGGTCGAAGAACCTGCGTAAAGAATGTTCTGACTGGTCAATGCGTTTTGACTTTACTTGTTTACCATCTTTGTCGAGGACACAAGCGTGATGAAAGTATTTACCGACATCGATGCCGATGACGAAATCGTAGGTCACGAGGACGATTCTCCATGTGCGATATAAGTGTGAAACGGACAGATATCGTCACTGGGTTCGTCGGACATACTCTCGCTGGCATCCACATTACTTGAGACTTCACCAGGCATTCCGGCGAGTCAGGTTCCTATTAGCAGTTGAAGTATGTCACTGCCTTCGGCGGCATCACCCCCCGGATCATTTTCAGACAGGGACAAAAACAAGCCATACCGAAGCCAGTGACGAGTCCCGCTGCTAAGCAGGGACCGGAACAAACATAACCCACCCCAAAAGGGGAGAAACCATGAATCCTCGGGTCCCCAGCAGGGAACTGCCTAAACCGTAATGGGCACTCCGCAGATGCCGCTATGTGGTTACGGAACACGGCACGCTTGCTAGCAGGTGGAGTACACCCCTTTGGGGGGATCTGGCTTCACGTGGCGAGGCGACGCGTTGTCCCCGTGACTTTTTGGGTGCTGATCTGTGTGCGTGGAGTGCGCATAACAAAAACCGGCGCCGCGTTCGCGGTGCCGGTTTTTCAGTCGGACTGACAGGATTTGAACCTGCGACCCCTACACCCCCAGTGTAGTGCGCTACCAAGCTGCGCCACAGTCCGCCGCTGCCCTTGTTGTGCAGCTCATCCAGATTACAACATTGCAATACGGATCCAAAATTGGCAGGTGAAGCGGTGGAAAGTCGCCGAGTTTTGAAGCAGTAATAGCTGGTGATTTTCCGCCTGGAATCGCTTTGTCAGGCATCTACTGATGTATTGGTGATGGTATCGGTGATATTCAGGGCACCTTCAAGGAGTGAGTGGATGAGCGGATCGTCGAGGGTAGCTGTCAGGCGGGCAACCTCATCGTCGGAAAGCCTGCCGGTGAGTTCGATCGACCGTGTGAGATCGAAGGAACCGTCGCCAGTGAAGTCGGCGACCTCAGTTGCCGCTGTGGGGGTCTGCTGAACATCGACGTGTACGTTGTCCAACCCGCGGATGCGTAGTTTCTTGGCGTTGACACGGATTTGCTGGGACGTTGACGTAGCGATGGCGCTCATGAGAAGTCCCGTGGGGGTGATGCCGTATCCCTTACCGCCACGCGTGGTTTCGCGGTCGGAGATGAAATGGCGGACGCCGGCGCGCACCGCGTCGGTGTACTTACCCGTCCGGGTAGAGCGTGCCTCGGCGACGGTCTCGTCTACCTGTTCACGGAACCGCTCACCGACCTGGGTATACGGCTCGGCCCATTCAGCAATAAGTCGCCCGGCACGTGCCGCAGACCCAGGCTTCGTGCACAGGTGGTCCGTTTTATCCAAGGCGACGAGGGACTTAGGGTACCGGGAGACCTGGAAGATGAGCTGGGCGCTGTCGATGCCGACAGTCTGATCGGTGGGTGAGTGGAGGAGAAGGAGGGGCTTCTTTAGATCCGGAAGGTAGGTCTCCGGGTTGGTCTCTGCAAGGTCTTCGAGGAGCTTGCGTGAGATCGTCATGGTGCGTCCCACAAGGGAGAAGGTGTAATCGCCTTGGCGGTCGACTTCGCTGATCGCATCTGGGAACTGGAATACCGCGTGTGCAGGGTCGAAGGGTGCGCCGATGGTCGCAATTGCTTTCAGCTTCTTCATCCGTTGACCGGTGCGCAGAGCGGCAGCACCGCCGAGGGAGTGTCCGACGAGAAGGGCGGGAGCTTCGTAGTTCTCTTCCAGCCATTCGTAAACGGCGTAGAGGTCTTCACAGTTTGACGTGAAGGTCTGGTCAGCGAACTCACCTTCGGATTGGCCGAGGCCGGGGTAGTCAAAGCGGAGAACGGCGTAGCCATACTCCGAAAGTGTTTTGGATACACGTGATGCACACGGCGTATGGCGGTTACCTGTGAAGCAGTGTGAAAAGATGGCGAACGCTTTGGGCTCTGTATCCGGGAAGTCAATAGTTGCGGCGAGCCCGAGGCCTGCCGGTGAGGGGACTGTGACGTTTACTGAGTGCATAGTGTATTCCGATCCTTCTCTTCCGCGGTGTCCTTCAGTGCTGGTGGTAGGTAGTTGTTGAGCAAACCGTACCGTTCGCACCTGAGGCTACTCATCTCAACGCGAATGCGTGAAGTTTTACCGTCCCCAATCCTAATGATTTTGCCCCTTAATAGGTGTGTCGGTATATCACGGAAGTGCTTGGCGTGACTGGCGCCACGGCGGGTCGATGCTGTCATAGCCCGTGTGTTGGAGGGGACAGCTATCGACTTACGTGTCCCTCGATTCTGCCCGCTGTGGTGTTGACTGGTGGAGATGGCTGGTGAGATTCGGCGCCGAAATGGGAAATTTTTGTGGCGGTGCTGGTAGCCGTGAAGAAGGCAAGGGAATCCGTGCGCTAGTCTGGAGACAATGACCGCGTAGCTGGTGTGCAGCGCGCCCGTCCACGGGTGTGTGCATACAGGCATGAGTGAGGTACGAACAAGGAAGGCGACACATGGCCGGAATGGATTGGTTATGGAACGCGTTGGGCTCCAAGAAGGGGCGCAACCAAAAGCAAAGTAAAAAGGTGGTTGCTGCGGCGACACAAGTCGCAGACGATCTTGCTACGCTTTCCGATTCCGATCTAGCTCGCTATGCCCGCGAACATATAGACGACCAGCCGGCCTTTCTCGCCGCGTTGGGAGTTGCCTCCACACGAACCATCGGACTCACGCCTTTTGCTGTGCAGTCGCAGGCTACGCTCCGGCTTCTTGATGGTGATGTCATCCACATGGCAACGGGCGAGGGAAAGACCCTCGTGGGGGCAATGGCGGCAACGGGGTTTGCGCTCAAAGGCAAGAAAGTGCACCTCATCACTGTGAATGACTATCTGGCCGAGCGCGATGCAACGTGGATGCGCCCGCTGGTGGAGTTCTTCGGGCTCTCCGTTGCCTTTGTCACGGAAAAGTCCACCCGTGAGGAGCGCATCGCGGCATATAAGGCGGACATTGTCTACGGTCCCGTCAACGAAATTGGTTTCGACGTGCTCCGTGATCAGCTCATTACACGACGTGAGGATGCCGTCCAGCACGGCGCGGATGTGGCCATTGTGGACGAGGCTGACAGTGTGCTTGTCGACGAAGCGCTGGTTCCGCTGGTCCTCGCCGGTTCGGTCCCCGGTACAGCGCCCCAGGGCCACATCACCGATATCGTTCGCACCCTCACCCCGGGCAAGCATTACACGGTTGATGCCGACGGGCGTAACGCGTTTCTCACGGATGAGGGAGCTGCTGTGGTGGAGAAAGCGCTCGGAATTGATTCTCTCTACAGTGAAGACCATGTCGGTACCACGCTTGTGCACGTCAACCTCGCCCTTCATGCGGAGGCTCTGCTCCAGCGTGATGTGCACTACATCGTTCGCGATGGGAAGGTTCAGCTTATCGACGCGTCAAAGGGGCGTGTTGCGGACCTGCAACGCTGGCCCGACGGGATCCAGGCGGCCGTAGAGGCGAAGGAAGGCCTCGACGTAACCGAGGGCGGACGCATCCTCGATTCCATGACGCTCCAGGCGCTTATCGGGAGGTACCCCGCAGTGTGCGGGATGACGGGCACTGCTGTAGAGGCAACCGATCAGCTACGGGAGTTTTACAACCTGCGCGTCTCCGTCATTGATCGAGCTGAGCCCTTACGTCGCTTCGACGAAGCCGACCGAATCTACGCTACGGCGGAGGAGAAGATGGAGGCAGTCGTCGCCGATATTCTCGAGCGACACGCCACCGGTCAACCCATCCTCATCGGTACCCATGACGTGGCGGAGAGCGAGGAACTTGCACAAGCTATCCGTGAATACGACATTGATGTCAACGTCCTCAACGCGAAAAACGATGCCGAGGAGGCCGAAATCATCGCTGAGGCCGGAGACATCGGTAGGATCACCGTGTCCACGCAGATGGCAGGGCGTGGCACAGATATCAAATTGGGCGGTGCCGACGAGGCTGAACACGAAAAAGTTTGCGAGCTCGGGGGCCTCTGCGTCATCGGCACCGGTCGTTACAAGTCCTCGCGCCTCGACAATCAGCTACGCGGCCGTGCAGGACGGCAGGGAGATCCCGGTCACGCTGTCTTTTATGTCTCTCTGGAGGACGAGCTCATCCTCAGTGGTGGCGACGGTGAATCCATTACCGCCCACCCCGGGCCGGATGGTCTCATCCAGGAAAAGCGTGTGCAAGATTTCGTTGAGCACTGTCAGCGTGTTACCGAGGGGCAGCTGCTGGAAATTCACTCACAGACATGGAAGTACTCCAAGCTGCTTGCAGACCAGCGTGTAATCATCGACGAACGGCGCGCGACCATTTTGGACACAGACAAGGCGCTGCAAGATTTTGCGGAGCGCACGCCGGATCGTGTGCAGGAGTTGGAGCGTACCGTCGCACACGACACACTTGTGCAGGCCGCGCGTGATGTTATGCTTTACCACCTCGACATGGGGTGGAGCGATCACCTCGCGCTCATGGACGAGGTACGAGAATCCATTCACCTGCGAGCCATCGCGCGGGAAACGCCACTGACTGAGTTTCACCGCATTGCGGTGCGTGAGTTCAAGGATCTCGTTAACCGCGCTGTAGACGAGGCAGTGGATACGTTTAACACTGTAACCGTCGATAACGAGGGTGCCCACTTAGATGATCTTGGATTGTCTCGTCCGTCGGCGACATGGACATACATGGTCGGGGATAACCCCTTGGAAAAGAAGTCCGGGCGCTTCATTCAGGGGGTAACGGATATCTTCCGGTAGACAGAAAATTACCCCACGTGGCGCGTCGAACTGGCTATAGTTGAAAGCAACCGCATGCTTTTTCTACGAGAATTGGAGGCCGCTTAATGGCAGACCATAACGAGATTCCTGAGGCACAGGTAGAAACTACCTCCGTTTTCCGCGCAGACCTCTTGAAGGAAATGGAGTCGAGCGCAAACACGGGTTCGCAACCGGGACTCAACGCGGATAGCCTTCCTTCCGGCTCAGCGCTGCTCGTGGTCAAGCGGGGCCCGAACGCTGGCGCACGGTTCCTTCTCGACCAGCCGGTAACGACTGCTGGTCGTCACCCCGATTCCGACATCCTGCTTGATGACGTAACGGTCTCGCGCCGTCACGCGGAATTTAAGAAGGTTGACGGTGGTTACGAGGTCACCGACGTGGGAAGCCTCAACGGTACGTATGTTAACCGTGAACCTCAGAACAGCCAGGTGCTGTCCTCAGGCGATGAGGTACAGATTGGCAAGTTCCGCCTCGTGTACCTTCAAGCCAAATAGTCCAAACTAATACCCAGGCCTTTCCGTTACACGGAAAGGCCTTTTGTAAAGACTGTGTCCTTGATTGTTTACGGCGTGCCGTTAAGGTGGTGGTGAGGGTACAATCTGAAACCATAACGGTAGGTTTTGTTAGAAGAGGGTGTTGTGAGCGTTCCTGCACGTAAAAATGAGGTAGCTTCCTCTGTTTATGAATCCGCCCGAGGTGGGCGGATTCCCAGGGCAAAGAAAACAATGTCGATTGGTGTCGTGCTCAAGCGCATTAACGAGGAATTTCCAGACGTAACCGTATCTAAAATCCGGTTCCTGGAGTCGGAGGGACTCATCTCTCCATCCCGGACATCCTCTGGATACCGTCGCTACACCGAGGACGATGTCGAGCGCCTGCGTTACATCCTCATTACACAGCGGGATCATTATCTGCCGTTAAAGGTCATTCGGGAACAATTAGAGGCTATCGACGCCGGTGAGGTCGCCTCAATCATGAGTGCGTCATCGTCGACTCCCGTGGTTAGCCCGGAGAACTTCCGCGATCCTGCTCCCGTGCGACTTTCCGATGTGGATCTCGCCAACGGCTCCGGTGCGGACGAGGATCTCGTATTCGAGTGCATCAAGCTGGGACTCATCACCCCTGATCCTGCGGGATATTTCACGGCAGATGACATGGCAATTGTCACCACTGTCGCACGCCTGACCGATGCAGGACTTCAGTCGCGCCATCTCAAGAGCTTGAAGAACGCGGCGATTCGCCAATCGGACATCGTGGAACAGGTAACGCAGCCCCTCGCCATGGGACGGGATGACACAGCGAAGCACCGGGCAGACGAAAAACAGCAGGAGATCGCTGCGCTCGTCGTGTCTCTGCATGCGACCCTCTTGAAGAACGCTCTCAGGAGTTAATGCGATGGGGAAGAAACCGGCTCTGCGCGAAGCAATCATGGATCAGGTCTGGTACTCCTTCGACCGTACCTACGCATGCCTGAGCTTTCGGGTTGGGAATGTTCTCCTCCCCGTGTGGGTGCCCGGAAGTTCAGCTGTCCATCTAGAGCGACGGCTCGTGCGACCCCCAAATCGCCCAGAAGGGGTGGATCTGCTCCTGGATCGGATTGAAGACATTGGCGTGGACAAAGTTGCGATAACCGGCTATTCCGACGGTGTGTTTTATGCCACCATTTATTTGAGAAACGGTGAGGAGATCGACTGTCGGCCGACGGATGCACTGGTCATGGCCGATCTCATCGAAGATACGTTGTATATCGGAGAGGATGTCCTCTGTGAATGTGGACTTTCCGTTGATGAACAAACGGATCTTTTCGATCTATTTGAAGGTACGGTACCCCTCCAACCGCAGGGCGAACACATTCAATTCGATCCGAGCGATATTGACATTTCAGACGACGATGAGTTTTCGGCTCTCATGGGTGACTTGGGAATCAGTGAAAGTGATTTGAAGCTTGACTTAGAGAACCCCGATGACCAGTGAGTTTAAAGCGCCATGCTGTACGTGTGGCGCTTTTTTCATACGACACGCCGTCTACAACTTGTAAACTACACGGATGTGACTAGTGTTAAAGTTGAACTTCAGAGTTGCAAGGTGGTTCTGCTTTGCACATTGGAAATGTAGGTAAACACCACGACTAAAGGATGACACATGGTAAACGATGATCGCCCGATGCAAGAGTCCCTTTTCGACATCGGACCCGATGAAGAAGTTGGCTACCGTGTTCCCACAACCTGCCAGGTTGCCGGGATCACCTACCGCCAGCTTGATTACTGGGATCGAACCAACCTGGTGCAGCCTTCCATCCGCGGTGCTCACGGTTCGGGCTCGCAGCGCCTGTATTCGTTCCGTGACATTCTTGTTCTGAAAATTGTGAAGGGGCTGCTGGACACCGGTATTTCCTTGCAAAATATTCGTTCTGCCGTTGAAAAGCTGCGCGATCTTGGTGTCAATGATCTTGCGACTATCACCCTCGTTTCCGACGGCAAGACTGTGTATGAGTGTCGCTCCGCCGGAGAAGTTATCGACCTGCTCAACGGCGGACAAGGCGTGTTCGGTATCGCCGTGCCGAGCATTATGAAGGATCTTACGGGTACGATCACGCAGTTCCCGCACGAGCGACTAGACCAACCAGCAGAGGGCGAGACCACGGGTTTGGACGAACTGGCTGAGCGTCGTCGCCGCAAGCTTTCCTAGCTTCGTATTACAAAGCCGCACGGGTAAGTCATCCTCCCCGTGCGGCTTTTTCTTCTAATCTATTGCTGGGAGCAGTGTGCATCAGGTCGGGGTTGTTTCCTTAGATCCGTAAATGACCATGTCTGATGCGGGTGGAGGCCGACGGGAAGCATGAGTATTTCCGTTTTGTAAGGCTATCTGTGACGGTGACACGTTTCCCTGTGGCCGAGTTCGTGAATCCGCTTGACTTCCTAGAGGACATTTCGTTTGACGCTTTAGTCTCACACGCAGCTTGGAGCAGGCGATTGAGGTTACAGGCGGTGCGTTTGGCGAGTCCACAGCGGAACTTGTGCGCCACTCTGTCCCGATGTCCCCAGCGCCCCGATGCCACTACGTCCAGATGTCACCACCACGACTCCCGTCGTGAAGAGCGGGAGGAGCGACCCCGGTCTTATGACTGCCTTCGCGTGCAGTGGCACCCGCGAGGCGGCCACCCGGCCGTACGTTTCGTTTCCTCTGGGCCATTGAGACGCAGGTAGAGAAACTGGAGAAGAGGCCTACGGATTGGCATAAGCGGGCGCAGTTCCGTTTAGGCGGCAGCCCCAGCCCACCTCGTGCTAGCCGGGTTGTGTTAGCCGGGTTGCGGGGTGGCGGCTACCGGGCTAGCAATTAGAGCTAGCACGCCGGGCCACTCAAACGAAACACCATCCACAGGCAGGCGAACCGTGACGGCACGTCCGGAACAGAACGTCGTCGAGAAGCGAAAAGCCCGGCCACAACGGGCCGGGCATTGAAGTGTGCGCTCAAAGCTACTGCGTGGGGCTTAGGCTCTGCAAGGCCACACGAAGCGCCTGCGGAGTAGCAGCATCGGTAACGAGTCCACCGGTCGCATCTGCGGCCCAGTTCTCGAGTGCCTGATCGTGATCGCCCTTACCTATATGGATGACATTGACGCGGACATCAGCATCGCCGCGAGTTGCATTGAGCTCATCGGTGTAGGCCGTGTCGTCAGCGAGATCTGCCGTTCCGGTGGTGAGAACGGTAAGGTTCACCGGCTTCTGGATCGCCCGGCTCCTATCTGCGGCGGTGCCGAGAGCTGCAACTACGCTGGAACGTGTCCACGACTCGCCGCCGGAACCGAGGATGACGACGTGGTTCGCTGCTGCTTCCCCACCTGCACCCTCATCGAAGGTGACGTTCTGGCGCCATCCCTTCGTCACGCCCGGATTAAGCGGGGAGGAATAATTCCACAGTGAGATGCTCGTCCCAGCGCCACCGACGGCGCGGGCATAGTCGGCGACGGCCGACTGCGCCTCTGTTAGCCACGTATTGTCGGACCCGTTAGCAACGTTGCCCATGGCGGCGGAGGTATCAAGGAGTACAAGCGTGTCTAGCGGCTCACTGAAATCAACGGCGGGAGCTGCCTGTTTCTGCTCGGATGTACCGGTACCCGACGAATTACCCGCGATAGCGGAAGCAGTGGCGAGCCAGGACGCGTGGGTTTCATCCGGTTGACGGAAGGAATCCTGGGATTCGAGGAACGAACCGAAATCGAAGGCAGCGCGTGCCTGCAGCTCAGGGACCTTGTCCGTGGAGGTAAGAGGCACGTAGTAGGTGGATAGTGCGTAGTCGTCGGGGTTATAGAAAGAGTATCCCTCCGGTCTCTGCACTCGGGTTGCAGCGATGATTGGGTGTCCTTCGGAAACAGCGCCATCAAGGGATTCGACCTGACCTTTTTCCAGAAGCTGGGAAGCAACTGCCGCGTCACCGTTTGCAAGAGCCACGGCCACAGCCGCCGAGACAGTGGGGTTATCCGCAGGGAATGCGATGTCTAGGTCTTTGAGATTCGACCAATCTCCGCCGGGGAAGTCCGCGCCATCTTTGTGAACTAGCCCCAGTTGTGTTTGCGCCGCGATGGGCCAGTTTTCCGACGCACCGGAGCGACCGGATGCCGCGAGGAACTGGTGCACGCCATCTGGAGAGCCAGCTATCGCCACGCCGGCGGCGCTTTCAATGTCTTCCCTTACAGTGCCCGTCACACAGTGGTCCTGGACGACGGGAGCAGTGTCTGAGTATTGCTGTAGCAGTTGGACAAGGCCACTGTCATTGCTTGCGGCGACGTGAAACGAAGCTGAACCCTCAGGGCAGTCTGCCTTGGCATTTCCCGGGGTGTCTGAGTCTCTGTTGACCCAGGCGTAGATGCCTCCGGCGATGACGAGAAGAAGTACCGCCAGAAGGGCGACGAATCCCTTTGACACGGAGTAGTTGTTTTCCCCGGTCGAATGACGTGCCACAGTAAGTCCACCTTCTATGTTTGGTCGTGCGGTCTAAAGCTCACCCGTGCAGGCGAGGGTTATTTCCATTGTAAGCAATGCGCGGGGTGCTGGTTGTCTCCAGTTAGGGAGTGTCTACTCCGGCGGCTTCGAGTGCCGTCAACAGGCGCGAGCGGATGGCAGTGCCACGCCGGGCGAGTTCGCGTTGTCGGTGCACGAACTGGGCTTTTCCCTCTGTCGTCTCCACCGCGACAGGGTCGAGCCCGAAGGCGCGGCAGTCATACGGTGATGCCTGCATATCGAGAATGCGCGCATCGCAGGCGAGGAGAAAGGCATCTACAGTGATGTCGCTGCTAATGAGTGGTTCCATCTTGAACGCCCACTTGTACAGGTCCATCGTCGCATGCAAACAACCGGCTTGCTCCATCACGGGCTGCAGATCCCGCGTGAGCTGCGTTTGGTTGAGGGACCGGGCGGCATCGGTGAAGAAGCGGAACGCATCGTAGTGGGTGCAGCGGATATCGTGGCTGTCCACAACGTCGACAACGCCGTCGGAGCCGAGGCGCAGTGGAAGCGAGTGGCGGGGCGTTTCCTTGTAGCACATCGCCCATTCGTGCAGGCAGAAGCAGTCATAGTGGGCGGTGTGTGCGGTCGTCGCACGCAACAGATTGGCTACGTAACGCGCGGTTTTTCCACGCTTGGCTAGGAACGCATCGGTATCGCACCAGGTGATGTCGCCATCGCTGACGTAGTACTTCCAGTTGGCGTGCGGGCATGCGCCCGCGATGGCGATGCCTGCTCCCGGATGCCAGCGCCGGAACTTTCCGGGGGAGTTGCGGTAGTAGTCAAAAATGAAGTCCCACACGGGATGTTTCTCACCCCGCGCGTGCCGGTCGAGGTGGGCTTTGGTGAGCGTGTCGACGCTCTCCTCGTGGGCACGGGCGAGCGGCATCCATTCGCTTGCGCTTAGTACTTTCTGGGGCCTACTCATGCGTCCAGTCACGCACCGTTCCTACGTACTCCTCGATGAGGTCCTCCAGAGCGACCATTCCGAGAATTTTCCCATTCTCTGTGATGAGACCCATGTGGGCGCGGTCGCGGCGCAGGATCCGCAGGGCATCGTCCATGGGCGTGGCAGCATCCATGACCTTCAGCGAACGGATCTCCGAGCGTTCAATAATCTCGTCCTCTGCTCCGGGATCCTCGGACACCATCTTCTCTAGTACATCCTTGACATGGATGTAGCCGACAAAACCTGTGGTCGAGCGGACGGGGAAGCGGGAGAAACCCGTTTCAGCTACAGCGGCCTCGAGCTGCTTGACAGTCGGGTTCAGAGGAACGGAGATGACCTTGTCTAGGGGGATACACAATTCCTTCACCCTGCGTCGTGCAGCACCCAGCGCCTTCTTCAGTCGGACGTGCTCCTCGGCGTCGATAAGCCCCTCGGAACGAGACTCCGCGATCATCGCGGCGAGCGAGGAGGAATCAACAGTGGAATCAAGCTCGTCTTTTTGCTCGATCCCGAAGGCTTTGAGTGTCATCCGTGCGATCCAGTTCACAAAGTGGATGAACGGCCGAGTGATCTTTTCAAAAGCAATGAGTGGCGGGACGAGTATCAGCGCCGTCGATTCGGGGCCTGCGATCGCAAGGTTCTTCGGCACCATCTCGCCGAGCAGAATGTGGAGGAACGTGATGATGAAAAGGGAGATCGCAAAAGACAACGGGTGGAGGAGGTCTGGCGGAATGGCCATAGCCGCAAAGGGACGCTCCAGAAGGTGAGCGATCGCGGGTTCGCCGAGCTTGCCCAAAATAAGTGAGGCAATAGTCACGCCGAGCTGCGCGGCCGCGAGCATGAGGGAGAGATGCTCCATCGCGTCAAGGACGGTGCGTGCACGATGATTCCCCTGGCTGACGAGGGTTTCCAGACGATCCTTGCGAGAGGAGATGAGAGCAAACTCGCCGCCCACGAAGAAAGCGTTGAACAGCAGCAATACGATGATGAGGAGGGATGCCGTCCAGATACTCATTGCTGCATCGCCTCCGCTTCCTCGTTCGTGATGGGGGTCAACAGGGCTCGATCGATGCGCATTCCGTCCATCTGTGTGACGCGTGCGATCCACCGACCGGGGAGTCCGGACTCGAATTCGTCGAGGTAATCCCTATCTGTTTCGGGCAAAAGGACGGTTTCCCCGCCCTCGGGTATCGCCCCGAGCGTGGCCATGATGAGACCACCGAGTGATTCGTATGGGCCCTCGGGTGCGTAGTACCCGATCTTATCTGGCAGCTCATCCACGCGAGCGAGACCAGAAACGTCCCAACTGTGTGTGCCCGCTTTCCGGTATTCCTGCTCCTCGTAGGCATCGTCGTGTTCGTCGTACACCTCGCCGAGGATTTCTTCCACCACATCTTCCATCGTGACAAAACCGGCAGTACCGCCGTATTCGTCCGCGATGAGGACGACCTGCGATCCTGCAGAACGGACAGCCTTGAGCACGGCATCGCCGTCGAGGGATTCGGGGACGACGGGCACTGTGCGAGCAAGCTCGATGACCTGAGTTGTTGAGCGCTTATCGCGCGGCACGCCGAAGGCTGACTTCACGTGGACAACGCCGAGCGTCTCATCCAGATCACCGTTGACAACGGGGAAGCGAGAGTAGCCGGTGTCGATGGCGACGCGCAGGAGGTCGTTAACAGTGTCATCGGCTTGCAAAGAAACAATGGTAGACCGTGGTGTCATGAACTCATCAGCATCCGATTCGCCAAACTTGAGCGAACGATCGAGCATCTGGGCTTCGGACTGATCAAACTTGCCCTGATTAGCGGAGTTTCGCACCAAAGCGCCGAGCTCCTGCGGGGTGCGGGCCGACGCGAGCTCGTCGGCTGGTTCAACGCCGAGCTTTCGTACTAGCGCGTTTGCCGCCCAGTTGAGTGCTTTGATGAACCAAGAGAAAACCTTATTAAAGATCTGGACGGGCGGGACGACGAAGCGGGCAGTTGCCAGGGGTTTAGTAATGGCTAGGTTCTTGGGCACCAATTCGCCGTAGACCATGGAAAGGAGCGTGGCAACGATAAGCGCGAGAATGAGTGCCACGGAGGTCGCGAGCTCTTCACTAAGTCCCACGAGAGTGAGGAGAGGGGTGAAGTATGTAGAGAGAACCGGTTCTGCGAGGTAACCAGTAGCCAGTGTGGTGATGGTGATGCCCAGCTGGGCACCGGAAAGCTCAAAAGACAGATTGTTGTGCGCCTCTTTGATCGCCAGCGCTCGGCGGTCGCCAACCTGTTTAACGTGGCTGTCGATCGTTGCCCTCTCGAGACCTGTGATTGCGAACTCAATGGCAACGAACAGGCCTGTAAGCCCCGTGAGGGCGACGAAGCCAACGAGGGATAAAATACTTAAAAATATGTCCATCAGTGATCACACATAGCATAACAGTGGAAACAACAGCACCCGCGCTTTGACAGACAAAACGCGGGTGCGAGACAAAAATTATTTAGTACTCAACTTCCGAGCGATCCTCAGACCACAGGGTGTGGAAGGTGCCTTCCTTGTCCACACGCTTGTAGGTGTGAGCACCAAAGAAGTCGCGCTGACCTTGGATGAGAGCGGCGGGCAGGCGGTTGGAACGCAGACCGTCGTAGTAGCTCAGTGACGATGCGAACACGGGCACCGGCACTCCGCGCTTTGTTGCCTCAACGACAACGCGGCGCCAAGAGTCCACCAGACCATCGAGCTCACCGTTGAAGTACGGGTCGAGCAGAAGAGACGGAAGCTCCGGGTTCTTCTCAAAGGCATCGGTAATGCGGTTGAGGAAGGTTGCGCGGATGATGCAGCCCCCGCGCCAGATCTTGGCAAGCTCACCGGGCTTAATCGTCCAGTTGTATTCCTTCGCCCCGGCAAGGATCTCGTCGAAGCCCTGAGCGTAGGCAACGAGCTTCGAGGCGTACAGAGCGCGACGAACGTCCTCGACAAATTGATCCTTGTCCACAGCTTCCTCAGACAGGGTGCCGGAGGGCAGTTTGTCCTGCGCAGCAGCGCGCTGGTCGAGGCTGGAGGACAGTGCACGGGCGAAGACGGCTTCACCAATACCAGTGACCGGGATGCCGAGGTCGAGAGCTTCCTTGGCCGTCCACCGACCGGTACCCTTCTGGCCGGCCGCATCCACAATGACGTCGACAAGCGGTTTGCCCGTCTCAGCATCCTTATGGGCGAGAACCTCAGCGGTGATCTCAACCAGGTAAGAGTTCAGGTCACCCTTGTTCCACTCGCCAAAGATCTCGGAGATCTCATCGGTATCCAGCCCGCCAACGCGACGCAGGAGATCGTAAGCCTCGCCGATGACCTGCATGTCAGCGTATTCGATGCCGTTGTGTACCATCTTCACAAAGTGTCCTGCACCATCGGAGCCGACGTGCGTGCAGCACGGCTCGCCGTCGACGTGAGCAGAGATGGATTCCAGAAGCGGTCCGAGAGATTCGTACGCCTTCTCCGTGCCGCCGGGCATAATCGACGGGCCGTGAAGTGCGCCTTCCTCGCCACCGGACACGCCGGTGCCAACGTAGTGCAGGCCACGGGCGCGGATTGCCTTCTCGCGGCGGATGGTGTCGGTGAACAGAGAGTTACCGCCATCGATGATGATGTCGCCTTCCTCCATCGCAGCGGCGAGCTGCTCAATGACGGCATCGGTGGCGGCACCGGCCTGAACCATGATCATGGCACGGCGTGGTTTTTCGAGGCTAGCCACGAAATCCTCGATGGTATCGGACGGGAGGAAATCTCCCTCGGAGCCGTGGTTTTCCATGAGCGCCTGTGTCTTGGCGAAGGTGCGGTTGTAGACGGCGACGGTGTAGCCCTTGGAAGCGAAGTTGCGGGCGAGGTTGGAACCCATGATGGCGAGTCCAACGACGCCGATTTGGGCCTTCTTGTCAGGAGTTGCTTCTGTCATACTTAGTATCGTACCTAGTCCGCCGGTGGGAGAGCAGTCTCGGCAACAAAGTTGCCAACTTTTTCCTTCACACGAGCCGGAACCCCACAATCGCGGTAGCCTTAAGGCCATGAAGCTGCAAGAGTTATGTGCCCGTGCCCATTCCCGCCCTCTCGATGAGCAGGAAATAGCGGAATTTAACGCTGCCACCGGCGGGTTGGACAGCACGCTCGGGGCGCGATACACGGCTATTTCCCGCGGAACGGTAACAATGGAGTTGGAGATCACAGACCGCGTCACCCAGCCTTTCGGTATCGTTCACGGTGGTGTGTACTCAGCACTGGCGGAATCGGCGGCATCTGTTGGTGGGCTCGTGGCCACTGCGGGAGCCCGGGGAGTTGCGGGCATCTCCAATTCCACCGATTTCGTCTCGTCCGCAGCGCACGGCACGATCACCGTGACGGCGCAGGCCGTGCACTGCGGAAAAACGCTGCACCTGTGGAACGTGACCTGTACCAGCGGCGAGCGGATCCTGGCCAAGAGCGCCGTCCGCCTCATCGTGCACAGTGCGCGGATGGACTAAAAACGAACTTTCCAGCTTGTACGTCCTCTGTTGGAAAATAGTACGAGCGCAGAAGTGTGTTGGGTGCGTTGTTGTCTATGTCTGTTGGCTGAGTCCGATGGGTGAATCGTCGCTTGTAGCTGTTGCCCGCACACTCATTTTCTGCACAAGAAATCCCCTGCCCGTTGCGGGCAGGGGAAGGTCGTTTCGCGGTACGCCGGTTCTTTTACTTAGGAGAACAGGTGGACGAGACCGAGGAAGATGCCACTAATAGCGATCAGGCCGGTCACGATAACGAAGATATTCGATGCGTTCTTGCGGTATGGCTTGAACACATCGACGGTGTAGATCGCGATCATCGGCATGAGGTACAAGATGGACGCGATAACAGGGCCGGAGAGCGATTCGATGATGGACAGAATCGAGGGGTTCATGATCGCCGCGATCCAGGTTGTGACGAACATAAACACGGCGACACCGGTATTGATTGCCTTCATCCCTACCTTTTCCACAAAAGCGGGTGCAGAGGCACGAACGAGTCCGGCAGCGCCCTCAGCGGCACCGAGGTAGTGGCCGAAGAAGCTGGAGACGATGGCGGCAAAGGCTACCAACGGTCCGAGGTAGGAGATCAGGGGGTTGCCGTGCACGTTGGCCAGGTAGGACAGAACCGGGAGGTTCTGTTCCTTGGCCTCAGCCATGCCGTCGGGGCCGAGTGCAAGGACGCAGGACCAGACGAAGAACATCGTGAACACGACGAGGAGGATCATCGTCCAGAACAGGACGCGTGATGCGTGCTGAGTGGAGCGCGAGCCGTGTGCGCGCTGCATGGCAACGGAGAACTGGGAGATTGCCGGGGAGTGGTTGAAGGCGAACACCATGACGGGGATGATGATGAACACCGAGTAGATGATGGAGCTCGGAGAGTTATCGCCGATCTCCATGAGGCCACGGAAGTCCCACGACGGGATGAGGTAGATGGACACGCCGAAGAGGCAAGCGATGAGCGGGTACACCATCCAGCCGGTGACGATGAGCATGAGGCGCTCGCCCCACAGCAGCACGGCCATCATGGCGGCGATGAGGATCGCGGAGAGGATCGCGCGGGGTACTTCGGGCCAACCCATCTGGTTGACGAAGAAGGAGTTCACGGTGTTGGTGATGGAGACACCGTAGATGAGCACGATGGGGTAAATCGCGAGGAAGTAGAGGATCGTGATGATCCAGCCGGGAATCTTGCCAAAGTACTGAGCTGCGACGACCGTGATGTCATCGGCGTACCCCGGGGAGAGGCAGACGAACCGCGACAGCGCACGGTGAGAAAAGTACGTCATTCCCGGAATGAGAAGTGTGACGATGAGTAGCGGCCAGAAGCCGCCGATACCAGCGTTGAGTGGGAGGAACAAAATTCCGGCGCCGACGGCGGTACCGAACAAGCTGAATACCCAGCTGCGGTCGTAAGCTTTGAGGTCGGAGGGAATTTCGTCGCGTTGCCGTGCGGAGTCGTCTGCAGCCGCAGTGGGTGTGCGGTCGACGGCATCATTGGCTTGTGTATTTTTTGATGAAGCCACGTTGGTCCTTTTCTGTAGATTATTGGACTAACTGTGTTGACCAGATCACATTCTGCTCAACATTTTACGTACACCACCCTAGGGGGTTGTAACAGTGGGAAACAAACCGAATTACGTATGTCGGGTACCCCCGATTGGTTAGACTACAGTTGTTTTTATGCCCACATGGAAACAGATTACGGATAACAACCCGCAGCATTCAGTCGCCTATGCCCAGCGCTGGGACCGTATCGAAGCGGAGGGAAAAGACATCTACGGGGAGGCTCGGCTTGTCGACGCTCTCGTGGATCGGAAGTCTCAAATCCTAGACGTAGGCTGTGGTCAAGGTCGGATCGGTGGATACCTCGTTGGTTGTGGGCACGCGGTGACGGGGGTGGACATCGATCCCTATCTCATCGACGTTGCCCGCTCTCGTCATCCGGAAGCCACCTGGGACGTCGCCGACCTCGTTGCCGATGAGCTCCCGGCCGGCCCCTTCGACGCTGTCATTAGCACGGGAAATGTCTTTACCTTCTTGGCTCCGGGCTCCCAGGGTGCGGTGTTAGAAAAGCTAGCGGGTCTTCTCAAGCAATCTGGTCGCCTGGTACTCGGGTTTGGATTGGATCGCGGTTACAGCTTCGATCAGTTCGAAGCTGATTGGGAGGCGGCGGGTTTGCGCAGCTCCTTGCTGCTGCAAAGCTGGGATCTTCGTCCGTTCACGCGAGGACGTTCCTCCTTTGTGGTCGCCATCCTCGAGCACGCTGAAAAGCAAGCGAAGCCGTCGCTCGACCTCGGCCTGTTGAAGAAGTTTTAAAAATATGGACTGGGTACCTACCCAGTCCATATTTTTTAGAAAGTAGTGAGGCCGTAGGAACGGAATACGGCCCGTGCTGCCTCCACCGCCTTTGCTGACGGCGGCTTCACGCCCTCGAGCTTGTACTCCATATCGAGGTTCTTCCACTTATCGGCACCCATGTTGTGGAAGGGGAGAACCTCCACACGCTCGACGGATGACTTCCAGCGGGAAACGATTTGAGCGACGCGCTCAATGTTTTCCGGAGCGTCCGTCCAACCAGGCACCAGGACGAAGCGAATCCAGATCTTCTTGCCAAGTTTGGTGAGACGCTCACCAAAGTCCAACGTTGGCTGAAGGTCGCGGCTCGTTACCCTCTTGTATGTGTCCGGAAAGCCAGACTTCACATCGAGGAGGAAGAGATCGATGTTGGCGATGTCATTATCGGTGAGCCTGGCGCCGAGGAAACCAGACGTGTCGATCGCCGTGTGGATGCCCGCCGCGTGAACTGCCTCCAGAATCCGTCGCGTAAACGCGATCTGGAAAAGCGGCTCACCACCGGAGATCGTCAGGCCGCCACCAGAGGCGTTAAACACGGGGCGATACCGTTTAATCTTCTTGATGATCGCCTCGACATCCTCCAGCGTGCCCTCCTTCATATCCATTGTGTCGGGATTGTGACAGTACACGCAACGCAGCGGGCACCCGGAGAGGAAAAGCGTCATGCGGGTACCAGGTCCGTCGACGGCCGTCACAAGTTCCCACGAATGAACGAGCCCCACGGACCCCGTTCTCCTCGCCGCGAAAAGTTCGGAGCGCTCGGCTTCTGCAAGATCGGAATGTCCGCCGATGCCGCCGGCCATGCCACGTATGCGTTCACCGTCGGAGGGAGCGATAGTAACCGTTGAGTTTAATCCATCTGCCATAGTGTTCCTCCTCGTGATTAATCGTTGTTCATCTCATTTCGACCGCATCCATGATGAGCACCTGTAGGAGGCGGCTATCGCACAACGTCCACTGTTAATTAGATATTACCAAATGTAAAGCCGTGGTGAGATAGGATCCACGGGCATATGAAAGCGCCCGCCACGGGAGTACGCAGCGGGCGAGTTGGGAAAACTATCCCTTAAGCGTTGTGGTGGAACGTACGGGAGAGGACGTCCAGCTGCTGCTCGCGGGTCAGCTTGACAAAGTTAACGGCGTAACCGGAAACGCGAACGGTGAGGTTCGGGTACTTCTCCGGGTGCTCCATTGCGTCTTCGAGCGTGGACTGATCCAGCACGTTGATGTTGGCGTGGTAGAGGCCAGACTCGGAGTTGTTCTTCTCGCGGTTAGCCTTCATGGATTCCATGCGGGACTCGAAAGTCTGAGCAGACATATTGTTATCTCTCTTTCTGTATTTACGGGGCCCCGGGCCGGTTCCTCCACAGGGGAGGGGCCCAGGAAGATTGTTTGAAGCCTACGGTGTCGATTAGGCGGGGCAGTTATCGCCGTCGATGATGAAGCCGGCGTCCAGGATGCCAACGAGGTTGTTGACCTGCTCATCCTTGTTGCGACCAAGGCCCGACGGGGTGATGGTGTTGGTCAGCGAAATGCCGTCCAGCGCATCGTTGTAGTCCAGCTTGCCCACGGAAAGCATGGATGCAACCATGCCGTGGCTGTCTGCGCCGTTCTCGGGGTTCGCACCCGGTGCGAACGGGGTGCCTGCCTTGTGGCCGGACGGGAAGGCACCGGTGGCCTTGCCGTACACCACGTTGGAGGTGATGGTCAGCACGGACTGCGTCGGGATAGCGTCCCGGTACATCGGGATTTCCTTGATCTTCGACATGATGGTGTGAACCACCGTAGCCGCAATATCATCGGCGCGGTCATCGTCGTTGCCGTAGCAGGGGAAGTCACCCTCGGTCTTGTAATCGACGATGAGACCCGTCTCGTCGCGCACCGGGTAAACCTTGGCGTACTTGATGGCGGAGAGCGAGTCAGCAACGATGGACAGTCCGGCGATGCCACAGCCCATGGTGCGGACAATCTCGGCATCGTGGAGTGCCATCTCGACGGCCTCGTAGGCGTAACGGTCGTGGCAGTAGTGGATGATGTTCAGAGCCTCTACGTAGGTGCCGACAACCCAGTCCAGCATCTCCTCGTACTTCTCCCATACCTCGTCGAAGTCGAGCGGGCCATCGCCCTGAACGCCCTCGCGCTCGTCGGTGATCTGCTTGCCGCTGACCTCGTCGCGACCGCCGTTCATGGCGTAGAGGAGAGCCTTAGCGGAGTTCACGCGGGCACCGAAGAACTGCATCTGCTTACCCACGCGCATCGGGGACACACAGCACGCGATTGCCGCATCGTCGCCCCACTGCTTACGAATCTGCTTGTCGGACTCGTACTGGATAGAGGAGGTCTCGATCGAAATAGCGGCGCAGAATTCCTTGTAACCAGCCGGAAGTTCCGGATCCCAGAAAATGGTGATGTTCGGCTCCGGGGCGGGACCAAGGTTACGCAGTGTCTGCAGCAGGCGGAAGGAAGTCTTGGTGACCAGCGGGCGCCCGTCGTTGGAAAAGCCAGCATCGGACCAGGTTGCCCAGTAAGGATCGCCAGAGAAGATCTGATCGTAATCCTCGGTGCGGAGGAAGCGAACGATGCGCAGCTTGATGACGAGTGCGTCGATGATCTCCTGGGCATCGTCCTCAGTAATGGTGCCAGCAGCGAGGTCGCGCTCGAAGTAGCAGTCGAAGAATGCGGAGAGGCGACCGAAGGACATAGCGGCGCCGTCCTGGCTCTTGACGGAAGCAAGGTAGCCGAAGTACGTCCACTGAACAGCTTCCTGGGCGGTCTTAGCCGGGCCGGAAATGTCGAACCCGTACATTTCAGCCATGTGCTTCAGCTTCTTCAGCGCCTTGATCTGCTCGGAGTGCTCCTCGCGGTAGCGAGCCCAGTGTTCGGAGAAGTTGTCGCCTGCAACCTTGTCCTTTTCCGCAGTCTTCTCCTCGATGAGACGGTCAACACCGTAGAGTGCAACTCGACGGTAGTCGCCGATGATGCGGCCACGGCCGTAGGCATCCGGCAAGCCGGTGATGATGTGGGAAGAACGAGCGGCGCGGATGCGCGGGGTGTAGATGTCGAACACCGCGTCGTTGTGGGTCTTGCGGTAGCGGGTGAAGATCTCCTCAACATCCGGGTTAACTTCCTTGCCGGCCTCCTTGATGGCCTGCTTCACCATGCGCCAGCCACCGTTCGGCATCATGGCACGCTTCAGCGGGACATCGGTCTGCAGACCGACGATGACGTTGTCGTCGTCAGAAATGTAGCCAGCAGGGAAGGCATCGATGTCAGCAGGGGTTTCGGTATCAACATCGTAGATGCGCTTCTTACGCTCGACGGAGAGGTAGTTCTCCTCAAGGTGATCCCAGACACGCTTGGTCTTCTCGGTCGGGCCGGAGAGGAACGAAGCATCACCCTCGTACGGAGTGTAGTTCTTCTGGATGAAGTCGCGGACGTCGATTTCATCCTGCCAGTTGCCGGGCTCAAAGCCCTTCCATTCTGCAGCGACCTTCTGGTTGTCTACTTGTGCAGTCACAGTTCCCGCCTTTCGGGTTAGGTCCGTTAAAACTTAGCTTGCGAGCCGGAAGCCGCTTCTTCAATCCAGGTACATACGTACGTGCCGTGGAGATCGCCCTGTCCGGGCGTTCGCGACTATCGGCCTTTCGTTGAGTCACTGTACACACAAAAAGATCATCCTATTTGCACGTCGCCCGCGAAGGTTTCGCCACCAAACTTTCGTCACCGCCGTGACCTGCCCGGTTGCGGGCGACGGGCCCGAGAAAGGGAAGAGAGATGTGAGAAATCTACCTGTGTAATGTGACCTACAACATACTAAAAGTGGGGTGCCGGCAAACATTTTTGACCGCACTAAAAGCTTTTCTAACCCCGGCCGTTTATAAAGTGCGAGGTTAATCGAACTGACATCAGACAACCGGCGGTAATGTAACACACTTTATTGTAGAAAGGGTACGAAAGTACTCCCCCCGAATGGTGCACGTTATTGACGCTCGGTGATTGTGTGAGCGATTCACTGGATAGGACATCGGACAACCTCAAGGCGCGTTCTCAAGCGAATTCGCCCATTGGTACAGCTCATCTAAGGTATGTTGGCGCAGTTTCTACGGGTGAGGAACGTAGTGTGAATGGTAATGGTGGCGGGATATGTCGGCGTTGTGCTGCATGTTCTCCACGTCCTATCGCGGGTCTCTTTGGCCCTCTATATATAGGGTGTGAAAAAACTAGGATGGATGTACGTGACGGATCGGGGGACACTGGTGCGTCGGCAAGGCACAGTTGTGCCTCCACGGTCCGCAGGGGTCTGATGTTTGGAAGGGAACATGTGTGCCGACAAAAACCACACTCGTGTTTCTGCTTTCGGGTGGACCGCTGGCCCCACCTCTTCGCGGCATAGGTGTGTCGGAAGACCAACCGCGTTCAACTTTGGGAAAATGGAAAGTGATGAGCACTCCAGAGCACCTTTCGCATGTAGATCCCGATCTTTGGCCGGCCGTCGCTACTGTTCCGACGGGTGGGCTTTTCGGGCGTACCCGCGTGCGGAAAGCAGAAGCGCACTTCGCGGACATATGCCGCGAGGCTGGTATCAGTCTAGGAACCGGTGCAGATATAACCGTCTCGTCGGATGCATTGTTCTATCGTCTTGCTGAGTCCGGGTGGCTCGGGATCGGTGAATCGTACATGGCAGGAGAGTGGACTGCCGGTGATCTGCCGACGGTTCTTCGCCGTCTCATGAGTGTTGCCTATGTGCCGAAGAAAAAAGCTCGGGTCGTTCCCTCGAACGAGGAGGCTATGGGGATCCCAACGGACCTTCGCCGCCTCGCGTCCGGGAGTTTGGTCAGCCTGCAACCTGGCATCTTTAACGCGGGCATCCCGACTGTAACCACACCCAATCCAGCTCTGACCACACGAACCTATTCGGCGCCGGGACGGGTCCTGCCGCGAGACCTCGACGAAGCCCAACAGCGGGCGCTTGCCGTTTTGTGTGCAGACGTAGATATCCGCAGTGGCGATTTCGTCAGCGAACTTGGATATAACGGTGCAGCGTTGAGTGCGGTTGCATCTTCCATGGGGGCTAGGGCAGAGTACCTGAGTGCTGACCCCCTCAACGTGGAAAAAGTGCGAGCTGCTCGCATCCCCGGCGTATCCGTCGGGCGCATACCCTTTCCAGTCCCAACTGAACGCACGCGGCCCCGTCGATTCACGGTAGTGACTACGGGAGACTACGCCAATGTGCTATCTGAATCTGCGTTCTCGGCGTTTGTGCGGTGGGGAAGCGAAAACCTGTCTCCGGTCGGCTCAGTCGCTGTTTCCGCCCTCGTGCGCACTGGCGATCACGCGATTATTGACCACGTACTTCAGGTGACACGGCGCTACCTCGCACCAACCTTTAGACTTCCAGATGCGGCAAAGATGAGCAGAATCGTTAGCCGTGCAAGTGGCTTGCCGAAGCTGTCGACCACGGTCTTTGATACGCACGTCGCACCAAGCTTCGGTATCTTCTTTACTAACTTTGACAACGCCGAATCTGAGGCCGCAGCGTTGGGATTTGACTCCTGTTATCGCAACTTGTTCCGCTTCACACTTGCAAGCGTCGAGGCGTTAGGGGAGAGCGGGATGATCGGTGCCCGACATATAATTGCGAGCCACTAGGATGTAGCGCTGGCAAACAGTTTCCTCTACATTGGGGTGCATGGCTGAAGTAACTTTTCAAGGAAATGCAGTAACGACCTCCGGCAGTCTCCCCGCCGTCGGGGACAAGGCTCCGGACTTTACTGTTGTGGCTGGCGATCTATCGGACCGCACTCTTTCCGATTTCTCCGGGAAGAACCTGGTCATCAACATCTTCCCGTCCGTAGACACCGGCGTTTGCGCACAGTCGGTGCGTACCTTCAACGAGAAGGCATCCTCACTGGATAACACCGTTGTTCTGTGTGTATCCCGCGATCTTCCCTTCGCCCTCGACCGTTTTTGCGCCGCGGAGGGGCTGGAGAATGTGGAGACGGCATCCGATTTCCGCCACGGTTTCGGTGAGGCGTTCGGTATCGAGCAGGTAAGCGGACCTCTGACAGGTCTTTTGGCTCGCGCTGTCGTCGTCATCGACCCCCAGGGGGAGGTTACGTACACCCAGCTCGTTCCGGAGATCGGCGAGGAGCCGGATTACGATAAGGCCCTAGCAGCGCTGTCCTAAGAGCCCGGGAAGTAAAATTGTCGGTCGTGGGAATCCTCCCACGACCGTTTTCTTTTTAGAAAGAGCTACACTTGTGCTTGCTGTTATGCTCGTCGGATCGCTCGTTGCAGGGCTTATCGACGCCCTCATCGGCGGTGGGGGACTTATCCTTCTGCCTCTCATTCTCATCTGCAACCCGCAGTTTTCAAATGCGCAGGCACTGGGCGTAAATAAGGTAGCTGCGATTGTCGGGACGGGAAGCGCGGCGTTCACTCTGGGGGCAAAGGTAGATTCGGCGAGGCGATCGCTACGCTATGCACCGTTGGCTTTGGTCGGTGCGGGTCTTGGAGCGTTGGTGGCGAGTAACGTCGACAAGGCGATTATGCGGCCAATCATTGCAGTTGCGCTCGTCCTGGTAGGGGCGTTTGTGCTGTTCAAACCGTCTTTTGGGCAATCGTCTACGCGGTATCCGCACACCACCGTCAGGGTTGTGGCCATATGTGCGGCGGTGTTGGCTATTGGCATCTACGATGGCACGTTCGGTCCGGGAACTGGAGTGTTTTTCATCATGGCCTTTACGAGCATCCGCGGCGGGGATTTTCTCGAGAACGCCGCTTGGGCGAAGATTGCGAACACATTTACCAACCTTGGGGCGCTCATCGTGTTTTCGTTCCACGGGGAGATTCTGTGGGGACTTGGCCTTGCGCTTGCAGTTGCGAACGTCATTGGGGCACAGATCGGCGCCCGACTCGTGATGGCAAAGGGGGCGGGGATGCTTCGCATTCTGATCTTGGTCCTCGTCGTGGTGATGTCTGCGAAGCTGGGATACGACCAGTTCCTCGCCTAGGCGGGGAAGTCCTAACTGACATAATGTACATTATCGGACAGTTACCCGTACATTGGCGTTTTGTGGGGCTTCATGTCCGGTTGACCGCTCCCTCCAAGGAGTCATGCTATGGTTCATGCCCGGTGATGAGGCCTCGTACTGCTTTCGATGTCCTATCCGTGCTCGACGATCTCAGGACCCGTCAACACCCGGCGAATTGTCCGCCAATTGTTCTCCGCAGGATGTTTCGCTCTTACGTCTGCATGGTTGGGAAATCTCTACGGGTTCCTTTGAGGCGTATCGTACTTAACCCCTACAACTGATCGGCGCCAGGGAAAGAAAAAGCGCAGCCCCCTTTTGGGCTACGCTATTCAACACTCAGGTCCTCCAGGGGTGTTTTTATGCCGGGCTCTGCACGTCACTATTTCGTCACTGTGACAAATTGCGGTACGTGTATGTCAGCTGAAAGACGGTCCACGCAGTTAACGCCACGGCGATGAGTGTGACTACCCACATGGATTTCACTGCAACGAAAATTGTGAAGCCGATAAGGACGACAAGTCGCAACCAAATGAATGGAAGCATACGTTCGGCGAGCATGTCTATTCCTTTTCAAACGTGAGGCGAATGTTCGCCTCGCCTTCCTCGTTGATCAAGGCCGCAACAAACTCCGGAGGCTTGACATCGTAATCGAGGCGGTTGATCGGAAGCGTCGAGGCGATGGTCACGTGCTTGCCACTGCGAACGACATCGAAAACGGGCTCCACGTGGTTGGTTACGCCGTGGACGGTGAGCTCACCTGGAATTGTGACCTGGCCCACGCTACCGTCGCTGGGGATTCCGCTTAGATCCACGGACTCGTTGGTGGTGAAGCTCGCCGTTGGGAATTGGTCTGTGTGGAACAGCTTGCGGCGGATGCTGACATCGCGATCCTGGACATCTGTGCGCAGTTTCACAAGGTCAGCGGTAACGTCGCCGGAGACGAGCGTGTCGTCTTCCACCTTGACGGTCCCCTCAACGTAACGCGTCGAGCCGGACGTGTACTTCTTCTCGTTGGGGAGCATCTCGTAAAAGGTGAAGCCCACCGAAGAATGGTTACTTTCCGGGCCGGGAACGACCTTCCATGTGCCGTTGAGGTCGGTGGATGCGCTGGTTACGCCGGTGTTGTCGATGCCCTCCGTCTTCACACCATGGGAGGTGAAAGCCTTGTACACCATCGGTGCTACTCCGGCGAGGGCAACAACGATGATAGCGACAATGGCAATGGGGACGATGAGAGGTAATTTCCTGCGACGCATAATGTCGATTAGTTTACCGTAGTTTTTCAGTAACTCGAGTTAGGGTAACCAGATCGTCGATAAGCCCCTCGAGCTCGGTTTGCGTGGCCCCGTCTCGGACAGCCTCACGGATGTCTTCGGCTGCGCAGCGAACCTCAAAGAGCTTGTCCTTTAGCTCATCTGCCTGATCTGGAGTGAGCATGACAGCATTGTTGGGAATATTTGTGTTGGATAGATTGTTTCTTTGTTCGTACGCGCGCTGTCGACAAGCCTGGCTGCAGTATTTGCGGCGACGCCCGCAGGAACCTGCCTCGATCGGCTTGCCACACCACGCGCACGACGGCTGCTTTCTGGCTGTTTTGGACTGTTCCACGTCTAACACCATAGGCCATGGTTGCGGTCGTAGGTTATAATAGTTTGTTACGTCACTGCTTCATCGAGCGTGGAGCAGAGAAATTGGACACTCACGAAGGGAAGTTGCAGCTACATGGCAGATCGGGTACTGCGCGGCAGCCGCATGGGCGCCGTCAGCTACGAAACTGACCGCGATCACGATCTCGCGCCTCGTCAAATGGTGAAATACCGCACGGAAGATAATGAGATCTTCGATGTACCCTTCGCCGACGATGCGGAGATTCCGCAGGAATGGCTGTGCAAGAACGGGAAGATCGGCACCCTCGTTGAGGGTGAGGGCATGGAATCCAAACCGACGAAGCCACCACGGACGCACTGGGACATGCTCTGTGAGCGCCGTTCCATGGAAGAGCTCCAGGTACTTCTTGACGAGCGTGTCGACGCACTCCGCAAGCGTCGTCGCCACGCTGCCAAGCTGCTTAAGCAGCAGAAGGAAGAGGAAGCAAAGAAGAACGCATAGGTTGCTCTGGCATCCTGTTCGTAGAGGTATCCCGTCATCGACAGGGATCCCATCGTGCGGGCGCGGTTGAAGGTGGACACGGATTTCCCCTCAGTCGCGCCCGCAAAGTATGCCAGGGAGAGAAAATGATCCGGCGTGGGAACGGCGCGGGCGAAATCGGGGTCCCCGTACAGTTCAGTGAAGCTCGTCGGCTCAGCAGTGATCAGCTCTGCCGCTTTTCGTCGAAGCGGTCTGCCCTATCGAAACCTGCTTCGGTGTGCCAGTCAACGGCGGATAGGTTGTGGACGATGTTACCGGAGCCGATGGGCAGTGCGCCGGGGATGGTGGAGAGCTTCTTTCCGAGCTCAATGTGATAGTCAACGGGTTCGTCGGCGTTGACTGAAACCTGGCTGACGGGAATATCTGCGTGGGGGAACATATGGCGCAGGACGCTCCACGTGCTATGGTCGATCCCCCACCGCGTATCCTTTTCCACGCAGATGGGTTTTGCGGCCTCCACAACTTCCCCCCGCGACCTCCGGAGAACCGGGGACGGGATATTCAACCTCGCTGAGCGCGGGCGGGAAGCCCCAGAAATCGTGAATGGTTCGGGGGTCTTCCATCGCCGTCACGTAGGTGCCGTGTGTGTGTACCAGTGGGCGGACACGGCGATGATTGCTTCTGGGTTTCCTACCTTTTCGCCCAGCTTTTTCCACGTCTGGGTGAAGGCGTTTTTGCTAAATCGCGTTCATAGGCGACCCGTGGCCAACGAAAAGTGAGGGCACCAATTTAGGTGACATGTCACCAATGGTACACTATCTTTGCGCCAGAGCGCGGGCAGCTACTCCTTGATGCGTGAGCTCACCGAGCTCAACGCATCTGCGGCCTTGGCGGCCAGCTGTGATGCCGCGTTGAGAGCCTGCTTGCCGCGGTGCTTGAGACCCCAGGCGGTAACGACCTTGAGGGAATCGCCAACAAACGAACCGTCAAGCTTGGACTCCCCCAGCTCCCGCTCGGTGAATGTGATGGGGACCTCCCGTACGTCGAAGCCCATCCGCAAACAACGGCGGGCGATGTCCGTTTGGAAGATGTATCCAGCGCTGGAAAGCTCGTCAAAGTTCAGCGCCTCTAAAACTTCGCGCTTGAAGGCGCGGAAGCCGGCCGTCATATCGGTCAGGCCGCCACCAAGCATGAGCCCGATGTACAAGTTTCCGCCCTTGGAGAGGATATACCGGTTCTTCGGCCAGTTGACCACCTTGCCACCCGGCACATACCGGGAGCCGATTACCAGGTCGGCACCGTTTTCAATCTCATGGAGGAGCTTCGGTAGATCCTCTGGAGCATGGGAGCCATCGGCATCCATCTGGCAGATGACCGTGTATCCGCGATCGAGCCCCCAGGTGAAGCCCTCGACGTAGGCGGCCAGAAGGCCTTCCTTTGCTGTGCGGTGAACAGCGTGAATACGTGGGTTCGCGGCGGCGAGTTCGTCTGCGACGTCGCCGGTCCCATCAGGGCTGTTGTCGTCGACGACGAGGAGATCTGCCTCGGGGACAGCCTTCATCAGACGGTCGGAAATAAGAGGCAGGTTCTCGCGCTCATTGAACGTGGGGATGATAACCAAAGTGGTGTTGTCAGCCATAACCACTAGGGTACTCCTGTTACAGTTGGGCAGAATGAGCAGGCACAGTGGTCAGTGAGAAGGCGTAGGTTTCCGGACGGCGATAGCAGATCGCGCACCCAACAAGCGCCAGCAATCCGAGCGAAGTGAGGATCCACTCGAGGGCGCGTCCCCACTGCGCGGCGGGTGTGAGTCCCTCCTTCAACGGCAGCGTTGCCACAAGCTGATCCTGGGTAAAGATATCTGTCTGGCTGATCACCGTGCCATCGGGGGCGACAATGGCGGAGACACCACTGGTGGCGGCAACAACCACTGCCCTGTCCAATTCCATTGCGCGGAATCTGCTCATCGCCAGCTGTTGGTACGTCATGTCGGTAAAACCAAAGGTGGCGTTATTAGTAGGGGTAGCAAGAATCTGTGCGCCGGCGCGGACCGCATCGCGGTAGGCGGCATCGAATGCGACCTCGTAGCAGGTTGCTACACCGACGGCGACGGGTTGCTCAAGCTGTGCCGCGACCATGTGTACAAGCCCGTTTCCCGTACCCGGCTTGAAGTTACCGGCCTGGTCCACATAGGAGGAAAACAGCCGGAAAAAGGACCGGAAAGGCATCCATTCACCGAACGGCTGGAGGTACTTCTTGTGGTGGTACTCCCCTGTACCAAGCTTCGGGTCGAAGACAACCATCGTGTTGCGGGGCCCAATCTCATCACGGGTGATGGTGCCAACGAGGATCGGTGCGCCGACAGCATCAACAGCTTCTTCGATGAGCTCCCGAGCCTGTGTGTCCGCAAACGGGTTGACGTCTGAGGAATTCTCGGGCCAGATGACCATATCCACCGGCTGACTGAGCTTTTTCGTGGACTCGACGTGGTTGGCAAGGACTGCCCGCTGCTGTGCATTGAAGTCGAGACCCATCCGGGGGACGTTGCCTTGGATCGCGGCAACGGTGACGGCCCCTGTGCGCGTGTTCCCCGGGTTTGTTAGGGGAAAGGCGCCAAGTAAGACTGTGGCGACGGTGACGAGGGCGATGACTCCCGCCAGGTAGCGACGTGAAAAGAGGAGGACGAGGCCGAGGGCTGCGGTGACTGCCGCTGCCGTGACCAAAGCCGGTCCGCCGAGGGGCGCGAGGAGGGATAACGGCCCGTCGACCTGTCCCCACGCGAGGCGCACCCAGGCGAAACCGCCGAAGGGCCAGGAGCTGCGGAAGAATTCGACGGCGACGTAGAAGAGTGGGAAGAACAGGCTGCCGATGCGCGAGCGCAGGAGGATAACGCCACCTGCGCCGATGAGAGCACCATAAAGGGCTTCAAAAAAGGACAGTGCCACGAACGGAAAAGCGCCGACGAATTCCCCCACCCACGGCAGGAGAAACAGATAGCAGGCGAAAAAGTGGGCGAAGCCGAGGAGCGCTCCCCACCTCTTCCCCACCTGTTCCCGGCCCCAGGGACTCAGGGCGGCGATGAATAGCGCCACGCCGACAAGGGCGAGCTCCCATTGGCCGTGGGGCTCGTAGCCGAGGTAGGCGAGCCAGCCGCCGAACGCCGCGAGGACTAGCCGAAGTACTGTGTAAAGTGCAGTTTTCATGGTAGAGGCTAGCGCCAGCCGTTCTCCTCTTCCCATTTCTTGATGTCCTCGGAATCGATAACGCTATCGTCATTGACGACGTTTTGGTCGCTGCCAAAGCTTCCGAAGCGGGTGTCTTTTTGTCGTTGACCAGCAGCCCCGAACGGCGAGAAACCGGGCTGAGTGAACACCTGGTAGGCCATGTTGTCCATGCGTTCTTGCAGTTTCCGGGCGATCATCCGGCGGGCGACAGAGCGCGTTGGCCCGAAAATAAGAAGTAGGCCGGCAACCGTCGAGAGGTAGCCAGGCAGGGCGAGCAGTGTGGAGCCGACCATGATCAGCCCGTTGTCGCCGAGGACCGCACCGGCATTTTCCTGGCCTGCAAGCGCGCGAGAGGTGATCGAGCGCATTTCCACCATCGATAGGATAATTCCCAGGATAAAAAGGAAGCCGAGGCCGACGAGAGCCCACCCGGCTCCCACCAGGGACGCGATGCCCCAGAAGGTCAGGCCTTCGAGGAGGACGTAGACAAGAAATAAAATAGCGAGATTCATTGCTGTCCATCATAGCGATGGACGATGCGGTTATCCTTACACCATGGCTGTTTCTGACGCGGATATCCGGGAAACCATCGCAGAATTGCTCGCTCGCAGGGATCCGGACAAGACGATCTGTCCGTCGGAGGTCGCCCGCGCGCTAGGCGGCGATCAGTGGCGGGACCTCATGGAACCGGTGCGCGCCGTAGCGGGTGAGCTGGCCGCTCGTGGCGACGTGGTGGTAACCCAGAAGGACCAGCCTGTTGATATCGCTACGGCGCGCGGACCTGTCAGAATCGGGCGGGGTTAGTCCTCTTCGTCCTCGCCCTCGGCTTCCGCTTCCATGTCGAGGAAGGTCTGTTTCAGGGTATCGATGTCCTCGGGGCGTGGGTTTTCCCAGAGGCCACGGTCGGCGGCCTCAAGAAGCCGCTCGGAAATGTCGCGGAGTGCCCACGGGTTGGATTCCTGGAAGAAGTCCCGGTTCTCGCGGACGTAGCTGTCTGTGAGCTTTTCGTACATCCAGTCGTCCATGAGGCCTGTCGTGGCATCGTAGCCGAACAGGTAGTCCACGGTGGCACTCATCTCGAAAGCGCCCTTGTACCCGTGCTTTTTCATCGCGTCGATCCACCGCGGGTTGACCACGCGGGCGCGGAACACGCGACGGGATTCCTCATGGAGCGTGCGGGTCTTCACGCGCTCGGTGCGTGTGGAGTCGCCGATGAATGCGTCGGGGTCTGCACCGGTGAGGTGGCGCACGGTGGCGACCATCCCACCGTGGAATTGGAAGTAGTCGTCTGAATCGGCAATGTCGTGTTCGGCTGTGTCGATGTTCTTGGCGGCGACGGAGATGCGTTTGTAGGCGGCCTCCATATCGGCGACGGCCTTTTCGCCGTTGATGCCGCGTCCGTATGCGTAGCCACCCCACTCGGTGTAGACGGCTGCGAGGTCTTCGTCGCCGTGCCACTGGCCGGAGTCCATGAGCTGGAGCAGGCCGGCACCGTAGGTGCCTGGTTTGGAGCCGAAGATGCGCTTGACGTGGCCGGTCGATCCGGCAGCGTTGGCGCGGATGTAGTTGGATTCGGCGGGTTCGTCGAGGCCTGCGACGAGCTGCACCGCATCGTCGATTAGCGAAAGAACGTGGGGGAACGCATCGCGGAAGAATCCGGAAATGCGGACGGTGACATCGATGCGCGGCCTGCCGAGCTCCTCCAGCGGAATGACCTCGAGGCTCGTGACGCGGCGGGAGCCCTCGTCCCACACGGGAAGAACACCGAGAAGCGCGAAGACCTCGGCGATATCGTCGCCGGAGGTACGCATCGCGGAGGTGCCCCACACAGACAAGCCGACGGATTGCGGGTACGCGCCGTCGTGGTCGGATTGGTAACGCTCGATGAGCGAGTCTGCGAGCAGCTGCCCTGTCTCCCAGGCAAGCCGTGACGGGATCGCCTTCGGATCGACGGAGTAGAAGTTGCGCCCCGTGGGGAGGACATTGACAAGCCCGCGCATGGGAGATCCGGAGGGGCCTGCGGGGATGAACTCGCTGTCCAGGGCGCGGATAATCTGGTCGACCTCCCCCGCCGTCTCGTTCAGCCGGGGAACCATCTCCTCGCAGGTGAAGCGGAGCAGTGCACATACCGCATCCTTGTCGCTTCCTGTCGGAAGCTCGACACCGTCCACGACATCGGCTACGGCCGTGGCATCGAAGTCGCGCTCATCGAGGTCTGTAAGAAGCTTTTCGACGATCAGTTGCGTCCGGTCAGTCTCCGTCCGCTCCTCACCGTCATCCTCAATATCAAGTCCTAGTGCTTGACGGATGCCAGGCAACGTCTGCGTTCCTCCCCACAGCTGACGGGAGCGCAGCATGGCGGCGAGGAGCTCAATGCGGGTGTGACCTGTGGGGGCTTCGCCGAGGATGTGGAGCCCACCGCGGATGGCGACGTCCTTGATCTCGCACAGCCAGCCGTCGACGTGCATGAGCATGTCATCGAAAACGTCCTCGTCGGGGCGCTTGTCCCAGCCCAGATCCTTGTCCATCTTCGCTGCGGTGAGCAGCGTCCAAATTTCCTGGCGGATAGCCGGCAGTTTGGATGGGTCAAGAGCAGTGAGGTTCTGGTGTTCGTCGAGGAGCTGCTCCAAGCGGGTGATGTCGCCGTACGTCTCCGCGCGGGCCATGGGAGGAATCATGTGGTCGATGAGCGTGGCATGGGCGCGACGCTTAGCCTGCGTCCCCTCGCCGGGATCGTTGACAAGGAACGGGTAGATCATCGGCAGATCCGCAATCGCCTGGTCAGGGAAGCATTCCGCAGACATGCCGATCGTCTTCCCCGGAAGCCACTCGAGGTTACCGTGCTTGCCCATGTGAACGATGGCATCGGCACCGAACTCCTCCCGCAGCCACAGGTACGTGGCCAAGTAGTGGTGCGTCGCGGGCAGATCAGGGTCATGGTAAATACCGACGGGGTTATCCCCGAAGCCACGAGGCGGCTGCACCATGACCACAACATTGCCAAAGCGGAGGCCGGCGACGTAGATGTCCTTCGTCTCCGGGTGGACGTAGAGCTCACCGGGCGCCTCGCTCCAGGCCTCCACCATCTTGTCCTGCATGGACTGTGGCAAGGTAGCGAAGTATCGCCGATATGTGTCGGCGGACACCCGCAGCTCGTTCTTCTCCATGACCTCCGGGGTCAACCATTCTGGATCGTGCCCGCCGGCAGCAATGATAGCGTGCATCAGCGCATCGCCGTCGAGATCCGCATAACCGGGGATCTTCGCGGTATCACCGAGGTCATAGCCCGCCTCCTCCATGGCGTGCAAGACTCGCAGGGTCGATGCCGGCGTGTCGAGGCCAACCGCGTTGCCGATGCGAGCGTGCTTCGTGGGGTACGCCGATAGCATAACGGCGATTTTCTTGTCCTTGTTTTCCTTCAACCGCAGCATGGCGGTATTGACGGCAATGCGAGCTAGACGCGTACAACGCTCGGGGTCTGCGTGGTAGGAAATTAGTCCGTCGGCTCCGTACTCCTTGAAGCTGAAGGGAACCGCGATGATGCGCCCATCGAATTCGGGTACGGCGACCTGGCTTGCCACATCGACAGGAGACAACCCCTCGTCGGAGTCCTGCCACTGGTCGCGCGGTGTGGTCAGCGCCAGTCCCTGGATAATGGGGATATTCATCTGCGCGAGCTGCTCGACGTTCCACGCCTCGTCGTCACCTCCGGCACCAACACCTGCCGGCTTGGCCCCACCAGCCGCCAGCACTGTCGTGACGATGGTGTCGCATGTTGCCAGCACCTCAAGCAAAGCCGGATCGGGTTGGCGGAGGGATGCCGAGTACACGGGCACCGGCACTCCCCCATTTTCCGTGATGGTCTCAGCGAGCGCGTGCACGTAGGCCGTGTTGCCGGCGAGCTCCTGTGCGCGGTAGTAGACGATACCAATCCGGGGGCGGCCGGCTGCGGGTTTCTCATAGCCAGCCAGGTAGCCCCACATGGGCAGGTGAACAGGGGCTTCGAAGCCGTAGCCGGTAAGGAGAATAGTGTCTGACAGGAAGTAGTACAGGTTGGCGAGGTTCTGGGGCGCGCCTTCGGCGAGGTAGGTGTGAGCCTGCGTCACCACGTTGGAGTTGACGGTGGAAATGTCGGTCAGTTCGGCGTCGACGGCAAGCTCGCCGGACACACACACCACAGGCTTTCCAGTGGAGAGAACCGTTTTCAGGCCAGTCTCCCACGCGCGCTTGCCTCCCAACAGTCGGACGATGATGATCTCCGCCCGCTCGCACAGATCGGTGAGTCGCTGCGGGCTAAGACGAGTCGGGTTGGCTACGTCGAAGTCAACATCGGGTTCCTCGTTTGCGACAGTGGCGGAGAGGAGATCCGTGTCGGAGGTGGAAAGCAAGCAAATCATGATATTGAGTTTACTTAGGTTTGCCTACTGTTGAAAGCAACCAGTCGGCATGCCGAACGAGCGTGGTGAAGTACGGCAGATTGTGGTTGATGGAGGTCCGCCCCGGAACGTCGATGAGCTGGGATTCCCAGTAGGTGACCGAGTCGGATTGGGCCTTCCACGTCGCTGCCAAATGCCGTACTGGTTGTACGGGAATGACATCGTCGTGCGCGGAACCCCACAAAAGGACGGGTGCCGATGGAGCCATCCCGGTGCGCCCGAGCGTCTGCCTATCCAGGCTGGCCCGGACAGCTGGGGCATCGCCGTCCGCGACGAGGTCCATGAGTCTCTTGCCCGATACCGTCCAGGAGGCAGTGGAGTGATAGCGCGACATGGCAAGCATGCCACCGGCACACGTTGCTAGGTTGATTCCGATTTCGTGCAGACCAACCTCATTAAACATGGAGGCTAGCTCAACGAATTCCGCGTCACCCTGTGCGGCGAGGCCGGCGATGGCGTAAGACAAGACTCCCACGAGCATTCCCCCGTCGATGTAGGCCACCACCTCGTGCAAATTGGCGGGAGGAGCGCCGGCGACGGCACCGGCCACCGTCACATCTGGTGCATACGTTGGCCGTTCCAGGGCGGAGCACACCGCCCCGCCGCCTTGTGAGAATCCCCAGAGGCCGACGGGTGAGCCCGGAGCCACACCGAGGTAACGGGCGGCCCTGACGGCATCGATGAGCGACTGCCCAGATGCGATGTGATCGCAGTAATACTGCATGCCTGTGTCGGGATTGCGTGGGTAGTCCGTGAAGACAACGTTCGCCCCGCAGGCAGTGAAGTAGTTGAACGCGGGCTGCTCGTAGGCGGCGACGAAGTCAAATGGGCGCCCTGGGAGAAACGTAAACCCGAGGGAGAGTGACTGGGACGGATCACAGTGGCGGGCAACCCCCTGGGTTGCCGGCGCGATGGCGATCGTCGGTCGAACACCAGGGCCATCCCAGGGCATCGTCGGGCAGATGAGCCCACCCGTTGCGGTTTGCCTATTGCCATGAGAGTCTGTGGTGACAAATTCCATCCGCTCGACCCGCGCCGGGACGCGAAAAGGATTGCCCTCCGGCGATCCCAATCCGGCGAATCCGGTTTCGGTGTGACGAACAACCTGACCTGGTGTGAATCCTGACACAGATTCCGCTTCAACAAAGGTTGGCCTAAGTTCAAAGGGGCCTGACCTGGAAACTTCCGGTCTTTGCAGGTGCTCGCCGTGCAGTCGTCGCCAAGCGCGACTCAGTATCAGACGTCCGATGTCTAAAGACCCTCCGGCGAGGACTTTGGCGGCTGTGTCCAAGGAGTGGTTCATGTCTCCACCTTATCTAGAATGAGTCTTATGAAACCTGTTTCGACCCTTGAAAATTCGTTTTCCCTCGGCGACCGCGACCGTTCAGACGGTTGCCCGGGCGCACAAAAGATGCACCATGCCAATGATGGTGCCATCGGCCGAGTGCGCGTTGCAGGCGGACACCTTACGCCTGCCGGGTGGAAAGCTCTCGCCGCCATGGCGCGCGACCTCGGCGACGGCGACATCCACATGACCACCCGCGGCAACCTCCAGATCCGCGGCATCAGCGACGAGGATACCTTCACCCAGGAGGTCATCTCCTCCGGTTTCCTCCCCTCCCGCGCCCACGACAAGGTTCGAAACATCATCGCCTCCCCTATGGATGGGGAAATCGCCGATCTCGTCCGCGAGCTCGACCGCGCCCTCCTCGCCTCGGAGAAGGTCACGGGCCTGTCCGGGCGCACCCTCTTCGGGCTTGACGACGGCTCCGCCACCATCTTCGCCCACGAAGTCGATTTCGGTGCCATCCGCGTCAACGACGTGTTCTACCTCGTCCTCGGCGGCACCCTCACCGGTGTCCAGATGAACCACGACCAGGTTGCAGCCTCCATCGTGGCGATCGCTGAAAAGTGGCAGGAGATCCGCAGCGATGCCTGGCGTGTAAAGGAACGCCCCGAAAAGCGCAACGACCTCATCCGCGTGCTTGACGGTGAAGTCACGTTCACGGCACCGCCGAACATTCCCCCGAGCCACGACCGCCCGATCGGCTGGATCGATGGCGAAAACGGTGTCACCCTTGTGGGAGCCGTCCGCTTTGGTGTCGTACCCGCCGACCTTGCCGATCTGATCGCCGCCACAGGAAAGAAGTCGACGGTGACCCCGTGGCACCGAATTGTCATCCACGGCTTCACCGAGGCCGAGGCCGAGGAGGCCGTCAAGCGTCTGGCCCCCGTCGGCATGATTTTCGATGCCGACTCCCCCTGGCTTCGCGTCACCGCGTGCACCGGCCTACCCGAGTGCCAAAAGGGCAAGTCCAATACCCGCCGCGATGCCATTCAGCTGGTGGAATCCGGCTCAGCCCCGGAGGGCCTCGTCCACTTCGTGGGCTGCGAGCGCCGCTGTGGGCACCCGCTCGAGGACCACACCGAGTACCTCGCCACCGGTGACGGTGAATACGAGGTCAACAAAGTTAAGCTCAGCTGGTAACTGCCCGCATATAAGCCGTCGGTAATGGCCGGCGGCTTTTGCGCGCTTAAGATATAAACCGGCGACACAGCCAGGCAGAGACGTGAAGAAAGCAGACAGATGGCATTTTCCTACATCACCGACGGTAACGAGATCTACCGCCGATCCTTCAGCATGATTCGCTCAGAATCGAACCTTGAGCGTTTCACCCCCGAGCAGCAGACTATTGCCGTACGCATGATTCATGCTGCGGGACAGACCGATCTTGCCGATGACATCGAATTTTCCGCAGGCGTTGTCGGCGCTGCCCGCTCCGCGCTGGAAGCGGGCAAGCCAATTTTTACCGATGTCACCATGGTGGCCACGGGTGTCACCCGCAAACGCCTGCCAGCCGATAACCGTGTGGAGTGCCTCCTCGAGGATCCGCGCACAGTGGACCTTGCACACGAGCTTGGCACCACTCGTTCCGCCGCCGCAGTCGAGCTGTGGGATCTCGCTGGCGCTGTTGTCGCCATCGGAAATGCCCCCACTGCGCTCTACCATTTGCTGAATAAGTTGGAGGACCCGCATGTCCCCCGCCCCGCCGCAATCCTCGGCATCCCCGTCGGCTTCGTGGGTGCCGCCGAATCCAAGCGTGCGCTCGCCGATGTTGCCTCTGGCCTTGGTGTGGAATTCATCACCGTACATGGGCGTCGCGGCGGCTCAGCCATTACGTGCGCCGCGCTCAACGCGTTGGCCACTAGCAAGGAAATCATTTAAGTGAATAACACCTCTTCTCCTGTCCTCATTGGTGTGGGCGTCGGCCCCGGCGACCCGCAGCTGCTCACTCTCGCCGCAGTAGATGCCATTTCGTCTGCCGATGTCGTGTGCTACCACGCCAAGCCGGGCGGTTCGTCTAACGCGCGGGCCATCGCCGAACAATTTTTCACTGCGGGACAGATCCATGAGCTCCTTGAGTACCCAGTGACAACGGGCTCGCATCCCGACGGCTACACGGCGGCACTTGCCCAGTTCTATTCGGAGGCATCTGAGCGGTTGGCAGCTCACCTCGATGCAGGGCGCACCGTCGCCGTCCTCGCCGTCGGCGATCCCATGCTGTACTCCTCCTACCAGCATCTCAGTAGGCTCCTTGCTGATTACCCGCAGCGCATCATCCCCGGTATACCCTCCGTCACCGCTGCGGCCGACGTGCTGGGCACCCCGCTCGCAGAAGATGAGGATGTGTTGTCCATCATCCCGGCAACTCTCAGCGAGGATGCTCTGCACGCCAGCTTGGCTACGTGCGACACAGCTGTCTTTATGAAGCTCGGCCGCAACTTTGACAAGGTTAAGAAGGTGCTCACGGAACAGGGACTGGCAGAGCGGGCCTACGTTGCTGTCCGCGTCGGCATGGACGGGCAGAAGGTTCTTCCACTCACCGAGGCGAACGCCGAGGAGATCCCCTACTTCGCCGTCGCCGTCGTTCCCACCCAGCTTGTCGATGCCCCCGTCTCCCCCGAACCCGGCAGCGTCACCGTCGTCGGGCTCGGGCCTGGTGCTGCCCGCTGGACAACCCCAGAGGTTTCCCGCGCACTCCGTGAGGCGACAGACATCGTCGGCTACACCACCTACGTCAAGCGTGTGCCAGAGCGAAAGGGACAAGTCCGACACTTAAGCGACAACAGGGTTGAGGCGGAGCGCTCCGAGCATGCCCTCCAGCTCGCCCGTGAAGGCAAGCGCGTTGTTGTCGTCTCCTCCGGCGACCCCGGCGTGTTCGCCATGGCGACCGCCGTCCTTGAGGTCCAGCACACTCGCGGCTACGAGGATGTTTCGGTCCGCGTGCTGCCGGGGATGACGGCGGCCCAGGCCGTTGCTTCCCGGGTCGGTGCTCCTCTTGGCCATGATTTTGCCTTGATCAGCCTTTCCAACCGGCTTAAGCCGTGGGACCAGGTGGTGACAAGGGTTCGCGCCGTTGCCGGTGCGGACATGGCCATGGCCATCTACAATCCCGCCTCCAAGAAGCGCACATGGCAGGTGGAAGAATTCAAGAAGATCCTGCTTGAGTACCGCACGCCGGACACCCCCGTGATCGTCGCCCGCGCCGTCGGCGCGCCGGAGGAAAAGGTGACGGTGACCACCCTAGGGGAGCTAGACCCGCAGGTGGTGGACATGCGGACGATGCTCGTCATCGGAGCGTCGACAAGCGTGAGCTTTACGACGGTCGACGGCACGCGCGTATACACCTCGCGTTACTACGGCACGCCCGAGTGGGGTGAGAAGCCCGCAGATTTCGATGTAACAAAAAGGTAACGTATGCTATAGAATTACGTTGAAATAAGGAGGAAAAGCTATGGGAACCGCCACCAAGAAGATTATCGCCGGTATCGTCAGCGCCAGCATCATCGCCGGTGCGACACCGGCAACAGCGGCCAAGATCTATCCCAGCCTGCCGGAAAGTCAGCAGCAGTCATCCAGCGAGGTTGACAGCGATCTCGGCTACACTGCGGCATCCAAGAATGAGTCATCGGAACTCCGCAACGTTTCAAGTGAACTTGGCGACACGAAGACCGACAAGTGGTTCCGTGGCCTCCCCGAGTGGCTACAGCGTTTCCTCATGACGCTCGCCGTGTCAGCCACCGTGCAGGCCGTTCTTCTCGCTCTCCTCGGTCCGATCCGTGGCTGGGTGTACCGCACCTTCAACGTCTAAGTATTACTTTAACACCCCGCTCAGGCGGGGTGTTTTTGTATTTGGTCGGGGTAGTGGTTGTGGGAATGCGTGTGTGCTAGCAGCATCGGGAGCGTGAGCGTGCGAAGGGAACCCCTGCTGAGAGGGTTGCGTTTTGAGCAGTGTCGTTGCCCCGCCGGCGGGAGCGCGGACGGACCCTGCGTGGGGTGTGTGCTTTTCGACGTGCGGAAGGAACCCCCTGCTGAGGGGGTTGTATTTCGAGCAGTGTTTAGCTGTTTAGTGCGGTCATTTTTCGTGCTAGGCGGATGGCGCCGCCTTGGGCGCAGGGGTGCATGTTGAGTTTGGGTTTGCCGCCGAAGGCGGGCACCCACATGTCCAACCCATCAATTTTCTCCACATGCCCATGCAGGGGACGGTCCCGATCATCATCGTTTCGCCCATTGTCATACGGGCACAGCATCGTCAGGTTGGAGGTTGTTGTTTTCCCACCGTGTTTAAAAGCCACCACATGGTGCGGCTGGCAATAATCTGCACCGACCCCGCACCCATCGGCCACACACACCGGGTTAATAAGCCGGAGCACCTGACGCTGATACGCATCAGCAAACCGGGCATCCGGATCCTCTGGATCCAGGCGGAACAACCCCAGGTCTTCACCGGTGATGTGGTTGACAGTCAGGGCTAAACCGAAGGCGGTGATTTGGACTTGGGTGAAGTCTTTGACTTGCATCACCGACCCGTCGGTAAGCGATAAGGCGGCGTGTGCGCGTTCTGCGGGGGTCACCCCCAACACGTCGGGGTTAAGCGGCACGATGACAGCGGGGGTAACGGTTGCGACTTTGCCGGTGGCATTGCCCAGAATCAACTGGCAGATGGCGTCTGCCAGGTCGAGGTGTTCCTTTTCGGCGTAGGCTTTGGCGGCGTTTATAGCCTGGGTGACCAGGTGGCTGGAGGTGCGTACGCACAGGTCTTTCATGGTGGAGTTTTTCACCCGCCTCGTCGACACCGCCTTCTTCGGGTTCTCCACCCCCGTGCCATTGATCGCGGCCAACAGTTCTTTGGCGCGGTGGCCTATTGCCGCCTGGTCGGCGGGTTGCTGCAAAAGGCCGATGCGGAGCTGCCAGGCGTTGTTTTTGTTTTTCAGTTTGGCTACGTGGCGTTCGATTTCCCGCAGTGATTCCAGTGTGTGGTGGTTAGCACTAGACCGCGCCCGGCAGCGTTCCTGTTTGACGGTGGCGCTGGTGGTGCCGAAGTAGATGCCGGATAGTTTCTTAATCACCCGGGCGTGTGCCGGGTCGGCACCACCGCGAACAAGTTTTGCAACAGACCAGCCTTGGTACACCCCAAGGATGGTGTTCATTGAATCAGCGTAGAGGCGTAAATAATCCCCCCGAAATGTTTCCATACCCCGCACACTAACGCGGGGCAGGAGACATCGCATGACAAATAGGGGGTACACTACCCCCGGCTATGGGAGGGCGGCGATCGCGTCCGCAGCCGTGTGTACGAGGTTGCCTTCTGCCGGAAGCGGTGGGCGCTGCACAATGATGACGGGGATGTGCAGGTCCCTCGCTGCCTCTAGTTTGGCGTGTGTGAGGTCCCCGCCGGAGTTCTTCGTTACCAGTGCCTCTATGCCGTTGGAGTGGATGAGATCCTTTTCGCCGTCGATGGTGAACGGTCCGCGGGACAGGAGGATGTCGTGCTGTGGAGGGAGGGCAACCTCAGGCGGGTCTACACAGCGGATGAGGAAGCGGGTGGAGTCGCAACCGGCGAAGTGGGCAAGTTTTTGCCGGCCAATGGTGAGCAGAACGGTGCTAAACCGTGCGGATTCGGCAGCCGCTTCGTCCATGGAGGACACTTCGATCCAGGTCTCCCCCGGTTGTTTTTCCCACGCCGGCCTGTGCAGGTGGATGAGGGGGGTGCCTGTTGTCGCGCACGCCGTCGCCGCGGACTGCGAGATTTTTTCGGCGAAGGGGTGCGTCGCATCGAAGAGGACATCGATGGAGTGCTCACGAATCCACTCTGTGAGGCCTTCCGGCCCGCCAAAACCGCCGATGCGCACCTCGCCCACGGGCAGTGCTGGGTCCTTGACCCTGCCGGCCAGTGAGCTGATGACATAGTCGCCGCGACCGACAAGGAGAGCCGCGAGGTCGCGGGCTTCCCGTGTGCCGCCGAGGATTAGTGCACGCATGGGATCGTCCTTCCGTGCTCATCGCGTGGCCGGTCGTCGGAGTAGAGGAAGCTATCGGGGAACTGCGTGGCGGAAAGCACGGGTCCGACGATGATGACGGCGGTCCGGGTGATCTCTGCTGCGGCGATGTCTTGGGGTAGCTTTCCGACGGTCGTACGTACCACTTGCTCATTGTCGCGTGACGCGTACGCGACCACGGCAACCGGGCAGTCGGTGCCGTAGTTGGGTGCGAGCTCATCGGACACACGTTGGGCATCATGGGCAGCCAGGTGGATGACGAGCGTCGCCCCGGACTTACCGAGGGTATCAAGGTCCTCCCCCGCGGGCATTTTCGATGCGCGTCCGGATACGCGGGTCAAGATGACGGTCTGCCCAACGGTGGGAACCGTGAGCTCGTGGCCAAGTGTTGCCGCAGCGGCGGCGAAAGCCGGCACGCCAGGTACAACTTCATAGTCAATACCGAGCTCCGTAAGACGCCGCACCTGCTCAGCAAGGGCGGAATAAACCGAGGGGTCGCCAGACTGGAGGCGGAGCACGTCAATGCCCTTGTCGTGATAGGAAGAAATGGTCTCCATGATGGAATCGAGGGGCATCCGCGCCGTATTGATGAGCTCGCAGTCGTCCGGCGTGGACTCCAAAACGCTTTCCGGAACGATGGAGCCCGCGTACATGACAACGCGCGCGTTGCGGATCAACCTATCTGCGCGAACGGTGAGGAGATCAGCGGCACCGGGGCCGGCGCCGATGAAATAAACAGTCATGGTTTAGCTTTCTGTCTCTTTGACCGCCACCCATTGGATGACAGGGAGGGCGGGTTGCAGTGTTGTAAAACGTCCCACAGCGTGGTGTTTGCTGATCGCCACGCTTGTCAGTTCGCCACCATAACGTGAGCACAGCTCCACGAGCCTGCCGACGGATTCCAGTGTGACTGCGTGGGCGACAATCCTTCCACCGGGAACAAGCGCGGCGTAGGCGGCATCGACCATTTCTTTATCGCTGAGCCCACCGCCAATGAACACGGCATCGGGGCGTTCAGTGAGACCAGCAATCGACGTTCCGGCATCACCGCGGGATACAGAAACACGGCGGGAGACGCCGAGGCGCTGTGCATTGTCTTCAATCCGGGTTGCGCGCTCTTCGTTTCTCTCGAAGACACGTGCCGAGGTGCCCGGAGTCGAGCGGCAGAATTCGATGGCAATCGAGCCTGCTCCCCCGCCGATGTCCCACAGGTGCTGGTTGGGTAACGGGCGCAGGGCAGTCACGCCATGGACGCGCACCGCCTGTTTGGTGAGCTGACCGTCATTGAGAAATTGATCGTCGACAAGCCCGGGCAGCGCTGACTCCTGCGGCCCGGACGGCTCAACAGCGGTGACCACGAGGGAAGAACCGGGCTCGGGCGGGGCGGCGACCGTACCGTGGGTGATGGATTCCTCGGTACCACCGAGGTCGGCGAGAGCAGTGAGCGCGGAGTTCCCGTAGTCAGACCCCAGAGCAGCGGCGACGGCGCCGGGGGTACCGAGCACCAAGAATCTGCGACCGCTTTGCACAAGCGGCACAACCTCGTCGGGGTGGCTCGTGGTCAAGCTCACCACGGGGGTGTCCTCCACCGTCCAGCCGAGACGGGCGCAGGCGAGCGTCGCCGAGGAGACGTGGGGATACACGGTGAAGTCTGCGCCGGGAAGCTCACGAAGAAGAGTGGTACCTACCCCGTGGAAAAGCGGATCTCCAGATGCCAGGACGGTGACCTGTGCGCTGGCCGGAAAGGAGCCGAACAATGGCGCGATGCCGGGTGCGAGCGGACGGGGCCACGTGTGCGTATCCGCGTGCGGATTGAGAGCGGACACCATGTCCAGATGGCGCTGTCCACCGACGAGAATATCCGCCGTTGAGATCGCCTGCCGGGCGCGGGCGGTTATCCCGTGCGGACCGTCGCAGCCGATACCGACAATGGTGATCATGAGCGCGGCGTGTTGTTCAGACGCTCGCAGCCATCGGCGGTGACCACGACGATGTCCTCAATGCGGGCGCCGACGTTGCCCTCCAAGTAGATGCCGGGCTCGACGGAGAAGGTCATCCCCTCTTCCAGAGGCATATCGTTGTCGGCGATGATGAACGGGTCCTCGTGCTCGGACAGGCCAATGCCGTGGCCGGTCCGGTGGAAGTACGCATCGCCATAGCCGGCCTCGGCGATGATGTCGCGGGCAACCGCATCGATGTGTTCTGCCGTTACTCCCGGCATAATCGCCTTCACGGCCTCCTCCTGGGCGCGCTGGAGGACGGGGATGAACTTCTGGTAATCGGCGCTCGGCTCAGCCCCCGGCACAACGAACGTGCGCGTGCAATCGGAGTGGTAACCGGGGCCGACGGTGCCGCCGAGGTCGACGACGACGACATCGCCCTTTTCCAGGACGCGGTCGGAGAAGTCGTGGTGCGGGTTCGCGCCGTTGGGGCCGGAGCCGACGATGATGAAGTCCACCACATCGTGCCCCTCGAGGATCAGCTTTTCAATGTCCGCAGCAACCTCCCGTTCGGTGCGACCGGCGACAAGCAGCTCGGGTACCTTGTAAAAGACTTGGTCAATTGCTTGCCCCGCCGTGCGCAGCCACTCGATTTCCTCGGGATCCTTGCGCATGAACAGTTCCTTTAGCACGGTCGTTGCCAGAACGAACTGCGCGGACGGTAGTTTCTCGCGGAGCTTAAACAGGTGGTCGGCGGTGATTGAGGAGCCGATACCTACCTGGCCGGTCACGCCGCCACCGAAAATGTCGGTGGCGAGCGCGTACGGGTCCTCACCATCCGCCCAGCCAGCAATGTCGATATCCATCTGTCCCACCGGGGAGCGTCCGAGTTCGCCCTTGTCCACGCCTGGGGCGACAAGACGAGCAGTGCCGTCTGCGGCGATGACCAGGGCGGTGAACCGCTCGTGGGAGGAAATCCAGCTGCCGGTGAGGTAGGCAAGCTCAGGACCAGTGCCAATAATGACACCGGCGAGGTGACGCTTAGTGAGCGTCTCGCGGGCCTGGTCGAGTCGCCTCTGGTACACGGAATGGTCGAACGTTTCAGTCATGCCTGTCATTTTAGCCACCGCAGTGCGGTCCTCGGCTACCCTGGTGGGCATGGTGTATCCGTACCTTGTCACGTTATCGGCCGTCCGCCGGTCAGGCGGTTCCACGCGTCGAACGACATGTGTGGGTTCGGTCATCGGACACAACCGCACGGGGGCTGTCGTACTTACAGTGGCGCACTTCTTTGACACCGTCAGCGCCGCAGACACCCGGCTGAAGCTGGAGGCGACGGGGACATACCGGCGGGCGATGAGTGTGGACAAACTTGCCGGTACAGACCTTGCCCTGGTGACCACCAACGCCAAGTTTTCTGCGGATCCCCACCCCTACTACCCGCCCCTTTCTCCTGCCCGCCTGCGTCCACTGACGCGCGTGCTCACCGTCGCTCGGGAGCCGATCCCCGGTACCGTGATCACGCCGGTGGTGGTCGGTCTGGGAACTCACATGCGGATCCGTGTGCGCACCGGCGCTCTCGTCGCCCCGGACCCGGGCAGGAAGGTGCATCTCGGCGATTCAGGCAGCCCCGTGCTCGCCGACGGACGGATCGTCGGCGTGCAATCGCTGGTGTTCAACCCCTGCAGAGTCAACACCGGCTTGTCGACGATCGCCTGCGTGCGTCCGCACCTGGCACGCATCGCGCATGCGGTGAGCTAATCGCCTACGGCGACGACACCGCGTCGAATAGCGTCGATAGCCTGGTTCGCGTGGCGGGTGATGTCGGAGGTGTACCCCGTCTTGGCCACCTGCTCCAGAACATCAATGACCCGCCGGCACGAGCGGACAAAATCGCCCGGCGTGAGCTCAGCTCCGCTGGCGGCTGCCGCCTCCAATGCGTAATCGAGCGGGGCTCCGGCCACCCACTGGTGCATGGCCAAGGCGAAACCCGGCTCCGGCTCCCGCGACAGGGCGAGCTTGTGGCGCTGCTCATCACTGGAAAGCTCGGTGTAGATGCGCATCGTGTTGTTCATCGCCGTGGCCATCCTCTCGGTCGGCGCACCGACCCGCCCGCGGACTTCCTTGCGGTTTTCGAACACGGTCATGGAGACAACGCCGGCTAGCTCCGCCGGATCCAACTCGTCCCAGATGCCACGCTTCAGACACGAGGCGATGAGGAGATCGGATTCGTTGTGCAGCAAGGCGAGGCGCTGGCCCTCGTCGGTGACAGTCGGGTTCTCCCCTGGCGTGATGTAGTCGAGTTCTGCCAAAAGATCCAGGATGCGGTCGAAAGTCTTGCCCAAAGTTTCGCGGGCGGGCGAAACAGCAGACTGTAAGTTATCCCGGCGTCGCTCCTCACGCATGAGCTGCTCACCGAGCCGTGCGTAAGCATCGCGGTTTTCCCAGTTGTGGGCCGGATGCGTGCGGATCGCCTCCCGCAACGCCTTGATCTGCGGGTCTTTCTTCGTCCTCAGACGGGGCGCACGAATCTTCTTGGGCCGCGGGTAGTGGCCGTGTTTGAGCTCATTATCCACCCACCGTCCAAGCCTGCCATGGCGAGGCAGATGCGTGTGCCCAACGGTAATGGGCGGGACCGGGAAGTCCTCCGGCGAGACCCTCCCCTTCCAGCCACCTTGCTGAATGATCTGCGGCCGCGGATCGTTTCGGCGGTGCGCCGGGTCAATGACGACGGCGAGGGTTGTCTTCTTCCCCGGAAGCGCGATGACATCGCCCTTCTGCAGCTTCGCCAGGACCGCCGTGGCCTCCTTCTTCCGCTCGACGACGAAGTCCTTCTTCGCCTTCCGCTCGGCATCGGTGAGATCCGCGCGCAGCTGCATGTACTCGAGGAACTCATCTACGGGGCCGTCGATCGCCTGCTCAAGTTGGGTGTGCAGCTGCTCGACCGCGCGACTAGCCTTTTCCAGCTCGTGGGCCTTGCCGACGACCGACTTATCCGCCTGATACTGGGCGAAGGACCGCTCAATGATGTGCTTGGCGTTGGCGTAGCCGATGGTGTTCAGCAGGTTGACCGACATGTTATAGCCCGGGGAGAACGTGGAAACCAGCGGATACGTGCGAGTCGAGGCGAGTCCGGCCACGGCTTCGACATCCATCGTCGGCTCCCAGACCATGACAGCGCGCCCCTGCGTATCGATGCCACGCCTCCCGGCACGGCCTGTCAGCTGGGTGAACTGCCCCGGTGTGAGGTCGACGTGCGCCTCCCCGTTAAACTTCACCAGGCGCTCGAGCACCACCGTTTTCGCCGGCATGTTGATCCCCAAGGCGAGGGTTTCGGTGGCGAACACTGCCTTCAGCAGTCCCTGGACGAACAGTTTCTCCACGATGTGGCGAAATGCAGGAAGCATACCAGCGTGGTGGGCAGCGAATCCCCGGGTGCAGGCGAGCTTCCACCGTTTGAAGCCGAGGACCTCGAGATCCTCCGGCGGAATCTCCTCCACGCCCTCATCGACGATCTGCGCGATGCAATCCTTGTCTTCATCTGTTGTGAGGTCAAGACGAGCCCCGAGGCACTGGGCGACGGCACCGTCACATCCTGCACGGGAAAAGATGAACGTAATGGCGGGAAGCATCCCCTCCCCGCCGAGCAGGCGTAGCACCTCTGGCCTGCCCAGAGGCTTATAACGACGATCTCGGTCGGTTTGTCCCCAGCCGATTGGCTGTTCGCCTTGGTGGGAGATCGCGCGCTTAACTTGGCTACTGATGCGTGTGGAATCTGCGTTGAACAGCGGACAGAGCTGGTTCCCGACGAGCAGGTACTGCGTCAGCGGCACCGGCCGCACCTCGGAGACGATGACATCGGTGGTGCCCCGGACCTCCCCGAGCCACTGACCAAATTCCTCTGAGTTCGATACCGTCGCCGAAAGCGAGACAATGTTGACGGACTCGTCGAGGTTGAGGATGACCTCCTCCCATACGGCGCCGCGGTCGCGGTCCGAAAGGTAATGCACCTCGTCCATGACCACATAGCCGAGCCGAGCCAGTGCGGGCGAATCCGCGTAGATCATGTTGCGCAGAACCTCGGTCGTCATGACGACGATATCCGCCCCGCTGTTGATGGAAACATCGCCGGTGAGCAGCCCGATGCGCTCTTCTCCGTAGGTGTCTACGAGGTCGTGGTACTTCTGGTTGGACAGCGCCTTGATTGGCGTGGTGTAGAAGCACTTCAGCCCCCTGCGCAGGGCAAGGAAGACAGCGAATTCGCCGACGATGGTTTTGCCGGCACCAGTTGGCGCGCAAACGAGCACGCCGTGGTCGCTTTCTACACTGCGGCAGCCGTCGACCTGAAATTCATCGAGGGGGAAGAGCTGGCGTGCAGCGAACTCGTCGAGCATAGGAAACGCATCAGTCATAGTTCCCAAACTACCAACTACTAGCTCGGACGCGAATTCTAGCTAGAGAACATCGTCGAAATCGCCGGGCTCCCGCTTATTAAGGGTTCCGCGCTTGTCCGCACCTTCCATGTTCCGTGGGACTGCCCGTGGCTTGGGAGTGCCTCCGGCATAGTCTTTCACCCGGCGAGCCTTGGGATTGACCGGGATCGGCTTCGCGATCTTCTCTGGACGCGGAATGGGGGCTGCGATCTCGTCTTGGGACTCGTCTAGCGGTGAGGCCTCGTCGTCTCCCCACTTCTCGCTTTCCTTCTTGCGACGTTTATCGTTGATGCGCGTGAATTGGATGGAAATCTCGACGATGATGGTGAGAGCCACGGAGAGGATCAGCATAGAGACCGGATCCTGGCCGGGGGTCATGAAGGCCGCAAAGACGAACAGCCCGACGATGATGTAGGAGCGCTTGTCCTTGAGATCCTCGTAATCGACAAGGCCGGCGATATTGAGCATCGCGATGACGAGCGGCAGCTCGAAGCTCACGCCGAAGATGACGAGGAGTCCGAGAACGAAGTTGTAGTACCTCTCGCCGGAAAGTGCCGTGATTTGGACCTCGGAGCCGATGGTCAGCAGGAAGCTGAGGCCGTAGGCGACAACGAAGTAAGCCAGCACCGCGCCCGCGACAAACAGCGTCACAGCTAGCGAAACGAAGGTAAACGTCCAGCGACGCTCGTTTTTGTGCAGGCCGGGGGTGATGAAGCCCCAGATTTGGGAGAGCCAGACGGGCGAGGAGAAAACGAGCCCCGCTAGTGCGCCAACTTTCAGGCGCAGGAGGAACATCTCAAAGGGGCCGGTTGCCAGGAGGCGGCAGTGACCATCGCCGGAGAAGTCCGCGCGTACCTCGGGCGGAAGGCTGCAGTATGGTCCACGAAGGATCTCTCCGAGGGTAGGCACTCCGGGGATGGAATGCTGATACCACAGGAACCCGATGACAGTGCTGATCGCGAGAGCGACGAGCGAGATGAACAGTCGACGGCGGAGCTCGTTGATGTGATCAACGAGGCTCATTGTGCCGTCGGGGTTCTTCTTCTTTTTGCGTCGACTCCGCGTGCGCTTGTCGTTAGCGGGTGATTTCTGGCTCATAAATGTAAAAGGAAACTGATTCTATTTACTGGTTGTTCTGGGCAGGGTTGCCGTACTGGCCCTGTTGGGGCTGCTGGTACTGCTGCTGCGGCTGTTCAATCGCCTGCTGCTGCGGAGCAGCAGAATTATCGGTCTCGTCGTTTTGCATCTCCTTGACCTCGGACTTCATGATGCGCATGGAGCGACCAAGGGAACGAGCGAGTTCAGGAAGCTTCTTGCCTCCGAAAAGTAGCAAGATGACAAGGACGATGATGGCGATTTCAGCTGGTCCAAGACTCATGGTGTTCTCCTGTGTGAGGGGTCTAAACGTATTTCTGTAGAGCAGATTCTGCCCGTTGCCGGACTGCGGTGGCAACCGATTCCGGACTGGTCACAACTACCTTACCGCCATAGGCCAAACTAAATCGAATAAGCCAATCCGGCGATACGAGTGGTAGCTCGGCTGCAGCCCACTTATCGGGAAGCTCTCCCACAATGTCCATCGGAGACTCGTCGGCAAGCCAACGAACATCTGGAGCTAGCCGGAGGGCTCCGGTCATGCCTGCGCCGGAGAAATCGAAAGGCTCCGACAGATCTTTTTCGTACTCTGAAAGCGGTAGTCTGCTGGGAACGTCCGAAAGGGATAGGTCCGAGATAGCGTCGAGCCGGAAGGTACGTACCGCTTTCGCATCATTGTCATAGCAGTACAGGTAGCTTATTCCGTCGTGGGTGAAGAGCTTGAGAGCGTCAACAGTACGCGTGGTAGTCGCATCGGAATAACGGTTGTAGTAGCTGAAAGTCACCTTTCGACGAGAAGTGAAAGCCTCCTTCAACTTATTTGCAGTCTCTGTCAAGGCTCCGCTCGTCTCCGCATCGTTGGCATCTGGGAGAGATTCGATCGCTGCAGCAGACCGTGTGGTGAGCTCTCGGAGCTTGTCGGTGGTCGACTGTACAACGGTCGGGTCGATGAGCCCGTCAATCCCCTCGAGTGACTCGAGAATGAGGAGTAAAGAAATAGCCTCTGTTGTAGTCAAACGTAGAGACTTGTCTAGTCCTTGGGTGTCCTCGATGGACACGCTCACGCGGTCGGTTTCGAGCGCCACAAGTTCGTCGGGGTACGTGCCAATTCCACAGCACTGGAGGCGGAGAAGATCCTCCCGAATCTGAGTCGGGCTGACACCAAAATCGGCGGCAGCTTCGAACACGGTCCTGTCCTTGTGCCTGCTAAAGTACGGCAACACGTTGAGCATGCGAACGAGCTCATCGCGTGCCTGGCTCACCCGGCTGGAACCAACAGCAGATTTATTTTTGGGACTCATGCGGCACCTCCGAGGCGCTAGCAACGATTGCCTGTAGTCGCTCGATCACGTCATCGCGGACATCCTGCGGGGAGATGACGGTGACAGATTCGCAATAAGACAGCGCATTGCGGATCAACCACTCGCGGTCTATAGATGTAAAGCGGACGGTTTCTTCATCGATTCTTTCTCCCCTATCGACAAACGCACGAGCTGCACCCGGCACTACCGACACGACTGCGTCCACGCGTGGGTGGAGCCTCTGCATAGCTTCGGCGGCGACAGCCGTAAAATCTTCCGGTCGCTCGTGTGTTGCGCTCCCCTTGATGTCGGCACCGAGGATCCGGATGAGACGGAAACTGCGGATCGCGTCGCGGTCAGTGTCGAATCCGACGAGGTACTGTCGCTCATTGTGTGAGGCTATTCCCCACGGTTCCAGGTGGCGTTCCTCTGTCGGCGCGAGCTGGTCGCGACGGTAGTCGAGGGCGAGAGCACGCTTCCTGTTTATCGCATTGAGGACTGTTTTCAGCGTCGTGGAGTCAACTTCCCACAGCTCGGTGTGGGTAATGAAAGGAAGGGTTTCGGCCCGATCCCTATCGGTTGCGAAAGCTGCCAGCTTATTCCACCCCCGGCGGGCTTGAATCCCTAGCTTATGATGGGAGCTCACCTGGCCTGCCAACTGCAGCACATGGGCTTCCTCTGGGGTGAACTCGACATCGGGCAGAAAAGTCTGCTGCTGCACGGAGTACAGCGTCTGGTTTCCGTCGAACGTTTCCGCGACGTTGACCCCCACCTTCCGCAGTGCCTCGAAGTCCCTGCTCAATGCTTGGCGTCCCGGCTTATCTTCCGGGTTGTAACCGGGAACTCGGGAACGAATCTCGGCGGATGAAAGAGGACGCTCTGCAGAATTGATCAGCACAGCGAGCAGATTGATGAGTCGCTCTGTTCGCCGCGAGTGCTCAGCTACCTCATTCGACATAAAAGCTCCTCCACGTCGGGATTCTCGTTCTGGAAGGGGTCTTTCAGTTCAACGAGAGCAGGTTCCGGTCGAAGGATCTTTAGACGCATCCAGTCCACAGACGTGTCAATCCCTGCCTGTCGCGCTGCCGTGAGGAACGTGCCACGCAAGTGTGCCCTCGTCGTTTCTGGTGCGACGGTGGTCGCCTTCTGCACTGCGCTCTCGTCCACCCACGAATTAAGGAGTCCCCTCGCCACAAGTTTCGGTCCGATGCCTCGGCCGGGCCTGATGTCGTGGTACATGAGGTCGACGTGGCGGAGCTTCGGGTTATCCCACTCCAACCCGTGCCGTTCCTTCAGCCCCAGGAGGAGGCGATACTTGGCCACCCAGTCAACATCGCGGGCGATGGCATCGAGGTTGCCAGAACCGATGGCATCGAGAATGGTCCCCCACAACTCGACGATGCGGGTGAGCTCACCGGGATCCTCCTCCCGTTTTTCCAGCCATGCGCAGGCATGCTCGTGATACTGCCGCTGAATATCGAGTGCGGAGACATCCACGCCCTCGGTGATGTGTACGAGTTGGGACCCGTCGAGGCTGCGTGCGACGCGGCGAATCGAATCCACGGAGTTGACCATGTCAAACGTCGGCAGTTCTACTCCCGCCTCGATCATCTCGAGCAGCAAGAGGGTCGTGCCTACTTTGAGTGCTGTCGAGACCTGACAGATGTTGGAGTCGCCAACGATGACGTGCAGCCTGCGGTAGCGTGAGGAATCCGCGTGCGGTTCGTCGCGTGTGTTGATCATCGGCCGGGAACGGGTGGTGGCGCTGGATACGCCTTCCCACATGAAATCGGCGCGCTGGGAGATGCAGAAACCGGGGCCAAACTCCGTTGCCGGGTTGCCCCGCTGCGGGATGGCGACGCGACCCGCACCGCAGAACAGCTGTCTGGTGATGAGGAATGGGAGCAGAATTGCACCTAGCTTCTTCACCGATACGTCTCGCCCGACGAGGTAGTTTTCGTGGCAGCCGTATGAACTCCCGGCGGAGTCGGAATTGTTCTTGAACATGTATACGCCCGCCCCCGCTGCGTCGGGGGTGTCCAATTCAGCGATTCGCCGCTCTGCTTTCTGTGCAAGGTCCGTGACGATGCGATCTCCGGCCTGCTCATAGGTGACGAGCTGGCTGAGGCTGTCGCATTCAGGCGTGGCGAACTCGGGGTGTGAACCCACGTCGAGATACAGTCGCCCGGCATTTGAAATGAACACGTTTGTGGAGTTATATGCGTCGACAAGTGGGCGAAACGCAAGCCGCGCGACCTCATCTGCGGCATGGGGCGCTGAACCTGTGCGGTCATCAATACACGCGATGCCGTACTCGGTTTCGATCCCCATGATGCGGCGGGTGATGGCGCGGGACGGATCGAAGTCTCCCATGAGTTCTACTGTCCGCCCTTTTGCACGTAGGACTTCACAAACTCCTCGGAATCCGTCTCGAGCAGAGTGTCGATCTCATCGAGGAGCGAATCAGCCTCATGTGTATTGATCTGTACCTGGCCAGCCGCTTCCGCGATGTCGCCATCATCAGAGCGGTCTTTGCCACCGGAGCTATATACCTGCTTATCCACAGTTGATTGTCCCTTCCTTGTACATCACTATTCTTGTCACGACGAGGCTTTTCGCGTGGCAAACGGTCATCTCACAGTCTAGGGCTTTCACCCTCACAACGGTGTGAACCTAGAACGCTTCAGCTGACGGGGCGCGCCGGACGAGCTCCGCGATGAATTCGTTCACGTCCTTATTTCCCGCGAAAAGGTCGGCCACGTTAGCTTCGGTGAACGAGTCCACATCCGCGAAACGGACGGTAACCCTATGGCCAGCAGATTCAATCACGGCCGTATCCCAGTTCACCCGCGTGACGTAGTGGCCCATGTGGCGCATGAGCATGCCACGGAAATAGGCACGTGTATCCGCTGGCGGGGTGTGCGCTGCGCGGGCGATCTCCGTGGCACTAAACAGCGTCTCCATTCGCCCCTTGCGCACGAGCGCGTGGTAAAGCGAGCGTGACTCGTCGATATCCGTGTACTGGATATCGATGGCCTGGAGCTTGGGGTCTGTCCACGGCACGCCACGGGAAACAAAGCCCTGGCACAGTGCGAGCTTGGCAGTCCAGTCAAGGAGATGGGCTGTCTTCAGCGGGTCGTCGTCAAGGAGATCCATGACCTTTTCCCACGTCTCCAGGACTTCACGGTCGGTATCGGTTGTCGGCGTGACACGCGAGGCATACTCGCGTAACAGTTCGAGGGGGCGCATGGACCGGCCGTCGACAAGCTGCAAAGGAGTAGAGACGGTGAGATCCCGAGAAACAGTATGACATGCAGCGACAGGGTTGATGAGCGCGAGATCGCTGAAGTCCACACCGTCTTCGATGGCATCCAGCACGAGGCTCGTCGTCCCCACCTTGAGAAGAGTCGACGTGTGGCTCATATTCGCGTCGCCGATGATGACGTGGAGCCTTCCGTAGGCATCGCTCGTGTGGGGCTCATCGCGAGTGTTGATGATGCCGCGGTTGAGTGTTGTCTCCAGTGAGATGGTGGTCTCGATGTAGTCTGCACGCTGGGAGATCTGGAACCATGGCTGTTTTTCTCCCGCGCCCGGGTTCGGGTGCTCCTCCCCCTCTTGTCCCCAGCCGACACGTCCGGCACCACAGAGCACCTGGCGGACGACGAAGAACGGAATGAGGGCCTGGGCGAGAATGTCGAAGTCGGTGTCGCGCGAGTAGAGGTAGTTTTCGTGGCTGCCGTAGCTTGCGCCCTTTCCATCCACGTTGTTCTTGTAGATTTTCAGAGGCGGACATGGGCCATGGCCACGCAGGATCGAATGCCCTTGGTCGGTGTGTTCAGCGACTGCTGCCACGGCCTCGCGGAGAATAACGTCGCCGGCGGCATCGTACAGGACAGCATCTCGGGCATTGGCTGTTTCAGGCGAGGAGTATTCGGGGTGTGCGTGGTCGACGTAGAAGCGGGCGCCGTTGTCAACCACGACGTTGGCCACGCCAATCGCGCGGGGATCAATGACCGGCACGGTGCGGTAGCGGCGCAGGTCGAAACCTCGTTGATCCCGTAGAGGCGATTCCTGCGCGAAGTCCCACCGCGCGCGGGATTGGTCCGTCGTGGAGGCATAGGCCACAACGGCATGGGTCGACGTGACGATTGGCGACAGCGACGGATCCGCCGGTGTCGCGATGCCGTACTCAGTCTCGGTTCCGATGAAGCGTGCCACAGTTCTTCCTTCTTTACTCGGTTGTCTTTTCGTCTGGCCTAAACTAGTGCTCTCTGTCGGTTTCCTACTGGTGGCTCGGCTTTAGAGTGGCGTGGCCTTGACGACAGTGTGGTTTTTCAGGCCCTTTGTCCTTTTGGCAGCAATCCTCGTCCACTCGTCGGGGCTCTGCGTGTTCGGGAGGTCTTCGCTCTCGTGCTGTTCCTGAGCAATGGACTCGGCAAGAATCTGCCGGGTAATCCCTGTGCTCTCCGGGCTCGCCAAATGCTCCTTAATTGCCTGCTTCTTTGCTCGATCGACGACATTGGCGATCTGCGCACCAGAGATGAAGTCTTCGTAGTAAAGGATGTGTGAATCCCCGTTGTCAAAGGTGAGCTCTACGTAGGGGGTTTGGGAAAACATGAGGTTCACGGCGTAGTCGATGAGCGCCTCGGCGGGCTCAGCCAGCGGCAGCTCGTCGGTGATATAGCGAGAGAAAATGTCGACGGCACCAGCACGGTCGGGTCGATCGATGCGGATTTTTACGTCGAGGCGACCCGGGCGCAGGATCGCCGGATCGATAAGCTCCTCTCGGTTGGTCGCACCGATGATAATCACGTTGGACAGCGACTCCACCCCGTCAAGCTCAGCCAAAAGCTGCGGGACAACGGTGGTCTCCATATCGGAGCTCACGCCGGACCCACGAGTACGGAAAATAGATTCCATCTCATCGAAGAAGATGATGACTGGCCTACCGGCTTCGGCAACATCTCGTGCTTGCTCGAACACGACGCGGATCTGGCGCTCAGTTTCGCCGACGAATTTGTTGAGTAGCTCTGGTCCCTTGATGGACAGGAAGTAGCTCGACTCCTGCCCCCCGATGCGGCTTGCGAGGGAGTTTGCCACAGCTTTGGCGATGAGCGTCTTGCCACAGCCTGGAGGGCCGTACAGGAGCACGCCTTTAGGCGGACGCAAGTCGTAGGCCTTGTACAACTCCGGGTGAAGGAAGGGCAGCTCAACAGCATCCTTAATGGCCTCAATTTGTGCGTCCAGGCCACCGATATCGTCATAGGTGACATCAGGAATTTCCTGCAGGTTAAGGCGGTTCATTTCCGTTACGGGGACGACCTCGAAGGCGTAGCCAACCTTGAGGTTGACCAGCAACGTGTCGCCGGCTTCTGCCTGCCCACGAATCGGCCCGGCAAGTGTGACAACGGACTTGTCCCCTGTCACTGAGACGATGAGGGCGCGATCAGCACCGATTCGTTCCACCATCCTGGCGAGCTCTCCGGATGTGGTGTAGCCGGCTGTGTCGACGATGATGTTGCCCTCTGCAAGCCGCACGCGCATGCCTGGTTCCAAGTCGGACTGGTCGACGCTTGGGGAAACCATGACCCTCATCTGGCGGTTCCCGGTGAAGATCTCGGCGGAGTAGCCGGGCTCGTTCGTGCCGAGGTAGGTGCCATAGGTCGACGGCGGTGTGGAGAGCTCTTCGAGCTCTCCGTACAAGGTCTGCAGCTTGTCCCGTGAGGCTTTGAGGAGCTCCACAAGCTTCTGGTTCCGCGCCCCCAGATCTCGGTTCTGGCGGACGAGCCGGGCGTAGTCGGCGTCTCGTCGCCGCTGATCAGCTTCTCGACGCTTCTGAGTATCCGCAGCCACGGCTTCGGACTTGGGCGACGGGTGCACGGACCCGGAGGAATTCGGTGCAGAAGTCATGTCCTTGACTTTACAGTGTTCAACTGTGCTCCGGTTCGGTACCTGCTACCAGCCTATTTCCGCGCGCGGCGCTTGGGGCGGGGAGGGGTAACACCGTCGGCAAGCCTCCGCGCCCACACGAGGAAGGCCGTGTGTGCATTCATGCGGTGCTCCGGGCGGGTAGCAAGTCCCTCCACGCGCCACTCGCGCAGGAGGGTCTCCCAGGCACGCGGTTCGGTGAAGCACTTCTTGTCCCGGATGTGCTCCATAATGTTCATCAGCTGTGGCACTGTCGGCACATACGTCATGAACACTCCACCTGGATGCAGCAGCTCGGCGACGTTGTCGATGCACGTCCACGGCTCCACCATGTCCAAAATGATGCGGTCGACGGGACCGTCGAGATCGTCCAGGTGGACCTCCGAGAGATCCCCGAGGCGAGGATCCCACTGCTCGGGCTCGTGCCCGAAGTATTCTGCAACATTTGACCGCGCGAATGCGAGGTGATCCTCGCGGATCTCGTAGGAGATCAGCTTGCCCGTCGACCCAATGGCGCGGAGAAGCGCCATAGATAGTGCGCCGGAGCCCGCCCCTGCCTCAAGAACCTTTGCGCCTGGGAAAATATCACCCTCGACAAGGATCTGCGCGGTGTCCTTGGGGTAGATCACCGCCGCGCCACGGGGCATGGAGAGGACGTGGTCGACCATGAGGTGGCGGAAGCAGAGGTACTCCTCCCCTAGCGTGGATTCCACAACGCTACCTTCGGGGGCCCCGATAATGTCATCGTGGCGGATCTCGCCCTTGTGCGTGAAGTAGCTTTCTCCAGGGTGCAAGACAATCGTGTGATGCCTACGCTTCTGGTCAGTTAGCTGCACGCGGTCTCCCGCCTCAAAAGGGCCGGAATAAGCCATAAAAGGTTCCTTCCTAAAAGTCTAAGCCAGCGGACACCATGCGGACTGGTATCTCGCCTGCGAACACCTGAGCCAAGCCGAAACAGCCTAGCCAAGGCAGTGCCGACGCCGTTACAAAGCAGCGGAGCAAGAGCCGTTCCGGCGTGCTTCCCGTTTGCCTTGCCGTAACAGTACGTTCACACCGCTGACGCGGCACACCAGGGACCGTTGACACTGTAGAACAGCGTGCTGGACATAAGCATGCCGGACATGAGCGTGCCAGAAATTAGCGTGGCAGAAAACGGCGTAGCAGGCAAACAGTATGCTCGTCGGCACAGGATGTCTGCAAAACTTAGCGCTCGTCGATGCAGCCTCACCCGTGCTGTGGCCTTGGCCGCTGACAAAGCACCTGAACGCAGATTCTAGTGCGTTAGGCCAATGGTAATTCTGTGCGTCCACGTACTATTCCGCGCCGGGTGCAAGGTAATCAATGGTGACAGCTTCGGCGGCGATGATTTTTTCAGCGACTTTGGACTGGTCATCCATTTCCTTGGCCACCACCTTTTCGTGGTCGGGGTAGGTCGCAAAAGTGAGGATAGTGAGGTTGTGCTCGGCACAGCGTGCGGTCGCCTCGGCATCGTTCTCGTTGAGAGCTAAACGTGCGTCCACTACGGACTCTGTCAGCTCATCGGCGATAGCCTGTGCGTCGTCATCAGTCTGGTCGAGCGCTGTAATAGTGATCGTGGCCTCGTCGCCTGCTGGATCGTCCCCGTCCCACAGCTGTCCTGCGACACGTTTCAGCTCATCTAGGTTTACGCCTGCGGTGATGGGTAGGCACGCTGCCCGATGAAGGCACCATGCGGCGAACCGCACCTTGTCGTGGGATTCTGTGTCCTCGAACTTACGGTAGAGGTTTTCTACAAACTCGACTTGGTCGCGCATGTTTAGTCCTCCTCGCCTTCGTAGAAGGCTTGGAGAGCGGCGGTGAGATAGTCGATGTCATCTGCGTGACAGAGCTCGCGTGCGGAGTGCATGGAAAGCAGCGGAATGCCGACATCGACCGTGTTGATACCTGTCCGAGTGGAGAAAATGGGTCCAATGGTCGAGCCACACGGCACGTCATTATTGGAAACAAACTCCTGGACGGGGACATCCGCACGGTCGCAGGCACGAATAAAAGCAGCAGCGGATTCGGCCGTCGTGGCATAGCGCTGGTTCGCGTTGTACTTGACCATGGGGCCAGCACCAAGCACTGGGTACACGTGTGGATCATGGCGCTCCACATAATTGGGGTGCACAGAGTGGGCTGCATCCGCAGACACCATTATGGACGAGTTAATGACGCGGTACTTTTCGTCTGAAGACAATCCAGCGGCAGCGAGAATTCTGTCGATGACTTGTTTGAGCAATGGGCCACCCGCACCTGTACGGGACGAGCTTCCCACCTCTTCGTGATCGAAACAGCAGGCCATAAGAATCGTATCAGGGGCTTGTGCCGTCGCCTGGATGAGCGCGGTGACTGCAGGCCAGACACTGGATAGGTTATCGAGACGGCCCGTCGCGATGAGGTTACCTGCGGCACCGGTGGTGGCAGCGGGCTGGGAATCGCAGGTTATGAGGTCATAGGAGACGATGTCACGGGCGCGCACGTCGGCAGCCCGGGCGACCAGTTCGAGGACCCCCATTGGCTCGCCTCCGACGGCGGGATCTCCGACGACGTCAACAATCGGCTGCAGATGGGACTGCTTGTCTGGGGCGAAGCTCTGGTTAGCAGAGCGGTCGAGGTGGATGGCTAGGTGCGGAATGCGCAGGGCGGGAGGCGTTGAAACTAGCTGGGAGGAGCCGTCGGCAAGCGTGACCGTACCGGCGAGAACCAGTTCCCGGTCGAACCAGCTGGAGAGGATGGCACCGCCGTAAACTTCGACCCCGGCCTGACTGAACCCGCAGGTGACCCACTCCGGCTGGGGCTTTAGTTTAAAACCTGGTGAATCCGTGTGGGCGCCGACGATACGAATCGGCTGAATCGTAATTTTCTCCGGGATCCACCACGCAAGGACAGCGCCCCCCACCGTCATCACGTGTCCACCGGGAGTGTTGTCCCACTCGCCGACGATGGATTGCTGGGTAAACCCGGCGTTAGTCAAAAGCTTCGCAGCCTCATCAGCTGCGTGGAAGGAGCTGGGGCTCGCATCAACGTACTCAGTGAACGCACTCATAATGTTAAGGGTACCCGGCAGCTTACGTATTTCCTTAGCGGCAACAGTCCCCCAGGGCTAGCCGGTCGTAAAAGAGCGTGCCAAGGGCGGAAAACCAAAAGTTATATCCAGGGCTTGTTGTTCGCCTACGTGGATACCCTTGTCAAGCGAGGTGCTTCCTTCTCACAGGCTGTTCAGTATGCTGGAAGATATTGTGAGTAGAAAAGCGAACGAGAATTTCCGCCGGTTTAAGGTGGCACTGTCACCGTCAAGAGTGAGCCAATACAAAAAGTGCCCTCTGTCTTTCCGTTTCGGAGCGATAGACAAGATTCCCACGGAGACGAAGGACTATCAGCTCAAGGGCACACTCGTGCATGCTGTCCTCGAGCATCTCATGGGCCTGCCCCCGGAGGAGCGCACCTACCCTACTGCGGTGAAACTCATCGTTCCTACGTGGGAAAAAATGAAGGCGGAGGATCCCGGCAATGCTGAGGTTGTTCCCGAGCACAAGGAGATGGATTTCTTTGTCCAAGCCCGTGGGCTCATTAAGGGTTATTTCATGATGGAAAATCCGCAGGGGCTAGAGACGGACCGGATGGAGGAATTTGTTTCGACGACGCTTCGCGACGATGTTCCTCTCCGCGGTTTTATCGATCGCGTTGATGTGAACGCGGACGGCATGGTCCGGATTGTCGACTATAAGACGGGAAAGAAGCCGAGCCCGCGATTTGCCGACGACGCGATGGCTCAAATGAAGTTTTATGCCCTCGTGTGGTGGTGCCTGTACGGCGTGATACCGGCCCAGCTGCGCCTCATGTACCTGGCTGTAGGGGACGATCTCACCTTAAGCCCTGACGAGGCGACGCTCGAAGAATTTGCTGCTGAGTTGGTCCAGACCTGGGACGAAATCAAGCACAAAGGCGCGCGCGGGGAGTTTGAACCCCGCACGTCCAAACTGTGTGGCTGGTGCGATTACCAGTCCATCTGCCCCGCTTTTGGTGGCACGCCGCCGGAGTACCCGGGGTGGCCCAACGAGGACTAGTCCAGATCTGGGATAGAGTTTCCATCTCTACCTGCAATTTTTCTTCGCAGCGGTGTCCGAAGGCCCCAGATATAGAAGAAGCGGCCTCCAACGTAAGTGGAGGCCGCTTATTTGCTGCGACTAGAACAGTCCGGAGATTGTTCCGTTATCGTCAATGTCGATCTTCAGAGCAGCCGGGGTCTTTCCGAGGCCAGGCAGTGTCATCACGTTGCCGGTGAGGGCGACGATGAAGCCTGCACCGATCTTCGGCAGCAGCTCACGAACGTGGAGGGTGTGTCCCTCGGGTGCACCGAGCTTCGAGCCATCATCGGTGAAGGAGTACTGGGTCTTCGAGATGATGACCGGCAGCTTGTCCCAGCCATTCTTCTTGAAGAACGCGAGGTCCTTCTGAGCCTTGGCAGAGTACTGGACATTGTCCGCGTGGTACAGCTCCGTTGCGATCTTTTCGATGTTGGCCTCGATGCCATCTTCCAAGTCGTACAGCGGGTGAGAATCGCTCTTTCCGCTCTCGGCAACCTCGATGACGGCCTTGGCGAGCTCGCGGGCACCTTCGCCGCCCTTCTCCCAGACCTTGGACTCAAGGACGCGGACGTTATTCTTTTCGCCCCATTCCTTCATGAAGTCGCGCTCGGCCTGGGTGTCGGAGACGAAGTCGTTGAGAGCGATAACGGGCTCAACACCGAACTTGCGGACGTTTTCGACGTGCCGCTCAAGGTTGACGACACCGGCTTCAAGAGCCTCGAGGTTTTCCTTGGTGAGATCCTCGCGGGTAACACCACCGTTGTACTTAAGGGAACGAATGGTGGCGACCAGGACAACCGCATCGACCTTGATGTCGCCGTAGCGAGCCTTCATGTCGAAGAACTTCTCGGCACCGAGGTCAGCACCGAAGCCGGCTTCCGTGCACACGTAATCGCCGAGCTTCATGGCCGTCTTCGTCGCAGTCAGCGTGTTGCAGCCGTGAGCAATGTTGGCGAATGGGCCGCCGTGGACGAATGCCGGAACGCCGCCGAGGGTCTGTACCAGGTTCGGGTGGATGGCATCCTTGAGCAGTGCGGTGAGAGCACCTTCGACGCCAAGCTCAGAGACCTGAACCGGCTTACCGTCGTAGGTGGAGCCAACGACGATATGACCGATGCGCTCCTTGAGATCCTTGTAGTCGGACGCGAGGCAGAGGATTGCCATCATTTCCGATGCTGCAGTGATGTCAAACCCGGTTTCCGTTGGGGTGCCCTGGGCCTTGCCGCCGAGGCCGGTGACGATGTGGCGCAGGGAACGGTCGTTGACATCGAGGCAGCGGCGCCAGGTGATCTGGCGGGGGTCGATGTTCAGCGCGTTGCCGTTGTGGATATGGGCGTCGATGAGAGCTGCCAGGGTGTTGTTTGCAGCAGCGAGAGCGTGGAAATCGCCGGTGAAGTGAAGGTTGATCTCCTCCATCGGGACGATTTGGGCGTAACCGCCACCGGCAGCACCACCCTTTATGCCCATGACCGGGCCCTGCGAAGGTTCACGCAGAGCGACGAAGGTGTTCTTGCCCTCGAGCTTAAGGGCATCGGCGAGACCGATGAGCGTGGTGGTCTTGCCCTCGCCCGCTGGTGTCGGAGACATCGCTGTGACGAGGATGACCTTTGCCTTCTCGCCATGGTCCTTGACGTAGTTGATGTCCACCTTGGCTTTGTTGGTGCCGAACGGGATCAGTGCTTCTTGGGGAATTCCTGCAGCTTCCGCAATCTCTGTGATGGGAAGGGCCTTGTGTGCCTGTGCAATTTCAACATCTGATGGGACTTTTTCTGTCATACATATGAGAGTACCGATATTTGGACTTTGTCGTTCTGCAAATGTTGGTTTGCAGGTTGGCTGTGGGGGAATTCCTCTCGGGACCGAATGTGCGAATACTCTAAAGATGTCACCAAATGTTAGGTCACTAAACGGAGCGGAGATCTGTAAATGGCCTGAAATAATGGTGATATCAGATAGAGCGCATGTCTGCTCAGCTTCATGAATCTCGATACAAAGCAGTGGATGCCGAAAATGTGCGCCTTTCAAGGGTGATTATTCTTACATTTCTGATAACAACCGCTCTACCCCTTAATGGGGTATCAGGCCAAGGTAGCAGAGGGGTCCCCGGTCTTGGACGACGCGTCCTGATCTCTAAGCAAAGGCGGGGAAAAGTTCCGACAAACCATCTTCACTCCATATTCACTCTGGCTCGGAAACTGCGCGCTTTCTGATGGCACTCGCGACCCCCGGATCTCCCGCGATCTCTGTGGTGCGTGTGAGGTCTGGGAGTTTGTGACATCTGGGAGGTGTGTAGCGCAAGCGATCCTAACGCGAACCTGTAGATGTGGAGTGAGCGATGTGAGTGGGGTGAGAGCTGACCCGGCCGGGAAAGGCAAACCAGCAGCAGTACATATTCGCAAAAAGGCCACAACCCCGAGGGGCTGTGGCCTTTCCCTCCCCCACCGTGGTGCGACTCACCTGATGGAGAACGATGAGCTGAATATATTTCGCAGGAGGCAGGGGGAAGTCGATGGAGCGCCACGTAGAAGGCGCAGCCGACTACTTCTTGGGAGCGATGTCCATAGACGGGTTGATGAGGTTTTCATCGGAAAGAACTTTGTCGAGGGTTTCCTCGTCGAGAAGCCCATGCTCAAGGACGAGCTCGCGAACCGATTTACCCGTCTCTGCAGCTTCCTTGCCGATCTTGTCGCCAGCTGCGTGCCCAATGAAGGGGTTGAGGTAGGTAATCGTGCCGATGGAGTTGTGAACGTGGCTCTTGCAGATCTCGGGGTTAGCCGTGATTCCGTCAATGCACTTCTCACGCAGCGTCTTCATCGCGTTGGTGAGGATTGTCAGCGACTCGAAAGTTGCCTGTCCCGTGGCGGGCTCCATCACGTTGAGTTCAAGCTGGCCAGCCTCCGAGGCGTAGCCAACGGTGACATCGTTGCCGAAGACCTTGAAGCAAACCTGGTTTACAACCTCCGGAATAACCGGGTTGACCTTGGCCGGCATAATGGACGAACCTGCGGCACGCTCGGGCAGGTTGATCTCCTTCAGGCCTGCTCGCGGTCCGGAGGCCAGGAGACGAAGGTCGTTGCAGGTCTTGGAGAGCTTGATAGCGAGGCGACGAAGCGCAGCATGAACAGAAACGTAGCAGGCTTGATCGCTGGTAGCAGCGACAAGGTCGGGCGCGGAAGAGATATCAAGACCAGTGACGTCAGCGAGCGCCTTGGTAACTGCCTCGGTGAATCCATCCGGGGTGTTGAGCTCCGTGCCGATGGCGGTAGCGCCCAGGTTGACAACGAGAAGCTCCTTGGCGGCGTGCTGCAGGTTGTCGATTTCGTCTGCCAGCGTGTGAGCGTAACCGCTGAACTCTTGACCGAGGGACATGGGGACAGCATCCTGCAGCTGCGTCCTGCCCATCTTCAACACGGATGCGAACTCGTCGCCCTTTGCAGAGAGCGAAGAAATGAGCTTCTCGAGCTCTGCGACGAGCGTCTGGACACCGGCGTAGAAGCCGAGCTTGAGGCCTGTCGGGTAGGCATCGTTAGTGGACTGGCTCATGTTTACGTCATCGTTCGGGTGGATGACATCGTATTCGCCCTTTTCCTTGCCTAGGTGCTCAAGAGCAAGGTTGGCGATGACCTCGTTGGTGTTCATGTTGAGCGACGTTCCGGCGCCACCTTGGAACAGGTCGATCGGGAACTGATCCATGCACGCGCCCTCGTTGATGATCTGGTCGCATGCCCAGTTGATGGCGTCGCTCTTTTCCTTCTCCAGTGCTCCCACCTGGTTGTTGGCGATGGAGGTTGCCTTCTTGGTGTATACCATGCCCCGGATGAAATCTGGCTGGGAGTTAACGGTTACGCCGGAGATCTGGTAGTTCTCGATGGCTCGCTGGGTGTGAATGCCGTAGTAGTAATCGTTGTTGATCTCCATCGTTCCGAGGAGGTCTTCTTCGGTGCGAGTGGACTTGTTAGTGTCTACCACTTTTTCGATACTTTCTATTCAGATTGTTTGCCACAAATCACGGCAAACGTGAGGTTGGGAAATTGCAGATTACCTGCTTTTATATGGAGGCTTGTCCTACGTTCTTAAGTATGCCACTGTCTTTTGCGTGGATACTATCTTGGCAAGCTTTTTTGTTAGTGAAATCGTGTCTTACCTGCCCTACGCTGCGAAATAATTGTTCAACCATTTTGTTGAGCTCCACCCCTTAGAGGGTAGGAAAGCAAACGCAAGGGACGTGAGACGATGTCGTTTCTCCTTTCGCGCTACGACTAACGAATACACCACCTTTTCATGTGAGTTGACGGAGGAACAGCCACAACTGGGGACTATCATTGCTCGACTAGGCGAGGAGGATTCTATCCAGTAGTGAGCAGTCCGATATGAAGATTAAATTCTGCGGATCGTCATCGCTGTGCCACTCTCCTCGATCCGTTTCCTCAGCCCGCCGGGTCTGACCGTGGTGAAAACAAAACAGCGGAAACAGCCAGCGTGGATGGGAAGGACCGATGCTAGCTATAGGTCTGCTAGAGAATGACTGAACCGAACAGGAACCCCAGGGCAACTGCGATGGCGATGCATACCGTGCCTGGGACGATAAACGGGTGGTTAAACACGTACTTGCCGATTCGAGTCGATCCGGTGTCGTCCATTTCCACTGCCGCAAGGAGCGTCGGATACGTGGGGAGAACGAACAGCGCGGAAACCGCAGGGAATGCTGCAACTGCTGCTAGCGGGCTGACGCCCACAGCCAAGGCTGCTGGGATGAGCGCCTTGGTGGTAGAGGCCTGGGAGTACAGGAGGGACGCAGCAAAGTACAGAATCACTGCGAGGAGCCACGGGTAATCGGTGAGTACGCTACCGGATGCAGATTTGATCTGGTCGATGTACTGATTGATGAGGGTCGTACCCAACCATGCAACGCCCATCACGCAAACCGCGGCAGACATACCGGATTTGAACACTTGCGTGTTGAGAACCTCTCCGGCCTTTTGCTTGCACGCTAGGACGATAATGGTGGCGGCTCCCAGCATGATCGACATAATGGCTTCGTTGCGAGGAAGTGTGGGGTTCTGGATCAGGCCAATTTGGTCGGAGATAAGGGTGGCGTACACCATCACGATAACGATGGCAGCAAGGAAGATACCAACGCTAAGCTTTGCTCCTGCCGGCGGGACGTAGTCTTTCTGGCGAGCTGGAGGCTGCACGAGACCGCTTGCGAGACGCTCTTTGTATACGGGATCGTCCTCAAGCTGCTTACCCATCTTGTTAGAAATCAAAGCCGTGGGGAAGATAGCGAGGAAAGTAGAAGGGATAGCTACGGCAAGAAGCTGGAGATATCCAACGCCGAGTGGCTCAAGCACAGAGGCCATGAAGACGACGGCTGCGGAGATCGGTGATGCCGTAATCGCCATTTGGGAAGCGACAACGGCCACGGACAACGGCCTGGACGGGCGAACCTTTCCTTCTTTCGCCACCTCGGTGATCACGGGGAGCGTGGAAAACGCCGTGTGTCCAGTACCTGCAAGCAAGGTCATCAGGTAGGTAACGATCGGAGCAAGGAAAGTAATGTTCTTCGGGTTTCTGCGCAGAATCTTTTCTGCGACGTGTACAAGATAAGTTAGGCCCCCGGCGAGCTGCATCGCGGAAATCGCCGCGATGACGCTCATGATGATGCCGATGACATCGAACGGAATGTCTTCTTTTGTTACGGGGACACCGGCGATACCTAGTGCGAGTACACCGAGGCCGCCGGCAAAGCCGATGCCGATGGAGCCCAATCGCGCGCCGAGAACGATGGCTGCGATGACGATGATTATTTGTAGTGCGACAAGCATGAGATGCTTTCTCCTTTTGTCTAATCAAAAGGCGTAAAATGTTTAGGTCTCAAAAGCCGTTTTCCGGACCATCCAGATCATGACCGATAGGTCGTCACTATCCCATCTCTAAACCCAACACGCCAAACGACTCCGCCAGGAAGCGCGTGGCACGAAGAAAAGCGATGGAGACTCGATCGCCTCGCAGTTCTCTCCTAGCCCCTTTCGTACTGTGTCCGCTACCTGGCACGGGCCACGTAGCGTTAGAGAAAATGGCTATTCAATAAGGGGGATTGTTAATCAATCCTTAGAACTTCAACGGCTTATTAGGTTATACGGTGAGGGTCCCGGGGAACCTGCTGCGGATGCACCGGGCTCCTTGTACTTCACCCTGTAGCCACTATAAGAGTAGCTACCCCACGATTATTGCACAGGTTAAGCGTTCGGCTTGCGCGAAAATGGCGAATGGACACACGTCACCCTCAGTTCGTGAGACGAACCTCTTGCCTACTGCTTCGTAGGAACAACATCACGATAGCTAGGTAAGACCTATCTGCCAAACGTTCTGTTCAACAGACATTTTTAACAACCAAAATAAATAGTTTTACCGCGAAATGAGTTGGAATCCGGGCAGTTTTTATGCAGGAATGCAATTGAATGTGGCGAGATCGGAGGTAAGAACCTATCTGGGGGCGCTTTTTAACAGTCACCTCTGCGGTATTTATTCATTAGAGATAGTCGTCTGTGAATAATGATGCGGAAATTAGGGATCAACTAGGGTGATTTCCATCACTATAGTCACATCGTGGTGAGGGCATACTCCCCTGTCTTTGGCTTAAACGTAAGATTTTACCCCCCACATGGGGTTGTACAGCCCCGCATGTGACCATGCAGCTCTTCTTCAGTCCCGTTACGTGCTGGTGAGCTGTGCCACTCGGCGCCAGTACGAGTCTCAAACACTAACTAGGCATTCCACACATGCTTCCGGCCAATGTCAGGCATTAACTCTGAACTACTCCTCCTCCCAAACATCTTCTTTTCGTGACAATCGAGCGTCCGGTGTCCCCCTACCTTGTCCACTGTGCTCCTTTGCTCCCCACGTTCAGGTTGTGAAAGAGCGGTTCGCTACGGCATGTCCACCTCCATCGAGCACCGCAAATGCCGCCACTCGGGATGCTGTACCGAAAACCATCGATAATTCCCAAAAGATGTGCATGTCAGGCGTATAAAGGAGGGTATGGAACAAGATATGCGTAAGCAGCCTCTTACCGGAGACTGCGTTCAGGAGATTCAGAAGAAGGTGGCCGAAGACCCCACGGTAGCCGTCGCGCGAAACGCTGTCACAGCATGTAGCGTAAACAAGGTCGCCTTGGACAGGGACAAGGTAGTCAGCCTGGACCCCACCATCGAAGTCAAACTCGATTCTCTGAAGGTAACGAACCAGAAGACCTCTGGACGCTGCTGGATGTTTGCCGCGCTCAACATGTACCGGCAGAAGATAGCCAAGGAACTTAATCTCGAGCAGTTTGAGTTCTCTCAGGCGTATCTGCAGTACTTTGACAAGTTGGAAAAGGCCTACTTTGCCCTTAACTATTTGCTTGGCAATGAAGAGCCCCACGCTGCCCGAACCGATGACGGCAGAATCGATCTCGGTGACCGCGAGACTGCATTCGTGCTCGACGGCGCCGCAGGTGACGGTGGCCTGTTCAATTACGTCAACAACCTCGTTGCTAAGTACGGCGCTGTCCCCTCGTACGCAATGCCCGATTCTGACTCGGCTGGCGATACGCCTGCGATGAACCGTGCCATTCACACCATTGTCCGAAAAACCGTAATGGAAAATGGTTCTATTGACGAGGCCATGAAAGCTATTCAGCGTGTCGTTGGCATCCACTTAGGCACCCCGCCGACATCTTTTGTGTGGCAATACCGCACCAAGGATGGCGATTTCCACCGCGAAGGTGAGTTCACTCCACAAGAGTTCGCAAAGAAATACCTCCCCGATCTCGACCAATTCGTTGAAATTGCCTTCGATGCCCGGCCGGAGCACAAGGTCAACCAGGCGTACGACACCGAACTTGCGACGAACGTCTGGGGCACCCCCGTTTACCGGTACGTAAACGCTGATATCGAGGTCGTGCGTCAGGCAGCGATTGACTCCATCGCACAGTCCGATCCCGTCTGGTTTGGCTGTGATGTGAACACCCAGTTCGACGCAATCCTTGGGATGTGGGATCGCAACCTGATTAATCTTCCCGATATTTACGGCATCGATCTCGCCTTCGACCGCGCAGGAAGGATGTTGACCTGGGAGGAGGCTCCTACTCACGCCATGGTTCTTACTGGCTTTGATGAGCAGTCCGGTCACTTTCGAGTGGAAAATTCCTGGGGTAATGAGGATCACAAGGGAGTGAAACTCGGTGGCGACGGCTACGGAACGATGACGAGCGATTGGTTCCGCGACAACGTCTTCTCAGTCGTCGTGAGGAGAAAGTACGCGCCAGAAGAGTTGCTGAAGGCATGGGATGGCGAAGGCATCCTGTTGCCCTGCTGGGATCCGATGAGCTAGGAAGGGAGAACAAACACAATGGCTACAAACGAGAGCACACGCGGACTATCCCTCGATGCAATTAGGGCGGAAAACGAAAAGTTGCAGGCAGACCGATCATTCCGCGTCTCCCGCAACGCTGTCACGACAACAGGCGTGGACAAGCTCGCGGTCAACCGGGACATTCTCTCTGGCATCGACACCAGTGTTTCCACGAAGGTGGATGACTGGGCGGTTGCTAACCAAAAGAAGTCTGGTCGCTGCTGGATTTTCGCAGGTATGAACATGCTGCGCGGTCCCATCATGAAGGAAACGAAGGTAAAGGATTTTGAGCTCTCCCAGACCTTCATTCACTTCTGGGACAAGCTTGAAAAAGCAAACTACTTCCTAGAGGCAATGGAGGAACTGCGCGAACGCGACATCCTTGACCGCACGGTGGCACACCTCCTGCAGGCTCCTATTGAGGACGGTGGCCAGTGGAACATGCTCGTGGCGCTCATCAATAAGTACGGAATCGTTCCGCAATATGCGATGCCGGATACAAATTCATCGTCAGACACGCGGGCAATGAATCGCGATCTGTCCACTGTATTGCGCAGAGGCGCGTACCTGCTCCGCAAGGCCGAGTCTGAAGAAGAACGAGCCTCCGTGAAGCGGCAGGCTTTGGAGGATGCGTACCGCGTGCTGACCATTCACCTCGGTACTCCCCCGAAAGAATTCGTCTGGCAGTATCGAGACAAGGATAATGCGTTTACTCGCAAGGGAACGATGACGCCCCTCGAGTTCAAGGACACGTACGTCACTGTCAACCTTGACGATTTCGTGTGCGTGGTCAATGATCCACGGCACGCGCCAAAGGATATCCTCACCGTCGAATATTTGGGCAACGTCGTCGGTGCCACGCCGGTTACATACCTCAACGCGGATATCCAGGTTATGAAGAAGGCAGTTGCTGCCACGCTTGCGGAGGGCACCTCCGTCTGGTTCGGCTGCGATACGTTGCGACAGGCAGAGAGCACACTCGGGGTCTGGGACGCACACGTGCTGGACTACGAAGGCGTGTACGGCGTTGAGCTTGGAATGGACAAACGAGAACGGGTCATTTCCGGCGATTCACTCATGACCCACGCCATGGTCTTCACTGGTGTGGATGAGTCGGAGGAAAAGGTTCCTCGTCGTTGGCGTGTGGAGAACTCGTGGGGCCCTGATAAGGCAGACAAGGGCTTTTGGACCATGAACGATTCATGGTTTGATGAGTACGTCTTTGCTGTAGCAGTCCGGCGTGATCTGCTTCCCGCAGATTATCAAGAGGCCATCGGCGGAGAACCGATTGTTCTGCCCGTATGGGATCCGATGGGGGCTCTCGCATAGGCGTAGACCAACCGTGATAGAAACACCCGCTCCGCTTTCTTGTCGCTGACCGACATTGCGCGGCACGAAGGCGGATGCTCGCTGCGACGGATAGCACCTGAATATAAAGCGAAACCGGTTTGGTTCGGCAGAGTGACTGTGAACCAGACCGGCTTTTTCGCGTGTGTTACAAGCGGGCTATTCGGATATCCGTGGCCAGGATTGCCTCTGCCCCGCCGGCAGATAGCGCATCCATGATGGTGTTTGCCTGTGCCCTAGGTACCATAGCGCGCACGGCAACCCAGTCTGTTTTAGCCAGTGGAGACACGGTAGCTCCTGACAGTCCCGGTGTAATGGTGGTGAGCTTGGGAAGGAGACTCTTGGGACAGTTGTAGTCGAGGATCATAAACCGTCGTGCACGTAGAATTCCTTCAATTCTGCGGATGAAAATGCGCATCGCCTCTGTTACATCGCGGCCACGGCGGCCGTAAATAACTGCTTCAGAGCTCACGAGTGGGTCTCCGAATGTAGCCAGACCTTGCTGACGCAGAGTCCGTCCAGTCGAGACAACATCGGCAATGACATCCGCAACACCGAGGCGAATGGAAATCTCCACTGCTCCGTCAAGTCGGATGACGGTAGCCTGAATTCCGCGCCGAGCGAGGTCAGCACGCACAAGGTGTGGGTAACTTGTCGCAATCCGCTTCCCCTCTAGATCTCCTACTGACCACTTTTGGTTGGCTGGAGCCGCGAAAAAGAAACGGGAGTTTCCAAACCCCAGTGGTAGGAGCTCTTCAACGTCAGCCTGTGAATCCAACGCCAGGTCGCGGCCGGTGATGCCGATATCGAGTTGGCCACCAGCGACGTAAATGGCGATATCTTTTGGGCGAAGGAAAAAGAATTCGACTTCGTTATCTTTATCGAGAACAGTGAGTGTTTTCGAATCGGGGCGGCGAGCGTAGCCCGCCTCGGTGAGGATTTCCATAGCCACCTCACTGAGAGACCCCTTATTCGGTACAGCGATTCGCAGCATGCCGTTAGTGCTCTTTTCTTTTAAGCGTTAAAAAATTGGATGTGTCAAGAATATGGGCGATGCGTAGTCAATAATCAGCCATCACCCGGATTTTTAAGACCTGACGTGGTTGTCAGTGATCACCTGCAGTGGAAGCCTCGCCTAGGAGGGCGAGGCTTCCGATAAACCTTTCGCGTTAGTCGAAGTCGGTCGAAGTTGGTCGGAGTTAGCCGAAGGCGGGAACCTGCAGCGTCTGAACGTCAGAGGTATTTGTAGACATCGTCGGTGGTCAAGCCCCGCTTAATCATCATGACTTGGGACCAGTACAACAGCTGCGAAATCTCCTCGGCGAGCTCTTCATCGGACTGGTATTCGCCGGCGAGCCAAACCTCACCGGCTTCCTCGATGACTTTTTTGCCAATGAAATGGACGCCTTGATCCAGCGCGTGCACGGTGCCGGATCCCTCCGGCCTTTCAGCGGTTTTGTTAGCGAGCTCCTGGAACAAAGAGTCAAATGTTTTCATACCAAATCATTGTGCCACACGAACGCGCCTACCGTGCCTGGTTCCAGCCACAAACTAACGCGTTTTACCCCCGACTATGGCTGTGCAGAGCTCGTCCAGTCCGCCTTAGCTCCGGCTAAGCGTTGCTACTAAGCTGAGTGAACCAGACTGAGCACGTGTCGACGGTGACTCCCTCGAAGGAATCGGAGCCGTGGAGCTCCTGCAGCGTTGCTACACCATCGATGGCATCGCCGTGGCTGGGAGGAAGGCCGATGACTACGCATCCAGCATCTCTTGCGGCGGTCATTCCCGCAACGGAATCCTCAAAGACGAGGCACTCTTCTGGCTTAGCTCCGACGATCTCTGCCGCCTTGAGGTACATTTCGGGATCCGGTTTGCCGTTTTCCACCTCATCACCGGCGACGGAGGACGAGAAGAAATGGGTGCCTACGGCGGCGATTTCGACGTCGGCAAGCGTGCGGTACGTGTTGGTGGTTACGAGCTGGGGAATACCTGCCGCGGAGACCGACTCCAGGAGTTCAACAACACCGGGCTTAGGAACGAGCACGTCCTTCATGAGCTGCATGACCTCGGCGTAGAACACGCGCATGAGTTCTTTGCGCTCCTCAGCGTTGAACGTCCGCCCGTTAAGCTTTCCGACGTAGGTGACCGTGTGGTCGAAGGACCCACCCATCGTCGCGTACAGCTCTTCGTCGGTCATCTCGTGTCCAAGGCGACGGGAGAACTCTGCGGTTACCTGACCCCAGAGGGGTTCGGAATCCACAAGAGTTCCGTCCATATCGAAAAAGATCGCTTTCATCGCCATTGCTACTGCGTGCACCACTTCCGTTGGTGTGTCATTCAACAATCTGTCCTAGGTGACTATATCCGACGCACAGCTCTCCGTGCACAATGAGGACTTTTCCGATGTATCGGAGGCGTACTAAGAACGTTCGGAGGAGCGTACGGAGACATCAGGGAGGGAACGGGCGAGAAAGAACCCAACGATACCGACGAGCGCAAGCGCGACGAGTGCCGCGCGGGCTCCGGCCATGGCGATGACACCGGAGATAGCGCCGACGATAAGGAGGATAACCCCCATCGCAGTGTTAGCGACGGCGACGTACTGGGTTGTCTGGTCACCTTCCCCCATGTCGACGACGTACGTTTTGCGGCCGACGCGGACACCGGTGTGGATGAGGGTGACGGCAAAGAAGCCAATGGGCAGCGTCCATGCGGCGATCAAGTCAATGTAACTGAGCCCGACGATGGCAAGCAAAGCAATGGATGTGGCTAGCGCACCGTAGGCCATCGTGTTCCGTGAGGACGTGTCCGCGAGTATTCCGGAGACCCGCCCGCCGATGAGACTGGCGAGACCAGAGGCGACGATAAAGGAGCCAAGGCCGGAGAGGACATCCGATGTGCGTGAGGACAAGGCCACGATGAACGCGGGTGACAAAGCAGAGGCGAGCAGCAGCGCACGCACGATGACGAACCGCCTGAAGGGCTTGTCGGTGGCAAGAAGCGTCCAGGAATCCTTCACCCAGTTGGATCCGTTCCCCTTCGAAGCGCTGTTTTCGGGTGTTGGCTCGATGATCCGAGTGAACACCAACGCTGCCAACAACCAGCACACGCCACCGGCTGCGATCAGGAGGGCGAGGAAGCCGACGGAGAGATCGTGACCGCGGGCGCGGATGGCTAAGCCCACGGTGATGGCGATGATGCCGGCGATCATTGTCGAGGTCCCTGTAAGCCGGCCGCGGTGACCTTTGGAAATCGTCCGTGCCTGGACGTCCTTGGAAGAAATAGACCCGATTGCGCGCCCGGTGGAAAATGAGGCCAGGAAAATGATGACGAGCAGTCCGAGAAGTACTCCGCGGGTAAGACCAATGGCCAGGCCCATGGCAATGGCTGACAGGGCCTGAATAATGGCACCGATGGACCATACTGTTGCGCGCCGTTTCTTGCTGATAACCCAGCCGGTGATGGCGGCCTGAGGGAGCATCGAGCCGGATTCCCTGATCGGAACGAGCAACGCGGTGATGAAGGCGGGCACCCCTGTGGCGGAGAAGACCCAGGGCAGCACTGTCTTTGCGTTGACTAGCTGGTCGCCGATTCCCTGCAGCCCCATGGCCGTGACGTACGCGCGACCGTTGCGCTTCTCATTGGGTTTGAGTTGTTCAATGGTCGCAGCGGTAGATTGCGTGCCGCCACGTGAGGTCTGCTCTTGTGCCATGGTTTCAACCGTAGACGTTCTACCCCAGCCACCAAAACCCGCCCTTGAGCGCCACGAGAGCCAGACAGGAGGTACGGAGTCCGGCTGTTCATGGCAAGCCCCCTAACAACACCCGCGTAGCCACTCCTCGCATGCGAGAGCTCCCACCGAACCTCCGCATACAGTAGCGCCCATCTAGCCCGCCCATGCGGAAAAGCCCGCCACGTCCTCGCAGACTAAAACCCACCCCACGGACTCTCGAACAAGACGTGTGACAGTGAAGTGTGTAAAGAAGCATGTAGCCGGGTTTCATCGCCGCCTTTCGGAGGTGGGAAACCTGGCGGTACCGACATCCCTGATGAGGAGCGCGAGGTCGCTGCCCCGCCAATGCTTCGGGCGGTTACTCGAACTCCGGTGTGGAAGCGATGGTCTCCTCGTCGAACCCGCCTGCTTCCAAAGCGCGGTGAATGAAGAGGTTGAGGTCGTTTTCTTCCTCGGGCTCAATGACAGCGCCGACGTTCGTGTCATCAAAGGCCTGCGTCCGATCGATGAATCCGTTGACAACACCGTGGATGGCCTCTTGTGACGGCTCATCACCGAGCCGGTCAAGGCTGTCGAGGAATGCCTCGACGATGCTCCGCAGCTCAGGAAGGACAGCAGGATCGAAGGGCTGCTCCCAGAATTCCTTTTCGTTCTCCCTGAGGTAAGACCCTGTTGCGTAGGATTCCAGGTTGGCGATGAACTCGTCAACGCTTGCCTGCATGCTCTCGCGAATACTCATGTGCTCCATTGTCTCCGATATACCGTCTTTTCGCACGTTCAACGCGCGGTGCGTCACCAATCTGCAACGCTTCCAGGACTTACAGCTTGATTCCGAGGAGAGCATCGAGTGCGTTAGCGACGAGGCGACCGGCCTCCGGGTCGGTGGCTCCTGTCCACTCACGGTTCGCCCACGCTTCGATGGCAGCGATGGCTCGTGGTGTGTCGAGGTCATCGGCTAGGGCCTCACGGATCTCGGTCACGAGGGCCTCGGCCTCTGCTCGGGGTGATGGCTTGTCGACGCTTGCCCGCAGCCGTTCCACGAGGCTTTCGCACTGCTTAAGGATTGCTCCCGAGAAATCTCTATCGGCGCGGTAGTGACCACTAAACACCGACAGGCGGATCGCTGCGGGAGTGTGGCCTTCTTCCAGCAGTTTGGATACAAACACGAGGTTGCCGAGGGACTTCGACATTTTCACACCGTCGAGGGCGATCATTCCGCCGTGCACGTAGTGCCCCGCCATGCGGGGCTCGCCGGTGGCCGCCTCCGCGTGTGCGGCGGAGAACTCATGGTGCGGGAACACAAGATCGCGCCCACCGCCCTGGATGTCGAAGGGCACCGACAACCGGTTGCGTGCGATAGCGGAACACTCAATGTGCCAGCCCGGGCGACCAGCACCAAACGGCGCGTCCCAGGAGGGCTCCCCCGGTCGCGCCATCTTCCACACGAGGGCGTCGAGCGGGTCCTCCTTGCCCGGGCGCTCGGGGTCGCCACCGCGCTCGGCAAACACGTCGAGCATCTCTTCACGGCTGAAGCGGGACTCGTAGCCAAACTGCTCGGTTGCGTTCACGCGGACGTAGAGGTCGGGGTATTCGGGATCGTCAATGGCGTACACCACGCCCTTATCGATGAGCTCCTGAACCATATCGATAACCTCATCCACGGCTTCCTGCACGCCGACGAAGTCCTGTGGCGGGAATACAGAGAGTTTTTCCATGTCGGAGCGGAAGAGGTCAATCTGGGAGGTGCCCAGTTCTCGCCAGTCGACGTTGTCGCGCTCGGCGCGCTCGAAGAGCGGATCGTCCACATCGGTCACGTTCTGGACGTAGTGAACGTCGTGGCCATTAGCCTTCAACTGCCGGTAGATGAGGTCAAAAGCGAGGTATGTAGCGGCGTGGCCGAGGTGGGTCGCGTCGTACGGTGTAATGCCACACACGTACATGGTGGCGACTTTACCCGCTTTCACAGGCTTGATCCGGTCATCGGCCGAATCATAAAGGTTCAGAGGCACAGGTGTGCCGGTCAGTGAGTCGAAAGCGGAATGTTCAGGTACAGGCCACGATTGCATGCCACCCACCTTAGTTGTCACCCCAACAATCCGGCTACTTCGCACCTCGCGGGCGTATTCTTGCGCGGACTGCATAGTCATCGTACGCGGGCAAACCCGGGGGTAACCGAACTCCGTAACGACGAAACGTCGAAAAGCCGACGCACTGAAAAGGGACAGGGAGCTTAGAGAGGAGAGATCACCCAGGTGCCTAAAAGCCGCCCGGAGGGTGCCTGACCGGAAGAAAATCCAGAGTCGCTCCAGACAAGCCCCCCGGCACTGATCTGGTGCGGGCGGACAAAGGGCCACCGTGGGGAAAGCAACCAAATCTACAGGAGGAAACGGTAAGCGATTGGAAACGGCCAGAAGCTCGCGGACGCGGACGGAGATAGGAAGCGGACGATGATAGGCGAAACCCCTCCGGCGACCTTGATTCGAGCGCGGAGGGGCTGTGGACGGATGGGTACGGGGACTAGGCTGCTAAAACGCCTGTTGCCAGCAGAATCATGACCAAGATACCGACGGGGATGCGGTAAGCGGCAAACCAGGAGAACGAGTTGTTTGAAACAAATTTCAGCAGCCATGCGATGGAGGCATAGCCCAACACGAAGGCGATAACTGTGCCCACAAGAAGTTGCGCGCCCGATGCGGCCTGGCCGGCTTCGGGGGCGAAGGCATCGGGAAGCGAAAACAGCCCGGAGGCAAGCACTGCGGGGATCGCGAGCAGGAACGAGAACTTCGCCGCGACATCGCGGTTCAGACCGAGGAAAAGGCCTGCGGAGATCGTGCCTCCGGAACGAGAAACGCCAGGAATCAGGGCAAGGCATTGCGCAAAGCCCATGAGGATTGCGTCCCGCATAGTCAGCTCGTCGTAGCCACGCTTCTTGGATCCCACCTTTTCTGCCCAGATGAAGACGAAGGAGAAGGCCACGAGAACACCTGCTGTGATCCACAGGTTGCGAAGATTTTCACGGATCAGATCTTTGCCTAGGAACCCGAGAACACCAACGGGAATCGTGCCAAAGATGACCATCCATCCCATGCGGTAGTAGAAGTCGCGCTTTTCCTTATTCACCAGACCGATGCACCAGGAGCGGATAATCGTCCAGATTTCCTTGGCAAAGTACACCAGGACGGCAGCCTCCGTGCCGAGCTGGACAACGGCGGTGAAGGAAGCGCCGGCATCATGGCCGTAGAGCAGTTCGCTGACAATGCGAAGGTGCCCGGAGGAGCTTACAGGGAGAAATTCGGTAAGGCCCTGCACGATGGACAGGACAATCGTTTGTCCCCACGTCATCGTGTCGGCGGTGTGAGCCGCTGCGTCGGCGGCTAGTTCCGTAGCAATCACGGGTGCAACCATACACCGTCGCCAAACCAACTCGGGAGACACGGCGCAGGGGTAGTCACGAATAGTCACAGGCCACTCATATTTTGCTCGAACGGGACCCACAAATCCGCTCACCGGGATCATGCCCTGTCCTACCGGGTCAGCCTAAGCACGCACCTCCAGCACACAGCACCACGCAGACACAGCTCGGGAAAGCCGTGGTGGGAGTTCATTTTTCACTCTGGTAGCGTAGGACGAGTGAATATTCGGAGCCGGAAACTTATCAGCGCATGTGGCCTTCTTACGGCCTTGTCCATCGGACTCACCTCCTGCGGTGCTGCCGATGAACAGGAATCGATGAAGACAACTGAGGAACAAACGGACTACATCAATAACCCTGTAGGCAACGCCACTCCTCAGCAGTCACCGGCATCTAACAAGCCCGATGGCACGGTCTTCCAGGTTGACGAGAAATTCCCGGAGATCACGGACATTGAGGCTGCTGGAGACATCCTCGCTGTGCGCACGGGCCCGTTCCTGCACGTTGGCACCGTCGACGCCCTGGAGAAAAACGAGGGCACAACGCTGCAGATCAGTGCGAAGTGTGGAGACCTCACGGTCACCGATAAGACTTTCGTCATCGCCTGCCCTGTTGCTAGGGATGGCGGTAACTCCGGTGAGATTTTCCTCATCGATGCTGAAAAACCAGCGTTGGATAATGTCCGTTCGGCGCTCCAACCATTTGTTGCTGCGGCAGTAACAACCGACGGCACGGTCATTGGCGGTAGCCCAGAGGCCGACGCGGTGACAATCTTCAAACCCGGAGAATCCACATCCAACACCGAGGTCAACACTGGTGGACCCGTTCACCAAATCATCGCCCTCCCGCGCACGGGTGAAACGGACCTACCGGATGCTGTCGTAGCCTCCGATATGAGTCAGACCAGGGTAACCGGAGTAGACCTCGTGAAGGACCGTACGGGTGGCTCGCTTCGAGCCGGCGTTGGTGTTTCCCGCATCGCCCCCGCAGAGAACACAACGATGCTTGTTGCGGATAATATCGGGGATTCCTTGCGGATCTACAACAACCTCGATGTCATCCGTCTGCACCAGTCGGTTCCGATTGGTCCGCATCCGTGGGCAGTAGCCTGGGATAACCATTCAGACACTGCCTGGGTGACAACCCTGGGCGACAACAAGGTAACCAGCTATTCACTGGCTACAGGCAAACCTATTGAGAAGGACGCAAAGAACACCGTTGCTGATGCACAGGCACTTGCTGTTCTTGACAACGGCACCCTCGTCATCGGGTCTGCTTCCGGTGAAGGTCTGCAGATTATCCCCGCAAAATAGCCTCGCGGGACGCGCTTGGAGTATCCCCCATACAGTGGGGTACATTAATGGTCGTATAACTCGCATGTGAGTCCAGATAAGCGCCCTGTTACGGGTGCAAAGCGAAGACTCTCATGTGGGGTACCACCGGATAACGCCCACGTATTGTTAAGGAGTCCGCACATGGCTCACCCTGTCCGTACCGCGCTGTATGACGCTGCTTTGAAGGTAATGTTCACCATTCAGCCTGAGCGTATTCACGACATCATTTGTGGCGGACTAGGCGTTCTACAGTTGGTGACGCCCCTCAACCGCGTACTGGAAAAGATCATCGCAGTACACGATCCCCGCCTTGAGCAAGAAGTTTTCGGGGTCACCTTCCCCCGTCCGCTGGGCCTTGCCGCAGGCTTTGACAAGGATGCAACCTCTCCCGATGCGTGGACGGCCGTTGGCTTCGGCTACGCGGAGCTCGGTACCGTCACGGCTTCGCCGCAACCGGGCAACCCCGCTCCCCGACTGTTTCGCTTGAAGGCAGATCGAGGCATCCTCAACCGCATGGGGTTCAACAATATCGGTGCGGCTGCTGTTGCGGACAATCTCCGTCGGCGTACATCCGACGATGTTATCGGCATCAATATCGGAAAGACCAAGGTCGTCCCCGTGGAAGATGCCGCCGATGATTACCGTCGCTCGGCTACCCTTCTCGGTGATCTGGCCGACTACCTGGTGATCAACGTCAGCTCCCCCAACACCCCTGGGCTGCGCAACCTGCAAGCCGTTGATGAGCTTCGTCCGATCATCGAGGTGGTTCAGCAGTCTACGAAGACCCCGGTATTGGTAAAGATTGCCCCCGATCTCGCAGACGACGATATCGATGCTGTCGCCGACTTGGCGCGCGAGATGGGTTTGGCTGGCATTGTCGCTACGAACACGACGATTTCGCGTGATGGCCTAAACACTCCCAAAGCCAAGGTTGAGAAGATGGGTGCCGGCGGTGTTTCCGGTCCGCGACTTACCAGCCGCGCGCTCGACGTGACGAAGCGGCTGTACGACAAGCTTGACGGTGAGCTCGCAATCATCTCTGTCGGTGGTATTTCCTCGCCGAAGGATGCGTGGGACCGGATCGCAGCGGGTGCTAACCTTCTGCAAATTTACACCGCGATGATTTACGAGGGCCCGGATCTCATCCGCGACATTCACAAGGATCTTCTGCGACAGCTGGATGTACACGGCTACCAGAACCTTTCTGATGCCGTGGGCTGCAAGCAGCCCTACGTCCCCGAGGAGAATTAACAAGAGGCACAGGTATCGCTACGGGGTCTCCCGGAGCGATACCTGTTGCTGTGTTCCCCACCTCATCCCGCCCCTCGCGGGGGATTAAACCAAGATCACCGCTCTCCGGTGTTCCCATACCCGGCGGGTTGATGTCAACATTGTCAACGGCTGTCAGGTTAACTTCGTCTAGGCATGCCTTAACGTCCGCCTTGGTTAGCTCACGCGTGCTCACCTCAACCGGCGCGGGATTATTGTTGCCTGTGCGCGGTGTTGTGGCGGGGTTGCCGTCTAGACGCCCCGGTACGGGGCTAGTCGATTTGGACGGGGTTGTCCGGGTGGTATTTGTTCCACTCGTCGGGGTGCTCCCGCTTGTATCGTTCTTCCCACTTGTCCCGGCGCTGCTGTCGCTCTGCGATTGACTTAAGGGCTTCTTCTCCGCTGATTCTGTGGAACGGGTCTTGGAACGCCGTTGCGTACGCTTCGTTCGCGCGCTTCGTCCGCTCCCACCCCCTAAGTTTCGGATTGTAGATTGACCAGATTTCTTGCCCGTCGTCTCTGAGGATTTCGCCGGAACGTCGGTAGTAGCGGTTTGCCATTTCTTATTTTCTCCTTTTCGTTTATCGAACGGGTTGGTCACACCGTCCGGGCCGAAGACCTGGCTCCGGATGATCTACCGCACTCGTTGCGGAAGCATGAACAAGAAGTCGTGACTTAAGGGAGCGCAGCTACTCCCCCACGAGGGTTGGCTATAGCGACGGGGAGCGAGACACCTGAATCTGCCGTGCGAACCCACACGATCAAGATTATCCCCCCGAAGACACACACAGCGAGGAAATCAGCACAAGCGTTCACTCCGAGCAGGACGATCTCCTCCCACTCGGCGCGAAGAATTTATAGTGCAGTTTTTGGCTCCAGTGTCCTCTCCCCTCCGCATCGACATCGACGTGCAGAAGCGGATTAGGCCTCAGCTATCGCTGGTTGAGAGAATGAGCGACCGTAGTAAGGCCAACCCTATTAGGCATCCTGTGAAGACAGTGGACGGCAGCCGCTGCCTTTGGCAAGCCTAGTTTTGGTCCCAGCCCCAGTAGATCGCGCGAGCAAGGGAGTGGAAGTAGAGATTGAATCCAAGAACAGTGACAGGAGAATCCGGGTCGATATCAAGCTTCTCCGTGTCAACTGCATGGATAGCGAAGAGGTAGCGATGCGGAGCGTGTCCGGCAGGAGGATTCGAGCCGTAGTAGCCACGGTTTCCAGAATCGCCCTTCAAGGACACGGCTTCAGGTACGTCCTCAAGCTCAGGCTTGCCAGCTCCGCTGGGCAGAGAAGAGACGGTCGCAGGAATGTTAAAGACACCCCAGTGCCAGAAACCCGAAGCTGTTGGTGCATCAGGGTCGAAGCACGTGATCGCGATCGACTTCGTTCCCTCGGGGAGCTCGTCGACGTTCCATGCCAACTGAGGGGAAACACTAGCGGCTCCCCTCTGCTGTTTCGGAAGCTGATCACCGCAGGAAAAATCGGTGGATGTTACTGTGAAGGAAGGAAGATTCTTCAGCGGTGCGTACGGATCAGGGCCTGGAAAGCGAGAGTCGTTTCGGTAGTCAGTCATACTCCAAATCTAGGTGAAAGTTTGCCTTCGCGCACAGACTAGCCAGGCCTAATGCTCGAGAAAGATGGCTACTTGCTACTTCACTTGGAAGACACTGTTCCAAAGGTCTCAGTCGTAGACTGCCAGCAGTTTGGTGGGATGCCTGATGCGCCACGTTCAAAACAACATCGTTGTAACTTGAATAGCCGCAAGTTTTACCTATTGACCTGCAGATTTGGTTGCGTTGAGGTGTGTAGGTTAAAGTATTCCACGTGCCACACACGAGAGTGTGAACATCACCTAGCCCGGGTGGCGGAATTGGCAGACGCGCTAGCTTGAGGTGCTAGTCTCCTATTAACGGAGGTGGGGGTTCAAGTCCCCCCTCGGGCACAGCATCCCCCCGCAGAAATGCGGGGGGATTTTGCATACCTAAGGCAACACGGCGTGAGAATCCTCGTGGCGTTACGATAAGAACTATGACATTAAAGATCCGTCCTGCTACTGAAGGCGATGTCAACCAGATCGTTGATATCCTCACCGATGCATTTGAAACCGACCCAGCATTTCGCCGCATCATGCAGCCACTGTCCGACGAGACGAAGAACCTCCGAAAAATCTTCGATCTCCAGCTCCGGCACGAGTATCTCCCCTACGGTATTGTTGACGTAGAGTTCAACGAAGAAGGCGAGATGCTTGGGGTCGCATTGTGGAACAAGCCTGGAAAGCCCATCACCTTTCTGTCGCTTCTTCGCTACGTCCCTGACTACGTACGGGTCTTTGGCAAGTCCTTTATCGCAGCGGTGCTCCGTGAACGACGTTCTGAGATGCTTCACCCGAAGTTCCCCCACTGGTACCTGTACACCCTCGCTGTGCGTCCCGGCCACCAGGGAGAGGGTCTAGGTACCACACTCCTAAAACACGGTATGGAGCGTGCCGGTGAGACACCGATTTATCTGGAAGCATCAACCCCAGACTCAGCAGCTTTATACAAGCGTCTAGGCTTCGTCCCACTGGGCGAAATCCCCGACGATGACGACATGCCGTCCGAGCTTGGCATGTGGCACCCTGGTTCGATGCCTGAGCGTAGCTAGCGCCTTAATTTTCTCATTCCTACATCTAGACTCTCCTACTCCCATGCGTCAGAGCTTGAGAATCAAGGATCCGTAAAAGCAGTTGCCGAGAACAGTGCGTACAAAGCGCTGTTAGATGACAACCCCCGCAGCTACTGCTGCAGGGGGCAATCCCCCGTGGCTATTGCTGCCGACATAAGCAAAGCCGACCAAGTATTTTTCTGATCTGGGTCGGCTTTAGTCTGCAGTGGGGGCGCTACCGACAATCTGACCTACGCCGTGGTTCACACGCCAGAAACCGGCGGTGCCCCGGAGCGCTAGTGCTGCTCGTTCGGATCGTTATCCGCGTCTTCCTTCGTCTTGTGAACGGTTCCGGCGACGTGGTCCGGAGCTGCGTAAATCGAGTACACCTTGAACGGTTTGTCTCCCTCGTTTACGACGTTGTGCCACTTACCAGCGGGAACGAAAATTGCCCAGTCGTCCTCTACCTCCTGGTCGATGTCGAGGTTATCCTCAGAATCACCGATCATAACTCGTGCCTTGCCCTCTTCGAGGCGAAGGAACTGATCATGGTCGTCATGCACCTCAGCGCCGATTTCTCCACCGGCGGGGATGCTCATTACCGTCATTTGAAGGTGCTTGCCAGTCCACAGGGTATCGCGGAAGTTCTCATTTTCCTTAGTAACTTCCTCAATGTTCAGCACGTAGGGGTTCGGACCATGATCCGTAAGTAGATCTCCCATGATTTTTCACCTTTCTGGATAAATATCAATGACCTGGAACGTCTCCGAGTGTACCGACGAAATTCGGGGTGAGGCAACGGTAAGTAGTCCTCCAACGAAGTTCGTTGCCTAACGCACCCGCGAGGGAATGGCGTGAAGGTGCCAAAGAGTCTAAGTCTGTTTGGCTAAAGAAGACGCGAGAGCATCTGTTCTTTTAGCCGAGCACATCAGGTAGCCCCGCCGAGCTGTCTATGTGTGCACGTGGAACATACGCGAGAGCACAAGCAGAAACGATAGCCTGACCTTACCTGTTGCTAACCTGATTCCGGGCTATCCGCACTGCGCCTTCAGGCCTAGCTTTGAATTGTTTAGCGACGTTTTGTTTAGCGACGATTCCCTCCCAGCCCTAGAGTCTCATGATACTACGTGTACATGGTCTGAATGCGGCTACAGTGACTTTGACTGTGCGGATAGTCCCTTCGCGAATAAACCATCGCCGAGTGCATTTTGGTGCGCACAACCGCAGATGCATGGTTGATTCGGTCGCTCCTGTCTTTTCGTCCGCTTGGTTGGTTGGGCCACTTGGTTGGTTAAGTAGTAACGGCGCGGGCACTATCCAGGAGCGTTTTATCCGCTACTTGGCAGACACTGTGGCTGGGAACCAGCTTATGAGTCTCGTTATGAGCTTGCATTGGACGTGGGGCGGTGATTCAGTAATCATGACCCCGTACGGCAGAGTCGCTGTCTGAGTAATCTCCCCGTCGCCTTTCCGGCTTGTCGTAAAAGCAACTCTCTTCATCGTCTGCCTGGTGGCGCTCCGCACGCACGCGTTGACGTCCCCGCAATCGAAACCGGCGCGGGCACAAAGTAGAGTCCGCGCCGGTCATCGTTGGCTGTCAAGGTTTACAAGCCGTGGGAGAAAGCTAGCTCTCTGGGATCGGGGTATCGAAGGCCTGCACGATCTGCTGCGCAGCAAGAGTTGGCGTGATCGTTCCGTCACGAAGCTCGTGCTCGGTCTCTTCCTTCTTCTTTTGCACTAGTGGGTGGGAGTTGAGACGTTGCAGGATCGTCTCGTGGACCATCTGCCATGTCCAGTTGACCTGCTGCTCCCGACGATTTTCCTCAAACTTTCCGTTCTCCCGCATGACCTTCTGATGCTCCAGGACATGGTCCCAGAACTCATCCACGCCGGTGTGCTCCACAGCAGACATCGTCATCACAGGCGGCATCCAGTCCTCGTCCGGCTGGCGCACCATGCGCATGGCTGCTCCGAGCTCGCGCGCTGCGCGCTTAGCGTTGCGGACGTTCTTTCCATCGGCCTTGTTGATTGCTACAAGATCCGCCATCTCCAGAACACCCTTCTTGATGCCCTGCAACTGATCGCCTGCGCCGGCCAACGCGAGGAAGGTGAAGATGTCCACCATCTGACTGACGGCGACCTCAGACTGGCCCACACCGACGGTCTCCACGAGGATGATGTCGTAGCCAGCCGCCTCGAGGACGACGATCGACTCTCGTGTTGCCTTTGCCACGCCACCGAGGGTGCCCGCAGACGGCGAAGGGCGAATGTACGCATTGTCATCGGCGGCCAGCTTTGCCATACGGGTCTTATCGCCCAGGATGGAGCCACGGGTGCGCGTGGAGGACGGATCGATGGCTAGGACGGCGACCTTGTGGCCGTCGGCAATGAGTTTCTGCCCGAGAGCCTCAATGAACGTCGATTTACCAACGCCTGGAACACCGGTGATACCAACGCGCAGGGCATGGCCGGCTTTGGGAAGCAGCCGAACCAGGAGCTCCTGTGCGAGCACGTGGTGGGCCACCGCCGTCGATTCCAGGAGCGTGATTGCTTGGGCGATGAAGCGCCGGTCGTTGGCCTCAACTCCCTCGACCAATTCATCCACGTTGATGCGTTTGCGAGCCCGTTTCACCACCTCTGGTGCCACTGCAGTGACATCACCCAGATCGGTACCGGCGGTCGTGGTCAAGCTACCAAGGTGGTGCTCCAAAAACTCGAGATCTTCGTTCACAACTACAGTCCTCACACGCTGCGCCTTCCGCAGCGAAACATTCGATTTCCTTTTACTTAAGTCTACGTAAATATCCCCGAAAATGGCCGAATACTGGATCCGGGTGCCCGTGGCTCTCCTCGATGAGCGCTTCCCCCTTGCTCTCCCCTCCTCCCTCGCCCTTGCCCTCTCCTACTAGACGCCTTTCTGCCTAAGTGACTCTGCCCTCAGACGGGTCCTATGCGCTATGGGCGTACTTTGCAGTCGGTCAACCGCTCATTCACTGGGTATGGGAGGCTTTATTGTCCTGCGACTCGGGGCAGCGCATCTTCGCCTTCAACTCGTATGCGGCTCTTCTATGAACGCGTTTGCCTAGGCCTTTGCTGGCACGTTTGCGGATGCCTTTGAAAGCCTTTCCACTTGAAGCACATTGGGGCACCTTGGGGCGCTTTGCGACCCGGTCTCCTCGTGGTGGGCAAACCTTCCCGTAGGCGGGCTGTTGCGGCGCGGATTTCCTATTTCCGTCAACGTAAAACGTCAGCGTTCAATGCGGGGATACGGCAACGGCCGCACTCCTCGTGAGAGAAGCACGGCCGAACCGCATGCGTTAACGCTCCACTGATTTACTTTTCAGGAACGTTGAGCTCGATACCGATGTTGGAAGCGACCTTCTCGATCAGGTCGATGGCGGAATCGGCAATAACCGAGCCAGGACCGTAGATCGCGATGACGCCCATATCGTAGAGCTCCTGGTAGTCACCCGGAGGGATGACACCGCCGACGCAAATGAGGATGTCCTCACGTCCGAGCTTCTTCAGCTCTTCCTTCAGTGCCGGCACCAGTGTGAGGTGGCCAGCAGCGAGCGAGGACACACCGACAACGTGGACGTCGGCATCCACGGCTGCACGGGCAGCTTCGGCCGGGGTCTGGAACAGCGGTCCCACGTCGACATCCATGCCCATATCGGCATAGGCGGAAGCGACAACCTTCTGACCACGGTCGTGACCGTCCTGGCCCATCTTCGCGATGAAGATACGCGGACGACGGCCCTCTTCCTTCTCAAAAGCGTCGGACAGGGCGATAGCACGCTGAACGTTATCCACCTTGCCCTCCTTTCCTACCTCGTCCTTGTACACGCCGGACAGGGTCTTAACCTCAGCCTCGTGGCGGCCGAAGACCTTTTCCAGAGCCATGGAGATTTCTCCCACGGTGGCCTTTGCGCGAGCTGCATCGACAGAGAGCTTGAGGAGGTTGAGCGACAGATCGCCCGGCTTCTTCTCGTCCTCGTGAGCGGCAGCGTAGGTGAGGGCGTCGAGGGTCTTCTGTACTTCAGCCTCGTCGCGCTCCTCGCGCAGCTTCTTGAGCTTCTCCAGCTGCTCGTGGCGGACGCGGGAGTTCTCCACCTTGAGAACCTCGATCTCCTCGTCCTCCAGCGCGTTGTACTTGTTCACACCGATGAGGGCCTGGCGGCCGGAGTCGATGCGTGCCTGGGTACGTGCAGCGGATTCCTCAATACGGAGCTTCGGGATGCCTTCGATCGTGGCCTGCGCCATACCGCCGGCTTCCTCAACCTCCTGAATGTGCTTGCGGGCACGGGAGGCAAGTTCAGCAGTGAGCTTCTCCACGTAGTACGAACCTGCCCACACATCCACCGGAGCGGTGGTGCCGGACTCCTGCTGCAGGAGCAGCTGGGTGTTACGGGCAATACGAGCGGAGAAGTCACTCGGCAGAGCCAGCGCCTCATCAAGGGCGTTGGTGTGCAGCGACTGGGTCTGGCCCTGAGTTGCAGCCATGGCCTCAATGCAGGTGCGTGCAACGTTGTTGTACACGTCCTGGGCGGTAAGCGACCAGCCAGAGGTCTGGGAGTGCGTACGCAGGGACTGCGACTTCGGGTTCTTCGGGTTGAACTTGCCCACGAGCTCGCTCCAGAGGAGGCGGCCAGCGCGGAGCTTTGCAATCTCCATGAAGGTGTTCATGGAAATGCCCCAGAAGAAGGACAGACGCGGTGCGAACTTATCCACCTCGAGGCCCACATCCTCACCGGCGCGAATGTACTCGATGCCGTCGGCCAGCGTGTAGGCCAGCTCGAGGTCCGCTGTAGCACCGGCTTCCTGGATGTGGTAGCCGGAAATGGAAATGGAGTTCCAGCGCGGCATCTTCAGCGAGGTGTACTCGAAGATGTTGGAGATGATGCGCATGGAGGGCTTAGGCGGGTAGATGTAGGTGTTACGAACCATGAACTCCTTGAGGATGTCGTTCTGGATCGTACCTGCCAGCTGTTCCGGCTCGACACCCTGCTCCTCGGCCACAACGATGTAGAGGGCGAGAATCGGGAGCACGGCGCCGTTCATGGTCATCGACACAGACACGTTGGAGAGGTCGATGCCCTGGAACAGTTCACGCATGTCGAGGATGGAGTCGATGGCCACACCGGCCATGCCCACGTCGCCGAGCACACGCTCGTTGTCGGAATCGTAACCGCGGTGGGTAGCCAGGTCGAAGGCCACAGACAGGCCCTTCTGGCCGGCTGCCAGGTTACGGCGGTAGAAGGCGTTGGACTCCGCAGCAGTGGAGAAGCCAGCGTACTGGCGAATCGTCCACGGGCGGTTCGTGTACATGGTGGCGTACGGCCCACGCATGAACGGGCGGAGACCGGGGAAGGAATCCAGCGGGTGAGGGTTCTCTCCAGTGAGAAGAGCGTCGCGGTCGGCGCGGTTAAATACGCGCTTAACCTCGATACCTTCCGGCGTCTCCCAGATGTGCTCATCTTTTACCTGTGCCCCACCAGCGGCGGGTGCGGACGGCTCATCGGGAACGCGAGTGACGTCTGCAAAATTTGGAATGGTTGCCATTTTCTTTCTCAATCCTCCTAGGCACCAAGCTTGGTGAGCATGTCGGACAGGGTTTCGCCTGCGTTGATCTTCACGTTGAGGTAACCATCGGGAGCGTCTTCCTTGCCTTCGAAGCTCTTCTCAGAGCCGGCAAGCAGGATCGTCTTTCCGGTCTCACGCAGTGCCTTGAGAGCCTCGAGGCCGCTGGCCTCGTACTCCTTGTCGTTACCGCAGATGATGAGGATGTCGGCGGCATCGGCTGCTTCTTTGAATCCGTCCTCGCCGGGGACAACCTGACCGGGGTTATTGACGGCAATGCCGCCGGTACCCACGAGGTTGGTGATCCAGCCAGTACGGATGTTGTGCTTGGCCAGCGGGCCGAGCGGGATGAGGCCGACAGTCGGACGAACACCGTGCTCCTCGAGGTAGTCGTCGGAGCGGTTGCGCATTGCCTCGAACTCGGCTGCCCAACGGCGAACACCCTTGGGCTCCGTGCGAGATTCCTTGGACAGTGGCTTCTCCGCCAAGTTCGGGAACTCGTTGATGGCCGTAACGGACTTCTTGCGGCGAGAAATATCCTCGTAGCGAGCCTTGGAGGTGGCATCGAGGGTCTCGCGGATGAAGTCTGCTGCTGCGGTGAAGCCGCCCTTGGACTCGACCTCGGTGAACAGCTTCCACGCAGTTTCTGCGACCTCTTGGGTCAGCTTCTCCGCGTAGTAAGCACCACCGGCGGGGTCGATGACGTAGCCAAGGTGCGACTCCTCGATGAGGAGGAGGTTCGTGTTGCGCGCAATGCGGTGGACGAAGTCGCGGGACGTGTTCGGAAGGCCACCCTTGATAGCGAAGTCGAAGGGCAGAACTTCCATATCGGTCGATCCGCCAACACCGGCGGAGAATGCTGCCACCGTGCTGCGGAGCATGTTGACCCACGGATCACGCTGGGTGAACATCACCGGGGCGGTGATGGCGTGCTGCGGCGTGTGCGCGGCGAGCTCGGGTACACCGAGAACCTCTGCCACACGCGCCCAGAGGATGCGGGCGGCGCGGAACTTGGTGATCTCGTTGAACTGCTCGTCAGTTGCTGCGAAGCGGAAGGACAGCTGGTTGAATGCATCCTCCGCACTCAGGCCTGCGTCGACAAGCTTACGGAGGTACTCGACAGCAGCGGCGAGTACGAAACCGATTTCCTCGCCGTCAGAGGCACCCTGGTTGGAGAAGCTGACGCCATCGACGAGGATGGCGCGAGCATCAGCCTTTGCCTCATTGCCGAGCTTGGCTAGCTCGACTGCATCGTCGATAGACACGGACTCGGAGTCATCGTAAGAAGCGGTAAGCGGAGAAGCACCGAACTCGATGTGGATCTCCTCTTCCTTCTCCTGACCGGAGGCGAGCTCAAGGAGAACCTTGGCGGCCTCAACGGCATCCTTGCCGGCTTCCAAGCGGACCGGAGCGTAAGCGAAGAGCACCTTGTCCAGCGCCTGCTTCAGATCTGCGGGCGCAATATGGTCATCGCCTCGCAGGTCGACGACGATGGAGTTCGTGCCGTAGTTAAGAGCGTGCAGGACCTTTTCGTTGGTCGTCTTTGCATCGCCCTCAGCACCGAAGCGCTCGGTGATGCCCCAACCCTCAGCCTTTTCGCTTGGCCCCTTGGCACCGCGGAGGTACGGGAACTTACCGGGTTCCGGTGCTTCCGCTAGCTCGTCGGCACGGGTAAAGAGCGGTTTAATTTTAATGTCATCGTAAGTGGTGCGGATGAGGCGCTTCCAGATGTCCAGCGGAACGTCAGCGACGTCCTTCTTGTGGACACGAGCGAAGACCTTCGCAGCTGCCTTGCACCATTCTTGCTGAGTTTCTTCGAAATCAGCCGGCAACGGAGTGCCGTTGTGTGCATCAGTCACGGGGATGAACCTTCTTCCCTATTACTGGTTAATTATTTAATGAACACGAGTGTGCAGTTCGACAAAAACTGGGTAGAAACGCTATCTCCTTCGTTTCTCCCCGTTTCTTGCGCTCTACGCCTAGCGTCCGGGTGGAAATCTGACCAGTCACAAGAGTTGACCGATGCAAAACAACCTCCTTCTCCGGCTTTTCCCGGCGCAGAAAACCGACTAAACACATTCGTCTACTTAGTTTAACCAGTTCGTCGCCATATTGCTTGAGGCACGAAACTTCCGGAGACCTCGCTCTCACTATGGGAAATAGGTTGTTAACTGGTGGTTTAGGAAAATTGGTCTGACGTTGCTCAAAAAAGTGTGCCCGATCTCACCCGATTTATTCCGAATAATCACCAAAACGAGCCGAAAAGGACATATTTTCACCATTGTTTAACAATGTGAGGATCGTCGGTGTCGGCAAATCATGCGCACTCAGGGGCTCTCCGGCGAACTTCCTCGCCCCATGACACCTACCCCTTGACACCACCTACCCCGTGACGCCTATTTGTCACTGCTCCCCTTACATCAGGTTTTCCCGGCGTGTCGACGCGCGCGTGCAGCGAACTATATCGCGTACGGATGGTGGTTGGCGCCGATACTCGTGACGTGGTGATTGTGGGCGCGGTTAACGATGTCCACTCGACTGGTTTAAAATGTGGCCACCATGACAGCTATTTTCCGCACGGCGGTGAACTGGATTAGCCAATTCGCCGACTTTTGTCGCACCGTCGTAACCGATGCCATTGCCACCTTCATGGCCTTCCCACGCTGGAAAAAGCTTGCTCTCATTGTGGCCGCAGTAACAGCTGTTGCACTTCTCATCTTCGTCGACGTGCCGAGTGTCGAGTTGCTTCGCCAGTGGGCGGATAAGGCTGGGGATTGGTTCTTCCTCCTCTATTTCCTCATTTACGTCTTTTTCACTCAGTTCCCCATTCCTCGTACGTTCTTCACTTTGATGTCGGGGATCTTCTTTGGCCCGGTACGTGGCTGCCTTCTTGCACTCACTGCGACAACAGTCTCGGCAATCATATCTTTCGTTATCGTTCGTCATTTCTTGCGGGATTGGATGGCACCGAAGCTCAGCCACCCCGCTGTCGCCGGTATCGATGAGCGCCTTCGCCAGCGCGGTTGGCTCTCGGTGACGTGTTTGCGAATGATCGCAGGGATCCCGTTCTTCGTCCTTAACTACTCCACGGCTGTCAGCTCTATTCGTTTCCTACCCTACATCGTCGCAACTTTTATCGGCTTGGCTCCGAATACGATCGCGATTGTTCTTCTCGGCGACACGCTCACTGGGCACGTGAACCCCGCTCTCCTCTTGGTATCCGCTGTGCTGCTTGTCCTCGGCGTGTCCGGCCTCATCCTCGATGCCAAACTCCCCGTCCGGGAAAATCGACACTCCACCTCGACCCAATTGTCTGCGCCGGAGCGGGGTTAGACAAACTGGAATGCGCCAGGTACTAATCGCTTCGCGGCATGGCGATTGGACCGCCGCTAATCCACTGACACGTTGTCCACATAGAGGTGAGCGTGGTCTGTACCTCCGCGTTGCCCCACACTGTAAAGAGCGATGTCTCCGCTGCGTATGGAAAGTGGCGACGAGAGTAAAGGCTACAGGGTAGACTATGTCAGTAGCCCGATAATTCGCGGGCAGACGGCCAGTGCACAGTGCCTCTGGGGCACTCGGTGGCAGGTGAACCGAGCAAAGGTAATGACGCCGGTGCTCATGCGTGAGTCAACACGTCTGTGCTCATTGGTGAGGTCTCCTGACAAGGAAGGAAGGCGCACGATGTTTGCTGTACAGGCTACCTACAAGGGAAAAGATAAGCGACGTGCCGAAATCGTTCGTCGTTCAGCCGAGGCTCTTTCCACGATCACTGATGGTCCAGCTTTTAGCGTGCACAACGTGGAGACCATCGTTGCCCCAATCACATCTTCTGAGTCCACCGTGGCCGTTATCATGGCTCTTTTATCCTCAGAGCAATGGCTTATCAGTCTCGGTTGTGGTTCGACTGCCGAAGAGGCGTGCGAGTATGCAGCTGTTGCTGCAAAGCGGGGTCCCCGCTCGCTACCAGTCACAGTAGCTACACCTGACCACGAGGAAATTTACGAGCAAGCGATTGTTGATGCCTTCGTCCTCATTGCCTTCGTTCTTGCCAAAAGGTCCGATCAGGGCCGGGAAGCTACTGGGCTGATGCGAACGGGGCTTAGTCAGGTCGAGGCTGCAGAGGAGCTGGGGATCACCAAGCAAGCCATGAGCCAAAGGCTCAAAGCCGCCGGTTGGGATGCGGAAAATGCTGGATGGGAACTAGCGACGAGGCTTTTGGTCCAGGTATCACAGGCACTGTGAGCCAATGAACGCAGCTCACTAGCGACGCTCTTAACCTATGCAGGCCACGCCCTTTGGCGAGGCCACCAGGTGCCCGTCTGTGACGGAACTGTTCTGGGGGCATGAGAAAAACCGGCCGAAAGGTATACTCCGGCCGGTTCATGTGACCGTGACGGTCTTAGAAAACCTCCTATTGGAACCAAGCTCACGCAGCGTGTGTCTCCGTAACGCCACGCTAACGCACGCGGGTTGGCACTTCAGCGAGGTTCTTCTCCCATTTAACGGCGCTAGTGACGCAAGCGAGACTAGCGACGATAGCAAAAGAGAACAGCTGCCCGTAACGTGTCGGCTCAGCCGCAAACAAGTGCTACCACAATCAGTCACAAACAGGTGTTACCACAAGAGGCCACTGAGCGACAGACAGCTTCCTATTCGCCGAAGTGTGGAAGTTGACGTGCTTCAGTTTCAGGCGTGGCCTGGTGCGCACCCCCGGTGGGAGCCGGTGGAGTGACTGGCGTTTCGTCCTCTCCCGTCCACCTTTGGGAGAACTGAGTCTGAGGAGCCTCCAGTGCAGCAGGGTTTGTGTTAACTGGGCTTTCCGCGCGCTCGGCGGCTAGCTTCTCGTCTCGCTTTGCCTTTGCAGCCTCGTGCGGTGCAGGATCAACGGGCCTTGTGGCTTCCCTATTTGCCTTTGCCACGGCAGCGGCAATCTCTGGGTCTGATTCAGTCGAGAACCAGGAATCTGTCTCCTTATCTTCAACGATATCCAAGCCCTCTGAGTCCACGGGGGCCGGCTCGTAACGGAAGACGTCGTCATCGTCTTTCCTGGCGAACGATTTGGCAAAACGTTCAAGAGAATCACCGAATTCACTCGGGATCATCCACACCTTGGACGACTGTCCCTCTGCGATCTTCGGCAGCTTCTCCAAGTACTGGTAGGCCAGCACTTCAGGCGTGACTTTCGCAGCCTTAATGGAAGCATTGATCTTCTGGATGGCCTTAGCTTCACCCTGCGCCTCTAAGTAGCGGGCTGCTCGCTCGCCTTCCGCGCGGAGAATCATCGCTTGACGTTCTGCCTCAGCACTCAAAATGGCGGCTGACTTTTCACCCTCAGCCATCAGAATGCGAGCCTGCTTTTCGCCCTCGGCTGTGCGGATATCAGCCTCGCGTTGGCCTTCTGCTGTGAGGATCATTGCACGCTTCTCGCGGTCCGCCTTCATCTGCTTCTCCATAGACTGTTGGATCGACGGTGGCGGATCAATTGCTTTCAGCTCTACGCGAGAAATCCTCAGCCCCCATTTGGTGGTGGCGGAGTCAAGCTCACCACGCAGCCTCCGGTTAATGACGTCACGGGAGGTAAGCGTCTCCTCCAAAGTCATACCACCGACAACATCGCGGAGTGTGGCAACAGAAATCTGCTCAACACCAACGATGTAGTTGTCCACACCGTAGATGGCCAGCTTCGGATCGTTGATTTGAAAAGTGACGACGATATCAATCGCCACGGTGAGGTTATCCTCAGTGATGACTGCCTGAGGAGGAAAGCTGACGACCCGCTCACGAGTATCAATCTTGGCGCGGATGCGGTCGACGAACGGAACTAGGAGCGTTATTCCGCCCTCCACTGTGCGCGTGTAGCGACCGAGACGCTCGATGACTGCCGCTGTTCCTTGCGGGACCAGAGCAATGGAGCGTGCCACAACAACGACAACCAGGAGAAGAATAAGCCCGAATAATATAAAAGACATGCTCGGAATCGCCTTTCGGTTGGTTATGGGACATCTTTCCTCCCCAGCCTACGTGTTTTAGACCACCGCTGCTGGACGGCTTTTCCTGCAAGCCGGGATGGAACAAACCTTCTGATAGAGATGGGGCCGGAGCGTCGAAAAGCGAAAAACCCTGCGAGTTAGCTCGCAGGGGCACAAAACCGCTACGCCTGGACGTCTTCCCAAACCACTGCGGTATTTCCCTCAATACTCACGACACGCACGACTTCTCCAGGCAGGAATTCGCGTGAAGGGTCAAGACTCTGCGCGGACCAGATGGATCCGTCCAGCCGGATCTGTCCGGAGTGAGCGCTCACTGTTTCGAGCACGTGGCCGGTTTTCCCTTCAAGTGCTTTCTGCGAGGTGTCGAGGATGGGGCTCTTCATCATGCGGCGCCTAAGCCAGGGGCGAAGGAGAAAAAGAAGTCCGATGGCAAAGATAGCGAAAGCGATGATCTCCGCTGCGAGCGGAACGCCCGCGAGGGAAACACCGGCGGTGCCCAGGGCGGCAAGCGCAAGCATCAAGAGTGTGAAGTCACCGACAGCTAACTCGGCTGCGCCGAGCGCCAGTGCTGCAATTAACCAGACTAAAGAACCCACAGCTTTTAGGGTACATGAGCGATTGCTCTATGCGTAGCTCTTCTCCGCCCGTCAGATGACCTTGCCGGAGTGCTTGCATTGCTGGAGTGCTTTGCGTTGCCGGAATGTTGACCGTGGCGGAATGATGACGTTGGCGGAATGATGACGCTGTCAGAGTACGCGGAACAAAGGCGGTGCGTCCACGCGCCCAATGTACTCAATCACCAGCAATAGTGCACAATTCGGCAGCGAATTGTGCCCGGCTGGGAGACTCTTACTGCAGATCTTCCTTTGCAAGTTGCGGGTTAGTGACGAAATCTACGAGTCTCTCCACGGCGTTGATGAGCGTGGAATCGACATCCTTGTACGAATGGACGGCGTTGTACACACGGTTCCACCCTTCCTTCGGCTCGTGCCACCCCAAACGATCGCATACTCCCTGTTTCCAGTCCTCCCCTCGTGGTACATCTGGCCAGGCACGGATTCCTACTGCCGCCGGCTTCACAGCTGCCCAAATATCGATGAAAGGGTGGCCTGTGACGAGGACGTGCGGACCGACGGAGTCCGTCAGGCGGGTTTCTTTTGATCCTCGGACGAGATGATCAGCCAGAACTCCTACGCGTCGTCCCTCGCGCGGTTGGAATTCTCGCAGTTTATCCGGCAAGTTATCGAGTCCCTCCAAGTATTCCACTGCCACACCCTCTACGCGCAGGTCATGACCCCAGATTCGCTCGACGATGGCGGCATCGTGAATCCCCTCGACCCAAATGCGGGACGGGAGCGCGGTTCGAGCCTGGTGGTTCTCAACAAACCGCGATCCAGAGTTGGAATGGCGCGGTTGCTGCGGCGGAATATAGCGCGTGGGGGTGACACGCACGCCGTCGACCATGAAAGCCCCCGCTCGTACAGGAAATATCCGCGTCTTTCCGTACCGATCCTCCAAGCGGAGCATGTCACCTTGAGGTGTCTTCTCCCAGCCGACAACCGCGCCTACGTAACCATCTGCGACAACCTCGAAAACAGTTCCAAGTTTCGCCACCACCTCTTTATATTGGCGGGGTCGGTTCCGCGCATGTCCGTCAAAAATATTGCCTGAGTACCGGTTCATGGGTGAAATAGTAGTGAACCGGAGGCACATAGTAGCCAACAGGCCAACGACAATGCGTCGGAGGAAACTATCGAAAAATGGAACGGCGAGGTACGAGCAGCGGGGGCGGTAACAGAATGAGGCATGCCAGTGCGGTAACGTTACGTTTCCCAGAAGCCCGTTAGTTTTCGGGACGCTGCTCGTTTCTGGTTTTGTCCGCCACAGGTTTTTCATCAACATGAAGGAGCGCAATGAACCCACGCGATCTTGTCTATTCGCCAGAGCAAAACTGTGCTCTTTGGCTATCTGCGTGGGTCCATGGTGCAGTATCCCTCGATGATGCTCAAGATGCGCTATGGGAGCTCGACCTCGCGATGGATGATGACGTGTTGCGTGTTCTGCGGGCACAGATGGAGGAGGCAAGAAATACCGACGCTGACGAGGGAACGGGAATCGTTCGCCTCCTGCTTGGGGGATACGGGCGCCCTCTGCCGAGAGGCGTCTATGACGGTTTCGGCATTGTTGCCGGCCCGGTCGTTCATGCCTGGTCCTCGACGAGCGATGATGAAGGTATGACGGTGTGGTCGTATGCCACACACGATACAGTTCTATTTCGCGAACCATCAATGCCCGGCGAAGCCGACTTTATGCTCGCTGAAGCAACGCGCCGCGCTTCGGAATTAATCGATGCCCTCCAGCCGACCTCGTCCCGCTCGTCGAAGCTCACCCAGCCACGCCTCATTGTGGGCACACTCACAGACTTTTACGAGGCTCCGGGGTTACCACCGGGAGTCTCGCCCCGCGCGGAGAAGCTCATTGCTCGTGCTAACCGCGTGGCTGCGATTATTGAGACGGTACAGGACCGCGCACGCGACCATGCTTTCGATGCACAGCTATTTCCCTTGCTGGCGAAAATCGCTGAAGCGCGCGTCGCTGCTGTTGCGGCTGCCGACCGTGAGTATCAGCGCGGATCCGGGATGTAGCTCCCTACCTCCGATACCACGTTTATACACATATACACCTTTATACTTTTATATAGGTATATAGGAGTGCGAATAAAGGGGTGCGTACTAGTCCTTTGACCTGCACCCCATGAGGTGGCTCCAGACCATCCATTTCCGGCGAGCGGGGAGCCCCATACGGTTTATCCACGAAACGGCCAGAAGGTCTTGGCCATCTCGTGGAGGATATCCGGTGCGAGCGTGAGGCTTACCTATGCCCTTCAGCCTCATGAGCGTGAGCGGTATGACCATGCTTCGAGCTCCCATGCCCATTGCCGTGCATTGGACGCGCAGAGACACAACACCCCTCTGCGCAAGGTGCACCATTAAGGGAGCAACCGCGTAGCGCGACTGTGATGGGGCCTTTTATACGTAGTGGTGCTTTGCCGGCTTCATATTCCTCAATGAGGTCGACGATCATCGCCGTGAAGTCAGGTGTAGGACCAACGGTCGCAGCACGAACGATGGTCATTCCCCATTCGTCTGCTGCAACCTTCAGTTCGTTATCAAGATCCCAGACCACCTCGGTGTGGTCGGAGATGAATCCAACCGGATAGACAACAAGGTCATTGATGCCACGTTCGTGGAGGTCTCGCGCATGGTCGACTATGTCTGGCTCGAGCCACGGGGTGTGGGGGGAACCAGAGCGCGACTGCCACACAAGGTCATAATTTGGAATCCCGAGACGCTCGGCGATGATGGCGCACGTTGCACGAATCTGGTTAGAATACAGGGTCCCGTCAGCGGGTACACCGGAGTGTTCATCGGCAGCAGTGGGAATCGAGTGGCCGGTGAAGACTAGGCGGGGTGTATCCTCTCTGCTGAACTGTGAGAAAGCTCGTTTCACAGACTCCACTGAGGGGTTGATAAACCCGGGATGATCGAAGAATTGGCGAAGCTTCACCATTGTTAGACGCGGGAGGTCTTTGCGTTCCAAGTGGTTGAGCGCACGCTCGATGTCCTCGTCGTATTGCCTACAACCGCTGCTACCTCCCCACGCAGACGTTGCGAAGACGTAGACATGCGTGATTCCGTCTCCCACCATCTCTTCGACGGTTTCTTCGATGAACGGATGCCAGTTTCTGTTGCCAAAATAAACCGGAAGATCCCTACCTCGCGCGCTGAGCTCTTCTTCTACATTGTTGATGATCTCTCGGTTCAGTGCGTTCAGAGGGCTGACACCACCCAGATGGTGGTAGTGGACTTCCACTTCGTCCAGGCGCTCCGGCGGAATCCCGCGACCACGGGTGACGTTTTCCAAGAATGGCCGGACGTGATCATGGTGCTCCGGCCCGCCAAACGAGAGAATCATGAGGGCGCATTTCTTATCGCCGGAACTTTCTGTGTTTGTGCCCCGCCGTGCGGATGATGCTGACAAGGAATTTTCGTCGGTGAAACCTAAGGAAGCCATGGTGGCATAGTACCGTGCCGACTTTTTCCTTCGACCTCCGGGCATCCAACTTTGGTTGGACTTGGTGGCCGATTCAACTGGAGGCTGTGCGCAAAGGCAGTGTGGGAGTGTGCTTCAGGCATCTCTGCCGATCGTGGCTGAGGGGGACTCCCCTCAGCGCTGAAATCAGGTGATCCACCTGAGATACCCAGCAGTTCATGCTGGGAAAATGGAAGCGACAGTGAAACAGCGACGATGAAACGTGGTGGAGCAACAACAGTCACCCACGGACGGTTGACCCGAGCGGAATATAAACGCTACTTACCGGCGCTCACCGTTGCCCGAAGCTACTCGCGGCTGCTCACAGCTGCTCACAGCTGCCAGCAGCTGCTCACCTTACGGTTCTCCTGAGGCTACTGCACAGAAGGTGCGCGGCCGTCGTCATACCGAGTCCAGGTCGGCCATTCCTCTCCCCCGAGAGTCCCCGCTTCAGGAAGCACACGGCCGGTTGTGCATAGGCTGCGGGAGCGTGAAAAAGCCGTGGGAGTGTGTCCTGCACACGCACTCTCACGGCTGGTCTATTTCTCATTTGTTTGTTGGCGGATGGTCACTGAGACCATCGTTTCCCTACTATCTAGCTTCTCGACGCCCCTCCGGAAGTCGGTTCCTCCGGCTCGTCGGGCCCCGCCCGTCGCGCTTTCTGAGGTGCCTTTCTAGATGAGGCGTACGGCGTTGGGAGCCATGCCACCGTAACGAACAGAGCTAATCTGCACAACTCCACCTGATTGTGGTGCCTCGATCATCTGGCCGTCACCAAGGTAAATCGCCACGTGCTGATTTCCTGATGGCCCCCAGAAGAGCAGGTCGCCGCGCTGAATCTGGCTGATATCTACCTTGGTTCCGCGCTGGTATTGGTAGCCAGTGTAGTGCGGAAGGGCAATGCCAGCACCGGCAAAGGCATAAAGCACAAGCCCGGAGCAGTCGAAACCAACCTTGTTGTAGTCGCCATACGTGTCCGCGACTCCACCGTCGCGAATTCCCTTTGTTGGGCCGGATGCATTACCGCCACCCCACGCGTAGGGAGTACCAAGCTGGCTCTTCGCACGGGCAATAACCGTCTCGATGCGTTGATTCTTTGAGCCGGTGATAGCCGACGACGCCTTGTCGGAGAGATCCTCCATGGTGCCGAGATCCAAGTACTTTCCGGCTCCATTCGACTCATCCGAGAGACCGGAATTGCCCAAATTAGTCAGGGCATCGAGCAGGTCCGACTCCGTCGTGGCGTTGCCAGAGGTACCACCGTTGCCCGAGGCGACATCAGCCGTCGTGGAACTCAATGAGGAGGAACCGGAGAGAGCAGGGAGTACGTTGCCGAGGGCATCGACTGTCTTAAAGGGGTCATCCAGTGTTCCCGGATCCAGGAGACCAGAATCAACAACAGCTTGAGCGGTGTTAACTGCGGTGTTGGCCAGCTGCAAGTAATCAATCTCACGAGGAGCCGGTGCCCCGCCGCCTACGCGATCTGCAACCTCCGGAACACTAGACCCTGAGGCGGACGAACCCTGTTCCCCATCGGCTGCTCCACCTACCAGTTGTGCATCCACGTTCCCATTTGCGGTTGCCGTGGCTCCACCGTTGGAATTGTCGGCCTGAGGAGCTGCGGAAGACCCTGGTGCATCCGAGCCTGTCTCAGGTTGGGGCGCTGCAGAAGTCGCCGTCTGGTCTGCCTCGCGGATCGGAGCCGGAGCAGCAGTATCAGCACCTGGATCGGTCACGCCTTGATTGCTGGGAAGAACCTGCGCGCCGATCTCATTCGTCTCACCCGCGCGTAGCCCCTTGAGCCGATCGATCTCCTGTTTTACCTCGCGGGCCTGATCGAGTAGCTGCTGCCGCTCGTTCTGCTTTGCAGACAGCTCGAGCGTATGCTGCGCAATTGCATCCTTGGCAGATTGTTCCGCCGCGAGCGCATCCCGTTCTCGCTGCTCAGCCTCTTGTTGAGCTGCGCGAAGAGCGGACTCCTTGTTGGCCTTCTTTGTCCGTTCTGCATCCAGCGCATCAACGACACCGCGCTGTTCTGCCGTCTGGCGTCGTAGGAATGTGAACCTGTCAAGCTCACGCTTGGCATCGCTACTGGATGAGAGCATCGATGAGTGTGCACTTGTTGAGCCGTGTCGATAGGCGGTGCGAGCTAGTTCGTCGAGCCGATCTTGGGCGTTGGAGACCTCCAACGTTGCCTCATCAAGCTCCTGATTTGCCGCTGCAGCATTTTGCCGGGCCGCCTCGGCAATGATCTGTGCATCCTTCAGATCCACGAGGGCTTGATTAACGGCTTCTTGCAGGCCACCCATCTGAGCCTCAAGCGCGGAAATGTCTGAAACGGCGCTTGATAGCTGAGTCGCCAACTGTGTCAGCTGACTGGCATCGATATCTTGGGTCGATGCAACAGGTACGTTGGTAGCAGCCATCATCGTTATGATGCTCACCGCACCGATTGAAACGGCGCGTTTTTTCAGTCGACGGACTGGAGAAAAGCAAACCACGAGGTCTCCTCTTACTTTCGAAACCTCATTGAGATGGAGACCGACCTTTCACAGCGCGCGTTCGACCGCGCCGTGAGCATACCCCGGCTGTACCAGCAGCATGTGGTGTGCAAGAACACCCACCACCACTGGAGTACAGCCCGCAGTTGCGCGTAAGACGCGTACTCACGGTGAAAAGACCCGACATCGTCCAATCTTGACAAGGCTTCAGTTATTGTGCGCGCTGTACTGTGCGGGATCGCAGACCAGAAACTGCGAAGCACAGGCCGTACACGCGTGTGCAGGAATCGCCGGTTCCCCGATTAGACGCGTAGCTCACAAGCCCACCCCACGTGCGCTACTGGGTAAGAAAATATGACGGCCTCGCTACACGGAACTCGCCCGTTCTTCCACGTTCGCTCACTCAGCGAGAGTACGTACGCTTCGTGAATCCCGGTGAAAAACCTGCTTCAGTGTTGCAACCGCCATGCGAGAAATGGTTGTGCCTTTCATGCAAGCTTCCCCACTGGCCGAAAGTGCTACTCCCAAATCACTCAAGTCAAGTACATGAACCTGACTATGTATCGCAAGTGATGGTTGATTTTGTTGAGTTATTCGTCGCCTCGTGAGCCGACTACGCTTAGGTTAATTCACTTTGGTCAAATTTGGGAACGTCAACCACGATTTTCACATAAGGCAAACTCCGAAACATGACCAACACCCGTTCTACCTGGCACCTTTCCGTTATCAAGTCGTTATGTGATTTTGGTCACTATAATGGCGACGCGCCGTTAAACCTTGAACTTAAACTTGAGAGTTTTTGGTAAAGGGTGTGTTCTTGCTTCCGCGTCAGCAGGCCATGCGGAGCTCGGTTTGTGGCCGTTTTTCCGGCTATATTTTTTCCAGCTCCCACTGGCGCGAGAGGTATAGCGAGCACTGGCCGTCACTCTCTCGCTGCAATTGTAAAGGTTTCAGGCTTGACGAACTTTTGGCTGTGGCACACTGCGGCACACCACAACGCGACCGCGCCCGCACCATTACGCGAACCGCGAACGTTGCTTTTAGCGACGAGTGTTTCTTAAGCCCTCCAGCGGGGCTGTGATGTGCATTACTCGTGGGGCGAGTTTCCACACTGATGATCCATGTTGGTGATACATGGTCTTCTTTTTGTGGGCGTTGAGCGTGCTCAACCGTGAATGCCGTCGCTGCTCACTAGCTGCACTCCTATCCCCTTATCTGAACGCCCTTTGTCCCCCAGCCTCACGTGCCTTTCCTGCTCCAGCAACACGCACACTTTCATCATTTGCCCGAAGGGGCCTGGTCGTAACGAGTAAATCAAGCACGTAATAGTCAGCGAAGAAATCGAATCGAGCAAATCCACTCGGTACCGCTCTGGCTCATCGCTCCCGCATGCATGAGTTGCATGCACGAGGTGGCTGTTTTATCTGCTAACGGAATATTTCTCCGGCGAGGAGATCTTGTTAGGCAGGCCGCGAACGGCGGGCGAAGAACCAGGTACCGGCAGCAACCAGCACTAGCCCAATGAGAACGACGATTCCAACGAGCGCCCACGGGATACTACTGGATGACACATAATCGACGAAGAAGTTAGAGGCGCGTACGTAATCGGGATCGGCAAGGAAATGATACTGAGCAGCCTCAAGAGTCGCACGGGAGACATCAGTGGAGACGACGGCACCAGACATCGGATTACGAACAAGGACCAGATCTGCCCCCGTGTTGTTGAGTAACTCCTGCGCAATATCTCGTAAATCAGCAGTATGAGCGGGCGTTTGGTCAATGAAGGCGATTTTCATATCGCCGATCCCTTGCTCTTCAGCCTTCTGTGTGACAGCGATGAGCTGCTCTTCCATGCTTGGGTATTGATCCGCAAGTGAACCAATGTATACGCCATCAGCATCGAGCTCATGAACCAGTTCATTGATATCCACGTCCTCTGGAATCACTACCAGCTCTCTTTCCGTCTTGTTCACATGCTGTCGATTACTTGTAGCGCTGCCGGTCAACGTCAGCAAGACCACAGTACACAGACCTGCAGTCATTCCACCGCAGCGGATCCATCATGCATGGCGGTCTTTCGGGACAGCCTTTCAGGTGCCCCTGGTTGCCCTATTCTAGCGGGTCGCCAGCCGACATCGCATGCCGACATCGCAGACCGGCCTAGACATGTCGCTGATGTCGCTTATCACTGGTCTCCCGTGGGTCCACAGATCACCACATAGCTATTCTCCCGTTTATTCCTTCTCCTATTTCCTCCTTTATTCTTTCCTCCTTTATTCTTTCCCCCGCTGTCCCTTTAATACTTTAAGGTCTTATTCTCTCAGGCCACTTTCTATTAGTCCTCCCTTTAGTCCACTGTCTTTTTGGTATTGGTGGCTCCATCTTCTGGTGTGCTTCGGGATGGGATAAATATGAGCGGCTTTGCGGGCTAGCTTTTCAGCTAACTTTATGGGCCGGCAATCGGTTACCGCGCCCGTGCGGTTGCAGTACCCGCTGCTGGGCCGTCTCATTCCCCGCAACATTGAACGCTGTGGGGGTGTGATCACCAGCAATTCTGAGAGCGGAGGCTTCAAAACGTGGGAAATCCACCCCACACGGGGCTAGACAAAGGGGGAAATCCGTGAATTTAGCCACGTTTAGCCCCACATCCAGAACCAGAACGCCCGTACTGTTATTATTGTTTGTAGTGAGCCAGTTCGACTACTGCGGTGTCTCGCCGAACAGCCTGCCGGTGGAGTAGCCCAGAACCGAGACCGGATGCAGCCTTCAATGGCCCAAACCGCCGGTTTACTGGCCTCATGTGAAAATAGTGCACTGGTGAAGATCGACATAAGGAGTCTGTTAAACGCTTATGGCTACCTCAAAGAACTCGTTTGGGGCAAAAACGCAGCTAACCGTAGGTGACAAAACCTACGATTACTTCGCGCTTTCCGCTGTCCCAGGGATGGAGAAACTCCCGTATTCGCTTAAGGTTCTTGGTGAGAACCTGCTGCGCAATGAAGACGGCAAGAACACCACCGAAGAACACATCAAGGCAATCGCCAATTGGGACCCCAAGGCTGAACCTTCCACGGAGATTCAGTTCACCCCGGCCCGCGTTCTTATGCAGGACTTCACGGGTGTCCCCTGTGTAGTGGATCTTGCCACGATGCGCGAGGCTGTGAAGGATCTGGGTGGCAATCCGGATCAGGTTAACCCGCTCAACCCGGCAGAAATGGTCATCGACCACTCCGTTATCGTGGAGGCATTCGGTGACCAGAACGCCCTCGCCGAGAACGTAAAGATTGAGTACGAGCGCAACGAGGAGCGCTACCAGTTCCTGCGCTGGGGCTCCAAGAGCTTCTCTAACTTCCGCGTTGTTCCTCCGGGAACGGGCATCGTTCACCAGGTGAACATCGAGTACCTGTCACGCCTCGTTTTCGACAACGAGGGACTCGCGTACCCAGATACGTGTATCGGTACGGACTCCCACACCACGATGGAAAACGGCCTGGGCATCCTCGGCTGGGGAGTCGGCGGAATCGAGGCCGAGGCCGCAATGCTTGGCCAGCCCGTTTCGATGCTTATCCCGCGGGTCGTCGGCTTCAAGCTGACGGGCGAGATCCCCGCAGGTGTGACCGCAACGGATGTCGTGCTCACCGTCACGGACATGCTGCGTCAGCACGGAGTCGTGCAGAAGTTCGTTGAATTCTACGGCAGTGGCGTGAAGCAGGTTCCGCTTGCTAACCGTGCCACGATCGGCAACATGAGCCCTGAGTACGGCTCCACGTGTGCGATCTTCCCCATCGACGAGGTTACGATCGACTACCTGCGGCTGACCGGACGCTCCGATGAGCAGTGCGCTCTCGTGGAGGAATACGCAAAGGCCCAGGGCATGTGGCTCGATGACGATACGGAAGAAGCCGAGTACTCTGAGTACCTCGAGCTCGACCTTTCTACCGTTGTCCCGTCCATCGCTGGCCCGAAGCGACCGCAGGATCGTATCTTGCTGAGCGAGGCCAAGGAGCAGTTCCGCAAGGACCTCGCCAACTACACCGAGGATGAGGTGTGCATGGACGATTCCAAGCCCGCCAAGCGGATGGCCAACGAGGGTGGCAACATCGAGAACAACGTCCAGGTCACGGATCTGAACAAGTCTGGTGAGGGACACGGCGAAACCCTCGCTGTGGGTGCGAAGGGCCGCCCGTCGAACCCGATCACCGTCACCTCCCAGAACGGCGGCGAGTACACCCTCGACCACGGTATGGTCGCCATCGCTTCCATCACCTCCTGCACGAACACGTCCAACCCGTCCGTGATGATCGGCGCTGGCCTCGTTGCACGTAAGGCCGTGGAGAAGGGGCTCACCTCTAAGCCGTGGGTTAAGACCATCTGTGCTCCCGGCTCCCAGGTCGTCGACGGCTACTACCAGCGTGCGGACCTGTGGAAGGACCTTGAAGCGCTCGGTTTCTACCTGTCTGGCTTCGGTTGCACCACCTGCATCGGCAACTCCGGCCCGCTGCCTCTTGAGGTTTCGCAGGCCATCAACGAGAACGATCTCGCTGCTACCGCAGTTCTTTCCGGTAACCGCAACTTCGAGGGTCGCATCTCCCCCGATGTGAAGATGAACTACCTTGCTTCCCCGATGCTCGTCATCGCGTACGCCATCGCGGGCACGATGGACTTTGACTTCGAGTCCCAGCCCCTGGGCCAGGACAAGGAAGGCAACGACGTCTACCTCAAGGACATCTGGCCGACGACGGAGGAAATCGAATCCACCATCCAGTCCGCTATCTCCCGCGAAATGTACGAGGCTGACTACGCCGACGTATTCAAGGGTGACGAGCAGTGGCAGAACCTCGATACCCCGGAGGGCGACACCTTCGCATGGGACGAGGACTCCACCTACGTGCGCAAGGCACCGTACTTCGACGGTATGCCGAAGGATCCGGAGCCTGTTCAGGATATCTCCGGCGCTCGTGTCCTGGTGAAGCTCGGCGATTCGGTCACCACCGACCACATCTCCCCCGCCTCGGCCATCAAGCCCGGCACTCCGGCCGCCCAGTACCTCGATTCCAAGGGCGTTGCGCGTAAGGACTACAACTCCTTCGGCTCCCGTCGCGGTAACCACGAGGTCATGGTACGTGGTACGTTCGCAAACATCCGCCTTCGCAACCAGCTTGTCGACGTTGCTGGTGGCTACACCCGCGACTTCACCCAGGAGGGTGGCCCGCAGGCATTCATCTACGATGCGTCTGTCAACTACAAGAAGGCCGGCACCCCGCTCGTTGTCCTCGGTGGCAAGGAATACGGTTCCGGTTCCTCCCGTGACTGGGCCGCTAAGGGCACTAACCTCCTCGGTGTAAAGGCCGTTATCGTTGAGTCCTTCGAGCGCATCCACCGCTCGAACCTCATCGGTATGGGTGTCATCCCGCTGCAGTTCCCAGCTGGTGAGTCCCACGAGTCCCTCGGCCTCGACGGAACGGAAACGTTCGACATCACCGGTGTCACGGCCTTTAACGACGGCGAGATTCCTTCCACCGTCCACGTGACTGCAACGAAGGAGTCCGGTGAGAAGGTCGAATTCGACGCTGTTGTCCGCATCGATACACCCGGTGAGGCCGATTACTTCCGACATGGTGGCATCCTGCAGTACGTCCTGCGTTCCATGGCTAAGGGCGAGCAGTAATCTCTGCAGCTAGTCCGGAGTGTGTGATACCAGCTCACGGCTGACATCCGCACGCTTCTATACAGCAGGAAAGGGGGAGACGGAAAGCCCCGTCTCCCCCTTTCCTGTTCATTTTCTCTCCATCCACTCCCCACAAACCGACGCACGTGGAGCATTTTGTATTCTTTCGTTTTGATCAGTGCCGAATCGTGCGACTGCCACATCTGAGACTTTCAGGTCCCCCACGGATGTCGCTCGCTCCCAGCACCGGATTATCCCGACAACTTGCTGATCAACGCGTCAAGCGGCGGGTGTTGCGCCACGCCAAACTGACACTTCACTAAGTTAATCAATACTGTTACCCGAATTAGAAGGTGGTTTTACACATCGTGCCACGCGTTTCCGAAGAAGATCTGCATAATCGCCGAGCAGAAATACTCGACGGAGCACGCCGTTGTTTTGGCCAATATGGCTACGAAGGAGCCACCGTTCGCCGTTTGGAAGGGGCAACGGGAAAGTCCCGCGGTGCAATCTTCCACCATTTCGACGATAAGGAGGGGCTTTTCTTCGCCCTCGCCCGAGAGGATGCACAGCGACAGGCCGACGTCATTTCCTCCGCCGGATTAGTACAAGTCATGCATGAGATTCTCGACCACCCCGAACGACACGATTGGCTTGCTACTCGGTTGGAAGTCGTTCGCCTTGTCCGCACGGATCCCGGGTTCCGGGAGCGTTGGCAGGACCAACAGGAAATCGTCGATTCGGCTCTGCGTCAACGTCTCGCATCCACCCCCTCAGAGTCTCATCGGGATGCGCATGGTGTAGAGGTCCATCGCGCATTCCTTGAGACGATCCTGGACGGGCTTATCTCGCGACTGTCGATGGGAGAAGATCCGGATCTCCTCCGGGACGTTCTGGGGCTGGCTGAGCGTGCTGTGCGTGAGAACTAGTTCACCCCACAGCAAAGCCGAAATGAGGGACAAGTAGGATATCCTGCATGTCTTCATTCCTTTTAGTGTCGCCGCGCACCGGTGACGGTGTTGTCGCGCAGGAGTATAAGGATTTCCTCCAGGCCACAGGGCTGAGCCGCGACGAACTCACCCAGGTGCAACTGGATAGCACAGAGGATGTCCTTCCACCCCTCGACGGTTACGACGGCGTCATCGTCGGTGGCAGCCCCTTCAATATCACCGACAAGCTGCATACCCCCAAACAGATTCACATTATGGGGCAGCTCCGTACACTCATTGATTGCGAGCTCCCTTCAATCTTTATCTGTTTCGGTGCTGGTTTCGTCGCGTCCGAACTTGGTGGAAGCGTCGGGCGCACCCACCCCGAGGAATCGGGGGGTACAGTCGTCCACCTGACAGAAGATGGGAAGAGGGATCCCCTGCTTTCCTCTTTCCCTGATACGTTCCAGGCACTGACGGGGCACACCGAGAACATCACTTTGCTCGACTCGTCGTGTGTTCTCCTCGCCGAGGGGCCAACCTGCCCCGTGCAGATTTTCCGGTACGGGGAACACACGTGGGCAGCCCAATTCCACGCCGAGATGGATCCTGCATCCATGCAGATTCGAATGAACTTCTACATGGATTACGGGTACTTCCACAAGGAGGACTACGACGCAATCGTGGCCACCCTTCCCACAGTGGATACTACGTACTCAAATGGGCTGTTAGCCTCGTTTGTCCGTTACTGTCAGTAGCTTGCCGTTCCTTCATGCACCCACTCGAATCGTTTCTCCCAAGGGGGCGGGTGGTGCTCTTTGACATTCGGCACAAACACACCGACAATCAATAGATTATCTACCCTCACGCGGAAAGTGACTTAACTATGACTGAACAGGCGGAAAGCCAGCTTAAGAGGGGGTTGAAAGCCCGGCACCTCAATATGATCGCTATCGGTGGCGCAATCGGTACCGGCCTTTTCGTCGCCTCGGGCACGACTATTTCTCAGGCTGGTCCTGGTGGCGCGCTCGTGGCGTATGCACTGATCGGCATTATGGTGTACCTCATCATGCAGTCCCTTGGTGAGATGGCTGCCTACCTCCCGGTAGCCGGTTCGTTTCAGGAGTATGCACGCCGGTTCGTCTCCCCCAGCTTCGGCTTCGCCATGGGGTGGAACTACTGGTTCAACTGGGCGATCACCGTTGCTGCAGAGCTTGTCGCTGCCGCACTTGTGATGAAGTACTGGTTTCCGGAGGTGCCATCGATTATTTGGTCTGTAGTCTTCCTAGCTGCGATATTCCTTATCAATGCGCTTTCCTCACGGGCCTACGGTGAAAGTGAATTCTGGTTCGCACTTATCAAGGTCGTCACCGTGTTAGTGTTCCTGGCCTTGGGAACCTTCATGATCATCCGAATTTTCTTCAGCGCGGAGTCTGCGCTAGAAAATTGGACCACAGGCGAGGCTCCCTTTGTTAACGGCGGCTTCGGTATCCTCATGGTGTTCATCGCCGCAGGTTATTCCTTCCAGGGGACAGAGCTCGTGGGTGTGGCTGCGGGGGAGGCGGAGAATCCTGAGGAAACAATCCCGAAGGCAATCCGCACGATCTTTTGGCGCATCATGATCTTCTATATTGGAGCCATCGCAGTCATCGGCTTCCTCATTCCGTACACAGATCCGAACCTGCTCAACGCTTCGGAATCGAACATCGCGATCTCCCCGTTCACGCTTGTTTTTGACCGCGTTGGCGTTGCCTTCGCCGCTGCTCTCATGAACGCTGTGATCCTAACGTCGGTACTTTCCGCCGGTAACTCAGGGCTGTTCGCTTCCACGCGCATGCTGTACGCTTTGGCCACCGAGGGGCAGGCTCCACAATTCTTTGCCAAGCTGACATCCCACGGAGTGCCCCTTCGCGCACTGTGTGCAACGACGGTTGTCGGTATGACCGGTTTTATTACCTCCATTGTTGGAGACGGCACAGCCTACACCTTCCTGCTCACCCTCTCCGCTCTCGCGGGCTTTATCACGTGGATCGGCATCTCCTGGTCGCACTATAAATTCCGTTTGGCTCTCCGTGCTCAGAACGTTCCGCTGGAATCTCTCCCCTACAAGAGTCCCTTCTTCCCGCTCGGTGCAATCGTGGCGCTCGTGCTGTGCTTCGGTGTTGTCATCGGGCAGGCGATCGGTCCTGTCGCTGCGGGAGAGGACTTCCTGGCAATACTCACCCCCTACCTGGGAATTCCTGTGTTCCTTGCTCTGTGGGGCATTCACAAGCTCGTCACTGGTCTTCCAGCTGTGAAGCCGACTGAGGCTGATCTTGAACGGAACAAGAACTGGTAGGTTATCTCCGCTTTTCGACGTCTCCATCCACCGTCGCAGAAGGGGCCCCGTTACCTGTTGTAACGAGGCCCCTTCCGTGTGTCTACCCCTAGCGAGACGATGCGAAGCGAGACCAAAAGAAAATGGATCTGCTCGCCACCTCCTCTAGAACCAGCCGATCTGTCCAACTATGAAGGCGATGAGCCAAATGATGAGAGCGAGGACGGCTACGAATGCGAGGACAACAAGGACTCCCACCACAATGAAGTACCTCTTCGCACTCATCTTGGCCTGGTTTCCATCGGCGATCGCATTTTCCAAAAGCGCCACATTGCGCCGATTTGCCTTAAACAAAAAGTCGAACGCGTCACCGACAAGGGGGATGCTTCCGATGAGTGAGTCCAGCCCCATGTTGACAATCATCCTGAGCAGAACCAGTAATGGGACCCGGTACCGGAGGCCGTCGATAAGCGTCGAACCAGTTGCAACCATGGTGACAATATCGCCGGCGCCGGGGACGAGCCCCACGAGTGGATCAAGTCCGACGCGACGGTTCGTGCCCGGGATGGTGATGAGATCGTCGAGAAGCCAGGCGAGTGTACGTGAGGTTCCGCCGTGGCGCTGCCGTGCTCGCGTGACGGGCTCATCCTTTTGAACGGGTAGGTCATCAAATTCCTTCACGGTGGCCAATGTAAAGCACACGGGCGCGAGAAGCTAATCGGAGCGAATTGGGTCCGCCCTGTGCACGCCTTTCCTACCCTCGTTTGTTGTGCACGCCTTTACTACCCTCGTCGTATGCTGTGCACGCCTTTACTACCCTCGTATGGTGTGCGCACGAACAGGATGGTCGCTTGAGCGAAGAATCCCCCAATGCATAATTCTCACGTCAGGGGGTTATACTCATTTTTCATGATCGCGATTATCACCGTGACGGGCCCAGATCATACTGGCATCGTCTCCGCCGTAACCACGGCACTTGCAGAAAAGAATGTGAATATTTTGAACATCAGCCAGACGATCATGGATGGCTACTTCACCATGATTTTGCATGGGGAATGTGACGACGGTACTAACATCGCTGACCTTAAAGAACACATGTCCGGAGTGGGAGATAGCCAAAAGGTCGTGATCCGCGTCCAGTCCGAGGCCATCTTCACCGCTATGCACCGTGTATAGGGGACCTGTTATGAATACACCGCTACATGCCTCTCCCCTAGTAACCAATTCCTCGGACATCCTCGAGACGATCAACATGGTTGAGCGGATGCGGCTCGATATCCGTACTGTCACCATGGGCATTAACCTCCTTGGCTGCATTCGCACGACGATGCAGGAGACCGCCGACGCGGTCTACGAGCACATCGTCAGCACCGCCCACGACCTGGTTCCCGTGTGTGAGGGAATTGAGGACGAGCTCGGCATTCCGATTGTCAACAAGCGCATTTCTGTCACCCCAGTCGGCATCCTCGCGACCGCCGTTGACGGTGATCCCGTTCTCATCGCAGAGGCGCTGGATAAGGCTGCTGCTGAAGTCGGAGTCGACTTCATCGGCGGCTACACCGCACTGTGCGACAAGGGGTTGACAGCAGGCGAAAAGCGCCTCATAGAATCCATGCCACGAGCACTGTCACAAACAAATATCGTGTGTGGCTCAGTCAACGTCGGTTCATCCCGCGCCGGTATCAACATTGATGTTGTGAAGCTGCTTGGCACCGTGATCAAGGATGCCGCCGAAGCCACGAAGGATGCCTCTGCTATCGCCTGCGCGAAGCTCGTTGTTTTTGCCAATGCAGTCAGCGACAACCCGTTCATGGCAGGAGCTTTCCACGGCGTGGAAGAAGCCGATGTGGTGATCAATGTCGGGGTGTCCGGCCCCGGTGTCGTCGATCGTGCCATCGGCACGCTGGAGGGTGCCACACTCGATCAGGTGGCGGCGGAAATTAAGCGCGCTGCCTTTAAGATCACCCGTGCTGGCCAGCTCGTCGGCACGATGGCTTCGGAGCGACTTGGCGTGCCGTTTGGCATCGTCGACCTCTCGCTTGCGCCTACGGCTGAACAGGGCGACTCCGTCGCCCACATCCTTGAGCACATGGGCCTGGAACAGGTCGGTACCCACGGCACGACGGCAGCATTGGCGCTGCTTAACGATGCCGTAAAGAAGGGTGGTCTCATGGCCTGCTCGCGCATTGGTGGTCTCTCGGGGTCATTCATCCCTGTGTCTGAAGATAAGGGCATGATCGATGCCGTCCGGGCAGGTACTCTCCGGATCGAGAAACTCGAGGCTATGACGTGCATTTGCTCTGTCGGGCTCGACATGATCGCGATTCCGGGCGACACGACGGCCTCCACGATTTCTGCGATGATTGCCGATGAGGCAGCCATCGGCGTGATGAACCATAAAACAACCGCAGTCCGCGTTATCCCCGTTCCAGGTGCCACCGTGGGCGACGACGTGGACTTCGGCGGTCTCCTGGGCTACGCACCGGTCATCGAGGTGGGCCAGAAATCGGCAGAAGCCTTCGTCTCCCGTGGCGGGTTCATCCCCGCGCCTGTCCACGGGTTCCGCAATTAGTTTGTAGAGCCCTTATATAGCGCGGCGACGGCCACAAAGAAAAAGGCTGCAACCGAATTTTTTCGTTCGGCTGCAGCCTTTTTATAAACAACTCACTTCCTCATTGCTTCATCTTTCGGAGCCGCATAAGTTCCTGGACACGGCGGCAAAGAGCTAAGTCAGCTCGACGATTTCCATGTACTCATCGTTCCACAGATCCTCGGTGCCATCAGGCAGGATGATGACACGCTCAGGATCAAGCGCCCTCACAGCACCTGGGTCGTGCGTCACGAGGACGACGGCGCCCTTGTACGTGCGCAGCGCATCGAGCACCTGCTCGCGCGAGACAGGATCCAAGTTGTTCGTCGGCTCGTCGAGAAGCAAAACATTGGCACGGGAGGAAACAAGCGTGGCCAGCGCGAGACGGGTCTGCTCACCGCCCGAGAGAGTTCCCGCGCGTTGCTCCAGCTGGTCGCCAGAGAACATGAAGGCACCGAGCAGACTGCGCAGCTGCTGCTCGTCGGCATCGGGACAGGCGGCTATCGTGTTTTCCCACACCGTCGCATTTTGATCGATGGTGTCGTGTTCCTGGGCAAAGTAGCCAATCTTCAGGCCATGACCGCGGACGATACCGCCTTCGCCGTCGGTGCGCTCAACACCGGCGAGAAGTTTCAGCAGCGTCGTTTTACCTGCGCCGTTGAAGCCGAGGATCACCACACGGGAGCCCTTATCCACGGCGAGATCCACGCCCGCAAACACCTCAAGCGAGCCGTACATCTTGGTCAAGCCTGTGGCATTAAGCGGGGTTTTGCCGCACGGAGCCGGATCCGGGAAGGAAATATGGGCGACTTTGTCGTGCTGACGCACCTCATCGGTCCGGGCAACCATCTTTTCTGCGCGCGCCCGCATCTGCTTGGCTGCGGCGGCCTTCGTCGCCTTCGCGCCCAATTTATCCGCCTGCTTGAGCAGCGCAGCAGCTTTCTTTTCCGCGTTGGCGCGCTCCCGCCTGCGGCGCGCTTCGTCCGTTGCCCGGGCATCAACGTACTTGTCCCACCCCATGTTGTACACGTCTGCCTCAGCACGCACAGCGTCGAGGAACCAGATCTTGTTGCACACGGCTTTGAGAAGCTCCACGTCGTGGGAAATCATGAGGAGTCCGCCCTCGTGCTTGCGGAGAAATTCACGTAGCCAGGAAATTGAGTCACTATCCAGGTGGTTGGTCGGCTCGTCGAGAAGCAGAGTCATCGTCGACTTCCCGGAACCGGCCGTGGATCCGAAGAGGATCTGCGCCAGCTCCACGCGTCGGCGCTGACCACCGGACAGCGTCTTCAGGGGCTGGTCGAGTACACGGGCCGGAAGCCCCAAGGAGTCGCAGATCCGTGCAGCTTCTGCTGCTGCTTCGTAACCGCCGAGGGAGTGGTAGCGTTCCTCCAACCGGGAATACTTCTTAATGGCATTGGCCTGCTTGTTGGGGTCCATGGTTGTCTCCATGATCTCCTGCTGGCGCTCCATTGAGGTCTTAATCTCCCCCAGGCCACGGGCGGAAAGGACGCGGTCACGTGCCGTCTGCTCAATATTTCCTTCGCGGGAATCCTGTGGCAGGTAGCCGATATCTCCGGAACGCTTGACAGAACCCCGCCAGGGTTCCGTCTCTCCGGAGAGAATACGCATGGTGGTGGTCTTTCCCGCACCGTTGCGGCCCACCAGCCCGATTCTGTCGCCGGGCTGCACACGAAGATGCTGCCCCGGAGCCGTCAGAAGTGTCCGGGCACCGACACGTACCTCTAAATCCTGCGTAACAATCACGGCGATACAGTGTACAACACCGCCAAAGCAACCCCTAGCCACGACGGCAGGTGCCTGAGGGCGAAGGCGCCATCGCTACGCAATATCGATACTGCACCTAAACAGCGCACTCTGTCGCCTCGTTGATGTTTCCCGACGGGCGCATGGACCTGGGAGGGGCGAAACAGATGGCGGACCATTTGGATGCACTGTGGATTGTGACATCGGATTGTGGCATCGACATCTGACTTCAGTGCGCACACCCCGCACCGAAGACCACCGTGCATAGGAACTCGCTGCCCAGAAGCGTTGTCCCTGGAGTATCTCCACTTCGGCGTGCAGAGGCATGTGTAGAAGCAGTATTTTGCCACGTCCCCGCATGTGGCACCTACAATCAAGCCATGAAACTCGCCGTTATCGGACTAGGCCCCGCTGGTCTCGCCATCGCACACCGCGCGTCGGTACGCGGGTGGCAGGTGGCCGGGTGGGATCCGCAACCACCACCGACGCATGTCCTCAGCGTTTTTGCCGATGAGCTCCCCCACTGGGCGGCATCCCTGCCAGAGCAATCCGTTTCTTCACCTGTCGTCTACACACACGACAGGCAGCGGATCTGTCTCAACCGCGACTATCTCGTCCTTGACAATCCCCGTGTATGGAAGGCGCTTACGACTTTTCCCGTTCACCGCGAAGCCGTCGATGCCGATAGCGTCACCGCCGAGGACTTAGGAGCAGACATTGTCATCGACGCACGCGGTACGCGGGACCTCTTTTCCAGCGGAACGCCAGTCCAGGTTGCGACTGATAGTTACCAGCGGGGTCAACACGAGACAGTGTTCATGGACTTCCGCACAGATGAACCGGATCATTTTCTCTACACGGTGCCGCTGGCAAACGGCGATTACCTCCAGCAGGACACCATCCTTGCCACGCGAACTCCCAGTAAAGGGCGCAGGGGCAACAACTGTAGCAGTAGCGGTAACAATGACGGCGCTTGCGGCAACGGCCGCACTGGCACCGACGTGTTCATTCCTCTGGCCCCTCGAGCGTACACAGGGCCGCATGTCCCCTATGGCTCCCGCGCTGGTTTTATCAATCCGTTTACTGGCTACTCCATCGCCACGTCGTTTCGCTTTGCGGATCCCACCCTCGACGCACTGGAGGCTCGCAGCCACCATCAGCAACGTTCCGAGACACGCATTCTAGACCGCTTTGCCAGACTGGGGAAAACCACTGCTTCTTCCGTGCGAGGTGACCAGGAAGCTGTTTCTCCGTCTCCCTTATTTCCCTGGCAGACAAGGAGATTCCGCGCAGATGAAGCATTGTCTCAGCGCTGTCTCACCTGTCTTCTCGCGCTTCCGTTGGAAACCCGCCGAAACGTGATTGAATCTGTGTTCACGCTCTCCCCAGATCTGGCCCGAAACTTCCTCATTTTGGGACATCCAAGCGCTACCCTTAAGGGGATGGCTCGCATCTGGATTGGTTTACGCGATAGCACTGACAAAGCGAAGCTTGTACGCGCTTTTGCCACCAGTTAGGCCACAGAACAAGAGGCAGGCTTTTTATGCTGCCGCAGCACGCACTCACTGGACACGAAAGGATACCCATGACCTCGGTTAACCTCACAAAGAAAGAGGCACAACACCGCAGTGACATGCTCGACGTCGAGCACTACACCATTCACCTCGACCTCACCACCGGCGAGGAAACCTTCAGCTCCATCACCACAGCCCGCTTCAAGGTGAAAAAGTCCGGCGACACGTTCATTGACTTGCGTGCAAAAAACGTCACCGAGGTGCTCCTCGACGGTGAGGACATCACCGCCAAAGCACTGACTCTCAACGATGCCGGCTACGACGAGGAGCACGGCATTGTCCTAACCGGTCTGACTGAAGGCGAGCACACCCTTCAGATCACCGCTGATGCTGTGTACTCCCACTCCGGTCAGGGACTTCACCGCTTTGTCGACCCCGCCGATAACCGCGTGTACATGTATACACAGTTCGAGGCCGCCGACGCCAAGCGCATGTTTGCCTGCTTCGACCAGCCGGATCTAAAGGCAACATACGATCTGACCGTCGTCACCCCTGATGACTTCGTCATTGTCACCAACGCACCTGTTGAGACACATGTGAGGGACGGCAAGGCCACCCACACCTCAACTATTGATTACCGCCTGTCCACCTACCTTGTCGCCCTCATCGCTGGCCCGTACTTCGAGGTCAAGGATTCCTGGACGGGACCCCTGACCAAGCATCCCGAGACACCCGAAGGCCAATACGGCCCGCACGTCGGCCAGGCAGACGAACTGACCATTCCACTATCCATTTACTGCCGGCAGTCGATCGCCGAGGCACTGGATGCCGACGTTCTCTTCGATCAGACGAAGCAGGGATTCGACTTCTACCATCAGGTCTTCGGTGTCATGTACCCGTTCCACAAATATGACCAGGTTTTCTGCCCTGAATACAACATGGGCGCGATGGAAAACGCCGGCTGCGTGACCTTCCGCGATGAGTACGTTTTCACATCCAAGCCGACGGAGTACCGCTACGAGCGCCGCTGCGACACTATTTTGCACGAAATGGCCCATATGTGGTTCGGCGACTTGGTCACCATGCAGTGGTGGGATGACCTGTGGCTCAACGAGTCCTTTGCCACCTGGTCTGCCGCCACCGCGATGGTCGCCAACACCAAGTACAAGACGGCGTGGGTTACCTACTGCTCGGTAGAGAAGGCTTGGGCCTACGCTCAGGACACTCTTCCCACTACTCACCCAATTTCCACCGATGCCTCCGATATTGAGGCCGTGGAGCAGAACTTCGACGGCATTACCTACGCCAAGGGCATGAGCGTGCTGAAGCAGCTGGCGGCATACGTTGGCCAGGATGCCTTCCTCGCCGGCGTCCGCCTGCACTTCGCCCGCCATGCATTCGGCAACGCCACCTTCGATGACCTTCTCCAGTCGCTGTCGGAATCTTCTGGCCGCGACCTGTCTGACTGGGCTCACCAGTGGCTGAAGACCACCGGTGTTAACGCGCTGCGCCCGGCCTTTACCGTAGAGGACGGAAAGTACACGTCCTTCGCCGTTGAGCAGGATGGGGCCCAGCCGGGTAACGGTGAGTTCCGCACGCACCGTATCGGTGTGGGTCTGTATTCGCTTATCGACGGGAAGGTCACCCGCACCGACCGGGTTGAGGTAGACATCGACTCGGCATCGAAGGAAGTCAGCGAGTTCATCGGTAAGGATGCAGCCGACCTCGTCTTGGTCAACGATGACGATCTGACCTACGCCATCATGGAGCTCGACCCGGCATCCCTCTCCTTTGTCCAGGAACACATTGGGGACATCGAGGACCCGATGGCCCGCGCACTGTGCTGGTCTGCGGCCTGGCAGATGGTCCGCAACACAAAGATGCGTGGCCGCGACTTCGTCGAGCTTGTTCGCCGTGGCGCCCCGGTAGAGAAGGAAACCGCCGTCCTCGGCCAAATCCTGGCGCAGGCGACGACGGCCGTCACCCGCTACTCCGACCCCGAGTGGGTCGAAGCAGAGGGCAACGCCCTCCTGGCAACGACCCTGCTCGAAGGAGCAAAGGTTACCCGCGACTTCCGCCAGGTCGCCTTCGTCAACCAGCTCCTCTCTGTCACCCCCACCGAGGAGGCGAAGGAATTCTTCCGCTCAATCCTCGAGGGAACGCCCTCCATCGACGGTGTTGAGGTCGATGCTGAACTCAAGTGGAAGGCCCTTACTGCCCTCATCGCCGCCGGCGACATCAACGCCCCAGAGGAAAAGATCCGGGCGATGCGAGAAGAGGACAAGCTTGCCTCCGGGCAGAACTCTGCGTGGCGCGCCGGGGCTGCTATCCCCACGAAGGACGTGAAGACCGCTGTGTGGAAGGAGCTGACCGATACGTCACGCTCCATGAGCAACCTGGAGCGCAGGCACAAGCTGGAGGGCCTCACCTTTGCAGGATCTGCTCCGCTCCTCGAACCGTTTGCCAAGGACTACTTCGCACTGGCTCCACGCATGTGGAAGAACTTCAGCTCGGAGACCGCGCTGCAAATGGTCGAAGGCCTCTTCCCCTACTACGCCACGTCACAGGAGACAGTCGACACGGCACAGGTTGTCCTCGATTCCGAGCACCCTGCAGCACTCCACCGCGTTATCGCCGAAGGCCAGGATCGGCTCCAGCGCGCGCTGCGCAACCGCGAAGCTGATAAATAGCAGCGCTGAAAACGAGAGTTCCTGCTGGCCCAGTCATGTTGCCAGCGATGGTCGTCCCAGCGCTATTTGTTGGTTCCGGCGGGCATAGCAGGAACACCGTGGATTCTTAACCTAAGCGCACGCCGTTTTCGCACGGGTTAAAAGCGACAACGTTCCTTGCTTTCGGCCACTGCACGAATCCGGTCATCAAAGGCGTACTCAGATAGTCTGGGTACGCCTTTTCCGTAATTTTTCCTCCTTCGTCTACCTCCCTGCCGTTTACTTTCACTCTCCCTTTCCATCGACTTCCCTTTCCCCCGCCCAGGATCCGCACCTGGCTCGTCCGAAGACACCCCAACTTCTCGGCAGCATAAAAAGACCTTCGTGCAGAGATTCTCCTCTGTGCACGCCTTGGTAGCGGTGAACTTCCATGCGCTTCGTCTCCGGCTACCAGTATTCTATTGCGGACACTTTAGTCACTGCTTCAAGCGGCCAAAAAGTGGCTGCTGTCTGTGGCACGCGCCCCTCGCCACTAGTGATCGGTGCTTCTTCACTTCTTAGAGTCCGCACGAGGCGCGAACAGCAGCAGCTTTCGAGGTGCTAATGAGCCCTGAAACTGTTGAAGAAACGGAGACCACAGGGCGTCGACAAGCTACTTTCAAGCATACAAAGTGGACTAGAAAGGGATGTGAGATCCCATGCGTACCCGCCCGGGCCCCGCCCGGGTGTCCGCTACCAGCTCAGATTTACCAGCTCCGATCTGCTAGCCAGATTGTGACATCTCAAAATGTGAAGCCTCAACAAATACACGCTAGTAGAAACTGGCTACTGCACAGACGTAAGTAAAGCGAAAAACCGAACCAGATTCTCAACCTTCACTAATCACCTTTTCTAACCGTGCAGCGGGCGAAAACTACACGTTGGAAAATGATCCCTCCAGCAAGAGTCTACGAGTGGATCGGGAAATCATGGAACCGAATCATTTCCTGCTTTTCAAAGTCCCATGCCTCAACACGGACACGGTCAGGATAGGTTTTGACGCGGAGCCCCGTTGTCTGCGGTAGTGCGGGATCGACCTCCTCATCATAGTCACCATCCGGAAGATTTGCGTTTTTTACGGCGCCAGTATTTACAACCGGGAAACCGTGCTTGTCCGCTCCACGGTAGACACCCCACCAATCCCCTGCAGTCAGTGAAGCATGCGTATGGCTAGTGAACATAACAATGTTGTCGTGCCCTTGGAGGACTTTATTCAGCTTGCCCAATTCCGCGAAATCGTTTCCGTACCAAGGCGAATGCGTGCTCGTCACTGTGTATGGAAGGACGAGGTGACTGAAGAGAAAGACCGTCTTTCCTTTCCCTTCCCAATAATCGAGACGCTGCTTGAGCCAATTTAGCTGCGCATCGGACAGCACCACATAGGGCTCTTTTCCGTCGCGGGCGACATCATCGTAAAACTCGGTCGAGATCATGAGCAGCGGTTGACCATCGACAACTTCTTCGCGCCATACGTGATCCTGCTTGGTCATATCCAAGTAACGGTGGAGGAACGTATCCGATCCGTCCGTGCCAAGCATCTCATGGTTACCGATCGTAAAGTACTCCCTGCCTGAAGCATGCGGATGCGCAGCTCTATCAGCAGCAAAGTTGGCATAGTTTTCCGCGTAGCCCATATCGACATAGTCCCCATTGACTACCATCGCGCCAGCAGGGTCTGGCTGCCGGTTGAGGAAGTCAATCACATCGCCGTACTTCTTCTCGTTATGCGTGTCGGAGATAACATCGACGACTGCGGTAGGCGTACCCGGATCCGCAGGTAGTGGTGTGGTGACGGTGACGTTATCGATCGCCCAGAACCAATCGTCCTGCGCATTCCCGTAAACGAACGTCGCGCTAACAGATTGTGCACCGCTGGGAGCAGTAAAGCCGACTTGTTCGTGGGTGGAGAAGGAATCCTTCGTAAACTCCCGAACCGTCTTGGATTCGCCCGTATCAAACGTCAGAACTACCTTTGCTGTGTTGTCGCTCGATCCCTGACGGTAATGCGATTCGAACTCAAGCTGGTAGGCCACACCAGGAGTGATAGGGACTGATGGGGAGGTCAGTTCCGTCGTCATCTGTTCCCCCGCTTTCAAACGGTGGTGCTTACTCTCAGCTATTGCCACCTTTCCGTCACCGCGCGTGAAGTAGTGACGCTTGTCTGTGCCCACGGCCCACGTCCAGTCACGGATCGTGGCGAAGTTCCACCCTTCCCAGCGTTTTTCCCCGGAGTGAAGAACATTGGTATGGACAGTCCAACCCGTGCGATCTTCGAAGTCTTCCATCCAAGTGCCGCCGGTAACAGGATCAGTGATTGGTGCCGATGCGTCGGGGTTTGCTGGGGCATCGGCAGAGCCAGCCGCACCCGACGAACCGTTGGATTGGCTGGGAGCAGATGAGGAGTTTTCCCAGGACAGTGAGCTCAAAAGCCCGTCCACCCGGCCCGAGGAGAGATTTTGTGCCGACACGGGAGATGCGAGCAGGCAGAGGGTTACGACAGCTGAAAGGAAGGATGTGCGCATGCGATTCTTTCTTTTCCGACAAAGCTATTGGATCAAAACGTTGATAGCCTAATCTGCCGAGGTGACCAGCCGGTTACAGGAAGAAAAACGCCGCATGGCATTGAGGTGAAACCAAAAGACCGCACTTCTTGGCACTGGGCTCATTTGGGATCCCCCCGCAGAAACCAATATGCACTCTCTGTCCGGCCACGGAGCACGCTTTTCACTGCCCGCTGGCCACACGGGTAGCGCCGAACTCCTCCAGAAGCCGAAGACATGCTACTGCTAGATAATCCGGCCGCCAGGACAAACAGCGAGAACAAGCTGTCCTAGTGTTGTGGCCTGCTCAAAAACTCAACCCTTGCAGGACCTGCTCAAAAACTCAACCCTTGCAGGACCTGCTCAAAAACTCGAACCTTGCAGGCCCTGCAGACCTTGCAGTATCTGCAGTATCTGCAGGTCTTGGTTGATACCATGTCGTCGAAGCACTAATGCGCGCCGTAATCGGAGAGGTTCATCTGCAAAAGGTATACCTCGTCACGAAGTGTCGCAGCCTCAGCGGTAGTAATCTCGCCGGCCTCACGAAGCTCCTGGATACATCCGAGCTCCAACCGAAGTGCCTCGACCTCGAGCAAATCCTGTTCTTCAGCCAAAGACATCACGCGGGAGCTTCCTTCTTCTCTACGAGCCTGAAGCTGGTCTGCAAGCAGAAGGAAACGTTGGTTCTCAGCAATGAGATAGTGAATGGCGTTTTGCGCCGCGTCCGTATTCGGGTCGAGGTGAGACAAGTAAGCGAGGGAAAAGCGTGCCATTTCCTGGCGGGCTGCACGAATATCCGTCGGCACAGCCTGGCGCTTCTCCACACCTCGCTTGCTAAAACGATCCCTGAAGCCACGAGCAAGCCTAAGGAGAACCCTCTTACGCCGTCCATGGCGCTTTTGACGCTCCTTGAGAGCCCGGAGCATGCGCTCATTTGCCTGCTTCATGGGAGTGTAAATGGCCTCAGTGAGCTCACCCTCCGCACAGAGATTATCGAGATAATCAAGTTGTTGCACGAGGAGATCTGCACGCTGCTCGCCGACAGCTTCCTCAAGTTCCTCACCCATCGTCAACTCGGCGATCTCCCGGTTATAACGCGCTATAAGGAAGGAGACGGCGTGAGGATGCTTGGGACCAAGTTCTTCGCTTATCGCGGAAATGAGGCGTTCCTTCACCTTCACCCGAACCTCAGTGTCCCGCTCGTTATCTCCTGTCCCTTCGGCGGGAGCAAGGACTGGGAGAATAAAGTTCGCGAGCAGCAGCGTGCAAAGAATGATTCCGGATGCCAGAAAGAGTAGTTCATCCCTGATGTGCAATCCATCGATGCCGACAAGTGAGTGTGGAAGCGTCAACGCGATGGACAACGTGACTGCTCCCTTGGGACCGCCCAACGTTGTGGCTAGCGAGGCGACAATGAGGTCTGTCAGCGAGGCAGGCACGGAGCCAGGGGTTCGGCGCCGGGCGTTAAGGTCAAGGACCACGATCCACACGAATCGCAGCAGCGTATCATTGCCGTGAGTACGAACACTGCCGTAAGCAGCGACAACGGCTTCGTGGTCGCCTCCCACGAGTGGGTGAAAATGCTTGGTAGGCGTGACCCCAGAAACACGAACACGATGCCGTTGAGGACAAACGACATGACCTCCCACACTCCTTGGGAGACGAGGGATACACGAGCCGCGTAGACCGTACTCCGCGTGGGAATGAGGGCGATAAAGAGGCCAGCAGCCACAACTGCAAGGATTCCGCTGAAGCCAAGCTTCTCCGCCAGCAAGTTGATAAACAGCGGAGTAAGGATCTCGAAGGTGACGTGGAACACCGTGGATTCCATACCAATTCCGCGTACCGCCCTTTGGATGAGAACCACCACGATGCCCATGGCGATGCCGAAGAGCAGTCCTCCACCGAAGGAAACTGCAAAGGTGGTAGCCGCATCTTTGATGGAGAAGATGCCTGTCACGGCGAGGCCGACTGCGAACTGGAAACTCACGATACCAGAAGCATCGTTAATGAGGGATTCTCCAGAAAGGAGAGCCTGCTGACGACCACTCAGCTTCGTTGATTTCGACAACGCAGATACAGCCACACCATCCGTCGGGCCGAGCGCGGCTCCGAGTGCGAGGCCTGCTGCTAAGGGGATCGTCGGGACAATCCATTGGAGGGTGAAGCCGACGACGAAAACGCTAGCTACGACGAGTCCGATGGCGAGGGAGAGAATGGCTCCCGCGTTTTTCATGAGCGCCCGCTTAACCACGTGCTGCGATTCGTCGTAAAGCAATGGACCGATGAAAAGGACGAGGAAGAGCTCGGAATCAAAGGTCAACTTAAAGGGTTCCCCAATGATGAGCGCGCCGACAATGCCCATGGCAATCTGTACCAGAGGCAGGGATAACCGCGTCATTACCTGATCAAGAACTGACGAGACCAGAATGATTGTGAACAGGGCGAGGATCATTTCGAGAGCTTGCATGAATTCCGCCTTACGTTCGGCACGTGTACCTGGTCTAGAGTACTACTCCCGATACAGCTGCCCAGCAGCGACGCATGGTTTTTCTGTCTCTTTCCGGGGCCAGGAGACCTGCACTCCTGCCTCCGGCCCCCAAAACTACTCGTCTTTTCCCATAATTGCGTGGATTACGCTGCCACAGTGACTGCGCGCAGGCGGCATGCCGCAGCCACCCACCAAACATGCTGCAGCATCTGTTTTGGATCTCGCAGCACAGCCGTCGGGTCTGTGCACCATGATTGACAGCGGCTACAGCGATCAACAGGAAGTGGATGCACGGTGGTGCCGCAGATCAGAAGCACGATGAGCCGCAGATCATGGGTTTTCACAGCATCCGCGCTCGCTGCATGTTCCGAGGAAACGAGCGCGGTTTGTAAGAGCGATCCCGAGGAGCGAGCCAGAAGCGTGGCTCCTAAGAACGATCCCTACTCGGCGGAATACACGCACGTACCACCGATGTACGTTGCGTAATCCAAGTGCATACCTGGCCTGTACGCCAGATCAACCGCATGAGACGTGTTGAGGACGTGGAGGTTAGCCGCGCAACCGACAGAGAGGGTGCCTACCGCTGGCCGCCCGGATGCATCCAGTCCACCAGCGACCTCGTTGCGGTGCAGAGCCTTCGCCCCGCCGAGGGTTCCAGCAGCAAGGGCCTCATCAAACGAGAGGTAGCCCTGCAAAACGGCGGTGCCCACACACCAGTTCATAGAGCTGGTGTTGGATGTTCCCGGGTTGAGGTCTGAAGCGATAGCCAGGGTTACGCCGGCGTCGAGAAGCTTCCTCGCAGGGGCCAGTGGATGACGAGTGCAGATATCCGCACCAGGGAGAATCGTTGCTACGGTATCCGATCCGGCAAGCAGCTCCACATCCTGATCTGAGGGGAATGTCACATGGTCGACCGATGCAGCCCCTACCTCGACAGCGAGCGCGATGCCGGGGCCCTCACCGAGCTGATTACCGTGCACACGGGGCACGAGGCCCTTCTTCCTGCCGGCTTCAAGAATCTTTTTACACTCCTCGTAAGTGAAGGCACCCTCCTCACAAAAGACGTCAATCCAGCCCACGTGAGGGGCGACAGCTTCCAGCATCTCCCCTGCTACCAATTCGACATAGTCTGACTGGTCCATTTCGGGAGGGCACACATGCGCACCGAGGAAGGTCACCTCGTCGCAGAGTTCTGCGCCAATTTCTGCCGCCAAGACCTCCGTCGGAATCGTCAGCCCATAGCCGGTCTTCGTCTCGACGGTGGTCGTACCTCCAGCATGACAGGCGGCCAGCCGCCCACGCACCAACTTGCGGAGACGCTCCTCGGACGCTTGTCGGGTAGCCTCCATCGTCGTGCGGATGCCACCGGCTTCGTAGGATTGACCAGCCATCCGCGCTTCAAACTCGGCTGACCTGTCGCCATCGAAGACCATGTGCGTATGCGAGTCCACCCAGCCAGGAATCACCGCCCGTCCTCCGAGGTCAGTGACTTCGGCGGCCTCCGGTGCCTCCGCAGCCTCACCGACCCACGTGATCTGCCCGTTTTCTGTTGCAAGAGCGGCATTCTCGAGGGTTCCGTTGGACACGGTGCGGAGTTCGGAGATTCCGGTAAATAGTACTGAGTTGGCTGCCACGAGTGGCTCCTTCCGGCTAGGATGGGCAAACGAATGTTTCAGAGGTAGCAGTGCTTACTGCTCCTCACGGCTGTGGAATTCCATGGGGATCCGCACGCCCCGTTCCTCTGCGACCTCATGTGCGCGATTGTACCCTGCATCAAAGTGCCGGATGACACCCATCGCAGGATCATTCGTCAGCACTCGCTCCAGCTTCTTAGCTGCCAGGTCTGTACCGTCTGCGACGGTTACCTGTCCTGCGTGCAGGGAGCGGCCGATGCCGACACCACCACCGTGGTGGAAGGACACCCACGTCGCGCCGGAGGCAGTGTTCACAAGCGCGTTGAGGATTGGCCAATCAGCGATCGCATCGGAACCATCAATCATGCCTTCTGTCTCGCGGTACGGGCTGGCGACGGAGCCGGAATCGAGATGGTCACGTCCGATGACAATCGGGGCGCTGATCTTGCCCTCCTTAACTAGCTCGTTAAACTTCAACCCGGCCTTGTGGCGCTCACCGTAGCTCAACCAACAGATACGTGCGGGAAGACCCTCGAACTCTACGTACTCTTCTGCTGCATCGAGCCAGCGGATGAGATGCTCGTTCTCGGGGAAGAGTTCGCGCAGAGCATCGTCGGTTACCTTGATGTCGTTGGGGTCGCCAGATAGCGCAGCCCACCGGAAAGGTCCGTTACCTTCGCAGAACAGCGGGCGGATATAAGCCGGAACGAAGCCTGGGAACTCGAAGGCCCTGTTGTATCCCGCCTTACGAGCTTCGTCGCGGATCGAGTTGCCGTAGTCAAATACCTCGGCACCCTCATCCTGGAACTCCACCATTGCCTGTACCTGAGCGGCCATCGACTCGCGTGCCTTCTTCGTGAACGTCTGCGGGTCGTCTGCTGCCTCGGTGTGCCACCTATCGAAGGGGATTTCCTGCGGAAGGTAGCTGAGGGGATCGTGTGCTGAAGTTTGGTCAGTCACGATATCGATGTGGATTTCGCCCGTCCGGTGACGTTTGAGCATCTCGGGGAACAGCTCGGAGGCGTTGATTTCCAAACCGATCGACAGCGCTCGCTTCTCTTCCTTGGCCTGATTTGCCTGTGCCACCGCGTCATCGATGCTGTCAGCGATGGTATCGAGGTACCGCTTGGACATGCGACGCTCGAGCCTACCGCGGTCAACATCTGCGATGATGACCACGCCACCGTTCAGTGTGACGGCAAGAGGCTGGGCACCACCCATGCCACCGCACCCACCGGTGAGGGAGATAGTTCCTGCTAGGGTGCCGTTGAAACGCTTTCGCGCAATGGCCGCGAACGTCTCGAAGGTTCCCTGCAGAATGCCCTGCGTAGCGATGTAAATCCAGGAGCCTGCAGTCATCTGGCCGTACATGATGAGGCCCTCATCCTCGAGGCGACGGAATTCCTCCCATGTGGCCCAGTCGCCGACCAGGTTGGAGTTGGCGATGAGCACGCGCGGAGCCCACTCGTTCGTTTTCAACACGCCAACGGGTTTCCCGGACTGGACGAGGAGGGTCTCGTCATCTTCGAGTTCCTTGAGCGTTTCGACGATCATGTCAAATGCTTCCCACGATCGAGCAGCGCGCCCCGTACCACCGTAGATAACGAGTTCATCCGGTTTTTCAGCGACTTCTGGATCGAGGTTATTCATAAGCATCCGCAAAGGAGCTTCTGTTTGCCAGCTCTTGGCGTTGAGCTTCGTGCCACGGGGGGCGTGAACTTCGCGAGGACCATGACCGGGGGTTGACAGGTTCGGATTCAAGGCGCAACCTTTCCTACATCCGTTGGGATTCCGATCCCAGCGGGAGCGCCGAGATAGAACCCAACATCACAAATGAACTATATCTGTATTTCTCCACCCACTTTAGGTAGCGTTGGCCAATTTCGGAGTAGTTTACGAACGATGGAATGTCTTTAGTATCAGACAAAAGAGTGTGCTCTCCGCGCTAAATAGCAGCACACCCTACTGTTTCACCCCACACGCAGGAAGAAACTGGATCCGGACGAGGATTCGCTAAACTCCCCCAGACCTCCCCACCGCCTCCGATACTTTCATCTTCACCCCCGTCTACCTCCCTTCCTTTCCCCCTCCTCCAAGCCACAGGCTTATCGTTCGGCAGGGTGCATCCCTAACCCGAGCCGATGGCTCACCACCTCGCATCACAAGACGATTGCCTAAGCAGATCCGGATTGCTGAACAGCGAACAGTACGAGAAGCAGAAAAGTGGCGTGAAAACCTTTCCTCCCCGCGCTCTACTGCCGGGACATGCTTACTCGAGCAGGTGGCGTTTAGAAGCCGACCCGAACACGCGTTTCTCCAGTCCTGCAGCCTTCATTTGCAAATCCTCTATCACAGACATGCGGGCAGTATCACCGATGGAACCGGTCGCAAAAGTGACGGCAAGTGCGGCAGCAGGCTCTTGCAGATGATTGAGAATCGGCACCGCAATCGATTCCTGCCCCGGGGCGACAACTTCGATCTCCTCCGCATACCCCTGGACCCGGATTTCCAACAATTCCTCCGGGACACTTCCCAAAACAGCGTTGATACGGGTTGTGTCCATCATCGAAAGCATTGCTTTCCCCGACGCAGTATGCATCGCGGGCAGTCTCACTCCCACGCCTGTTACGAGTCTGGGCGCACCAGGCGAGGGCAGCTCTAAAATGTAGACCACCTCGTCACCGACGATGCGAGAAACGTGACAGGTGCCGGAGACTAGTTCAGCTAAGTGTTTAGCCGGCCTAGTGGCTGCTCGAACGAGCGGTTGCTGTGTGGCGTAGGCACCGGACATGCCATAAGCGGCAATCCCTAAACCGTAAGCACGCCGTTCAGGGACGTACATCACGTAACCGTACTCGATCATGACGTTGAGCAGGTGATACGTGGTCGACCGAGGAAGACCGAGCTCTTGTTGAATTCGAGCTGCGCTCACTGGGGAATCCAGGGTGGAAAGCAACGTCAAAATACGAAGAGTATTTGCTGCGGCGGGTACGTGGGACATAATAGTTAGATTACCTAATATGCTTGACACTATGAGCTATTCCCCCACATTTTCATGGACAGGCCGCAACGACGGCGAAGGCCCCGAGCATGCCCGCTGGTTCAACACGATCAAGCCACTTCCCTTCAACCCCCTCGAGGAAAACTCCTCGTTAGATGAAGCCACCGCAAAGGAACTCTCCCACTCCGTGACGATCCTCGGTTTCGCCTCGGATGAAGGAGTGCGCCGCAACCACGGTCGAGTCGGAGCCGCGGAGGGGCCGAATTCCGCGTTCACGGCACTGGGCAGTCTCGCAGTCCCCGCAGAAACCCGCGCCTATGATGCGGGCATCATTTCCGTGACCGACGCAGATCTTGAAGGAGGGCATAAAGCACTGTCCACGGCAGTCGCCGCTATCACCAGCACAGACACGACCTGCATTGTCGTCGGTGGTGGGCACGAGACGGCCTACGGCACCCACATGGGCCTCGTTCGCAGTAGCGATTCGGCCTCTATCGGAATCATTAACTTTGATGCCCACTTCGACCTACGCACTGCGGACAGGCCGACATCAGGTACTCCCTTCAAACAGATTTCCCAGGAAGTAGACCCATTTCACTACACGGTGATTGGTATCTCTCGCCCCAACAACACGAAAGTGCTTTTCGACGAGGCGGATGCCCTTGGTGTCACGTACGCCACTGAGGACGAGCTACGGCATGCAGATATCGCCGAAATTATCTCCACGGCCGCTCGCGATGTTGATATCCTCCACGTATCCATTGACCTTGATGTTCTTCCAGCGGGAGTGGCGCCCGGAGTAAGCGCACCTGCCGCCGTAGGTGTGGATCTGAACACGATCAGGGATGGCCTAGCAGCGTGCATGCAGACTGGAAAGGTTCGGCTCATCGATATAGTCGAGCTGAACCCAACCTATGACATCGACAATCGCACCGCGAAGGTGGCAGCTCGACTGATCAGCGACGCAACGGCGCTTATGTAGCACTCCCGCGCGCTTCCCTTCCAGGTCCTACAACCGATGAAGCGGATGGTCCACAAGATTACTCCCGCACACGAACATCCGCACACGAACGTTCACAGAAAAACGTTGGCAAGCTAAGGTTCGCAGGCGAACGTTCCAGGCAAACGTACCTGGCGAACGTTCCAGGCAAACGTACCTGGCGAACGTTCCAGGCAAACTCTCCATTCCTTCTGTGTCTGGTAAGCGGGACTGCAGAAGGAGGACGAGGGACTGCAGTGGATTCTTTGCACGACGCGAAAGGCAGCCGGGTATCTACCCGGCTGCCTCATATTGCCGAATCCTCGACTGTGCATCCATCGGCTGGGCATTCCTACCGGATTGCCGCACCTACTGGTTTTAGATTAGCTACTAGCCCAGCTCACCTGCAGCGTCGGCTGCAGCCCTGACGATGTCACCAGAGGCAACAAGATCGACAGTGTGCTGAATATCGGGAGCGAGGAAGCGGTCGGGCCCCGGGCCATCGACGGTGCGCCGAAGCACGTCAATAACGGCCTTGGTTCCAACACCAGGCTCGCCGCCACGCATGTCGATGGCGCGTGCTGCGGTCAAAATCTCCACTGCGAGAACTCGTGTCAGGCCATCCACGTTGCGACGCAGCTTCCGGGCTGCCGACCACCCCATCGATACGTGATCCTCTTGCATAGCAGAGGAGGGAATGGAGTCGACGCTGGCAGGGACAGCGTTTCGTTTCATCTCACTGACAATCGCAGCCTGCGTGTACTGAGCGATCATGTGACCTGAATCCACACCCGGATCATCAGCGAGGAAAGCGTTCAGCCCTCTATTACGGGCAGGGTCGAGGAACCGATCCGTTCGCCGTTCCGAAATGGATGCGAGATCCGCGGTCACGATAGCCAGGAAATCGAGGACATACGCCAACGGTGCGCCATGGAAGTTTCCGTTCGAGGTGACCCGTCCGTCCTTTGCCACCACGGGGTTATCAACAGCAGCAGCAAGCTCGTTGTTGGCAACGAAAATCGCGTGGCTAAGAGTGTCTCGCACGCCTCCGGCTACCTGCGGACTGCACCGCACTGAGTACGCATCCTGAACCTGGTTAATGGCGAAGTCCTCTGCTGCAGCCTCAAGAATGCCCGAGCCCTCCACGACCTTGAGAACATTGGCTGCTGCGACGGCTTGGCCTGGATGGGGTCGAAGCTCCTGCAAATCTGCTGCGAAGACCGTCGCAGTTCCGTTGAGTCCTTCGAGTGACATGGCGGTCGCGATGTCCACCGTGGTGACAAGGCGTCGGATGTCATCGATCGCCAGGCACAGTTGGCCGAGCATGCCATCAGTGCCGTTGATGAGGGCGAGTCCCTCCTTTTCCTTGAGCTCGATCGGCTCAAACCCCGCAAGGGAGCAAGCCTCGGCACCGGTAATTTCCTTTCCGTCCTTCGTGCGGGCTCGCCCCTCACCAAGAAGAACTAACGCGCTGTGTGCCAAGGGTGCCAGGTCACCTGAGCAGCCTAGGGAACCGAATTCGTGGACGATCGGTGTGATGCCTGCGTTGAGGAGCTTGGCGTAGCACTGAGCGACCTCCGGACGGACGCCTGTACGTCCAGTGCACAGCGTACTGATACGAAGAAGATTGAGAGCGCGGATGACTTCCCGCTCTACTTCAGGGCCAGACCCCGCAGCGTGAGATCGCACAAGCGACTTCTGCAGTTGCGCACGCATGTCTTCCGGGATGTGGCGTTTCGCGAGTGCACCAAAGCCTGTAGAAATGCCGTAGACGGGGGTGGGATCCTTGGCAAGGTCTTCAACGCGACTTCGCGTGGATGCCATAGTCTTCATGGCGTCCTCGGAAATCTCGATGGGGGCATCATAGCGGGCTACATTAACGACATCGTCGATGCTCAGGGCACCTACTCCGACAGAAACGCAATCCATGGTTCACCTTCCTGGTAGGTTGACTATTCTTTGTCCGATATTAGCCACTCGTGAACTCTGTCTGTGCCACCTTCTCCCCTCATCGCTCCACATTCTCATATTCAAGACTTTTTGTTCTCACCCCCGACGGGGGTTGGACACTGAAGGTAGTACTCCCCCCTCTGTCTCACCTGTCGCATTTCGATCCCCCACGCCCCAAGCGAAAAATCAAAAACTAAGGTGGATCCGCTTGTAGCGAGTCCACCTTTGCCGTCCTTTTATGCGACCTTTTTATGACGCCTTTTCGTGTGGCCTTTTATGACGCCTTATCCCTAATGCTTGCGTTTACTGTTTTCTGGAAACTCCCAATCTCCTTCCCTCACCAGATTCCTAGATTCCAGCTCGGCTTTCAGTCGATCCACCTACTTGTCTGCTCCCCAGTCCTCCGCAGGCCACTGCTGTTTCTGATCAGGGGCGGGTGGATTCTGGATGAAGGTGATCCGGGCTGAGGACAATCCCGGTTGAGGGCGATCCGGACTGAGTGTGGTCCTGGAAGAGGGCTTTCGCAGGTGCGTTTCGTGATCGGGTTTTTGCACGAGGCTATTTACCGTCAGGAGGACACATCCGAGCCCACTACACCGACTACTGCAAGCACACGGACTACACGGAGAAGCCAAGAGCGCGAAGCTGCTCGCGCCCCTCCTCCGTGATCATCTGCGGCCCCCACGGCGGCATCCACACCCAGTTGATAGTCAGTTTTTCCACAAGATCGTGGGTCATCACTGCGGCGGCAGCCTGCTCCTCGATCATGTCAGTAAGAGGGCACGCAGGTGAGGTCAGCGTCATGTTCACGACGGCAGTGTTGCCGTTTTCGATCCAAATGTCATAGACGAGTCCGAGGTCAACAACGTTGATGCCGAGCTCCGGGTCGATGACATCGCGAAGGTACTCCTCTACATCGGACGCAAGCTCAAAATCCTCCTCGCTTTGCGGGGGCTTCTGGGCCGGCCCGCTGAGCGAATCGGAGCTGCCGTTTGCCGGAGCAGGGGCAGCTGCGGTGTCCTGGCTTTCGCTTTCCGACGACCTGTCGTCCGGTTGCTGCACATCCTGTGCTGGTTCCGGTGCAGGTGAAGTCGCAGTGTGGGACGGCGAATCGACAACGTCGTTCGTTGCCGTTGTTTCATTGTTGTCAGTGGTCACAGTTAGAAGTTTCCTTTGCTGATCGTCGGGTGATCGTCAATGCTCGTAGTTTCGCTGCTGGTGATCGTCGAAAAGCACCGTGAGAAAACCGTTCCGGGGAGAGCACCCCAGCCCTCACACAAGGTGGGGACGCGGTGGCAGAAAGCGGGGCGGTTGTCTCCCCGCTCACGGCCCAGGATGCTCTATACCTCCCCTACAGCTGCCTCAAAAGCCTTCCATCCTAGGAGCGCACACTTGACACGAGCTGGGTAGCGGGAGACACCGGCGAAAGCAACACCGTCGCCGATAAGGTCCTCGTCACCCTCGTGCTCCCCGCGGGAGGTCACCATCTTCTCAAATTCCGCAAGCTTGGCCAACGCTGTATCCAGTGGTTGCCCGATCACCTCCTCGGTGAGCACGTCGACAGCTGCCTGCGAAATAGAACATCCCTCGGCATCGTAGGAGACATCCTCAACCGTCTTCTTATCCTCACTGAGCTTCACGCGCAGCGTCAGCTCATCGCCACAGGAGGTGTTGACATGGTGGACTTCCGCATCGAAGGGCTCACGAAGCCCGGCGTGCTGCGGATGCTTGTAGTGGTCCAGGATAACTTCCTGGTACATCTGCTCAAGTTGCATACTCTTACACTCCGAAGAAATTCTTGACCCGGTGAAGCCCAGCTACCAACTGGTCGACTTCATCGAATGTGTTGTACAGGTAGAAGGAAGCGCGCCCGGTCGAGTTGACACCGGCCTGGCGGTGGATGGGCCAGGCGCAGTGGTGACCGACTCTGATAGAAATTCCCGAGTCATCGAGAACTTGCCCCATGTCGTGCGGATGCACCCCTTCAAGGGCGAAGCTGATGGCCCCACCGCGGTTTGCAGGTGTCGTCGGCCCAAGAATCGTCAGCCCGTCGATTTCCTGCAGCTTCTTAAGGGCGTAGGCCGTCAATTCCTGCTCGTGGGCGTGGATCGCATCCATCCCGATTTCTTGCAAGAACTCAATGGCAGCGCCGAGACCAACAACCTGGCTCGTCATCTGCGTGCCCGCCTCAAAGCGCGTGGGGATATCGGTGAAGGTGGTCTTTTCCATCGTCACCACCTCGATCATCGACCCTCCGGTGAGGAATGGTGGAAGCTTTTCCAGCAATTTCTTGCGGCCATACATGACGCCCACGCCCGAGGGGCCACACATCTTATGCCCGGAGAAGCCGGCGAAGTCAACATCGAGCTCATGGAAGTTAACCGGCATGTGAGGCACGGACTGGCACGCGTCGAGTACAGTCATGGCTCCGACGTCCTTCGCACGCCGAACGATCTCTGCCACGTCCGCCACAGCTCCCGTCACATTTGACTGATGGGTAAAGGCAACGACCTTGACCGAGTCATCCAGTTCCAGAGAATTCAGGTCAATGCGCCCATCCGGAGTGGATGTGTACCACTTCAGGGTCGCGCCGGTACGCAGGCACAGTTCCTGCCACGGAACGAGGTTCGCATGATGTTCCAGTTCCGTGACGACGACGGTGTCGCCTTCCCCCACGTACAGATCGCCTGCGCGCTTGTCTGAAAGAATAAAGGCAATTTCGTTGAGCGCCTCAGTAGCGTTCTTTGTGAACGCAATCTCTTCACCGTCGGCTCCCACGAACGCAGCGATGTTGTTGCGGGCTGTCTCGTAGGTGTCGGTGGCATCTTCGCCCAGCGCATAGGCACCACGGTGGACCGGAGCGAAGTTGTGCAGGACGAATTCCTCTTCCGCCCGCCACACGCGCTCGGGGCGCTGTGACGTAGCACCGGAATCGAGGTACACAAGCGGTTTACCGTCGCGAACCGTGCGGGACAGGATGGGAAACTCCTTGCGTACCTTTTCTACGTCCAGCTTCCCGTCCAGGGTTAGGAATTCGCTCATTAGTTTCGCATTCTTTCTAGTCTGTCAATCTTTGAGCCAAAAACACGACGTGCACCACCGCGTGCGCAGTTTCATCCGTGTGGATACCAGCGCAGCGCCGGCGACGTGTGGATTACTTGACGTACTTCTCGTAGCCCTCGGCCTCGAGTTCATCGGCGAGCTCGGGTCCACCGGAGTGAACGACCTGGCCATCCGCGAATACGTGAATGTGCTGCGGCTTGACGTAGTCCAGGATGCGCTTGTAGTGGGTGATCATGAGGATTCCGCCACCGGTGCGCTCCTGGTAGCGGTTAATGCCTTCACTCACGATACGCAGTGCATCCACGTCCAGGCCAGAGTCCGTCTCATCCAAGATCGCGAACTTTGGAGCCAAAAGCCCCAGCTGGAGGATCTCGTGACGCTTCTTCTCACCACCGGAGAAGCCCTCATTAATCGAGCGCTCGTTAAAGGACTTGTCAATCTTCAGCTCTTCCTGCGCTGTCCTGACTTCCTTCATACAATCGCGCAGCTTCGGTGCCTCGCCGCGAACGGCGGACACGGAGGAGCGCAGGAAGTTGGAGGTCGAGACACCCGGTACCTCCACCGGGTACTGCATGGCGAGGAACAGACCGGCGCGGGCGCGCTCGTCTACAGTCATCTCGAGGACATCGCGCCCGTCGAGAAGCACCTCACCGCTGGTTACCTCGTAGCGGGGGTGGCCAGCCAGCGTGTAAGCCAGAGTGGATTTACCCGATCCGTTCGGCCCCATGATGGCGTGGGTTTCGCCGGAGGACAGCGTGAGGTTGACACCCTTAAGAATCTCTTTGGGCTCAGTTTTGCCGTCCGTGGAGTTAACAACGGCGTGGAGATCCTTGATTTCCAACGTGCTCATTACATCTACCTTTTCGTTTTAGCTAGTATTGTGCGTTTTCGGTTTTATCGTTTCAGCCTAAACCGCTGGAACTCTTCGTTTGTTCCTGAAAAGCCGTCATGCCTAGCCCCTCTCCAACCACCTGCGCCTGATTGGGCGCGTGAGCCCGAGGGGCAAAATCAGTGCGATGGCGACTCAGTCCGAATAGCGGAATAATCCGAGTTGCGGAACAGTGCGCGGAACGTTCAGTTAAAGCTGAGGCCTTCCAGCTCCTCGGTGATCTTCGCCTCCAGCGTCTCGCGCAAACCCTCGACGGGGATTCGAGCAATCACTTCGGAGAAGAAGCCGTGGACAATGAGTTTTCTTGCCTCTGCCTCGGGGATACCGCGGGACAGAAGATAAAACAGCTGTTCATCATCGAAACGGCCGACGGTGGCGGCGTGACCTGCACCGACGATGCTGCCGGTCTCGATCTCAAGGTTCGGCACGGCATCTGCACGTGCACCTTCCGTCAGCACAAGGTTGCGGTTAGCTTCGTACGTGTCCGTCCCCTGCGCGTTGGCTCGAATGAGCACATCGCCGATCCACGCCGTGCGCGCATCAGGTGTGCGGGTGGTCTTGTCCCCCTGCAACGCTCCCTTGTAGAGCACGTTGGAACGGCAGTTGGGCTGGCTGTGATCGACGAGCATGCGCTGCTCGAAGAACTGGCCATCATCGGCAAAGTAGACACCGAGCAGCTCTGCATCGCCGCCTGGAGCGAGATATTTGACCCGTGGCTGTAGGCGGACGACCGAACCACCGAACAACGCCACGTTATGGCGAAGGACGGCATCGCGTCCGAGTTCAGCAACCTCTGCACCCAAGTGGACGGCATCGTCATCCCAGTCTTCATGGACAACAACCGACAGGCGGGCGTTGTCGCCAACGAGATACTCGTGGTTATCAGCAAGCGTTCCTGTTCCCACCGTGTGGATCTGGACGGATGCTGTAGCGCCGTCCTCGACCTCGACGACGAGGTTGCCAAAGGCGGTGACATCCGGTCCAGAACCCGTAATAGTGATGATGACCGGCTCGGTCGTCGTCGAATTCTTGGCGAAGGTAACGATGTGCCCCTCGGTTGAGGAGGTCCACGCCTGCGCGGCGACACGGTCCACGCCGCCACCGGTGCGACCGATGCGCGCGTCATCACGGGCAACCTTTTCGTAGGTCACGCCATCGGCGCCCGCCGGAATCTCCACACTCACCTGGGCGGGAACGGCAGTGCTGAACGTGCCGTCGTGCAGCCCGCGGAGGCGGCGCAGCGGAACATAACGCCACACCTCGTCCTTAACGTGGGGCACCGGGAAATCATCGACGTTGAAGGATGCGAAGAGATCACCCTTGTTGTCGTGCACTGTTGATGCTAGTTCAGCCATTGGTTAACCCACAGATCCTTCCATTTGCAGTTCGATGAGACGGTTCAGCTCCAGTGCATATTCCATCGGGAGCTCCTTTGCAATGGGCTCGACGAAGCCACGCACGATCATCGCCATTGCCTCGTCTTCAGCGAGGCCTCGGGCCATGAGGTAGAACAACTGATCCTCGCTGACCTGCGACACAGTGGCCTCGTGCCCCAACGAGACGTGGTCGTTTCGAATGTCGTTGTACGGGTAGGTGTCTGAACGGGAAATTTCGTCAACAAGCAGCGCGTCACACTCCACGTTCGACGTCGAGTGGTGGGCGTTAGCGTTAATCTGTACCAGTCCGCGGTAAGCTGCCCGGCCGCCGGAGCGGGCTACGGATTTGCTCACGATGTTGGAAGACGTGTGCGGAGCGAGGTGAACCATCTTGGCACCCGTGTCCTGGATCTGTCCTTCACCTGCGAAAGCCGCAGACAGAACGGAGCCGCTGGCGTATTCGCCGGCAAGCCACACGGCGGGGTACTTCATGCAAATCTTGGAGCCGATGTTGCCGTCGACCCACTCCATCGTTCCTCCTGCCTCACAACGGGAGCGCTGGGTGACCAGGTTGAGGACGTTGTTGGACCAGTTCTGAATCGTCGTGTAGCGGCACCGCGCGTTTTCCTTCACAATGATCTCCACGACTGCTGCGTGAAGAGCATCGGCCTTGTAAATCGGAGCCGTGCAGCCCTCAACGTAGTGCACGTAAGCACCTTCGTCGACGATAATGAGGGTGCGCTCGAACTGACCCATCGATTCCGTATTAATGCGGAAGTATGCCTGCAGTGGGATCTCCACATGGACACCCTTCGGGACGTAAATGAAGGACCCGCCCGACCACACAGCCGCATTGAGAGCGGAGAACTTGTTGTCGCCGGCGGGGACTACGGTGCCGAAGTATTCCTTAAACAGATCCGGGTGCTCGCGCAGACCAGAATCCATATCGAGGAAGATAACGCCCTTTTCTTCCAGGTCCTCGCGGATCTGGTGGTACACAACCTCAGACTCGTACTGGGCGGCGACACCCGCTACCAGGCGCTGTTTCTCCGCCTCGGGAATGCCGAGTTTGTCGTAGGTATTGCGGATGTCATCCGGGAGATCTTCCCAGCTTGCAGCCGGCTTCTCAGTCGAACGAACGAAGTACTTAAATTCATCGAAATCGATAAAGGATAGATCCGGTCCCCACTTGGGAATGGGCTTCTTTTCAAAGATCTCGAGCGCCTTGAGGCGCTGCTCGAGCATCCATTCCGGCTCATTCTTCGTGGCCGAGATGGTGCGGACAACCTCCTCGTCAAGGCCCTTCTTGGCGGCCTGTCCAGCGTCATCTGAGTCGTGCCAGCCGTAGCTGTACTTCGACGACATGGACTGGATGATTTCGTCATCCGACATCTTTTTATCGGTTGGTGCCGTCACGCGTTGCTCCTTCTATCAATCGGTGTTATCGGTATGTTGGTCGTACAGATCCCGTTGCCGTCGGCAATCGTAGCTAAAGGCTGCACATGTTGCCCGAGAATGCGGGAGACGATCTCCCTCTCGGCGGCGCACAGTTCGGGAAACTCTGAGGCTACTTCCGAAATCGGGCAGTGATGGGTACACAGCTGTACCCCCGCCCCATTTTCTTGCACTTCGGCGGCGTAGCCGTGTTCTGTGAGCTGATCCGCCAAACGGCGAGCCAGTTCTTCCACCTCAGCAGCAGAAAGCCCACTCTTTGGGGATGTCTGTTCCTCAACGGACTGGAGGATATCTTCAATTCGTTGCCGCGCGAACATCATGATCGCATCCTCACCACCCGTCTGACGCAACGCCCGCAGGGCATGAACTGCAAGTTCGTCGTATCCGTGACCGAACTGTTCCCGCCCTTTTGCGGTGAGGATAAACTTCTTTGCAGGACGACCCCTACCACGCGCTTTCTTAATCCGTTCCGGAGCTGTCGTAACGAGCCCTTCCTCTTCTAGGAGGTCGAGCTGTCTCCGAACACCGGCGGCGGACATCGAAAGTCGGGTGGCAAGATCCGTGGCGGCAAGTGGACCGTCCTTCAACAACATGTTTAGGATTGTTTCCCTTGTGTCCACAGTTCCTCCTTCCAACCGAATCGGCGGCCAACATACAATTTAGCAACAGTTGTGTTTTCTAAATTCTTGGCACGTACCAATGTACATTCTTCCTCTCGTGTTTCCAACAAGAAACTCGAAAAGCCTTTCAATCTTCACCGTTTCCAGGTTTGGCTCTATAACACGTCGGTAAGACCCTCTCCCCCACGCACCAGATGCCAAGCGGAAGGCATCCATGTCGAAATTCGGGTCGATCCCCTCTCCCCCACGCACCAGATGCCAAGCCATGGCGGGCTGCTAACCGAGACACCGCGATATTTCTCCGGCACCTCACGGGTTGTTCTTGAGGCTCTTTTAAAGGCTCGTCCGGCACTATTCCGAAGCAGACTATGCCGAAGCAGGTGTAAACATGCCGACATGTGTTGACGTAGGTCGAAAGATGTTGACGTAGGTCGAAAGATGTTGACGTATGTCGAAACGTGCGGACCCCAGGTCCAGCGGTTGCACAACGCCATCCTGATTGGCATAGCCGGTGGCGAGTCGGGTGGGCACCCCATGTGCACGCCACGTGGGCACACCAGGTGGCACGGCCGGTCATCGGAAGCGGAACACTAGACTGAAAGGGATCACTACCCACTGTGGAGCATCGCACCCGCGATGTAGGTGACGTAGCGGGCGTAACAAACAGAAGAAGGATCTCCAAAAATAGGATCCACACCGGTACGGGAGAAGAACAAATCCACAGCGGTACCGAACCAGAACAATCGGAAACGGAGGAGTCGATGGCGAAGAGGCCCGGCGTTTTTTCCGGCCTGATGCCCCGCATGGGCGAGCCGGGTAGCCGCTCAACGCTCCTCCACGGGACGGGAAACACCCGCATTCCCGACCGCCCACGACTGTCGTACCTCGACCTCACGCGCTTCGGCCAGCTGCGCTGGCTCGGCACCCTGGGAACGTTGCTGATCTCTTTGGGCGGGCTTGGAGCGGGCGCGCTGCCCGTGATCGATAATCCCTACGCGTACCTCCCATTCGGACGCCTCATGAGCCGGATGCTTCAAACGTCATCCGTCATCGTCCTCGTTGGCGTCGGCTTGCTCGTTCTTGCCTGGGTGCTCATGGCTCCCTATGTAGGAGCGTCTAAGGACAAAAACATCACTGGCGCGCCTCTCATCACGCTTTCGACGCTTCGGAGGACGTGGGTTGCCTGGGTACTTCCGATTGTGTTGACTGCACCGCTTTTTACCCAAGATATCTACTCTTACTTGGCTCAGGGGGCGATCGTAAGTTACGGACTCGATCCCTATGCAGCCGGTCCCGTACAGATCTTGGGTCCGGAACACCACCTCGCGCGATCTGTTCCCTTTATCTGGGCTAACTCCCCTTCACCATATGGGCCAATTGCCTTGGGGATCGCGGCTGCCATCAACGTCGTTACCCGGGAATCCATTTTCTTCGGCGTGCTTGCTCACCGACTCGTCGCTGTCATCGGACTGATGGCTGCAGGCTGGGCAATTACCAAGCTTGCTCGACGATGTGACGTGCGCTCTCAGACGGCAGTGTGGCTCGGGATCCTCAACCCCCTGGCACTCCTTCACCTTATCGGAGGCATCCATAACGAGTCCATCATGCTCGGTCTTTCTTTGGTGGGAATGGAGCTCGGCCTGCGTGGTGTTGATGCCATCCGCGAAGTGCGTATCGGGAGAGCATCCGCGTCAGCGATGCAGCAAGGATTACCCTCGCTAAGCACCGCAGTGACAGATAGCAGGGAAGGCACGGATGCCACTGCGCAGCCCACTGCCCAGCTAAAAGGACCACGGCAACCGAGTGTTCCGACACGAGTCACACATCCGTCGATTGCCCGTCACGGCTGGGGCCTCATCGTCGCTTCTGGTGTCCTCATTTCCATGTCGGGCATGGTCAAGGTGACAGGCTTTATTGCGTTGGGCTTTGTGGGTATGGCGCTCGCCCGGATGACGTACCGCACGGAAGCGGATCGGCTCCGCCTCGACACCCGCCACCTATCTTCCGATGCTGTCAATCCAGAGGGGTTAAGCGAGGCTGAACGCTCCCGTCCCAATAACAAGTGGAGCCTGAGTCACTGGTTCCATATTGCCCGTGCCATCGCGGTGCAGGCGACGGTCCTCGTTCTCACGGCAATTCTCGTGGGTGCGGTGACGGGCATCGGCTTTGGATGGGTCACCGGCCAAGGTGGTGCTGCGACCATTCGTTCGTGGATGTCTATCACAACGGACCTGGGGGTGATTAGCGGATGGGCGGGCATGCTCCTCGGACTGGGGGATCATACAGAGATGATCCTCGTCATCACCCGTGGCATCGGTATAGCAATCTCGCTGGCGTTTATGGTCCGCATGCTCATCGCTACTTTCCGCGGCACAATTAGCCCGGTGGGTGGTTTTGGGGTGAGCACTTTCCTCCTCGTTGTCCTCTTCCCCGTTGTTCACCCCTGGTACATGCTCTGGGCGATCTTGCCCCTGGCAGCCTGGGCCAACCAGAACATCTTCCGCTACGCGGCTATCGGCTATTCCGCGATCATGTGCTTCTTCGTGCTTCCCCGCGGGCTCGCGCTGCCACCCGGAACTATCTTTAGCATCTATGTGGCATCGCTCATCGCGTTCATCACTGTCATCGGGGTGCTTCTCTTTGCCCGCAACAAGCTCTACGGTCCACACATGTAGCACTCACTGGGCATTGCTCGAGGGAGGAATGTTTCCTCTCGCTGTCGCCAGCGCGGCCCTACGCTTCCAGCCACCAGCGCGGCCCTACGCTTCCAGCCACCAGCGCGGCCCCATGCTTCCTGTCGCCAGCGCGAAATTTAAAGGTGGGCCGAAGGAACCCTCGAGATGTTGCCAGAGTGCACCGTTTGGTTTCCACAGGCTTGTCGACGACTCCCCGCGCGGACTGTCGTTACGAATCGGTCTGCAGATGCTCCTACCCCCGTTTTCTGCACTGTCCACCCCGCTACCGCTACTCCCTTGCACCCGCTACATCCCTTTGAATCTTTCGGCTTACTTGAAATATCTGCGCCACGCACCTCGCTTCGCCAGCTCTGTTTCGGTTCCACCTCCTCGACCGCCTAAGATAGCGGGAGGTTATAGGCAGCGAGAATGTCTATGGACGGCAAGCTTGCCAGTAGCGGAATGTCAACGCAGCTGGCAGACTTTCGATGGATAAACAGCTTCCGTGGACCTTCGAACTAGATAGGTTAAAGAACGTATGGCGAATAGCGCCCCTTTGTCCACCGCAGGCGCTGCGGTGGAGCTTCAGCATGTGACCAAGCGATTTGGCACTACGACGGCGGTTGATAATCTCACCATCACGATTCCTCGTGGCCACGTCACATCGCTTCTTGGCCCGAATGGTGCCGGCAAAACCACGACGATTGAGATGTGCGAGGGGTTCCTCACCCCCGACGACGGAACAATCCGCGTGCTAGGTCTTGATCCGCGTACCGAACAAGCAGAGCTTCGAAGCAAAGTCGGCATCATGCTTCAGGGTGGCGGCGCGTACCCGGGGGTTCGTGTCGGCGAACTGCTTCGCCTCACGGCAAGTTACGCCAAAAACCCGCTGTCCCCCGACTGGCTCCTCGAGCTCGTCGGGCTCAGTGACCAGGAAAAGACGACATACAAGAGCCTTTCTGGGGGTCAGCAGCAGCGACTTTCTCTCGCGTGTGCGCTCATTGGACGCCCGGAACTGATCTTCCTTGACGAGCCTACAGCCGGGCTCGATGCCCAGGCACGCCACCTCGTATGGGAACTCATTGAAGCGCTAAAGGCCGACGGGGTCAGCATTATCCTGACTACACACCACCTGGATGAAGCCGAGGCGTTGTCCGACAATGTCTTCATCATTCAGAAGGGTTCCCTCGTCGCTGCAGGAAGTCCGGCCGATCTTGCCCGCACGGCACGAGAGGAGGCGGCGCCACACATCTGCCTTGTTATTGACGGCCCCGTCGACCCCATACAGCTCGCAGAGCGGGTAGTGCGTCACGGACTGACAATTTCCGCTGATAGTTTCTCCCCCGCAAATCACGCCAACGAGATCGGTGCTTTCAAAGTTGCGTGCGAGCCGACGGCCTCTGCTTTTGCAGCTCTTGCAGGAGCATGCGCAGACCTTGGTCTCCCCCTCATCGAAATCTCGGCGGCCACGCCGTCCCTCGAAGATATCTTCCTGGACATCACTGGAAAGGACGCGAACTAACCCAATGGCTACATCCCCGTCTTCCCCCTCGGCGCGGACTCCGCAGTCCTCGCCCATAACTGACCGCGCCACGCGGGTACCGTCCTCGTCGTCTGCAAACGTTTCTCGTCCTACTCGGACGTCTCGCTTCGCACCGGGGACGTTCACCCCGGATCCCGGTTCGGCCGGCACGTTCACCATGCTCCTGCACCAGGCCCGGATGGAGACGACGCTCATCCTCCGCCATGGCGAGCAACTTCTCCTCTCACTCATCATCCCCATCATGTCGCTCATCGGGCTGGCATTTTTCCCCGTTCCTGGAATCGACAACCCGTTGGAGCTTGCGGTTCCCTTCGCCCTCGCGTTGTCCGCGCTGTCTGCGGGGTTCACCGGCCAGGCGATTAGCGTCGTCTTCGACCGTCGCTATGGAGCTCTGAAGCGAATCGGGGCGTCCGGAGTGCCGAAGAACATCATCATCGGTGGCAAGATCCTCGCGGTACTCGTCGTCAGCGTCATTCAGGCTGTCCTGATCCTCGCTATTGCTTTGGCCTTGGGCTGGCGTGCCCCACTGGTTGCCTTCCCGATCGCGATCGTTTTCATCCTCGTCGGCCTCTGGGCATTCATCTCCTGGGGTCTCCTCTTCGGCGGAACAACCAGTTCGGAAATTGTCCTCGCAGTGGCGAACCTCATCTGGTTCCTCCTCCTGGGAGCAGCCGGTGCAGCAGCGATCACCTTCGGCCCCGGCGTTCCTGCGTTCCTCACTGCAGTGCCTTCCGTCGCGCTTACCGACGCTCTGTGGCAGGCCACAGTGGGCACCTTCCCGCTTCCCCACCTCATTTCGCTTATTATCTGGGCCGTTGTCGGCACACTTCTGGCCAATCGGTTCTTCACTTTCACCTACAAGCGCTAGCACCCCGTGCTCTGAACGGAGGCGAGCAGCGGAAATGATGCCAGATTGCCCGCCGTTCTCCTCCCCAAGAAGAGCTAACAGAGGGGGTAACCGTTGGGAACGTGGCATCGTCTGGCACGCTGCGACGCGGGGAAGACAGACTACCTCGTATCGTCGACAGGCAATGAGCGTCCGCCCCCAACACTCACCCTCCGCCTTTAGTTGGAGCCCCATACAACGGCTACGTCTCTACAGCCGAGCGCCTAAACCCAGTCCACACACGAGTTTTCCCTTTTTCTCCCCGCTCTGACAGGGAACGCACACCCAATTGCACAATTGATTCAACCTACGTCTAAAGTTTAGGTTATGTCTGTAGCAGAAACGGCTAACCACCAGTCCGGGTTGCGCTCGGCACGAAATCAGCGCAACGCGGCCTTCGGTGTCCTTGCCGGTCAAAGTCTCATCACCCTCACCGGTTCCATTGTTCGCGTTACAGGTTCAGGGCTCGGCTGTGACACGTGGCCCAATTGCCACCCGGGTTCCCTCGTCCCAGTTCAAGGCGCTGCACCGTGGATCCAGCAGCTGATTGAGTTCGGTAACCGCACACTTACTTTCGTCCTCGTCGCGTTGACTGTGTGGCTGCTCGTCGCCGTCTACAAGGCTGGCCGTAGGTCCTACATCAAGAAGCTCGCGTGGCTCCAGCTCATCGGTGTCTTCGTCCAGGCTGTCATCGGCGGCATTTCCGTGCATATGGATCTGAAGTGGTACGCCGTCGCGCTCCACTTCCTTCCCTCCGTCTTCCTCGTGTTCTTTGCTGCCCTTACGTGCGTCCGCGTGATGGAGCCTGACAACGGCGTAGATCGCCGTGAGTACCCACGTACCATTCAGTACCTCGCCCTCGGAACAGCGGCTGCACTCGCACTCGTTCTCGCAACCGGAACAATGGTTACGGGCGCAGGCCCCCACGCCGGCGACGCAAACGACGGTATGAAGGGACGGCTGGAAGTAGATATCGAGTGGATGGCACACATTCACGCTGGCACGATGTACCTTTTCCTGGGGCTCATCGTCGGTCTCCTCGCCGCCATCTTTGCCACCAAGACCACATCCGAGGTTGCCCGGAAATTTGCCGTCGGCCTCGTCGTCGTCTGCGTCCTCCAGGCGCTTGTCGGCATCATCCAAGTCAACCTCCACGTACCAAACTGGACCGTGCCGATTCACGTTTTCTTAAGTTCGGTGGTCACTGCCTTCACAGGGTTTGTCTACGCGCACGGCACGTCACGTGTCCCCGCCACGTCCGATCACGCAGCTACGGGCACGGACTCGGTGACCAACGCCACCCCCTTTCTGACCCCAGAGAGGTAAGAAGCACAGTACCGTTGAAGGTATGCGTGCAATAGTTATTGAACAAACCGGCGGCCCGGAGGTCCTGAAGCTTTCCGAGGCCCCCATTCCCCAGCCAACAGACGACCAGGTCCTCATCCAGGTCGATGTGGCTGGGATTAACTATATCGACACCTACTACCGCTCGGGTATCTATCACGCGGGACTCCCCTTTATCCCGGGTCAGGAAGGTACCGGCAAGGTAGTTCAGGATCCCCGAGGCGAGATAGCCGAGGGCACCGTTGTCGCCTGGTTTACTGCCCTCGGCTCCTACGCCGAATACGTCTGCGTACCACGCAACCGCATCGTCGCGGTACCCGACACCATCTCACCCACAGTCGCGGCATCCATGCTCCTCCAGGGAGTGACGGCGCACTACCTCACCGATGGCGTTTACCACCTCGATGAGAATTCCACTTGCCTCATCACTGCAGGAGCCGGTGGTGTCGGACTCCTCACCACCCAATTCGCTGTCAGCCTGGGGGCGACGGTGTATTCCGTCGTTTCCTCCGACGAAAAGGAAGAGTTGGCTCGCGAGGCAGGAGCCACGGAGGTGTTCCGCTACAGCGAGCAGCTGGCCGAAAAGGTCCGTCGTTACAACGGTGGTGTCGGCGTCGATGTCGTTTACGATGGCGTCGGCAAGGACACCTTCCAGGAATCCCTTGAGGTTGTTCGGCCCCGTGGCACGGTGGCTCTGTTCGGGGCGGCATCCGGACCGGTTGAGCCGATCGATCCGCAGCTCCTCAACACACACGGTTCTATCTTCCTCACGCGCCCCTCCATTAGCGCCTACATCGCCACCGACGACGAATTCGCCATGCGCTGTCAAGCCGTAACGAAGGCCGTCGCCGCCGGCACGCTCGATATCCGAGTAGGTGGAGTGTATCCACTGGAAGAAGCCGCCCGCGCCCACACGGACCTGCAGAGTCGCAAGACGACGGGCTCCATCGTTTTGGAGGTGAGCAAGCCATGACCGATTGGCACGCCGTTGACGGCTATGTTTCAGGGCGTTGGCATATCCCCTGCTCCGATGCAGCCGAGGAAAAGAAGCAAACTACGGTAGCACTCCTCAAACAGTTCAACGACCTTGCAAACACAGATCCCGAGCGTGGTGCTGACATCCTCCGTGAGCTGCTGCCTGCGGATTCTGCAGTGCCACAGATTTTTGCTCCGTTCAATGTCGAGTACGGCTTCAACACGCGCTTTGGCGAGGGCTGCTTTCTCAACTATAACTGCGTCATCCTCGACACGGTTGAGGTAACTATCGGTGCACGCGCGCTTTTTGGCCCCGGTTGCCAGATTATCTCTGTGGAACACCCCGTAGGCGATCTGGAGATGCGCAGAATCGGCTTTGAGCGGGGGCACGCTGTTCGCATCGGCGATGACTGCTGGTTCGGTGCTGGGGCAATGGTGATGCCCGGCGTGACCATTGGCAACAGATGCGTCATTGCATCCGGTGCTGTCATTACGAAGGACATCCCCGATGACAGTCTTGTAGCGGGGGTTCCCGCTGAGGTTAAACGAAAGCTGAATCAGCCCGGAGACTACCGTGAGCGCGCAGAACTCCCCGATGCCGAGGACCGGCAGCGCGTCGAGAAGCAATGACGAACACAGCCCCGCACCTACTGTGCGGGGCTGTTTCAGGAAGATAACCCAGACACTAACAGGTCAGACCCCGTACAGGTCAGAGACTGGACAGGGCTGTGGACCTACTGAACACAGTCCGGATCGGAACCGGTGGTTCCGGAAAAAGCATGGGTTGGACTACTACGAGAAGATCTCCATAAGGGACGGAAGGAAGACAGCGTCCAAGGCTAGGCCGATGAATACTACCGCAAGGTACACGTTCGCGAGCAGGAACAGCTGGAACGGGCGGACGGTGTGACCTGCTCTCACACGCATGTGCAGCTGCCACGCACGGACGATGAAACAGATGCCACCGGCCACGGAAGCCGCAAGGTACAAGAATCCAGCAACTGGAGTCAGCAGCAGGGTCGTGAGAACTGTAGCCACAGTGTAAATAAGGATTGCCCGAGTCACTGCCGCCGGTTTCGCAACGACAGGAAGCATAGGAACCCCCGCAGCCTTATAGTCGTCGCGGTACTTCATTGCCAGCGCCCACGTGTGTGGCGGAGTCCAGAAGAAGATGACGAGGAACAATACGACAGCCTGCCACCAGTTGGCGGCACCCTGCGTGTTATCTACGATGACAGCCCAGCCCACCATTACCGGCATGCACCCGGCTGCGCCTCCCCACACCACGTTCTGGGAGGTCCGCCGCTTCAGCCACTTGGTGTAGATGCAGATGTACCAGAAAATCGTGATCAGAATGAAGACCGCTGCGAGCAGGGAATGGGCAAGGAACCAGAGGATTCCGCACGAACCGATGGTCAGCAGAACGGCGAAAATAAGAGCCTGATTCTTCCCCACCGAATGCTTAGGAAGCGGGCGCCCCTCCGTGCGGCGCATCTTCTGGTCGATGTCGTAGTCGACCACCATATTCAGCGTATTGGCAGCACCCGCGCCCATCCAGCCACCGATCAGTGTGAGGATGATAAGCCCCAGGTGAACCGTGCCACGGTCAGCTTGGAGCATGGCGGGGATAGCCGCGATAAGTAAGAGCTCGATGACCCTGGGTTTAGTCAGGGCAATGTAAGCTTTCACTCTCTCCACGAAATATTCCTCCAACCGGTGTCGTTTGGTATGCGTTAATACTATCGTTTGATTGGAGGTTAATCGCAATTACCCGTAGTTAGGTTTACCCCCATCAACGTTTCGCAGTTACAAACTTTCCCCCTTTATTGAGGTGAAGCCCGTCTCCGGCAACAAAGTCACAACCTACCAGTGCAGCGGATGAGCGGCTACCACTGGCCACGGGAGCCCACCGCACCGTAGGACAACCGGGTGCGAACAAGGGCAACCTTCCGCAGATGCTCATACCGAACAACCTCGGTGAGGTATTTTACATCTACCGTGCAGACGGATCTCCATCGCCCACTACTAATGCTCGGTGCAGCTATTAACCGTAACTTCCCTTGTTAACGCCATTGGCCGTCATGTGCGGGTGTCCTTCACTGTGGGGCACCACTGTGATCTTTGGCGAAACGCATCTTCACCGCATCTTCAACGCATCTTCACAGTGTGCGAAGCCTTCCATTCGAGGCGCCGTAATGCCCCCTCCGGCGGTTCGTGCAGCTCCCGGTAGGGATTTTCATGGCCACCTGCCACCAATACATCCCGCGTCGGCTAACCACCATACGGTTGGCGTGAAAATGGGCAATAGCTCTATTGGCTTTGCTCATTACCCCAGGACAGAACCTGGCGCAACGTTTACAAACGGTCGATCGATGAAACTGTTGGCAATAACGCCCCTCAGAGCCCGAAAATCCGGCTAAGCTGGTGTACGAAACTATCCACCTAATCAGGAATTGAGGAACACACGTGACCGACCTGAACCTGTCACCTGAACTGCAGGAAAAAACTGCACGCAACTATCCCACTGATTGGACTGACCTGGACACCCAAGCTGTTGATACGGCACGTGTCCTCGCAGCTGACGCAGTTCAGAACTGCGGTTCTGGTCACCCGGGCACCGCCATGAGTCTTGCGCCGCTGGCTTACACTCTTTACCAGCGCACGATGAACCTTGACCCCGCGGATGACCAGTGGCTCGGCCGCGACCGGTTCGTCCTTTCTTGTGGCCACTCTTCCCTCACCCAGTACATCCAGCTTTACTTCGCGGGCTTCGGCCTTGAAATGGAAGATCTGAAGGCCCTTCGCACATGGGGTGCGAAGACCCCGGGTCACCCCGAGTACAGGCACACCAAGGGTGTGGAAATTACCACCGGCCCGCTTGGCCAAGGCCTCGCATCGGCTGTTGGCATGGCCATGGCAGCCCGCCGGGAGCGTGGCCTCCTCGATCCCGAGGCACCGGCCGGTGAATCTCCATTCGACCACTACATCTATGTCATCTCCTCCGACGGCGATATGCAGGAAGGCGTCACGAGTGAGGCGTGCTCTATCGCAGGCACGCAGAAGCTCGGTAACCTCATCGTTTTCTGGGATGACAACAACATCTCCATCGAAGACAACACCCAAATCGCTTTCACTGAGGACGTTGTAGCCCGTTACCAGGCCTACGGCTGGCAGACTCTCGAGGTCGAGTCCGGCGAGGACATCGTCGCCATTGAGAAGGCCATTGAGCAAGCAAAGGCTGACACCTCCCGCCCGTCCTTCATCCGAGTGAAGACCGTTATCGGTTACCCGTCACCCGGAAAGATGAACACCGGCGGTATCCACGGTGCGGCTCTCGGAGACGATGAAGTTGCGGCAACGAAGAAGGTACTCGGATTCGACCCAGAGCAGCATTTCTACATTTCTGACGAGGTCCTCGCCCACACCCGCTCCATCGGTGAGCGTGCCGCTCAGGCCCACGAAGAGTGGAACAAGAAGTTCGACGAATGGGCAGAGAAGAACCCGGAGCGCAAGGCACTCCTGGATCGCATCACCCACCGCGAATTCCCCGAGAGCTGGGATGAAAACCTGCCCACTTGGGATGCAGATCCCAAAGGTGTCGCTACCCGTAAGGCTTCGCACAAGGTGCTGCAGGCTCTCGGAGAGACGCTCCCTGAGCTGTGGGGCGGTTCCGCCGACCTCGCAGGTTCCAACAACACGACGATCGATGCCGATGATTCCTTCGGCCCGGAGGAGATCTCCACCGATACGTGGACGGCACAGCCGTACGGCCGCAACCTCCACTTCGGTATCCGCGAGCACGCTATGGGTTCGATCCTCAACGGTATTTCCCTGCACGGCCCGACGCGTCCGTACGGTGGCACCTTCCTCATCTTCTCCGACTACATGCGTCCTGCTGTTCGCCTCGCTGCCCTCATGGGCACCGACGCTTTCTACGTATGGACCCACGACTCCATTGGTCTTGGCGAGGATGGCCCGACCCACCAGCCGATCGAACAGCTTGCATCTCTTCGCGCCATCCCGGAGATGTCCATGGTCCGCCCGGCAGATGCGAACGAGACGGCCGCTGCATGGCGGGCTGCTCTTCTGTACCACGAGGGCCCGAAGGGCATCGCTCTGACCCGTCAGAACGTGCCGGTGCTTGAGGGCACGAAGGAAAAGGCAAAGGACGGCGTAGTCAAGGGTGCCTACGTCCTCGTCGAAGGCTCGAAGGAGACCCCGGACATCATCCTCATGGGTACCGGTTCCGAGGTTCAGCTGGCCGTCGAAGCGGCTCAGAAGCTCGAGTCTGAGGGCATCGCAGCTCGCGTTGTCAGTGTCCCCTGCCTTGACTGGTTCGAGGAGCAGGATGCCTCCTACATCGAGGAGGTCCTCCCCTCCTCTGTCAAGGCTCGAGTTTCCGTCGAGGCAGGCATCGCCCAGCCGTGGTACCGCTGGCTCGGCACCTATGGCCGTCCGGTATCCATCGAGCACTTCGGTGCCTCCGCTCCGTACCAGAAGCTTTACGACGAGTTCGGTGTCACCGCAGATGCTGTGTACGACGCCGCCAAGGAATCCCTCAACGCTGTAAAGGAAGAAGCATAAATGAACGCAATTGACGATCTGAAGAAGGTCGGCACCTCCACATGGTTGGACGATCTTTCCCGTGACCGTCTTACCTCCGGCAATCTCAAGGAGCTCCTGAGCTCCAAGTCCATCGTCGGCGTGACTACGAACCCCTCTATCTTCGCTGCCGCTATGGGCAAGGGCACCGCATATGATGCCCAGATCAGCGAGCTGAAGGAGGCCGGCTCGAACGTCGACGATAGCGTCTACACCATGGCCATCAAGGATGTTCAGGATGCCTGCGATCTTTTCGCTGACGTCTACGAGCAGTCCGGCGGTCAGGATGGTCGTGTCTCTATTGAGGTAGACCCGCGTATTTCTGCCGACCGCGATGCAACCGTCACCCAGGCAAAGAACCTGTGGGAGCGCGTCGATCGTCCGAACGCGATGATTAAGATTCCGGCCACTGAGGGATCCATGCCGGCAATTGCTGATGCACTTGCCGAGGGCATTTCAGTTAACGTCACCCTCATTTTCTCCGTGCCGGTTTACCGTCAGGTCGTCCAGACCTACATCGATGGCGTTAAGCGCGCGGCAGCAAATGGCCACGATGTGTCTAAGATCCACTCTGTCGCAAGTTTCTTCGTATCCCGCGTGGACACGGAAGTAGACAAGCGCCTGGATGCCATCGGCACCGATGAGGCCAAGGAACTCAAGGGCAAGGCTGGTATCGCCAACGCACACCGTGCCTATGCTGCATTCGAAGAGCTCTTCAAGGCTGCAGACCTGCCGGAGGGCGCAAACATTCAGCGCCCGCTGTGGGCATCCACTGGCGTGAAGAACCCGGACTACCCGCAGGATATGTACGTGACGGAGCTCGCCGGTCCGAACACGGTAAACACCATGCCGGAGAAGACGATCGATGCTGCTCTCGAGGGCAACGGTATTCACGGCGATACACTGTCCGGCAAGGGTGAGGAAGCTGATGAGCTCTTCGCGAAGCTCAGCGAGATCGGTATTGACTTCGAGGATGTCTTCGAGGTTCTCGAGCGTGAGGGCGTAGAGAAATTCGTCAAGGCATGGGAAGAACTGCTCGACTCTATGCAGAGCAAGCTTGCGTAACACGCTGACGTCTAGTCGAGGAAGCTTTTTGACTTGACACGCACAGCTGTGCATGAAAGGCGGTGGGCCGATTGGCTCACCGCCTTCTTGTTGTCCTTGTGTATCGATGTGTAGCCACCGTGAGGCCTGTCCATATCCCTAGGCGGCTTTTCACAAGCCCCAAATCGCCCTTCGTATGTATCTTTATGTAGCCCGTCTCCTGCTGGTTGCTTACTCCGAGTGGCGAGAAAGGAAAGGCACATCCTTTGCAAAGGCGTGTTTTCGTTCCTCCATCCACTGGAGTGCGTGGCATGCGCGAGGCGCTGTGGCGCACTGTGGGCTTACGTGCAACGGGCGCTGGATTAAGCGGGGAATGAGAGTACAAGCAAGGTTTTGGCTTATGATGTTCTATGCAACACAGCGATCCAGCGGGTGCGTGGCCACGCTCTAGAACACAGCTGACAGTATTGACTGCGCGTTTTCTCGCCTGCATCGCTGTTGAAAAGTGAACAATCGTGAGTAAGACATTCGTGGCAGATAGTGAGGTAGCTCAGTGGTAGATGGGAAATGGGAAAATCCGCTACGAAGCGCAAAGGATTCACGGCTTCCGCGGATTGCAGGCCCGTCCGGCATCGTCATCTTCGGCGTAACCGGCGATTTGGCGCGCAAGAAACTGCTGCCTGCGGTATATGACTTGGCTAACCGTGGTCTGCTCCCTGCTGGCTTCCAGCTCGTGGGTTTCGGTCGTCGCGATTGGGACCGCGCGGAATTCGCCTCCTATGTCCGAAAGGCCGTCGAAGCCGGGGCACGCACGGAGATCCGCGAGAATGTGTGGGAGCGCCTGACAGAGGGCATGACCTTCGTCAAGGGCAATCTCAATTCCGACGAGGACTTCGACAGTCTCGCCGAGACGCTGTCCAGTCTCCGCTCCGCCCACGGCAACTGGGCCTTCTACCTTTCGGTGCCTCCGAGTTTCTTCGACGATGTGTGCTACCAGCTCGACCGCTCCGGCTTAGCAAAGCCAAAGGACGACAATGCGTGGCGACGCGTCATCATTGAGAAGCCTTTTGGTCACGATCTTGAATCGGCACGGAAGCTGAACCAAACGGTCAACTCTGTCTTCCCGGAATCCTCGGTTTACCGCATTGACCACTACCTGGGCAAAGAAACCGTACAGAACATCGTGGCCCTGCGTTTTGCTGGTGCCATGTTCGAGCCGCTATGGAACGCTAACTTCGTCGACCACGTCCAGATCACCATGGCCGAGGATATCGGTCTTGGTGGCCGCGCGGGGTATTACGACGGTATCGGCGCAGCTCGTGACGTGATCCAAAACCACCTGCTTCAGCTCATGGCTCTCGTGGCAATGGAAGAGCCCGCCTCCTTCAGCCCCGCTGCTCTCCAGGCGGAGAAGATCAAGGTGCTCAGCGCCACGGAGCCTGTGTACCCGTTGTCTGCTACTACGGCCCGTGGTCAATACACAGCAGGCTGGCAGGGATCAGAGAAGGTCGTCGGGCTGCGGGAGGAGTCCGGTTTCGATCCGGAGTCCCGCACGGAGACCTTTGCTGCCTGTACTCTTGCTATCCATTCGCGTCGCTGGGACGGCGTGCCCTTTTACGTGCGCACAGGAAAGCGCCTAGGCCGGCGTGTGACGGAGATCGCCGTGGTATTCAAGAAGGCTGCACACATGCCGTTCCAGGATGATGATGCCCTCACCTCCAACGCGGTCGTCATGCGTATTCAGCCCAATGAGGGTGTCACACTCCGCTTTGGTTCCAAGGTTCCCGGACAGATCATGGAAGTCCGCGATGTGAACATGAACTTCTCGTACTCCGAGTCTTTCACCGAGGAGTCTCCGGAAGCCTACGAGCGCCTTATTCTCGATGTGCTTCTCGATGAGTCCAGCCTCTTCCCGTCCAATGAAGAGGTGGAGCTCTCGTGGAAGATCCTCGACCCGATCATCGCCCACTGGGCAAAGCATGGCACTCCGGAAGATTACGAGGCAGGTACCTGGGGCCCGGCTTCTGCCGACCGCATGATGAGCCGCACCGGTCGTAGGTGGAGGCTCCCATAATGAACGGAGTATCCCCTGTCCACGGCGGAGCCACACTCGCTCCTGCCGCTGTGACTACTGTGGCCTCATCGTCACTTCATCTCATCGCGTCGAACGGAGGAAAATAGCACTATGCATCATTTGCGCAACACGTCCACGAGGGAAATTTCCTCCACCATCGAGCACATCGAGGCATCGGGCATGCAGCCTCGGGCCAATCACGTCCTCACCCTCATCGTGGTCATCCATGGCAAGACGAACAAGGACAAGCTGTTTCACACGATTTCGTCGTCTTCCAAGGAGCATCCATCCCGTGTACTCATCCTCGAGCCACAGGAGGAAGCCCACGCATTGGGCGTGCACCCTCCGTCGGTTATCGATGCGGAACTCCACGTCGGTGGGGATGCCGGCGCATCAGAAATCATCTGGCTGCAGTTGCGCGGCGAGGTCACCGAGCATTTGGATAGCGTTGTCACTCCGCTGCTCCTCCCCGATACTCCGATTGTCGCATGGTGGCCGGCATCAGCCCCGGTGAATCCGGCGGAAGATCCGATTGGCCGCCTAGCTACCCGCCGCATCACTGATTCTTTCTATGATCCTGCCGAGGACGCGATTTATCGCCGGCGTTCCAACTACACTCCCGGTGATTCCGATCTGTGCTGGTCCAGGCTCACTCCGTGGCGTGGAATCCTGGCTTCTGCACTCGACCAGCCTCCGTTTGAGCAGGTAAAGAGAGCCAAGTTGTACGGGCTTGCGGTAAGCCCCACGGTGGATCTTGCTGCCGGATGGCTTGCCGACGTCCTCGGGGTACCCGTTTTCCGCGAGGTTCGGGGGTCCGCAGACCACCCAGTCGACCGCAACGGTCTACCCGCCATACCGGTTGCTGAAGTTATTCTAGAACGCGAAACAGGTACGGTTCGTCTCACCGTCGCCGATGCCGAGACAATTGAATTGACGATTGGCGACGGCCCGGTCACAAAGATTGCGCAGGGTCGCAGGCCCGATGTGGACTGTCTATCCGAGGAAATGCGCCACCTCGTTCCAGACCAGGCCTATGCGGGTGCCCTCAACGGTCTTTCCAAGGTCACCTACCTCGAAGCCGACTAATACGAAAGGATTTGCACCATGTCTTTTACCCACACTGATCAGCCATCGCTGCGCGAGATGTGCGACTATGCCGCTCGTGCTGTGGTCAACACGATTGCTGATGTGCAGCAGGACGGATCACCCGCGCATCTCGTTTTGACCGGTGGTACTGCGGGAATTGAGACGTGTCGGCGACTCCTAGCGCTTCACCAGGCCGCAGAGCAACAGCGCGAAAGCTTCCCCATCGCTGCGATCAACTGGCAGAATACGCACGTGTACTTCGGCGATGAGCGAAACGTTGCTGTCTCCCACCCGGATTCGAACGAGGGACAGGCACGGGAGGCTCTGCTCGATTACGTTCCGATTCCCGCCGAGAATATCCACTCATACAGCCTCGACGGCACTCCCGACGAGGCTTACCTAGAGGAAAAGGCTCAGCAGTACGCGGAACTTTTGCCGGAGCACTTTGATGTACACCTGTTCGGCGTTGGCCCGGATGGTCACGTTAACTCACTGTTCCCCGGCCACCCTGTCCTTGCAGCGCGCGACTCGCTCGTCACTGCGGTCACGGATTCACCGAAACCTCCGGCACAGCGTCTCACACTCACTTTTTCTGCGGTGGAACGGGCGAAAAAGGCGATCCTTCTCATTAGTGGTGCAGCTAAGGCTGAAGCGTTTGATAACGTGTCGAGCGATGCTGCTGTTGAGGAATGTCCCGCTGCTGAGGTGACACGTTTGGTCAGCACCGAGGTTCTCACCTCAGAGCTGCACTAGCTGGATCATCTCGTCACACCTAGTTGTTGCAGTGTGGCATCATCTGTGAAATAGATAACCGTGATAGGACGGGGAACGTCAAAGATTCCGCGCGTCTCAAACGTGCGAGGAATAAGCCACGGGCCTGTGTGCTTAGTCAGATCTTTGAGGTTAAACGAGCTGACAAACTGTGCATCCTCCCCTTGGTCCTTTCGGGCGCTCACACAGTGTATGATGTCGCCGTCGACTGTGAACGACATGAGCTCCCCGTCCATCACGTCAGCTAGAGAGTCATGGTGAATCTCCAGCTCTGAGTCTTCCCTTGTTGGAAATGCGAACGAGGATAATCCTGGTTCTTCGGTAAACCAATACACCTTCCCTTCTTTGGTAAAGCTCCGTTCCGATTCGAGCCTCTTCCCCGGCGATGTCTCTTCGGTGGCTTGTTGCTCGTTTACTAATTCCCATCCACGGTCGGTCTGCTCGTACAGAACCCATCCCTTAGACTGCTCATCTGTGATCCATTCAGAAAAGAGTTTCGCGCTTCCGTCAATGACATCCACTATGGGATCGTTGAGGTACTTCCCAACTAATGGTTCGAGACACTCGGTATTCTTTTCCTCTTCGTAGCTGAACGTTGTAACGCAGAACCCCAAAAAGTTGTCATCGGGTGTGACGATGAGTGCCTGTCCGTCATCGGTAACGACGCTGCTGAATGCCTCATAATCCAGAAGTATGGATTTTTCTCTTTCGCCATCTGTCAGCGTGTACACAAAAGTTCCGTTCTCGCGGGGTGTTGGATCGTTCCAGGACAGATTGGACATCACCAGGGCGTGTTCGCCACTGTCGGAGGTGATCCCGGAGATCATGTAGCCCAATTTGTAGCCTGGCTGCAGCCGCCTTTCCTCCCCACCGCGCAGGTTCTGAGCGAAAACAAGTTGCTCATCGTCCGCATAGAGGAATTCATCGCTTCCCACACGCACGAGGGGCGAGGAATAATACCCATCCTTTAGCTCACTTTCGTACGTGCCGTCACTGTGCGACTGGAACCACAGGTTTTTTCCTCCCTTCGTTTCCTCCGTGGCAGCCACCCCTGTAACGGCAACCTGAGAAGGAAGTGTTGGAGTATCTATGTCCGCTCTTTTGACCCCAATCCAGGCTTGGTCGGCTGCTAAGAGGACAAAAGGCAAAGCGAGTAGTGCTATAAATGCACCGACGACGATCCAGCCAAGAGTTTTGTATCGCATTGGCACCTCGCTTTTTGGTTGGTCTTTTGATTTGTCCTTTGGTTCTCCGTGACAACAGCACACGCCGCGCCGGGAAATAGGGATGGTAAAGGTTAGTTTAGACCAGTGCTACAAATTCTTTTTGAGATGCAAAAATCCCGCCCCTGGCTGCTTTAGCAGAGGAGCGGGAAAGATCTACGAGTCTACGGCGACGCGGGGTTTTAGAGGCCGTAGGACTGGATTAGGTTTAGCGCGATAATGCAGCCGACCCAGATGACAACCATGACGATGGTCAGGCGGTCAAGGTTCTTCTCCACGACGGTGGAACCAGAGAGATTGGACTGTACGCCACCACCGAAGAGGCTCGACAAACCGCCACCCTTGCCCTTGTGCAAGAGAATGGTAATCGTCATGAGCAGGCTTGCGATGACGAAGATGATCTGAAGTGCCAGGGTCATGTACGTACTCATCCTTTACGGTGGTGATCTGAAATGTCTTACTCCTGAAAGTATGAAGCCTATGCGTTCATACCTTGAAGCGCAAGCACTAACTATACACTACGATTCTTCCGACTGATGTCTCCGGGGCTGGTGTTTCGCGAATCCGTCGGCACCATATTGAAACCCCTCAGAGCTGCTCCCCCGACTCTTACAATGAAGATGTCGAACAATCCTATTTTGCAAGGAGCACTGATGAAGCTCGGAACTATCCGCATGGCGGGAACAGACACGGAAGAGCACACAACGTGCGCCATTATCCTCAGTGATCTGGATGAGGCTGGGCGTACGCCGGGCACTGTGCAGGTGCTCCCGGTTCCAGGTGTTAGAGACGTGGCGAGCCTTCTAGCAATGCCGACGTGGAGGGACTCCCTTACGTCCGTGTACTCCGCATCCCGTATCACGTCTCACAGCGCTGCCCGCAACACAGTGCTACACATACGCCGGGAAGATCTCCTCTGCCCTGTGTTGGAGCCGCGGAAGATCATCTGTGTAGGCGTGAACTACCGCCGCCACATCGAGGAGATGGGTCGCGAATTGCCCGCCTACCCCACTGTCTTCACGAAATTCTTTGATGCCGTTGCAGCCCCCTTTGCTGATGTGTCTGTCCCCTCTTATGCCACCGGCAGTATCGACTGGGAAGGGGAACTCGCCATCGTCATCGGTCGCCGTGTTTACCAAGCCGATGAAAACGTCGCGGAGGAAGGCATCGCGGGATTTGCCATCATGAACGATACGACGATGCGGGACTACCAGAACCGTACTGTGCAGTGGCACCAAGGCAAGTCATTTTACCGCTCGTCTGGCTTCGGACCGTGGATGACCACTACAGACGAGTGCGGTTCAGGACTTAGCATCACCACCCTTGTCAACGGTGTGGAAAAACAGTGTGGCAATTCTGCAGACCTCGTCTTCTCCCCCGCCACCATCGTGTCGTACATGTCCCATATCTATCCACTCAATCCCGGAGATGTCATTGCTACCGGAACCCCCAGCGGCGTTGGGTTTGCTCGGTCTCCCAAGGAGAGGGTGACTGATGGGGATACCGTCGAGGTGATCGTCGACAAGCTAGGATCCATCAGCAACACATTCCGAATGCAAAGGTCGTAAATGCAAAAAGCCTCTCCGGAACATTCCGAAGAGGCTTTGAGCGGACGTTAGTTACAGGCTCGTTGCAGCGTTAGCGATAAGCTTTGCAAAGTCCTCACCGTGGACGGAAGCGCCGCCGACGAGACCGCCGTCGACATCCTTCTGCGCGATAAGGTCAGCGGCCGTCTCAGCCTTCATGGAGCCGCCGTAGAGAATGCGAACGTTCTCGCCCACGACCTCACGGATCGCGGCGCACACTTCCTGAGCATCCTCCGGCGTCGCAACCTTGCCGGTACCAATAGCCCACACAGGCTCGTAGGCAATGACAGCATCTTCAATATTCTTGATGCCTTCAATGGACTTCTTCGTCTGCTCAACGACGAACTCCACATGGTTGCCGGCTTCACGGACATCAAGGCTCTCACCGACGCAGATGATCGGTGTCAGGCCGTTTTCGATAGCAACGCGAGACTTCTCAGCCACCAGCTCGTCGGTTTCACCGTGGTACTCGCGGCGCTCGGAGTGGCCGGTGATGACGTAGGTGCAGCCCAGCTTGTTCAGCATGGTGCCGGAGATTTCACCGGTGAAGGCACCCTTGTCATGGGTGGAGATGTCCTGTGCGCCGTAGGTGAACTTCGGCTTCTCGGACTCTGCGAACACCTGCACGGAGCGGATGTCGGTGAATGGGACGAGGAACGCAGCGTCGACCTTCTCAAAGTAATCGTCGTGCTTTTCCAGTGCGAACGCGAACGCCTGAACCTCCTTGAGGGCCTCTAGGTGGTCGTTGTTCATCTTCCAGTTGCCTGCAATAAGCGGCTTACGTGCCATGATTAGTTCTCCTCTTCCAGTACCTTGATGCCGGGCAGATCCTTGCCTTCCAGCAGCTCGAGCGATGCGCCACCGCCGGTGGAGATGTGCGAGAAACCTTCCTCGCGCAGACCCAGCGTACGTACGGAGGCTGCGGAGTCGCCACCGCCGACGACGGAGAATGCACCGTTATCGGTAGCAGCAATGATGGCCTCAGCGACACCACGGGTGCCGTCAGAGAACTTCTCAAACTCGAACACGCCCATGGGGCCGTTCCAGAAAATGGTCTTAGCGGTGGACAGGGCTTCCGCGTACTTCTTCACGGTTTCCGGTCCCACATCGAGGGAGAGCCAGCCAGCCGGCGGGTTATCCAGATCGGCGATCTTCTTCTCGGCATCCTTGTCGAACTTGTCAGCCCACACAAGGTCAACCGGCAGCACAATCTTGTCGCCGTACTCCTCAAGAAGCTTCTTCGAGGTATCAACCATATCGTCCTCAACCATGGACTTCTCCACGTTGTAGCCCTGAGCCTTGAGGAAGGTGTAGCACATGCCACCACCAATGATGATCTTGTCTGCCTTGGTTGCCAGAGCCTCAATAACGCCGAGCTTGTCAGAAACCTTGGAGCCGCCGAGCACAACAGCGTACGGCTTCTTCGGATCCTTAGCCACAGAGCCGAGAACAGAGATCTCCTTGTTCACGAGCTCGCCTGCGTAGTGCGGAAGGCGCTTGGCGACATCGTAGACGGAGGTCTGGGCACGGTGGACAACACCGAAACCATCGGACACGAAAGCACCACCGGGGACGAGGGCGACAAGTTCATCGGCGAACTCTGCGCGCTCCTCTTCCTTCTTGGAGGTCTCGCGGGGATCGTAGCGAACGTTTTCCAGCAGGAGCACGTCGCCTGCGTTGAGGCCATTGGCGCGCTCGTGTGCGTCCTCGCCGGTGACATCGCCAGCGAGAGCAACGAACTGGCCAAGCTCCTCGCTCAGAGCCTCAGCAACGGGCTTGAGGGAGAACTCGGGCTTAACCTCACCCTTCGGGCGACCGAGGTGAGCCATGATGACCACCTTGGCACCAGCGTCGACAAGCGCCTTGAGGGTGGGTAGGGAGGCGGTGATGCGACCCTTGTCGGTGATGTTGCGATCATCATCCAGCGGGACGTTGAAGTCAGAACGGACGAGGACGTAGCGGTCCTCTACACCGGCCTCGATGAGGTCTTTCAGCTGCTTAACAGCCATATAGATACTCCTTGTTTGTAAAGAAAGTGTATGGGCGCGTTAGTTGCGGGAGGGTCTCGGTGTGAAAACACGTGCTGACCCAAAAAGCCCCGCACCCTCGCGTAGTGCCAGGATGCGGGGCTTGAGCAAAAAGCCAAGGCATTTCCTCGCCACGTTTTCCGTTTGGCACGAGGATAGGTACTTGGTTTATGAACCTGCTCTTAGAACTTTGCAGCCATGAACTCGGTCAGGCGAACGAGCTGGTTGGTGTAGCCCCACTCGTTGTCGTACCAGGAACCGATCTTGACCTGGGTGCCACCGATAACCTTGGTGAGGCCAGCGTCGAAGATGGAGCCGTGCGGATCGGTGACGATGTCGGTGGAGACGATCGGATCTTCGGTGTAACCGAGAACGTTCTTGAGCTCGCCCTCAGCAGCCTTCTTCACCACAGCGTTGACCTCCTCAACGGTGGTCTCCTTAGCGACATCGATGGTGAGGTCGGTGAGGGAGCCGGTGATGACCGGAACGCGGAGTGCGTAGCCGTCCAGCTTGCCCTTGAGCTCCGGAAGAACCAGGGCGACAGCCTTAGCAGCGCCGGTGGAGGTCGGAACGATGTTCTGGGCAGCGGCGCGGGCGCGGCGCAGGTCGCGGTGCGGAGCGTCGTGGATGCGCTGGTCGCCGGTGTAAGCGTGAACGGTGGTCATGAGGCCACGCTCAATGCCGAAGGTATCGTTGAGCACCTTTGCCACGGGAGCGAGGCAGTTGGTGGTGCAGGACGCGTTGGACACGATGACGTGGTTCTCGGGATCGTAGTCGGTGTGGTTCACACCAACGACGAAGGTTGCGTCAACGTTCTTGCCCGGTGCAGAGATGATGACCTTCTTGGCGCCAGCCTCGAGGTGGGCTGCAGCGGCGGAACGCTCGGTGAAGATACCGGTGGACTCGATAACGATGTCCACGTTCTCCTCGCCCCACTTGAGGTTCTTGGGGTCGCGCTCGGAGTGAACGATGAAGCGCTTGCCGTCGACGGTGATGGACTCATCGTCGTAGGTAATGTCATCGGAGAGCTTGCCAAGAATGGAGTCGTACTTGAGCAGGTGAGCCAGGGTCTTGTTGTCGGTCAGATCGTTGACGGACACGATTTCCAGGTCGGAACCACGCTCGAGAACAGCGCGGAAGAAGTTACGGCCAATACGACCAAAGCCGTTAATACCTACACGTACAGTCACGTTTATCTCCTTGAAATTTGTTGTGCAGTTCGTGTTTTGTTGGAAAACCGCTTTCGCCGTAACAGGAACTGCTGCCCTGTGCGCGCAGTCGCTGGGAAACCGTTTCGCAATCCCACATCTCGACTGTGCTCTTATGGTGGCCCTTGGAAGGTGTTTCTCTTACCAAGAACCGGCCGTGCGACGCTGTGTTTCGTTTTCCAACTCCACGTGTCTAACTGTACCGGGATATTTCGGTTCCTGCATGAATCAAAAGTTTTACGCGCCCGGTTTTACTCCCCAAGCGGGCATTTTCGCCTTCCATATTTGCCCGTTTGGTATCGTTTGCACGAACACAATCGCAAAATCGAGTTTTATTTACGCCCGTTTTAGTGGGAAATTGTCCGATTGGACGAACGCTGCACGCGCCCACGCCCCCGTTAGTGATACACAAAAGGTTCACCTTTGTGTTTTTGGTCACACACCGTATTTTCTTCTAGCTCTTTCACAAAAGTGGAGGATGTGGACGGCCATGAGTGGCAGTGGACCGCGAACGGTGAAGCGGCTCCCCATCGCTACAACATACGCGGCTCACGCCGCCGGCAGACACCGCTGATCCAGCTTTTGCCTCGTGCTTTATTCGGCTTCGTCGAGATGCTTCAGTGCCTCCGCCGTTGGCGGGATCCCCAACTCTTTCGCCCGACGATCAGCAGTGGTGAGGAGGCGCCGGATGCGTCCGGCTATGGCATCCTTCGTCATTTGCGGATCGGCAAGCTTCCCCAGCTCTTCCAGGGACGCATGACGATAGGTGATTCGCAGATGCCCGGCCTCGGCGAGATGATCCGGCACATCGTCTCCGAGAATTTCAAGAGCGCGACTAACTTTCGCTGCCGCTGCGACGGCGGCCTGCGCCGATCTCCTCATATTTGCGTCGTCGAAATTAGCAAGACGGGAGTTTGAGGCGCTCTTTTGCTTCTTCTTCAGCTCATCTTCCCACACGATTCGGGTCCGTGGAGCACCGCAACGGGTGAGAAGCGCGCCGATATCGTGCTCGTCTTTGACTACAGCGCGATCGAAGCCCCGCACTTCCCTACTTTTCACGACGAGGTTAAGCCGCCGGGCGCACCCGACCAAAGCAAGAGCCACTTCTTGGCAGGGGCATTGGATATCGAGCGACGAGCTCCTCCCCGGCTCCATGAGCGTGCCGGCTGCGAGAAATGCACCACGCCACGCCGATTCCGCATCCAACATGGTTCCGTTTACTATGAAGACGGGCAGACCGCGTACGGGTTCACCGGCCCGAGTAACGAGTCCCAACTTTCGGATAAGTGCTGCCACTCCATCTCGGACAACGAGGGTATCCCCCGCAATCTCCGCATCTCGCATGAACTCCTCATGCAGTAGCACGGCCAATCGGTCGAGCACGCGAGGAGTGGCGGACGTGATCTTCAAAACGAATTCTGGATCTTGTTCGAAGCTACCGTTGAGTCGGATGAAGGTGGCGAGCTCCGCCGCAGCAGAGGTGCGTTCCAGGGGAACTGTCACCAACTCCGCGTTTACATCGTCTGTAAGCGTCATACCTCGATGCCTCTCTCTTCGTCTCCAACGTGTCGGCAGTGGCAGCGTGTTGGAGGTATCCACAAACTGCGCTAGCTAGTTATTGACTGCATGAAGTGCCGTTGCTTGAGGTTACAACTGTAGTCCTAGAACGCGCTCCACGGTAACCGTTGCAGCACGAACATCCCCGGCACGTCGGTGTCTCCTAAGAGCGTGCTGCCCGCTGCACTTCGTCCAACGCCTCACCGAGCAGCTCAGGATCGTGCCTATCAGTGGGAGTGCCAAACTCGTCCTTTTCACACAGATCTCTAAACAGAATTGTGGCACCAAAATCGGAGGCGGAGATGACGAGTTCGCGTTGCTCCTTCTCCGAGTTCACCATGTTCTGATCGACCAGGAAATAATCCACGTGTAAGCGCTGCGAATGCCTCTTGAGCGCGTAGAGGTGCCTTTCCGCTGTAAACCCTGCAGTTTCACCTGGTTCGGCGGACAGGTTTAGTACCACGACAGTGACGGCTGACGAGTCGTTAATAGCCTGCTCGATACCTGGGATAAGCACATCGGGGATGACAGAAGTAAACCAGGAGCCCGGCCCCAAGGTGATGATATCCGCTCGGCGGATAGCTTCCATCGTTTCCGCACACGGTCGCGGGTTTTGCGGAATGAGTCGGACTCTCTGCACAGCACCGGTAGTAGAAGCGACAGCCACCTGACCGCGCACGGGGTAGATATTTCCGATGTTGGTGTGGTCAAGACCCGACACGTCGGCCTCAATCTGCAGTGGCTGGCAGCTGACGGGAAGAACTCTGCCAACGGCACCTACCGCTTTCACCACTGTATCGAGAGCCGCTACGGAGCTTCCAAGCATCTCGGTAAAGGCTGCGATAAGAAGGTTTCCCACCGCGTGTCCGGCAAGAGCGCCGTGGCCTCCAAAGCGGTGCTGCAGGAGATCTTCCCAGGGGACGGAGCCTATATTCTCCCGGTCAGGTGTCAACGCGGCGATGGCCATCCGAAGATCACCCGGTGGAATCTGCTCGAGTTCTTTCCGGATTCGCCCCGACGAGCCACCGTCGTCTGCGACGGAAACCACTGCTGTAATGTCCTTCTCCCCTTTGAGGCGGAAAGCCGTCAAAGTCTGAAAAAGTCCATGGCCGCCGCCCAAACACACGATTTTTGCCACGTGTCACCCTTTCTTCACTCGTCTTGATCGTCGGGTAGCGCTCAGCCACCCTATCGATAGTATGTAGATTACTTTCACGATCCTATGACCCCGACGAGGCCCCACACCGGGACACACACCGACGTCACTCACTCGCGCGAATTATCAGCCTTCTCCGATCTGCCGTTTATGATCTCGTGATGTCGCGGTGGGAAACGGAGACTTCCTCGCCACTTTCCCGCAGACGACGCGCAATTTCCTCAGCGACAGCAACGGAGCGATGATGGCCACCTGTGCAACCCACTCCGATAGTGATGAAGTTTTTTCCTTCCCGCCGATAACCCGGAACCATTGTCTTGAGCATGTCGACAAACTTGTCCACGAATTCCTGCGCTCCGGGCTGGCTGAGGACGTAGTCAGACACGGGCTTGTCTACGCCACGAAATGGGCGTAGCTCCGGGACCCAATACGGGTTAGGCAGGAACCGCGCGTCAACGATCAGGTCAGCATCTGCTGGTGCTCCATGCTTGAAGCCGAAGGAAAGCACGGTGATGTGTCGCTTCATCTGGGCAATGGTGGCGAGCCTAGCTTCAATGGCGCGGCGGAGATCATGGATGCTGAGATCCGAGGTGTTAATGACGATGTCGGCGTTTTCCTTGATCGAAGAAAGGATTTGCCGTTCGCGGGAAATTCCCGTTTGTAGTGTCCCCGAGCCCTGGAGTGGATGGGTTCGGCGAACGGAATCGAAACGACGAATGAGGACATCATCGCGAGCTTCAAGGAACATCACTATGGGGTTATGCCCACGTGCTGCCAGCTCATCAATGGTCTGCGTCAGGCCACCGCGAAAGTCGCGCGAACGGACATCCGTAACAACAGCGAGTTTATTTACAGGTGAATCCTCTGCAAAACTAAGTTTTACAAGCTCAAGGATGACCTGTGGAGGCAAGTTCTCCGACACGAAGAACCCCATATCCTCCAACACTCGCGAGGCGGTATTCAGCCCCGCCCCGGACATTCCGGTGAGCAGCACGGGTCGGTTGCTGCTACCTTTCCCTTCTTCCTTGGCTTTCGGGGTCCCTGGATCGTTGATCATGGCTTCAACTCTACCGTCTTTGTTTGCTAATCGACGCTCCTTCGAACCGTAATCCGTGCCCTTACGGTCTCCCACAACGAGAGGAAGGTGGGCATCTTGGCTGGTAACCGCCCTACCTGTCAGATGGCACAATTCGCGTCCCACCACTTTCGTCCCCTAGGAGCACCCGAAGGCTGGCTGTTCAGTGACAAGCGCGCGGGGAAGCCCGCGAATAGCCAAACTATCTCCCAACCTCAGCGCTGGCAGCAACGCAGTGAGATTAAGAGATTAAACAGCGCCTTCAGGCCAGGTGCCAGCTACAGGCTAGGCAGCTACAGGCTAGGCATCAGCTACCGGCTTGGCATCAGCAACAGGCTTGGTATCAGCAACAGGCTTGGTTTCGGCTACCCGTCGGCTGCCTGTATCAGGATGAAGAGCGGAGAAAATCGATTCTGCGAGCTTGGGGCCAATCCCCTTTACCTCCTCAATTTGGTCTAGGCTTGCCTCCTTCAGTCGCTTTACGCTGCCAAAGTGTTTGACCAGGTCAGTCTTTCGCTGCGCACCGAGACCACGGATCGAATCCAACTCAGACACCCGAAGTCGCTTCGACCGCTTCTGGCGGTGAAAAGTGATCGCAAAGCGGTGAGCTTCGTCGCGCACATGCTGCAACAGGTACAGTCCCTCCGACGATCGAGGGAGGATGAGCGGATCATCATCATCGGGAATCCACACCTCCTCAAGCCGCTTTGCCAATCCAATGAGCTTCACATCGGTGATTCCCAGCTCTTCGAAGACCTCGGCAGCAGCATGCACCTGTGGCAGGCCACCATCCACAATGAACAACTGTGGCGGGTAGGCAAAACGCTTCGTCGCCTCCACATCGGTAAATTCATCTTCCTCCGGCATCGCGCGCTTGTCCTCGTTGTGCCGTTTGAAGCGACGACGCGTTACTTCCGCAATGGAAGCCACATCATTTCCAGGTTCATCACGGATAATGTAGCGGCGGTAATCCGATTTCTTAGGTAGCCCATCTTCGAACACAACCAGAGACGCAACGACATCGGTGCCCTGAATATGGGAAATATCCGTGCACTCAATACGGAGAGGCGCCTCATCCATCTCCAAGTACTCTTTGAGCTGTTCAATGGCAGCGGAACGGGCCGTCAAATCGCCTACCCGTTTAAGTTTGTGTTGCTTCAACGCTTCTTTCGCGTTTCTTTCAACAACCTCCATGAGCTCTCGCTTTTCCCCGCGTTGGGGTACGCGAAGCGAAATTTGTGCGCCACGGAGGTGCTCCAGCTGCTCTTGAACAGCTTCCACGTCTAGCGGAAGCTCTTGGACGAGGACCTCTTTCGGAACCACGCTGTTATGGGAAACCTCCGTGTGCGAGAGCTGATCTACGCCACGGCGCTCCAGTTCCACTGCTGTCTCCTGCTTTGCCAGACTTGCATCGTTGTAGAACTGCATGAGGAAGTCCTGCATGAGTTCAGCAATGGGCTCGTCTCCTTCCTTCTCCACGACCCACCCACGCTGGCCACGGATGCGCCCGCCCCGCACGTGGAAAATCTGCACGGCGGCCTCCAACTCGTCTGTGACAAAGGCGATCAGATCTGCATCTGTACCGTCGCCGAACACGACGGACTGACGTTCCATTGCTTTGGAGATCGCTCCCAGATTGTCGCGTAGCCGAGCTGCCTTCTCAAAGTCCAGCTCCTCTGCGGCTTGATTCATCTCGCGCTTCAAGCTCCGTGTCACCGCATCCGTCTGCCCTGCCATAAAGGAACAGAAACCGTTAACGATCTCGCGGTGCTCTTCGACGCTCACCCGGCCCACGCACGGGGCGCTGCACTTGTCGATGTACCCCAAAAGACACGGACGTTCTAGCTGCCGTTGCCTGTTGAAAACACCCTTCGAACAGGTTCGAAGCGGGAATACGCGCGTAAGCAGGTCAAGGGTTTCGCGAATTGCCCACGCATGAGAATAGGGGCCAAAGTATCGGACGCCCTTCCGCCTCGGACCGCGATAGAGGAAAGCTCGCGGGTATTGCTCTTTCAAAGAAACAGCCAGCATCGGATACGTCTTATCGTCCCGATACATGACGTTAAACTTGGGATCGAATTTCTTGATCCACGTATATTCGAGCTGCAGCGCTTCTACCTCGGAAGCAACTACCGTCCACTCCACAGACGCTCCCGTGGTCACCATCTGTCTCGTCCGCGGGTGGAGATCTTGCAGTGGCTGGAAATAGTTTGCCAAACGGGCACGCAGGTTCTTTGCCTTGCCGACGTAAATCACCGTCTTATGTGCATCACGGAACTTGTATACCCCCGGTTCCTCCGGGATCGTTCCCGGTGCGGGACGGTAGCTCAACGGGTCTGCCACAAACACACTTCCTTCCACAAACTACAACCAATGTAGCCCACGTGAATTCCTCCTCTACGTCCATCGGTGCCCCAAAAAAACCGAACCCCACTCGTCAGAGCGGGGTTGCCGCCACACTTTCTGGCGCTGACATGCGACGAGCAGAGTCATGTGACAAGCAGAGTTATGTGAAGAGCAGGGTTCTACGTAATCGCCGTAGGCACACGCCACGCAGCAGATAGGTGGCGTGGAGGAAACATCGCTTACTCGTCTGGCATGTATGCGTTCTCAAGCTCGCGGAACTCGTGCACTTTGCGCACCACATGTTCACCGTCTCCGGCTTGAAAAGCCAGCATGGAAACGAACTCAAATTCCGGAAGCTCGAGCCGAGCCCACCTGTCGCCCTTAGGAAACGCGAGGCCGTACACGATCTGCCACGGATAAAACCGCGTCCCGAGGAAGTTACGAACCTCCACGCCATCTTCATTGGCACGAACGCGCGGCCGGCGGATGAGGAGGCACAGGAACAGACCAATGATCCCGATACCGATAAAAGCGAGGTCATCAGCCACGGAAAGGGCAGCACCGTTTTCGTCCATGCCCACGGCAACCGTCATGAATGCCGCACCAAGCACAACAATGACCATCGCGACGATCATGACCTTGGTCAAGTACGGTGAGCGAACCTCGAACTTCCACGGTTTAGAAGAAGAGATGGTGGGGTCAAGCGCCACCATGCGTGTGATCTCTTGCTCATCCGCCGGATTCTGCGTGCTCTCTCCTGGTGTAGGAGCGTTCACCGCTTCACCCGCCGACTGCTGATCTTTTGGTGCTTCTTGTTCACTCATCATTATCTCCTCTGCTGCCTGTACTCCTCGGCACTATTTCCAGCTGCCAGCGTCTTTGACAATCTTCCGCAGCGTGAGCGCTGTGTGCAGCGCCGCAAACATCGCATCCGCGCCTTTATCTTCGCTTGCACCTTCCACACCCGAGCGCTCCCGCGCTTGCTCAAGCGTGTTGGTCGTGAGGACTCCGTTGCCGATCGGAGTCCCCGTGTCCAAGGCAATGCGGGTCAGCCCTTCGGTGACAGAGTCGCACACATAGTCAAAGTGCGGTGTTCCTCCCTTTACCACGCAGCCGGTTGCTACAACTGCGTCGAAGTGTTGAGCCAGCTTGGCCACCACTACAGGGATTTCAAGTGCGCCAACAACGCGCACGTCGTATACGCGCGCACCGAGTTCTTTCGCCTTAGCCACGGCGTGGGCATGGAGGATGTCGGTTATCTCCTCGTTCCACGTCGAGGAGACCACAGCAACGGCTAAACCCGTCGCATCGATGCTGCCAAACGTCGGCAACCCTGCTCCGGACATATCTACACTTCCTTTGTTTTATTGTTCGACCCAACCGTCGCTGCTGGGCACGGATACAGAGAAACTATACCAATGGATGATGCGAAGGCCGCACGCGATCCGCGGAGCCTCCGTCTTATTGCTCAGGGGTGCGGTTGCTGTGGAGTGCCTCAACAAAGGACTCGTGGGTGTGGGCAAACTCATCGAGCTCAGGCAGCTGGTGCCCCATGCGATCACGTTTGGTTTCCAGATACCGGTAGTTATCTTCACTCACTTCAACGGAAATCGGAACACGGCCGACGATATCAATCCCGTATCCGTCCAGCCCGACGCGCTTCGACGGATTGTTGGTTATCAGCCTCAGGCTTTTCACGCCCAGATCCGCCAAAATCTGGGCACCGGTTCCGTATTCACGTGCGTCTGCCGGGAAACCAAGTGCGAGGTTCGCATCTACCGTGTCGGCCCCTTCATCCTGTAGCTGATAAGCCTTCAGCTTGGCAAGGAGCCCGATCCCGCGCCCCTCATGTCCACGCATGTACAGCAGGATGCCACGCCCCTCATCCTGAATCTTCTTCAGCGCGGCGTGGAGCTGCTGCCCGCAGTCGCAACGCCGCGAGCCAAACACATCGCCTGTCAAGCATTCGGAGTGCACGCGAACGAGGATGTTCTCGCCATCGCCTATCTCCCCTGCCACGAGCGCGACGTGTTCCACACCGTCGACAAGCGAGGTGTAGCCGTATGCCTTGAACTGTCCGTACTCGGTGGGAAGCCGGGTCTCTGCTACCCGCTCCACTAGCTTCTCGTGCGCGCGACGCCACTCGATGAGCTGCGCGATGGAGATCAGCTTCAAACCGTGCGTGTCTGCAAAGCGACGAAGTTCCGGCAAGCGAGCCATGTCGGTCGGATCGTCCTCGGACACGACCTCACACAACACACCGGCTGGCCGCAGCCCAGCAAGACGAGCGAGATCGATCGCAGCCTCCGTATGGCCTGCCCGAACGAGCACCCCACCTTCCCGTGCGCGCAGTGGGGCCACGTGACCCGGTCGGGTGAAATCATCCGGAGTAGAGGTCGCACTCGCAAGCCGTCGAACCGTCTCACAGCGCGACATCGCCGAAATACCGGTCGATCCCGTGGCCGCGTCTACGGTCACGGTGTAGGCAGTGCCGCGCACGTCCTGGTTGTTCTGAACCATCGGCGGAAGCTGCAGTCGATCGCAGTCTGCTCCAGTGAGCGGGGCGCAGACGTAGCCCGACGAGTACCGGACAAGGAACCCCATAAGCTCAGGGGTGGCTTTCTCTGCGGCAAAGATGATGTCGCCCTCGTTCTCGCGATCTTCGTCGTCAACGACAACGACGGGCTTGCCTGCGGCAATCTCTGCAATGGCCTCGTCAACGGTATCGAGTTTTACGCTTTCAGTCACCTTGTTCACCTTAGTCTGTCATGCGTGCGTAACCCGTGTCGGGTGTCAGCATCTTTTCCACGTACTTCGCAATCACGTCTACCTCGATGTTGACGCTGTCCCCCGGTTCCAACGTACCGAGATTCGTGTCACGGAGTGTCGTCGGAATAAGTGACACCTCGAACCACGCGTCCGAAGTGTTCCCCTCGGTCAACGTCCCTGTCGCGCTAACTCCCGAAACGGTCAAGGATGTGCCGTTGACACAGATGGATCCCTTTTCCACCACGTACCTGGACAAAGCTGCAGGCAAGGTGAAGCGGAAAACCTCCCAGTGGCTTCCTGGAGTCCGTTGTAGCAGAGTGGCAACGCCATCGACGTGTCCCTGAACAAGGTGGCCACCAAGGCGTGAACCCAGTTCAGCAGCGCGCTCGAGGTTAACGGGACTTCTCTCACTGAGCGCGCCCAAATTCGAGCGGTCGAGGGATTCTTTCATCACGTCTGCTTGAAAGCTCTCGTCGGTGAATGCGGTCACAGTTAAGCACACGCCATTGACGGAGATGGAATCGCCGGTGTGCACGCCGTCGAGCACTGTGTCCGCGTTGACAGTGAGAATAACGGAATCGTCGGCGGCTTCGAGCCTAGCGATGTGCCCGACTTCTTCTACAAGCCCTGTAAACAACTGCCGTGCCTTTCTAGGACGATGAGGACATCGTCGCCAAGATTGATCGTGTCGGTGCGGCTGAACCGCTTTATGTCTTGTATGGAGGTGCCCCATCCCGTGGAGATGAGGGGGATTCCCGCGCCGAGTACCGCCGACGCAACGTAAGAATGAATGGTATCGACAAGGTCGTTGGTAAACAAAGTGGACAACACGCCAGGACCACCCTCCACGAGGATGTCGTTGTACGGCAGCTGCACGAGCTCTTCCAGAGTGTCCACTTGAATGAACCCGGTCTCATAGAGGTGGTAATCCCGTGGCACCGGGCGCGAGCCGAAAACGATCTTGTCCGGCTGGTTTTCGTACAGGCTCCCGTCCTCCCGACGGGCTGTGAGTGAAGGGTTATCGGCGAGAGCGGTCCCTGTACCCACGAGGATGGCATCCCGCCTGGATCGATCCCTATGAGCGTAGGCGCGTGCCGTTTCTCCGGTGATCCATTGGCTCGTTCCGTCCAAAGCAGCAGCATACCCATCGATGGTGTGAGCAACTTTCACGGTGAACATGGGTCGGTGGTTCCGCTGTGCAAACAACCACGGAGTCAGCGCACCGACGGCGACAGGGAGATACTCCACCTCTACTCCGTGGCTTTTGAGGTAGTCGCCTCCCCCGGCTGCTTCAGGGGTCGATGTATCTGGGGTGAGGTATACCACCGTCGCGATACCCGCCTCGACGAGTGCGTGTGAGCACGGGCCTGTACGGCCAGTGTGGTTGCACGGCTCGAGGGTAACGTACGCTGTTGCCCCGCGCGCATCCTCACCGGCAGCTCGCAGTGCCATGATTTCTGCGTGTGGCCCGCCAACGCGCTGGGTGGAGCCGGTGGCGATGACTCTGCCATTTTTGACAAGCGCGCACCCAACAGCGGGGTTTGGACGCGCTCGTCCAACTGCCTCCTCACCTGCTGTGATGGCTGCGTCCACTCCCAGGCGATGGTGTTCGGGGATCCGTGGTGTGGGGGGATCTCCCCCGGGAATCGAGGTTAGTGGTCCTCTCGCGGTCACAGGGTTGCAAGCTCCTTCAGCTTGTCGACGGCTGCGTGGGGATCATCCTTCCCGAACACCGCGGAACCAGCCACGAAAGCATCGCAGCCAGCCTCGGCAGCCTTCGTGATCGTGCCCTCTCCTACACCCCCGTCGATTTCGATCAGGGTCCTCAGCCCCTTCTTGTCGATGTACTCACGGAGTGTGCGCACCTTGTCGAGCATGTCGGGCATGAACTTTTGCCCGCCGAAGCCGGGCTCGACACTCATCACGAGCACGAGGTCGGCGATATCAACAAGGTCGAGGTAATCCTCGATGGGGGTACCGGGTTTAACAGAGAATCCGGCGCGGACACCTTTCTCGCGTAGAGCAACGAGAAGTGGGCGCGGGTCATCGGTAGCCTCGACGTGGAAGATGACGCAATCCGCACCGGCTTCGATGTAGTTGTCGACCCACTTTTCTGGCTCCTCGATCATGAGGTGAACGTCAAGAATTTGGTCGGTCACCTCGTTGACGGCCTTCGTCACATCGGCACCGAAGGAAAGGTTGGGGACGAAGTGTCCATCCATGATATCGACGTGGATCCAGCCGGCGTTATCGACCTTGGCGATATCTTCTCCCAGAGCTGCGTAGTTCGCAGCCAGAATCGACGGGGCAATAATGGGACGAGTAGGTAGTGTCATGCCACCAATACTAGCCACGTTGCAGATTCCGGTGGCTAAGTACCAGAACCCATCTCCCCAGTTGCGGGGTATCCGGGGTACGGAGTCCTTCGCCGTCCCAAAACGAAAGGAGCGCTCCTGTTGCGAGCGCCCCTCCCACGAACCAACCTGCTCCATGTTGCACATCGAGCAGATCGGCCCCATCCAGCAGATCCGCCCCATCAGGCAGATCGGCCCGATCTGGCCTTTAGGTTCGTTTTATTCTAGCTACCTATTCGGCTTTCTTGCGCAGCACGGCAAAGAACATCGAATCCGTGCCATGGCGATACGTCCACATCTGCACAGATTTCTCGCGTCCCACGTTGTCCATCGGGGCAACGAGCGGATGTGCGTCTAGTTCCTCTACGGGAAGAGTGACCAGGGCCTTGTCAACGATCTCGCGCGTCTCGCGCAGATCGGGTGAGCACGTGGAGTACACCACAACGCCTCCTGGCTTGCACCGAGACACTCCGGCCTCCAGGAGTTCGTACTGGAGCGCGGTGAGCTCCTCGATGTCGCTCTCGTCCTTCGTCCAGCGCGATTCCTGGCGACGACGCAGGGAACCCAACCCGGAACAGGGAGCATCGACGAGCACTCGATCAAAGCTGGAGCCGACGTCAACAGTTCGGCCGTCACCAACCACGACGGTGACGGGCAAGCCCTCCGTCGCCTTCCGGATGAGATCACCACGGTGCGGTGCAATCTCTACGGCGGTCACCGTGGCCCCATCAATCGCAGCGAGAGAACCGATCATCGTCGCCTTGCCACCGGGACCCGCGCACAGGTCGAGCCACCGGCCAGCATCGTTGTCTACATCGACGCGCACGAGCGCCGCGCCGATGAGTTGCGATCCCTCATCCTGGATAAATGCGAGCTTTTCCTGGACAGGTTCGATGTCTGCGGGGTTGCCGCCTTCGAGGTAAACCGCGTACGGCGAGTAGGCCCCTTCCTCGCCTCCTGTAATCAACGCCAGTTCGTCAGCGGAAATCTCCCCCGGCTTCGCCGCCAGGTGAACGATTGGCCGCGTGGAATCTGCTTCCAAGGCCTTTGCGAGTTCGTCGAAAAGAATGGTGGAAGAACCAGTAGAGGGTTCAGCGGAAGGATCAGTAGAGGGGTCGGAGCGGGCAGCGGAGGCATCAGCACGCGCCCCATCTGCAGATGACTCAGTACCCACCCCATTTGCGGATGGGACGGCACCGCTAGGAGCGGATAGCGTTGCTAGATAACTACGCGCGATCCATTCCGGGTGACCGGTACGGAACGCCAGCTGAGCCAGTTTCCCCTCCGGTGCCAGTTCTTCGATCCACTGCTCAAGGGGCTTCTTTTGCACCGCCCGCAGGATCGCATTGACAAACCCTTTTACCCTCTGGGGCACGAGTCGAACGGACGTATCCACAGCAGCGTGATCCTCGACCCGGGTGTACAGGAGTTGGTAGATACCCATGCGCAGTGCGTTGAGAACGATGGGATCAAGCTCGCTCATGGGACGACTGGAGCAGCTGCCGATGATCTCGTCTAGGACACCGACCATCCGCATGGTGCCGTAGCCAATCTCGGTAGCAAAAGCGGCATCTCTGCCACTCAACCCGGCCTCCGTAATTTCCCGCGGCAAGGCGATGTTTCCGTAGGCACCGTCGTTAAACACCGCACCGAGAGCCGAGAGCGTAATCAGGCGTGGGGTGTCAACGTCGGGTACCTCGAATGATGCGTCCTGGCCACGTGACCGGCCGCCGCCTCGCCTATCATTCCGCTCGCCGCGTCGCCGGTCGTTACCGCCACGCGGACGGTCATTTCTACCTCCGCCTCTCCGGCCGTTGCGTCCGCCACCTCTGTGGTCACTTCGGTTGTTGTCCCGCTGGTTGATCCGGCCACGATTTCCTCCGCCACCGTTCTTTTCGCCTGCAGGCCCCTTCTGCTCCTGCGCCTGCGCATCATCCAGATTTCCGGCATGACGCTTGCCGCCGACACTGATACGTCCACGCTGCTCGGGATGCTGGCCATCAGCACCCCTGTTTGCTTCGCTACGGGGCTCCCGCTTGGAACCCGTGCTCGCCGTCGATGCCTTCTTACTGCGAGACCTAAATCCACCACTCATCGCTTGCGCTCCGTCCTACTTCCACACGATTCCGTCTTGTTGTTGAACTCCCCGGCCCCACGATGGAGCATCCATCATCTTCTTCCCCGGAGCCTGCACAGTAGACAGTGCCACTGCAACGGAACCTGTACCGACAAACACATTGTTCTTCTCAATTCGAACCTCCCCTGGTGAGAGGCTGACCTGCGATGAAGGCGGCAAGGATGATGTTGGGGCTTGCGTACACGGCAGCGGTGAAACCGGGCCGAGTTTTACTTTCGCGCCGTCCCACTGCGTCCATGCACCGGGTGCAGGTGTGAACGCCCTGATCCTGCGGTCGATTACATCCGCTGACTCTTCCCAGTCTATGCGGGCGGTATCTTTATCGAGCTTGTGGGCGTACGTTGCTTCGCCTTCCTGGGGAACGGGAACAACCGCGCCCTGCTCCAGGTCCGTCAGTGTTTGAACCAAGAGATCCGCACCTTCGTAGGCAAGTCGAGTCAGCAGGTCATCGGCCGTGTCATCGGCTGTGATGGCGGTTGTGACTGTGGACAGGACGGGGCCAGTGTCCAGGCCGGCATCGATGCGGAAGATTGTAGCTCCCGTCTGGTCGTCTCCTGCGGCGACTGCTGCCTGCACGGGTGCTGCTCCACGCCAACGGGGTAACAGGGAGTAGTGAACGTTGACGAATCCGTGTTCCGGGATGTCCAACAGCTCTTCGGGAATGAGATTGCCGTAGGCGATGACCGGGACACAGTCAGGGGCGAGCTCCTTGAGCAAAGTAACAAAACTCTTATTACCCCGCAGGGTTTCAGGTTTGTACACCGGCAGGCCGTGTTTGTCTGCACATTCCGCCACGGGAGAAGGATGCAGAGTCCGTCCGCGCCCGCGCCGTGCGTCGGGTCGCGTGACCACTCCGATCACCTCGTGGTCTGAAGCTATCAGCCTTTCCAGCGTTGCGACAGCCGGTTCCGGAGTGCCAGCAAAAAGGATCCTCATTTACTTATTTCTCTTTCCATGATGTGTGCAACGGGGGTCACCTGCGGGGCGCTGTCCTGTTAATTATTGCTCAAGAACCACTCGGAGTTACGGATCTCTTTCATGGCTTCCTTACGGCGCTCTTTAGTCAGGCGCTTGATAAAAAGAACACCGTCAAGGTGATCGGTCTCGTGCTGAATGCATCGAGCCAGAAGCCCCGTGGCTTCGAAGTCAACGTTGTCACCATTTTCATCCAACCCTGTAACATGCACGTTCATATAACGCTCGGTATCCGCGTATACGTCAGGAATGGAAAGGCACCCCTCTTGCCCGAGTTGCATTTCTTCACCGACTGGTTCCCAAACCGGGTTGATGATGGCACCACGCTTGTACTCCCGATCAGGGTTGGGATCTGAGTCGTCTACCGGGCAGTCGTACACAAACACTCGCTGGAGGACACCAACCTGATTTGCGGCAAGACCTACGCCACCAGCGCTGTCCATCGTCTCAAGCATGTCGGACACCAGTGTCTTGGTGGAGGCGGTTACCTCATCGACGGGCTCAGCTTCAGATACGAGAACAGGGTCTCCCATTAAGCGCAGTTTCCTGATCATATCGTTCCAGTCTTCCCTTTCTCTTTTGCTTTCTATCGCACACCACAGGTCCGTTACTCTATCTCGAGTATGTCTCGAGCAAGCCTCGAGCATGTTTCTAGGATGGCTCTAGCGATCCTCTCGTGTGGCTCACGGCGGTTTCACTACCCACAAAGCAGCGTCTCTGGGGCATTTTACGTCTTCGCGCTGGTCAAGTCTAAAGCACTAATCGATGTGAGGCTAAGGACGAACTGCTGAGCATGACCTAAGCACTAACCGATGTGCAGCGGATCGACGTGAACGCGCATTCTCGTCCGGTTCGCTAGCGCGCTATTCAAAGCTCGTGCACGACGCAAGGCACTCCCCAGCTCCGAGCGGGGACCGAGCGGGCTGCGGATGAGGATCCGCTGAGGAATTCCCCACTCGCCGGTATCGTATTCCGCCGGCATCCGGATACCGACCGGCAAATCAACCGGACCGAGGATCTCCGACTGCTCCGGTAGTTCGGCCTCCTCGACAAATTGAGAAATCGTCTCCATCGGGCCGTCAATGGCCGCCATATGCACAGTCGGGGGAAAAGCAACCTCCGCACGACTGGCTAGTTCCCGTTCAGCCGCACCCGTCATATTCCATTGAAGAAAAGAACGTACAACTGCAAGTGAAGGCTCAGCCATGATAACCACGCGCCCATCGAGCCGCACTCGTGCTGCTACCTCGGCCCACTGAGCGATCGCCTCCTCGTGAGCACGCAGATCAGCACGCGACAGTACCGACCAGGTATCCAAAATCAGTGCTGCGCCGAACCCTTCTTCTGCACGGGGCTCGGCACCCGGGGTGGCGACAACGATGCGCGGACCGCTGTCGACATCGTCAATGATGTGGTCACTCGAGGAGCTGATTACTGGCACGTTTCGGAACGCCCGACCTAGTTCCTCTGCAGTCCGGTCGCTTCCGCGCACAACAGCTCGTAACCTCGGCGAACCGCATTCCAGGCACCTGTGGTTAGCGGCAGGTTTTCCACACCACCCACAAAACGGTGGGGCCTGGTTATCACCCTGTTTGAGGCGCAGCGGGCCGTTGCAATACCGGCAACGGGCAGGGGCACGGCAATCCTGACAGGCCAGTGTGGGAATGTAGCCTGCTCGTGGCACAGAAACCAACACGGGTAGCTCACGGCCCAGGGCTTCACGGGCTGCGGCGAAAGCCAGCGACGGAATGCGTGCGTTTACGGCCACTGGATTTCGATCGAAGGCCGATGCCTGGTCACCCACTGCCTCAATGCGCGGGCGACGTTGCTCAATCACTCCTCGCGGAGCTTCCAGGGAATGCATCCATCCAGAGGAAACAAAAAGCTGCGTTTCCGCTGTCCGCGAGTACCCGCCGATGATGAGTGGTACCTTTTCCACCGTCGAACGAGTAGTCAATATCTCTCGCGCATGGCAGTACGGGGCTCGAGGATCGGCAAGCGAATCATCCCCATCGAACATGCACACGATGAGGCCGAGGTTATGAACGGGCGCATAGGCCGCTGACCGGGTTCCTACAACAATACGTGCCTGACCTGACAGAATGGAAAGGAAGCGCCTGTAACGTGCCTGATGCCCGAGTGAAGCCTCCAGTGTGACAAATTGCCGCGGCGAGATGTTCGTACGCAGCTGCGCGTCGATTCGCGCGACATCGCGTGCATCCGGAACGACGATGAGAACACCACCACCATCGATCGCTACTTTCGTCGCCAGCGCTGCCACGGGCTCTTCCCATTTCTCGCCGGGGAGAACTTGCCATGCAGCGCGTGGAACGGCTGCTGGACGATCAGCCGTGCTGGCATTGCTACCGGCATTGGCACAGGCGCCAACACCACCTTCGGAATGAGCACCTGCGTCCTTGCTCGTATCCCTGCTGGGAGCATTGGTACTTGGCGCGTCACCGTGTTCTTCATCGGAATAGTCCGGCACAGAGGCAGAAACCGAGGGGCGCTTATCAGCCCAGGACTGAACTCCGTGGGCATTGGCTTCCGGATGTTCGGTGAGAACATCGTCTTCATCCACCGGGGTGCCTGTCGATGGCGTAACGCGGTCCCCAAAAATGCTCTCTCCATCCTTAGCCCCTATGCGGGCATGAGTATCCTCAGCTCCTGTCTGCGCATGTGTTTCTCCGGAATCAGCTGGTTGAGGAATGACCCTCGGCGGGTGTTGTTTTTGCTTCCACGAATCTGGAGCGCGCCGCTTACCTTTTTTCTTTTTCGCGGACTTACCGGACTCTTCGTCGGCGGGGTCGGTGGCCACCGGCTCTTCCTGCACCAACCGCAGCACAGGACGGGACGTGGTTTGAGTGTCGCTGTTGGTTGCGCTCCCATCATCTTTGGCTTCTCCTTGCACCACGGAGAGTCTCGGGGGGGACGTTTCCGGGCGTTTCGCAATCTCTAACCACGTGTCTATGACGTGCGGACGTGGCTGTTCCCCCACCCGAGCAATAATCGCGTCGACGAGGGACGGCCCGAACCGGTAGCTCGTCCACCCCGACAGATCTGGCTCACTCGGGGTCCCCAAATCCTCCCAGGGGGTGGAGAAATCGGCCTTTTCTGCGCCGGCATGCCGAGTAGGGATAGCAGCGCGGAGAATATCCGACCGAATGCCTGCATAGCGGTCTGCCAGCATTTCGACTGTACGAGCGATCGCCGGGGTGAGGACCGGTGCCGGGGAGATGACCCGGTCGATATAGCTGAGCTTCCCCGAGTGCTCGCTGGATGATGCACGGGCGTACACCAGGGCGTCGACAAGCCTGCCAGAGAACCGGATGCGCACCCGACAGCCGATGAGAACCTGCTCGTCAAAAGCGGCGGGCACATAGTAGTCAAAAAGACGGTCGAGGTGTGGCAGCCCCAGCAACGGCAAAACCCGCGCCACCGGCTGGTGAGGAGCGGGGACGCGGGCGACTGGCATGTTTGCCTATGTTAGCAGGGCTGTGCGGAGATCATCGACCTTATTGGTGTGTTCCCAGGGCAGATCGATATCCGTGCGGCCGAAGTGACCGTACGCAGCCGTCTGTGCGTAAATCGGCCGGAGCAGATCCAGATCGCGGATGATTGCTGCCGGACGTAGATCGAAGACCTTGCTCACGGCACCCTGAATGAGGTCATTGGTGAGCCCGTGCTTAGCGGTGCCGAACGTCTCTACGTACAGCCCCACCGGGTGGGCGCGACCGATTGCGTATGCAACCTGGACCTCACAGCGATCCGCAAGATCAGCAGCCACGATATTCTTTGCTACCCAGCGCATTGCGTAGGCACCAGAACGGTCCACTTTCGAGGGATCCTTGCCGGAGAACGCACCACCACCGTGGCGAGCCATGCCACCGTAGGTGTCAACGATGATTTTGCGGCCTGTGAGTCCCGCGTCGCCCATTGGGCCGCCGACGGTGAAGGACCCGGAGGGGTTGATCAGGACGGTGAGCTCCTCGGTGATGAGATTGTCCAAGCCCATGTCTGCGATGACAGACTTAATAACGTGCTCCCGCATCTGCTCCGCAAGCCAGTCCTGTGTGATCTCAGGGTCATGCTGCGTGGAGATAACGACCGTGTCGAGGTACTTCGGTGTCGCTCCGTCCTCCTCATATGCGAAGGTAACCTGCGTCTTTCCGTCAGGGCGGAGATGGGGCACGATACCCTGCTTGCGCACCTCCGTCAGGCGGCGGGCGAGGCGGTGTGCAAGTGCGATGGGAAGGGGCATCAGCTCCGGTGTCTCATTGGAAGCGTAACCAAACATGAGCCCCTGATCGCCGGCGCCGCTCTGGTCCAAGTCGTCCTCAACGGCACCGGAACGAGCCTCGTGAGAGGTATCCACACCGTCGCCGATTTCCTTTGACTGTTCACCGATCGCCACGGTCACACCACAGGTGGTGCCGTCGAAGCCGACCTCGGAGGACGTGAAGCCAATTTCCTTCAGCTTCTCGCGTACGAGCTGTGGAATCTCCACGTAACCCGATGTCCGCACCTCTCCCACAACGTGGACAAGCCCGGTGGTGACAACGGTCTCAACGGCGACGCGCGAGTGTGGATCCTCGCGCAGCATCGCGTCGAGAATAGTGTCAGAGATGGCATCACAAATCTTATCTGGATGTCCTTCAGTGACAGACTCACTAGTAAAAAGTCTCACGTAAAACTCGATTCTTCCTTGGAATACTTGGTCGGCTTACCGTCTCTCACGGATGTTCAATTCTTGCGGCTTTTCCGCCGATCATCCAGCACTTTTATGTGCGGTGCTGGCACTAGCGTACACCCGCATGCCACCGCCTGTTCTTCCTCACCCAGAGACGTGCCGGCCTGCGGGTCGAAACAAAACAGACTGCGGGCACGAGCCTGCGGAGTTGTGCCACAGATGCTCCTTTGCGGTCGAGGTGGGATCCACAGCTCCACAGCTCGGTGCACCACAACCTTCATTTCGTTGAGCCGCATCCACATTCGGAGCAAGGCATCTGCAAATTTTACACGCACCAAAACACACGATCATCCAGCAGAAGCCAAACGGGAAGCGGTCACTTTCACCTACCTAAGATAGACCAAGCGGTCTATACATGCAAATGATGCGGCGCAAGTGTTGCCACAGCATCGAGAATCTGCCCGGCGACAACGTACTTCGATGCCGTTTCAATTTCCTTGTACCCTCCGGCTTTATCAATCAACCAGCCCGAATTGGACGAAGAGCCAAACGTCTTGTTTCGACCAACCTCGTTGCACATAAGCAGGTCGCATCCTTTTCGCTTCGTCTTCGCTAGACCGTGCTCCAAGGGTGTGTGAGTGGAATCGCCAGTTTCGGCGGCGAAACCTACGAGGATCTGATGATCCCGCTGCTCAACCAGGCCACGGAGGATATCCGGGTTCTCGGTCATCTCAAGCGACGACAAATTCCTTTCCGCTTCCGACCCCTTTTTCATCTTCGTTTCAGATTCCGATGCTGGCCTGTAATCGGCAACCGCAGCCGCCATAATGATGACATCGGAACGAGACATATTCTCCTCCATTGCTGCCTTGAGTTCCCGCGCCGATCGGACGTGCACCATCGTTGCGGTCAGCGGGTCGGGCAAGGCTTCTGTGCTTGCAGCAACAACTGTTACCTTGGCCCCACGTTGCGCCGCAACCTCGGCTAATGCGAACCCCTGCTTACCCGAGGACCGGTTGCCAATGTAGCGGACGGGGTCTAGATCCTCCCTTGTCCCTCCGGCACTGATAAGCACACGAATCCCCTCCAGGTTGCGATGAAATTCCACACCGCCAAGCCGTGCCAGAGCGAGCTGTTCGATCTGCTGCGGCTCCGGGAGTCTTCCTGCACCAGAATCCGGGCCTGTCAGACGCCCGATAGCAGGATCGAGAACCGTCACTCCGTGGTCGCGGAGCAGCGACACGTTCTCCTGAACAGCTTTATTCCTCCACATTTCTGTGTGCATAGCCGGAGCCACGACGATTGGGCACGTCGCGACAAGACACGTTGCCGTGAGAAGATCATCGGCTCGCCCGTGCGCAAGCCGAGAAAGAAAATCTGCCGTGGCAGGGACGATGACAACCAGATCAGCATTTTGCCCTAACGAGACGTGTCGGACCTCGTCTACGGCTTCAAAGACTGAGGTCGTTACTGGATTCCCGCTAAGCGCCTCAAAGGTGACTTTACCTACGAAGTTCAAAGCATTCGGAGTGGGAACTACTGTAACATTGTGTCCCATCTTGGTGAAGTCCCGAATCACCTGGCATGCCTTGTAGGCGGCAATGCCACCGGTAACCCCGACAATAATGTTTGCGGGTGTGGGCAGCGATTCCTGCCCGTCCCTGTGCACGGCTGACGTTGACACGAACTCACCTTTCAATAACGCACCAAACATGCAAAGGAATCCTCTGAAGAGGTTCCGTCACCACCTCGATGCTGATAGGACGCTAGGACCATGGCGCAGCAATGGCACCATGCTTTCCTACCTACCTTACTTTGTCCTCTCTGCTCCTGTGCTGCGAGACTGATCCTTCCTCGACACCCTTAATGAACGTCTTTCTGCCTGAACCACGGGTGTCGCCATTTGCGGGATCGACGAACTAGACTCAGTTCCCAGCTTGCATATCCACGCCTTTAAGTGAGTGAGCACGTGGTGGCGGTTCCAAACGTCGCTCGTGTGGAGCAACGAAAAAGGCCGGCAACCGATATTGCGAATTACCGCCCGCGACAAACCGTGCAAAAGCCTCAGCAGATCGAAGCTGGAAGCAGATCGAAGCTGGAGAAATCGGGGCCCTTGGGGCTGTGAGATCGGGGGCTCTGAGGCCCTGAGACTGTGGGGAGCTCTTGGCGAGCCTAAAGCGCATTCATCTGCGTCCCATTAGGTGAAGGAAATCCTCCGCACGGAGAAACCTCCAGCCGAAATACGCTGGTCAGCCCTCGCGCACAAACGCGAAATATGTTCAATTGGCTAAAGAAGCTAGACATGGCGCACGGGTCCACGGTGCAGCCAACCCCCTGCTTTTGTTCCCTCACTTCGATATCCGTCCTCGGGAGTGGAAAAGCAAAAAGACCGCTACGCATAAACGCGTAGCGGCTGCTTCAATGAGGGATGGAACCCGGCTCAACTGGACATCCAACTGAGCGACGAGGTTTAACCTTCCTCGTGATCCAGGAGCCCCTGGTTAATCTCACGCAGAGCAATTGACAGTGGTTTCTCGCCCGGCTCCGGAGGAACCAGTGGGCCGACGTACTCGAAAACGCTATCGCCAGTCTGCTGATTGTAGCTGTTGATCTGACGGGCACGCTTTGCCGCAAAAATCGCGAGAGCATACTTGGAGGAAACCTTCTCCAAGAGCTCGTCAATCGGCGGATCGGTAATACCTGTCGGCGGATCGAAAACCGCCTTGTTCTCTGAATTATCAGTCACCACGTGTACTCCACATTCCTCTAGCTTGTTTTCTCCGACAGTCAACCGACAAGTTCTTACCCGGTCGCGTCGGCGAAGGTCGCAATTCCCAGCAATTATAGTAGATGGCGAGGCGCGACCCAAGTTAACCGGCCATTTTCATCTAGATTGCCGGTCACATCATTTTTGTCCAAGAAGAATCTCGGTCAGTGCTGCAACGGCGTCATCAACGTCCTTGTTCACCACCACAATATCGAATTCATCCTGCGCAGCGAGTTCTGTCCGAGCCGTTTCCAGCCTCCGTTTCACCACGTCGTCGGTCTCTGTGCCACGCCCTTTAAGCCTTTCTACCAGTTCCTCCCAGCTAGGAGGAGCGAGGAAAACGTGAACGGCTTCGGGCGTAGACTTCCGGATCGACCGCGCACCGGCCAGATCGACCTCTACAAGGACGGGTCGACCGGCGCTAACTGCTTCAGCAACAGGCTGCCGGGGGGTTCCGGAGCGCTGCAGCCCTCCATGGATATCCGCCCATTCAAGCATTTCACCGTTGTCGATGTGCTGCTGAAACTCATCAGGTGTGACAAAAAAGTAATCCCGACCATTTACTTCTCCAGGACGCGGGGAACGCGTTGTCATAGAGACGGAAAAGTAAAGGTTGGGAACTTCTTCACGGAGCCGACTGACTACGGTGGACTTCCCCACCGCCGAGGGGCCAGCTAGAACAACAAGCCGCCCCTGACGATTTTGGTCAGTCATGTACCGGTTTTACTCCTCGCCGTAACCGAAACGATCGAGGAGGGCGCGACGCTGACGGTCACCGAGTCCGCGCAGACGGCGGGTCTGAGCAATCTCCAGCTCTTCCATGATCTCGCGAGCCTTGACCTTGCCTACCTTCGGCATTGCCTCGAGGAGAGCGGAGACCTTGGTCTTACCGACGATCTCATCGCTACCCGCCTTGTCCAAAACTTCCTTGAGGGTGATCTTGCCGCGCTTGAGGTTTTCCTTCATCGTTGCACGTGCCTTGCGGGCCTCAGCTGCCTTCGCGAGGGCTGCCTTGCGCTGTTCATCCGTCAACTTGGGAAGGGCCATGAGGAGTTCCTCCAAATCTAAAAGTTTCTCTCGGTAATTCTATGAGCAAGTTTATACCCTTTAGGTATAAACCAACCATGTTTGCCATAGCCTACCACGTAAGGTTCGCAGCAATGCGCGGAACCGACTGTGGTTGACCTGCGAATGGCTGTCGAAACTGCAATGAAGCTTACCACCTTTTCGCTGGCACAAGGGGCTAGTGTACAGGCACAACGGCCGAAGTCAACGATTAGCCCCACCAACGCGCCCCGCTACGCCACGCTAAGCAAATTCTCTACCAGCCTCGTCACAAGCTTTTTGCAGGTCAGCAACGTTCGGCCCGTGCGAGAGAATAGCTCGCGAAATGTTCGGAAACGCATTGCCCACATTTCCACGCATGAGAGAATGTACGTCGTCTGAAGTTGCCCCCTGTGCCCCCACTCCAGGCATGAGGACAGGCCCGTTGAATGTGCTGAGATTCACGTTCATGGTTACCGTTGCGCCGTACACCACACCGAAGCTTCCCAGTTCATCCCCTGCGAAGTGCTTACTGTTTAACGCGCTGACACGAGAAATGACATCCTCCGCCAACGTGACACTATCCCGGGTCATACATCCCTGAACGGTGTTTCCTTCGGGATTGCTCGTTGCAGCAAGGACGAAGACACCCTTGCCATTGTCCGCTGCTAGGTCGAAAGAAGGGCTGAGGGATCCCACACCCAAGTAAGGACTCACCGTGACGGCATCAACTTCAAGAGGTGACCCCTCCGACAGCCATGCACGTGCGTACGCAGACATCGTTGAACCGATATCCCCCCGCTTCGCATCAGCGAGCACGAGCGTTCCCGACTCACGCAAGCCAGCGATCGTCTTCTCGAGAATCGCATATCCGCGCGAACCGTAGGCCTCATAGAATGCCACCTGTGGTTTCACCATAGCGACCCGGCCTGCAAACGCCTCCACACAGCGAGCAGAAAACGTATCGATGTCCACTCCCCATTCCTCAAGAAGGTAAGGATGCGGATCGATCCCAACACACAACCGGTTTGTTTTGTTTGCTGCCTCGCGTAGTCGCGCACCGAAGCTCACCATGGAATTATCCTTTCGCATAGAGAAAATATGTGCTTCTCACAGGTGCTCTGCGTATCATCCCACAATCACCTGGTATCAAGATTACATACATACCAGCTGTAGTGCGCAAACAACCGTCTTTAACGCGCTGACTAACGCCTATCGACGCATCCCCGCCCTTCTATATCGTCTTCGTTGTCCTCCCCACCTCGTATTGGAAGCACAAAGAAAGGGAACTTTCCAGCTTCAATTTGCTGCCGCATTGGCTACCGTATCGCATAAATACTTCGTAATAATACTGAGAATACGTCCTCATTTTTCGCACGGAATGTAACCACACCATCCCGCCCCAAGAGGCCCACAATCCTGGGGGCAGGGCCGGGAGATACCGAACCACGATGACCCGCTCCACAGCTCTATTTACTCGTTAGCCCATCTGCCCGAGGTGTCAGGTGCGTCGTTTCCTTCCATCCCTCACGAGCCTTCTCCCCCGCGCATTTCGCCCCCAGATTTTGAACAGGGCATGAGAAGCACCACACGGAGTACCACGTCCCCCTCCACTGCAACCGTCAAAGTGGCCGCACCTCCGGCACACGATATCGTCGATACACGGTATTTTCAGCAGGCAAGAGAGCGTATGTCGGCGCGAACGTCCCCGCAGATGAAGCGAAACGAAAAAGAAAGGATCCTTCCGGGCCACAACCACAGGTCAGAAGCCAAAAGAGACGCCGCGAGAGCCCGCACCCCTACATGCTCTCACGGCGCCTCATGTCGCCCCGTTACGCTCTCCGCAGCAGGTGCGGGAGCGACGCCAGTTTTCCTACTTAGCGGTTATCTATCTAACAGAGTGATCGACCTCTTGCAGCGCACGGACGGTCAGGCCACCCTTGCGGAGCGCCTCGATGCCCTGCACCGCCGCAGTGATGCCCTGCACTGTAGTCACGAGGGGCGTGTTGGTCGCCACCGCAGCGGCGCGGATCTCGTAGCCGTCGTGGCGTGCCCCAGAGGAACCTGCAGGGGTATTGAGAATGAGATCGACATCGCCCGCATAAATGCGGTCTGTGATGGACTGGCGCGTCTCCGCACCCTCATGCGCCTCGCTGCCCGCATCCTCGTTCTTTTCTGCGACCTCGGAAACCTTGTAGACGACCTCGCACTCAACACCGTTACGGCGCAGCATCTGGGCCGTGCCTGATGTTGCCAGCAGCTTGAAGCCCATGGCCTCCAGCTCCTGGATCGGGAAGATGAGTGTGCGCTTATCACGGTTTGCGACGGAAACAAAGATCGTGCCCTCTGTTGGAAGCTTTCCTGCAGCAGCTAGCTCGCCCTTTGAATATGCAGCACCGAAACTATCGGCAAGTCCCATGACCTCGCCCGTGGACTTCATCTCCGGACCGAGGATCGTATCCAGGACGCTTCCATCCGGTGCACGGAAACGGTTGAACGGAAGGACGGCTTCCTTCACAGCGATCGGAGAATCAAGTGGTAGAGAAGCACCATCGTAGGTCGTGGGAATCATACCCTCGCCCTGCAGCTCTTCAATCGTGGCACCAAGCATAATGCGTGCTGCTGCCTTGGCCAGCGGAACACCCGTTGCCTTTGACACGAAGGGAACGGTACGCGATGCGCGCGGGTTCGCCTCGATGACATAGAGGATGTCATCCTTGAGCGCGTACTGGACGTTCATCAGCCCCTTCACGCCAATGCCGTGGGCGAGAGCCTCGGTCGAGCGGCGTACCGCTGCGAGATCCTCGTAGCCGAGCGTCATCGGTGGCAGCGCACAAGAGGAGTCGCCAGAGTGAACGCCAGCCTCCTCAATGTGCTCCATGACGCCACCAACGTAGACGTTCTCCCCATCACAGAGGGCATCAACATCGATCTCGATGGCGTTATCCAGGAAGCGATCCACGAGAACCGGGTGATCGCTCGTGATCTCTGTCGCACGGGAAATGTAATCGTGCAGACTGTCTTCGTCGTAAACGATTTCCATGCCACGGCCACCGAGCACGTAGGAGGGGCGGACGAGCACGGGGTAACCGATATTTTCTGCAACGGCCTTGGCTTCCTCAAAGCTCGTTGCTGTGCCAAAGGCCGGAGCTGGAAGCTGAGCGTGCTTGAGGACACCACCGAACTCGCCACGATCCTCTGCGAGGTTGATGGCTTCCGGAGTAGTACCCACAACCGGTACACCAGCGTCGCGAAGCCTTTGAGCCAGCCCCAACGGGGTCTGCCCACCAAGCTGAACGATGACACCTGCTACGGTCCCGGATTCGCTCTCCGCGTGGTACACCTCCATAACGTCTTCGAACGTGAGGGGCTCAAAGTAGAGCCTGTCGGCGGTGTCGTAGTCCGTGGAAACGGTCTCGGGGTTGCAGTTGACCATGACGGTTTCGTACCCGACTCGAGATAGCTCGAGGGTCGCGTGGACGCAGGAGTAATCGAACTCGATGCCCTGGCCAATGCGGTTCGGGCCGGAGCCCAGGATCAGCACCTTCGGCTTCTCCTCCTGCTTGGACACCTCTGATTCGGCGGCCGGGTCGAGCTCGTAGCAAGAGTAGTGATACGGCGTCTTAGCCTCGAACTCCGCAGCACACGTATCCACCGTCTTGTATACCGGGCGGATACCAAGCGACCAGCGGAGCCTGCGCACGCCATCTTCGCCGGCGATCTCCGGGCGAAGTGCGGCGATCTGAGCATCGGAAAGACCGTAGTACTTGGCATGGCGGAGCAGATCCTCCGTCAGCGTCGGTGCTTCAAGCAACGTCGTCCGGAATTCCTCCAGGCCCTCCAGCTCTGCGAGGAACCACGGGTCGATGCCACTCGCCTCGTGCAGCTCCTCTACCGTTGCGCCAAGGCGCAGCGCGAGCTCAATCTGGTACATACGTCCATCGGTCGGGCGCTTGGTGAGCTCAAGGACAGCATCCTTGTCGGTGCAGGCATCGCCAGCAATTGCGGAGTCCGGAACCGTCCAGAAACCTGACTTCTTCGTTTCGAGCGATCGCATGACCTTATTCAGGGCGGAAATGTAGTTGCGCCCAAGCGACATCGCCTCACCCACCGACTTCATTGTCGTTGTGAGGGTATCGTCCGCGCCGGTGAACTTCTCGAAAGCAAAGCGCGGGGCCTTAACCACAACGTAATCCAGAGTCGGTTCAAAAGCTGCGGGAGTCTCGCCCGTGATGTCGTTCGTAATCTCGTCCAGGTTGTAGCCAATGGCGAGCATGGCGGCGATCTTGGCAATCGGGAAGCCGGTAGCCTTCGATGCCAGTGCCGACGATCGTGACACACGGGGGTTCATCTCAATAACGATGACCCGACCGTCATCGGGGTTAATGGCGAACTGAATATTGCAGCCACCCGTATCGACGCCCACCTCGCGAATAATTGCCAGGCCGAGATCGCGTAGACGCTGGTACTCCTTATCCGTCAGAGTCAGCGCGGGAGCGACAGTGACGGAGTCGCCGGTGTGTACACCGAGCGCATCTACGTTTTCGATCGAGCAGATAACGACGCCGTTATCGGCTCCGTCACGCATGAGCTCCAGCTCGTATTCCTTCCAACCGAGGATGGACTCCTCGATCAGGACGTTGGCCTCTGGAGAGGCAGCGAGGCCACCGCCGGCGATGCGGTCGAGATCTTCTGGGGTAAATGCAAGTCCTGACCCCAGACCGCCCATGGTGAATGAGGGGCGAACGACGACGGGCAAGCCAAGCTCGGCTACCGTCTCGTGGACCTCGTTCATGTTGTGGCACACGCGAGAACGGGCGGATTCGCCACCTACCTTTTCCACAATGTCCTTGAACTTCTGGCGATCCTCGCCACGCTCAATAGCGTCAATATCCGCACCGATGAGGGACACGTTGTATTTCTTGAGAATCCCCTGGCGGTCTAGCTGGATCGCCGCGTTCAGTGCGGTCTGTCCGCCGAGGGTGGCGAGAACGGCATCCACGGGGTGTCCCTGCTCGATCTCCTTGGCGAAAATCTTGTCAATGAACTCCGGCTCGATGGGCTCCACATAGGTGTGATCGGCGAAGTCCGTGTCCGTCATGATGGTGGCGGGGTTGGAGTTCACCAGCGTCACGCGCAGGCCCTCCTCCCGCAGCACGCGGCAGGCCTGGGTACCGGAATAGTCAAACTCACAGGCTTGACCGATAACGATCGGGCCAGAGCCGATGACCATGACATGCTGTAGATCTTTACGCTTTGGCATAGTTACTTATCGCCCTTCTTAACGTTATCTTTTTCAATGAGGCTCGACGCGCTGTGTGTAAAGGCCGCCGGCGGATCGTACGGGCCGTTGCCAGGCCCCTCCGTCAGTAGCTGCACAAACTGATCGAACAGCTGGTTCGCATCGTTGGGGCCAGCAGCGGATTCTGGGTGGTACTGAACCGAGAATGCCAGGCCATTCTCCAGGGCCACGCCCTCGACGGTGTTGTCATTGAGGCACACGTGGGTCACGCGAGCAGGTCCAAAATCAGTTTCAAAAGTGTCGCCCCGCGTTCCCTTCAGGGCGAAGCCGTGGTTCTGGCTTGTGATATCGATCTTGCCGGTGATGAGGTTCTTCACCGGCACGTTGATGCCACGGTGGCCGAACTTCATCTTGTACGTCTCGAGACCGAGCGCGCGACCGAGAATCTGGTTACCGAAGCAAATCCCGAAGAACGGAATCTTTGCAGCTAGAACCTCGCGGACGATCCCCACCATCGTGTCTGCAGTAGCCGGGTCGCCGGGGCCGTTTGATACGAAGACTCCGTCCGGTTTGTACTGCTCAATGTCCTGGAACGGGGTGTTGGCGGGGACGACGACGACACGGAGACCGCGGGCGGCCATGTTCTTTGGCGTAGCGGATTTAATGCCCATGTCATAGGCGACAACGGTAGGTACGGATTGTGCAGCATGCGCACCACTAGCCACGGTTCCGGTTGGCTCGACGACGTAAACGTCATCGGTTCCCGCCTCGGCGGCTAGATCCGCGCCCTCCATTGCCGGCTGAGAGGTAACGATGGAGACGAGCGTCTCCGTGTCCTGTAGCGCCTCGTCGCCGGAGAAGATACCGGCGGCAATGGATCCGTGGTTGCGGAGGTGACGCACGAGGGCACGGGTGTCCACCCCTCGGATTCCCACGATGCCCTGCTTAACCATCGCGTCTTCAAGCGATTCATCAGCGCGCCAGTTGGAGTGCTTGACTGCAAGATCGCGGATAATGAGGCCGGCGACCCAAATCTTATCGCCATGGGACTCCCAGTCCTCCTCGTTGTAGCCTGTGTTGCCCACCATCGGAACGGTGAGGGTAACCAGCTGCTTGTGGTACGACGGATCACTCATTGTTTCCTGGTAGCCGGTCATTGCTGTGGTAAACACAGCCTCGCCGAGCGCGCGGCCAGTCGCACCGAAACCGATCCCCCTAAACGTCCGGCCGTCGGCGAGAACGAGAACCGCCGGTGTGTGTTGACGAGCGTTGTTGTTGTCCATTTACTTGCTGCTTTCCTTCGCTTCTTCCAGGCTGTGTGTAAGCGCGCCACGCAGGAACGTGTGTGTCACGCGTGTATGGAATTCCATGCCCTCGTAGGGGTTATTGGAGGCCTTCGATGCCAGATTGTCTCCGCGCGAGACCCACGTGCGATCTGGGTCGACAACTGTCAGGTTGGCGGGCTCCCCGACCGCGATGGGTCGGCCTTGATCCGCCAGCCGGACGATTTCTGCCGGGCGTTCGCTCATCACTTTGGCCACAAACCGCCAGTCTGCAAGCCCCGAGCGAACGAAGATCTCCGCGATAATGGCAAGCGACGTTTCCAAGCCAAGCATGCCTGGGCGTGCGTTTTGGAACTCGACGCATTTATCTTCCGCCGCGTGCGGGGCGTGGTCGGTGGCGACCACGTCGATAGTTCCGTCTAGAAGGGCCTGGCGGAGGGATTCGGTATCGTGTTTTTCCCGCAGTGGCGGGTTCACCTTGAAAATCCCGTCGTAGTTGACGAGCAGATCGTCGGTGAGCAGAAGATGGTGTGGGGTCACCTCAGCTGTGACGTTGATGCCCTGCTCCTTGCCCCATTTCACGAGATCCGCAGAGGCCGTAGTGGACAAGTGGCACAAGTGCAGGCGACCGCCGTAGTCACGGGTGAGCAGCATGTCGCGAGCAACGATGGACTCCTCTGCGGCACGTGGCCAGCCCCGCAAGCCGAGTTTCCCGGCAACAGGGCCTTCGTGGGCACATGCACCTTCTGTGAGCAGCGGGTCCTCACAGTGCTGTGCGAGGAGAACATCAGTACCAGCGGCGTACTCAAGTGCCCGCCGCATGATCTGGGAATTGGCGACGCACTTTCCGTCGTCGGAGAACATGGTGACGTGGGCCATGGAGTTCTTCATGAGCCCAAATTCCGTCAGTGTCTTTCCCTCAAGGCCCTTTGTAATGGAGCCGATCGGGTGAACGTCGACGAGTCCGTACTCGCGTCCTTTGAGGTAGATCGATTCGGCGATGATCGGTTCGTCATCGACGGGTTGGGTGTTCGCCATGGCCATGACAGCCGTGAAGCCACCGCGCGCTGCCGCGCGCGACCCGGTTTCGATTGTCTCCGTGTGTTCACGTCCGGGCTCACGCAGGTGGACGTGCATATCGACGAGGCCAGGAAGAAGCACTCCACCGTTGCCATCGACAACATCGAAGCCGTCTTTCTTTCCTGCTTTGCCGATTGCGGTGATCATCCCGTTTTCAACCGTGATGTCTGTGGGGTCGCCTTCGCCGTATGGGCGAACGTTTGTGATGATGAGATTCACGTTTTTCTTCTCCATGTGAATTGCTACTTTCGCGCTACGAGCGGTTCGTTTCGTTGCTGGTTGAATCTTGGGCATTTTCGCTGCGGATGAGCTCGACGCTGTCCGCGTCATCGAGTTCCTTCAGCTTGCAGATCACATCCTCGCTACGGGAAGTCGGGATGTTCTTGCCTACGTAATCCGCGCGAATGGGAAGCTGCCGGTGACCTCGATCAACAAGCACAGCCAGCTGGACTTCCTCTGCCCTGCCAATATCGCGCAGTGCATCGAGTGCCGCACGGATCGTGCGACCGGAGAACAGGACATCGTCGACAAGCACAACAACAGCACCGTCGATACCACCGCGAGGAATCGTGGTGGGCTGGAGGGCGCGGTGCGGTTTGTTGCGAAGATCATCACGGTACAGCGTGACGTCGAGAGCCCCGACGGGGACGGAAACCCCCGTGAACGTTTTGATTAGTTCGGCCAGACGATTGGCCAACGGTACCCCTCCCGAGGGGATACCAAGAAGAATGACTGGGCGCGCAGCGTCCGAGTCGAGCGCAGTTTTTTCAATAATTTGGTGCGCGATGCGTGCGATAGTGCGGGAGACATCGGCGCTGGTTAACAGCTCCGTGGACTCCGATCCCTGTGCGGTACTACCGTCGTTTCTCATCGTGACCCCCTTCCCCGCCTCTCTGTGCGGTCCGTTAAAGGTTGTCTAGTGGTAAATATATGAACTTTTTCTTCCGCACATGCTACCACGCTGTGCCCCAAAGCATTACATAACTTCTCCTGCATACCTTTAATTCAACCCAGAGCCACCCCCACGCGCGCCGGTCTCCTGCTGCAACGTTCGGGGTAGCAAGCGCAGTCCTTCTCATGTGTGAGACCATGGACGCATGACCTCAACCACTCCTGCCCCCTACACGTCGCAGAGAGCTGCCGCGATCCTGCAGGAAAACGGAATCCGCTCGGAATCCCGTGGCGACAACCTCCTCGTCGGATTCAGCGACATCGTCATCCAATTCACTCTTGCTTCCGACCAACTTACCGCGACGGGTGTGTGGCGAGGCACGCTGCCTATAGACTCGTCTGCGCAGCTGCTTTCTGCCTGCACGACGTTTAACGAGACTCAGCTTTTCCCGACGATGAGCTTCGAAAAACAAGGCGAACGCCTCAGCATTTTCATGCGACGTGGGACCGATGCCACGTACGGTCTGAGCCACAACCAGCTAGGTGCGTGGTTGCTCACCACAATTGAGCAGTGTGGGAGCGCTGCCCAGTGGCTCGCTGGCATCTTCCCGGAGGCCGTGAATTGGAATGAGGACGGAAGCCCCGCCTAACCTCCAATGCACGGCTTGTGAAAAGGCACCCCCTTCCACCATGGCCGGAAGCATGTCGCACCAATACGTGTACCGAATAAGACACGTACAAACACAGCAGCAAAAAACTCCTCTATTTTTACTGAACGGGAAATGTCAGTCCCGAAGAGCAAAGTAGTACGTGTTAGCCCATCCTGATGCCCGGGCACAACCACATGCTCCATAAACACAACCACACACTCCGCTGACACAACCACATACTCCACAAACACAGCCACATACCCCAAAGGAACGTGAATTGATAGAACCAACCGAAGTCACCCCCGACCGCATCGTCCGTGCCGCAGCTGCAAACGATGTCACTCTTACCCCTGTCGAGCTCCCCACCCCCGAATCCTCGACCGATGCCACCACGGCCACGGAGCAAGCTCAAAACAAACCAACTGTGTGGAAGGTCAACCTCAACGGGTTCGACACTCTTGTCGTACAGCTCTCTCCCGCCGCAATGATTGTCCGCTCCGATCGGCGGTTGAATCCCGCCGGGGACGACGTGGATGACGCGACCTTCACCGCAGATTACCTCGCGGCAAACACCGTTAACTCCCGCATCTACGGGATCAAGGCCGTTATCGCCGATGTCGATACTGATCCAGTCGCCCGAATCGAGTATGAGATTCTTACCGGTGCCGGACTGACCGACCAGCAGCTGACCCAGGAGCTGCACACAGCGTTCACCGGCATCATCGCCTCGCATGGAATTCTCGCGAGAGAGTCCTCGGAGATCCGCAACCATCTCTAGCTTCACCCGCGAGCGACGCGTGAGAACTCAGCGTGTGCCGCCGGAAACATGTGCGGAGCCCAACACACAGGGCGCACGGCACCTGATGTCCAGGTGCCGTGCGCCTTTCCTTCACCGCAACGCTAGCATGCGGAATCATGTTGGTCCTAGCCGGGGTTCGCCTCCTTCGACGTGTGTCCTCTAGGAATTCTTCAGCCGTTCCTTTTCTTCTTCGGGGTCAAAGTCTGCTTCCGGCCAGCTAAGGTTCATCGCCCGCAGCTCGTTGAGGAGGAGGTACTTCACCACCATCCGGGCGTAGGGCTTGTTATCCGACGGAACACAGTACCAAGGGGCCGTCGCCGTCGAGGTCCGCGTCAGCGCAATCTGGTAGGCCTCCATGTAGTCGTCCCACTTGGTGCGCTCCGTGATGTCTCCGGGATTGTATTTCCAGTGTTTATCTTCTCGCTCTATGCGCTCGAGCAGATTCTCCTCCTGGAAGTCACGCGAAATGTGCAGCATCACCTTGATAATCCGGGTACCTTTTTTCACCAGGTCGGCTTCCCATGCGACTATCGCCCCATACCGGCGCTCAATTTCCTCTGCAGGCGCCATCTGGTTCACGCGCTGGATCAGGATGTCCTCGTAGTGGGAGCGGTCGAATACACCGACGAAACCCGGCTTCGGGAGCTCCTTTTCCACCCGCCACAGGAAATCATGCTGGAGTTCCTCGTCAGTTGGCTTCCCAAAGGAAGCGAGGGTTACCCCCTTCGGATCGAAGACGCTCACGACATGGCGAACGATTCCTCCCTTGCCCGAGGTATCCATTCCCTGGAGGACAAGAAGAATATTTCCGGTGCCCTCCACACCTGCACGGTAGTTCGCGTAGAGCATTTCCTGCAGATCTCTCAGCTCATCGTCGTGCTTGTGAAAATATTCCTCCCAGTCGTCTTCGTCCCAATCGAAGTGGGGTGTGGAATCGGGTTTCACATCCTCTAACCGGAAGTGGGGGCCGACAGCAAGATCAAGAGCGTCATCAGTGGAGAATTTAGCCATAACCTAAAAGCTACCAGTGCACGGTCTTATGCGTTTGGAAAGACCTTATCCGGAGAAATAGGTGCGCGAAATCCTACACCCACCCCGGCAGGGAGCGCATTGCGAGCTGAATCGTCTTCCCGAATCACCACCGTTATGACGTGGAAAAAGCCAGGGACAATACCCTGGCTCTTTACATCATCACCTACACAGGTCGAACGTACCCCGCCATCCGGGACGGACGCAGCCCCGGCCGATGCTGGCGTTACTTCTGCTCGTCAGAGCCTTCGGCATCGCTAGTGGGCTCTGGCGCATCCGCAGCAATGGTTGCGGTGTGCTCACCGGTTTCATCAACTGCGGTGTCAGCGATAGGTTCAGGCTTTTCGACGCTCAACTCCTCGCTGTCCCCGGCAGAGCTCCTCGTCTCAGCAGACCAGGGTGACTCCGAAGCCGGTGCAGCTGCACGGTCCTTGTCACCAGCCCCCGCAACGGCAGGCTCTGAGGAATCAGAATCCGCCTCTGGGGAATCGGAACCAGCTGCACCCTCGTCCTCCTGGGAGTAAGTGAAGGTATGGGTGAATCCGCTGACGACACCGATCTCGGGTGGCGAAGTAGGTTCTGCCTCGCCCGCATCGTCGCTAGGAACGGGATCCTCGGGAGCGACATCCGCCACTTCCGTGACAGTATCCGCATCCGCATCCGCTTCCAAACCCTCGATGGTGAAAGCAGCATTCTCGGCCGCACGACGCTCTGCTTCGGCACGGCGCTCCTCGGCTTCGCGTTCGGCTTCCAGGCGCCTTTGTTCCTCCTCGGCCTCCACGCGTGCAAGCGCGTCGGCCGGTGACTCGGGATTCTTCCACATTGCGTCAAGAACGGCATTCACGTAGGCAGGCGAATCGTCGGTCGACAGTTGGCTCACGAGTTCCACGGCCTGGGTGACTGCGGTCTTCTGTGGAACGTTCGAGGCATTGAACAGCAGCTCCCATGTGGCTACGCGCAGCACCGCGCGGTCGACGCCGGGAAGGCGGTCAAATGTCCAATCCGTATCAGCCAGCTCCCGCTCAATAGCGAAATCAATGAGGTCTAGGTTGACGGCAACCCCCTCAATGATCTCCCTAGTGTAGGGACGCACAGGAGCGGTAACAGGTTCTGGCCCGTGAGAAAGCTCCTCGCGGGTGCGAGTTACTTCAACCGGATCGATGTCACGCGCTTCGGCTTCAAACAGGATTTCTGCAGCATGACGCCGCGCTTTGTAGCGGGCGCCATGCTTAGAGTGGGTATTGTTTTCGCTCAAGGTTTTAGTTCTGAACCCTTGAAAGGTAGGAGCCGTCTCGAGTATCAACCTTCACAATGTTGCCGGTCTCCAGGAACAGCGGAACCTGGATCTCCGCGCCGGTCTCCAGCTCAGCAGGCTTAGTGCCACCGGTGGAGCGATCTCCCTGCAGGCCCGGATCGGTGTGGGCGATCTCGAGCTCAACAGACGTGGGGAGAGTAGCAAAGAGAACCTCACCCTCGTGGAAAGAAACCTCCACGGGCATGTTCTCCTTGAGGAAGCGAGCGGGCTCGCCAATCTTTTCGGGGGCGACCTCGACCTGCTCGAAAGTCTTGTCGTCCATCATAACGTATGCGCTGCCGTCGTTGTACAGGTAGGTCATGTCACGGCGATCGACCGTGGCGGTCTCAACCTTCACGCCAGCATTGAACGTCTTGTCGGTGACCTTACCCGTGACAACGTCCTTGAGCTTCGTACGCACAAAAGCAGGCCCTTTGCCGGGCTTCACGTGCTGGAACTCAATGATCTGCTGCAGCTTGTTGTCTTGCTTGAGAACAAGACCGTTCTTGAAATCAGCGGTAGTTGCCACCGAACGAACTCCTTCGAAACACATTGACACGTCCCGAATCCGACGAAAGAGCGCGTGGAAAGCCCACTCTAGAGAGCGAAACGCACTGTTTAGTCCGCCGAATACCTCGGAACGTCGAGGGTTATCTTTTTACTAGCGGGTAAATCTTACACCAGTCGCAATTCCTTTGGAGTATCGGTTATGATTTCCGGCGCGCCAGCCCGAATAATGAGCGAATCCTCGATGCGAACTCCGCCCTTGCCCGGAACGTAGATACCGGGCTCGATGGTAAGCGTCATCCCCGGCTCAAGAACGCCTTTTCCTCCTGTGGAGGCGTAGGGGGCCTCGTGAACGTCGAGTCCGACCCCATGTCCGGTGGAGTGGACGAAGTATTCGCCGTAGCCGGCTTCGTCAATAATATCCCGGCATGCACGATCCACATCAACGAGCGCAGTTCCAGGAGTTGCGGCATCGATGCCCGCGAGCTGTGCGCGGAGGACGACATCGTAAACTTCCTTTGTGAAGTCCGTGGTGTGACCAACGATGACGCTACGAGTGATATCGGAATTAAAGCCGAGCAGGTGTGCGCCGAAATCAACAGTGACGATGTCGCCGTCTTGGATTTCTGTGTCGTCTGCTCCATGGTGTGGCTTGGCGGAGTTCAGCCCGCTTGCCACGATCGTATCGAAGGATGTGTGCTCACTCCCGTGTTTGCGCATCCGGTATTCAAGATCTGCGGCCACCTCATTCTCCCGGCGGCCAGCCCGAAGTTCCCCAGCCTCCAGGAGTTCTTCCCACGCTACGACGGCGATACGCGCAACGTGGCGGAGGTGGTCGAGGGATACTTCGTCCTTAACCAAACGGATTTCCTCGATGACGCCGGTGACAGGCACAAGAGTGATGCCTTCGGGGCAGGCTTTCTGCAGGCTTTCGAGCTCACTCACAGTGACATAGTCGGCTTCGTATCCCACCCGACGCGGCCCATCGACGGTTTCCAACAGCGCAGAGCCACAGTTACGTGCACTGATGAGCTCGAGGTCGGAGGCTTCTTCTCCGACTTGCGTTGTGTAACGGCCATCGGTGGAGATAAGGGCCGTGAGATCCTTCTTCACCAGAACTGCACCGTTGGACCCTGAAAACCCGGAGAGGAATCGCACATGGGTAAGGTGCGTGACGAGCATCGCGTCTATGCGCTGACCGGCAAGGGTTGACGCCAGGCGACGACGTCGATTTTGGAACCGGGTATCTGCATAGACTGTCATGTTTAACCACCTTCACGTAGGGGATGAATCGTTTACCCTATAGTAGCCCCGAACTGCGATTCGGCATTGCAGTTTTTCTTATCTCCCCCACTTCCGAGGTTTTACGGGCAGTTTTCCAGAAAACCTGGACGACGAAGACGGGGTTGCCAGCACGGTGAGGATAGAAAAACCGGGGCGATGGAGATGGAAATGCCAGCGCATTGGGGATAGAACTACCGGCACGATGGAGATGGAGCCGTGCGGAAACGGTCTACCATGAGCTCTCCGGCAAAAAATTGATCCGGAGAGAATATTCGGAAAATCTGTCGTATGGGTGCCGACGCCGTCCGGTGGTTCCGTCCGGTCCACGCGTTGGGTGCAGCTCACCGAATCAGGGATCAGAGTGCAAAAATGCTGCTCCTATGCGGGGAGAGGAACAGCTAGCACTGGGATGGCCTAGCAAAGTAACCGAGTGCAGCGACGTACCCGTAAATTCCAAGGCCGGCAATCACGCCTCGCGCGATTGGCGAAAGGAAGCTGTGATGCCGAAATTCCTCACGGGCATGGATATTGGAAATGTGCACCTCTACAAACCCGGCTCCGTCGGCAATTTCGGCTAGTGCATCTCGTAACGCGACGGAGGTATGAGTAAAACCGCCCGGGTTGATGATCACTGGGATACCCGCATCGGCAGCCTCGTGGACCCACTCGATGAGCTGCCCCTCAAAATTAGATTGACGATGGCACACGGTGACCTGGTAGGCGTGCGCCTCCGAATCGATAAGCGCACATACGTCAGACAGTGTTGTTGTTCCGTACACCTCAGGCTGGCGTTTCCCGAGTCGGTCCAGATTCGGACCATTAAGCACGAGAATATCCGCAGAGTCAGACACGCGCCCGCTGGTGGAAAAATCGAGTGGCGAGTTCTCCTGCTGATGTGTCATGGGGAGGTATTCCTTTCTCATCGGATCGTGAAATCACGCGTACGCTACATGCACGAGTGCCGGCCCCACACCGCGTCGGTGGTGTATCACCTGCTCAGTGTAGACCAGACAGCGCTGTTACCATCGCCGTCATCATCGCTGAAAAACACTCCGCCACCGACGAAAACGCACGAGGGATCTAAAAGGACGCAGGTGAAAATAGGGTAATCAGCAGGAACCGAGCAATCGTGCGTGCGTTACTTATTTTCACACAAGGCGCTGGCGATCCGAGTGCAAACGGGGCCATAACCTGCCGCTTCACCAGTGAAACCACAGTCATGGACTCACGTCGAATGAGCCCGGCGGGCACCGTTGCATCTCCCCCAGATAACCAAGGTTGTGTGAGGTTGATTTTATTCGGCGGCGAGGGCTTCGTATGCTGCGCGCAGCTCCGAAAAACTCGGGCCTTCAACGCGAGTCGTTTTTCCGACACCTTCGAGGCAAACAAACCGAAGCTTGCCCGCCCGCGCCTTCTTGTCGTGTTTCATGGACTCGTAAACGAGGCCAAAGATACCTTGCTTATACGTCGTCGGAAGGCCGACAGAGTCGAGGATCTTGATATGCCGATCGACGAGATCCTGCGTGATCAGGCCACGATTCTTTGCAAGCTGTGCGGCAAATACCATCCCCACAGCAACCGCATAGCCGTGCTTCCAAGTGTACTGCTCGTAATTCTCCACACCATGACCGAATGTGTGCCCGTAGTTAAGGATCTCGCGTAGACCGCTCTCCCGGAGATCCTGAGAGACAACATCGGCTTTAACTTGTATGGAGCGCGTAATAACTGAGGTGAGGTCCGCCGCCTTCTCCTGGAAGCACGCCGGATTCTTCTCTACAATCTCGAGGATCGCGGGATCTTTGATGAAACCACACTTGATGATTTCGGCTGCCCCGGAAATGAGGTCTTCCTCCGGAAGTGTGGAAAGAAAGTCGAGGTCAACAAAAACGGCGTTGGGCTCGTAAAACGATCCGACAAGGTTCTTGCCGTAGGAGGAATTGATACCGGTTTTTCCGCCTACAGCAGCATCAACCATGCCAAGCAAGGACGTAGGAATGTTGACAAGTGGGACACCGCGCATCCACGTGGCAGCGAGGAAACCTGCCAGATCTGTCGCTGCACCTCCACCGAGCCCGACAACGACGTCGGAACGGCAAATATTATTCTCCCCACACAGGTCCCAGAGTTTTTCTAGTACGGCAGAAGTTTTGCCAGCCTCAGCATCGGGGATTTCAGCCAGGGTCACTACGAGCCCAGAAAGGGACAATTCACTTTCCAGCTGTGAAGCAGCGTGAGCCAATGTTGGCTGGTGAACGAGGACAACGTGACGAGCCTTCTCCAAACCTGCGATAAAGGCTACAACTTCTTTCTTCAGGTCGTTCCCAATCGTGACAGTGTACTGCCTTTGAGCATTGACAACGATGCTCTGCCTGTCTGGCATTCTCTACCTCCATCGGCCCGTAGCGACCCTACATCTATTTGCTAAAATTTTAGAGAAAATCACGCGAAGTTACGTAACATAGCGGTTTCTTCTTTGCTAATTTTGCCACATGCTGAACAAATTTAGCTCAATTCTTCAGAACCAACGGCTCTGACCTGCACTTTTCCAACGAACGCCTACCCCCGAAATCTGCACAATTAGCGCAATCTTCAAGAGTTATGAGCCGTACACTTCCCCCACGATGAGCACGTCGGCCAATAATTCCGACAATACTTACCGACTCTCCCCCACTTACAACTCATTAGCACCGAAGCTTAACCACGGTTCCACTGACGTTCCCGGGGTAAATTCAGGACCACGGTCACCACTTATCGGCCGGTTGTGGCTCGTCCTCCGTTCGGCTTCGCAGGAACGAACAGCGATTCCTCTAACGCTTTAGCTCACATGCTGCGTCCCTCCAGTCGCACCGAAGGAACGCGGGTGTTTATAGCGATAGCGACTACCCCCAAATGATCTCGAGGATCTCCCCTACAATGGCGGTCGGTCGCTTGTCGTCGGTACGGACACGGTACATTGACACGTCGCGGTACCAGTCCCGCCGTGTTGCGAGAAGCTTTGCGTAGTGCTCCTTCGGATTTTCAGCTTCCAACACCGGGCGCGTTCCCTCTGCGCTGGTGCGAGCGAAGCCAGCCTCGTCTGAGACATCAAGCCACACCACAGTGTGACCGGCAAATAAATCTCGAGTCGCTTGCGTAGTTACTGCCCCGCCACCCACGCTGACGATTCCGTGGTTGGAAAGAGCCAGAGAAATGGCTTCACGTTCGACATCTCGGAATGTAGCTTCACCAAGTTCGGAGAACACGTCTCCGCACGCCTTCCCGTATTCCTTCTCGATGAGCTGATCAGTGTCAATGAACGGAATGTTGAGGGTGCTTGCTAGTCGATGCCCGATGGTGGTCTTCCCAGCTCCGGGCGGTCCGACGAGAACAACGCGCGGCTTACTCATGCGCACCATTCCCCCACGTCAACAGCTCGTTGACGTACGCGCGGTAGTCAGAAACCCGCTTCGTGATCTCACCCACCGTGTCTCCACCGAACATGTCTAGGACTGCCCGAGCAAGTACAAGTGCCACCTCAGATTCAGCTACGACGGCTGCAGCGGGAACAGCGCATACGTCGGAGCGCTGATGAATTGCAGTAGCCGGTTCGCCCGTCGACATGTCCACCGTACGTAGCGCTCGTGGAACGGTCGAAATTGGCTTCATTGCGGCTCGGACGACGAGTGGTTGGCCGTTGGTCATTCCGCCTTCGAGTCCACCAGCTCGGTTGCTGGCGCGAGTAGGCACGCCGTCGTCAGTAACAATCTCATCGTGAGCGGCGCTTCCGGGCCGGTTGGCTTCTTCGAATCCATCACCAATTTCCACGCCCTTGATGGCCTGAATGCTCATGACGGCCTGGGCCAGTTGGCCATCCAGCCTGCTTCCAGCCGTCACGTGTGATCCCAATCCAATCGGCAGCCCATGCGCTACCACTTCAACCACACCGCCGAGAGTGTCGCCTTGTTTCTTCGCTTCGTCGATGCGAGCGACCATAGCTGCAGTCGCTTCCTCGCTCATTGCGCGGACCGGGGAAGCATCAATGCGTTCTTCGTCCCCCGGCTGGGGGACACTCGTGTCTTTCGGTTGACTCCCACCGATCGATACGACGTGGGACAGGATGGTGATCCCCGCGACTTGTGCCAGCAGCTGTTTGGCCACTTCCCCACATGCCACCCGTGCTGCGGTTTCTCTCGCAGAGGAACGCTCCAAGATGTCACGCGCGTCCTCTGCACCGTATTTGATCATGCCCGCGAAGTCCGCATGACCCGGCCGTGGCCGAGTCAGCGTTGCTCCCCTGCCTGAATGCAGCGCCTTATCTACCTCGGGATCATTCTCGTCAACGGGGTCGGCGCTCATAATCGTCGTCCACTTCGGCCACTCTGTATTTCCGATGACAATGGAAATCGGGCTTCCGAGAGTATATCCATAGCGAAAACCCCCCAGGAAAGTGACCTCATCGGCCTCGAACTTCATCCGGGCGCCACGCCCGTATCCGAGCCGACGTCGTGCGAGGGCACGCTGCACATCGCGGGTGCTCATTTCGATCCCGCGGGGCATCCCCTCAATCAGGGCTACTAGCGCCTGTCCGTGTGATTCTCCTGAAGTAGACCATCGAAGCATAGAGCATATTCTTTCACGAATATCGTGAAAAACAATTTCCTCCCCGCTCTGTGCACGTTCTTCCCCACTCTGTGCACCTTCTTCCCAACTCTGCGCACGGCTCTGTTCGCCCGGAAACGTCACCCACGCACATCCGCACTGCGTGCCTACAGCCAACCTCCACGCACACCTGTCAGCCCGCACCACTAGCTCACCTTCGGGAAACCAAAGCCAGTCCCCCATGCTTTCACGCTAAAACCCTGCACAAAGTGAACGAGCGTAGTAGCACAGGACAACCGCGAGGATCATTGCAGGCCCGTGGGCTACCGGGTGTGTGGGGCGAGCGGAAAGGAGTGTGATTACAGACGCACCGGCGACAGCGGCGAAGAGATACGGAAAACCGACAATGATCCCGAGGGGAAACGCGACCTTGATGTCTCCTCCGCCGACACCGCCCGTTAGAAGACCAACAGCGAGGTAGAGCGCCACCCAGACCACTCCAGCTAACAGCCGTTCCTGAGCATGCGCCCCGTCAAGGACCACGCATGCAGTAGGAGCGACAAGCCAGGCTGGGACTGTCAGCCAATTGGGCAACCGCCGAAAGCACACATCCCATCCGACAAGCAGGCACATCCAGACAAAGGTAAGGATCAGAACAGCTGTCCCCACCCACTCATCAACACCCTTCGCAATAACACCGACGAGCAGGTGCGTGGCTGGTAGCTGTTGTTCTGCCTGAGCGATGTCCCCCCACATGAGCCCCAGTGTACGAACATAGTGGTTGCGCTTCCGACTTGCCCCGCACAACCGGTTTCGCACGCCCTTGCTTGTCGACGCACATGGTTACTCGTCCACCAGGCACACCGTTACCTCGAGTACGCTTCATCTTTCGTATCAATGTCGGGGTTTCACTCGGCGAGATATTCATCCAAAGCATTCCGCATTGCGTCGCGAGGAGCCCGCAACCCGGTGTACTGCTCGAACTGGGAGAAGGACTGGTAGGAGAGCATGACGTTGCCTTCGACCGCGCTGCACCCTTTCTTTCGCGCGGCGGTTGCCAACGGAGTCGGGCGAGGATCGTAAATGACATCTAAGACCGGACATTGGGCAATGTCCTCTTCTTTTCCTGTTAAAACCACAGATGGAACTGTTGATATCACAACTGCGGCATCTGAAGTCAGTGAAGCTAGGTCGACGGAGTAATCGACGTAGTGGAAGTCCGCATCACCGACGATGGGGCGCAGTTCATCAGATTTGTCGGTCCTATTAACTACGGTGACACCCGACGCACCAAGATATCCAAGAGCCCACAATGCTGGCCGCGATGTGCCACCTCCGCCAATGACAACAGCGTCACGCCCACGCACAGTGCCAGCCACACCCAGCTCTTCAAGCGCACCGAGGATTCCTTCACAATCGGTATTGTCTGCAAACCACGTCCCATCCTCGTTATGCACAAGAGTGTTGGCGGAACCAATTGTGGCTCCCCGATCGGAAACTTCATCTGCGACATCCAGTGCCGCAAATTTACATGGCATCGTGACGCTCACTCCCCGCACCGATGAGTCAAGGTGAGAGATAAAGTCTGCCACCTCCTCGGCCACACATTCGTGACGGAGAAATGTCCATTCGGCGGCAATTCCGTACGCCTCGTAGCCGGCCGTGTGCAGTACCGGAGACAGTGAGTGGGCGATGGGTGAGCCGATTACATAGCAGGTGTTCATAGATTCTCCACTGATAAGTTGTGCACTGCGCACGCGCAATGCTCGATTTTTACGCTGACCACACGCATGCTGCCGTTCCACACACTCCAAACACAGCTCCCGCAGGTCGGTGCCCTCATTAGGTTTACCTCGACAAACATGTCAGTGACAAACGAGAACGAAACCTAACGTGCACACCAACCCACGATCCAGACACCAGGATGATTGGCGAGCGATTAATAAAGGGCGCGTGCGTGGCCAATGAGCCGTGTGCGAGAGCACTGTTAGGAGCAAATGTACCAGGAGAGAAAGAAGGGCCGCATCCGTATTCCTGCATACTGTCGGGAGAAACTCGGCTGCCAACTGGTACTCAGCGTGTTCGGCGAAGCGATTCGCGCTTTGGCCAAACCGGGAGCCTGCGGGAGCCTTCCACGCTGTCGCCCGGAGGAGAGAGAACATACGTGGAATCTCAGCACACAGCGATGCCGTTCAAGCTGGGATGCCGTACAAGCTGGGTAGAAAAGATGAAAAGCACATCGACGTGTCCGCGCTCGTGCTCCCGCACTCGTCCATGTTCACGATGATCGGCAGGGTGCGGCCTACGTCATCTGAGCGCAAACGCAAACCGCATTCTCCTGAATATCACACGACGTTGGTAGCGAGAAATGGGGAGACAGAACAATCCGGCGGTTAAACGTGACCAGTAAATAGGGAAATAAAGGGAAGGGAGCGCCCATAGGGCGCTCCCTTATCCACTAAAAGGCCTCTGATCCTCCGCTAGCGGTTGGAATCCAAGACTCCTGAATCTGCAGCTTTTTGTGTATCGGCCATGTGCTGCTCGAACGTGTCGTTAAAGACAGTCGTTCCGTCCCTGTCAATGGTGACAAAGAATAGCCAATTGCCGGGTGCCGGATTCTCCATGGCAGTCACTGCTTCGATAGACGGCGAGGCGATCGGTGTGGCCGGAAGACCGTCCTTTGCGTAGGTGTTCCAGGGAGTGACGCGGGCGCGATCCTCGTCCGTCGTTGCAACTTCCTGCTCGTCCAGGCCGTAGTTGACAGTGGAATCAAACTCCAAACGCATCGGCTTTGCCAAGCGATTCAAGATGACGCGCGCCACCTTATCGAACTCGCCAGCGGGAGCCTCCCGCTCGACCAGCGATGCTGCCGTAAGCAGCTCGTAGGGACTCAAACCGATTGCTCCGGCACGCTCGACGATTCCAGTTTCTGTGAAGCTCTGAGCGGAGGTTGTGACCAGTTGTGTGAGAATCTCCTCTGCGCTCGCCTCGGGGTCAATAACGTATTCACCAGGTTCAATCAACCCTTCGAGGCGCTTCGGGTCACCTGTAGCCTCCTGCACATGTCCCATTGCCCATGACGGCACGCCAAGCGAGGTTGGGTCTGCGTTTGCGCCTGCAGACTGCAGTTCCTCTGGGCTCAAGCAGGAATCACCCACGCTGCAGGAAATAGCAGAGATGAGTGAGTAAATACCGAACCGAGTGTCCCCACCAACTACCTTGGAATCCATGAGGGTTGCGCCGGTAGGAACCTTCAGCAGATCAATCGCGTTTTCTGGATTAACAAACGCGTTGACAGCCGCCTCGGCACTCATCTTCTTCTGCAACTTGTAAAATCCGGGTTTTACATCCGCTGCTTTTGTATTCGTTGCCGCTGCTGATTGGAAAGCCTCGTTGCTCGAAACAACTCCCGTCTCCACCAGCGTCGGTCCCAGTTCTGAAAGCGTTGACCCTGGCTTGATTTCTGCTAGCACAATTTGTCCGTTACCATCTCCGCGAAAATCCCCACCACTTTGGGCCTTGACTCCGATGAAAGCAATTGCAGCGATGAGTGTGAGGATCAGGCCGATAAGCACGCCGATCCGCCGGCCACGTCCATCTCCAGTACCACTGCTGCCGGCATGCGAGCCATGCGCACCGCAGTAACCATTGCGAAACGCCGAGTCTGACGTTGGTTCTGAGCCTCCGAGAGCTGGTGATCTACGTGCCATAATCAGAAATTTTATCCTATTGTTACCAAACCGTGTGCAACGACCCGGCAATATCGGTTAGGAATTAATAAAAAATTTACCTCTCACCACTTTCCTTGCGCACAGACGGTGACTATTCGAAGACACCGAAGCGACCAGCTACCTGGCGTCGACAAGCCACATGAACCTTCGACCTCTCATCGTTGCCGTGGAGAGGTTGCTGCAATGGGGACTGTATTGCACCAGAATCCTCAGCTGGAGTGGTGAACCTCGAGGCGGAAAAGAAAGAGCTACCTCGAACCAATCGCCAGCTAGGCCCACACACCGGCGAGAGGTAACCACCAACCGGGAAAGCCTACCGGCTGCGAGATGTCAGGACAGAAGCATTCGGGACTCTATGTCCCTCCCCTGCATTGCGAGCTGTGCATTACCGAACCGGCAGATGCAGAAAGCAGTGCCCGTGCCCAAAACACCCGCACCCAAAAAACGCCCGCGCCCAAAAAGAGCACAGGAACGCGACAGAAGTATCGATCCGTGGGGTGTTCGCAGCGAGGACAGTCATGTAGGTACGAGGACTACCACTAGGACCACGACAAAATGCGTAGACGATAACTGCGGTAAAGCGGGGGCAGAGACCCGTTCACACCCCGTTGGCATCCGCCTCGCCGTCTTCGTCCTGTGTCTTGTCTTGCGAGGTAGCTAAATAACTCCGCCGAGCATCGAGCCAGGTCTGCAAAATCTCCACAGCGGCCGCCTGGTCGACCACCTTACGCCCCGCGCGTTCCGTCAGGCCAGAGGCATGAAGAGCCTGCGTGGCGATGACGGTGGTCAGGCGCTCATCAGCGAACCGAACCGGAATTGCTTGCCCGGCCCCAGCCAGAACGCGTTCCAGGCGCTGACCGATATCGCGAGCATGGACAACTGATGCCGAACCGTTGCCCTTCAGGTCCCGTGGCAATCCGATGATGACCTCGACAGGTTCGTATTCGCGCACGATCTGCATAATTCGACGAATATCCTCGCCGTCTGGAATTTCGCTCCCGACGCGCTTATGAGATCTGGGAACAGTCTCCACGGGCATGGCCATTCGGGCATCGCGATCGGATGAAGCGATGCCGATTCGGACAGTCCCCACATCTAGCGCTAGTCGGCGACCATCCCCAGGATCGTCGACCCCCGCTACGGAAGGTTCGATATCCTCAAGCCCCATCAAGCGCAAGGCTTCGACACCGAGACGGGGGTCAATTCCCTTTTCAGGGGCACGTGACTCCCCTTGCCTACTGGGCCGGTTGCCTCTATGACCACCGGTTGCCCGATGCCACTGGCGGTTACCGCGTCCGCCCCTTCGCTGCTGCGAGGAGCGTCCACCGCCATTGCCCGTGCGCCTGTTCTTCCCCATCAGTTAGCGAGCAGCCAAATCGCGGGTAACCGCGTCGAAAGCTGCGGTGAATCCAGCAGGGTTCGATCCCGAGCCCTGAGCCAAATTCGGCTTGCCACCGCCCTTACCGCCAACGTGTTCACCAATCACCTTGACCACATCTCCGGCCTTGATACCTGCGTCGACAGCGGCAGCAGTAGCGGCAACGGCAAACGGAGCCTTTCCGCCCTGCGATCCACCAAGGACGACAACCGCTGAACAGCTCCCGAGTCGGTTGGCTAAATCCTGCGCCATGGCGCGAAGATCCTTGGCACCAACGGTCTCACCGAGGTTCTCAGCGATGAGTTCAAAAGAACCGGCCTTCTTCGCGGAATCAACGAGTGCACCCACACGATCAGCCAGCGCCTTCGCGTGCAGATTCTCGATTTCCTTTTCGGCAGCCTTCAGTTTCTCCGTCAGCTGTGCAATACGCTCCGGTAGGTCGTCACTCGGGGTTTTGAGAGCCGTAGCGAGTCCTTCCGCCAGGCTGCGCTCCTTAGACAGGTAGCTGAAAGAGTTGAGACCGGAGTAGGCCTCGATTCGGCGGACACCAGAACCAACAGAGGATTCGCCGAGCACGGCCACTGGCCCGATCTGCGCAGAACGGGCCACGTGGGTACCACCACACAGCTCCATCGAGAACGGTCCACCGATCTCGACAACTCGGACAATGTCACCGTAGTTTTCGCCGAACAGTGCCATCGCACCCATCGCCTTGGCTTCCTCAAGCGGCATCTCATTGGTGTTCACAGTCCAATCCGTATCCACCGCTTCGTTCGTGATGCGCTCGATCTCCTCAAGCTGCTTCGGAGTAAGAGCCTGAGCATAGTTGAAGTCGAAGCGGAGGTAACCCGGTTTGTTCATGGAGCCGGCCTGAACTGCTGTCGGCCCAAGAGTCTGTCGAAGTGCGGCATGGATGAGGTGTGTAGCGGAGTGTGCCTGGCGAGCAGCGTGACGCCACTGCTCATCCACATGCAAAGCAGCAGTATCCCCGACCTCGAATCCGCCGGCGGTGACGGTGGACTTGTGCAACCACAGCTTCTTACCAATTTTCTGAACGTCATTGACGTTCAGAGTGGCATCGCCGATCGTCATCGTGCCGCGATCACCGAGCTGACCGCCTGCCTCCGCGTACATCGGGGTGGCCTCGACGATGACCTCGACCTCGTCCCCTTCCTTGGCCGAATGAATCTTCTCTCCACCGGCGACAAGGCCGATCACTGGGCTCTCGCCCTCCAGCTGATCGTAGCCGATGAACTCCGTCGGATGGTTATCCACAAACTCACGGTAAACGGTCAGATCCGCAGCACCGTGCTTCTTGGCCTGGTTGTCAGCCTTAGCGCGGGCCTTCTGCTCCGCCATGAAGGAGTGGAAGCCTTCCTCATCGACAGTCAGGCCCTGTTCGCGGGCCATCTCCAGTGTCAGGTCGATGGGGAAACCGTATGTGTCATGCAGCGTGAACGCTTTCTCGCCGGAGATTTCCGTCTTGCCGGCACCCTTAACTGCGGACACTTCCTGCTCAAACAGCTCCGTGCCGGACTCGAGGGTGCGAAGGAAAGCCTTCTCCTCATTCACAGCCACGGTGAGGATGCGCTCGCGGGCCTTCTCGATCTCCGGGTAGGAGGGCGTCATCGTATCCATAATCGTGGTGATGAACGTCTCCATCGTGTTGCCCTTAGCACCAAGGAGGCGAGCAGAACGGATGATGCGACGGAGAAGACGCCGCAGGATGTAGCCGCGCCCCTCGTTGCCGGGGGTAACGCCGTCAAGGATGATCATCATCGCGGTGCGGGAGTGATCCGCAATCACACGGAAGCGGATGTCATCCTCGTGAGAACCCTCACCGTAGGTCGAGCCAGTCAAGCGTTCCGCAGCATCGATGACGGGACGCAACAAATCTGTCTCGTACACATTGTCCACGCCCTGGAGGATACAGGCGATACGCTCGACACCCATGCCGGTATCGATGTTCTTCTTCGGCAACGGGCCGAGGATTTCGAAGTTGTCCTTGCCGGTACCCTCACCGCGCTCGTTCTGCATGAACACGAGGTTCCACACCTCGAGATAACGGTTGTCATCGGCGACCGGGCCGCCGTCCTTGCCGTATTCCGGACCGCGATCGTAGTAGATCTCAGAGCACGGACCACACGGGCCAGGAATACCCATGGACCAGTAGTTGTCCGCCATGCCAAGGCGCTGAATACGCTCTTCGGGAACGCCGATTTTGTCCCGCCAGATCTCTGCTGCCTCGTCATCGTCGAGGTAGACCGTTACCCACAGGCGCTCAGGGTCAAGGCCGTAGCCACCTTCGTCCTGCGAACCGGTCAAAAGCGTCCACGCGTGAGTGATTGCCCCTTCCTTAAAGTACTGGCCAAACGAGAAGTTACCAGCCATCTGGAAAAACGTGTTGTGACGGGTGGTGATGCCTACTTCTTCGATGTCGAGGGTACGCACGCACTTCTGGATGCTTGTTGCCGTGCCATTCTCAAAGGGCGGGTTCTGTTGCCCCAGGAAGTACGGCTTAAAGGGCACCATGCCTGCGTTGACAAACAGCAGGGTGGGATCATCGAGGATCAGGGACGCACTGGGTACCGGGGTGTGGCCCGCATCCACAAAGTGCTTGGTAAAACGTTCCCTAATCTCATGGGTCTGCATGCCTGATGGCCTTTCTCACGCGAAAAATATTTTTAACTTGGGATATGTTACCCCACCACTGTGCTTGCCCTCGTGTCTCACCCCCACCACATGCCAACGTCCGCACGGGGTGAGTCACAACAAAACGGTGACCGTCCTATTTCCCACCGCGCACGATGGACCTCAAATTGGCTGCAAACCCCTGTATGTTCGCTTCTCTGCCGTGGGATGTTGGCTGATAGTACGTTGCACCGTCCAACGTTTCAGGCATGTAGCGCTGTGTGACAATCCCGCGGGGGTCATCGTGCGGATACGTGTACCCGATAGCTGCACCAACACGTTTCGCGCCTTCATAGTGTCCATCGCGGAGATGGCGAGGGACCGGCCCGCTCTTCCCTTTCCGCACATCGGCCAGCGCGTTATCGATGGCAGTAATGATCGAATTCGACTTTGGCGCAAGCGCGAGATGCACCGTTGCCTGTGCAAGGCTGAGGCGCCCCTCTGGCATACCGATGAGCGCGACGGCCTGTGCTGCCGCCACTGCAGTGGACAGCGCAGTCGGATCAGCCATCCCGATATCTTCGCTGGCCAGTATGATGAGCCGGCGTGCGATAAACCGCGGATCCTCTCCACCCTCTATCATCCGCGCCAAGTAGTGCAGGGCTGCATCCACGTCCGAGCCGCGCACAGATTTAATAAATGCGCTAATGATGTCGTAATGCTGATCACCGTCGCGATCGTAGCGCACCACCGCTTTGTTGATTGTCTCTTCGAGAGTCTCCAGCGTGATTATCCGCGTCGGTGACTGCGCACCGTCTTCGGGATCCCCACCATCGACAGACAAAAAGTCCCCGCTTCCTTCAGTGTGCGCGTTACCTCCGGGAAGCGCGCTACCTTCAGGATGCGCGCTACCTCCGGGATGCGCGCTACTTTCAGGATCCGCGATGTCCGCGTTTGCTCCAGGCGGAGTGGGAACGCGTTGTGCGGAGCTTTTTCCACTTGGGGTGACCTCCGCCTCGTCGTTATGTGCATCGATCCCCGTGGGTCCAGCGGCATTAGTGGCTTCGGTGGCTTCAGAGGGTTGATCCGAACCAGCGACGGATTCTCGCCGCTGACCGGAGCGTTCCTCAGCGGATGGGGAATTCCCATCGCCGGCAGAGCCCCGTTCTGCGTCGATGCTGCGTGCACCTTCAGCTGCGGCTTCCACGTAGGTCAATGCGCGGCGGGCATCTCCACCTGCAAGCGTTACCAGTTGATCCAGGGCATCGTCGGTGATACCTACCTCGCCCCCAAACCCCCGCTCATCTTCCAATGCACGGAGTACAACCGTTTTCAGATCTTCTGGTCCCAAGCTCTCCAACTGGAGAAGGAGAGACCGCGAGAGTAGCGGCGCATTCACCGCAAAGCTGGGGTTTTCGGTGGTTGCGGCAACGAGCAGCACGATTCGATTCTCTACCGCCGCCAGTAACGCATCCTGCTGCGTTTTGGAGAAACGGTGAACCTCGTCGATGAACAGGACAGTGCGCGTTCCCTCAATGAGCTTCTTTCGCGCAGTATCGATGACTGCACGTACTTCCTTCACCCCGGAATCAAGTGCCGACAAGCCCACAAACCTGTTGCCAGTAGCGACGGAGATGAGCGAAGCGATCGTCGTCTTCCCAGTTCCGGGAGGCCCGTAAAGGATAACGGATGCCTCACCGTCGCCCTCGATGAGCCTGCGTAGGGGCTTCCCCGGTGCGAGGAGGTGTTGCTGGCCGACAACTTCATCAAGACTCCGTGGACGCATCCGCACAGCAAGCGGGGCGTGTCCGCCAGGATGGAAGTACCGCTGAGCCGAATCGTTCTTCGTGTCTTGAGGCCCAAAAAGTGAATCCTGCGCCACTGTCTCACCGCTCCTGCAACCAGGAAACAAAATCATTGGCAAACCGGCTCACATCAGTGAACCTGTCGCTCTTGCCCGAATACGTGGCGAGTGCAGCAAACGTCTCTGTCAGATCCTGCCGACCGAGCTCAACCAAACGCTGGATTTCTGCGTCATCAGCGCGCAAGACGGCAAAACCGCTATCCGGAACTGGAGGAACCTCTGTGCCGCTGATCTCGATAATCTTACTGAGCGAGCCGTGGTGGATATAAGCCAGAGAGCCGAAAGCCCAACCAACCATCGCCGTCACAATCCGTGATTGCAACCGTTCCGGATCTGCCAGCGAAGGCCACACATCCGTGATTTCGGCGGTCCAGCTGGAAATAAATGCATCAACTTCCTCTGCAGTGAGCGGGTTGGTGGACACATATTGTGGGAACCCCGTGGCTACACATGCAATGTCGAATGCTACGTCACGGTACGCGCACCACTCGTAGTCCAAGAAGCTCGTGCGGTCACCGTGGATGATGTTGTCGGGCGCGAGATTGAAGGGGGTAAAAGCCTTAAAATTGGACTGGTTTAGACGTCGAACCGCATCTTTGGCTAGCTCGGTGGCTTGAGAGGGAACATCGAGCCCTGTTTCTCCCAACAGGCGCGTCCCTTCTTCCACCGCCGCGCGAAGGGAATCGGTGTGCAGCGACTTGTACTGCTCGATCGAGTGATCCAGGTGCGCCATCCGTTGGACAAGGGTGTTGAAGTGCTTTTCGTGACCGGCAGTACCTGCATGCATGCGGCCAAGGGTCGCCCCCAGCCTGCGGATCACGGAAAGACGAAGATCCTCATCGTCGCTAACGAGGAGATCAGCGTACGTGTCGGCATCCCCGGTATCCGAAATGATAAGAATTCTGCTGTCTACATCGCTGCCGAGCAGTATCGGCCCAGGCCGTACATCTTCGGGCAACGCAGTCAAGAACTGGTAGGCAACAAGCTGACACTCGAAGGTGTACCGGTGGTACGGGTGATCCCGAACCTCCGTCTGTTTGACCACAAGGGTGCGCTGCTCAACGAACGGATTAGGGGCAACTCTGACACGCACAACTGTCGTCCCTGGTGAGTTGGACATGTCGTCCACAACCGTGAGTTTTTGTTGGCCACCAAAGCGACGCGACAACAGCGCTTCCGCCTTCTCGACGAGCGTCTGGTACTGCGCACTGCTATTTGTCTGCGAGTCCGGAGGTTGCATCCCTATCCTTTCTTTCATGTATACCTTACATTCGCGCGGCCACGCGCCCCCGAAGCGAGGAGAATCAGCTGCATATCGGGTACCGCACAGCTGCTGATTGGAGTGGAGGTTGACGTGTGATGGCCGGTCACCGTCTAACCCCGTCGCTTATTTCCCTGCATCTCAGCTCCGCACCAGCAGAGAATGAAGACAACAATCCCCTCCCCCGCAGGCTTCCCAGACAGCAGCTGGAACGTTGCATCGTCCGGCTCCCCTGAGCATGGGAACTTTCCCTATGCGTCCCGATCACCGATTGTGACTAGAGCGCAAGGAAAGCCGGGATCCGTACGTGGATCCCGGCTCACCTGTTCTCATGCGAAGTAAAGCTATGCGTTAGATAAAGCTATAGCAGTCCTACTTTGCTTCCTTCGCCGTATCATCCTGCTTCTTCTTTGGCTTGAAGTCGATGCCAGCTTCCTTACGCTGCTCGGGCGTGATGGCTGCCGGAGCATCGGTCAGCGGGTCGATTCCGCCACCGGACTTGGGGAAAGCGATAACGTCGCGGATGGAGTCAAAGCCGCCGAGCAGAGACACGATACGGTCCCAGCCGAAGGCGATACCGCCGTGTGGCGGTGCGCCGAAGGCGAAGGCATCGAGGAGGAACCCGAACTTCTCACGGGCCTCCTCCTCAGTGATCCCCATGACCTTGAACACGCGCTCCTGGACATCACGACGGTGGATACGAATGGAGCCACCACCGATCTCGTTGCCGTTGCACACGATGTCGTAGGCGTATGCGAGCGCACTGCCCGGGTCGGTGTCGAAGGTATCCATCGACTCCGGCTTCGGGGAGGTGAAGGCGTGGTGAACAGCCGTCCAGGAGGAGTGGCCAAGGGCCACATCTCCGGAAGCGGTTGCATCTGCAGACGGCTCGAACAGAGGAGCATCGACAACCCAGGTGAATGCCCAGTCGCCTTCCTTGATGAGGCCAAGCTTGTTGGCGATTTCGCCACGTGCGGCACCGAGAAGAGCGCGGGAGTTCTTTGCGTCGCCGGCTGCGAAGAAGATGCAGTCACCGGGCTTGGCGCCGACGTGAGCTGCGATACCCTCGCGCTCGGCGTCGGTGATGTTCTTGGCGACAGGGCCGCTGAGGGTGCCGTCCTCGCCAACGAGGATGTAGGCAAGTCCTTTGGCACCACGCTGCTTGGCCCAGTCCTGCCAGGCATCGAGCTGACGACGCGGCTGGGATGCGCCACCGTCCATGACGACGGCACCGACGTATGGGTTCTGGAACACGCGGAAGGTGGTGTCCTTGAAGAACTCCGTGCACTCCACGATCTGGATGTCAAAGCGGAGATCCGGCTTGTCGGAGCCGTACTTCTCCATCGCTTCCTTGTAGGTCATACGCGGAATCGGGGTCTTAATTTCGTACCCGATCAGGCCCCACAGAGCGGTGAGGATCTCTTCGGCCAAAACGATAACATCGTCCTGGTCAACGAAGCTCATTTCCACATCCAGCTGTGTGAACTCAGGCTGGCGGTCCGCGCGGAAGTCTTCGTCACGGTAGCAACGAGCGATCTGGTAGTACCGCTCCATACCTGCGACCATGAGCAGCTGCTTAAACAGCTGCGGGGACTGCGGCAGCGCGTACCAGGTGCCCGGCTTCAGGCGAGCAGGGACGAGGAAGTCACGCGCACCTTCCGGAGTGGAGCGGGTAAGCGTCGGGGTCTCGATTTCGGTGAAATCGTGCTTGTCCAACACAGCACGAGCGGCGCGGTTAGCCTTGGAGCGCAGACGCAGGGCATCGGCCTGGCGCTCACGGCGCAGATCGAGGTAGCGGTACTTGAGGCGTGTTTCTTCGCCTACCTCACCGGAAGAAGAGGGGTCGTCGATCTGGAACGGGAGAGCTGCGGACTCGTTGAGGATCTCCAGCTCACTGACGTTAACTTCGATGTCGCCGGAAGGAAGGTTCGGGTTCGAGGACCCTTCCGGGCGAGCCTCAACTACGCCCGTAACCTTGATACAAAACTCGCTGCGGAGATGGTGGGCCTGCTCAGCAACTTCCGACTCGCGGAAGACAACCTGTGCAAGACCGCTCCTATCACGCAAATCGATGAAGATCACACCACCGTGATCCCTCCGCCGAGCTACCCAGCCGGTCAGGGTGACAGTATCGCCGGCGTTCTCTTTGCGTAATTCGCCTGCTAGATGAGTGCGAAGCACCTGTCGTGCCTTCCTTTCGTCCATATGTATGTTCTGACGTACCGTGTTCCGGCGACGCCTGAAGATAAATTCACTACATTTTCATGTGCCATCGACGCTTTCGTGCCGGTGGGCACACATTGAATGGTAGTTTACTCGCCACCACCGCGCCCCGTGCACCCAGTCACGAACCCCACGTCGTTCACTACAACGCTCCCATTCCTTCTAGCCACGGAAGAGCCCCAAGACGTTTCAGGCATGCGCAACAGATAAGTATCACCCACAACAGAGACTGCGAGCTGCCCGCATCCTTTTCTCACGGTGGAGGTCAGTCTCTATATGAAGGCATTAACGGGGCACGAGCCCTTCTGTGGCCGGCACGATGCGGGCTTGGAGCACGCTCGCAGTGCCTCTTCCCAAGCCGAGGCCACGGCACTGGGTCCACCTGTGGAGTGGACCCCTCTAGACCCTGTGCGGTTTCTTCTCATCTTCAGCTTCCGCCAGCGCATCCCCCACTGCTTGTCGACGCATCCCCTCACCGTCGGATTCTATTCTCTCGGTTCCCTTTTTGAATGCTCCCGCGATCTTTTGCAGTACTAAGAAAGCTACCCCCAAATCTGCACACAGCGACGGGTAACCCGCGCCTGAAATCACCAGGCATGAAAGAATAGTCGCATGACATTCCGTGAAGGCTTAACTTCTAGTTCCAACCGAGCATCCCGCGGTGGCGGTGGCGGACGTGGCGGCATGATCGCTGGAGGCGGTATCGGCGGCCTCCTCATCGTCCTCGTAGCTCTCTTCTTCGGCATCGATCCGGGTCTGCTTGGCGGCCTCACTGGTGGCGGATCAACCTATGACACCCAGGAAGCGCCGGCCCCCTCGACGGACGGCGAGGTCATCTGCAAAACTGCAGAGGATGCCAACACAAACACAGAATGTCGCCTGGAGTGGACCGCCAAGTCCCTCGACCAGGTCTGGACCGAGCAGTTGCCCAAGCAGGCCGGTATTGAATACGAGGCTCCTGGTCTCCACCTCTTCAACCAGACGGTAAGCACCGCATGTGGCCAGGCCTCTTCTAACACAGGCCCGTTCTTCTGCCCAGCTGACCGCACTGCTTATTTCGACGCCAGTTTCTTTAGTCTTCTTGAGCAGCTCGGCGGGTCAAGCGATCCATTTGCTCAGGAGTACATCGTTGCCCACGAGTTTGGCCACTCCATCCAACAGCTGGAGGGAACGCTGGGCCTCAGCGATTACGAAAACCCCGGCGCGGACTCCAACGCTGTGAAAATTGAGCTGCAAGCAGACTGCTATGGCGGGATTTGGGCTCACCACGCTGCACAGGGCGAGGATGCTTTCCTCGAGCCGATCACCAACGAACAGGTTGCTTCGGCAATTCAGTCGACCAAGGCAGTGGGCGATGACAATATCCAGAAGCGTTCCGGCGGCCAAGTTCGCCCAGACCAATGGACCCACGGCTCTTCTGAGCAGCGTACACAGGCTTTCCTGACTGGCTATGAAACTGGTTCAATGGCTAGCTGTGATTTCCTCGAACGCGGGGTATATCAGCAGTAATTGCATAGTTCCGGACCTTTCGGTCCGACTTCATCTGCCCTGGCTCGAGACGTGCCCCGACAGTTGGACGGAAGAACCCGATTCCAGCTGAAAGGGCACGGTTCATTGAGCGGGGCATTTTTCTTGAGCGGAACATTCTCTATGGTGCCCTTCACATCCTCCTCTGCAGTGACCGTGCGGTGCACCATCCCACGATCGCTACCGGTGTATTAAGGTTCACCAGTTGGCGATATTTCTCCGCGCGGAGGCAACGATGTGTGCCAACGGCACCGATCCTTATCTGGCTGCGTATCCCCATTTCTCGTTCGCTAACTCGCCCATTTTGGACTCGCACCCCTTGGATAGGCCGTCTCTCGCTCGAGGACCGGCAGTAGTCACCATGGAAAGTGTCGGTTATTGAAGCAACCTGATCCAGGGGTTATGGAAACCACTTCCAGAGGTATTACCCCACTGAGACATAGGAACAACGCCAGCCTGATCTAGCGGGTACACGCCGCTGATCTTGCAGATATCTCTGCATACCAGGCCACCTCAGCATAGACTGAGGTAACTGAAGTATTAACGAGATCGGCGTCTGCAAAAGATAGCCTCGCCCTAACCATCCAAAGGTGCACTACCACAGGACCCTTTTCCTACTGGTGTCGCTATCAACGGACATCGCCGACGCGACGGCAAGGAGGAACCACATCCCATGGCACAAAACGAGGATCCGGCTCTCGTGTTTCTGACGGTATTCAACAATATCGAGGCAACGATACGTCGCCTGCTTGATGCCAAACCGTCGGATTCACTCACGTGGATGGTTCGGTTGTGCGAAAAGAAGCGCATCATCACCCCCGCGCAGTCCGACACGCTGCAAGCAGCAGCAAACTTACGCAACTCCATCACCCACGGCTCGTACCTGCACGGCGAACCGGTAGCAGATCCACGCGAAGACATCATCAACGATATCTCTGCAATCTACGCATTCCTCACCGATCCCCCGTTGGCGCTATCGGTCCTCCCCCAGAAAGACGTTGTCACATTCGCCCCGGACACGTCTGTGCGCAATGTTTTGGCAAAACTGCGGAGCACGAGGTTTTCCCAGTTTCCTATTTACGAAGGCCGGACCTTCATTGGTGTGCTCACCGCCAACTCAATTGCCAAGTGGCTGGCTGAGGATATCCTCGATGACGGCGAGCTCAGTGCCATATCTGTTCAAGATGTCCTCGACCGTGCACGAGACTCACAGCGTGTGGCCTTCCTCCCGCGCACCGCCACGTCCTACAACGTAGCTGAGACTCTTATGCGCGCAGGAAAGAAACAACGCCCCCCACGGATTATTCTCATTACTGAGCACGGGAAGAAGGACGAGCGCCCCCTCCGGGTCGTCTCAGAAGCAGACGTTGCGCTTCTCTTGGATTCCCTTGACGTTTTTGCCGATTAAGTGTCTTAACTGGCCCGTTCGTTTATTTCAGCGAGCGGGTTCAACTATCAGACACGAAACTGTAGCGCCGTGGGCGGAATAACTTCGCCTGTCGAGCGTTGAATCTCCTAGAGCAACGTAGGTTGACCTAACCTGGAAGCTCGCACTCTCCGCGATGCGCATAGCACCGTGGGCGAAGCGATTTCGCGTCACGTGGTCTGCCTACATGCCTTGCCCCGGAATCCGCACCACGCACGCTGTATACGTATGTGTGTGAGCATACGTATGTGTGTGAACACCAGACGAGACGAGGAGAACAATGCAGTTTGGAATTTTCACTATTGGCGATGTCACCCCAGACCCGACCACAGGGAGCACGCCCACAGAGGCCGAACGAATTGAGGCTATGACCCGCATCGCCCTAAAGGCCGAAGAAGTTGGGCTTGATGTCTTCGCAACTGGTGAACACCACAATCCGCCGTTCGTTCCTTCCTCTCCCACGACCCACTTAGCATTCATCGCGGCACAGACGAAAAATATTATCCTGTCTACTTCTACGACCCTGATCACAACAAACGATCCTGTAAAGATTGCAGAGGATTACGTATTCCTTCAGCATCTGGCCGGTGGGCGAGTCGATCTCATGATGGGGCGTGGCAACACAGGCCCGGTCTACCCGTGGTTTGGCAAGGATATCCGCAAGGGCATCCCGCTTGCTGTGGAAAACTACCATCTGCTGCGCAGGCTCTGGCGCGAAGATATTGTTAACTGGAGAGGCGAATTTCGCACGCCTCTCAACCGTTTTACGTCAACTCCACGCCCCCTCGACGGAATTCCACCATTCGTCTGGCACGGATCCATCCGCTCTACAGAGATCGCTGAACAGGCAGCATTTTACGGCGATGGATTTTTCCATAACAACATTTTCTGGAACAAGGAGCATACAGCTCGCATGGTCCAGATTTACCGGCAGCGATACGAGCATTTTGGCCACGGTCGTGCGGATCAAGCGATCGTCGGTCTGGGGGGCCAGGTATTTATCGCAGATACAGAGAAAGAAGCCAAAGACTTCTTCCGGCCATACTTCGATAACGCACCCGTCTATGGACACGGACCGAGATTGGAAGAGTTCACGGAACTTACCCCACTGACCGTTGGGACAGCTGAACAGGTTATTGACCGTACGCTCCAATTTGCGCAGTGGGTCGGCGATTACCAACGCCAGCTATTCCTCATTGACCATGCTGGCCTCCCCCTCGATGTCGTTTTGGATCAGATTGAGCGCTTAGGCCGTGACGTAGTGCCAGTGTTGAGGGAAAAATTCGAGGAGCGTCGACCTGACCACGTTCCCAGCGACCCACCCACTCACGCGTACCTCGACGCACACAGAGACTCTCCCCACTTTGCTGTCCTGCCTGGAAAGGATGATTAATCAATGCGCACCATCGTTGTCGTAACAGCGGGCCTTTCTCAGCCCTCGACAACTTCCTCTGTCGCACAAAGAATTGCCGACTCAGTAAACGCAGCTGTTGGTGCTCGCGGAGAGGAGGCCAACATAACCACGATCGAGTTACGCGATCTTGCCGTCGATTTGGCTAAAGCCCTCGTATCGGGTGCGCAGTCGGCTGATTTAGCATCCGCCTACGAAGCTCTCGGAAACGCAGACGGCATCGTCGCAGTGTCCCCCACGTTTTCAGCGAGCTACTCCAGCCTCTTTAAGATGTTCTTCGACGTCATGGACAAAGATCTACTGACGGACAAGCCCGTTCTTCTAGCGGCCACGGCAGGTACCCCCAGGCATTCCCTCATGCTCGAGCACGCAATGCGACCGCTGTTCTCCTTCCTCCGCGCACGTATTGTTCCGACGGCAGTCTTTGTCGCGACGGAAGATTTTGCAGGCGAGCATTCGGAGGCGATCGATCACCGTATTGCCCGCGCCGCCGGACAACTCGCACGCGAAATTGTCACTGAGCGAGATCACGCAGGTGGCCTTGGAGGACCGTTGTCAGACGGGCCAACTGCCCCGTTAACTGAATCCAACCCGAAAAGTTTCACGTCCCTTCTCCGCAAGCACACAGGAGAGTAACCAAAGCTCTCCGGCACCAGCTCGGTGTCACCTGGCGTCCCCGGTGCTCGCTACGCTAGGCAGCAATCAACGGACACTCTGCCCAGCCATTGCCACCTGTGCTAGTAAGTGCTAGTAAGCCATTTGCTCGTCCTGACAGCTTGAGCCTTCCTGCATCACCCATCTTGTTGGCCCCATCGTCCCCTGGTTGCTTCCGGTTCACCACGGTTGCTGTAATTCTCAGCCCGCACGCTCTCAGAACTGAATCGACACAGAGAAAGAAAGCGACAGTTACCAACGGACATCGTGGAGGTGTTGCCACGCCGTACCATTTTCTGCTCAAGTCCAGCATTCAGCGCCCCCACTAGCGGATGGTGTCTACCACATCGCACGCATAACGGTATGTGATTATTGTCTCTCTAGATTCCGAACGAAACCTAATTAACGGGGCACTTTCTCACAGCGCGACCGAGGGACGTGAATTTTTATACATCAGGCTGTATAAGGCACCTTTTCGATTTAACGAGGTGTCATAGTTTTCCGTTAGAGTAGGGATCATGACCATCAGCGCTGTTGACATTTTTAGCATCGGCATTGGACCGTCGTCGTCACACACGGTCGGCCCGATGCGAGCCGCCAAACGATTTGCTGAGGAGTTCCACCCCACCAACGTGAGAATCGAGCTTCGGGGGTCTCTCTCCTCCACCGGCCATGGGCATGGAACTGACCGTGCTTCCGTACTCGGACTGGCAGGTTATGAGCCGGTCACTGTTCCCTTGGACATCGACCCTAAGCCGGGCGCAGCCGTCCCCACCCATGGTTCGATCACGAGCATCGACGGGAAGGAAATTTCCTTCCACATCATTTTCAACGATGTCGCTCTCCCCGAACACCCCAATGGCATGATCTTCACCGTGCTCGACGAGAACGACGAGCCGACCGACCAAACTGAGACGTACTTCTCGGTCGGCGGTGGCTTCATCCAGTCAGCCTCGGAGCTCAAGGCAGCTCAGGACGCACCGGGAGAAACGTCCGGCGGTGTCGCAACCCAGGACCAAGACGTGAAGGTCCCGTGGCCGTTTACCAACGGCGCAGAGATGCTCGACCGGTGTGAGCGCTCCGGCATGTCCATCTCGGAGATCATGATGGAAAATGAGGTTGCACTCCATGGTTCCGAGGAGTTCGTCAACAACCACCTCGATCTTGTCTGGGACACGATGGTTGAGTGTGTCGAAAAGGGCATGCGCGGTCGTGGCATCCTTCCCGGTGGCCTCGGCGTTCAGCGCCGCTGTTATGCGCTGCATCAGAAGCTTCTCCGGCACGAAAACGCTGAGCGTGCCGGCCAGCTGACGGCTATGGAATGGGTCAACCTCTATGCCATGGCTGTCAATGAAGAGAACGCTGCCGGTGGTCGCGTCGTCACTGCACCGACCAACGGGGCTGCCGGAGTCATCCCCGCCGTGATGTACTACGCCAAGACGTACCTGCCCAACTTCGACCGCGAGGCTTCTCGACGCTTCCTCCTCACCGCTGCTGCCATCGGCATCGTCATCAAAACAAACGCTTCGATTTCCGGTGCTGAGGTCGGCTGTCAGGGAGAGGTCGGCTCTGCGTGCGCAATGGCCGCCGCAGGCCTGGCAGAGCTCTACGATTCCACCCCCGCCCAGGTAGAAAACGCCGCTGAGGTTGCTCTCGAGCACAACCTTGGCCTCACCTGCGACCCGGTCGGTGGCCTGGTTCAGATTCCGTGCATCGAGCGCAATGCGATCGGTGCAGTGAAATCCATTAATGCCGCCCGGCTCGCACGCATGGGTACAGGCAGTCACCATGTTTCTCTCGACGATGCGGTTGTCACGATGAAGGAAACTGGCCTGGACATGATGAGTAAGTACAAGGAGACCTCAAAGGGTGGCCTGGCGGTCAACATCGGACTCCCGGTCACTATCACCGAGTGCTAAGCATTCTGTAAAAATCAGCAGCTAAAAGCGTGGACCTGCACACACAGGTCCACGCTTTTTGAGATGCTCACACTGAACCATTCGATGCTCGCCCAGTACTCGTGGACTGCGAACAAAAACCGGCCTACGCACTCGCCCGGGCCGGTTCTTGTCTGTCAGTAGCAGCGTTTTCTAGAGTCGTTCCTCCAGGAATGCCTGCACCGCGCTCAGTGAGACGGTTTCCTGCTCATGGTTATTCATATCACGGACGGCGACATTTCCGTCTGCGAGCTCCTGCTCGCCGAGGACGAGGCAGTAGCGTGCGCCGGAGCGGGACGCACCTTTCATAACCCCCTTCAGCCCACGGTCACCATAGCTCATATCGGTACTGACTCCCGCAGCTCGGAGATTATTGACCACACCTGCGAGAACTCGCTTTGCCTCGCTACCGAGTGGGACGCCGTACACGTCCACCCGCCTGGGGCTGCCTGCGGATACACCTTCTGCCTCCAGTGCAAGCAAAGTGCGATCAACACCGAGACCGAAGCCGATTCCGGAAAGCTCCTGTCCTCCGAGCTGAGCCATGAGACCGTCGTAGCGGCCACCGCCACCGATCCCGGACTGAGCGCCAAGCCCTTCGTGGACGAATTCGAAGCAGGTCTTGGTGTAGTAATCCAAGCCACGCACGAGCTTCGGGTTGATGGTGTAGGAAACACCGAAGTCGTCGAGAAGCCCCTTTACTACCTCAAAGTGCTCTCGAGACGAGTTTGAGAGATGATCCAGGAGAAGTGGCGCGTCGACAAGCATCTCCTGCACTTCTGGACGTTTGTCGTCCAGAACGCGCAAGGGATTAATTTCAGCTCGACGCTGGGTCTCCTCATCCAGCGGAAGTTTGCGGAGGAAAGCCTGAAGCTTTTCGCGGTAAGCCGGGCGACATTCGGCATCACCAAGGCTTGACAGATCCAACCGGTACCCGGTCAAGCCCACAGACTTGTAGCATCGATCAGCGAGTGCAATGATCTCGGCATCCAGCGCCGGATCGTCTACGCCGATTGCCTCCACACCTACTTGTTGCAGCTGCCTGTAGCGTCCCGCCTGCGGTCGCTCGTACCGGAAGAACGGGCCCGAGTACACGAGCTTTACCGGTAGTTGTCCGCGATCAAGGTTGTGCTCAATCACTGCACGCATAACGCCAGCTGTGCCTTCAGGACGAAGCGTCACAGAACGACCGCCACGATCCTCAAACGTGTACATTTCCTTCGTCACAACGTCCGTGGACTCGCCCACGCCACGCGCAAAAAGGTGGGTGTCCTCGAAAATAGGAAGCTCGATGTGCTCGAAACCGGCACGCTGAGCCTCGTGAGTAAACGTCTCCCGTACCGCAAGAAACTCGCGGGAAACCGGGGGCACGTAGTCGGGTACACCTTTAGGAGCAGAAAATGATACGTCAGTCACATTTAAGCATCTTACTCGAGACCCGAAGCTGAAGGACGGCCCCCTGTGCAGATCAGTCCACAAATGGCCGAGTTGTCGTAAACTGGTCGCTATGCTCTGTGGACTAGCCCCGGCCGCGACCACATTCATGATTTCAGTTGAGCCGGAATGCACTGGCCTGAACACAGGCCCGACTGCATGACTGGAAAGGCACGCGACCTTCTGCCCACCAATGAAAACCGGACGTTACTCTCGGAAGAATTGGATCAAGCCGATCTGGCTCCGGTCTAAAAGAATTCACCTGCGCCTCCATCCCACTGCGAGCTTTGCTCGCAAAAAGTCGACTTCGACATGCAGCACTTTTATATATTCAGGGTGGCTGGAAAACGCCACGCGCTGTGAACACCAACCTTGCGTGCAGAAAAACAAGGGGAGATAACACCCGGTAACTGCAAGCTAGTGATAACTATTCGAGCACCTCAATCATTCTGTAGTTGAATGAAACCCTCCGCGTTAGGAGGACAGAGTACCCACGTGAATCTTTAGCCACATGGCTATCCAATGGACTACCGCAAGTATGGATTGTTTTCTAGTTCTGCAGCGATTGTTGTTCCGGGTCCATGACCGGGGAAACACGTATAGTCCTCGGGTAGTGTCCTCACTTTATTGTGCAGGGAATCCCGCATAGCTGCCGGTGAGCTACCGGGAAGATCTACCCGGCCCATGGATCCACGGAACAGAACGTCACCTGTGAAAACGGACTTAACTTCTTCGCTTACAAGGATGACGCATCCCGGAGAATGCCCCGGGCAGTGCCGGACCTCGAATTGGTGGCCGGCGATGATTGCTCCAGAGTCCTCGGTCAACTCGCGTAGATCGTCTACCTTTTCCATGTCTTCCGCGTGGTACGCGCGAGCAGCTTCAGGAGAGACTCCAGCAGCTGGGTCATCCATCATGAACCAATCATCTGGATGCAAGTAAACGGGCACCCCAGCAGGGTTGGCAAGCGCGGCGGCATCGCGAACATGATCGATGTGGCCGTGCGTAAGCACGACCGAGTCCAGAATGAGTTTTTCCTTCTCAAAGAATTCCGTTAGAACCTGAGCAGCCCCCATACCTGGATCAATGACCGTCGCATGACCGTTATCGATGACAGCGTACGTGTTGGCCTGAAAAGGACCAGTTACCGCGATCTTGCATTCCATGGGCTTTAGCCTACCAAGACAAAGGAGTCGAAATAAGTACGTTTGCGAATTCCCACCGTCAATGCAGATACCCTGTGAGCACCACGAGCCCCAGAGCCACATTTTCCTTTCCTAATTTCGGTTTGGTCTTCCTTTAACTTTTCGCCTGATGACCAGGTTGCAGCGAGAAGAGAACTGGGAGAAGGGCGGAAAGTGCCATTGCCTATGAAAGGAAAAATTGCCTATGAAAGGCAAAACGGCCTAAGAGGTAGTCCGACCTAGGAAGTTCTCTTGACTTAACCATCGGCCCCCTTATTCCCGTGCGCTCATTTGCTTTCCCGATTACTGCGGCCCTCCGCCATGTGTTTTCTTCTCCCCGCCAGCAGAAGCAATGGACGTAGTAACGCAAGGGCTAAGATAAGATGCGCACGAAATACAGTTTTATTAACAGTTGAGCCGACAGGGAGTTTTTAGTGTCTAATTCCGACTCACAAAACAATAGGCAGATTCGCGAGGAATCTTTGGAGAAGCTGCGCAAGGATCTCGCAACACGAGAGCGCAAGGAGAAGCGCGGCCCGCTGGGCACGATCCTCGCCTCTGCTCTCGTCATCGTTCTCGTTGTGGCGGGAATCTACTTCTTCGCTACGAAAGACGATGGTGAAAAGATCGAAGCCGAAGACAGCACGACAACTGTCGAGTCCACTACAATGACCACGGCTACCGAGGAGCCAGAGGTTACCGCTCCTGCGCTGGCTCTCACTCGTTCGGAAGCTTTGCCGGAGACTGTCACCTGTGAGTACCCCGAAGAAGGCGGCGCTGCACGGGAAGTTTCCGCACCGAATACTCAGGATATCCCTGCTACCGGAACTGTTAACGTCACTCTCAAAACCAACCAGGGTGACATTCCGATGACCCTTGACCGCTCTGTCAGCCCGTGCACAGTAAATGCGATTACCCATCTCGCGTCTAACGGTTACTACGATGACACCGTCTGCCACCGCATCACTACAAACGGCATTTACGTGCTGCAGTGTGGCGACCCCACTGGTAACGGTGCCGGCGGCCCCGGCTTCAACTTCGCCAACGAGTACCCAACCGACGAAGCAGAAGATCAGTCCTCGCCCGTGAACTACCAGCGCGGCACTATTGCGATGGCGAACGCAGGTATCGGCACAAATGGATCCCAATTCTTCCTCAACTACAAGGATTCGCCGCTGCCCCCGCTGTACACCTATTTCGGCAAGATTTCTGATGAAGGCCTCGCAACAATCGACGGCATCGCTGCGAAGGGCACAAAGACCGGTGGCTCGGACGGCGCCCCGGCTGAAGAGGTTCGTATTGAAACCGCGCAGGTGAACTAGCTGTAAAGGCCGCTTGCTGAACCACTTTTCCCCGCGCCATTCTTCCCCCGCTTTCGGGAAGAATGGCGCTTTTGCAATTGCTCAGACTTTACACAGGGAATTTCAGGTGTGCACCAAACGTTCGTTTTGGTACCTGACTCCACCGAATTTGACCGTTGCGATACAAACTTGTTCATTGCTACTGCACAGCGGGCGGATTATCGTCTATACTTTCAGCCAGAAGATTTCTCGGAAGCCTTTGAGAGATCAGAGCTGGCTAACAGCTCGCCCCAAGCCAGACATATTTTCGACTTCCACGTAAGGAATTTTGATATGCGCAAATCTATCTTCGCCGCAGCGACGGCTGCAATGCTCACATTCGGCCTCGTTTCTCCAGCATCTGCATTGGACTGGGAAAAGCCCACCACTATTCCGCTCGGTTCCTCCGATGAAGCCTACGACTATGAGTTTGGCTGGAATGACGAGAAGCCTTGGAAGCTTGAGGAAACTCGAGTTACCGGCCCGGACAATAAGGTTGTCTGCGATACTCTGAACCCCGGTATCAACGACTTCATGTTTACTGTAAGCAACGGTCGGTGCCACTACCGCACTCCTTTGGAAGTGATCAAGGAAATTACTAACTACATCACTTCGATTTCTTCGGTTATTTCCGCTGTAATGGGGATCGTGAACAACGCCAACCGATTCATCAAGTAGTCAAACGTTTCAAGACTCCAAAAGGGCACGCTTCGGCGTGCTCTTTCCTTTTATGTACACCAGGTCAATCATTTGCGTTTGCAAAGCAAAAACAACAAAATTCCCTAACGACAGTTCACCTTCTACCTTAAGGACTCGTCGCTAACTCTGAAACACTAATTTCCTGAAACCAAGCAAAACCGTCACGACCGAACTAGTCGTTGACATTTTCAACCACCTCAAATTCTCCCCAATTGTCTGTTTTGCCTTGCGTAACTCCCACCGTCCGTTTATTATCGACGTATGCGTAAATTTCTAGCCGTTGCCACAGCCTCCACTGTTGCACTTAGCTGTGCGACCGCCGCACTCGCCGACGATAACACCACTACTATCAACCCGCCGTCGGGCTACAAGTACCATGGCGATATCACCCAGGGTGAAGGTTCTTCGCAGGAAGTCTTCAAGCTTTACCAGAAGCCTGACAAGGATGGCGATCTCGCCCAGCAGATCGTATACGACAAGGATGGCAAGGTAGTTTGCGACACCGCCAGCAGCAAGGCCGACTTCATGTGGACCGCCGGTAACACCAGGTGCAACTACAAGAAGCCGCTCGATGTCATCAAGGATATCTCCTCCTACATTGCTGCTATCTCTGCGGCGATTGGCGCGCTCTTCGCTATCTACACCACCGCTCAGAAGTTCATCAAGTAGCCTTTCTCGCGCTTTAAGAAAGTAACTTCGGCACCTGTTAATTGGCAGGTGCCTTTTCTTCTTTAAAAAGCTTCTCCTCTTTTAGTAGCAACGGGGAGAATCGACCGGCAACAAAACCTCAGTTGCGACGGTTTACAGATCCCTCAAATCTGCTGCTTCGAACGCACCTATTTCCTTCATTCCTTCCGCGAGAGTTCAGGCCAAAACGCCATTCCAGAATTTCCTCACCTGAAGGTCCGGCAATTTAAAGGGCCAGGTGCCCCGTTTTAGGAATTCAAGAACTAGTTTTGGCCTATCCCCCAGAAGTGAGCCTATACACGTCATACACGCCTTCCACGTTGCGCAGCTGAGACATGAGGGCACCAAGCTGTTTGGTATCCGAAACCTGGAAGGAGAACCGGCAGAACGCAACGTTGTCGTCACTGGAGTGAGAAGACGTGGCTAGAAGCGAAACCTTCTGATCACTGACCACCTTCATCAAGTCAAACAAAAGGTTGTCGCGGTCGAGAGCTTCCACCTGCAGAGTCGCGGAGAAAACTCCCTGTCCTTGGCTTGCCCAGGTGACGTTGATTAAGCGCTCGGGTTCTTTCCTCAACTGAGCGGCATTCGTGCAGTCCGTCCGGTGAACGGAAACGCCACCGCCACGGGTGATGAACCCAAAGATCGCGTCGCCAGGAACGGGCATACAGCACCGGGCAAGCTTTGCAGCAATATCTGGGTCGCCCTCAACGAGGATCCCGGCATCATTGCCTTTCTTATCCGTCGGGTGGATGCGAGGGCCAGCAGCGATGAGCTCTTCCGCAAGGGCTTCACCGCTCTTTGATTGATCGATCGGCTCTTCTTCATCGCCGAAAAGTGCGATGAGTCGCTTTGCCACGTGAGCGACGGATTCTGTCCCCGTCCCGATTGCAGCAAACATCGGTGCAACGTCGTTGTAGTGCAGGTCCTCAGCAACCGTCTTGACGGTCTTTTCCGTGAAGACCTTGGAAAGTGGGAATCCCGATCGCTGCATTGCAGCCGTGAGTTCTTCTTTGCCAGTTTCCTGGGCTTCCTGGCGGCGTTCGCGGGCAAACCACTGGCGGATCTTCGTCTTCGCACGTGGCGAAGCGACGAATGATTCCCAGTCCTTGGAGGGACCCGCGTCGGGATCCTTAGAGGTGAACACCTCTACCCTGTCGCCATTGTTGAGCTTTGTCTCCAGAGCTACCAGCCGGCCATTTACTTTGGCACCGATAGTGCGGTGTCCGACTTCCGTGTGCACCTGGTAAGCGAAATCAATCGGGGTCGAGCCTGCAGGTAGATTCACAACGTCAGATTTCGGTGTGAAGACGAAAATCTGCTTAGCTGTTAGGTCATGGCGAAGGGTATCGAGGAATTCGTTCGGATCGCTCGCCTCTTTTTGCCAGTCCAACAGTTGACGCATCCAGGCCATCTGGTCAACCTCAGCCTGGCCACCCGTGTGCTTTCCTTTAGTCTCCTTGTAACGCCAGTGCGCGGCGATGCCGTACTCCGCCTGATAGTGCATTTCATGCGTACGCACTTGCACTTCGAGAGGTTTACCGTTGGGGCCGAGTAGCGTCGTGTGGAGCGACTCGTACACGCCATAGCGGGGATTAGAGATATAGTCCTTAAAGCGTCCTGGTAGCGCGGGGTACAGCGAATGCATGACGCCAATGGCTTCGTAGCAGAGCGCCTTCGTATCCACGAGGATCCGGATTCCCACGAGGTCAAACAACTCGTTAAAGTCATGGCCACGATCGGTCATCTTCTTGTAAATAGACCAGTAGTGCTTCGGCCTACCGACAACCTCAGCGATAATGTGGTTGGCTTTCAGTTCCTTCTTTACGGCGCTGATAATTTCCTTGAGCTGGCGGTCACGCGCAGGAGCTCTCTCTGCAACAAGGCGAACGATCTCGTCGTACTTCTTGGGGTACAAGATGGCAAAAGATAGATCCTCAAGCTCCCATTTGACGCTCGCCAGCCCGAGCCTGTGCGCGAGTGGAGCAATGACTTCCAGCGTCTGGCGCGCCTTCTTGGCCTGTTTCTCTGGAGGCAGGAAGCGCATCGTACGCATGTTATGAAGTCGGTCCGAAACCTTAATCACAAGCACGCGCGGGTCATCAGCCATGGCGACGACCATCTTGCGGATTGTCTCAGCCTCCGCAGCCGCACCGAGGGCGACCTTATCGATCTTCGTGACACCGTCGACAAGCTTGGCAACCTCAGCCCCGAAATCTCGAGTGAGGTCCTCGAGGGTGTACTCTGTGTCCTCCACGGTGTCATGAAGGAGGGAGGCGACAACGGTTGTCGTGTCCATGCCCATCTCTGCAGAGATGGTTGCTACGGCCAGCGGATGCGTAATATACGGATCTCCGGACTTCCGCTGGACACCCTCGTGAAGGCGCTCGGCGGTATGGTAGGCGCGCTCGATGGTATCGGCATCAGCCTTTGGGTAAAACTTCCGGTGAATAGATAGCAGTGGCTCAATAGCCGGGTCGACCCTCGACCACCCTCCCGTGAGACTTTTTGCCAGGCGGGCGGACATACTCCGTCGCGGACGCTGCTTGTTTGATTCACCTGCCATTTATTAAAATTTACTCGCCGTCTACGGAAAGTACCAGAAGTGGAGCATTTCCGAGCTTTTCGCGGCCACCGAGACCGTCCACTTCAAGAATGACTACGTAACCGACAACTTCCCCACCAGCCTGCTGAACAAGCTCGGTGGCGGCCATGAGAGTCCCACCGGTTGCCAGAACATCGTCGATAAGCACAATCTTCTTACCCTGGATGTCAATGCCCTCCGCCGGGATTTCCAGCGCTGCCGTTCCGTATTCCAGAGTGTATTCCTCAGTGATGACCGGTGGCGGAAGCTTGCCTTTCTTCCGCACGGCGAGACACCCCTGTCCGAGCTTGTAGGCAACGGCAGAGCCAACAAGGAAGCCTCGCGCATCCAGTCCCGCAACAACCTCCCCGCCGAGCTTCTGAGAAAACGATGCGAGCTCATCGATGACGAGCGTAAATGCCTTAGCGTTGGCAAAGACAGGTGTCAGATCCTCGAAAACGACTCCTTCTTCAGGAAAACCCGGTACATGCCGTGTTAGCTCGTCGAGAGCCTCGCGCGCGGTGTTGAATGTCATGAGTTATTTAGCTCCTTTTGGCCCAGCGGTCCATGTTCCAGCCGATCCCGGAACGGGTCGTTCCGATCACTACATTGTCTACTGTCGTATCCATAATAAATACTCGGGGTTGAGAGGACAGTGGAATGGTCGGCACTTCCTGCCACAGCATCTCTTCTGCCTTCCTCACTTCCTCCTGATCCTCCGTCGATGCCGCAACGTGACCGTATTCAAACGCCGGCTCCACTGCTATAAGCAAGGCATCCGCCATCGGCGGAACGACAGCGCCAGATGCTGTAGCGTAATTTCCCGCCGCGTACGTGGTCAGCGGTGGCTCGACGGGTTGCTCCGGGACAATCCCTGCATCGGTGGGGTACGCCGCTGCAGCATCACCGACAGTTGGGGGCTCAATAGTCGCGGCTTGTGGGTCGAAATCCGCTGATACATCGACGACGGTAATTCCTGCCGGCTCACAGGATTGACGAATCGCCTCCACCATCGTGGCATATCGCTCATTCGGACCCACGTATGCAACGCGAATTGTTTTACCGCGAAGCCGCTCTGCCAGCGGGAGGTCAACGGCCATATGTGCCGCACCTATATCTTGAGTAGCGATCGCTGTAGGGGTTTCGGCAGAGGACAACCGGGTTCCAAGAGGGGTCACGGGGACCCCAGATACGCTGGTTGACTGCTGTGCAACTGCCTCCTGGTTAATACAGGCCGCGAACGCCTGCCGATCCTCAGGCGCAGTAAAAATTCCGGTCTTCGAGAGCACAAGTTGGTCTATCAGTTTCCCGCTCGTTGGCTCAACGGCGTACCCGCTTTTCTTATCCGTCCATGACGCATCAGCCACACGCGGAACGTCAGCGATACCGATGACTCCCCCCGACTCGTGGAACTCACCCGTGGATCCGCCATGTGGACGAATCACAAGTGGGGAGATCGCGGGGGCATCACCGTTGTAGTGTTCGTTCGCGACCAGCACGAGCCCGCCGCCCTCAGTCACGCGCTCGATACGATACGGGCCGAAGCTAACTTGTACGGCTGGGTCAAAGTTATCAACGCGGAAGTCCTGTGCCCATGCATCACCGATCTCCTGCATCTGTGCGACGTCGCCACTTTGCACACGTGCAAGGAAATCCGCCTCCGTGAGACCAAATTTCGTGGCAAGAACGTGGGCTGGCATAACGGTGCCTGAGCGGAACAGGTTCCTCCAACGCTGCCCTTGTCCCTCATGGAACACGACCGTGAATTCTTTCGCTCCAGGTTGGCACTTAACTCCCTCGATCTGCTCCATAAGTGGCAGGTGGGAGTCAAAAACTTCCGGGAATTTTCCGGCCTGCACTGCGAGGGCGAAGTCATCGCATGTCAGAGGTACCCCATCGGAAAAGGTGGCTGTATCCGAAATGGTGTACACGACCTGGCGCTTGGCCCCGGGAAGCAGCTGTGCTGTCGCTACATCCCGGTTCGGAATCATTTGACCGGCTGGGCCGTGCACGAAAACACCGGGGAAAAGGCGCGGACTGACAAGTGCGGAATCGGTGAGGAAACCGATATAGCTTGCTGAGTTCGTTGTCACGACGTCCCCGGGGACAAAGTAGGAAAAGATTTTCTCATCATTTCCATCTTTCCCACCGGATGAGCAGGATGCGAGAAGCCCTACCGAGCACACCGCTGCTACGAGTGCTCGGATAGCTCTGCGTACTGTCACGTAAATCTCCTTCACTCACCTCGTGCGACGAGCTGCGTCGCACCCTAAGACCCAAACCCACCCCGCTTTACAAGCACCGCCTGAACGTAGGCGAGGCGTACCTGACTATTCTATGCCGTTGACTTGATTAACGCTAGATAACATCTGTCCCATCATTTCAGGCTGTTGGCTAATGCTCCGCTCACCTCTCTCCCGACCATCGCTGCTGTCGCTGGAGGAAACGAAGGAAAATCACGCAGAATGATCTCGCACAGTCGCGAAACCTTTTTCTCACCTAGGCACGCATTGCAGCTCTGCTGCCCTTCCAATGCCAACCACAAGACTCACGCGACAGCGATTGACGCGCGTCTCATAAGCACAGGCGTTCTATGGGCGCTCACGATGCGCAACAGGCGGCACCGTGATCAGCGATGACAAGACCCCGCGAGGGAGTTCGTAAAACCGGACTCCCGCGCGGGGTCTAAATCGAATTATGACTTTTGAGTGGTCTGCCTCCGACCAAGTTGTTGCGCCAGCACGAGGGTTTTCGGTGATCTGCCTCGCCGTGCGATCGAAGGAGCGCTACTAGTAACGACGCGTTGGTCGCCAGCTAGCGCCCAACGAAGTCTCACCATCTGGGGTGTTAAACCGCTCGGCATCCTCAGAGTTGACTCCTGTGGGACGAAGGCCATTCGCTCCCACAACCTCGTCATGCTCATCTACAGCGGCCGTACCATCTTCATTCACCAGTCCAGCCTCAACGGCCTCTTGGTAGGTTGCCCCATCAACGTCAGTCCCGCGAACGGCTGCAACCTGCAGGTTGTGCTTCTTGAACTTCTTCTGGCGATTCTTCATACTGACCAAAAGGGGTGTTGCGAGGAACACGGACGAGAAGGTGCCCTCAATAACGCCAATTAGCTGAACCACGGCCAGATCCTTCAAAGTACCAACACCCATGAGCCACACCGCCACAATCATCAGAGCGATGATCGGTAGGGCGGAGATAACCGTCGTGGAGATTGAACGCATGACGGTCTGGTTCACAGCCAGGTTAGCCAACTCAGCATACGTCTTCCGCGTGGTGTGCTCGAATCCCTCGGTGTTCTCCTGCACCTTGTCAAACACGACCACAGTGTCGTAGAGGGAGAAGGCCAAGACCGTGAGGAGACCGATGACCACGGCAGGCGTGACCTCCATGCCAACCAGCGCATAGCAGCCGGCGATGAAGACACCGTCGACGCCCAGCGCCGCAATTGCGGCAACGGACATGTCACGCTCAAAGCGGATGGCAATGTATATGAAGATCAACAGCAGGAATGCGCCGAAGGCAACAATCATTCGGTTGGTGATCGTGGAACCCCACGACTCTGACACCGTAGAATCGCCGACGGCATCGGGAGTGACTTCGCCCGACGCGTCCTTGGGCTGGAACTCGGTGTACAGAGCCTCCCGAGCAGACATGATTTGCTCGTCGGAAAGCCGCTCGGACGCGATCTCAAGGATGCGTGAATCCTGTGCACCCACGATCTGCACGCCTTCTGGGGTGACACCCGTGGCTTCCTCAAATGTGCGGGACACCGCTGCAGTATCCAGGTTTGCAGCAGGCATCGTCATCTTTGTGCCACCCTGGAAATCAATCCCCAGGGTGAAGCCCCGGAAGATGATGCCAAGGGCACAGACCGCAAGCACGACCAGGGTAATGATGTACCACAGCTTGCGACGCCCGACGAAGTCGATGCCACCCTCGCCGGTGTACAGCCGCGTTAAGAAGGAGTGGTTGGTTTCTGGGGTTACGTCGTTGTCGACCCGTACCTGAGTAGTCATTGTTACTTCTCCTCCTGGTTCACGATATGGGAACCATCTGGGCTGCCATCATCAAGGAGCGGAGCTCGCAGGTGTTCGGGCACTTTTGGCTCGTTGGCGATGGATTCCTCAAGGGTGATAAGTGATGATGGACGGTCGTCGGCAATCATATTCGATTCCGGTGCTTCGCTTGTGGCAGTTGATTCTATGTTGCCGTCCTCGTCGGAGACGGATTCGCCATCCGTGGCACCCGCATTCCGCTTGGCAAGCATCCGCTGGTTGTACCAGCCGGTATCGGCGGCCAGCTGCTCGCCGGCTGCACGGCGCTGTTCAACGAGCTCGTACACCTTGCCTAGGCCGTTGACGCTCGCCTTAGCAAAGAACTTCTTCCGGGAGGCGAGGATAACCAGCGGTGCGGTGACGAAGAAGGTCACCGCAAGGTCGAACACCGTCGTCAGTCCGAGGGTAAAGGCGAAGCCCTTCACGTCGCCAACGGCGAGGATGTAGAGAACCACCGCGGCGATGACGGAGACGAAGTTACCGGAGATAATCGTCTTGCGGGCGCGATCCCAACCACGCGGAACTGCTGACCTGAATGTTCTGCCGTCACGTATCTCGTCCTTAATGCGCTCGTAGAGAACGACAAAGGAGTCGGCCGTCGTACCGATACCGATGATCAAACCTGCAACGCCTGCGAGGTCGAGCGAATATCCGATCCATCGGCCGAGAAGGACGAGGGAGCCGTAGACGAGCGTGCCCGATGCCACGAGGGTGAACATTGCCAGCAGGCCGTAAAGGCGGTAGTTGACCAAGGAGAAAACGGCGACGGCGAGGAGACCGATCAGGCCTGCAATGAGGCCGGCGCGAAGCGAAGCTGCACCGAGTGTCGGCGGGATCACTGTCGTCGTGCCGCCACGCTCACCATTCTCACCGACGAAGCTCAGCGGAAGGGCACCGTACTGGAGGTTGTTAGCCAGCGTCTTGGCCTCTTCCTCATTCTTCATACCGGTAATCATGGTGGAGGATCCAACCGGCGTGGCCGATTGCACCTGCGGTGCCGAAATAATCTGCGAGTCCAAGGTGACAGCGACCTGCTTGTTCAGGTACTCCTGCGTCAGCTTGGCCCACGTCTCAGAACCGGTCTCCCCATTGTCAGACTTGAAGGTGAAAACGACCTCGTTCTGTGCGGTCTGCGGGTTGATGCCACCGTTAATCGGGCGGTTGGTATCAATCTCGTTACCAGTCAGGCGACGTCCGTCTTCAGGCTCACCCACCAACAGCGGAGAGGGGCCGAGAAGCAGTGGCTGCCCCATCTCCGGGTAGCAAGCGACGAGTGGCTTGGACAGGTCGTCGCCACCAGCGATCGGGTCGTGGGTGTTTTCCTCGGAGCATTCCATGAGGGCTGCTGCGGCCATCTGGGTAGCACCTTCAGTGGACTGACGATCCTTCAACATCATGTCGAAGACCTCATCGCGCCGCTTCTGCTCCTCGATGGAGTTCTTCGGTTCTGGCAACGGCTCGGCAGTTACGGTCGGCGCCTCGCCGGTTGCGGGAGCAGCCTCTTCCCCACCATTTTGAGCAGCCTGCTGGTTAAGCAGGTCGTGGTACTGCTTGAGTACTTCGTTGGCCTTTTCCGGCGTAACAAGCCCGTAGGAAACCCAACGGTTAGCCATATCCGTCAGGGTGGGCATGATCTGATCCACCTGCGGAGCAGCTGGCTGCGATACTGTGCGGAAAACCAGCTGCGAGGTCTGGCCAAGGTTACGGGCCTGTGCTGTGTCCTCGCCAGGCACAGTGATGACGAGCGTGTTGCCGTCGGTTACCACCTCGGCACCAGACACGCCCATGCCATTCACGCGGTTCTCAAGAATCGTGCGAGCCTGGTCCAGCTGCTGGGGGGTAGGTTCGCCCCCCTGCGGCACCAGCGTAACGCGTGTACCACCTTGCAGGTCAATGCCTAGCTTCGGCGTGTTTGCGCCGGGTGTAAAAAATAGGAGCGAGTACACCAGAATGAGAATGATTCCGAAGATACCCAGGGCACCCCACGGGTAGCGACCTACGAAATCCGTGGTGCGCCGAGCCTTAGGTTCGGCCTTGCGTTCAGATTGTGACGCCAATGTAAATCCTCCACGACAAGCCATGAGCAGCGCGCCCGGTGTGGCGTGCACCTGTGGCAACCGAACTGGTTGCCGGTATCATGGCCAGTCAACTTATCATCTCTGACGCTTGTGAGCGCCACGTTTAGCAAGTAGTACTGTTTTACCCTTCATAGAGAAGGGTGCACAACGGGTCTATGTTACGACATGCGCTGCTAAAGCGCACGCACCACCCCTGTCTTCCTGGCTTTTCGACGCCCGGTAGTAGCCCTTTCCAGTCATCACACGGAGAGACGTCATCTGCACCGCTTGTGCTGGCTCTCTCGCTGCAACGCTCACTGTCACGCCGGGGGTAGCACACCGGCCTCGCTGCCGGAGAGACGGTTGCACGCTCGCTGAGAAGCAATTTTCCTCCACCGCACATACCTCCACCATAAATCTCCACCATAAATAAAGGACCCGTCCTACTCGCGCAAGTAGAACGGGCCGGATGAGCGGACCCACGTACCGGACCCTACAGGCGGGGTCGTCCTAGCGGGCTCCTAATAGCGGACTCCTAAAAGCGGACGCGGATTTCTATGAGCCGACTAGACCTGCTCGTGCAAGACGGGATGGTGGGGTTACCATTCGGAGGTTAGCGCGCGTCGCCATCGTCGGGTCGACCTGCATCGGACCCAAAACTCTGTGGGCGCTCGTATCCATCGGTGTGCTCCGTTGCACCACCAGCGGCCTCCGTCTCGGTCTTGGGAGACTCGATGAAGGCATTATTTGCGGCTTCGGTAGAGTCCTCAATCTTCTTCACAATGGCGATCTTCTCCCAGCGGGTAATGACACCAGGGGCGATTTCGAGGTCCACCTCATCCTCGTCCACCAGATGAACGAGAGCATGGAGGCCAGCGGTGGTCACGACGTGATCGCCGGGAAGCAGTTGCCCCTGCATGCTCCGGAGCTGTTCCATCTGCTTCTTTTGCTTACGCTGCATCAAGAACATGGGGGCAGCAAAGATGACAAGAATGACGAGAAGAATAATGAGATCCATGAACTGAATTGTTCCAGAAAACGGCCGGCAAGAGAAACGTAGGGCACCCGCGGACCAGAGTTTCTACGAGGAGATATCGCCAGATTCACCACTATCATCCCTGTTACGTACTGGACCAACGTGGCACTGACTGCTCCAACTAGTTTTCTCTCGCGGGACTTCTAGGCGAATAACAGCAGCTCACAAAGAACAACAGCCTACGAAGAGCAGCAGCGCACAAAAAGCAGCAGCTTCACGTAAGAACTTGGACACATCTCCCCCGGTGTTACGGAATCTCATCTTCCTTCCGTTTACCAATGCGATCTGGGGCTTAGCTAACGAAAGCGGCAGTAGAGAATTAAAACTCAAGCAAGAAATGCCCTTCGACGCAGAAATAGACTCCCCAACGTCAGCCTCCGTATTCAGGCTCTGCCGTGTGAGGCCTGCACCGTCACTTTGGCAGAACCGGCGAGTTTAGAGACAGGACCGGCGATCAGCCACAGTACGTTACATGAGAGCTGAAAATGGAACCTAGGAACTGTAGCCTGAGACAGGAAACACGAGCCAAAGGGAGCGAAAAGAGACCTCGATCCAGACGTGTCAGAAAAGTCCGAGAGCACCATCCGGTGGAGTCAGGCCCAAGTGCTGCCAGGCTGCGGCCGTTGCCACACGTCCACGCCCAGTACGAGAAATAAGCCCAGCGCGGACGAGGTACGGCTCGCACACCTCCTCAACTGTCGACGGTTCTTCTCCGACCGCGATGGCCAAAGTGGAAACGCCAACCGGGCCACCGCCATGCCCCTTGATAAGCGCGTTGAGCACAGCCCTATCCAACCGATCCAACCCTTTTTCATCCACGTCAAACACGACAAGCGCTGTCTTTGCGGCATCCACGTCGATGTGGCCATCTGAATGGACTTCAGCGTAATCACGTACACGACGCAGGAGACGGTTAGCGATACGTGGCGTTCCCCGCGAACGGCCGGCAATCTCAGCAGCGGCCTCTTTATCGATATTGACTCCGAGGATCTTCGCTGCGCGAAGGACCACTGCGGTCAGGTCCTTGGGCGAATAGAACTCCATGTGCGCTGTAAAACCGAACCTATCCCGCAACGGGCCCGTGAGCATCCCTGACCGCGTAGTCGCACCGACGAGTGTGAAGGGTGCCAATTCCAGCGGAATAGAAGTAGCACCGGGGCCCTTACCGACGATCACATCGATGCGGAAATCCTCCATCGCCATGTACAGCATCTCTTCTGCAGGGCGCGCAATGCGGTGAATCTCATCGATGAAAAGCACATCGCCTTCCATGAGGTTGGACAGCATGGCTGCGAGGTCACCAGCGCGTTCAAGAGCCGGCCCGGACGTCATGCGGAGCGAGGTGCCGAGCTCTTGCGCAATAATCATGGCCATAGTCGTCTTGCCTAGACCAGGCGGACCAGAAAGCAGGACGTGGTCCGGTGCCGACCCACGCTTCTTGGCACCTTCCAACACCAAGCGGAGCTGCTTACGGACCTTATCTTGGCCAATGAATTCATCGATAGACTTCGGGCGAAGGCTCACCTCTAAATCGTGATCAGTCTCCTGCTTCTCAGGGCTGACGGCAGCCGACTCTGGGTTTCGTCCGATACCGACGTTATTGCCTGGAGCGTTGTCATCTCCAGGTAATACGAACTCCGTCTTTTCTACATTGGCCATGGCATGAGCCCCCTTTCTTATTCGACCTTACAGCTATCTTGAATCTTCGTATCTTGAATCTCCGGCCTAGCGTGTACCTCCGGTCCACCGACTAGACAAAAATTCGGTAAAAACACGAGTTACACTCGACCGATTCGGTCAGTACCACGCTTGCTGCTATTTCTTTTTACCCAGGTACTGCAGAGCATGGCGAAGGTTTGTTCCCGTGTCGCCACCTGGGTTGGACTCTTCTGACCAGGCTGCAGCGTGATTGGCGGAATCCTCATCGAACCCGAGCTGAACAAGGGCAGCAACTACGGTTTCCGATCCACCGGTTACTGGTTCAGCGGCGGACGAAGTAGCGGCGCTCGAATCAATGAACTCGTTTAGCTTTCCGTCGAGAACAGCTGTCATTTTCGCGGCCATGCGCGCGCCAACTCCGGGGATAGCCTGCAGTGTTTTCTTATCGTCGTTGGCTACAGCCACTGCGATCTCCGATGGGGAATACGTGTTCAAACATGCAAGCGCCAGCTTCGGCCCGAGGCCTTGGACGCCTTGCAGCTGCGAGAACATCGTGCGCTCCGAATCATGGGCGAAGCCGTAGAGAGTTACGAACTTCTCCCCGATCACCATGGTGGTTAGAACCCGACCATCCTCCCCCAGCGGTAATTCTGCAAGGGTCGCCGCGGTGGCGAGGAACTCGTAACCGACACCACCGCATTCGATGACACCGCCAGTAAGCGACTTGGCAACAACCTCACCGTGAAGGGACGCAATCATCTACTACTCCTTTATTCGACGCGCATGCAGCGCGCGTCTCCACTTTCACTTTTACTATTCTATGAACTCCGCCACGCCCCGACCACAGCGGAGAGTTGGCACGTCACTGTGCATTCAAAGTGCATCATTGTGCTAGATATCTGTACATATTGGATGCGACTCGTATCGGCGCAACGTCTGCTGCTGACCTCTGATCACACCCGTCCTAACCAGTGCCGCAGTTTGGTTGATACTGCCGTCGAGCGCGGCATACCACACATGACCACCGGCATCGCAGGTTACAGGTGCCACCGATCTACGTCTTATTAGATCGATCAACGCCTCACCCATGACTGCGCCCCTCCGAGGTCGCGTAGAGATTCTCCAGTCACTTGAGGCGTTGGCACGACGCGCGGGTGGTACGTCGTGTTCATGCCCTTCGGTCCGGCTGCACGATCTGGGTCGATACCCATTTTGCGAAGCTGCTCCTTCGCTTTTTCCTCACGGAGAATTTGGGGTGCACGCCAGCAGTGAGTGATCGCGATAGCCAGTGCGTCGGCCGCGTCTGCGGGCTTTGGCGGGTTCTCAAGACCCAGAATCCGCGTCACCATGGCAGTCATTTGCTTCTTGTCGGCTCGACCGTTACCAGTAATCGCCTTTTTAACCTGCGAAGGAGTGTATTCGTGCACGTCGAGATTCGCCTGCGAAGCCGCGAGTATAAGCACTCCTACAGCATGCGCTGTATGCAAAACGGTCGAAACCTCCCCACGCTCGAAGAGACGTTCCATTGCAACGACATCCGGTTTGTACTCCGCAATCCAATCCGTGATCGCCTCATACAGTTCCTTCAAGCGGTCACCCATGGATGATTTATATGGTGTCCGCGCCACACCGACCGCGACGGGAATGACCGTTCTGCCTTTCCCTGCCTGCACAATGGATAAACCACAGCGTGTCAGACCTGGGTCTATGCCCAGAACCCTGAGCCCCACTGTTGATTCCATCCTGACAAACTCTTTCCCGTGTATTCGAATTTACGTTCCAATATAAGGTAGCACACGAGAGCCACTCAATGTCGTTGCAACTGCTACACAACGCATCATCCGGTGTTCGCGGGTCAGTATCCCATGTTCGCGGGGTCAGTATCCCATGTTCGTGGGCCCGCATTCGGTGTTCGCGGGTGTGCATTCCGCGTGCTTAAGTCTTTGTCTGCACACCGTCGCGTGGAGCTAGGGGCAGCACCGTGCTATCCCTCAAGAACCAACGGGGACGGCACCAAGACCAAGAACCTAGGCAGCGGAGCGTCGACAAGCACCAATCCCCCATAGCAACAAAAGATGCTCCAGCGGAATTCGCACCAGGAACATTCATGGCGACGGGTTACCCAACAATGACGAAAGCAGGCCACCGCCACTGAATATACGGTGACCTACTATACCCATCTGCCTGGACCTGACATCGGTTACCAGGAGCAGAAAGCGAGATTAATCTTCGTCCTCAAGCTGGGCTGCAACGTCCTCAGGAATGTCCATGTTCGTGTACACGTTCTGAACATCGTCGGACTCCTCGAGAATATCGATGAGCTTGAGGATCTTCTTCGCCGTTGCGAGATCCGCAGGGTTCTCGACGGAGGCACGGAACTCGGAATCGGTGTCCTCGACCTCAATGTCAGCGGCCTGAAGTGCGTCCTTCACAGCGGTAGTGTCGGAGGCATCGGAGACAACCTCGAACATCTCACCGAGATCGTTAACCTGCTCTGCGCCAGCGTCAAGGACGGCGAGGAGAACATCGTCCTCGGTGAGCTCACCCTTCTTCACGGTGCTTACACCCTTGCGGGAGAACATGTAGCTCACGGCACCGCTGTCGGCCATGTTGCCACCGTTCTTGGTCATACGCGTGCGCACCTCAGTTGCTGCGCGGTTGCGGTTATCGGTGAGGCACTCGATGAGCATAGCGACACCGTTGGGGCCGTAACCCTCGTACATGACCGTCTGCCAGTCAGCGCCACCGGCTTCTTCGCCGGAGCCACGCTTGCGGGCGCGCTCGATGTTGTCGTTCGGGACGGAGGCCTTCTTGGCCTTGCGGATCATGTCATCCAGGGTCGGGTTTGCAGCGGGGTCCCCGCCACCTGTACGGGCAGCTACCTCGATGTTCTTGATGAGCTTGGCAAATTCCTTGCCACGCTTAGCATCGTTGGCGGCCTTCTTGTGCTTCGTGGTTGCCCATTTTGAGTGACCCGACATAGACCAGGATCCTTTCCGTTGCTTTAACTGAACGTAGTTATTATACGAGTGCCTTCTGCACTCGTTCGTACACCCCACCCCACAGGTTACCGATCAACCGGTGGAGGAACACGATCCAGGGCACGACGCTCCGCAGCGCTGTCCTCCATTCGCGGCTCTTTTAGATCCGCAGGGCGGGGGCGGTGATCGCCACCATCCTACCTTCATTCCCCCGCTCACTGGTGGAAGGCCGACGAAAAAACGGTTAGTGAATCCTAATACCCCTTTTGCGGCCTCGGAGTGCCCCGGCGCCGGTTGCCCTTCCTCGGCAGCAACAACCGTGGCTGACAGCGGTCACATTCTAGGCGGTATAGGTGAAATTCGCGTCCTCACACATCGATAGGAAATACTCGTGGACATCCGTGATACCGCTGACTTCCGGATGGAAGGACGTAGCTAAAACGCGCCCCTGACGCACACCGACAATGCGTCCCTCTGGCTCGCGACACAGCACTTCGACCTTGTCAGAAACATCCTCGACAATGGGGGCACGGATGAAAGTCGCGTGAACCGGTTCGTCGATTCCGGTGAACGTAAGGTCGGCCTCGAAGGAATCCCGCTGTCGGCCAAAAGCGTTGCGACGGACCGTAATGTCGAGGGCACTGAGCCAGATTGCATCCGGGCGGGTATCCAAAACATTGGAAGCCAACAAAATCATGCCTGCACATGTTCCGTAGGCGGGCAGCCCCGCATCCAACGCCTCTTTGAGGAGAGTATCCATGCCAGACAGGGTAAGCAGACGAGACATCGTTGTCGATTCACCACCAGGGAGGATGAGACCGTTGATCCCCTCGAGATGCTCCGCCCGCCGAACGAGCACAATCTCGAGGTTGCCCCACGACGAATCAGAGTTATCCCGATACTTCTCCGCCACCTGCCGGAGCGTACGCTCGTGTTCTGCTACTCCGCCTTGTACAGCGAGGATGCCAATTTTCATAGGGTTATCCCTTCAAGTTCGTCATGGGAACCGGCGAAGTTCCATCTTTAAGCGTGCGGGTGAGTCCCTCTTGCGTGGCTACAGCTACGAGGTTTCCCGCTGAATCGAAAATTTTACCCTGCGTCAACGCTCGCCCATTTGCTGCACTCGGCGATACCTGGTCATAAAGAAGCCATTCGTCGGCACGGAAGGGACGCAAGAACCACATAGCGTGATCCAAAGAGGCTTCCTGGACATCAATGTGCGGATGCGGGACAAGAGCAGACTGGAGCAGCGTCATATCCGACATGTAGGTCAGAGTACAGATATGGAAGGTTTCATCGTCGGGAAGCTTGTCCTTCGCACGGAACCACACCACCTGCTGAGATGGCGTATAGGGGTTGTGCTGGTAACGATCCGGCGGTACGACACGAATGTCCCAATCACTCCATTCTTCGAGCAGTGCGCGATATGTGGCGTTCATGGATTCGAGTGGCCCCTCCGGGAGCTCGTCCGCAGAGGGCACATCACGCATTCGGTCCGCGTGCTCAATGCCTGTGTCTCCCCGTCGGTGGAAGCTGGCCTGCATGATGAAGATCGGTTTGCCCTCCTGGACAGCCTTAACCTGGCGGGACACGAAACTGCGGCCGTCGCGAATTCGCTCCACAAGGAATACTGTTTGCAGCTCTGCCCTACCGGGCCTGATGAAATAACCGTGAAGCGAGTGGACGGTGTGATCGGAGTCCACTGTTTGTGTCGCCGCGACAAGGGTCTGTGCAGCGATTTGTCCACCAAATGTGCGGATGAAGTGCGATTCGACGATCGGACCGACGAAGATATCGGTATCAATGCGCTCCAGGCTCAGTGTTTTCTCAATCTTGGACTTCATGGTCACCTCCGTGTGCGTGTACGAGTAGGGAGCGGACAAACGCGCTGACCGCAGTGAGTGTTTTCTCTGACGGTTCAACTGCAGGAACGTGAAGAAACGCAAACGTATTCAAAAACGCGTAGCCGAGAGCCGTCGTTGTGTTACAAATGTACAGCCCCGCGTCGCTTGAAATGGCCAATCCGGCTTTACGCGCAAGATTTACTACATTTTCAGGTGCTCGTACCGCATACTCGAGTCCGTTTTCGCCGATCACTGCGGCCGGTGGACGAGGGCCGTCGTAGAGAACCCGTACCCCGGATCGGCGCCGAGCTCCGTCATTGGTTTCACGCTGTGGGAGAGATGTTTCACTCCCCGTCGTGTTTGCCTGCACACGAGCAACTAGAGATTCGTGGGTCCGCGAAAGGAGGATGGAGGCCAGCGGGCGGTTAAAGTACTTTCCGGTATTGTCTGTGCCATGCTGCCACAGGCGCCCCGCTATCTCCAGGCGGGCACGATCTGCAACAGCAGCCTCGCCAATGCTGATGATGGTCTCGCGCCTGTGATGCGCAAGAAAGGGGCCAATCGCATCAAACTCCACGGGTACCTGTTTCGCTTGGATGTCAAACCCCTCCTCCGCGAAGGTTCCCGCAACGCGTTCCGCCACGCGCCACGAGGCGTTTTCTGTCCGTCCACCAAATGGTTCGAAACCGGTAATTATGGCCACTTTTCATCCTTCTAATCCGCAGATCTGACTGCGATGCGGCAGCGAGCTTGTGAGCGGTGCCGAATTAATTTACGCGGTGCTCATTCAAGCGATTCTCTAACCGCGCCGCTCCATACTATGGATTCACGCGTCCCGCACCATCCATTTCACTAATGGAACAGGGGCACCCCATCTGATGGTAGCCCTCTCCGCTGCGGTTACCCCCTATTGTGCCTCAGCACTACGTGTACCCATGTAAATCCCAGCCTGGATTCCTACGCCCATTGCTCTCACCAATTGAGTCTGCCCGCACTGCTACCTGAGCCACCGCCACAGCGGTCTGCATCGTAGCTGGCACCACCAGAGCGCCTGGCGCCACTAGCGTAAACGTGGCTATGACCTGTTGTTTCCTCTTTGTGTTTCTCGTCCCCGACGCGAAACGAGCTGTGCAGGCTCCTTGGTCTGCCCACAGCATGGGAACAACTACGTACTTTAGAATGTGATCAGCCCGAAACGAGGCACCCTGCCCAGCAAAATGCCCACCCGGATTTGCCCCCATAAGGGGCAAAATCAAACCGGATGGGCTTGGTTGTTAGATGGCGCTCACTACCAGCCGCGGTCAGCCAGGCGGTGATCCTTAGGCAGGTCATCGACGTTGATGCCCACCATGGCCTCACCCAGCGAGCGGGACACCTGAGCGATGGTGTCCGGATCATCGTAGTTCTGCGTGGCCTGGACGATAGCCTTTGCGCGCTTCTCCGGATCGCCCGACTTGAAAATGCCGGAACCGACGAATACGCCCTCGGCGCCCAGCTGCATCATCATCGCAGCATCGGCAGGCGTTGCGATACCGCCAGCCGTAAAGAGCACGACGGGGAGCTTGCCGTTTTCAGCTACCTCGCGGACAAGAGCATACGGTGCACCGAGCTCCTTAGCCGCAACATAAAGCTCATCTTCAGCCATAGAGGACAGGCGGTTGATCTCCGCGCGGATGGTGCGCATGTGGGTGACAGCGTTGGACACATCGCCCGTGCCTGCTTCACCCTTAGAACGGATCATCGCAGCACCCTCGTTGATGCGACGCAGTGCCTCACCAAGGTTGGTTGCACCGCATACGAACGGCACGGTGAACTGGAACTTATCGATGTGGTTCTTGTAATCCGCAGGGGTCAACACCTCAGACTCATCAATGAAGTCAACGCCCAGGGACTGGAGAACCTGTGCCTCAACGAAGTGGCCAATACGAGCCTTCGCCATCACCGGAATAGAGACCGCGTCAATAATCCCATCGATCATGTCCGGGTCACTCATGCGGGACACGCCACCCTCGGCGCGAATATCGGCAGGAACACGCTCGAGAGCCATCACGGCAGTAGCGCCGGCATCCTCAGCAATCTTGGCCTGCTCCGGGTTGACAACGTCCATAATGACGCCGCCCTTGAGCATTTCAGCCAAGCCGCGCTTCACGCGAGCGGTACCGTGTTCGGTTTGAGCCTGATTATCAGACACTAGATCTCCTTCTTTCGTAGTCATCTTGAGACCGGAATCCCCCACCAATCATAGCGGCTGCATGAATCCCAGGTTAACTTTTAGAAAACCAATTCCGACGAGAAAATTGAACTGAAGATGGATGCAGGCTTTTCACCAGTTGAAGTGCCCGAAAGCACACGGTTTCCGGCGGACAAGACCGGGGCTTGTCGACGCTCCGTCTCACCTTCACGTAGCTAGGCACGGTAGCCGGCACAGTCGACTGGGGAAAGGAGGAGCTCAACGGTGAGGCGCGCTGCCACGGTTAGAAATAGGCGGGGTTGGGTGCATTTCCAGCAAGGTGAAGGAGTTTAACCAGCGGGCGGTGCCTCACATGGCGCGTATCTGTCACTGCCTGGTTATAGAACCGCGTGGCGAGATGAACGCGAACGTTCGCATCCGACAGAGCCACTAGTGCTCTCGCCCCCTCGTCCGCCTCTGCGGTCACAGCAGACTCTGCATTGAGCACTGTGTCTGTGCGTACTTTTCTCACCGCAGCCACGTCGTTTTCGACTGTCTCTTCCCCTATCGAGGTGCCCTCCCCCGATGGGGTGGTCTCTTTAGGCGGGGTGGTCTCCTTTGGCGGGGCGGTCTCCTTAGTCGGGGGCTCCTCCCCTGTCGTTGTTTCCTCCTTAACCATGGATGCCTCGTTGCTATCAGTTACGAGGAACCCGTCACCTGAAACCGAAGCGGGGAGTCGCCGCAGGAGCTCATTTTCAGCGGCTCTACGATCAGAAAAATTCTCGTACGTGAGCGGAATATCCTCGAGTGCCGTCGCTTGCGCGGTCAGTGACGGATACAGCGCCCCGATGACAGCTGCCCGCCGGTTGAGTGCACCCTCCAGCGAGTCGCGGGCTCTATCCATGCGAATATGCAAGCGATTGAGGCGCTGGGCGGTGAAGTAGCACCACAAGAAAACGGCGGTGAGGATGACTCCGAGAAGAAGAACACCTGCGTGACTCATGCTCGGTTCCCCTTCCCGGGCTGCAGCTGTCGCAGGAAGCTCGGACGATAACGTCGCAGTGGCTTGCATGTCACGGGGTGACCATCCGCCACCGTCTCGTACACCTGCAGCACCTTCTTGGCCACAACAGACCAGTCGTACTGCACAGCCTGTTTCTCCCCTCGTCCACGAAGGTCAGCTACCAGATCTGGATCGTGCAACAGCCTCTGAAGGACTCGGGCCAATGCGCCACTATTCCCATTGGCAAAGGTGAGCCCGGCATCTCCGAGTACTGCACGGAAAGCGGGAATGTCCGAGGCAACGACGGCGCACCCAGCGGCCATCGCTTCAACCAAGATGATACCAAAACTCTCGCCACCAGTATTCGGTGCGATGAAGATGCTCGCTTCACCCAAAAGTCGCGCCTTCTCCTCATCGGTAACCCGGCCGTGATAGGTAATCCGAGGAGTGGACTGTCGGGGTTTTCCGCCCCCGATTACGTCAAGGTGATACTCGCATCCGTCCTGATTATTGATCTGTTCCAGGGCACCGAGGAGAATGTCGAGGCCTTTCCGAGGCTCATCGAGCCTCCCTACGAACGCAAGACGGCGAGGCTGCGTACGGTGCGTCTGTTCTGCAAAAGTTTGGACATGGATTCCGTTGGGGATGGCTACAGGGTCACCTCCGAGCTGCTGAACCTGCCATTGCCGGGCCATGTCCGAAACGGCAATTCCGCCCCCGATCTTTTCCAGCATCGGAGTGAGGAAAGTCGCCTGCGCGACTTTGAGCAGGAAAGATTTTTCTGCAGATGCGTGGTAGGTGGCGACGATTGGTCCGTGGGCAAGCCGTAGTGCTTCCATCGAGAAGCTGGGTGAATTGGGCTCGTGAATATGGAGCACATCGAACCCCCCATCTTCGATGAAACGCCTCGTTATTCTCGTGACATGGGGTCCAATGGCGATGCGGGCTACTGATCCGTTGTAGGGAACCCCGATTGCTGCTCCACCACGGGTCACAAACGAGGGAACGTGTGGTGTGGAGGGAGAACACGGTCCGAGTACACGAACATCGTGCCCGGAGGCGATGAGGGTGTTCGCCAGCTCGAGCACGTGGTTTTGGACGCCACCTGGTTCGTCAAAAGAATAGGGGCAGACAATTCCGACACGCATGATTGAACTAACTCTAGTCACAAAACCTGAGGTTTCGGCGCGCCACCATCCGTAATACCACCACCTATCACCTGACCTGCGGGACTTCGGCTGGCTTCAGTGTGCTGCAGCCAGCTTCGGTAGGCTTCGTTGGAATCGATAAGCTTCAGTGGGCTGCAGCGAGCTTCGGCAAGGTTCGTCGGGCTTCCCCTATCCGTCCCGTGCCTATCCGGCTATGTCCTGTCCGCAAGCCACACGGGTTGTAGCATATGCCAATCGGTGGGGTGAGCGGATAGCGTTTCTTCAAATTCATCGGCAATGCGCTGCGTGGTCTCTTCAACTGTCGTCACAGGAATCGCCGGCCGCAACGAGAGGCCCCAGCCGGAGCCTGTGAAGTAGACATCTGCAACATGCAGCGGTGCCCCTGTGCGCTGAGCGAGCACAGCAGGCCCTGCCGGGAAGGTCGCTGCCTCCCCAAAAAATGAAACGGCTACACCGCGGCCTTTGAGATCTCGTTCCCCCATCATGGCCACGACAGAGCCTCTCGATACATCCTTTTCAAGATTCGTGAGCGGGTGAGAATCGTGCGGATACACCGTGAAGCCCAACTCCTCTCTGTAGGAGACAAAGGCCTGGTAGAGCTCTTCGGGCTGAAGATGCTCGGCAACGGTGGAGAAGCCACCTACTTCGAGCACGAGGGCTACACCGGCCAAATCCCAATTTCCACTGTGGGTAAGCGTGATGATGGCACCGCGATCACGGTCGAGGTTGTTTATCCCCTCGATGGTGAGGGTATCTGGAACGATCTTGTGGAGAGCGAAGGCTTCGTACCAGTAACGGGCATACGACTCCAGTCCGCGTCGTACTTCTTCTCTAGAGGCGGGACGGCCTAGCACGCGAGTCAGGTTCTTCTCCAACTGTGCATTACCGCCCACGCGGCGCGCAGCGAACCGAAAGAGTGCCCGGCCCCACGATTCTGGCAGCAGGCAGACAACGGACCAACCGAGAACGTAACCAGCCGCCGTCCACTCGTGTTTTTTCACTAACCGCCAAAACAACGGAATTAGACTGGTTTTTCTTCCATTGGAGTTCACCCTACCAACCTATCAGCTTGTGTTTCCGCCCGATTCTGTTCTGGTAATTAGAGATCGCTTTTCCCTTGAGAGCCTTGCAATCAGCGCGTGCACTGAAGCTGGAACGAGGCCCCATACGCACAACTGCCCCAACGGCGCCCACAGGGTTCCTATCCCCGACGGCGCCCACAGGGTTCCTATCCCCGACGGTGCCCACAGGGTTCCTATCCCGACGGCAACAGTGATGTGGATCGGAGTCAGGCGTACAAGCTACAAGGCGCGTGACTAAGCAGACGCCACCGATCACGTAATCGTCGACAAGCCTGAACCCTCAGAAAACGAAAACCCTCCCACTCAGCAGAGTGGGAGGGCTCAACCTGAGGTCTCCAGCGGTTCGAGATTATTGATCCTCGGCACCGGCCGGAGGGGCACTCATCTTGCCGGCCAGCGGATCGCGGGACGCCATGATGAGTCGCTGAATGACAGTCCACACAGAGCCAACAGCCAAGACCCACATTGCGACCTCGAAGCCCCAAGGGACACCGAAACCAGCTAGCGCGATGCCGAGGTAGCCGATAATTAGCCGCTCCGGGCGCTCAATGAGTCCACCGACCATCCGGAAACCGCTTGCCTCACCACGCGCCTTGACGTAGCTCGTCACCTGGGAACCAATCAGGGCCACAAAGGTGGCGGCAACAGTCGCCCGATCCGTCCCGGCGACGAACACCTCCCACCAGATGATGGCGGAAAAGAGTGCGCCGTCGGTGATCCGATCGCATGAAGCATCAAGCGTTGAACCGAACCGCGTACCGCCACCGCTGCGCCTGGCCATGGTGCCATCGATCATGTCGAAGGCAGAAAACAAACCAGACACGACCGCTGCTGCCACAAGGTGCCCAGTAGGAATGAGGACAACAGCCGCCAACGTGGTCAATACCGCCCCAACGACGGTCACCGTGTTGGGGGTCAGTCCCGCCCTGAGAGCAAGGTCAGCAACGGGCTCAACTATGACGCGCGCAGGCTTTCGTCCATGAACGCTGAGCACAGCTACTCCTCCCCCAACACCACGTCACCGGGAGCCCACTCCGCGTCGTGCCACGCGCGCGCGAGCAGATCACGGGTCTGCTGGAGAGTTTGCGGAAGAACCTTGGTTGCGTCGATGATCGTCATGAAGTTCGAGTCACCCGACCACCGTGGCACGATGTGCAGGTGGAGATGCTCACCGACGGAACCGCCAGATGCGCGACCAAGGTTGAAACCAACGTTCATCGCATCGGGTGAGCTGACCTCTTTGATCACGCGGACAGCGACGCGCGCCCAATCCATAATCTCCCGGTACTCATCCTCAGTTAGCTCCTCCAATTCCGCCACCTTGCGGAAAGGGACGATGAGGAGGTGACCGGCGTTGTACGGAAACTTGTTCATCACCGCGTAGCAGGTTGTGCCACGAGCGACGATGAGGCCTTCGCGGTCCTCCATCTCCGGGATAACCACGAAAGGATCACTCACCTTCTTGCGATCATCATTGACGATGTAGCTCTGCCGGTAGGGCGCCCACAGGCGCTCCAACCGGTCAGAACGACTCGCTTCTTCACCACTAGTCAAGGTTGATGGTGTCCTTACTGGGCTGCTCGTTCTTGCGGGAACGGACCCACGACGTGATGATTTCTACAGCCTTGTCCGCAGGAACACCGTTTACCTGGGAACCATCAAGGAAGCGGAAGCTGACAGCCCCGGCCTCCTGGTCGCGAGCACCAGCCAGCAACATGAACGGGACCTTGCCCGTCGTGTGGTTGCGGATCTTCTTCTGCATCCGGTCATCCGAGGTGTCCACCTCGGCGCGGATTCCCTGCGCCTTCAGCTTGCCGATGACACCTTCCAGGTAATCGACAAACTCGTCGGCAACCGGGATACCGGTGACCTGGTGCGGGGCGAGCCAAGCCGGGAACGCACCGGCGTAGTGCTCGAGAAGCACACCGAAGAAACGCTCAATGGAGCCAAACAGTGCGCGGTGGATCATGATCGGGCGCTTCTTGGAGCCGTCAGAGGCGGTGTACTCCAACTCGAAACGCTCGGGCAGGTTGAAGTCCAACTGCACCGTGGACATCTGCCACGTACGACCGATGGCGTCACGAGCCTGAACGGAGATCTTCGGTCCATAGAAAGCTGCGCCGGCGGGATCCGGAACAAGCTCAAGCCCGGAGGCCTTGGCTACGCGCTCGAGGATCGCCGTGGACTTCTCCCAGATTTCGTCAGATCCCACGAACTTGTTCGGATCCTTCGTGGAGAGTTCTAGGTAGAAGTCATTGAGGCCATAGTCTTTGAGCAGGCTCAAAATGAAGTTCAATACGCCGGTCAGCTCGTCCTCGAGCTGCTCCTCGGTGCAGTAGATGTGAGCATCATCCTGTGTGAAGCCGCGGGCACGGGTGAGGCCGTGCACCACGCCGGACTTCTCGTAGCGGTACACGGTGCCGAACTCGAACAGGCGAAGCGGCAGCTCACGGTAGGAACGGCCACGGGAAGCATAAATAAGGTTGTGCATCGGGCAGTTCATCGGCTTGGCGTAGTAGTCCTGCGGCTGCTTGGTGCAGTTGCCGTCCTCGTCGTACTCGCCATCCAATTGCATGGGCGGGAACATTCCGTCCGCGTAGAAGTCCAAGTGACCGGACTTTTGGAAGAGGTCGCCCTTGGTGATGTGAGGCGTGTTCACAAAGGAGTAGCCATTCTCCAGGTGCCGGCGACGGGAGTGTTCCTCCATCTCCAGGCGGATGATTCCTCCGTCCGGGTGGAATACCGGGAAACCTGAGCCGATCTCGTCAGGGAAGCTAAACAGATCCAGCTCCTGGCCAAGACGGCGGTGGTCACGCTTTTCTGCCTCTTCCAGCATGGTGAGGTAATCGTCGAGAGCCTCCTTAGACTCCCAGGCGGTGCCGTAGATGCGCTGCATGCCGTCGCGGGACTGGTCACCTTTCCAATATGCAGCGGACGAACGCAGAAGTTTGAACGCTGGAATGTAGCGGGTGGTGGGGACGTGTGCCGGACCGCGGCAGAGGTCGAACCACTCGGTTTCGTTCGTCCGCGGGTTGACGTTGCGGTAGCCTGTGAGTTCACCGTGAGCGTCCACATCGGCAGCCTCATCGAGGACGGTCCCCTTGGACTTATCCTCAATGAGCTCCAGCTTGTACGGCTCCTCCGCCATTGCGGTGCGTGCCTCATCAAGTGATTCCCAGGCGAAGCGCTCGAAACGCTGGCCGGTCTTGATGATCTTCTTCATCCGCTTCTCGATCTTCTTCAGATCTTCAGGGGTAAAGGAGCGCTCGGTGCCGAAATCGTAGTAAAAACCGTTCTCTACAGCCGGGCCGATTCCGAGCTTCGTGCCGGGGAATTCGGCCTGGACGGCTTGCGCCATTACGTGTGTGGCGGAGTGACGAATGACTCCGCGCCCCTCATCGGATGCGGCGATGACTGTGGTCATCGTCGTGTCTACCTCCGGGGTGAAGGACAGGTCTTTGAGGTCACCCTCCGCGGTCTTGACGCAAACGACGGCGTCAGGTCCCTTGGATGGGAGATCCAGTTCGCGCATAGCCTTGCCGGCGGGGACGCCAGCGGGCACCAAAAATTCAGTCACAGTGGATTCCACTTTCATGTTGGGGGTGCGCACCGACATACCTGGCCGGCAACGTCACCCGCATTTTCTGTTTCCCCTCCCCTGGTAATAGGAAGGTCGCCCAGGCTTTCCGACGCCACGCTGGCACGGTAGTTACGCAACGTGCGCTTTCCTCGTGGTTGCTTGTCGACGTTTGAAAGCAGAGCTGGTGTCATCGTACTCCCCAACCGTGGACAACGCTGTACCGGCCTTATAAAGAGATGATTATTCGGGGCCGACAGCGCACGAGTATGCCCGCCGGTCGGTGCATCCCCCCACTGCATCGCCTCGCATCGCAATGGCTCCGCCCCACAGCGGATCTCCGCCCCCATAGGTCCTCAAAGGGCCGCATAGATCCCCACAGATCAGCATAAGTCAATGCCCTAGACATGACACAACATGAGCATGGACTGTCCCGTAGAGGCACGACGACGTGCCACCTCTGCGCGTTGCTTCTGGCAAGCGGACGTTGGTCGACCCCACACAGACCGAGGTGCACCGATATGCTTTACACATCGATGCACCTCATCAACTCATCGCCTTCGAAGGCTTATGACTCAAGTAGTCCCTCAGCCCAGTACGTGTCGCGGCCTTCACCCACACCTGGCGGGCAGAAGTACACGGAAGAGCCGATATGCGTAGTCCACTGATTGAGTCGATCAGCCTGGTCAAGCCTCTTTTGGATGGCCGTGAACTGCTCCTCAGGGTTCTTTTGGAAGCAGATAAAGATAAGACCGGAATTCGATCGATCAATGTCTCCGGGAACCGGTGGCAGATCATAGTTGTACGCCCGGCGTTTCAACTTCTGGTTCGGCTTGTCATCTGGATTGACCGCCCGCGCCATATGGCTCATCGGATCAATGACCGGAAGTCCAAGCTCATCGGTCTTCTTGTAGTCAGCCGGCGTGAACTCGTCGCCGCCGGACAGCGGAGCGCCTTCAGTCATTGTGCGCCCGAAGACCATCTCGCGGGAAGCACGGTCGAGCTTCTCCCACTCATCCATGTTGTAGGCAATACGGCGAACGACGAGACACGTCCCGTCCTTCGCCCAATCCGGCCCTTCGTCAATCCAGACCTGGTCAGCGTATTCCTCATCGGAGGAGGGATTCACCGTACCGTCCTTAAAGCCGAACAGGTTACGGCCCGTTGCCCCCTTCTCGACGCTTCCGGAGGCGTGGAGGAAGCCGTGCTGCAGCCACTTCACCTCGGCATAGCGAACGGAAGAGCGGATGAAGTGTCGGGTTGCATGGGCCAGGGTAATCGGATCATCTGCACAAATCTGCACACAGATATCGGTCTGCCCCCATTCATCTTCCAGCTTATCCTTGGAAAACGCGTCGATGTCATGCAGCCAGCTCGGCTTCTGATCTGTTAGTCCAAGCTTGTCAAAGAATGGCTCCCCCAGCCCGCACGTCATCGTGAGGTTCGCGGGGGTCCATGCGAGTTCAGGCTCGAGGTCACCCACCGGCGTTTTGCCGGTGGTCAACCGTCGAGCATCCTCTGTCCACAGACGCAAGAGACGCTTAGCATCATCACGCTTGACATCACGGTACAGATTGAACCCTAAGACGTTGGCAAACGCTTGGGGCGGGGTGGAAATACCCGCCTGGTGCTCGCCTTCGAATTCCACCTCTGTGTTCTTCAGAGGCATGTCAGAATTTGGGCCGTCCCCGGTGATGTCCTGTTCTTTGGCTTTCTTGTCCAAGGAATCCTTGGCAAATGCGGGAGCAGCCAGTGCTGAACCAGCGAGTGCCGAAGACCCGACAAGGAAGCCGCGTCGACTAAGCGAATGATGAGTGTCCTCATGCGCCATTGTTACTTACTCACTCTCTTCATAAACAGCCACGCGACGCTCGTACAGCGAGACCGTTTGGATTGATGGGAAAAATTGTGAACGTTACTTTGCGGAATCGGCGTGGTCGCCATGCTCCATGTGCTCACCGTGGCCCATGTCTCCACCCTCGTGATTCATGTGCATGTCTTCCATGCCGTTATCCACCTGAGCCTGTCCATCCGGACCGTAGTTCTCGATGCCGGACTGGATGTCACGCACCGGGATGTCCTTGAACTCGTAGCTGTTACCGTCGGCATCCTCGAAGGTGACATCGAGAGAGTCGCCAGCGGCAATCTCCGGGCTGTAGCCCATGATCATGGCATGGCTGCCACCGGGCTTCAGCTCGTAGGATCCACCGGCAGGAACGACGAAGCCGTCTTCCATCTCAACCATGGTGGTACCTTGCATCTCATGCAGCTGCCACATCTTGGCATCGACTGACCCGGACACCTTGACAATGTGGATGTCCTTGTCGGAGGAGTTCACGAGGTGACCGAAGATGCCGGTCATATCCTTGCCTTCAGGCTTAGCTTTCACAAATGCCTCCTCGAATGAAAGAGCATCTGCGGATTTCTCGTCGCTAGCCTTCACAGCCGTCGAGGTTGCTGCCGTCGTGTTGTCAGCTGCGGTGGTGCTTGCGCTCTCGCCGGTGGAGGAGCAACCTGCGAGTGCCATGGCTCCTGCCATAGCCACTGCAACGAGAGAAACCTGAATCTTCATGTAATTATTTTCCTTTCGCCTTAAGGCCTATCAACACGTGACACACACGCACACGCGCACATGTGGGTTAAACATCAATTCGCTACTCAACTGACGAGAAAGCGCTGCTTTTGCCCGCCTGCTGTCCACAGCGAGTCCGCTATTTTCGAGTGAGGGCGAAGCCCACACCTCCCACGATGACGAGAACAAGTACTGCACCGAGTCCCCACGCCCACACGGGGATGCCACCGTTGTCAGTGGATTCCGTGTTAGCGGTCGCCACAGTTGTGGCACCGCCAGCTGGGTCATCGGATGTCTCGCTTGCTGCCGCATTGGGATCACCAACCGAAAAAGTCGTACCGCCACGGGTGGCGTGACCATCCGACGAGGTGATCTGGTAGCCAACGAGATAGTTACCCGGACCGGGGTCAATATCCTCCGGAATCTTCAGAGATACATATTGTTTGTCCAGGTCAGGTTGACCAGTGAACAGTACTTCCTTTGTGTCGGAGTTCGAAATTGCAACGGTATTGAAGTTCGGCTTTGGGATGCCAGAGAATTCCAGCACGATCTCGTGTGGGAACTCTTCGACTACAGACTTATCCTCGGGCGTTGCGTGCATGACGACATCATGAGCTGCCGCGAGTGGAGCGAATCCACCGAGCATCAGTGGTGTCGCCACTGCAATTGCACCGAGCCGCAGGAAAGCGTCCTGAACCAAAGCCACGTGTATGTACATCCTTTCTCATCGACCGGAAGGCCCGAATCCAGTGATTGGGGTCACTTTCCAGTCACCCCAATTAGTCGAAGAAATATCCAGCTAAGTTCCAATGACCCCCTTTTGGGGTCAATCGCACCGCGTATTTTTCACTCCAACCAATCACTTATTCCGAGATAAACAGTCTTGCCTATGTATTGGTTATACCAACCAAACACCAGCCTAGAGAACCCGCCTCACCTTTCACAAGTAAGGCCCAACATATCTGAAATTCAAAACGTATAGAAGATGCACTACCCATCCCCATCTACCCTCTCCACCTAACGAGGAAGGCTCCAGACCTCACTCCTGATCCGCGCCATCGATTCCACCAAGATCCCCCACACTCCGATTCCTAACCCTTCCGAGGATCTGGATGGGCAGGCAGAAGCTAGACCCCCAGACACACGAAACTTCCCTTAACAACGACACGTCGTAACGACGCACGTTTTTCCCTTAACCCCTTAAGCTCCACATTCGCTAGCAATCGAGAAAACAAAAGAGGTTCCCGCAGGAGCGCAGGAACCTCTGGTTGGAGGTGGAAACGGGAATCGAACCCGTGTGCACGGTTTTGCAGACCGTTGCCTCACCACTCGGCCATTCCACCAAGTCATATCCCATTGTAAATGATGAGCCCCAACTCTTACGAGATGGGGCCTGGAGAGCGGATGACGAGATTCGAACTCGCGACCCTCACCTTGGCAAGGTGATGCGCTACCAACTGCGCTACATCCGCAAAGAGCATTGAACTCTCAGTGCACGATACTGGGATTGAACCAGTGACCTCTTCCGTGTCAGGGAAGCGCTCTCCCGCTGAGCTAATCGCGCTAAAAGTGAAAACTAGTTTCACCGAGCGGATGACGAGATTCGAACTCGCGACCCTCACCTTGGCAAGGTGATGCGCTACCAACTGCGCTACATCCGCGTAACAACCAACTGCGCTTTGTGCTGTGCGTTGCTTGCTCCCAAAACAATAGCGTTAACTCAAAGATGTTACAAATCCCCTGGTAACAAGCTGTTTTGAAAAACGCTTTTGAATCACACGATTGGCATTAGGAGGCCTTGAGGCTGACCGATTGGAACCGTCGCGAATTCCCTGATCCGCCACATGGGCTCTCCTCCTTGTTTTTCCAGATGCTCTTTCCCCTTGGCCTCTCCCCGTTCCCCTAAAGAAGTGAGGCAACGATAATAGGGACCAGCACCACCACTGCGCGCGCGCCCGCCTTTCCCTCGACTCTCTTCTTTCCTCACATTTCTTCTCTTTCCTCCCCTTTTCTTCTCTTCTCTCCCACTACTTCCAAGCCTCCTCTTCCCCACCCCTGCCCTCTCATCACACGTCCAGAGTTGTCCCATCATCCACAAAATCGTGGATACACAGCCCCAGGTGGCTGCAGAGCGTGATTTGAATCCGATGAGCACCCCGCACATACGGCTACTCCCGCACACTTCGATACGGATTGCCATCGCGTTGGGAACGTCACCGCAACCACAATCATCGCGGCCTCCGGAGATCTAGGTTGGGCACCGATCGTCGAGGCGAATCACACAGCCCACGACCATAAAGAGAGCGCACTAGACGCACAGTACCGACACCATATCCCCGACCCCTAAGTACCGATTGAATCCACACAAATGAGCACGTTTAGAGCCCGTAGAACGTGCACGTCAAGCTACGACACAAGCCCCAAACGTAAAATGCACCTACTGTTGCCCTCTTTGCCCGACTCTTACGCTTTGATCCACTGATCCCAGAGGAGGCGATATCGCTCCCTGCCCCCGACAATGAAAGAGCCCGCACTAGGCGGGCTGTCAGTGGTCCCAGCTGGGATCGAACCAGCGACCTTTCCGGTGTGAACGGAACGCTCTTCCACTGAGCCATGGGACCAACGAGAGACTAGGTTACACGGTTCCCCCGACTCTCACTAATCGCCTGGTCACATGGCTTTGCGAAGCGGAGTACAGGATCAGATGAACAGGATTCGCACTGGCCCCATCACTACCGCGCGCCTATCTTCTCACTGCTTCTGTGATATTCCCCCGGACAACTGAGTTCCTTCCTGCGCGGGTGAGTAAAGCGACGTTTACGTTCCAAGAAGCAGACCAAACGCGGACCTGTCGACCGGGTGCAGGAGAACAACTCGAAAGCCCGCGGAAACGGGGCGCTGAGGGGCGTCGACAAGCGTGAAACCATAGCCCCCTCGAGACCTGAATAAAGCCACAACCTAGAGACGCGCAAGGACCGACGCAAGCAACACGCTGGGACCAGATGTGGTGTCCTACTAACCAAATTAGTTAGGGTTAGTGCGTGTCTAGTCTCGCAGAATCGCTCCGAAACACATGGGTGGCCGACGTGCCAGCACCCAAGAACGGTACCCCCGGTTGGAACGCCGTGTTGAATTGGGTTTTCTGGCCACTCGTTGTCATGCTCCTCATCCATAGGATCGCACTCCTGTCCATTGATGGAGCGATTACAGACGACTTCACCACCGTTTATGAGGCCATCGCCCGGATGCGCGAGGGAATCCCCGTGTATAACGAAAACTACATGTACGTCGATCCGCACTACCTGTGGTCACCAGGTGCAACTATCCTGTTGTACCCGTTTTCCCTTGCCCGCCTCGTCATCGCTCGGTTGGGATTCATTCTCCTCAACGCCGGCTCAGTCGTCGCGGCGATCGCGATTTTCCTCACACTTCTGAGGAAGAAACCGACGAGCTTCCTATTCCCCATGTTTACGGCTGTAGCCTTGCTGACGGAATCTGTAAGGAACACCCTGATTTTCTCCAACATCAACGGTATCCTGCTGCTCCTTCTTGTACTGTTCTACTTTTTCCTTTTGCAGGAGCGGCAGTGGCTTGCGGGTATCGTGATCGGGTTCGCTATCGTATTCAAGCCGATTTTCCTCCCGCTTTTAGTTTTGCCTTTGATCAAACTCAACTGGAAAACTGTGGCCGTTGGAATTGGCGTTCCCGTTGCAATGAACCTTATCGCCTGGCCGTTGGTTCCTGGAGCAACCGACTACATCACCCGAACCATGCCGTACATCACACAAATCCGTGACTTCTCCAACTCATCCTTGCGCGGGATGGCACTGTGGTCCGGAGCTCCCGGCTGGCTTACCGCAACCCTTTGGATAACCTTCGCCATCATTGTTGCTGTGGGATTCTTCGCAGCGCTGAAATTCCGCTACTCAGATCGGACGTGGTGGGTCGTCACCTCCTCGACGCTTCTCCTCGCGGGAGTTTTCTTCCTCTCTTCGCTCGGCCAGATGTACTATTCGATGTTCCTCTTCCCCTTCTTCATCGCTGTGATTCAGAACGGCTCCCTCGCCCGTAACCCCTTCGCGTGGCTGGCCGCCTACTGCACCTTCACCCCAGACAGTTGGAAGTCCGCGACCTTCCCGCCCGAGGGAATGTGGGCACAGTACTTCCTCCCCACTACTGGCTGGGCGATCCTGATCATTGTCATCGCCGTCGGCGCGGTGGCTCGAGCGCATTCCGCATCATTCCGGCCGGCGCTCCCCACTACCAACTCGTCTGCGGGCAGTGAAGCACACGCAGTGTAGGTGTACACGACGTGCAGGTGTCTTGTCGCTGCCATTTCCCACGAATTATCGTCAGCTCATAACCGGGACCTGGTCGCGTAATCGACGGCTCGAGCGCAGCCTCACTGCCTCCCCAACCCGGTAGGCTTGACGCATGACGAATTTCGAAGACTTCACCGAGAAACAGTGGCGCGAACGCCTCGATCCGCAATCATTTGCTGTACTTAGGCTACGGGGTACAGAGCCACCATTTTCGGGCGAATACACTGACACTGAAACGGAGGGCGTGTATTCCTGCAAAGCGTGCGGTGCGGAGCTCTTCCGGTCTCAGGAGAAGTTTCACTCGCACTGTGGTTGGCCATCGTTTTTCTCCCCGCTGGCTGGCGACCGGATCATCGAGCGCGAGGATCTATCCCACGGGATGCGTCGTGTAGAAGTACTCTGTGCACGGTGTAAATCTCACCTAGGGCACGTTTTTGAAGGCGAGGGCTACGACACCCCGACTGATCTGCGGTACTGCATAAACTCCGTGTGCCTCACTCTGGAGCCCACCGAGACTGAGGCGTAGCCAACCCACTTTTACCGATACCGAAAGAGCCGTAGTGAGCTGCCTGCCCACTACGGCTCTTTATGTTCATTTATCAGGGCCCTTCGCGATAGCCCCGTGCACGGTCACGCATGTGCGAAGCGCGTGCCAGCGGGGAAATCGCCTGGGAGCCACTCCCGCACGTGCTTAGGGGAGAACGTTAATGATCTCGGCTACGTCATCTACGCGGCGACCGGAGTAGAACGGGATCTCCACCCGCACGTGCTCACGTGCCTTGGTGTACCGCATGGCGTGCATGAGCTCGTTAATAGTCTCCATATCGGGAGCCTCGAACGCCAGGATCCATTCGTAGTCCCCCAGTGCAAAAGCGCTCATGGTATTCGCCAGAACATTTCCGAACTTGCGCCCAGCCTGACCGTGATCAGCAAGAATCTTGCGACGTTCGGAAGGATCGAGAAGATACCAATCGTACGAGCGAACGAACGGATAGACGGTGATCCAGCGCTCCGGTTCCATCCCCATAATGAAGGCAGGAAGGTGGGACTTGTTGAATTCCGCCGGGCGGTGAATGCTCGTTCCGATCCAGTTGATCTCACTGGCAGCACCGATAAGGGTCGTGCGACGGAAGGCATTGTAGGCGTCCTGGAGGTCCTCCAGATTTTCGCCATGCCACCAAATCATGTAATCGCCTTCGGCACGAACTCCGGAGACGTTATAGACACCGCGTACGGTAATGCCCTTGTCCTTCACCCCTGCGAGGAAGCTTTTGAGCTGTTCGATGACCTCGGAACGGTCATCGGGAAGAACTCCGGGGATGACATCGAAGACGAGGAACTGCGAATACTGCTTAACGTCATTGAGAGCCGCGAAATCAGGATGACTGAATTTACCCATTACTGATGCCTTTCTACATCAACCTTTAGTTTCACTTAGGACATCATACTTGTTTGCGTCCCCCACTAGGAATACCGGCGTGGCTCCTACAGTTATCGGGGGTATGTGCGTTACCGTGAACAACGTGACTGACCAACAGCTATCTTCACAGCGGCCAAGCGGAGCCGTGCACGAGCTTTCCCACGCTCGCGCCCAGGAAGCGGAGACTCCACAGGAGTTCACCGCCGCAGTAGAATCCATGCATGCAGCACAACTGCGCAAAGAAATCGTCTTGGGGACGATTCGCCCCCCGCAAAAGATCGCCAAGTTCAGTCACGCAATCGGGCTTGAGGTTGACCGCGAGTCGGAAGACGAGGAAGTAAGCGCGCTCGACTCTGAAGGTGACGCATTTGGTCGGCTTATCCTTCTCTACGACCCCCGTTCCGAAGAAGCATGGGATTCCCCCATGCGACTCGTTGCCTATATCCAGGCCGATTTAGATAGTTCCGTCGCAGGCGACCCGCTTCTGCCAGAAGTCGCATGGGAATGGTTGAAAGAGGGATTGGGGAAAACCTCCGCAACGTACACGAATCTGGGTGGGACAGTCACATCTACCGCCTCCGTCCGCTACGGGGAGATCGGTGGTCCTCCACGAGCCTACCAAGTGGAGTTGCGAGCATCCTGGACCGCAGCCGATGCCAATCTTGCCGCCCATGTCGAAGGTTTTGCGCACGTACTCGCAGCCGTCGCTGGGCTGCCACCTGTTGGCGTAACGAACATTGGCTCCTAAGGCGTACGCACGCATCATTTCCGCACGCGCCACTAAACTGCGTCAATTTTGTGGTGCTGCACGAAAATTTCGACTGATGGAGTCGGAAAGGAAACCTGCTGCGACAGTAGTCATAGCTAGAAAGAGTAGAACGTAACCAATGCTTCTCACAGCTCCACGAGACGGCAAAACTCCACTGGTTGACAATCCCTCTCAGTTAGCTGACTGTGCAGCCACACTCTCTCCAGGTGCTCCTATCGCTATCGACACCGAACGAGCCTCTGGGTACACCTACGACGATCGTGCCTACCTGATCCAACTCCGACAGGAGGGCATCGGTACGTTTCTCATTGATGCCGAAGCACTCCGCGATGATCTTCCCCCTGTCCTCGCTCCAGCAGTCAACGCATGCCCGTGGGTCTTGCACGCCGCCGTCAGCGACATCCCGTGCTTAGCTGACGTAGGAATGACCGCGCCTACGCTATTCGACACCGAGGTCGCCGGTCGCTTCCTGGGTTTTGACAAGGTCAACCTCGCTGCGATGACAAACCGAATCCTCGGTATCGACCTCAAAAAAGGCCACGCAGCTGAAAACTGGTCGAAACGACCCATTCCGCGCTCGTGGCTCATTTATGCTGCCCTCGATGTCGAACTGCTCATTGAGCTGGCCGACACTCTCACTGCACTCCTCGAACGCGAGGGAAAGCTTGCATGGGCTGAGGCCGAGTTCCAACACATCATCGACTGCCCGCCTCACCACCACGAAAAGACATGGCTCGATGTCAAAGGGATCCGTCGCATGCATGGCCCGCAGGTACAGGCCGCCCGCGCGCTGTTTAACAAGCGAGAGCTCATCGCATACCGTAAAGGGATTGCCCCCGGACGGGTACTGAGCAACAAGCTTCTCAGCCTCCTTGCCGAGAAATACCCAACAACTGCGGAAGACGTTGACACCATTCTTCATCACCGCTCCGACCCCTCGATGTGGGCCGATGTTATCCGTCGGTCTCTTGCGTTGCCGAGGGAGAAGTGGACAACGCTTCCCCATGAGGATGGGACTCCGGCAAAAAGCGCATGGAAAAGGCTCTCCCCTGAGGCGTGGGACGCTCTCCACAATGTGACCGCAGCAATCGCAGACCACGCACAAGATCTGCAGATGGACCCTATCGTCCTCGTCTCCCCCGCCCTTGTTCGAGATGCGGTTTGGCAGCGTGTCTTTGACGGAGACTCGACCCCTGTGGCAGAAATCCTCCGCGATCGTGGTGCCCGCGACTGGCAGATTGACCAGGTGGGCGAGATCATAGAAGATTTCCTGCCGTAACGGCGTCAGCTATCCGCACGACCTGGGTTCCGAGACCTGCGCACCCCGTCATGCTCCCCCTCGGTTCTTCTTCATACACACGTTATCGTTTCAGCTCTCCTCCCCGTCCCCATCCGGTCCAGTGCGACGCCGCATCCCCCGTCGTCCATCTCCTCGTCGTCCACCGCCCCGGCGCGCTTAATTCTCGCCTGACTGACACCCCGCCGCGCCACGTCCCCCTAATCATGCAGTTGTCTTCGGCTCTGTCCTGTCTCTGGCTCTGTCCAGGTGGTCGGCTACGTACTGAGGCGTGCACGTCCCCGCGTTGGAGTGCCTAACGTTTGTGTTCTTTACCCTGGCGTGCCCCCGCTGCGTCCACCTCTGTAGAGCGTTCGTCGTCCCCAACTCCGACCGTGGGTAGGTTATGAGGGCCTCTCGAGGACAACGCGCACTACTCGTTCCGGTGCCCCATGCGTAGTCTCCTCCCCAACCCCAGGTACCTACCCGTACCGCTCAGGTTCTCTTCGCCGCGCAGCCCCTACTCACCACCGCGTATCTCGCGAACTGTTCAATGGTGGAAAACTGCTGATGGAGAATGAAAAACACTGTAGGCAAAAATCCATGATTGATGCATATTTTGCATTTCGTTGCATTTTTTATTAAGGTTCAATCATGGCAGTTACGATAGGAATCGCCGGTGCAACCGGTTATGCAGGATCTGAAGTGCTACGACTTCTCCTCAGTCACCCCGCATACAATTCAGGAAACATAATAATTGGCCCGCTCATGGGGAATTCAACGGCGGGCGAAAAGGTTGGAACCCTCCTGCCCCACCTTTCTCCACTCGCAGATCGCGAAATCGAGCCTCTGACCGTCGAACTCCTTCGCCAGTGCGATGTCGCGTTCCTCGCACTCCCCCACGGTCACTCCGGTGAGATCGCGCGTCAGATGGAGGATGATTGTCTCGTCATTGACCTGTCCGCCGATTTTAGGCTCGAAGACCCGATGCAGTGGGAAAAGTTCTACGGATCGACGCACGCTGGAACATTTACCTACGGTCTACCCGAGCTGCCCGGCCAGCGGGAACAGCTCCGAAATACCACCGCCATCGCAGTACCGGGATGCTTCCCGACGGGTGCCACCCTGGCGGCAGTGCCGGCGCTAGCCAAAAACATCATCAAGCCGGAGCTCACCATTGTCAGCTTCTCCGGTGTATCCGGTGCCGGTAAGAAAGCATCCGTGGCCAACCTCGGAGCCGAGACAATGAATACTGCACGGGCATACAACGTCGGTGGCATCCATCGTCATACGCCAGAAATCGAACAAAACCTGTCTCACGTCACGGATGAACCTGTCAACGTGTCTTTTACTCCGGTTCTCGCCCCGATGACGCGCGGAATCCTCAGCACGGTTGTAGCACCGCTGGCACAGCCAGACATGACAACAGATGAGCTCAGGGACCTGTATGTCCAGTGGTACGGCAACGAGCAGTTCGTCATCGTTTTGCCTCCCAATCAGCAGCCGGCAACTCAAAACGTCCTTGGCTCTAATTACTGTCACGTGCAGGTAGCCGTCGATCGCCACGCACAGAAGGTAGTTATCACTTCCGCTATTGATAACCTTGCCAAAGGCACTGCGGGCAACGCGATTCAATCCATGAACCTCGCTCTCGGATGGCCAGAATCTGCCGGCCTCACTGCACCGGCGGCGGCTCCGTAAGCGTAAGGAACCGAATGAAATGGGCATCCCCCATTTCTGGTGATAAACAGCAATGATCACCGCCCGGAGATAGCCACCACGCAGCCACACTAGTTCTACTCTCACACACACTTTTCAGAGAAAGTCCCACGACCATGACTACACAATCAGATTCCACCCATCCCGCCTCTATCACTTCCGTTCCTGGTTTTACTGCCGCAGGCGTCTCAGCCGGTTTGAAGAAATCCGGCAAGAAGGACCTCGCGCTCATCGTGAACAACGGCCCCTCTTACATAGCAGCCGCAGTGTTCACCCGCAATAAAGTGTGCGCCGCCCCCGTCACACTCACCAAACAGAACGTATCCAACGGCACTATTCGCGCTGTCATCATCAACTCCGGCAATGCTAACGCTTGTACTGGTTCAACGGGCCTCGAAAACGCCCAGGCACAGGCGGATCTGACCGCCGACGCGTTGTCTATTTCTTCCGAAGACATCGCCGTGTGCTCGACAGGAATCATTGGTGAGCAGTTACCGATGGATACGCTGGCCGCAGGGATCCCCACAGTCGTTCACGCACTGGACGCATCCGCAGACGCTGGGATGAATGCTGCTGAGGCGATTATGACCACAGACACGGTAGCAAAGACTACTTTTGTCTCCGAACCCAATTTTGTCGTCGGTGGAATTGGCAAAGGTGTAGGGATGATGGCTCCATCACTCGCGACCATGCTCTGCATTCTGGCCACGGATGCGGAGATCACGCCGGATATGGCCCGCGAGGCATTACGGAATGGCTCGGCACAAACCTTCAACACCCTCGATATCGACGGAACTACATCCACCAACGACACCGTCATTCTGCTCGCCAATGGATCCAGCGGCTACCGCCCCACCCAGGCGGAAATCAATGCTGCCGTGCTTAAGGCCTGCGAGGATATCGCCTGCCAGTTGCAAGCCGATGCAGAGGGGGTGACAAAGAGGGTGAGCATCACTGTCACGGGAGCAGCCAACGATGCAGAAGCTCTCGTCGCTGCTCGAGTGGTGGGACGCGACAACCTATTCAAGTGCGCGATGTTCGGATCTGACCCAAATTGGGGACGAACTCTCGCTGCCGTGGGCATGGCAGATGCAGCAATGGACCCGGACAATCTGAGTGTCGTTTTCAACGGCCACGCAGTGTGCACGCACTCGACTCCAACGGCTGATGCGAAGGATGTCGACCTGTCCGGCCCGGATATCGCTGTATCCATCGATCTGGGCACTGGGAAGACAGGGACAGCAACGGTGCGAACCACCGATCTTTCCCACCAATACGTGGAAATCAACTCGGCTTACCACACCTAGAACATTCCTGCTCTCGCCCACATAACCACTCTTTGCATCCTCCTTCCTCCCCATGGAGAAACCTCTGCACAGGGGATGACATCTTGGCGCAGGCACCAGACACAACACCCGGAGAGACCACCCACTCCGTCTTGCAGATAAGACAAGGAAGGTATGCGAGAGCAGGAATGGGTGCGACTCGACAACAGACATGAACACGTAACACCAGCCAACACTCACTGAACGTGCTGAAGAGGCTGTGCCCCAGATGCGCCGAATTATTGAGCCAATACGTGCAGACATTCGGACGCTAAAGAAAATATCCTAACGAGGAAAGATACCAATGCTCGCTAATGTGAATCCCCATGTGAGAGCCCAGGTTTTGGCTGAGGCCCTCCCGTGGATGCAGCATTTCAAAGGAAAAACAATCGTCGTCAAGTACGGTGGGAACGCGATGGTCAACGAGGACCTGAAAAAGGCCTTCGCTGCGGACATGGTCTTCCTCCGAAGCATCGGTGCCCACCCTGTCGTCGTCCACGGCGGTGGACCTCAAATAAATGCGATGCTTCAAAAGCTCGGCATTGAGGGAGAGTTCCGCGGCGGGTTCCGCATCACCACTCACGACACTCTCGATGTCGTGCGGATGGTCCTCTTTGGCAAGGTTGGCAGAGAACTCGTAGGCCTCATCAACTCCTACGGTCCTTATGCAATCGGCACAACAGGAGAGGACGGCGGGCTGTTCACAGCCACCAAACGACTCGTCACCGTAGACGGAAAGCCAACCGATGTGGGACTTGTTGGGGATATCACCTCCGTGCGTACTGAGGCCATCACTGACCTCATAGACAACGGACGAATACCTGTCGTCTCCACTATCGCCCCAGATAAGGATGGGCAGGTCTACAACATCAACGCCGATTCTGCTGCCGGTGCCCTGGCGACTGCCCTCCACGCTGAACGTCTTGTCATGCTCACCGATGTACCTGGGTTGCTCGCAGACTACCCCGATGAGTCAAGTCTCATCAGCTCAATCGACACTGACGCATTGAGCAGGTTGCTGCCTTCTCTCGACGCCGGGATGATCCCCAAGATGGAGGCTTGTCTCAATGCCGTCAGCTCTGGAGTATCTGCCGCGCACGTTGTTGATGGTCGCGTTGCCCATGCTGTGCTCCTCGAGTTTTTATCCACTTCCGGTATCGGAACGATGGTCACCCCGGTAACACAGGAATCTGCAGAAATGTGATCCTAAGAACACAACAGGACGCAGCAATCCCAGCTCGGGCTTGTGCTCACGCACGCAAACGTTTGAGTCCGCACAACAATGTGACAGCACGCGGTGAGTGAGACCACGCGGGTGAGTGAGACCACGCGGTGAGTGAGACCACACAGAAGAGCGAACTAACAACGACACACATCAATAGGAACGACACAGTTCAACAGGAAGGAAACGGTGGCACGGATGACACCTAAGGAAGGACAAGGCAGCATGTCTCAGCACGACCAACCAACCCCCGGAGAGCTCACCACACGGTGGGAATCCGTCATGATGGATAACTACGGCACACCTGCCCTCGAGATTGTCTCTGGCCATGGTTCGTGGCTCGTGACAACCTCCGGAAAGGAGGTTCTGGATATGGTGTCGGGAATCGCGGTCAATGCGCTCGGCTACGCGCACCCGCACATCATCGCAGCCATAGAAAAGCAAGCTCACACGATCGGTCATACCTCCAACTTGGCAATCACAGAGCCCGCCGTACACCTCGCGGAACGCCTGGTTCAGCGTTTCCCGATAAAGGATGCGCGAGTCTTTTTCTGTAATTCCGGCGCGGAGGCAAACGAGGCGGCTTTCAAAATCGCCCGGCGCACCGGTCGGCCACGGATACTCGCAGCCAGTGGAGGCTTCCACGGCCGCACCATGGGTTCGCTCGCGCTTACGGGGCAGCCGAAAAAGCAAGCTCCCTTTACCCCGCTTCCACCTGGGGTTGAGTTCTTCCCATACGGTGACCTGGACTCGTTGTCTTCGCTTGTCGACGATTCGGTCGCTGCCATCATCCTCGAACCGATCCAGGGCGAGGTCGGTGTCATTCCTGCTCCAGATGGGTTCCTCTCCGGGGTCCGTGAGCTTTGTGATGCCCACGGTGTGCTGCTCATCATCGATGAAGTCCAAACCGGTGTCGGGCGCACGGGTGAATTCTTCGCCTTCAGCCATTCTGACATCGTCCCCGACATCGTGACAATGGCGAAAGCACTTGGCGGCGGTTTACCCATGGGAGCAGTCATTGCACACGGCACGGCGGCAACCTTGCTTGGACCTGGGGATCACGGGTCAACGTTCGGTGGGAACCCGATCGTTGCCGCTGCCGCCAATGCGGTCCTCGATGTGATCGACGACCAGCTTCTTTCTGAGATATCCCGGAAAGGGGCCCTGCTTGCACGGTTGACTCAGTCGTTACCCCACGTAGCCGAGGTTCGTGGCAGAGGGCTCATGGTGGGCCTTGTTCTCGATGCAGACATCGCAAAGGATGTTTCTGCACAGGCCTTGGAACAGGGATTATTTGTGAATGCTCCAAGTGCCACTGTGATTCGTCTGGTGCCGCCATTAACAATCAGCGACGAGGAAATTTCGAAGGCCACCGTGGTCCTTCACTCGGTATTGCAAGAAATTCCCTAAATCACGCGACAGGTGTCAGTGCCGGCTTCCTCGCATCTCCCCCTCGAAGCGGCAGCTGAGCAGAACAACTCCTGAACCGAGGAGGTTTGTGAACTTAGCTGCTTACCCGAAGCCAACGCGTTCCGGCGCTGAACACCATGAGCGGAGGCACCACGCTGCGGTCTTCCCGCTGCAGTGTGCCTGTCACCTGTGCCTATCCTATCTTCCCCCGTGGCTTCTGGACGTGCGAAGGTAGGAAACACTCGAGGCATTGCTATCTTCCGCGTCGCTGGCTCGCGTGTCCTTGTTCTCTTCATTGGGAGCGCACCACGTACGGATGGATTCGGCAATGCCGGGGGCATCGAGCCCCAATTCCTCCAGAACCTGCGAACGCGACGCATGGCGAAGGAATTTTTGGGGAACCGCAATGATCCGTACTGGGGTATCCACCCCGCACTGATCACACACCGTATCGATCATCGAGCCGACACCACCATGGATGACGCCATCCTCTACAGTCACAACGGTATCGTACTGCTCGGCAAGCTCCGGGATAAGTGGATTTACCGGAATCGCCCACCCCGGGTCGATGACATCAACAGAAAGCCCCTCCTGCTCCAAAGCCTGAGCAGCCTCCACACACGAGTCGGCAAGGGCACCGATCGAAATAATGAGAACCCTGTGCTGCCTCTCGCTATCCTCGGCATCGTTGTCATCTGCTACGTGCAAACCGGACGTGTAGATGAACTCAATGCCACCTTCGAGGGTCTCAACAGCGTCGATGACGGGAACGAGCGCACCCTTGGGAAACCGCACGATGGTCGGCCCATCTTCATACTCGATAGCTTCATTGAACTGCTTCTTCAAGCGCTCGTCATCGCGCGGGGCAGCCAGACGCATACCCGGCACAATACCGGCGATCGACATGTCCCACACACCGTTGTGAGAAGCCCCATCGGAGCCGGTAATCCCGGAGCGATCGAGGACAAAAGTCACGGGGAGTTTGAGCAGTCCTACGTCCATGAGCATCTGGTCGAATGCGCGGTTGAGGAACGTTGAATACAGCGCGACCACCGGGTGTAGCCCGCCGAGCGCCAAGCCGGCAGCTGATGTCGTAGCGTGCTGCTCAGCAATCCCAACGTCGAAAAGCCGCTGGGGAAACTTTTCCCCGAACTTTGCTAAACCTGTTGGTCCGGCCATAGCGGCCGTGATAGCAACTATGTCATCGCGCCGGGCACCCGCCTTGAGTAATTCCTCTGTGAAGACATCTGTCCACGAACGTTGCGACTCGGCAAGCGGCACGCCTGTCTCCGGGTTAATTGCGCCGGTGGAGTGCATCAAATCGGACGTTTTGTTCTCTGCAGGTGCGTAGCCACGCCCTTTCTCCGTCACGCAGTGGATAATGATCGGACCGGTATATTCCTTGGCATATTTGAAGGCGTGCTCAAGAGCCTGGATGTTGTGTCCATCCACAGGTCCGACGTACTTCATATTCAATTCAGGGAACATTTCCGTGGGAATGACGTGGTATTTAACGCCCTCCTTGAGGGCGTGCATGACCTCAAAAGTTCGCTTGCCGACCCAGCCCATGGACTTCAGAGTGGTCTTGCCTTGCTCCATTACTTTGTCGTAGAAGGGCTGAGTCCGCAGATCAGCGAGACTATTCGCAAAGCCACCAATCGTGGGTGAGTAGCTGCGACCATTGTCGTTGACGACGATGACGATGTTGCGGGTCTTGTCCTCAGCGATGTTATTGAGTGCCTCCCAGCACATGCCTCCGGTCAGTGCGCCATCGCCGACAACCGCCACAACTTTACGGTCGATCTGATCCGTGAGCGCGAACGCCTTGGCCAAACCGTCGGCATAGCTCAAGGCAGCAGAAGCGTGGGAGGATTCTGTCCAGTCGTGTTCTGACTCTCCCCGATCTGTATAGCCAGAGAGCCCACCCTTCTGCCGTAACGTATCGAACTTGTCTGCGCGACCGGTAAGGATCTTATGCACGTAAGACTGGTGAGACGTATCGAAGATAAGAGGATCCTTCGGAGACTCGAAAACCCTGTGCAAGGCGATGGTCAGTTCTACTACGCCAAGATTAGGGCCCAAGTGTCCTCCGGTAGCGGAGACCTTCTCAACCAGGAAGTCGCGAATCTCGCTTGCCAGATCTTCGAGTCTTTCTAGGGGAAGAGCTCGAACGTCGCTGGGGGAAACGATCCTTTGAAGAAGGCTCATGAGTTTTTCGATGCCTCACTTTTCACAAGTTATACGGATATGTACGACCTCGCGGTGTTTTGGGGCAGAGGATGCTCGTGTACTGCCCTAATAACCGTAGGAAGCGGAGGCGCTAGGTTCCGAGTTGTGCTCAAACGCGCGCACCGCTTATTACTCCAGAGTGTACCTGTGCCCGAAACTGGACACCGGCAAAGGTAAATTATTGGGAAACCGGGGGTAAACCTTTGACTAAATGAGACTTCTGTTCACCCCCACTGTGGTGCTACTGCGCTGCGGAAAGCGATACGACTGTTTCGAAGTGGTAGCTGCCAGGAAAAGCGTTCACTAGGAAAATACGGTCAATGTGAAATCCGTTATCTACCCATGTACGCAGATCGCGAGCGCACGTTGCCGGATCACAGCCGAAGTGTACCACCCGCTGTGGGCGACGCATTGCAATGTCCGCAATTGTCATTGTTCCTGCTCCTGTTCGTGGTGGATCGAGAATGACGAGAGCAGGCTGGGGCAATGAGGGAATCGTCTTCGCTACGTCTCCCCTTGCAAATGCAACTTGGTCAGAGCCCTGCCAATCCCGCACATTGGTGGTATCCACACTGATCACATCAGCTACGGGATCTGCGAGGGCGGCAACAACTGCCGGTGCAAGGGCGCCGACCCCGCCATAGAGATCCCACCCAACGAGCGGTTGATCGGTTCCCCCGGCGAAGTGATCGTCTTTCGTTGCCTCCTGAATGAGAGAGCTGAAGATCGCGGGTACATCTTTATGAGCTTGCCAAAACCCCGTCACCGGGAAGGCAAAAGGTGTATCTTCTACCTTCTCATTGACAAGCTTGCTACCCGCCACAAGACGACCGCGGTTGCTCACCCGTTTGCCGCGCGGAGCACGGACAGTCTCTACGACGTGCACCTCACCGGTGCTGTCTACCGCACACACGACTTCAGCGCCCGGGGTGAAGGTGTGCTCTTCCACGACATCGTAAATACGCGGATCAATAGCACTACAACGGGTGCACACAATGTCGTTGGAGTGCCGCTTACGCACACCTGCTCGGCCTTGTCTGTTCACGCCGAAGCGAGCACGTGTGCGGTACCCCGGGCGAGTGTCAATGTCGACGATCTCTGGGGCTGGGAGTTCTCCATCGAACCGTCCAATCCTATGGAGCTGATCAATCAGGATTGTCTCTTTCAGCTCTGCTTCCTTCTCCGGACGCACGTCATGGAAATCGCAACATCCTGCGCCATCGGCAGCGGCAGGGCACCGCGACGGACCACGATACGATCCAGCCTCGTCGACGGTGTCGACAACTGCGCGCAAGAATCGCTTTTTCTTTTGGGTAATTGTGGCGGTGACGAGATCCCCTGGGAGGGCTCCTTCTAGGAACACTACCTGGTCGTTTACTGTGCCGATAGATTCACCGCCGTGAGCAGGCCGATCAGCGCGTAGCCTCATGCTCATCCCCACATTCACCTCAGCAGGCTGCGCACCCGTTGGATCAATGTCACTCATGATCAGGTCCTACTTTCTCTTCCGTCGGGCTAGTTTTTTCGTTTGTGGATGCTATTCCGTCTCCGACGAGACCACCGGTCTTGTCCCCTACCCCATGTGCAGTAGCTTCTTCGATGATGCCATCAGCCTTTCGAATTGCCCAGATAGTAATGAGCAGAACCACAGCAGTCAACGGCCACCCCATGAGGATCTTGACAACCCCAAGTGCCGTTGTAGAAGCAGCGTTGTACAGGTGATTTTGAATGATGAACCTGGCGATAAACACAAGCACCCAAGCCACGGTGGCACCGTCGTAGTAACGGCGTGCACGGGGATATCTGCGCCAACCAAAGCCATCACCTTTAAGGCCCTTCCAGACCACTCCGACTGCGGGCCAGCGGATGACAATTGAAATGAGGAAGATGACTGCGTAGAGCAGCGACATCCAGATTCCGTACAGGAAAAACCCCTTCGCGTCGCCCATAAACCAAGCAATTGCCGCACACAAAATGACGCCGATGAATCCGGACACTGCCGGCTGGAGTGTCTCCTTGCGAATGAGTCTCCAAATAAAAACGAGAGCAGCAACCCCAAGTGCGGTAAAAATAGCTGCTTTAAGACCCAAAAAGGAATTAGCGGGCACGTAAACCACGATGGGGAGCGTGGTTGCCACTAGGCCGGAGAGACCTCCCATTTGGTCAAGAAGGCTCGGCGCTTCTTCTTCTGCCTCTGTAGGCAAAAGAGCCTCGTCCTCAACTGTTCCGACACGAGGCTCTACGGTGTGGGATCCCCCCTCATTTCCATTATTTTCGGATAAACCGTCACTAGCCGCGTGCGTCTCCCGCAGTGATTGGTGTCCATCTTTTCCCTCTGATGCGGAGGAATAATTGTCTTGTGTCACGTTTTATCCTTGGTTCTTGGTTAGTTGGGCGATGGTGTCACATTACAGTTCCAGATCCACACTCACACAACCGCGCAGCACGCACGGCCCCCGCTGAGGTTCCCAAGCAAACAAGAGGAAACCGAGGTTACCGGAAAGTGATGGCATGTAGCCAGTGGATTCCTCGAAACGTAAAGCCCGACAACGAGAAAATGAGCGATGCCCCTTTCCAGGGACATCCCAACGGCATAGTGGAGGAACAGCACAGTGGAGGAACAAAACTCTGGCCCACATTGCTGCATTTCCCTCGGTGCTCGAAGCGCTGACGGGCACCGAAAGGAACCTTAGAATGAGCGATTTTGTGGTGCGATCTGCTGAATGGCGGAGCCATTAACACTATCAGAACGCCAATCAAACATTCGCTCACGAGCCTCGGCTGCGCTGCGGGAGGTGTCGCGTCCACGCGTGCTTTCCACGTAAGCACCTGAATTCTCTGCCTCAGATAGGGGAGCATCGTCCCCTTCGCCAAAAGCTAGACCTTCCGTGCGGCTGTCATGTGCCGATTGGTCAAAACCGGCAGACGGTGTCGGGACATATGCATGAGCTCCAGACGAAGAAACGTCGTCTTCGTCCCGAACATAGTCTGTGGATGAGTCTTCAGGAGTGGGCCGGCTGCTCTGGACATCGTCCTGTACATCCAGGGGATCGGAACCTTCTTCACGCACAGTCTGAGACGCTAGTGGAGGCTCTTGTGGCTGGCGTGCGATTGAGTGCTCTCTATGCGCGCGCGCCTGCATGGCATCTTGGATTTGTTTCGCGAGCGCGTCTGGCACGGAAATCGGTAGCGGCTGCCCTGGCGGAATGGGGGCATCACCGCGGTCAACAATGGTTCGAGCAACCGTTGCCCTGGCGATCTCGGCCATTTCATCCGCGGTCTCGTTCGGTGCAGCACAGGTAAAGCGAATCATCCATCGCCCACCCTGCACGCCGATAAGGCGGAGCGTCGCCCGCTGTGTGCGTCCAACAACCTCCGGACCCCACGGACCATCCTCAACATGGGCATCGAGACCGTCTTCCGTCATGCCGTCGACAATGCTCGGGTATACCTCGCGCCACAGGTTACCTGTCTTCGCGGCGGCAAACCCGACCGGGGTAATGCGGCCATAAGGAGTAACAATGTGGAGTAGTTTCGGCCCCTGCTCCCCCATCTCCACTTGGACTTCGGAATCATGAGGAAGCGGGATCCGCAGAGAACCCAGGTCAAGCACGCTCGATGCGAAGTCGCTCACGTCGAGTTCCCGCGCACCAGGGCTTTCTGAATCGAACGGACCAAAAATGTTCATCTGTATTCCTTAATTAAATATGGTCAAACTTTTCGCGAATTCCGCAGTAGTTGGGCAGTTGCTCTACTTTGGGATCCTACCGCCCCTGTATTGTCCTCGACTGCGCTCCGGGGCTATATTCGTCGTTTCTCCGCACAAATCTGCACGCCAATACCCGCTTTTGAAAGACATGTAACACAGGACACTCCGACGACGTCACGTGGATTACGACCCTCGCCTGTCACTCTAACGCCACAACCCCAAAGGTCACCAGGATTACCACGCAGTGAATGTGCACCTACGCTAGCGCACGAATCAATTCGCCGTCGGTGTGATTCCTGGGCGAGACTGTGGGCGTTATTGAAACAAGGAAGTGACCAGAATTTGGGTTACAGCCAGCAGCTTCATGATTCTCAGCGGTATGCGTGGCGAGCACACACATACCTTTCGCTGACGTGTGCATCCGCATCCGTCTACACACAAAGAGCAGTGCTAACCCAGGAGAGCTGAGCCTCCGGTCGATCCATACCCACCGGCGCCGCGCTCGGTATCGTCCAACTCATCCACTTCAATAACAATGGGCAGCTCAATCTTCTGAATCAGAAGCTGCGCAATGCGATCACCACGCGTTATCTGGATTGCCTCGGTACGATCTGTATTTACCAGACACACCTTGATCTCACCCCGATAACCTGAATCAATAGTGCCCGGCGTATTGACGATCGATAGACCTTTCTTGGCAGCCAACCCCGATCGCGGATGGATCAAGCCAACGTAACCAGTATCGAGTGCCATCGCGATGCCGGTTGATACGAGTGCGCGCTCCCCCGGCTGAAGAACAAGAGTTTCGGCGGAATGCAGGTCAATCCCCGCATCGTCCGCGTGTGCACGCTGTGGCAGGGGGAGGTCAGGATCAAGGCGTTTGATTGCTAATTTTTCCACCGTTCCAGCCTACAATAGCAGCCGAATTAGGCCACCTTTTCAGCGCGTTTAACCACACATCGAATCCTGCCGTCTCAAGGAGTACCACACGGAGACTACCTATGGAGACCACAAAGCGGCTTACCCGCGGAGACCACTTCCAAACGTTTTCGTCCTCAGGCGAAAACAACCACATGGCACAGCAAAACGCGAGGATACTTAGGGGCTAAGGAGCCGTGGTCAGCATCGGGATGGCTTGTCACTAATGATCTGGAGACTCAGAGTTTTCAACCGATCCAGGATGGCGAAAAACCGCGCGTAGCAAATCGAATCGATGGTAATAAACACGTACTCACACTGCGACGCGCTGTTAAATACATAGCAGCTAAGTCCATTGCACCGCATTTTTGAACACACTGCAACACGCCGCGATGTAGGCATGACACTAGTAACGGGTGCGATGCCGGAGTCGAATTTTCTCATGCTGGCTCCCTCCTGCCAGAGAATGTGTCCTGTGGCACAACATGGCCGAGCCCTTATCCGCCTAAAGTTTTACGTGAAGTAAACTGATGAACCATGAGCGGAGACAAGAAGGCACAAAAACCGACTGTTCTTTATGAGGAACGTCACCATGCGCCGGTGTGGTGGTGGATTTTCGGCCTGGCAGTAGCATTCCTTATTGCTGCACAAGTTCAGCACAACCGGGCAATGATCTGGGGATACATCACTTTCGCCATTTTTGGTGGCGCTGTCATTTGGTTCCTGGCTTCCCTTTCAAGCAACGGGGTTCGAGTTGAACAGGATGCATCCGGCGAACGTTGGCTTACATCCAAGGGGGCAAACCTCCCTGCCTCCGTCGTCTCCCGAAGCCTCGCAATCCCCCAGTCAGCCAAGCAATCCGCGATGGGCCGACAGCTCGATCCGGCCGCCTTCCTTATCTACCACGGATGGGTGAAGCAGTTGGCAATGTTCGTCCTAAACGATCCAGAAGATCCCACACCATATTGGCTCGTCAGCTCAAGAGATCCAGAAAGCCTCATTCGCGCCTTCGTACCAGACCAGGCCGAGCAGGCAATGTCTATGATCGCCGAATCCGACAGAGCATAACAATTGGCAGGAGTTGATCGAACCCCGTAAGGGGTTGTGATTTCACCCACCGCAGGACCACATACCCTTCCTCCGTGCCATGTCCTTCCTCCCCCGCCCCGGAACTATCTCGTCTCACCAAACAGGTTCCTCTGTACCCGGGTGGTCTAAGATCCGTTCAACGATTCGTCGGCCCGGGTTTTGCGATAACACAAAGCCCTCGCCGGCTGGGCGAGGGCTCCACACCATCTGTAATTTAGCCGCTCAGAGGCCACATCAGCGTGACTCTCTCATGGGTGCAACCGCGACATCCTTATTTGGGGACACCACGACCCGCTCGCTGCCTACCCCAGGTTGGTGTGCACGCAGCTACCCCCTGCCCCGAAGGAAGTGAACTCTGAGCAAGCGAGTTCATCTGCTGATTCAACAGCAAAAATATCGATACGACCGTACGGGTATAGCCTAAGCGCAATCCATACAGATCAGAGTGCCGTCCGGCTCCTCGTGAGAAAGTCGCTTGCGGCTCTGAACAATGAAGCAAGAGCCACAAGTAAATTCGTCGCTACGCTTCGGAACTACCGCGACATCGATCTCCTCGCGGGTGACATCCTGGGTCGGAATGTCAAAGGTTTCCACCTCATCACCGTTGTCATCCATTTCGTCACTCTGCTTTTCCTGAGAGCGGAGACCTTCGAGGGAATCGGCATCAAGATCATCGTCTGCGAGACGACGCGGTGCATCGTAATCAGTAGCCATGTAAGTTGAATAATCCTTATCACTCAGTCCTGTCAAGTGGTGAGAAATCACTCATGTGCTCCTCACTTTCTCGGCATGTTAGAGCGCCCCTATAAAGCTTGTCACTTCCATCACCCCCGTCTCGCATAATTGCTGGCCACAGCGCTGACCGGGGGTGATTAGAGCTAACTTTCCACCTCCAAAGAATCTAAGTATTTCTTATCTTTTCCTGATGTTTTTTAAGCTGCCCTGACCACAGCTCCACGAATACCAACTTCCATCCCCAAGACTCTCGCACTCCATGCAAACGTTTCGACCAGCCTAGCCCTTGAAAACCCACTATCCACTGTGTCGAGCCCCCGTTCACTAGTCACACCGTCAACAGCAAAGCGCTTCACCGTTCCGCGCACGACGCTGCGGAGGGTAGTTTAACGAGAAAACAGCCACATGAAATAGCGCGCGAAGCACCGGGCGGCCACTTCGATCCCTCATGTTTCGCAAATTGTTCACAATGCGTACGTATGTCTGTTGTTGGATCACGTACCGTCACACGTACCGTCGCTGGGAGACACTTACGTAGGTAGACCCCTAATCTGGAATTGCGTCGAGAGCCCCTGCGCTAGCCAAGAGACGTTCGAAAGCATCACCAACTCCCGGTGCAGCGCCCCACACCGGCAGTCCTTCCCGTCCCGGCACACTGATACCTGGAGAATGCACGCTTGCACCGGCTTCCTCCGCGATGATCTGCCCAGCGGCGTAGTCCCACGGGTGAATACCGTGTTCAAAATAACAGTCCACACGACCTTCCCCGAGGGCACAAAGATCGAGGGCGGCCGAACCCATACGTCGAATATCACGCACGGTAGGCAATAGTTTGGTCAGAATTTCTGCCTGCTTCGTGCGTCGGGACGCTAGGTAGGCAAAGCCTGTTGCTAGAAGGCTCTGTTCTATCTCAGTCGCGCTGGATGCGGAAATCTGCGCAAATGCCTCATGCCCCACAGTTTCTCCAGGAGGAACCACCGCTTTCTGAGCCCCCTCGCCCCGCGCTGAGCGGTACACCTCGCCGGTAACAACATTAATCACTGCGCCTGCAACGATATCCTCATTTATCGCAGCGGCTATCGATACTGCATACTGCGGAATTCCGTAGATAAAGTTCACTGTTCCATCGATGGGATCGATAACCCAGGTGACCCCAGACTGCGAAGTAGAACGAGCCCCTTCTTCGCCGAGGAATCCATCTGCGGGCCTCAGCGCTCGAATTGAGTTTGTGATGAACTCCTCGGAGTGCTTATCAACTTCCGTAACAGGATCCACGTCGGAGCTCTTCGTGGTCGTCACGCGCTTCAAGTCACCTACCCCTGCGCGCTCCTTCCGGATTAACGCGGCAGCTTTCAACGCCACGACAACCGCAATATCGCGCAGTTCATCGGGTGCGGGGAGCTTCGCTTCCTCTGCTTGTGCTTGTCCTCCATAAACCACAGTTTGATCCTCGATCTGTCCCATCATTGTCATCTCCTCTACATCGAAGGATGCCCCTCGTCGTGCCGTGTACGCATTCCTTCGGATGGCTACGGTAAACAGCAATCCATCGCTTTCTAGCGTAGCCACAATTCCTCGATACCCCCTTTTCTCCGCATCGGCAACGCTCAAGGACATCGTCCCTTTCTCGAAGTACTTTTCCGCCCCGCCCCAGGTAGTTTCCCTCGTTGTTTGACTGTGATTGCCCCTGCCTGGCAGCTAGTGAGGTGGCCGACTAACGTTGAGGAAATTGTTTGGCGACCAATTTTTCCGTTCTCCCGTATTGATTATTGAAGGTCATCAACTTTCCACAGCTACACACGCCAGAATCAACGGCCACCTCAGACCGGAAATTCTCACACTGTTACGGAGCGGAGGGGATTGACTCTCACCTCCCCTCTGTGCAGGCACACCGCAGAGGTTAGGATGAATGCATGACGCGAATCGGTTTTGGCATCGACGTTGGTGGCTCCGGAATCAAGGGGGCTGTGGTCGACTTAGACAAAGGAGACTTCGTCGGCGAGCGAATCAAAATCCTCACTCCACAGCCGGCGACCCCGGCTGCAGTTGCTGACACGGTCAAAGAGATCGTCACGCAGGCTAAGTGGGACGGCCCGGTCGGAATCACTATTCCCTCAGCAGTTAAGAATCAAACCGCCCTCATGGCTGCAAACATTGATAAGTCGTGGGTAAACACGGACGCCCATGCCTTATTCAGTCAAGCTCTCGGCACGGAGGACATCTATGTCCTCAATGATGCCGATGCCGCCGGCCTTGCGGAAGTAACGTATGGCGTCCCAGAGGCCAGTCACGGCCCTGTCATCCTCGTCACCCTCGGCACCGGAATTGGGACCGCTTTGCTCATCGACGGTACGTTGTACCCGAATACGGAGCTGGGACATCTGACTGTTGACGGGCACGAGGCAGAGAAGTACGCCTCGAGTGCCGTCCGGGAGAAAAAAGATCTCTCGTATAAGAAGTGGGCTAAACGAGTTTCCAAAGTCCTGAACGAATACGAACATCTCTTCTGGCCCTCTTTGTTCATCGTTGGAGGAGGTATCTCTAGGAAAGCAGATAAGTGGGTCCCCTACCTCACGTGCGAAACTCCCGTTGTCCCGGCGAAGTTGCGAAACAAAGCCGGCATTATTGGTGCAGCTCTCGCGGCTGAGAGGAAGCTGCGTCCGTAAAAACACGATGGGTGTGGAGCAGCGAAAGTCAATGCCACACCCATCAACTTCCTCAACCATTCACGGCTATATACACACTTCCCCCTAAAGAGAACAGACTATTGTGAGAAACTTCACACAGGTTAGGGGGAGGAAAAATCACAATCTCGGAAAAGTTGACCTATACTGGGTGGTCGATCGTCGACGGTAGGGTCAGTTCTTGCCTTGCAAGCACCCGAACTACTATGTAGGCCGTAGACAGTCACTAGTATTTCCGCGAGAAATCTCCGGCGCAATTGGTGACGGACTCAATGTTGTAGTTGAAGCGAAAGGGCGTACGTGACAGCCACTGAATCTTCGGATAAAACCCAGAATGAGTCTCAGGAGGGAACCTCTGTGACTACATCCACTCCTGCGAAGAAGACGGCTAAAAAGGCTGCGCGCACCGCGAAGAAGACCGCTAAAAAAGCGGCTCCGCGGAAAGCCACCCGCACTGCACGCACAGCGAAGGCAACCAGCTCTCAAGCAGGCGCCTCCACGACTGCTGCCGCAAGCACCGACGCAGCCACTGACACACAGAAGGCTCCTGCGAAGAAAACTGCTAAGAAGACGGCCCGCAAGGCCACTCCCCGCAAGGCTACACAGTCTGTATCCACACCTACAGATAATGAGGCAGTAGACGCAGCGACTGCTGGCGAGGGCGCGGATTCGGCATCCGCTGCTGCTAAGAAGACAACGAAGAAGGCGGCAAAGAAGACCGCTAAGAAGACAGCGAAGAAAACCGCGAAGAAAACAACCCGCGCCGCTGCTCGCAAGGCAGCTTCCACGTCTGCCCCAACGGAGGAGACCAACGCTCCCGCCAATAGTGAGGGCACCGAGGACGAGGAAGCCACCCCGGCGACCAAGAAAACGACGAAAAAGACGGCTAAAAAGTCTACGAAGAAGACCACTAAAAAGTCAGCAAAGAAATCTGCAAAGAAGACGGCGAAGAAAACAACTCGTCGCTCGTCTAAGAAGACAGAAGAGGACGAGGACACCAAGGCCGCCGAGGACACTGAGAACGAGGAGCTCGACGAGGACACTGATGACGAGGCCCATCCGCTCGATACAGGGGCCGACGCTGATGTGGATGACGAAGACGAAGAAGAGCACTCTGTTTGGGATGAGGAAGAATCAGCTGCTCTCCGCCAGGCACGTAAAGATGCTGAGCTAACAGCGTCGGCCGACTCAGTCCGTGCGTACCTGAAGCAGATCGGCAAGGTAGCACTGCTCAACGCGGAGCAAGAGGTATCCCTTGCCAAGCGAATTGAGGCTGGACTCTACGCCACTCATCTTCTCAACCAATTCAAAGATCCAGAGTGGTTGGAGAGCCACGAGAAGCCGGCGAATTCCCAGAAGAAGGATCTTCGCACGGTCGCTCGCGATGGACGTAAAGCAAAGAACCACCTGCTTGAGGCAAACCTCCGACTGGTAGTGTCCCTCGCAAAGCGATACACCGGTCGCGGAATGGCCTTCCTCGACCTTATCCAGGAGGGTAACCTCGGCCTCATTCGTGCCGTCGAAAAGTTCGATTACACAAAGGGCTACAAATTCTCCACCTACGCGACGTGGTGGATTCGCCAGGCCATTACCCGCGCCATGGCAGACCAGGCGCGGACGATTCGTATCCCCGTGCACATGGTCGAAGTGATCAACAAGCTCGGACGTATCCAACGTGAGCTGCTGCAGGATTTGGGCCGCGAGCCCACCCCGCAGGAGCTGGCCAAGGAAATGGATATTACTGAGGAGAAGGTCCTCGAGATCCAGCAGTACGCTCGCGAGCCGATTTCCCTCGACCAGACTATCGGTGACGAAGGCGATAGCCAGCTGGGTGACTTCATTGAGGATTCCGAGGCCGTCGTCGCGGTGGACGCTGTGTCCTTCACACTGCTCCAGGATCAGCTCCAGGATGTCCTTAAGACTCTTTCGGAACGAGAAGCAGGCGTGGTCAAGCTGCGCTTCGGTTTGACCGACGGAATGCCGCGTACGCTCGACGAGATCGGTCAGGTGTATGGGGTTACCCGCGAACGCATACGCCAGATCGAATCCAAGACGATGTCCAAGCTACGTCACCCATCGCGGTCGCAGGTTCTCCGGGATTACCTCGAGTAACTTGAGATAACCACAGCACAGGGGCGGAAACCACAAGGAGGTTTCCGCCCCTTTTGCCGTGTTCTTTCTGCACTTGCTGTCACGGAGCCCCCATGACCCGCGCGCATCGGCGCTACCTATGAGCCTTGGGAAGAGCTCATCATCCACATTCTTTTCCCTGTGCAGCCGATGCAGGCAGTTTTCTAACAGCACTCAGTGCTACGCCGCAGTGATGTGCCGTAGTGCTGCGCCATGGTGATGCGCTGGCGTGCTGATAGTGGATAATGAGCAAGATTATTCTGAGCTACCGGATTTTTACCGTTGCGCTTTTCCCCTTTTTTCGGCTGAGAATTGGGCTAGACGGACGACACTCACGGCTAGTTCAAGACCGACCCTCAGCAAGATTATGTTCAAAAAAGCGCTTCCCGCAGCGGCGGCCGTGGCGATACTAATAATGATCAGCCCCTCAAGTAGCCCAACGCCCCCGGAGAACAGTGTCCCTAAAGCACCAATGACGACACAAAAGATAAACACCGCGGTAAGTGCAACCGCAGCGGTATAAATTACCTTGGCGAATTTCGGGGTGATGTATTGGGTGAAGGAAAAATCGAACAGCGCTACCGCGAAGTCACGCAAACCGCTACGTGAGCTGTTTCCATCATCCTGTGCGGTCGCATTCAGGCTGTGCGCAGCCAAAGAAGATTCTCTTTGATCCGAACTCAGTGAGGAGACCGGCTGAGAAAAATCGGATTGCGAGCCGACTACAGATGGCGAGGCTCCTTCGGAAGCCCAGGGCGAGTATTGCTGAGAGGTCGGCACAGTGCTCTGGAGACGTACGTCACGTTGCGGAGTGCTTATGCGATCCGTATCCTGCGTTGGTCCAGAGGTGTACGGAGAATACCGGATTGACGTGGGGCTTTGGGTGCTTTCGTCAACTGTTGATGCTCCTTCCCCATAGATACTCGCGGCTGCACGCTCATCGGCTTGCTTCGCGTGTGATGAATTCTGTTCTTTGCCACTAATTTCAGACACGGTCGTGTGTGATGTGACGTTGCTTGACGCGGCGTTACTTGACGCGGAATTCCTTGGTGCGGAATTACTTGACGCCGTCTCATTCCCCGCTGGATACGGGCTACCTGGAACATCAGTTTTCTTATCTGGAGAGGGGATCTGTTCAGACATACATCCATTCCTATGCTTGTGAAATTGCGTTATCTGCCAGAGGCGCATCGTGCCGAAAGCGAGTTATTTCGCACAGCTTTTGCGCCCTTTTCCCTTCCAGGCTATCGCCAAAGGTGTTGGTTTGCCTTCAGCACTTGTGGTTCGCCACACATCCCGAAATTTTGCTTCGCTGACCTACATCGATCAGAAAACACTGCGCGGGCAGAGGGTATCGAACATGCGACAGCGTCGATAACACGTGCCTCGCAACTTCGGTTTCCAATCGGTGCCCAGGTTCGCGAACCGAATCCGATTAAAGGGGTCAGAGTGTCTTCTGTTTATCCGCCGCGAGTTGGACTTTCTGTGCTCATCTATTCGGCGGTTGCCTTTCAGCTAGACCGGTACCGGCGTGGCTAGACCGGTGCCGGCGCTGTCGGGTGCTACCAGCTACGGAGGTAATCGATGCGGGCCTGCAGCTGAGCGGCGGTGCACATCGATGTCGGAGGGCCACCACAGGCTTTCCGCACCGCCGTGTGAATCTGGGCATGCGGCTTTCCTTTACGGGCAGCGGCAATCTGCACGAGCGCGTTCAACTCCTTGCGCAGGCGCGGAATCTCCTGCGAAGCAACGCGGGATTTCGCGGCGGCGACACCACCAGTTGGCGAAGCGTTCCTGCGCTGCTCTGCCAGGCGCGCCTCCTCCTGCTTTCGTTCCTGCTCCCGTTTGTCCAGCTGCTCCTCCTGGCGCCGACGCAGGAGCGCGCGCATCTGGTCAGCGTCGAGAAGCCCGGGAAGGCCAAGGTAGTCGCGTTCCTCATCGGATCCGGTGAACGTGGGGGTGCCGTAAGTCGATCCGTCGTAGATCAGCGAATCGAGCTCCGCCTCCGCGGATACAGACTCGTAGCCTTTCTCCGCATCGGGCTCGTTCTTCTCCTTATTCGCCTCCTGGAGTGCCTCGTCATCCCAGCCGTCAGACGGACGGTGGGGCTTGCCCAAGACGTGGTCACGAGACTGCTCTAGCTTCGCTGCGAGGTCGAGGAGGACGGGCACAGAGGGAAGGAAGATCGAAGCGGTCTCCCCCGGCATGCGGGAACGCACGAAACGCCCAATCGCCTGGGCAAAAAACAGCGGTGTTGAGGCGGAGGTGGCGTAGACGCCGACCGCGAGACGCGGGACGTCCACGCCCTCACTGACCATGCGCACCGCCACCATCCACTCGTCCTGGTTGCCGGAAAAGTTCGCGATCTTTTCGCTCGCCTTGGAATCGTCGGAAAGCACAACAGTAACCGGAGACCGAGACAGGCATTCGAGAATCTTGGCGTACGCGCGGGCGGTTTCCTTGTTGGTCGCAATGACCAGACCGCCAGCATCGGGCATGTTTTGACGCAGCTGCTCCAGGCGCGTCTGCGCTGCCTGCAGCACGGCGGGGATCCAATCGCCCTTGGGGTCGAGAGCCGTCCGCCACGCGCGGGCGGTCTGCTCCGCGTTGAGAGGCTCGCCGAGGCGAGCCTCGTACTCTTCCCCCGCGCTGTCGCGCCATCGAGCCTGACCAGAGTAAGCAAGGAAGACAACCGGGCGCACAACACCGTCGGCAAGCGCGTCACCGTAACCGTAGGTGTGGTCCGATTGCGAGACGAGGTGCCCGTCGCCATCGGGACCGTAGCGGACGAATGGGATAGCCGCGTCATCGGACCGGAACGGAGTACCGGTAAGCGAGAGGCGCCGCTCAGCATCTGCGTAGGCCATGCGGATGCCCTCTCCCCAGCTCTTGGCGTCGCCACCGTGGTGAATCTCGTCGAGGATAACGAGAGACTTCTTCGCCTCAGCCACGGCGTGATGCTTGTAGGGGTGCATGGAGACCTGTGCATACGTCACACACACGCCTGTCATGGCAGGGTTCACACCGTCGGTGTTAGAAAAGTGCGCATCCAGACTGATCCCGAAACGCGCCGCCGACTGCGCCCACTGTGTTTTTAGGTGTTCGGTAGGCACAACGACAATCACTCTGTTCACGATCCTGCGTCTAAGAAGCTCGGACGCAACCGTTAGTGCAAAGGTCGTCTTTCCTGCGCCGGGGGTAGCCACGGCGAGGAAGTCTTTGGGGTTGTCTCGGAGGTAGGTATCCAGCGCACGCTTTTGCCAGTTACGTAGCCCCATACTCACCTTTTACGCAGGCTCTTGTAGATTCGTTCGCAATCGGGGCACACGGGGGATCCGGGTTTCGCCTGCTTCCGCACAGGGAAGGTCTCCCCGCAGAGAGCAACCACCATCTTGCCACTAATCGCGGAATCAACGATCTGATTCTTCTTTACGTAGTGGAAAAACCGTGGGGTGTCGTCTGACGTGGATGTATCCTCACGCACATCCGGGCGCTCAATCGTTTTCGTAGAAGTAGGCACGCCCCCTATCATGCCCCAGTTTCCCCGGAAATGCTCAATTGGGTTTAATCTTGTGGATATGACAGGCCCGTACCCAGGCGAGAATTCTTCGCGCCATGACCCCGGCGATGCTGAGGCATCTCGGTCGCATGACTCTGCGTCGTCTTCGCCTTTTTCTGGGCAGGACGATCGTGAGGAAACCACCACGGACACCACTGGTGTATTCTCCTCGCTCGTTATCGACGCTGACGAAGAGGAATCGCACGATGACACCAGTCAGGGTTCCCGCCTGCGCCACTGGTGGTCCGCTCATGCTCGGCGGTCGTCCTCCGTAGAGCTCATCACAGATCAGGAAAAACGCACCCCGTGGCAGAATCACGAGCATCGAAAGGTGCTCTACATGTGGCTGCAGGGAATGCGCATCCCCTTCCTCATTATGTCCGCCATTACCTACCTGGTTTGGCACAGCATTCTCCTGAGCTGGGTTTTGTTCCTCATCTCCATTCCGCTCCCCTGGATAAGCGTCGTCATCGCCAACGGCGTCGGCGAACCCCGCGACAAGCGTGAGCAAAACGTGTACAAGCCCGAGCGGTTCCGCGCCGAGCAGGCCCACTCCGCATACGCTGCGCTCCACGCCCCCATTCCTGCAGATGGAGGCCAGCAATCACCTCCTGCCTTGGAGCCCGGTAGCACCCGGCGCGAAGACATGCCCCCCACGCACTGAGGATTCTTCGTCTCCCTCCTGATCTGGTTACCTCCCCCTCCCTGTCTTTTGCTTGTCGACGCTCGGGGCTCCCGCTGCGCTTTTTCGCCCACGTTTTCCTCGAGTTGTGGTTTTCGGGCATGAGGTTACCTGAAACGGAGCCCTCGCGTGAACACACGAACTGATATGTAGATAATGGAACGCATGAGACGAACGCAGCCACAGCGAGGCGGACAAGACCACACCACATCTCCACGTGAGGCGTTGGGCCTCGATCTCGCTCGTGTGTTTACGGCGTGTGGTTTTACGCCGGAGGGACTGACACAGCACCTTGGCACCGATGTCATGGGGTGTATCACTCGCGGGGAGCCTGCTCCCGTGGAAGTGGCAACCGCCGGGGGAAGAGCTATCGACCACATTGTTCGGGCGGCGATTCTCCACCTCCCAACTGACCTGGGCGCAGCACTCGGATCAGACGTGCTCAACCGTTGTATCCAGGCAGGACTCGTAGTACAAACCACCGGGTCCTCGGACGGATCTCATCTCCATATGTTCACGTGCGATATTCGTCCACACACGATTGATGGGGCGACGCACTGGGTGTATTCAGATCCGGATCCGTCGATGCACATCCGCACTCTCGCCGACGATCACGTCATGGGGCTCGGCGCTGCGTCCCGCCTCATGCTTGACGTGATTCCTACCACCCCAGTCGCGCGTGTGCTCGACCTGGGCACTGGAGCCGGAACTCTGTTACTGTCACAGGTCGGGCATGCCCGGGAACTATGGGGAACGGATATTTCCCAACGAGCTCTTGACCTCGCTGAGCTCACCCTCGCGGGGGCAGGCGCGCACCTTGTCAAGGGTTCCTGGTTCGAGCCCATTGAGAACGAGCGATTCGATCGCATCATCGCCAACCCGCCCTTTGTCATCGCACCGCCTGGAGCCGCGAAGACCTACCGACAGTCCACCTTCGAATTGGATGGTGCCACGCGCTTCGTTGTGAAATCGGTGCGCGACTATCTCACAGAAGGGGGCACGGCACATATCCTCGGCGCGTGGGCACTGCATGACGGGGAACCGTGGGAACACCATGTCGGCTCCTTCGTGCCCGATAACGGGGTGTGTTGTTGGGCAATCCAGCGCGATGAGGTGTCTCCGGCCGCGTATACAGCTATGTTCCTGCGCGACGAGGGAATCGATCCGCGCTCGGATGAGGGCCGGAGCACGACGCACACGTGGCTTTCCTACTTCGCAGAAAATGGAATCACGCGCATCGGACTGGGAATGATCCACCTCAGTGCGCTCTCCGCTGCTCAGCCGAGTGAGGTTCTTGCAGAGGAGATTCTCACCCCACTGGCGCCGAAAACGGGGCCGGAGGTTGCGGAGTTCTTTACGCGAGCCCAGTGGCTCCGTGAGCAGTCGCCAGAATCCATGCTGGAGCATACGTACCTCGTCCGACCGACAGTGGCTAAGGAGGATGTGTCCCTCCCCGATACGGAAGCCGGGTCGGGGTGGAGGAAAGCCGCACTGAGACTGACCCGCACCGATGGGTTTTCCTACACGCACGAAATTGACGATGATTTCGCCACCCTCATAGCTGGTTTACACCCTCAAGGTCTCGCTTTGGGGGAGGTCTGTGGTCTGTTCGCGATGGCTCACGGCCTGGACGAGAAGAAGCTTCAGCAACAGGTCATCCCGCTTGTCGTTGCTCTTGTCCAGCACGGCATGGTCTTACCGGCTGACCTCGTGTCGCCGCAGTTTTTCCAATAAGCCAGATGAGCATCTGTCAGCCCTATCTGTGTCGCCCGACTCCTCCGCGCGCGGTTCTCCTTCCCCGCTCATCCCGCTTTAACGCTGTAGCACTCGCGCACGGTGAGGTGCACCACTACTGGGCTAGGCGGTAAGGGCGGATACCGAAAGAACACACCAGGGGCTGTGTACCCCTTCCTGCCCTTTGACATGAAGCCACCAGCCAGCCCACTCCTGGCACGCACTTTAGATACAATTCTCACAACGATCGAAAAAGGAGGAAGCGACAGCATGCGCGCTGTACTAACACGAGTGACGGAGGCCTCGGTGACCGTGGACGGAACCGTGGTGGGAGCAATCGATTGCCCGGAGACTGGAGGTATCTTGGCTCTCGTCGGCGTTGGACGGGATGATTCTGGCACGGCGTGGGAGACGATGGCTCGCAAGATTGCCGAGCTTCGTATCCTCGACGGCGAGTTATCAGTCACGGATGCCCACGCTCCAGTTCTGCTCGTCAGCCAGTTCACCCTGATGGGAAAGACGGCCAAGGGTCGCCGCCCGTCGTGGTCAGATGCTGCTCCCGGTCCGGATGCAGAGCCTGTCATTGACAAAATCGCAGCGGATCTCCGAAAGCGCGGTCTCACAGTCGAGACCGGTCAGTTCGGGGCGATGATGCAGGTTTCGTCGGTCAACGATGGTCCTTTTACTGTCCTGGTCGAGTGCTAAACATCTCTCCACACAGCCCATCGGCAGTCCCTGCGGATGGGCAGTTCCCCGTGGCAGGTTCCCTGCCACATTGACTACTTAGATGCATGACAGACCACGCACGCCACTCCCCCTGGTCAAGTAGACGGTTGACCACCGACAGAGTTCGTACTGTGTTATCCCCTCCCACGAAACCGTTGACCGGAACGCTTACCCCGGCATCCGGACGGTTCACCGGACCAACCACAGTACTCCTTCCCGTGCCGCTGGAACGCACCTAACAACGGAGCAAATGGGCCGTGACCTCCCCTTTTTCATCGCCCCTCTGCCATTACCATGATCCCGACCCACCCCCATTTAGGGGTGTTCCAACGGTCGGCGGAACCTTCACGGATGAAAAGCCGTTGAACCTTTTAGAAAGTTAACGACGATCGGTTGGAGGTTGCCCAGTGACAACACAAGTCAAGCAGGAAGACAACAAGGTCGATCCGCGAAATCGACGCCACCAAACCAACGATAACCCAGCCGCAGACCTCGTCCGCGTCTATTTAAACGGAATCGGCAAGACCCCGCTTCTTTCCGCTGAGGAAGAAGTGGAATTAGCAAAGACAGTAGAGGTCGGATTATACGCCCGCCATCTCCTTAACGATCCGGAATATAAGCCCACCCGCGCTATGAAGCGGGATTTAAAGGAACTCGCGCGCGAGGGAGACAAGGCGCGAAACCATATGCTCGAGGCAAACCTGCGCCTCGTTGTCAGCTTGGCCAAGCGCTACTCAGGCCGCGGGATGCCACTTTTGGACCTCATACAGGAGGGAAACCTGGGGCTTATCCGCGCAATGGAGAAATTTGACTACGCCAAGGGGTTTAAGTTCTCCACGTATGCCACGTGGTGGATCCGCCAGGCGATCACCCGCGGAATGGCTGATCAGTCCCGTACTATTAGGCTTCCCGTTCACCTTGTCGAGCAGGTTAACAAGCTTTCCCGTATCAAACGCGAGATGTACCAGCAGTTCGGACGCGAGGTGACCAACGAAGAGCTAGCCGAAGAATCAGGCATCGACGAGAACAAGATCGAGATGTTGTTCCGCCAGTCTCGTGACCCCGTCAGCCTCGACATGCCCGTTGGCGCAGACGAGGAGGCCCCTCTGGGTGATTTCATTGAGGACTCCGAGGCAACCGATGCCGAGGAAGCTGTTGTCGTCTCGCTGCGCCACTCCGACATCCGCGCGGTAATTGATACCCTCGAGGGCCGTGAACAGGATGTTATCCGCATGCGCTATGGACTCGACGATGGTGTCCCTCGCACACTCGACCAGATCGGACGCCGCTACGGCCTATCCCGCGAGCGAGTCCGCCAAATCGAGCGCGAAGTCATGGCTAAACTCCGCGAAGGATCGCGGGCGGAAAAGCTCCGCGCCTACGCCGTCTAAAAACACTCCCAACATGGGGATCATCGCCCGCCTGCTGGCGGGCTTCTTTAACTAAAAAAAGAAGTCAAAAAGGAAAGTCAACAGTAGAGGCACGGGGCATCCACGACGGCGAGGGCCGCTGCCTCCCAGTCGCGAACACGATTCTAATTATCTGGCACTAATCTGAGCCCGCGGTCCTTTTTCTTGCAAAATAGTGTCTTACCCCCAAATTCGTGAAATTTTGTAAAACTGCTACCGCGAAACTCGGCAGACGTTTAAGTTTTCTCCCATGGATATTCGTACGTCGACTCCAACCCGAGCCCAGCGGTTGGATCGACTCCCTTTTACAGGCAAGCATAAGAAACTACTCTTCGGCTCCGGCCTCGGTTGGGCCCTCGATGCCATGGACGTGGGACTGGTCTCCTTCGTCATCGCCTCTCTCGCGGTGGACTGGCATCTGGATAAGACGGTGACATCGTGGATCGCCTCCGTCGGGTTTATCGGCATGGCGATTGGAGCCACCTTCGGTGGCCTGCTCGCTGATCGATACGGCCGACGAAGCATCTTCTCTGTCACCCTTCTCGTCTATGGCCTGGCAACAGGCGCCTCCGCGCTTGCCACGTCGGTGACGATGCTGCTTATCTTCCGTTTCCTCACGGGAATGGGCCTGGGCGCCGAGCTTCCGGTCACATCTACCCTGGTAAGCGAATTCTCCCCGCGGCATGTGCGTGGCAGGATTGTGGTTCTCCTCGAGGCATTTTGGGCCGTCGGATGGATCGCAGCAGCCGTCATCGGCACATTTGTTGTCGCTCATCACGACAGCGGCTGGCGCTGGGGCCTCGCTGTGGGCGCGATGCCCGCGCTTTATGCTCTCTACGTTCGCGCCAAAATCCCGGAATCAGTGCGTTACCTCGAGCTGAAGGGGAAAGATGCAGAAGCAGAGGCAGTAGTTACTAGCTTCGAAGATGCAGCACGCTCCGAGGGCTATGAACCCGCCGCACTGTCAGAGCCCCCGCAGGAGGATCTCCCCGCCACCTCCGCCACCCACAGCATCTGGTCTTTCGCTTTGCGACGCCGCACCGCTGCACTGTGGTGCGTTTGGTTCTGCGTCTCACTCTCCTACTATGGAGCATTCACGTGGATCCCCTCGCTGCTTATGGATCAAGGTTTCACCCTTGTCCGCTCGTTTAGTTTCACTCTGATCATCACTCTTGCCCAGCTCCCCGGTTACGCAGCCGCAGCCTGGCTCATTGAGGTCTGGGGCCGTCGAAGCACCCTGTCGGTATTCCTCGCCGGCTCAGCTGTCGCCGCCGTATTCTTCGGCCTAGCGACCACCAGCTGGACCATTATTCTCGCCGGATGCCTGCTTTCCTTCTTCAACCTCGGCGCGTGGGGCGCGCTCTACGCCATCGGACCGGAGCTCTACCCCACATCTGTGCGCGGGCGTGGAACGGGTTCCGCCGCAGGTTTCGGGCGCATCGGCTCAATTTTGGCTCCGCTGACCGTGCCGCCCCTTCTCGCGCTAGGTGGGCATATCACTGTTTTCGGTGTCTTCGGCGTCGCCTTTGCTCTAGCCGCTGCAGCAGCGTTCACCCTTCCCGAGCAAAAGGGCATCGCTCTTTCGTAAAAAACTCATTACCCGTCCAGACATGGAGCCCCCGGTTTTGACCGCAGGGGCCCCACCATGAGTAAACATGACCGCAGACTTATGCCGCAGATTCGAAAGAATCCCCGGCATAATCATTCGGCGATGCGCCCACATCCACAGGGGCTCTCCCCAATCATTGGGCGGTGACGGACAAAACTGAGAGACAGGCGCACTGGCAGAAAGAGTGCCCTGTAGCTACTCACTACCCTTGCCCGTGTGACCCCTGAGAATGAAGAAGAGCCTCCGCACTGATGTCGCGTATGCGCGAACGTCCCGCCCCGCGCGGACAACTCGTGCAAACCTCCCCACTTTTCACTTCGGGATTTATCAGTCCCTCCTCCCCCAGTTCGCGGTAGACTGTGGGTCACCAAGCCATGTGCTGGGCAGCGTACACAAACCCCGTTATTTATTGGTAAAATATTAACAAAACGACCGGACTGAAAGGCGCATTCCGTGAAGGAACTTGTCGATACAACGGAAATGTATCTGCGGACTATCTTCGAGCTCGAAGAGGAGGGTGTTCCCCCGCTTCGTGCTCGTATCGTGGAACGTCTCGAACAGTCTGGCCCCACTGTTAGCCAGACGGTTGCCCGCATGGAGCGCGATGGCCTCCTCGTCGTGGAGGCGAATCGACGCCTCACATTGACTGAGGAGGGCCGCGAGCGAGCTACAGCTGTCATGCGCAAACACCGCCTTGCGGAGCGCCTTTTGTCCGAAGTTATTGGGCTGGACATTAACAAGGTTCATGACGAAGCGTGTCGTTGGGAACATGTAATGAGCGATGATGTCGAAAACCTCCTGACTACTGTGCTCTCCACAACAAAGGTGTCCCCCTTTGGTAACCCCATCCCTGGTCTAGACGAACTCGATGCCCACGCGGACACTGAAAAACCCGCCAAACTGGGAACCCGTATCGTGGATCTCCCTCCAGAGGAAGAGGTCAACGGTACGCTTGCTCAGTTACACGAGATTGTCCAGATAAATGAGGGTGTTTTCCGCAATTTCTGCGAGGCTGGCCTTCGGCCAGGAAGCCCGCTTACCGCAATCAATCATGGAGCATGGGGCGAAATCATCGCTAACGGGTCCAGCTTTTCCCTCCCCGAGGACATAGTTCACGCGGTGAGGATATACCCAGCAGAAGACTAAACCCCAGTGTCTCACTTCTGAGGTGCCGCCAACAAACCCCCGGCACCTCTTTTCGTATCCCCTACGCTTGATCACGCCTGCTGTCAGGGCCGTAATCGCTGGGCATCTTCTCCGCTTTTACCACCGGAGAACCCGATAACTCTCAGGACTACGGGCAACGCCCATGGACACAGATGCTCGCGTGGTCTGGGGATATCTTCTTTCTTGTTTCTATACGCGAATCAGAAATGTGGGCGAACGCGCGATCCACGATAGACGATCACGTCTATCTGCGGGGAAACCCTGTACGAGTACTGCCCGTTGTAGACTAGTATGCGTTGTTCCGGTGCACCAGTACCTGCCGGTTCCTACTCCGCTGTCGCAGTCGACAGTCACGGAGCCCTCAGTTAGACGCAGAGTACAACGGTGTCCTTCACCACCACGAAAAAGGTAGGTTTTTACAGATGAAACTCGTTGTCACGGGAGGCGCAGGCTACGTCGGTAGTGTGTGCACGGCAGTCCTTATTGAAGCAGGCCACGATGTCACCATCGTAGACAACTTCTCTACTGGTAACCGCGATGCCGTCCATCCCGATGCTCATCTTGTTGAAGGCGACGTACGAGATGTCATCGATGATGTCCTCTCCGCCGATTCCTACGACGGCGTGCTCCATTTCGCCGCCCGGTCCCTCGTTGGTGAATCTGTGGAAAAGCCGGCCGAATACTGGAACCACAACATGGTCACGACGCTCACACTGCTTGACGCGATGGTCGCACACGATGTTTCCAGCCTCGTCTTTTCTTCAACCGCCGCCACGTACGGCGAGCCGGAAACAGTCCCGATCACAGAGGATTTCCCCACACAGCCAACGAACCCATACGGGGCCACGAAGCTGGCCATCGACTACGCAATTTCCTCCTACTGCACTGCCTATGGGCTGGCCGCAACGAGTCTCCGCTACTTCAACGTTGCAGGTGCCTACGGTTCCATCGGCGAGAATCGTGAGATTGAAACCCACCTGATCCCGCTGATCCTGCAGGTTCCCCTCGGAGCCCGCAAGGATATCAAGATTTTCGGTGATAACTGGCCGACAAAGGACGGTACCTGCGTCCGCGATTACATTCACATCCGCGATCTCGCTGATGCCCATGTCCTTGCTCTAACGTCAAACCAGCCGTCCACACACCGGATTTATAACCTCGGCTCTGGCGACGGGTACTCAGTCAAGGAGGTTATTGAGGCGTGCCGGGAAGTCACCGGGCACCCTATTCCCGCCGAAGTCGCTCCCCGGCGCGCAGGTGACCCCGCTGTACTTGTCGCTAGCTCGGAAAAAATCAAGCAGGAACTGGGCTGGAACCCGACCCGCACTACCCTGCACAACATTGTGCAGGATGCCTGGGAGTTCACCAAGAACGCAGACATGCATTTCCTCCGTAAGTAGGCAACCCTGCGCCTAACCTTTGCGTGTGCACCCGCGGTGGATCCATCTCGGAAGGTGTGCCCAAGTCACGCAGCGCGCTCATATCCGGAACGCTTTTCCCGTCCGAAGAACGGGTGCAGTACGACGACCTTTGCCACACATGCGTGATAGCGACGGTTGGAGCGACCGAGGGGGACAGGACCGTTCCAGCCACTGACTGCTGCGGGATCTGGCATAGCCATCTCTTAAACCACGTCAAGGCACGCCAAGGGCCTGCGCTAGGTAACAGGCGCAGGCCCTTGGTCTTTCCTTTTCTTTTATCCCGCTCGTATTTCTCCTTTCTCTCCCCGATCCCATTCCCCCGAGGTGTGCACTGTTTTCGTGGAACGCCGCCCCCGAAGCGTTCCACGAGAGTATCTACCAATTCCCCCACGGGCTCCTCCCCTACCCGCCGACGTCGGGGTAGGAATGCCCCCGATGAACTCCCCCACGTTCCCCGATTTGCACCATCCCTACCTCACACCTCCGATTACGTTGTCCTCCGAATCCATTCGATGCCTGGGCACCCCCTCCGGCATCTATCCCCCTGCAGAGGTACGCGACTTCTTCATGTTTTGGTAGATACACTATGCATTTTTCTATTTGAGTACACGCACCTGGCTACGTTAGCCGTCACAGATGTGCTCGTGATTCACAATCGTGCTGCCAGAGATGTATTATTGGCATCGAACTTTTTCATCGTGACAACACCGCAACCAACGTGGCAGGCGATCGGATCCGTGTCATGCTTATCGATTCCCCCTTGTCATACTCCCCTTTTTTCCTTTCCTATCCCCAGATATCCCCCGCAGTCCCCGTCCCCGCTTGGTCTTCCCCACGACCTTTCACTTTTGTTGGTTCCCGATGTGCAAGGAGACAGCGTCCGTGCGGAGACTAGCTTGCTTTTCTGACCTTGCCATCCGCACACGTGTCGACGGCAACGTCCGTGTCATTTCCCACGCACTCGGTTGACTCTGTACCCCCGTTTTCAGAGCGGACGCTCTCATCGTCCTTCACGGGAGGGTGTTCACCACCGATGGCGCTCTCTCCATAGAGGGTGTACGGAAATTCCTCAAAGTCATCGTCCTCGTCCTCATCGTCATAGTCGTCATCGTCGTCGATGCCATCGATATCGGACAGCAGTTCGTGGGTTCCTTCGAGGCAGGCTTCCAGGAGCTCACTATGAATCCCATGCATGCACGCTTGGCCGATGCACTGCGCCAGTACATGCTGCGGGTCTTCCTTCAGGATTACCTCGACTGCGGCGAAGTTATGGGTCATTGCATCTGCCGCGATGCTTGCAAGCACGTAAACGCACAGCGCGTTGTGCCTTGCGAATCCTGTCGCGGTTTTTGCCACCGCGAGGCACAACATGCGCGCGTCCTCAGCTCGCTCGATAGCAATGTCCAGGATGAGATCGCGTGTGAGTTTGTCGCTCATCAGCGTAATCATCGAAAGAAGAGCATCCTTCGCTTTCAATAGAGCGGTTTCCGACTCCGCGTCACGTGCAGCATCGAGACAGTCAACAAACAGGTTGCGAACCTCATACGAGCTTCCGCCCAAGCGAATGTCGCCTACAAGCGTACGTGCTTTCTGCGTCAACTTCTTTTGCTTCGACGAGGAAAGCGTCACATACGGGTTCCCATGGGCGAAACGAGCAAGGACATCGGACCGGGTGAGCTCTGGAAGATTCCCCTCGCCCACCATCTGCTTTGTCGAGACTGCAGTCGCCACATCACAGATTGTTCCGTGCTCCCAGACACCGGTATCGGGGATGACACTTGTGCCATCCTCGCCTGTCAGGGTGCCGGCGAGGAAGTACGGAGTTCCTGTCGCGATCTCCTCTGTTACCCAGATTGCAGCCAGAGGGAAGTTTGTTTCACCTGCCTTTTGGACGATCTCATCCAAGGTCTCATCAATGATGAAAGGATCGGTCTTTTTGGCGATAACCAACGCCCAAACGGAATCTGGTTTGTGCTGTGCGATGATGTCACAAGCGTGGTCAATCGAGCGCCAATCTGTGATGTCGGCGCGGGATGCAAAATCGAGGGACAGACGGACTTTCGTGCCTGCTGTCGTTGCTGTGAAGTTGAGAAAAACCACGGACTCCTCAGGAAAGAATCCCAGGAGACCGGGAATATTTGCGAAAATTTGGGCTGGTGTGCCGAGAACATTTTTTGTCATGACTTCACTATCCCTAAACCTCCGCGACTGCACCATGCCACCAGCAGCGCCTTTTCAAACATATCAATAATCCCTTATGCAGGGCCGAGGCCTAGCTTGTGGAAAACTGCGAAACGTACATACACGCCACCAGGAGAGATTGCTCCCCTCCTCGTCTGATAGGTTTATGAAATATTTTTCTATTGTGCCCTTGGTCACACCTTGTACCCGGCGGGCGTCGACTGGTGTGAGGCATCTCCACACCACATTGGCAAACGTGTCTCTGCTTCCACAGGCACACTGGCATGGATTCCCTCGCATAGGGAATAATCTCAGCGAGGTAACCGTTGTTGTAGATACATAGAGTGGCGACTCGCGGTGACTCCAATCAACCTGGTGAGACCGAAACGGGGATCTTCGTTTATGGCAGAGCGAGGGCTGACACACCTCATGGTTTGGCTCCTCACTGTACGGCCCCCCACCGGGCTGTGCGGGGCACTTCGAGACTGATGCCACCGTGGTGTAGCTTATGGCTACACACAAAGAGACGTACACGCATGTGGGCTCGCACGCTACGGGCACATTGTGTTGTGGAGGAGATGGAAAGGAATAGCTCATGGCCGATAAAGAACGCTCCATGTACGAGCTTGAATATCCAGCACCGGAGGTGTCCGGCGCACACGAATCCACTGTCACAATGATTGTCGCTCTTCAAGGCTATGCCGATGCCGGGCATGCTGTGGAAGCCGCTGCAGACCACCTGCTCGCCGCACTCGACAATCGACTCGTCGCATCCTTCAACAACGACGAGCTCATCGATTATCGTTCTCGGCGACCAACTGTCACCTTGCGGGACTCGCACATCGACCGAGTAGACAAGCTTGAATTGGGTCTCCGCGTCCTGCGGGATGTCGAAGGACACCCGTTCCTGCTCCTGTCTGGTCCCGAGCCGGATCTTAGGTGGGACGGCTTCTCCCAGGCCGTCGCAGATCTGGCGGAGAAGTACGGAGTAGACAAAACGATCTGCCTATACTCAGCTCCCATGGCGGTTCCGCACACGCGGCCGATGGTCGTATCCGCACACGGCAATTTCCCAGCGTTGAAGAACAAACACATCTTCTTTGACTCCATCGTCCACCTGCCCGGTTCTGCGCAGTTGACGATCGAATCTGTGCTGCAAAGGCGCGGAAAGAAAACGGGTGGGTACACAGCAATGGTGCCGAACTACGTTTCCGGTTCCTTTTACCCCGAGGCAACCCTCAACCTCCTCCGTGCCGTAGAGGACATCGCGAACGTGAAGCTCCCCCTCCACGTCCTGGAGAGGGACGCAGAAAAGGTGGAAGAACAGCTGTACCAGCAGACCGCCGAGAACGGGGAGATTCAACAAGTAGTTGGACTTCTCGAGCAACAGTACGACGAGCGGTTAGCGGAATTCCAAGAAGCACACCCGGGCATGGCACTGCCGGGCGAAGCCGCAATCCCAACCTCGGAAGAGCTCGGTGAGGAGTTTGAACGATTCCTCGCTTCCGTGTCCGATCGGGAAACTCCGCCACAGCCCGGCGCGCTTCCGCCCCGTGCCTCTGAAAACACGCAGGAGCCGTCAGCACAGAGGACCGATGCCCCGGGCACAACCGACCCACGGGAAGCACTGCGCTCTTTCACCGAGGAAACGGCTGTTTATCCGGAGCACCACGAACGAAAAACGGACGAGGATAGGGAGACCGAGGAGGGCGTCGACAAGCCAGAAGGCTCTCCCTCTGCCGACGACGAGACTGACGACCACCAGTAGCGGAACAACCGCTGGACAGGTGTCACCGTGCGTGGGCCTGCCCAAGTACTCTGGAAACCATCCGGGGTGGCGCACTGTTCGCACGCCCTCGGATGGATAGCCAGTCGACTGCATGATGAGAAAGGACGTCCCCGGTGAATCTCTCCCAGATGCTCCCCGACCTCGAAGAGGTCCCCGAATCGCTTGTCGACGAGGCGACGTTCGACTCGTTCCTCCACTACGTCCGCTCCAAGGGGATCGAGCTGTACCCCGCCCAAGAAGAAGCAGCGCTGGGCATTCTGGCCGGGGACAACGTCATTCTGTCCACCCCCACCGGCTCCGGCAAATCGATGGTGGCAAACGCCGCTCACTTCATCGCTCTGGCGCGCGGTCAACGTTCCTTTTACACGGCCCCGATTAAGGCGCTTGTCAGCGAAAAATTTTTCTCCTTGTGCTCCATGTTCGGTCCAGAAAACGTCGGCATGATGACAGGTGATGCCACTGTTAATGGCAAGGCACCCATCATCTGTGCAACCGCGGAAATTGTCGCCAACATCGCTCTCAGAGATGGTGCTGAAGCCGATATTGACCAGGTCATCATGGACGAGTTCCACTACTACGCCGATTCTCAACGTGGGTGGGCATGGCAAGTACCACTGCTCGAGCTCCCCAAGGCTCAGTTCCTTCTCATGAGCGCCACTCTTGGTGATACCACCGCTTTGCGAGAAGATCTGACTGAGCGCACCGGAAGGGACACCAACGAGGTGACAGGTTCCGAACGGCCTGTTCCGCTTGAATTCCACTATGTGTACACACCCGTCCAGGAAACGGTGGAAAATCTTCTGGAGTCCGGCACCGTGCCGGTGTACATCGTGCACTTCACTCAGAGAGAAGCCCTTGAACAGGCTCAGGCGCTGACGAGCATTAATGTTTGCAACAAAGAGGAGAAGGAACGCATCGCCGCAGAGATCGGCTCGTTCCGTTTCACCACCAAATTTGGCAAAACACTCTCCCGCCTCCTGCGCAAGGGCATCGGTGTCCACCATGCAGGCATGCTACCCAAGTACAGGCGACTGGTGGAACGGCTGTCCCAGTCGGGATTGCTCAAAGTGATCTGCGGGACGGATACGCTGGGCGTAGGCATTAACGTCCCCATTCGAACTGTCTTATTCACAGGTCTCGTTAAATACGACGGTTTCCGCAGTCGAGTGCTCAAATCCCGCGAATTCCATCAGATCGCCGGACGCGCAGGCCGTGCTGGATTTGACACCTTGGGCACCGTCATCGTTGAAGCCCCAGAACACGAAATTGAGAACTACAAACTTCGCAAGCGAGCGGGACAAGACGAAAAGAAACTCAAGAAACTGCGCAAAGCGAAGGTAAAGAAGGGCGAGGTAACGTGGAGCGATGAGACCTTTGACAAGCTCACCACCGCCGCCCCTGAGCAGCTAACAAGCCAGTTCAGAGTCAGTACCTCTATGATCATCAACGTGCTGGCCCGCACGGGAGACACCTTCGAGCACTTTCGCCACCTGTTGCGCACATCGCATAACACGCGTAAGCAGCAGAACCGGGATATTCTCACCGCAATCGAGCTGTACCGCGGGCTTGTCGAGGCGGGAGTCGTGTCCACGGATAACGGCGTGGAGCTGACCGAGGACATGCCCCGCGACTTCGCCCTCAACCAGCCTCTCGGACAGTTCGCCCTCGCTGCGCTAGAGCTATTGGATCCGGAGTCCCCCACCTTCACCCTGGATGTGATCAGCGTATTCGAATCCATTCTGGAAAATCCCCGTAATCTTCTTCGGGCTCAGCAACGCGTAGAGCGCAGTGAGGAGAACGCTGCTCTCAAGGACGAGGGTGTTGATTACAACGAGAGACGCGCCATCCTCGATGAGGTCACCTGGCCGCAACCCCTGGGAGAGCTTCTCACCCAGGCCTATGAAACGTACGCCGCAGGGCACCCGTGGGTTCACGAATACGAGCTCACGCCAAAGACTGTGGTGCGCTACATGATTGAACACGGCCTCACCTTCTCTGATCTCGTAGCCGAGTTCGGGATTTCCCGTTCGGAGGGAGAGGTACTTCGCTACCTCACTGATGCCTGGCGAACACTCAAACAGTCCGTTCCTGAGGCCTATTACACCGACGACCTCGATGACGTTGTCGTATGGCTAGGCGAGATCATCCAGCAGGTAGATTCGTCGCTTATCGACGAATGGGCACAAATGGCAGACCCGGATGCGCCTGTGTCAGAAGATACAGTGGAAAAGCAGCTGGCCTTTGGAGTCACCGATCCCAACGCGCTCACTGCGAACCGACGCGCGTTCACAATTATGGTGCGCAATTACTTCTTCCACGTGGTTGAACTTTTCGCCCTGGAGAAGGAGGAAACACTCGATGAGCTCATTGACTATCTGGATGACAAACCTGACATCTCCCTCGCACTCGACGACTACTTTGATGACTACGACGACGTAGACCTCACCACTGCCGCCCGTGGCAAGGAGTATTTCCGTGTGGAAGAGGACGGCCGTTCGTGGCATGTGCGACAGATAATTAAAGACCCGGAAGACGATCGATCGTTCGCTTTCGTGGGAACCGTCGATCTCGATGCATCCGATGCTGAGGGAGAGGTCCGGCTCAGTTCCCTAGTCATCGAACAGAATTAGGAAGATAGCATATGACCAACAACTCCAGCCCGCAGAATTCTCCCAGCATGGACGAGGAGACCGTAGCCTTTGCCTCCAAAATATTCAACCTTGCCCGTTCCACGACACCAGAGGATGCGGAGCTTCTCCTCGAATATGTGCGCGCGGGTGTACCCGTCGATCTCACCAACGAGGACGGTAATACACTCCTCATGCTGTCCGCGTACAGCGGTAATCGCGCGGCGGTTCGCGGCCTCATTGATCTCGGCGCCGATGTTAACAGGCTCAACAAGCGAAACCAGTCCATTATTGCTGGCGCCCTGTTCAAAGGCGAAGACGCTATCGTCACGGACCTAAAAAAGGCCGGTGCACACCTTGACCTCGGTCACCCGACGGCGAGGGAGACAGCTGCCATGTTTGGGCGCGCTCACCTGCTTGAAGCAGATGATGCCTAGACGCACGTCGGCCAACCACCGTTAGCCGCCGCGTCCGCTCGTGCACCGGCGGATTGACGTACCTGACCTGCCCCCCCCCTTCAGCTACCTGCCATTATGGTATAACCAAACGAGGCTCGTCCACAGAGCAAAACGATGAGCCGATTTTTATATTGGAAGGGATCCGAATCGTGGCAAAGATGCTTGTAACCATGCTTGTACTCAACTGCGTGGGAATGGTGGCACCCGGACCGGATATCTTTCTTGTCCTCCGCTTAGCGGTTCGCTCCCGATCGCGTGCACTGGCTGCAGCCGTTGGCATCACCATCGGAAATATCATCTGGGTGACGATCACCGTCGCGGGCATTGCAGCAATCCTCGTCACGCACCCTTCGTTCATGGTGGTCGTTCAGGGGCTGGGCGGACTTTGGCTCCTTTACCTCGGTTTCAAAACAGCGCACGCCGGGTTGCGCGAGTGGAAAAACAGAAATAACGATCTTCGGCTACTAAACGAGGGCGATGGTGAAGCCAATCGCTCCATCATGCAGGCCGTGCGCGTCGGTCTGTTCACCAACCTTTCCAATCCCAAGTTTCTGCTCATTCTCCTTTCCCTTTTCGCCCCGCTCGTTCCGCCAGATCCTTCTCTCGCCGTATCGCTCTCCATCATTGCTGTAATGTCACTATCCACGCTTGTGTTCTTCTCTCTCCTCGCAGTGGTTGTTTCTACGCAGGCGATTCAGCAACGGCTACTCAAAGCTGGCTCATACATAGACATGGTGTCCGGTACTATCTTCGCTATCGTCGGCGCGACGTTCCTTTACGAGGCGGCGGTTCAGTTGCTTTCCGCGCGCTAGTTCTCTTGCCATCATCGCCTCCCCCTCAAAGTTCCTTCCGCGAATAGCTGTCAAGTAAGGCAATACTAGGTTCCGCCCCCATTACCCAGCGACTAGCAGGACACGTCCCAAAAATTAATTAGCTTATCCGCTTATAGGCACTGTCACACAAATCTTTGACCTGGATTTTTCCAAATTTGCTCGTCGCGGAAACATTGTGCAATACTTTTATCTAGAAAAATTTCCACTTTAGGCCAATTTCTGCCTTATTTATCCAGAAAATTACACACCCACAGTAGATTGCCAGACTCTTTCACGCATCCTCACAACATCGAACTACGTGCAGTTTCTAGCCCTAAGGCCCGGTGCTACCACGCGCGTGCCAAGCACTAACGAGAAATAAATTTTTCACCACTTAAGCAACCTAACGGCAGGATGTGACATAACTCACCTCCAAGTTTTTACCCCCGCTGGCCTGCACTTATATTTTTCAATAAGAATTTTTTTAAGTTTGGTCTGTGATTAGTTTGGTTAGGAAGGCCAGCGATAGGTTATTGTATGGGTATGAGTAACAAAGACTACAAACCTACTCTGGCCCAAATCCGCACTTTCGTTACTATTGCGGAAAACAAGCATTTCGGCGCAGCGGCAAATAAGCTGAATATTTCCCAACCGTCTCTCAGCCAGGCACTCGTTGCACTGGAAAACGGTCTAGGAATCCAGCTCATTGAGCGCTCTACTCGACGCGTGCTTGTCACCCCGGTTGGAGAGGCTCTTCTTCCCTACGCAAAGCAGACGCTTGAAGCTGCCGACGCGTTCTACAATCATGCGCGGGGCGCGGACGGTTCTCTGACCGGCCCGCTAACTATCGGGATTATCCCGACAGTGGCTCCGTACATCCTCCCCAACGCGCTCACCGCGCTCAAAGAAGAGTACCCCGAGCTTAAGCCACGAATCGTCGAGGATCAGACGAACCACCTTATCGACTCCCTGCGCGACGGACACATTGACGTCAACCTTATGGCCCTGCCATCGCATACCTCCGGCCTCATTGACATCCCGCTGTACGAGGAGCCTTTTGTTCTCGTCGTTCCGAAGGACAGCGACCTAGCCGGTGCCAAGAATCTCAAGATCACAGCTCTCAACGATACGGAACTTTTGCTTCTCGACGATGGGCACTGCCTCCGCGACCAGATCATCGATCTCTGCCGAGCTGCCGATGTCAAGCCAGGTGTGTACAGCCGGGTTACCCGCGCTGCCAGCCTCACTACCGTCGTCCAGTGTGTCGCCAATGGCATGGGCTCTACGCTTCTCCCCGTTTCGGCCCTCCACTCGGAGATTCACCGCCCGGGCCTGGCTTTCGCCACCTTCGATCCGGAAGCAGGCGCACGTCGCACTATCGGCCTTGTTCACCGTTCATCTAGCTCGCGCACAGCAGAAATTGAGCAGCTGGGTACTGTGTTCAAGAACGCCTACGACTCGGTCCCGGAAAAGGACCTATAGGAGGGCATTCGGACTGTAGTCTTCAGGCTCAGGCCGGTTCTTCGGCACATTAGCCCCTCGCCCGGTGTGTTACCTTTTAGTAGCACACCGGCTTTATTTTGTCTCGTACTTGGTACGTCCCTGTACCACCACCTAGAATGTTCGGCGACATGACTAACTCATCGACGTCCAAGAAATCTCTGTACGCCCGCCTCGCCAGTGTCCGCATCCAGGATGAAAGGCGCTTTCGCGCACGGCTGAAAAAAGCTCGCACCGACCGTGCGCTCGAGGCTATTAAAAAGGACCTCACTCACGCGGAGAAGAGAATCGCGGGGGTCACCTCACGCATTCCCACGGTAACGTACCCGCCGGAGCTACCGGTGAGTCGACGAGTTGACGATATCGCCGCTGCGATTCGCGATAATCAAGTAGTAATCATTGCCGGCGAAACCGGTTCCGGCAAAACAACCCAAATCCCTAAAATTTGTCTCGAAATCGGGCGCGGTCGCCGCGGAATGATTGGCCATACCCAGCCCCGGAGGCTCGCTGCCCGTACAGTAGCAGAGCGAATTGCAGAGGAGGTTGGACAGAACATCGGGGAGTCTGTCGGCTATGCAATCCGCTTCGATGACAAAGTGGGCCCCCACACCGCCGTAAAAATTATGACCGACGGCATCCTGCTCGCTGAAATGCAGCGTGATCGGTTCCTCAACGCCTACGACACCATCATCATCGACGAGGCACACGAACGGTCGCTCAACATTGACTTCATCCTGGGCTACCTCAAAAGGCTCCTGCCCAAGCGCCCGGACCTCAAGGTGATTATCACATCAGCCACCATCGATCCGGAACGCTTCGCCCGCCACTTCGCGGATCGTAGCGGAAGACCCGCGCCGATCATCGAAGTTTCCGGACGAACCTACCCCGTGGAAATCCGTTACCGTCCGCTCGTAGAGATTCACGGCGATAAGGAGGTAGCCATCGATGAGCTCGATGGGTTACTCGCTGCTCTAGAGGAACTCATGCAGGAGGGGCCAGGAGACATCCTCTGCTTCTTTGCCGGAGAGCGAGACATCCGGGACGCGCTCGATGCTATCTCGGCCAGGAAGTTTAAAAACGTCGAGGTAACTCCCCTATTCGGCAGGCTTTCCAACGCAGAGCAGCACCGCGTCTTCTCCCCTCACCGAGGCCGCCGTATCGTATTAGCTACAAATATCGCCGAGACGTCTCTGACGGTTCCGGGCATCCACTATGTTGTGGATACCGGACTGGCCCGAATTTCTCGCTACTCCAACCGGACCAAGGTGCAACGCTTGCCGATTGAACCAACCAGTCAGGCATCCGCCAACCAGCGCTCTGGTCGATGCGGACGTGTAGCCAACGGCATCGCGATCCGGCTCTATTCGGAGGAAGACTTCGCGTCCCGGCCCGAATTTACGGATCCAGAAATCCACCGAACAAATCTGGCAAGCGTCATTCTCCAGATGGCACTGCTCAGACTCGGCGACATCCGCAACTTCCCGTTTGTTCAAGCCCCAGATGAAAAGTCGATTCGCAACGGTATCCAGCTCCTCCTCGAGCTCGGTGCTATTAATGAGCAAAAGCCGGGGGACGAATCTCCTCGCCTCACCGCCGTTGGCCGACAAATCGCTCGTATCCCCGTGGATCCCCGCCTGGCCCGGATGCTCATTGAAGCTGAAAAAATGCATGTACTCGCCCCTGTTACCATCATTGTCGCAGCACTCACACTGCAGGATGTTCGTGAACGTCCGCTGGACAAGCAACAGCAAGCTGACCAGATGCACTCTCGATTCAAGGACAAGGGATCGGACCTCATGGGATACCTGGCGTTATGGGCCTACCTGTGTTCACTTCGATCCAGGCTCTCCGGTAACCAATTTCGTAAACGCCTGCAACGCGAATACCTGCACTACATGCGCTCTCGCGAGTGGCGAGATCTCATCCGCCAACTTGTCAGCGTGTACGAGGACTTGTACTGGAACGTGGACACAAACGCGCTGTGGTGCGAAGACATCCCAGACCTCACTGCACCTCCGAATCTAGGATGTGGCGAAGGGTCACGGCAGAGTAAAAAGGCCGCAGCTGGTGCTGCTCCCCTGTCGCCTGTGGACGCAGCGCACGCTTACTTCACGGATTCCGATTCCATTCACAAGGCACTGCTCAGTGGTTTGCTTTCACACATCGGTGTGAGGAAAGGCGATTCCAAGGAGTTTTCCGGCGCACGAGGCACATCTTTCCTCATTTTCCCCGGCTCGGGGCTGGCAAAGAAGCCTCCGGAATTCATCATGGCTGCTGAACTCGTTGACACATCCCGCCTGTGGGCACGTGGCGTCGCAGCCATCAATCCGGAGTGGGTGGAGGGTTTGGCTCCACACCTTCTCAAGCGGACGTATTCGGAACCGACCTGGTCTAAGAAGCGTTCAGCGGCGATGGTACACGAGAAGACCCTTGTGTACGGAGTTCCGATTATCGCTGACCGCCTCGTGCAGTACGGTGCCGTCGATGAGGAAGCTGCACGGGACATGTTTATTCGTCATGCACTGGTTCAGGGAGAATGGATCACGCACCACCGCTTCTTCCACGAAAACCAGGATAAGTTGGAACAGGTGCGGGATCTGGAGGAAAAGGCTCGTCGTCGCGATATCACCGTGGACGATGACACCCTATTTGCCTTTTATGATCGGATTCTGCCCAGCCACATCACGTCAGAGATCCGCTTTAACCACTGGTGGAAGAGGCGAAAGCAGAAAAGCCCCCACCTGTTGGATTTCGACATTGACAAGCTCATCAACCCCGAAGCCGATACGGTGGCCGAGGAGAGTTTCCCAGATGCCTGGCGTCAGGGATCGCTCGAGTTTGAGCTGTCCTACCACTTCGAGCCCGGGTCTCCCTTTGACGGTGTGACGGTGCGGATTCCACTTCCTCTTCTTGCTACTGTCGATCCGGAACCATTCACCTGGCAGGTGCACGGCCTGCGCCTGGAACTAGTTACTGAGCTCATCCGGTGCTTGCCCAAGCAGTATCGCAGACTCCTCGTACCGGCCCCTGATTACGCCGCTAAAGTCTTGCCACGGTTGATTCCCTACGAGGGAACACTCGTGGAGCAGCTTACCTCCATTTTCCGCTCCCTCGGACTGCGCAACCTGGAGGAAACTGACTTCAATCTCGGCTCCTTGCCTCCTCATGTGCAAGTAACATTCGCGGCCGTAGACAAGCAAGGCACAATCACAGACTCGGACAAGGACCTCCGGGCCTTGCAGAACCGACGTTCGGGTCAGATTCGATCGTCGATAGGCAAAGCTGCCCGATCATCTTCGTCAAGTCTCGTGCAATCATGGACGAAGGAGAACCTAGGAGATGTGCCGGAAACCGTTGACACAGAAGTCGATGGGCAAACCGTAACTGCATACCCAGCCCTTGTTGCCGATCAAGGTGGCTTCAAGGTGCAGGCAATGCCTACAAAAGCCGCAGCAGAAGCGTCGATGGTACAGGCCACAATGACCATGCTGATCTCCGCAGTGACTATCGGTACCAAGTCCATGCTCAAGGGTCTGCCACTCCAACAAAGGGTAGCCGTTGAAAACTACCCACACGGTGGAGCCGACGGTCTTATCAACGATGCCCGCATCGCGGCGATCCGTGACCTTATGCTCAAACACGGTGGCCCTGTCCGATCACCCGAACAATTCGAAGAGCTTAAGACAAAGGTAAAGGCCGAGGTGCCTTCGTATGTTCGGCAAACGGTGACAGCACTTGCTCCGGCGCTTTACGAATATGAGGCTCTCCGTGAGGAACTTACCCATTGGGACGGACCTGCTATTGATGACATTCGCAAACAACTCGACATCATCGTTCCGAAGAACGCTGTGTCCACCTTCGGGATTCAGAGGCTCACACATCTCCAGCGCTACATTCAAGCTGCACGAATCCGACTCGACGATCTCGAGGCCGACCCCCAAAAAGACGAACAACGGCAGGACATTATTGACCGGCTCGCCGGCCAGCTCTCTTCAAAGCTCAATCGGCTTCCGAAGTCAGCCCGGCACAGCAAAAAGGTGAAGGATATCATCTGGCTCATCCAGGAACTTCGAGTGAGCCTATTCGCGCAACGTCTTGGCACGGCGACGAAAGTATCGGAAAAGAAGATCTCTAAACAAATCACCGCGCTCTAGCTGCACATTAGAGCCGATTTTCCCGTCTTTCGTCGCGCCTCAGCGCCCGGATTTCCTTCTCGAAATCGTCTGCCGAGTCGAATGACTTATAAACAGAAGCGAAGCGAAGATAGGCAACCTCGTCGAGATCCCTCAACGGACGCAGAATAGCCTTGCCGATATCGTTTGCCGGTATCTGCGAGGATCCTTTCTGCCGCACGGTCAGCTCCACTTCTTGAGCGAGCTTCTTCAACGAATCCTCCGACACAGACCTTCCCTGGCAGGCACGACGAACTCCGCGAATGACTTTGTCCCTGCTAAAAGGCTCCGTCAGTCCGTTGCGTTTAAGGACGAGCAGCACTGCCTGCTCCATTGTCGTAAAACGCCCTTTACACTGCGGGCATTCCCTCCGGCGCCTGATGGCACTCCCCTGATCTACCACCCGTGAGTCAATGACTCTGCTGGTGGAGCATTTACAAAACGGACAATGCATAGCTCTCCTCATCGCGTGTACTAAACCACGAGCAGCCACTCCACTGCTGTGCCCCTCAGTTTAGCCAAGCAACGGGGAAGCCCCCATCGATGCGGGCTATTGCGCAACGAGGGCCGTTTCGAGTTGCGCGATGTCATTGTTAGGGGTCTGCTCCCCAGATCCGATGAAAAGCGAGCCTATAAGTACGAGACCGAAAAGAAGCCCAATACCCATATCCCTCATCTTTGCTGTGAGCGACGACACCGAAGACGTATGTGCACCCACCGTATTTTCGTTCGATGATTTGTGCGTGCGTGCCGTTTCTTCATCCGCTCGTGCGAATGTTCGATGTTCGCCATGTAAAGTTCGAACAGTGTGGCCACTGCGACGCACCCCTACTGGCGTACCGCCATTCCACACAGCAACCGGGCACGCCACCTCGCGGCGGTACCCAACCATCCCGTTCGCGCCCTTTAATCCACTGGTAACAATAGCCATAGTAAACCTTCCTTACGCTTTCTTCTCTGTGCGGGCCCTACTTTACATATCGACACACACACGCTTCACTAGTTTTCGAACACATGCCCCATATTAGAACATGTGGTCGTCCTTGTAAAGACTCGTTCGCGCCGTCCGAACTGCCCACCCCCGTTCCCCTCTCGAACACCTGTTGTATCTTTGCTAGACTAAGAACTCGATAATGGACATCACCGAACGCAACGGTCGATCCATAATCACACCGGCAATTGCAAGACGCGGGTAAGGAAGAATATGGCAACGAGGAAGAAGCGCGCAGAGCACGCTAGCGGGAAGAAACATCTTGACCAGCGAGTGCTATCAGACCGCCAAAAGCGCATTATGGAGGTAATTAGGGATTCCGTCGCCCTCCGTGGATATCCGCCGAGTATTCGCGAGATTGGTGATGCCACTGGACTCCAGTCCACGTCATCGGTTGCCTACCAGCTGAAGGAGCTCGAGAAGAAGGGTTTCCTTAAACGCGATCCGAATAAACCCCGTGCCGTAGATGTCCGTCACCTCCGCGAAACCGCACCCGAGAAATCCAAAGTTTCTATCGACGAGGACGGTGTACTCAAGGAAGGCTTCGTTGCACCGGCATACATCCCTGTTGTAGGGACCATTTCCGCCGGTCTCCCCGTTCTCGCCGAGGAGACGATTGAGGAATATATGCCTCTACCATCAGAACTCGTAGGTGATGGCGAACTTTTCATGCTGGAAGTTAACGGGCGCTCGATGAAGGACGCCGGAATCATGGATGGCGATTGGGTCATTTGCAAAAGGCAGTCCATCGCAGAAAAGGGCGACTTTGTAGCCGCGCTCATCGACGGCGAAGCGACGGTGAAGGAATTCCACAAGGACTCGACGGGCGTGTGGCTTCTGCCCTACAACGAAAGCTTTGACCCGATTCCCGGCAATGACGCAGAGATTCTCGGCATTGTAACCGCCGTTTTCCGTAGCTACTAAAATCTTCCGCACCGTCCAGCCGAGTTTTTCATCGACTGGACGGTTTTTCTTTGCCCCATTCCCCTCTCCCCCACATGAGGGTAAGAGGCATGCCCGCATAGACATCTAACCATTTTTGTTTGCCCATTCGAAATCTTCTTACGACGCTTAATTTCGCACTACAGAGGGGTTCCTCAAATTTAGGGCAGGCTTCTGGCACTGCCCATCTTCGCGACGAATTACCAAACACGCATGCCCGAACGTAAGCAATCCCACAAATTTAATGCCACAATAGTGTTGGTTTTGATTAGGAGACACCGTATCAATGCCCGATTGCTGCTGATTTGCGGTGAGTAATCCTCTGTATTTCGCAAAGCGTGGCACAAAACAGACCGGGTACGCCCTTAAGGGGTTTACTGCAGGGCCGAGCTAGGAATGGAGTGACCGACAAGTGTATGCAGAAGAACGTAGGCGACAGATCACCTCGCTGACCGCGGTCGAAGGTCGCGTGAACGTAACCGAGCTTGCAGAAAGGTTTAACGTCACTGCCGAGACAATCCGTAGGGATCTCGCTGTCCTCAATCAGGAGGGTGCCGTTCACCGCGTTCACGGTGGCGCGGTTGCTAGCCAGAATTACCAGACCACGGAACGAAGCGTAGACATCCGCGCACGCAGCGCTTCGGGAGCAAAGCACGATATTGCCAAGGCGGCACTGAAGTTCCTCCCTGAACCACAAGGAGGAATGTTCCTTGATGCGGGAACCACAGTCATGCAACTGGCCCACATGCTCGCAGAGCACCCGGACGCTAAGAAGTGGTCCATCGTTACTAATTGTCTGTCTATTGCACTCGATCTTGCCTCTGCCGGATTGGACGAGGTCCAGCTGCTTGGTGGCAGCGTTCGAGCCATCACCCAGGCTGTAGTCGGCGATACGGCACTGCGCGCTCTGGCGCTCATGCGGGCAGATGTCGCTTTTATCGGCACCAACGCGCTGACCTTGGACCACGGACTGTCCACAGCCGATAGCCAGGAGGCTGCGGTGAAGAGAGCAATGATCACCAACGCCCGCACCGTTGTCGCTCTGTGCGACTCCACCAAGATGGGCTCCGACTACCTTGTCTCTTTTGCCTCCCTTGATGACATCGACGTTGTCATCACCGATACCGGAGCACCTCAGAGTTTCGTAGACGCGATGCGAGAACGCTCCATCAACGTCATTATCGCAGACGCTTAAACATCAACGCACAAGCCGAGGGAAGCCACATTCCCTCGGCTTTTCTTCGCACCCCTCAACCTTTGCCCGTTTTCACACATTTTGCACGTGTCCTAAGTCTCATTATTCATGCACACCTTCTAATCCACACATGTGCGCGTTACAGTGTAAGCACAGGTCGTTAACCACTTTGTAGACTGCCACATTCCGGGTACACCCCAGAGGAATTTCCCACCTCTCACGATGTCCGGTTTCCCTCAGTTTTCAAGTGGGATCGCAAAGATCGCACCAAGTGAAGTCGATAGGACAACACCAGATCAGGCTCTGCTTCACGCTGGGTGGTGTGGCGCATGTTAGGAAGGAGGAGACGCATGAGGTTTTCAGAACGCCAAGAGCTCATTGAAACTTCGCTCGCTCGAGACGGCCATGTCAGCGTTCCATCGCTTGCAAAGGCGTGTGGCGTTGCCCCCGAGACGGCGAGACGAGATTTAGCCAAGTTGGAAAAAATGGGTCTCGTACGCCGAGTGCACGGCGGAGCAATACCGCCGACACATGAGGGAAGTGAGCCCGATAGTTACACAGCAAACCTTGTTCAGGTCGCTGCGCCAAGCTACCGCGAAGAAACCGCGTACTCCGATAAGACACAGCAGCACGTGCCGGAAAAATCGGCTATCGCTCGTGCAGCACTGGAGCTGATCCCCTCGGGGCCGTGTTCCATCACAATTGACGCCGGGACTACTACCGCTGCCCTCGCAGCAGCTCTACGCCATTCGTCACCGGACAAAGGGTCCACGTTTGTGACTAATTCTATGCCGGTCGCTGAGATTCTTTCTGGTGGCGGGCTTACCGGTGTCAACGTCGTCGGTGGCAACGTTCGGCCGTATACACGGGCAATCGTTGGCGAGGCGGCCGCGCGCCACTTTTACTCACTACGAGCAGATATCGCCTTCATCGCTGCAAATGGCGTGACTCCCTCCCACGGCTTTTCTACACCGGATCCAACGGAGGCTGCCGTTAAGAGCGCCATCGCTCGCTCGGCAAAGAAGACGGTTGCCCTTGTTGATTCTTCCAAGATCGGACGCGACTTTCTTGTCACCTTCGCCCAGTTGACCACGGTTGACGCGATCGTGACGGATATTCACGCGCCACGGGAATTTCTAGAAACCTGTTTCCAATACAACATAAAGGTTGTTACTGCATGATTGTTACTGTGACGGCTAACCCGTCAATTGACCAAACGCTGTATCTTCCAGGTTTCCTGGAAAGAGACTCTGTCCACCGCCTCACGGGCCACGAGTCCGTTGCCGGTGGCAAGGGCATCAACGTATCGGTCGCGCTGCACAAGGCGGATGTGCCAACCAAGGCCATTTTCCCAGCGCACGCCGACGATTATTTCATCGGTTTGTTAAATCGTACCGGTGTTCCCCAGCGTCGCGTAGACATCGCTGGCCAGGTACGCACAAACGTGACGTTGTGTGAACCCGATGGAACGACGACGAAGCTGAATGAGGGTGGCGCGGAGCTGTCTGCAGACGAGCGCGCTGCTTTCGAACACGCCATTCTGGAGGAGGCCCGCGAAGCAGACATCGTCGTCTTCGCAGGATCGCTGCCACCTGGTCTGCCGACCGATTGGTACGCGCACATGGTGCGTGTTCTCCGCCGGGAGACTCCCAAGGTGCTCATCTGCGTCGATACCTCAGATCGGCCACTGCAGGAACTGGCAGCCTCGTTCCCGGAGACATCCCCGGATCTTATTAAGCCGAATGCTTTCGAGCTTGGGCAGATCCTCGGCATCGACGGCAACGCACTGGAGACTGCTGGTAAGAACGGTTCCTACGGCCCCGTTATCGAGGCAGCGAACACGCTTCAGGCCAAGGGCGTTCAGCTAGCCCTGATCACTCTCGGGGCCGCCGGCGCTCTGCTTGTGTCGCCCGAGGGCTCGTTCCTCGCCACTCCCCCTCCGACCGATCCAGTTTCCACAGTGGGCGCTGGCGATAGCTCCCTTGCTGGATTCCTGCGTGCCCGCCACTTGGGAAAGCCGATGGTGGAGAGTGCGGCGATGGCTGTCGCCTACGGTTCCGCAGCGACAGCACTGCCGGGAACAACGATTCCCGCTCCCGACCAGATCAATCTGGAGCAGACCGCAGCCCGCGCGCTGTAATCGTAAAACGTATAGACATCATTTCATCGTGCACCCTCTGGATGCACGGTCACTGAATCGAAGGAATCGACTGACTAATGGAGACAAAGATTATTAACCCCTCCTTGGTGAGGTTGGACGCCGATCTCGGCTCCACGCCTGACGAGGTTATTTCGGGGCTCGCTGCCGTCGTCACGGATGCCGGCCGCTCAACCAGCGTCGACGAGCTTGCTGCGGCTGCACATGCCCGCGAGGCCAAGTCCCACACCGGCGTGCCCGGCGGTGTGGCAATCCCCCACTGCCGCTGTGCGGCGGTTACCGAGCCAACCCTCGGCTTTGCTCGCCTCAAGGACCCGGTGGACTTCGGTGCACCGGATGGCCCCGCAGATCTTACGTTCCTTATCGCTGCCCCAGAGGGCGGCGGACGCGAACACCTGAAGATTCTGTCCACGCTCGCCCGTGCGCTGGTGAACAAGGAGTTCGTGGCCAGCCTCCGCGCCGCTGGCTCTGACGAGGAAGTCGTTGCCCTCATCACAGAGGTGCTGAACAACCCGCCGAAAAAGAAAAAGAAGAAGCCGGCTTCCACGGAGGCCACAGCGGCTGGTGCTGGTGCTGCAGCGGCAGCCGCCGCCCCCGCTGAGAAGCAGGAGGACGCAGCCGCACCCGTGACCCGTATCGTGGCTATTACCGCGTGCCCCACGGGTATCGCCCACACGTACATGGCTGCCGACTCGCTGACCAACACCGCCGACGAGATGGACGGCGTGGAGCTCACCGTCGAGACGCAGGGTTCGTCCGCTGTGACGCCGATGGATCCCGAGGTTATTGCCGCTGCTGACGCCGTGATCTTCGCTACCGACGTGGGAGTGAAGGATCGCGAGCGCTTTGCGGGGAAGCCCGTTATTGAGTCCGGCGTGAAGCGCGCCATCAATGAGCCCCGCATCATGATTGAAGAGGCCATTGCGGCCAGCAAGGATCCGAACGCACACCGCGTTTCCGGAAATGCCGGTGCAGCCAAGGCGGAGGCGGCCGATTCCGGTTCGTCGCTGAGCTGGCCGAAGCGCATCCAGCAGGCCATCATGACCGGTGTGAGCTACATGGTTCCGTTCGTCGCGGCGGGCGGTTTGCTCCTGGCCCTTGGCTTCCTGTTCGGTGGTTACGATATGGCCAATGCGTGGGAGACTATCGTGAAGGACTACTCCATCACGAACCTCCCGGGTCACGACATCACTGTCGATGGTGAGGTGATAAACCTGACCAAGGCCGGGTTTAGCCTGTACCTCGGTGCCGTCCTCTTCGCTACGGGACAAATGGCCATGGGCTTCATCGTGGCGGCGCTGTCTGGTTACACCGCGTTTGCTATCGCTGGCCGCCCAGGCATCGCGCCTGGCTTTGTCGGTGGTGCGATTTCTGTACTCCTCGGCGCCGGCTTCATCGGTGGCCTGGTTACCGGTGTTCTCGCCGGTTTTGTGGCGTGGTGGATCGGTTCGTGGAAGGTTCACCGCGTCATCGCGTCGCTCATGCCTGTGGTGATCATTCCGCTTCTCACATCCCTCATCGTCGGCCTTGCAATGTTCTTCCTCCTCGGCGCTCCGCTCGCCGGGATCATGAACGGCCTGACCAACTGGCTGAACTCCATGACGGGTACGTCGGCTGTCCTGCTCGGCATTATTCTCGGCCTCATGATGTGTTTCGACCTCGGTGGCCCGGTGAATAAGGCTGCGTACCTGTTCGGTACTGCGGGGCTGTCCGCTGGTGACGAGGCTTCGCTAAAGATCATGGCTGCAGTCATGGCTGCCGGCATGGTTCCGCCCATCGCACTGTCCATCGCCACGTTCGTCCGCCCGCGCGTGTTCACTCCGGCGGAGCAGGAGAACGGCAAGTCTTCTTGGCTGCTGGGTCTGTCCTTCGTTTCCGAGGGCGCGATCCCGTTCGCCGCGGCTGATCCGCTGCGCGTCATCCCGTCCATGATGGTAGGTGGCGCAGTGACCGGTGCGCTGTCGATGCTCTTTGGAGCGGGCTCCCGCGCCCCACACGGTGGTGTGTTCGTCCTCTTCGCCATCGAACCGAAGATCGGCTGGTTGATTTCCATTATCGCTGGTGTCATCGTCTCCGCTGCAGCCGTTGTACTGCTGAAGATGGTCTGGCCGCAGAAGATCGTGGAGAAGCAGGCCGAGGCAGCAAAGGCTGAGGCTCACGCCTAGCTTCCGCCCTCTTTCCCACCCCGCAGTTCATCCGAGCTGCGGGGTTTCTTTTGTGGGATTTACGTCACAGCGGTGCCCGGTTTCGCACAAAGCGGTCACGGTTGGGCCATTCTCGGGTACGATGTAGCGTAATAAAAGAACACGTGGCTTTTGCCGGGTTTTCGTTTGCTCACGTACCAGCCACGCTGCACTATTACCCAACTTGAAAGGATCTCTAGCATGGCTTCTAAGACTGTTAAGGTCGGTTCCTCCGTCGGACTTCACGCTCGCCCGGCTACCATCATCGCCGAGGCTGCCAGCAACTACGACGAGGACATCGAGCTCCTCATTGTCGGCGCTGACGAGGACGACGAGGCCGACGCTGCCTCCAGTCTCTCCATCATGGCTATGGGCGCTGAGCACGGCGACGAGGTTACTGTGACCTCCGACAACGCCGAGGCTGTTGAGGCCATCGCCGCTCTCATCGAGAAGGATCTCGATGCCGAGTAATCTTTCCTAGATAAAAAGCACCAGCTTTTCGCTGGTGCTTTTTGCTTGTCGACGCTTCCTACCGGGCGTAGATGTTCGTCCCCTCGCCGACGTGCTCGTAGAGCCATTTCATGATCGGGAACAGGATAATGATTCCTGCCGAGCCCCACGCGATTCCCTGCAGCTCAATGCCGAAGATCGTGAGTGTCAGGTTGCCGATTCCGGCGACGAGCGCGACGGCAGCTGCTGTGAGGTTGACGGGGTTGTTGAAGTTCACGTTGTTGTCCTGCCAGATGCGGATGCCCAGCATGCCGATGAGCCCGTACAGGACAAGCGTCGCGCCACCGAGCACACCGGTGGGAATGGTGAATATGAGCGCCCCGAACTTGGGGATGAAGGCCAGCGCGATCGCCGTCAGCGCTGCCACCCAGTATGCGGCTGTGGAGTAGACCTTCGTCGCAGCCATGACACCGACATTTTCGGCGTAGGTCGTCGTACCGGAGCCGCCGAAGCAGCCAGCGAAGGTCGTTGCCACACCGTCGGCAAGCAGTGCGTCGCCCGCCAGATCATCCATGTCCTGGCCTGTCATGGCGGAGACGGCTTTCACGTGACCGACATTTTCGGCAATGAGCACGATGATGACGGGCAGGGTTACGAAGATAACTGCGGGGTGAAACTCCGGCGTGTGGAACGTCGGCAGGCCAATCCACGGAGCTGCGGCGATTGCTTCCTCTGCGCCTTCCGAGAGGTTTCCTGTCAGCGCCGCGAAAACCCACCCGATGACCACGCCGATGAGAATACCGAGGCGGGAGACCATTCCACGGCCAGCCACGGTGCAGATCAGAATGGAAAACAGGGTTACCGAGGCAACCAGCGGTGAGCTAGCAAAGTTCGTTGCCGCTGTCGGTGCCAGGTTGAGCCCGATCAGCGCCACGATAGCGCCAGTAACGGTCGGCGGCATGACGGCATCGAGGACCTTCTTGCCTGCGGCCTTGACGATGAGCCCCACAACGATGAGCAAGACACCGGTAACCACCACGCCACCCAGCCGGGCGGACATGGACTCCCCCGCCGTCGCCGTCAGTGGCGCGATAAAGGCGAAGGAGCTTCCAAGGTAGGAAGGAAGACGGTTGCGGGTAATGAGCAGGAAGATAATCGTGCCCAGCCCGGAGAACAAGAGCGTCGTGTTGACGGGGAATCCGGTCAGCGTGGGCACGAGCAGCGTCGCCCCGAACATGGCGATGACATGCTGCATCCCGATACCAATGGTCCGTGGCCATGACAGCCTTTCTTCCGGCGCGACCACGCCGCCTGGTTCGATATGCCTGCCGTCTCCGTGGACGGTCCAGCCCCAATTCCAATTCACGAACTCCCATTATCCCAAGTCGCAAGCGGGAAAGGAAACTGAGGGGCCTATTGCGCCACAAATTCGCCGAGCTGGGCGGCCAGCTGCTGGGGGATGCGGGCATCAATCACGGTGCCCTGTTCCGTGTAGCTCTCGCTCAACACGGTTCCTTCCTCGTGCACGCGGGCGACCACATCACCGCGGGAGAAGGGAATGTGGAGCGTCACGTGACTGTCCAACGTGTTGAGGAAGAGCTCGATGCGACTTTCCAGCTCAGCGATGCCTTCCCCGGTGCGCGCGGAAACGAAAGCAACATCATCGAGCGCGTGGCGGAGCTCCGCCAACACGAGCGGATCCGCCTGGTCGATCTTGTTCACGACGATGATCTCCGGAGGCGCCTCCACCCCCTCTTCCCGCACGATATCCAGGATGACTCCACGCACGGCTTCGATCTGCTTGAGCGGGAACGGATCCGACCCGTCAACGACATGCAGGATGAGGTCGGCTCCGAGAACTTCCTCAAGGGTTGAACGAAACGCCTCCACGAGCTGCGTGGGCAGGTGGCGGACGAAACCGACGGTGTCGGAGAAGATGATCGACCGGCCGTCGACAAGCTGTGCTCGGCGCGTCGTGGGGTCGAGGGTGGCGAATAGCGCATCCTCGACCAGCACTCCGGCCCCTGTCAGCGCATTGATGAGCGAGGATTTACCGGAGTTGGTGTAACCGGCGATAGCAATCTTCGGGATCGTTGAGCCGCGGCGCCGCATTGCTTTCACGTCACGGGCTTTCTTCATCGACGCGAGTTCCTTGCGCAGCTTGGCCATCTCACTGCGCAGGCGCCGTCGGTCGGCCTCAATCTTCGTCTCGCCCGGACCACGCAGCCCCACACCGCCATTGGACCCGGCACGGCCACCGGCCTGGCGGGACAGCGCACCGCCCCAACCGCGAACGCGCGTGATAAGGTATTCCATCTGCGCCAGAGCCACCTGGGTTTTACCTTCGCGGGACTTGGCGTGCTGGGCGAAAATATCCAGGATGAGCATGGTGCGGTCGATGACCTTGACATCCAGGGCCTTCTCCAGAGCGATCATCTGCCCCGGGGACAGCTCACCATCGCAGACGACGGTATCAGCCTCGTGGGCGTTGATCGCCACTTTTAGCTCGCTGACCTTGCCCTGCCCGATGTAGGTGCCTGGATCGGGCTTGTCGCGCTTTTGGTATAGCGTATCCACGACCTCTGAGCCTGCGGTCTCCGCCAGCGCTTTGAGCTCCTCCATCGCCGCGTCGATTTCCGCAGCTGTGCCCTCGGTCCACACCCCGACGAGGACGACGCGTTCGAGGCGGAGCTTTCGGTACTCCACGTCGTAGCCGTCCTCCCGCTCGGTGCGGGTCATATCGGTATGGCTCATCACGCCACGCAGGCGGGAGCGATCCTCCAGGTCAAGCTCGCCGACGGACGGCGTATGGGGGCGTGTCAGTGGCTCGGCGCTGTAGCGATCCACGGTCGTGTCCTCGTGGTCGCGGAACACGGCGCGCAGCACGGCATCGTGATCTGGGTTTTTCGTTCCAAAAGTAGAGTCAGTCATTGCGCCCCATTGTTGCACATGACCTTGCAATTCAGTAATTTCGCGTACCGGCTATCGGCAGCGCTGCTCACGTTTGTAAGATGGTGCCCATGACCTCTGACACGACCACAGATCTCTCTTGCATCGGCCTCGACCTGGGTGATTGGCCCAAGACGGTAGAAGCCGCGATCAACAGCGGCACGCTTGCCGTTGTCGGCGAGACCAATGGGGGCCAGTTGGTGCAGTTCAACGACCCGTCTGGTGCACGCATCTCGATCCTCACGTCAGAGCCGTACGCCGTGTTCAGTGGATTTACGGGATCGACCGTGGTCACCGCGCACGTCACGATGGTGAATGACGTGCTTGCTCTCCTCGACGTTGTCAACGATGCGGGCTTCCACATCACCTCTTTGACGGTCAATCTTGCGCAAGGCCCGATCCTCGTCGATTCCGAACCTTTGCAGTTCGAGGGTGTCGAGCTCACCGCGATGGCCATCGATGCGACAGTTTCTCCTGCCACGGACGTCCAGCCACGCCTCCACTCTGCCGGAGCTGAGCTTATCGACGCTGGATCCGGCGCTGCCGTCCCCGACGCCTCCGCCAGTCTTACGACTCCCGTCGTTCGCGCGGATTACCGCACGACGGAGCTCACCGGTCAGAGGTTCATCCACGCCGTCGTCCACGAACCCCTCCCCATGGACATTTGCCTCCCCGACGGCCCCACGCTGCCGGAAAAAGGCGATGTCATTAGTGGCACTGTCATGCTGACCGGATCTGTAGCCCTGCCTGCCTCTGGTGGCTGCGGTGGAGGCTGCGGGGGCGGCGGTTGCGGTTGCGGTGGCGGCAGCTGCGGCGGACACGCGTAGAATCGCAGACGAGCAACGGATGACGAGGGGAAAGGAGGACACCTATGGCAACGGATGAGCCGGCGTCGTACGGCACCCCCTTTTCCCAGCGACCAAGCGTGGTTTTCCCCACTGTTGTGGTTATCATTTGCTGCATTGTTTTATCGCTGTGGCTCAAGGTTCCCGGCCTCATCCTGTCCACCTTCATCCTTTTGGGCACGTTCTTCCTCGTCAACCAGGATCAAAAGTCGACGGAACGCGATGCTCTCATCATGTCCATTCGCCTGTCCAGCGAGGATATTGAAAACACCTTGGAGCAGTACTCTACGTTCCTCAACGGAACGGACACGGATGCGCTCGCGGATCGCACCCTCCACCGCCCGGAATTGGCGAATCAGGACTCCGAAGACCCCGACATTGAAGCTTTCCACTACACCGCACGGAACTGCGAGCGCTTCCTCAACCGCCTGGATGCCAAGGTGGGTGCGGAAACGTCCCTCGATGAGCTGCGCCGAATCCTCACCGCAACCGACGAGCGCGCCGCCCAGCTAGAGGAACAGTGGCGGGCTGCCCGTCGCGCGGCCTTACGGCTCGGAACGACATCGTCATTCACGGAGTCATCCCCCAGCAGTGACCCGCTCACCGCGTGGAACAAGGCGGGGATCAATACCTCAGGCGGGGGAAGCTGGAATCAAAAATGGTTCCGGCGCAAGCCCAAGCGGGCTGACTAAACCTGCACGCGAAAGACGATCTCCGAGGGGCCCCGTAGGGCCGCTTTTCCGTCTTTCACCGTCACCTGAACTGTGCCCCCCAGGACATGGACGGCGACCGTACCATCAGCTAACTCCGCGTCGGCAAGAGCAGCCACAGCAGTAGCAACCGTACCGGTACCACAGGAGCGAGTCTCGCCTACCCCACGTTCATTGACCCGCATGTACACAGCACCGTCGACAAGCTCCGTCGCGATCTCAACGTTGACCCCTGCGGGGAAGAACTCCGTATCCACCGCGAACCCATCCTGGATCGGGAGAGCCTCCAGCTGGTCCTTCGTCAGCGTCGGGATGATACATGCCAAGTGCGGGTTCCCCACATCGACGCCGAGCCCGGCAAACGTTGTCTGGCCCAGCACACAGGTGGACACACCGGTGACAGAGGCTTCCCCCATTTCCACAGACACATCTGCAGTTCGTTCATCTGCAGCGTGCACCGTCACGTGCTTATCCCCCGCACGCGTACCCACAAGGAAATCCTTTTCTTTTTCCAGGCCAGAGACCACAAGATAGTGTGCAAAGACACGCATGCCGTTTCCGCACATCTCCGCTACCGAACCATCGGCGTTGCGGTAGTCCATAAACCAGTCCGCTGCCGAGCTCGCATTAATATCGCGGGCGCGAACAACCCGCAGCAGCCCGTCGGCACCAATTCCGGCATGGCGATCACACAGCGCGGCAACCTCCTCGGGCGTGGGGGCTAGGCAATTATCAGTATCGACGAGGATGACAAAGTCATTCTCCGTCCCGTGTCCTTTAAGAACAGTCGCCTCAGCGAACCTAGAAGAAATCATGCACCCAAGTGTAGAGCCTCGCACACACGCTCGGCATCCACCGTCTGCGCGGGAAACCACGTAATCCGCGGATCGCGCTTAAACCAGCTGCGCTGCCTGCGCACATACCGCCGTGTTCCCGTGATGGTGCGCTCCACCGCTTCATCGGGTGACAACAGGCCCGCATCCATATCCAGCACCTGCGCGTAACCGATGGCGCGACCTGCCGTCGACTCACGTGTGAGCCCCTGCTCAACGAGGCTGCGTGTCTCCTCTACCAGCCCAGTGGCAAACATCTGCCGGGATCGTTTCTCGATGCGCGGATTGAGCCACTCCGTCTCCGTTGCGAGACCAACGACCCGCATGCCCCACCGGGGCGTTGCGCGCCTCGTCGGCATGCTTGCGGCGTACGGACGCCCCGTAAGCTCGATGACCTCGAGAGCGCGGACAGTGCGCCGGAGATCGTTTTGCTCAATAATGCGGGCCGCCTCGGGATCCTGTTGGGCGAGCTCCGCGTGCAGAGCCTGCACTCCGATCTCTTCGCCCCGCTTCTCCCACCGTGAGCGGACAGCGGCATCGGTGGGAGGAAACCTCCATGCGTCGACAAGGCTCTGGTAGTACATCATCGACCCACCGACCAGAACAGGACGGACACCGCGACCACGAAGCTCATTAATAGTTTCTTCGGCGACATACTGGTAACGCTGCACCGATGCCTCCTGAGTCACATCCCAGATATCCAACAGGTGGTGGGCGATACCGCGTCGCTCCTCAACCGGCACCTTCGCCGTGCCGATATCCATTCCCCGATACAACTGCATCGAATCCATGTTGACGACCTCCCCGCCCACCAGCTCGCACACGTCGAGCGACAGGTCCGACTTTCCCGAGGCCGTTGGGCCAACGATGGCCACTGGTTCGCAACTCATACCGACAGTGTAGTAAGCCACGAGTTAGCGCCACGTTTCGTCTGCAATAAACCCCGGACTTTTGACACTGGAAACGGTAAACTTGGAAAAAGATAACGGGTGATACCACCCGGGTCGAATGTATTTGGCAGCCGTGTTGCGCGGCACTACGTAGCCGCCAGTGGCGGTAGAAGGGCATGGACACACCATGACGACGCAGAACCTCAATCCCAACGACCCCCGGACCGCAGATGCCACCGCGCCCGCACCGCGTCCCACCCCGAAGCCCGGCCCACGGCCGAAACCCCGCCCCGCGCCCTCGCGTAAACCGGTAGCAACTCTTACGTCCACAGCCTCGTTCGCCCTCGTCGGTGCCCCCACCATTCCGGTCGCCTCCACAAACCCCGGTGCCTACGGTCGCGCCGACGACAACGGCACTATCTTCCGTACCACCGCCGTCGGAGAGGTCGAAGTGGGCTCCTGGCAAGCCGGCGATCCGACCCAGGGACTCGTCCACTTCGCGCAACGATTCGACGACCTGCGCACCGAGGTTCTCGTCCTAGGAAACCGCCTCGAAGCGCACCCCGAAGAGGCCTCCACCATCGCTAACCAAGCACGCGCCATCGCGGACCGGCTGCCCAGCGAGCAGGTCGTAGGCGACCTCGACGCCGTCAGCTCCTACCTCGATTTCCTCATCACAGCCACTGAATCCGCACACGCGGAAGCGAAAAAGGCTAAGGAAGAACGTTCAGAGAAGGCCATCGCCCGCAAAGAAGAGCTCATTGCCGAGGCCGAATCCATCGCCGCCGACTCCACCGAGTGGAAGGCCGCCGGCGACCGACTCAAGGCCATCCTCGAGGAATGGAAGACGATCCGCGGAATCGACCGCAAAACCGACGACGCTCTATGGAAGCGTTACGCCCGCGCTCGCGACTCCTTCCGTCGCCGTCGCGGAAGCCACTTCGCTGAGCTCGACCGCAACCGTGCAGCTGCCAAGAAAATCAAGGAAGAACTCGTCGAACGCGCCGAGGCGCTGCAGGATTCCACTGATTGGGGCGAAACTGCAGGCAAATACCGCGAATTGATGAAGGAATGGAAGGCCGCCGGTCGCGCGCCTCGCGATGCCGACAATAAGCTCTGGGCCCGCTTCCGCGCCGCCCAAGATGTCTTCTTTGGAAACCGCGATTCCGTCACCCGCGAACGCGACCAGGAATTCGAGGCCAACGCTACCGCCAAGCAGACGCTCATCGACGAATACGATCCGCTGATCCAACCCGACAAGGATCTCGCCGGTGCACGCGAAAAACTCCACGAGCTACAAGACAAGTGGGAAGAAATCGGTTACGTCCCGCGCAACCGCATCCGCGAATTTGAGCAGAAGATTGCCGCCCTTGAATCCCGCGTGTCCAACGCCGCCGACGATCAGTGGCGACGCACCGACCCTGCCGCTCAGGCCCGCGCTGACCAGTTCTCGCGAAAGGTTGAAGAGCTGAACCAGCAGGCTGCCGCCGCCGAGGCCAAGGGCAAGACTGCCAAGGCTGAGGAACTGCGCGCCCAGGCAGCCCAGTGGCAGGAATGGGCCGACACAGCAAGCCACGCCGTCGAAGACCGCTAAGCGATTCTTGTAATTTCGGGGGTGGTGTACCCCCCGTTTCGTGGTGCGCTGGTTTTGTGGTGCCGGTACGGTGCGGGGTATGGAAACATTTCGGGGGGATTATTTACGCCTCTACGCTGATTCAATGAACACCATCCTTGGGGTGTACCAAGGCTGGTCTGTTGCAAAACTTGTTCGCGGTGGTGCCGACCCGGCACACGCCCGGGTGATTAAGAAACTATCCGGCATCTACTTCGGCACCACCAGCGCCACCGTCAAACAAGAACGCTGCCGGGCGCGGTCTAGTGCTAACCACCACACACTGGAATCACTGCGGGAAATCGAACGCCACGTAGCCAAACTGAAAAACAAAAACAACGCCTGGCAGCTCCGCATCGGCCTTTTGCAGCAACCCGCCGACCAGGCGGCAATAGGCCACCGCGCCAAAGAACTGTTGGCCGCGATCAATGGCACGGGGGCGGAGAACCCGAAGAAGGCGGTGTCGACGAGGCGGGTGAAAAACTCCACCATGAAGGACCTGTGCGTACGCACCTCCAGCCACCTGGTCACCCAGGCTATAAACGCCGCCAAAGCCTACGCCGAAAAGGAACACCTCGACCTGGCAGACGCCATCTGCCAGTTGATTCTGGGCAATGCCACCGGCAAAGTCGCAACCGTTACCCCCGCTGTCATCGTGCCGCTTAACCCCGACGTGTTGGGGGTGACCCCCGCAGAACGCGCACACGCCGTCTTATCGCTTACCGACGGGTCGGTGATGCAAGTCAAAGACTTCACCCAAGTCCAAATCACCGCCTTCGGTTTAGCCCTGACTGTCAACCACATCACCGGTGAAGACCTGGGGTTGTTCCGCCTGGATCCAGAGGATCCGGATGCCCGGTTTGCTGATGCGTATCAGCGTCAGGTGCTCCGGCTTATTAACCCGGTGTGTGTGGCCGATGGGTGCGGGGTCGGTGCAGATTATTGCCAGCCGCACCATGTGGTGGCTTTTAAACACGGTGGGAAAACAACAACCTCCAACCTGACGATGCTGTGCCCGTATGACAATGGGCGAAACGATGATGATCGGGACCGTCCCCTGCATGGGCATGTGGAGAAAATTGGTGGGTTGGACATGTGGGTGCCCGCCTTCGGCGGCAACCCCAAACTCAACATGCACCCCTGCGCCCAAGGCGGCGCCATCCGCCTAGCACGAAAAATGGCCACACTAAACAGCTAAACACTGCTCGAAATACAACCCCCTCAGCAGGGGGTTCCCTTCGCACGTCGAAAAGCACACACCCCACGCAGGGTCCGTCCGCGCGCCCGCCGGCGGGGCAACGACACTGCTCAAAACGCAACCCTCTCAGCAGGGGGTTGCCTTCGCACGCTCACGCTCCCGATGCTGCTAGCACACACGCATTCCCACAACCACTACCCCGACCAAATACAAAAACACCCCGCCTGAGCGGGGTGCGGTGAGCCGGGAACTTCCTATTTGGTTTCTCGACCGTAGGTGGACTCGCTGCGATGATGGGCACGGGCGCGCCGATCGTCGGTAAGAAGGGGATGCTCTGCGTTGCGCGACTGTGTAAGGATGACCGCCTGTTCATTGGAGGCCTCACGCTCAGCTGCCACGCGGCGTCTCTCATCAGCCAGCGCGAGTTGCTCGGGTGTGCGGGTAAAAAGTGTGAGTACAAAACCGAGGATGGCAAGAATGTAGGCAGCTTCTTGGATAACGAAACCGATGCCAACGCCCCATGGAAGATCACCAGGAGGAGTCAGGGACAACCACCATACGAGGAGAGAAGTGAAAAACGCTGCCGTAACGGTCGCCCATCCGGCCCATGAAACAAGGGTGGACCGAGTAATGAGGGTAGCCGGAACCAAAATGATGAGCGCGATGAGCCCAAGCCAAGACGAAATGTAAATGGGCGCGCTCAACATATATGTTTGGGCAGCATCAGTGACCATAAAAACGTCGAGGCCTGTGAGCGAACCAAAGTAGCGGAGAAACTGGGCGACGATGAACAAAACAACGGCGATGGGCAGCAGGAAAGCCGCCCCGCCGATATAGATCTTTCCGCCGGCAGCACGTTCAGCCGAGGCTAAGTCCTGAGAGCTGTGCGCGGTGTTTTCCGTCTTCTCTTGTGATTCGGACATGAGCTACTTTCTTCGAGGTGGATGGCTCTGCATTGAATAATAGGTCAGTGGGACCGAATTCCAGGCATTCCCAGGCCGACCTCACGGGGATTCGGGGCCGTAGTGGGGATAATGCCAGCCTCATAGTGGTCTCCCGCCTTGGTGCGGCGGTGGCTATGAACGCCGGAATCGGCGATGAGGTAATGGGGCTTGGATTCGGTAACGGTGACGATAACAAAGTCGCCGGGACGGATTCCCTCCCCCGTGCTGGGAGCAAAGTGGACGAGGCGCCCGTCGCGAGCGCGCCCAGACAGGCGATGATTCTCCGTCCCCTTCTTTGATTGGTGCTCTTGGACGAGGAGTTCTACCTCTTGACCAACGAAGCAAGCGTTTTCCTCGGCGCAGATGCGTTCCTGCAAGGCTTGAAGCCTCTCGAAGCGCTCCTGGACGACCTCCTTGGGTACTTGGTCTTCGTATGAAGCCGCAGGTGTCCCAGGCCTGGGGCTGTATTGGAAGGTGAATGCGCTGGTGAAGCGCGCACGTTCGACGACATCGAGGGTCTTTTGGAAGTCTTCCTCTGTTTCACCGGGGAAGCCCACGATAATGTCGGTAGTGATGGCTGCGTGGGGGATCTTTTCCCGCACTTCGTCGAGAATCGAAAGGAATTTCTTTGTCCGGTAGCTACGGCGCATCCGCTTAAGCACCTGGTCCGACCCTGACTGCAAAGGCATGTGCAGCTGTGGGCAAATATTCGGGGTATCTACCATGGCATCGATGACATCACTGGTGAATTCTGCAGGGTGGGGTGATGTGAAACGAAGCCTCTCCAGGCCGTCGATTTCGCCACAGGCACGCAGCAGCTTGGAGAAGGCGCTCCGGTCCCGCTCGACGCTGGGGTCGGCAAAGTTCACGCCGTAGGCGTTGACGTTCTGGCCGAGAAGGGTGACTTCTTCCACTCCCTGCTCGACAAGCGCCCGTACTTCCGCCAGGATGTCGCCGGGGCGACGATCGAGTTCTTTGCCTCGCAGATGCGGGACGATGCAAAACGTGCACGTGTTATTGCATCCGACTGAGATACTCACCCAACCGGAATAGGCGGATTCACGCTTTGCGGGCAGCACGGAGGGGAAGTCCTCCAGCGCGTCCTTAATTTCCACTTCCGCGCGTTTGTTGTGGGATGCTCGATCGAGCAGTGCCGGCAGGGATCCAAGGTTGTGGGTGCCGAAGACAACATCCACCCATGGCGCCTTTTCTATGATTTTTTTGCCGTCGTTTTGTGCCTGGCACCCACCAACGGCGATCTGCATCGTGGGGTGGTCCTCTTTGACTCCGAGGAGCTGTCCCAGGGTGCCGTACAGCCGCTGGGCCGCGTTTTCGCGTACGGCGCAGGTGTTGAAGACAATGAGATCCGGTACGACTGTGTGATCTCCAGCGACCAGTGGATCCTCGCCCTCATACGCAACGTAGCCGGCGCTCTCCAAGAGCCCGGATAACCGTTCGGAATCGTGTACGTTCATTTGGCAGCCAAAGGTGCGCACTTGGTAGGTCTTAGGTATCGAGGCAGTCACGGCACAACATTGTATGGTACGAGGTTTCTTAGGCCTAACCGGCCGTGCGCTGGTGAATAAAAGGCGATTGCTGCTTTTGGCGTCGCACACCATTTGTACCTTTCGCTATTATCTCGCCTGTTTTGCTTCACACGTTGGGGTACTCGCCAGCACGTTGCCTTTCTTCGGAGTGGAACTGTGTAGCGCCACCCTATTGGCCTTTCTGGCGCAGTACCATAATTTGTGGCTACATACTTCACCAGCGCTCCTCTTTGTTTATTAACCCCCGCTGTACGTAATTGGTCTGCTGTTTCGGGGGCACCCGATGGCTATGCATCGCAGGTAATAAATTCAACGATGCCACTATTTCGCACCTCGATTTAGTGTTACTAAAGTGGCGAAAATTCGGCCGTTACTCCATGCCAGGAATTAGAAACCTAAATTGTTGCGTTATTCCTGCTACAGCGCAGAATTTTAAAACATTCGCCCGTCGCATCGAGCGGGTTACCGGGCAGTCGAAAACTCCAAAACTTGAGTTCAGATGTTTTAGGCTAAATACATGCCCGAATCCAGTGTGGTTAGAACCACCCACGACAGTCACGACCCGGCCAAGCCGGTTCGTATTGCTGTTTACTCCGATAGGCGAGCGCTCAGAGAGGATGTTCGCGCGGCTATCGGCAGCAGTCTTGGTCGCGACTTTCCGTCGGTGGAACTAACAGATTTTGCAACCGCGCCCATCCTCGTCAGGGCGCTTCTTAACCGCGAGTTCGATCTCTGCCTGCTGGACGGCGAAACCGCCCCGCTTGGTGGCATCGGATTGGCGTACCAGATCCGAAATGAAGTGGACAATCCCCCGCCACTGGTACTCCTGTTGGCACGACGCGACGACGCGTGGCTTGCCACGTGGTCCAAGGCCGACGAGGTAGTCCCACTTCCTATTGACCCTCTCCAGCTCCCGGCGACAGTGTCCCGCGTTCTTTCTGAACGACAGGCCATGCGCGAGGCTGTGGAATAGACAGGAGACCTCGTGAATTATTACGTTCCCATCCTTGCGCTCGTCGCCATCGCGGCAATCTTCGTCGCCGTGATGATCGTGGTGTCCATCGTCTTAGGCCCGCACCGGCACAACAACGCCAAGTATGACGTGTACGAGTGCGGTGTGGAAGCTGTAGAACGCCCCGCCGACGGTGGCAAGATGTCGTTGAAGTACTTCACCATCGCCATGATGTTCATCATCTTCGATGTGGAGACCATCTTCCTCTTCCCCTTCGCCGTGAGCTTTGGGCTCATGGGGTGGTTCATGGTGATTGAAATCATCCTGTTCGTGCTCACCCTCCTCACCGCCTACATCTATGTATGGCGTCGCGGGGGGCTCACCTGGGAATAGCTCAGACGTTGAAGTACGTATCTCCGAAAAAGAACTGGATTAGTACCTATGGGAATTGAAGACAACCTTAAAGGCGGTTATCTCACAACGACCACCGAGTGGCTCTTTGGTCTTACTCGCGAGTGGTCAGTGTGGCCCGCCACCTTCGGCCTCGCGTGCTGCGCATTCGAAATGATGAGCTACGCGGGGCCCCGTTACGATTCGTCTCGCTGGGGCCAGGAGGTCTTCCGCGCCTCCCCTCGGCAGGCGGATTTGCTTATCGTCTCAGGCCGCGTGAGCCAGAAGATGGCGCCGATCATGCGACGTGTCTACGACCAGATGCCGGATCCGAAGTGGGTCATCGCCATGGGCGCATGCTCCTCCTCCGGTGGCATCTTCAATAACTACGCCATCGTCCAGGGTGCGGACCACATCGTCCCCGTCGATGTTTACGTCCCCGGCTGCCCTCCGCGCCCGGAAATGCTTATCGACGCTTCGTTCAAGCTTCGTGCCATCATCGCCAAGCAGACCAAGGTCGGCGATGCGAACACGATCGAGGACGAGCGTCGCAAGGAAGAAGCGGCCCTTGCAGGAGAAATCCGGCAGGCCCCCGAGAAACTCATCAAGATGAAGAAGTAGGGTGCGACGTGACTGAAAACCAAGCAAACCCGCTTCACCCATCCACGGAGGAGCAACAGGAGATCGTTCGCGATAATTCGCACGCAGTCTTCGGTTCCCGTCGTGGTATGTGGGTGGATGGTACCGGCGATGTGTCCGGCTTTTCCAAGATCGTGCGCCTGCCAGACCGGATTGTCGCCGACGATGATCCGACCGCGAACCCACTGGCAGCTCGGCTCTTCGAGCTCGTCCCTGAGCTTCGTGATGCCCCTGCTGTCTCTGGTGGAGACCAGCTGACCATTTATGTGCCCCGCGAGCACCTGCTGGCGGCAGCCCACGCGCTGCGCGATGACCAAGAACTACGGTGCGAGACGTGTTCCTCAGTTTCCGGTGTGCATTACCCGCAGGACACGGATGCCGAGCTGCACGCGGTGTACCACTTTTATTCGTTCACGCACAACCACCGCGTGCGCTTCGAGGTCGTCTGCCCCGTCAACGATCCGCATATTCCCTCCCTCACCGGTATCTACCCCGGTGTGAACTTCCACGAGAGGGAGACATGGGACATGTTCGGCATCATCTTCGACGGCCATCCCTCTCTCACGCGCATTCTCATGCCGGATGATTGGTCCGGCCACCCGCAGAGAAAAGACTACAAGCTCGGCGGTGTGCCAGTGGAGTTCTCCGATACTGACGTGCCACCGGTTGAGGACAGAAGGAGGTACCGCTAGTGACTACCGGATACTCGGCTCCAGCTGGATCGACTGCGCTGTCGCCCGAGCAGGAATTTTCTGACCCGTCGATCCCCCAGTACTCGGCTGAAGGCGGAGACTGGCAGCAGATCGTCGAGGCGCAGCACCGTGACCGCGCCGACAGGATGATCATCAACATGGGTCCGGCGCACCCCTCCACACACGGCGTTATGCGCCTGTGCCTGGAGATGGATGGTGATATTGTCACCAACCTCCGCCCGGCAATCGGCTACCTACACACGGGAATTGAAAAGACTGCCGAATACCGCACGTGGACGCAGGGTTCTGCCCTCGTCACGCGCATGGATTACGTCGCCCCGATGTTCAACGAGTGCGTTTACTCCATGGCTGTGGAAAAGGTCATGGGGATTACGGACGCCATCCCTGAGCGGGCACAGATCATTCGCGTTTTGTGCCTTGAGCTCTGCCGCATCGCCAGCCACCTCGTGGCGCTGGCAACCGGCGGTAACGAGCTGGGTGGCACGACGCTGCTCACCAACGGGCTCCGCGAGCGTGAGCGCATCCTCGACTTCTTCGAGTGCATCTCTGGACTGCGCATGAACCACGCGTACATCCGCCCCGGCGGTGTGGCTGGGGATCTGCCAGAAGACGGTATGAAGATCCTCGATACGTGCCTCGACTGGTTGGAAAAGCGGATGCCCGACTTTTCCAAGATGCTCAACGATAACCCCGTGTTCAAGAAGCGCTTCGTGGATGTCGCCTACCTTGACCTCACGGGCTGCATGGCTCTCGGGATCACCGGCCCACGCCTGCGCGCTGCCGGCCTGCAGTGGGACCTCCGCAAGGCGGAGCCGTGCCTCGGCTACGAAACATACGATTTCGACGTTCCTGTGTGGGACACCTGTGATGCCTACGGCGCATACCGCGTCCGCCTGGCGGAGATGTTTGAATCACTCAAGATCGCCCGCCAGTGTCGTGATCGTCTGGCACAGACCGAGGGCCAGCCATTCATGGTGAAGGACCCGAAGATCGCCCGCCCCGCCTACCTCAAGGTGTACAAGGACGGCCAAGGCAACAGCTACGAGCACGTCAAGAACATCATGGGCCAGGATATGGAGTCCCTCATTCACCACTTCAAGCTGGTGACCGAGGGATTCAAGGTGCCTGCCGGCCAGGCCTACGTGGAGCTCGAGTCCCCGAAGGGGATCATTGGCTGCCACGTCGTTTCCGATGGTGGCACCCACCCCTACCGCGTCCACATGCGCGACCCTGCGTTCCACGCCATCCAGGCGCTGCCCGCCCTGTGCGAGGGCGGAACGCTGTCGGATGTTGTCGTAGCAATCAGTTCCATCGACCCCGTTCTTGGAGGTGTAGACCGGTGACCGACCACACGCCTCACCAGCACTTTGAGGCCCACTTCAGCGATGACGACCGCGTCGATCTCGCCGATACAACTACTAACCTGACCGACGCTGATGTCGCCGACCTGAAGGAACTGGCTGGGCGGTACCCTAACCCCCAGTCCGCGTTGCTCCCCATGTTGCACCTCGTGCAAAGCGTGGATGGCAAGGTATCCGGAGAAGGCGTGCGTCGCATCGCGTCGCTTCTGCACATGACGGAGGCGCAGGTCATCGGAGTGGCAACGTTCTACTCCATGTACCACACCCACGAGGTGGGAAAGCACCTCGTGGGTGTGTGCACATCCGCACTGTGCGCCACCATGGGTGGCGACATCATCTATGACGCAGTCAAGCGCCATCTGGAGCTCGACGGCGAAGAGGACACCACCAGCGATGGGATGTTCACCCTCGAACGCATCGAATGCAACGCAGCCTGCGACTTCGCCCCCATCCTCATGCTCAACTGGGAGTACATGGACAACATGACCCCCAAGAAGGCCATCGAGATCCTGGACAAGCTTCGCGACGGCCAAGAGGTCTCCTCCACCCGCGGCCCCAAGATCACTAGCTGGCGCGACAACGAACGCGTACTCGCCGGCTTCTACGATGGTCGCGCCGACGAGGGACCAGGCGCTGGCCCTGCTAGTCTCCGTGGCCTTGAGCTAGCGGATGGTTACACCTACGACAAGACGGTGGGAGGTGCTGACCGTGACTAACGAGACTACCGACCATGTGGGCGTCGACAAGCCACAGCAGCTGAAGATCACCCCGATCCTTTCTGCCAACTGGGGCGACCCCACGCCGTGGAAGATCGAAAGCTACGAGCAGCGCGGGGGCTACCAGGCCCTGCGTACCGCGCTGACCATGGAGCCGAAGGAGCTCGTGGATCTCATCCTCGATTCCGGGCTGCGTGGTCGTGGTGGTGCAGGCTTCCCCGTCGGCCGCAAGTGGTCGTTCGTCCCCGTGGATAACCCGAAGCCGAAATACCTCGTCGTCAACGGCGACGAGAGTGAGCCCGGCACGTGCAAGGACATGCCACTTCTCATGGCCACCCCGCACACGCTCGTGGAGGGTGCGATTATTTCGTGCCTCGCCTTCCACTCCGAGCATGCGTTCATTTACCTGCGTGGCGAGGTCGTACACATCGCCCGTCGCCTGCAGGCCGCGATCCAAGAGGCCTACCGCAAGGGGTACGCCGGCGAAAACATCATGGGATCCGGCAAGACCGTCCATATCCAGGTGCACTCCGGTGCCGGCGCCTACATCTGTGGCGAGGAAACCGCGCTTTTGGATTCCCTCGAGGGCAAGCGTGGCCACCCACGGCTGCGCCCGCCGTTCCCTGCAGTGGAGGGGTTGTACGCCTCCCCGACCGTGATCAACAACGTCGAATCCATTTCCTCCGTTCCCGCCATCGTGCGCAACGGCGCGGAGTGGTACACCCAGGTGGGCACCGAAAAGTCCAAGGGTGCCACCATCTACTCGCTGTCCGGTCACGTCACGCACCCCGGCCAGTACGAGGCACCGCTCGGCATCACACTGCGCGAACTCATCGACATGGCCGGTGGCATCCGCGAGGGCCACACCCTGAAGTACTTCACCCCGGGTGGCTCATCGACACAGATGCTCACCGCAGAACACCTCGATGTGCCCCTGGATTACGAAGCGCTGCGCGAAGCGGGCTCCATGCTCGGCACCAAGGCCCTGCAGATCTTCGACGACACCACCTCCGTCGTCCGCACCACCACCCGGTTCGTGGAATTCTACAAGCACGAATCCTGTGGCAAATGCACGCCGTGCCGCGAAGGCACGTGGTGGCTCCTCCAGCTCTTGCAGCGGCTCGAGCGCGGCGAGGGGAAGCCGGGCGATGTGGACAAGTTGATATCCATCTGCGACCACATCGGTGGCCGCAGCTTCTGTGCTCTTGCCGACGGTGCCGTCGCTTGCGTCACGAGCGCCGTAGCGAACTTCCGCGAGGAGTTCGAGGCCGGCTACACCACGCCCGCTTGGGAACTGTTCCCGTACGAAAAAAGCGCCATCTTTTCTGACAAGGAGATGCTGTCATGACCGACAAGGTAACCGACAAAAAGGCTGAGGCAGCGGCTTTGGATGCCGTTGAGACAGTCACCTTGGAAATCGACGGCAAGAAGGTCACTGTCCCCAAGGGCACCGTGGTCATCCGCGCTGCGGAAAAGCTCGGCATCGATGTTCCCCGCTTCTGCGATCACCCAGGGCTTGAGCCCATCGCCGCGTGCCGCCAGTGCATGGTGGACGTTCCCGATGCCGGCAACGGCCGCGGGTTCCCCAAGCCGCAGGCATCCTGCTCACTGCAGGCCGCCGACGGCATGGTGGTGAAGACCCAGTACACCTCCGAGCTCGCGCGCGAATCTCAAAAGGGGATCATGGAGCTGCTTCTGGTCAACCACCCGCTTGATTGCCCTATCTGTGACAAGGGCGGGGAATGCCCGCTGCAGAACCAGGCGATGAGCGCCGGCCAAGGTGCCACGCGCTTTGACCTGGAAAAGAGGGAGTTCCCCAAGCCGATCAACCTCGTCTCCGGTGTTTTGCTCGACCGCGAGCGCTGCATCATGTGCACGCGCTGCGTACGGTTCCAGGAACAAATCGCCGGTGACCCGTGCATTGCCAAGGCGGAACGTGGTGCCGAGGAACAAATCCTCGCAGACCCCGCCTCCGATGCCGGCAGCTACTTCATGGGCAACACCGTGCAGATCTGCCCCGTCGGCGCACTCACCAGCTCCGATTACCGGTTCCAGGCACGCCCGTTCGACCTCGTGTCCACCGACACCACCTGCGAACACTGCGCCGTTGGCTGCGCGCTGCGCGTTGACCACCGGCACGGCAAGATCACGCGCCGCCTCGCCGGCGAGGACATGGATGTTAACCAGGAGTGGAGCTGCGATAAGGGCCGCTACGGCTACCGGTACGGGCTGCAGGAATTCCGCCTCACCACTCCCCTCGTTCGCCGCGATGGTGAGCTGACGGAGGCCTCCTGGACGGAAGCCCTGCAGGCTGCAGCCGACGGGCTCTCCGGTGCCCGTGGCGCGACAGCGGTCATCGCCCCCAGCGCTGCGACGGTAGAAAACACCGCCGCTTACAAAGCCTTCGCCGAGAAGGCGCTGGCAACTGGCTCCATCGACTTCCGCACGGACGCAGCGACGGACGAGGAGCAGGCGTTCCTCGCTCAGCACGTTGCGGGTAAGGACGGCATCACCTTCGAAGACCTGAACGATGCCTCCCGCGTCGTTCTCGTCGCCTTTGATCCAGAGGACGAAGCCGGCGTGTTCTTCTTGCGTCTGCGCGACGCGCACCGCAGGCACGGCACGCAGATCGTCACCGTGTCTTCCCACGTCTCGATCGGCGCGCACAAGCTTGGTGCCACCCACGTGGCAGCCCGGCCTGGCGAAGATGCTGCCGCGCTGCGCGGAATCGATGACCTCGACAGCAACACCGTGATCCTCGTTGGCCAGCGCGCCGCCCGCACTCCCGGTTTGCTCACCGCAGTGGCGGATGTTGCCCAGTCGACCGGTGCACGGTGCGCGTGGGTGCCCGCCCACGCCGGCGATCGCGGTGCCGTCGAGGCTGGCTTGCTGCCTGCTGAGGGTGGCAAGAACACACCCGACATCCTCGCAGCCGCCCGCAATGGCGAGATCCGCGGCCTTGTCCTCGGCGAATTCGACGAACGCGACTACACGGATCAGGCCGGCCTCTTCGCCGCCGCAGATGCCGCTTTCACGGTTCAGCTCGCCCACCGGCGTACCGCTCTTTCTGAGCACGCCGATGTCGTCTTCCCCGTGGCTCTCATCAGCCAGGTCAACGGCCACTTCATGAACTGGGAAGGTCACTGGCGTGGTGTCCGTGCCCTCGATGGCGTGAAGGTAATAGCTATGAGCGATCGGAAAGTCCTCATCAACCTCGCCCGCACGCTGGGCACAGACCTCGGGCTCCCCTCAAACCGGGACTTCGTGGCGGGGCTGCGCGCGAATACGCCCGCCGTGTTCGCGCCGACGGTCCCCGCTTCCGCGGGCACGCCTGGCGCCCCCCAGAGTGAAGGGCTGCTCCTTGACTCCTGGCCGGAGCTGATGGGTGAGTCAGAAGCCTTGGCAGAGACGACATTCGTGGGCTCGGATCACCGCCGCGGGCACGCTCGGATCAGCCCCACGACTGCGGATGCCCTCGGCATCCACCACTGCGCAGGCTGCGGTGGACACTCCTCTATCGAGCTGACAGTGGGCGACACGACGGTCGTCCTCCCCGTCACCGTCTGGCCCACAATGCTTGACGACGTTGTGTGGGTGCCCTCCAACGCACCTGCCACCGTCACGCTCCCCCTCGCGGGGACGAAGCGGGTCCGCGTGACAGCCGCACCGGAGCCGAGCGCCACCGGCACCCGGCAGGATAAAGAAACGATTGGAAGGTAAAACCCGTGATTGAAAACGAAATCGGGCTATGGGGCGACCCATGGTGGCTGATTTTGATCAAAGCCATCATATTTTTTGCCCTGCCGCTCCTCATGGCCATCGTCACCGTGTGGTACGAACGTCGTCTTCTGGCGTTCATGCAGAGCCGCCTCGGCCCCAACATGGCCGGCCCCATCGGCCTTCTACAGCCGATGTCCGACGGTGTGAAGACCATCTTCAAGGAAGATTTCATGCCGAAGGGTGTGGACAAGTTCGTCTTCACGCTCGCTCCGTTTATTACCGGCACCGCCGCGTTCACGACGTGGTCGGTTCTGCCGCTGGGCGGTCGAGTCAGCATCTTCGGCCACGAAACGCAACTGCAAAACGGTGACCTTCCCGTCGCCGTACTGTTCATCCTCGCCGTGGCCGGTCTCGGCACGTACGGCTTGGTTCTGGCGGGCTGGTCCTCAACATCGCGCTACTCGCTGCTTGGCGGCCTGCGTGCTGCGGCCCAGATGATCTCCTACGAAATCTCCATGGGGTTGGCCGTTGTCGCCGTCGTCCTCGTTGCAGGAACGATGAGCACGCTGGGCATCGTCGAGGCGCAGAGCGAGACGCTCACCTTGTTCGGCTGGGAGTCCCCACTGCCTGCATGGAACTTCCTCATCCTCATGCCCGCCTTCCTGATCTTCTGCGTCACCATGTTGGCAGAGGCTAACCGCGCCCCCTTCGACATGCCCGAGTGTGAGTCCGAGCTCGTCGGTGGCTACGGCACCGACTACTCCGGCTTCCGCTTCGCAATGTTCTACCTCGGCGAGTACATGAACATGGGAACGCTGAGCGCCATCTGCGCGACGCTGTTCCTCGGCGGTTTCCACGCCCCGTGGCCGCTCAACGGAACGGCACTCGACGGTGGCTGGTGGGGCATCATGTGGTTCATCATCAAAGTGGCCATCATGCTGTTCTTCTTCATCTGGGTGCGCGCCACGGTGCCTCGCTACCGCTACGACCAGCTGATGGACGTGGGCTGGAAGACGCTGCTGCCGCTTGCCCTCGGGTTCCTCATGGTGGAGGCTATCTACCTGAAGGCTCGCCAGCTGTCCGTGCCGGACTCGTTCCTGCGCGACGATGCGACGCTTATCGGTTTGGTTATCGTCTTCCTCATCGTCGCCTACGTCGTCCTCGCGGTGCAGCGCCAGGCAACGGAGCGCAAGCTCGCCACCCCGTACCGTGTCCGCAACATCGCAGAGCTGGATCCCACGATCTTCCCACTGCCCGAACTGGACGGCAAGAAGTTCGGAGCCACCAACGGTGACTACGACACCGCGGCCCTGACCACATCCGCGCGAAAGAAGGAATTGTCATGAGTATCTTCTCCCGCTGGAGGGGAATGGCAGTGACGTTCGGAGCCATGTTCCGAGAAAAGTCGACTGTCAACTATCCAAAAAAACCTGCCGAGACAAACCCCCGTTTCCACGGCAGGCACCAACTGAACAGGTGGCCTGACGGGCTGGAGAAGTGCGTCGGATGTGAGCTGTGTGCCTGGGCCTGCCCCGCAGATGCTATCCGCGTGGAGGCAGCCGCCAACACCGATGAGGAGCGCTACTCCCCCGGTGAACGCTACGGCAAGGTTTACGAAATCAACTACCTCCGCTGCATCTTCTGCGGCATGTGCATTGAAGCCTGCCCCACCCGCGCGCTGACGATGACCAACGAGTTCGAGCTGGCCAACGTCTCCCGCGAGGCCCTCATTTACGGCAAGGACAAGCTCCTCGCCCCACTTGAGGACGGGATGGAAGAACCCCCGCACCCGCGCCGGCTTGCCGACGACGAGCGCGGCTACTTCCTCGGCCTGCCCACCTCCCCTGGTGCGGATATCGCGGTTGATCCCACGAAGGACACTGCACCGCAGTCGGCGCAAGAGGTTGCCGACGAAACTGAGGCAACCAGCATCTCGACGCAGGAGGAGGCCGCACGATGATGTCGCTTACCTACCTGGCTGCTGACGCGGCAGAAACCGCCTACGAAGGGTTCGGGCTCCTCGGCCAGATTTCCTCGTGGATCCTCGCCGCGGTCATCATCGCCGGTGCTATCGGCATGGTGATGTGCAAAGAGCTCATCCACTCCGCACTGTGCCTCCTGCTCGTCATGGTCGGCGTGGCCATCGAGTACGCCACCATGGGCGCGCCTTTCGTGTTCGTTGTGCAAATTGTTGTTTATGCAGGCGCCGTCATGGTGATGATCCTCTTTATCGTCATGATGGTGGGTGCCCGCGGTGAAGCTGCCGACGGCGAGAAAACCGCCACAGGCACCTCGCACACAGTGCTCACGGGCGTGGCCGCGATCGCGCTCCTCGCGCTCATCGGCATCGCTGTGAACATGAGCACGCTTACTGCGCCGCGGGGCATGAGCGAAGCCAACGCAGAGCACGGTGGCAACGTCGCCGGTCTCGGCGTGGAGATCTTCAACAAGTATGTTGTCGGTTTCGAGGTGCTTTCGGCGCTCCTCATTGTGGCCGCCGTGGGTGCCATGATCATGATCTTCCGCGTCCGCGCGGTCAAGCGTTCCACACAGCGCGAGCTGTCGCAGGCACGCTTCCGCGCCTACAAGGAGCGTGGCATCAACGTCGGACCACTCGCTGCGTCCGGTGTGTACGCCGATTCCAACGCGATGGATGTCCCGGCGCTCCTCCCCGATGGGTCGGAGCTCAAGACCTCTGTCAACCCCGCGTTGTACGAACGCGACGAGGTGGATCCCGCCCAGGGATTTGTCGACCAAACCAAGCGCATCTACGCGTCGCTGGATCAGCAAAGCGAAGGTGAGGAGTAAATGTCTACTGGATTTTACGTCGGGCTTTCGGCGATCCTGTTCTGCGTCGGCATCTGGGGGTTCCTCTCCCGCCGCAACGCGCTGGCATCGCTGATGTCCATTGAACTTATGCTCAACGCGGCAAACCTCGGGCTTGTCGCCTACGCGCGCCACTGGGGCGAGCTAGAAGGCCACGTGGCAGCACTGTTTGTCATCGTGGTCGCCGCGGCCGAGGTCGTGGTGGGGCTCGCCATCGTTGTGTCCATTTACCGTTCGCAGGGCACAGTGATCGTCGATGACGAACGCGTGATGAAAGGCTAGGCGCTGTGAATTACTTGTTACTTGCTCAACAGGTCGGCGCTGTGCCTGGCGAGGTCGCCGTGTCAGATTCCACCGCCATCACACTCGCCTGGCTCATCATCCTCTTGCCCCTGGCAGGAGCTACACTCCTCCTCGTCGGAGGACGGGTACTCGATGCCTTCGGCCACTGGATTGCTCTAGCCGCCAGCGTCGCGGCATTCGCGTGCGGAGTGACGCTCTTTACGGACATGCTGGCACGACCAGCAGCCGAAAGGCCACTCCACGCGCCCCTCTTCCAGTGGATGACGCTTCCCGGATTGGAAACAGACCTCACACTCCGCGTCGACCAGCTTTCCATCGTGTTTGTTCTGCTCGTCACGGGTGTCGGTTCACTCATCCACCTCTACTCGGTGGGCTACATGGCCCACGATGAAAAACGGCGGAAGTTCTTCGCCTACCTCAACTTCTTCATGGCGGCGATGCTCACCCTCGTTTTGGGCGCCAGCTACCTCATCATGTTCATCGGTTGGGAAGGCGTGGGACTCGCGTCCTACCTGCTTATCGGTTTCTGGTCGCAACGCCCCTCGGCAGCTGCGGCGGCCAACAAGGCGTTCATCATGAACCGTCTCGGCGATATCGGCATGGTGCTCGGCATCTCCACGATGTTCGCCACGATGGGAACTACAGAGTTCAACGAAGTAAACGCTCATGTAGGCAGTCTTTCCACCGGTGTTGTAACGTTCATCGGCTTCGCCCTCCTCCTCGGTGTGTGCGCAAAGTCCGCGCAGGTTCCGCTTCAGGCTTGGCTTCTCGACGCGATGGAGGGCCCGACCCCGGTGTCCGCCCTCATTCACGCCGCGACGATGGTCACTGCCGGTGTCTACCTCGTCGTTCGCGCCGGTGACATCTATCAGCACTCCGCCACAGCATCGTTGGCCGTTGTCATCATCGGCACGGTGACCCTGCTCGTCGGCGCGTGGATCGGCTGCGCGAAGGACGACATCAAGAAGGTACTCGCCGGCTCCACCATGAGCCAGATCGGTTACATGGTGCTTGCTGCGGGTATTGGCCCGGCGGGCTATGCGCTGGCCATCTTCCACTTGGTCACCCACGGCTTCTTCAAGGCCAACATGTTCCTCGGTGCCGGCTCCATCATGCACGGCATGAACGAGTCGGTGAATATGCGTGAGTTCGGCGCGCTACGCAAGGCGATGCCCTGGACGTTCATCACTTTCGCGGCGGGCTACCTCGCGATCATCGGGTTCCCCGGATTCGCCGGCTTCTACTCCAAGGACGCCATCATCGAGGTCGCATTTGAGCGTGGCTGGGTCTTCGGTCTCGCAGCGCTCATCGGCGCGGGTGTCACCGCGTTCTACATGACGCGCCTCATGATGATGACGTTTGTCGGCGAGAAGCGCTGGCGCGAGGATCAGCACCCGCACGAGTCCTCCCCCACGATGGTGGCGGCACTCGTCGTGCTCGGTATCCTCTCCGTCATCGGCGGTCTCCTCCTGGCAAACGGTATCGCCTCCTGGCTCAACCCCGCTGTGGGAGGCACTGCGGACAATGTTCCGCTGGTGCACCTCACCCCGCTGACCGGCGTGACGCTCCTCGTTGTCGCCGCTGGCGTCGCACTCGGCTGGTGGATGTTTAAGAAGCCCACCGCACGCACGAGGGAGAATCCCGGTGTTGCCACCCTCATCGGTGACAACGCGTTCTACGCAGACACCATCAATGATTGGGTTGCCGTGAAGCCCACCCACGTTCTCGCGGAAACTGCCGCTGTTGTGGATTCCGTGGGCATTACGACCGCTGTCGACGACGGTGGTCGGGGCTTCGCTGGGCTTGCTACTGCGTTTGGCAAGCTGCAAAACGGTCTCGCCCGCACCTACGGCCTCATCATGGTCATCGGTGCTGTCGTCATCGCAGCAGTCCTCCTCTTCCTGAATCAGATGGCATAGGAGCAATAAGAATGTATCTACTCACTACAGCCGCTCTGGTTCCGCTTGTTGCGGCATTGTTCATGACGTTCTTGCGATCCGGTGCCGCCCGCGTGGTCGCCTTCGTCGCAAGCCTCGTCCCGCTCGCACTGGCAATCGTTATGGTCGCGGGTTTCGACCCCGGCGCTGGGATGCAGTACACGGTAGAAATTCCGTGGATCCCGGCTCTCGGTGCCTACTACGCCCTCGGTGTAGACGGCATCGCACTGGCCATGGTCCTCCTTACAGCGATCTTGACCCCGATCGTCATCTTGTACTCCGGAACGGAGCACTACCGTGCCGATCAGATGAGAGAACATGCCTTCCTCGGCTTCGTTCTCGCCATCGAGGGGCTCTCTATCTTCGTGTTCAGCTCCACCGATGTCCTGCTGTTCTACCTCTTCTTCGAAGCAACGCTCATCCCGATGTTTTTCCTCATAGGCGGCTTCGGTGGTGAGAACAGGCGCTACGCGGCCATCAAGTTCCTCCTGTACTCGCTGGGATCAGGCCTGCTCATGCTGGCCGCCATTATCGGCGTGTACATCGTCGGCGACGGTACTTTCCTCCTGTCGGATCTCCAAGACGCAGATCTGGGTGGCACCGTCGGAATGTGGCTGTTCGCCGGCTTCATGATCGCGTTCATCGTCAAGGCCCCGATGGTCCCCTTCCACACCTGGCTACCCGACGCCGCAGAGAACACCACTCCCGGCGGTGCCGTCATGATGGTCGCCATCATGGATAAGATCGGCACCTTCGGAATGATCCGGTTCGCCATGTGCCTCTTCCCGGAGGCCACGGAGTACTTCCGCAACGTCATGATCTGGCTCGCGGTTATCTCCGTCATCTGGGGCGCGCTGGCCGCGCTTGCGCAGACCAACCTCATGCGCTTTGTGGCCTACACCTCGGTGAGTCACTTCGGCTTCATCGTCCTCGGCATGTTCGCTGTGAACGAGACCGCAGTCTCCGCTGCCTCGCTCTACATGTTCAACCACGGCCTGTCTACAGCGATGCTGTTCCTCGTCGTCGGCTACATGATCAAACGTCGCAGCACTGCAGACATTCACGCCTTCGGCGGCGTACAGAAGGTTGCTCCGCTTCTCGGTGGCTACCTCCTCATCGCCCTCCTATCCGCCGTGGCGCTGCCCGGACTGGCACCGTTCGTTTCCGAATTCGGTGTCATCGCCGGCACGTTCAATGGCGCGCCGTGGGCTGCAGGTATCGCCGCTATCGCGATGGTCCTGGCAGCGTGCTACATCATGCGCGTGTACAAGACCACGATGACCGGCGAGCCTGGCGACGAGGTGATCCGCACGATGCCCGACCTCACCCATCCTGAGCGCTGGGTCCTGGCCCCGCTCATCGTTTTGCTGATTGTCTTCGGTGTCTACCCGGGGCCACTGACTAACCTCGTCAATCCGGCATCTGTGAACACCGTCGAATACCTGAACTCCAAGGGTGTCCCACCCGTGGGCACGGTCTACGGCTGGGTCGTTGACCCGCCGGATATTCCAGATCCCGCCTTGCGAGCCGAACTTTCTAGCGAAGGAGGTGCGCTTTAATGACAGCACTCATGCCCCTTTCTGCCCACGTCTCCACGCTGGCTCAGCTGGGAAACAGGCACGGCAGCGCTGACGTAATGGAAGCGCCCGATTTGAATTACCAGATCCTCGTGCCCATGCTTGTCCTGTTTGGTGGTGCCTGCATCGCCATCCTGTTTGAGGCCATGGTCAAGGGAGCCCAGCGCTCGATTGTCCAGGTCTTCACCGTCGGACTGACGCTTCTCGCTACGCTCGGTGTTCTCGTCTACAACTTCGCGCAGGGACGCTTCGGCTCCTACGGCGCGGGGCTTCTTATGGCTGACAAGCCTGCCTATATCATGCAGATGGCGCTCATCGTGTTCACTGTGGGCTCGATGTTCTTGTTTGTCACGCACACGAGCACCTCCGCCCGCGAGGCCGGTGGCCGCAACAGCCAGCTGGAAAGCGAGATCCACGCTCTGGCTCTGTTCTCCTTATTCGGCATGGTGATGTTCGTGGCCTCCACGAACCTCCTCATGCTGTTCATCGCCCTCGAGGTTCTCTCGCTGCCCCTGTACGTGCTGTGCAGCATGGACCGCTACCGCCCCAACCGAAGCCAGGAAGCCTCCCTGAAGTATTTCCTCCTTGGCGTGGTGGCTGCGGCACTCACGCTCTACGGTATTGTCCTCACCTTTGGTGCCACGGGCAGTTTCGACTACCAGGCGATTGCACAGGCTGCTGAGAATGGCGTGGAAGCCAACTTCTTCCTTGGTTTCCTGTTCATCATCGCTGGTCTCTTCTTCAAGATCGGCGCTGTGCCGTTCCACTCGTGGGTTCCGGACGTCTACCAGGGTGCCCCTACCCCGGTGACGGCATTCATGGCGATCGCCACCAAGCTCGCCGCCTTTGGCGCGCTCGGACGACTGCTCACGCTCGCCGTTCCGATGAACGACGTGGACACGTGGAAGCTCGTCATTGCTATCGCCGCCGCCGTCTCCATGGCATACGGTGCCATTGTTGCCATCGCTCAGCGCGACGTGAAACGACTCATTGCGTACTCCTCGATCGGTCACGCGGGCTTCATCCTCGCGGCCTTCGTCGGCAGCACCGATGGAGTGTTCACCGTCGCCGGTCTGGAGATCACAGCAATGTCCGCAGCGATTGTCTACCTTCTCGCGTACGGTCTGGCAACCATCGGCGCATTCGCCGTTGTCACTCTCGTGCGGGATGAGAACGGCAAGGAAGCCACAGATTTCGATTCGTGGGCCGGTATCGGGCGAAAGCACCCGGCAATCGGTGCAGCGTTTGTCATTTACTTCCTCAGCTTTGCGGGCATCCCGCTCACCGCTGGGTTTATCGGTAAATTGTCAGCCTTCGCTGTCCCGTGGCTTGCTGGCCAGGCGTGGCTCGTCGTCGTTGCGCTGCTCCTGTCCGCAGTCGCAGCCTTCGCCTACTTCCGCTTCCTCACGGTCATGTTCTTCGACACCCCCTCGAAGAATGCGCGCATGGTTGCTCCGCAAGGAGCAGTGACGGTCATTATCGCCGTCACCGCGATTCTCACCGTCCTCATGGGCGTTCTCCCCACGTGGGTGATCTCGCTCGTCAGCGACGCAGGATCCTTCCTCGTAGGCTAAAGCAAGAAGACGGAGGGTGCCTCCCAGCTAGGCTGGGAGGCACCCTCTTTTTTTGTTCTTTACCGGCTACTCCCCCAGCTCGGCGTAGCGGGATTCTGCTACTTCCTTGGCGACGGTGAAGCACAGCCCTTGCGGGAAACCGCGCCGCGCAGCCACGCCGACAAGGCGCCGCAGATCCTTGTCGCGTTCTTTGCGTTCGGCTGGAACTGCCCTAATGGAGCGCGCCTTCTTCTCGATGAGCGCCCGCACCATGGCTTCCTCATCCTCGCGGGTGATCTGTTCCAACGCGTGAGCCCGGATGTCCGCGCTCACCCCCTTGTGCTCCAGCTCCCGGTCGAGAACTGTGACCGACTTCCCGCGGCGCGCATGTCGCACGCGCACCCATTCTTGAGCAAACAGGGCGTCGTCGACAAGCCCAGAACCCTTGAGTTCCTCAACGACTGCGGTGACCACATCACGGGGAAAATCTGCCTGGAGGAGCCGCTCGGTGAGCTCGTGTGCCGAGCGCATGCGGGAGTCCAACAGTGTGAGAGCGCGCTCACGGACTGGCTTCGCTGCAGATTCGGCGGCGGAATCGAAGAGCAACGAGGTGTCCGACTGTTCAAATTCGCTGATCGCTCGGGAAAGCAGGGCAATCTTTTCTTCTTTAGTGGGCTCGTGCGGGTTACGAACCATGTCACCATGACCTTTCACATGAAAACACACCCATCCGGGAATGGGAGGGGTGTGTCACTGAGTATTAATCCTCTGAATCGTCGAACGAGTAATCGTCTTCAATGTCCACGTTAGGTACGACGTCAACAAGGTCATCGGAGAGCTCGTCGGATTCCTCGTCCTCGACAGCGGAGTACTTCCCCACCTTGAGCTTGCGGAAGATCTTGTCCTCGATCTCGTCGGCAAGCTCCGGATTCGACTTCAGGAACTGGCGGGATTTCTCCTTGCCCTGGCCGAGCTGGTCGCCTTCGTAGGTGAACCACGAGCCGGACTTCATGACGATTCCATTTTCCACACCCAGGTCGATGATGGAGGACTCGCGGGAAATACCCTCACCAAACATGATGTCGAACTCGGCGATCTTGAACGGCGGCGACACCTTGTTCTTCACAACCTTCAGCTTCGTGCGGTTACCGATCGCGTCACCACCGTCCTTCAGCGTCTGGATGCGACGGATGTCGCAGCGTACCGACGCGTAGAACTTCAGCGCCTTACCGCCCGTGGTCGTTTCCGGCGAGCCGAACATGACACCGATCTTCTCGCGCAGCTGGTTGATAAAGATCGCCGTCGTGCCGGACTGGTACAGCGCGCCGGTCATCTTGCGGAGCGCCTGGCTCATCAGGCGGGCTTGCAGGCCGACGTGAGAATCGCCCATGTCGCCTTCGATCTCGGCTTTCGGCGTCAGAGCGGCTACCGAGTCAATGACCACGATATCGATAGCCCCGGAACGGATGAGCATATCGGCGATTTCCAGTGCTTGCTCACCAGTATCCGGCTGGGATACGAGCAACTGATCTGTGTCTACGCCAAGTTTCTTCGCGTACTCCGGGTCGAGGGCGTGCTCAGCATCGATGAACGCCGCAATTCCTCCCTCCTTCTGCGCGGAGGCAATAGCGTGGAGCGCTACCGTCGTCTTACCGGAGGATTCCGGGCCGTAAATTTCTACGATACGACCGCGTGGGAAGCCACCGATTCCAAGTGCCACATCAATAGCCGTGTTACCGGATGAGATAGCCTCGATTGGAGGATGTTTCTCCTCCCCCAGGCGCATGATCGAGCCTTTGCCAAAGTCCTTCTCAATTTTCTTCAGCGCAGCATCGAGAGCCTTTTCGCGGTCGCTGCCACTGGACTTAGTCACGGGCTTCTTGGACGTTGTCGTTTTTCGTGCCATCAGTTCCTTTTCCTTCGGTCGTCTGTACATAGAGTAGCTCTCGAGCGCTGATGGCCCGCAGAGTTTCACGCCTCATTTGAGCGCCTCTATTTCCTTAGACGGTCTCAGTCGGGCATTTGGATCCCTCGGGGGTAAAAATTTTTCCGTCAGGGTGAGTTAGCCCGCTATTCCGTATCGCTTATAAAGCAGACCCTACGCGGTCGCGGTTTCCGCCCACTACTATACCTGCACATGTGTTCGAATACCTCCCAACTACTCGCGGCGTGTCCAGAGGGCACACGACCATCAGGGATCCGTACGTGACGGACCCCACAAACGGACACCACACAATAGAGTAAGAATCCGACATCCTGCGACGATCCACTCAGATAGCTTTTCTCACGGTCATCACCCGCGCGAGAGGCAGGGAGCGGAAGCACAGCAGATCTCTACGGTAGATCCTTCGGCCCCCAGCGACGGTCGTGGGGGACTTCGAAGTCATCACACAGTTTCTCCCAGATATCCCGCACATCGGTGTCAGTGTTCAGCAGGTTAGCAGCGGTATCACCCAAGCTAGAGATCTGGTGGTGGTCGACGATGTAGTCACCGCGGGATTCACCGAATTCATGGTGGACCAGCTCGTAGAAGTGATTAAGACGCATATCGCATATAGTACAGCGGGGAGCGCACGGATTCACCGCCGCCCCTTGAGCATCCTCGCTGTATAGAGGTCACGTGACTGCTCAGGGCACAGCTAGGCAATCCTCCGACTCGGTTACCTCCATGAATGTACGTTCGGCACGCTGAGACAGATCATTTCGACCAATGCTGCCATCTACATATCTTTCCTTAGCCCACTTTCTTAAACTACTTTCAATTGCTAAAGTAATTGAACTGTGAACAATAACTCTTCTTTTGATGTACGCGACCTTGGCTATATCGCCGTCTTCGCAGCGCTCATTTCAGTTCTCGCCTTCGTTTCTGTCCCTGTCGGTGTTCTTGGCGTTCCCATCGTTCTCCAAAATACAGCCGTCATCCTCGCTGGCATGGTGCTAGGAGCCAAGCGCGGAACCCTTTCCGTAATTCTCTGGCTGGCCATTGGCCTCGTTCTCCCGGTTATCTCCGGTAAGACCCTTCTTACCGCCATCGTCGGCCCGACCATTGGTTACCTCGTCGGTTACATCGTCGCTACCGCACTTGCCGGTTTCATTGCCTACAAGGCCCCCCGTCGCCGTGGTGCCCTCATCGGCTACCTCGCCGTTGCTGGCGTTCTCGGCCTGCTCATCGAGTACGGTTTCGGAATCGTTGGCCTCGTCTTCCGCGCTGGTCTAGATTGGGGAACCGCTTTTACGTCCCAGCTCGTTTTCATCCCCACGGACCTCATCGAGGTTATCTTCTGGATCGCAATCGCCGTTGCCGTACACATGGCATTTCCCGGCCTGCGCCCCCAGAAGATCATCACCGCCTAGAATCTCCACGGTGACAAACACTCAGCCCCCTCTCGCCATCCATGGCATCCATGGGGGCTTTTCACTTTTATTCCGCCACCAGTAACGAAAGAAGAATCGGATCACACCGTGCCCACCATTGAGTTTTCAGATGTGGAAGTCCGCTACGAAAATCGCGTCGTCCTGCGCCCCCTCTCCTGTACTCTGACCGAAAATCGCATTGGCATTGTCGGCGCGAACGGATCCGGAAAATCCACCTTTTTGCGCCTCATTAATGGACTTGGCAGCCCCACGTCGGGCGCAGTGAGCGTCGATGGACTGCCTGTCGCGGATAACGGCAAGCAGGTGCGCAAAAAGGTCGGTTTCATGTTTTCCGACGCGGAAAACCAGATCATCATGCCTACGGTAAAAGAAGATATCGGCTTCTCCCTCAAGCGCTTCAAACTCCCAGCCAAACAGAGGGAACAGCGAGCCCTAGCGATGCTCGAACGCTATGGTCTTGCAACGCACGCGGATGACTCGCCGTACACACTGTCGGGCGGACAAAAACAGCTCCTGGCGCTCGCCTCCATTCTCATTATGGAACCGTCTGTCATTTTGCTCGATGAGCCAACTACCCTCCTAGACCTCCGCAATCGTGTGCGCATTAAGAAGGAGCTTTCCCGTCTAGACCAGCAGATCATTGTAGCCACACACGACCTGGCGCTTCTTGAGGGTTTCGACCGCGTTATCTACATCGCCGACGGCACGATTCGCGCCGACGGCACACCCGACAACGTCCTCCCCACGTACGTTTCGGAGATGACCGATGATCACTAAGTTCATCCCCTTAGCACTCTATATTCCCGGCACCTCCCCCATTCATCACATGACGGCAGGGTGGAAGATGATTGTCCTCCTGGCGTTCATCATCACCTCCGCTATCTATTCCCCCACGCCCTGGCATGCGCTCGGCTGGCTCATCGTGCCCATCATCGGTTACGTAATAGCGAAAATCCCCCCCACAGTCGCCGTCGGGCAGATTCTGACTCCGCTACCCATCATCGTGTTCTTTGGTGCCTTCACATGGTGGCAAAAGGGATTTCCGGCAGCGTTGACAATGGTTCTAACTTTTACCGCAGCCATCGCCGCCGCCACGCTACTCACTCTCACAACCACCATCGAGGAGCTTCTCGACGGCCTGGAACGATGGCTCGGCCCACTCTCGCGTTTCGGTGTCAACCCTGAGCTCGTCGCTCTCGCCATTTCACTCACTATCCGGCTCATTCCGCTCATCGCAATGAGCGCCGTTCAGGTGCTTCAAGCAAGAAAAGCCCGGGGAGCTGACCACTCCCTCCTCGCTTTCGGGATTCCGTTCATTGTTTCCGCTATTCGACGCTCCCAAGCTGTTGGTGACGCCCTCGTCGCCCGTGGAGTTGGGGATTAAGGTCGGGGGTAACCCGACGCTGTTTTTCTGCAAAAATTGTTGCGACGTGCTAGACGATCCCGCCCGTCCCCCTGGCATGTGAATAATACATGTTCAAACCGGCTTTCCCCCTGCCGCACGGTGAACCGCCCAGATCTTCAACAAATGTCACGCCTCCGCACTGCTGACGCAATACCCCCTAATTAGGCTATTCTTCGCGCTATTCCTCAGCAATTAGCCAAAAACACGGTCAATTCACAGGTTCCCTTTGACAATCAGCAGGTTTTTTACCAAAATTACAACTATGAAAGAGATTTGCACACGGCTTGGAGCGCTGCTCGTTGGTGTTGCGCTCACTTCGGGTGCAGTCATCGGCCCAGCGCCGACTTCTGCAGCCTCCGAGGTTGTAGTTACCACCGGCAACGCTGCTGAGTCAAAGATTATCGACTGTGCAGAAGCACCGTCCGAGCGGGACGATGGAAGCCGTAGGTCCTATCTCACGGATTCCAGTCTCATCGACTTTTTCCTTGGGCTGACAACGAATGGTTTCACGACGGATGACAACGGGTGCCGTGTACATCCCGACAAAGTCAAGCTATCCATTATCACCCCTGTGTTAGCTATTCTCGGTTTCGGGAACTGGCTAAAGAAAAAGGACATCATCTAGCGCGACCGCCTATGATCGCCCAGTAGATATAGCAGAGATATAGCAGCGAGGTTTTCGGCCTCGCTTTTTCTTTGCACTACAGTCCTCTGCGTCCCAGCCTTCTAACCTCACAAGGCTCCCGACCTCACATCCAGGGCACCGATGTGTGCCTCCCCCTCTTTCCTCCTCACCCCGAACGAGAACGCATCATTTGCTCATGCGAGATCAGCGAAGCAGGGTGACACGCATCAGCATGGAGGGACGTAAAAAGGCGCGAGACATTTCTCGCGCCTTTTTTCATCATGTACGTGGCTGGCAAGCACGCATGCAGCGCGTGCCCAACCCCGGGGAGTTAGTGTTCCTCAATGCCCTTCTTGCCCTGCGTGAGCTGTGACGCGCTGGAACTGCCGGAACCAGACTCCAATTCGCCCTGCATCTGAGCGCGGATCTCCTCCAGCCTACTGTGGCCTGCCAGCTGGTAGCCTGCGGATTCAACCTCAGCCATCCGGCTCTGCACGGAGTTCTGAGCCAGCTCGGCCTTGCCCAAGGCGTTAGCGTAGCGGCGCTCGATCTTCTCCCGCACCTGGTCTAGGTTCGGAGTGGAACCGGACGCAGTGAGGGAATTCATCGACTGGATAGACTCGGAAACCTTCTCCTGCATCTTGGCCTGCTCAAGCTGAGACAGAAGCTTCGTCCGCTCGTTGACTTTCTGCTGCAGTTGCATGGAGTTACGCTCCACGGCCTGCTTGGCCTGAGCTGCCTGCTGCAGAGCTTGATCGTGCATCGCCTTGAGGTCTTCAACCTCCTGCTCCGCAGCGACCAGCTGCGCGGCAAATGCCTCGGCTGTGTTTTCGTACTCGAGAGCTTTCTGCTCATCGCCTGCAGCACGGGCTTTGTCCGCCAGCTGCAACGCCTGTCGAGTATTTCCCTGGAGCTTCTCGATATTGCTCAGGTTGCGGTTGAGCTTCATCTCCAGCTGATGCTGGTTACCGATAACAGCAGCCGCCTGCTGAGACAGCTCCTGGTGCTGGCGCTGCGCATCCTCGATAGCCTGCTGAATCTGTACTTTCGGGTCAGCGTTCTCCTCGATCTTGGAATCGAAGAGCGCCATGAGGTACTTCCACGCTTTCACAAAGGGGTTAGCCATTGGTGAGTTTCCAGCCTTTCGTTATCCACGGCTGAGCGCTCGCTCGAGCCTGATGGGGTGTAACGGTTGATATTGTCGGTAGTTTAGTTTAGCTTGTCGCACCTTCCGTGGCAGCGAAAGGAACAAAAGAGGGGGACGTTGAGGCTAGACTCGCTCAAGCTCAGCAGTTGCGTCAGCAAGAGCCATCGTCCCTGCGGCCTCAATGAGCACGTCGGCTACAGACACGCCAAGGGCTCTACAAACGGAGGCTAGGAGCTCGGAGGATACTTCCTTGCGCCCGCGTTCAAGCTCCGACAGGTAACCGGGAGACACCCGCGCGAGATCAGCAAGCTGACGCAACGTCAGGTGATTATCAGCCCTAAACGTCCGCAGAGCTGTTCCGAGCGCCTCTCGAAGAAGCATCTCGGGTGCACGACGGTGGGCCGGAATACCTGAGGTATGGGGCACGTGCTGGCGAGCCACTGGTGCCATACCTGCTGCTATTTCTGTCTTTACGGGGGAAATTGTTGTTACCATCATTAACTTCAACGGAGAAGAAGAGTCTTTTGTTCCCTCCTTCTACCGGTCGTTTTCCTCCTTGGGAGTGTTCATGAGCTTTACCAGCTTGAGCAGTTCTTCCAGCGCCGCCTCCACAGAGGCGCGACGAATCTCGTTACGGTTTCCATCTACAACGGCCACAGGTGTCGCCTCTCCGGGCACCAGGATCCATCTGTGGCTGTGTTGTGGGTAGGCGCGAAGAGCAACAGTATATCCCTGCGGATCACATAGGCCAATCCATACTTCGCCTACTTCGTGGCCGTCTTGCTTGCTCGGTCCGGCGACCCCCGTCAGGCTCACGCCCCAATCTGCATCGAGCAGAACCCGTACTGTAGCAGCCATCTGCTCAGCACACTCCCGGGAAACTGGCCCGACGGTTTCCAGTACAGAGGCATCGACCCCCAGCAAGTCTCGCTTGACGTCGGTGGCATAGCTGACGACACCACCGCGGAGTACTGCCGACGCTCCAGGTATACCGGCGACAGTTGCAGAAGCTAAGCCTGCTGTTAGTGACTCCGCAAAGGCGACGGTTTGTCCTCCAGTAGTCAGCGTCTGGACAAGTTCCTGTGCGACGGGGGATGGCTCGGTCATAGTGTCACTTCTCCTTCAGACGTTTCGCATCAACGAGATATTGAATGCCCGTGGATACGGTCACGATAACGGCCGCGAGCATGACGATCAGGGACGGAATATCCATCCACGCTGGGAGGGGCGCAAGGTAGAGACCGACTGCGATGGCTTGGAGGGTGGTTTTAATCTTTCCCCCCTTAGATGCGGGCACTACCTGCCCCTGACGGAGTTTCACCATGCGCCAGAACGTGATGCCCAGCTCCCGCACGACGATTACTACGGTGATCCACCACGGTAGAGATCCGATGATGTTCAGAGTTACCAGCGCGGTAATCATGAGCGCTTTATCAGCGATCGGATCAGCGATCTTGCCAAAATCCGTCACAATTCCCCGAGCACGGGCAATGTCCCCATCTAGCTTGTCGGTGATCATCGCAGCGACGAAGATCGCCAGCGCCCACCACATCCATGTGGTGTCTTCGCCTCCCCCACGCAGGACCGCCCAGCCGAGGAAGGGAACGGCGATGATGCGTAACGTCGTCAGCGCATTGGGAAGGTTGACGTTTGACTGTTTCGGTGAGCCAGTCACCGTGTGCTCGGAAGAAGCCACACTACCACCTTTGACCTACGAATTTTTGGTCTTACTCAGTACACTTTATGCCATGACGTACTTTGCTGTTTTCTATACCTACATTAGCGATGCCGAACAAGTTGCGGCTGTCCGCCCCGAACACCGGGCGTTTCTTGCCGGCCTAAAGGACGAAGGCACGCTTGTAGGTTCTGGCCCCCTCGTAGGCACGGATCCCGGTGAGGCTCTCATCGTGCTCCAGTTGCCGGACAACGCTACTGTCTCCGATGCTAAAGCCGTCATGGATAACGATCCATTCCACAAAAAGGAAAAGATCGCCTCGCGCACGATCAAGGAATGGGACCCAGTTCTACGGGTGTTTTAGCCTGGCATTTCAGGCAGGAGCGCGCTGCCCCATGACCTGAACTGCACTCTTTCTGCCGGAGCTGCTCGACCCCTCTGGAGTTTCCTTTTTTTAGCTCTCAAGCCCCTTTCCTCCAGCAGGCTGGAGGAAAGGGGCTTGAGTTAGGGGCTTTCCGCTGAGGTCTCCGGCACGCGTTCGGTCACTGCTTCTGCATCTCTCCTACCGGTGTAGGTGCACTAACCGTACGGTGGGCAGGTGATGCTGGTAGCCGTTGCGCTCCAGAGTCTCCGAACGCTTTAGTCGCTCGAGTTTGTCTTGTCAGCTGCGGTTGCGACGTCTCCACTGGAACCCTCATCATCCGGTGTATGCGAGGCAGGATTCCAATCTGGGGCGACGGCACCTTGTGCCTCGTCGCGTTTTGTCTTGATCACTGAGGCAATGGCAGTAATGGCAAGCACACCGACGATGACGAACAGCGAGGTAATGTTGCCAATTTCCGGTACGGATACTCCCTCGCCACCGTTGATGAACGGGAGTTTATTCTCATGCAGCGCATGGAGAACGAGTTTGATGCCGATGAAGGCCAGGATTGTAGCCAAACCGTAAGGGAGGTAGACCAACCGCTCCAACAAGCCGTCGAGAAGGAAGAACATCTGCCGCAAGCCCATCAGTGCGAAAGCATTCGTGGCGAACACGATGTACGGCTCCTGCGTCAGGCCGAAAATGGCGGGGATGGAGTCGAAGGCAAACATGAGGTCAATAAAGCCGATGGAGATGAGCGCCAGCATTAAGGGAGTGACCATCTTCTTGCCATTTTCCACGGTGAACAGGTGATCGCCATGGAAATGAGAAGAAACAGGAATCACCTTGCGGGCGGTCTTGACCACGAACATGTCATCGATATTCGTGTCTTCTTCGCCCTTGACCTCATCAACGACAAGCTTTACAGCCGTGTAGAGCAGGAACGCACCAAAGATGTAGAACACCCAGCTCCACGCGTTGATGGCAGCGGCACCGAGTAAAATAAAGATGAGGCGCATGGCCAGGGCTAGCGCAATGCCGATGAGCAGCACCTTCTGCTGGTATGCGCGCGGAATCTTAAAGGAGCCGATGATCAACGCGAAAATAAACAGGTTGTCGATCGACAGAGACAACTCGGTGATGTAACCGTTGAAAAATTCGAGCGCATGCTCGTGCGTCCAGATAAACCACAAGAAGATGGTAAATAAGCCGGCGAGGCTCATGTAAAACGCCATCCAGCCACCGGCCTCTTTCATTGAGGGCTCGTGTGGGCTTTTGACGTGGGAATAGAAATCGAACGCGATGAACCCTAGTAGCACCACGATCGTGATAATCCACGTAACTAGGTTTACTTCCATGATATTTACTTAGACCTCCGGCTAATATGTCCTTAAACCTTGAGGTCTTACCCACCACTATCGTGGCCGACGTGCCCGGATGTACCACTGGTTTGCGGCACACCGTGATGACGTTCACGCCGTTGCGGGTTACTCCCCTCGTCACAACTGCTTCGACTTTAGCTGAACTTCCCTCTGTGCGCTAACGGGGTGCTTTTTCGGTCAGGGTTCCTCCACCACTTATGCCCGTTCCAGACGGGCCAGCCCTTCATGCCTCTCACTGCCCCACCATCGACTACACAGACCGCTGTGCGTCGCGACAACGCCACGTCCGTACCAATTGTGTGTGACGGATCGCTCCAGTTTTCTTTGCGCTGAAATTGAGGAGTTCAGAGGCGGAGAGAAGTAAAGCCGGACGTGTATGATCCTGTTTCCCCATGCATCCGCATCCCCCCACAGAGGACTCCGGCGAGCAGGTGACAACCACTAGACGTACGCAGCCGGCCATCCTGCATGGGATGGCCGGCTGCACCGAGGCGCAGCGAAAGGTACTGGGCGCGAGTACGTCGGTGCTCGACGAGTTTAGAAGGTGCCTTCCGTTGGACGGGCAACCTCTACCTTTGTCGTTGTGGCACCCTGCGAGTTATCGATGACTTCTCCCTCGATAACATCATCGTCCACTTCCTTCGGGGCAGTTGCAGGGTCCGCACCCTTCACCAGCCAAATGACAGTCTCGAGTTCCTCCGGTTTAACCAGCACATCGCGCGCCTTGCTCCCCACAGAAGGCCCAACAATTTCCCTCGATTCCATGAGATCCATGAGCCGACCAGCCTTAGCAAAGCCGATACGCATCTTTCGCTGGAGCATTGAGGTGGAACCGAGCTGCGATGTCACAACAAGATTGATGGCCTCAATGAGGTCATCCATGTCCTTGCCGATTTCTTCATCGATGGCCTTCTTTTCCGGTTCCTTTTCTTCCGTCACGCCTTCGGCGTACTCCGGCTCCGCCTGCTGCTTGGCAGCATCAACGACGGCCTGGATTTCCTCATCGGTGACAAACGCACCCTGGATACGCCGGGGTCGCCCGGCACCCTGTGGGATAAAGAGACCATCGCCCATGCCGATGAGCTTCTCTGCGCCACCCTGATCGAGGATAACGCGGGAGTCCGTCAGGGAGCTAGTAGCAAATGCGAGACGCGAAGGAACGTTTGTCTTGATCAGACCTGTGACGACATCCACAGAGGGACGCTGGGTGGCCAACACCAAGTGGATACCTGCGGCACGCGCCTTCTGGGTGATGCGCACGATCGAGTCCTCGATCTCCTTCGGAGCGGTCATCATCAGATCCGCGAGCTCGTCGACGACACATACGATCGACGGGTATGGACGGTACTCGCGTTCAGAGCCGGCAGGGGCCTGAATCTCACCGCTCAGCACCTTCCTGTTGTAATCCTTGATATGGCGCACGCGGGCAGACTTCATGTCCAGGTAGCGCTGTTCCATCTCCTCCACGAGCCACTGCAAAGCCGCAGATGCTTTCTTCGGCTGCGTAATAATCGGTGTGATGAGGTGAGGAATTCCCTCGTAGGGGGTTAGCTCCACCATCTTCGGGTCCACGAGAATGAGACGCACCTGATCCGGCGTAGCCCGGGTGAGAATGGATACAAGAAGGGAGTTCACGAACGCCGATTTACCGGAACCTGTTGAACCGGCAACGAGCAGGTGAGGCATCTTCTGGATGGAGTGGCTGACAAAGTTGCCCTCAATGTCCTTGCCCAATCCGATGAGGAGCGGATCGTCACTACTATGCACCTTGGGTGCGTTGAGGACGTCGGAAAGCCGAACCATCTCACGGTCACTGTTGGGAACCTCGATGCCCACGGCTGACTTGCCGGGAATCGGGGCAAGGAGACGCACGTTGTCCGTGGCCACCGCGTAGGCGAGATCTGCCTGCAAGTTCGTAATCTTGGACACCTTGACACCGGGTGACAGCTCTACTTCATAGCGGGTCACTGTTGGGCCGCGTGAAAAGCCGGTGACCTGGGCACCGACCTTAAACTCACGGAATACCTCGTCAATGGCATCAATAATCCGGTCATTGGCTGCCGAGTGCTCCTTGGGAGGCTGCCCGGGGATGAGCAACGATGTCGAAGGAACTCGGTAGTCCGAGTGCGTCGAAGCAGTGTCCATCGCGGGCGCAGCATCCTCGTCCGTATCCTCAGAGACATCTGCGGAAGTACCCGTAGCAGAACCAGCAGTGACCGGTTCCATTGCTTTCTGTGCCGCTGGGGTCGCTGGTCCCGCCGAACGGTTGGGAGCCGTCGTCGGTTGCGGATGCCTGTTTGCGCCCGTGACCGCACCGGCGGATTCGCTGTCGACCTCCGGCGCAGTGAGCGCCTGGCTGTCAAGGACTCGAGTTGTGCCTGCGTCGAGCACGTCTTGCGTGGGCGAAACGGCAGGCATCGCAGCTGTCTCCGGCTTATACAGGTCCTCCGTTGCTCGACGACCGACCTTTCCCGCAGCATCCACGCCCCGCCGGATCAAACCGCGGGCACCTTCCTTGGCACCGTGCTCGGCCCCGTAGGCGGCACCTGCTGCACCAGCGACCGCACTCGCTGCGGAGCCGACGACGCCCGCAGCAGCACCTGCCGCGCCGGCGACACCACCAAATCCGGTGCCTGTGCGACCAGAGCGACGAGACTTCGCACCACGGCGATCGTTTGCCGCCCGACGGCGGTTGCCAGTCAGTTCAGTTTCTGCCCCCTCGGCGTAAGACGATTCATCGTCGTAGGCCGCGCCTCCATCACGTCTCCCCCATGCCAATCGATGCGACCGTGCCCGACGCGGGGCAGGACGCTGGCTGCGTGGCCGGTCTTCGGCTATCGCATCGATATCGGCCTCCGCCCCACTGTACGGGTCGTCCAGAGGCTCATTGACTTCTTCGAAGCTACCGAATCCGAGGTACGCGATCAGTTCACTGACGAAGTCCTTCACCGTTGTACCGGTTGCCACGACCGCACCATAGATCACAGCAAGAATAAGCAGAGGAATGGCTATGTAGCGCGAAAACCCGATGGCCAGTGGCTGGCCGATAACGAGACCAATCGCCCCGCCGGCATCGATCCGACCTGGCCAGTCGGATGGGAGACCGGCAAAAATGTGCAGCATCGCAAGAACGCAGGCGACAATGATCGAACCACCAATGGCAATATCTTTTCGACGTGCCGGTTCGACGGATTTCCCGGTGAACAGAACCCATGCCATGACCACCAGGCAGATAGGCAGGATCCAGGAGGCCGAGCCGATGACGGATCCGACCCCCATAGAAATCCACTGTCCTACTGGACCTGCGATGTCGAACCACACTGCAGCAGCGAGAACAACGGCAAGGCCGATGCACACTAGTGCGATGCCATCCGAGTGTGCCGAGGGTTCGTCACGGCGCCAGCGTGCCGGTTGCGTGCGGTCCTCCTGGGACGTCGGCTCAGGCTGGCGATTTCTGCTGCGCCGACGGCGGGTAGAGCTCCCGGCCTCGTCGGCGGGTTCATCGTCGTTTTGTTGGTTTGCCACGTCGTCGGCCTCGATAGCGAAGTCGTCCTCCTCGTTCCAAAAGTCGTCGTCAAGCTCTTCCGGGTTCGGCTTAGGGCTCGTCAGGGACCGCCATAGCGCGCCTGAGCCACGCGCGACGGCACCAAACATCGTGCTTACCCCCTTGGCCGTCGCTCGGGTAGCGCTCCCTGTGCGCTCCCCCGCAGTGTCTGCAGCGCGAAACGCCGAGGAGCGGGGATGCGTGCGGGAATCCCCGGCCTGTCGACGGGAGGACGGGCCGGTAGCTGCCTTCTTTCTACGGCTTGCAGAGGAGTTACGCACAGTCATGTAAGTAACAATAACCCCTTTTGCACCATTTTCCACACAAGCAACGCCGAGATGGCAATTTTCCGGATGATTCCGGCCCCTGAGCGGCTAGGAGTTAAGGAGGAATGCCACCGCCTTAGGCTGCGGAGTGGCACCGAACTTTATCGTGAGGTAACAAGACTGCGGTACACGTGACGGCCGAATGCCCACATAAAGATCTCCCCGACCGGTCCGCTCACACGCAGGACCTCGTCGCCCTTTTCCGCGACACCGTGCTTGTCCACAGCAACAAATCGGGGGAATCCCGTAGGTTCCAAAATTACAGGGACCGTGTGACTGCGAAGAAGGCCTTTACTGAGCACCTTGAGCGAACCGTATAGCTCCTTTTCTTCCCACTCGTTGAGGATGCGCGGCCCCTCCCAGTCTGGCTGGGCGCGCAGAACATCTTCATGGTGAATGAAGTGTTCTGCGGTGTTCACACCCGCCGGCATTGGGATCCGCGGCCCCTTTGCCCACTGTTTCACCACTGTTTCATAACCGTGCCCTGCGACCTCATCCGAGACTTTCTTCAGATGGTCTTCGAGGAAAGGAACGAACATTCCTGCAGCCGCGTCAAGTCGGTTCTCACGAACCCATAGATGGACGGCCAGATCACGGGTTTTCCACCCCTCGCACAGGGTAGGCGCGTCGGGGCCTACCTCGAGGAAGGTTTCTGCTAGACGACGCCGTTCAACCTCAGCAAACTTCATGCCAAAATTCTACCTTTCTCTCGAATGCACTGCAGAGAAGCTTATGAGACCAAAAGCATCGGTGTGTCGAAGGATGGGTGTCATCGCGGAGACGCGTCGAGACCCACTCCCCCCGGCCCCAATGGATCCTCCCCTCTGGTGCGCACCCTTCTACTTCGTGACACTAGTCCACTTCCAACCGTTTACTATTCGCCTTTTATGTTTCGCACCGGAAGGCATTCGCCACTGCGTTGTCTGGTGTTACCAGCACATCCACCATTTCGTCATGCGGACCCCACAGATAGTTCACGAGGGAAACCTCATAGTGCAGCGCACACACTCAGCCCCGGCGGGGTAGACAACAAAAATCGCCCGCTACAGATGTAGCGGGCGAAGAGGGGAAGGCAGGAACCCTCACCCTCTGACGGGGCCCCTATTATCGGGATTCGACGGTCTGGGCGACATCCTCGTCGTCGGGGCCGTCATTCGGGCTAGCCATCTGGACAACCGTCGGAACGATCATCGGGCTACGCTGCCACTTCTTCTCCGTGTACTTGCGGATCCGGCGGCGCAGCTGCTGCACCATACGGTACGTATCGTTTTCGCCCTCTCCTGCGAGGTCGAGCATGATATTTTCTGCAAGTTCTGCAATCTCCGGCATCATAGACTTCGCGTCCTCGGAGAAGCCACGGGCCTGAACGGTGGGGCGCTCCAGCAGGCGACCCGAGCGGTTATCGATGACGGCGGTAAGAGCGATGAGGCCGCTCTCGCCAAGCTCGGTGCGGTCGGCGAGAACATGCTCTCCAACGTCACCCATGGTGGTGCCGTCGACGTAGAGATGGCCGATCGGAATCTGGCCAACCACCTGTGCGCGTCCGTCGACAAGATCGACAACAACGCCGTTTTGTGCAAGCACGACCCGCTCCGGATCAACGCCGGTGGAGATGGCGAGTTCCTTGTTCGCGCGGAGGTGTCGCCATTCGCCGTGGACCGGCATTGCGTTCACCGGGCGTGCTGCGTTGTAAATGAACAGCAATTCGCCGGCGTAGCCGTGGCCAGAGGTGTGAACCTTCGCATCACGGGACGTCACCACGGTGGCGCCGATCTGTGCCAGCATGTTGATAACGCCGAAGACCGCTTCCTCATTGCCTGGGACGAGGGACGAGCTGAGGATGATGAGATCGCCGTCGCGGACCGTAATCTGGCGGTGCTCACGGCGCGCCATACGGGACAGGGCGGCCATCGGCTCACCCTGGGTGCCCGTCGTGATGAGCATGATCTTGTGGGGTGCCATCTTGGCAGCCTCATCCATCGTGACAAAAGTGCCACGCGGTGCCTGCAGGTAGCCCAGTTTCTGGGCAATGTCCATGTTGCGAATCATGGAGCGACCGTTGAAGGCAACCTTGCGGCCGGCGGCGACTGCCGCATCCACAGCAGCCTGTACGCGGTACACGTTGGACGCGAAGGAGGCGAGAATGACCCTCTGTTTTGCCCCCATCACCAGCCGTTTGATCGTCGGGGCAACGTCCGCTTCAGAGCCGGAGATGCCCGGCGTGGTGGCGTTCGTCGAATCGCACATGAGGAGATCGATGCCCTCATCGCCGTAGCGGGAGATGGCGGGCAGATCGGTGGGACGCCCATCCGGAGGCGTCTGATCCAGTTTGATATCGCCCGTGTGCAGAATCGTGCCTGCACCCGTCTTGAGCACAATGCCCAAGCAGTCCGGGATCGAGTGGCCGACGTTGAAGAAGCGAATGTTAAACGGTCCGCGATCAACCTCAGAAAGCTCGTTAACTTCGATCAGCTTCGGACGCTGGCGGTGCTCCTGGCACTTAGCCGAGATGAGGGCACACGTGAACTTCGATGCCAGGATGGGCAGATCCGGCCGGTGGCGCAGGAGATAAGGGATCGCCCCAATGTGATCCTCGTGGCCGTGCGTGATAACGAGCGCTTCGACCTGATCGAGACGATCCTCGATGTAGGAGAAATCAGGCAGGATCAGATCGACACCCGGCTCGACGGAACTGGGGAACAAAACGCCACAGTCGACGAGCAGGATCCGGTTCTTGTACTCGAACACGGTCATGTTGCGGCCGATCTCAGAAATGCCACCAAGAGCGACAATCCGCAGGCCATTCTTCGGAGCCTTCGGGGGTTCAGGCAGGCGCTGCGTCAGATCCGCGCCCTGCATGGAATGGACAACGTTGCGCCCATGCCGGTTGGAGCGGTCGGAACGACCGCCACGTCCGCCCTTTTTGGCGGAGCCGTTGGTGCCAGAATTCTTGTTATTTGTGGAATTGTTGTTGTTCGTATTCTTCTGGTTCGCAGACTGAGCAGCCTTACCGTTTCCACGGTTTTTTGTAGTGGTGGCACGACGACTGCTACTGCGCTTTTTAGGAGCCGACGTGGAGTCGACGTTCGAAGGCGCGTCTGCGGAGCCAGTCTTACGCTCCGCGCGACGCCTCCGGTTGCGAGGTTCGGTCATATTTAAAGGAATCCACCCTTTTCTAGTTCCAAGCGGAGCTCCTCCACCTGCTGCGGCTGCAAAGCAACCTGTGGCAGGCGGGGATCCCCCGCTTCAATGCCCTGCAACTGCAGAGCTGCCTTACTTAGGCTGACACCGCCAAGTTTTCCTTGAGCGGCATACAGCGGTGCTAACGTGGCGTTAATTTCCCGTGCACGGGCGAGGTCGCCGGCCTCGAAGCTCGTTTTCAGTTCTCGGAGGAGCTGCGGTGCAATATGGCCAATGACGGAGATGAAGCCCGTTGCCCCCACGGCCAACCATGGGAGATTGAGTGCATCATCGCCGGAATAGTACTCCAGACCTGTGTCCGGAATGAGCGAGGCGGCAGACGCAAGATCGCCCTTCGCTTCCTTCATCCCCTTGATATGGGGGTGCGCGGCCAATGCCCGAATAGTATCCGGCTTAATGGGGATACCAGAGCGACCCGGAATATCATACAGGATGACCGGCAGTTCTGTCGCATCGGCTACGGCCGTGAAGTGCTGGATGAGCCCCTCCTGGCTCGGCTTGGAGTAGTACGGGGTAACCACAAGCAGCCCGTCGGCACCCGCATCGGCGGATCGTTTAGCCAGGTCAATAGATGAGCGAGTGTTATTCGTACCCGCGCCGGCGACGATCGTTGCCCGATCCCCCACCTCGTCTTTTACCGCACGGATAAGGGCTACCTTTTCCTCTGCCGTTGTCGTGGGGGACTCACCCGTTGTGCCGTTGAGGATGAGCGCATCGCATCCGCCATCGACCAGCCTGGCGGAAAGTTCCCGGGCCACCTTTTCATTCAACTCGCCGTCCGCTGTAAACGGGGTGACCATGGCCACGCCGACTGTTCCGAATGTATTGCTCATCAGCACTCCTTTAAATAAATTTTAGAAATCCGTTACGTAGGGACTCGTTGCCATCTCGGATCCGTCCGACAGGCGGGTTACCTCAAAATCCCCAAACACGACGGGACACTCCTTAGCAAGTATTTTTAAACATTCCACGGCGAGAGTGCGTATTTCCTTATCGGCGTGTTCCGTCGCCCGCATACCGATAAAGTGCCTCCAGGCCCGCAGGTTTCCCGTCACTACGATGCGTGACTCCGTCGCGTTAGGGAGCACAGCCCGTGCGGCCTGCCGTGCCTGCTTCATGCGCAGCAGCGCGTTGGGTTCGTCGGAAAGCTTCTGTTCGAGCGAGGACAAGATCTCTTCGAAGGCGAACCGAGTGTCATCCACGGTTCGCATGAACAGTCTTTCCAACTGTTCATCGCCTGCGATTTCATCAGGGACGACAACCTCGGTTTCACCGGGGTGAACGAAGCGTTGAGATAGTTGCGAGAAGGAAAAATGCCGGTGGCGGACGAGTTCGTGCGTAGCCGAGCGGGAAATTCCGCGCACATACATCGACGCGGAGGCGTGCTCCAGCAGCGACAGGTGTCCAACCTCCATAATGTGCCGGACATACGCCGCGTTGGTGGAGGTTCGGGGATTCGGCTTGTTAAACGTTTCGTAGCAGGCACGGCCGGCAAACTCCACTAACGCTTCTGGGGAGTCCACCGCATCCGTTGTCCACTCGATGCCCTCGGGCTTGTGAAACTCGGTCAGCGCGATGAGCTCGACAGAAAGGTCAGCGTGTGTTGCCATGGCTTACAGCCCCAGGTAGCTATCAAGGCCGACGGTGAGGCCCGGGTGCGAACAAATGTTTCGCACTCCGACAAGCACGCCGGGGATAAAGCTGGTGCGATCGTAGGAGTCCTGCTTGATGGTCAGCGACTGCCCCTGCGTACCAAAGATCACCGTCTCGTGTGCGACGGCACCGGTCATGCGGATAGCGTGCACCGGGACGCCTTTAACGTCCGCACCGCGGGCTCCGTCGAGGCTCTGCTCGGTGGCATCGGGCTCGCTGGTGGCCTCGCGGGCGGCAGCGATACCCTCGGCGGTGTGGATGGCGGTGCCGCTCGGGGCATCGACCTTGTTCGGGTGGTGCATTTCAATGACTTCCGCAGACTCAAAGAACGGCGCAGCCTGACGGGCAAAGGCCATAGTGAGAACAGCCGAGATGGCGAAGTTCGGGGCGATGAGCACGCCTTGGCCTTCCTTGCCCTCGAGCCAGGAGTTCACGGTGGCGATTCGCTCTTCATCAAAACCGGTCGTGCCGATGACGGCATCAATGCCGTTGTCGATGTAGAAGCGGAGGTTGTCCATCACGACAGACGGTGTGGTGAAGTCCACAACGACCTCCGCCCCGGCCTTGACCAATTCTTCCAGGGAGTCATCCCTGTCCACTGCTGCAACCAGCTCGAGGTCCTCGGCGGCAGTCACCCCCTCAACCACAGCCTGGCCGACGCGGCCTTTTGCACCTACAACTCCAACTTTACGTAAAGACATGTTCATCATCCTACTAGCAACCGCAACGAGGAAGCGTCGACAAGCAAAAACCGCCACCCACGCGGTGGGTGACGGTGAGCTCCATCTCTAACAGGACGGACCTGGAGAGGCAATCCTCTAGGGGACGGCGCACGGGCGCGTCCCCTGGGGATGAACCCGTTTACGGTTTACCGGCTCCGTCTTAATGGCACCGTTTTTACCGGCTACGGACTAGTGGCCATCGACCGGGATGAGGGAGATCTTGCCACGGTTGTCGATATCCGCGATCTCGACCTCGACCTTCTCGCCGACGTTGATAACATCCTCTACCTTCTCGATGCGCTTCTTGCCACCGAGCTTCGAGATGTGGATGAGTCCGTCGCGGCCAGGAAGGATGGAGACGAAGGCACCGAAGTTGGCGATCTTCACCACGGTGCCGAGGAAGCGCTCGCCCACCTTCGGCATCTGCGGGTTAGCCACAGCGTTGATCTTCTCAATCGCTGCATCGGCTGCTGCGCCCGTCGTGGCGGACACGTACACGGTGCCGTCCTCCTCGATGGACACATCAGCACCGGTCTCCTCGGTGATGGCGTTAATGTTCTTGCCCTTCGGCCCAATAACCTCGCCGATCTTGGACACCGGAACCTTGATGGAGGTGATGCGCGGTGCGAAGTCACTCATCTCGTCCGGCTCCTCGATGACCTGTGCCATCGTGTCGAGGATCTCCAGGCGGGCCTCGTGTGCCTGCTGGAGGGCAGCGGCGAGGACGTTGGAGGGAATACCGTCGAGCTTGGTATCCAGCTGCAGGGCGGTCACGATCTCGGACGTACCGGCAACCTTGAAGTCCATGTCACCGAAGGCATCCTCAGCGCCGAGGATGTCGGTCAGTGCCGTGTAGTGCATCTTGCCGTCGATCTTGTCGGAGACAAGACCCATGGCGATGCCGGCAACGGGTGCCTTCAGCGGAACGCCAGCGTTGAGCAGCGACAGCGTGGAGGCACAGACGGAGCCCATGGAGGTAGAGCCATTAGAGCCGAGGGCCTCAGAGACCTGGCGGATGGCGTACGGGAACTCCTCCTTGGAGGGGATCACCGGCAGCAGGGCGCGCTCAGCAAGCGCACCGTGGCCGATCTCGCGGCGCTTCGGGGAACCCACGCGACCCGTCTCACCGGTGGAGTACGGCGGGAAGTTGTAGTGGTGGATGTAGCGCTTGGAGGTCACAGGCGACAGGGAGTCGATCTGCTGCTCCATCTTCAGCATGTCCAAAGTGGTGACGCCGAGGATCTGTGTCTCGCCACGCTCGAAGAGGGCGGAGCCGTGTGCGCGCGGAACGAGCTCGACCTCGACGGAGAGGTCACGGATCTGCTTGACATCGCGACCGTCGATGCGGAAACCCTCGGTGAGGATGCGGTGGCGCACGATTTCCTTGGTTACCGCGTTGTAGGCGGCGCGGATCTTCTTCTCTGCGGTCTCGTCTTCTTCCTCAAACTTCGGCAGCAGCTTTTCGACGACCTGGTCCATGTGCTCGGCGGTAGCGGTATCGCGCTCCTGCTTGCCGGGGATGGACATGATCTCGCCGATCTTCTTGGAAGCGCTCGTGCGAACTGCTTCCAGGATCTCGTCGGTGTAGTCCGGGAAGATCGGGAATTCCTTCTTGTCCTTGGCGGCGAGCTTGGACAGCTGATCCTGTGCGCGGCAGAGGGTATCGATGAACGGCTTGGCTGCCTCGAGGCCCTCGGCAACGACGGACTCCGTCGGTGCGGGCGCACCGTCTGCAACGCGCTCGATGACACCCTCGGTAGCACCAGCTTCCACCATCATGATGGCAACGTCGTTCTTCTTGCCCTTCTTTACACGACGGCCGGCGACAACCATCTCGAAGAGGGCAGCCTCGTGCTGCTCAACGTTGGGGAAGGCGACCCACTGGCCGTCCTTGTGGTCCTCATCAGCGATCAGTGCCATGCGGACACCGCCGACAGCACCGGATACGGGGAGACCGGAGAGCTGCGTTGCTGCGGAGGCCGCGTTGATGGCGACGACATCGTAGAACTCGTTGGGGTCAACGCTCATCACGGTGATGACGCACTGGACCTCGTTGCGCAGGCCCTTCTGGAAAGTGGGGCGCAGCGGACGGTCGATGAGGCGGCAGGCGAGGATGGCGTCCGTGGAGGGGCGACCTTCTCGACGGAAGAAGGAACCAGGGATCTTGCCCTTGGCGTACATGCGCTCTTCCACATCCACGGTCAGCGGGAAGAAGTCGAAACCCTCGCGGGGGTTGTTGCTCGCCGTCGTGGTGGCGAGCATCATTGTGTCCTCGTCCAGGTAGGCGGTAACGGAACCGTCTGCCTGGCGGGCTAGCTGACCGGTCTCAAACCGGATGGTGCGGGTGCCAAAGTCACCGTTATCAATGGTGGCTGTGGCTTCAAAGGTGCCGACCTCTTCGTCGACAAAAGTCTGTACATCGTTCATGTACGAGTTCACTCCTCGTATCCAAAATCCTCTCGGGCAATCGTCGGTGCTGCCCTCATAAATCTTTTCGGGTATCTAGACCTCGAACCATTCTAGCAGGCATTTTGCTAGCGCGTTGAAAGGGGCAGATAGCCGTGCCCGCACAGCCCTCCTCTACCCCTACGAAACCGTTATCGCGTTCACAGACGCAACCACCCGCATTTTCCCGCACCAGAGTCTCCTGTCCGGCGAGACCCCGCAGGCCACAGGCATCCAACGTCCCACCTACGGGAACCGAACCGAACGCCATGTTCGCAACCAACTAGTGTGGCAGGCATGAGGTTCCTCAACGATTCCACCCCGCCCTACGAACTGACCTACCACGATGTTTTCATGGTGCCCTCGCGCTCGAGCGTCGGCTCGCGTGGCAACGTCGACATCACGACAACTGACGGCTCCGGCACGACCATCCCGCTCGTGGTGTCCAACATGACGGCGGTTTCTGGTCGTCGCATGGCAGAAACCGTCGCCCGGCGTGGCGGCATCGCAATCCTTCCTCAGGACGTGCCAACGGACATCGCCGCAGAGACGATCCGCATAGTAAAGGCATCACACCCGGTTTTCGATACTCCGATCACCGTCAAGCCACACCACACGGTTGGCTACACCAAGAATCTCATCCACAAGCGCGCCCACGGTGCCGCAATCGTCGTCGATGAAGAGGGGCGACCGATTGGCCTGGTGACGGATAAGGATCTTGCCAACCGGGACAACTTCACCCAGGTGCAGGCCATCATGTCAACGGAGCTCATGACGATCCCCGACTCGGTTGAGCCGAAGGAGGCATTCACGCTCCTCGCCGAGGCTTCCCGCAAAGTCGCGCCCGTCATCGACGGTGAGGGCGCGCTCGTCGGTGTGCTCACCCGGAAGTCAGCCCTTCGCGCGACGCTCTACTCCCCTGCCTTGGACGAGGAAGGCACTTTCCGCGTCGGTGTCGCCGTGGGGATCAACGGCGATCCCGCCGGTCGCGCCACCGCACTTGTGGGGCACGGCGCGAACCTCGTCGTCGTGGACACGGCCCACGGCCACCAGGATTCCGCCATCAGCGCGGTAGAAAAGGTCCGCGCAGCACTTCCTGATATTCCGCTCGTAGCCGGCAACGTGGTGACACCGGAGGGTGTCGCCGACCTCATCTCTGCCGGTGCGAACATCGTGAAAGTCGGTGTCGGTCCCGGCGCGATGTGTACCACCCGCATGCAGACCGGCGTGGGTAGGCCGCAATTCTCCGCCGTCCTCGACTGTGCTGCCCAGGCCCGGGAGCTCGGCGGCCACGTGTGGGCAGACGGCGGGATCCGCAACCCCCGCGACGTTGCGCTCGCACTTGCCGCCGGCGCCTCAAACGTCATGATTGGGTCACTGTTTGCTGGAACGTTTGAGTCCCCTGGGGATTTGCTTGTCGACGGCGATGGGAACTGGTACAAGGAAAGTTTCGGTATGGCTTCCCGCCGCGCGGTGGAGAATCGAAACTCCGCTGCCGCGGCCTTCGACCGCGCCCGGCGCGCCATGTTTGAGGAAGGCATCTCCACGGCGAAGATCACTGTGGATAAGAAGAAGGGCGGCGTGGAGGACCTCATTGACAACATGGTTTCCGGCCTCCGTTCCGCTATGACGTACGCGGGCGCCGATTCCCTCGCGTCCTTCCATGAGCGTGCCGTCGTCGGCGTGCAGTCCGCCTCCGGCTTCCTTGAGGGGATGCCCCGGGCCAACGGGCGCTAACCACTTATTGCTCGCTGTACTATTTCTCGGTTCCCCACCACAGGGGAGGTGTCTCGGTTAGAAGCAACTCGGCCTACCCCCTCAGAGAACCGGTCACGTTTTGCGGGGTTTGTGTCACCCACCTCGACCCTCCATTTTCGCCCACGGCATCCTGCGCTGCCTGGGTGGCAATGCACAAAGGTGCCAAGGCCGACAGAGAAGGCTCGGACCCAACCCCAGGTGTCCACTTCCATGGGGTTGGGTCCAAGCTACGGCGCTCATTCCCCCAGGTCTCACCAGACGCACGTTCTCCAGTCGCAGGTTTAGCAACCACACAAGCGCGCTGGTGTGGAACGTGCGGGCTGACCACCGGTCTAGGGGTCACTGGTCACGCAGCCGGTTTCCGGCCACCCGGCCTAGCTATTGGTCACCGATTTTCTCAGGTTCTCCAGCTGATTCTGCTTCCCCATCACCATCACGATATCCGGCTGCTTGGAGCCTTCTTAGCTCCGCGTAGTATCCATCAGCACGTAACAGGGCTTCCGGCGAGCCGAATTCCACGAGCTTCCCATGGTCGAGTACGAGCACTTCATCCGCCAGCAGGGTACTGGGCAAACGGTGACTGACGATGACGGTAATCCCGCCGTAACGTGCGTTGTCCTTAGCGATGCGTTCGTAAGCGGAGAACAACCTCTTCTCTGATTCCGGGTCAAGCGCCGAGGTGGGTTCATCCAGAACCAGCAAGAGAGGATGCGGCCGCGTGCATCCTCGAGCCAAAGCAATTTTTTGCCACTGTCCACCAGAAAGCTGTTTGCCGCCGTCTTCCAAACCAAGTGGCGTGGATAGACCGTCAGGTAACGCCTCCAGAACATCCTCCACGCCTGCGCGGGAGAGGGCTTGTGCAGCGACCTCTGCAGAACCGAATACACCATCGTGCCCGTCCACGCCGCCAAGAGTGAGTGCCTCAGCCGCAATCATCCGAGGCCGAAGGAAATCCTGGAAAACGGCCGAGACGCGAGAATGCCAATTGCCGATGCCCGACAGTTCTTTACCGTCCACAACAATATGGCCGTCGTAATCGAGAAGACCGAGAAGGCACAGCGACAATGTCGATTTACCTGCACCGTTTTCCCCTACGACAGCCAACACATGACCGGCGGGGATGCGAAAACTGAGGTCTGACACAGCAGGTGAATCATGCCCCGGATATGTGATGGTGAGGTGGTCAACATCGATGCCATAGCGAAGTTCCTTGAAAAGCGACTGGTGCGGGCAAACCGCAATCGGCGCTCCATCACCCGCACTGTAGCCGTCCACTACTGTGTCTTGCTGGCTGGCAACGCCGTCAGGGAGCGTCACAGGCTCTTCGTTCTTATTCGCAGACTCATCGTTGTTATTCGCAGACTCATCGTTGTTATTCGCTGACTCATCGTTGTTATTTGCCTCGTTTGCCTGCATTGTCTCGATGTGCGAAGCCAACCACAAATAACGGTCAACGGCGTGCACGCTGCTCCCAAGAGCGGTCACGGAAGCCAATACCATCGCGAGAGAATTTGTGAGCTTGGGTACGAGTGCGCACGCGGCTGTAAGCTGCTCGATTGACACGTGGCCGTGGACGGTGTCCACTCCCATACTAATGAGGACAGCAGCAGCCACTGCGTAATAAACCACGCTCGACCCGATGGATACCGCCGCCTGTTTATTGTCGCGCACGTGGATCGGAGCCCGCCAGTTATGAACTCGCTTACGTAGAATTTCATGCAGATCAGATTGCGAATTGAGGGTTCGAAGGTCTGCGCTCATCTGCGGGTCGAGCCCCGCACTCACGAGTTGTTGAATCTGGCGGACATACGGCGCCGATGCGTCGTCTGCTTCTGCCTGCCAAGCCATCACCTTTGTTTGGAAGAGTGTCTCACCAAGCCCGGCAATAGCGACGAAAATGAGGCGCCAGTCTGTCAGCACTGCAAGGACGAGCAGAACAACCTGGGAGATAAAAAGTGGGGCGACGTTTCCAAGGATGTTGAAGGACTGTCCAAGTGTGCCTTTCCTCGCGATCAGGAGCCCGAGCGCATCCGCGACTTTACTATCGTAAAAAACCGAAAGCGTCCGGGGCCGGGAGAGATAGTCCGCTATCTCGCGATCAAAGTGATGCCCGATCTTGTCTGCGACGCGGAGCCGATAATGAACGCCCATCGCGGATAAAAAGGACGGCAGGATTGAATAGACGGCAAGTCCTGCTAGAGAAAAAATGATGAGGGTTTCATCGTGGCGTGCAAGACCTCCCACGAGACCAGCTATGGCAAACGGATACAGCGTGGTGATTAGCGCGGAGATGAGGCCAGACACGGACAAAACCATTTCCCGCCGGGCAACGCTCCACCCAGAGGCGACGAGGTAGCGCAAGCAGCCGGCCGTGCCGGCTATTTGCCCCCATATTCCGGTGCGCGTTTTATCTTCGTTGCCAACCGTAGAGTCCTCCACCACGTTTTCCTTTACGTCGTCGTCTTCGGCGTACACTGTGGCGTTTTCCACTTGAGGTCTGTCACTGGAATGTGCTGTTTTTCGGTTCTTACCGGATCGTGGTTTACTCATGACGGCTCTCCCCTAGTCCCAGCAAAGTTGCTTGCGTTTTAAATGCCTCGGCATATAGTCCACCATCGTGCATGAGCTGATCATGCGTGCCTACCTCGGCTATTCCTCCCCCGTCGAGGACAATGATTCGATCGCAACCCCGGACTGTCGCAAGCCTGTGTGTCACTAGAATCGTGGTGATTTTGCCACGGTTTCCCATCACTGAGGCATACATATCGGCCTCCGTCTTGATGTCAAGTTTTGCCGTAGGCTCATCAAGAATGAGGACCTCAGCTTGGCTCGCGGTTCGAACAAAAGCGCGCGCAAGCCCGATGCGCTGCCACTGTCCTCCAGATAGCGACGAACCTTCGCTTTGGCTGATATCTAAAACGCCGGTACGGTGCATCAGTTCCGGAGATCCAGCCAGCTCCAATGCGTCACGAGCAGCATCCGCGGCAGAGCCGTGTACACCTGCACCAATAGTGGCATTTTCCACCACAGTTAATGGGAGACGCGCGCCTTGCTGGTGAACGACCGCGAGTTTTCTTTCCGCCACACATTCCCCTGGCGAGTTTCCTCCAACTTCAATCGTGCCGGCCTCCGGTTTGTAAAGACCACAAAGAAGTTTCACCAGTGTCGATTTCCCGCAGCCATTCTTGCCGACGACCCCGACGACTTCTCCCGGCTGGACATCAAAGCTCACGTTTTTGAGTACGTCAGTACCTCCCGGGTAACCGAACGTCAGCTCCCGCACGTGTATGGCACCTGCCTCCCCCACCGTTGCCTCGGGGGCCACCTGGTGCGATCGCACCTCTGCGTCCCCGCCATCCCCATTCAGGCTCTTTTTCCTCCAGCGATCGCTTCCCTTCCCGTCAGCTCCAGCTTCCGCCTGGTGCCTCATACGCCGTAGTTCTTCCCACTGTTTCTTATGCTGGGCAACGCGTATTTCAGCATCGCCTCCGACCGGACCCCAAAGTCCCATTTGATCCACCGCTTGGATAATCATGATGCAAGACCCCACTGTCAGCGCCCCGGTGAGCGCACCGTGGATACTCCACAGCCAGCACCCCACAACGAAAGTGGAGGCGACACCGCTGGATAGATACACCGCACGAAGCTGTTTGTCCTGCTCTGCCCACATCGGCCGCACTGCCTCATGCCACAGTTGGGAAAACCGTGACAGTGCTAGGGATCGTATTCCCCATACACGTGCTTCTCCCGCATTTCGCCAGTCAGTAAGCAAGCTGTTGTACCAGGTAGCGTGAGAGAGGGCTTGCGAACCAGAGTCGTACAACGAAGCAAAAGCTTTCTCTCCATAGCTTTCCCACGTTGCGGCTGCCCACCACATCAACCCGATGAGAGCCAGCGCAATAAGCGGATTCCATGCAAGAACGACACCTGTCACGCACAGTGCGCTTAACCGAGCATTGAAAATCTGGAACAAGGGCCCGACGCCGACACTTCCGCTCATCTTCACAAGCTGGTTCGACACTGTCTCTAAGGTCGAACGCATTTGTGGATCTTCTACTACCTCAAGTGTAGGAGAGCCGTAAAGCGCCACGTGAAGATCATCAAACTGGTGTTTTAGGAACCCAGTATTTGCTCTTTCCACTGCAACGTTTTGAATTCTTGGCATCGTCTTCGCCGCAAACATAGCCAGAGCCAGCACCGCCAGTATCAAAGCTACGTGGCCTGCATCCTTTCCTGAGCCAACAACAGCATCAATTAGCGCCTTTGTGGCAAAAAGAATTGCAATATTTGCCACTGCCGACGTAATTGCTGCCAAAAATGCTACTGAAACTGCGGGCTTTGCACCCTTAAAAATCGATCCGATATAAGAGGTATAGGAATAAAGTTTTTTCATGGATTTTGTATTTCTAGTATTAGTTTCTCATAGGTGCCCTGTAACAAGCTCACCTCTAATGCTGACAAGCCTCGTTCGTAAGAAGGAATAATTCTCCCTAGAAGGTAAGTTAAATTCCCCTTTCCCTCTGGCTACGGTATAGCCAGAGGGAAAGTAATAGCTGATTGGGAGCTAGAAGCCACCACAGAGAGTGCCTCCACCGCCGCAATGTTCGATGTCACGATACAAATCAGCAGCTAGCACCTCATCAATTTCATCAATCCATTCAGACAACTGAAGCTCTTCCATTTTCGCCTCCCTCCTCAAGATTTAATCCGATAACGCCACCAGTCATTTGGGGGCTAGCCCCACTGACCGAAAATAAATAGATCCTCTTTTTCCTACAACCCCACTTAAGATCCCCTCAATCACCCCGACTCTCCAGGCACACATATATGGGTTCATACTCTCCTCACCTTCAAGGAGCTCCCCGACGCAACTACGACAAATGCTCCGAACCGGACATGCGAGGCATTCAGGTCTATCATTTCGAATAACGCTCTCAACACTATGTTGAGCCTGTGCCGTAGCCGTTTGAAATGGCTCCCCGTCCAACACGCTTCCTAAATGAAACTCATGGCTTCCAATTGCGCGATAGCACGGCCAGATCTGCCCATCTGCCGACACGGAAATCGTGCTCCGCATAAGTTCGCAATGGGTAAGCCGATTTTCCCGTTGAAATATGATATGAAGGTGGTCTAGAATAAGGCGTTTAGCAGCACGAGTGTCACAATTTTCTATAAGCGAAACTACAAAATGAAACGCTAATTCCTGAAACTCATTCGGAGACAGTGGCCAATCTCGTGCACCTGTCATCGGGATCATCATTATCGAATAAGGGCTAAATTCCGCATCGATGTATCTAAACACTTCAAAAGGGGTTAACCCCCTACGAAGGTGCTCTGGTGTGTAAGTACACTCAGTCGAAAAATCAATTCCTTCAAATTGCAATGATCTTAAGTTTGAACTTACTCGGGAAAAGGAACCCTTCCCTGTTTTGTCGAACCGCTGCGCATCGTGGATTGACTCTGAGCCATCCACGGAGACGGTCAACCTTAGTTGCCTCTTTTTTAAATACGGTATTAACTTATCACTCAGTACTGTGAGGTTTGTAACAGCTCCAATCGAAGGCACTTTCGAAAATGATTCTTCGGCAAGCTGGATTGCATAGATCACTAAGTCGGGACGAAGCAGCGGTTCACCACCAAAAAGTTTGATACTAGTAGTTTGGGGGAAACAGGATGCTCCCCACCCCATAGTTTCACGCAGCATTTCTTTGGAGATTGCTCTACGGAATGACGAATATGAACCCCCACCAGCAAAACAGCAGCTACAAGCTAAGTTACAGGTCTGTACGAGATTAATAGTCAACTCGAACGCGTTCGCAGCCTTACCGCATGCTACAGAAGTGGCGTGGGATCTAACCGCATTAAAAAGGGGTTCGCTTTCCGGCGAGAAAAACCGTGGCACGAGACACTCCTTTCGCGATTGCTTATAAAAGAAGATACGACAAAGAGCTCCACTGAACTCAAAAATCTTGCAAGAGAGATAAAAATCACACAAATAATCGTAAACCAGTTCTCCTCTAGATTTCCCAAGGGTCAAGTCGATTTGTGTGGTGTATTAACTGTTTGGGGGTGTGGGGGTAGTTGATACTGGTTTTTGCTAGTCGTGGAGGTAGGTTATGACCTCCTGGTAGCATTGTGCGCTGATGTTCATCAGGTGACCGAGGGGGTCTTCGATTTCGGGCATGATTGGTTGCAGCGCGTTGTTTAGGGCGAGGATTGGGTGGGTATCGTTGGGTTGCAGGGCGATTTGGTCGATGATCATCGGCAGGGCGTTCAGCATGGAGGCGATGCGGTCAAGTGTGTCCTCGATGGGTTGTGGTTGCGTGTGGGGGTCAATGGTTAGGCTATTTCTTTCTTTTCCGGCTCGGCATCGATAGAAGTTTGGTTTATTGTTCTTCGTGTTTCTGCTAGAGCAGCTAGTGACATGTACCGTTTTTGTTGGATCCACTCGTCGTGTTGCTCCGACAGTACGGCGCCGACTAGCCGGGTAACAGCGTCGCGGTTGGGGAAAATACCGACGACGGAGCTGACCCCGTTTGTGTGGACACCCTGATTCCCGGCTTGTTGGGTCGGGGGAAAGGTAGTCTACTGTCATGCCGCGTAGAAATTTTTCTTAAGGAATTCAAGCGCGATGCGGTTGCGATGTATGAGAACGACCCCGATGTGTCGATGAACCAGGTCTCCAAGGATTTGGGGATCAATCGAGCCACACTGCGTTATTGGATCGACCAATTTGGAACTGGTAAGAAAACAGCACCTGTAGCTGTGGAAAAGCCTTCTGATGACCGCAATCTAGAAGATGAAAACCGCCGTCTGAAAAAGGAAAACACCAGGCTTCGTGAGGAGCGGGATATTTTGGTCAAGGCCGCGAAATATTTCGCGGGAGAGACAAACTGGTGATCCGCTTCCGGTTTGTTGATGACCACCGCACCGTGTACTCGGTCAAGCGGATGTGTGCTGTTTTGACAATCCACCGCAGTAGCTACAACACCTGGCGTTTTAGACGCGAAAGGCGGGATCACAAGGCTTTGTCAGATGCGCTTCTTGGGGTGCGCATCACGGAGGTCTTCCGGCAAGAAAACGGTTGCTACGGTGCCAAGCGTATTACGGCTTAAACTCAATGATGATCCAGGTTCTACTCCTCTAAACCACAAGCGTGTGGCCAGGATCATGAAGGATTTAGGCCTTTGCGGGTATACCAGGCGACGAAGAGTAAAAACCACCGTGCGAGCCAAAGGCCGAAACGTGTTTGCTGACCTTGTACGCCGCAGGTTTTACGCCGATGGAATCAACAAACTTTATGCCCACGGACACCAAAGTGCACGAGCAGAGGGATCGGAAGATACTAGCAACGGCGCAGATCGACATGTTGCTGGGTAAGTCAGACAGTACTCGCCACGGTTGCGTCCGCAATCTATGTTGCTTACTCACACAAAAAAATGCGCTAGGAAAACCTAGCGCATTGTTCTTTGAAGCTCTTAGCGGCGGAGGCCGAGACGTGCGATGAGGTCACGGTAACGGTCGATGTCGCGGGAAGCCAGGTACTTGAGCAGGCCCTTGCGGCGACCAACGAGGAGCATGAGGCCACGACGCGAGTGGTGATCGTGACGGTGGGTGCGCAGGTGCTCGGTCAGCTGGGTGATGCGACGCGTCAGCAGCGCAACCTGAGCCTCGGGCGAACCGGTGTCGGTCTCGTGCAGGCCGAATTCCTTGAGGATTTCCTTCTTCTCTTCTGAAGACAGTGCCATGGGTTAAACTCCCTAATATTTCAGTTCCGCATGATAGTTCACGTTTCCGTGTGCTCATCTGCTGCGGACCGCAGACAAACACGAACCTTCGACATGGTAGTCGTTAAGCAACGCGCAAGGCAAATCAGCTCTGTTCTTCGGTTATTTTTCGCCGAACAGGCGCAGCGTGCGCGCCATGAGCTCCCCCACGAAGCGGTCCGCGTCCACACTCACCGCGACGTGGGTGTTCTTCACCGGATCGAGTAGCCGCGCCTCGTCACCGATGGTACGCCCGCCGAGATCCACCTTGAGGTTGGTATTAAGTGATGTCACCAGCGTGGGGTCGAGCGCCACGGCCACGGCCAGCGGGTCGTGCAGCCCGCAGCCGCCCAGGCCCGGGGACGTGGTGGCGTAGGCGCCGATGTAGTAGTCCACCATGTCCGCGTACGTTGCTGCCGCAACCATACCGAGGTCGCGCCACCGGCGCGTTTGCGCGCCGGTAAGGAGAGTCTGCAACGTGACATCGAGCCCCACCATCGTCACGTTCTCTCCGTGGCGGAAAACGTAATCGGCGGCATCCGGATCCTGGGAAATGTTCGCCTCAGCCACCGCGCTCACATTGCCGGGGACGGTAAGCGCCCCGCCCATGAGCACGATGCGGGCGCGGGCGACCTGTGGGTGGCGTTTCATCGCCTCCGCGATGGTGGTGAGAGCACCGGTGGGGACGATGGTGAGCTCCTGCCCGCACCGACGCACCTGGTCCGCGATGAACGCGATCGCCTTCTCCCCGTCCGCGGGTTCCTCCGGCACTGCTGCACCAATATCCACCCCGCCCACTCCGTTGTCGCCGTGGATGAACCTGGAGGCATCCGTGCGTACAAACTCTCGCTTACCCCACGGATGACCAATACCCGGGAACACCGGGATTCCCGGCGCGCCGAGGATCCCCAGCAGCCGGCGGGAATTGGCCACGCCCTGCTCCACCGTCACGTTGCCGTACGTGCCTGTGACGCCGATGAGCTCGGCGTCGGGCGAGCCGAGCGCGTACGCGATGGCGAGGGCATCGTCGATGCCGGTGTCGAGGTCGCAGATGAGTTTCACTAGTTGATCTCTTTCAGGTGCTCCACCGGTGTGTCCGCGTCCGCGAGAATCTCGCGTGCCTTGGCCACGTCGCGGTCCATGTGCGTGAGCAGCTCGTCTACGCTGGAGAATTTCTCCATCCCGCGGATGAAGTCGATGAACTCCACGCGACAGTACCGGCCGTAGAGGTCGGCGTGCTCGTCCAACACGAAGGATTCCACGGAGCGCCTCTCGTCGCCGAAGGTAGGGTTGCTGCCCACGGACACGGCCGTCATGTACCGCACCCCCGGCTTCATCGTGCCCTCGATGGGAGCTGTGGAAGGGGCCTCGTCGAGCACGGTGAAGAAGCCTGCGTATACGCCGTCGGCGGGGATGGCTACGTCGGGGCCGAAGTACATGTTTGCCGTGGGGTAGCCGAGTTCCGCCCCGCCGCGGCCGGCGCCACGGACAACAAGCGAGCGGACGGTGAACGGACGGCCAAGCGCCCAGTTTACCTTTCTGATGTCACCCAAAAGCAGTGCCTTGCGGATCATCGTGGAGCAAATCCGTTCCCCGTGGTCTTTGAGGAGCTCCACCACGTCCACTTCCACGCCGTACTTCTCCCCCAGTTTTTGCAGGGTCTCCGTAGTGCCAGCAGCCTTATGGCCGAAGGTGAAGTTCTCTCCCACGAGAACAGCGGCGGCATGAATCTTGTCCTGCAGCACGTGTTCGAAAAAGTCCTCCGGCTCGAGGCTGGACAGCGCCCGGTCGAACTGCAGGGCGACGATGTGGTCCACGCCCAGTTCGTCTGCCCGGCGCGCCCGCTGCTCCACGGTGCCGAGGATCGGCGGCATGGCCTGGGGGCGGATGACGGCGAGCGGGTGCGGATCAAAGGTGATCATGACGCACGGCAGCCCAAGTTCGTGTGCTTTCTCCACGGCACGACAGATGAGCTTTTGGTGCCCCCTGTGGACGCCGTCGAACACTCCGATGGTGACTACTGTTTTCCCGATGTCGTGGGGGAACTCGTCTAATCCTGGCCAGATATTCACCCCTTAGACAGTACTGCGTTATCTTGTTCCGTATATTTTGGGGGTATGACCGATGAGAAGAGATTAGGCGGGCTTGTGTTGGTGGATAAGCCCAGGGGGATGACCTCACACAGCGTGGTTGGGGCGATTCGCCGATACTTTGGCACGAAAAAGGTGGGACACGCAGGCACGCTCGACCCGATGGCCACTGGCCTGCTTGTAGTCGGTGTGGAGCGCGGCACGAAGTTCCTCGCGCACCTGGTGGCGGAGACCAAGACGTACGAGGCGACGATTCGACTGGGTCAGGAGACTACCACAGAGGATGCCGACGGTGAGATCACCCGCGAGGTGGATGCTTCTCACGTCACCGATGCCGATATCGCTCGCGAGGTGGAAAAGCTCACAGGCGACATCATGCAGCGCCCCAGTTCGGTCAGCGCCATCAAAATTAACGGCAAGCGTGCCCACCAGCTCGTGCGCGAGGGCGAGAAGGTGGAGATCCCGCCCCGCCCGGTGACGATTCACTCGTTTGAGGTGACTGGCCGCGAGGGCACCGATCTGCGGGTGCGCGTCCACTGTTCTTCCGGTACGTACATCCGCGCACTAGCCCGCGATCTGGGTCACGGTCTCGGGGTGGGAGCGCACCTAATTGCTTTACGACGTTTAAACGTCGGCCCCTTCGACATCTCCCGGTCCCACCCCCTCGCCCACTTTGAGGATCATCCGGAGCTAAGCCTGACCCTCGACGAGGCCCTCCAGGCCTGCTACCCCACTCTCCACGTAACCGACGACGAGGCGCAGGCGCTCAGCGAGGGAAAATGGCTTTCGCCCCGAGGTTTACAAGGCGTCCACTCAGCGGTCGCGCCCGATGGCCGCTCCATCGCGCTTATCAAGGAGCAGGGCAAGCGCCTTTCCACTGTCTTTGTGGCACGCCCGTCGACGCTCGGACTGTAGCTGTAACCTCAGCTGCAGCTATTCCACCGCAGTGGAGGCGATGATGTATCCGTGACGACACACCCACCGGCCCTCGATTGCGGGTAAGGGGGTGGGGCGTGCCAAAAGAACCGAGGTAAACGTCCCATCGGCGCGGAGGAGCACGCTCGCCTCATCAAAACCCAACCAGCGATGGGTGAGCGGAAACCACGCCTTGTACGTGGCTTCTTTGGCGCAGAACATGAGCCGATCCGCAAACGGAACCGTGCTTTTGAGCTCCTCTATGCATTTCAGCTCAGGTCCAAACGCAATGGATTCCACTATTTTGGGAGGCAGTGGCTCGGCGGGCTCCGCATCAAGCCCCATCGAGCGAACGAGGAGGCGGGGAGCAACCACCGCCGCCCGCAGTCCCACGGTGTGCGTGAGCGAACCCGACACCGAGGACGCCCACAGTGGCATTCCCCTGTCTCCGCGGAGAATAGGCTGGCCCGTATCGCGATTCATCTCTTTCAACGCCCTGTGCGCGCACCACCGCGCATCACCGAATTCGGCCTTCCTGGAATTCACCGCGTGTGATACGAGCGCTCGCTCAAGCGGGTGAAGGCGGTTGTAGTTGGTGAGATCCTGCTCCTGAGGATCCGTGAACATGTAGGCGTAATGGGCCGACGGCGGGAACAACAGCGGATCAAGCATCTCCGTCCACCTCCAGCACCGGGTATGGCCAGGGGCGAATTCCTCGGTCTTTTTGTTGTGACCATTCACGAGGGTAGCCGAGGGACACCTCAATGTGCGGAATGCCGTCCACCACGGTCGTACTCGGAATATGCAAGTGTCCGTAGATGCACGCGGAGGCTTGGTACCGGGCGGGCCACGTCCGGGTATGGCGCGTCCCACACCACAACTGCAGTTCTCTATACTTCAATCGCTCGCACGGTTCAATAGTGAGGGGCCAGTGATTGATAAGGATCGTCTTGCCCTCCACCTTGGACAACCGTTTGATCGAATACGCCAACCGATCCCAGCACCATCCTCGAATATCCACAAACGGGGCGATGGCAAACTCGTCGGTCATCACCAGTTCCCTATCGTGTGCTGACTGAATAGCCTGTTCCACAGTCATCCCGGGAAACCGGAAAGTGTAATCATAAAGGGTAAATAGCGGCACAATTGTGTGCCCGCCGAAAACCGGGTACGGGTCTTCCGGGGTGAGGACATCGATATCCCGGCATCCTTGAACCAATTCCTCGTACTTTTGACGGCCGGTGAAGGGGTCCTTGCTGCGGCAGTACAACTCGTGATTTCCTGGCACCCAGATAACGGTCTCAAACTTGGCACGCAGTGTGCGTAATACATCAATAATGAGCCCCGTACGCTCCGCAACATCACCTGCAACGATGAGCCAATCGGCGGGATTGTCCGCGCTGATCATCTCGATGGGGTCGCGGTTCGCCTTCACCGCAGCGTGAAGGTCGGACACTGCCCACAGTGTCTTTTTAACTCTCCGCGACGACGTCATGAAGGCCGACCTCTCTAACTACATTGAAAGTTATTTACCCTATCGTACGTCTTTATTTGGCCCACCTCATGGACCGGAACCGCCAGATGACGCCAACCATCCTAATGAGGATGAACATTCCCAGGCCAAGCCATACAGCGGGTAGTCCACCGTTGAGGTAATAGGCCAGAACCAACCCGGGGAGAAATCCCACCGCCACCCCGGCGATATTGAGGTTTCGCAGATACCCGGCGTCGGCAGCACCGAGAAGCACCCCATCAAGACCGAAAACCAGTCCTGCGCACAGTATCATCACCACGAAGATCAGCCACACCGCATGCATTTCATGGTGAACCTCCGTGGCAGGCGTAAAGATGCGCGGGATGAGGGAGTACCCCGAAGCAATAATCGCTGCAAGCCCCACGCCGAAGAGCCCGGAGTACCGGGCCACCTTTTCTCCCACCGATCGTGCGTAGCTGATGTTTTTGGTTCCAAGCGCTGCTCCCACAAGAGTCTGAGCAGCAATGGCAAGCGAATCCAAAACCAGACCAAGGAAGTTCCACAGCTGGATGAGCACCTGGTGCGCGGCGAGCGACGCCGTCCCAAAACGGGCGGCCACCGCCGCCGCCGAAATAAAAGCAATCTGGAATGCCAGCGACCTGGCGATAAGGTCGCGGCCGAGCACCAGCTGCTCCTTCATCACGCTGGGTTGTGGCTTCCACGACCCCTTGTGGCTATAGAGGAGATAGCCAACGAAAAAGACGCTGGTGATCGTCTGCCCGGCGAGGTTCGACCATGCGGAACCGACAATGCCCATCCGGTCTACTAAGAACGGCACGGATATCGCCGATGGGATAACTCCCATGAGCGTGAAGTAGAACGGGGTGCGAGTGTTCTGGATGCCTCTAAGCCAGCCATTTCCAGCCATGGTCATGAGAATCATGGGGATGCCGAGACTTGCTACCCTAAGCCAGATAGTTGCCTCGCTCGCAACACCAGGGTCATTGGAAAGCCACAGAGCAAGCCATGGCGCAGTGATCCACACGAACAAACAGATGGCGATTCCCACGAAAAGCGCCACCCACGTGGCCTGCACCCCCTCAGCTATTGCGCCCTTTTCATCCCCGGCACCAAACTTGCGGGATGCTCGCGCCGTCGTGCCGTAGCTCAAGAAGGTGAGGTTGGTGGTCAGCTGCGATTGGATCGTCGTCGCCGCGCCGAGCGCTGCCAAGTCAACGGCACCGAGCCTGCCCACCACCGCAGTATCCAACAACAAATACAGTGGCGACGCCGCCAACACCCCCAGCGCCGGCAATGCCAGCTTGAGGATCGTGCCAAAGGTCACCTTGGAAAGGTCTCCCTCTACCTGCTTCGCATTCGCCACAGAAAAACGCTCCATCACAACGGGAAAATATCAACTATTGCAGTGTACGTAATCGATGTCACGACGCGAAAAACCACAGCGGGCTGACAGACCTCTACCGTTTAGTTCTGTTCACATGAAAATGGCTAGCTGGTAGACCCGTGATGCCGCACGCGCGGGTGTCGCGCGCTGGATTGAAGTGGTCTACAACCGTCGCCGGCGGCATTGCGCACTCGGGATGCTCAGCCCCGTCGACTTCGAGCACCGCATCACCCAGACCACCAACTATGAAGAAACAGCTGCCTAACTATAAGGTAGCTCCACTACGTGCCCACCATTTGCGGGCAACCCCATACCTGGCTACCGAGCAGTACATGGTTGTACGTGCTCTCGTCGACATAGGTGACGACCAATTACTACTGTGGCAGACTCTAAAACCAAAACTACCAAACAACGACGAGAATGAGTCGACCTTTCCCGGGACTCCGTCACATTCCTCAATGTTAGAAGGACCAGCGGTAGTTTGCTATTTTATGTTCTGGCTTTCGGAGGTCATGTCGCTCGTCGATGTGAAGCATGGTCCACACGCCATCGATGTCAGAACCGTAGTGGCGGGCGAGGAGCACCGCCATCGAAAATTCCGTGTCAATAACAGCTTCTTTCCACATGCAATATTTAAGCATCTCCTCTTCAGAATAACTTACAACTCTGATGTAACGGCCTCGCTCTAGCGGTTTTCCTGCACGCGTAAACGAGCGTGGGTAGTGTGCGTATGGTGGGACCTGATGGCGCTCACCCCAGAACTCTGGGTATCCTTGGAAGTACAATAACACAGTTGGCCACCCGCAGCCGGACGTGAGTTGGGCACGGTGAATAAGATGATTGTTGCGAACCTCCGGTCCGATGTGGTCGATCTCTTCGCCGTCGCGGAAGTAGATGTGCTCGGATTGGGCGGGATAGGAATGTACACGGTAGGTCGTGTAGTTAGTGAACGGTCCTTGTTCGTCCGTAGTGCCGTCAGGATATTTCATGCAATCGAAAATGATCTCCGTCGACGTGTTGTGCGTCATGAGGCTGTTCAGCACTCCAGAGGAGCACAGGTCTGTTACCTCTTCAAACTGAGTGAGCTCCTGATTTTCACAGAAGTCATTCCACAAAGGACTATCCATTTTCGGTCTCTTTTCTAACTAAGCCTAGGTGTGATCGTCAACAGGATTGGTAAAAACACAGAGGTTTCCATAGAAAGTGTACTGGGGGCATTCGAATCGACCTATCGCAAACCTATACCCGCCAAAACTAGCTTCGTAACCCCATTCGGGGACTTCAAGGCTAATGCCATCTACCTCCGTAAAATACGTACCAGGTTCTTCGGGAATGTCGTAAGGACTATGGCTTGCATTATTTGGACCAGGCTGGGTAACCGTACTGGTTGTCTTGGCATTTGTCGAGTCTGCGCGAGCACGACGATCTTGCCTAAGTCGGGTATCAACATGGAATACGAAGCTTGGTAAAGCCAAGGTAATGACATTCGTTGACACTTCTCCATGCCTTCGTTGAGTCAACTTATCGGTAACCTTCCACGCGAATTCTCGCGACCATTTCGGTTCTACAGGAGAAACCAGTGATACTGGTTTGGTTTCCCCAATACAAAACTCGATCGTTTTACTAACTCTATAATCTGAGTAGCGATATGGCCCACCAATCAGACCAGAATCATACACATCACATTCGACTCCGACGGGCCCCGCCGCCCCTCGTGCAGCTCGCGAATTAGCGGCCGACAAGCTCTTAGCTACGTCTTCAACTGTCGGCATTCCACAATAGTCGGTGCCATTAACGCTAAATGAAATCCCACGATTTGAGCACATGTACTGCACTCCATCCAGAATTCCGTATTGTGCTGCAATTCGAGTAACAGCATGGAAGCATGAGAACGGTTGCCAGAAGACATTGGGGTCCGCATAGAGCACCCCGCCCTCGAATTGTTGCTGCTGAGCTCCCTGATCGTTGATGAACATATCACCGACGGGGTACCCATAACCACTAGCTTCGTAGCCTTGGGCGGACCAAGAAGCCAGTATCCCACCTCTAACGGCATGCGCTCCCGCCGTAGGTGTCCAGTAGATCATTCCCCCCCCTGAAAGACGTTATAGCGCCCAACTCCATCAGGAGTAGTCAATTCATCACTGATTGGATACCCAAGTTCGCTTTTTTGAGCTCCCATGGATTGCCACTTATCGTAGATCGCACCCTGGATGCTAGCCTGCGATACAGACACCGCATTGTGGGTATAGACGTGTCCGCCCTGGAAGTCCTGTTTAAACCACTGGTCCCCTAGAGTCATGTCGCTAGTGATAGGGTAGCCAAGGAAGCCGTGTTCCCAACCATGGCGCTGCCATACTTTAGAGACGGGAATGCTGACACTTTGCGCCCCGGTGTCGGGGTGCCAGTAGATGAATCCGTTAACAAATTCCGAACGCTTTCCTACGCCATTCGGGTTGGTCAGCTCGTTAGACTTAGGCAAGTTAAGGAAACTTGTCGGCCCTCCGATCTGGTCGTACTTGGTCTTTATAGCCCCACAGACCTCAAACCAGGATGGCCAATAAACACTGCAGCCTGTCGCAGTTCGCAGGCTAGAAACAGCGTCCGATTGAAGATAGGCCTCAGTCGTTTCTGCCTTGTCGGCGTCGGCCTTGGTGAAATCCTCCGGAACCGTCTCGTGGTCTAAGCGCATCTGCCCTTCAGCTATCGTCTCTTTCGGATCGTCCGTGGGATGCCACTCCTCCAGGCCTTGTGGGGCGAGATTACCCTCAGATACCTGATTAACCTGGTAGGATTCGGCACCGGGCGGTGTGGGAAAGCCCCACTCTGCAAAGGGACCACCACTGATGCCTGCGGCCGGATTACTAATATCACTTTCGTGGACCGATAGTTCATCGACTGAGATTCTGTGCTCCGTGGCACCGCTATTCAAAGATGAACTTCCTAAATGCGAGAAATTGAGCATAAGCTGGCAATCCCAAAGAGGCGACGAGAACTATACTCGAGATCGTTGCAGCCAGCCAGATTACTGTTTTAGGCATAGTTACCCTGTCGATAAAGCTGTCAGAAATACGCTAACTGCATGTAAAATATAGCACATTAATTTATAACACTTCGGTCGGGGACCCTCGTGTGCTGGACATGGGTTAATAATCTGTAGGGCTGGGAAGTCCGGAGCTTGATAGAAGCAAATACGAGAATATGAGCTCTGCCATGGACCTCATCATGCCGTATTCAGACCTGTTTAATGGTTAGCCTTAGGTATCACTAGCCTTCTGTCCGTGAGCTACTGCACGTTCTTGCCAATTTCCTCGACCACCTGAACAAGGTGGCGGGCGAGATCGTCGGCGGTGCCGGTATCGGAGTAGCCGGCGGCGGGCTTGTGGCCACCACCGCCAAGAGCCTGGGCGTACTCGGCCACGTCGAGGGTGCGCGAGCGCAGGCTCACCGTCCACTCCCCCGGGTGCTGCTCCTTGAACACGCAACCCATATCCGTATCGTCGGTGGCGCGGACGAAATTGATGAGAGACTCAATGGTGGACTTCGGTCGGCCCTCGATCATCTCGTGGGTAGCCGTAAGCGACGCGATCCTAATCCCACCGGCATCGAACACCTGCAGCTTGGACAGGATCTCCCCGTTAAAGCGGAGGTCCTGGGTGGTGATGCGGTCGACAAGCTCGTAGGCAATGGCCTGCTGATCGATCCCCGTCTTCACAAGTTCAGCAGCCACGGCGTGCATCTGCGGGCCGCCCCACCGGAAGCTGCCGGTATCCGTAAGCACGCCGGCGTACAGGCTATGGGCGATGTCCTTGGTGAGTTCCACTCCAAGGGGGGCGATGAAGTAGTACAACATGACCGCGGTGGCCTCGGCCTCCGGGATGACGAAGTTCTTGTACCCAAACTCGGTGTTAGAGGCGTGGTGATCGATCACCACGGTCTTATCCAGTGCCGCGATCTCTTCCTGCAGCGCACCCGTGCGGTCGAGGGAGGAGCAATCCACGGTGATGCACGCGGCGACGTCCTGTGGGAAGCTCGTCACGGTGCGCACGTCCTCGGCACCGGGGATGGTGTACAAGTCCTCGGAGAAGCGCTCCTCCTGGCCGATGAAGCCGTGAGCATTGACACCCTTTTGCCGGAGCATTGCGACAAGAGCGGTGACGGAACCGATGGCATCGCCATCGGGGCGCACGTGACCGACAACGGCGACCGAAGAAGCGTCGACAAGCCTATCGAGTTCCTGAGCGAACTGCTCGGCAAAAGCGGTGTACATAATTTTCTCCTTACCACAACGGGTTACTTGTACGGATTTTCCTCACCAGCGGGGGTCTTCCCCTCGGCAAGCTTGCGCACCTCCTCGTCGCGCGCGCGGGCGCGGGCCAGGAGATCTTCCATGTGTGCGCGGGATTCTGGAACCGTGTCCAGTTCGAACGAAAGGGTCGGGGTGAACCTGACAGAGAGTTGGTCACCGACAATTTTGCGGAGACGACCCTTCCAGCGGTTAAGAGACTCGGCAGCCGCAGCGTAATCGGGCTCTTCATCGAGTGTCTTACCACGTACAGTGTAGTACACCGTGGCATCATGCAAGTCACCAGTGAGTGAGCAATCGGTCACAGTGATGTACTCCAGATGCCAGTCCTTAATCTCGTGCTCGAGTGCGGTGGCGACGATCGTTTGGATCCGCTTTGCCATCCTGCCGGCACGTACCTTGTCAGCCATAAAATCCTCCTTAAACTTTTTCCGCGCCTTCGATCCTACTTGGCCACCAGAACTTGTCACCGAGAAGGATGACAAGGGCGGGGATGAGGATCGTCCGAATCACCCAACACACCAACAAAAATCACGATGCCGACCTGGGGTAATACGACGAGCGGGAGAACACCGAGCGCCGCAAACACGCTCGCCAGAAAGATACCCGCAGACGTGATCACCCCACCCCTAGAGGCCAGCGCTGTAATTATTCCGTCGCGAGTCCCCTCGTGCACAGCTTCCTGACGTGCACGAGTGACAAGGAAGATGGAGTAGTCAATGCCACGGGCGACGAGGAACACGAACGCATAGAGAGGGGTTTCCGAGGCAAACCTGTCAAAGCCGAAAACGCCCGTTGAAATCCACCAGCCGAGCCCAAGGGCTGCGACGTTTGTGGCGACTACGGATGCCACCATGATTGCCGGGGCGACGAGGAAACGGAGCGCGACAGCGAGGGCAACGAAGACCAGCGCCAAGATGACGGGGAAAATCAACCGACGGTCAGCCTGCGCGTACGTTTCTGCGTCGATAAGCTGCGCGTTCTGGCCTCCAACAAGAAACTCGGTGCCCGCAACCTGCGTGCGCAACGTCTCCACGTCTGAGCCGGTGACATTGGCAAGGAACCAGCCATCCACCTCGCCTGCCGGTGTCACCTCTCCGGAAATGGACTCGAGGATCTCTGGATCCTTTGTGGCAACAACCTCCGGCGTGGCGGACTGGTCAGGGAACTTTTCCGAAAGCGTCTCTGCTGCCGAAATCGACTCAGACGTATCGATGAACTGATCAGGCTGGTTCAAGCCGGTTGGGATCGGAATGAGCCCCAGGCAGCAGATGGCGATAAGCACGCCGGCCACGGTGGCTGCGATTCCCGGCCGCGTGCGGACCACGGAACCCACTTTCTCCCACACTCCGTGATTGGGTGTCTCCCCCACAACAGGCTGCCTCGGCCAGAAAACCCACCGCCCAAACATGACAAGGATTCCGGGAAGCACGAACATGGCGAAAATGAATGCGACGATGATCCCCACCGCAGAGGCGAGTCCCAGGCCCCGTGCCGAGGCAACGGTGGAAAGGAGCAAACAGGCAACACCGATGACGACGGTAAGTGCCGAGGCAGCAACAGTTTTCACCGTCGGCAATCATGCCGCCGCCATTGCCTCGTAGCGATCCTCGTGACGCAGCAGCTCATCCCTGTATCGCGAGATCAGCAGCAGGGCGTAGTTTGTGCCAGCACCAAAGACGAGCGCACTCAAAATTCCGGCGGTGGACTCGTCCCACACTATGCCGAGGGGCCGAGCACCCAGGTGAAAACCGTCGCCGCGAGGCGGTCACCAATGCCGATCACCAGCAGCGGGATGATCCACAGGATCGGAGACTTGTAGGTGACGATGAGTAGGAGCGCCACAATGATGCCTGTCACCGACAGCAGAAGGAAACTCGCGCCTTCAAATACGAGCGCGAGTTCCCCTGAATCTTCACACCTAGGAGCGAAGCCCATTCGGTGCTCCACCCCTAGGAGCGAAGCGACTAGGTGCGCGGTACCTCGACCATCTCGTACACCTGAATCTGGTCGCCGACAGCGATGTCCGGGTAGCTGAGAACCATACCGCACTCGTAGCCGGCTGCGACCTCGGTCGCATCGTCCTTGCCACGCCGCAGGGAGTCGATGGTCGCCTTCTCCGCGATGACGTTGCCGTCGCGGGTGAGGCGGGCGGTCGCATTCCTGCGCACCTTGCCGGTTTCCACCATGCAGCCTGCGATGAGGCCGACAGCCGATGCCTTGAAGAGCTGGCGGATCTCGGCAGTACCGATTTCCTTCTCCTCATAGATCGGCTTGAGCATGCCCTTGAGAGCGGACTCCACCTCGTTGATGGCATCGTAGATAACCGTGTAGTAGCGGATATCCACACCTTCTTGGTGTGCGAGCTCCGTCGCCTTACCCTCTGCGCGGACGTTGAAGCCAATGATGATGGCATCAGACGCAGCGGCCAGGGTGACGTTGGTCTCGGTGACAGCACCGACACCACGGTCGATGATGTTGAGCTCGACCTCGTCGTCCACCTCGATGTTGAGGAGCGAATCCTCGAGGGCTTCCACGGAACCTGCGTTGTCGCCCTTGAGGATGAGGTTGAGCTGCTGTGTCTCCTTCAACACGGCATCCAGATCCTCGAGCGAGATGCGCTTCTTCCGCTTCGCCTGCAGGGCGTTGCGCTTGCGCGCGTTGCGCTGGTTGGCGATCTGGCGAGCAACGCGGTCATCTTCGACCACGAGCAGAGAATCACCGGCACCAGGAACACTGTCGAGGCCCTGGACCTGTACGGGGCGGGACGGGAGGGCTTCCTCCACGTCGTTGCCGTACTCATCGAGCATGCGACGGACGCGTCCGTGTGCATCGCCGACGACGATGGAATCGCCCACACGGAGGGTACCGCGCTGAACGAGAATTGTGGCAACAGGGCCACGACCACGGTCGAGGTGAGCCTCAATGGCAACACCCTGTGCGTCCATCTCCGGGTTGGCGAACAGTTCGAGCTGCAGATCTGCGGTCAACACGATCGCTTCCAGCAAGGCATCGATGTTGATGTTCTGCTTAGCGGAAATATCGACAAACTGCGTGTCTCCGCCGTATTCCTCCGGAACGAGGCCGTATTCGGTGAGCTGTCCACGGATCTTCTCCGGGGATGCGCCTTCCTTATCGATCTTGTTCACGGCCACCACAATCGGGATGTCCGCAGCCTTGGCGTGGTTAATCGCTTCCACCGTCTGGGGCATAACGCCGTCATCAGCGGCGACAACCAGAACGGCGATATCCGTGGACTTCGCGCCACGTGCACGCATAGCGGTGAACGCCTCGTGGCCTGGGGTGTCCAGGAAGGTGATCTTGCGAGGCTTGTCTTCCACCTCAACCTCAACCTGGTACGCGCCGATACCCTGCGTAATGCCACCGGCCTCGCCGGAGCCCACGTTGGAGTGGCGGATCGTATCCAGCAGGCGGGTTTTACCGTGATCGACGTGGCCCATGACGGACACGACGGCCGGGCGGCGCTCGAGGTCATCCTCGTCGCCCTCGTCCTCACCGAACTGAAGGTCGAAGCTCTCCAGGAGTTCGCGATCCTCATCCTCGGGGGACACAACCTCAACCTTGAAGTTCATTTCCTCGCCAAGCAGCTGCAGCGTCTCGTCCGAAACGGATGCCGTTGCGGTTACCATTTCGCCGAGGTTGAACAGAGCCTGAACAAGCTGCGAGGCCTCGGTGTTGATCTTGTCTGCGAAATCTGCAAGCGATGCACCGCGTGCGAGGCGGATGGTCTGGCCCTTGCCGTCAGGTAGCTTGACGCCGCCAACGACCTTCGGTGCCTTCATTGCCTCGTATTCTTGGCGCTTCTGACGCTTCGACTTGCGTCCCTTGCGGGGTGCGCCACCCGGACGTCCGAATGCACCTGCGGTACCGCCGCGACGTCCGCCGCGACCACCACGTGGTGCGCCGAAACCGCCGTTGTTGTGTCCGCCACGGCCGCGACCGCCACGGCCTCCACGGCTTTCCTTGGATGTGGCGGAATGGCTCGGCATCTGGCCCGGACTCGGGTGTGTCGGCATCTGTGCCGGCGACGGACGCTTCGATCCGTGGCTTGCGCCGGTTGACCTGCCGGGTGCTGCACTCCTGTGACCGCCTCGGTTTCCACCGGGGCGGGGGCTCCCGCCACGACCAGACTGACCACTGCCAGATCCGGGCCGCCCTCCGCGGTTTCCACCGGGACGCGGCGGGCGACTGGATGAGCTGCTCGTGGAAAATGGGTTGTTTGCAACACGCGGTGCCCCGCCACGCGGGCGCGGTGGCATACCCGGCTTCGGGCCGGGCTTCGGCGTTGACTTGTCATTACCTGCGTGTGCTTCCGCAGACTTGTGTGCTGCGGTTGCAGGGGTGGGCTTCGGTGCACCTGGCTTTGGTGCAGGCTTGGTCTTTTTCTCCCCGTGTGCCGCCTTCGCAGCCTTGGCTGGGCTCGGAGCCTTTTCTCCCGGCTTCGGGCCAGGCTTTGCTGCAGAAGCAGTCTTGCTGGAAGAATTCTTCGGCTTCGGCGCTGCCGCCGTTTCCTCGGCGACACGTGCCGGTGAGGGGTGCGCCTTAGCCGGAGACGGCTTTGCACCCGGCTTCGGGGCAGGCTTCGCCGCCGATGGCTTGGCCGTAGACGGCCTTGTGGCAGTTGTCTTCTTTGCGGCATCAGCCGGTTTTGTGGCCTTTGTGGGCTTCTTCGGCTCTTCAGCTTCGCCATGCGATGCGTAAAACTCGCGCATCTTGCGAATTACCGGTGGCTGGATTGTTGACGATGCCGTCTTTACAAACTCGCCTTGCTCCTTCAGCGTGGCGAGCAATTCCTTGCTTGTTACCCCGAGCTCTTTCGCGAGCTCGTGGACACGTAGCTTTCCGGGCACTGTACTCCTTGTATATCTGGTTAGGTCACGAGTAGCCCACAGAATTGGCACCACCGTGTGAGAGGTGGCCCGAAAAGCCAAGTCGTGCGACTACCGTGACATGGTCTGGACTTTCATCGCTGATGCTTCATCGTGTGCTCATCAGTTACTAGGGTCTTTCCTTGTCGTAGTCATACCGCGGTCTGCGGAGGATTCTCGGTTGTTTATCCCCGCAGGTGCGGCTTGCGCGCGCGAGATGTACTCACGCACCGGTGAGGAATCTGGATTCCTCTTCATCCTTAACGCCCGGCGAAACGCCTGACGCTTTTCTGCTATCTCATAGGCCTCCACTGTCGGGGTCAGCCATGCGCCTCGCCCTGGAAGCCTTCGCTGCGGGTCCGGAATCACGCGATTAGACGCATCCGTATCCGCAACAACACGAAGTAGTGAGGTGTCAGGTTGAACCCGACGAGTGGCGATGCAGGTTCGGAATCGGTTGCGTGGAGAGGTCACTGGACAGTCAGCACTTGTTGTTTTCCGTGCTTTCTCAGTTCCCACCTGCGACACAACACCTCCGAACACTCTTAGCCACTGGCATTACTTCCACAAAAGAACTCGTGGTCACTGGTGTGAACAACGAGCCTTTAGACATGTTACGCCACCTGCGCCGATTTTGTGAAAATAACGGCGCAGGTGGCGTCCTTTCAGATGTTCTGCTACCCAGTCCCCTGCGCGTTCGGACCGATCGTGCAGGCGATCAGGAGAATCCGCCCCACTGGAGGCATTGCATCTTGCCGTGGACGTGCTGCTTGCTGATATCCCACCGAGGTGGATGCTGCTCGTCCGGAAGATGGTGCATCGGATTAGGACTCGTCGGAACGAATGTCGATCTTCCAGCCGGTCAGTCGTGCAGCAAGACGGGCGTTCTGCCCCTCTTTGCCGATTGCCAGGGACAGCTGATAATCCGGCACGGTGACGCGAGCAATCTGGTTCTCCTCATCGAGAACCTCCACTCCAACGACTTTAGAGGGAGCGAGCGCATTGCCAACGTAGGTGGCGGGATTCTCGTCGTAATCGATGATGTCGATCTTCTCACCGCGGAGCTCTCGCATGACATTGTTCACGCGCTGTCCCTTCGGACCAATGCAGGCACCCTTCGCGTTGACGCCCTTCGTGGTGGCGTGGACGGCAATCTTAGACCGGTGCCCCGCCTCGCGAGCAATGCCCACGATTTCCACGTCGCCGGACTCCACCTCAGGAACTTCGAGTTCGAAGAGCCGACGAACCAGTTCCGGGTGCGTGCGAGAAAGGGAAATTTGCAGGGAACCCCGCCCCTTGCCTACGCCAACGATGTAGCACTTCACACGGTCACCGTGCTTCAGGTTTTCTCCGGGAATTTGCTCACCGGGCAGCAGAATACCGTCCTGCCCCTGAAGCTCCGTTCCGAGCCGAACCACAGCAATCCCCCGCTCATTCGCGCGGGCATCAGCCTGAACGACACCTGACACGCACTTGCCTTCGAGCCCCGCATATTCGTCAAAGTCTCGGTCGGTTTTCACCTCACGCAGACGCCGGTAGACAGCATCTCGAACTACACTCGCGCCAAGTCGGCCAAAGTCTTCGGGAGTTTCATCTTGTTCAGAAATAATCTCCCCGTCCTCATCACGTTCAATGGCGAACACAGTGACTGCTCCCGAGTCAGGGTCGATCTCGACGCGCGCGCTGGACTCGTCCTCAAGGTGGTGTGCCTGCAGATACGCACTGTGCAACCCCTGGGCGATGGTGGTGAGAAGGTCTTCGACGGAGATTCCCTTCTCTTTCTCCAGTACGCGGAGCGCGGACATGTCAATATTCACTTGTTTTACCTCTTGTGTAGTTGATGGCGTGAATGGATAGCTCGTGTACACATTATCGCAGTAGGACTTTCCCCGTACCAGCAGCCGATTGAAAATCGACTGTTGAAACGGGGGCAGCTAGGGCAGCAACTGCTGACACAGTGGCTGGTTTTTCCCACGTATTACTCCTCAAATGGTTCTTGCGAAAGAGCGGCCTCATTTTTTGGCGCGCCGTTAAACTCAATTTCTACCACGGCTCGCTTAACATCGTGTAACGCGACGATTGTCTTCTTGGCTTTCTTGTTTCCCTTCGTGCCCTCGGAGTAAATGAGGACTACTCGGTCTTCTTCCGGGCTCAGGGCACCGATGCGGTAGGTTGCAGGCTCCTGCCCTTTGAGGGTAACTGTAACAGCGCGACCACGGTTGCGCGCCCACTGGTACGGCCGGGTCAGTGGCTCATCGATACCTGGAGTGGAAACCTCAAGGTTGTAACCAGCCCCGAAGGACAACTCTTTGGAGGCCTCCTTCTCATCAAAAACCTGTGACAGGGCCGTTGAGAATTCTCCTACAGCATCAATATCTGGATCCGACTCGGAATCGACGATGACCGTAACGGTGGAATGTGGGCCTGCTTCAACTGTTTTTACGCGAAGGGGAAACAGACCCCAAGGGCGACCGGTTTCGGTTGCAATATCGAGCAAAGTCTTTTCTGATGGAAGTGCCATGTTCTAAATGGTACCGGTTACCGCATAAAACGCGGAACGGTTACACTTTTTCATCGTGCTTACAACTCCGGCTGAACACTCGACTACACCACAGAATCCTCTACTGCGGGGGACTTTTCATCCGCGTTTCTTCCAACGGGCGCGGAAGTTAACGTCGCTGTTAACAGCGTCTGTCGTGCTTGCTGGCGCGACGGGGGGCTGCAGTGCATTCCAGGGCCCGCAGCCCGATCGCACACTCGTTGGACTCGAGCACAATGCAGTGGCGATCGCTGGTTCAGAGGAGCTATCGGACGCGCAAGCTCAGGTGTGGAGAGACCAAGCTGCGACGTTGCACGCTGAAGCTGAACGGCTGTGCGGGATGACGAAGGACGGTTCGCTTCCCCCTAGTTGTGTTTACTCCATCGATCCTGTTTCAGGGCAGATCGACGCTCAGTCCCAACGCACACTAAAAACTCTCACCCCCGGTGACAAGGACGGGGACGCTGCCTCAAGCGAGTACACCATCGATCCTGAGTCTTGTGCGGCATCCTCTTCGGGGCCCCGCGTCGCAGGAAAACGCGCAGCTACGTTAGAGACTGTACTGGATGCGATGATCGCCTCGCTATCTGAGGCCGACAAGACTAGTCAGCCACTCATCGCCGACCAGTACGTCGCAGCCAGCCTGGCTGCTCCCCAGATCCCTAGCCTTGACCTCACAGCCGAGGGAGAAAACGACCTTGTCACCCATATCCTCAACCAGCTTCCTACAGCACGTGGCTGTGATGCGGACTTCTCTGCAAATCTCAGCCAGGCCGATAAGCAAGCTGTTGAGGAAGCACTTGGTTGGCAGGAGGCATCCCAGTACGGCCTAACCACGGCAGCTGCTTACGCAGATCCTACAATTGGGAACCTCATGGTGGCGGCATCAAAGGAACACGGTTTAGTTGAGCACGCCTTGCAGACTCTCGTCCCGCAGGCTTCTACTGCATCTGCTCCTGGATATGCCACCCCGACAGTTACACCGACCGATCCCACGAGCGCACTGCAATACGCTGTCTTGGACGGAGTCCAGTCCACCCGCATGTGGCGTGAACTAGCTGCGCGAGCGGAAGACCCTGCGTGGCGAGAGTTCTGTGTACGCGCTGCCGGCCAGGCCGCTCTCCGGAGTCTTCCTCTGGTTCAAGCTGCTGGGCTCAGTGTGGAGGACGCGGGGCTGGTTGAAACCCACCCCTAGGCCACGCCGGTGAGCTAGAACAACCCACAGCCAACGACATCCGGTAACTAAAGACATTCCGGTGATCCAAACCAACGGCCTCCGGTGTCCCAAACCAGCGGCACCCTGTTGGCACAGACCAACGGCATCCCGGTGATCCAAACCAACGGTACCCCGTTGGCGCAAAACTCCCGCTAGCTGAAAGCGCTTCGTTGGCTAATAGGGCTTTCCTGTCCTATATTTGAATCATGTATGGGCACGGGTTCGTAGGCACTTCCTACTGCCGTTTCCGGCATAGCGTATGTGCCTTTGTTGGCCTATGACGAAAGCATGGTGTACGTATTCGAAACCCGCCCTCCCACTACAAGGAGAGTTCCCTGATGACAACGACACCCGATTGGTCTGCGGCTAACCGCCGCACGAGCACGCCTTCCCGCACTCAGCAGGTGCGGACAACGATTACCGATTACATCGTGCGCGAAGGTCTGAAAACTGGCAAGCCTATTCCACCCGAGTCAAAACTCATGGAACTTACCGGCGCCTCCCGGTCTGCTGTACGCGAAGCCCTCAAGGTTATGGAAGCACTGGGATTCGTCACCATCAAGCGCGGTGCCGGTACCTTCGTCAACGACATCACTCTAGAGGCCCTGACGACCCAGCTCATCTTCGCATCCCAACGAGATGCAAAGAACGGTTATTCCGTGCTCAAGGATGTGGTGAAGCTTCGCTCAGTCTTGGAAACGAGTCTCATGCGTCTTGCGTGCCACGCGGAAGAGCAAAATATTGATGAGCTTCGAATCATCATCGCTCGTATGGAGGCAGAGCAGCGAGCTGGCTATGTCACCACGGACACGGACAGGGAATTCCACGTCACTTTGTTCAAGGACTTGGGCAACGCACTGTATGCTCCGCTCATCGCTGCGCTTTTCGACGCCTACATCCGCGTTCCCTTCGAGTCCACCATCCGTAAGCAAAAGTTTGCTAACGCGGAGCTTCACAAAGCGATGGTCGACGCTCTCGAGGCGCGCGACGAGGAGGCCTGTGTCGCCGCCGTGAACGCCCACTTCGATCCGATCATCGCGCACCTGTCCACGTACCGCCCTGCTGATGATGAGGACGGAGCAGATATCTCCCAGATCAACACAAATGAACCCGATAGCCCAATGGCCACCGAGGATGCACCTGCAACCGATTCGCCAGAGGCCACCCACGATTAATCCCTGCTCGATTAATCCCCGCTCAGTGGACACTCTGACCCCTACTACCTCCCCAGCTGCTCCTGTTACTTACATCGACAGTCGGCCTAAGAGGAGTGAGGAACGAGGTCAGCGCGGGGACAGAGGTTCCCTCATCTGACGCGAAAGGCGCTGCCACCTTGTGCGCTAGCGCTCGTTCCAGCGATTAAGCCCGTTAACGGCAACGCACGACGTGCTCTGTTTTTCCGGTTTATGTCAGTATTTCCGGTTTATGTCAGTATTTCCGGTTTATGCCATAATTTCCGGTTTGTGCCATAATTTTCCGGTTTTGTATGAGGAAGCCCCAACTCTCCGTATCGTTCCGACGAGGATTTGATCAGAGGGTTGGGGCTTTTCTTTGCTGGCAGTGGCTTCTCCCTATGCTCTACGAGCGTGGCCCATAATGCGTGCCATTGAGGCGCTAATTTGTTATGTGCCAGCTAGCTTAGAGCGTGATGCCCGGGTTTGCGCGCAAAATCGGCCTTCGGCTTCTCTGAGGTGCAGGCCACCAATTGATTGGCACGTGCCACCATTCAAGAAGCACGTGCCGCCAATCAGAAGCACATGCTTGCTCTGAGGCTCGTGCGTTAACCGGCTCACAGCAGGCATCCGGCCAAGGTGGCTAAAACGAAGCCACACTGCATATTGATATTGCCGATTAGGACGCTAGTGCGCTAACGCCTCGCGCACAGTCGTGACAATGTGCTCGAGGGCACCGTCAACGGGGATAGTGGAGGTCTCGCCTGCACGAACACGGAACTCAATCTCCCCATCCTTAAACGCACGGCCGAGAACCACAGTGTAGGGAATGCCGAGGAGTTCCGCGTCCTTGAACTTCACGCCGGGGCTTACCTTCGGGCGATCATCGAACAGCACTTCAATGCCTGCAGCATCGAGATCAGCGACAAGTTTCTCTGCTGCGTCCTGTGCTTCCTTATCCTTGTTGGCCACGACAACGTGAACATGATACGGAGCAACACATGCGGGCCACACAAGACCCTTATCGTCGTAGCTCTGCTCGACGATGACGGCCATCGCGCGGGACACACCGATGCCGTAAGAGCCCATCGTCGGTACGCTGCGCTTGCCATTCTCATCCAGAATTTGCACATCCATCGCCGTGGTGTATTTGCGGCCAAGCTGGAAAATGTGACCAATTTCAATACCACGCTGGAGCGTCAAAGTACCTGTACCGTTCGGTGCCGGGTCACCCTCACGAACCTCAGCAGCCTCAATCGAACCGTCTACGGTGAAGTCACGGCCAGCCACAGCACCGACCATGTGGTGCTCGTGTTCATCGGCACCAATGATCCAGGACGTTCCCTCCGCGACACGGGGATCAGCAAGCACGGTAAGACCCTGCTTATTGAATGAACGTGGGCCAACATAACCCTTCACGAGGAAGGAGGTCTCCTTGAAGTCCTCGTCACTTGCGAGCTCCACGGTGGAAGGTTCGAGAGATGCCTCGAGGCGACCCATGTCTACCTCGCGGTCGCCAGGGACGAGAATGGCGGTCAGTTCAGGATCCGCACCGGGCTTGGCTACCTTAACAACGATGCACTTGAGCGTATCCGCTGCGGTGATGTCCGTGCCCTCGATGGTGATACCCTTGCTATTTGCCCACTCGACCAGCGCCTCGATTGTCTCGGCCTGTGGAGTTTCGTGTAGCTCTGCCTCGGGCTGTCCCTCAATCGGGCGAGGTTCAGCAGCTGGGGTCACGACGGCTTCTACGTTGGCCGCATAGGTCTTGTCGCTCGACTGGACAAACGTGTCCTCACCGTTTTCACTGACTGCAAGGAATTCCTCCGAGGCGGATCCGCCCATGGCCCCGGAAGTAGCCTTGCAGATGACGTAGTCAAGACCGAGGCGGTTAAAGATGTTCTGGTACGCCTGGCGATGATTCTGGTAGGACTCGTCCAGTCCCTCGTCGTCCATATTGAAGGAGTAAGAATCCTTCATCACGAATTCGCGACCACGGAGAATACCCGCGCGAGGGCGCTCCTCGTCTCTGTATTTCGTCTGGATCTGGTATAGGAGTACGGGGAAATCCTTGTACGAAGAGTACATGTCCTTCACCACCTGGGTGAACATTTCCTCATGGGTCGGACCGAGGAGCATGTCATTGCCCTTGCGATCCTTGAGGCGGAACAGCGAGTTGCCGTACTCCGTCCAGCGCTGGGTGAGCTCGTAGGGCTCGCGAGGAAGGAGCGCCGGGAACCGCAGTTCCTGGCCCCCGATCGCATTCATTTCCTCGCGGACGATGTTCTCAATCTTGCGCAACACGCGGAGGCCGAGCGGCAGCCAGGTGTACACGCCGGGGGCTACACGCCGAATGTAGCCTGCGCGAACGAGAAGCTTGTGGGACGGTACTTCCGCGTCTGCGGGATCCTCACGCAGAGTGCGGAGAAAGAGAGTGGACAAACGAGTAATCATGGGTATAGACCTTACCCCTACGCCGCGAGGTTTCCACCGACTAGCCCTGGTTAGCTAACTCTTCTGCCTTCTTCCCCTCACGGATATCTTCCGGCGTAAAACGAACGAGAACCAAGCAGATGACAACTACGCAGGCTGCGAGCGCCGCGCAGATGAGAAGAGAATCCGTGTACCCCTGCCCCAGAGCTGCTCGCTGTACCTCTGTCAGGGCGCTGCGATTCAGCGTTTCAAATGCTGCATCGCCGAGTCCACTGCGTACGACTCTCTCGGCAAACGCAGTCACCCCGGCGAGGCCTAGAGGCCCGCCAAGTGTCTGACTCACCAGCGATGTTGCTGTGAGGGGACCAACCTCGTCCGGCTTCACTCCGGCGACGACAGAAAGCGTAAGTGGGATGAGGATGATACCGATTCCAGCACCGATGATGAGGATTGGGACAAGAAGATCCGGCCAGTAACTGGCAGTCATGTCCAGGGTGGAGCCGTAGATGAAACCACCAACGAGGATGACACCGCCACCTGCTGCGATGAAACGGGGCGCGACGGTTTCCGCAAGTTTTCCGGCAACGCCAGAGCCAGCACCCAACGCGAAGGCAAAGGGGATAAATGCAAGACCCGCCTGAAGCGGTGTGTACTGGAGGACCTCCTGGACGAAAAGCGCGACTTGGACTGTCATCGCCATCATGAGGGCACCGACGAGGAGCAAGCAAACAAAAACTGCTGCGCGCGAGCGGTTGGCGAACATGCTCAGCGGGAGAACAGGATGGGAGGCCTTGCGCTGGGAAAGAAAGAACAAGACCAGCAGCACGGCGCCCAGCATAAGCGAAGCAACAATAAGTGGCGAAGCGCCACCGCCTCCGGCGGACAACCCGAATACGAGAAGCGTAGATGCCGCCGTTGCCAAAATCGCGCCACGGACATCAAGCGTGATCGTTGCACGATCACCCGGATGCCGGAGGTATTTCATTCCGGCCACCACAATGAGCAGTCCGATTGGCACGTTGATGAGGAAGATCCAGCGCCATGACGCCTGTGTCAGTGCGCCACCGATAACGAGCCCAAGAACGGATCCTAATCCCGTCATCATCGCAAAAACGGAGAAGGCTTGATTGCGGGGTTTTCCGGGTGCGAAGGTGACGACGAGGAGTGCCATGGCAGTAGGGGAAGCAATGGCGGCTCCGAGTCCCTGGACAACACGAGCGACGAGCAGCAAGATGGCGCTGTTTGTCAAGCCACAGGCGAGGGATGCCACGGTGAAGAGGCCCACGCCGATGAGGAATACTCGCTTCCGCCCGAAAACGTCGCCAATGCGACCGCCTAGCAGCAACAAGCCACCGTACGCAAGCGCATACGCGGTGACCACCCAGCTGCGGAGCTCGTCGGTAAGCCCCAAGTCCTGTTGTATACGGGCAAGTGCGAGGTTGACTACTGTGCCGTCCAGCACAACCATGAGCTGCAGGGCACACAGGACGATCAGTGGCCACCCGTAGGCTGAGCCGGTTACCGGGTAGGACGTTTGGGGCTTGTTACTCATAAAGCGGCGACTTCTCCAATCACGTAAACGGCAGGCGGTCGGACATCATTATCCTCGATAATCTTTCCTAGCTCATCAAGGCGACCGCGGAACGAGCGCTGCTTGTTCGTCGTTCCCTCTTCAATTACAGCGACCGGTGTATCACTCGGCCTGCCGTTTTCAATGAGGCTGTGGGCGATAGCGGAGGCGTTCTTGACACCCATAATGACGGCTAGGGTACCACCCGTGTGCGCAAGAGCGGCCCAGTCATTGAGAGACGATGGGTGTTCCGGCGGCACGTGCCCCGATACGACAGTGAAGCTGTGAACGATCCCACGCTGGGTGATAGGAACTCCCGCCGCAGCTGGAACAGAGATCGCAGATGTGACTCCCGGGACGACGTGGACGCTAATACCGGCCTCCGTCAGCGCCTGTACTTCTTCGAAGCCGCGGCCAAAGACAAAGGAGTCGCCGCCTTTGAGCCTGGCGACAACGTACCCCTCGCGAGCGTACTCAATAAGGAGGCGGTTTGTTTCCGCCTGTGCCACCTTTCTTCCGTAGGGAAGCTTAGACACATCGACGATCTTTTTTGCCGAAGTATCGATGAGTTCATCAAGGCAGCTGGACGGGCCCAGATGATCTGTCAGGATGACATCGGCTGTTTCTAGTGCCCGCAGGCCGCGGAGGGTGATGAGGTCAGCCGCACCAGGTCCCCCACCGATAAGTGTGACTGTTCCCTTTTCCGGACGAAATTCGCGGCGGTATTCTCCACGGGGTACGGAAACGGGACTGCCAGCTTGCTGCTGCTCGCGTTCATTCATAGAAGTCAAGTATATTAGCTTTCATTTCTGTGTCCGAAACGGCTGCACGCCGCAACGAAGGTAGCAATGTTGGTAGCAATAGCGGCCGGGTGCATATGCAGGTAGCTTGCGTGCACGTTGGATGTGACAAATCCCTCGGCGCACTCTTTTCCTTTCCACCCCAGCCAGCGCCACGCCGAGTCAGGCTCTGGCTCCACACCCGTGGTTGTCTCTACACGGCCGACGGCGCTCGCTCCCACAGCATCCTCGCCGAGTTCGGGGGCGTGCATAGATGCAGGTCCACCAGGGGTCTGCTGTGCTGTCACCGAGTGGTGGCATTCGTCAGAATTCACCGACATGCCCAAGCCTGTGGCAATCTGAGAACTCACCAATTCTTGGGCTGGCTGTGTCTCTGCCTGGGGAGCGTTCATTTCTGACTGGGGAGAGTTCGCCTCCGCCTGAACAGGTTTCGGTTCTGGTGGGGCGAGGGTGGTGTGATGGAACTCGTGCCCGCGGACTGTGTCCCCTGCACGGAACAGAACGCTGTCTGCACGTGCCGTAGCCTCCCGGTACCCCAGCGTGAGGCGACCGGACATAGATGCATCCCGTGGCACGACTCCGGCCATCGGCGCACCATCGAGGTTACCGCACAGCACGAGGAGCCCGGCACACTCAGCATAAATGGGCATCCCATTGGCGGCAGCATGCCGAATCTCATGCAACAACGTCTGATTGCGCGTCAGTGGTTCCAGATGCTCCTCCGGGAAACCTCCAGGGATGATGAGGCCATCGCACGTAGGAAGCGAATCAGTAAGCGGATCAAACCCGATAACGTCAGCCCCACAGGCCTGTAATATCTCAGGTAGTTCCGCGTAAACAAAGGTGAAAGCGGGCCCACCAGCGAGGGCGATGCGTGGACTTCTGCCATGATGGGAGGACGAGGACGAGCACCCGGCAGGTTCAGACCGCTTCGCCGACTCAACAACCACTGGTGTTCCCTCCACTGCACCCTGCGGGTTCCATGCTGGACCGACGTAGGTGGTGGAAGCCAGACGAAGAATGTCCTCTGTATCGACGTGCTGCGCGACGAGATCAGCCATGTGCTCTACTACAGCGAGCGCGCTATCACCCTGCTCTGCTGCTGTCACCAGTCCGAGGTGGCGCGAAGGAACCTCGACATCTGCGACCCGCGGAATTGCGCCGACGACGGGGATCCCACAACCTTCGATCGCACGTGTGCATGCTTCGGCGTGGCGCGGACTGCCTACCTGGTTAAGAATCACGCCAGCCACGTTTACATCGGAGTTGTATGAGGCCAGACCATGGGCGAGAGCACCCGCAGTTGCACTGATCCCACGAGCGTTGAGGACGACGATGACAGGTAAACCAAGAAGTCCTGCGATCTCCGCCGTCGATCCTGGTGCCCACCGGGCACCATCGGCATCGGAGGTGATTCGACCGTCGAAAAGCCCCATGACCCCCTCGACGACAGCGACGTCAGCTCCCTGACAACCGTGGGCATACAAGGGGCCGATGAGATCCTTCCCACACATGAAAGAATCGAGGTTTCGCCCCGGACGGCCCGTTGCCAGTGCATGGTAAGAGGGGTCGATGAAATCTGGACCGACTTTAAAAGGTGCAACGCGGTAGCTGCGAGACAGAGCAGCCATCAGGCCCGTGGCAACGGTCGTCTTCCCCGTCCCGCTACCAGCACCTGCTATAACAACACCGGCGGCAGCGGGAGCAGTGGTAGGGGCTACCACTCTATGCCTTTCTGTCCTTTACGCCCCTCGTCCATCGGGTGCTTGATTTTGCGCATCTCTGTCACCAAGTCTGCAACCTCGATGAGCTCCGGATGAGCACGCCTGCCGGTCATCACCACATGCTGTGTGCCGGGGCGGTTGCGCAGCGTTTCGCAGACATCATCAATGTCGATCCACCCCCACTCAATCGGGTAGGTGAACTCATCCAATAGATAGAAATCATGTTGTTCGGCCTGCAAACGGCGCTTAACTTCCTCCCACCCTTGAGCTGCGGCCTGTGCAGGATCCTCCCCGTCCGCCCGCTTCTTGATCCAGCTCCACCCCTGCCCCATCTTGTGCCACTCAACAGTTGGCGCGCCCTCCACGCCGGCGAGGGTCGTGAATACGGCCTCCTCACCCACTTTCCATTTGGGTGACTTCACAAACTGAAAAATCCCAATGGAAAAATGCTGGTTGTAGGCGCGCATGGCCATACCAAACGCTGCGGTAGACTTCCCCTTCCCATCACCGGTGAAAACTGCGGTGACGGGAAGTAGACGGCGCTGCCTTGTGGTTAGGCCGTCATCAGGTAGAGCGTGTGAATCAACGTGTCCTTTAGGCATACGTCTATGGTAGTCCGTCCGATGAATTACCAGCTACGCATGCGTAACCTCCGGCTGCAATATGTTCGGCTACAGCTGGGTGGTATCAATCTTCTCCATGTGCCAGAGCTTGTCGATGGTAGGTCCATCCTGTGCTAGAGAAGCTGCATGTTCGGGGACAATCATCCAGTTGAGACCGAACTTATCCGTGCACACACCGGGGAAACCGAACGGAGTGTCGTTTGCTGCAAGCTCCTTCCACAACTCGTCAATCTCCGCCTGATTTTCGCAGAAAATAGCAAACACAGTGGAGCGACGGCTCGATGGCTCGGTCGGCACACCTGCATCCTGGAAAACGAAACACTGGCCACTTACCTGCATGGCACAAAACAGTACGGACTTTTCTGTTACGAGTCCGTCACCCTCCGGGTAATTGAACGTCTCATCAACGATATGGTCGGGGAAGACCTGTGAGTAAAAATCAACGGCATCCGACGCTTGATTTTGATATTTCCCGCCGAAAGCTACAGACGGAACGAGGAATTGGCGCTTCTTTCCGTCGGGAATGGTGTTCATGATTTCCCATGTCACGCCGAAGCGATCGCGGACGATTCCGGCGGAACGCCCGCCGGGGAAAGATTCGAACTCGACTATAATTTCTCCGCCCTCGCAGAGAGCGTCCCACACCTTTTGCGCGCGGTCGCAGATCTCCGGGTCGTTGATTCCAGCGAAGTTAGCAATAAGGGAGATGGACTCGTCCTCGTCGACTGAGAACGGAGCATGGATAAAGAAAACCTGCGAATTCCCAAACATCATCTTCGCACCGAGGGTGCGACCTGTAACCTCAGGGTGCGAGCGGAGAAGCTCGCATGTCTCGGGATTATCTGGGTAGTGATACAGCTTCTCGACGGTTGCATCATCAAACGCCTCAGAATAGAAAGCGACGGCCTCATCAAGTTCGTCGCCAAATCGCATGACGGGGACTATGAAACTCACGCTACCTCCCTTTCCTTACCCTTATCCACCTACTTTTGTACCACGGTAAAAGCGTCAACCTTCGGTTCGGTAAGAACGCTCAGTACACAAGTGCATTTATTGTCAACTCGCACTGTGCACGTCCATCGTGGGAAAACTTTGCTACCCAGCTGAGAGATTCTTAGAACAACCGATACGCACTCTGTCCACTTCGAGCGTGAATTCATGATCCGCGCGCAGCACATGGGTCCGACAAAAATCACCGGTACTTCACGGGCTATCCTGATCGAATCCTTAGCCTCGCTGGTTACTTTATCAGATTATCTCAGATTTACCTAGCTCCGAGCGTCACAAATATGTCCATTCACTGCGGTTTTAACCGTTTCGAAACCTTAAGAGCGACAGTGAGAAGCTTTAATGAATTTCTCATTTTCCGATTTCTTTTGTTCTACAACTTAACCCTGTTCCTACACTTCGGTACCTAAAAACATTATGAACACAACAAATACGTATTACGTTTTAGCCGAAAGTATTTTTTTCTTCCCGGGCGAAACGAAAGCTGTGAATAGTTTCACTCCCCCCGGGGGGACCCCCGAAATTCCCCGTCCCCCCGAATGTGACTTTAGTCACATTAAAGCTAGACGGATAAGCTTTTTGCCCCAGCTTCCTTGAAATCCGAGATTGACAAGACGGGAGCCCCCAGTGCACGGGCAACATCAGCTGCGAGATTCAGACGCACCCGACCACGACCAGCCTCGCAGTCAATGACAACACAGCCCACATCCTTGCGGGAGGCAAGTGCACCTGCTACCTCGTTAACCCGTTTGAGCCCGTCAGTTGCACGGCCATCCGTGAGAACAACAGCTATCGAGCGCAAGCCCGACGACTTAAATACCTCACGGTCAATGAGCTTGTACGTCTCTTCCAAGCCAGAAGCCAACGGAGTCTTCCCACCTACTCTGGCCTGAGAAAGACGACTCACCGCAATATCTACCGACCGAGTTGGAGGCACAAGCACTGTCGCTTTCTTTCCCCGGACGCTGATAACGGCCACACGATCCCTTCGCCGATACGCATCCTGAAGGATCGAAATGCACGCGCCAGTAACCGCTTTCAGTCGATCCTTTGCAGCCACTGAGCCAGACGCATCAACCACGAACACAACGAGATTCGCCTCTGTACCGAGCCTGATCGCCCCGCGCAGATCCCGAGGCTCAAATTCGATCCCGCGACTATCGACTGTGGCCCCGCGCTCGGCTGCTGCGAGAAGCGTCCCGAGAAGGTGAATGCCGTGTCCTCGCCCGGGGGAAGCGGGGCGAACCGCCTCACCACGGCGAGAATACGAGCGGGAACGACGGCCGAGGGGGCCGCCCTCTCCTACTCCTGTCTTGGACACCAGTCTAGGAACGAAAGGGAGCGCCTTGAACGGCGCGATCCTCCTTCTTGGCCACCGGCGCGGCACCGTTCGGCTGGCGGGCAGGCTCTGCATCCGTTACCCCTCCAGTAGAAGAGGACGGCTCTGCGGTGGCAGAAGTCTCTCGGTCCGGCGCGGGTGTGGCCGGAGACTGCTGCTCCCGATTGCCGGAATCACTTTCAGTCGTATTTTCATCGTTACCGTGGGACTCACTATCGTCGGCCGCATCCCCGTCGCCTTCGCCAGAATCGGAGCGTCCCGGATCTCCATCCTCTTCCTCAGGATCTGGCTCCGGGTCGTCTTCTGGCAGTGGCTCATTCATCAACTCGTCCAAGCGATCCTGGTCTAGTTCGGGGCTATCGAATGGATTTCGCCTCATCCTATGGGGAAGCGCAAGTTCGGCGGCGGCTCGGATATCCGTATCCGTAACTTCCGCAATGAGATTGTCGCTGCCGTCAGCATCGCTGGCTGTAGCCAACCGCCATGCTGCGTGTGCTGCAGCTGCGCGAGCGATGACCAAATCAGCACGCATCCCGTCGACGTCAAAGCCCGCACATACCGTCGCTATCCGCTTCAAGTTCGTAGCACTCAAAGTCAGGCTCTGGACAATTTCCTGTGCCCGCACGAGTGCGCGCTCCACTGCAGCTTCGGGTTCTGCAAACTTCGCCACAAATGCTTCCGGATCTGCTTCGAACGCCATGCGTCGCTGGATTACGCCAACACGCTGGGCCACATCGTGGGAGGCGACAACATCCACGGCGAGTCCGAACCTGTCCAGAAGCTGGGGACGTAACTCCCCTTCCTCCGGGTTCATTGTGCCGACGAGCACGAACCGTGCTTCTTCCGTGTGAGAAATGGAATCCCTTTCAACGGTGACTCGTCCGGTGGCTGCAGCATCCAGCAGGACGTCAACCAGGTGATCACTGAGGAGGTTAACTTCGTCTACGTAAAGAATCCCCCCATTCGCCTCGCTGAGCAGGCCCGGACGAAACTCGGCCTGACCAGTTGTGAGAACTTTTTCCAAGTCGAGGGAACCCACGACCCGATCTTCCGTGGCACCAAGCGGCAGATTAACTAACTGGCCCTGTGGCATGAGTGCAGCAAATCCTCGTGCCGTCGTCGTCTTGGCAGTGCCTTTCTCCCCACGCACAACAACACCCCCAATCCGAGGGCTAATTGCGGTCAAGATGAGCGCTAGCTTGAGCTGATCTTGACCAACAACTGCAGTAAACGGATAGGGGGTGTTGGCCATTAGGACTAGTCCTCCAGTTCGAGAGTCTTCTGTGTCCTTTCCCACTGCTCGTTGAACAGGTCAACATTGTTTGTCAAACGGATGCCGTAGGACGGGATCATTTCCTTGATCTTGTCACCCCACTCAATCATGTGATCGCCGAAGCAGTGCTCCAACAGTTCAATCATGATGGACGGGGTGATGGACGCACCCGGGGATGCACCCAAAACACCAGCAATCGTACCATCGGAGTGGTAGATCAGTTGCGTACCGAACTGCAGCTTACCGAAGCTCGGGCCGACAACCGGGGCGATGACCTGCACACGCTGGCCGGCCTCGACCAGTTCCCAATCCTCAGCCTGAGCTGTCGGCATGTACTCCCGCAGTGCCTCAATTCGGTCATCCTGATCTTTGAGAACTTCCTCAATCAGGTACTTCGTCAGAGGCATCTCCTGGAAGCCCACAGACAGCATGGAGAAGAGGTTCGTCGGGCGGAAGGACTTAGGCAGATCCAACCAAGATCCCTTCTTCAGGAACTTCGGTGTCCAACCTGCATACGGCCCGAAGAGAAGACTGCGCTCACCGTCGATGACGCGGGTGTCGAGGTGCGGAACGGACATCGGAGGCGCACCGATCTTTGCCTTGCCGTATACCTTAGCTTCATGCTGCTCAACAATCTCGGGGTTCGTGCACCGCAGCCACTGGCCACCGACAGGGAAACCACCAAAACCGCGGATCTCCGGAATGCCGGACTTCATAAGAAGCGGTAGCGCGTAGCCACCGGCACCGACAAACACAAAGTGGGCATGAACGCACTTCTGGTCACCGGTGTGTACGTTCTTGACGTACACCTTCCAACCCGTGCCATCCTTACGGAGATCAAAAACCTCATGGCCGTACCGGATCTCTGTGCCCTGTTCCACCGAGTGATTGAGGAACTGCTTGGTTAGGTTGCCGTAGTTGATATCGGTGCCGGCCTTAGTCCAGCTAATCGCTACAGGCTCGTGGTTGAAGTTCCTGCCCTTAGCCATGAGCGGCAGCTTCTCGCTGAAGACTTCTTTGTCATCAGAGAACTGCATTCCCGGGAAGAGCGGGTGCTTGACAAGCGTCTCGTACCGCTTACGGAGGAAGTTGACCTGCTCCTGCCCCTGGCCGAAGGAAACGTGAGGAACCGGGTTGATGAATCCGCTCGGATCCTTCAGCACACCGGTCTCAACCTGGTGAGACCAGAACTGGCGCGACTGCTGGAACTTCTCGTTAATATTGACGGCCTTCTTAACGTCGATGCGGCCGTTTACCTCGGGGGTGTAGTTAAGCTCGCACAGCGCGGAGTGGCCGGTGCCGGCGTTATTCCACGGGGACGAGGATTCCTGTGCGGGCGCATCCAGGCGCTCAAAGACGAGCTGCGTCCACTCCGGCTCGAGGGCTTTGATCATGGCACCCAAAGTGGCGCTCATGATACCTCCGCCGATGAGGACTACATCCACCTCGTCGCTAACTTTCTTGGGGAGATTGTTACCTAACAACTTGTGAACCACTTCCTGCACTATGTTTACGGTCAACGCACGCTAACGAAAAGCACGCGACAAAGCTACGTGCTGCCCGCAGCCGGCGGAGCAAGGATCCTCGTAGAGATCGTGGCATGCAGAAAAACGAGCAGGCTGATAGTCACGCGGAGAAAACCCGCGCTGGACCACAACCTACGACACATCCACTATGCCATGTCTACGTAGCATCGCTTGCTCGGTCTTTCCCCTCGGCACAACCGGAGGGGTGCTTGCGCATGCACTTTCGGTTGCTTCAAATCCTACCCCCGAGTTGCACTTCTCGAGCCTCATTGTGGAGCTAACTCACCCAAAACACCAGGTTCATGCCCCTAATTGGGTGTAAATAGGTGAATGAACTCACGGGAATACAACCGACGTAGCGTACCTCACTTTTAGGCCCCTCGGCGACCATGACTTAACACATACGCAGGAAATTTTCATCCCATGAGACAAACCTCCACCACGCAGACACCACCGATGCACCGCCCCACCGCTACCGGCACCCCCTAACACCATTTCCCGTTATGTCGCTACCACACTGCCCCAGAAGAAACCGCATATAATATGCTTGCTTGCATGACAGGTGATAGCCGGAACGTACCAGACGCACTCGTAACTGCCTTCGCACAAGAATCCTCCTGGGAAAAGGACATGCTGGGTGATGGGTTTACACAAATGACTATCCCCTTGAGCGCGGATCCTGACGGCGAAGGAGACCTCATCGCGACTCTTGTGCGCTATCTTCCTGAGGGCCTGTCTCCAGAGGATTACTACGAGAGACCAGCACTCCTCTACGTCCATGGCCTGTCTGATTATTTCTTTCAAAAACACGAGGCGACGTTCTTCACCTCTCGAGGCTATGCCTTCTATGCCCTCGATCTGCGCAAGTGTGGACGCTCTCACCGCCCAGGACAGTCCTGGCATTACGTGTCGGATCTGGCCTACCACTTTGAAGAACTCTCCATAGCGGCAACGCTTATAGCGAGCAAGCACGACGTTCTTGTCCCTATGGGACACTCAACGGGTGGCCTCATCCTGCCTCTTTGGCTCAACCACCTCCGCAACACTGCTGCAGATGGCAACCCGCTGACCACAACGATCGCCGGCCTCATTCTTAACAGTCCGTGGCTGGACATGCAGTACAACCCCGTTGTGGTGGCTGGGGCGAAAGTTCTCGGCGGGATCATGTCCCGCGTTAACCCTAAATCTGAGGTCAAGGGTGGCAATCTTTCTGCATACGGTGAGTCCCTGAGCAAGAATTACCACGGTGAGTGGGATTTCAATGAGGAAATGAAGCCTGTCCATGGCCACCCTGTGTACTGGGGTTTCCTTAACACGGTCATGCACTACCAAAACCTCATTCACGAGGGAAAGATTCAGTGCGATGTCCCTATCCTGGCGCTTAGCTCGACAAAATCGTGGCTAAATAAGCCCTATTCTGCTGCAACTGACACAGCCGATGCCGTCATCGACGTTGAACACGTCGCTACCTGGTCTCCGAAACTGGGATCAGCCGTCGACCTTCGTGCGATTGAAAGCGCCCGTCACGATGTCTTTCTCTCGCTCCCGACTCCACGCAAGCAAGCTTTCGAGGTCACCGCCGAGTGGTTAACCACTATCGCTCCGGTTAGTCATTAGTCTGCCTGCTTCTTACAGGCCGTGGCTCTTCTTCCCACCTGAGCCTCCCAACCGCACCGACCCGCGTATGCCGGGGTCGCCACGCATGACTAGAAGATAGGAGTGTAGATGCTTCGAAGCTCCAGAGAATGCCAGCTGCAGTTTGGGTGCATTTTACGGCTAACGTTTACGGGCGTAATTTACGGTTGCCATCCGCAGCTGCCGCAAACGGCAGCCGTTTTCGGACGTTGTATACGGATGCGGGTGAGGGAAATCCTGCGGGAAAGCCAATGAACCTTCTCTTTTCTGCTTCCTCCCACGCGTTCTTTCTAGGCATGTGCGCACGTTCATCGCCCACGGGCCTGGCTAGCTGATTTCACTCTGCGAGCCACAACACCGATTTCTCGTAGACTAGAGGCATGCGCTATGCGACAGACCGGGCGCGAGGCGCAGGCACGTGTTGTCTCCCGGCGCGCTACGCAGGTTCCGTCACATATCCTGCGAATTGTTCATGACCTTTTAGAGCAAAGAAAGAGCAACGATTTCTCATGGCTCATTCAGCCCACTTTGACCTCATCATCGTCGGTACCGGCAGCGGAAATATGATCCCAGACGAGCGCTTCGATGACATGTCGATAGCCATCGTCGAAGAAGATCGGTTCGGTGGCACCTGCCTCAATGTTGGCTGCATTCCCACCAAAATGTTTGTCTATGCCGCCGACCGCGCCTTCGAAGCGGCGGATTCGTCTTCCCTCAGCCTTCGTACCTCTTACGAGGGTATCGACTGGAACGAGCTTCAGAATCGCATTTTTGGCAAACGCATTGATCCGATAGCCGAGGGTGGAGAGAAGTACCGACGTGGCGACGAAACTCCAAATATCACGGTTTTCGACAAACACGCCCGGTTCATCGGACCGAAAACTCTGTCGACGGGGCAAGGCGATACAAAGTGGGAAATTTCAGGTGACACCATCATCCTGGCCACGGGCGCTCGAACCAATGTCCTTGATGTGGTCAAGGACTCTGGGGTTCGTTACTACACAAACAAAGACATTATGCGGCTTGAGGAACTCCCCTCATCCATGATTATTCAAGGTGGCGGTGTTATCGCCGCCGAGTTTGCGCACGTTTTTTCAGCACTGGGTACGAAGGTCAGCATCATTAACCGCTCAGGTGAGTTGCTCAAGACGCTCGACGCGGACATCCGCCAGCGGTTCAACGAGATCGCCGTAACGCGTTGGGACTTACACCTCGGCCACGAAATTGATTCTCTAACGACAGAGGAAAACGGTCAGGTCACAGCGGTACTGGATGATTCTTCACGTGTTACTGCGGATATCTTTCTGGCTGCGACCGGTCGAATTCCCAACGGAGATCTCCTCAATCTCGAGGCCTCAGGTATCGCCCATGACCGTGGCCTCATCACCGTTGACGAGTTTGGCCGCACCTCCTGCGAGGGCGTGTGGGCGCTGGGAGATGCCTGCAACACGTTCCAGCTCAAGCACGTCGCCAATGCCGAGGCCCGTGCAGTAGCAAACAATGTGCTGAACCCAGATAACCTCATCACACTTCCTCACGATTATGTCCCAGCAGGAATCTTTACTCACCCGCAAATCGCAACCGTTGGGCTTACAGAGGAGGAAGCACGCGAAAAATCGGGCTCCGTAACCGTGAAAATTCAAAACTACGGCGATGTCGCCTTCGGCTGGGCAATGGAAGATTCCACCGGCATTGTAAAGCTCATCGGTGATTCCGCCACTGGCAAGCTGCTCGGCGCGCATATTATCGGCCCCCAGGCCACAACCCTCATCCAGCAACTGATTACCGCGATGGTTTGGGGTATTGGGTACCGAGATCTGGCAACCAAGCAATACTGGATTCATCCCGCCCTCCCGGAAGTCATTGAGAATGCTCTGCTCGGTCTCGACTAATAATCGCCCTCTCGAACGATCCTGAGAACGTGAGATCCTGAGAACGTGAGATCCTGAGATCGTAAGCATGACGATAGACAACTGCTGCCATGTGAACTCGCAGGACTGCCCTGCAAGACGGGCTCGCGGTACGTAGCGAGACGGTGCGAATGTGCGGTTGCTCCTGAATTCTCACGCATCGCGTTCGAGCCGAAGTACCAGATTTCTCTTGCTGCCTCTTCTTCGAGTGACTTTTCTTGGCATTGCGGGAGTCCATTCCGGACTCGCTGCGATCTCGCACACGCCGCACCCCTCCGCACCTTCGCGGGGCGGACAAGGGTGCGGCTGTGCCACTTTCATATTGCTTTTTCTTGTTGGTGTCCGCTTTCTCTGAGTGAGACAAATCTCATTTTTCCAGCAGGTGCCACTGCTTTTGCCCTTGTAGTTTGATCGCTGGGGTTCCTACACCTGATTTCCACCTTGCCCAGGCGGAGCACCGCGTCACTACTCACACACCAGGCTTATCATTCGGCCTGCTGTGATCCACCACTTTGTAGTAGAATCCGCTGGGCTTAGGTAATTCCTCAACCGGAATGCACTTTCCGCAGATTGCTCTGGCTGATACACCGGACAATCACCTCACATGGCACGATGCTCTCCGATTGGGATCAACCGGCGGTAAGTTAGAAAAGTAAGGGTTTATACGCCAAGCGTGACGATGGGAGGACGAAGATGACGGCAGACGATAGGAAGATGTCACAAGGCGAAAACCGGAACGACAATTCCCGTGAGCAAGGCACTTTAGACAAGGCGCGAGAAGCACAGTCTAATGCGACGCCGGATGACCGCCACCGCAACTCCCCTGGCGAAAACGCGCCCTCGGCATCCTCCGACTCTGGCTCTCGCCCGCTGCCGGTCGAATCCACAGTTCGCTCTGCTTCAGCAATGGAAAGGAAGGCTGCCACAACCCTTGACGGTGCCAGCCCCACCGAGCGTAAGAAGCGAATGGCCCGAGGTCACAAGCGACTGCTTCGCCTACCCACAGGTCGAGACTGGAGGCGAAATGGGCGGGGTCTCACTGTCTCCCGCAAGGGTGGAAAAACTTCCGGAGGAGGCATCTTCCGGCCTCCGTATGCCGCAGTCACCATTGGTCTCCTCGTATCTATGCTCGCCAGTTCCTTCGACCAGACCGCGGTTACGGCGATTATGCCGCGGATCGTTGCTGATCTCGGCTCGGTGAATGCTTACTCCCTGACGTTTGTTGCGACGTACGCCACATCCATCGTAGGCATGGTCCTAGGCGGGATTGTCACAGACAAGCTAGGTGCCCGGACATCGCTTATCGGTTCTGCGGTAATTCTTACCGCAGGCCTGATCCTGGCCATTTTCGCTCCTGACATGGCGGTGTTCCTCATCTCCCGCGCAATCCAAGGAATCGGCGTCGGTGGGCTCATCGTCGCCATTTACGCCGTCATCGCTGTTGTTTACCCACCGCGCTTACGACCCGCTGTGTTCTCTGCGTTCGCCGGCGCGTACGTGCTACCGGCGCTCGTGGGGCCTGGTCTCGCTGGGCTTCTCACTGTTTGGTTCAGCTGGCACGCGGTGTTCGTGTTCATCACCGTTATCCTCGTTATCGCGCAGGTCTTGGTCATCCGCGCCACCAGCACCATGCCGGTGCAAAAAGGAGAAAGCTCGGGGAAGAGCTCAAAAATGCTCATCGCCGCTCTCTTCCTGGCGGCAGGTACGTCGATCCTCAACGCCTCCTCGCAGGTTTCCCCCCTGCTGTGCGTCCTCCTGGTGATTGTTGGCCTTGTGATCATGTTCTTCTCCCTGCTCCCCCTCGTTCCAGAGGGAACGGTTAGGGCTAAACATGGTATTCCCCGTCTCATCGTCACCCGCGGTTTGATGGACACGTTCTTCACAGTCGAGATCTATATTCCGCTCCTTTTGTCTCAAATGTATGGCTTGGGTCCGACAATGACGGGACTCGCGCTAACTGCTTCCGGATTGTTGTGGTTCGTTGGCTCGGAAACACAGGCCCGCCGTGGTGAAACGATTGCCACTCCAAGTGTCTTCCGCGTCGGCTTCATTGTCATGGTTATCGGTGTGCTCATGTGCTTCGCCACCGCAGCCTTCAACTTGCACTGGCTGGTTACCGTCCTTGGTTGGGGCATTGCATCCGCAGGCATGGGATTCATCTACCCGCGTTTGAACTCCGTCACACTCGGCCTCGCCTCTGCACAGCAGACCGGCTTTGTCGCATCGGCGCTTCAGGTGATGGGTGTTGTGGGCACCACGACGATGGTGTCTTTCGCCGCGCTCATCCAGGTGTTCGGGGCAACGCTGAATCCTTCGGTGATCTTCGGCACTATCTTCCTCATCGTCACGCTCATGAGCCTGCCGCTCTGGGTGCTGTGGCACCACGGTGTTGGAGATCCACAGCGTTGGATCAAGACACAGAACGCGTCCTAGGCTCGAGCAGCGCCGGGGTAAGCACGGGTTTTCTGAAGCAGGAATCAGCTCAGCTGCGTCGGCACGTCTGGCTCTGACCGCCTGACTGATTGGCCGAGCGACCCGCCGCCCCCTCCGGCAGCAGATCGAAGGCACGGTGGATGTCGCTCACCGCAGGTGCCGTGGAAGGAACCTAGCTCTAGCTGGCTCTAGCTAGCAGTACCCGGTTTCAACCTGACCGCCCCCGGCTGTAACTCGGTTGCACTCGGTTGTACTAGGCTCCACCCAGCTGTAGCCGGATGCGACTGCGATCCGAGGGCCGTTCCGGTTCGTCCTGCTTCGCTTAGGAATTCCGGCTGTAGCGAGAGATGAAGGCATCCATGTCTAGGTGTTCCTCCACCGCATCAGCGAGAAGATCGACCTGCTTCATTCGCTCCCCCGCGGATGATGCCTGTGACCGCGGGAGGGAAAACACCTCGCTGAGGAAGTCCTTTCGGCGCTCGTCATCGTCCATCACACCATGCCGGTGTGTGCCCCACAGATTGCGCACACGCGATCCTTCGCCATCGAGCCAGGTTGGATCCCCATTGCGTGCCACCCTGCCATGGTGAATCTCGTAGGTCCCATCAGGCCACCGCTTGAGTGTCTTTTCAGGGTGGAAGGCGATGTCCAAGTCAAACAACCCGAGGCCACGTGTCTTGCCACGGTGCGACTCGACATCGTCTTCAATCGATTTTCCTAGCATCTGGTAACCACCACAGATAGCGAGAATCGGCTCCGTCCGTTGGCACAGCGCGTCCGCGATACCGTTGCCACGCATCCACTCCAAGTCCGTCACCGTCGCCTTTGATCCGGGGACAACGACGAGGTCGGCCGAGCGTACAAGGCCGGGATCGCTCGTCCACGTCACCGTGGTCGCGGGTTCGGCTGCCAGAGCCTCAACATCCGTTGCGTTGCTCACTCGCGGGAGGCGGACTGCTGCAACCGAAATTGTCTTTTCCCCGGGGGCAACGCTGGCGGCGAGGCCGACGATACGCCCTTCTGCGGACTGAAGGCTATCTTCCGCATCGATCCACAAACCATCGATGAACGGAAGAATACCGATGGTCGGCACACCGGTGCGGGCATACAAGTCATCGAGGCCCGGCTGGAGGATGTCCGGATCGCCACGGAACTTGTTGATGATGAATCCCTTAATCCGCGCGCGATCCGCCTCATCGACGATGTGGTAGGTACCAAACAGGTGAGCAAGCACGCCACCTCTGTCGATGTCACCGACAACGTAGACATCCAGGTCGCAGGCCTCTGCCAATCCGAAATTGGCTACGTCGGTAGCGCGCAGGTTCGTTTCCGCTGGCGAGCCGGCTCCCTCGCAGACGACAATGTCATACTCTCGCTCCAACTCACGCAGCGTCTCCGCCGCTACTTCCCGCATCCGGGTGCGCCGGGTGAAATAATCCTTCGCCCCCACATCGCCCTCGACGCGGCCAAGCACGACAACCTGAGATCTCCTATCGGACCCGGGTTTGAGAAGCACCGGGTTGAAACGCACCTCAGGTTCCAGCCCACAGGCGAATGCCTGCAACGCCTGAGCCCTGCCGATTTCCCCACCGGTAGGGCATACAGCTGAGTTATTCGACATGTTCTGGGCTTTAAACGGCGCTACGGATACTCCCCGGCGCGCCAGCGCCCGGCACAGTCCGGCGACGAGAACGGACTTCCCAGCGTCGGAGGTGGTCCCGCAGATCAGTACAGCACTCACGGCGTTCCTTTCTTAGCTTGTCGACGCTCTGGTGCAGCGTCGGGGCATGTCGAACGGTTCTTTTTCGGAGCTTTAGTCCGGGTGTTTTAGTCCGGAATGGTGAGAATCTCGTTCCCATCCTCGGTAATGACAAGGGTGTGCTCGAACTGGGCTGAATAGCTAAGGTCGGTGTTCTGCACTGTCCAGCCGTCGTCCCAGATGCGGTAGTCCAGGCCACCGAGGTTCAGCATCGGCTCGATTGTGAGTGTCATGCCAGGCTCCAGAATGTCCCGGTAGGCCGAGGAATCGTAGTGCAAAACGACGAGTCCGTTGTGGAAGGTGGGGCCAACGCCATGGCCGGTGAAGTCGGTAACCACGGAGTACCCAAAACGGTGGGCATACGTCTCGATAACGCGCCCGATGACGTTGACCTCTCGCCCTGGCTTCGCCACCTTAATGCCACGCATCATGGCTTCCTTCGTCCGCTCAACCAGGTTCTTAACCTCTTCGGAAACTTCGCCGACAAGGAACGTTGCGTTGGTATCACCGTGGACACCATTTTTGTAGGCGGTGACGTCGATATTGCAGATATCCCCTTCCTGCAGCACGGTAGAATCCGGAATGCCGTGGCAGACGATCTCGTTGACGGAGGTGCACACCGACTTCTTGAAGCCTCGGTAACCGAGGCAGCTCGGGTATGCACCATGGTCGCACATGTACTCGTGGGCGATTCGGTCAAGCTCATCGGTAGTGACACCAGGCTTCACGGCCTCACCGGCGACCTTGAGCGCGTTTGCAGCAATCTTGGAGGATTCCCGCATCGCTTCAATCACCTCAGGGGTCTGCACATATGGCTCACCGATGGCCTCCTGCACCTCATCCTTCCACACGTACTCGGGTCGCTCAATGTTCTCCGGTACCTTGCGGATGGAGCCGATTTTTCCTCGATTTTGTGCACGTTTTTCCATGTGCATCATGGTACGCGGTAAATCAAAATGTTGATATTCGCCCGTGGCGGATATCCCTACGCCAACGTGCTACGCCCCACTAATGTCGCTACCTTCTTGACGTTACGAACCTCACCCGTGCCTGCCCCGTAGAAGCGTCAATGCTCGTCAGGCTGTCCAGAGTTCATTAATCGCTCAACTTCTTGTAACTTTGCCGCAATTAGCTGGTTAGATCCGCTGAATAGTTTGAACGTCAGTGAAGGTCTCTACCTTCACCCATGACCAATTTTTGTACCCGCCTTTCCCAGAGCTTTGTGCGAGCACGGATACCCGGCTCGTCACCTCCTGAGCGAGACGGGGATACTGCTAGACGGAGAAAATTATGCGCACAGGTTCGCGTTCCCGGTTTTTATCCCTTGTTGTCACTACTGCCCTCGTCGGTAGTCTCGTCCCAGCCGTAGCGGATGCCGCTCCCGGTGAAGCACACAATCTTGGCTCACGCTTCACCCTCGCTGTGCTGCCGGATACCCAGTTCTATTCCCGCTACGAAGCGCCATCGGGCGGACAGATGTTCGCAAATCGCTACGGTTCCAACCCCTTTGATTCACAGGCACACTTCGTCGTCGATAATGCAAAGACTCTCAATATCCCGTTCACCTCCCACCTCGGCGATGTTGTCGATCAGAACGATGTAGCCGACCAATGGGATATCGCCGACCGCGCCATGGCCGTTCTAGAAAACGGGGGCATGAACTATTCCATCCTCCCCGGTAACCACGATCTCGGGATGAACGGCTCAACCAGCACCTTCTCCTCTCATTTCGGCACTGCCCGCGCACAAAAGAACGAGACCTTCGGTGACCGAACTACGGCTACTGTCAATGGTCAGGATGTCGAGTCCGAGTACCATATTTTCGAGGCAGAAGGCCAAAAGTACCTCGTTCTTGCTCTCGGTTTCCGGGCACCGGATGAAACACTCGATTGGGCACAGAAAATTATCGACGAACACCCGGATCTGCCGGTCATCCTGACATCCCACGAGATTTCAAATATCGATGGCGAAGGCACAATTCGGCTTACCCCCGAATATGGACAACACCTCTGGGACACGTTCATCGCCAAGAACGACCAAATCTTCCTCACCATTGCGGGTCACCACCACGGTGCGGGTTATTCGGTGATGCAGAACAATTTCGGTCATGATGTCGTGACGATCCTGCAGGACTATCAGATGGCGTACCTCGGTGGCAATGGTCTCATGGGGCTTCTCGAGTTCGATCTCACCGGCAACTCCCTCGATATGACCGCATTTTCCCCCTGGGTAAAGGAGAAAAAGCCAGAAGCTCTCACCCAGTTCGATCATCTCCTCCCCGCTGGAGACGGCGATAGTTACAGTGTTCCGCTCAACTTCAAGGAGCGCTTCGCCGGTTTCGCACCAGAATGGGACGAAGGCGATAGAAACGATCCCGATTATTCCGAAACGGCAAAGCAGATCATTTCCGCTGGATACAAACCGTACACAATCACCGAGGCAGACAAGCCAGCGAATGCAAAGGATTACGTGCACGTCGATGGAACGGCTGTCCACTGGCGTCCTGGGGAAGCAACATACAAGGGCAAGAAGCTGAAAGCGGGCCAAGCAGCTCCTGTCGGTACCATCATTCCTGACGTTGCTGGCAACTCCGATATGACAAGGGCACCATTGCGCGGTGGAGTAACCGGCGACATCACCTACGAGAACGACGCACACCCGTTGTCTTCAGATCAAGGATCGCTGCGCTGGTCGAAGCCACTCGGGAAACTGGATGTCAACTTCTTCGAGACAGCTACCGGTGCCAGCATCAACAAGGAAAACTTCCCCAACGGCTACACTCTTGAGTCCTTCATCAAGCTGGACAAGGACTTCAACGGTGACGACAACGGCTGGTCCAATGCACTCGTTCGCCGTGGCAGAGTTACGGATGCTGACCCAAGCAACGGGGACACCGATCCTGCGCAAATGCTCGGGGTCTCCAACCTCCGGGAAATCCGCTACTGGTCGCATGGCGCCAACAATGAAGGCTTCTCCAACTGGTCGCATGAGGTTCCCACGGGCACGTGGATGCATGTCGCTATCGTGAACGACCCCAAGACGCAGTCTGTGAACATGTACATCGACGGAGCCCCAATCTTGCGCGATGGATATGGACCCATCGGGTTAGGTGGCCAGTCCACATGGCTCATGGGTACCTCGATGGAAGACGGTAAGCCCGTCGATCCGTGGTTCGGATCTATTGGTGAAACCCGCATTGTCGACCATCCAATTGGACCCGATCAGTGGTTGACGGCCCGTGCAACTGGTGGCAATGACCAGAAACAGGACGAAGCCGAGGACACAAACGACGGTGGCAGTCACGACGATAAGCAGGGCAGTTCGAATGCCAAGGGCGATGCAACGACATCCAGCGCTGCCGGAACAATAGCCGGTGCCACCGTTGGAGGCGTTGTGCTCGGTATTATCGCCACCCTTGGTGCTATTGCCGCACTTCTGGGTACCGCTGGTAACCTCGCGATCGGCTGGCTTAAGAATACGTTCCATCTGTAATCGCTGCTGACTAAGGCTTAGCCATCTGCCCGTGGACGATCTGTATGAGCTCTGCGCGCGTCAACGCACATTGAAAATGCGCCTCACCACACAGAGAGGAAATGATGGCACACGCACCAGTCATTTTCGTGTCCTATATTTCGCACGGCTGCCCCGGTGTTCAGGGCAGTCGTGCGAGCTGACGTGACTCCGTGCAAGCTATCGTGATTCACTGCCAGGGCCACATGTGCACTGGCAGTTTTCGTCAGTCCCCTCGGTCTCATCGGCGCGGTGTCTGCGGCTTCCCGATGTCCTTTCCGCACATCGATGTCCACACTCCACCCTGATCAACAAACGTCCCGTCGAAAAATCGACAATGCAGAAGACAGGTGGCAAGGAGGATGAGACATGCAGAACTTTGCTGCCCGAGGTGGGGGTTTACCCCCACGCATGCCCCAGTGGGGTGCTCCCTAGGGCCGATCCAGCTCCGTGAAAAACACATCCGTTACGGCGGTTGCCGATTCGGAGCCGCCACCACCCACAATGAGAGTGGCAAAAGCGAGGTCGTCGCGGTAGCCAGCAAACCACGCATGCGAACCTCCGGCGAACTCGGCTTCACCGGTCTTGGCATGAATCTCGCCACCAGCGCGCATCCCGCGGGCGGTACCCTGGGTGACCACAGCACGCATCATGGACTGGAGCTGAGCGATCTGCTCCGGTGCGGGCGGCTCGGCCGGATTTTTCACTTCGGTCTTAAGACCGTCGATAAGCCACGGAACCGGTGTCGAGCCATGCGCGGCTGTCGAAGCAACCAGAGCCATCCCAAACGGACTCACGAGGTCATCGCCCTGACCATAACCTGCGTCAATCCGATCGAGGGGTTCCTCACCCTCTGGCACGGAGCCGGTAACGGTGCTCAGCCCCGGAATCTCGTAGTCCACTCCGAGGCCAAACCTCTGCCCCATCGCGTGTAGCTCACCGGGAGCCAGGCGGTACGAAATATCGGCAAAGGTCGTGTTACATGACGAAGCGAACGCGTCGGTGAGGCTCGTCATTCCGCGCGAAAAGCTGTTGTAGTTCGTCACAACGCGGGTACCGAGCTCCATCGTCCCCGGGCATGGCACCGTTGAGCCGGGAGTGAGCCCCTGACTATTGAGCCCTGTCATAGCCGTGATGATCTTGAACACCGATCCCGGCGGATACATGCCCATGAGTGCCACGTTTCCGTCCTCATCAGCCTTGCGAGTCTGGGCAATACCAAGAATCGCCCCGTCCGATGGTCGCATCGCAACGAGCATCACCTTCATTTCCGGGCGCCTGTCGACGGCGATCTGCGCCGCCTCCTGCACCTTGTGATCGAGCGACACCGGAATTGCCGCCTGTAGCTGTGGTTGCGTGGTTGTCAGTGTGTCGATGACCGCACCGTCATTATTAGCCGTCACAACCTTCCAGCCGTTTTCCCCCTCGACTTTCTCCGTCACTTCCTTTTCGATGGCGCTCACCAGCTCGGGTGCGAACTCCGGTTGTGGACGCACGAGGGCAGATTCATCGTTGACAGTCACTCCCGATACACCATCGAGCCCCTTCTTCACTGCGTCTCCGTGTTCACTGCTCACGGTTGCAACGGAGTAAACCCCATCTGTCTCCGCAATCGCTCGGGATACACCTGGGATATCTATTGGGGGCTCACCATTTTCGCTGAGAACCTGGCTGATTTTTGTCACGGTTCCGGGAAGACTGGTGGTCTCCTGCTTGTCGACGATAATCCGGTGCTTCACACCAGGTTTGAGGATCTCCACGCCGTCTTGCGTCACTACGGAGGCCCTCTGGGCCTCGATCGCGCGCAGCTCCAGATGCTGGTTGCTGCCTAGAGACGGATGGATAACATTCGGATTCCACCGAATCACCCACGAATTATTTACCTTGTTTAAGTTGAGTGTTCCCGCATACGTGAACTCCCGGTCTCGCGGGAGGTCCCAGGTCATTTTCACATGTCCTGTGGCCAGCGTGTCACCGTTATCCACCCCGGTAACAGCGGTATCCACCCCTTCAGCTTGAAGGCCTGACGCTGATTGTTCGAACTCGCTTAAAGCGCTCTCCGGATCGTCCGTGAGAGCTGCAGCCGCTTCGTAGTTTTCCTCGCTTAGCGCCTGCGCGAACTCTTCCACCACCGGATTAGCGGTCTTCGGCTTGGGGGTACATGCCGTAAGTCCCGTCGCTGTCAGCACTGCTATTGTGCAGGCTGCAATTATCCGCCGCTTCATATCCCCCCAATGTAGTGCACCCGTACCCTCGAACGACTCTCCCCCGCCGGGCGCGGACGGCGGGCGCTGACTGGAGAGCAACTGGCTCGTGTTCTCATACCCGTTTGTTCACAATCACACTGACACACTGACACGGAGTGATTGTCAGGCTAGCCTTAACCTATGCCTAAACTACCCATCCCAAGGAATAGGGCCATCGCCGTTGTCGGTTCTGTGACCGCCGTCGTTGCCTTAGGACTCGGCAGCCTCGGTTGGACTTTAAGCACGCCACCGGAAGCCGTGCACCTCGACACTGCCGTGGCGGAACTGCAACCAACAACTCAGTTCACCGTAGAGATTCACGACAAAGACGGAATCCTGTCCGATGCCGACAAACAGGCGTTACAAAACGATGCCACACGGCTCGAGGTACCTTCCGTCGTAAAAACCATTCACTACATGGTGTTTGCCACCAACCGCGAAAATGCCCTGGATACGGTGGAAGAATATTCTCGCAAGCAGCTCCCCGAGATCTTCACCGCCGATGGCAAAGAATTCGTTCCCGGAACGTTCATTATCGGGGTTGGCCTGGATCCACGGCAATCCTTCATCACAGGCTCCGACGATGTTACCGCCGCTGTGCAGATTGCCGAAGACAATTCCCACCGCCAGCGGGCCCTTGATGCAGTTAAGCCCGGGGTGAAGGCGAACAACATTCCAGCAGGCCTCTTTGCCGGGGCGCAAGCTGCATTCGATCTCACTGCCCTCCAGGAAGATGCTCAAGCACAGGCTGCAGAAAACAGAGTAGGAGCGGCGATAGGCAGTGGTGCAGCCGCTGGCGCTCTTACAGCGATTGCGGGTTCTACACTTGTGGCCCGGACAAATCGGCGACGCAGGGATACCCTTGCCGCGCGCGGTAATTATGACTCTGTGGTTCGCTCCTACGGAGATGTTGCCCAGCGCCTAGATGCTATCAACATCCGCGCACACTCTCTAACCTCCAGCCTCGCAGACAGGCGACTACGAGAACAATGGGAGGAAGTGCAAAATAAATTTGTCACTGTGGGACAATCTGTTGACCGCATCGGTCTCCTTACTCCGACGAGCCCCGACAAAGAGTTCGCGCAAGCTAAAGCCGATATTGACGAAGCCGCCGGCATCACTGCAGACATTGAAACAGCAGAAGCAAATATCGATACGCTGTATGCAATGGAGCACGGAGATGAATTGGTACGTAAGGACCAACTCACAGCGCTGCGACACGATGTTGAGGATGCTCGTGACCTCGTCACCACGGGGCCGCTTGCTGATCGCCTCGACGACCTCCACGAGCGACTCACTGCTCTCACCGCCCGCATAGCGTCCCCGGCTTTTATCGACGAGTACGTAGAGCTGTTAGATGATTACAGCCACACCTTGGCGAAGGTAAAGAGCGAGAAGTTCTCGGATGTTGAGACGGAAACTGTACCGGAGCCTCCTGCACTGACAAGCAGCGACTACCGCCCAGGCTACGGATGGAACAACTTCATTCCCTTCTGGGTCATGAGTACGTGGCACTCTGATGCTGTCGCCTCCAGCGATGCCGGGGCAAATTCTGCGGGCGGATACTCCGGTTTCTCCTCCGGTTTTTCAGCCGCAGGCGGAACATCCTCCTTTTAAAGAAAGGTACTTCTACCGATTTATAGGGGTTTTCCTCATCGGGCAAGCGCGTACGTGAAGGAGCAACGCAGGCTTCGACACCACGTGCAGGAGCACGGATGCTCACGTGGCACGTTTGCCCACCTACCTATCCCCATTCCTGTGTCAGGCAGACACCCTGGAAAGCATGTAGCGCACCTGCACAGCGAGGGAATGAATAAGCGGTGAACGGATTAGAAAAGCGGTGACGGGGTCATACCTCCGTCACCGCTCTCATCATGGGTCACGCATTACACATCATGTGTCAGCGTTGTATTAGGCTTCTGCGCGCATCTGCGCATCCAGCTTCTTAGCTTCCTCGATGAGTGTTTCGACGATGTCTTCTTCTGGCACGGTCTTGATTACTTCACCCTTGATGAAGATCTGCCCCTTGCCATTGCCGGAAGCGACACCAAGGTCGGCATCGCGTGCCTCACCTGGCCCGTTAACGACGCAACCCATAACGGCAACGCGCAGCGGAATATCCATTCCTTGCAGGGACTCGGTGACTTCCTCCGCAAGTTTGTACACATCCACCTGGGCACGACCGCAGGACGGGCAGGACACGATGTCCAATTTTCGGGGACGCAGGTTCAACGACTGAAGGATCTGGTCTCCGACACGAATCTCCTCCACCGGTGCGGTGGACAGCGAGACGCGAATGGTGTCGCCGATACCTTCAGCCAACAAGGCACCGAAGGCTACCGAGGACTTGATAGTGCCTTGGAATGCGGGACCCGCTTCGGTGACACCGAGGTGCAGCGGATAATCCGTTTTGGCTGCTAGCTGACGGTAGGCCTCCACCATAATCACCGGATCGTGGTGCTTCACCGAGATGGCGATGTCACCGTAGCCGTATTCCTCAAATAGGCCCGCCTCCCAGATAGCGGATTCAACGAGAGCTTCCGGGGTGGCCTTTCCGTACTTTTCCATGATCCGCTTGTCGAGCGAACCTGCATTAACTCCGATGCGGATCGGGATGCCTGCATCGCCTGCGGCCTTGGCCACTTCCTTCACTCGGCCATCGAACTCGCGGATGTTACCGGGGTTCACGCGGACGGCAGCACACCCTGCTTCGATGGCCTGGAAGATGTACTTGGGCTGGAAGTGGATGTCGGCGATGACGGGGATCGGGGACTTCTGCGCAATGATCGGGAGTGCATCCGCATCCACAGTCTTCGGGCACGCAACGCGGACGATGTCGCAACCAGAGGCAGTAAGCTCTGCAATCTGCTGCAGAGTGGCGTTAATGTCATGGGTCTTGGTGTTTGTCATCGACTGCACGGAGACCGGGTAATCGGAGCCAACCCCGACATTACCGACCATGAGCTGACGCGTCTTTCGACGCGGGTGCAGAACTGGTGGTACTTCAGGCATTCCAAGTCCGATTGGTGCTGGCATTCGTAAACCTATTCTCTAGCTGGGGAAACTTTCGGTGCCCCAGTTTACACTGCTACCCTTCCAAAGGACGCGTAGCTGTCCGAGTTTGCTGCTTAGAACAACTTTATGGGGTTCACCACATCGGCAACAATTACAAGCCCACCGATGACAAGGAGCGCGAGACTCGCCGCATAAGTGATCGGCATTAGCTTCGTGTAATCGGCAGGACCAGCAGGAGCAAGACCACGGAGGCGGCGGAGGGCATCACGAATCTTCTCGTAGATCACCACCGCAATGTGCCCGCCATCGAGGGGTGGGAGCGGAATGAGGTTGAACAAAGCCAGGAAGTAGTTGAGGTTGGACAGGAGCATCCAGAACATGGCCCACAGGGATCGCTCAACGAGCTCACCGCCGACGCGGGAGGCACCGACGACACTCATGGGCGACGACTGATCACGCTCGCCGCCGAAAATCGCAGATACGACACCGGGAATCTTGCCCGGGAACGATTTGAGGCCGTCCCACGTGGCAACAAAAAGATCTCCTGCATACGATGCCGTCGCCCCAACCGCATTGACTGGATTGTACGTGAGGTAGGCATCCTTAATCGGCGCGCTGGAAACTCCGATGACTCCGACTTCCTTGACGGTGCCATCTGCCGCTGTTGCCTCGACGCTCTCTACTCGAACGGGGAATGTAAGAAGTTCACCGTTTCGTTCTACGGCAATGTCGACTGTCTCGTTGGGATGGGTAAACACCTCATTCCGCACATCGATAAATGAGGGCGTTTCCACCCCTCCAACGCTCCGAATAGCGTCGCCGGGTCGGATACCTGCTTCGAAGGCCGGTCCGCTCCCCTCGCACCCTTGTCCAATGCATTTCGTTTCTGCCACCACTGGGGTGACATCGGGGTGCGGATTTGGCAGGCCTGTCGTGACAGCCAAACCGTAAAGAATGACTGTTCCCACGAGGATGTTCATGGCGATGCCACCGGACATCACAGCGATCCGCTTCCACGCGGGCTTCTTGTACATCGCCTGAGACTCTTCTTCGGGGGTCATCTCATCGAGCGCTGTCATTCCCGCGATGTCACAAAATCCCCCGAGGGGAATTGCCTTAAAGCCGTAGTCTGTGTGTCCCTTGGTGGTTTTCCAGAGCGTAGGACCAAACCCGACAAAGAAGCGCCTTACACGCATGCCAGATAGACGCGCGATGGCGAAGTGCCCAAACTCGTGGAGAGCAATTGTCACTGCTATTCCGACAGCAAATAGGACTACTCCCAGGAAGTAACTCATGCGGCGGTCATCCTTCTTTCTTGGTCATGTGATCCACACCGAAGCGCGCGGGAATAGTAACCCGATTGTGCCATGTACCGCCAATCAGCGGTACTTTCCACGTTTCCCTGTGCAGGTACAAAGCTCGCGATGGAGGCTGGGGATGGTCACGTCCTACTTACCCAGATACACACGGAACTAGCTGGATCCACATCTCAGGTGAGGGAAGCTCCCAGCTTCGCTCTTTTGAGCGGAATCGTCACGAACAGCAATCCAGCCTCCTGAGAGCTGCGCCCGCTTAGTCGGACTGCAGGGACCCTAGCACGTCATGGGCGCAACGCCTGGCAGCGTCCTGCGTGGCCATCACGTCATCGAAATCGCGTGGAGTACCGGCAAAATCATCAGCTTTGCCCAAAACAGACTCCACCACATCGACAATCTGTGGAAATTGGAGGCGCCCGGCAAGGAATTCCGCTGCTGCTTCTTCATTCGCAGCGTTAAACACTGCTGGCCACGTTCCGCCCCTGGTTACCACTTCCCGGGCAAGTCGGACAGCCGGGAAATTTACCTCGTCCACGGGTTCAAACGTCCACTCATATTTTTGCGAGAAGTCAAGATGCGGTTGCGCATCTGGAACACGATCCGGCCAGTTCAACGCCAGTGAAATTGGAAGTTTCATGGACGGCGGGGAGGCCTGCGCAATGGTAGCCCCATCGACAAATGTGATAGCCGAATGCACGATTGACTGAGGATGAACAGTGACCTCGATCTTCTCCGCCGGCACATCGAAGAGCAGGCTGGCCTCGATCAGCTCCAGCCCCTTATTCACCAGCGTCGCCGAATTCAGGGTATTCATTTGGCCCATAGACCACGTTGGGTGTTTGGCGGCTTGTCCCGGGGTGACATCCCACATCTCCTCGCGCGTCCAGCCGCGGAAGGGACCACCCGATGCTGTGAGTACGAGGGACCGAATCTCACCGTGGGTCCCCGACCTCAGTGCCTGCGCCATAGCCGAATGTTCCGAATCCACTGGAACGATCTGTCCAGGAGTGGCCTTCTTCATTACTAGCTCGCCACCGGCAACGAGAGACTCCTTATTAGCCAGGGCGAGCACTTCGCCTTGATCAAGGACTGCGAGGGTAGCTGCTAGACCCATCGATCCAACGAGTCCGTTGAGAACGGTATCCGCCTTCACTGAGCGAACTAGCTGTTCCGCAGCATCAGATCCTGTAATAACCTCTCCACCTAGTGCGTCTTCCACTGCTTCATGATGACGCGCTACTGCAACCTGCGATGGGGAAAGTCCCAGTGCTCGAGCCTGCTCGATGAGCACATCCGTGTGCGATCCACCCGCTGCGATACCTACTACTCGGAACTTGTCGGGGTTGGCTGCAATTACTTCCAACGCCTGAGTTCCAATGGATCCTGTGGATCCCAAAATCAAAACTGTCCGTGGCATCTAACCCTGCCTTACCTTCATGTTTCTTCGTCTACGTTTGTGAATCTACCCGCCTGTTGCTGCCAGACACCGCTGCCCAGTCCGGATGCCACCTTCTCGGATGCTCTTTCACTCGGAGGTGCCTTACTCGGAGGTTGCCCTGACCGAACAAGGAGACGGCATTTTCCGCATGCCCGGTGTCTTTCCGGCTACCCGGTGTCATAGAAAACACTAGTAGGCAGATGCCCTCACCCGATTCGTGTGAGAGCACCCAGACATCGCCGAGCATAGGTTGGAAAACACATGTGCGTTCACAACCACGAAAAATAGCTCATTCACATACTAACGTCATCCGTTACAGATTCTCGAGCAACCCGACCGTCACGCAGAAGGAAACGGGGTGAGCGCATTCAATGCGAGCCGTCCAGAGCGAGGATTTCCCAGCGCCGGTAACGTCTTCGCGTACCCAATGGTGGAGCCTGTGGATACATGGTCCCTACCCCCTACGCGGGAAATAGGGTACGTCGAAAGGCGGATATTTGAGTGATACGCGACTGGTTGTTCGACGAAGTAGAGAAAGTGTGGAAAGATTTAGTCTGTCTAGATAAAAGTGCACGTGCAGCGTTGCGCACGCCACGGTAGCTAGTTTCTTGCTGCTACTGGCGCCCGGCGCTCACGTTGATGGAATAAGGAGTTACCGTGGCTGGTTCCCACACTGTGAATGCCGAAAATGCCAATTCCGGCAAGAAGGTCAAGAAGGCTCGCAAGAATCGCAAGCCGGCTGTACAGGCTGAACAGGGCGGAGAAATTTACAACGGAGTAAACACCCTCGACGAGCCGTCGGCTAAGTGGGGCTGGCACCGCATCGGCAACGGTGTCATTCAGATCTGTGGTTGGATCGGCGTCGTACTCCTCCTGGCTTTCAACTTCGGTAACCACCGGGGTCACGTTGAGACCATTTGGCTCGTGACGCTCGCTGTGGTCATCGCCCTCGGACTCATCGTGTTCGCGATCAAGCCTGATCTCAACCAGGTACGCAAGGTGACAGCGAACAACCAGCCGCAGGGATACCAGGAGAAGAACTGGAACTACGACCAGAAGCACCTTACTGGCGACTACGCCAACCTCACCGACTCCCAACTTCGCAGCCTCAACTACGATCCGGCTCTCGTTCACCGCACCGAGGCACCGGCTCGCCACGTTGCTGCGCCTGAGGCAGCAACTGCTGTCATCGAAGAAAAGTAATACTTCTCCTCGTCGTGCACTTGCGCGTCATGTGACGCACAAGCCAGTGACTGTTCACTGCTACAAGCGATGAACCGATCCGCCTCGCCGGATTCCCATCGACGTACGTCACAGGAACGCCACAGACCTCCTTTTTCGGAGTAGTAGGGTAATCTAAACCGCCTTCCACTTTGGTGAAAGGCGGTTTACCTTTGCTTTCTTCCGGCACTCACCCGTCGCAGTCATCACCCACATCACGCAGCCGGCCCAGTTTTAGCGATCAGCCACGTTCTTGGCGGCCATGTGCCCTGACGTTCCTATTGGCGGCCATGTGCCCTGGTGTTCCTATTGGTAGCCCCGCCCCTCAGACTGGCATTGATGATTCCCAAGCGGCTTTCCCACCGCACGCCCCAGCGCCAGGAAGCAGGGCGAGACGTTTGTATTTATCCCGAAAGGCGCAACCGACCACGAGTCTTACAAACTGTCTGCTGCCTGGTATTGCGGCCACCACAAATGGTGCGGGTGGCCGAACACCAACGCATGAGGACCAGCCAGATGGTTACCGACTCTTATCGCTGCTTACTGTTGCGCGCGGCTTCATCGGTCAGGCGAGCTGCCTCCGCGGTTGCTTCCTTCGCACGCCGAGCCGCCGCGCCTGTTCGCTCCTCAGCAGCGAGCTGTCCACATGCTGCGGCGATTTCTTGGCCACGGGTATCACGAACAGTACAAGTGACCCCGCGCGCGATGACGCGCTTTTGAAACTCGTCCTGCACACGTTTGGGACTTGCATCCCACTTCGATCCCGGTGTCGGGTTCAGTGGAATGAGGTTAACGTGCACCTTGGATCCCAAGGCACCATGCAGCTTCTTACCAAGTAGGTCCGCCCGCCACGGTTGATCATTGATATCGCGAATGAGGGCGTACTCAATCGATACCCGCCTGCCTGAGGCCTCTGCGTACTCCCGCGCGGCATCAAGAACCTCTGCAATAGACCACCTGTTGTTAGCGGGAACCAGAGAATCGCGGAGCTCGTCGTCAGGAGTATGAAGACTCACCGCAAGCCGGCAAGACAAACCTTCAGCGGCGAAGCGTCGAATAGCAGGAGCCAGCCCCACCGTCGACAGTGTGATGCCCCGCTGGGAGATACCGAAACCCTCCGGCGACGGCTGCGTGATCTGACGGATGGCACTGAGAACACGGTTGTAATTGGCCAAGGGCTCACCCATGCCCATAAACACGATGTTGGATAAGCGGCCGCCCTTAGCCTGCATGGTGGCAGCTGCAGCACGCACTTGGTCAACAATCTCCCCCGTAGAAAGATTGCGGTCGAGACCGCCTTGACCGGTCGCGCAAAATGGGCATGCCATTCCACATCCGGCCTGGGAGGAAATGCACAGTGTTGCGCGATCTGGGTATTCCATCAATACAGACTCAAGAAGCGTTCCATCGTGGAGCTTCCATAACATCTTTTGGGTCTTGCCATCGTCTGCGGATGTCTCCCGCACCGGAGACATCAACTGGGGGAAAAGCTTCTCCCCTACCGTCGTACGGACAGACTCAGGAAGGTCAGTCATCAGTCCAGGATCTGCCTCAAACCGGCCGTAATAATGGCGCGCGATTTGGTTGTCTCGGAACTTAGGGAGGCCAAGCTCCTTGAGAATCTCGATCCGCTCGTCTTTGGTGTAATCGGCATAATGCTTCGGCGGCATCGAGCGCCGGGCACGGTTAAAGTTCAAAACAACAGGTTCAGCCATAATAACCCTCATTGTGCCAGAAAGAGCGAGCAATCCCCCAACGAGTTCCCGTCGCGCACCGCTTCACCGCCCGAGCTGTTTCCTGACTGCGCTGGTAACTACTGAATTTCTGCACACCACCTGGGCTATTCGGTGAGCAACGCGACTACAAGACCCACTAGCGATGTGTTCTCTTTTTTAGACGCTGACGGAAAACCGCGGACGGAATATCATCGCCTGTGTGCATTGTTCGGGAGGGATACTCCACAGGGGGTGTGCTTTCCTCAGACTAAGTCTGAAGAATCGACAAAATGAGCCACGTCACCACACCGGCGGGCAGCATTCCATCGAGCCTATCCATGAGCCCACCGTGTCCAGGAAGCATCCGCGACATATCCTTGATACCCAACTCGCGCTTAAATTGGCTTTCCACAAGATCGCCCAACGTCGCTGCGATCACGAGAAGAGCCCCAAGAACCACTCCCAAGAGTGGATTTGCGTGAAGCAGGAAACGAACCGTAAGAGCACCGACTACCATGCCGAGGGCAAGCGAACCGGCGAACCCCTCCCACGATTTGTTCGGGCTCACCGCCGGAGCCATGGAGTGTGAACCGAAACCAACACCGGCAAGGAAACCGCCCGTATCACTGGCGATGACGCAGAGCATAAACGTCAGGATAAACATGGGCCCGGGGATATCATGTCGAGTGATGTTCGACAACATGGCGATGAACGATCCGAACAGGGCGATCCACGTCAGCACGAATACGGACATCGACATATCACGCCAGTAGTTGCGTGGCGGGGTATGCCTACCGTTTCTGAACAGCCGACTGAACATTACAAGGAGGATGCTGCTCACGTAGCCCGCCATGAGCCCCCACAATCCCCACGGCCACGAGGACCACACCATGATTTGCCCGCCGAAGAGGAGAATGGACAGGCTCATAGCATAGCCCCCCTCGGTCAGACGCCGATGGACTTCCCACGTGGCTAGCGCGACGGCGGTCGCGACAATCGGGTACCAGGCAACGGGGCCGACAAGGATACCAACCAGGACGATCGCGATGAGAATGACGCTTGTGGTGATGGCGGCGGGCATGTTGCGCCCGGAGTCATTCTTTGGCCGCGGTATGCGGACCTCTGAAAGCTGTTCCCAGCTGAACCGTGAAAAGTCTGGACGGGACATTGTGCTTCTTGTGATTCCTTGGTGATCGTCGAAAAAACGGGGATCGGGGCTCCCTCGCTGTTCAGGGCGAGGCTTTCAGCGCGCGGAGGTGCAGAAGCACTGCGCGTACTCCCCTCGAGCCTAGTCCACAACGATGCATTCTTGAGGCAATAAAGATTCGCCGTGTGTCCTATTTCAAGCACGAACAGGCACTGTCCACGCTTGATTGGACCCAGAAACTGCTTATGCGTGTATCCTCCCCTGCATATCTTGGACTCAGCACTGTAGGCGAATTACGCATTTTCCTCATCTGTATCCACTGCGACAAACGCGCCACGGGTGTCGCCGTGGCGCTAGGTCGTCGCTCTGTGGATACCCGTAGAGCGTCTGGACGTGGGCTCCGGTTTAGACCTCCATCAGGTCCTTTTCCTTCGCTTCCACGAGCTCTTCCACGCGAGTCTCGTTCTTCTTAGTAACCTTGTCCAGTTCCTTCTCGCCAGCCTGCACCTCGTCCTCGCCAGCGTCGCCGTCCTTTTGGATCTTCTTCAGCTGATCCATCCCCTTGCGGCGGATGTTTCGGATGGCGATCTTGCCTTCCTCACCCTTGGACTTGGCTACCTTCACCATCTCGCGACGACGTTCCTCTGTGAGCTGCGGAACCGTTACGCGCAGAACCTGGCCATCGTTTGTCGGGTTTACACCGAGATCAGAGTTTCTAATTGCACGCTCGATATCGTCCATCGAGTTCATGTCGTACGGCTTAATGAGCAGCATACGTGGCTCGGGAACAGAAATGGTAGCCATCTGGTTAATAGGGGTTGGTTGGCCGTAGAACTCCGCAATCACGCCGTTGAACATTGACGGATTAGCGCGTCCCGTGCGGATGTGGGAAAGCTCCTCGCGGGTGTGATCCACGGTGGCTTCCATCCGCTCGTCGGCTTCAAGGATTACTTCATCAATCATGGTTAGAGTCTACTTCTCCTTCGGAAGCGATGTAAGAAAACCTTTCTCCATCGCTCGTTTGTAATGAATTCACTTTCTGGGAACCGCGTCCAGAGGAGGACGTTTCTCCTCTGCTCCGGAACGGGTCGTAGGACTGTTCGTCTCCGCTGTTCATGCCGATTGGTATCAGTGTGTGACATTCCGCCCGGAGACGGTGGCACGAACACGGAATCGGAACTACTTGCTCACCAGGGTACCAATCTTCTCGCCACTGACCGCTCGACGAATGTTCCCTTCCGTGAGGAGGTTAAACACCAGAATCGGCATCCCGTTGTCCTTGCACAGGGAGAAAGCGGTGGAATCGGCGACTTTCAGGTCACGACGGATGACTTCGTCGGGTGTAATGGATTCAAAAAGCTCCGCATCAGGATTGGTGCGTGGATCATCACTGTAAATGCCATCCACGGCCTTTGCCATGAGGAGAACCTCACAGTCGATCTCCAACGCACGCTGGGCAGCGGTGGTGTCAGTGGAGAAATACGGCATGCCCATGCCGCAACCAAAGATGACAACGCGCCCCTTCTCTAGATGGCGCTTTGCACGCAATGGAAGGTAGGGCTCGGCCACTTGGGCCATGTTGATCGATGTCTGCACACGGGTTTCCACGCCCTGCTGCTCAAGAAAATCCTGAAGGGCGAGGCAATTCATTACCGTTCCCAGCATGCCCATGTAGTCACTGCGGGCCCTGTCCAGTCCACGCTTTTGCAGTTCAGCTCCACGGAAGAAGTTGCCGCCACCGATCACAACGCACACCTCGGTGCCATTGTTAGACACTTCAGCGATCTGCTTCGCCACATTCTCCACTACGTCGGGATCAATTCCGACCTGGCCACCGCCAAACATCTCTCCGCCAAGCTTGAGCATGACACGCTTGAACCCACCTCGGCTGGATTGTTCTGCGACCTCGTCGACCACGAGTCTGTCCTTCCTGTTGCTATTCGCTGCTAGTCAATCGGCTTTATCTTACCGTATAACAAAGGCGCACCGCCGTTCCCACTGGAAACGATGGTGCGCCCAAAAGCAGAACTGCTAGATCCGCAGGATCCTGCTAGCTAAGAGCCAGTCGTGTTACTTCTGGCCAACCTCGTAACGGACGAAGCCGGTGACGGTGATGCCAGCTTCTTCGGCCAGCTTGCCAACGGTCTTCTTGTTGTCAGCAACACTCGGCTGATCGAGCAGGACGACGTCCTTGTAGAAGCCACCCAGGCGACCCTCAACGATCTTCGGGATAGCCTTCTCCGGCTTACCCTCCTCGCGAGTGATCTGCTCGGCGATGGAACGCTCCTTCTCGACGACCTCAGCGGGAACATCCTCGCGGGTCAGGTACTGAGCCTTAAGGGCCGCAACCTGGAGGCACACCTGGTGCGCTGCTTCCTTCGCGGAGTCGCCCTCGCCTTCGTAGGCTACGAGCACGCCCACGGCCGGCGGCAGGTCGGCGGAACGCTGATGCAGGTAGGTGGCGACATGTGCACCCTCAAGGGTGGCAGCGCGACGAAGCTGAAGCTTCTCACCGATCTTTGCGGACATCTCCTGGAGAACGTCAGCTGCGGGGCGACCATTAACCTCGACGGCGGCAAGCTCCTCAGCGGAATTCGCCTTGGCTTCACCGGCGGCAGCAGCGACGGCATCTACGAACTCGATAAACTCAGGGGTCTTGGCCACGAAGTCGGTTTCAGCGTTAACCTCGACGATGGTGTTGCCGGAGATGGCAACGATGCCCTCGGCAGCGTCGCGGTCTGCACGCTTGCCCACATCCTTTGCTCCCTTGATACGGAGCAGCTCGACGGCCTTTTCAAAGTCGCCGTCGGTCTCACTCAGGGCATTCTTGCAATCCAGCATGCCGGATCCGGTCATCTGACGCAGTTTCTTCACGTCTGCAGCGGTGTAGTTCGCCATTGTTGGGCGATCCTCCTTGAGTTAAATTTTTGTGGATCGTTTTCGCTTAATAAAGCGTACTTGAAGTTTCCCAGTATTGCTCGTTTGCGATGCCAGGAACATCATAGAAAAGCCCTCACGCATGCGTAGTACGTGAGGGCCTAGAGGGGGGATAATTCCCCGGGATCATCGACCCCTGGAATTACTTAGCGGACTCCTCGGAAGCCTCAACCTTGGGGGCTACCTCTTCCTTGGACTCCTCTACCTTGGGAGCGACCTCCTCAGAAGAAGCCTCAACCTTCGGTGCAACCTCTTCCTTGTTGTCATCCCCGGCGGCCTTCTTGGCAGCCTCGAGCTCGCGCTCCTTGCGTGCCTTCTGGCCCTCCTCCACTGCAGTGGAGATAACGCGGGTGAGAACGGTGGTGGCGCGGATGGCATCATCGTTGCCCGGCACCGGGTAGTCAACCTCATCAGGGTCGCAGTTCGTATCGAGAATAGCGACAACCGGGATGTTCAGCTTGTGAGCCTCAGAAACCGCGATGTGCTCCTTGTTGGTATCAACAATCCACATGGCGGACGGAATCTTGCTCATGTCAGCGATGCCACCGAGAACGCGCTCAAGCTTGGTGCGCTCGCGGGTGAGCATGAGGATTTCCTTCTTGCCACGCCCGGCGTAGCCGTCCTCAGCCTGATCCATTGCCTGCAGTTCCTTCATGCGGTGAAGGCGCTTGGACACGGTCTGGAAGTTGGTCAGCATGCCGCCCAGCCAACGGTGGTTGACGTACGGCATTCCGACGCGCTCAGCCTCGTTCTGGATAGCTTCCTGAGCCTGCTTCTTGGTGCCGACGAACAGGATGGTGCCGCCGTGGGCAACGGTCTCCTTGACGAACTCGAAAGCCTGATCGATGTAGGTCAGCGTCTGCTGCAGGTCGATGATGTAGATGCCGTTACGGTCGGTGAAGATGAAACGCTTCATCTTCGGGTTCCAACGACGGGTCTGGTGGCCAAAGTGGACACCGGCGTCGAGGAGCTCTCGCATGGTTACAACTGCCATGGTGGATCCTTTACTTTTGTGGTTACATTCGTACTCAACGTGCAGGTTTTTCCTGCACCCTAGCGACTTCCGACCGTCCACACCCCGAAGGGACCACGTGAACGGGCTTCACGGAAAGCCGCGCGTAGTCAGCTGCTTGTCATGGGAAAATGTGGTTTATACGAACACACTCGGGCTTTCGCTCGACCGAGCTCGCACAATGTGAAATCCCCAAAGCAGGCACACTGCGACTACCAACTATACCCCTGACACACTCAAAGACCTAATTTCCAAGCATGCGACGTAACCCCGCGTTCGACCGTACCACCGCAGCACAATAAGCGCATCCGTAGGAAACCAGTGAGCGCACCTGCAAGGCAAAGTTTCCGTTCATTCCGGTCATAAGCGGATCCTGCAGGTGGTCCTCCTTCACGTGCGTTCTTCCAGCTTCCGACTCCTCATTGTGGATAACTTTCGGAACTATAAAACCGATGAGCTCGCGTATTCCTCAGCTCCTGCTGCATTTCAGCAAAAGCCAGCATCCTTCATCACACTGGTGGCATGCTCACAATTCCTACACTCCGATATTCACAGTCGGATGCCCCCGCAGTTCTCCGCTCACTAAACAATGCGATGCAGGTGCCCATCGCTCGCACTCTGCTCACTTTGGAAACCACTGCGTCTTTACCGCAGCAGCGGATTCCCATCCCACAATCTCCCCGGCGAGCACACACCGTCCACGGCATTGAGCCCAAGAAACGAACGTGGCCCGATAGAAGCTATCGCGCGCTCCTCGCTTCTGGCGAGACAGATATCTCAACGCTCTACGGGAACGGAAGAGAGCGGTTCAGCGATGTCCGGCTCCAGCTTCGAACCGCCCAGCGAGATGCCCCTTTGCCTTTCCCCGCGCTTAGAAAAAGAGGTACCGTACGGGTTCTGTTGCACACTCTCGTGTTGGTTTGTCTCCTCTGCTTCTCATCGATTTTCGTTTCTTCACCAGCTATCGCAGACACGCATCCCGGGGAATATGTGAGCCCGACTATCGGTTCACCCCTGTGGCCGATCGTCACGCGTCCTTTTGATCGGCCAGCAACGAGGTATGGCTCCGGCCACCGTGGAGTTGACGTGGCCGCTCCCCCGGGCTCGCCCGTCGTCGCTTCCGGCGATGGGATCGTCCGATTCGCTGGCCTAGCTGTGGACCAACCGACGGTGTCCATTTACCATGCCGATGACATCATCACGACTTACCTGCCTGTGATACCGGACGTTGTGCCAGGCCAGCCCGTCGTGCGAGGCCAAACGATCGGGATTGTCGCTCGTGTACCCTCCCTTCACAGTGGCCTACATTGGGGAGCCAAGACAGGACCGAATTCGTACATGAATCCGCTCCACCTTTTGCACGATCCCCGCATTCGAGTGATTCCAACCCCTCCTGATATTGAACTTCGTGTGCGAGAACAACGTCAACTGAAGTAAGCAGTGAGGTGCCCGTGGCTCTCTCTTCTATAGGGATTGCGGTACGCGCAGATAATCCCGGCGAGACGATCGTCGGAAGGTGAACCAGTGGCAGGCACGCCGAACAGGCAGCCTCACTGGGCAGCTCGCGAACCGATCTGCTTACGCGCGGGGGTGTGCGTTGTTGTAGATCTTTTTCAGTCGCTCGCCGGATACGTGGGTATAGATCTGCGTCGTCTGCAGCGAGGAATGGCCGAGAAATTCCTGCACAGCACGCAGGTCAGCACCTCCTTCAAGCAGATGTGTAGCGGCGGTATGTCGCAGAGAGTGCGGGGTGATCCCGTCAACACCGGTGTTCGCGGCGGCTGTTTCCACAATGCGACGAACTTGTCGCGGGTCGATGCGTCCCCCGCGCACGCCGAGGAACAGCGCATCGCCGCTGTCTGCGGTGGCAAAGTGCCCACGTCCTGCGGAGATCCACTGGTCCAGCGCATTCCGTGCAGGAGCACCGAATGGAACAACGCGTTGTTTGTTTCCCTTGCCCGTCACTTTCACGGTGTTCTTTGCGCCGTCGACATCGGCGACATCAAGTGAGCACAGCTCCGCAACACGCATGCCAGTGGCGTAGAGCAATTCGAGGATCGCAGAATCCCGGAGAAACTCGGGTTCGGAGTGCGAGCCCGCGTTGCCCATCATTTCCCCTGCTTGGTCGCTCGTTAACACGGTAGGTAGATGGTGAGATTTATACGGAACTCGCAACCGGCGGGCGGCATCCTCTTCTAGGTATCCCTGCTTGTGCGCCCACGTGGAAAAACTCCGAACTGCGGCCGTCCGCCGAGCAAGTGTCGCCCGGGATTTTCCTGCGCTCACAGCTTCTCCTAGCCAGGCTCGAAGCCCGGTAAGCGTGAAGCCAGCTACGCCATTCAGATACTCACAGGCCAGCAGCAGGTCGCTGCGGTAGCCTCGGATCGTTGCTTCACTTTTTCCCTCGTTGAACCGGAGGTGGTCGCAATAATCCTCGATGAGCTCATGAAAGTCCGGGGTAGCCATATACGTAGTGTAACCACCGGCAGCGATTCCTCATCCGCCACTTCTTGCTGATTCCTCATCCGCCGTGTCTTGTTACTGCACGGGGTCCACGGCCCGCCACGGACCGGTTCACCTCGGTGGAAAACTCCAACGATCGCGGGCCGATCCTGTACCTCACCCGGAGGCATTCCGTCCCCCCGCATATGCCCCTTTGCGGACGACACCTCTCCATTATCCCAAGCCACTTATCCCGTGTCACTCATCTCTTGCCACTCATCCCGTGTCGCTCATCCCACGTCGCTCGCTCTCGCCCAGAGCTTCCCCGATCGAACAAGGAAGCCCCGCTGTGTTAGGTCAACGAGCACGTGCATTGCAAGTCCCAGGGGTAAACCTGCGTCCCGCGCAATGTCGGTACTGGAACGGAATGTGGACGAGCACGCATCGAAGAGTCTCATCTCCGTGCGCGTCAAGGTAGTGACAGGCGAACCGGAGAAATCGATTTCGCGCTGGCCATCTGGATCGCAGGTGCCAATCGGTTCCAGCAACTCTCGGACGTCATCTGCGGAGGTAACGAGCTGCGCGGAACCGTTCTTGATGCGCGCGTGGCAACCGAGCGAGGTGTTGGATGTGATCGGACCGGGAACAGCCATAGCCACGCGCCCTAGACCTTCAGCCCAGCTCAACGTGTTTAACGCCCCTGATCGCCACCCGGCCTCCACGATAACGGTGCCGGCTGTAAGTGCCGCTACCAGGCGGTTTCTTGTAAGGAACCGGTGGCGCGCGGGATGCGTACCCGGCGGATATTCGCTGACGAGGCAACCGTGAGTGGCGATTCTCGCAAACAGATCTGCATTGCTTGCGGGATAGGTGACATCGAGTCCTGAGGCAGCGACCATAACGGTGTAACCCCCGGAGTTCATCGCCTCCGTGTGCGCTGCTGTGTCGATCCCCTTAGCGCCTCCCGATACGATCGTCCAGTGGTGAGCAGCGAGTCCACTGGTGATCATGCGCGTTGCAGCGATACCGTACGAGCTGGTTCCACGCGTACCTACCAGCGCAACTGAGCGCGAGACGATCCCATTCAGTGGACCTCCGCCCCGCACCCACAGCGCGTGGGGAGGGACCGCGTCATCTTGGTAGGAGCGACAGTGTTCACTCATCCCTGATGCGGCAAATCCGAAGGACTCCGCAAAAATATCCGTCGGCCACTCGTCATCCTCGGGGGTAATCAGCCTCCCGCCGATAGCGTCAATAGCCTCGAGGTCCTCCGCAGGTCGCATCCACTCATGACGCGTCGCCGTCTGCTTGCGCAGCTCCCCCAACCATTCCTGCTGTTGCCTAACGCCCCGTGCGATATCCTCTACGTCTACGCCTTGTGAAAGAAGCTCGTTGAGGCGACGGCTCGGTCCTTCCACCACACGAGACAGGTATGCCCACGCTTCTCGACGGCTGGTGGGCATCCGATCCCTATTTGTTACGGGAGTGTCCTCCCGCTTTTTACTCGGCACGAAGTCGCTTGTGCTCATGCCGCGACCTCCCCACCCGCATAATCGTGAAATTCCAAGGCTTGGGCGACATGGTCGATATCGGGCCGGTCGCACCCAGCCAAATCGGCAATAGTCCAGGCTAACTTGAGAGTGCGATCCACACCCCGCTGGCTGATGTCACCTCGCGCAAGATAGACGGCAAGATATTCCATCGCTTCCTCGTCGGCAGGGAATTCACGCCGCAGCCACGCACCATCAATCTCCGCGTTGATCACCCCCGGATAGGAGGCGCGGGCCCACCGGTGCCCCGCCCTCCCCCTAGCCTCGATAACGCGTTGCCGGATCACTGCCGTGGATTCCTGTTCCTCGGAGCGGATGACCGATCCCTGAGCGTGGGTCCGAACAACCATATCCAACCTGTCACGCAACGGACCAGACACATTGTTGAGATACCGCGCGCGTGCGTTCGCCGAGCACCGGCACGCCGACGGCTCTTCCGCACCGCATCGGCACGGATTCGCTGCCATAACCAGCTGGAATTTAGCCGGGAAGTACACGTCGCGGCGCGAACGAATGAGGCGAACATACCCCTGCTCCAAGGGAGTGCGGAGGCTATCAAGGATGGAAGCGGAGATTTCCGAAACTTCGTCCAGAAACAACACACCACGGTGGGCAAGTGATACTGCTCCGGGAACAGGATTTCCTGCACCTCCGCCGATGAGGGCGGCTCGAGTGACGGAATGATGCGGTGCGACAAAAGGCGGATGAATAACCGGACCGGTGAACGTCCGCCCGGCGACAGAATGAACGGCTGTGGCTTCCAGCTTGTACTCCGGTGTGAGATCCGGAAGGAGGCCGGGCAGCCGGGCGGCGATCATGGACTTACCGCTTCCAGGTGGCCCGATCATGAGGAAATTATGGCCCCCAGCTGCAGCAATCTCCGCAGCCCGGCGCGCTTCTGGTTGCCCAGCAACATCGCGCATATCCAGCACCGTTGGGTTGTCTTCTCCGACATCAGAGGCACTCCCGTGAGCGTCCTCCAGATCACTCTCACCGGCGACAAACCTCACCACATCGGTCAGAGCGGTGGCGACTCGTATGTCCATGTCCTGGCACAACGTTGCTTCTGCAGCGTTTCCAGCGGGAATGACAACGCGCACGTAGCCTGCGTTTTTGGCGGCGAGAATGGCGGGGATAATCCCTGTGACGGGCTTGATACCTCCGTCCAGGCTCACTTCACCGAGGAATACCGTAGTGGATAGGATGTGGTCTTCGTACGGTCCGGAGGCACCGGCGAAGAGGATGGACAGCACCATGGGAAGATCGAAGTGTGAACCAGATTTGCGCAGCGACGCAGGCGAGAGACTCACAATAATTTTTGTCTTCGGCCACGGCAGATGTGAGTTTTGAGCGGCGAGCTTGATCCTGTCACGGGATTCTGCCACGGCCTTATCCGCGAGTCCCACGATGTAGGTGCCGGGGAGACCTGGCCCAACGTTTGCCTCCACGTCCACAATCCGCGCTGTGACCCCCTCGAAAGCGACAGATTTTGTTCTAGCAAGAGCCACGGTCAACTCCTTCGAAGCACGTAATTTCGTTGCCGATGATCTCGACCACGTCGAACCGGATGGGCCGGTAGGGTTTGCCTTCCAGCCATGTCATTGCGGCGCGCTGAACGCGGCGCAGTTTTGCTGGTGTGACTGCTTCAGCCCCACCCATTGCGCTATTCGTTCGAGTTTTCACCTCGACGAAAACAGTTGTGTCGCCGTGCTGCATGATGAGGTCAATCTCCCCACACGTGTAGCGCACATTTGCAGCCACGAATCCATATCCGCGATCCTGGTAGTACCGGCGCGCGATGGTTTCGCCGCGTCTTCCCAAGAGTAAATTCTTTGAGTTCATAGTTCCCCGATCTGTTGATCTTGTTTCAGAGTGCTCGGCAACCTCAAAGCGGTATCCAAGCCACCTCAGTATCCGGCGGCACGCCCTCTGCTTCCAGCCTTACGTTTGTGCCTGTAGATAACTCCCCCATTTCGGAACCCCAATGCCGAAAGTTTATCCACAGCGTTGCCTGCCAAGGCCCGCGAGCTCACCGAAGGGGACCTATAGCCCGCCTTGGATCACGCGTGGGTGATGAGGATCATCCTTGACACGTGGGCCTGAGAGTTTCGACGTGGCTGGGCAAAAAGGCGCTACTCAAGCGGAGATTTTGCGGGAGCCGGTAGTCTGATTTTTTGCGAATCCGTATTTCCGCACGGTAAAAACCTCTTCCGGGCCGCGTGCTGTGCAGGTGATTCATTTTAAAAAAACGCGGGTCTCAGAGGATTACCCAGTGCGGACTGTCGTGGTATGTCCACGAAAGCCAGTGTCCGCCACGGCTCCGACCCGACTATGGCCCGACTATGGCTCATGACGTAAAAACGAAAAATGACCCGACAGCGTCGGGTCATCCGGCAAGCCTGGAAACGAAAACTAGTCGGGGATCACCATGTCCGGCTTGTCCAACTCCTCGATGTTCACGTCCTTGTAAGTGATAACACGGACGTACCGGACAAACCGCGCGGCGCGGTACATGTCCCACACCCAGGCATCGGACATCCGCACCTCGTAGTACACCTCACCGTTTTCGGTGTGCGGAATCAGCTCAACGGCGTTGGCGAGATAAAAGCGACGTTCGGTCTCCACCACATACGAAAATTGGCTGACGACATCGCGGTACTCGCGGTACAGGCTGAGCTCTACCTCCGCCTCATAGTTCTCGAGATCTTCTGCGCTCATGATTCCGCTCCCATCCAGTCCCTGTGAGCATTTCTCACGTTGGAATAACTATATCTGTGGATCGGCGACGCACCGTGGTGGCGCACCGCGTCCATGTGTTTGGCTGTGCCGTAGCCCTTGTGACCAGCGAAGCCATAGCCCGGGTACTGCGCGTCGTAGTCGATCATGATCTGATCACGCGAGTATTTCGCCAGCACGCTCGCCGCCGCAATACAGCGAGCAGTCGCATCGCCACCGATGACGGGGAGCGAGGGCTACGCGAAACCGGGCACCCACCAGGCGTCGGTAAGCACGTACCCGGGGCGAACGGCAAGCCCGCCAACGGCGCGTCGCATGCCTGAGATGTTCGCATCGGTGATACCGCGCTCATCAATGTCGTGAGCCGAAATGTGGACGATGTGCCACGCAATGGCGTGGCGCTTGATGAGTGGGAAGAGATGAGCGCGCCGCGCGGGGGTGAGCTTCTTCGAATCGTCGAGAAGCTCCAACTCAGGGATGAACTGGTCCGGGAGGATACACGCAGCGATGGTGATCGGCCCGGCGCAGGCACCGCGACCGGCCTCATCCACACCAGCCACCGGCCCCAGACCGGCTTTGGCGAGCGCAACCTCATGGGTGCGCATCCCCTTTAACTGACGAATCCTCCGGCGCGCGCGGTCGCGCCGCTTGGCGAGGGACACGGGGCTACTTGGCTGCCTCGAGCTGTTGCTGTTGGATCGGTTGATTATCCACCGATCCAATCCGGTTGAGCGGGAGGATGATCGCCTGCACCTTGCCGCGAATATTTTCCTCCGGAATCGTTCCCTGCAGCGCATCGCTCATGTGGTAGCGGGAATCCAGGGAGTTGGTGCGGTTATCCCCCATCATGAAGTAGCTGCCCTCCGGAACCGTCACGGGGCCGAAGTACGGGCCACCGCAGGCATCCGAACCGCTGGAGGGATCGATGGAGTACGCAGGTGGCTGCAGCGTGTAGGAGTTATCAATGAGCTCCCCGTCGACGGAGACACCCTCGTCGCCTTCCAAACACTGAACGGTTTGCCCACCCTTGGCAATGATTCGCTTAACCAGATCATTCTCATCCGGTGCGACGAGCCCAACGAGAGAGCCCGCATTCTGAAGGCCACGGACAACGGGGTTGTCCGAACGGTTAGACACAAAGTTTGTGTTCCACGCAGGAGTGCCCTTGAACACCACGACATCGCCTGGCTCGGGATCACCGAAGGCGTAGCTTACTTTTTCCACCACGATCCGATCCCCGGTACACCCGGTGCAGCCGTGCAATGTCGGCTCCATGGACTGGCTAGGAATGAGGTAAATCCTGCCCAGGAAGGTGTGGATGAGAAAAACGATAATCAACGTGGAGATGATCACAATCGGGATCTCGATGTACCACGGTTGTTCTTTCTTGTCCTGCTTACTCACGACAGGTCATAGTACCAGCAAAAAACCCGGCAGCCCCTACGCGGGGATACCGGGTTTCGGCTCGTGCCTAGATAACCATCACTTTTTCGTGCTCACGCTGCATAAAGCATGCAAGCCAGAAAAGGCGGGTTTGAGGCTTAGCGGCGCTCCTTGATGCGAGCAGCCTTACCGCGCAGGTTGCGCAGGTAGTACAGCTTGGCACGGCGGACCTTACCGCGGCTGACAACCTCGATGGAGTCCAGGTTCGGGGAGTGCACCGGGAAGGTACGCTCGACACCGATGCCGAAGCTCATCTTGCGGACGGTGAACGTCTCACGGATGCCACCGTTCTGGCGACGAATAACGACGCCCTTGAAGTACTGAACACGGGTGTTGGAACCCTCGATGACCTTCACGCCAACGTTGACGGTGTCGCCGGGGCGGAACTCCGGGATATCGTCGCGCAGGGAAACTGCATCAACCTTGTCAAGGATGTTGTTCATAGAAAGAACCCTTTCAAAATTTCAAGGAAAGAGGAACCTAGCGGCGCTCCCGATCTCCCGGTGCTCGGCTGGTTCGTATCCGTTACATCAACCGTGAGGATTCTGCCACATCCGTGGCTATTTCCCAAATCCGGCACGCCGCAAGGCATCAGCCATCGACCCGCCGCCATTGTTTCCGCCTCGGCCACGGCCACGACCGCTTCCGTTCCGATTGCCACGCGAGCTGTTTCCACCGCGATCTCTGCGCCCGTGGGCACTGTCGCGGTGACCGTCACCACCGCGCGAGGAAGCACCTGAACGTGGCTTCTTGTCCTTGCTCTGCTCGTCTCCGGGCTCGTCATCGAGCCGCAACGTGAGCGAAATTCGGTTCCGCAGCACATCGACATCTAGCACTTTCACTTTGACGATGTCGCCGTTTTTCACCACATCGTGGGGGTCGGAGACGAACGAATGACTCATCGCGGACACATGGACAAGACCATCCTGGTGAACTCCCACATCCACGAAGGCGCCGAAGGCCGCAACGTTGGTGACCGTCCCTTCGAGGATCATTCCCGGGGTAAGGTCGGAAACCTTCTCCACCCCCTCTTTGAAGGTGGCGGTGTGGAAATCCGGGCGCGGATCACGGCCCGGCTTGTCCAGTTCACTGAGGATGTCGCGGATGGTGGGTTCGCCGAAGGTATCAGTGGCGAAGTCTGCGGGGTTGAGCTTGTGCAGGATGCGGGTGTTGCCGATGAGCTCTTCTACCCCTACCCCGCTGCGGATGGCGATCTTTTCCACCACGGGGTAGGCCTCGGGGTGGACCGCAGAGCCGTCGAGCGGGTTTTGTCCGCCACGGATGCGGAGGAAGCCGGCGCACTGCTCGAACGTCTTAGACCCAAGTCGAGGGACGTCCAATAGGTCCGTGCGGGCCGCGAAAGTGCCCTTCTCATCGCGGTAGGAGACGATGTTCTTGGCCAGCGTTGGTGTAATTCCGGCGACGCGGTTCAGCAGTGGCGCGGAGGCTGAGTTGAGGTCCACGCCGACGGAGTTCACGGCATCCTCAACCACCGCGTCGAGGGTCTTAGCCAGTTCTGTCTGGTTCACGTCATGCTGGTATTGCCCCACACCGATCGACTTTGGATCGATTTTCACCAGTTCCGCCAGCGGATCCTGCAACCTGCGGGCGATGGATACGGCACCGCGCAGAGACACGTCCATGTCCGGGAATTCCTTGGCTGCCAGATCCGACGCTGAGTACACGGAGGCACCAGACTCGCTGACGACGACGGGAACGGGTTTCTTGCCGCCGGCCTTGCCAATCATGTCTGCCACTTCGCGGGCCAGTTTCTCCGTCTCACGCGAAGCGGTGCCGTTGCCGATGGCAAGGAGCTCCACGTGGTGTTCAGCTGCGATGGATGCCAGCTCCATGAGCGCCTTGTTCCATTGATTTTGGGGCTGGTGCGGGTAGACGATGGTGGTATTCAAGACCTTGCCTGTGGCATCCACGGTCGCGCATTTCACGCCGTTACGGTAGCCCGGGTCAAGTCCGAGGACGGACTTTTGCCCTGCCGGGGCAGCCAGGAGCACGTCCCGGAGGTTGACGGCGAAAATCGCGAGCGCGTCTTTCTCCGCCTTTTCGCTCATCCGCATGCGTACGTCAAGCGCTGCGGAGACTTCCAGCTTCGTCTTCCACGCCCGGTGGACGGCGTTATCTAGCCATGCGGAATGCGGGTAGCCGGCGTGCTCAAAGGCGATGGCCTCGTATACGGCATCATCTCCGCCGTCGAGGTCTAGGCGGAGGATCCCTTCCTTCTCACCGCGCAGGATTGCCAGCACCCGGTGGGAGGGCATGTCCTGGACTTTCTGGTTGAACTCGAAATAGTCGCGGTACTTCGCCCCCTCGGTTTCCTTGCCCTCGACGACGCCGACGACGGCGGTCGCGTTGGAAGCAAGCTCGTCGCGCAGCTCGCCGACGAGGTCGGCGTTCATGGACAGATCGCTGGCCACGATCGCCCGCGCGCCGTCGAGGACGGCTTTGACATCCTCATAGCCTTCCGTCTGGTACCGCTGAGCGATCTCCTCCGGATCCTCGTCGGGCTTGTCGACGATCTCCTGCAGGGCCTCGCCGATCCCAGCCTCGCGAGCCTTATCTGCCTTCGTCTTACGACGCTTCTTGAACGGCAGGTAGAGATCCTCCAGGCGTGCTTTGGAATCGCATTCTGCGATGAGCGCCCGCAGGTCGTCGGTGAGCGCGCCTTGTTCTTCGATGGCTGCGAGGATGGTCTTCTTGCGGTCTTCTAATTCGCGCAGGTACTGCAGTCGCCCCTCGAGGGTGCGAAGCTGCGTGTCATCGAGTCCACCGGTGATTTCCTTGCGGTAGCGGGCTATGAACGGGACGGTGTTGCCTTCGTCGAGAAGCCTGATCGTGGCCTCCACTTTGGCAATATCAACGCCTAGTTCCTGAGCGATAGTTGCTGCAATCATTCGCTCAATTGTAGCGACGCAGTTCTCATCCTCCGCTGTCCGCCCTACCAGCGAGCATCCACCAGCGAGCATCCACCAGCGAGCACCCACCAGCGAGCACCCACCGGCTAGCTATGAACTCGACCCACACACGTTTAGTCAAAGGAGACGGCGCAGGCGTTTGGATCGGCGGGGGTCAGACCCTCGTCGTCCTCTCGTGCCACGGTTGTCCCCATCCACGGCGTACCGGGCTCGAAAAGCTCCATGACTGCCGAAGTGAGGTTCTTTGCTGGGGCTAGGGATTCGGTAAGAATCTCGAGAGTAAACACCTCTTCGGAGATCGCTGAGCGATCATGGGTGCGCTCGAACTCGTCAAGGAGCGAGTGACTCGGGTCGCACGCCAGGCTCACGGGATTTGATTGCACCTCCGTGACATAGATGTTGTAGGCCGCGAGGTGTACCGCTAGGCGGTCTAACGCCTCGTTCATTTCCTTTTCTCGGACGAGAACCTGCATACGTGTGCGCATCGGGTACTGCGATGCACCTAGCCGAATGTCCTCCTTGCTCAGCTCCCCCGTTTCCATGAGGTGGTGGAAAATATCTGGTCGTACCCGGGCAGTCTTTTTTACCGCTTCATCGTGATGGAATTTCGCAATCCGCTTGTGGTTTCCACTGGTCAGCGGCTCCGGAACTTCCATTCCCCGCCATACCCGCGGTTTGGTGTAGCTCGGCCCTTCAAGAAGCCCGTGGGAGAAGGAATCGTCCTCATGAGACTCGCTATTACCCAACACACCGGGGATAAGACGCACCATCGCTTCTGCCATGACGAGAACAGCGACCTCGCCACCAATGAGCACGTAATCACCGATGGAGACCTCCTCGACACGCGCGTAGCGATGTGCATCATCTATAACGCGTTGATCGATCCCCTCGTAGCGGCCACAGGCGAAGATCACATGCTCCTCGTTGGACCACCGCCGAGCCATTTCCTGAGTAAACGGGGTGCCCGACGGGGTTGGCACGATAAGCAGCGGGCGGTCATCATTCGCATCCCGTAGGGCCTCTGCACTGTAGCCACGCGATTCGATGTCATGCACCTCGTCGTGACGGGCCTGCCCCCTATGCAGTTCCGCGGACTGCAATTCATCGCCGGCCGCTTTCCCTGCGACAACGTCTTCCAAGGCGGCACCCCACACCGTTGGCATCATGACCATTCCTGGCCCGCCACCATAGGGCGAGTCATCCACCGCTTGGTGAACCCCCGATGCCCAATCCCGTAAGTAATGAACGCCAACGGACAACTGCCCGTTCTCGATGGCCTTTCCCAAAAGCGCATGCCTCAGCGGGTCAAGGTACTCAGGAAAAATAGTGATGACATCGATTTTCATAGACACAGGTGGGCTGACTTTCTAGATAAATTACCGGGCTAATTGGAGCGTTTTACAGTGGATATCTGACTGGTGAGATTTGCGGCGGATGTGCTGCGTGATAGGTAGCCTGCCGCGTGGTGGGTAACTTGCTGCACGGTAGGTTACCTGCTGCGTGGTAGATAACCTACGGGATCACCAACGCATTGGCTTCGTGTGTGGTTGGTCATTGGCTGCCACGCTAGAGATCAAGAAGACCATCAGGCGGGGTGATGGTTGCTGTCTTTTCTCCCAGATTGATCTCCGGAACGATGGCATCGACGAGGGGGATGAGCACATCCCGTTCGTCCTCATCCATCGTTACGGTGAGAAGCGTCGCGGCCGGTCCATGGGTGATATCCGTGACTTCGCCAACGCGTGTGCCTTCGTGAATCACTGCAAGACCTTCCAGCTCGTGGTCGTAGTAGCCATCTTCTTCTGGATCGTGCTCGAGGGGCGGCGCGAAAAACTGCATTCCGCGCAGTGACTCCCCTGCTGTGCGGTCCGGGATTTCCTCGAACTTAACTAGTAGCCTGCCTTGGTGGGGCCGCATGGACTGGATGGTCAACTGTTGTTCTTTTCCGCCTCCGGCGCGACCTGTAAGCACGGCGCCGACATAAAACCGCTGATCGAGATCGTCTGTCGTTGGATCGACGACGACTTCCCCTTTGATCCCGTGCGTCTTCACCACACGACCGATTCTGTATTCCATGGTCGCCATTCTACCTAGTGCCTTCGGGCACCCCAGCTCACTAGTTGCTCTACTGCCTTGTTCCCGTTTCGTGTAATGGGACGGCGGGGTGCCGACGTGGAAAAAAGTCAACCTAACAGTGGTAGCACATTTGACCACCTGGCCGATCTGGAGCTTCCCCGGATTGCCGTTCACCTTTTGCTACCCCGACGAGTACCCGCTTAGTGCGTGCATTTTCATCCAACGAACACCACATCCCCAAGCCAACGTGCCAGGGATGATCCTCATCACCCACACGTGAGCCGCGTTAGGTCTCCTGCGCCTCACCAATGTAAAAGGCACCCACCGAATCGGTGGGTGCCGAAAGTAGCTGAGAGATGGCTAACTGCTAGGCACTGGCCACTGCGCTAGCCACGAGGAAGCCCTGATTACTCGGACTTCTCTTCCTCTGCAGGAGCCTCTTCAGTAGCAGCCTCCTCGGAAGCCTCTTCCTTCTCAGACTCAGCCTTGGCCTCTTCCTCTGCCTTCTTCTTGGCAGCAGCCTCAGCAGCTTCCTTCTCTTCCTTGGCCTTCTTCTTCTTTTCGGTGATGGCCTCAGCGGTCGGGCCGTTGTTGGCCTCCTCGAGAGCCTTGTTGAAGAGCTCGAGCTTGGACGGCTTCGGCTCAGCAACCTTGAGGGTGCCCTCTGCGCCCTCGATGCCCTTGAACTTCTGCCAGTCACCGGTCACCTTGAGGATAGCCAGAACAGGCTCGGTCGGCTGTGCGCCGACGCCCAGCCAGTACTGTGCGCGCTCGGAGTTGACCTCAATGATGGAGGGATCGTTCTTCGGCTGGTAAATGCCGAGGTTCTCAATGACGCGACCATTGCGACGACCGCGAGCGTCCTGAACGACGATGCGGTACTGGGGGTTGTGCAGACGACCGATACGGGCGAGCTTGATCTTCACAGCCATGGTGAATACTTCCTTTTTGTGTCACTGGGCAGTACAGCACCTGCAACGTGGCAGGCCGGTTTCAACCCTTGAAAATGTACAGTTCAACCACATTCGCGAGGTGACAGCAGGCCGGTTGCACAGGCGGTGGCTTGAGATTCTGAAGCCTTGCCACCGATGCGTCGAATCCTACTTTTCACGCGAAAGCGGGGTGTTGTCCATAGACAACCTGGAGAACTATACCTGTCATACGGGGTAAATGACAAATCCCTGCCCGCGAAAGCAGGCAGGGACCTGACGGTTCAAGAAACGGCGAATACCGGGCGTCGAAAAGCGAAACCCTTATTTAGGGAAGCCGAACTTCGTCGGATCGATTCCACCCATGCCAGGGAAGCCCTTACCTCCCATGCCGGGGAACCCCTTGCCCAGAGAGCCAAGATCCGGCATCCCGCCGTTTTCCTCCATCTCCTGCTGGAGCTTCTTTAGCTCATCCATCGACGGCATCTGCGGCGCAGCCTTCTGCTGATTATTCTGCGCCATGGAGCCAAACTGACGCTTGTTCTTTCCCTTCTTCCCCTTCTTGCCCTTGCGCTTGTTCTTCTGCTTCTTCGTTGCAGAACGGTTCAGGCCACCGAGCCCGGGCATACCCATCTGACCGGCCATCTTACCCATCATCTTCTTCGCCTCGTTAAAGCGATCCACAAGCTGATTGACATCCTGGACGGTCACGCCCGAGCCGTTGGCAATGCGCTTGCGACGGGAGGCGTTAAGAATCTTGGGGTTGGCGCGCTCTTCCGGTGTCATACCCCGAATGATGGCCTGAATGCGGTCGAGCTGCTTCTCCTCCACCATGTCTGCCATCTGGTTCATCTGCTTGCCACCGGGGAGCATCTTCAAAATGTTGGAGATTGGCCCCATGCGGCGCACCATGAGCATCTGGTCGAGGAAGTCCTCCAATGTCAGCTCACCGGAGCCGAGCTTGGCGGCAGACTCGAAGGCCTTCTCCTGGTCCATCGTCGCCTCTGCCTGCTCAATGAGAGACAGGATGTCGCCCATGCCGAGGATGCGGGAAGCCATGCGCTCCGGGTGGAAGACATCGAAATCGTCGAGCTTCTCACCCGTCGAAGCGAACATAATCGGCTTGCCAGTGACCTCACGGATGGACAGCGCCGCACCACCGCGGGCATCGCCGTCGAGCTTGGTCAGCACAACGCCGGTGAACCCGACGCCGTCACGGAAGGCCTGGGCGGTCTGAACCGCGTCCTGACCGATCATGGCATCGATAACGAAGAGGACTTCATCGGGATTAACAGCATCGCGAATGTTGGATGCCTGGCGCATAAGCTCCTCATCGATACCCAGGCGACCTGCAGTATCAACGATGACCACGTCGCGCTGCTGGCGTTTGGCTTCCTCGATGCCCTGTTTAGCCACAAGGACAGGGTCACCGTGAGACGTACCCATCTCGTGTTCCGTGGTGTCGAGGGTTGTCCCCGGGTCCGGTGCGAATGTGGGAACGCCCGCACGCTCGCCGACGATCTGCAGCTGTTGCACGGCGCCAGGGCGCTGGAGGTCGCAGGCTACGAGCATCGGCGTATGCCCCTGCGAGGCGAGGTGCTTGGCAAGCTTGCCGGCAAGCGTCGTCTTACCGGCACCTTGCAGGCCGGCGAGCATGATGACGGTCGGTGGGTTCTTGGCCATCTGCAGGTGGCGCGTCTCGCCGCCGAGGATCTCGATGAGTTCCTCGTTGACGATTTTGACTACCTGCTGCGCCGGGTTGAGGGCCTGGGATACGTCCTGGCCACCCGCACGTTCTTTGATGCGCTTGATAAAGCCGCGCACGACGGGAAGGGACACGTCGGCTTCGAGCAGTGCCAGGCGAATTTCCCGCGCGGTGGCATTGATATCGGCTTCGCTTAGCTTGCCTTTTCCTCTAAGCCCGGTAAGAGCATCGCTCAAACGGTCTGACAGTGATTCAAACACTCGTCTTTCATCCCTTCTTACTGCAGTAGACACAGTACGGTAACACAGCTTCTTACATGGTAGCGAACAGTTGTCATTCGCTTCTCACCCGCCTTGGGGGCACACTCCTCATCCTTGACGACTCTCCCCCACATGGACTGGGCCCATGTGCTCCACGGTCACGCCCCGCGTCTTTCGGCGTGCGCCTATGATCTTCCTACCAGCCCATCGTCGCAGCCGACCAGCACCTCAACCGTGACCGTGACCCCTACCTGGACCGTGATGTGGCCCCCCATAAAGAGGCCCGCTGGTGACTCTTTTATTCTCCGCCTTCGTTACTATCCTCGCCTTCATATTCGGCAAGGATGCGCTGGCTCGTCGCCGCTACATCTTTCATAATTTCGTAGAACGTCCCCATTTCGTTCCACACCCCGTCTTCACTCATCACCCCGTAGGCTGCGTCAGTTTCCGCGAGATCGGTGGACCACTGGCTCTCGTAGTAGGCGATCAGAGGTTTCAACGTCTCCCATGCCTCCGCGAAGGTATCGCCGATGTCCTCATACTTGGCATTGAACGCGGTGATTTCGTTCAGGCGCTCGTTGTTTAGCTCAATGCGCTTCATCTGCTCGTTCATGGGCGCCATTGTAAAACACAAGCCCCTGTGCACAGTGGTGTGTGCACAGGGGCTTTGAGTCTTATTCGGTTTTCGCGAGCAGTCACGGCGTGCAGTGCCCGCTGTCTGCGGAGACGGCTACGCGCGGAAAACTACGGCGCTAACATGCAAACGCTGGAATTGGCGCAGAAGATTTATCTCATTACTGCGCCAGCAGCCATTTCTCCCCGCAGCTATTTCCAACGCCAGTTGGTTCTACCGGCAGATAGTTCCACCAGCGCCGTCCCTACCAGGAACCTTCCTACCAGCAGCTTTTCTGCCAGCACCTCCTTCAGGAGAGTTAGTACAGCAAGGCGTCGACGAAGCTTTCCACCTCGAACGGTGCGAGATCGTCCGCGCCCTCGCCGAGGCCGACAAGCTTCACCGGCACGCCGAGCTCTTCCTGCACCTGGAAGACGATGCCGCCCTTGGCGGTGCCGTCGAGCTTGGTGAGCACCACACCCGTGATATCCACCACGTCCCGGAACGTGCGAGCCTGGATAATACCGTTCTGTCCGACAGTGGCATCGAGAACAAGGAGGACCTCGTCCACCTTTGCCTTCTTCTCAACCACGCGCTTCACCTTGCCCAGCTGATCCATGAGGCCTGTGGAGGTGTGCAAACGCCCAGCCGTATCAACGAGGACCACGTCCACGCCTTGCTCAGTACCCTTGGCAACCGCATCGAAGGCAACGGATGCAGGGTCTGCACCTTCCTTGCCACGAACCGTCGAGGCACCAACACGACGCCCCCACGCCTCGAGCTGGTCGGCAGCCGCTGCACGGAAGGTATCCGCCGCGCCAAACATCACCGAGTGCCCCATGGACACGAGGACGCGGCCGAGCTTGCCCACCGTCGTCGTCTTACCGGTGCCGTTCACACCGACAACGAGGACCACAGCCGGCTTGTTGTCATATGGCATAGCCTTGATGGAGCGATCCAGCTCAGGGCGACCCGCCTCGATCAGGGTTTCGCGCAGCATGGCACGAGCTTCCTCTTCGTTGTGCACGCCGCGAGCAGCAATCTTCTCACGCAGCGAATCCACAACCTTCATCGTCGTGGAAGCGCCCAGATCGGCCATGATGAGCGTGTCTTCAATTTCCTCCCAGGCATCCTCGTCCAGGTCACCAGCGGAAAGAATTCCCAGAACACCCTGGCCAATAACATTGTTGGACTTCGCAAGTCGGCCACGCAGGCGTCCGAGGCGTCCCTCGGCCGGGGCAATATCCTCGGTCTGAACGTCCTGCTGTGCAGGCTCTGCCGTGATGGTTTCACCGGTTGGTTCCGGCGCGTCTTGTGCGCGGGCAGCTCCTGCCGCCTCAACCTGCTCGGCCGCTGCAGCAGCGGACTCGTCAATTTCCTCCTGGGTAGGAAGCGTCTCCTCCCCGGGTGCGTCCACTACGGGTTCCTGCTTTTCGGCGCTGTCTCGTACGGTTGGCTGTTCACCAGCACCTGCACTGGCAGCTGATTGTTCCGTTTGCTGTGCCACCTCTGTTGTGGGTGCCTCCTCTGACATCTCCGGCTCTGCCGAGGCGTCAGCAGGCGCAGACGCGGTGGCATCCGCAGGAGTACCGCTTTGTTCGGCCGAGGTCACGGTAGCCTCGGTTTCCTCAGCAGCAGTCGCCCCACCGTTTGCGGCAGGAGTTTCCACAACCTCGCCTTGTGCTTCGTCCTCGACGCGTGCGACCTGCTCCTTAGGAGTGGGAGCCGACTCCTGTGTGGATTCCTGCGCCGCATCGCCTGCTGCTTCATATACGGATTCGCGTGTATCACCGGATGCCACCGGTTCCTCAGCACCCTCGGATGCGACCGATTGGGTGGAAGCGGTGGGAGTGGTGGAAGCGGTGGGAGCAGCAGGCTTCGCGGCTGCTTGCTCCTGTTCCCGCTTCAGCTCCCGCGCCTGCGCTGTGGCTGCAGCTGCGGCGCTGACACCGGCAGCAGACGCACCTGCGGCGGCACCGGCAGTGGCACCCGTCGTGGCGCTCTTAGCCGGTGTGGTCGTCAGGGTTTGGCCCCCATTCACCACCGGTTGTTTGTCTCCACTGTTACCGGCGGCGAAGTTAAAACCACTCTTGGCTTGATAATTGCCGGACTTCTCAGCCTGGGTAAGCTCTTTCGGTTCCTCTTTTTTCTCAAAGGAAACCTGCTTAGATTTCCCGCGCTTCAAGCCGAAGTAAATCACCAACGCGATAATGATGATCGCGATGACAATACCAATAATCCAGTAGGGCAACGTTGTGGAATCAATCATGTTCCCCAGGTTACCGGCTAACGGGCAGAGCGCGCGACCGACCCGACTCGCCTCCCCTGGGTCCCACTAGCAGTAACCGGCGCATAAAAGGGGGATCTCAGGGGCGTCGACAAGCCTCACCACCTCCACCCATGTGGCGGGTGAGCTGGAAAAAACACACGCCGACGCGACCGCCGTCTCAGCCGACGATTCCCGGGTAGGTCACCGCGCACACCATCGCCTCTGCCGACACGATATCCCCCGTGACGAGCTCCGGCACAATGGTGGCGAGCTTCGCCCACCCACGGGACGCCTGCGTCAGCTGCTTCGACTTGCCGATGAGTCCGTACGCGTGCATACGTGCGGCGAGGGCGAACACAAGCGACACAACGGGGGCCAAAGCCCACACGTTATCGCGGTTTTCCGTATCCACACCGTCGAGCTTGTCAAAGCGGATGCGCGCCGACGTGTACAGCTGGCGGTTCGCACCCCGCAGCCCGCGTAGCAGCGCCACGGCAGCCTTAATCATCTGCTGATCGGCGAGCAAAACGTTGAGCTCCTCGCGGTGCTTGAACGTTTCGTACACGGCGAGCAGCCTCGTGGAATCCTCCAGTATCGGCCCGGGGACGATCTCCGCGGAGGAGAAGAACATCGACAGCAGCGTCTCCTGTTGCGCCGGATCCATGTGTGAGATCTGGACGATGCCCTTATCCACGCACGCGGTGTCCAACGTGGCATCGCGGCCGGTGGCAAGAGTCTCCACAAGCCGCTTGCCACCTACCTCCTTGAGGCGGGCAATGACCTTCTTCTTTTCCTTCGGGTCGAGCACCTGCGTCTCAGCGCCAACAGCTGGAGCTTCTGCCTCCTCCTGCGTGGCTTCGTCGTCACCATCTGCTGCCGTGTCCACAGCAATGCTGGCGCGCAGCTGACCGATGAGCTGCAGCGCACCGATCCATGGCGCACGGTGCATCTCAGTTGCCACCTCTCCGTTGTTAAACAACGAGGTGATAAGCCCAGACGCGATGATCCGAGAGGGCTGCTTTTCCGCTGGGATGAGCGAGGCGGACAGGCCCGCAAGTGCGGCAGCCGGGTGCGCGGTAAACACCGAGACGATGGCCTTGCGGGATACACCCTCGGTAATCGCACTGTCCCACAGAACTGGCATGATGGACGGATCCGCCGGCGGGTTATCCGTTTCACCGGCGAGGAACGCCGACAGCTCGTCGAATCCGGGGTGGCTCGACGGGAAATGTCCCTCTTGGGTCACCGTCAGGCTTGTCGACGGAGGGGTCAGCGGGGGACGCACTGTATTGAACGGATCGGGAGTGTGCAGGTACACCGACAGCTGCCCCGTCTGCTGGTAGCTCTCCGGTAGCTCCACCTTTCCATCTTCAACAGGAAGCGTGACCGCATTGACCCACGGTGCTGTATCCGGCCACACCCACGCGGCGAGCTGTCGCGGGGTCTCATTGATCGTCTGCGCGGCAAAATCGATGAGCTCTAGGGTGGACCCGTGAATCTCCGCACCTGTAGCCACCGGTGTGGAGTCCAAAATCGCGATGTTGACGGACACGCGCCGATCCGTTCCCGGATCGGTCCACTCGAACTCGATCCGCCCGCCGTTAACCCCCACCAGGCCTGTACCCAGTGGCGACAACTCGGCTGAATACGTGCGCATATCCTCCGGATTGAGGTTCAGCGTGCGCACTGGCGCACCCGTGCGGTTACGGACCGTGACCTGTGGCTTCCCAATCTCGCCGGTGGCACGCACGCGGATTCGCCCGGTCGTGTCGATATCGGCTGCGGGCGTAACGATCCGTGTCGTCCGCCAGATGGGACCGCACTCTTTGATGGGGAGCTGGAACCGCAGACGAGAGGGGAAAAACCGCATCGGCATTGTCGTCCCCTCGTCGGTCTCCACCGTGAAGAAAGCTCCTGCCTCTTCGGGGGCAACGTCGACGACCTGCGGCGTGACATCGAAATCTTTCTCGCCGGGCTGCACATGCAGGCTCGCCGTGGACAGCCCACCCTTGGCGGGGATACGCAACGAGGGGCCAGACCCCTCGACAAATGCCGTCGCACCTTCCACAAGCGCATATTCGTGACGGAAGCTTTCACCACGCGGCCCACGGATGCGGACGAGGAACTCCCCCACCCACGGGGCATCGTAAACCTCGGGGTCAAACACATCAAAGATACCGCCCTCGGCCGGCACCTCAAGAGGCTCAGTCGGCGCGATCTCCGTGCCCTGCTGATCTGCACCGGCGTAGGCGGAAATCGTGAGGTACCACTGCTCCGTCGTCCCCGACTGCGTGGGCGGGAACTCTACAACCAAAGACTCGGTGTGGACTGGAAGGTCGGTGGACGAGTGCACATCCGGCAGGATGCCCTCGGGCTCGGTGAATACGACGCGCTGGCGCGGGTCGATGGAGCGGACAGCCTTCATCGGGCTCGGTGCTTCGCCGGATCGAAGCAGCTGAATCGAGTCGGCGGAAGAGCAGTCAAGGATGCGCCCTTCCCAGCCGTTCCATCCCTCCACATCAAAAACTTCCTCGACGGGGAGTTCCTTGCCTGTGACAACGTCGATGAGCGTCCCGTCGGCAGGGCACACGCACGCGAGCTCGCCGTGATGCAGCGACTGCTTGGCGGTGAGGTTTTGCCCACGCGTGGAAAACACGAGAAGAGGGTCGTCGTTATTCACAACCGGAACCACCCACGTGTGCTGGTTGGTTACGTCTGCCACCTGGATTTCGCGCACCTGGTGCCGGAGGGTGAGGTCCAGGGACTCGGTCAGGTTGCGAGTGCTCCCCCACGGCCGGTTGGTGCGGAACACCTCTGTCGTGCCACCAACGGATACGCGCCAGCTGATGACATTGTCGCCGGGATCCAAAATCTGTTCGGGCAACCGGACGCAGACCTTCCCCTGCTCCAGGTTGAGGACTAGGCGCGGACGCTCCTCACGGTGGCCCGCTCCCACCGCGTCCCTGCGGTTTTCTGTGCCCACGGGGCGTTCTGCTAGCTCCGCAAACACCTTCTCCTGTACCAGGATCGGCGCTTCGGTGTCATCTTCCATCTGCCAGGTTCCGGGATGGTCCACTGTGTGCTGACGGAGCCCACGAACGGCCTCAATAATCTCCTCCACGCGCTGCGGCGCAACGTCGGCACCGGCGGTGAGCTGGGGGCACTCGGCCGTGATTCCAGCGTTATCCGAACTATCTTCAGCAGCATCCATCGCTTCCAGCAGTGTGGGGACCTCGTCGCTGGTGATCCCTGCATGGAGCGTCAGAAGTGTGATCGGGTCGCAGTCGGGGATCGTCGTGAGCCCGACCTTGGCCACGAGCCCCGAAATATTTTCGCGCAGATAGTCTTCACTGGCTCCCTCGGTGCCGACGATGCCTAGTCCACCGAAGTACTCAGTGAACAGACTTTCTGCCTCAACCATCCGGGATGCTCGGTAGACGAGAGTCGTGACCGTAAGTGCAGGGGTAGATGCAATGAGGACGCTGAAATCCGCCCCAAAATCTAGCTGGCGCCCGAGGAATGTGCCGTAGAACTTCTCTATAGCTTCGCACTCATCGTGATCTAGGCCAGCCTCGGTGAACCAGTCGTTATCCTTGAGTGTGCTTGCCAGGCGAAGCTCCGTCTGGGATGCCCACCCGAGGAGGGAATCATTCGGATCTGCAATGGGGGATTGTTGGGCACCCGTGGACACCGATGTTGCCTTTCTACGTCAGGAAAATAGTCAGTTAGTCACCAATTTAGCGTGTAGGTAGTTAGACTACCGCGCCCGCAATTGCGGGGTTCACATTCACCGGATAGGCAACACCTTAGTTGGTTAGGTTAGTTGGTCTTTTGACCGTAGCACCCAATCCCGTAGCCGATAGCAGAAACTACCGCGATGAGAGTTGTGACGATCCCGATCGCTCCAGAAACGTTTTCGCCGATGTTCTTCTGGTACTGGGCAATGGGTTCTGGCAGACCAGGAAGCGGGAGGTGAACGGCGGAGAGCGCCAACAGCGGGAGCGCCCACGCCAGCGGGATGGCGTAACCGGCTGGCGGAGCAACGCATGCCCCGGCGGGTGCACCAGGCAACGGGCTGGGCTCAGGTGTTGCCCCCGGCTTTTCCCCTGGTTTCGTTGGCGACGGCTGCTCATCCGGCTTTGTCGATGAACCATCCTCAGCATCAACGACGAGCTTCATCGTCTTTTTCACCCGGTCTTGTCCGGGATAGTCGATGTAGAAGTCAATGGAATACTCACCCGCTGCGAGGTTGGAGCCTAGCTGCAGGGTAATCGGCTGCTGCGGACGATGGATAACACGAATCCCCGTATCCGCCTGCACACGGGCTACCTTTGCTCCCTCCGGCAATAGGAGATCTTGAAGTTCCAGAACCGCCCCTGCGTGAACGTGGAATGCATCTTCAAAGTTGAAGAACTGGTGCGGACCCACCTGTATCGTCACAGTGCTAATCTGCGTGGTCTGTCCTGGTGTGTCAACGAATAGCGTCACGGTGTGTTCTCCCAGTGGGGCATCGTCGGCAACCGAGATGTCTACTGTGGAGCCATGCGGCGTTGCGGTCATGTAGCGGTCGGAGACTCCGGTTCTGATGGTTGCCTCCGACGGCCATGGGGCAACGTAGCCACCTGCTTTGATCGTCGTCTTCGCACCACGATTGATCGTGAGCAGCGTGGGGAATTTAATCTCCCGCTTCTTAACGGTAAGCGGCAGAATCGTAGTTTGCACAGTGGTATCGGGAAAACGAACGGTCAACGGAATGTCGTAGTGACCTGGGTGAGCGTTGGGGGGAACGGCAACCGCGATCGCGCCCTTTTCTTTCCCAGGATCCTTCGTGGTCACTGTCATGGGCGTGTCGCCGACGTCGACTTCTGTACCATCCGGCACTAAACCGGTTGGCGCGACCCTAATCTTTTGCCCAGGAAAGAGCTCGATTTCCGTTTCCGGCTTGTAGTTCAGCTCGTAAGCACCAACGGTGACGCGGACAGTGCTATCGGAAACAGTGTCGCCTATCTTTGCCCTGATCCCCAGCGTGTAGGTTCCGGGGCGGGTCGTGGGCGAGAGCTGCAACCGCCAGTTGCCTTTTTGGGTCTGGCTCAAGGATGCGAGGTCACTGCCTGTTGTCACTGTTAGCGAGGTTACTTCTTCAGGCAAAGAGTAAATGACGGCGCCACCAGGGGAAAGAGCGATATCTTTAAGTCCGCTGAATCCCGCCGCATGCGCCACCGGTATCACCCCACCTGAGAGTGCAGCGTTCGGTGTCACAGGTGGCGCAACGAGTGCGAGTCCACAGCTAACAGAAACCAGTAGGGCACGAATTTTCACAGCTCGATCCTCCTCAGCCCAAGTGTATTAGTCAGCACCAGCAAAGTAAATGGAAATCCGCACTTTCTGGTTGCTCGGTCCCGGCGCAGTCGGTTGCTCGGTCCCGGTTCTGCCAGCAGCTGGACTCATGCACGGTCGGTACCTTCACGTCCCATGGATGCCACGCGGATGAGGAGCCACGACGAATCGGAGACGAGGTATGTTGCTACTCCCCTGCGGGGTGCAGCCGCTGGCTGATGACGCGGGTGACGCCGTCGCCGTGCATCGTCACACCATAGAGGACGTTAGCCACATCCATCGTCGGCTTCTGGTGCGTGATGACAATGAGCTGACTCGTTGCCCGCAGCTTCTCAAACAGCGCAATGAGACGACGAAGGTTCACATCATCGAGGGCTGCCTCCACCTCATCCATGACGTAGAACGGGCTCGGCCGCGCCTTGAAAATCGCAACAAGCATCGCCAGTGCCGTCAGCGTCTTTTCCCCACCGGAAAGAAGGCTCAAACGCTTGACCTTCTTTCCCGGCGGGCGCGCCTCCACCTCAATTCCCGTTGTCAACATGTCGTCCGGGTCCGTGAGCTTCAACCGCCCCTCGCCACCGGGGAACAACGTCGCAAACACCTCAGGGAACTCCCCCTCAACATCGTGCCACGCGTCCGTGAACAGGGTGAGGATCTTCTCATCTACTTCCTCAATGACAGAATGCAGGTCCTCACGGGCACGGATGACATCATCAAGCTGCGTAGACAGGAACGAATAGCGCTCCTCCAGCGCCGCGTACTCCTCCAGCGCCAGCGGGTTAACCTTGCCCAGTGCAGCGAGTGCTTTCTCGGCGCTCTTCAAACGCTTGCGGTATTCGGTGATGGAAAAGTCCTCCGGTTGCTCAAACTGCTTCCGCAGCTCCGTTGCGGCGACTCCCGTCTCGCCCGTGGCTCGTCTTTCCGCCTCCTCGAGTCGCACCGCCGCCTGGGCAGCGGCCATCTCCGCCTCATGGTAAGCCTCCTGGGCCCGGGAGCGCCGCTGTCTGGCATCGTGGACCGCGACCGCTAGCTTCTTGACGGTGGCATCCGCCTCGGCTACGACGGCGCGGGTCCGTTCACGCTCGTCGTGGGCGCGATCGAGGGCATCAGCAACCCGTGTAGCCACGCGCACCGCATTGTCGCGCACGAGTTGCGCCTTTTCGATCACCCGCAGACGCTTTTCCTGCTGCTCTCGGTAGCGCTTCTGCGCCTCCGCATCCGCTGCGGCCTTCCTGCGCAGGCCCTCGGCACGCTGCGTGGCTCGCTCGACCTCATCTGCCGCCTGGCGGGCAGCCATCTTGGCTTCCATCTCCATCGCCTGCATATGCGACAGCCGCTCCGCTGCGCGGTCACGTTCCTCGGTGGACACCTCCTCCTCGGTCTCGGTATCCTCCACACGCGCCAAGCGGTCGGCAGCATCAGCCGCCTCCGTCTTCGCCTTCTCCAGCGCCTTCTCCGCAGCGGTGAGCTTGTCGACGTTCGCCTCGTGCATCCGCTTACGGTCCGCAGCGCGCTTCACCGCCGCTTCTGCTTCGCGCACCAGCGCAGCATGCTCTGCTTGGAACTCGCGCATCGCCGCCGTCGCCTGCGCCGCCTCCACACGAGCCTGCTCAGCGGCCTCCTCGGCACCAGATACGGTTCCCGACATTTCCTCCAAGCTCGCGCGGGCGGCGGCAAGGGCGGAAGAAGCAGCGTCGATAAGCCCAGAAACCTCCAGTGAGCTGCGGGTACCCTCACCCACCTCGGCCCAGCCTTCGCCCACGACAAGACCCTCGGGCGTAACAGCCCGCAGGCGCGGATCCGCCACCACAACAGCAAACGCCTCGCCCGTATCCCTTACCAAGACCGTATCGGCCAACACGCGCCGCACCGCTTGGGGGGCCTGGACATGGTCGGTCAACCATTGGGCACCCGCCGGCAGCACCTCCGTTTCCACGTGCCACGGCGCGCCGACCGTCTCATCCACAACAACCGTGCGCGACCAATCCTCACCGGTGTGCGCGCCGGGCTCGCCGACAACGGCATCCGAAAAACGACCAAGGGCCGCCGCAACGGCCTTCTCCATACCAGGAGTCACCGTCAATAAATCCGCAAGCGGCGGAAGATCAGCCTCCGTCTCCCCCGCCGCCCGCGTCGACTCGAGCGTCTCAATCCGGGATGTCAACGAGGCAACCTTCTGCTCCGCTGCGCGCTCCTCATCCCGCAACTGCTTGAGGCGCGACTCCGCAGCACCGGACTCAGCAACCGCCCGCACGCGCGTCTCTTCCAGAGGACCGCGAGCATTTTCATGCGCAGACACGTCCTCGGAAGCCCGCGTCGCCTCAGCATCGGCCGCCCGCGCGGCCTCGCGGGACTCCGCACAATTAGAAGACGCCTCGGCCACCCGCGCCTCCGCACGAGTCACCTCCGCACGTGCCTGCTCCTCCCCGGTAACCAACCGCACGATCCCCTCGCGCCGGTCCGCAATCGCCCGCACGCGGCGCATATGCTCCTCATCAGCAGCGTGCGCTGCCTCCCGCGCATCTTCCACCTGGTCAAGGATCGTCTCCAGGCGCTCCGCCGCCACATCGGAGGCATCCTCTAAAGCCTCCACCTGCGCTTGTGCATCCTCCGCCTGGTGCAGCGTTTCCTGCGGATCGGGCCCCTGGTAGGGCTCCGCCTCGCTCCGCGATGCCCGATCCGTCGCGATGCGCACCGTCGCGTCCACCTTCTCCTTCAACGCAGACAGCTCAAACCACACTTGGTTCGCCGCCGTCGCCTCCGGCTGCTGCTTCGCCAGCGACTCCTCAGCCAGACGGTGATCGTCCTCCGCCTCGCTCACCCCCGCGTTGGCAGCCGCAAGCTCCACACTCGCCGCCGCCTTCGCGCTTTCCGACGCCTCATTGGCCGCCCACAGCCTCGTCAGCTCGTAGCCCGCAATCAGCCCCCGCAGCTCACGCACCTCAGACTGCACCGTCTGCGCCCGGCGCGCCGCATCCGCCTGCCGCGCCAGGGGCTTCAACTGGCGCTTCAGCTCATCCGTCAAATCCGTCAGGCGATCCAGATTCGCCTGCATCCCTGTCAACTTCCGCTGCGCCTTTTCCTTCCTCCGCTTATGCTTCAACACGCCCGCGGCCTCTTCTATATAGGCGCGCCGATCCTCCGGGCGCGACTCCAAAATCTCCGTAATCTTGCCCTGGCCCACGATGACGTGCATCTCGCGGCCAATACCAGAGTCGCTCAGCAGCTCCTGAATATCCATGAGCCGCGCCTTCGACCCATTGATTTCATACTCACTCGCGCCATCGCGGAACATGCGCCGCGTGATCGACACCTCCGAATACTCAATCGGAAGCGCCCCGTCGTCGTTATTGATGGTCAACGTCACCTCGGCGCGGCCCAATGGTTTACGAGACCCGGCCCCCGCAAAAATCACGTCCTCCATTTTGCCGCCACGTAGTTGTTTGGCGCCCTGTTCGCCCATGACCCAGGCGAGGGCGTCGACGACATTAGACTTACCAGAACCGTTCGGCCCCACCACCGCGCAGATCCCTGGCTCAAATTTCATCGTCGTTGCGGAGGCGAACGACTTAAAGCCTTTGAGCGTCAGGGATTTCAAATACACGTCACGTACTCTAGCCGACGTTAGTTATCCACAGGAAGCGCGCCCAGCGTCGTGAAAATACGGTCGAATTTTTACTTGTGGATAACTTTGGGTGTTTATCTGCACCGGCCGATCTTTAGACATACCGTGAGTGCCATGACAGCAATCCTCGGGAGTCTCGCAGACTCGCTCCACGGCACCGCCATATTCGCGGAGGTAGCAACCCTCGCGAATACGGCGGCATTACGCGTGGAAAAACTCACCGAGGAATTTGGCTTTTCGCAGCACTTTGCCAAAGAGCTCGTTGCTGCGGCCCGCACCTGGGTGCCCTACGAGGACCCCGAAGGCAAAACGAAAGCGATCTCCGTTCAGCAACTCATCCTCATCGCCAAGGCGGTCGAACTCACAGCCGCCGAAGACAAAGAGACCACACGCGACATGCTCCTCGCATACGCCTGCGAAGGTCACACGTGGAAAGAGCTGAAGGCCAAGATCTCCGACACCCACCGGGTGGTGAAAACCCGCAAGGTAAGCGACTCGGTCACCGTCTCCGCCGTCGCCGATGCCTGCGGCATGAAGCACGCGCATATTAAGCTGGAAGCCCTTAAGATGGACCGCTTCATCGGGCTGATCGCCGAGGCTTCCACCGCGCCGAGCGACCTACCGGAATCCTTCCGCTGGGCGCAAGGCCTCAACCGCATCGTTCAAGACTACGAGGATGGGGTGTGCGGAACGACGTCGACAAGGCTCTGGAACCGACGACTAGCACCAGCGTTCATACTTCCTATCCCGGACTCCACCTACATCGGCGACGGCAAGTTCGCCACCACCGACGGCGATATCCTCGATGCCGAAGAACTCGCCAACTGCCGACTCGAGCCCTACGGCTTCGCCGTCATGTACGACGGGAACAAAAAACTCTCCTGCACCCTCCCACTCAAGAACCAACGGTTCGCCGACGGCGCGCTCCGCACCGGTATCGCCTGCGACCAGATCTTCTGCACCCACCCCGGCTGCTACCGCATCGGCACGTACAGCCAAGCCCACCACGACAAATCCTGGGCTTCTGGCGGCGAAACGACCGCAGAAAACATCCTCATAGCCTGCAAATACCACAACGGACAAAACGACGACGACCCCACAAAACCCAAACACGGCCGTCACGAACGCGACCCCGTCAACGGCGACCCGCGCTACGTCCCGCCCGACGGTGGGCCGCCCCGCTACCACGACAGCCCATGCCGGGGTTACACCGGCAGAGACATCGCCGGCACGATCCTCGACGAGGAAAAACGCGCCGGGCACCGCGACGACGGCCGCGATGACGACAGGCGCGACAGCAACTGCACCGATGATGACCGCTGCGCAGACGGCGACGACAACAGCGAATAAAACCCTGCTCGCCCACAGGCATGCCTGTGGGGCGAGCAGTGCTGCGCTCCCCCAACATCACCGTGTACTCTTTCGCATATGTGTGGAATTGTTGGATACGTCGGTAACCCCGAAAACGAACAGCTAGTCAACGACGCCCTCCACGTGTGCCTCGAAGGCCTCCGTCGCCTCGAATACCGTGGATACGACTCCGCCGGCGTCGCCGTTATTTCAAACGATGTTATCGCCTACCGAAAGAAGGCAGGCAAGGTTAGCGAATTGGAAAAGGCACTCGATGCCTCACCCCTACCAACAGCGCCTATTGGTATTGGGCACACGCGTTGGGCAACCCACGGTGGCCCAACCGACAACAATGCCCACCCGCACGTCGTAGATAACAGTCGTCTCGCCGTAGTGCACAACGGCATTATCGAGAACTTCGCGGAGCTCAAGCGCGAGCTCATCGCCACCGGCGTGCACTTCTACTCCGACACGGACACCGAGGTCGCGGCGAACCTGATCGCCCATTACTACAACACGGAAGCCGCCGGTGACCTTACTAAGGCCATGCAGCTCGCTGTCGCCCGTTTGGAGGGGGCTTTCACTCTCCTGGCTATCCACGCCGAGCACCCAGATCGGATCGTCGCCGCTCGTCGCAACTCACCCTTGGTAATTGGGCTTGGCGACGGCGAGAACTTCCTTGGCTCGGATGTCACCGCCTTCATCGACCACACCAAGCATTGCGTGGAGATGGGCAACGACCAGATCGTCACCATCACGGCTGACGACTACGAGATCACCGACTTCGAGGGGGCTCCTGCCGAGGGCAAGCCCTTCGAGGTGCAGTGGGATGCTGCAGCCGCAGAAAAGGGCGGCTTCGACTCCTTCATGGACAAAGAAATTCACGACCAGCCCGCCGCTGTTCGTGACACCCTCATGGGACGCCTGGATGAGAATGGACACATTCAACTCGACGAGCTGAACATTGACGAGTCGGTGCTCCGCAGCGTCGACAAGATTGTTGTGATTGCTTGTGGTACGGCAAGCTATGCCGGGCAGGTGGCGCGCTACGCCATCGAGCACTGGTGCCGCATCCCCACCGAAGTGGAGTTGGCGCACGAGTTCCGTTACCGGGATCCGATTGTCAACGAAAAGACCCTCGTGGTTGCGCTCAGCCAGTCGGGCGAAACGATGGACACGCTCATGGCCGTGCGCCACGCGAAGGAGCAGGGCGCCAAGGTTATTGCCATCTGCAACACCAACGGCTCCTCGATTCCCCGCGAGGCCGACGCGAACCTGTACACGCATGCCGGCCCGGAGGTCGCCGTCGCCTCGACGAAGGCGTTCCTCGCCCAGATTACGGCCGCTTATCTCTTGGGCCTCTACCTGGCTCAGCTGCGTGGCAACATGTACGCCGACGAGATCAGCGACATTCTCAACTCGTTGACGGAGATGCCGGAGAAGGTGCAGCAGGTCATTGACAAGGAAGAGGAAATCAAAAAGCTCGGCCGTGATCTGTCCAATTCCACGAGCGTTCTCTTTCTTGGTAGGCATGTGGGGTTCCCCGTCGCGCTCGAGGGAGCCCTCAAGCTCAAGGAAATCGCCTACATCCACGCCGAGGGTTTTGCTGCCGGCGAGCTGAAGCACGGCCCGATCGCGCTTGTCGAACCCGGCCAGCCGGTCTTCGTCATCGTGCCGAGTCCTCGTGGTAGGAATGAGCTCCACGCGAAGGTAGTGTCCAATATTCAGGAGATTAAGGCCCGTGGCGCCATCACGACGGTAATCGCCGAGGAAGGCGACGAGGCCGTTGTCGAGCACGCCGACCACGTCATCTGGATTCCGCAGTGCGCAACACTTATGCAGCCCCTCCTGGCGACGGTGCCGCTGCAGATCTTCGCCTGCGCCCTGGCGGGTGCAAAGGGGCTGGACATTGACCAGCCGCGTAACCTCGCCAAGTCGGTGACGGTGGAATAGCCGTTAGGCCTCCTTGAACCCCGCGAATCCGCGGGGTTTTTTCCATTGCTCGACAACGACGGTGACGTGGCCGGGGCGTCGAAAAGCGGATGGTTGCTCACACAAGCGTTCGAGGAGCTCCTCACACGCTGCGCGGTCCCCCTCGGCGACAACCTCAACGCGACCATCCCACTTATTGCGAGCCTCCCCCCTCAATCCGAGGGCAAGCGCCTGAGACTTCACCCACCACCGAAAGCCCACGCCCTGGACGTGCCCGTGAACAAAAGCGAGAAGCTGTGCGTCAGTCATGGGTTGCATTCTACCGGCGGGCGGAGAAGCATAGACCGCATGGTAAGAGGACTCACTCGCGGCGATAAAGGATTCAACAGAGCAATTCTGGCAATGGTCTTGGTAGGGTTTGCGGCGTTCAACGCCATGTACTGTACCCAAGCTCTCCTCCCCCAGCTTTCCGACGCTTTCCAGTCCTCACCCTCCACCTCCGCCCTCACCGTCTCCGCCACAACCGGCGCCATCGCCCTCGGGGTCATCCCCGTCTCCATCCTCTCCGAGCGCTACGGTCGCGGGCGCGTCCTATCCATTTCTCTGCTCGTCGCCACCATCATTGCCCTCGGCCTCCCCTTCACGCCCTCGATCGGCTCCCTCATCGCGCTGCGCGGCGTGCAAGGCTTGGCGATCTCCGGTGTTCCCGCCGTCGCTATGGCCTGGATTTCCGAAGAAATCGATGCCTCCGCCGTACCCGTCGTCATGGGCTGGTACATCGCCTCCGACTCCATCGGCGGATTATCGGGCAGGCTCATTCCCGCGTTTGTATCCAATGCCTACGGGTGGCGCTGGGCTCTGGCGGTGAATGCCGTCGTGTCGGTGGGGCTAGCCATCGTTGCGCTCATCGCTTTACCAAGACAGCGTCGCTTCGTTGCCCGCTCATTGACGTTTGCTGGCGAATTCCGGGCGATTGTGCGCCACTGGCGCAGGCCACTTCTTGTCGCACTGTTTGCCATCCCCTTCTTGGCGCTGGGCCTGTTCGTCACCATGTACAACTTCGTGGGCTACCACCTCACCGAAGAATTCGGCTTCCCACCGGCGCTCATCGGCTTCCTCTTCATCCTCTATCTGTCCGGAACGTGGTCCTCGACGCAGGCGGGCAAGCTCAGCTCGAAGGTGGGACCGGGGCGGGTCTTGGTAGGAGGAGGGATCCTTTCCGCCCTCGGGCTGGTGGCCACCTACTCCGCCTCCCTCCCCCTCATGATCGCGGGGCTTGTGGTGTTCACGGCTTCCTTTTTCGCCATTCACTCGACGGCGTCGGCGACGGTGGGGCTCGTGGCGGACAAGGGGCGCGCGGAGGCGTCGTCTAGCTATGTGTTCAGCTACTACATGGGCTCGTCTATCCTGGGGTCGTCACTCGGCTTCGTTTACGAGGACTTCGGTTGGACGGGGCTCGTGACGGCACTCTTGGTAGGCACCGCGTTGATGCTCGTCTTCATCGCCTTTGTTGCCCACCGGGTGGAGAAGCCCGCCGCCTAGTAGCGGCGCTGGCAGTGGGGGCAGTAGGTCGATCCGCGCCCGCCGATCTTTTCCTTCACCATCTCGGTACCGCAGCGGTCGCACGGCAGTCCTGCCTTACCGTAGGCGTTGAGTGACCGGTCGAAATATCCCGACTCTCCATTGACGTTGACGTAGAGCTCGTCGAAGGAGGTGCCGCCTTGGGCGAGCGCGTCGCGCATCACATCTTGCCCGGCGAGCAGGAGTTCTGTGAGCCGGTGGGGGCTCACGTGGCTGCGGGTTTGGCGCGGGTGAAGGCGGGCACGCCACAGCATCTCATCGGCGTAGATGTTGCCGATGCCACTGACGATTCCCTGGTTGAGGAGGGCGGGTTTCAGCTCTCCGCGCCCGCGCTTTAGGTGCTTTGCGACGCCTCGTATGTCCAGCGATGCGTCGAGGAGGTCGGGGGCGATGTGGGCAAGGGTGACGGGGAGGCCGTCGACAAGCTCAGAAAGAGACCAGGAGCCGAAGGTGCGCTGATCCACAAACTGGACGGTCAGACCGTCGAGTTCGGCGACGATACGCGTGTGCGGGGAGACCGGCCGCGCCGTCTGAGTGATCCGCATCTGACCACTCATGCGCAGGTGGATGACGAGCGCTTCCGCGCCGTCCAGGACGAGCCACAGGAACTTTCCTCGTCTTCCCGTGCCACAAATTTCGCGCCCCGCAAGGCGCGGGGCGAGGGCCTCCGTACTGCGGGCGGCGCGGGGGTGGAGGACGGAAACCGATACGAATCGGTGCCCTACCAAGAGCCGGTCGAGCCCCCGACGAACGACCTCGACCTCAGGAAGTTCGGGCAATGTTTTGTTCCCTCAACACCGTGACCGCCTGCTTGGCGGCAAGCTGCTCAGCCGCCTTCTTGTTGTGGCCCTGGCCGGTACCAACAACTTTCCCATCAATGATGGCAGTTGCGGTGAAGAAACGGTCGTGGTCTGGACCGGTGAAGCTCGCCTCGTACTCGGGCATGGGGAGCTTGCGCTCGGCGGCGCGCTCCTGCAGGAGGGTCTTCCAATCCGTGTGGATGGAATCGGAGGAGGCATGAACGATCTTCTCGTGGAAAAGCGTCAGGATGGTGTGCCGGGCCGTCTCGAATCCGTGCTCGAGGAAGATCGCGCCGAAGAGAGCCTCGGTGGTGTCCGCGAGGATGGAGTCCTTTTCGCGGCCGTCGGTAAGAATTTCGCCGCGACCGAGCAGAATATACTTACCAAGACCAATCTCGCGGGCAATATCTGCCAGGCCGAAGCGGGAAACGATGCGGGCACGCATCTTGGAGATGACGGATTCTGGCGAGGATGGATACGTTTCGAACAGTTTCCATGCCACGGAGCAGCCGAGCACCGAGTCGCCGAGGAACTCCAGGCGTTCGTTGTTGGGTAGTCCGCCATTCTCGTTGGCAAACGAGCGGTGTGTGAGCGCCAGTCGGAGTAGTTCTGGAGAAACAGTTGTTCCCAGCTTTTCCAACAGCGGGGCGTGGTCGACAGCGGCGAAGGCCTCTTCTAGTGCTGCTTCACCGGTGAGGCGCTTCTTTTTGCTCATTTAAACTTCTCCAGTCCGGCCCAGCGCGGGTCGATGAGCTCGTCCGGGTCTTGTGATTCGGGGACCTCGGCTTCCTCCGGGCATGGCGAGCCCGTCAAACTATCGCAGGTAGGGTTAAACGGGAAGGAGGTTCCTGCCTCGTCGATGACCACCTGTGCGAGGTCCATGATGTTGTTTTCTACGCGGGGGATGTCGTCTTCTTCGTCATCTTCTTCAGCCCCATCATCGTGGGTGGTGATGAAGGAATCGGTAAGCGCAAAGATCTGGTCGATATCGATGCTGACCCCGACGGCATGCTCGGTGAGACACCGGGAGCACTGAGCCTTCGCTGTGCCCGTCACAGATCCGTGGACGTGGATCCCCTCGCCAAGCGGGAGCAGGTCGACATCGAGGGTGATGTCGTCTCCTTCCTCGATGGCCATCATCTCCAGCCCGATGCGCTGCGGGCTACCGCCAGTCTGCGTTACATGTTCCGGCTCGGTGACACCGCGGACGAAGCGTGTGCAGTCTATTCGTAGTGGATTTCCCATAACGTATCCACCTTAACGGTCGAGACGACTCGACGCGCCGGAGGCTCCCGCCCCACGGCGGAGCGCGGAACGGTCGCGGGATACGGAGCGCAACGTGGACTCCAGGGATGCCTCGAAATCGGCGAGCTTGCTATCGACAAAGTCGTCACACTCGCGGCGCAGGCGGTTGGACTCGGTGTGCGCCTCGTCCACGACGCGGTGGGCTTCTTCCTTGGCCACACGCACGACCTCTGCCTCGGAGACGAGACGTGCTTGCTCAGCCAGGCCATCATCGACGCTGCGCTGGTAGGCTTCCTTGGCCTGCGTAGACAACGTGTCCGCCTCTTGGTGGGCGCGACTAATGGTGGAATCGGCATCCCGCTGCGCCCGCTCGGTCACTTCATCGGCCTCTTGATAAGCGTCGTCGAGGGTGCGCTTGGCTTTCTCCTCTGCGTCACGCACAAGGCGATCTGCCTCTGCCTTGGCCTCCTCGAGGATGCGGTCGGCTTCGGCGGCCGACTGGGTTTCTAGTTGGTAGGCCTTTTCCTCGGCGTCGTGAATAATCCGATCGGATTCGTCGAGGACATCTTGAGCTTCGTCCATTTCATGCGGTATAGCGTCGCGGAGATCGTCGAGCCACTGCTGCATCTCGACGCGGGGAACCATGCAGTTTGCGGTCATGGGTACGCCGTAGGCGCGGTCAACGGTGTCAACGAGCTTGTCCAGCGAGTCAAATACTTTGAACATGAACCCAGGTTACCGGTTGAATCGGCGTGTACCGGGTTAACACCCCAAGAAGAGCAAAAATAATCGCCCCGTTCATTGAGAACGGGACGGCCACGATGTGCACGGGGCGCGAAAAGGGTGATCTTTAGACCACGCCGTGAGCGATCATGGCATCGGCGACCTTCTTGAATCCGGCAATATTCGCGCCGAGGACGTAGTTACCCTCGTGGCCGAAGTTGGCGGCAGTTTCGGAGGACGTGCGGAAGATGTTCTTCATGATCCGCTTGAGGCGGGCATCCGTCTCCTCGAAGGTCCAGTGGTCGCGGCCGGCGTTTTGCTGCATTTCCAGCGCGGAGGTGGCCACACCGCCAGCGTTGGAGGCCTTACCAGGAGCGTAATTGATGCCGTTTGACTGGTAGATCTCGATGGCCTCGTTGGTGGAGGGCATGTTGGCACCCTCGCAGACGAACTTCACGCCGTTTTCGACGAGGAGACGGGCGTGGGCACCGGTAATCTCGTTCTGGGTTGCGCACGGCAGGGCGATGTCGGCGGGCAGGGACCAGATCGTGCCGTCGGTGTGGAGGGTGGCACCGTCTGCTTCCTCGACATAATCGGCGACGCGGCCACGACGGACTTCCTTGACATCTTTGAGGAGTTCGAGGTCGACACCGTTCGGGCACTCGACCCAGCCGGAAGAGTCAGAGAAGCCGATGACGGTGGCACCGAGTTCCTGGGCCTTTTCGATGGCGTAGATGGCGACGTTGCCGGAGCCGGAGACGATGACCTTTGCGCCGTCGAAGGAAGCATTGTGGGCTCCCAACATCTCCTCGGTGAAGTAGACGAGACCGTAGCCGGTGGCCTCGGTGCGGACGAGGGAGCCACCCCAGGTCAGCCCCTTGCCGGTGAGCACGCCGGCCTCGTTGCGACGGGTCAGTCGCTTGTACTGGCCAAAGAGGTAGCCGATTTCACGGCCACCGACACCGATGTCACCGGCGGGCACGTCGGTGTACTCACCGATGTGGCGGAAGAGCTCCGTCATAAAGGACTGACAGAAGCGCATGACCTCGCCATCGGACTTGCCCTTGGGGTCGAAGTCGGAGCCACCCTTGCCGCCACCGATAGGCAGGCCGGTCAGCGAGTTTTTAAAGATCTGCTCGAACCCCAGGAATTTGATGATGCCGAGGTTGACAGACGGGTGAAAACGCAAACCGCCCTTGTACGGGCCAAGGGCGGAGTTGAACTGGACGCGGAAGCCACGGTTGACTTGCACCTGGCTGCGGTCATCGATCCACGGGACGCGGAACATGATCTGGCGTTCTGGCTCGACAAGCCGCTCGATGAGGGCGTTGTCGGCGTAGCTGGGGTCCTTTTCCAGCACAAACTTAAGCGACCCCAAGACTTCCTCGACTGCCTGGTGGAATTCGGTCTCACCAGGGTTGCGCTTCTTAATCTGGTCGTAGTAGTTGGCGATTTTCTCGTCGACATTACTCATGTGGGAGGCCCTTCTAGGTCGCGTGTTTTCTAAAAACGTTACAATTTTCCAACTTTTGAGTGCATATATGCAAGCTACTTTAATGTTGCATTTATCACACCTTTCGTTAGTGCAGGCGATGCACCGTATCGCCCGTTCGTAACGTTGTGCATATATTAACACCAAAAAGTACGCGCGTACTGTATTTTCGCGTCGGCTACGCTTATTTTTATGATCATCGTTTCCCCTGACCGTTTTCCCCCGTTGAGCCCCGCAGAGGCCGCCGCTGCCATCGCCCCCGTAGTCGGTGGTACAGCTTTCCCGCTTATCGACGCCTACCTGGGCACATCCTCCCACTTCGCAGGCGAACGCATCACCCTACCAACGACGACGGTAACTGGTCGACTCACCGAGGCAACATATACGTTCAACCAGGAGATCACGACCGCCTTCATCGATATGGCCGCCGCCTCCGGGAAGGTCCCCGGGTACGATCCAGCCGACGGCGACTCGTACGGCACCGGTGTTCTCATTGCCGATGCCGTCGCTCGCAGGGCGACCACCATCGTCTTATCCACGGGAGGATCGGGTGCCCACGATCTTGGCGCGGGAATCCTCACCGCGCTCGGAGCGCAGCTGCAAACTGCCACCGGCCGGCGACTGAGCCCCGGGGCTCATGCCCTCGCCGAGCTGGGAAGTATCGACCTAAACAGCCTGAATACCGGGGTACTCGGCGTGACGTGGATTGTGTATGCGCCGGAGGTATGCGGGGTGGACGAGCTGCACCAACCGAGCGTCGAGAAGCTTACTGAGCTGACAGGTGTGGAGCCCACCGCAACAAGCGGCAGCGGCGGTGGGGTTCCCCTCGCATTGCAGTACCTGGTGAGCCTCGCGGGCACAGGAAAGGTGCTCGTTTTTAATCCCCTGACGATGTCCGAGCCGTATCAGCAGCTGCGTAGCTCAGCTGCGGATGCGGAGCTGATCATCACAGCTACACCGGCTGACAAGCCGACCGCCCTCACCCGCGCTGTACGTGTGGCCAGCGGAGACACCGACGTTATCGAGCTGACGGGGGCCGGTGAACGGGAGTGGACGGCACCAGCCCTGGCAGAGTGGGTGTCTAACGCTCTGCCTGAACGATCCACGGGTAAATAGCGGGAACCTCGAAATCGAGCTCGTTTTCCAAGAGCACCCGATCCGGCGGCAGATTCACCGCCGGTGTAAGTATCCGAGACAGGCGCATCGCCAGCTGGTTGACCGAGCCCGTGAAATCCGGCGCGGAGATGACAAACCGCGTCACTCCGGGTTGGTCCTCGACCTTTTCGTCGGCCGTCTCCGACGGCCGATACGTGGCTACCAACTGGTCAACAACCTCTGCGGGAAGTTCAGGATCGGGAAGGATATTGACACTCACCCGCGTATCCGCCACGCCAGGCAGATCGCGCGCTGTGCGCAGAAACGCCGAGCGGAGTTCGCGGGTTTTCTCCGCGGGCATGTACACGTCGAAGGTGATGGTCGCCATGAACCTAACTGTAGCCAATTAGTATGGGGAGCATGTCTCCTATTCATTCGCGTCCCCATCCGATCCAAACCATGGCCGATGGCACGATAAAACAGGTCAATCCGTTCTCCGGCACCGAGGTCTGGACGGTTCCCGGCCGCGGCAACCGCCCCCTTACTACCCCCGCCACTAACCCGCTCCCGCTCGGAGCAGATGCGCACACGAACAGTTGCGCTTTCTGTTCTGGGAACCTCGATGCCACCCCACCGGAAAAATCCCGCATGGTGCGCACCGACAACGGCTGGGAGATCCTCCGCGGTCTCCAGCACAGCCAGCTGCACGATACGACCCCCGAGTTCCGCCGCGTACCCAACCTGTTCGAGATCGTCACCTATGACTACTGGGAAAAGAACTACGGGTTCACCATGGATCCCGATCTCCACGAGCGAATGGAACGCTACATGTCCGAGCCGGCCGGCAAGGAGCATGTTCTGAACATCGTCCGTACCCGCCTGAAGGCTGCGGGCCAAGATCCGAACCAGCCGGAAGAAGAGCTCGTGCGTCGCGCGCAGGGCTACTTCGGTGGTGGTCACGATGTCATCATCGCTAGGCGCCACTTCACCGACGATGCCACCCACGACAACCAGCTCGCCTCCTCTGGCACCCTGACGGAAGACGAGCACCGTGCTTTTACGCAGTTCACCATCGACGGCATCCACGACCTCTACCAGCGCAACCGCTACGCGCACTACGTGGTCGCCTTCCAGAACTGGTTGAAGCCCGCCGGCGCGTCCTTCGATCACCTCCACAAGCAACTCGTCGCCGTCGATGATCGCGGTGTGCAGGCCGACCAGGAGATCGCCACCCTGCGTTCCAATCCGAACATGTACAACGAGTGGGCAGTGGACTACGCGGGATACCGCAACCTCATCATCGCCGAAAACGATCACGCTGTATGCTTCGCTGGTTTCGGCCACCGCTACCCCACCCTCGAGATCTACTCCAAGTCTGCTTCGTGCTTTCCGTGGGAGCACACCGCCGAGGAAGTCAACGACATGAGCGACCTCATCCATGCCTGCCACGCGGCAACCGGGCCCGACGTTCCGTGCAACGAGGAGTGGTACCACCAGCCGATCGACCTCGACGTTGCCATGCCGTGGCGCGTCATGATCAAGTGGCGCGTATCCACCCTCGCCGGATTCGAGGGTGGCACGAAGATCTACATCAACACCCGCTCTCCCTGGGACGTGCGTGACCGGATGGTACCGGAGTTTTACCGCCTGCGCGACGAAGGCATCATCAACAAGAACATCCGCATCGCGATGGAGTGCGGCCTGGAACGCAACAGCCTTAAGTACAACCCCACCCTGAAATAGGAATTCATGTCACCTGCATCTATTGCTGAACTTCTCACTTCTCCCGCTGCACCCGCCTACGAGTGGTTGTGGCAGCACTACGAGTGGCTCCACCGCCACCCCGAGCTGTCGCTCGAAGAGGAGCACACAGCCGCCTACATCGCGGATGTCCTCTCGAAGTTCGACTGCGAGGTCTCCACGGGTATAGGTGGGCACGGACTCGTCGCCGTGTTCCGTAACGGAGACGGTCCGACAGCGCTCATGCGAGCCGACTTCGACGGCCTCCCCGTTCCGGAAGAGACGGGCGCACCATATGCGTCGGAGAACGAAGGGGTCATGCACGCCTGTGGGCACGATGTCCACGTCACCGCCCTCCTCGGGGCATGCAAGCTTATCGACGCTTCTCGCGAGCGCTGGTCTGGCACGTTCATCGCCCTGTTCCAGCCGGCGGAGGAAATCACCCGTGGCGCATCGATGATGATCGAGGACGGCCTGTCCTCCCACATCCCCCGCCCGGATGTGTGCTTCGGCCAGCACATTCTTCCCGGTCCGGCGGGCACTGTGTACACGATGCCGGGGCCCGCCGCAGCCGCCTGCGACACGCTGACCATCACCATCCACGGTCGCAGCTCGCACGGCTCCATGCCGCACCTGGGTGTGGATCCGACGATCATCGCCGCGCACATCATTCTGCGACTGCAATCGATCGTCGGCCGCGAGGTGTACCCAGGAGATTTTGCGGTGATCACCGTGGGCAAGCTCCGTGCCGGCACGCGGAACAATATCGTGCCGGAGAAAGCCGAGCTTGTCCTCAACACCCGTTTCTACGACGAGGTTGTCCGCGACCGCTGCTACCGTTCCATTGAGCGCGTGGTAAAGGCCGAATGCGAAGCCTCCGCCTGCCCTGCAGAGCCGGAGATCGTATACTCCGCCCACGGCGAGCTCACCGACAACTCCCCCGAGGTGTTTAACACCATCCGCCCCGTCTTTGACGAGGCCTTCGGGGAGGATTCCGTCGATGCCACCCCATGGACCGCCTCCGACGATTTCAGCGAAATCCCCCGCCACTTCGATGCTCCGTACGTCTACTGGACGCTCGGCATGACCCCGCGGGCAGTGTGGGACGCGGACCCGGCTGCGGCTCCGAGTAACCACCAGTCCACGTTTCTGCCGGATCCAGAGCCAACGCTCACCGCTGCGTGGAAAGCTGCGGCTCTCGCACCGCTAGCGTATCTAGCGAGATAAAATATTCCCCCGCAGCGTCCGCTGTGGGGGAATTTTTCTACTTGGTGCTCGGAGTCTCGCCAAGCAGGTGAACGTGAATCATGTTCGTGTTACCGGACACTCCGGGCGGGGTACCAGCGACGACAACCATCATGTCGTCGCGCTTGTACTCTTCCATAGCCAGGAGGGCCTTGTTCACCTCACCCAGCATCTCGTCGGTGGTTTCGACCTCCGGGCAGAGGAATGTCTCGCAGCCCCAGGTGAGAGCCAGCTGGCTGCGCACCTCCGGGTGCGGGGTGAAGACCAAAAGCGGCAGGTGCGAGTGCAGGCGAGCAACGCGCTTGGCCGTATCACCAGAGGTGGTGAAGGCAACGAGGGCCTTGGCGTTGAGGCGCTCAGCGATATCGCGAGCGGAGTAGCTGATAACGCCACGCTTCGTGCGCGGGATGTGGCTGAGCGGCGGAACAACGCCGTCGAGCTCCGCGGAGCGCACGATACGCGCCATGGTCTGAACGGTCAGCTGCGGGTGAGCACCGACGGAAGTCTCGCCGGAAAGCATGACTGCATCCGCGCCGTCGAGAACGGCGTTGGCCACGTCAGAGGCCTCGGCGCGAGTCGGACGGGAGTTTTCAATCATGGAGTCGAGCATCTGCGTAGCCACGATGACGGGCTTAGCGTTCTCGCGGGCGATCTGGATGGCGCGCTTCTGGACGAGCGGCACCTCCTCCAGAGGCACCTCCACGCCGAGGTCGCCACGGGCGATCATAACGGCATCAAACGCCAGAATAATGGACTCGAGCGCATCAATGGCCTCGGGCTTTTCCAGTTTTGCGATAACCGGAACGCGGCGGCCTTCCTCATCCATGACCTTGTGGACGAGATCCACATCGGCGGGGGAACGCACGAACGACAGAGCAATGAAGTCAACACCGAGTTTCAGGGCGAAACGCAGGTCGCGAATGTCCTTCTCGCTCAGGGCAGGAACAGAAATGTTCATGCCAGGAAGGGACACACCCTTGTTGTTGGAGACGGGGCCACCTTCGACGACCTCGCACACGACATCGTTGCCCTTGACCTCCTTGCAGACGAGGGCGACTTTGCCGTCGTCGACAAGCAGACGGTCGCCGGGCTTCGCGTCCTTGGCCAGGCCCTTGTACGTGGTGGACACGCGGTCGTGCGTGCCTTGCACGTCATCGACAGTGATGGTGACGATCTCGCCATCATTCCACACCGTTGCACCGTCAATAAAGCGACCGAGACGAATCTTCGGGCCTTGGAGGTCGGCGAGGACGCCAACAGCCTTGCCCGTCTCGTCACCGGCCTCACGGGTCCAGTTGTAGTTCTTTACATGATCTTCGTAATCGCCATGGGAGAAGTTCAGCCTGGCGACGTTCATACCAGCTTCAACAAGTCCCTTGATGCCTTCCTTGGAAGCAACAGCGGGACCGAGCGTACACACGATCTTAGTTCTTCTTTGCACGCCTAAAGGGTAGGTCAAAAATGACAAAATGGCCACATGAAACCGGTCACTTTTCCACCTCTCCCACTATTCGTGCAGGTCAGACCGTAGGAAAAAAATCCACATAAACAAACATAAACGGACAAAACGACGTATTAGTTTGCTTTTAAGGGTCGCGGATCAACCTCTGCAGGTGTTTCTCTTCGCCCCTTCCTCACCACCAGGAACAACACGGCAAGCAGGAAAAATACGGTCGAGGTAATGGTGTTGATCCGCAGACCCCAGACCATCGTCGCCGCGTCATCACGCATGAGTTCCACCATGAAGCGACCCAGCATATACGACGCGACGTACAAACCAAACACACGACCACGCCCCATCTGGAACTTCTTGTCCGCCCAGATGAGAAAGACACAAACCGCCACATTCCACAGCGCCTCATACAAAAACGTCGGATGCACGACACTCATGATTTCTCCGGTCGAATGGCCGGTCACGGGGGCAGACTCCCCGGCCTCGTTAACGCGATAGTAAATCTCCAAACCCCACGGAACATCCGTCGGGCGACCATACAACTCCTGGTTGAAATAATTCCCGAAGCGACCAATCGCCTGCGCCAAGACGAGTCCCGGCGCGACAGCATCAGCCAGTGGCGCAATTGGCAGTCCTTTGCTGCGCATCATCACCCACACGGCCAGAACACCAAGGATCACGGCACCCATGATGCCCAATCCCCCCTGCCACACGTATAGGGCCTCCACCGGGTTACAGGTGGAACAGAAGTAAGAATCGTAGTCGGTGGCAACGTGGTACAAGCGCCCCCCAATAAGACCTGCCGGCACAGCGACTACGGCTGCGTCCATCACCACATCAGCATCGCCACCCCGGGCAACGTAGCGCTTCGTTGACAACCACAGCGCAACAACGACACCCGTGATGATGCACAGCGCGTACGCCCTAATCGGAAGCGGGCCGATAAACCACACCCCTTGGGGTGGAGAGGGAATGGTGGCAAGGATAGTTTCGGACACGCAGGCACCTTTCACTTGTGAGATTACTACCCACAACAATGTACCCTAACGGGCTGAGGGGCACGCCGGGTGCATACCGGCTGCCACAAGCGACCGGCACAGTCTATCCGGTGTAGTCGAACGCGACAGTGCCTCACCCACAACAACGGCGTCGGCACCCGCACCCGCGTAGCGCATCAGATCCACAGGCGTGGACACCCCTGATAACGCCACTTTCACCACCGAACTGGGCAACCCGGGTGCAATAAGCGGGAAACGCCCCCGATCGATTGTCCGCGTACGCATGTCACGAGCGTCCACGCCGATGATGCGGGCGCCGGCGGTAACACCGCGGTCGGCTTCTTCCTCCGAAGCCACCTCGACGATTGCTTCCATGCCTAATGAGTGAACCCGGTCGAGCAAAGCCACGAGGCGATCCTGTTCGAGGGCAGCAACTTGGAGAGCAACGAGATCTGCACCGTAGTATCTCGCCTCGTGCACCTGGTACGGGTCGACGATGAAAGATTTACACCACACCGGTGTGGAGACGTTCTCTTTTACCGTGCGCACATCCTCGAGGCTGCCGTTAAAACGCCTTCCCTCCGTTTGGCACCCAATGATGCATGCTCCCGACTCCTCACACAAGCGAGCAAGAGCTGCAGGATCCGCTACAGGCATAACATGGTTGGTCACCGGATCCGCGCGTTTGATCTCCGCGATCACGCAACAACCTGGTTTTTGTAGTACGGAAAGGACATCGCGGGCAGGAGGAACATTGCGCGAAAGACGCTTGATCTCTTTGAAGGGCACAACCTCTTCGCGGGCAGCCACATCAGCAATAACGCCCTCAAGGATATTGTCGAATAAGGTGGCCATCATGCATCACTCCGCCCGCACGCGTAACCGCGTGTAGTGCTGCTCCTCAAAAACTGTGGCCATGCCGAGAATATTAGCCCGCTGAGGTAGTCGGCACGAAATCCACCGATATCTGTTGACTACCCCCGGTCTTCGTCTCTACCTGTTAAATCAATTCCTTCGTCCAGAGCATCCCACATGACGCGCTCCGAATCAGGCGCCGCCTCAATGTCGCTTTCCAGCTGCTGCCTCCGTGTACCCGTCGCTTCCAGCATGTCCGCTTTTTTCGTGTCCTTACCGGGACGCATCGCCAGGATGACACCCGCTGCAATCGCAGCTGCTGCTGCAACAACCGTGCATCCAGGCCCAATTGCTGATACATCGACACCTGTGATCTCCGCCCAATGGCTGATTCGCACAGGGTCCGTGGCTTTAGCAGACACGGCACCTGTGGCGAGGATATTCCACACCCGGTCGCTGTCTGCACCAGCAGTGAGAAGCATGATCGGAGAATACGCCAGCACGGCACCAGCCAGCGCCGCCAGTACCCCCGTCACGCGGCGACCAGCGGACTTGGTAACTAAGGCGACGAGGAGAAACGCGATCAGCGCAAACGAGGCGATCTGCAGCTCCGTCGCCCATGCGGCTCCGCTCAACACCTCAACGGAATCTCCGGCCTTATCGTCATTCACTGTCGCGTGCATCCACGGCAGTCGCGCAAGTAGCCAAGAGGCAAGACCGGAAAGTCCGAAGACAGCGGGGCAGACGTAACGGGTATTCATGGTCTTTTACTGTAGCGCGACAGGAAAAGCGTCAAAGCACGTCCTCATACCTGTGTGACACGCGGCCCCTGTCTGCTTCACACGGAGAAGGACGGTGTCTCCGTCGCAGTCCAGCCACACACCCTCCACTTCCTGAATGTGGCCGCTGGTTTCGCCCTTCACCCAGTATTCACTCCGCGAACGCGACCAGTACGTCGCCCGGCGGGTCTCAATCGTCGCAGCAAGCGCCACATCATCCATCCACGCGAGCATGAGCACCTCACCGCTATCAGCCTGGACAACCGCAGGCACGAGACCATCCGCGTTGAACTGCACCTTCGCAGCGACCGCTTCCGGCAGAGTTCTTATTGGACGAGTGGCATAGCCTGCTCGGGTCAGCGCCCTCTTCACCGCCCCAATGGATACATCCCCGTAATGGAAAATGCTGGCAGCAAGCACCGCATCCGCACCAGTTTCCACCGCAGGCGGGAAGTGATCGGCCTTTCCCGCACCGCCGGAGGCGATAATAGGGACAGACACAGCTTCTCTGATGAGACGCAACAATTCCAGGTCAAAACCTTCTTTCGTGCCATCAGCATCCATCGAGTTGACGAGGATTTCACCTGCGCCACGTCGCTCCGCATCCCGGGCCCAGCCAATTGCATCGATTCCGGTCCCGCGGGTGCCTCCGTGGGTGGTGATCTCGAAGTTTCCTTCTCCCGTCCGACGCGCATCGAGGCTCAACACAACGCACTGCCGACCGAACCGCTCAGCCAGTTGATTGATTAACCCCGGATCAGCAACGGCAGCCGAATTGATGCTCACCTTGTCCGCCCCACATCGAAGCAATTCCGCGCAATCGCCCACGCTGCGCACACCCCCACCGACGGTGAGCGGGATGAAGACGGAGCCCGCAACTTTCCGGACAACATCGCGCATCGTCTCCCGGCCCTGCACCGTCGCAGACACGTCCAGAAAAGTCAGCTCATCCGCCCCCTCTTGGAAGTACCTGGCGGCGAGTTCAACCGGGTCTCCAGCATCACGCAGGCCCGCAAAATTAACCCCCTTCACCACACGGCCGTCTTTTACATCGAGACACGGAATAACTCTCACACCGACACTCATTGCTACCTTCCAATCCTTCGCAAAGACGCACTCAGCTGCTTCACTGTTTCTTCCACTCCCCCAATAACCCCATCCGAGCCGATCGACCACGGGTTTCCTCGCAAGTCTGTCACGTACGCACCACGCGCGAGGAGGTGGCACACCCCGGCCCCGTTGTCCCACACATGCGGGCTCATGGATACCGTCGTACCCACACCCGCCGCTGCGACAAGCCCCAGATTGGCACCGACGCATCCAGAAATACGCAACCGCGGCTGCGGACGCTCAATAAGACCCGAAACGATGCGGCGCGTGTCGGCCAAAAAATCTGGCACCAAGGCCTCAACTAATTCCTCACCACCGTCGTCTGCACCCCATTTTCTCATCGGAAAGCAGCGACGTTCGCCTCGCACAGTGACTGTGAGACCCTCGCCGACAATACTGGTGATCGTCGTCTCAAACGCGGGTAAGCTGGTCACCCCAATAAGAGGCCTCTCATTGGAGATCAAAACTCCGAGTATCGCACACGAGGGATTACCACGCAGATAGTTCGACGTGCCGTCAATGGGATCCACCACCCAATAGCAAAGCCCCTCCACAGCATCGTGCAAGCGGGCAACCTCTTCCCCCCTGCTGCTCACACAACCGATGGTCTCTTCCCCCACCGCAGCGATTCCCGTCTCTTTTTCCAAGAGCGTATGCAGCCGAGATTCAATGTTCTCGTCTGTGTCCGTTACCGGCGAACCATCGCGTTTTCTGCGTGCCGTCGCCCTGCCGTAACCGTCCATAAAGTCATCCCACTGGCTGACGATGAGCTGCTCAGCCGTATCAGCAAGTCGCTGCACCTCCATAGCGGTACTTATTTCTCGAGCGCTCGCAGTGCGTCTTCAACAGTGAAGGCTCCCTCTACCAGAGCCTTTCCTACAATCACGCCATCGATCCCCTCGTCCTCATAGCGGGCAAGGCTCTCCAAATCAGCAAGCGTGGATACACCGCCGGAGGCTGTCACTGTCGCATCCGTGGCGGCAACCACCTCCCGCAGCAGTTCCACATTGGGGCCTGTCATTGCGCCATCTTTAGACACATCGGTAACCACGAAGCGCCGGCACCCCTGAGAGTCGAGCGCCTCCAGGACTTCCCACAGGTCTCCACCATCCGACACCCACCCATGAGTGGACACCCGCCACTGATCGTCGACAAGCTGGCAGGCCAAATCAACCGCAACCTGGTCACCAAACCGACGAACAAGCTCCCCCACCCACGCAGGATCAGACACCGCAGCTGTGCCGACACTCACACGCGACGCACCAGCAGCAAACGCAGCCTCAACAGCAGCGGTATCCCGCAGCCCACCGGAAAGATCCACCTTCACACCCAGACGATCGACGATATCCCGCACGGCTGCGCGATTATCCCCCTCCCCAAAAGCCGCATCCAGATCGACAACGTGGAGCCACCCCGCCCCGCTAAGAGCCTCCGCCACCTCCAGTGGCGAACCATACACCGTCTCGCTCCCGGCATTGCCCTGAAACAGACGAACAGCCTTACCACCACGAATATCAACAGCAGGAAAAAGCGTCAGCATAACAACCGATCCTACTACAGCGAATCGACCCAATTAGACAACAAACGCAACCCCGCACGACCAGACTTCTCCGGGTGAAACTGCGTCGCCCACAGGGGGCCATCCTCCACTGCGGAGATGAACCGACGGCCCGCGTGCTCCGTCCACCCAATAAGAGGTGCAGAAAACGGCGGGGTCCGATCGAAGTTGTCCTCCAACACGCCGTAGGAGTGCACAAAGTAAAACCTCTCATTGGGGGAGATACCCGCGAACATCCGCGACGACGCATCACGTTCCACCGTGTTCCACCCCATATGTGGCAGTGGCGTCACCCCCAACGACTCCACCGTGCCCGGCCACTGGACCAGACCACGCGTCGTCACGTCATTTTCCACGCCACTATCAAACATCACCTGCAACCCCAAGCAGATCCCCAACACCGAACGCCCACCGGCCAGACGCTCCTCCACCATCCGCGCCGCAGACACAGACCGCAGTCCCTCCATCGCGGACGCGAAGGCACCAACGCCGGGAATGAGCACGCCATCCGTCGACAAGCTGGGACGATCCGTCACCGAAACAGACGCACCCACCTCCTCCAAAGCGCGCGCGGCCGAAAACAAATTGCCCGCACCGTAATCAACAATCGCAACCGATGGCCGCACCATCACACACCTACTTCTTCCGACGACGAGAAAACACCGGAGCACGACCAGCCACACGCTTACCCAAACGCGCCAACTGACGCATCCGCACAGCCGTATTGTCATACTCCACAATCCGATGATTACCCATAATCGTATCCCCAATCTTCAACGAAAGTGCCACAGCGACAATCACCGCCGCCGTCGAAAATGCACCCACGTACCCAGAGGACGCGACAACAAACCCCAATGAGAGGCTCCCCAGCCCCGTGCCAGAATCAAACGACATATTCCACAACGCACTCGCCTCCGACAACTTCGAACGCGGCAACCGCGTAAACATGTCCAACATCGACTCATTCTGGATCGCGCCGTACCCCAGGCCATACACCAGCACGCAGACGAAAAGCCACGGCCAGGCCAGGGCGCCGGTGAGGGTGACGGCAAGCAAAACCACCCCAATAAGAACCAGGATCTGAGCCGGAATCATCGTCGCACCGGGGACTCCCCTCTTATCGGCGACGACGCCTGCGAAGTAGCGGGATATCATTTGGGCGAAGCCGACGGCGGCGAGAAGCGCACCCCCAATAAGAGCACCATGGGCCGGCATCGATTCTTTCACGGCGTTGGGAAGGAAAGACGAGATTGCGCCGTAAGCAATTGCCGCAGTGCAGATGCACAGAGCTGGAACTAGCACGAGTTTCCACGTCGGTGCCAAGTATCGGCCGTCTTCAGTGAAACGGGACTTATTGCGTGGAGCAGCTTGTGGCTTCAACCGCGGAATGCGCAGGCACATGAGCGCCGACATCAAGGAAACGACTGCGGTGAAAATGTACACCGGCGTGGTTCCCACAGCCTCGGAAACGGTGAGACCTGCGGGAAGGAGGATGCACTGGGACAGTCCCACCGAGACGCCCAGAAGCGCGGTAGCCTTCCCCAAAAAGCGAACGGGAACGAGCTCGGCAATGAGAGCCGACTCCGCTACGCACAGCGCACCGAATCCGATGCCGCGGATGGCGCTGACTGAGAGCACGGGGATCGCTTTCACGCTGGCGATATGGCCAAGGGCGGGGATGCCGAGCAAAAAGGCGGCGCATACGAGGACGGGGGAATAACCGAATCGCCTTGTGAGTTTTGGCGTGATCATCTGGGTACAGACGGTGAACCCCATGAATACGCCGGTTGTTGCGCCGGCGAGGGAGGCAGATCCGCCGTCGCGAAGTACGGCATAGGGCACCACGGGCAAGAGCATGGCCCACCCGCCGAAGGCGCTGGCGATGGCGATGAGGGCTGCTATGAATCCAGGCGCTTCCCAGACACTTGAAATCTCGTCCTTCTTATTGGACATGTATCACGCCTTTCTGTCTTCAGTTTCAATCCTCCACCACATTCAAGCACTCAAACCGGATAATGGCCATTTAGGGCATGCCAATAGCCCCTCCGTCCCCGGAGGGGTATGGCATGCGCTGCGATTACAGCCAGCGTCGTCCTCGCCTACGCGTGTACGGTGTTGCTCGTCTCCGCTTTCTCTTCGCTTTTCGACGCTTGTCCTCCCGCATCTTTCGATGTCTCAGGTGGATGGCCCTACCGCTGTACGCGGTGGATGGGTGCCCGTTGTAGAACCACTCCTCGCTACCAGGCGGGTTGTAGCCGGCTTCTCCTGTTATTGGGTGGCGGCCGTGCCAGCCGTTCTTGTTTCGTTCCTTATGGTCGTCGTTTTGCGCGTTGTGTGGCTTGCATAAGGGGATGATGGTGTCGGAGGTGGCCACGCCACCATCGGCAACGGCGATGGTGTGGTGGAACTGCCCGTATTGGGCGAGTTCGTGGCAGCCGGGGTGGGCGCAGAAGATTTGGTCTAGGGTGACGGCGTTGCGAAGGTGGCCGGAGGCGAAGCGCTCGTTGCGCAGTTCGTATTCGACACCGATGTGGCCGGTGGAGTCGTAGATGCAGACAAACCCGTAGGGGGCGAGGGTGTAGTCGCAAAAGTCCTTGGCATCGATGATTTGTCCGTCGGTGGTGGCGAACTTGCCGTCGCCGACGTAGGTGGAGTCATCGATGGTGAGCATGATGGCCGGGGTGAGGGACCGATTGAAGTGGTCACTGTAGTCGGGTGAGGTACCGGATAAGAGCTTGAGGAGTCCGTCGGCAAGCCGGACGGCGACCGGCTCGTTGCGGTTGAGAGAGGTGACCGCCAGCGCGCGGGCCTGAAGCTCGTTCATCTGAGCTTCCCGGAGGCGGAGGTGGGCGTGCTTCATACCCATAACATCCGCCTCGTGGGAGATGGTCATGGTGTTGGTGACCTTGGCGGTGACGGTTTCCTTCAGCTTCTGCTTGGCGTGTGCCCTCACAGCTTCGGGTGTTTTCCCGTGGGCACTGCGGGCGAGCTCGGTCCGAAGTTCCTCGCGCAGCTCGGGGGCGGCTTTGTAGATGGCGCGGGAAATGGCGATAAGTGTATCTAGTGGGAGGCTCTCAGCCTCGGCGAGGGCATCGTCGTTGCCGGAGCCGAACCAGGAGCGGGCGGCGGTGAGCCAGGCGGAGGCGGTGCTTTCGAAAACGTAGGCAGCAGCGGAGACGAGCTCGACCGAGTTGGGGTGTCGGCGGTCGATCTCGTACACGTCGCGCAGGAGATCGAGTCCGCGCGTGAGGCGTGCGTAGTCCGTTAAAGCTGTCATGGTGCACACGGTACGTGCACACACGACCCATGGCACGGGTACGCGACGATTCTGTGGATAACTTTTCCTCGCCCGGAAAACCCCGGCCACCGTCGCGTAGTTTTCGCAGGTCGTTTCGTCGAGACGGCTGTGGAAAAGTTGTTATTGGGCGGTGCTGTAGCTCATGAGGGCAAGCGCCAGCGCCCCCGCCGCCAAAATCCCCACCACGATGATTCCCTTGAGGGAGCCGTTTTTGTACATGGACCAGGCACCGCCGACGAGGAGGCCGGCGATGAGGAACATGAGGTAGACGAACCAGTGTCCCACGGGCTACAGCGCTCCCTTAGTGGACGGCACGCCGGCTTGGCGGGGGTCCTTGGTGGCGGCGGCGCGGATGGCGCGGGCGACGGCTTTGAATTCGGCTTCGGTGATGTGGTGGGGGTCGCGGCCGTGGTGGCAGATGAGGTGGAGGTTGATGCGGGCGTGGTAGGACAGTGTTTCGAAGAAGTGCTGGTTGATGACTGTCGCGTAGTGTCCGCCGATGATGGAGGTGAGGATGTTGTCGGGTTCGCCGCGCATGACGAAGTAGGGGCGGCCGGACAGGTCGACGACGGCTTCGCAGAGCGTTTCATCCATGGGCACGGAGGCGGAGCCGAAGCGGGTTATGCCGCGTTTGTCGCCGAGTGCATCGTTGATGGCTTGGCCGAGGACGATGGCGGTGTCTTCGACGGTGTGGTGGCAGTCGATCTCGGTGTCGCCGGAGGCGTGGATGCTGACATCGATGAGCGAGTGGTTGGCGAATGCTTGGAGCATGTGATCGAAGAAGGGGACGCCAGTTTGGATGTCGCTCTTGCCGGAGCCGTCGAGGTTTATTTCGACGGCGATGGTCGTTTCCTTGGTTGCTCGTTCGACGCGGGCGATGCGGTCTTTAGCGGCGGCGTTGTCGGGCCGCTCGCGCGTGGAGAAGGACATGTCAGGCATGTGCACTTACCTTAGTGGCGACGGCGAGAAACCTCGAATTTTCCTCTGGTGTGCCGATGGTGACGCGGAGGTAGCCGTCAATGCCGTTGTCGCGGATGAGTACGCCCTCGTCGAGGAAGTCCTGCCAGGTGGCGTTCGGGTGGGAGATCATGAGGAAGTTGGCATCGGAGTCGATGACGCGGTAGCCGAGCTTTGTCAGATCGTCGGCGAGCGCATCCCGATCTTTTTTGAGCTTGTCGACGCTTGCCAGCGTTTCCTCCGCGTGCGCCAGCGCCACGCGGGCTGCCGCCTGGGTGAGGGTGGACAGGTGGTACGGCAGGCGGACGAGCATGACGGCATCGATAAACGCCGGGTGGGCGATGAAATAGCCGAGTCGCCCACCGGCGAAGTCGAAGGCTTTGCTCATAGTGCGGCTCACGACGAGCTTTCCCGGGAACTCCCCAATAAGAACCGCAGCCGACGGCGCGGTGGAGAACTCGGCGTAGGCTTCGTCGACGATGACGATTCCTGGTGCCGCCTCAACGATGGCGCGGATCGTGGCGAGCGGGGTGGAGTTGCCCGTCGGGTTGTTCGGAGTGGTGACGAAGACGATGTCCGGCTGGTGCTCTGCGATGGCCGCGAGGGCGGCATCCTCGTCGATGGCGAAAGCGTCGTCGCGCGGCACGGAGATGAACTCGGTGAACGTGCCGGCGGCGAGCAGCGGGTGCATGGAATAGCTGGGCGTAAAGCCCATCGCTGTGCGCCCCGGGCCACCGAAGGCTAAGAGGAGCTGCTGTAACACCTCGTTGGAGCCGTTGGCGGCCCATACGTTGTCGTGGGTGACGGGCACGCCGGTGGCGCGGGATGCGTAGGCCGCGAGGTCTGTACGCAGCTGAACGGCATCACGATCTGGGTAGCGGTTAAGGGTGACGGCTAGACGGGCGGCCTCCTCCCCTATCTCGCGGGCGAGGTCGTCGCTTGGTGGATAGGGGTTCTCATTGGTGTTGAGGCGGACAGGCGTGTTCAACTGCGGGGCACCGTACGGGCTTTTGCCTTTTAGGTCCTCGCGGATGGGGAGCTCAATCATTTGGTCCTCCGTGCGGTGATGGCCTCGCCGTGGGCGGGCAGGCGTTCTTCTTGGGACAGGCGGATGACATCGTCGGCGATCTCCTCGAGTGCTGCGGCGTCGTAGTCGATGATGTCGACGTGCTTGAGGAAGGTGAGCGTCGACAAGCCAGAGCTGTAGCGAGCAGACCCGGACGTGGGCAGAACGTGATTCGAGCCTGCGGCGTAGTCCCCCAGGGGAACCGGGGCGTGCGGACCGACGAAGATAGCACCGGCGTTGGTGATGCGAGCAGCAACAGCCGCCGCGTCGCGGGTGTGAACCTCGAGGTGCTCGGCGGCGTAGGCGTTGGCAACGGCGACCGACTGGTCAAGCCCGGAGGTGAGGACGATGGCGGACTGCTCGCCGGTGAGTGCCTGAGCGACCCGGTCTGCGTTGAGGGTAACGGTGTAGAGTTCGGCAACCTTTGCGTCGACGGCGCGTGCGAGCTCCGCCGAATCGGTGATGAGCACCGAGGAGGCCAGAACATCGTGTTCCGCCTGCGAAATGAGGTCGTAGGCAACGTGAGTGGGATCAGCCGTGGAATCGGCGAGGATCGCAATCTCGGTTGGGCCTGCCTCCGCATCGATGCCGACGACGGTGCGCACGAGTCGCTTGGCTGCGGTGACGAAAATGTTGCCGGGGCCGGTAATCAAATCGACGGGCTCGTAGCCCTCGTCACCATAGGCCAGCAGACCGATGGCTTGGGCGCCACCGACGGCCCACACTTCGTCCACCCCCAGGAGGGAACAGACAGCGAGCACCGTGGGGTGCGGGTAGCCCCCGTTTTCTTTCTGCGGCGGGGAGGCGACAACGAGGGAGGTCACACCGGCTGCCTGGGCGGGAACAACGTTCATGATCACCGAGGAGGGATACACGGCGTTACCGCCAGGAACATACAACCCGACGCGTGAAATGGGGATGAATTTTTGTGTCACGGTGGCACCGGGGGCAAGCGTGACCTCGACATCCGCCGGTTTCTGCGCCTCGTGGACGGCCCGCACGCGCGTAATAGCCGTGGTGAGGGCCTTCTTCAATTCGGGATCAAGTGCTGCGGCGGCCTCGTCACACACCTCTGTGGGCACGCGGAGGTGTGGCGGTCGGATGCCGTCGAATTTTTCGCTGTAGGCCAGCGCCGCGCTCGCTCCCTCTTCTTTCAGCTTCTCGACGATCGGTCGCACCGTGTCCAGCATGCTATCTACAGACTGGTGGCTACGGGGGACGATCCGCCTCAACTCTCGGTCTGAGTAGGAATGAGCGGAGATATCGATCGTGCGTAACATTGTCGATGCCGCAGCTGGGGCCGCTGTAGACGGTGTGGTGGACATGGTGACTCCTTACCGTGAGATAAAAGGGTGTAACCGCCTATTATCCTCGTTTCACCACGTCAAAACAATGTTTCTTACATGTAAGACTTTTATTCGGCGCGGGTGCTGGCCGTGTACGCACCGTACAGCCACGTTATCGCTGCAGCAAGCGGAGCCCACAGGAATGCAGCACCGACCTCGACGGCGCTGCGCACCGTCACCACCGACCCCTCCGGCCCCATCAGCCCTTCGCTATCGGTAAGCAGGTACGCAACTGAGTGCCCCGCCGCCACAACAGTCAGTGCCGCAACGAGAGCCACAACAACAGCGACAAGCTGGCCACTCACCTTCATGCTTACCCGACTCATTGCCGCGCCGATCGCCACGCCACCCAGGGTGACAATGACGAGGTAGGCAACGTAAACGGGGAAATCGTGGGCACCGTAATCCGCCGGCGGTATAAACGTCCCATCCCCGAGAGTCTCTACAGTGGCCTTTGGCGAGAAGAAACCCCACGCAGCGCCGAGGATGCCCGAAAGGACGAGGCTCACGGCGACGATGCCGGACATATCACCGACAATCCTGCGTGGGGTTAGTGCGGGGGCCATGATTGTTGCAGTCATGGCCTACAAGTTTAGCTTCTAGTTACACATCTTCCAGCGGCCGTCCTCGCGTAGGAACTTCATCGTGCCGGACTGGGTGTTACCCTGCGATGTCGTCGTCACCCATGCGGAAGCCTCGTTGCCGTTGACGGTGATGTCCTCGACGGCATCAATGGTGGAGCGGGTCTCCTGGTACTGCGGGATCTGCTCAAGCGGGATCTCTGGAACCTGAGACAGGTCAACGGCACCCTGGCCACCGGCCTGCTCAATCACTCGCTGACACGTGTTCTCAAGGAAGTTGCCCATGAAGGCGCGCAGCGTCGGTGCCCAGGTCACAGACTGGACGAGGTCCGCAATCGCCTGAGCGTCCTCCGCACTTGCAGGTTCACCCTCAACGGGGGCGAGAACCTCAGGAGCCGGAACCTGCGGCAGTGGCGCTATCTCAGGTTGAGCACCCTGCTCCTCTACGAGAGTTTCGGGAGCCTCAGATTTCGTCGTTGGAGACGGCGCAGCGGAGCTCGAAGTCTCCTCCGGCGCTGCGGTCACCTGCGTCGTGCGGGTGGACACGTTGGTCTCCGTCACCTGATCTGCAGCCTTATCCTTGTTTTCCTTGCTGCATGCAGAGGCGCTAAGAGCAACGGTGGCTGCCATTGCCAGGGCGATAAACTTCTTCGAACCTGCACTAATTTTCACGATGTTTTTCGTCTCCTTATAACTTTATGGTCGTGTCACCGTGTTTTTCCAAGATACACCGTCTTCCCCACATTCGCGCGGTTACGGCGTGCGAAAGGACGCTGCCAGTTACCCGGCATCGCCTTCAGATCCGTAAAAAACCTAGAACCAGGGCGGTAACGAACGGTTCCGCTTGATTACATACGGTCAGACGTGGTCACTTACCAGATGGCACGGTAGCAGACTTTCCAATCTTTCACTTACATTATCACCGCACTGTTTCCGCTGTTACAGATCCAATGAGCTTTTACGGGACTTCACGGATTCCCCGCAGGCAACCCTCACCCTCCCCGGCAAGCTTTACGCCACAGACATCTTTTTGCCAGCCTCTACATCCCAACCTTCTCCGTCTCGTATTCTCCCCGCCCCATTAACTGGCGAACTCGAAAAGTGCTAGATGTATTAGATGGGCGCTAGATGGGTAGGCACTACAAAGTGTAAGAAGGGTAGGCGCACGATGAGCATGGGGGTGCCACCCAGACCGCGCTGCGCGACGACCGCCTAGCCTGCCCCAGTAGAGGGAAAAGTTCACAACGAAAAATAAAGGAACGAGATCATAGCGGTGGAGGGGAGGGCGAGACAGAAAAATGGGGGAAATAGTCCGGCAAGATAGAGGAACTTTTTGCAATAAATTCTCTGGTTAAAGACATTTTGCAAACGTCTACGTGGAGGGAGTGGAAAATCTCTCCACGCCCTCATGCCCCAACACAACAGTTTCCACTACAATTGCCTAACGTGCACTTGGACAGAGATAAAATTATTGCAGCCGGGCTGGAAATTCTGGATACATACGGTCTAGCGGATATGACTATCCGAAGGATCGCAGGCAAGCTTAACTCTGCGCCGGGTTCCATTTACTGGCATGTGAAAAACAAGCAGGAGCTCATCGCCCTTATCGGACATGCAATCATCGATTACGTTGACACCGACCAAGACACCACTGCGGATATGCTCCGTGAACTTCGGCGAGCAATGCTGCAGTTCCGCGATGGCTGCGAGGTCGTCGCAGCGGCCAACAACTCAGGGCTAGTCCGGGAGGATCTCATTCGCCTCATTCGGATGCCCGACGAGTCATTGAGCGAAACCGCCGCCTCCACCCTCTTGAGCTTCACGCTTGGTCATGTCCAGTACGAGCAGTTCCAGCTTCAGCTCCTAGCCCTCGACGCAAAGGCCACTAAGGAGAGCCACGATAAGGGCGCTGCTCGCGTCGCTGCAAAGATTGCCGACCTGCAAGAAGAAGAGGAAACCGAAGCGAACCGACTGTTCGAAGAAGGGCTGGAGACAATTCTCCGCGGAATTTCGGCCTCGTAGAAAGTACTACCACCTCTCAAACTCCTCCCTCTGTGAACGGGACGGGATTTGAGACTGAGCCTCCACGGACGCTTCTGGCACCGCACTGCTCGATCGCTGAGATGGTCGTTTCCGCATCGCTAAGCTCAGCGACAATTCAGGACTCCGGGCTCTACACGCGAATTCCTGCAAAGATTGGGAAACATGCCCGCTTCCCCGTCACACGCTGGAGCGATCCACGAAAGGTGCCGTATATAAACCACACTCGTAGTCCTTTAAGTATCCCGCCCGGTATGCGCACCACATGAGTTACGTCGCACATTAGCTTCACCCCCATCGACCACCATTCTTCCGTTCGCGCCCTATCTCACTCCAATGGGTTTCCAGCACCAGTTTGTTTCCAACGCCAGTGGGCGTTGAGCACCAGTGAGTTTTGTCTTCATTTAGACGTACACAACCGGATTATCTTGTTTACAGGATCCGTACAATCGGCGGTGTGTCCATTCACACACTTGACATGGATTACGGGATTGCCCACGCGCGTGAGTGAGGCCACCCCACGGAAGCGAAGCACTCATCACAACCAAAGGGATACCTCCATACATTGTTCAACATGGTGGACTACCTGGTACTTCATGAAGCGTCGCGAGGAAATGAGTACAAATTTCTGCTACCTGTCTCACGTCAAGCTAATCCACAGGTAGTGCACTGTTTTTTAAGGCAAACATAACTTTCTCTCGATAGTTGCTTTCTGGTCCGTGCTGTCAACTCACAGTTGCGAAAAATAGACGATAAACTGGCGCATTATGAGTGAAGCAAATCAGCCTTCTATGGAAATCTGGCCCGGCCAGTCGTACCCTCTCGGTTCGACATACGACGGCGCAGGCACCAATTTCGCACTGTTCAGCGACATTGCAGACAAAGTAGAACTGTGCTTGCTCGACAGCGAAAACAATGAGACACGGGTCGAGCTTACTGAGGTTGATGCCAACATTTGGCACGCTTACCTCCCGGGTATCCAGCCGGGACAACGCTACGGCTACCGCGTTCATGGACCCTATGATCCCGCCAACGGCCACCGCTGCGACCCAAACAAGTTGCTCGTCGACCCGTACTCCCGCGCATTCGACGGCGATTACGATGGTGACCCGTCCCTGTTCTCCTACGACATCACGAACCCCGATAGCCCGGAAGGTCGCAACACGGAAGACTCCCTCGGCCATACGATGAAGTCAGTCGTTGTTAATCCGTTTTTTGACTGGGGAGACGACAAGGCCCCGAAGATTCCGTACAACGAATCAGTCATCTACGAGGGCCACGTCAAGGGTCTCACGATGACCCACCCTGATATCCCAGAGAACATCCGCGGAACGTACGCAGGGCTAGCCCACCCAGCAATTATTGAGTACCTCCAGAATCTGGGAATCACCGCTCTCGAGCTCATGCCCATCCACCAATTTTTCCAGGATGATCGCCTCCGCGAACTGGGCTTGAGGAACTATTGGGGCTACAACACTCTCGGATTCTTCGCCCCACAGCAGGATTACTCTGCCTCTACTCGTCCCGGTGACGCGGTAAGCGAGTTCAAAGGAATGGTTCGCGCCTACCACGAGGCAGGAATCGAGATCATCCTTGACGTGGTGTATAACCACACGGCAGAGGGCAACCACATGGGTCCGACGATTGCCTTCAGAGGCATCGACAACGCCGCGTACTACCGCCTTGTCGACGGCGATCCGCAGCACTACATGGACTACACGGGCACAGGAAACTCCCTCAACGTCCGCCATCCCCATTCCCTGCAGCTCATCATGGATAGCCTCCGCTATTGGGTGACGGAAATGCACGTCGACGGCTTCCGCTTCGACCTCGCGTCCACTCTCGCACGTGAGCTCCACGACGTTGACCGGCTATCCAGCTTCTTCGACCTCGTCCAGCAGGACCCCGTCGTCTCGCGAGTGAAGCTCATCGCCGAACCCTGGGACGTCGGCGAAGGCGGCTACCAGGTAGGAAATTTCCCGCCCCTGTGGACGGAATGGAACGGCAAGTACCGCGATACTGTCCGCGACTTTTGGCGCGGGGAGCCTGCGACTCTCGGCGAGTTTGCATCTCGCCTGACGGGATCATCGGATCTGTACTCGAACAACAACCGTCGCCCTACGGCCTCTATCAACTTTGTTACTGCGCACGATGGCTTCACATTGAACGACCTCGTCTCCTATAACGAGAAACACAATGAAGCCAATGGCGAAGGTGGTCGCGACGGTGAGAGCCACAACCGGAGCTGGAACTGCGGTGTCGAAGGACCAACAGACGATCCAGAGATCAACGCCCTCCGGGCACAACAGCGCCGCAACTTCCTCACCACGCTCCTGGTAAGCCAAGGCACGCCGATGATCAGCCACGGCGACGAGCTAGGTCGCACGCAGTTTGGCAACAATAACGTTTACTGCCAGGACAACGAGATCTCCTGGCTGGACTGGTCCAAGCACGAGGAAAACCAGGATCTGTTCCAGTTCACGAAGCGTCTCATCCAACTGCGCAAGGACCACCCGGTGTTCCGGCGTCGCCAGTTCTTCGCGGGTGGCCCCCTTGGTGATGAGTCCGCACACCGCGATATCGCATGGCTCGCCACAGACGGCAAACTCATGGACCAAGCGGACTGGGACTTCTATTTCGGTAAAGCGCTCATGGTATTCCTCAATGGCCAGGAGATCGCCGAACCTGATTCCCGCGGCAACAAGGTGGAGGACGACTCCTTCCTCCTGTGCTTCAACGCGGCACATACCGACGTAGAATTCACGATTCCGGTCGGCACCTACGGTGCCTCCTGGAAGGTTCTCATCGATACGACTGAGCCCCGTGGCGATGTAGAAAGTGGTGTTATCCTGACCGCTGGTGAGAAGGTCATGATTCCTGCCCGCTCCACCATCGTCGCCGTGCAGAACGATCCTCCGGTGTCCGGTGCCCCGAAGGGTGGCGGATCCGTGAAGGGCTACGAAGGCTAAGTGGGAGCAAAAAGAGCATTCACCACCGCCCTGAACGGTTAGTCCGCCAATGACCGTAGGGCCTACAATGACCTCGACTGTTAGTGAAATGCAGTTATTTCGTTAACCGTCGGGGTCATTGCTGTACACGATGCTTGTTCGAAGCGAGAAAAACGCATGTTCCTCTGGGCGGTAAAATAGGGGAATAAATCAGCGCGCGAGACGCGCACACAACGGCAACAGAAGGGGCAAAGGACAGTGCTCACTGCACATGGAGCTACGGTGGCGATAGCGGATGGAACCATTAACATCTACTACTCTCCCCTCCTCACGAGCCTAAATGCTGGGGAAACCACCCTCCCCGCCGCAGATATTACTGACGTGGCAACCATTGAGCCGACCCCGTATTCGCTCGGCTCGGTGACACTCACCCGCACGAGCGGTGCTTCCGTCACCCTCCGTTTCCAGCGGTCACAAACCGCAGCCCTGCAGCAATTCGTCGCGGACGTGGCGCGCGTTCGTGTCGGCGATGATCCGGTTGGCGAGTCCACCCCAATCCCCGGATTGGATTTTGTCGCTATCGATGTGGAGACAGCCAACGATGACTGGGGGTCGATTATCGAAATCGGTGTCACCAAGGTTCTCAATGGCCTGGTAGAAGAGCAAGCAACCTGGCGCTGCACACCACCACCGGGAATGGAGGATTTCCTCGACGAGAACATTGCGATTCACGGCATCCGGCCGGAGGACATCGAAGGGGAGCCGAGTTTTGCCCAGCGGTACGAACTGGTGAAGGAGTTCACGGGAGAGCTCCCCATGGTATCCCACAATGCGCAATTTGATTTCACAGCCCTCGCACGCGCCTGCCACGCATCGCACTGTGCTGCGGCACCGAACGAGTTCGGCTGCAGCCTGGCGCTTTCCCGGTCCCGCGATCTCGGCTTTGCCACGAATCGCCTGCCCGATGTGTGCCGAGGTCTGGGCATCGCCCTCGAACACCACCACTGCGCTGCAGATGACGCTGAAGCTTGTGCTCGGATCATCACCTCACTGGCAAGCATTGACGGGTTCACTGGCTCATTCCCCGAATTCATCGCGTCAACGGGGTTCACGATGGGAAAGATAAGAAACGAAGGTCGTATTCGCTCCGTGCAGAAGATTCGCCACGACAGGTCATCTTCCCCGGATCGTGCCAGAGAGGCGGCAGGAAACGGCAGATACAAACGCACATCCTCTCGGCGCAGCGGGGGCGTACCGTGGTCGGCGGTATCTACTCCGGAGAAGATCCCGGAGCCGAATACAGAAGCTAACCCCGACGGCTTGTTGTACGGGCAAAACGTTACGCTCACGGGAGACTTTGAGCCCCTGGATAAGGGGACGTTGTGGTCCAAAATTGCCGATCAAGGCGCTACCATCGGCAAGAACGTAACGAAGAAAACCACCATCTGCGCTGTCGGCGCGTGGACGAAGAAAACATCGAAGCAGAAAAGGGCCGAGGAGCTGAAGGAACAAGGCCAAGATATCGCTATCTGGTCTAAAGAAAAGTTATTCATAGTACTCGGCATCGATGCCGATGCTATCGCGCAGGAGAACGAACCGCCATTTTAGGGGAACCATTGCCGTGCGTCACCACGTCTAAGTAAGAGGAGTACGTGATGCACTTTAGGCCCCGACACATCACTGCTCTGTCGGCCTGCACCTACTTTCACTTTTCGTGTACGTAGGTGCAGGCCCCGAAAACTGCCGTCGCGCGGGGCGGAAACGAGCCTTGTCACAGTGAATGCACTCCTCACCTCACCGTCTGAATCACCCACTCCTACGGTCTTCTCCCCCACATCCGTACGCAGGATGCTTCCCATGCTGCGAACCTCGGACTGGGCGCGGACTCCTATCCACGAAGGTGACGCTACGTCGATTCCGGCTACGTTGACTCTCACCAATGGGTTCCACGTTGGTTTTTGCACCGACCCAATTGTCACCGCCGCTAACCATCAGGGCCCCCAACCGGCCCACGCAGGGATTGAGTTGCCACGAACGCTATGTGAAGGCGACGAGCACGCTCTACTTACTCCGCTCACAGTAGTGTGGCAGTACGCAACAGGGCGTCTCTTGCACCGTTCACGCGCAGATGAGCGCTCACCTTTTCGTTCGATCCCACTCCCTCACGCGCCTTTGGGTACAGATGCGGTTCTGCTCAGCACATTCGAGACACACGCAACAAGCTGGCTAACTCACCCGGAAACAGCGCACCACCTTGCTTCCTACTGCGAAAGGGAACTTGGCGGGCGTTTTTTCATCTATTTCGCTCCTGCAGAAGGCTCCCTTATTGTCACAACCGCATCTTCCGCGCCGTCTCTGGGCCCCGTTGTTTCAGCCATCTTCCGGGCCTCGTCCTCCCAGATATCCGAGAAGTCGTTTACCATCCGAGACGGGTGGATGAAGGAGATCAGTGTGCAAAAGCCCCGCAAACGTTCGCGCCGAGCACTGTCCACGCGCGCGACAACCGAGGCGAGAGCGCGAATTAGCAGTCTCTCACCTCAAACGATAGAGAATATCTTTTAATATCAAGAGCTTTCACTAACCCGGTGTGATGTGTGGGCCACTAGAATAGTGACCTATACATGTGAGAAAGGGTGACGCAATTCCATGGTTTCCACACCAATCACAGCTACATACCGACTACAGTTACGCGGCCCCAAGGCAGATCCGCACGGGCGCTCGTTTGACTTCTACAATGCCATCGAGATCCTCGATTACCTGAAAGACCTCGGTGTCAGCCACCTCTTCCTGTCCCCGATCCTTACTGCCGTGCCAGAATCCAATCACGGATACGATGTCATCGATCCCACCGAGATAAACCCCGAGCTCGGCGGAAAGGAAGGGTTTGTCGCGCTCTCCCGGGCTGCCCGAGAAAAAGGGCTGGGCTTGATTATCGATGTCGTTCCCAACCACGTCGGTGTTGCACATGCGGAGCAGAACCCGTGGTGGTGGGACGTGCTCAAGAAAGGCAAGGACTCGCACTTCGAGGGGTACTTCGATATCGACTGGCACGAAGATAACGGTGCCGGTGGCAAGCTCGGGCTCCCTATTCTCGGCCGCCCTGGCGATGAAGACAAGCTGACGATCACCGAGTATGAGGGCGAACCGGTTCTCAACTATTACGATCAGTTGTTCCCCATTGCCGAGGGAACCTATGATCCAGATTCTGCGGACACACCGGAGCAGGTCCACGACAGACAGGCATACAAACTCATGTACTGGCGAGACGGGGTGATCAGCTACAGACGCTTCTTCTCGGTTAACTCGCTTGCAGGGTTGAAGCAGGAAGATCCTCTCGTTTTCGAGCACTCCCACCGCGTCATCCGCGAACTCGTCGCAGAGGATCTTATCGACGGCCTCCGGGTTGATCATCCAGATGGTCTCACGGATCCCTTTGGCTACCTCTCTCGGCTCCGCGAGGTTGTCGGACCTGACCGCTGGTTAGTGATTGAGAAGATCCTCGCTGTCGATGAGGCTCTCGACCCCCGCCTGAAGGTAGACGGAACCACTGGCTACGACGCGTTGCGCGAGCTCGATGGGGTTTTCGTGGCTCGAAGTTCCGAAAACACACTGTCTATGTTGGCTCTCAAACACACGGGATCCACGTGGGATGAGCAGGCAATCAGTTCGACCGAGTACGTGCTAAAGAAGGATGTTGCCCATTCGGAGCTCGCCGCTGAAGTGCGTCGCTTGGCGCGCGCTATCCGGCGCGATAACTTCTCCACCGCAGGATCCGCAGTCACGGAGACGCAGCTTATCTCCACGATTGAACAGCTGGTTGCCTCCATGCCTGTCTACCGCGCAGACTATGTATCGCTGACTCGCGTCACTGCTACCGTGGCAGCAGATCTTTCTCGCCGCTTCCCATCCCGGCGCGCCACGCTTGATCTCATCGTCGCCGCGCTGATCTCCGGTGGTGAGGCATTTACCCGTTTCGCGCAGGTGTGTGGTGCTGTCATGGCGAAGGGCGTAGAAGATACGACCTTCTACCGCTCCTCACGGCTTGTTGCACTCAACGAAGTCGGTGGTGCGCCTGGACGCTTCGGAGTATCCGCGGCGGAGTTTCACCTCCTCCAGCAGGAGCGCGCACGTCTGTGGCCGAAGACCATGACCACGTTATCCACGCACGATACGAAGCGCGGCGAGGATGTGCGAGCCCGTATCATTGAGCTCGCCGATTGCCCTGGTGACTTCTCGGAGGTTGTCGACGAGATCACCTCCATCACTCCCCCACCGGACGGTGCAACGGGGCATTTCCTGCTGCAAAATCTCCTGGGGACGTGGCCCGTGGACGGAGTCATTACGGACGACTATGAGAAGCGCATGCTGGCGTACACGACAAAGGCCATCCGAGAGGCTGGTTTATACACGACGTGGACAGAGCAAGATGCAGAGTTTGAAGAGCGCACCCTGCACTGGGTGAAGGCTCTCTTGCACGGGCCGGTTTCCGAGCGCATCACGCAGTTCGTTGGACCGCTCGCCCACGCTGCCACTCTCATCGGCTTGGGACGCAAGCTCCTGCAGCTCATCGCTCCGGGAATTCCCGATATTTACCAGGGTGAGGAATATTTCGTTGATTCTCTCGTGGACCCCGACAACCGTCGCTTCGTTGATTACGAGGCCCGTCGTGCCTCGCTGGAGAAAACTTTGCGGGTTTTGCGCGGTGAGGAGGAAAGTTCCTTTACCGTCGGTGACGTAGTTGCTAACGAGTCGGCACACCGGGACGACGATGTTCCCTACGCACATCTCCTCGATCGCTACAACGAGGCAAAGCAGGTAGTGGTGGCAGCGGCGCTCCACGTCCGCTCCCACTACGCCAACGACTTCGTGGGAAGCGACTACCAGGCTGTTTTTGCGGAAGGCGAGGCAGAGGATAATCTCATTGGACTGGGTCGAGGCCCCCGCCCCGACCGCGTGGATGTGATTGCCGTCGCTACACGCACACCGTTCCGGCTCATGGCACGCGGTGGTTGGGGCGATACCACTCTGACTGTCCCCGAGGGCACGTGGACGGAGGTGTTGACCGGCCGTACGGTGTCTGGAACCGTCGCCGTCGACGGCCTGTTAAATTATTTCCCCACCGCCCTTCTGATTAGAAACACCGCCGATGAATAAGCCTGACCTCAACCGACTGGAAAATGAGTACGATTCGTTTGTCGCCAGTCATCCCACGTTGGAGAGCGATATTCGGTTCGCGCTGGAAGATAGCGTCTCCGACGCGGGTATTGCCTACGACCGTGTAGACACACGAATCAAGTCGTGGCGGTCCTTTGCTGCCAAAGCGACGAAGTACGACAGTGATGGGAACCTGCTGTACCTCAAGCCGTGGGAGCAGATCAGCGATGTCGTGGGCGCACGCATCATCACCTACCATTCCACAGAAATCCCTCGCGTGATCGAGACCCTCGAGCGGATGTTCACTGTCCTGCGTAGTGTGGACAAAGCCGCCGAGACGCGCATTTCTGGCGGCTTCGGGTATGGCTCCCACCACCTCATCGTCAAAGTCACCCCGCAGACGGAGGATCTGGAAGCCTATTCGGGTCTTGTCTTCGAAGTCCAGCTCCGTACCATCCTGCAGCACGCTTGGGCGGAGTTCGAACACGATATCCGCTACAAGGGTGCAGGCACAGGTGCAGACCCCGCAATTGATCGCTCGTTTACCCTCGCCGCCGGCCTCATTGAGCTCGCGGATCAGCAATTTGACCAGATCGCGCATATTCGCGCTGATTCGCATCCGGTAGCCGGTAACGTTCCGCTCACGGATGGGAACCTGCCACACGTGCTCACTCTCCTCCTCGGTGACAAGTTCCCCCGCTCGAAGTCAGAGGTTTACCCCTGGTTGGAGGAAATTCTGACAGCTAATGGTATTCGCACTGTCGCTGATGTAGAGGCCATCGCCGGCCCCGAGGACGTTTCTCAGGTTCTGGATGCGCTTCAGTACCAGTATGTTCCAAGCCAGGTTCGGCTTGTCGACGATCTTCTTCTCGCCCGCTTCGGTGCCTCCCACATCGCCCGCACGGGCAATACCGGCTACCGCGCAGAGAGACGCCCCTCTCGTCTACAACGCAGGCTACGCAAGCTGGAGGCACATCGTCGCAAGCATGAGGCCGAATGATGCTTCGTCAGACGGCACCCGCACGCCACCGTTGAGATGCGAGCGCGCAAAGGTTAAGCTATAACGCATTACCGGTTAAAACCCAATGAAAGGAACGTTTTCTTGTCTTCTCTTTCGAACTTCCCTGAGCTGCTCGATTTCCTCCACGTCTGGGCTCTCGCCATCGCGGACTTCTTCCGCCCGCTGGGTATCGATTTTCCGCCGGCAGAGTGGGGCACAGCCGGCTCCAGTAAGTAAAAACCGTCGTTTTAGTCGTCGAAAAGCAAAAACAGGATCGACGAGCTACACCGGCATCGTATTACAAGCCGTAGTAAACATGCCACAGGTATTCACCTGTGGCATGTTTTTGATTAAAACGCGTGCAGGGAAATTAGCGGGCCGAACGGCCACGAAGCTTATCCAACGCACGCCGATCCTTCTTTGTCGGGCGGCCAGCTCCCCGATCCCGGCGTGGCATTGAAGCAAGGATTTCCTTGGGTGGCGGGGGCGGTGTGTGGTCGCGGTAGGCTGCACGAGCCACCTGTGCGCCCACGCGCTTCTTAATCGGCTGTACAACCTCGATGATATGTTCCCGGTGCGCCACCCACGCGCGGATCCGATCACCTGCCACAACTTTTTCGGAGGGCTTCACCGCCTCCCCGTTGAGTTTGACGTGCCCAGCCTTACAGGCATCAGATGCTGCAGACCGGGTCTTGTATAGCCGTACCGCCCACACATACTGATCAATGCGCACAGAGTCACTGGGGTTCCCCAGCGCGATGTCACTCATAGATGTCCTAGTAGTTGTCCTTGTGATTGACGATGGACCGCACCTTGGTCCAGCTGTACACACCAATCACAACGGCAACGACCAAACCGATCACCATCAGGGAGAATTCCTCCGTCAGTGCCCACAGCGCAAGCCCGCCGATCACACCTCCGGATACACCGAGTACTCCGTTCTTGGAGTAACGGCGAACGGCCTGCTTACGGCGCTCAATAGGGTTCTGAGGATAACGTTGCATGCTCATAGTGCCTTATTGTAAACGTGCTTACGCTGGCAGTTCCACCCACATGGTAGCGCCAAAATCTGGCTCGCAGTCCCCTTTAGTTAAGGACTGTATAAAGGCGTGCAGGTCATCCTGCTCACTCGGCTTAATAGCCAGTGTCATCAGTACGTCGGAGCCGTAGCGAACATCGGAAATGTGATAACCCCGCGCGCGCAGATCGGCCTCGTAGCGGCCGGCATCAGCATGAGAAAATCTGACCGTCGCCAGCTGCCGAAGGGAGCGTTTCACGGGGCGCACCAGTTTCAGCGCTGCCGTTGTGGCATCGGAATAGGCGCGAACGAGACCGCCCGTGCCGAGCTTGATTCCACCGAAATAGCGAACTACGACACAGGCGATATCCTGCAGGCCGGATCCGGTAAGGACATCGAGAATCGGCTTGCCGGCTGTGCCCGACGGTTCGCCGTCATCCGATGAACGCTCCACGGGGTTTGACCCGTCGACGTGGTAATAATAAGCGCTACAGTGGTGCCGCGCATCGGGGTACTGCGTCCTGATGTTGCCAATGAACTGGCGCGCTTCCTCTTCTGATTGAACGCGCCCGACGTGCGAAATAAAACGGGACCGTTTAATCTCCAGCTCGGCTACGACGGAGGCGGTGGCATCCGGTAGGAGGTATTCGGCATCGGCATGCATGGTTTATCACTTTACACAGGTCTTTGACACGTACGGAACGCTTTCATACCCTTGAGGTATGACGAATTTCAGTGTTTGGGCACCGAACGCCTCCGACGTCCACCTTCACCTTGATGGTGAGGACATTCCTATGCACCCACGTCCGTGTGACCACGCCGCAGCTGCAGACGGTTGGTGGTGCTCAGACGCTGAAATGGCGCCCGGGAGCCGCTACGGCTTCCGGCTTCAGCTCGGTGACACGTGGACCGATCCCCTCCCCGACCCACGCACGCGCAGGCAACCGGACGGTGTTACTGGCTTGTCCCAGGTGTACGCCGATGACTTTGAGTGGGGTGATGACCACTGGACGGGGCGGATCCTCCCGGGGCAGTCAATTTACGAACTGCACGTCGGTACGTTTACTCCGTCTGGGACCTTCGCGGGTGTCGAGGAAAAGCTTGACTACCTCATTGAGCTCGGTGTCACCACGATCGAGCTGATGCCTGTACAGCCCTTCGGAGGGGAACGCAACTGGGGCTACGACGGTGTGGATTGGCACTGTGTGCAAGAAAGTTACGGTGGCCCAGATGGGCTCAAACACCTTGTCAACGCCGCGCATAACAAGAACATTGCTGTGATCCTGGACGTGGTGTACAACCACTTCGGCCCTGTGGGCAACTACACGGGGATGTTTGGCCCGTACATGTCGACTGCAGCCACCGACTGGGGCGATGTGGTCAACTACTGTGACTCTGGATCTGACGAAGTCCGCGCATACGTTCTCGAAGCAGCTCGCCAGTGGTTAACGGAGTTCCATATCGATGGCCTGCGCCTGGATGCCGTCCAGACGATGGTGGATACGGGGGCGATCCACTTGTTAGAGGAGCTGTCTATCCTCGCCACAGAAATTGAAGCGACAACGGGAATTCAAAAGACCCTCATTGCCGAGTCAGACCAAAACGATCCTCGCCTCGTTGCGCCGCGTGGTGCCTCCGGGCTCGGCGGGTTTGGACTGGACGCGCAGTGGGAGGATGATCTCCACCACGCGCTCCACGTGCTAACAAGCGGGGAAGAGCACACCTACTACCGGGACTTCGCGAGCATGGATGCCCTTGCGCAGACGATTGCACACGTGTTCTATCACCACGGAAATTACTCCTCATTCCGGGGACGCAAGCACGGTCGTACCCTGGACGTAGATGCGGTGCCCGCTTTCCGGTTCTTGGCATACACCACAACCCATGACCAAACCGGCAATCGCCCGGCCGGCGACCGTCCATCGCAATACCTCAGCGCCGAGAAACTGGTGCTCAAGGCCGCGATCGTACTGTGCACGCCCTACACTCCGATGCTGTTCATGGGAGAGGAATTCGGTGCCCAGACACCGTTCCCGTTCTTCTGCTCGCACTGCGATGACGCGCTGGACCGCCTCACCCGCGAGGGACGTCAGCGCCAGTTCCGCTACCAGGGAATGAACGAGGAAACCGTGGCGGCGATGCCCGATCCCGCAGATCCAGAAACGTTCCAATCGGCCAAGCTCGACTGGGACTTCACCGAGGAAAACGCACGCGTTCTCGAAGCCTATAAGACCCTCTTCCGCTTGCGCTCCTCGCTTCGCTTCACCCGTCCGTGGTTGTCTGAGCTCACTGTGGAACACACGGACTCGTGGATCGGCTTCGGCTATGCGGATGCGTTCATCGTGGCAAACCTTTCCGATTCCGAGGTGACAGCCCCGTACACGGGCACCTTGGTGTATTCTTTCACCGACCCAACCATTGGCGAGGAAGGAACGCTTCTTCCCCCCTGGAGCTTCGCCATTCTTACAGATGTGCACCACACCTCATAAGCAGGCAGAGGCGCAGTCCCGGTCGGCACAGACGCCGACCCTGCTGCCTCCCCTCGCCGAGGCCATTGTCACGACTGTTCAGCACATCCCTCGCGGCTTCGTCGCATCGTACTCCACTATCGGAGCAGTCGCAGGCTGTGGCTCCCGGTACGTCGGCAGGGTCATGGCCGACTATGGGGAACTGGCACCATGGTAGCGCGTTGTTCGCGCCGACGGGACGAGCCACGTGTGGAAGGCAGCGCTCCCGTTGTGGGATGAAGAGGGCATTGCACATACTCCCCCACCACCACAGACGGACAGGCGGGCCGGGTACTCCTGTGCCCGCGGACCACGAGTTGACATGCGTACCCACGCCTGGTGCCCACCCGAATCTCCCTTGAAAGACGGGTGACCCCTCCGGCTGGCAGCCCGACGCGCCGGGTGGCCGGAGGAACAGCAACAGAGGCAAACGCGGGCTACCAACGACTAGCCGGGAAAGTGGCTAGAAAAGGAAGTCGTATTCCGGTGTGCCGGGGCGCAGATGCTGGATGTGAAGGGACGATTCCCGCATGCGTGAGAGGAGGGGCTCGAGATTGGCACTATCGGCAAGCTCGATACCGACCAGTGCGGTTCCCACGTCACGGTTGTTTTTCTTCAGGTACTCGAAGCGAGCAATGTCGTCATCCTCACCAAGCACGTCGGTGAGGAAGCCCCGAAGCTGGCCGGGTTCCTGCGGGAAATTGACCAGGAAGTAGTGTTTCAAACCACGATGAACAAGGTCACGTTCCACAATCTCTGAATAGCGGAGAACATCATTGTTACCTCCGGAGATGATGCACACGTTGACGCTTCCCGGTGCAATCTCACCGAACTCGACGAGACCAGTGACGGACAGGGCACCCGCTGTTTCTGCGATGATGCCCTCGTTTTGGTAGAGCTCGAGCAACTCCGTGCACACGGCTCCCTCATTTGCCGAACGCATGACCAACCGATCCCAGTTTTCCTTAGCGATGGCGTAGTTCACCTCGCCTACGCGAGCGACAGCGGCACCGTCAATGAACGGATCAACCCCGTGAACCGTCACGGGACCACCGTTGGCAAGTGCGGCCTGCATCGAGGCTGCCGTCTGCGGCTCGATACCAACGATGGTGGTCTCCGGGGACATACTCGCGAAGTAGCTCAGCGTGCCTCCGAGCAGACCGCCACCGCCGACGGGGACGAAGACATTATCCGCAGTCTTGCCCTTGGAAGACAGCTGGCTGATGATTTCCGCCGCAACGGTGCCTTGGCCGATGACCGTGTTGCGGGCGTTGAACGGTTCGATCATGGTGGCGCCGTTTTCTTCTACGTAGGCGTGCGCAGCGGCGGCGGCCTCGTCGAAGTTCTTTCCCGTTAACACGACTTCCACCCATTCCCCGCCGTGAACCTTGATGCGGTTGAGCTTCTGCTTGGGTGTGGGCGCGGGAACGAAGATCCGGCCGTGAATCTTCAGACTGCGGCATGCATAGGCCACGCCCTGTGCGTGGTTACCCGCGGAAGCTGCAACGATTCCGGCGGCACGCTCCTCGTCACTGAGTTGGACAATAGAGTTGTAGGCACCGCGGATCTTGTAACTGCGAACGTCCTGCAAATCCTCTCTTTTGAGGTAAACCTCCGCTCCAATCTGCTCGGACAGACGTGGGCAGTACTGCAACGAGGTGGGCGCAATAACGGCAGAAATTCGGGACTGAGCGTGCTGAATCTCTGCTGCGGTGACGGAATGCCAATCTGAAAGTTCTTTGTCCATGCGCCAATTGTAGTGTGTGCGCGGGGTAATCTCCGATTTTTGCACTGAGTATCGTGAAACTTCCGTTGAGGAACAGGCACCCCCGCCCGCAGGCACCCCCGCCCGGCGAGATTCACTTTCCGTTCATGCCACGTCTGCCTTGCTGTTACTCAGCGTTGTGACAATGACCAGGAAAGACGCAGGCACGTACAGGCACAGAAGTGTCCACGAAGGGATCGAAAGATACGCAATGAAGACGAAGAAGTTTGTCGCAGGACTAGTCAGCACCTCCATTGTGATGGCAACGGTGACGGGGGCACAAGCGGGGGCGGTGATCGTCGACAAGCCAGTAACCGCTGGGACAGGCGAGCTGACCGTGGAAGCCATCGGAACCCACGAAACGGGTGAGTTTGAAAAATCCGCAGCCGAGATCGTGGCGTACGACCGAGGGTCCAACCGACTGCTCATCGTCAACGCGCTGAGTGGCGCCGTCACCATTGTGGACATTTCCGATCCGACCTCCCCCAAGGAAGTAGGAGCCGTCCACGCGGGCGCGGACACGACCGTCAACTCAGTCTCCGTGCGCGCCGACGGCCTGGCTATCGCCACAGTCGAACCGGCGACGAAGACGGATCCCGGCGAGGTCATCCTCTTCGATGCGGCGGGTGACGGCACGATCCTGCAGCGCCTGCCCGTCGGTGCGCTGCCGGACATGGTGACCTTTGATGAGACCGGCGCATACGCCGCTGTGGCAAACGAGGGGGAACCTGCGGAGGATTACTCCGTCGACCCTGAGGGTTCTGTCAGCGTCATCTCCATCCCAGGTTCGCTTGTCGACGGCGCGCTCAGCGCCCCCGCCACCGTCTCCACGGCGACGTTCGGTGAGACTGTCCCAGAAGGTGTCCGCATCTTTGGACCGGAGTCTAACGGGACGACACCGTCAGTGGCTGCAACCTGGAGCCCGAGTACATTGCGGTAAAGGACGCGAAGGCCTACGTGACGTTGCAAGAGAACAACGCCATTGCCACCGTCGATATCGCCACAGCTACTGTGGAAAACATCATGCCGCTCGGTACCGTTGACCTGAGAAACGTCGGCATGGATGTCTCGGACAAGGATGACAAGATCAACATCGCACACTGGCCGGTAAAGTCCTTCCTCCTCCCCGATTCCATTGGTGTCTACACTGTCGGCGGCTCCACCTACCTGGTTACGGCAAACGAGGGCGACGGTCGTGACTGGGACGGCTACTCGGAGGAAGCACGGGTGAAAGACCTCGGGAAGGATGGTCTCCCTCCACTGGCAGACGATTTTGAATTCGGCGGAGCTGTCGATTCCAAGACTGGAGAGTCCATCACTACAGCTAAGCAGCTGCAGGAAAAGCACAACCTGGGCAGGCTGAAGATCACCACCTCTGCTGGCCTCAACGAGGATGGAACTGCCTTCTCTGAGCTGTACACCTTCGGCGGGCGCGGGTTCAGTATCTTCGATACTGCGGGCAACCGGGTGTTCAATTCCGATTCCGAGTTTGAGGAAATTCTCGCGCGCACCGTTCCCGAGTATTTCAACTCTGACCATGTGGAAAACGAGTTCGATAGCCGTTCTGATGCGAAGGGTCCGGAGGCAGAGGGCCTCGTCCTCGGCATGATCGGCGACAAGACATACGCCTTCATCGGGCTGGAGCGCATCGGCGGAATCATGGTGTATGACATCACGACTCCCGCCGCCGCCCACTTCGTGTCCTATATCAACAACCGGGACTTCTCCGTTGACCCCGAGGAGGGCGAGAACCCTGCATGGCAGGATGCCGGCGACCTCGGTCCGGAGGGCCTGACGTTCATTCCTGCGAAGGATTCCCCCAATGGCGAGAACCTGCTTGTGGTGGGCAACGAGGTTTCGGGCACCACGACGATCTTCACGGTGAAGGCCAAGGAAGAAGCCCCCGACAACACCCACAACAACGGAAACACCACGACCGGAGCTGACTCGACTGAAAACGGGGGCCTGTCCACCCTCGGTACGATCGCTGTCAGCCTCATCACGAGCTTCGTTGCTGTCCTCACTGCGGCTATCGCTGCCGTACCCCAGCTGCAGTCAGTCCGCGACCGCATCGCCTCGCTGTTCCGTTAATCTCGCTGGCATCCCAGGAGATGCCACGGCGCGCACAGCGTAGCTACCACGCTGCGCCCAACGCTGCCACTGCGGTGCCCCACCCGCAGCCGTGTTCCACCCGCAGCGGTGTTCCACCCGCAGCGGTGTTCCCACTGCCGTCTAGGAGAGATCCAATCTCCTAGGCGGCCTTTCCCGCCGAAGCGTAGCTTACCCCACGATTCACAGCATGCTTCTATTTTTTGCTTTCCATTTAATCCCTAAAGCTGCGACCTGACCACTTAGCAACTGCGAAGTTTACGCATGCTCCCAGACTTTTCAGAGATTCAGCCATCTCACTGCCGATCGTTTGCCCTCCATCTTGTTTCAGAGGATACAGATGATACGTTTATATATGTGTCTACCAGCGAAGACGAAACGTTTTCGAATCGGCCGGCATGTATTTCCTAACCACATATCAACCCTATGGAGACGAGGTTTTAGGTACGTCCCACGAGGACTGTGACTGCAAGGCTCGGCAACGCCCTGCCAGGTTCGGCCAGGTCGGGAGCAGGTTCGGCTAGGTCCGGAGCAGAGGCCACCAGCAACGTACCCGCCAACCCCTATAGCTCGGTTTGGGCCACGTCGCCGTCACCTGATGCAGCGTGGTCGGATCACATAGGCACAACCCGTCCTCTAAAGGAGAGCCATGAATAAGCCAACTTTTACAACAACCATCGCATCTCCCACTGACGTCAAACTTCCAATGTGGGCCTATGCAATCATGATCGGCGCAAGCATCACTGCAGGCTCATCGGTCGCTATGACCAGGCTGGGGATCCCCCTGTGGGGATGGGCCCTGGAATTTGTCATTATGACTCTGGTGGCATACTTCCTCGTTAGAAACAATGCCATAGAAAAGAGCGACAGCGAAAAGGGAAATCCCACCTACGTCGTCGCAAACCGCAGAAATCTCATCATTTTCGCCATCGTCATGGCGATCCTCATCATCGCGGCAGTAGCCTTTGCTTTCTTCTAACTGCACCAAGTTAGCCGGTAGATGTTAGCCGGTAGAGTGGGGAAAATCTCCAGCCCACGCTGGGCGTGGGTTTGTACGAGAACTCGGTGGCGAGACTTCGACGATGTGTCATCGGCAGATGACAAAGCCCGGGCACAGGTCATGGTGACCTGCACCCGGGCTTTTCTCGGTAGTTAAACCAACACGGATTTAGCCGAAGAGCTCCTTGCTGGCGATCTCTGCACCCTCAACGAGGGACTCGAGCTTGGCCCAAGCAATCTTGGAATTGATGCGACCACCGAGACCACAATCGGAGGAGGCGATAACCTTCTCCGGGCCTACGAACTCCGCGAAACGGATGATGCGGTCAGCCACGAGGCGTGGGTGCTCAATGGCATTGACGCAGTGAGAAATCACGCCCGGGTAAATGACCGTGTTCTCGGGCAGGGTGTGATCCTGCCATACACGCCACTCGTGGGCGTGACGCGGGGATGCGCCCTCGAAGGAGTAGCCACCGGCGTTAACCTCAAGAATCTGATCGATGATGTCAGCGAACGGGATATCCGTCGAGTGCGGCCCGTGCCAGGAACCCCAGCAGATGTGCAGGCGGGTGAGCTCCCGCGGAAGATCCTTAATGGCGTGGTTGAGTGCATCAATGCGGATTTGCAGCCACTTCTTGTAATCATCCAAAGAGGGCTCAGGGTTGATCTGATCCCATGATTCAGCAAGATCCGGAGCATCGAACTGCACGGTGAAGCCCGCATCGGTGATGACCTTGTATTCCTGCGCAAGCGCATCAGCACAGGCGTATACGACCTCTTCATCGGAGGAGTAAAACTCGTTCTTCAGGCGAGCAGCGGATCCCGCGGAAAGGGCGGCCACGAAGCCTTTATCGCCACCGGCAGCCTCGATGGCATCCTTGAGGAGCTTGACATCGGTTTCCACCTGCTCCTTGCCGATGTAAGTGATGGGACCCGTGAACTTGGGGTTACCCACCGCTGCGCGGCCAACGAGCACGCCAGCATCGGGGTCTTCGTATGCCTCACGGAAGCGCTCACGGTCACGCCGATCCTGGAAACTGGTCAGCTGAATGTTACCGGGAGTCGAGCGGATCTTGTCCTCGTTTGCCCACCGATCCTCGTCAGTGATGGTGAGGCCACCCAGGCGAGTGAAGGAGTAGTTCCACCAGGCACCGTAGTCGACGGCACCGGAGGTCACGTGGCCATACTCCCCCTCGTTGACGATGTCGATACCGAGGTCTACCTGGCGCTTAACTACCTCGTTAACGGAATTGGTGAGGATCTCCTTGAATGCGTCCTCGCCGATCTCGTCGCGCTTGAGGTTTGCCTCCAGAAGCTCCGGCGTGCGGGGCAGAGAGCCGACGTGCGTGGTCAAAATTTTGTTCGCCATAACTTTTCCTTCAATCCTTTTAGAAACTACCTGCCGTGCTAGACAGCATGGTCTATATTAGCGCGAAGGTGAGAAAATGCCAGCTCCCTAGCGTGAATTTTGCAAACAAACCGCTCTGTCTAGTATTTATACCTTTTGAAGGGGGTAACCTACGGGGGGTGTTCCTATATAGTTCGTCAACCTGAGGGGGGTAGTTGTTGGGGGTGACGTTCGGTGTGGGATTGTTTTTGGGTACGCCTGGGAGCCGATTGGCGTATTGCCAATCGGCTGGGGTGTTTTAGCCCGTTAAGCTGTCTTCTGTTTTTCTGGTTCTTGGTAGAGGCTGTGATTTGCCATCATGGTGAACAAGACGGTGAGGCGTCTTCTTGCTAGAGCTACGACTGCGGCGTTGTGTCTCTTGCCTTCTTTACGTTTCCGCTCGTAGTATTGGCGTGAACGCTCGTGGTATCTGATCGCTGAAAATGAGGATTGCCATAGGGCGTTCTTTAATTTCTTGTTTCCCGCCCTGTTCGGTGATTTCGTGTTGATGGATGTGCCTGACTGGTTGGTCTGTGGGCATAGTCCTGCGTATGAGGCCATGTGGGAAGCTGTTTTAAAGTCCGAGAAGTCCCCGACTGTCATGAGGATCTGAGCTGCGGTTTTCGGGCCGATGCCAGGCATAGACAAGAGGATGTGGGTGTGCGGAACCTCCTCGATGAGGGCGCCTACTTTTTCTTCGATAACTTTCCGGTGGTCAAGCTTTGCCAAGGCATCAGTGGCGGACATGGCGACACCGAGTTCAACATATTCCGACCCGTGGATTGACACGGTTTGATTCTTGATGGCATCCAGCAGGCCATCGATGATTTTCTCGGGGTTTCTTGCTTTGTACTTCTTCGCGAACGCGATCAGGCGTGCGCGCCCCATTCGTTTGATTTTTGTGGGGCCACCATATTTGGCCAGCATGTGCAACACCCACCGTCTGTGGATATTTTGGCCACGAAGTACCCGTTCGAATTCGGGATAGGATCCAACAAGGGAGGAGCGGATTTGATTGATCAGCCTGGTGTAGGACCGGGCGAGGTCTTCATCGATACCGTTGAGTACTTTTAGCTGACTGAACACCTGCTGGACACGGTCAACATTGCGCAAGGCATCGGGAAGATTGGCTCCTGCATGCGCGATGACATATGAGTCACGAACATCAGTTTTCGCATTTCCGACATGAACCCTCGACAGCTGCCGCATCGACAATCCAGGAAGATATTTAACGGTAATCCCCATGTCTTGGGCAACTGCGACGGTAAGCCTGCCAATATTGTTGGGCTGGTCGACCACAACCAAAATTTTCGAGGACAGGGCGAGGAAAAGGTCGAAGAACCTGCGTAAAGAATGTTCTGACTGGTCAATGCGTTTTGACTTTACTTGTTTACCATCTTTGTCGAGGACACAAGCGTGATGAAAGTATTTACCGACATCGATGCCGATGACGAAATCGTAGGTCACGAGGACGATTCTCCATGTGCGATATAAGTGTGAAACGGACAGATATCGTCACTGGGTTCGTCGGACATACTCTCGCTGGCATCCACATTACTTGAGACTTCACCAGGCATTCCGGCGAGTCAGGTTCCTATTAGCAGTTGAAGTATGTCACTGCCTTCGGCGGCATCACCCCCCGGATCATTTTCAGACAGGGACAAAAACAAGCCATACCGAAGCCAGTGACGAGTCCCGCTGCTAAGCAGGGACCGGAACAAACATAACCCACCCCAAAAGGGGAGAAACCATGAATCCTCGGGTCCCCAGCAGGGAACTGCCTAAACCGTAATGGGAAAAAGCGCCCCGGCAGCAGATCCTCCCCCACCACATGGTGTCTGTACCCGCACACACTCTCGCCTCCTCGCCTGGAGATCTCCCCACGAAAAAAGCTAACGACAAAGACGTCGGAGTTCGGCGAAGAGTACTACTACCGGCCGAAGCCTAGCTACCGGCAAAAACGCAGGTTGAAAAGTAGAAGGTCGATGACACGCCACGGTGCTGGGCGCAGCTCAGACCGTGTCGGACGGAGCCCAGCTTGTACGTATCTGAGCACACAACACGCCACAACAGAAAGCCCAGGAACAGTGGAGCACTCCGGAGGAAAGCTGCGCACGAAGCATGCTGGAGGGCATTCCTCATGAGTGGTCTTCACGCTCACCTTCCTGCTCAGCCGTCAGCCGTCGTCGCTAGCTGACGGTCTCGGGTGGTGACTGCGTCGCTACCCGAGGATTCCCGCACCCATGGTGGCCTTGAGGTCGCCCATGAGGTTCGCAGAACGGTCGACGCGAAGGTTCTCGCCCAACACCATGAGGGTGGACTCGTTACCATCAACGAGGTTCAGGTAGACATCGGTTTGACCGGCGTTGCTGACCAACACATTCTTCAGACGGTGAATGTTTTCCAGAGTGCATTGTTCCGTAGTCATAGTTAGACGGAGTGGCACACCTGTGCCGGAGCCTGGGCCAAGATCAGCAGCGCGAAGGTCATCGCAGAACACGCTCATCCGATCATCGCGGATCGAGATATGAGCCTTAGCCAGGATGATGTTGTCTTCCACTACCTGCGGAGCAACGATCGAGTACACCTTGTTAAACACGAGGAGCTCCACGGATGCGCCGTTGTGATCCTCAATGGTTACGATCGCCCACGGAGAGCCGTCTCGCTTGGACACGCGCCTGTCAACACTCGAGATGATGCCGCCGATCTTGACCTCTCGCCCGTGCTTGAGTTCGCCGCCGAGAATCGTGGTCAGTTCGGTGTCCGTCTGTGCAGCTAACGCAGCCTCATAGCCATCCAGCGGGTGACCAGAGACGTATAGTCCAAGCATCTCCCGCTCGAGGGCAAGCTTGTGTTTCCTGTCCCATTCCTCATCGGGAACCTGAACATCGAAGACACTTGGCTCAACACCACCGGCGCTGTCACCCCCGCCGAGACCGGCGAAGAGGTCAAACTGCCCCTTATCCGCCGCCTTCTTTGTGGAGATGACGGAATCTACCGCATCCTCATGGATAAGCGCTAAGCCCTTGCGTGGGTGCCCAAGCGAGTCGAAAGCACCTGCCTTGATGAGGGACTCAGTCACGCGCTTGTTACACGGCAGCGTTTCGATCTTGTCCAGGTAGTCGGAGAAACTCGTGAAATCGCCCTTCTCCTTGCGGGTCTTGACGATGGAGTCCACCACGTCGGCACCAACGTTGCGTACGGCACCGAGACCAAAGCGGACATCATCGCCAACAGCCTGAAAGTTCTGGAGGCTGGCATTAACATCCGGTGGCAGAACCTTGATCCCCAAGTGACGACAGTCCGCCAGATAGATGGCTGACTTGTCCTTGTTGTCACCCACCGAGGTCAACAGGGCCGCCATATACTCCTGCGTGTAGAAGGTCTTCATGTACGCCGTCCAGTAGCTCACGACGGAGTAACCAGCAGCGTGGGACTTGTTAAACGCGTAGGAAGCGAACGGCTCGATCGTGCCCCACAGCGCATCAATGGCATCCTGCGAGTAGCCGTTGTCTTTCATGCCACCGGAGAACTTCGCGTACTGCTTCTTCAGCACCTCGGGCTTCTTTTTACCCATCGCCTTACGGAATGTGTCTGCCTCGCCGGCCGAGTAGTTCGCCACCTTCTGCGAGATCTTCATGATCTGCTCCTGGTAGACGATGAGGCCGTACGTGTCGTGCAGAATCTCCTCGAGAGGCTCGGCAAGCTCCGGGTGAATCGGCTCGATGGGTTTCTTGCCGTTTTTGCGGTCAGCGTAATCCATGTGCGCGTTCATGCCCATCGGACCCGGGCGGTAAAGCGCCAAAGCGGCCACGATGTCGTCAAAGCCCGTTGGCTTCATGCGCCGCAGAAGCTCACGCATGCCACCACCATCGAGCTGGAACACGCCCAGCGTATCGCCACGGCCCAAGAGGTCATACACCTCCGGAGCATCGTAAGTGAGATCCTCAAGCACAACCGTTTCGCCACGGTTTTCCTTGATGTTTTCCAGGGCGTCGTTGAGCACCGTGAGGTTACGAAGCCCCAGGAAGTCCATCTTCAACAGGCCAATAGCCTCGCAGGCCGGGTAGGGCCAGCCGGTAATAATGGCACCGTCCTGTGCACGTTTCCACATGGGAATGTGCTCCATGAGGGGTACGCACGCCATAATCACAGCACATGCGTGCACGCCGGCCTGACGGACAACACCTTCCAATCCACGGGCCGTCTCGAAGATTTTCCGCACATCGGGGTCGGTCTCAATGAGTTGGCGCACCTCGCCGGCCTCGTTGTAGCGCTTGTCGTTCGGGTCGACAATGCCTTTCAGAGTAATGTCCTTGCCCATGATCGCCGGAGGCAAGAGCTTGGTCACGCGGTCTGCGATCTGATAGCCAGGCTGGCCAAACTGCACGCGGGCAGAGTCCTTCAACGCCTGCTTCGTCTTCACCGTACCGAACGTGATCACCTGCGCGATCTTGTCGGCACCCCAGCGCTCAGCGGCGTAGGTAATCATTTCGGAGCGGCGACGATCGTCGAAGTCGATATCGATATCAGGCGCGGAGGGGCGCTCTGGGTTCAGGAACCTCTCAAAGAGGAGTCCGTGTTCCATCGGGTCGATGTTCGTAATCGTCATGGCGTAGGCCACGAGAGAACCCGCGGCGGAGCCACGGCCGGGACCGACGCGGATACCGACGGAGCGGGCGTGCTTGATGAGTTCAGCCACGATGAGGAAGTACGACGGGTAGCCCTTGAAATCGATAACCTCAATCTCGTATTTTGCCCGGTCAATGTACTCCTGCGGCACCTCGGAATCCGGGAACCGTCTCTTCAGCCCCTCCATCACCTCGTGTGTCAGCCACGAGGTCGGTGTCTCCCCCTCGGGCACATCGGCGATCGGCATACGGTCGTGCGTGTGCGGCTCCCAGATCTCTGAATAGTCTCCCACGCGCTCGGCGATCCACAAGGTGTTATCGCACGCACCGGGGACCATGTTGTCCCATGTATCGCGCATCTGCGCCGCCGTCTTGATGTAGTAACCGTCGCCACCGAACTTGAAGCGATCCGGGTCTTGCAGGGTCTTACCGGTTTGGACACACAGCATGGCCTCGTGGTCGTGGGACTGCGATTGGAGAACGTAATGGCAGTCATTTGTAACCAGGGGTGGGAGATTCAGACGCTTGCCAATCTCCAGCAGCTGATCTCGTACCCGCCGCTCAATGTCGAGTCCGTGATCCATGAGTTCAAGGAAGAAGTTGTCCTTGCCGTAGATGTCCTGCCACCTCGCGGCAGCGGCGAGGGCTTCATCAAACTGTCCGAGGCGCAAGCGTGTTTGCACATCGCCGGAGGGACATCCCGTGGTGGCGATAATTCCCTCCGCGTGCTCGGAGATGAGCTCAGCATCCATGCGTGGCCATTTACCCAGCTGCCCCTCGTAGGAGGCCATGGAGGATAGGTGGAACAGATTCTTAAGTCCCGTGACGTTTTCGGCGATCATGGTCTGGTGCAGGTAGGCACCAGACGCGGACACGTCGTCCCTCTTCTGGTGTGGCTCACCCCACAGGACGCGCTTCTTGTTGAAGCGACTATCTGGTGCCATGTACGTCTCGATACCGATGATCGGCTTGATTCCCTCTGCGGTCATCTTTCGGTAGAAAGCATCGGAGCCGAACATGTTGCCGTGGTCGGTCATCCCTACTGCGGGCATCCCCTGGCGTTTAACCTCTTCGGCCAGGAGATCCACCTTCGCCATGCCGTCCAGCATCGAGTATTCGGTGTGGTTATGCAGATGCACGAAGGAGGAATTGCTCATGGTGCCACATTCTAGCCAGACCGACCCCGCGGGTACAGTCCCCAGCACAGCAATACTTAGCCGGCACGTACGCACCGCGTCTCGTCGCACGGTGCGCCCTCCACCGTAGCTTCCTCCCACGGTGCGCCCCACCGCCCCGCCTCGCTGGGCACGCCCTCCACCGCCCTTGTCTCGCTGGGTGGCTCCCCGCCCCGCCCTATCCCGGTCTGATCGGCTACTCACCGACTATGGATTAGGCGACATTGTGAAACGAAAACACTACCATGTACTCCCATGCTTCTCGGTGCGCTCTGCTATTTCCTCTGGGGGCTTTTCCCCGCCTACTTCCCACTCTTGGAGCCGGCTGGCGCGGTGGAAATCATCGCCCACCGGATCACCTGGACGGCTGTACTCATGGGTATCGTTTGCGTTGCCACGGGGGCCCATCGGGAATTGCGCGCCCTACGTGCCTCCCAGTGGGGAGTGCTCGCTGTCGCGGGGATTCTTGTCGCCTCGAACTGGCTCATCTACGTTTTCGCGGTCAACAGCGGGCACGTTGCTGAGGCGGCTCTCGGCTACTTCATCAACCCGCTGGTAAACGTCGCCTTCGGAATGGCGATATTCGGGGAACGGTTGCAGCCCTTGAAGAAGGTGGCCGTGGGTATTGCCACCGTCGCCGTCGTCTTCATCACCGTCGCAGAGGGGTCGTTTCCATTCCTCGGTGTCGGTGTCGCCGTCACGTTTGCCCTTTATGGGGCAGTAAAGAAGAAGGTGACAATCTCCTCTGTCGCCTCGGTCACTGCGGAGACAGCCGTCCTTGCGCCGTTCGCCATCGCTTTCCTCGTTTACATGGAGGCCACCGGTTCCGGCACGTTTACGGGCAATGGCCCCGGTCACGCGGCTCTCCTGTCCACCACCGGCATCGTCACGGGCGTACCGCTTTTACTCTTCGGCACGGCGGTGCAGCGGGTCAGCCTCTCCACAATGGGGATGTTGCAGTTCATCTCCCCCACGATGCAGTTCTTTTGGGCGCTGCTTGTCACCCACGAGGAGTTCAGTACCACCCGCTGGGTGGGGTTCTTCATCATCTGGGTGGCAATCGGAATGTACCTTGTCAGTGACGCACGCACGGCACGTACCCGCCGTTCACGGCTTGTCGACGATCAGGTGAACCCAACCTAGCTGATCGCTAACTAGGCGCACATAACTAGGCGCGCAGTGGTGTCTACGGGGATGGCCCATACGGGGATGGCTATACCGGAAAGGCCCACGCTGGAAGGGTTTGTACTGCATTATTCGCCGACGCGCACCGGGCGTACACCGACAAAGCCCCACGTGGCATCCGACGGAAGAACCTCCACATGGAGGACGGTCGGGTCCTCGTGCATGGCGACGAGTGTGTCTGGATCGGTAAAAACAACGAGTCCCGCAGCAACGTCGGCACCCGCGATTTTTCCGTACGTGTGGAAAAGCTCCTCGCGGGTCGCATAGGGCCCTGGTTCCGGCACCGTCACGGGGGCACGATCAGAAAAAACAACCTGACTCACGCGCTGGCTGGGGTAACGATCGGCAAAGGCCGCGGCGTCGGCAAGCGGAAGCGGTGTGACGAAGGTGACCATGGCCCAGGAGGTGACGCCGGGGCGAGCAAACGGCGTGCGCGCCATGTATTCGGCAACAGTTTCACCGGACTCCGGGCCAAGCTGGTCTTCATATATCGGGGCCTTGTCCGGTGCCGAGCAGCCAGACAGCGTGCACACGAGCCCCACGGCCGTAGCCACCGCGAGCAACCGTCTAGTTCTCACGGAGAATCTCCAGCGCATGCGACAAATCCTCCGGGTAATCCGACTCGATAACAAGATGTTTGCCGTTCGGGTGGTCGAATCCCAGGGACACGGCGTGCAACCACTGCCGGTTGAGTCCCAACCTCTTGGCGAGTTTCGGATCGCACCCGTACATGGGATCGCCCACGCACGGATGGTGAAGCGAGGAGAAGTGTACGCGAATCTGGTGTGTGCGCCCCGTTTCCAGGTGCACCTTGAGCAGGGAAGCCTCGCGGAAGGCCTCCAACGTCTCGTAGTGGGTGACGGCCATCTTGCCACCCTCGACGACGGCGAACTTGTAGCTCTTCTTCGGGTGGCGCCCAATCGGTGCCTCGATTGTCCCCTCCAGCGGATCCGGATGCCCCTGCACCACAGCGTGGTAGGTCTTGTCCACGGTGCGCTCCCGAAACGCCCGCTTAAGAAGCGTATATGCGCGCTCAGAACGAGCGATGACCATGACACCGCTCGTACCCACATCCAACCGGTGCACAATGCCTTTGCGCTCCGGCGGGCCTGAGGTGGTGACGTCGATGCCCGCGGCGGCCAGACCACCGAGGACGGTCTTTCCTTCCCACCCCACAGTCGGGTGCGCGGCGACACCGACGGGCTTATCCACCACGACGACATCGGAGTCCACGTGGAGAATCTTCATCCCCACTACCTCCTCTGCCTGCGGCAGAAGGGGCTTTTTTGGCCCGGGTAGGCGCACATCAACCCACGTTCCTGGGGTGAGCCGCGTGGATTTACTGATGATCATGTCATCCTGGCGCACTCCCTCGTCAGCGATGATCTCGGCGACGGCGGACCGGGACAATCCCAGAAGCTTAGAGAGCCCTTGATCAGCGCGCAGGCCACCGAGTCCTTCCGGAATGGGAAGCCTCCGCACCGTCATTGTCCCAGCTCCTCTGCGGCTTCCTCCACTTTCTCACCGGTGGCATCAGCGGTTGTTTCTGTACCTGCTTTTCCGGTCGACTTCTTATTTGATTTCCCGCTTTTTTCTTCCTCAGCTCCTTGCTCTTCAAGGAGCACACCGATGATGAATATGACGACACCGACGGTGATCGCGGAATCAGCAATGTTAAAAATGGCGAAGCTGCCCACGGAAATGAAGTCGACGACATGGCCGATGAAGAAACCCGGCGCGCGGAACAGTCGGTCGATGACGTTACCCAATGCTCCGCCAGCGATGAGCGCGACTCCGATTGCCGTCCAGTTGCTTGTGAGCCGGGGCAGGAAATAGGTGAATACGGCCACAATGAATACAAGCTGGATGGTGGTGAACACCCACGTGGCGTTCTCTCCCATGGAGAATGCCGCCCCGGAATTGAAGGTAAGGAGGAACCGGAACCAATCGCCGACGATGGGGACCTTCTCCCCCGGGCTCATATTGGCAAGAACCAGTGTTTTTACTACCTGGTCGATGACGGCAACGATGAGCGTTACTGCTAGAACTAACCTTCCATATCTTCTCGTGAGTGTAGCCACCTCAATATTGTTACCTATGACAGCGGGTAATTGCCAATGGCACGCTCCCACCCCGTCGCACGCTGTCACGAACCATACCTATTCCCCTCACTTTTTCCTCCCCCGTCCCGCGACGGTGCGCGGGCACCGTCGCACCAGTTCCCCTGGACACCATCGGACTTGTTTTTTTCATCAACCTCGCACTGCGATCTGCGCGGTACGAGGCCGACGCGGACAATGCCCAAGCTGGCGCTCGTATATCCCGGGCAACGCCCAAGCTGGCGCTCGTATATCCCGGGCAACGCCCAAGCGTGCACTCCTATACCTCTAGCTGAGAAAGGCCGAGCCTTGATTGTCTGCCACGACTCCGCCTCCATTATCGTGAGAGGAGTGAAGAATACTGTTATCCGCGCTGTCTTGTCTGTCAGTATCATTGCCACGCTCACTCTGACGGGGTGTGCCTCAGATGACTCCGCCTCCAGCTCATCCCCCACCACCACGAGTGTGAAGGCGGCTATCTCCGCGCCACGGGTGACAGTGCTCACTCCTGGCGAGGGCAACCGCGTCCCCGTCGCCTACCAAGATATGGATGCCACGCAGCAGGCACCGTTTAACGTTAGTCTCGGCTTTTCTCAAGACGCCGTCCCCTCAGCACAGGTTGCGTCCCAGCCACCGTCCGAGGTCTCCGGGGCACCACTCACCGCATCCGCCAGCCTATCCACTACGCAGTTAACCGACGATGAAGCGGGTGCCTCCCGCAGCGTCAGCATGACGCTCACCGAGCTGACACGCAAGGATCCCTCGGCAGCAAGCGTTGCCGATACTGTAGATGTCAGCGTCGCCAACGGGATCACAGTGCTCTGGGATGCCACCGGCACAGGTCGCGTCACGGCCATTAGCTACGATCTTCCTGAAGGAAGCAACGACCAGGTCAACGCGCTCCTAGAAGGGTACGTGTCCGCTCTCCTCGGGCAGCTCGTTATCTTCCCCGACGAGCCGCTGGCGCCCGGTGCGCGCTGGACTGTGGAGATGCCCGTCATTGGCGAATCTAACACCTCACAGGAAACCACCTACACACTCATCAGCCACGAGGGCACGACAGTTGTCGTCGATGCCACTATCTCCCAGCGTCCGACGGTAGGTTCCCTCACCCTGGACAGCGGAGAGAAGGTAGATATCCAATCCGCAGAAACGTCCAGCAATGCCCGGGTGACCATCGATTTGACCAAGCCCTTCCCCGTGGCAGGCAGGTCCTCTTTCACCACCCGCACGGTTTACGGAAACGCCACAAGCCAGTACGCCGTTGTCCAGGACGCTCACCAATCCACCGTATTTGACTAGCACGTTTGGGCCTCGGACCTTTAATTCGCACCGCTTTGCTTGGGACCGTGTGGCTGCGACCGCGTAGTTAAGATGTCTCCTTCTCGTTGGCCATTGCTTCAACAGCCATCTGAGCCCTTCCCGCTGCACCTGCACACCGTGTTTAACGCGTGAGCGTTGGCATCGAAAAGCTAAAAACAGTTACGAAGTAGTGCGGTGAAGGAAAGGGAACAGAAGTGGGGAAAAATAGAGCGCAGCGAGCCTGTGCGGGAGACCCGCGGCAATTCCAACGGGAAACCAGTAAGAATTCCGTCGGGAAACCAGTGGGAAGTCCGGCCGGTAACCGGTGGGAATTCCGGCGGGAATGGTAAGGAGCATCCTCCGCGCAGAGCCCGCACACAATCCGCACCGCCATATTTAGGTTTTAGGTGGTGAGCGAAATAAAATAGAAAGGGTTAAAGTTATCTGGGCTTTCTACCTGGGATACCGGCACGCCCCTGTGCCCGCGCAATGAGCCCACTTACGTTGTGAGGAAGACATGAAAAAGTACGTTAAAGCCGACGGCGTGAGCTTTTCTTACCCCGGCGGCACACGGATCCTCACCGACATCACATTCACCGTAGGGGCAGGCCAAGTCGCCGGATTAATCGGGGAAAACGGTTCCGGTAAATCCACCACCCTGTCCCTCCTCGCGGGCCTCCACCAGCCAGATGCAGGAACTCTCCATCTCCCCGAGCACACGCGTTTCCTGCCACAGGAAGTCAGCCTCCGGCCCGACAACACCGTGCAGGACCTCATCGACCACGCGGTTGGGGAAGTCCAGGACATCGAAAAAGACATCGTCGAGCTTTCCGCACGCCTCGCCGAAGCACCCAACCTTGTCAGCCTGTCCACCGCCTACGACGATGCCCTCGCACGCGCTGACGCATTCCAACTGTGGACCCTTGATTCACGCATTGAGCAGGTACTTACCGGCCTCGGGGTGGAAAACCTCGACCGGCGCGCCACGATCGCGGAGATCTCCGGTGGCCAGCGCCGCCGTCTCGCCCTCGCTATGCTGCTGGTCTCCCCCGCTGACTGCTTACTTATCGACGAGCCGACGAACCACCTCGACGACGATGCTACCGACTTCATCATCGACGAGCTGAAAAACTACCGCGGTCCGGTCATCACCGCCAGCCACAACCGCTACTACCTGGACAACGCCGCCAACTGCATTATCGACCTCGACCCGGGGCTTGCCCCGGAGGGCGGGCGCGGCGAAGCAACTCGCCAAGCCACGTTTTTCACCGGCACCTTCTCCGATTACCTCGGGGAACGTGACAAGACACGCGAACGCTGGCGCTCCCTGTACAACGCTCAAGAAAACGAACGGGCGATGCTGGAGAACAAGCTGTATAAGCGGGAAGAAGATATCTTCCACTCCACGGAGAACAAGACAGAGGTGCGCAAGTCTGCCAAGTTCTTCGCCGATCGCGCGGCGAAGACAGCCGGAACCCGCATCCGGCAAGCGAAAAACCGCCTGGAGGAACTCCAGCGCAACGCGCTCCCCGAGCCACCACACCCGCTCACCTTTGCCACCGGCAACACCGATCAGGTGACGGTGACGCGGTCCCCGGAGCCGTCGATAAGCCTCTTCGACATCGCCGTAGAAGACCGTATGCCGAACGTCGACCTGGATATCTACGACCGCGAGCACGTCCTTATTGAGGGAGTCAACGGCGCCGGAAAGTCGACGCTTCTCGGCGTCATTGCGGGGACCGTGCCCTTCAGCGAAGGCTTTATGACCATTGCCGAGGAACTCACCGTGGGATACCTCGCGCAGGATTCCCGGTGGGATGACATGGGAAAGAGCGCCGCAGACACCTTCGCCGCAGCGGTTCCTGCAGGTTCACCGTCCTTGGAGGAAATGGGGCTGCTCACCGCGGACAAGGCACGGCTGCCCATGCGCTCCCTCAGCTTGGGGCAACGGCGTCGCGTCGCCATCGGGATTACACTCGCCTCCCCGCCGGACATTCTGCTTCTCGACGAGCCGACCAACCACATCTCCCTTACCCTCGCTGAGGATCTGGAACGGGCGATCGCGGCCTTCCCCGGCATCGTCATCGTCGCAAGCCACGACCGCTGGCTCCGCGACCGCTGGCAAGGCCGACGTTTCGCTATGAGCCATGAGGAGGGGCTGACGGAGCTCGCAGGTAGCTCCCGCTAAGAAAACGGTCGCGCCGCCTTTCCACTGTTCCTCATAACCGGCTCGTCAGAGCCGGCTCGTCAGAGCCGACTCGTCAGAGCCGACTCTCACAGCGAAGACGCAAACCGGAACCAAAATGAAAAAGCGCGCATGCCGTGTGGAATGCGCGCTTAAGCGTTGTTGAAACTGGCTGCTCCAGCCGGTGCCGTGGGACTCTACGTTACTGAACCGGAGCCTCAGCGGGAGCCGATGCCTCGGCAGGTGCCGGTGCCGGGTCTACACCCTCGGCGGGAGCTGCGGGGGCTGCAGGATCAACGGGGGCAGGTGCAGCGTTGCCACCGAGGCACATCGGGGGAACCTGCTCAGGCTGTACGGTGTTCTGGATGAGGGTACATGCCCACTGCTGAGAGAGCTTCCAGTGGCCGTCCTCGAAAACGAACTCAACGTTCTCGGCGGTCTGGGGAGCCATATCCGGCAGCGTGAAGTTCACGGTAGCCAGGACGGAATCCGGGGTGTAACCGGGGAGCACCGGCTCAACGACGGTGAAGTTCGCGCCAGACTCGGCCTTGGACTGGGTCATGGTCTCGAAGAGCTCAGGAGCGGTCTCGCCACCTTGGACGGTGAGGATCTTCTGCTCAACCGTGGCAGCCGGATCAGTTGCGGTTGCGATGACCGCATTAAGGTCCGCTACCGTCGGCAATGCGGCGGCGCTGGGGGCAGCCTCAGAGGTGGTGGACTCAACAGCCGCAGAAGTCGTCGCAGACGTCGTCGTATCGTCAGATCCGCCGCCACATGCGCTCACGAACACGGACAGGCCCATCGCCATGGCAGCTAGTGCAATCTTCGAGGTTTTCACGATTCTCCTTTTCCGGTGGCTCCCGCTACCGTTAGTCGGCTGTTACTTCGGCCACTTCTTATCCACTGGCCACAATCGTCTACATCGTACACGCGTAGACACCGTTACCAAAAAGTAATAAACGGTTCCGGCTGACTCACGTTACGTAACCCACCCTCTGACACAATCAGACTGTCATTATTCATAACGGCCGCCACATAGTCAAGGTCCCCGTCTGACCAATGTTTCTTTTTCTTTCGGGTTTCTCACTGCCCACTGTTGCTGCCTCCCGCGAACCAGCTCATCTGTGCCCACACCTACTCGCGTGTCCTATCCCACACTGACTGCAGAAAACAGACCACACGTCGCTTTCCCCGGTGCTCCTCGGCTACTCCCTCACACCCTCGCTTTGCTCGCAGAGGTTTCCTTGCTTACCTCACGGAGTTATCCTCGCTCACCCCGCGAAGGTTTCCTCGCTAAACCCACGGAGTTATCAGATGTCCGGTGTTAAGGTTACGTATATGACTAATGCCGTTCCTTCACGTCACATCGTCGTCGTCACAACCGGTGGCACAATCGCTTGCACCGCCGACGAACAGGGAGCCCTCGTCCCCACCAAAACTGGAGACGATCTGATTGAAGCAATCACCCCGCAACTGGAGGGATCCGGAATCTCCCTGTCCTGGCATCCACTTACCCAGCTCGACTCCTCCTCCCTCACGATGAAGGATCTCGATCTGATCGTCGGCTGCATCCGGGAGGTTTTCGAGGACGAATCTGTCGACGGCATTGTGGTCACCCACGGCACCGACTCGATGGAGGAGTCCGCGCTCGCCGTCGATACGCTTATCGACGACCCCCGGCCGGTCATTTTCACCGGCGCTCAGCACCCGTTCGACGACCCGGACACAGACGGCCCCCAAAATCTCTTCGAGGCTGTCATGACGGCAGGCGAACCGTCCGCCTGCGGGATCGGCACCCTCATTGTCTTCGGCCACGCTGTGATCCCCGCCCGTGGCGCCCTCAAATTTCACACGTCAGACGAACTCGCGTTCGGTACGAACGCCCCCGAGGAGCCTGAGCGCGCAGACCCCGTCCCGCCTGTGACTCTCGCCGACACCCGCGTCGACGTGCTTTACGCCTACCCCGGCGCGCCACGGGACCTCATCGATAACGCCCTCGCCAGCGGTTCCCAGGGCATTGTCGTGGAGGCAATGGGCAACGGCAACGTGGGCACTGAGTTTGCCGAGGGCCTGGGCGATGTACTGGAAAAGGGCATCCCCGTTGTCATCTCCACCCGTGTGCCCCGCGGTGATGTGTCCGGCACCTACGGCGGTGTCGGCGGCGGAAAGACACTCCTCGACAAGGGTGCGCTGGGATCAAAGTACTTCCGCGCCGGTCAGTCCCGCATCCTCCTGGCCATCGCCATTGCATCCGGTAGACACCCGGCAACGTTGTTTTAGACTCCGCGTGGACGTTGAGGTTAACACCGCCACGTAGGAAGAGGGAGGCGACGCAAAAAGTGTCGCCTCCCTTGTCGCATTACGTAGTGAGCCATCCCCTTCCTCCATCTGCGCCTCGGAGATCACCTCCCGAGGCTGCGCAGGATCGTCGCACTGACGCTCCTCCATCACGTACTTCTCAGCCTGTGCATCCTGATCAATCGATCTCCGGATGAGAGTATTCTCCCGACCACTTCACCCCGGACTCTTCTCTTCCAGGTGGCAGGCCCTTTTTGTGCGAGCTCGCCGATATAACCTGCACCGCGCTTCACCCCGCTCCTAGAGCAGTCATCGGTGCCTTGGCACGTGAACCGCGCTACTCGTGCAGATCGTCAGATTGCTCCTGGGACTGGGGCAGATCGACGGTAGCCTCATAACCTTCGGTATCTTCCCAATCGAGGCTCCCTAACGGGTCTGCCGGCTGCAGCTCCTCATCATCGACGTCGAACGTGTGGATTCGTCCTGGGCCGGTCGTGCGTGTCTCAAACCGCACGGTGACAATTCCTCCACCCGTCCCCTGCACCCAGCCGTGCCCGAATTCCGGGTGCCAGACATCCTGCGTCGCACGCCAACGTGACACGACGGCCTCGCCCTCCGCGTTGACGGTAACCTCCGGAAAATCGACGCCTGCGTCGTACTCGGTAACGACTTCTTCCCGCACGATGTCTTGGTCAAGCTCCGGGAAAAGGACATCTTGCAGGGCTTCCTCCAGCCCTGAAAAACTCACGCCGACAAGACGGATCGCCCCCACCTCCGAGGGGTACCGAGTAATCCGCATCGCAGCTGCAAAAAGGGTATCGAACTCATCAGTCGCGTATGGCAACGTATAACTGCGCGATTCGATGTGAAAGTCAGCCATCTTCAGCTTCACAGTTACCGTCCGAGCGCCTCGCCCGTCTTTCAGAAGTCGCACATGGGCATCGTGGGCCGCCCGACGAACTGCCTTATCCACCTCGTCCACAGTGGTGAGATCGCGCGCGTATGTCTGCTCGGCAGACACCTGTTTTGCCACCGCGCGGGGTGCGACCACGCGATCGTCATGTCCCCGCGCTAACTCCCACAGCGTGGCACCGACGGCTTTGCCAAGGGTAACCTCGACTTCCTTCTTGCTCATGGCGGCGAACTCAGCAATCGTCGTGATCCCCAGTCCACGAAGCTTCGCCTCTGCCACGGGCCCCACACCCCATAGTGAGCGGACTGGAAGGGGCCCGAGGATCTCTTCCTGCTTGTCTTTCGAAATGACGAAAGTGCCGTCTGGTTTTGCCAATCCGGACCCGATTTTGGCGTACTGTTTGCCCGTTCCAGCGCCGACAGATGACGGTATACCGATTGTCGTTCGGATCTTTTCACGAAGCTCGTTTGACCACGCAACTACCTCGTCGACACTGGCACCAACAAGGCTCGCCGGTTCCATGAAGGCCTCATCTACACTGAGTTGTTCGATGACTCCCGCTTCGTGCTCGATTAAGCGCATCACCCTGCGACTGACGGCAGAATAGACCGCCTTGCGAGGAGAAACGGAAACCGCAGTGTAGCCAACGAGCGCTCGGGCCTGATGCATAGGCATCGCCGAGTGCGCACCGAATGCCCTGGCTTCATACGAGGCTCCGGCCACGACACCACGACCGTTCACTCCCCCTACAAGAACCGGTTTACCGCGCAGCGTCGGTCGGGTTAATTGTTCACAGGATGCAAAGAAAGCATCCATATCGATGTGAAGAACCCAACGCTGCATACCCACATCTTAACCAGCAGTGGTCGACACCTTGCTCTCCACGGATTCGCTGGCGGAACCCTGTGTATGCCCTGCTGCAGCACCATGATGTGCAACGGCTCGCTTCCGCACGAAAAACCAGCCAATTCCGAATGCCGGGATGAGACCGAAAATCGTCACGGCTACCGTAGCGCTGCCCACTGGCTTATCAAAGGCCATCAGGACAAACACGCCGAGAAGAAACAAGAGAACGATCACATCGGAGACGGCGGACGACCGGTAATGAGGGCGTTCCTGACCGGAGCGAACAAAACCGATGTGAGCGAGGCAAATCATCGCCCACATCCCCAGGATTCCAATAGCTCCGAGGTTGAGGAACACTTCGAATGCCTTCTCCGGCACAAAGTAATTGGCGATAATACCGACCACCATAAGCGTGGCCGTGGTGATAATTCCGTTCTTCGGCACCCCATGCTCGGACAGCGTGCCAAGGTAACCGGGGGCAGACCCCGTCAAGGCGAGAGGTCGCAAAATCCGGGCAGTCGCGTACAAGCCCGCGTTGACACTCGATAGTGCAGCAGTAAGCACCACGAGGTTCATTATGTCCCCTGCGTAGGGCACACCGATGGAATTCATGAATGTAACAAAGGGGGACTCGCCTGCGCTGTAGGCCGTGTATGGAAGCAGGAAGCCAAGGAGCAGAATGGAGCCAACGTAGAAGAAGATAATCCGAAACACCGTCGTGTTAATCGCCTTGGGAATCTGGTGCTCAGGATCTGCTGTCTCTCCAGCAGTCACGCCGATCATATCGATGCCGGCGTAAGCAAACACCACGCCCTGGGTGAGAATCACCAGTGGCATGATTCCGTGAGGGAACCAATCACCAAGAGCTGTAGCGCTGATGGTTCCACCCGGCGCATGGCCAGTAACAAGGAGCGCAACGCCGACAATGAGGAAGATAACAAGCGCTCCAACTTTCACAGCTGCAAACCAGTACTCTGCTTCTCCGAATACCTTCACCCCCAGGAGGTTGACAGAGAGGACGACCGCAAGGGCGACTGCGACCAGCACCCACTGTGGCACGTCCTGGAAAATGGGCCAGAATTTCAGGTAAATCGCGACCGCCGTCAGATCCGTTGTGCCTACTGTGACCCACGCGAGAAAGTAGATCCATCCGGCAACGAAGGCGGCGGGCTCGCCGAGGAATTCGCGAGCGTAGGAGGCAAAGGACCCCGATGTTGGGCGGTGGACCACCATCTCCCCCAGACTGCGAAGCATGAGATAGCCAATGAGGCCACACACCGCATACACAAGTGCAAGACCTGGACCTCCGACGGCCAATCGCCCACCGGCGCCGAGGAACAACCCCGTACCCAAGGCACCACCTAGTGCAATCATCTGGATATGGCGTGGCTTTAGATCTTTTTTATACCCTTGTGTCTCTTTTGCTCTGATTTTGTCCACGAATCCACTATATACCGCTCAGTCTATAAAGTGAACTAAGCGGTCTGTTTTCGGAGCGCAACCGCCACAACAATCAAGAGGATTCCGAAAACCTCCACGGCGGTAAGAAGCTGCCCAAGGACGATCATCCCGATTACCGCCGCTGTAACAGGTAGGAGCGACAAGAGAACGGCGTAATAGTCCGGTGATGCCATTTTCAGCATGATGAGGTCGAGCCCGTATGGAATTACCGCACTAAGGAGCCCCAATCCAAAGGCCATCGCAATGAGGAGGGATAGCTCCCCCATGCCGGAATAGGTGCTCGTATTCCACCCTCCAGCCACAAAAGGACTCATCGCAGCGGATGCATAAATGAGGCCTACTCCCATTGACTGAAACGTCGACTCCCCATGTGCCAAAGTGTTGGATGCCAGAATATACAGCCCCCACAGAACTCCGGAAACGATGATCCAGATGATACCCACGGTGTTCGTCCCCCACTGTGTGCCGCTCAAGACCACCACACCGACAGCTGCCGCGATGAGCGCCAACCAGTCGCGTACTGTCCTGCTTCCCCACGCAGCTACGGCTATCGGCCCGATGAATTCGATGGCCACGGCCATTCCCAAGGGAATGCGGTCAATTGCCTCGTAAAAGGCAGTGTTCATCCCGAGAGTGACCAAACCATAAGCGAGAGCAGACCAGCTCAGCCAATGCTTCTTTTTCGGGCGAAAAATCGCAACCAAGATGATACCGGCAGCACCGACGCGCAGCCATGCAACGATCCACGGCGATTGCACATCGAAAAGATATACCGCTAGCGCCGCACCAAGATAGTTGGAAGCGCCGGCGAGAGTCATCAGAAGGGGAACATACAGCTTGGTCACAAAGGGACATTGTAAAAGCCTGTTGTTTGTGGCACGAAAATGTGCGCTTGCACGAGCATGCCCCATTGCCCCTCGCTGCGGAGGCCTTCCCCCATAGCAAACGGAGGCACAGATGGGTTAACGACGATGCGAAGGGGTGAGAGGCTCAGGGGCTAAGAAATATGCCTGAGCCCAATCCACGCGGTTGTCTCCGGTCACAGTATGTGCACAGGCTCCACACCCTGCACACTCGTGGTGAGGGTATGGAGCCTTCGGCGGTGCCAACAACGGCCAACACACCTAGCCCTCATAGCTTACGTGCCGCGGCTGCGCTCGCTGCCGTGGCTGCACTCGCCGCTATGGCTGTACTCGCTGCTGTGGACCGTGTGTTTAGCAAGGTTCTGCCATCGGGATCCCGGCGAGGAAATCCCAGCAGGGCTATCTGCTTCGTTGTTCCTGTTTAATTGTTCTTTTTGAGCGTGGCGGTAACACCATCGATGATCTTGTGCTCACCGGTCGCGTCGGTGAACGCGAAAACGGTGGCGAGGACCTCTTCTGCAATGTGCTCGGCGAAGCGGTTAGCCCACTCGGCCTTATCCTCCGACACCTGCAGGCGGACGCTGATGCGGTCAGAGACCTCGAAATTCTCAGCCTTGCGAGCATCCTGGAGACCACGGATGACATCTGCTGCCCAGCCCTCGGCTTCCAGTTCCTCCGTCACGTTCTTATCCAGCACGACCAGACCGTTGTGCCCACTGATGCGGGCGGTGGAATCCGGATCGGCAGCGACGAGGACCTCCTCGTACTCGCCGGGCTGGAGAACCTGGCCAGCAGCCTTCACCGTATCGCCGTCCCGCTCGTAATCGCCCTTCTTCACAGCGACAAGGGTCTGCTGGAAATCACGGCCAAGGCGCGGTGCGGCGACCTTCGGGATGACGTTCACCTTAAACGAACCAACCGCATCGACATCCGTGGTGAGCTCAACGTTCTTCACATTCACCTCATCGCGGATGACAGGGGCAAACTCAGCAAGGCTATCGGCCTCCGGAACAGCAACGGTGAGCTTGTTCAGCGGGAGACGGTTACGCAGCTGAGCGGCCTTGCGGATAGACGAGGCAGACGAGCACACGGCGCGCACAAGATCCATCGCACGGACGAGCCCGTCATCTGCCGGGAAGTCCTCTGCAACCGGGTAATCCGTCAGGTGCACGGAGCGCTCACCAGTCAGACCGCGCCAAATCACCTCTGTGGTCATCGGCAACAGTGGTGCAGCAACGCGACACAGGGTTTCCAACACGGTGTACAGGGTGTTGAATGCCTCCGGGTACTGGTCGTCGCCAGCCCAGAAACGGTCGCGCGAGCGACGCACGTACCAGTTGGTGAGAACGTCGCAGAAGACGCGGATCTCGTCGCAGGCCGCGGAGATATCGCTAGCGGACAGTGAGGCATCGACAGCCTCGACGAGGTCCCTCGTCTTGGCCAGGATGAAGCGATCCAGGACGTCGTCGGAATCGACAGACCACGTGGCCTGCTTGGAGGAGTACAGACGCAGGAAGCTGTAGGCGTTCCACATCGGCAGCATCGCCTGGCGAACCCCCTCACGGATGCCCTGCTCCGTCACAATGAGGTTGCCACCGCGAAGAATTGGCGAACTCATGAGGAACCAGCGCATGGCATCAGAACCGTCTCGGTCGAAGACTTCCTTGACGTTCGGGTAGTTGCCCTTAGACTTACTCATCTTCAGGCCGTCGTTGCCGAGTACGATACCGTGGGCGACGACGCGCTTGTAGGCAGGGCGATCAAACAAGGCGGTTGCGAGCACGTGGAGGGTGTAGAACCAACCGCGGGACTGGCCGGAGTATTCCACAATAAAGTCGGCCGGCGAGTGAGTATCGAACCATTCCTTGTTCTCAAACGGGTAATGCTTCTGCGCGAACGGCATGGAGCCAGACTCAAACCAGCAGTCAAGAACCTCCGGCACGCGGCGCATCGTGGACTTTCCGGTCGGATCATCCGGGTTCGGGCGCGTGAGCTCATCGATGTACGGGCGGTGCAGGCTCGTCGGCCGGACACCAAAGTCCCGCTCCAGCTCATCCAGCGAACCGTAGACATCCACACGTGGGTACTCGTCATTATCGGAAACCCACACCGGGATCGGTGACCCCCAGTAGCGGTTACGCGAGATGTTCCAGTCGCGGGCTCCCTCCAGCCACTTGCCAAACTGGCCGTCGCGGATGTGCTCGGGGATCCACTCCACCTTCTCGTGGTTGAGCTCCACCATGCGATCGCGGAACTTCGTTACCTCAACAAACCAGCTGGGCAGAGCCATATAGATGAGCGGCTCGCCGGAACGCCAAGAGTGCGGGTAGCTGTGGACGATCGTCTGGTGACGGACAACACGGCCGATGTGCTTCAGGTCGCGGATGATGTTCTTGTTGGCATCAAAGATGAGCTGCCCCTGATACGGCGGCACCTGCTCCGTGAACTTACCGTCCATGTCGACGGGGATGACCAGTCCCACACCGTATTTCTTGCACGTATTCATATCGTCTTCACCGAAGGCGGGAGCCTGGTGGACGACACCGGTGCCGTCCTCGGTGGTGACGTAGTCGGCCAGCAGTACGTGGAAGGCCTTCTCCGTATCCAGGAAGAAGTCGAAGAGCGGCTTATAGGTCAGCCCCTCGAGCTCCTTGCCCTCAAAGGTATCGACGACCTCCGCTGTACCGAGCTCTTTCTTGTAGGCAGACACGAGATCCTCAGCGAGGAGGAACTTCCGGCCGACGAATTCCTCTAGTCCGTCTTTACCGACGGTGACGATAACGTAGCGGACGTCGGGATGCACGGCGAGGGCCAGGTTGGATGGAAGCGTCCAGGGGGTTGTCGTCCATGCGAGGAAGGAGACGTCGGAAAGCCGATCCAGAACCTGTGCGCCCGCGCTGCCTTCGTCAGCACCCGTGATCGGGAACGTGACGGTCAACGTGGGATCCTGGCGATCCTTGTAGGAATCATCCAGGCGTGTCTCCTGGTTGGACAGTGGCGTGTGCTCGGCCCACGAGTACGGGAGAACACGGAAGCCCTGGTAAATGAGCCCTTTATCGTAAAGGGTCTTGAACGCCCACATGACGGACTCCATGAAGTTGAGGTCCATCGTCTTGTAGCCGTTATCGAAGTCGACCCAGCGGGCCTGGCGAGTGACGTATTCCTTCCACTCCTCCGTGTAGCGGAGGACAGACTGACCACAGTACTTGTTGAAGGCCTCGAGGCCCATGGCCTCGATCTCACCCTTGTCTTTGATGCCGAGCTGCTTTTCAGCCTCCAACTCAGCCGGCAGGCCGTGGCAGTCCCAGCCGAAGACACGACGGACAAGCTTGCCCTTCATTGTCTGGAAGCGGGGAACGATGTCTTTGACGTAGCCGGTGAGGAGGTGACCGTAGTGCGGCAGGCCGTTTGCAAAGGGCGGGCCGTCGTAGAAGACGTACTCCGGTGCGTCTTCACGGCTTTTGAGACTGGCTTGGAAGGTGTCGTCCTTGTCCCAGTACTCCAGAACATTTTCCTCCATGGTGGGGAAATTGCTGGTGCCCCCGGACAAGTCGACGCGCGGGTAAACATTTCCTACGTTGCTCTTCGCCGTCATAAGTGGATCACTCCTTAAAAACTGTCATTTTTTGTTAACGCAGGGACGCAACCTCGGTTGCGCGGTACCACCCTGCTTGAAGCGCATTGCACTTCCGCTCGAGTTTTTAAGGATCTGTATCGGCGATCTAATGTCCGCCCGGTTCTACTCAGTATCTCCCCCTGACGTTGCCGTGCTGGCGTGCCGTTACGGGGCGCTTTACTTTTCTTCCGGGAGCTCGCCGGTGATAGCCGGGTCATAGCCTTGGAACGAAACTATACCACCAAAACAGTTCCGCGCAGCAAAAAGTCCCCGCCCACAGAGTGGGAGGGGACGACGCTAACCGTTACCGGACACCACGCGACTCGCTTGACAGTCGCGCCACGTGGGGCGGAAAACACGCAACGAGTCAGATACGTATCACACCATCTGAATCACAACGGCACGCACGGTAGCGCGATGGCAGCGAGTGCAGCATACTGCACTGGCTGCTGCAGCTAGAGGCTACTTATTGCCCTGCGGGTTACGCGGTGCGGAGGAGCCACGGCTCTGCAGCTCTTCCAGCTGGGATTCCAGGAGGGTCTTGAGGCGAGTGCGGTACTCGCGCTCGAAGGTACGCAGCTCTTCGATACGGTTCTCCAGAGCGGCCTGCTGGCTCTTGACAGTGGCCATGATCTCGGTGTGCTTACGCTCGGCATCGGCCTGGAGGGCGTTCGCCTTGTCCTGAGCCTTCCGGATCTGGTTTTCGGATTGAGTAGTGGCATCGCTGATGAGCCGGTCTGCCTTCTCCTGCGCCTCGCGAACCATCTTGTCGGAGCGCTGCTTGGCATCTGCCAGGGTGCGCTGCGAGGAGGAGTTCGCATCCGAGATGGTGGACTCTGCGGCGGCGCGGGCCTCGTCCAGCATGGATTGGCTTTCGGTGCGCGCGTCGTTGGTGAGGCGGTCGGCCATTTCCTGAGCAAGACCAAGAACGCGGGCTGCCTGCATGTGCGTCTCGGCGGATGCCTGACCCTCGACGGGAGCCTGCGTATCGGCGGCTTTGGCGCTCTGCTGTGCGTTGCGTGCAGATGCTGCTTCGCGACGCGCCTTGTCTGCTTCCTCGCGGGCGCTTGCGGCCTGCTTCTGAGCCTGTTCGAGCTTTGCTTCGTACTCGGCGGCAACCTTGCGACGAATCTCTTCCTCGTCCACACGGGAGATAGAAGCGACGGAGGTGCTGCCAGCGGTGGCGGAGCCTGTTTCCTTCTGCAGGTCTTCTACGCGCTGGCGCAGAGCCTGATTTTCGTCCTGCAGGCGGGCGAGTTCGTCCTCAACGAGGTCGAGGAACTGATCAACCTCGTCTTCGTTGTAGCCGCGCTTGCCAATCGGCGGCTTGCTAAAGGCTATGTTGTGCACGTCAGCTGGAGTCAGCGGCATTGACGGATCCCTTCACTTACCTAGGTGGTTTCACCGGTTGCGGTGAGTGCAACCAACCGGGCTGCACATCAACTTGTACTTAATCTTAATTGTTTTTCTGTCACTAGTGTACCCATTTACCACGCAAGTCACACCTGAAACCCTCGGATTTTCTGGCGACCCACCTGCAGGGTTGACACAAAATACCAAGTCAGGGGGCGATTAAGCGACCGCAGCGGAGAGAAAGATTTCGATTACTTGGAGGATAAAAAATAGTACGAGAACGCTCATATCGAGGCCAATATTCCCCATCCGCAATGGCGGAATGAGTCGGCGAAGAGCCTTCACAGGCGGATCCGTCACGACAAAGAGCGGTTCGCATACAAGGGAAAACCAGCGTGGCGGACGGAAGTCGCGCGAGAATGAGCCAATCATTTCGATGATGATGCGGGCGACCAGAATCCACGTGTAGATCTGCACTACGAGAAGCAGTATGGAGGTAACAGTACTCACAGTTGTCCTACTCTATCTAAAACAGATGCCCCCGGCATGACCGGGGGCACGCAGCGTCAAAAGTGCTGGAAAGTGGATGACCGCCTAGCGGCGAGCGGCACGCTCCAAGTCCGCTACCGTAATATCCATTCCTTCAGGAATGATGGCGAACGTCTTCCGCCCGACTTTTTCCATCGTGCCGCGTGCGTTGAAGACGAGGCCGGCGGCGAAATCCACGATGCGACGTGCATCGGCGGTGTCCATGGCGGTCATGTCAAAAACGACGGCATCGCCATCGCGGAAAGGCTCACCAAGCTGCCGAGCTTCCTGGTACGAATTCAGGCGGACGGTGACAACGGAGGACTCATAGCGCGGCTGGCTGTAGCCACTGTAGGAACGCCCGTAGCGGCTCTCCTGCTTGTAATCCTCTCCGCTGCGGGGGGAGCCGTAATACTCGTCCTCAGCTACGTAATCTTCTGCGGGACCAAACCCGAAGAATTCCTTGAATTTCTGAACGTTTGTCATGTGTGTGATCCTTCCTTCGCGCACCTGACGTTGCTGTGTAAGTGTTGTGGTTTGTTGGTTTTTACGGTATTTGACGTGGCCCCAAAATGTCGGTTCCGACACGCACAAGAGTCGAGCCATTTTTGATTGCCACTTCAAGGTCAGCCGACATCCCAGCGGAGAACTCGAGGGGGTGTCCCGCACGGGCATCGAGATCCTGCTTGACGTCCAAAGCGGTGGCGAAAGCCTCGTCCGCATCGCTGGCGACAGGAGGCACGCACATCAACCCGACAAGTCTCAGGTGAGTACTACCCTCGATGGCTTCGACCAGGAACGGGACATCTGCGGCAATCACGCCACCACGGGATTCGTCGCCATCAAGCGACAGCTGCACATAGACATCGAGAGTCTCCGTTGTGCGATCGCCGCGGTCCAGGGCGAGCTGCATTCCGCGATCGAGCGCTTGCACAAGAGTCAGACTGTCCACAGACTGAACGGCAGATGCCCAGCGGGCTACTGAATTAGCCTTCTTCGTCTGTACCTGTCCGAGCATATGGAAAGCCATGGACGGAAATTCCGCCGCCTTCTTTTTGGCCTCTTGGTCGCGGTTCTCCCCCACCGCTTCAATCCCCAGTGAATGGAGGATCTCGACATCGGAGGCAGGGTGGAATTTAGTCACGGGAAGGAGGCGAACCTCGTCGGTTCTACCTGCGGCTGCCTTTGCTTCCGCGATTCGCTGGCGCACCCGCTGGAGCCCAGCGGCTATCTCGTCTTCCCGAGCCATGTTCTCGTTCCTTCAACCTTTCATCCTATGGCGCGTACTCACCGTGTTGGCGTGCTCACCGTGTCGGCGGAATCACCGAGTGGCGCGCGCTATCCGTTGTTTCCTTCGCTATCTGCGGGGAGGAAGATGATGGAGGCCTGTCGGCCTGTCCGCCCGTCCCGTCGATAGCTGAAAAAGTCTGTGTCTTCAATGGTGCACCGCGGATCTGTGTTCACCGCGACGACTCCTAGGCCGTACAACTGGCGAACAATGCCGACTCGCAGATCCACGCTCGGCGTGTGATTCACTGTCGTCGAAGCGCTCCCTGGCAGGTGTTTCTCGACGTCTGCGACCATTTCTTGAGGAAGCTCGTAGTGCCTGCCCGAGGCAGCGGGCCCAATCCATGCGTGCATCGTCGCGGGAGTGGCTCCCAAGCTCACCATTTGCTCCACGGTTTTTTTGACGATACCGTTGCGGGCACCAAGGCGACCCGCATGGACAGCAGCCACGATGCCGTGGTCGGCGTCTGACAGCAACACCGGCACACAATCCGCGGTGAGTACGACCAGAGCCAGATCCCGCTCAGTTGTGACGATGGCATCCGTCAGTTCAACGGGCGTAGGAGTGGTTGCCTCCACCACCGTGACGGTCGGCGAATGAACCTGCTCCATGTAGACGAAGCGTTCGAGGGGCAGACCGATGACATCGGCCACGTGGGCGCGGTTGCGCGCCACTAAGGTCGGGTCGTCGCCGACGTGGTCGCCGAGGTTGAGCCCCTCGTACGGCGCCTTCGAATACCCTCCGCCTCGCGTCGTGAAGAAGATCCTCACAGGTCGCTCGGCTGTGTTCGTGTTCGCCATGTCTATGCTGTCACCGGTTTTCTGTCTCTGGACTCTGCGCCATTGTTGCTTTTCGACGGCTACGCGTGAGCGATCACCGCTGTACCCGCTCCTCTAGCGGAGGAACCCCGGCACATCGAGGTCGTCGTCGCCGTCGTCGAGGTCATCGTAGCCACGGCCGCGGTAGCTGCGGGGGGCCTCGTCACGCCCGGTGAACAGACCACGGCTTTCACCATGCTCGGCGGGGCGCTCACGCTCCCGTTCATCAGCGAGACGGTGCCGGGAGGTCTGGTCATCGTGGGTGTAGCGACCTCCGAACAGTGAATCCGAGTCGCTGGGGGCTGGGGTGACATCACCGGAATAGCTATGAGCCGAGCGCTCTTCCTCGCTCGCGGCAGAGCTGGAAGCCGCCTCCGCGTGGCCGCCGGGGATCTCCTCTGCCTTTTTCTTTGCATCGTCGGTATTGTTCTTGTTGTCAAAACCGGTGGCGATGACCGTGACGCGGATTTCGTCGCCGAGGTTGTCATCGATGATGGCACCGAAGATGGTCTGAACGTCTTCATCCGCCTTCTCCGCAATGAGACGGCCAGCCTCATTCACCTCGTGGAGGCCCATGTCCGAGCCACCAGCGAAGGACACGACGAGGCCGTGCGCTCCCTCGATAGTGGACTCCAGGAGCGGGGACTCAATTGCTTGCATGGAGGCCGTGACCGCGCGGTTTTCGCCGCGTGCGGAGCCGATGCCCATGAGGGCGGAACCGGCATCGCTCATAACGGCGCGAACGTCGGCGAAGTCGACGTTGATGATGCCCGGGGTGGTAATGATGCGGGTGATGCCGTCAACACCATTGAAGAGCACCTCGTCTGCGGCGCGGAATGCGTCGAGCATGGAGAGGTTCTCGTCGCCGAGCTGCAGCAGCCGGTCATTCGGAATAACGATGAGCGTGTCACACACTTCACGCAGGGCCTCGATACCTTCCATCGCTTGCTTGGTGCGGGCGCGTCCCTCGAAGGTGAATGGGCGAGTAACCACGCCAACGGTGAGTGCGCCTTGCTTCTTTGCAATATTCGCCACGACAGGAGCCGCACCAGTACCGGTTCCACCACCCTCACCAGCGGTAACGAACACCATATCCGCACCTTTGAGAATCTCCTCGATGTCATTCTTGTGATCCTCAGCGGAGGTACGCCCCACTTCGGGGTTCGCACCAGCACCGAGGCCACGGGTAGCGGCGCGACCGATCTCGAGCTTGACATCGGCATCGGAGAACATGAGGGCTTGCGAGTCGGTGTTGATGGCAATGAATTCAACACCTTTCAACCCCTCCTCAATCATGCGGTTGACCGCGTTCACACCGCCGCCGCCGACACCGACGACCTTAATGACGGCGAGGTAGTTATCTGGTGAGGTCATAATGGGTAGCTCGCCTTTCTGTGACAAAAATTTCGTGTGCAAGGTCTTCTTTGGAGACCCCGGTTAAAGGTTCCTTCCAATTTTCAACCACAGCGACCAAAATGTGTTCTACCACGTACGCGGCGTGTCTCCACCCTCTACTTGAGGTTTAGGGTTTATGGTGGATTGTTATCCCCGCTCTCCTGCTTGTCGGAGCCGGTTTTGGCTCCCGATGAGGAGCTAGTCGACGGTTACAAGCTGCGGGTTCGAGACATTGAAGCGCTCGCCCGGACGAGCCAACACCAGTTCGGTAGCAACCGCCTTGTTGTGCGCCTGCTCGGCCGACCCCCAATAAACACTGCGACCGTCGAGAAGCTCCAGGGTGATTTCGTACTGGCTTGGGGCCTGCACGCGAGCAACCTCCTTCCGCACCCCCTCCGGAAGCGCCCCCACGACGGCGAGACACGCCGAGAACACCGCTGGATCATCTACCGATGCCCCGGAAATCTCCACCGTGCCGAGAGGTGCCTCGTCGATGACGAAGGGTACACCGTCCGCATTGACGAGCGTCGTACCCTCCGCAGTCTTGACATAGGCTACCGCCTGCTGCTCAATGACCGCGACGGAGACCGTGGATGGCCACTTCTTGCTCACTGTAGCGGTTTTCACCCACGGCAGAGCCACGACCTGGCGGGCCGCCGAGGGGGCATCCACAGACACCAGCTGCTCCCCTACCATCACACCCGAGGCCTGCTGAATTTCCTCCACGGACGCGTGCTCCGCACCGCGCACGTCGATGCTTTTTACCGCGAACCACGGCGCAAAGAAAACCAGCCCGCACACGATGGCCACCATAGCCACGATGGCCCCCAAGCCGATGAGTAGCTTCCGCACGCCGAATTGTCCTCGTTTCTTCTTAGTCAGCTAGTTCTTCCAGGCTGCGGATAATTTCCGCCCCTAGCATCGTCACAGATCCCGCCCCCATCGTCAGGACGATATCGCCGGGCTTTGCCACCCGCGCCACTGCCGCCGGGGCATCGTTGAAGCCCGGAACATATTCACCGGTACTGTCAATCTTTTCTGCTACAAGCGCGCCGGTCACACCCTCCACAGGCTCTTCGCGGGCACCATAAATGTCTAGAACGATCGCATGATCAGCCAGCGACAGGGCTGCGCCGAATTCTTCGGCGAACTTCAGTGTCCGTGAGTACAGGTGCGGCTGGAAGCAGACGATCACGCGTGGACGCTCATCATCTGGCTTTCCTGCAGCACGAGCCTCCCCCACGGCCTTCGCTTTGCACGCACGAAGGACAGCAGCAACCTCCGTCGGGTGGTGGGCATAATCGTCATACACCTTCACCCCGGCGAGAGGCCCACGTTCCACAGTCCCCTTCAGCTCGAAGCGACGGCGCACGCCGGTGAAGTCACTGATACCAGCAGCAAGCTGGTTAAGAGTAGTCGCGTCGAAGGTACCGTTTTCCCGCTTGGAAGCAAGGAACGTGGCACCCAACGCTGCAGCTGCGTTTAGAACCATGTGCGTGCCTGGAGTACGGACGGTGACCTCAACGGGAAGGACATCGCCTCCAGGCACATGCACGTGCATCGTCGCGACTGAACCGTAAGCAGTGAGCGTGACCTCGTCAACCGCAACGAGCGGGGTAATAGTCGGATTTTCCACAAGGGTTGCAGCAAAGCCGTACCCGTACACGGTCCCCGGCGCTGTGCGCGCCAGCGCCAAGGCATGCTCATCCTCCACGCACGCCACGAGCTCGCCTCCGTTTTCTGCTATGACAGCGGCGAACGAGTCGAAGACCTCGAAGTACTTTTCCGGTGTCTTGAAAAAATCGAGGTGGTCTGGCTCGATGTTCGTCACGACGGCTACATCGGGGGCATAGCTGAGGAGCGACGCATCCGATTCGTCTGCCTCCGCGACAAAGGCGCGTCCCGTGCCGTCGTGCGCATTCGTGCCTGCCTTGTTGAGCTGCCCACCAATCGCAAAACTCGGGTCGAGCCCGGCTTGTTGCATGGCGACAACAGCCATCGACGTCGTCGATGTCTTGCCATGCGTACCAGCCAGCAGCACCTGGATCCGGTCCTTCATCAACTCCGCCAACAAGTCACTCCGGCGAATGACGGGGATCCCGAGCTCACGCGCTGCGACGAGCTCGGGGTTGTCCTTCGGGATAGCTGCAAACGACGTGACGACAACGTTTGGACGTTCGCCGGAGAGGGTGAGGTTGTCGGCGGAGTGACCGTCGGCAATCACGGCTCCCATGGAACGCAGTGCGAGAACGACGCGGGAGGATTTAGCATCCGATCCCGTAACGACCGCTCCTCTCGACAGCAGGATGCGGGCGAGCCCACTCATTCCTGCACCGCCGATGCCGACCATGTGTACGCGGTGGAGATCCACTTATTTGCCCTTCCTAAAGCTCCGTGCCTTAGCGATTACCCGCTCGGCGATGTCATCGGAGGCATGGCCCAGAGTGCTCTGGCGCGTCGCCTCCTTCATAGATTCTAGAATCTCGGCGTCGTTAAGGATAGCGAGCACCTGCGATGCGAGCGTGTCACTTGTCAGTTCGGCATCAGCGATAATCGTGGCTCCTCCTGTGGCAACCACCGGGGCGGCGTTGAGCGCCTGTTCACCATTGCCGTGTGGAAGCGGGACGTAGATAGCGGGGATGCCCGCAGCGGTGACCTCAGCCACCGTCATCGCTCCCGCACGACATACGACGAGGTCTGCCAGCGCGTAGGCGAGGTCCATGTCCTTGATGAACGGAACGGAGGTATACGACTCGTGCTCGGCCGGCTCATCATTTTTCGGCCCGTAGGCGTGAAGCACCTGAATACCTTCGGCGGTGATGGCCTCCACTGCCCCGGCAAGAGCACGGTTCAGGCTCAGCGCGCCCTGCGATCCGCCGGTAACAAAGAGCGTGCGTTTGGCGGGATCCAGACCCCACTTCTCGCATGCCCGGGACTTCCGCTCAGCCTGGGTCTTCTCGTCCCCCGGGTACAGCCGGCGGGCAATCGGCACACCAACTACATCTCCCTTCACACCGGAACCGCTCACGGCCGTTAGCCCAATCCCGCCCAGGGCGATGCCCAGTTTGTTTGCCATGCCAGCACGGGCATTCGCCTCGTGGACAAAAAAGGGAATACTATTCAGGCGTGCGGCGATATACGCCGGTGCAGCGACGTAACCCCCAAAGCCGATGAGGCAATCAGCCTCAACGTCAGCGAGAATCTTCTGCGTTTCCCGCACCGCGCGGACAACGTTGAAGGGAAGCTTGGCTAGCGTGGTGTTCACTTTGCGGGGAACGGGTACCGGCCGAATCATCCGCAGATCAAATCCACGTTCCGGGACAATATCCTTTTCCAGCCCTTTTTTCGACCCCAGCGCCGTCACGCGCGCCCCATGGTCATCGCGGAGTACCTCCGCCACGGCAAGAGCCGGTTCAATGTGTCCTGCTGTTCCGCCACCCGCGACCACGATTGACAGCGGATCGTGTGCTTTACTCACCTTGTTCTCCTTGAATCTCGTCCGTGCGCGCGGTATCGCTCCGTCGTATACGGGCGCTCTTGACGCCCGTCAGACGGCCGTTTTCTTTCCACTGGATGAAAGTCGTGTCTCAGCGCCGATGTCGATGCTCGCTCATGTGGGCGTGGCCGACGTGGTCTCGTCCCCGCCGGACGCTGTGCCACGGAACCTCGTTCACGCCGCTTTTCCAGCTGCTCTTCCGACGGCAGGGTGGCGCGCCGCGCTCCCAACATGCCGTCGTTCGGAGATGGCTCCGGCAAACGCAATAGACGGTCGATCGTCGGGAAGCCGTTGTACTGCATGGAGGAAATGGCCTCCGGTTCGTGGCGCGCACAGGAAACAACGAGGCCTAACGCCCCCAGCGTGATCACCGTCGCCGTACCTCCCGAAGACAACAGGGGTAACTGGACACCTGTCACAGGGAACATACCGATCACGTAGCCGATGTTAAAAAACGCCTGGAAGACGATACCAGCCACCAAGGTGGCGGACATGAGGGCCATGAACGGCTTCGTATTCCGCATTGCAGTGCGAAAACCGTAGACCGCGAGCACGGCGAACAAGCCGATGACAATGATGCCACCCCAGAGACCCAATTCCTCACCTATGACGGCGAAGACGAAGTCGTTTTTCGCCTCGGGGAGGTAGTACCACTTGGCGCGCGACTGTCCCAAGCCGAGCCCTAGGAGCCCACCGTCTCCAAGCGAAAGGAAACCCTGGTACGTCTGAAATGCACTCGTCCGAGTCTCGTCGAAATGCCCCGTCAGAGCATCCATGTAGGTACTAATGCGCTCCGCACGGTACCCCGACCCAAAAATGAGCAGCACAGCCAAGAGGAACACCGCAAGTCCGCCGCCTGCTGCGATCCACACCCAGCTCATCCCGGTGAAAAAGAGCAACGCGACAACAATCAGCACGGTTGTCGCCGTCATACCAAAGTCGCCCTGACTCATGATGAGAACGCACGTAATGAATGACACTCCGAGAAATACCCACTGCCGAACGTGGAGGTTTTTCCCTGGCGCAGTGCACCCGGCAAGGTAATGGGCGCCCCAAATGGCGATGGCGACACGTGCAAGCTCACTCGGCTGGAAGGACACCGGCCCCAGGCGCAACCACGACTGGGAGCCGACCTCTTCAGCACCCGTTCCCACGATGAGCACGGCGATGAGCAAAATGATCGAAACCACCATGAGCAGCGGAGAAAACCGCCGCACCCAATCGAGGGGCAGCTTCATGGCCAGCCACATCACGATGAGTCCCAGGATGACGTAAATGGTCTGGCGAACTGCAGAGCTCCACACGGTGGAGTCTTCAGCAACGACCGACCACGTAGTCGTCGTGGAGTATGCGACAACGAGACCAAGAGCAGTGAGCAGGCCAATAGTCACCATGAGGACTCCGTAGTCCATGAGAGGCTTGGCGTGTTGCGCACGCCACCAGGTCACCAGAGGCCCGTCCGAGGTCGCCCGCGTCGGTGCCGACCCATTACGATTCATCGCGGACTCCGTTGCTTTCGGTACGTGGGAAGTACTCCCTGGCTAATTCGGTGAAAATGTCCCCGCGCTCTGCCATCCCGGCATACATGTCAAGCGACGCAGCTGCGGGTGCGAGCATGACGGTGTCACCAGACTCGGCGACTCGAGTGACAAATTCGATCGCTTCGCGCATCGCGCCATACTTGTCTGTCGAATCAGAAACGAAGACAGGAAGATCCGGTCGTACCCGCGCTAGCCCGGCACGCAGAAGTTCTCGATCAAGTCCGAGTAACGCTGCAGCCTTCATATGCGGTGCGTTTTCGTTCAGGAAATCATCGATGTGCGCGCCTTTCAGCTGCCCACCGCCGATCCAGATGTAGCGGTCCACGCCCTTGAGCGCCATTGTGGCGGCGTGCGGGTTTGTTGCTTTTGAGTTGTCTACGAATGTCACGCCTGCACCCGTGTGCGTTACCGCACCCCGGTGAGCGGACACGGAGTATGTCGAGAGAGCCGTCGCAATGTGTTCCGGCGATGCCCCGAGGGCGCGGGCAATGGCTGTCGCTGCCAGCGCATCGGAAATTCCGGCGAGCCCTGGCGGAGAAATGCCTTCGGCGGGAGCGATGGGGATACCGTCGGCGAAAGCATGATCGACAATAAAGCCATCGCGAACTCCGACCTGCCCTTCGGCCGGTTCGTGAAGCGTGAAACTCACAGCATCCGGCGCAAGCGCTCGGACCACAGGATCATCAGCGTTAACGAGAGGAATTCGAGCATGCAGTGCTTTTGCCTTCGCAGCTGCGTAGGCTTCGAAGCTACCGTGCCAGTCGAGGTGATCGTCGGCCAAGTTAAGAACTATTCCCACCTCTGGATGTAGCGTTGACGAATAGTGCAGCTGAAAACTAGACAGCTCCGCTACGAGAATGTCCACCCGCGGTTCGTGAGCAAGGGCATCCCCCACGGCGACACCGATGTTTCCTACCGGCAGGGCCTGCGGGTGTGCAGGATCATCACCGGCAAGCATGGCAGCTGCCATCCCTGTCGTTGTCGTCTTCCCGTTAGTTCCCGTGATCGCGACCCACGTGTGGGGCTTGCCAAAAGCTTCGGCCTGATCAAGCCGCCACGCAACCTCTACGTCCCCGATGACAGGAATTCCACTCTCGGCTGCGCGGACAAAAAGCTCAGAGGTTGGACGCCAACCCGGCGATGTGACAACAGTGCAGAAAGTGCGCACGTTATCCACCGCATAGTCCAATGGAACGAACGAGCACCCGATCTCCTCTGCGACGCGTTCACCCGCCTTCACATTGGAATCAGCGAGAGTTACGTCTGCCCCGCATCCACATAGCAGGCGCGCAATGCCCGAACCGGACACTCCCGCACCAGCGATGACGAGCGGTCCTCTAAGCTGCTCTGGAAGCGAGCCGACCCGTTTACTCATATCCACTGCACTTTCTGTTGGTTCGCTGGCGGTAGTACTTTATGTGACCCCAGTTTATTCACTCAGTCAGGGCAAGCGGGGATGCACCTCCCAGGGGCCACATAATTTCTATGAAGTCACAATATTCACAATTTTACCGCGTGTTACGGAGAACTAGGTAATAAAAAAGCGGTGCCGGGTTCGGCACCGCGAGTTATGTGGACACTTACATTGGCGCTGAGGTCAGCCAGTCACCATAGAAGGCCGCGAGACCCGCAATGCTTGCCATCGCAGAAAGCAGCCAGAAGCGGATAACCACGGTGGTTTCCGCCCAACCACCTGCCTCGAAATGGTGGTGGAAAGGAGCCATCCTGAACACGCGCTTCTTCGTGGCTTTGTAGCTCGCCACCTGAATCACGACGGAGGCAGCCTCTACGACGAACAACGCACCAATGATGATCATGAGCAGTTCGGTACGCGAGGTGACCGACAGTCCAGCCACAAGGCCACCGAGCGCTAGCGACCCCGTATCACCCATAAAGATCTTTGCCGGTGCCGCGTTCCACCATAGGAACCCGAGACACGCACCAAGTCCGGCAGCAGCCAAGACAGCGAGATCCAACGGATCACGCACCCGGTAGCACGAGGCCTCCACTGCCACCGAGCAGGAGTTACGGAACTGCCAGAAGGTGATCAAGGTATATGCGCCCATGACCATTGCAGTAGAGCCCGCAGCAAGACCATCGAGACCATCTGTCAGATTGACCGCGTTCGACCAGGCTGAAATGAGGATATACATGAAGGCCAGGAATACGGCGAAGCCGAGAGCACCAATGATGCCGCCATCGCCGAACGACAGATTGATTGTGGGGATGTCTCGCAGGAAACTCAGACTCGTGGATCCGGGGGTGAGACCGGACTCGTCAGGGAACTGAACGACGAGGACACCGAACAGGATGGCAGCTACGAACTGCCCAACCAACTTCGCAGTCTTGTTCAGGCCGAGGTTACGGTTCTTGTACAACTTGATGAAGTCATCTGCGAATCCCAGGAGCCCCATAGCGAGGGTGAGCCCAAGAACCAACAAACCAGATGCCGTAAACCCGCCATAGCCCATAATCGAGGCGTAGATGGATGTCACGACATAGGCGACGATGATCCCCAAGAGGATGGCGATTCCTCCCATTGTGGGAGTACCTCTCTTTGCCAAATGCCATTTGGGGCCGTCCTCCCTGATCTCTTGCCCCAGGCCCTCTGAGGAAAACTTCCTAATGAGGAACGGGGTGAACAAAATGGAGAACAAAAAGGCAATGACGCCACTAATAATGATCTGGGTCATGCGCGCTACTTCACCTCACGCGAATTGCTACTGGAGCTATCGGATAAATCTTGTGCACCGGCGGCCGCCGGGTCTGCGAGGATCGTGTGGGCGACAGCCCACAGGCCACACGCGTTGGAGGCCTTCACCAGAACTACGTCTCCTGGTTTCAGGTGCCTTAAAACTATATCCGCAGCCTCTTGTGTGGTTGAAACCACCTCTGTATTAACACCGTATCGGCGAGCCTCTAATGCCAATGCGCCCATCGCGGTGTTATCTCCAACCGCGACGAGATTATCGACATGGCGGTTGTACAGAACCTCGGCTAGCGCCGCATGTTCAGTCAAAGAATCGTCACCGAGCTCCCCCATCGACCCGAGAACGGCCCAAGAGTGGCAGTCCTCGCGGCCAGACGCGGTAAACGCGAGTGCGTCAATACCAGCCCGCATGGAGTCCGGGTTGGCATTGTACGAATCATTGATCACTGTGACGCCGTCCGCGCGGGTACGCACATCCATGCGGTACTCCGAAGAGGAAACATGTTCGCTCAGTGCATCGGCGATCGACTCACAGTCGAGCCCAGCGGCGTGACCAACCGCAGCAGCAGCGAGGGCGTTGTACACCTGGTGACGGCCGAAGACTCGCAGCTGGATGCGCCGGGCCTTCTCCCCCTCGATGCACAGTGTAAATGCTGCACGAGCCACTGCATCCAATTCCACATCTTCGGCACGGACCGTCGCCGGATTATCCATGCCGAAAGTCACGATCCGTGCAGAAGTCCGATTGCGCATGCCGATAACGAGCGGATCGTCAGCATTTAGCACTGCGACTCCGCCGTCTGCCGCTGGTGGAAGAGCTTCAACGAGTTCACCCTTTGCTTGAGCGATATTCTCCTTGGACCCAAACTCTCCGATGTGCGCGGTACCCACATTGAGGACAGCACCAATCCGCGGCGGGGCGATCCGGGCAAGGTGAGCGATGTTCCCAATAGCACGCGCAGACAGCTCGCTCACGAGATATGTCGTGTGCTCGCCTACTTTGAGTGCGGTATAGGGATGCCCCAGTTCGTTGTTAAAAGAGCCGGGTGGCGCCACGGTCTCTCCGGCTTGTCGCAGGACGCTCGCGATGAGATCCTTCGTCGATGTCTTACCTGCCGAACCGGTCACACCAATGACGGTAAGTCCATTTTCCTCAACAGCCTTCTTCGTGTGTGCGCGGGCTAGCTTCGACAGGGCGGTGATAACGGCCTGGCCTTCACCTGTATTGTCTGCCTCCAAGACGTAAGATGTAGCAGAGTCGCTTAACTCGTCAGCGTCAGAATTATCCACGAGGATGCCTGGTTGGCCGGTACGATGCCCTTCGAGGCAGGCAACCGCTCCCTGATCGACAGCGATACCGGCAAAGTCGTGGCCGTCTACGCGGGCACCGGGCAGGCAGATGAATAAGGAACCGGCAGAAACATTGCGGGAGTCAAATTCTACGGGCCCTGTGACCATCGTGTCTGGCTCCGCGCCGTCTACTAGTTCACCGCCGGTGATGGCAGCGATGTCGCCAAGGCGAAGTGGAATCATGATCCGTCCTTTTTCGGTCGTGTCGTACCGGTATTGTTCCGGTTTACCCAAGTCAGATTAGTAGGTATAGAACGCGGTGCCAGCCAACTAGCTTTCCTGCGCGCCGGTATCCGCCGCGAGGGCGCGACGGAGTTCTATCCGGTCATCAAAATCTCTCATCTCGCCTCCGACTAGCTGCCCCTGTTCGTGTCCCTTGCCAGCGACAATGATTGCGTCCCCAGCCTGCGATTTATTCACTGCAAGAGCAATAGCCTGGCCACGATCACCCACGTTACAGATTTCAACGCTGCGACGGCTCGGGTGCGAGACAACGAATTCCTTCGCTCCGTCTTCGATGGCCTTGCGGATGGTAGCCGGATCTTCCGACCGAGGGTTGTCATCCGTGATAATGACGACATCGGCACCGGCCACTGCTGCGGACCCCATGATCGGGCGCTTGCCATGGTCGCGGTCGCCGCCAGCGCCAAATACAGCGATAACACGGCCTTCTACTTCGTCGCGAACCGCCTTGATCGCTGCTTCAAGTGCTGCTGGTTTGTGAGCGTAGTCGACGACAGCTAACACGCCTTTGTCATTGTCAATTTTTTCCATCCGGCCTGGAACTTGGATGTTCGCCAACCCGGCGATAAACGTACGGACATCGAGATCCGTGAACGCAGCAGCAGCGATGGCAAGGCTCGCGTTAGCAACGTTGAAGACACCGGGAATGTGCAACGTCACGCGCTGCTTCTTCCCCTTGTACGCGACAGTGAACTGGGAGGTTCCGTCCGGCTCAGTCTCGATATCTGTAGCCATAAAGTTCGCCGGAGCCCCCTTCGTGGACACCGTCGTGGCTGCAGGACCGGCAAGTCGGGTGAGATCCACACCCCATTTATCGTCGACGCAGATAATAGACTTCTTCGCGCGCAGCGGAGAGCCGGGAACAAAAAGCTTTGCCTTTGTGTGGAAATAGTCTTCCATCGTCGGATGGAAATCCAGATGGTCTTGGGACAGGTTGGTAAACAGGGCAATATCGAAATCAACACCACCGACGCGCCCGAGAGCGATCGCGTGGGAACTGACTTCCATGACAACGTGTGTGACACCTGCATCCCTCATGGTAAGGAATAGTTCCTGCAGCGTCGGAGCCTCCGGTGTGGTCAGAGACGTGGGAACCTTCTTGCCAGCGATGCGTGTGCCTGTTGTCCCAATGAGCCCGACGGTGGCGCCAGCGGCAGCAAGCCCCGCTTCCATCATGTAGCTCGTCGTGGTTTTACCCGAGGTTCCTGTGATACCGATGACGGTCATGCATGCCGACGGGTTTCCGCATACGAGAGCACTCACAGCGCCGAGATGTGCCCGCAGGTCGTCGAAAACTATGACCGGACGGGTTTCGCCGGCCGTCTTCAGGATTTCGTAGCCAGGCTTGTCGGTAACAATCGCCGCTGCCTGAGAGGAACCCGCAAACTTAGCCCCATGGCTGCGTGTACCTGCAACGGCGGCAAACAAACCATCGGGACGGGCATCGGCACCGTTGATAGCAATGTGGGACACCTCGAGGTCTGGAGACCCCTGGCGAAGGTGTAGTTCTCCAGCGCACTCGGTCGCAATGCGTTCGATTGTCACAGCCACTTGGTTTACGTTCCTTTTCTTACTACTTATCTCAGTCCGACGTACCAGTATGCCCCCTTGGCACGCGGATTAAAAACTACGTGCAACGGGCGTTCACTATTGCCCGTTACGGTACTTGCAATACGTGCGGCTCGCCCGGTGGAACGGGGGTGACGTTGTCTCGCTCAATGAGCCAGGAGGCGATGTCCTTGAAGAGTGGCGCGGCCGTCTGTCCACCACCACCGTGAACGCCTCGCTCTGGATCGTCCAACATCAACGCGATCACAAATCTCGGATCATTGGACGGTGCGATGCCGGCAAAAGTAATCCAATAGTCCGAGTTGGAGTACGCGTGGGTCACAGGGTCAACCTGCTGCGCAGTGCCAGTTTTTCCGGATACCTGATATCCGGGGATAGCCGCATCAGGTGCGGTACCCCGGTTGACACCCGTCGGGTCACTCTGCGTCACTGCCTGGAACATGTCCAGCACCGTTGCAGCGGTATGCTTACTCACAACCCGCGTGCGCGCTGGTTCGGGCTGGTCTATGACTGTTCCGTCTGGTGCCGTCACCGAATCGATGATTCGCGGCTCGATCCTTTCACCACCGTTAGCAATGGCTTGATACACACTCGCCATTTGCAACAGAGTCCAACTCATTCCCTGACCGATAGGCAGATTGGCGAAGGTACCTCCGCTCCACTGCTCGCGGGCGGGGAGCAGACCGGCTGATTCCGTTGGAAGCTCGATCCCCGTCGGTTTTCCGATGCCAAATTTATCAAGGTACTGTGCGTATGTATCCTCGCCCACAAGTTGGGCGATCATCAGGGTACCCACGTTGGAGGATTTACCGAAGATACCGGTTGTGGTGTAGTTCACGTTGCCGTGATCCCACGCGTCGCGGACGGTGACACCCGCCATGTTGATAGACCCAGGCACAGTATGCACTGTGTCCGGTTGCGTCACGCCTTCTTCAATCGCCGCTGCGGCGGTGATAATTTTGGCTACCGATCCGGGCTCGAAGGGGTTACTGATGGTCGTGTTGCCAAACGTGCGTTCCTTTTTCAGCTGCTTCTCGATGTCGCCGGTGGGGTCAATCGTGTCCGAATTTGCCATCGCCAAAACGTGGCCAGTCTTTACATCCAGAACGACAGCTTCCGCCCCCTTGGCTTTCGACATCTCCTTAGCCTGCTGCACCTGCGATTGCACATATGTCTGCAGATCCAGGTCGAGCGTCAGACTGATGTTCGCGCCGTCAGCGACGGGAGTGACATCTCGTAGTGTGCCCGGGATGGACTCGCCGGACACAGCGACGTCCTGGGTCTTCTTTCCGTCTTTTCCGCCAAGGACTGCGTCCTGGGATACCTCGAGGCCGAACTGTCCCGAGCCATCGGTATCCACCTTGCCAATCACGTTGGCTCCGATCGCGCCGTTGGGATACTGACGGATGTCCTGGTGGTCTGCGGCGATACCAAAGAAGGTATCGCGCACCTTCGCGGCGACGTCCGGATCAACATTCCGGACGAGAACTTCGTAGTTGGAGTCCGCCAGCAATTTCTTCTTGATGTCTTCTTCTTTGATATCAGTGGAATTGGCTGCGGATTCTTCCACCATTTTGGGGATTTCACGAGCCATCTCATCAATGCGTTCTTCCGCCTTCTGGACCGCGAGATCATGAAGTTGATCGTTGGTGTACTTTTCGTACTGACCGGACTCAATGAGTTTGCCACGCATATACACGGGCAATTCCTTGCGCAGGATGTTCGGCGAAACGGTGAGCGTGCTCGCTTTCATGGTGTACGCCAGTTCCTTGCCAGTCCGATCCACCACACTACCGCGCCGTGCAGGATCGATATACGTCCTCGTCCGTTGCTCCTCCGCCTGCATGGCAAGCCGTGGCCCCCACACAACCTGCACGAGTGCCAATCGACCGACGAGAGCGATCGCGAGGACAGCCGCGACAATGTTGATGATCTTCACGCGGGAGGTCAGCATTGCCGACGCACTTCTGGTTGCGCTTCGTTGGCTATTCGACGGCCTCGACTGCATCCTCACTCCTTTTGCGTGCCCTTAACTCCTAACTACCGCACAGCCTAGCTGTAGGCGGACGCGTTGGCTGTAGGCACGCACGACAATTACCTCTGATTGGGATCGTACGGTGCAAGACCTGCATTCGAACGAAGCAAGGGTTTGTTCGTCTCCTGGGGAACTTGAACCACCGAATCCGTGATCTCATCCATTCCTTCGGGCGAACTCGATGCCCTGCTGGAACGCACTGGCGCGTCGTTTACGTCGGTAAGCGGGCGGGATTCCGCCGGGTTAGCGGGACGCTGCTCGATGACAGCCCCCGCCTCATCGGTGGTCAAAATCCCCGGCTCGGTGGCTACTACAGCCCCGGTCGACTGCGCGTGGCGTGCGATTTCAGCACCGCTGCGGAGCTCCTCCAGGTTTCGGTTTGCCGTCTCTAACTCACGCGATAGCGTCGTATCCTGCTGTGCGAGACGGTTCAAATCGAAGGACTGCTGCGTTGCGATTCCCGACAACCACACCGAGATTGCTACGCCTACAGCGAGGAACACCGATAGCAACACTACGAAGCGGACGGTGTTGGTATCCGCCTTTTCGTGTACGATCCGGCGTCCCCGGTACGAGGTGATCTGCTTGGATCCCAGCCTCCGACCAAACGAGTGCTCCGGCTTGGTGACAGGCGAATGACCGAACCGACGCGCCGGCACGGGCTGCGTCGCCGGTCGGAACTTACTCGGCGATTTGGGAACTGCGGTGCGAGAGCGCAGCTCATCACGGTGATCTACCAGGGTTCCGGCGGGCCGCCGCGTTACACTACGCTGCTGGCGCGCCGTCGAGCGCCGACTTCTCGTGCTGGGTCGTGTGCGAAGCGTCATGACCTGTCTCCATTCAGAACACGTTGAGCTGCCCGTACCCTCACGGACGCGGCTCGCGGATTCTGGTCGATTTCTTTCTTGGATGCTTTCTCTGAACCCCGTGTCACAAGAGCGAAATGGGGTTCGGTGCCGGGAAGATCCACCGGCAACCCTGGCGGATTCGTGGACGTGGTCAGCTTGGCCAACGCTTTTTTGACTATTTTGTCTTCCAACGACTGATAACTCATGAACACCATTACTCCGCCGACATGCAAAGCATCGGCGGTGACGGGAATCACTTGTTCCAGCGCGCGAAGCTCTTGGTTCACCTCCACGCGCAGCGCTTGGAAGGTGCGCTTTGCGGGATGCCCGCCGTGACGGCGAGCTGGTGCGGGAATCGTGTCGTACAAGAGTTCAACGAGACGCCCGGAGCGCGTAAACGGTTCCTTTTCTCGCTCCCGAATCACTGCCGACGCAATCTTGCCGGCGAATTTCTCTTCGCCGTACGTTTTCAGCACTCGCGCCAAGTCTCCGTGTGAATAGGTGTTAAGTACGTCGGCCGCGGTGATGCCCCTGCTCGGGTCCATCCGCATGTCCAGTGGAGCATCTATCTTGTAAGCAAATCCACGTTCCTCTTGATCCAATTGCATGGAGCTGACACCCAAGTCAAAAAGCGCCCCGGAGATACCATCCGCCGCGGCCTCCTGGCACAGTGGATGGGAGGAGCATGAGGCCGCCTCCATCCATTCATCGAAGCGCACATTGAGACCAACAAAGCGGTCGCCGAAAGGCGCTAGACGTGCTGTAGCATCCTTGAGCGCCTGTGCATCCCGGTCGACTCCGATGACACGCGCGTTGGGATCGGTTGCCAACAAGTGCTCCGTGTGTCCACCCGCGCCCAGCGTTCCGTCTACGACGATTCCGGTTGCCCCATCCACTGCTATTCCGCGCCGAAGAAGCTCAACCATTCTGTCTCTCAGAACGGGAACATGACCGTGATTTTCTTGCAGATCGCGCTCGCGTTGATTCGTGGAAAGGATCGGCGTGGCACGCTCGGTATCCACGTCCGTGTGATTGTTCATGCGCCACTCCCCTCCTTCCAGTGAGCCCTTTAACCGTCGAAGCGTGTTCATGGTTTTCCGGCGACGCACAATGCGTCACCAGTGAGTTGAGTGCGTACAGAGCCCTGCCCGAGTGCGGGCCCGCTCTGATATCGGGGAAGTACATCAGAACGAAGCCCCGCCCACTCGAGCAGAGTTCCTGCACGCGCTACGCGCTTACGGGAAGCCCCCTTGTTACAGAAGGCCACCCAAGACCTCATCTTCAGCAGCCGAGAAATCGGCTTCTGTTTCAGCCTGGTAGTCGACCCAGGACTGTGCATCCCAGATCTCGAGGAAGTCTACGGAGCCGATAACTACGCATTCCTTTGTCAGGCCCGCGTACTTCCGGTGTGCCGGAGACAGGGTGATTCGGCCTTGCCCGTCTGGACGTTGCTCGTCCGCACTCGCAGCCAGGTTACGAATGAACGCGCGCGCTTCTGGTTTCGTGCGCGACACTCGTGCCGCCTTACGAGCTCGTTGCTCGAACTCCTCCTTGGGGTAAATGGCCAAACTGTGATCCTGCCCTTTCGTCACCACAAGCCCGCCAGCCAAGTCATCTCTGAACTTTGCCGGTAGCGTGAGGCGACCTTTATCGTCCATCTTGGGGGTGTAAGTACCAAGAAACATCTCGGTTACTCCCTTCCCCACTCAGATGAGCGGTCAGTCAGTATCTCAGCTGTATCCGTTTTCCTCGCGGTAGATAAACAAGGGACACGTCCCTCCTTTCCCTACCAACACCGTCCACCCTACCCCACTTTCCCCCACTTTCAACCACCACGGACGATAAATTTTCCTCAGGAATAATATTTTCGCACGTCAAAGCCAATAAAAAAGGTGGTGACTTTTCCCTAGAGGCACTCACTTTCACCCCCTTTTCACCCCTCACCGTGATAACTTAAGCCCCCTCAAGCCGTCAATAACCCCATCAGTCACACGCGTAGAACCCGAAAATACTAAAAACCCCACGACACACCACCGCGTGGAGCGAAGTGGGGGTCGCCAGTGGGGCAAAGTGGGGGACACGAGTGGGGCGAAGTGGGGACATAAAGAAAGCCGGCACCCAACTGTAGGGGTTACCGGCTCTAGTTAGAGAGAAATCAGCGTTCGAACCTGCGACGGAAATTGTCTTCCATCTGGCTTCCGATTCCTCGGTCCGACTTCACAGCGCGGACTTTCTGGCGTGAACTCTTGAGGTTTTGTGTCTGGCCGCCAACCTTTCCGCCACCATTAAGCATCCACAGAGACGCACCAAACATCACGAGGAAGCCAACAATACTCAAGGCGATGAACCACATACTCTCCGAAGCGAGAGCAACGCCACCAACGAGAAGCACAATGCCCACCACAACGAGAGCAATGCCACGGAGGCTAAAACCCGGCTGACCAGAGCCCATACGGCCGGCAGAACGCATAGACGAACCAAACTTTGGGTCGTCAGCTTCGAGCAGGCGCTCCATTTCGCGGAGCGTTGCCTTTTCCTTATCTGTCAGTGCCACGTGTCCTCCCTTAGAAAAGTGGTATGTGACCTCAGCACGACAGCACCCACCGGGCGACGATCAACCCGGTAAACATCCCATCGAGCCTCTTCACTTTTTACTAACGAACATACATCGGAAAATGTTCCCTCAACATGGTCGCTAGCTACTTTCCATCTTACGGCGTTCTACGCTGCGGGGGAAAGCCACCCCCGCTCCCGCTCTGCGAAGTCAATAAACTCCGAAACATGTGCCAAAAGCCTTCGCACACAGATAGGAGAAACGTCCTTGTCAAGCCCGTTTAGCACTCTCGACCGAACGGCAGAATAAGGCTCAAAAATCTGCGCCTGAGCTTCCCCCGCCTCATCCACAGATGCAAGTTTTTCCCACACGCTCACCCCGGCGCGTTTCCGTTTCCGCTGAGACAGGGGGCTAATTCGGGAGCCGGCAATACGCAACGCCGCTTGATACCCCTGTTCAAGCGCATCCGAATAGCGACCATCCTGGTACGCTTTCTCCGCAGCAAGGAGCAAACCGTGCGCCTTCGCCATAAAGACCGCGGACGGATCTTGACGCTTTATTGCGCCAACGGTAGCCGATACAACATTTCCTGCCATCATGTTCCTCCTTACTTAACAACCAATGCTTAATGTATGCCTGCGAGACCACGACATAGCAACACCTTTAGAACAGTTGTTCTAATTAGACCCAATTCGCCAAACTCGCCCGCACAACGATCCAACCCGTGACAAACTGAAGAGGTACACCGTTTTCTCCGGGAAAGGAGCCACTGTCATGTCTTTTATAGGCAAGCCGTCTGCTGCACTGGTTTCCTGGCTCGTAGCTAATCTCGGCCCGGGCGCGTCTCCACAACCCCCTGCCAGACTCGATGGGCCAGACCCTGCTCAAGCCGTGGTCCGGCCCCTTTCTATCGAGAGATTCCTCAGCAAGGTGGAGGAATATGTGGCCATCTACATGGCCGCTATGCGGTACGATTCTCGTCTCCGTGCTTCACGTATTGCCGCTTGGGAGCACGACAGCACACTCGACGGTTTCCATGCATTTGAGGCCGTCGACCCCCGTTATCCTGATGTCCCACTCGGGGTGTGCTACGGCCATAATGCCGATTGGGACAGCTGGTGGCATCGGGAGATAGCACGGGGGGTACGTACCCGCCATCCCGTCGGCATCGACGCCTCGTGGCTGATGCACAACTACTTTGAGGTATCCGAGATTCATGTCCGGGACGAAGCGCAATCCGCCGGCATCGGGAGGAAACTCCTGCGCACACTCATCGACAGCACTGATCGTCCGTGCGTCGTTCTTTCCACTCCTGAGGTGCCACACGAAGCTAACCGAGCCTTCTCTTTATACCGCTCACCAGAGTTCGGCTTTCGAGACCTGCTCCGTCACTTTTACTTCTACGGCGATAACCGCCCCTTCGCTGTTTTGTACACGCAGCGGGAACCGTAACGGCTTTCGCTGGGAGGCGGCCGGTATCGTTGAAGTGCGCCCACAGCACAGGGCGCGAGGTTCGCTGATTTCGCGCGTAAGGAGATCCCGTGGCTTTTGAACTAGCATCCGTCCAGGCAGGCGTTACCAAAAACCTGCAGGAATTCTTGGCATCCCACCGGCCCCACGTCAGCGCCATAGGATCACACGTCGACGTGGCATCTGAAGCACTGAGTGACTTCGTGGTCTCCGGCGGCAAGCGTGTTCGCCCCCTCTATGCCTGGGCCGGGTACGTCGGCGGTGGTGGCGACGAATCTAACACCGCCGTTCAGCGCGCATGTTCTTCGCTCGAGTTCATCCAGGCGTGCGCTCTCATCCATGATGACATCATCGATGCCTCAGATACCCGTCGTGGCAATCCCACTGTTCATCGCCGGATGGAAACGTACCTCCGCGATTACCCTGGCTTCTCTGGCCCAACGGAGAGAGCCGCAGAGTTTGGAACCTCCGTAGCCATCCTCATTGGAGACTTAGCACTCGTCTGGGCAGAGGATATGTTCATGGAGTCCGGGGTCGAGCTCAGCGACCTTATGCGAGCCCGACCAGCATGGAACGCCATGCGAGCCGAGGTTATCGGTGGTCAGATCCTAGATATCAGTGCCGAGGCCGTGGGAGAAACAAGCGAGGACACGGCTCGCCGTGTCAACATCTACAAGACAGCCTCCTACACGATCACCCGGCCTCTTCAGATCGGTGGCCTCCTCGCTGGTGTTGATGACTCCACTCTGGAAGCGTTTGCAGGTTACGGTCGCAACTTGGGGATCGCTTTTCAGCTTCGCGATGATCTCCTCGGTGTTTTCGGTGATCCCTCGGTAACGGGAAAGCCAGCAGGCGATGACCTGCGCGAAGGAAAGCGCACGGAGTTGCTGGCTGTCGCCGTCGACAAGCTCAACGGAACCCCCGAGGCGCAGTACCTCCTCGATAATGTTGGCACAACATCCGACCCTGCGACGATAGCCCGACTCGCCGACATCATCCGCGCTTCCGGCGCGGCCGATGACATGGAACGCCGTATCGCTACGCTTCGTGACACTGGCCTTTCGTGCCTCGACACCGCTGCAATCTCGGATGATGCCACAACGATCCTCAAAGAACTCGCCATTAAGACCACGCAGCGTACCAAATGACCTCAGCCGAAAAGACGCTTACCAGTCTCAGCAACGCTGCGCCCAGCCCACTCCTGCTTGGTACAGCGGGATCCGTTCTCATTGCCCTCGGCAGTTTCGGTGCTGGTGCAATTCGCTACAAAGGTGGCATTCTCCGCGCGTTGCACCTCGACTTTTTGTCCTTTGGACATGGCGCATCCTTCTCCAACATTGTCCTGTGGTGTGGCCTCGTCCTATTCGTCCTCGCATGGTGCATCGCTGGGATGCGGCTGCACCATATTCGTCTCCGGCCGCTCCTTGTCTGGTGGACCGCACCACTGCTCCTCGCAGCCCCGATCCTTTCCCGCGATGTCTACTCCTACCTCATGCAGGGAGCTATGCTGCGCGATGGATTCAACCCCTACACCCAAGGTGCTGCCGTCAATCCCGGACCCTTCCTCCTCGAGGTCTCCCACGATTGGCGAAACACAACCACGCCCTACGGGCCACTCCACCTGTGGATCGGTGAGGGCATCACTCGAATTGTGGGTGAAAATGTCACGCTCGGCGTAATCTGCTACAAGCTTCTCTCCCTCGGAGGGTTTGCGCTCATTGCCTGGTGCGTGCCACGTATCGCGCGTCGCATCGGTGGCGACCCGCGTCTCGCGGTCTGGCTCGGGGTGCTTAATCCCGTGATGGTTTTTCACATGGTCGGCGGGATGCACAACGAATCCGTCATGGTGGGCCTCGTCAGTCTCGGCATTTTGTGGGCAGTGACGGAACGCCCCTGGCACATTGTGGCAGCTGTTGCAGTGATTTCCGTCTCCGTTTCGCTTAAGGCTACTGCCGTCATCGCATTGCCATTCGTCGTCTGGATGGCAGTGCGGTGCCTGCACAACCGCTACGGCATTCATCCCGCTATCGCCTTCGTCGGCTCCGGCATTGTCCTTGCCGCAGAGACCGTTGGCACAGTCGCTCTCGTCACAATAGCTTCCGGTACTAGTTGGGAATGGGTCTCGCAGATCACCGGAAACGCGAAGGTCATCAACCCCCTTGCGCTCCCGTCCCTCTTGGCCGGCTTCGTCACTCCAATCGGGCGCCTCATCGACCCAGATTTTTCATACAACGCGGTTCTGGGAGGCATCCGCACCGTCACCAGCCTCCTCATGCTCATAGGCCTTGTCATCGCGTGGTGGTACTTCCGCAGGTCAACTCGTGACAATGTGCGGGGCACGGTTGCCGCCTATGCCTCTCTCATGGTGTTCAACTCCGTCACGCTGCCCTGGTATTACGCCAGTGCCCTCTCTCTTGTGGGGGCGATCAAGCCACCCCGTCGACTCATCCAGTTCACCATCGCTGCATCGCTAACCGTCAGTCTCTCCTTCGCAGGTTCCGGAAACCATCATCTGTATAACGGCTGGATCATGGTCCCGGTCATCTTCTGCTCTGCGATCGTCGCAATCGTTATCGAAAGGGCGCAACGCAGTAACGCCTATGCGCGGACGAAACACTCCGCTGTTGCGGGGGTTAGGCGGGTGTAGTTGAGCTACTGGGCGTCCCCGGTTGACGTGCGCGGGGTATCACCGGTGGCTCGCTGGCTCCTTCGACGAGGCACGACACAGTTTTAGGAGCAGTGGTTTTTCCCCTCGGTTTTCCAGCACACAGTACGACTCCCCTACGAAGCCCCCTCTTTTGCAGCCCGCGATGGGGCGATGACCACCATCTTCCCCGCGTGGCTGCGCCTGCGGCTCTCTTATAGCCTCGCGGGTACGGCCCCGCATGTGGTGCGTGCGTCTGCGACTCTGACCCCACGGCCGTTCCTCCGCTCCAAGAATTCACAGAAAACACCGCATAGATACCGAATCGACACGGTATTAACATCGATTCGGAACCGGATCGATGCGTAACCGGATCGATGCGTAACCGGATCGATTCGGAACCGGTTCGATGCGGTTACGGATCGAAACAGAGCCGGAGCGCACGAAATTGTCACGTTACCGGTACGGGGACAAAGTTATGTGGCTGCGCACGCGGTGACAGACCATCCCCTGTGCTGGCCACGAATGGGCTTCATACGTGTGCATAGAAGAGGTGGCCGTTCCTATTACGGCCACCGTCTATTCCCATGCATTGACGGGTGTCGCTCTCCCCCCCACAGGCTGTAGCGAGGGCGTTGACACCCCGTGTTCTTAAAAGGCCATGGCCTGCGCACGGCGAAGTACTTCGCGGGCGAGGTGACCATGGAAGGCATCGACAGGACGACCGGGAAGGGTCTCGTCTTCGGTGAAGAAGTAGCGGAGAATTTCCTCATCGTTGTAGCCACCGTCTGCTAACACGGTGATTGCTCCGGTGACGTGCTTGTTAAGAGTGTCATCGCCGTTGAAGAAACGCTTGGGAATACACAGCTGTTTGCCGGACTTGACGGCGATCACCTTGTGATCTTTGAGCAGCTGCTTCACACGGCTGAAGGGGACATTGAGCAGGTCGGCTACCTCGTCAAGAGTGTAGAGGGGTTCGCCTTCCGGCAGGACGTTTTCAGAAACTGGTACTGAACTCACACCCCTAACGTACCTTATGCCCGCCCCTAAATGGCATGGGGGGACCGATATAAGCAATACTTGAGGCATGAATGGCCCTCGCAATGGAGAACTACTTGACGGTCGCTACCGCGTTGAACGCCCGATCGCACGTGGTGGAATGTCCACGGTCTACCGCTGCGTCGACACGCGCCTGGGGCGAAACGTGGCTGCAAAAGTGCTCTCCCCCGAGTTGTCCGCTGACCCTGCCGCCCGTTCGCACTTTAAGCGCGAGGCAAGGGCGATGGCACAGCTCAGTCACCCGTGCCTGGTCAACGTGTACGACACGGGCTCCGACGGGGCGTACGACTTCCTCATCATGGAGCTCATCACCGGAGGCACCCTCCGCGAGCTCACGGCTGAGCGCGGGCCAATGCCCCCGCATGCTGCCACCGCTGTCATGATTCCTGTGCTGACGGCCCTGTCCCTCGCCCACCGAGCCGGAATGGTGCACCGGGACATCAAACCCGACAACATCCTGATCAACGGCGACCACCAGGTCAAACTGTCGGATTTCGGGCTCGTCCGGGCAGCGTCGACAAGCGTCACGGGTTCCCACAAGATCACGGGGACGGTAGCCTACCTCAGCCCCGAACAAGTCACCGGTGAGCCGATCGGCCCGGCCTCCGACGTGTACTCCGCAGGCATCGTCTTGTTCGAGCTGCTCACCGGACGCACGCCTTTCTCCGGCGACGATGTATACGAGCATGCCCGAGCCCGCGTCACCGGGATCGTCCCGCCCCCGAGCACGCTTATCGACGGTGTCCCCCACCTCTTTGATCATCTCATCGCCACTGCGACGGCGAGGGAACCAGAAGAACGGTTCAGCGATGCGCAGGAGTTCCTCGATGCGCTCGAGGATGTCGCCCGCGAACTGCAACTACCTGAATACGAGGTGCCTGTCCCGCAGAACACCGCCGCCAAACGCGCAGGATCGAATCTCACGGTCGCCACCGATGTCCTCACCCGGACGGGTCATGAGACCGCAGTTCTCCCGACAGTCACTGCCCCGGCACAAAACCCCGAAACTGCTGTCATGCCCGCCAGCCAGGAGCACAATCAGCTTGCCGATTACGTGCAGGCCCCAGAGCCTGCCAGCCAACCCGAACCGGAGACGCAGCCGGAACCTGTAAGTAACCGCTCCACAGGCCGATTCATCGTGTGGTTTGTTGTCGTCGTGCTCATCGCCGCAGCCGTCGGCGTTGGTGGCTGGTGGTTCGGTTCGGGGCGCTATGGCGAGCTGCCGGACATTACGGGTCTCAACCAAGATGCGGCATACACGCAGATCGATAACGCCGGCTTTGAGCCGGTCGTCATCGAGGTTTATGACAACAATGTGCCCAAAGGCCAAGCCACGGGAACTGACCCGCTCACAGGCGAACGGGAGGTTCGGGGTCGCTCCGTTGTCCTCTATGTATCGCTCGGCAAGCCCACGATTCCCGCGCTCCCGAGCTCGCAGAGCCCCGGGGAATACGAGCAGCAGCTGAAGAGCCGGACTCTGACACCTGTCATTGGCGAAGAGACCTACTCCGATACCGTGCCCGAGGGACTCGTCGCTGCAGTTAATCCCCAGCCTGGCACGGAGGTAGCCGTCGGGTCGTCGGTGACCATCCACCTGTCCAAAGGCAAGAAGCCCGTCACTATCCCTGACCTCGTAGGAAAAAAGCTGGAGGATGCCATCGACGCTTTGAAGAAGGCTGGACTTGACCTCGGCGAGACAACGAAACAGTTTTCCGCAGATGTCGCCGGCGGCTCCGTCATCGCGTCCTCCCCGAAGGCTAACGAAACCACCGGCTCCGGCTCCTCCGTCGACCTCGTCGTGTCAAATGCCCTCACAGTCCCCGATGTCACGGGCAAGACCGTCGCGGAGGGGATTGAGACCCTCAAAAAGGCCGGATTTGAAGGAACCGCCGATTCTCAATCCGGCATCATTGAAGCGGTGTATCCCAAGCCAGGAACCCGAGTGGAGCAGCAGGACAACAAAGTCGACCTTGTCGTCTCCGACAAGGTGCGCGTCCCAGACCTGACGGGTCTGTCACGCGAAGAGATCGACAAGACACTGCGTTCCCTCGGGCTTTCCGCCAAGCTGTATGGGATCTCCGGCGGGAAAGCCTACAAACAAACACCAACGGAGGGTACAAGCGTCGAAAAGCAAGATACCCTCCGTGTGTGGTTGAAGTAGGCGTCAGCCAGCGATCCTACGTGTGGTTGCGAAGCATCTCCGCAACAAGGAAGGCGAGCTCGAGCGACTGCTGCGTATTCAGACGGGGGTCGCACGCCGACTCGTAGCGACCGGGGAGATCGACGTCCGTAATGTCCTCCGCACCACCAAGGCACTCGGTCACGTCCTCGCCGGTCAGCTCGATGTGGATGCCACCTGGGTGCGTGCCCAACGAGCGGTGCACTTCGAAGAAGCCCTGAACCTCATCAATGACCTTGTCAAAGTGACGCGTCTTGTAGCCGTTGGAGGAGGTGAACGTGTTCCCGTGCATCGGGTCGGACTGCCAGATCACCTTGTGACCGCTTTCCTCGACAGCCTTCACGATCGGAGGAAGCACAGTACGGACGTTTTCGTAGCCCATGCGAGCGACCATCGTCAGGCGACCGGGCTCGAAGTTCGGATCAAGTCGCTCCGCGTAGGCCACGGCCTCCTCCGGGGTGCACCCGGGGCCGATCTTGATCCCAACGGGGTTAGCAATGAGGCGCGCGAAAGCGACGTGGAAATCCTCAAGCCCACGCGTGCGCTCGCCCACCCATAGCTGGTGTGCTGACAGATCGAACAGCTCCAGTTCGCCCGTTTCAGGGTTGTTACTCAGACGCAGCATTGCGCGCTCGTAATCCACCAGCAGCCCCTCGTGCGAGCAGAAGATATCCGCAGCGTTCAGCGTCGAATCGGACACGCCACAGGCATCCATGAAGTTCAGGCCGTGCTCAATTTCCATAGCGAGGGCCTCGTAGCGGGCACCTGCCGGGGAATTCTGCACAAACTCACGGTTCCACTCGTGCAAACGGTGCAGATCAGCCGTACCCGAGTGCGTCAGCGCACGGATGAGGTTCATCGCCGCCGATGCGTTGGCGTACGCACGGATCATGCGGGCGGGGTCGTGCTTGCGTGCCTCCGGTGTAGCTTCAATACCGTTGACGATATCGCCACGGTAGTTGGGCAGACCATTGGAATCCAGGTCTTGGGAACGGGGCTTGGCGTACTGACCGGCAATACGGCCCATCTTCACCACGGGCGTGGAGGCTCCGTAGGTGAGCACCACGGCCATCTGAAGGAGGGTCTTAATATTTGCCTTGATGTGCGGTTCCGTGTTCGTTTCGAACGTCTCCGCGCAATCACCGCCTTGCAACAGGAAAGCGCGACCAAGCGCGACATCACGCAATTGCTTCTTAAGTGTGCGAATTTCCGGCGCCACGACAACGGGAGGCACCGACTCCAAAATCTTCCTCACGTGGGAGGCAACACGACTATCCCAGGTCGGTTGCTGTTTGGCGGGGCGCGAAATGACATCCTCAAACTGTTCCCTAATGCCGTCTGGCAGCGGGGGAAGATCTGGCAACTCGTCTACTGGGAGGTCTACAGTCCAACTCATTCATTAATTCCTAGCACGTCCGAAGAATTACTACCACTTCCGCCCCATTTTGTCCCACTGGGCGGACTAAACTGCGGAGTTTCGGGCAGACAACGGGAGAACTGCCATGCACGCGTTGAATTTCGCGAGATTGTGGCGCGCGTCCACGAGAGCATCGTGGTTGCCCTGTGGCACCTCGGGCAGGCGCGGGCGGCCAGCCATTTCCCAATACTGCTTCAGCTCGTACGTAAACCGCGGCATGTCCCCCGGCAGGTCTTTCATCTCACCGAATAATTGGGCCAAGACAATGTGATCGTAATCCCCCACCCACGCCCACATCTGCGGACGGGACCCATCGGAATGAACAAAGCGATAAACCTCATCAGTAATTTGGGCAAGTGGTTTCCACGCAGCATCATCCTGTGGCGGGAGCTTGGGAAGCACCTGGGCACGCACAAAATGACCAGCTCGATCCGCATTGAACTCGGTTGAGACGGCGTAATATTCACGGCCATCCTCGGCGACAATGCCGATTGAGATCAATTCGATGGTCGAGCCATCTTCTATAAATTCTGTGTCATAAAAGTAGCGCACGCAGGCTTTGTCCAGATTCTACAACGGCGACACCAACAGGTTTTCATGGGGAAAAACCCTAGGTGGCCTAGGTAAACATTCCAACCCCCAATGTAATCCCCCCAATGCCATGCGTGCGCGATATGTGATTCACAACACACGGTAATCGGGGGTACTGCCTAGCGACGCGATCCGTTTTTCCGCAGTGGCATACTGCTTCGCACTGCCGTGGGCGCTCCTTCCCCACAGCCGTCAGCACGACCCGGAAAACCGCACACCGCGCCCTACGCGCGGGGCTCTGCCCCCTCCGGGTACCCCTTGCCCGCTGCGAGGGATTTCTTCACATCAGCTGCGTACACATCCACATAATCGGTGCCCACTGCTTCTGCAAGAACATGCATGACGTGATCCACGACGGCACGCTGCGCCTCGTAGCTGCCCGGCTCGAGCCCCTTGGCGGACGCGAATGCATCTGCATCGATGGGCTCACACACAACAACCTCGACCTTTGCCGGGCGGAGGAACCAGGATCCGATGGGGTTAGCGCGACCAGAGCCTCGCATCGCGATGGGAATGATCGTCTCGCCTGTCTCGAAAGCGATCTTCGCAACACCACGCTTACCCTTATAGACCCGGCCGTCAGGGCTGCGGGTTCCCTCCGGGTAGATGCCGAAGAGATCACCTTTCGCCAGCACGTTCCGCGCGGCCTCGACAGCGGCGTCGCTAGCTGCAGAGGAGTTCCTGTCCACAGGAATCTGACCAACCGAGGTGAAGAACCACTTCTGGATCTTCCCAACCAGTCCCTCGCCAACAAAGTACTCCTTCTTCGCCAGGAAGGTGATCTGACGGGGGCACAACAACGGCAGGAAGAACGAGTCCACCACAGACTGGTGCGAGGAGGCTAAAATCGCGGGGCCTGTGGCGGGGATACGCTCAGCATGGTAAATCTTCGGACGGTTGTACACGTACAAAAACGGCCCAAGAATAGATTTAAACAGCGAATACCACTTGTTATGCATGAAACAATCCTAAATTAGATGGGATCTACGGTTACACAACGGCCTCGCGGGCGAGGTCGGATACACCGATCATACCCGCCGCAGAGCCCAATTCCGCGGTCTTCAGTCTCGCAAGTCTCCTAAAACCGGCACCGACAATGGACTCCGAGTACACTTCCTGCGCCTTATCCAGGTACAACGTGGCCTCGTCTGCGACGCCCCCGGCGATAACGATGAGTTCCGGATCGAGGACATCAGAGACGATGCTCAACCCATGCCCCAACCACATTGCGAAGTTGTTCACCACGGCGAGAGCCGCCGGATCGCCCCGTTTCGCTGCCGCCATAATGACGCGACCGCTGAGTTTTTCAGGCTCGTCACGGTAGGCCCTAGCGAGCTCCGACTCCTCAAACTGCGCACATCCAATCACCTCACGCGCAGTTTCCTCCAAGGCCGTACCAGAGCAGTAACGTTCCAGGCACCCGTTCTTGCCACAGGAACATGAACGCCCACCGGGCACCACAACGAGGTGCCCGAACTCCGGAGCAACACCGAACGCACCGCGGTAAATGTTCCCGTCAACCATCAAGGTGGCACCGATTCCCGTTCCGATGGCGAACAGTACCCATGTGCGCGCCTGCATAGCGGCACCGAATCGATATTCTCCCCACGCCGCAGAGTTTGCATCGTGCTCGATGCGCACGGGGATGCCAAGCTTGCTTTCAAGCCGCTCACGCACGGGGGCGTTGCGCCACGGGACGTGCGGGCCGTAGGAGACTGTTTCTAGATCCGGGTCGATAAAGCCGGCGATAGCCAAACCACACGCCTCGATATCCCACGATGCTCGCAGTTTGTTGGCAACATGCACGATTCCTCTCTCCATCATGTCCTCGGACGACGGTGTGGGAATCTGCGCTGAATCGAGGATAGTGCCGTTGCGATCTACCACTGCCCCTCTAAGATTCGTTCCTCCAATGTCAAACCCCAGAGTGAGGGGAGCTTTCGTACTCATCATTGGTAGGTGAACCTCCAGAGTTTCCTCTTTGCGCGAATGTAAAAGTCGATTATAGCGCCAAGACGTGCTGAGCTATTTTTCCTATCTTCTCCCAACTCCATTCTCGTTCCACATATTCCCGGCCGGCTCGCCCCAGCCGCGCACGGAGTTCCGAATCACCTAATAGCTCCTTCAATTGCGCCGTGAGCTCCTCTGGTGAGTGGGCAACGAATCCGGTGTCTTCAGTGATCGTTTCGGGTGCACCACCGGACGCACCCGCAATGACAGGTATCCCGCACGCCTGCGCCTCCAGGTAGACGATCCCAAGGCCTTCCACATCGAGGCCGCCAAGCCGTGTGCGGGCAGGCATAGCGAAGACATCAGCGGAGCGAATGTACTCGACCATGGCAGAACGATCTACCCGCCCAGTAAAGGTCACTGGAAGCCCGTCGGCGAGTCGTCCGAGACGATTCGAGTCCGGCCCTTCCCCAACGATGATGAGGCGCACGGGAAAAATATGAGCGAGAGAGGAGACGGATCGGATGAGCCAATCCTGCCCCTTTCGCTGCACGAGACGCGAAACACAAACAACCCACAGCTCGCCTGCGTGGTCATACCCCAGCCCCGGGGTGAACCGGTGGATGTCAACGCCTGACGGCATGCGAACGTAGCGCGTGGATGACGAAAGAGCTGGTTCCAACTGAGCCCGGGTGTACTCGGAAATGTAGGTGACAACATCGACATCGGCGGAAATTTTCCGCACGAGCTGACGGGCACCTGGGATGAGCGTCCACCCGACTTCGTGGCCATGGGTAGAGGCGACGATTTTCTTGGCACCCGCCGTGCGTGCAACGTTGGCTAGCAGGCCTAGTGGCGCTGCTGCTCCGAACCACACCACGTCGATTCTGTACGCCGTGATGATGCGCGCCATCGAACGGACGACAGACGGAGTGGGAAGCAAGACCGTTTGCCTCATTCGGTGAACGGTGTAGGGCACACTCGAGTCGTATTTTCTCGCTTCTCTCTCATCCTGTGTAGAGGTCAACACATGGACAGTCGAGGGATCAAGAAGCGACACGAAATCCCGCACATAGCTCTGAATCCCGCCAACTGTGGGCGGGAAATCGTTCGTGACAACGAGAACGTTAGACATGCGCTAGTAGCGCCGGTAGCCGTAAATCGGCGCGTTATCGATCGGCACAACTTGGACGGGGATACCGTAATCGGAGGCATGGACGATCATGCCATTGCCGGCGTACATCCCTACGTGGCTCGCACCCGCGTAATACCCAACGATGTCGCCGGGCTGCAATTCCTCGCGAGAGATTGGTGTCCCGCCAGCCATCTGCGCGCTCGAGGTCCTGGGAATCGTGATTCCCTGCTGCTGGTAAGCCCAGTACATAAGTCCCGAGCAGTCAAAGGCACCTGGTCCGATCCCACCCCACTCGTAAGGCGAACCGATTTTGCTCATTGCGGCCTCAAGGGCCGCCATTCCCACCGGGTTGGTGCCGGTAATGCCGTCAAGCGAATAGGCCACTGGCCCATCCTTCTCAATCCACACCTGGCGGTCCTCAGGACTCAGAGCGTCGACGCGAGCCCGAATTTCATCAGTGCGGACTTTGAGAGCTTCGCGTTCCTTTTCCAGATCCTGTTGCTTCTTACGCAGCTGCTCGATCTCGAAGCGAGCAGTGGCCTCAGCCGATTCGACATCAGCAAACTGATCTGCCGCGAGGCGGGTCTGGCGCGCAGCATCCTTCGCTTGATTTTCTGCTTTATCGCGCAAGGCGTTGAGATAGGAACGCTTCTCGATAACTTCTTGGGGGTTGTCCGAGAACCAGAGTTTGGCAACGATGTCCCCGTTCCCCACCTTGTAGCGTGTCAGCGCCACCTGGTTAACGGATTCGCGCTTGCGGTCAGCCTCGGCTTTCAAGGCTTCAGCGTGTGCACGAGCTTCGGCGCGACGAGCTTGGTGCTCCTCAACACGCCGTTCCTCATCTTCAAGGGTTACCTGCGTCGCTTCAATCTGCTCATTATAGGCTTCAACATCCCGGGAGGTGGCTTCCAAGTCGTCGATGATCTGCTGTACATCCGCTGGATCCGCCGCTGCACGCGGGGCATCCATTGGTGGCACAACGAGAAATCCCCCAAGTACCATGGCCGTTACGCGGGTGGGTAGTGAAAGCTGGCGATGCAAACGCGCGCGATGTTTCCCCTTGCGCCGTCCGCTGCCTGTGCTGCACCTAAGGTCATCCACGAAGTTCACCGCACTCTTTCTTCCCTCGAGTAACCACTGCTCGAGAAGATTCTAGCTATGTTTTCTCTAATCCCGCATAACGCGACGTTGTAGCACGTATACAGGATGAACTATATACGTTTCCGCACTTAGCCAGCCGGGGCGAAAGAGAATTGAGATACCTAGAGTTACAGTTGTGACGTGCGTGAATATCTTCACAGGCAACAGAAAGGCGCGTTCAAACCATCGATTGACCACGACCCCACCATCACCCAAAATACAAAAGAAAGAGATCCCCCAAAAAGCCCCCTGCTACCCGAAGGCAACAGGGGGCTCCTAAAAGCTTTTTTAGAACCGAACTGCAGAGTGGAACGGCATGTAGTCAATAGACGTTTCAGAAAGCGGGGTGCCATAGTTGAGAGCGTGTATGACGGTCCCGTGACCGGTGTAGATACCGACATGGGATGCACCGGCATAGAAGGCGATAATATCGCCAGGCTGAAGCTGGTCACGGGAAACCGGGGTGCCCTGAGCAGCCTGCGCATAAGAGGTGCGCGGAATTTGCTTGCCCACCTGCGCATACGCCCAGGTAGTCAGGCCCGAGCAGTCGAAAGCATTGGGGCCAGTTGCACCGTACTGGTACGGCGAACCAAGCTTGGTTGCTGCAGCATCGACGATCTGATTGCCCACAGGCTTTGCCGGCGGAGCAGCAGGAGCGTTGACAGTGGCGGAGTAGTCAACAGTGGCAGCCTGCTGGTTCAGGGAAGGAACCCAATCGGTGATTCCGGGCACCTGGTTGATGTTCGGAACGTTCTCCAGACCCTGCACCTCGAAGGTGATATTGCTGTTCGGTACGGTAACCTGAGCGGCAGTTGCAGGCTGGGTGATGACGGCCGTCGCACCGACGGCGAGCGCCGAAGCAGCTGAACCGTAACGTACAGCTTTATTCGATGCCTTAGTGTGCTTACCCACGGATGTTTTCTCCAAATTTCTCTTGGGCCCACTGAAAGCCGATTCAATCAGCTTCCAGCTTGCGACGGTCAACCTGGCGGATGACATTCCTTCAGGATCCCGTAGCGGGGCTTCGGTTCGTTTGGCGCAAGTGGAAAGGGCATACCCAAACCCACAAAACGCTTTGGTCTCAATTAGGTTACAAAATGGTCACAAACTAACGCAACCCGAAACGCCAACGGCGATGATTTTTACAAACACCCGGCAATAAAAACACTCCTCCAACCACCAAGTAACACTAACCACTTCCACCCCACCACACCCCTAGACCATGCCCTGAACTGGCATTTACCAGAATTAGCACCGTAGATCCGGTTATGACAACCAACCCTCTTTTATGTGTCATACCTCACTTTATGTACACCGTGCGGAATATCCCACACACCGCATTCTTGTTAACATTCTCGTTACCTTAGGGCCTCCCACGGCAGTCTCCCCTGCCGTTTGTCTAGGTTTCCCCTTAGCCTCCTGCGTACCATCCACCTGTCCCCTCAGCCACTTCTGCCCCCTAGCCGGCAACCGTAGGCCTGATTCGGCAACCGCCCGCCCAATCCGGCAGCCCTCCCCTTTAGTCAGCGGCTATCCCCTTAGTCGGCTGACTTAGCCGTCCACCTATCGTTCATTGCCCCCGTTGCTTCCTGCAGACCCCGGGGGCAGCCTGAAGGCACCTGTGCCTGAAGGATTTCAATTTGTCGCAGAGTCACCTTTGTCTAGGAGGCTTCTATTCTCGAGGAGCCTTTCAAAATACGAGACTATTCGTGCTCTATATATATACAGTGGCGGTATGTGTTTTCCGCCGTGGACTAGATGGGATCATCCGTTACAGACATAAAAAGGAGCCCTCGTCACAGAGTGACGAGGGCTCTGGCCTTAGTAGCGAACTACTGGCAGTGTGCCAAGCGCTGAGTGCTACTTAGAGTCGCCGCGACGAAGCACGTTGCGGGAGTCGCCTTCCTCGGCGGCCCTACGGTTGAGCTCAGACAGAGTCTCGAACCGCTCGCGATCGTTCGCTTCCTCGATCTCCTTAGCCTTCGCTGCGATCTCCGGGCTGTCAGCCTTGAGCCAGGAGCCACGACCCGGGCGACCGGAGTAGCCCAGCTGGCTGGCGCGCTTCGGCACAGCAGCACCCTGGTACTCCAGCGGGATCTGGTGACCGTGCTCATCGGTCGGGCCAAGCGGCTGGTGCAGCTCAACGAAGCTGCCCTCAGGCGTCTGGTAAATGACACCAGTCTCCACGCCGTGCTCCAGAACCTTGCGGTCGGAGCGCTGCAGGCCGATGCAGATACGGTAGGTGACGAAGTAGATCACCGGGGGCAGAACCACGAAGCCGATGCGACCAAACCAGGTCATGGCGTTCAGCGAAATCTGCGCGAAGTGAGCGAAGAGGTCGTTGGCACCAGACAGGGTCATAAGGAACCACGCGGCGATTGCGACAACACCGAGCGAGGTGCGCACAGGCACATCGCGGGGGCGCTGCAGGATGTTGTGGTGTGCATCGTCGCCGGTGAATGCCTTCTCAATCCAGGGGTAGCTGAACAGAACGACAACCAGGATGCCAGCAACGAGAGCGACCCAGAACACAGCCGGAATGGTATAGGAACCAAGATACAGCTCCCACGGCGGCATGATACGAGCCAAACCATCTGTCCACAGCATGTAAATATCAGGCTGCGAACCGGCGGAAACCTGTGACGGGTTGTACGGCCCCAGGTTCCAAATCGGGTTAATGGTGAAGATACCGGCGAACAGGGCGAGAACACCGAAGGTGAACAGGCCCATGGAGATAGCCTTGGTACCGAATACGGGCAGAATACGGACGCCGATGACGTTGTTCTCCGTGCGGCCGGGGCCCGGGTACTGCGTGTGCTTCTGGAACCATACAAGTGCAACGTGAGCTGCGATCAGGGCAAGGATAATGCCAGGAACGAGCAGGACGTGTGCGATGTAGAAGCGGTCCAGCATCAGATCAGATGGGAAGTCTCCACCGAAGATGAACCAGTGTGTCCACGTACCGATGATCGGGATGGACAGAATAATCGCGGACATGATTCGCAGGCCGACACCGGAGAGCAGATCGTCCGGGAGGGAGTAACCCATGAAGCCCTCAACCATGCAGAGGAGGAGCAGGGTCACACCGATGAGCCAGTTGGCCTCACGGGGACGACGGAATGCACCGGTGAAGAAGATGCGGAACATGTGGACGAAGATGGCAACGCTGAACAGCAGAGCAGCCCAGTGGTGCATCTGGCGGATGAAGAGGCCGCCACGAACCTCGAAGGAGAGGTTCAGCGCTGTCTCGTAGGCGCGAGACATCTCGACACCGTTAAGCGGTGCATAAGCACCGTCGTAGATGACCTTCGTAATGGAAGGATCGAAGAACAGTGCGAGGTAGATACCGGTCAGCAGCAGGACGATGAAAGCGTACAGCGCAATCTCGCCGAGCATGAATGACCAGTGGGTGGGGAACACCTTATTGATGTTCGTGCGGATAAACCCGGCGGCACCGTAGCGTTCGTCGACGTTACGAGCACGGGTAGCTAGCTTGTTACTCATGACTCACGCTCCCAGAAGGCCGGGCCAACCGGCTCGCTGAAGTTCCTCGTAGCAACGAGGTAGCCTTCCTCGTCCACCGTGATCGGCAGCTGAGGCAGGGCACGTGCGGCAGGACCAAACACAGGCTTGCCGTAGTGCAAGGCATCGAATTGTGACTGGTGGCACGGGCACAGGATCCGGTTTGTCTGAGCCTCGTAGAGGGAGGTCGGGCAACCGATGTGCGTGCAGATCTTGGAGTAGGCGTAGTAATCACCGAAGTGGTAATCCTCCTGCCCTTCACGCTCGACGACGCGGTTGGCATCTTCGCTACGAAGGCGAATCAGCATAACTGCGTTACGCGGGCCGTGGATCGAGTGCATGTGCTCCTCGTACACGTCCTTGGTCTTGTCGCCGTGGCGGATAACTGCCTCCGGCAGGAGCGGGAAGACCGTCTCCATGCCACCAGCAGCGAGATCCTCCGGACGAACGCGAACCAGGCGAGCCAGGCCGTTGGTGTGGTAGTTGCCGTGCTCATCCTTCTCGGCCGCGATACCAGTGTCACGACCCAGGTAGATCTTCTCTACCTCGGGGGTGTCGAGCAGGGACCAACCAGAGGTCCACAGCGTGCCGTCACCCTGAATGCCAAGCTTGCCGGGCTTCCACGGATTCTTGATCATGCCACCGAGCGGAGCAATGATCGAAATACCCGCGAGGACTGCTCCGGTGCCGAAGAGGCCCTTGAGTACCTTTCGACGGCCGAGGGAGGAGGTCTCCCACGAATCGTTAAGCAGGGCGGTCAGGGTGCGCTGGTCAACTTCATCCGACGGACCATCGTGGCGCTCCTGCACCGCGATTTCCTCGGGGATGAAACGCTTAATGTACAGCGCGGTGGCGATAGCCAGGGAAATGATGGACAGGCCCATCGTTACACCGAGCAACGGTGTGTAGAAGGTGTACCACCACATACCCTCCTGACCGAGGCCCTTGTACTCCCACGGCCAGAAGAGGTAGATCGCGAGGAAAGCAAGTGCGCAAATAATGCCGAGCACCAGCCAGAAACCGACGGTGCGCGATGCGCGCTTCTCAGCCGGATCATTCGTGATCGGGAAGCGTTCCTTGCGGTATGCAATGGTGACGCCATCCATCTCCGTGCCCAGGCGAGCCAGGTCTTCCTGCGACATGTTCTTCAGATCTTCAGAACTGTACTGATTATTTACTGTGTGACTCATGAGCGGCTTCCAATCCACATCGTGAAGCAGACAAGAACTGTGATGCCGACGATCCACATAACCATGCCCTCAGTTACCGGGCCGAGACCACCAATGGTCCAACCACCGGGATTCGGGGTTTCCTTAGCTGCCTTAATGTAAGCGATGATGTCCTTCTTCTCGTTCTCACTCAGCTGGCGATCAGAGAATTTGGGCATATTCTGCGGGCCGGTCAGCATGGCCTGGTAGAGCTCCTGCTCGTTGGCAGGGTCAAGACCAGGTGCGTACTTACCGGAGGAAAGCGCTCCGCCACGACCAGTGAAGTTGTGGCAGGAGGCACAGTTCATACGGAACAGTTCCGAACCGCGGGCGACATCCTCGGGGTGGATCTCACCCTCGGTGGTCGAAGCGCCACGGAGAGATTCCATAGCGATCGAGCCGTCCTCGTTGCGCTTCAGCTCGGGGCCACCACCGTTAGCGGCCACGAAAGCAGCGAGAGCCATCGTCTGAGATTCGTTAAATTTAGCGGGCTTGCGGGCAGCCTGTGCCTCGTTGCGGAGCATCGGCATGCGGCCAGAGTGAACCTGGAAATAGGCTGCACCCTCGCCAACACCGATCAGTGAAGGTCCGCGATCCGCGACACCCTGGAGGTTAGCTCCGTGGCAGTAGACGCAGGAGGTCTCGTAGAGGGACTTACCCTCTACGATGAGGGCCTGCTGATCCTGCTTAGCGGTAGCAACCTGAGCATCGGGAGTCAAGGCACTGGCGAGCAAGCCAGCGCTGGAGAGACCGACGGTAAGGGCAAGGCCACCAGCGGCGGTGCGCCTCATCTTCCGACGGCCCCTAACCTTTTTCGCCTTCTCGGCAGCAGCCGAGTCGGCGTTTCGTGGTGTGGTATCCATCATTTCCCTTTTAACTCGTATGGAAAGTGAATGGCTGTAGGCCGAAATCGCGTCTACGGTTGGCGAGCCTCCCGCAGACCTCAAACGACCAATACGGCCTACTGAATGAAGTAAATAGTGGTGAACAGACCAATCCAGACAACGTCAACGAAGTGCCAGTAGTAGGACACCACCATTGCGGCCGTTGCCTGGGCCGGAGTGAACTTGGCTAGCGATACACGCGTCAAAACCACTACGAAGGCGAGGACGCCAGCCAACACGTGAGCTGCGTGGAAGCCCGTGGTGATGAAGAACACCGAGCCGTAAACGCTGCTCTGGATGGTGAGTCCGTGGCCAACGAGCGTTATGTACTCTTTCATCTGGCCAACAAGGAAGATCGTTCCCATGAGAGCCGAGAGAAGGTACCAACGACGAAGACCAAAGACGTCTCCTCGTTCAGCGGCGAACACGCCCATCTGCGCGGTGAACGAACTTGCCACCAGGATGACCGTGATTGACAGGGCAAACGGCACGTTCAGGTGAGCCGGGCCGTAATCCCATGTACCGCTCTTAAGGCCGTTTGCTCGCGAGACGAAGTACATCGCGAACAAACCAGCAAAGAACATTAACTCTTGAGACAGGAACACAACGGTGCCGACGCTGACCATATTCGGACGGTTCAGCGCCGCAACACGCCGTGGTGCTGCCGTATTATTTCCAACTGCGCTTGTCACAACCATTAGTATTGTCGATTCCGGCCCCTAATTCGACCCGCTCCACCCTCCCATATCAGGCCAATCACAACGAAAGTTGCATACCTGGTTGACGCGCAGGACTCCTCCCCTTCATCTTTTTCGGCGGGGAACTTTTTCCTCCCGTCTCCGACCTCTATATTCCCCCTGCTAGACGGAAGAAGTGGAATCTTATTTTTCTCCACCCCACCGCTCTCCTCATCCACCGAGCAAAAAGTCTGGCAAAAACGCCGGGAATTCTCCCAATTTCACTGTGACATTTCTCACACCGTCGAAATCGGCCAGAAGCCGCCTCTCAAACTTTTGTTTACCCCACACCGACCTGCAGTTTTCCCTGGAAAAGCAAGCCGGTTCACCCCCATATAAATTTTTTCGCGCCACGGGGAACTATTTCCTTTTTCATACGACAAAACCCCCGCCGGAGGGCGGGGGTCTGAAACCTAAGGAGTTCGTCCGCTTTTGCGGATTGTACCTAGCCTTCGCTAAGAGAAACTAGTGGCTTTCCTTCGGGATGCCGTACTGCAGGTTCAATTTGAACACCGTGAAGATCAGGAGCACGGCACCAAGAACGATGAGCCAGTAGTGCATGTAGATGATGCCAAGTCCGAGAACGAGGATCGAACCAGACATTGCGATCGGCCAGATGGAGCTCGTGGAGAAGAAGCCGTACAGGCCGGCACCGTCTTCCGTCTCTGCGTCCTCCCAATCCTCCGGGAGAACGTCCTGGCGAGCTTCCGTGAAGTGGAAGTAGGCGCCAAGCATAAGAGTCATCAGTGCGGATACGACCAGAGCAGTGCCACCGCCCCATTCGATTCCGGTGTGGTAGCCTGCATCCTCAACGTACATAACGGCGAGGAAGTAGATGATGGACATAACCACCAGGAAGATGGTCAAACCGTAGAAAATACGTGCTGTGCTTTTCATTTCTTCTACAGACCTTTCCTATTTGTTTGCCGCGTAATCGAAAGTGTTGGACTCAATGCCACGGGTTCCATCGCGCTCAGTGAGGAACGGGCGGGTACTGGTGGAGTACGGATCTTCACCAATCGCCTTAAGAGCCTCGGAGTTCGGAGCCTCGGGGTTCGCAGTGCGGTACTCAAGGTACTGCTTGAACTTCTCGGGACTGACAACGCGAACCTCAAAGTTCATCATGGCGTGGTAGGTACCACACATCTCAGCGCAGCGACCAACGAATGCGCCCTCCTCCTCGATCTTTTCGATCTGGAAGCGGTTCACCGAGTTGTTAGCCTCGGGGTTAGCGTAGACGTCGCGTTTGAACAGGAACTCAGGAACCCAGAAGGAGTGCGATACGTCCGCAGAAGCGAGACGGAACTCGAGCGGGGTCTGGCTCGGGAGCACGAGAACCGGAACCTCGTCGGATGCACCTACGGTCTCGATCTTGTTGAAGTGGAGGTAGGAGCGATCATCGCGGGACTTGCCGTGAACCGGGCCACCCCACTGGTACTCTTCGCCGTTCGGAAGGTGCTTCGTCTTGATGTTGCCGTCGGCGTCGCGCTCGTAAGCGGACTCCTCAGCTGCCTTCGTCCTAGCCTCATCGGTTCCGACGTAGTCCTGACCGGTCGGGGAAAGGTCAGCTGCAACGTTGGCGTAGCCGAACTTCCAGTTCCACTGGAAGCCAGTGATATCCACCGTCACCTTCGGGTTTTTATCCAGAGCGTTGACCTGATCCTGAGCCTGCACCGTGAAGAAGAACAGCACAGAGACGATGGTGATCGGGATAATTGTCAGGACGATTTCCAGCGGGATATTGTACTGCAGCTGCTTCGGGAGCTCACCCTTACCGGCCTTCTTTGCGCGCTTGGCGGTGTTAAAGAAAACGTTCCACAACATCAACGCCCACATAATGATGCCGATCGTCCAGGCGGTTACCCAAACCCAGACCCAGAAGTTTCCGACCTCGGTCGCCTCCGGCGTAATGCCCTCTGGCCAGCCCATGCGCAGGAATTTTCCTACAGCGCCACCAGGAGGAGTTACATCACAACCAGCGAGCGCAAGGCCGCTGGCACCGAGCATTCCAGCCAGCAGCATGTTGCGGCCAAAACCGCGCTTCTTTCGCTGTTCCACGTGTGTCTGCCTTCCTATGTACAAAACTCATAGAACTCTCAAAGGTTCATTTCTATCTATGCAGCGTATCGCAAATGGAAACAGAATCCACACCGTTTACAGGGTGGATTCGGTATCAATCGAAAGTACGTTTTCGCTCTTCACACGGCACGGCGCTGCATGTTTACCGCCTCCGCCACGGTTACCCGAGCTTCAACCGTGACCCAGGTCACAAATGTCTCGCCGATCGTCTACCCATGAACGGGTGTAGCCCAAAGGTTGAAGGTGTAGCCCCAAGGTTGGTTTTGGCTACCTACAAGCAATTTTGCACCATTCCACCCCCACATTCCAGACATCTGACCCCACTTCGATTCCGCAGCGCCCCCTCCCTCGCGCCGATAGCCGGGCGCCGTCCCACAGGATCCTTGCCCCTACCTCCCGTAGGCATAGATCCGTGAGGAGAACCTCGTGGTGCGTAATGTGACGGCGGGGCGTGTGACGGCACGACACGTGACGGCGCGACACTGGCGGCGCGACACTGGCGGCGCGACACTGGCGGCGCGACACTGGCGGCGCGCGTGTAAGGGAATAGTCAGTTGCACGGACGAGCCGGACGCTGAGGAGAGGGAAGCTAAAGCCTCTCCCGCGTCACGGGTAGACTTTCACTACAGTTCGGCAGCCGGTCCCACAACGTACCGCTGCCACCCACCCTCGCCGGTAAATAGGTGAGGTAAGAAAGCTTCGATTAATTGTTAAAGGAGATCTCAACCGCATGTGTGGACTTTTGGGTTTACTTGTCCCGTCTGGGAACTCAAGCGAGTTAGTGCCGGCGGTAGAGCGGGCGCTTCCCTGCATGTATCACCGTGGGCCCGACGCAGTCGGAACCTGGAACGACGACCACGTGGTATTCGGATTCAACCGGCTCTCCATCATCGATCTCGCACACTCGCACCAGCCGCTGCAGTGGGGCCCAGAAGATAACCCGACGCGGTACACAATGACCTTCAACGGCGAGATCTACAACTACATCGAGTTGCGGGAAGAGCTCTCTGCTTTGGGTTATACCTTTAATACTGAAGGTGACGGAGAACCGATTGTCGTCGGCTACCACCACTGGGGTGAAGATGTTGTCACTCATCTGCGTGGCATGTTCGCCATCGTCATCTGGGATTCGGAAAAGCGGACCGTGTTCGCTGCCCGCGACCAGTTTGGCATCAAGCCGCTGTACATCGCACAGACTGAAGTCGGCACTGTCTTTTCATCTGAGAAGAAATCCATCCTCGAGATGGCTCCGGAGCTGGGACTCGATCTTTCCCTCGATCGGCGAGCCCTGGAACACTACGTTGACCTCCAGTACGTGCCGGAGCCCGAAAGCCTCCATGCCAATATCCGTCGCGTGGAGTCGGGTTGTTCCGTCACCTTGTCGGTTACTGATTCCGCTATCAACCAACAGCGCCACTTCGAGCCGAAGTTCAACGTCACTCCTGTGCCTGCCGGTGAAGAGCAGAAACTTTTTGATTCGATCGCGAAGGCGCTGGAAGACAGTGTCGAGAAGCACATGCGCGCTGACGTTACTGTCGGGTCTTTCCTCTCCGGTGGCATCGACTCCACCGCGATCGCTGCTCTTGCAAAGCGCCACAACCCGAACCTGCTCACCTTTACCACCGGGTTCGAACGGGAAGGCTATTCAGAAGTTGATGTTGCTGCGGAATCTGCCGAAGCGATTGGCGTTGAGCATATCGTCAAGATTGTTTCGCCGGAAGAGTACGCAGAGGCCTTCCCGCGCATCATCTGGTACCTCGATGACCCTGTCGCCGACCCCTCGCTCGTGCCGCTGTATTTTGTTGCAGCCGAGGCTCGCAAGCACGTTAAAGTGGTCCTGTCAGGCGAAGGCTCGGACGAGTTGTTCGGTGGCTACACCATCTACAAGGAGCCCCTTTCTCTCAAGCCATTCGAGTACGTCCCGGGTCCTCTCCTTAAGGGTCTGCGCGCAGTGGGTAAAGCGTTGCCGGATGGAGTCCGTGGCAAGTCACTCCTTCTCCGTGGCACCCAGCCGATGGAGACGCGCTACTACGGCAACGCGCGCTCCTTTAACTTCGAACAGATCAAGCGCGTCATGCCCTGGGCGAAGCCGGAGTGGGATCACCGCGAGGTGACCGCGCCGATTTACGCCAAGTCCCGTGACATGGATCCGGTAGCCCGGATGCAGCACCTTGATTTGTTCACGTGGCTGCGGGGCGACATCCTTGTTAAGGCCGACAAGATCACGATGGCCAATTCGCTGGAGTTGCGTGTCCCGTTCCTTGACCGGGAGGTGTTCCGCGTTGCCGAGCACATTCCGCACACGCTGAAGGTCTCGCACGGAACGACGAAGTATGCGTTGCGCCAGGCACTCAAACAGATCGTTCCTGCGCACGTTCTCAACAGGAAGAAGCTGGGTTTCCCGGTACCGATGAAGTACTGGCTGGCAGGCGACGAGCTGTACGGGTGGGCAAAGGAACAGATCACGGCATCGCAAACCGATCATCTCTTTGATAAGTCTGCGGTTCTTGCCATGTTGGAGGAGCACCGGCGTGGCGAGGCCGAACACTCCCGCCGTCTCTGGACGATCATTTCATTCATGATCTGGCACGGAATTTTCGTCGAAAAGCGAATCGACCCAGGTGTAGAGCGCCGCGAGTACCCCGTAGAACTCTAAACAGAATGGAAAATGCCCCTGGTGGACGTACACCAGGGGCATTTTGTTTGGCTACGCGTAACGAGTGGTTTCGTTACCAGAGCGTGGAGTTAGTGGAAGGAGTCACCACATGCACACGTCGAGGTTGCGTTTGGGTTATCGATGGTGAACCCCTGCGCCTCAATCGTATCGGCGTAATCGATAGTGGAACCGGCAAGGTACGGGGCGCTCATACGATCAACAGCAAGCTTCACACCGCCGAACTCGTCGACAGTATCACCATCGAGCTCGCGGTCGTCGAAGAACAGCTGGTAGCGAAGACCCGAGCAGCCACCGGGCTGAACTGCGATGCGGAGGCGGAGATCGTCACGACCTTCCTGGTCGATGAGTGCTTTTGCCTTAGCAGCGGCAGCGTCGGTGAGGGTAACCCCCGTGGTAGACGGTGCAGTCATAGTTTTTCTCCTCTTTAAAAGTCTTGGACTACAGAGCCTGAGCAGCCATAGTGCCGGGCACCAATGTGGCAGGCCCGCAAACCCAAACGTTTTCGTGTCACCTACCGTAACACGTCCGTCAATCCCCCTATTCCGCGCCGTCGGCAATAGAGGCCCTGGAAGACTACCACCGGTACGAGCCCACGTTAGCCCGGACAGGTGTGACCTAGTAGCCTTATGTTTCGTGAGTTCATCGAAGTACCTAAACCTCCTCCGGAACAAGAAGACCAACACGGAGGCTCAGACCGATCTGCCCGCCGACGCGGATAAGCAGAAAGATTCTGCCCCCTCGGATACACCCGCCAAGCCGAAGAAGAAGGGGAAACAGGCCCCGAACCCCAAGGCTTTCACCCCGAAGAAGGGGCACGCAACGCCGAAGCGCAAGGACGTTGAGCGTGAGCGTGGCATCAATACCGGCCCCGTGGACGCGCCTGCCTCCTACTCCGAAATGCGACGCCGCCGTAAGGAAATGAAGGCCTCCATGACTAAGGAGGAGTACAAGGCGTACAAGCAGAAGGAGCGCGATCAGCGCAACGCTCGCAACAAGGAAATCCAGGACAAGATGGATGCCGGCGAGGAACAGTATCTGCTCGAGCGCGACCGCGGCCCCGAGCGTCGTTTCCTGCGCGATTGGGTTGATTCCCGGCATATGCTGAGCTCTTGGCTCATGCCTGTGATGCTCGTTCTCCTGGTATTCATGTTTATCGGCCTGCGCCAGCCGATGATCTCCAACACCGCATCGATCGTTGGCATGATCATCATGCTGATCTTCCTCATCGAGGGCATCTACCAGGGGCGCAAGGCCACCCGCGCGGTGCGGGAGCACTTCCCCAACTCCACGCTGAAGGGCTGGACGCTGGGGTTCTACGCCTGGACTCGCGCCTCGCAGCCTCGCCGCCTACGCACCCCGAAGCCGCAGGTTGAGGCCGGGACCAACATCGACTAATGATCACGCTGGTGCTTGGTGGGGCGCGTTCGGGAAAGTCCGTCTTCGCTGAACGGCTTGCCGCGCAGCGCGCTTCGCGCCCTGACACGGTGACATACGTGGCCACAGCGCGCCCGCTCATCTCGCCGGACCCCGATTTTGACGAGCGAATCCGTGCGCATCGCGCCCGCCGCCCGAGCCCGTGGCACACGGAGGACGAGGAGGATCTCGTCCCCTATCTTGCGCACCCCTCCGGGCTGTCGCTTGTCGACGATCTGGGGACCTGGCTTACTCACCGCTTTGACGTCACCTCGTGGGACGAGCCTCCGCAGCAGGCGATCGATGAACTTATTGCTGCGCTGACGGCTCTGCCCTCCACTTCGGATATCATTCTCGTTTCCCCAGAGGTGGGGCTGTCGGTTGTGCCGGAGCATCGCTCAGCACGATTGTTCCGCGATACCTGCGGGCTGATGAATTCCCGGGTAGCAGAGTGCGCGCACGAGGTTTTCTTCATTGCTGCCGGTCTGCCGCTCAAACTCAAACCGGCCACCCCACTGACTTAGGATTGATTGCATGGAATCAACGGATTTCTTTTCTCACGTGCCTGATCTGTCCGCCGCTGCCCGCGCGAAGGCGTGGAAAGTACAGAGCCAGCTGACCAAACCACCGGGCTCGCTCGGCCGCCTGGAAGAGATCGGTGCCTGGATGGCCTCAGTACAGGACGCGGTTCCTCCCCGCGCCATTAAGAAGCCCCGCGTCGTGGTGTTTGCTGGTGATCATGGCATTGCCGCTCGCGGTGTGAGCAATTTTGACCCGATCGTGTCGATCCAGACATTCGACAATATCGCGGAGGGCGGTGCCGGCGTGTGCGCGCTGGCTGCAACACACGGGGTGGAAATCCGCCTGGTCGATATCTCCCTCGACCGGGAATCCACGGACCCGCACCACGTACGCCGGTCCAGCGGGGCGATCGACGTGGAGGATGCGATGAGCGAGGACGAACTCGCCGCAGCGTTGAACGCCGGAATAGACATCGCCAACGAGGAAATAGACGGGGGCGCCGACATCCTCATCCCCGGCGACCTCGGCATCGGCAACACGACCATCGCCGCCGCCCTCATCGGCGCGTACACACGAACCGAGCCGGTAAAGGTCACCGGGCGCGGCTCAGGAATTGACGACGCGACCTGGAAGCCCAAGGTCGCCGCCGTCCGCGATGCCATGTTCCGCGCCCGCCCCTTCGGGCGTGATCCGTTTAAGGTGCTGGTGGCCATCGGCTCCCCTGACATCGCTGCTATGGCAGCCTTTATGGCCCAGGCTGCTTCTCGACGCATTCCTGTCATCCTCGACGGTGCAATCGTTACGGCCGCTGGCCTGTGGGCAAACCGCCTGGCTCCCGGCGCGTCATCGTTCTGGATTGCCGGCCACCGCTCTCCCGAACCCGCCCACGGCTACGCACTGCGAGAGCTCGAACTCACGCCCATCCTCGATCTGGGGATGCGCCTGGGCGAGGGTTCCGGTGCAGTGGAGGCACTCCCCCATATTCGCGCCGCAGTCAACATTTTCCACCACATGGCAACGTTCGCCGACGCTGGTGTGAACACGGCCTTCCACAGCTAGGAGGCGTGCATAAAAGGTGAGTGGCAAAGCAGGTCCCGGCGATAACCCCGCGCGTTCAGGTCACGTGTCTGTTGTGTGGGAGGCTATCTCTACGGCACTCAGCTGGATGACGGTCTTCCCCTTCGCTGGGGCGCGGACCTTCGATCGCACGACGGGTGCGCGCGCCATGGCGGCGCTCCCCGTCGCCGGAATCGTTATCGGCGTATGCAGCGCTGTCCTCTTTTTTGCGCTGCGTCACTCACCACTTCTTGCCGCGGCACTTGCGCTTGCCGTTGCTGAGCTCTGCACTCGCTTCATGCATGCCGACGCGCTTGCCGATGTTGCCGACGCACTGGGCTCCTACGCCCAGCCGGACAAGGCTCGCGAGATCCTTCACGATTCGCGTTCTGGTGCCTTCGCCATCGGAGCGCTTGCCATGGTGTACATCGTGCAATTCGCCGCCTTCGCATCCGTGCCGTCGCCGTGGTTCGTCTTCTTCTCGTTATGGGCCGGTCGCATCGCAGGCCAGGTTCCAGCGACCGGTGGCTTTGCACCGTTTTCAGAATCCGGATTCGGTGGCCTCATCATCGGCACAGTCCACTGGTGGTGGATCGCCGTATGGTGGGCGATTCTCAGTGGCTTTTCGCTCGCCGTTGCGGGTCCATGGATTGCTCTGGCATCCGCCATTGCGCTCGCTTTAAGCTACTGGTTCAGTACGCACATGTCCCGGCGTTTCGACGGTCTCAACGGCGACTGCGTGGGCTCCTGTGTTCTCCTTGGCACCACGGCTACTGCCGCCCTCGCTGCTATTTTCAGCTCTCTGTAACACATACATCCCGCCTTCGCTTCCTCCTGGACGCCTACAGGCACACTCCGACCCGCATTTTCGGTGTCGGCACAGATGGCAACTACACTCTGGCACGTGCGATGGTTAGTGGTTGCACCGCTTTCGGTGCTCTTGGGGTACGTGTTGAGCCGCGCATCGGTGCCGGCAGCGTGGATCATTGGACCGCTGGTAGTGTCAGCGGCCTGCGCTTTGCTGACTAAAAAGGAGCTTCCCCTTAACCGCTATCTGTTTCGGTTTTCCCGCGGCACGATCGGAATCCTCGCTGCTCTTCCCCTCGTCACCGTCGGCTGGCGGGAGTTCGTGACGTACCTGCTGCCAGGGCTATTTACCGCTACCTTTACCATCCTGTTGGCTATTATTGGCGGAACCATCATGGGAAAAACGCACAAGCAAATCGGGCTTGAATCCGGCATTATGTCGATGCTCGCAGGGGGTGCATCCGTCATGCCCATCATCGCCAAAGAAGTAGGAGCTGACTACCGCTACGTCGCGCTCAACCAGTACCTCCGCTTGCTTACCGTGTCTGTCTCTTTGCCGCTCGTGGCGGGCTGGCTCATGACAACGGAGAGCGCCCCCGCTGGACACCCTGCTCCACCCGAGCCCGCAGGTTGGGTCGGCCTCGCGATCATTATTGCCGTGGCGATGGGTGCGGAGTCCGTTGCTCGTTTCCTCCATATCCCTTCCCCCTCGATCATTGGGCCGATCCTCGTGATGATCATCGTCGCGTCTGCGATCCCGGATTCGGTCTCCTTGTATCCACCAGAAGTGATGCGGATCATCGCTTTCCTCGTCGTCGGATGGATGTGCGGAGGCAGCCTCTCCCTCACCTCCCTGAAGACGTTCTCTGCTCTCCTCCCGATTACGCTCACATTCGTCGGTGTCCTCATTGGTGCATGTGCTCTCATCGCGTGGCCCCTCACGGAATGGCTAGACATCACGTACTTTGAAGCCTATCTCGCAACCACCCCGGGGGCTCTAGACACGGTTCTGGCGCTTACATCAGAGAGCGGATCCGGTGCGGTCGTCGTCACTATGCAGGTGATTCGGCTGCTCTGCATTGTGGTTTTTGCCGGCTACCTGCCCCAATTTCTCCGTCTCTACCGGCGTTTTGTGCGATAAAAAAGTGGTACCCAAAAACGGGTACCACTTTCATCGCTCTTCGCGTGCAACTAGCTCACTCTCTCCCGGCCAGATCGAACGAGATCGTGTGAGTGGGTGCAACTGCTAGGCGAGCTGATCCATCCATCCGTGGGTATCGTCAATATCGCCATGCTGGATTCCGGTCAGGTGCTCGCGAAGCTGCATCGTGACCTTGCCTGCCTCTCCGTTGTTGACGGTAAAGGAGCCGTGGGCGCTCTTGACCTCGCCGACGGGCGTGATGACAGCAGCCGTGCCGCAGGCGAAGGACTCCACCATGGCACCGGACTTCACGTCGTTTTCCCAATCGTCTTTGGAGATCCGTCGCTCATCGGTGTCGTAGCCAAGGTCGCGGGCGACCTGCAACAGCGAGTCGCGTGTCACGCCGGGCAGCAGCGAACCGGAAAGAGCGGGGGTGACAACGGAGGTCTTGTCGCCATCGGAGTACACGAACATGAGGTTCATGCCGCCCATTTCTTCGATGTATGTACGTTCGGTCGCATCCAACCACACAACCTGATCGCAGCCCTTCTCTTCTGCCTGCGATTGTGCGAGCAGGGAGCCTGCGTAGTTGCCAGCAAACTTGGCGGCTCCAGTCCCGCCGGGGGCGGCGCGGACGTAGTCCTCGCAGAGCCACACGGAGACAGGCTTAACGCCACCGGAGAAGTAGGCGCCAGCGGGTGAGGCGATGAGCACATAGCGGTATGCGTTGGCCGGGTGGACGCCGAGGGAGTTTTGCGTGGAGATCATGAAGGGGCGCAGGTAGAGGGATTCTTCGCCACCTGCGGCGGGTACCCAGCGCTTGTCGATTTCGACGATTTGGCGCAGGGACTCGATGAATACGTCCTCCGGCAGCTCCGGCATGGCCAAACGCTGTGCGGATCGCTGGAACCTGCGTGCGTTCTGCTCAGGACGGAAGGTGTAGACGTGGCCGTCAGCGTGACGGTAGGCCTTGAGGCCCTCAAAGATCGCCTGCCCGTAGTGGAAAACGGTGCAGGCAGGCTCGAGGGAAATCGGCTCGTACGGGCGGACCTGAGCATCGTGCCAACCTTTGTCTTCCGACCAGTCGATGGTGACCATATGATCGGTGAAGAAGTTACCAAATCCGGGCTTTTCCAAGACCTTAGCGATCTCTTCGTCGGTTGCCGGATGAGGGTTCTGGTGAATTGTAAAGGAAAGTGAAGCCATAGCCACACAATACACCCCTTCCCGCCTAATGGGAACCATCCTTCACATAGTGAGACAAAAATCCGGCACGGGTAATGATCCTTCCTGGTAGCCACCGACACTTTGTACACTGGCTACAACCGGACCGGTTCACCCGTCCACTCATTTTCCCATTTTCGCACAAATATTGGAGGAGTACAGATGGCTAAGGTCACTTTCCCGCAGGGGCACATTGTTTCCGTCGCGGCAGGAAAGAAGATTCCAAAAGATGTTGAAGTAGTTGTCACCGGCTTATTTGCAGATGACGCAACAAAGACCAAGAAGAGGGACGAAATCACCTCCGCTCTCGTTGCAGTTGGACACGCTGGGAAATGGGGCCGTACCCGCACAGTCGCCACCAAGGAACACCTTGTTGTGGGGGTGGGGCTAGGCAAGCGCGCCGAGTTCACCCAGGACAAACTTCGTCAGGCCGCTGCCATCGGCGCTAAGCACCTAGGAGATGCAACCCGCGCCGCTACCACACTTGCCACTATCCCTGTCGAAGCCTCCGCCGAGGTTTCCAACGCGGCCGCCGTCGCCGAGGGATTCATCCTCGGTTCTTACTCGTTCGACGGGCTAAAGACTGCTCCGGATACGCACACCGACTGTGAAGTCACCATCGTCGGTGGCACCAAGAAGGACATAGCTGCAGCCTCCGTCCGCGCACGCGCCGTCGTACTCACCCGCGACCTGGTGAACACCCCCTCCTCACACCTTTACCCGGAAACCTACGCGGCCAGGGTAAAGAAGCTGGCTAAAAACCTCAGTGTTGAGATCCTCGAACCGGAAGAACTGGAAAAGCGAGGGTTTGGCGGAATCCTCGCCGTCGGCGGTGGCTCCTCACGCTCGCCCCGCATGGTGTCCGTTTCCTATAAGGCAGGAAAAGGTCTCCCGAGCATCGGTCTCATAGGCAAAGGCATCACATTCGACACCGGCGGTATCTCCATCAAGCCGTCGGCGGGAATGGATGACATGATTTCCGACATGGGTGGGTCAGCAGCCGTATTCGCCACGGTTCTCGCGGCAGCAGAGCTGGAGCTCACCATCAACGTCACTGCATACCTCCCCCTGGCAGAAAACATGCCTGGTGGCGCAGCCTACCGCCCCGGCGATGTCATCACCCACTTTGGTGGACTCACCAGCGAGATCCGCAACACCGACGCAGAGGGGCGCCTGGTGCTTGCCGACGGCCTCGCCTACGCCTCCACTAAAGGTCACGATTACCTCATCGACGTTGCTACACTCACCGGCGCGCAGATCGTCGCACTCGGCAACCGCACAGCGGGTGTCATGGGGACGGAGGACTTCCGCGACCTCATTGCAGAAACCGGGCGCGCTGTTGGTGAGGATGCCTGGGCGATGCCGATTACGGAGGAAGTCCGGTCAACGATGGACTCGGATGTCGCCGATGTGCGCAACATGGGTGAACGACCGGGTGGCATGCTCTCAGCGGCCGCCTACCTCGAGCACTTTGTGCCGAAGGACACTCCGTGGGCGCACATTGACATCGCTGGCCCGTCCTACAACACAGGGGCCTCCTGGGGCTACACCCCAAAGCGTGGCACAGGCGTCCCCGTCCGCACGCTTGTAGCGACGCTGGAAAGGCTAGCAAAGAATAAGAAGTAAGTATGCCCGCTCAGGTCGCGCCCGTCTGGGCGCGACCTTTTTTATTCCCCGTCGGGCGAATCTTGTTGGAGCTTCGCCTTCCGTTCGCGGTACTCCAGACGTTTACGGATGAGACGATCCTTTTCAATTCGATCCCGCATCCGCTGCGGATAACCTGCCTCCTCCACATCGTAAATGTCGATCCCCAGCCTTTTCGCAACCACATCGATCCCCTTGGGCCCACCGATCTTTCTCCGAATATGGTCTCCCCCTTCGTCGACAAGCACAATAGACATCTCGTTAACGAACGTCTCGGGTTCGATGAACCCCTCTACATACCCCCTCGGTGCTGCCCAACGCTCGAGAGCGACTAGATCAGGCTCACGAATTGTGCTACCGGGAGCCCGTTTCACGCGCTTATCCGTAGCCTTTTTCTTACCCTTTGAAAGAAAGCCAAACACACTACGACTTTAACCGATACAGGGTCTGACAAACCAGACTGCCGCCAGAACCGCGCAAGCGCTGTGCATAAGCCGAATCCTATGCAGAACAAACCACCGCACTACACCCTCCTAGGGGTAGATGCCGGGTGTATACAAGGGATTTGCACGAACGCCGGTGTGTGCACGGGGTGGGGCTATAGGCTTACAATGGTGAAAACGCGTAGGACTACAGCTCAAGGAGTATGACGAAAATGGCCACTTCTGTGGAGATGCCCGAGCTGGGCGAATCAGTAACCGAAGGCACCATCACCACGTGGTTGAAGGAGGTTGGTGACACCGTCGAGGTAGACGAACCGTTACTCGAGGTCTCCACCGACAAGGTAGACACCGAAATCCCCTCACCCGTTGCAGGCGTACTCATTAAGGTACTCGCCGAAGAAGACGATACCGTCGAGGTAGGCGACATTATTTGCGAGATCGGCGAAGAGGGCGAGGAGCCCGCCGAGAAGGACGATGCGCCCACTGAGGAGCCGGAAGAGGAAGAAGAGCCCGCCAAGGAGGAGAAGAAGGAAGAGCCGGCCGACAAGCCCGCCCCGAAGGCCTCCGGCTCCGCCTCCGACGTGACGATGCCCGAACTCGGCGAATCCGTCACCGAAGGCACCATCACCACGTGGCTCAAGGAAGTCGGCGACGAAGTCGAGGTAGACGAACCACTCCTCGAAGTCTCCACAGACAAGGTCGACACCGAAATCCCCTCACCCGTCGCAGGCACCCTCGTCGAAATCCTTGCCAACGAGGATGACACCGTCGAGGTCGGCGACGTCATCGCCCGCATCGGCGACGCCGACGCAGCGCCCGCCGAGAAGGAAGAGGAACCCGCCCAGGAAGAAAAGAAGGAAGAGCCCGCCAAGGAGGAGAAGAAGGAAGAGTCGGCCGACAAGCCCGCCCCGAAGGCCTCCGGCTCCGCCTCCGACGTGACGATGCCCGAACTCGGCGAATCCGTCACCGAAGGCACCATCACCACGTGGCTCAAGGAAGTCGGCGACGAAGTCGAGGTAGACGAACCACTCCTCGAAGTCTCCACAGACAAGGTCGACACCGAAATCCCCTCACCCGTCGCAGGCACCCTCGTCGAAATCCTTGCCAACGAGGATGACACCGTCGAGGTAGGCGACGTCATCGCCCGCATCGGCGACGCCGACGCAGCGCCCGCCGAGAAGGAAGAGGAACCCGCCCAGGAAGAAAAGAAGGAAGAGCCGGCCGAGTCTAAGCCTGCAGAGAAGAAGGAAGAGTCGAAGCCCGCAGCGGCATCTTCCTCCGAGGACGATCACGTTCCGTACGTGACGCCGCTGGTTCGCAAGCTCGCTAAAAAGCACAACATCGACCTCAATACTGTTGAAGGAACCGGTGTTGGCGGACGCGTCCGCAAACAGGATATCCTCGCCATCGTCAACGGCGAAGGCTCCACGGACTCTGCGGCTGCACCTGCCACTGCAGAGCAGCGCACGTCCACCAAGTCCGTAGACCCGGACAAGGCAGCACTGCGCGGTACGACGAAGAAAGTCAACCGCATCCGCGCTATCACCGCAGCAAAGACACTCGAGGCTCTGCAGACCGCCGCACAGCTCACCCAGCTGCACGAGGTGGATATGACCCGGATCGCCGAACTCCGCTCCGCCAACAAGCAGGCGTTCCAGGAGAAGCACGGCGTGAAGCTCACCTACCTGCCGTTCTTTGCCAAGGCTATCGTCGAGGCGCTCGTTGCTCACCCGAACGTCAATGCGTCCTACAACGCAGAGACCAAGGAGATGACGTACCACGAGTCGGTGAACCTGGCCATCGCCGTGGACACCAAGCAGGGTCTTCTCACCCCGGTCATCCACGACGCTCAGGACAAGAGCCTGCCAGAGCTGGCCAAGGAAATCGTCGATATTGCCGATCGCGCCCGCAGCAGCAAGCTGAAGCCCAATGATCTCGCTGGTGCTACGTTCACCATCACGAACATTGGCTCCGAAGGTGCTCTGTCTGACACCCCGATCGTCGTTCCTCCGCAAGCCGCCATGGTCGGCACGGGTGCCATCACCAAGCGCCCCGTCGTTGTGACGGAAAACGGTGTCGACGCCATCGCGGTACGCCAGATGGTGTACCTGCCGATGACCTACGACCACCAGGTCGTTGATGGTGCCGATGCAGGCCGATTCATGACAACTGTTCGTGACCGCCTCGAAAACATCGACTTCGAGGCCGACCTGGAATTGTAATTCCACGGCAACACGAGATCCCCTTCCGGAATGACCGGAAGGGGATTTTTATCCCCTAACACCCCCACAAACTACCCCATGTTAGGGGTAACATTCCACCTTTTTATGCGCTTGATATGTGGTTATTAAAGGTCACAACCAGTTCGATGTAGCACTATAACTACCAGTGAATATACCCAACGTGACTGCACTCACACTTCCCATCTTTTGGACATCACCGACACCTTTTACCACGTACAATCAATTAGGTAATAACAAATCGGGACCTTTAACCATTAGGAGGAAAACCCACTAATGACGAACCCCATCACCCCCTTGCCGTTTCATAATCGGCACATTGGGCCTGACGCTGATGACCAGAAGGAAATGCTCAAGGATCTGGGCTACGACAGCCTAGAGGAGCTCATGCAGGCTGCTATCCCCGGTGACATCATCGAAGACGAAGCAGTCACGAAGCTCATCGAACCACTGAGCGAGCACGAGGCACAGGCGCTGCTGCGCACCTACGCACGCCAGAACACCGTGCTCAAGTCCTTCTACGGACAGGGCTTCAACGACACGATCACGCCGCCGGTCATCCGCCGCAACGTGGTCGAGAACCCAGGCTGGTACACGGCATACACCCCCTACCAGGCTGAGATCTCCCAGGGTCGCCTGGAAGCACTGCTCAACTTCCAGACCCTGTTCAAGGATCTCAGCGGCCTTGACCTTGCCAACGCATCGCTACTCGACGAGGCAACCGCCGTCGCCGAGGCCGCAGCCCTCATGGTGCGCAGCGCCCGCAAGGCCAACAAGGTTGTCTTCGACGAGCGCCTGCACCGCCAGGATCTCACCGTCGCCATGGAGCGCGCCCGCGTCCTCGACTTCGACGTTGAAATCGCCGATGTCACCTCGGGTATCGCCGAGGACGGACTCGCCGGTGTCATCCTCGCCTACCCGGGCACGGAGGGCGATATCGTCGATCTCCGCCCCATCATCGAGCAGGTTCACTCCGTCGGTGGTTACGCAACAGTCGTTGCCGACCCACTGGCACTCATCCACCTCGAGTCCCCCGGTTCCCTCGGCGCGGACATCGCCGTTGGTTCCACGCAGCGCTTCGGCGTTCCGCTCTTCTTCGGTGGCCCGCACGCCGCCTACATGGCCGTCACGAACAAGCTTGTCCGCAAGATGCCTGGCCGCATCGTCGGCGTATCCAAGGATGCTGACGGCAACCCGGCCTACCGCCTCACCCTCCAGACCCGCGAGCAGCACATCCGCCGCGAGCGCGCCACCAGTAACATCTGTACTGCACAGGCACTGCTCGCAACGATGGCCTCGATGTACGCCGTGTGGCACGGACCTGCTGGACTGCGTCGCATCGCTGACCGGATCCACACCTACGCCTCCACGTTCGCAGCTAACATCCGCAAGGCTGGTGGCGATCTGAGCGTCCTTCACGACGACTTCTTCGACACCGTTACCGTGGGCGTATCCGGTCGCGCGGAGCAGATCGTCAAGGCAGCAGAGGAAGCCGGCTACCTCATCCGCCACATCGGCGATGACAAGGTATCTGTGGCCTTCGGTGAGTCTGCCAAGGACGAGGACATTACCGCCCTCCTCGAGGCATTCGGTGTCACCCGCGAGGTGGAATCCGAGTACGCCGAGTACCCAGAGTCGCTGCGCCGTACTGACGACCCGGTTCCGCACCCGATCTTCAGCTCGGTCCACTCCGAGACGCAGATGATGCGCTACACGCGTCGCCTCTCGGATCGCGACCTGGCTCTCGACCGCGCCATGATTCCGCTGGGTTCCTGCACCATGAAGCTCAACCCCGCAGCTGCCATGGAACCCATTACCTGGCCGAAGTTCGCAGGTCTGCACCCGTACGCACCGGCTGAGCAAACCAAGGGCTGGCGTGCCATGCTCGAGCAGCTAGAGAACTGGCTCGTCGATATCACCGGCTACGACAAGGTCTCCCTGCAGCCGAACTCCGGCGCTATGGGCGAGCTGTCCGGCCTCCTTGCAATCCGTCGTTACCACGTTGCCAACGGAGACCATGAGCGCGACATTTGCCTCATCCCCGCCTCCGCACACGGCACGAACGCGGCATCCGCAGCCCTTGCCGGCCTGCGCGTAGTCGTTATCGATTCCAACGAGGACGGCTCCATTTCCGTCGATGACCTCGACGCCAAGCTGGAGAAGTACAGCAACCACGTCGCCGCCATCATGATTACCTACCCGTCCACCCACGGCATTTACGAGCCGACGGTTCGCGAGGTGTGCAAGAAGGTTCACGACTACGGCGGCCAGGTCTACATCGACGGTGCCAACATGAACGCACAGTGTGGTTGGTCTCGCCCCGGCCAGTACGGCGGCGATGTCAGCCACCTGAACCTGCACAAGACCTTCGCTATCCCGCACGGTGGCGGCGGCCCTGGTGTTGGCCCAATTGCGGTTCGCGAACACCTCATTCCGTTCCTGCCGGCAGATCCGCTGGCAACGGATCCGCACTCGCCGGTTCCCGAGGGCCAAGGCATCCCCATGGTTGGTACCCTGTTCGGCTCCGCTGGTGTCACCCCGATTACATGGATGTACCTGGCAATGATGGGCTCTGAAGGCCTGAAGCGCGTCACTGCGGTCGCTGTCCTCAACGCCAACTATGTGGCAAAGGAACTGGACGATTCCTTCCCGGTCCTCTACCACGGCCCGAACGGCTTGGTCGGCCACGAGACGATCTTCGATATCCGCCCGGTGGAGAAGCTCTCTGGCGTTTCCGCCACCGATGTGGCTAAGCGTCTCATGGACTTCGGCATTCACGCCCCGACTCTTGCCTTCCCGGTTCCCGGCACGCTCATGTTTGAGCCGACGGAGTCCGAGAGCAAGGAGGAGCTGGACCGCTTCATCGAAGCTATGCGCACGATCCGCGCTGAGATCCAGGACGTCATCGACGGCAAGATTGCCCTCGAAGATTCGGTTCTCACCAACAGCCCGTTCACCGCGGCTTCCGCTGCCGCCGACGAATGGAACTACAAGTTCACTCGTAAGGAAGCGGTCTTCCCGGTAGACGGTCTGCTCCGCGACAAGTACTACCCGTCAGTGCGTCGCATCGATGAGGCCTACGGCGATCGCCACCTCTTCTGCGAGTGCCCCTCGCCGGAGACCTTCTCAATCGAGGACTAGGTCCTCCTCCGGCCCCGGGGTGGTTTTCACCCCGGGGTTCCCCAACACGACTTCCCTCATCAGCTTTTCTCAATTAAAGGAGATTTTTGTGACTGAAACTCTGCACAGCCCCCTGCACTCCAAGCACGAGGAACTCGGCGCATCCTTCACCATGTTCGGTGCCTGGGAGATGCCCCTCAAGTACGGCAACGAGCTCGACGAGCACCGCGCTGTGCGCGAAGCAGCAGGCCTGTTCGACCTGAGCCACATGGGCGAGATCATCGTCAGTGGCCCGCAGGCAACGGAGTACCTCAACTACGCTTTCATCGCTGACTACTCCAAGCTGGCCGTTGGTCGCGCAAAGTACAACCACATGGTGGAGAAAGACGGCCGGATCATCGACGACCTCATCATCTACCACGTCGAAGACGGTATCTTCTGGGTCGTCCCCAACGCCGGCAACGCCGAGACCGTATGGGACACCATGGTCGAGCGCAAGGGCGATTTCGATGTCACCCTCGAGAACAAGAACCGCGAGATCTCTAACATCGCCTGCCAGGGGCCGAACTCCGAGGCAGTGCTGAAGGAGGTCATCCCGGCTGAAGAGCATGAGAAGCTCGAGAACCTCAAGTACTACGCCGCCGAGTACCACACCGTGGCTGGCGAGAAGGTTCTGGTTGCCCGCACCGGCTACACCGGCGAGGACGGCTTCGAGCTCTACATCGAAAACGAGAAGGCACCGCAGCTGTGGGACGCACTTCTCAAGGCCGGCAAGGATCATGGCCTGCTCCCCTGCGGGCTTGCTGCTCGCGACTCGCTCCGCCTCGAGGCCGGCATGCCCCTCTACGGCCACGAGCTCACCCACGACCTGACCACCGTCGATGCCGGCATGCGCGGCATTACGGGCAAGGAGAAGGAAGGCGACTTCTACGGCAAGATCCTGCTGGACCTTCCGGTTTCCCCCAATAAGCTGACCAACATGGTCGGTGAGGGTCGCCGCGCCGCACGTGAGGGCGCTAAGCTCTTCGACCCCGAAGGCAACGAAGTTGGCTACGTCACCTCCGGCCAGCTCTCCCCCACGCTCGGCTACCCCATCGCGATGGGCTACGTGAAGCGTGAGGCAGCAGGCGAGGGCGCCAAGCTCGAGGCTGACATTCGTGGCAAGCGCTACCCCTACACTGTGGTGAAGGGCGCGTTCTACAAGCGCGACAAGTAAGAATCGGGCATAATAAGTGAGGACTATGTCGAGGCCTCACGCCCGTCACATTCACAAACGAAAGGTTTGAACATGGCTAATCTGCCCGAGAACTACTCCTACTCTGCTGAGCACGAGTGGATCGATGTCCCCGCAGCTGAGGCTGAGGGCAAGACTGTCAAGGTCGGTGTCACTGAGATCGCAACCGATGCCCTGGGCGAGATCGTCTACGTTGACCTCCCCTCTGTTGGCGACGAGGTAACTCACTCCGAGCCCTGTGGCGAGGTTGAGTCCACCAAGTCAGTGTCTGACATCTTCTCCCCTGTTTCCGGCACCATCACTGCCGTGAACGAGGCCCTGGAAGATGACCCGGCGCTCATCAACAACGATCCCTACGGTGAGGGCTGGATCTACGAGGTGCAGGTCTCCGAGGTTGGTCCGGTGAAGGACAAGGCCGGCTACGAGGCTGACAACGCCTAAGGCTCCACAAAAAATCCTCCCTCAGTTTCTGAGGGAGGATTTTTTGGCTTTTCGACGTTTTATACAAGCATGAAGGGAATCACAAGGATCTTGTAAATCAAGGCAATGGCGAAAGTCGCTGAGTAGCCGGACATGACGCGCGAGTCCGTCGTGTTCTGCATGGCGTACTGAAGAACTGCTGGCTGACCCAAAAGGCCTGCGACAGCACCATTGGAGCGTGTTGCCGAGCGCCCCATGAAAAATCCTGCTGCGAGCAGCGAGCCACAGGCAGCAAGGCACACGATAGCGGACAGCAGAATGAGCTTCAGACCTGTCATGCTGAACACTGCGGAAGCGAACGCTTCGCCCGAAGCCAGACCCACTGCAGCCAGGAAGAGCATGAGACCGTACTGGCGCAGCGTGAAGTTCGCGGTTGCGGGCAGCTTCCACGACAGCTTCCCTGTACGGCGCAGAGCGCCAAGAATCAAGCCGACGATGAGCGGACCACCAGCGGCTCCCATCTGGAACTCGTTGCCACCAGGCAGCGGGATCGGAACAATTGCCAGGGCGAAACCAGCGAAGAGACCAAGCGCGGTGGGCACCCAGTCAAGCTCCGCAGACACCTGTGCGGAGTTACCGAAGAACTCTTCCATGGCGTCGCGATCGATCGTTTCGTGCGCAACTTCGACACCATCGCCGGGGTCAAGTGCAGTTTCCGGGGTGGCGAGAATAATCTCGTCGCCACGGATGATGCGCAAAATCTGTGCCTTGCCGCTCTTGTAGATACCAAGCTCACCGATTTCCTTTCCGGTGATATCCGAGTTGGACACCGTGTACCGCTGTACGGTGACATGCGGGCTGCGGATGCGCTGGAGTGGCAGACGCTGCCCCAGGGTGTGCACGAGGTCAGCATGCGTTGCTTTGTTCGTCATGAAGTAGGCTTCATCGCCCTTCTTCAGCTGATAATCAACGCGACCAAAATGGAGTTTGCCATGGCGACGGATGGATGCGAGGATGTAGTCGCCATCGACAGCCTCAGCCAGCTCATCCCGAGTCATAGGGTTGGTGACGCGGATGAGCACGCCTCGCAGGTCATCCGTTCCCTTTTCCAGCTGATCCTTCTTTGCCTTCCACTCTTTGTTGATGGTGATAAGGACGAGAATAATAGCCACGATAATGCCCGTCGGGTAGCCAAGAGAGTAACCCACGGCCGGATCCGACGACCCAGTCTGTGCCTGCGCCAGAGACAGCGACGGTGTCGAGGTCAAGGAGCCTGCGAAAGCACCGACGCTAAACTCGCGGCTCAGTCCCAGGAGCATTCCGGCGAACACAGCGACAACCGCACCGATCGTCACGGCCGCAACGGATGCAGCCATAAGGCCAAACTGAGCCTTGATGTCCTTAAAGAATTCCTCCCCTGCTTCCAAACCGATGAGATACACAAACAAACCCAGCCCCAGGTTCTGCAGCAGGGTGAGATCTGCGCTCTCTGGTACGACGAAGGCACCAATAACAAGGCCGAGGAACAAGGCGCCCGCGGCGCCGAATCTGATGGGCCCGAATTTTACGGTCCCAAACCACGCCCCCAATGCGATGACAAGGAAGACCGCAATGAGGGTGTTAGAACTAAGCAAGTCAACCATAGTATCTAAATTACCTAACTAACGGCTATCCACCACACCCGTGAAGCAAAAGCCCAGCTCCCCCGAGACAATGAAGCTGGGCGATGCAGTAAGATAGTCCCTATAAGTACAGCATGTGACTGGCCACAAAATGTTCCCGGTCACAGCGCTTCTTGTAGCAGGGAAGCGTCAACGGCTACGTAGCGTTGAAAGGTATTATGACAGCACCTCGTCCTCCCTTCACCCCCTCTGATCAACCCATCAGAAAGTCCTCTGATCCGATTGACGTGCGAACACTCGGCAAGCAGCCCTACAAACAAATGTGGGACGAACAAGCAAAACTCGCCCTCCAGCGCCACGATGAGGAAATCCCGGATACGATCCTCGTCCTCGAGCACCCCTCGGTGTATACGGCCGGCAAGCGGACTCAGCCAGAGGATCGCCCGACAATTTCCGATATCGAGACTGTTGACATCGACCGCGGCGGCCGCATCACGTGGCACGGCCCCGGCCAGCTGGTGTGTTACCCCATCATTAAGCTCGACGATCCCGTCGATGTTGTCGACTACGTGCGTCGCCTAGAAGAGGCGATCATCCAAACCGTCCGACACATGGGAATCCACGAAGCCGGACGAATCGACGGCCGGTCAGGTGTCTGGGTCCCCGCTTCAGATGGCAAGCCAGATCGCAAGCTTGCGGCTATCGGAATCCGCATCACCCGTGGCGTGACGATGCACGGAATTGCCGTCAACTGTGACAACACTCTGGAATACTACGACTACATCGTCCCCTGTGGGATTTCCGATGCAGGGGTGACCACGATGAGCGATGAACTGGGGCGCGATGTCACCGTGGAAGAAGTAACCGAACCGCTCGTCCACAATCTCATCGAAGCGTTCGAAGGGCGGCTGCAGGTGGCAGATCACACCTTCGGCTCCGCTCCCGACCCAACCAAGGGTCTCCCCCATCGTCGACACGCACACGACCACAAGTAGACAAGGAAAAACCATGGCTGAAAAGAGAATGCTGCGCGTTGAGCGCCGAAACTCAACCACACCGATCGAAAGCAAGCCGCGGTGGATCCGCACCCAAGTATCCACCGGCCCGGAGCTGCGGGACATGCGCGAACGCGTCGCCGGTGCCTCGCTGCACACGGTGTGCCAGGAAGCCGGCTGCCCCAACCTCCACGAGTGCTGGGAATCCCGCGAAGCGACCTTCCTTATCGGCGGATCACAGTGCTCCCGCAGGTGCGACTTCTGCCAGATCGCATCCGGCAAGCCCGATCCTCTTGACCGCGATGAACCACGTCGCGTCGCCGAGTCCGTCCGCGAGATGGGACTCAACTATGCCACCATCACCGGTGTCACCCGCGATGATCTTGACGACGAAGGAGCGTGGCTTTACGCCGAGGTCGTGCGCAAGATCCACGAACTGAACCCGCACACCGGCGTGGAAAACCTCACCCCTGACTTCTCGGGCAAGCCGGACCTCCTCCGCATCGTTTTCGAGGCACGGCCCGAGGTTTTCGCCCACAACGTGGAGACTGTACCGCGCATCTTCAAGCGCATCCGCCCGGCGTTCCGCTACGACCGCTCCCTTGATGTCATCCAGCAAGCGCACAACTTCGGTCTCGTCACCAAGTCCAACCTCATCCTCGGCATGGGCGAAACCCCAGAGGAGATCCGTGAGGCGCTCGACGACCTCCGTTCCGCGCACTGCGACATCATCACCATCACCCAATACCTCCGCCCCGGTCTGCGGTACCACCCGATCGACCGCTGGGTGAAGCCAGAAGAATTCGTCGAGCATGCCGAGTACGCCAAGGAAATTGGGTTTTCCGGTGTCATGTCCGGTCCTCTGGTCCGGTCCTCCTACCGCGCAGGTCGCCTGTACGCGCAGACCATTGCCGCACGCGGTGAGAAACTCCCCGAAAACCTCGCCCACCTGGCCGAAACCTCCCAAGGTTCCACTGCACAGGAGGCATCCACGCTGCTCAAGAAGTACGGGCCGAGCAAGGATACGCCCGTCGGTGTGAAGTAAGGCGGGCCCGCACTGTAAACTACTTCCGGCAGATAAAACGACGACGTAAAGGGTGGTACACATGGCAGATAGCAAGAAAGAACAAATAAAAGCTCAGGAGAAGGAAGCCAAGAAAGCCAAGCGCGAACAGCGCAAGCAGACCCGCAAGCAGGTATGGGAAGCCTTCAACATGCAGCGGAAGCAGGATAAGAAACTTATCCCGCTCATGCTGTCGGCTTTCCTCGGCCTCGGTATCCTCGGGTTCCTTATCGGCCTTGCTTTCTCCGCTCAGTGGTTCGGCCTCATCATCGGCCTCATGCTGGGCGCCATGCTCGCCATGTATATCTTCCCCAAGCGCATGGAGTCTAGCTTCTACGAACGCACCGCAGATCAGCCTGGTGCCGCCGCGTGGGTGGTTGAAAACCTCAAGGACGGCCCCGGTATGCAGTGGCGCTCTAAGACTGCAGTTGCTGCCAACACGCACATGGATGTCGTGCACCGTGTCGTCGGTGCCCCAGGCATCATCCTCGTCGGAGAGGGCGAGCCGCACCGCCTCAAGCCGCTCATGGAGCAGCAGAAGAAGCGTCTTAACCGGATCGCCAAGAAGATCCCCGTGTACGAGTTCATCGTTGGCGACGGCGAAGGCCAGGTGCCGCTGAAGAAGCTGCAGCGTGAGATTATGAAGCTTCCGCGCAATTACAAGAAGAACGCGGTCCCCGGCATGGCCGCTCGCGTGGAGTCCATGGATGCCCAGTCCGGCCCCGGCGCCGGTCTCCCCAAGGGACCACTACCCAAGGGGGCCAAGATGTCTGGCATGAACCGGCGCGCCCGCAGGCACGCAAACCGCTCCAAGTAATCCCCTCTGTCTGCACCACCATCCCCCTCGCCCACGCGGGCGAGGGTTCTTTTTTGCCCCATTTCGGGGGCACTTATAGATAATGTGGGGCAAATTTGGTGGTGTTAATGTATGGAGTTTTTCGTGGACAACCCCCTATTTACCCTCGTGGTAATCATGGCTGTTGGTCTTATCATCGGGAAAATTAACTTCTTTGGCATCAAACTGGGCGTGGCGGCCGTCCTCTTCGTCGGCCTTGGCTTCGCCACACTCGCCCCCGATATCGAGCTCCCACCACTGCTCTACAACATGGGTCTGACGCTTTTCGTGTACACGATCGGCCTTGAGTTCGGCCCCGGATTCTTCCACACCCTGCGAACGACGGGCTGGAAACTGAACCTCTACCTCGTCATTCTTCTCCTCCTCGCCACGGTGGCAACCGTTGGAGGAGCGCTACTACTCGGCTTCGGACCCGATACGGCGGGTGGCATCTTCACCGGCGCACTCGTGAACACACCCGCGCTAGCCGCAGTGGTGGAATCCATTAACAGCTCGGGGATCGGCAATGCGCAGGTCCCGGTCGTGACCTATTCCCTGACCTACCCGATAGGCGTGCTCGGAGTCATCATCGTGCTCGCCATCTTCCAGAGAGTGTTCCGGGTGGATTACGAAAAGGAAGCAGACGAGGCAGGGTTGACTCCCCACGAGCTTGAGCACTGGCAGATCGAGGTGGAAGTCAATAACCTCCCACCCGTGGATGATATTCCCGAAATCTTCGATCTGGGGATCATCATCACCCGCATTCGTCGCGGCAAGAAGGAAATACTCGCCGGAACCGGAGACCGCCCGAAGATCGGCGATATCCTCACTATTGCCGGATCTCCGGAGGATCTGAAGAAGTCAGAGCGCCTCATCGGTTCCTTTGTCAGTTCCCGTCCAGACCGCAACAAGGGCTTAGACTACGACCGGCTCGTAGTCACAGACGAATCCGCTGTCGGGTACCCCCTGGCGGAACTCAAACCTAAGCTGCCCGGTGTCCTCATCTCACGCGTCAAGCACGGCGACGACGATCAGGTTGCGCGCCCGGATATGATTCTGCACCTGGGTGATCGCATCCGAATCGTGTCGACACCAGAAAATCGTGAAAAGGCGCGCCGGTTCTTCGGAGATTCCTACACCCAAGCGGCGACCCTCGAAATGCTTCCCCTCCTCAGCGGGCTGCTTCTCGGCCTGCTCCTCGGCATGATCGCTATTCCGCTTCCAGGTGGTGTCTCTCTCAAGCTAGGCTCTGCGGGTGGCCCACTGGTTATGGGCGTCATCCTCGGATCCCTGTCCCGCACGCGACACTTCGTGTGGCATCTACCGTATGCCGCTGGCCGAATTCTCAAGGAGTTTGGTCTCACACTGTTTCTCGCTGGCATTGGCACGACAGCCGGAGCTGGCTTCGCTTCCGCACTCCACGATCCAACGTCCCTCCAGGTTATTGGCTTCGGTGCCATCATTACCATGGGGCTTGCTACGACGGCGGTGGTCGTCGGCCACAAGGTGCTCAAAATACCGTACGGAACGCTCACCGGTTTCATCGCCGCGCTCCATACGCACCCTGCTCTTCTCAGCTACGCATCCGACCAGGCTAGAAATGATATGCCCGGGGCGGGCTACGCCATGGTCTATCCGATGGCGATGATCACCAAGATCATCTGCGCGCAGGCTCTGTTCTTCCTGCTGGTGTGATTAACCGCGAATAACGGCCGTGCCTGTGGCACGGTCGTGGAGACCGCGACCATCGGCGTCGGTAAGAATCGGGGGAAGAATAAAGACCGTGAGAAGCGTGCGTGCCAGGCACCGAAGGAACCCGACGCGCTGCCCCGGCCTATCGATACAGGCGATGCCCATGCCCAAGGCTGCCTGCCCCGGGGTGCGCGCAAACAGCGTGGCAGAAACCACAGAGATAACCGCCCACACAAGGAGTTGGACCGTCGCCTGGCCTCCCAACGCGTGGGTGAAGTGGGTGATGACCGACGCAACAATGGCAGCGATGATCCAGTCGATAAGCAAGCCCCCGATCCGTCGCATCATGGAAGCAAGCGAGCCGGGGCCAGATTCCGCCAAACCGATTTGCTCCCCCGGCCACCGATTCGGCCGCGAGGGGTCCTCATTTTGAGCAGGAATCTGTGGGCCGTTGAGCCAGCTGGAATTCTTGTCGCGCATGCCGATAACCTTACCCGGCAGTTCTGATCTATTAGCGGGGAGGCATGAAGTAGACTCTAAACATCTGTAAGCGACACGCGCGAGGAGAAAAAATGACCTTCAACAATGTGGAGGAAATTCAGAAATTTATCACGGACGAGGAAGTGGAGTTCATTGATATTCGCTTCACAGATGTCCCCGGCACAGAGCATCACTTTTCCATCCCCGCCTCCGAATTCGACGAGGGCGCGGTAGAAGAGGGGCTCGCCTTCGACGGCTCGTCCATCCGCGGATTCACTACCATCGACGAATCCGACATGACGCTTCTTCCAGACCTCTCCACCGCAGTTTTGGATCCTTTCCGTCGGGCGAAGACCCTCAACATCAAGTTCTTCGTCCACGACCCGTTCACCCGCGAGCCGTTCAGCCGCGACCCCCGCAACGTCGCCCGCAAGGCCGAGGAGTACCTGGCTTCCACCGGGATCGCCGATGTGTGCCAGTTCGGCGCGGAGGCCGAGTTCTACATCTTTGACTCGGTGCGCTACTCGACGGACACCAACCAGGGCTTCTTCCACGTTGACTCCGACGAGGGCTGGTGGAACCGCGACAAGGAAATCGACCTGGACGGCTCCTACAACCTGGGCAACAAGACCCCGATCAAGGGTGGCTACTTCCCCGTCGCCCCTGCTGACACCCTCGTTGACCTGCGCGACGATATGACCCGGAATCTCCAGAAGGCCGGCTTCCACATCGAGCGTTTCCACCACGAGGTGGGCACCGGCTCGCAGCATGAGATCAACTACCGCTTCAACACGCTGCTGCACGCTGCCGACGACCTGCAAACATTCAAGTACATCATCAAGAACACGGCAATCGAAGCCGGCAAGTCCGTCACCTTCATGCCGAAGCCGCTTACTGGTGACAATGGTTCCGGCATGCACGCCCACCAGTCTCTGTGGAAGGACGGCGAGCCGCTGTTCTACGACGAGTCTGGCTACGGCGGACTGTCCGACATGGCCCGCTACTACATCGGTGGCATCCTCCACCATGCACCGGCCGTACTCGCATTCACGAACCCAACGCTGAACTCCTACCACCGTCTCGTTCCGGGCTTTGAGGCCCCGATCAACCTCGTGTACTCGCAGCGCAACCGTTCCGCAGCGATTCGTATCCCGATCACGGGCTCGAACCCGAAGGCAAAGCGCATCGAGTTCCGTGCGCCGGATCCGTCGGGCAACCCGTACCTCGGTTTCGCCGCCATGATGATGGCTGGTATCGACGGCATCAAGAACCGCATCGAGCCACATGCCCCGGTGGACAAGGACCTGTACGAGCTCCCGCCGGAGGAGGCCCAGTCCATCCCGCAGGCTCCCGCGTCTCTCGAAGAGGCTCTCAAGGCTCTCGCCGAGGATTCCGAGTTCCTCACCGAGGGTGATGTCTTCACTGAGGACCTCATCGACACGTACGTGAAGTTCAAGGTCGATAACGAGATCACCCCGGCACGTCTCCGCCCGACCCCGCTCGAGTTCGAGATGTACTACAACTGCTAGTTTTCCTGGGGTTTCGCACACCTGCGGTTTTGTGTTTACGCTGGTCACAGTGTTTCTACGGTTGCTGTGGTTGCTGTGATTTCCTGAGTTTCAGGTCTGGACCGGGATTTTCCGGGATCGCGGGCTAGTGTCTGCCACGTTTTCGCCCCCTGCACTGTTGCTAGTGCAGGGGGCTCCATTTCTATAGAGGTATGAGGCAGTTGACAGCGTCGATGGACTGCGATGGACTGCGATGGACTGCGATGGACTGCGATGGACTGCGATGGACTGCGATGGACTGCGATATTCCGTTACCCCCATTTTAGGGTACTTTAGCGTTACCCAGGGTTGCATGTAACCCAGGGTTACATTAAGCTCTCAGGTGTAAGGAAAAAGGAAAGGGCAACAGCCCACAAACCGGAAGGACACAAAATGAGCACGACACTTTCTCACCCCACCATCCACACCTCCGACAAGCACACCGTCAACAAGATCACGGACACGGCCATTGCCACTGCGCAGAGTGAGGATTTCCCCATCGACTACGCCGTCGCGACCTCTGTATACGCCTTCCTCCCCACCATCACAAACCGCAGCCAGGAGGAACAGGGACCCACCCTTGAGGGCGACACCTTCTATGCTGAGGTGCTCACTCGCGCCGATGGTGAAAAGCTTGTTTTCTGGGCTGAATATGGCGACCCCACCGGGGAATACCAGCACGCGGATCTACTCCCCGAGGACGATGACGAAGCAGCCGAAATCGTCACCGGCTGGACGTACAATGTGTGCTCCCCCGATGGTGAGCCTCAAAGCGACGGCGACGGCGACACAATCAAACCCGGCGAGGTTGAGGCTCTGGCGCGGATCATGGCCACCCGAATCGTCGAATGGGCAGATAAGGCCACCCCACTAGTACAGGCCAGCGCAAGCGAAACGGGTTCCGGGGTCGAGATCAATCTTAATGGGGACACGGTCGAGGATGCGCTCGATGACCTCCTCGACTACCTCAATACCGCAGAAGAGCCGGAAAAACCTTTCACGATCACGCGGATGACAGTCGACGACCAGGAGGTCGACAACATCGACAGTTTCGACCCGCTCGCGGACACGGAGCTTGAGGTCACCATTGAGGGCGCGTACGGAGACAGTGATGAGACCGTGCGTTTCCTGGCGATCTCCGAGTGCTAGTAAAAATCATTTCATGTGCAATGCACTTCATTCACGGTGCATTGCACATGATTAATTCGAGATTGGAGACTAAAAATATGAGCACGCTTAATGATGTTGTGGAGCGGATCGTCAAAGATCGTGACATTGACAAGGATTCCGCCACGGGCGCGGCGCGGGAGTTTTTGGGTCAGTTGGAGCGTCTGGATCGTACGGCGATTGACGAGGGTGATCTGAATGAAGATCACGCGGGCGCGATTTATGATGCGGTCACTGGGTGGCTCGATTCGCAGTCGGATGCGGATGTGGCTTTGGACGAGGTCGCAGATGCTGCCGAGAAGTTGGCCGTGTCGCAGGCGGAGTGTGAGTTTTTGGCCAGTGTCCGAGATCAGGCTGTGGTACGAGCTTTACAGGCGGGGGCTTCGGTGGTGGATACGGCGCGGTCTGCTGGGGTGGCGCGAAATTCTGTGTATGAGATCAAACGCCGGACTACCCTAAACCGGGGGTAATTTAATGTAACCCTGTATTACATTCTGGCGGGAATTGACTATAATCAAAGGTGTCAGCAAGGAAAGCTCAAGAAAGGAAAAGGGAAATGAGCAGCATCAACATCAAGGACATCGAGACCACCACCGACATCGCCATCGACCTCTACAACGAAGACATCATCACAGACTGGACCATCAGCAACCGCGACACCGACAACGAGGACGTGCGCATCATCCGCGAGGATGGCGAGACCATGAGCATCAAGCTCCACGAGGATGCTGAGGAGGGCGTGGAGCTTGATGTCACCTGGGCAATCCTCGACATCGACGAAGAAGCCGACGCGGAGTACATCGTCTCCGAGGATGGCGCAGACCTCCCAGAGGCCATCAACCAGATCATCGCCTGGGCACAGGCATAACCAACCATAAGAGAAAAAGGGGATTCACAAAATGCGCACATTTGATAAAGACACCATTAACACCTACTACCTCGCAGCCCTCGGTGTCTCCATCATCCCGGATTTCGAGGAGGGACGCTACGAAATCGTGGAGCTGAAAGCCAAAGACACCTACGAGGTGTACGGGGTGCCGACCCGCTCCGGCGAGAGCTTCGATCTCCGAGTAGCAGCAAAAGCGATGCTTGAGCTAGCTGACGAGATCGACGCCCGCAGCCCCTCACCGGAGGAGCTGGACGAGGATGACCTCGATTTCGAGGACCTCTAACCCGCCGTCCCCGGCCGCCACGCCGGGGTATTCCCTTTTTTGTGAGGTACCGGAATGATTAGTCTGCTTGAGCTGCCCGCGCTCCGTAAGGAGATTGTGTCGGCGGAGAAAAAATTTTCTGGCCACTCCCCAGAGGAAATGGTCATCCACACGAGCACGCTGCGGAAATGTGGCCTGTGGTGGGCATCCCGCGACATGACCAAGCTCGCCATCAGCACAGCGCCGGAGATGCCGGAGTGGACACCTGCCATCGCGGCCCCCGAGCCGATTGGGTTCATGTGGTTTTCTGCCCCGATTGGTTCCACGCCTGACACCCCACCAGCGGGGTTTAAGGGGGACGGCGCCCCTACGGAGTCAGTGCTTGGCGCGGGACGCATTCAGGGGGTGCATTGGTCGCTGCAGGCAGGGCACACCTTGACACTCACCCTGTACGGTACTTGTGTGGACGAGGTGCAGCGGGCACGCACCGTACCCGTCACGAGGGATATTTACGAGATTGGGGTGTATAAGATCATCGCTGATCAGGAATTCTCCCCATCTTCGGGTGCTATACCTCAGCCGTGGGCAGCGAAGGTGGTTCACACCCTGGGGGCTGCGTGGATTTTGATGCAGCAGCCGACGGTGGCCACGACGAGGAAAGCAAAAGGGGTAGGGGGCGGTGTCGGCAAAAAGAAGCCGCCGAAAACGTCGCTTGTGCAGGTGATCGAGCTGCGCCGACTGGCTCACAAGCACAGCGAGGAGAAGGGACATGCCACCCGCGAGTTTCACACTCGGTGGATGGTGCGGGGGCATTGGCGGCAGCAGCGCGTAGGCCCAGGCCGGAAATACGTCAGACCCGTCTATGTCGCGCCGTACATCAAAGGGCCGGAGGACGCACCACTCAAGACGGACCGGGTCAACGCATGGAGGAGATAAGACCTCATTGGGTGGTGGCTCCTGAGCAGGCTGCTGCGGATTTCATCGCGGGCTACAAGACCACCACAGCCCGCTCCTATGCCCCGCAGCTTCGCCGTTGGCTGCACTTCTGCCGGGATTCACACCTTGACCCGTGGGGTGTGAGCAGAGTGCATATCGAGGCGTATCTACGCCGGATGCCGGCATCATCGGCGCAGGGGGCTGCCACAGTGATTTGCGGCTACTACGCCTGGGCACACCTCAATGGCCTCACCGAGACCGATTTGGGTTGGGGTGTGCGTAGACCGCGGGTAGGCCGGCATCGCGCCGGGACGTACGCGACCCGTGAGGAGCTTGCACGCATGCTCACCATCGCCCGCGAGGACGGCGGGGACACCTGGGGGTTACTGTCTGTCCTTATCCTCATGGGTACGCGGGTAGGTGAGACCATCGCCCTCACCGTGGATGATGTGGAGCGCACACGGGAGGGGCTGCGCATCACCCTCCACCGCAAGCCGAATCATGTGGATGTGCTCGACACACCGGGCGGGGTGGTGCAGGCGCTCACACCACTACTCGATGCCCGCCACACGGGGCGGTTGCTGCGCTGGCATGGTAGACCGATGACCTACCAGGATGCGCGTGTCATCGTCGAGGCCATTGCGGAGCGCGCCGGATGCGAGCAGCACATCACACCCCACTCGCTGCGCCGCTCTTTCGTCACCCTCGCCCGCGACCTCGGAGTCGATGACGAGGACATCATGGCCATGACAGGGCACGTCGATGTGACGATGATCGAGTACTACGACCGGGGTAGACGGCAACGGGATGCGGCGGCCGCGCGTGCCGTTGATGATGCCCTCAGAGACGCAAAATAAGCCCCCTACCTGAGACTTTGGCTCCCAGGTAGGGGGCGTGTTTTTGGTCGGTCTTTTTGTACGTACTGGTCTGTATAGACCAGCCGGTACAGGTTTCATGCACTGCCTAGTTTGGGCGTTGCAACAAAAGTTATTGCAGGTAGCAGCCCTACACAAGCCGGTCTAGTACTAGACACCGGCCTGTACTGCAACAAAACCTACCGTACCGTTCAGTTCATTTTGTCCTGCTCATTAAGCCACGCGTAGAAACTCATCGGGGGCGGGGGCGGCCAATGCATACCGTTGGCCTCGAGGTGCTCCTCGACGCGGCGCATCTCCGAGATCGCATAGGAGGCGTAGGAATCATGGATCCCCATTTTCCGCTGCAATTCCGCCACCTGGGTGTCGAGCCGTTCGATGGATGTTTCCAGCCGGTCGATTGTCTCCTGCGCCGACGCGTCGAGGGTGGCGCGCAGGTTCGTGCGCCGGGATTCGCGGGAGGCGAGCCACGTCCCACCAGCCGCGATAAGAGCGGCGATGAGGGCATCTGCTCTATCTATGAGTGCGACAAGATCCACGCGCGAGCACCCCCTCGGCCATGATTGCCGCGCCTGTCATCACCACCACGCAGATCAGAATGTAATTTTTCGCGCTTACCCACCCACGCTCCATATCACCTGTGAGCCACGCGGACACGTACACGGCGGCGAGCAGGACGGTTAGCCCCATTGCGAGACTAATACCCCACTGCCGGGGTTTGTACCAGCGTAGGCCTGCGATCATCAGCGCCCCTGCGGTGATCCACGAGTATGCCCATAGGCGTGGTGGGATCACCGCGACGAGTGGCCCCATCGTCGAGGGCACATCACCGAGGATGGGATCGTAGGCGACCCCGGTTGCGATGCACCACACAGCGATGGAGGTGAGGAGGATGCGGGCGGCGGTTGTCATACGGGTGGATAACCTCACCACAATCACCCCTAGCGTGTGAGTTTGGTGTAGTCACCTGGGGTCGTGTCGGCCGGGGGCGGTGCGACCACCCCATGTGGGACGGTCATAGACGCGATAGCGTCGCGGATATCGTTGACGACCATGCCAATATCACTGATACGGGGGTCGGGGCTGGTCGCCGCGACAGTCACATCCTCATGCGTGGTGGGATCATCACTGCCACGGTGCGTCTTAGTCGCGGCAATGCCGAGACCAACCGCTGCGAGGATGGAGACGATTTTGTCGGCTTGCGCGAGCCAGGTATCTGCCTGCGTATCTGAAATCCATCCTCCACCAACCGCGATGGTCAATGCGAGAGCGAGCACGGCGTAGATGACACGCCTAATCCACCAAGCTTCGCGGAAATTGTTTCTAGGCATTCTGGTGTTCCTCCTTGATTGCGGTTGCAAGAGCTGCGACGGCTTCGGCAAGCTGGTGGACTTCCGCCCGTGTGAGGGCGACCAATTCGATGAGGGTTTTGCCGCCACTTTCGCGGGTGCGGGCGTTTTCGCGGATGGTGTCCTCGTCCCACCCGTTGTAGGTCGGCTTGCCTTTCTCGTCGCGTCCGGGACCTGCCAGTTGGTCGAAAATATCTGAGATCATTTTGGAATCGGCCATTTCCTCTTCCTCTCTTTCTGCCGGTTTTGTACCTGTAAATATTGCTGCGAGCTGCTCACTGGTGCCCCTGTAGGCGTTCACGTCGACGGGGTAATGCCCGGCCACAGTGGCCTCTGACCCGTATTGCAGGATGTCGGGTTTGCGGTCGCCGAGGGGATACGACCATCCGCGATGCTGGTCGCCACCGTCACCCTCGTACAGGGTGCGGTAGGAGCCCTTGCGGTTGCTGCCGTAGTTGGACACCCACAAATGCCCGAGGCCGTCCATCGATGGCTCGCCACCAGGCATCGCCTCCCAATACCACGCGCCAGAATAAACGCCCGCCACCCGGTAGCCGCGTCTCTCAAGCTCCCGCTTGGCCTCTCGCACATGCTCGCCCGTCAGCGTTTTCACGCCTGCGGGGATGGATTCCACATCGATCCACACGCCGAGATCGCGCCGTCCGCCCATTTGGCGATCGATGACGTCGACCTGCTGGGATATGCTCGTCCCCTCGCTCGGTGCCCTGAGATACCAGTATGTCGAGACGAGCAGCCCGGCACGCTCCGCACCAGCCAGATGCTCCCGGAAAGACCTATCGACGTAGGTGCCATCACACAGACGCAGGATGGCGAATTCGACGCCTTCCGCTTTCGCGCGTGCGAGGTCAAAGCCCCGCTGGTGATCCGAGATGTCAATGCCGAAAATAGTCACACTGTCCTCCCTCACAATAGAGGCTGTCGCGCCGGGGCTGGGGTGTGATGCCACCCACCCGGCGGGATCCACAGCCCTACCCCCAAGCCGTCCGGGGGCTGTCCACTCCTCAAAATGCAAATGAGGGCCGGTGGATTGGCCCTCGTTGCCGACTACGCCGATTTGCTGCCCTGCGCGCACACGGTCGCCTGCCTGGACGAGGATGCCGGGGTGGTGGACGTGACCGTAGATGAAATCCCGTCCGACGCTGGCCTGGCAATCAATCCAGATCCAGGAGCCAAACCCCGCCACACTGCCTTGGGGGCGCTCCCGTCCTTGTACGACCACACCATCGGCCACAGCATAGATGGGGGTGCCGTGGGGTGCTGCGAGATCCACACCCAGATGTGGTGATCCCCAGCGTCGACCAAACCCGGAGGACACCCTAAATGTGCCCTCCACCATCGGTTTACAAGGCATTTACCCCTCCTGGATTGGTGTTGGGTAGTGGACCCACAGGCGGGGATCCGAGATGTCACCGGCGTCGGGGCCTTGCTTGCGGTACAGATCCTTACCGTCGAGGACGTGCTCACCATCGAGCCACAACACGTCCGGGTCCCACACGTAGACGGTGGTGATTTGAGGGTGCTGGGCGGTTATGGTGGCGAGAGTGGCATCATCGATGCGGGTGGGTTTTTTGGTCATGCCCCGGTCGCGGAATTTGGCAGTGAGCGCCATCATTTGTGTTTCCGTCTCGCGCCGAGTGGATTCATCGGAGAGATACAGCCTGTATTCGCGGAGCTCGTTTACGGGGATGGTGGCCACCAAATCACGCACGTATTGGTGTTTCTCGGCGGGCTCCGCCTCATTCAGGATGGTGACGAGATGCCACTGGCGGTCTTTGGTGGGCATCTTGCGCCACAGCCCCATTAGCTCGGTCATAATGGTTTTTCCTTTCTAGGTTGTTGTGATTTCAAAGGTTTGGACATCCATCGGTGTGATGGTCACCCCCACACGCGCCGTATTAATCGCCACGGTCGACTGCAGCTTGCATTGCACGGTGAGCAACGCCCCCGGATCATCGTTGACGACGCGGAAAAATTGCGGCTTCAAATCATTGGTGCCGCCTTCCTCTTTTCCGAGCTGGCGTTCCTCACCATTGATGGTGGCCAGCGTTTTCCAGGAGCCGCCTTTCATTCGGTAGTCGATTTGGATCATGGAGACGCCCACGGGGATGGGGAGAACGTGACGGGGCTTGTATGGCCCTGTGGTCATTTCCGAGTTGCGCCACACATCCGCGTAGTTCACCTGCTGTGGCTTAAACACAACGGACAGGGGGTACATGATGGGGGTACTCATGCTGCCACCCCCACGGTTGCTAGGTTGTGGGGTAGACGGTGATGCCTCCCGTGGTGGTGTCGACCTCTTCTTGCAGGTTTTTGTATGTGGTCACATTCACATACCCCTCTTTGGTGACGGGGACACGCAGGATTTTCGTGCGCCCTGTGCCCGAGATCGCTGCCTGGATTTCCGTGGTCTGATTGTGACCGTCCGCATTTGCCTGGATTTGGATACGGGACGCACCCGACCATGAGACTTGCACGAGATTCGTGCCCGTGGGGAGTGTTAGGCGCGTGTTTTGAGTCGACCTCACACCATTGGTTGCGGTAATCCGGGCGAATGAAAAATCCGTCGTGTAGGGCTGCAAAGTTGCCCAAATCACAGCATCGGAGAGTGGCGTGCTCATGCGACCACCCCGCTCTTGCTAGGATGCGTCCATGCCGATGACCGTGACGGCACCGGTCGCATCGCCCTGCATCGACGCGACAGTCGGGAAACGCACATAGACGAAATCCTCCGGGGAGCGGGCTGGCACCGTAAAAAGCTTGGTGCGGGCACCCCCCCCCGCTGGCACAGACCCCACATGATAAGACGAGTCTGATTCATCTACCTTGCAAAAAAGTTGTGCCTCTTCCGGCCCACCCCAGGTGACTTTGACCATGTTTTCACCTGGGAAAAGACCGCAGCGCACCTGGGTTTGGGACGAAGCGTGTGTTCGCGCCCGGTATTCCTCCGGGATCAGCGATTCGACTGAGTCGACGCGGCGCGTGATCGGCACCGAGTACATGGCCTGCGCAATAGGCTCACTCATATTAGAACATCCTTTCTTAGTTTGGTTTCAGCCCAGCAGGAATCGGAGGAATCTCCTGCAATTTCGGCGGCTTCGGCACGGTCGGCGTACCCCCACCCGGCAGCGTGTCCGGGTACACGAGGACGATCGCTGATTTGATTTTCATAGTTGCCCCGCCGTCAAGGAATGTTTCCGTTTCCGACCCGAAATATTTTGGCCCCGATACGATCTTCCCGTCCTCAATGAAAACGGTGTTCGCATCGGATAGGCCGTTATCGTGGAAAAGCTGGATTGTGAGCACGCCTTTCCATTTGCCTTTAATGGGCACCTGCAGGGTGGATTTGTGGTCGCGTTTCGGCTCGCCAATGAAATTGAAAATATCGCCTGACCACATTCTTTGTTGGCTCCGTGCGAGTGACCAATGGCGAGTGAACCGCATGATGCGGAGATCATCAATGTAATTGCTGATCTGCTGCTGGTAGGTGTTCCATAGCTTCTGATTGGCTATCTCGACCGCGTTCACCTCAGCCGCGTATTTAGCGGCCAACGCGATCGCCCGCGCGCCGGTGGCAACCTCCGTCGCCGCGTTGACAGCTTGATCTCTAGCTTTATCCGCTTGGAGCCGGTTGTTCTCCGCCTCTTTACGCGCCACCTCTGCAGCAGCGCGCTCAGCCTCAGCTCTTTTACGCTCATCCTCAGCCGTCGCACGCTGCATCTCCGCGATCCGGCGCTGTTCCTCAGCCTCAGCACGCGCAGCCTCAGCCTGCGCGAAAGCCGCATTAGCCGCCGCCATTGCTGCGAACGCCCGTTTACGGTGCTGCTCAGCCTCATCACGACCTTTTTCGGCCTGCAGGCGCTCATTCTCCGCTTTCGCGCGCTCCTCCTCCGCGAGCTTACGCAACTGCTCCGCCTCGGCGCGAGCTGCCTCGGCGAGTTTGCGCTCATTCTCCGCGATCCGGCGCTGCTCCTCAGCTTCCTGACGTGCAGCCTCAGCCTGCGCGAAAGCCGCGTTAGCCGCCGCCATCGCCGCGAAACTACGACGACGCGCCTTTTCCGCCTCATCCCTGCCCTTTTCCGCAGCATTACGCTCCGCCTCAGCAGCGCGGCGGTACTCTTCCGCTTTATCGCGGGCGATCTCCGCAAGCCGCAGGGATTCCGCCGTCAGCTCTTTCGCCTTGGTGGCCTCTTTACTCGCTTTGCTCGACTGCTCCGATGCCTGAGCTGCTGCTTCTGAGAATTTCTGAGACGCGGAGGAATCCGCCGAGGATTTCTTAGAAGCGGATTCAGCCTTAGCCGCCCATTCTTGCGCCGTATCATTCGCGCCCCGGGACTTCTCCGCCCACTCTTTCGCCTGCTTAGACGCAGCATCCGCATTCGTAGACGCTGATTCTGCCCGCGTACTCGCATCCTCCGCACGATCCGACGCCACCCCCGCGCTCTTCGAGGATTCCTGAGATTTCAGCGACCACGATTCCGACCTGAGCGACGCCTCATGCGCCTTGTCGGACGCCTCACCCGCCAGCCGCGCATGCTCCTGCGCCTCCGCATCCGCCACGACCGCCACACCACTAGACGACTGCGACCTAAGCGACGCCAGCTCCGCTTTCCTAGATGCGATCTGGGAGCGATCCGACGCAGCCTCCGCCTTAGCAGAATGCTCAGCAGCCTTATCCGAGTGCTCAGATGCAGCCTTGACATGCTTCTTTACGGTCTCCGAGTAGTCGACGATCCGACCATCAAGCTTGTCGACCTTGTCAGAGGCCGCTTTCGCCGTCACCCTCGCCGTCTCAGCAGTCGACACGGCGCTACTAGCTTTAGCGTCGAGCCCGGCGAGCTCACGGCGATCCTCCACCACGGCCTTATGTACAGCCTCGTTTTCCACCATGCGGGCCTGTTCATCTGACACAAGCTGCCCACCTACGTGGACCTTCCAGTCCACGACGGAGTGGTCGGTGATGAGTGGCTCGATGCGGGTGACAGGAAGTTTCACACGATGGCCAAAGACGCTAATCCAGGCATAATCCCCGAGGGTGAAATCCTCATAGGGCACCCACGCCCCAAGGCCGGCCTTGGAAATGTCGGATTCGAGGAAAAACGCGCTGGTGACACGGTCGCGCGTCTCTGTTAGCACACGGGAGGTGTCGGAATCTGGCACCACATCAGGGCGGGTCTTGTCCGCAGCTGTGACGGTGACGTCAGCCCGGATGAACCTTCTCGCGAAACCCCCCGTGCGCTTCTTCGGGGCGAGCATGGCCACAAAACCCGGCTCATTCCCCGGCGCGGACACCGTGAAAACATCCTCCGGCTTCACACCCTCTGGCAGGGCTACTGCCCGCTTACCATAGGCACTCGACGCCAGGGGTCGCATGACAGACACACGGGCGGAATCTGCTGTCAGTACTGGGGTCGGCATATTATGCCACCTCCTTCACCGTCAAAACCGTCATAGCGTGCGGAAAGGTTCGCTCAGATACCGTCCTGTAGGGCTCGCCCTCCGAGGGGGAAATATCAACCTGCGCCGGGCTCATCGACGACGATGCCGGCGTCCAGCACCGCACGGGCGGATCCCCCGGCCACCACATGCGAGCCCCCAGGATTACCCCGGCGTTCTTGGCTACACCGGCGACGGTGTCCCACAAGCTCCCATCGGCCACGGTGAAGCTCACCTCCGGGGTGTTATCCTCGGCCGGGACCTCCACCACGTGGTAGGGGTCATCAACCCAACGGGTTCCGTCCGGGTCGAGCTGGGTGAACATGGCAGCGTCAAGCGATTCCTGAGCCAATCGGCGAATAACAAACCCCGCCCGCCCCTGCTTCAGCGTGAACGTCGCGCGGGTGGACATTTCTATCTTCGCCATGGTCCATGGCTGACCAAACGACAACCCTGATTCGTCTGTGGTCACCTCGTAGGGGGTGGCTGCCCACCATGATGCTGGCCACGACGGCGCCGGAATCGTATTCCACACATCCGACACACTCAGGGCGTGCAGCACAAGCTCGGTCGGCTGGCCAGTACCGTCCGGGTCATCACCGTCAACGTGGGTGATGACACCCCCGCGGCGCTCGAGGATCCCGTTTTCACCCATCATGGCGAAAAGCAGTGTGAAATCACCTGTGGCAAGTGGAATCTGGCCGGAGGGGTCGACAAGACGCAAATTATCCGTGACAAGCCCCTTACAGAGACCCGTTGGAATTCCGTCACTGTGACGAGCAGGAATCGTCAAAGATAGATCGGACGCTTCCATCCACTGCTCTGGGGTCTCTTTCGACACCGGCGTCGGCAGCGTGGCCACAGGCGTTCCGTCTCCGTCACCGATTCCGTACCATGCCCTTTTCTGTTCCACCACACGACGGACGTGCTTCTGCCAAGATTCCCAATCAGTCACGGATAAGCCACCTCACTATGCAGTTCTCAGAAAATAGGTTCGAAAAAGGCAGGGGTGGACACGTCCCCTGCCGTCTATGTTTTTACGTCCAGGGGTCGACGACCCCTACAGCCCAGCGGAGCTCCGCACCCTCCGGCAAAACCCACCGGCCGGTGTCCCCCGGCTCAACCCCCTCCGGGAACGCCCCCTCCAAGCGCAGATCCAAAGGATCCATGCTCACCACTGTCTCCACACCCACAGCGGGGAGCACGAAAACCGCGCCGGAGGGACACGTAACTTGGCCGCCCCGGCCGGTGTAAGCAATGCGGGGGTAAATGGTGACATCGCCAGAATTTTCCACCTCAACCGCGCCCTTACCTGTCTGCTCCACGCCGATGGCCACCCCGGAGGGGATAAGCACCGGCACGGTGACATCGAGGCTGGTGCGCTTCCTCGAATCCACATCCACCCCCGGCAGCGGCTTCGACAGCCACAGTCGCATCGCCAAGGGTGAGTGCGGGCTATCCGAGTTAATTTTGAGCACCACCGGCGGGGTAGGGCGCACCCTGCTATACACGCTCCACGCCTTACGGAACGCAGCATGCACACGCTCCATCTCCTCACCAGTGAAGGTGCGAAGGAAAAACTGCACATCAGCTTCAATCGCACCATAGCGGGTATCCCCAGGCAGCACCCCCGCGTGGCCGGGGATCGACAGGTCCGTCCGGCTGGCATTACCAGTCAGCCCGGCGAGCTGCCCCTCCGGTGCAAGCACCGGGGAGGTTTCCGCCACGCCCGTCAAATCCCACACAGTCCCCTGCGGGGTCACCATCTCAACCTTGAGCATTTACAATCCTCCATTCCGGCGAGACTTCGCCACCTCCGACGCCGTCCGATGCTTCACCACAGTGGTCCCAGTGCCCTCCAGGGCCTCCTCGACCACCTTGTCCACATCGTCAGCCGTGTACACACGCGTACCGTCCGTGTAGATGTGCACCTCACGGGCGATCTGGTCCCGCACAGCAGGGGTCGCATAGCGGGGATCCAGCTGCCAAGACACACCATGAGACTCAGCCGCGGCCTGATTCTCACGAGCCACCGCCAGGTACTCACCCCGCGCCTTCTCATTCCCCTCAGCAAACGCGTTGGCGGATGCATCGAGGGACGCGATGGTGTTCTCCAAGCCCTTGAGCCGTGTCTCAAGCGGTGCGGTCTTCTCAAAGAGGGCAATCTCTGCCTTGAAGTCCTGCACCGTCCGCTCATCGGCCGTGAGCTTGTCCTGGGCTTCCCAAATCGGCTTGAGTGCCTTATCCTCCAGCAGCTTCGCCTGAGCGGCTGCGAATTCTGGCATCTCCGCCATGAGCACCGACTTCGGGTCCAGGCCCCGGCGGGCAGCCCGCGCGGTGATTTTCAGCAGTTCATCCAGTCGCTTTTGAGAGATGGTCACACCGGACTCCGCCAGTACGGCCTTGAGGGCGTGCTCAAGTCCCGCGTACTGCGCTTGTTCACCGGCCAGCGCGCGGGTGTAGGAGTTTTCGATCCCCAGCGCCTGACCGGAGTGGCCAAGGGAGTTCTTGGCCATGGCGTTTTGCAGCTCCACCATTTGCACCATGAGCTTGGTGGCCTGCTCCATTCCGGTCGCTTCGACGAGGTCGACGCCTGCGACCTTCGCGGACATCTTGATGAGACGCTCTTGGGCTTTGAGCAGGTCAGCCTGGTTGCGGGCGTTGAGGCGGTTGGCTGCTGCGAGCGCGTCCTCGGCCTTAATCTGCTCCAGGCGGGCGGTGAGCTCACCCCGCAGAGCTTTAGCGCGCGCGGATTCATAGGTGAACAGGGCGCTAATGGCCTTATCCGACCATTGCTCGAGCACCTTGCCGGTCGTTTGCTGTTCCAGCGCCTTGTAGGTGTCCCAGTCCTCTACGAGCCCCATCAGCCTAAGCTGCGCAGCACGAGCACCCTTCTCAATCTCATCATCTAGCGCCTGGCGAGCCTGCGCCACAGCAAGCGCACCCTCAACCTCCGCAATCCGGCGACTATTCGCAGCCACACGAAGGTTGAACTCTGCTGTGCGCTGCTCATTCAGCCCTCGCACCACAGCCTGCTGCAGCTCAGACACATCAGTCTGCATCTCGTTCAGCAGACGCGCGTACTCGGCAATAGTGCCGAACGCATCTGCCAGCCCCTGCATGGCCGCCAGCCGTGCCTTCTGTACCCAGTCAATGATGTCCTTCACGAGATTGACTATCATTTTGCCGACCTCAATGCCGGATTTCACCGCCTGGATACCCACACTCAGCGAGATGCCAGCGGGGCCAGCCATGGCCGCAGCACCAGACAATGCTGACGCCACCGAGCCGAGGGCGGGGGCGGCCTGAGCAGCCAACCCACCCATCGCCATAGCCTGACCGGCCACATTCTGCACACCATTAGCTGCCATAGCCAGACCGTCGAAAATCTGCGGGAAAACATCATAAACCCGCATATCCAACGCCTTAACAGAAGCCTTACGGGCTGCTGCCAGCTCAGACTCGGCCTTAGACACCTCGGCATTCGCCTTCTCGATATCCTCGGCGCGCTTCTTCGCGTTCTCCGCCGATTTATCATCGATGTCTTCACGGATGCGGGCGAGTTTCTCCTCCGCATCCTTGACCTTGTCAGTAGCCTTGGCGCGCTTCTCGTCGGAATCAGCGGCAGCCTGCTCGGCCTTGGCCTTTTCCAGGGCCTTGTTGGCGTCGTAGACCTTCCGCTGCTGCTCCTTGGTCAAGCCACCCTCGGAGGATTGCAGCTCGGCGAGAGCTTCACGCGCTTTGGTGAGTGCTTCCTCCTTCTCGGTGATGGTGGCAAGACGCTCCGCGTGTGCTTGGCGGGCACCGAGGAGGTCATTCTCGGCCTTGACGAGGGTGGATACCACAGTGGATGTGTGGCCCATGCCGAGCATGTCGGCGATGTTGCCGAATTCTGTTGCGAGCCCACGGGCGGTTATCCCCTCGTAGGTGGAGGGGTCAGCAATCTTGGTGAGCTTTTCCACCATGGGCTGCACAGCCTGGGACATAGCGTCGCGCAGCTGGTCAGTGTTGCCTGCCTTAATGGCGGCCAAGATGGCGGAGATGTCCTGGGCGGAGTTGCCCGGCAGCACCCACTCATGCCCACCAGTGAGGTTGATACCCATCTGCCCGGATGGCCACAGACCACCCCTATCGAAGAGGAGCGCGCCCATGGTTTTCGCCAGGTCAATGAGACCACCCTCGGCGTAGCCACCAGCACGGTTATAGGCAGCCGGCAGCGACCCATAGCGCCTAATCGCGTAGTTCATCGATGCGCGGATATTCGCCTCCGGATCCCAAATATCATTAAATCCCGGATCCTTATTCGCCTGGAACGTCGGCCCAATGACCTGCATAAGGCCCTTAGACGGCACACCATTCTTAGCGTTGATATCCCAGTTATTCTGCGCACCCGGGTTACCACCGGACTCCTGATTCATACGGCGCAGAACCGTATCTGTCAAAGCAGTGGACAATCCCTTATCAGTGAGGATCTTCTCAACAAGCGGGCGCCATTGCTCCACACCAGACCCCACCGGCCCCATGTACGCGCCAGTAGTATCCCCACCACCGGAGATACCAGGGATGAGGGAGGAAATCTTCTCCCACACAGCCCCCGTGGCCTTAGCAAAGAACGTCTTCGGCAGCTGCCCAAACCAGCCAGGAAACTCCGGAATCTTCTCCTTAATCGGATTCATGATCCCATCCCAGATCTTGCGAATCTGGGACGCAGCCCAGCCACCGAAACCACCCGTAGCACCATCACCGATGGGAGCACCCTCCATGAAGACACCATCATCAAACGGCATGGTGGGGTTGGTGGTCATCGCCCAGTGGACATGGTGGTGGTGCGGACCCGCCTGCGCCAGCGTGTAGCCTTCACCAAAGGCACCCATGGGGAGACCGTTTTTGAGGTTGCCGCGCCACCCCGGGTGATCGTAGATCAGCTCCGTGGCGTTCGGGTAGGTTTTGGCGATATCATGCGCCAATGCCAGCTGCTCAGCGCTGTTGCCGAAGGCGCCAGCGGTCGCCCAGTCCGTCGCCTGCCCCGTCCCATGGTACGGACCACCAGGACGCAAGCTCGACGTCAAAATGATATTCGGGTATTTACCCTTGACGATGGCGGCCATCGCATCAATCGTGCCACCACGCGCGTGCGCCTGATACGGCAAGAAATCACCGAAGCCATGCGCCATCTTGATACGATCCTGCGCCCTATCGAGAGGCTTATCAGCGCCGAGGAAGTGCTCAACACCAGACACGCCACCCCTGCGGGCTGCAGCGTTAATACCATCTACCCAGCGCTTGCCAAGGACGCGGCCTACCTCCGGGCGAAGCACCGGCTCACCACCACTAAGGTCCAAAATCCCGCCCGTAGGCGAAACAAACCTGTGAATATCACGACCAGGGGTGTAGCCCGGCATGATGCCACCGGTAGCGAAAGCAAGCTGCACAGGGGCAGGCGCTTCAATGCCAGGAATGAATTTTGTGACACCCTCAATAGCTTTGAGGATGCCGTTATTCCAGACGGTGTTCACCACGAAACGAATCGGGGCTGCGGCTGCTTCACGCAGGCCGTCCCAAATCTTCGTGATGCCGTCGACGGCGATCTGAAACCAGGTCTGGAGATTATCAAGAGCCGCCCCGAAGGCGTCGAAAACCGTCGTCTTCAGCCAGTCCCAGCCATCACCGAGCTTGCCGGTCAGCCAATCCCACTTGTCGGAGATCCAGCCAAGAATCGCGACAATCTTGTCCCACAGCCACTGGAACCCATCGACAACACCCATGATGACGTTGTCGTAAAGCCATGTGGCCACAGCCATCATGGCATCGGAGAAGCCATGCCAGCCGTCTACCATCTCACTGATGATGGCGCTGACCGTGTCGCACAGCCACCGCCACTTGTCACCGACCCACTGGACCCCGTCAATGATGGCGGGCCACAGCGTCTCGGTGACAAAGGACACCATCGCGTCCCACATCGGCTTGATGTGATCCTGCCAAGCACCGACGACGGCATCGGTAAACTGCTGCCACTTGGTGGAAAGCGCTTCCGTGAACTGCGCCCACAACTTCCGGCCGGTCTCCGTCTGGCTAAAGAAAAAGACCAGTCCTGCAACAAGCGCGGCAATAGCCGTCACTACAAGGGCAATCGGATTGGCGTTCATCACGAAGTTCAGTGCGGCCTGTACACCAGCCCAAATCTTCGTAGCCTTAACGGCCTTCATGATCCAGGTGATGAAACCACCGGCTGCAACAATCTTCTGCTGCAAAGCAATAGCTCCCAGGCCAGCAGCTGCAATACCAGCAGCAAGACCAAAGGCTTCGAGCCAGTCCTTGTTCCGCATCACCCAGTCGGCCATCTCTTTGACCCGCTCCGTGGTATCCACAAGGGCATCAACCAGCCGGGGGATCACATCCGTGGCCAGAGCATCCAACTTGGGGGCCAGCCACTCGGCCAGCTTCTCAATAACCGGCTGCAACACAACCCCCAGGTCATCAATGGCCTGGCCAATGGCCGCAAAGATTGCAGGGGCAGCCTGAAAAAGTGGCTCCTGCAGCTTCTCGCCAAGCCTAGAAAGCGCGGCGCGAGCATTGGCAGCCGAGCCAGAGAAAGTCTCACCCATCGACTGAGCAGAACCGCCGACCATGTCTTCCATGACATCTGCGAAATCCTCAAATCCGACCTTACCCTCGGAAATCATCTTCCGGGCTTCCTCAGCCGTGACCCCGTACTTCTCCTGCAGCTTCGGCAGGATACCCAGACCACGGTCCATGAGCTGATTCAGCTCCTCCGTGGAAAGCTTCTGATTGGATGCAATCTTCGTCCAGATGGAGCCCATTTCCTGGAAATCCGCACCGGCAATAGCAGCCGAATCACCCACAAGGGAAAGGACACGCTGGAGGTCATCGCCCTCCTTGACACCGGCACCGACGAAGGTGGCCGCCATGGATGCGGCTTCGCCGAAGCCGAAGGCGGTGCCCTTCACGGACTGCATGGCGTTGTCCATGATGGTGTCGATAGTACCCGCCGAGTGACCCAGGCCCTCCAGCATCTTCTGGGCCTGCTCCACATTCTGCAGCCTGGCCATACCGCCCTCAATGGCGGAGTGGACGCCACTCATGACGGCGGTACCAGCCTTAGCACCGACCCCCAGGAGAGCGCCCTTGCCCATGGTTTTGAAACCGTCGACAAGCTTCTGCCCGAAGCCACTGGAACGCTCCACTGCGTTATCCATGGCCTGATCAAGCTCAGAGAAAGACCCACCCATGCGCTTAAGCTCATCACGGGTCAAGCCAACCTGGTCAGCCAGTGTTTTCTGAGCGTTCTCATACTTCTCGGAGGTCTCTTTGAGGTCTTTGAGCTGACGGGCGTGCTTCTCCTCCACCACGCGCGTATCGATCTCGGACTGCGCGAGGTCACGGTTAGCCTTTTCCAGCTTGCCCTTAGCCCGCTCGACCTTCGCCAGCTCAGCCGTGCCCGTCTTTCCGTCAGCGAGAGCCTTGTTGTACTTTTCCTCCGCAGCCGTCAGCTCAAGCGTCGCGGCCTTCACATTCCGCTGCATCTCCTCCTGCTTGGAGTACGCCTTCTCATACTCACGGGCAAGATCATTCAGCTTCTTCGTGGAGGCTCCCACCTGACGCTCGAGAGAATCTACCTCAGCGCCCAGCCCCTTGGACAGCTCCTGCCCCGCTTTTTTGCCGGCATCCTTCGCGGGCTTGATGAGCCGCGCCGTAAACTCCCTCGACATCCCCTTAAAGGTCGGGATAATCGGGACGGACACAAAACCAGACATGGAGGCCTCCTTTTCAATTATTTTTCTTCCTATTGACCGAGCTGGGCTTTCAGCTCCTCCAAAGCCTGCTTGGACTCCGCTTGAGCATCAGCCAACGACCCCGCCGTACGAGGCACATACTCAAGCTCACGCGGGCGCTGGCGCTCGATTCGGCGACGCTTCTCCTGCTGCTCCGCCAGCTGCTTCTCCTCCACCGCGAGCTGTGCTGGGCTCTTGAGGAATGGGTGCGGATCATCAGGGTTAGACACCGCCTGGGCTGTCACAAGCGCGGCCTTAGATGCTGGATTGATATTCATCCGGCGCGCGCCGATCCGTGTCTCCGGCCGAAGCACCCAATCCCGCAGAAGCAGAAGCAGACGCCGCGAGGACAGTGACCCTGCAGGGTCAAGCCACTCACGGATCTCTAGCCCCTCACGCAGCAAATCCAGCTCCACAAGGTCCACGTGCCGAAGCGCGAAAATAAGCTCAGCAATACCCCGCACCCCCAGCCCGGTCGCTTCGAGGTAGTCCTCGAAAAGCTCATCAATGTGACGCGCGAAGGGGTCCGAGGTCATGACTACCACCTGCGAGTGAACATCGAGAAGACCACGTACGAGAAGCGGTGTCTCAAGCAGCGCAGGGACACGCTCCGCGCCCAACCACATCGGGTCTAGGCGGGCTTTTAGCTGCCGGTCCCGGTGTGTGAAGGTGATCCAGGCCCCCGGCTCGTCAGCGAGGATGAGCCGGAGATCCACTACTTGCCTTCCTCTGCCTTTTCTGCGGCGTCCCGTGCGCGGTCAATCACCGGGGAGATGATGTCCTCGATGTCTTCGAGGATCGCGCCGGAAAAGTCGAGAAGACGCCGGGTCTTAGTAGTCAAGGCAGCAATGACCATGGCGACGGTATTCCCCTCGGCCAGCAGGTTGTAGTAGGTGGCGGGGAGCTTCTTGGGGTCGGTGATGACCTCAACGTCGACCTTCGTGCCGTTGCTGAGCTCCACTTTTTCGGTGTAGATTCCATCCACCAGCTCACCGGTCAGGGCGTCGGTCTTCGCTGGCGTGCTCTTTGCTGTAGCCATGTGGTTCCTCCTAGGCATGGTGGTGGTCCCTACGAGATGATTGAGGGCAACCACTCTCAGGAACCACCTGAAGAAAGAGCGGCCGCCAGTATGGGTGGCAGGACTCGAACCTGCGCGCCTATGGCTCTACCGACTGAGCTACACCCACCAGCCCAGGTCGTCACCCCGAGCGGGTTTACCGACGCACACGACGGTGCCTAAGCTGCCCCGGGAGAATTCTCACCAGACGGGGCGGTATGCTCGCTCGCGTCCTCCGGAAGAGAAGCCGTCTCACCATCCGGCTTCTTGTACTCATGCAGGGTGACACCCCCGGTCTTCTCATCCACCACTGTCATAGCGGTGAGCTTGGATCCAGAAGCCTGCGGGAAGAAAGCCTTCCCCTGCTCAATCTTGTTCTCCAGGTCCTCAATGTCCTTGAAGATCTTCTCCTCGACGCGAGCCACAGCGCCATCCTTTCCGACGATGTAGAAACGCTCCTCGTAGTAGCGCTCATCCGTACCGTTCTTGAACTTGATTGCGACCGGGCGGGCCTGCGGATCCTTCGCCGTCTGACGCTCGTTAATGGTGAGCTCGGCCTTCTCGCGAGAAACCCAGATACGCACCAGGCCAGAAGAGAACTTGTGGACGAACGCCACATAACCGCGGGCCACCTCGGCAGTGTGGGCACCGTAAACAGTGCCGTCCTGCACCACCGCGCCCGGGTTTTCGATGTAGCGCATCACCGGGGAACCGGCGATACCATCAACCGCGCCAGACAGCGGGCCAGCGGTGTAAGAGGTTTCCGTGTTACCGCCGGTCAGGTTGGTGTCGTTGGAGGTCACCTCACGCGTGTGGCCATGATTGGAGTCAGTCGGCTCCACACCAAGGGCTTCCCAGCCATCGATGAACGCGCCAGTCTTCTTGTCGATGGCCGGATCATCACCGAAGAAGGCCAGCACCTGGCGGTCTTCAAGCACGCGGATATCCAGGCCGATGTTACGATTTCGTGCCATTGATTTTTCCCCTTTCTGAGGGCATAAAAAATGACCCCATGGGGTTCCAAGGGGTCAACGAAAATATGTGATTTATTCGGTTATGCGGTGGGGGGGTTTATGGTGGCCAGCAGTTTGCCGACCCCCACCGAAATACTCATGGTGGAGACAAACCCGGTTGGCTGGTAGGACGGCCCCGTGCCGAAGAATGTCGACTTCGACCGGGACACACCCAACCCAATTCCGGTTATCCCCTGCGTCATCGCCGTGTACAGCCTGCGGCCGAGAGCACGAATACCCTCACGGTCAGGGCCGTACACGCTGATACGCACAAGCTCCCGCGTATGCGTCGTCTCATCCACCTGGGTCACATCATCTGTGACCACGATCGCCAGCCCATCCGTGGCTGCGTTGTAGCCATCCGGGAGTGCGATCTTATGGACCATGTCCGCATCTTCCGCAGAGAAAAGACGCAGCACATGATGGTAGACAAGCTGCACAAGGTCGGGGGTGATCCCCACATCATGAGACATCTTTCACCGCCTTGGTTAGGAAACCATCCTTGGCCTGCTTGGCCACGGCACCAGGGTGACGAACTGTCACGACGTGCGTGGGGCGGTTCGTGCCGTGGGTCGCATGCGTCACTTTGACGACGTCACCGGGGTCCTCCTTGAGGAACCGCTTGGTGCTCGCGCCCACGTCGTTGACGTCAGGCCAGCGGACCTCAATGAACTTTTTGAGCTCCTCGGCCTTATCCTCCACGGCTTTCTGCACCTGCGGAGTATTGGCCATCTGGCGGAAAAGCCCATGATAATCAAGAGACATTCTCGGACACCTCCCCACGTGAGACGATGAAAACCACCTTCGGACGGTGGGAACGGAGCACCGGCCTACGACCCACCGAGTAGTCGAAGGACTGCAACTGCTGCACCACGTACTCCTCGCCGCGAATCACCACCGTGTCACCATCGGCAACCCGGGTTCCTGCCGGCGCCAGCACCTGCAACCGGGTGATATCACCATGGACAAAATCCTCACCCTTGACCACCTGGTCACCGGCCGGAGACACAATACAGTGCTCAATGACCCGACCCTCACCATAGATGGGGCGCATACGAGCATCACGCCCGATCACCCCACCCTTGATAGCAACCGGCTCACCAAAATCATCAGGCTTCCACCCCATCAGCACCACCGTGGCCTTTCCGCACCCTCCGCGCACCGGCGAACCGGCCAACGCGTCCCAAACGGGATCACCAGCCCACCACGCCCACGCGGCAGCGGACCCGTGTGCAGACCAAGAAGATCGAGAATGGACTGGTCCATCCCCACACCACCCCAGTGGATACCCACCCCCTGCGAGAAGGTGATGGAATCCGACTGCGGCCCCGACGTCGAGGACGCAGACGCACGACCCACATTCTCACCGATGAGCACCGCCCGGGACACCATAATCCGCACAGCCTGCAGCACGGCTACCTGCAGCCACGGTGTGGTCTCCACCTCTTCTGCTAGATCCCGCCCCCTGCGGGCGAACTCGAAGGCAATGAGCTCCACAGCCTGCTTAATCAAAGCTTCAGCACGCTCTTGCTCATCCTCTTCGAGAGGTCTAGGAAATACGGAGGAAATATCCTCAACGGTTATCTCCACAGGTGCCACCACCTTCCCTAGTGTGTTACTCTCCCCGACCTGCGACCTTTTCCACGAAACCAATGATCTCAGCCCGCTTGGAGAGACCGGTCAGCTTGATGCCGTTGGCACGGGCATACTCTTTCCACACCGCGACAGTCGCTGTCCTATCGGGCAGCGGAGGATACTCGGCCGTAGGCATCGATGTGGTTTTCGGATCCTCCTTAGGCGCGTCTTCACCGTCTGGGGTGGAGCTAGCTTCCTCATCGTCTCCCACTGGGGGGTCATCGTCTGATCCGCCTGCCACCTCCGGAGCGTCGACAAGACCCAGCCCCACCAGACGCTGGTAGGTAGCCTCATCCACATCAACCGGGGTTCCCGGCTTCACCAGAGGACGATCCGGGAAAACCCGGAACGCCTTGGTCAAACGAACTTCCGTCATTTAGCCTGCCAGCCCCGTCATGTGGACAACAGACAGCGGATGCTGCACGTAGAACGCGCGACGGTGAGAGTAGTTAGCACGCGCGGTCTGACGCTTACCGTAGCGAACATCCACCGCGCCACCATCCTCCGCGTAGAACGGGGACGTGTACTCGTCCTCGCGCTGTGCAAGCTTGCCAGCCTTGATGTTAGAGCCCATCCACAGCTCACCGTGAGGGATAGCAAAATCCTTGATAACGGCGATGGAATCAGAGAACAGGGACGGAAGAGTCCCGGCCTTCTGGAACAGTGGATGAGCGGAAGCCATGTTGCCGTTGTACAGATCATCCATGCTCTTAGAACGCTGAATATCCATGATGGTCGTCGGAGATGCCCACACAACCGCCGGCTCGTACATGAGCGGGTCGCCCTTCTTATCCTTGGCATCAAGAATAAGCGCCTGCGCGTCGAGAAGGTCGCCCTTGACGTCACCGCCAGCGTCCCACGGCTTAGACACCTGAAGCTCCTGCACCGGGGCTGCCTTGAGGGCCGCCAGAGCCTCAAGCTTCTTATGGCGAGACACCGTGTTAGCCTTCGCAGTCAGCTCATCGGCCACCTCATCACGGCGATCGTCCTTGATCTGCTCCCAGGTCACACGAAGACCAATACCGTACTTCTTGATGGTGGCGTGGAGAAGCTCCGTCGTCGCCAGAGGATCGGACACCGGGATCTCCCCACCCTCCGGGATAACAATCGGGTCATCCTCAAGATAAGCCGCCGTTGCGTGACGGTAGGGCACGATATCAGAGTTGACATTCTTCACCTCGAAGAACGCATCAAATGCCTGGAATTCGTCCAGGCGCTCACCGAACGCGTCGGTGAGAAGGGTCGGGTCGGAGAGCATCTCCGCCACAGTGAGATTAGGGATCGCATCCCAAACGGAAGAAACGGTCGTTACTTCATCAGCCATTCTTCATCATCCTTTCTGGTTAGCCTGCCACCGGCAGGTTGTTGAGAATGGTGAGAATCTTGCCGTTCTCACCGTCACGGACGGCAACACCAACCTGGACTGTGCCGGTAGCTGCCGCCTTACCATCGGCTGCCGCAAACACGGCGGCACCCGCCTTGATTGCCTTCGCGTCACCATCAACAACGAGCTTCACAGCGACGTTGCCGTAATGCACGGCAACATTATCGGGGCGAAGCTGGTCCTTCGGGTCGGCGATCTCGGTGACTGCACCGAAGATGGCACCTTCCGCGCCGGCGTGCTTCACCTTGCCGTCTTTGATGGCCACGAGGTGGCCCTTTTCTACGCGGGTTGCAGCCTCATAGCCAATGGGGCCACCCGTGTACACCGGATTAGACATGGTTGTTCTTTCCCTTCTTGGCTCGAGCCGCAGCCGTTGCCATCAGATTTTCACGTGTTTCTCGACCCTCACGAGCCGCTTCCTCTACTGCCTCCGCACCGGAGTTGCCCAGTTCAGCGACTGGGACGGTGTTCTTCGGCAGGGACCCCCAGGAACGCTGGTATGCCTGCGGGTCAGCCCGCAGCGCATCCAGTGCCTTGAGGCGCATAGCGGCTGCGAAACGCCCTGCTGCGATATCCTCGTCGACGCGGGCGGCGTTGTTCTTCTCGTCAAGCTCCGCCTGCGCCTTACCGAAGTTGCGTGCCACCTCGTTGAGGTAATCGAAGTGGGCACGCGGGACTTCCACCATCTCCCCCAGCGGGTCACCAGCGGGCGCCACATCAGGGTCGATAGCAGGCTCGGACGGGGTCTCCTTGTCGACCTTGTCGGCGGCTACCACATTTACCTTCACGGTGATGGTTTCCTCACCGACGGTGATGGCCAGATCGGTGGTGTCACCGACCTTCACCTCATCTGTGGCACGGACGGTGACAGCACCTGCGGCACCGACTTCGCAGGTGAAGCCATCACCGACCTCAGCGGTGACCTCGGCTTCATCATTTAGGGGCTCCGTGGGGTCCACCTCGACCTTGCCGGTCGGTACGACCTCCACTTCGTCCGGGTATTCGGCCGTCACAATCGTGGCGACCTCAATCTGCTCATTAAAAAAGCCGGAGAGCGCGTTTCGCACTTCTTCCGGCTTCTTGCCCAGCTCCTGGGCAAGCTGATTCAAGACATCCATCTTGGCTCCTTTCGGCCCATCACTGGGCTCATCATTGACATCCCCCCGCACACCGCTGGGGATCTTCGGCGGCGGGGCTGCCGCACGATTCGCAAATTTGAACCGGCGACGCATCGACGCAGCAACCGGCTCACGCGCGGACTCCTGCTTCTTTGACTCAAGCACCCCGTCCGCCAGCCCAGCCGCAACCGCCTCATCGGCGGCATACCACGTCTCTGCCGACATGGCTGTCAGCCAGTCCTCTACCGTGCCACCCGCCTTCTCTGCGTAAATGTTGGCCAGTTTCTTATCCTGGCGTTCCAGATCCTCCAGCGTCTTGCGGGCATCATCAGCATTACCGTCCATGTAGGTCATGGCCCGGTGAATCATCATCTCCGCTGACGGGCGCATAAGCACCTCATCCGCGCCACCCACCGCAATAAAGCTCGCAGCGGACGCCGCCAAAGATTCGACAATGACGGTCACCTTCCCCGCATAATCCTGCAACGCGTTCATGATCGCAATGCCCTCATAGACATCACCACCACCGGAGGAGATGCGAACGGTCACATCCTCCCCGTCTGCTGCATCAAGCTGGTCAATCACGGCCTTTGCAGTGATCTCATTCTCTGGTTCAAAAAAATCAAACCCAATAGGGCCGTACATCAAAATTTCAGCCATTAGCGCACCTCCCCAGTGCTCGTTCGTCCTGTTATCCGGTCAATGTAGGCAGCAAGAATCTCATCTCCCGATGGCAAGGAATCCACTGGCTGCCTGGCCGGTGACTGCATGGAGGACTCCTCCGAAGGCACCGGGGCATCATCAGAGAGAGACACTCCGATAGCTTGCTCCGCATCGCGCAGATTCTTCTTCGCCTTCAGCGCATCAAATAGCTCGCGGGCCTTCGGGATACGGAACGTCGAACGCACCCACCCCTCCAGGTTCGGCTCCTTAGTCAGCACGCCCTGGGCTGCAAGCTGCGAAATGTCACCCGGAGTCAGATCCTTCTGGACCTGAATCCGCGTCGACGTCACAAGTGGCAAAGGGCCCTCATAATCCGGGAACGCAATATGCACCAGGTCAGCCACAATATGCTGGCTTGCGATGTCATCGATCCACTCCGACAAGGATTGCAGCCCTTGGATGAATTCGCCCAGCTGAACATTGGCCAACGCGTATGATCCACCCGAACCTGTAAGGTTCAAATGCGTGGCGTTGCAGGAGATAGCGATCTGATTGCCGTGGAACTCCATCGCACGCTGAATATCCGGCAACTGGCCAGATACGCCCTCGACGGGCATGTCCGCACCAGGCGGCAGCGAGTACGCGGTGACGGCACCGGCCGCATAAGATTCGGCCAATTCCTGCCCACGGTCCAGTTCCTCCTGCACCCGGTCCGGCTGCGTCAGCTGGGAAGCCTTATATTTCGGGATCCCCATGCCGTTACGTTGCAACACCAATGAGTTCAACCGGGTGAGCTTCATCAGCTCCAGCCAATTGTCCCGCGATGCCGCGAACACCGACGTGCCCTGCCATGTGGCATCACGCTCACCATGCCGATAGGCCACAAGACGATCCACGGGGATGAACACATCCTTGCCACCCTTGGCACCCATCTGGGTAATCCCCTCAAGACCACCATCAGCACCGACATGGATCTTCCGAATCGACAAATTCGGGCGTGGAGCAAGCTTGCGAAGGTGATTCCGACCATCGGAGCCAACATCGTAGACCTGCTCGAAAAACTCAACACCAGTGAAAATCGCATCGACCGCCATCTTCACATGCTCATTGAAAGACACCCGTCCAGTAAGCCGCGGGGCTTGCCCCTCCTGCCCCTTCACCGGCAAACGCAAATCAGACGACACCAACGCGACCACCTCATCGGGTGCCCCGTTCGGATCAATCGACCGCGCTGCCTGCTCAATCGGCTTCCGGATAGCATTCTCCACCTGAGCAACCTTCGCCGTGGACCGCATCTCCACAAGCTCCCACTGCCTAGCCCACCACGTCATGCCCGGGCGCGTACCAATCCTCGGCGCAAACCTCGGCATACTAGCGTGACCAACCTCGGAAACTCGCTGCTGCTTCTCCAACGCTCACACCTCCTCGCTTCTTCTCATGCCTCACTGCAAACCGAGGCAAAGCCCCCACAGGGTTCATCTTCACTTCCTCAACCTCAATAGCCTTACGCCGCCCAGCCGCATACCCAGCAAGAAAATCATTCAACCCCCACACCGCAAACGTCGCAGCGACAAGACTAGGAACCTCGCCCGAGAATCTATCAATAGCGGGGTACTTGCCATCTTCCCCACGAAGAACAGCAACCCCTAACTCCTTCACCCATTGCGGATTCCCATCATGGGTCAGAGTGCCATCACGTACAGCCTGCTCAAACGAGCGCCACGCAGCCGAAACCCGCGCCCCCGTCATGGCCACCACCTCAATCCCCTCACGAGCAAGAGGCGCCTGCAGCACCCCAGCAGGAGAATCCTTATCCAAAAGAACTGAGCACGGACCACACCCATCACGAAAATCAGCAATCGCCCGGACAGCGTCATCGACCACCAAGGTCGGGGTCGTATGAAGCAGCTGAATATGCACACCGCGTACGGTCTGCCCCGCCGACACGAACGACACCAGGCCATCATCCGGGGCTGCCTCCACCGCAAGAACAAGTTTCCCCACCTTCACCTCACGGTCGACGGCCAACCGCCCCCAGCGTTCCATGGGCAGGATCGGCACGAAATCCTCACGGTCAATCTCCGAATCCCATTGACACAAATGCTCAGTGCGGAACGCAGCCTCCGACTTCGACTGGCGGAAACCAGCCAACCGTGCAAGCGTGATACGACCGTTACCCAAGTCAGGATTTGCTTCACGCCACCCATCTTGGTCATCAATATCCTTGTCGGGATCAGCTGACCACTCGAAAATCGCGATACGCGCATCCCGCCATGTGCCATCCTTGATCGGTGCAGTCGCGCGCTCACGCGTCTCACGCAGTACGACCGAATGGTCACCGCCCGCATTCGACGTCGCAACGATCAACCCGTTGTCCGGCACCGTCGTGGTGGCCTCCAACGAATTCACACCAACGTAGGTCTTCTGGGTACGCAGCTCATCAATGTAAAGCAGATCATTCGTGTCACCACGACCGGCGTTCTCGTCAATTCCCACCGGCCTGTAACGCCTCCGCCTATCCTTCGACCAGAACGCCTGCCCACCCTTCGAGTGATCTACCCGCCCCAAAGACCGGGACAGCACAGGATCCAGTTCAATCTCAAGCAGAATCTCATTCCACAGGTCAATCGCCTTATTCAGCGTTTGCGCCGCAGCCATAATCTCCGGAACCCGACGCCGGAAAAAGAAGTACTTGATCAGCTTCTTCACGAAGTCAGTCTTGCCGTTCTGACGACTGATCAGGATGAGGACGTAGGTGAACCGCAGCCTGCCATTCGGGATCGGACGGCCACCCTTGACCACCGGCTGGGCGTAAAGTCGCTCGACTTTCGCCAACTCAACCTCTGGATTATCCTCCAGCTTGGCGAAAGCAACAGCATCCTCTTTGGTCAGCACCTCAAGGACGTGAATACCCAGCCATTCCTGGTAGTCAGACAGTGGCGAGTGCAGGATCTCACGGCAGAACCAAGCGAAATCGTATCCCCAGGTGGCATCCGACTCGGAGAGATCTCGCAGAGGTGGGGTAAATATCCTCGGCAGCGTCAACGTCACGCCAGCCACCTCCTACCTGTTAGAAGGGCTCGACCTCCTCGTCGAGCACCAGCAAGCCTAGCTTCTGTTTTCCCTCAGGATTAAGCCCAAGACCGGTCAAGACCTTGTTCAGGGTCGGGTAGGCGCCGAATGTTGTCTTGTCGATCCTCGCCTGGTCTCCTGAAGCATTAGCTTCGTCTATGTATGTGGCCAGTTCGCGGGCCACTTCGATGCTTGCTTGGTCGTCGGCAGTCAGATGTGTGGCTGCTGCGACGGCTCCGTCCACTGAATCGAGCATTTTTCCCATGTCAACGCCTCCAGGTCGTCTAAATATCCTGTTATCGCCTGCAATCGCCCGAATTGCTGTGTCTACTCGCGCGAGCCCCCGTTCCAGCTCAGAGAGAGAACCCGAGACTCTGTCCAGTGGCCGGGAGGGGGAGTCCCTCCGGGCGGGCTCAGATTTTTTGGCCACCCCTATCAATCCATGCCACGACTCTACCAGTCGGCCAATCCAGCGAGCCATCAATAGGCAACTGCTCATGCGCCGCGTACCACTCCGGTCCGTGCTCAACCCACGAGCCCGGCTGACTCATCTTTCGGTTACACTGCCGGTGAAGCAAACGCGCAGCTAAATGGCCTTTATCCTGCTGTAAATGGTCCGCTTCAAGCGCAGCGCCGTCGAAATTCCGCGCCGAATCCTTGTACATCGGCCGGCCGCAGTAGTCACACTCGGTACCGTCGCGAAGGCTGTACAGGAGTTGCTGTCGTTTGACCTTGTGAGCTGCGCCGTAGCCTCGTTTCGCGGCGGATTCTTTCTTCTTAGGCTTAATCTCACGATGCTTAACGGTAACGCTGTGACCTTGGGCTTTTAGCCTGCTGGCGAGCTCCTCGGCGACAGCGACGGAACGGTGTCGACCCGCGTTACAAAGGGTGGTTACGGCAGTGAATTCCCCCAGCGCGATTTCCTTCTCCCACTGGTCGAGCTTATCCTGAATTTGTGGGAGAAGCCATTCTTTTACCAGGCGGTTCGTGCCGTCACGTGGCATGAGCTTCGGCACATCATAAGGGTTCGGTAGACGCGATGCGTCAATGACGTAGCCGTTTCTTGGTGTGCCTGCGAGTTTTCCGGAGGTGATCTGAATCAAGCGTTCTTCATACCTCCCATAAAGATTGGTGCCAGCATCCGGGTCGAGATGAAACTTCGGCGGGTGCGCGTTGTGCGCTCCTCAACCCTTGGAATGTGATGCCGGCAAGTCTATGCATAACAAAACCCCCGGTTTCCCAGGGGTATCATCACGTCGATTATATCAACAACCGTGACAGTCCACAAGACCCACACGCAAAATTTCCTCCAACTTGTAATAGTTGCGCCCACCCTGCACGTAAGCCGTAATCTTCCCCCGCTTCACCCACTGCCTCAACAACTCGGGCGAAACATCATACCCACGCTGCGCTAGCAGCGGACAGATAACCGATGAGGTCATCCGAGCCTGCGCCTGCGGAGCACCGGCCTCAATCCCCTGCGAGCGCTCACGCAGCTCACACTCCCTCGCAATAAAACCCGCCTGCGTCACCATCAATTCGACCAAGTCCTCGACAACGGGGAACCGCTGGACAATCTCATCCGCTTCCCTCCACAGGTGCGCGCACACCATCGGACCGGTAATCGGTTCAATCACCCGATCCCCCCGCGTAGTGTAGGACAGCGCATCATGAGCCATATTGAGTAGTCCACCCGGTATCCGCTCATCCAACCGCTCGTGCAGCAAGCAGTCCTCAAGGTTAAGCCCCCAATCCCTATCCGGGGTTGGCGACGCCGGACCAAAGTGAGGAACCATTTTCCTGACGGGTTTTGGCTTTACAGGGCGCTCAGCTTTGAGTGATTCGAGCTGAAAAAATGCTTCTTTCAGAGCTTTTACAGCTGATTGGAATTCATCAATTGTGGTCACTGGGGGTCTCCTAACTCTGCTTTCACAGCGCTGATCAGCTGCTGCTGGGTTGCTGATTTTGTGGCGAGCGCGCGGGTAACACGCTCGTCGATGGTTCCCCGTGTGACGAGATGAATGATACTTACCGGGTGGGTTTGCCCCTGGCGGTTCAGACGGGCGTTAGTCTGCTGGACGAGCTCCAGTGACCAGGGGGTGGTCACCCACACCAGGATATGCCCGCCTGCCTGCAGATTCAACCCATGACCAGCACTAGCGGGGTGGATAAGGCCGACGGGGATGCGGCCCTCATTCCACGCTGTGAAATCCTCGGAGCTCTCCAACGGCCGGGCATCGGGGTAGGCCTCGAGGATCCTCTCGCGCTCGTGCTTGAACCAGTAAGCAACTAGCACTGATGCGCCATTGGCAGCTTCGATGACGTCACCGAGGGCGTCTATTTTTGCTGAATGTATCGGTTCCCAGCCGGTCTGCTCGCTGGTTATTTCGTCATAGATGTAGATGGCGCCGGATGCGAGCTGCATGAGCTTGCCGGAAAGCGTTCCGGCGTTGCCGGCATCAATGACAGTATCCCTGACCTGAACAACCATGTCACGCTTGAGATTGTCGTACAGGGCTTTTTCCTTCGGCTGCATGGCGACCTCATGGGATTGGTCAGTTACCTCCGGTAGTTGGAGGTAGTCGGCGGTCTCCATGGAGATGGTGATATCGCCGATGAGCTCGTATATCTTCTCCTCGGAGCCTGGCATGATGAGCCATTCATAGACTTGATGTCCGTTAGATTTTCCCGGCCGGAAGAACCGCTCACGGTAGTGGGTGATGAACCTTCCGAGACGCTTGCCACCGTCAAGGAGCCGGAACGGTGCCCACAAGTCGAGGAGGCCATTGGAGGAGGGGGTGCCGGTCAAGCCGACTATCCGCCTGATGCGTGACCGTACTTTCGTTAGGGCTTTGAAGCGTTTGGCCTTGTGATTTTTGAAGCTGGACAGCTCGTCAATGATGACCATGTCGAATGGCCAGGCCTTGCCTAGTTCTTTGACCAGCCAGGGAATGTTTTCTCGGTTGATGATGTAAATATCGGCTGTATGGTTAAGGGCGTCTCGGCGCTGTTTCGGGGTGCCGACGAGCACTGAGTAGGTGAGCGCTTTGAGGTGGTCCCATTTTTGTAATTCTTGTGGCCAGGTGTCGCGGGCGACACGCAGCGGGGCAACGATGAGAACCTTCTCCACGGCGAAATAGTCATTAAGCAGCTCGTCTATGGCTGTCAGTGTGATGATTGTCTTGCCGAGGCCCATTTGGAGAAAGAGAGCTGCTTCTTGGTGCTCGCAGATGAATTCAGTGGCGTAGGCCTGGTAGTCGTGAGGTTTGTATTTCATTGATCAGCTCGTCTATTTGTCTTTGACTGTTGATGGTGCGGACCGTGAATCCGAGGGCGCGTAGCTGTTCGTGGCGTCTCTTTTGGATTGGCCGGAGGTGGCCTCTCGATGCTTTTAGTTCGACGAAGATGACTTTTCCTCCGGGTAAGAGAAGAAGTCTGTCAGGCATTCCTGCGGTACCTGGAGAAGTGAGTTTGACAGCTCGTGCACCGATCCGTTGAACCTGTTTTCTCAGGTTTTGTTCGATTGACTTCTCGTCCATTTTTGGCCTTTCTGGGACAAAATCTAGGCGAATCCATATAGTTCTCTGTATTAGGTGTTTAGGGGTGTATATATACCTATTTTCACTATCTATATCGTTTCCTAGTATTTTCTTGTCCCTCTTGTCCCAAAAGAAGATAAATAAAGAAAACATAGAGGTTATAGCCGTTTTTATGGTTGGACAACCTTTGGGACAACTCGGGGACAATCCGGTTTTCCATTCTTTTTCCTTGTCCCACCGTTTTCCTCGTTTCACGCTTGGGACAACCTTGTCCACGTCGCCTGTCCCGGCTCGTCCCGGCTCGTCCCAGTAATGAATGTTCGAATATTATTGGCTACCGCCCGGGGCCTTGCGCCGGTACACACGCTGCCTTCCATAGAGCGGAACACGCTCACGCGATTCACTCCTCTCCCACCCCTTTATCTGCTTCATGATGGACGCAATCTCATACGAATCCTTTCGCTGTAGCGCTGCTGGCTCATTACCGAAGCACTCCGCCCAAATCTCCGGGTTCGTTACCGTAGCTCGCTCCACCCCGTCTGTGACGCCGGCCATTCCGAATTCCCCACTTGCGCCACTGAGATACGCGCGGCGTTGATGCAACGGCATCATATCCCAGTCGGCGGGAAGCTTCTTTTCGAGGAAGTCAGCGACAAGCCCCACACGGTCATCGGTCTCTATGGCGTCATCTTGCTGCACGCGGGCAAGCTCAGCGACCTCACCCGTGAGGTGCAAGGGTTCCCCAGCCTTGTAGTACGTCAGCGCTTCAGCCCAAATTTGCTTCACCTCTTCGTCGGTCACCTCCCATGCCTTCTTCTCCCCGACGCCGGTGACCTTTACGGGGCTGAACCGGCGGTTACCGGTGATGTCGCGAAGGAAGCCGTCCTCGGCGTTGGTGGTGCCGACAATGATGCACTGGCGGGGGTGTGATTCTACGACACTGGCGTAGGCGGGGCGGTATTTGTCATCCGTCCTCGAGATGAAGGACTTGACGATTTCGACCTCCATCTTCCGCATGCCGGAGAGCTCGCCGATCTCAATGATCCAGTGGCCTTGCAGCTTCTCCGCACCCGTCTTGTCCTTCATATCTGTCATGGTCAGCGCATCAGAGAACCACTCTCCGGCAAGCTTTGCGAAAAGCGTGGATTTACCAACGCCCTGCGGACCGTTGAGGATGAGGACCTGATCAAACTTGATGCCTGGCCTCATGACGCGGGCAATCGCAGCCACAAGCGTCTTCCTTGTCACAGCGCGGGTGTAGATGTTGTCGTCTGCTCCCAGGTAGGTGACTAGTAGGGTGTCGACGCGCTCCACCCCATCCCAGGGTGGGAGAGCCTTGAGGTAGTTGCGGACGGGGTGAAATGAACGGTTAGCGGCCACAGCAATCAGGGCTTCCTTTGTTTTCGTGGGGGCGTACAGCCCCGTGTAGGTGTGCTCGATATAGACCTTGAGCTGGGCAAGATCAGTGTCTGTCCAGGCTTGTTTGGTGCGTTTCCATGGCAGGGGCTCCCCGGGGAGAACGTCGATATTGGAGGCGTGCTCGTTCCAGGCGATGGCGTGCAGTTTTGGGTCGTTTCCGAGGATGGTGACGAAGTTGGAGAGGGAATCTTGCAGGGTACCGTTCTTTTTCAGGTCAAGTTGGGTTTCCCATTCTGGGTCCGGCTGGGGCTCACTGTCACTGTCACTGTCACTGTCGGTGAGGACGCTGAATTCGGCGGCTGCCTGCTCCTGACGCTCTGTGGCCAACACCCGCCTGGTGGCCTTATCCTCCGATGCAAACTCGGTCATGAGCTTGAAGGAGGGCAGCCGGTTGGTGGGCGTCTTTGGCTTAGCTGCCAGTGTCTCTTCATCCTCGGTGCTGTATCGGTGGATGCGGACGAGGTCGAAGGCGTTGACAAGCTGCTCGCCTGCCGGGTCGGTGGCATGCCAGCTGTAGGAAAATTTCCCGTCATAGGTGACCACACCGGCGACGGATTCGCCCGGCACGTAGGAGAATCGGCCGTCACCTGCTTCGGTGTAGACCTTCTCCCCCAGCATGGCGATAGCGTCCTCAATCGTGTGGGCGCGGCAGAAGGCACCCACGAGGCCGGGTTTTTGCAGCGGGTCTGCTTGTTTTCCGGCCCTGTCCTCGATGGCCAAGGTTTGGCGGGAGGAGGTTGGCCACGTGGAGACGTCACGCCAGTCGTCGTAGCGTGCGAGCTGCTCATCGGGGTCAAGCCATGGCCCCTCGTGGTGGTGGTAGAGGAATTCACCATCCTTGGGGTGCGATGGCCAATACATCATTCGGTGGGGCTCATACGTGGTGTCATCGAAGTAGTCGATGCCGACATCTGCCGCGATGCGTCGGCCAAGTGCGGGGTACTCGTCCTCGCTGACATCCCGTGACAGGGGGATGACGAGCCGGAGCCTGGGCTCGTCAGGAAGGTGCGAGTGCGTGGAGTAAACGGCCCATTCGACGGTGAGGAGGAGTGGCAGGCGCTCGAGAAGATCCACGGGGGGCGTATCAAGGTCAAGGCTCAGCACCGAGCGGGATAGGACGTGGCCTTTGCGCCTACGACCCTGCGCCAGGTGCCCACCGACGAACCCGCCCACGTCTTTCCACTCGGCGCGCTTTGCTTTGGCGGCCTTGTGGTACTCAGTGACCGTGTCGACGCCGACGTGTGGGGCGGAGAGTTTTTCTAGGAGTTCTCCCCAGCTGGTGAGGGTGTTTTTCCAGGTTTTGGCGAGCCTTGTTGGTGCGGTCGCGACCTTGAGCTCACGGCTCATGATGATCACTCCTTAGCTAATCTTTTTGGTAGAAGGCACATTCGTAGCCGTCTGCTTTGACGGGCAGGCCTGCTGCCCAGGAGGGGGTTTGGGACATGAGCGCGCACAGGGTGTCTATGTCTGCGTCCATGGGGGTATCGACGACCATCTCATCGTGAACGTGCATGACAATCCGGTAGCCCGCGTCTGTGACGGTTGTGAGGGCATGGGCGAGCAAGTCGCGGGCGACAGCTTGTGTGATGTTCTCGGTGAGCTTCCCGCCATAGGTCTCAATCCGCTGGAATTTCCGGTTGACGCCTACACCTAAGAAGGTGATGGACGGGTTGCCCCACTTGTTCTCCCCTATTTCGGCCTTCGGGTAGTGCAGGCGTCGGCCGGATGGGAGAGTGATGCACATCATGTGCTTGTCGAGGGTGAATTCCACCCCGCGGACGGTTTGCGGCTTGCCGGTTTTGATCACCTTGATGGCTGCCCGGTTCACCTCGTCCCAGTATTTTGTGACCATCTGGTTTGCACCCCGCCAGTCCTCTACGATGGGTTGCAGTTCGTCTTCTTCGATGCCCATTTTGAGGGCTCCCATCGCTTTGAGGGCACCGGGACCGCCACCGTATCCGCAGGCGAGAACAGCGATTTTGCCTTTTTGTCTTAGGTGGCCATTGATGCCATGTTTTTCGACGGGCACACCGAACATCGCTGAAGCGGTGTGGCAGTAGAGGTCTTTGCCTTCCTCGAAGGCGGTGAGGGTGGAGGTTTGGCCAGACAACCAAGCTAAGACCCTCGCTTCGATGGCGTTGTAGTCGGCCACAATGAACTTATGGCCATTGCGGGGGATAAACGCGGTGCGGATTAGTTGGGACAGGGTGTCTGGGAGGGAGCTATAGAGGAGGTCGACGAGGTCTGCGTCGCCTTCACGGATGAGGCCGCGGGCGGTTGCGAGGTCGGGCAGGTGGTTTTGTGGGAGGTTTTGCACCTGGATGAGCCTTCCTGCCCAACGTCCTGTGCGGGCTGCACCATAGAACTGGAGGAGACCGTGCGCCCTGCCGTCGTGGCACGTGGCGCGCATCATGGCTCGGTATTTTTTGACGGAGCTTCTCGCGAGTTCTTGGCGCAGTTCGAGGACGCGTTTCACGTCACCGGTGGCGGTTTCTAGGGCTTCCGCGATGGCTGCCTTGGCGAGGGAGTTCAGGGGTTGTCCTTGCTCTTCTAGCCACCCGCGCAGCTGCTGCACGGAGTTTGGGTTAGCAAGGCCGGTTATTTCGCAGGCTTCGGCAGAAAGCTGCTCGTGGTGGTGCTCATCGGCCTTGACGGCCTGCTCGGCAAGCTCTAGGTCAATGTAGATTCCGTTGTCGTTGATGGCCTGGTCAGTCGCGTACTGGTCCCAGATCCAATCCTCCAACGGCCAGGGGTTCAACTTCTCGCGGATGCCGAGCTCCACCTCGACGTCGCGGACGTTGTACTCGCAAAAAACTTTCCAGTCCTCCGGGTAATCCTCCGGCCGATTCTGCGGGTCACGCTGGGGGTTAAACAGGCTCGCCTGCTCCCGGTTGTGTGGCACGCAGAATTTCTGGATAAGCTTCTTGCCCTCCTCCATTTTTTCGATCTCTAGGCCGAGTGCTTCGGAGGCCTTGGCAAGTGAGACGGGCAGCCCAAGGGCACCAGCCCAGACCATGGTGCAGCGCCACCCGTGAGGGTTGAGGAATTCACCGGGGGCGAGGATTCCGGCGTCACGCGCCCAGCGGGAGAGACAGACGCGCTCGAAGTTTGCATTGAACGCCCACTTCGTGACATTTTCATCGAAGAGCGCTTTGATGACGGCCTGGGGGATCTTCTCACCCTGGGCGAGGTCGACAAGCTTCACGGGCCCCTCATCTACGGAGTAGGCGAAGAGTAGGATCTGGAAGTCGTCAGCATCGGCGTACCTGTAGGCGCCACCCTTGGCGATGTCGTTTGAGCTGTACGTTTCGATGTCAATTGAGAGTGTTTTCGTGGCTGTCCTTACTTGTTGAGTGCTATGGCCCATGCGGGGATCGGGTGGCCATTCAACGATGTTTCGCCGTCAAGGATGGCCTTGGCCACGTCTAAAAATTCCTGTTGGCAAACGTCACCTATGTCTTCCCAGTGGCGTCGCGAGTAGAAGGCGGTCTGGCATTGGGCTTTGATTTCGTATTGCTTGTGGATGCGTTTGGCGAGGGTGAGGGCGCTAAGTGTCATTTGTGAGTAAAGAAAAAGAGGGGGTTTAGTGTGGGGATAAAAAGGGGGGTGGCCCTCCCAGACAGGCCGTCAAAGGAGAACCACCCCTACCGGCGGCAGTCAGCTAGCCGAGCAGATCATCTGCATCATCAGAATCAAAACCACCACGGTCATCATCGCCATCGTCGAGGACAGAGAATTCATCCTCCGCCATGATGGTGTGGCCACCCAGGGGCTCACCGTCCTTCACCTTCTGGATATTGCCAAGCCCCGCAGCGATCCCCTTCTTGCCTTGGAAGTTGAAGGGGTACAAGCTGATGGAGACGTTGACGTAGCAGCCTGAGTAAACCTCGGAGCGGTCCATGATGGGCTTTGCACGGCGATCCACGATCCCCGGAGCGTCTTTGGAGGAGGCGTTCAGGAACATAGAGTCGGCGTAGGCTGCATCCTCGTCGCGTTCCAGGTCGCCGTCACGGAGCGGGAGCTTGAGGACTGCGTCCTTGGGGCGCTTGCCCTCGAATTTCTTTGCCACACCCTCGTCGATGGCTTTCTGGATGGCCTGCTCGATCTCCTCGATGGTCTTGGTGTCAGACTTGGGGATGATGAGCGACGCGGAGTACTTGGGTTCGGAGTCGCCAATTGCTTTGGGCTCCCAGACGTGCTCGTAGGAGAGGCGGGCGGGGATGATGATACGGATAGACATGTTTTAAGCCTTTCTGTGCTTGTGTCTTGTACTTGGGGGTTTGGATGGCGCGGGTTTATGCGGCGCCCTGGTCTAGATCATTGAATTCAGCTTCGGCACCAATCTTGATGGCGGGGCGCTTGTCTGATTCGGGGACAAGCATGGGTTTGCCGGCCGGTTTGTGGACCAGCTCGCCCAGCACCTCCTGGAAGGTCTTCTTGCCGAGGTAACGTTCCATCGCGGTGATACCGATGAGCTTCTTATCGAAAACATCGGGGTATCCGGCTTCGATAGCAGCGTCAGCGACCTTCTGCTCGTCGATGTATTTGCGGATGGCACGCCCGGCCACAACCTTGAGACCGGGGTAGGTGCGCCCGTGGTCGACAGCCTGGGCGGTCATGTAGCGTTCCACGTCGGCAGCCCATTTTTTGAATTTGGGAATCTGCTGCATAATCTCCGCCAGCTGCTCGTCCGTGAGCTCGGCTGCGGGAGCGAACTCATACCGAGCAAGGGCGAGGTTTTCCTCTGCGCGGGCGGTGCAGGTTGCGCGGATTCGGCAGAATTGGCACCAGTCGCCGGCCTGGTAATCACCCTCGCCTTTGATGGCCAGGTCGGCCGCGGGCTTGACGATGCTCTCACCCCAGTCGAGAAGGGCGTCGACGGTGGTTTCCCAGGTGCCGATGTTTCCTCGTCTCGGCTGGTAGATGGTGAGCTTCACCTTCTCCAGGTCGTAGAGGTCACCGAAGGTGCCAATGGCTCCTAGGCCGTACAGGCTGAGCTGTGGGTTTTCCTCCACGTCGACGAGGACGCCAGCGCCATATTTGAGGTCGATGACGTGGATGGTGTCGTCGGCGATGATGACTGCGTCGCCGGTGCCGAATCCTTCCGGTACCCACTTGGAGAAGTCCAGGCGTTGTTCGAGAAGCAGTACCGCCCCGTGGGGTTTCAGCCCCTCGAAAGTATCGGTGATGAAGGAGACATACTCGTCGGTGTACCGGTCCATTTCCGTGTCGCGGTAGGCATCGACATCAGCGGGGAGAGTCTGGGGTTCGGTTTCCGGCAGGAGCTTGCTGTGTGCCTTCCATTCGGCGAGCTCATGGGCTGCCGTACCCTGCCGGGTGGCTTCTGTTTCCCTGTGCTCCCCTACAGCGTTGTGGAGGGCGGAGGGGGTACAGTGTAACCACCTGCTTGCGCTAGATGCGGAGAGGACCGCGTGAGCCCTATCGGCGTGCGCTACTTGCCGGGTGTCTGTCTGGTCGGTGTCCTGCTCCTCATCGGGGGTTTTCTCGGCTGTTTTTTCCTTAGTCGGGGCGGTTCCATCAGGGTGGGCGGCCACGTGGTCATCGTCGGGTATGACGCCGAGTGAGCGGATCTTCGGATATTGGAAACGCATGTACTGGTCACCCTTGCCGACGGTGTTGACCGCGATTGATTTTTTGAGGATGGCGTCAAAATTCCGCAGATGATGAATCTCATTCGTGTGAAGCTGAAGGTGTGTAAGCTTCTGCTCTTTGACGGTCTCTTTTAGTGCCTTGAGGTCGGCCGGGTCGTCGGGGTCGATGTCCTGAATAAAAATCAGGGGGAGGTAGTCGCTCATGATGCGAGCTCCTTCTTGGCAAGCTCGAGCACCGTCCCGAGCTTGTCTTCGGGCACTTTCGTGAGCTTCGGTGCATCGACTGCATCAAGGATGCTGCGGACGGCGCTGCGGCCCTTCTCCTTGGTCAGTTTCACCATGGTGTCACGAACCTCTTCGAGGGTGACCGTGGGCTTCGGCGCGGGAGCCGGCATTTTACTCTCGGTGGGTTCCGGCTTTTTCGTCGGCTCGGTGTCGGGCGCGGTCGGCGGCCAGTCGCCCGTCTCTGGGTCGGGCTCTTTTTCGATTCGGTTCGATGCCTTGGTCAAGCCATCAATGATGATGGCGATGAGGTCGAGGGCGAGTGATTTCGATAACCAATTCATGGTCATATGCCTTTCTACTAGGCGTTAAGGTTTATCGGGTTACGGCCGGACATGAGAATGTGGGAAATACCATGCACATCCGGCTCTTTAAGGAGCTGGGCTAGCGCCCCGCGGGAGGCGGGCTGTAAATCATCCCAGTGGGTTCCCCGGGAGGGCCCGGCATGGGCGGAAAGCTCTTGGATTGCCCGGTTCCTGGTGGGTGCGATTACGAGCAGGATTTGCTTGGGGTTCGCAGTCCATAGTTTCGGGTGTTCTCGCTGCGCCCATCGGCTGGGGATGCGCGCGGTGAAAGCAGGCACTAGGTGTCCTCCTCTTCGTCTACTTCTTCGTTGCTGTCGGTGTGGCCATAGGAGGGTGCTGCGTAGCGCTCCACGATCTCCTCATCACTTGGCCAATACATCATGCGGGTCACAGGGTCATCACCTCCCGGCGCGCGGTCTAGCTCGTCCAGGAGCTCCGACACTTTGTCCCTGATGGTCAGTGGCGCATCGGGGAAGACGCGCTGCCAGGTCTCCAGGTATTCGGCGAGGTTCGGGAGTGGGACGAGGCGTCTCATGCGGCATCACCCTGTGGGGCGAGCTTGTCGATGACCGCGCGGGGGAAGCGGATTGCTGTGCCCAGTTTGATGGGCTTCAGCTGGTCGGCTTTTCCCCGCTGCACGAAGCGGCTGATGGTTGCCTTCGACATTCCTAAGATTTCCGCTGTTTCTGTGAGCGAGTAAGTTCTTGGTACACTCAAGGTGTCTCCTTCCTTTTTGCTTTTCTGGATGTGTGACTGTGGGAGCCTCCCCGGCGCGCTGAGTGTGTGCTGGGGAGGTTTTTTTCGGATCGTGGGGCAGGTGCGTAGTGCCCACCACCGGAGTATGGGTGGTGGGGTGCGCCCTTAGTGCTGAGACGTACCCACGGGGAGCAGCGACCCCACGGTCCTTGTGCCTGCCTGGGGAATCGAACCCCAGGTAGTAAACCGTTCAGGCTTCCTTTCGGCCGAGCGTGTCAGCGAGGTTTTCGAGGTCATCCATGATGACGACCCGCCAATCATCGGGGAGGAATTCCACACCGATGTGATACGTGTATCTGTCCAGGGACATGGAGAGAGTGCTGCAGTCGATAGCGATGCTTCTTAGGTGGTACGTGAGCCTGCTGAGTCGTTCCCACATGTGCGGGTGGAGGTCTTCACCGGGGTAGACGGCTCCGGGGATTCCGGTTTCAAGGTCATGGGCTGCGTACTTGAGAAAACCGACGATGTTGTCCAGCTCTTGTTTAATGCCTTTAGCTTCGTCGGTGATTTCAGCATTGACAGGCATCTTCTTCTTCCTCCCTTTCCTCTTCGTCTGGTTCTTCATCAATGGCGATGCGTAGCCAGTCGTCTGGGCTGACGAAGCTTGGCAGCCAGGGCATTAGTCGGCCCCTCGTGTATTGATCGCCGTGTTGTATTCGAATACTGCATCAATGAATATCTCCATGTCTCTTGCGAGACCCGCATATTCAATTCGGGCTAGATCAAGCTCAGCAAGGTTGAAGATCTCACCTTCATTGAGCTTGTCAACGGCCTTATCAAGTGCTGTTTCGAGGTCGCTGAAACGTGTTTGGATGTTCCCGTACGCGTCGCGAATGTTCCCGTCCAAGCGGTGGATTATCTGTTCATCCTGCTCTGCGAGGGTGAGAATCTGGTCTCCACGGGCGTGTTTACGCGCCCAGTTTTGAGTGATCATGTTGCGTTTCTCCTAGATTTCGATTCCGGCTGGGATGGTGGGGTCATTGATGGCAATGCGTAGCCAGGGCATTTAGTCGTTCCCCACGTTGTATAGGTAGTTGTCAAATAGGTAATCGAGCTTGTCCGCGAGGTGGAGGACGGCGTAAACGTGTGCAATTTCCGCCCATGCGTGCATCATTGTGAGCTCACCTTGGCAGCTCGCCGGGTGCCGAATGTCAGTGATGATGCCTTCCGCTTGCTGTAAGAGGTGCTCAGCCTGGGCCTCGTAGGGGGACTGCTTGCTGGTAGCAGCTGTAGGGTCTGCCAGTGGGATGTGTATGTGGGCGGTGGTGCCTGGGTAGTAGGCGTAGTGGTCAGGAATGACATCCGCGGCCTGCTTTATCTCCCACACGGGTGGCATGTCCATGGGCACTTCGATATCTTTAGGCGGGACGTATTGTGTGATTGGTTCGCCGGGGTTAGCAATAGCTGTGAGGTCGCCGGTGTCGCCGATGATGAGGACGAATCTTTTGAATTGCTTCGACCATGCCCACCGTCCTGCGTAGGCGAGCCGCTTACGGGCCGGGAGGTCACCGAGCTGTATGCGCTTTTTCATCCTGGTTTTTCTCCTAGATTTCGATTCCGGCTGGGATGGTCGGATAGGTGATGGGGCCGCCGCCGGTTTTTCTGCATTTGGGGCACTCCATGGTGGGGATGACATCGTGGTGGAAATGGGCATCGTCGTACCCCCAGCCTTCATGCTCGTAGCCGCAGTGTGGGCAGGCGAAGGTTCCCGCGAAATCGCGACGGTATTGCCAGGTTTTGTTTTTCAAATACATGAGAGGGAGGTGTCTTTCTTTAGGTGAGTAGTAGGGCGAGTGCGACAGATGCAGCGGTCATGATCGCAATGACGGCAAGCAGAAAATAGAGGTCGAGGAGATTCATCCGTGGAGCACCGCCCAGATGAAACCGCAGGTGAAAAAAAGAATGATTCCGGCGAGCACAATCATCCCGAGGATCATGAAAAGCGGAAACAGCATGTCAGCGAGCTTCTCAAACTTTTTCGTGAGATCGTCTATGTAGTCATCGTCATCGAGCAGGTCATATAGGCTCATGTCAGATCCTTTCCAGCAGCATGACGATGTGCTTCAGCAGGTCAAATACCGGATGATCACCGAGCTTCATGGCGATGGCCACGTAGGGTACGACAGGCGGGTTAGTCATAGGTTGTCCTCCATCTCCGATTTGAGGAGCTTGAGAAATTCGACGAAGGCTTCGATCCCTGTGGCGTTGGTGTCGATGGTGGCTTCACCATCACCCCATGGTGTTTTCAGGTGGAAGAACTGTGCTTCAAATGGGTCGTAGGAGACTACAGATTCACCATCGCCCTGGAAACCGATAGGCTTCCAAAAGGCGGGGTCTTTTCCGCTAAGAAGCGAGGTGAGATCCTGGATGGTTTGAGTTACGCCGTAGAGGTCGATTCGACCGAGGTCGATGCTCATTTCGGCTTGAAGGCTGTGCGTTTCGGCACTGACCCAGTACTCATTGCATTTGGGTACAGGAACAACTTCGAGGGTGTACTCGTGGCCAAGGTTGTGTCGGTGTTCTCGGAGTGTCGATTCCAGTGGGTGGGTTTTGTAGTGCTTAGTCATATTGGTACTCCTTCCCGTCAATCTTTTTGAGGGTCTTTTCTGCTGTGATTAGCTTTTTGACCGCTTCGTCGTAGTTGCCGTCGGAGAATTTGCGGAGTCCCTCGGCGAGACGCTTATGGGCGGTGGCAACCGTTTGGAGAAGGTCGTCTGTTCCTGTGGGGTTTTCGGGTGCCTTGAGCTTTTCTTCCAGTTCAGCGAGTTCTTTTTCGACATCTTCAGTCCGCCGTACGGTATTTACGAGTTCGACCTCGTGATCTCCGATGATCTGGTACGCTCGGTCTACCGATTTTTTGAGGCGATCGGTGTTCAACTCGGCGCTGGTGCTGATCTGGTTTGCCAGCTCGGCTGTGGTTCCAATGAAGGCGAAAACGGCATCAAGCCGCTCCGCGTCCGTGGCAGCGGCATCAAGAACAGCCAGGAGATTCACAGCATTAACGGCCTGGGTTCTGAAGGTGCTCAGAAGGTCTTCGGTCATTGCTACTCCCCCAGCTGCTTCTCTATGGCGCGGAGCGCATCGATTATTCTGGCTAGGGTGGTGGTGCTCAGCTCGACGCGAATAACTGCATCTCCTAGGCCGGATTCGACCTGGAGGCGTTTAGATCCGCGGCTTGCTAGGAGGGTGACCATCCACCCGCCTGCGTTTGGCAGCCTCTGGTAGGTCGTTTCTTCTTTCAGAATGGTTTCGCAGGCTGTAATAGACTTGTCTAGGGTGTCTGCGGGGATGTATCCGGTTTCTACGAGGAGGCCGACCATAGGGCGGTTGTACTCGAAATAAATGTTGATGCGGTTCTCGTCGTACTGGTCGGGGTCCAGCTGGAGCATGGTGTGCTCATCGAGGGGGATGGTTTGGGAGGGGGCGGTCATTTCCTGTGCTTTCCTTGGTAGTCGTGGGTGAGCGGGTGTAGGCGGTTTTCGCGGGCGAGGACGAATGGGGCTATATCCAGCAGGCGTGGCTGCTTGTATGAGCTGGCGCCCGGGTACCGGTATCTGCGGTATGCGCAGTACTCCATGAGCCGGTCCTGTGCCTCCTCGCCAAGGGCGGTGAAGGTCTCGGCTTCGTCGTAGATGAACCGCAGGCGCGGATAGAGGGTCGGGAGGGGCATTGTTCTCACATTCCTTGGCAGGCCGTGGCGACCTGGTCGATCCATACAGGCGGTGTGCTGATGATGGCGTGGTAGATGACGCCGACGATGAAGCCGAGCGCCCCGGTTGCCCACGCCAGGCGGGTTCGGCCCCGTAGCTTCTGTTCTGTGGTCATTGCTTTTCCTTCGTGTGTGTTGTGGGTGGTTTTTCGCCTCCTGGGGACTGCACATTCCGGGAGGCTGGTGCCCCTGGCCGGAGTTGAACCGGCTAATCCGCTGTGCCCATCCGTTTGGGCTTGCAGGGGCGGGGGTATTTGTATGCGCGCCATGCGGTTGCCACCTCGTTCGGTCACGACCCGGCGGGGGTTCCTGCGTCCCTGCTACGACCGGCCTTAGCCCGCAAATGGGCGGGAGGTGGGTCACCAAGCAGGGCAAGTATTTTGCTGGCGCTATGCACTTTTCAGTTTTCGGTACAGCATGGCCCCGTCACCGGTGTGGCGGGTATGAAATTGTGAGAAGTCTTGTTTAGGCGGCGGAGGTCTCGGCGATGTCGACCATGTCCTCGAACGCCCGGCCGGTGATGCGCTGCAGCTTGGCTACAGACGCGAGGTCCGGTGCGGTTTTGCCGAATCGCCAGTTGCGGACGGTTTGGCCGGTGCGGTCGAGGAAGGCCTGGCCGAGTTGGTCGTCGCTTTTGGCGCCGGTGATTTCGATGGCTTCATCGAGGACGTCGGCGCGGAGGCGGTAGGTCATCTCAGCTCCTTCCTGATGTTTAAGTCTTGTCCGGGGTGTCCATTTCGTGAACGCCTTGTCTATATTATGGACGGCTTGAACAAATTACGCAAGCGGAATTACAAAAATGCTTCAAATCCCCAGCTAAAAGGGTGTCCAAAAAATGGACACTGTGGGCTGTCATAGGCTAGAATGGGCTCATGAAGCACTCCGAATGGATCCACCGAGCAACCGATGGCGCCACCGAACGCGCTGTGGCCAAGCGCATCGGCATCTCGCACACAACCGTTAACACGCAGCTACAGCGCGAGCACCTCTCGGCGGAGAACGTCATCAAAATCGCGGAAGCCTTTGATATCCACCCGATTACGGCTCTCATCGACACCGGCTATGTGGCCGCCAAGTGGGCGATGCTCTCCGATATTCCCGGCGCGCTGCGCGATGCCACTGATGAGAATCTCGCCGAGGAGATCCTTCGCCGTATGAAGCGTGGCACCGCCACTCGTGCGCTCACTACCGATGTTGACCAGCTTGAGCAGGCGCGTTCGAAACGTGCTAAATCGGCGTTCCCAGCTGATGGCATAGTGCGTGAGTGGGATGACAGCATCCCCCATGCTGCTGATAGCTCCCCTGATGAGGACGCTCTACGTGAGGAAAGAGGTGAGGATCTGATTGACTAGTACAAGCGTCGATGCCCTCATCGACGTGGCCGAGCACCACGGCTACATGGTGCGGTGGCACCGGCACGGCCCTAAAGCCGCCTGGCTGCCGCCTCGCACCATCAGCCTGCGCGATGGCATGACCGACGTCGCCACACTCTGCGCCCTCGCTCACGAGCTAGGACATGCAGAAGCCGGCGACCCACCCGGCCACACCGGAACTGCGGAAATTCGCGCCGACAGGTTTGCTGCCAGGCTCCTCATTGACGCGACCGAATACCGGGCAGCCGAGCTGGTCTACGGCAGCCACCCGGCGCGCCTTGCACATGAGCTTGGCGTCACTACCCATATTTTGACCACCTGGGCGGCGCTCCATGAGCACACGCCCGCAACCTAGCAAAAGGAAGGAACCCCTAATGCCCCACTACACAACCACCCGCGACCTCACAATCCCCGCAGAGCAGGCCCACAGCATCCTTCTCCAAGGCCTCCCCACCATCAAAGACGTCACTGTGACTGATGGCGGCAACCCGATCAGGATTGACCGTAAACGGCGCCTGATGGCCAATCGCTACGCTATGACCGGGGTGCTCACCCTCGAGGGCAGCACGCTCCGCATTGAGATTGATGGCATAGGTAGTATGCAGCGGAAATTCGCGGGCGAAATCACCGACCTACTCCCCGCTGACGCGGTTGATGATCACGGCATCGCCGAGGTGCTGGCACGCACGGATAAGTCCGCTAAATTCTTCGCAGGGCTCGAGGTCAATGGCCTCCTCGATGAGATGCGTCCCGGTGAGCGTCTGCATTTCATCACCAGTGGTGTGACCGATGGGAAGACGTGCGCGATCCTGCTCACCGACCGGCGGGCGATCCTTAAAGACACAGGGCTGGCAAGCAATTTCATGCGTGAGATCGAGCCGAAGGCCGTGACCTCCATCGAGACAGGCGCCTCGTTCAAGGGTGATTCGGTGAAAATAACCGCATCGGGGTCGGTCATCGAGGTGACAACCCTGCCGAAGGGGCGCGGTGCTGAATTTGCTGACCGCCTGCGCAACCTTCGGGATACCGTCCATCAGCCTGCTCCCGCTGCCTCCCCTACCCCCGCTACGGGTGGTATTGAACAGCTGCAGAAGCTGGCCGAACTACACGACGCCGGCATCCTGACCGATGAGGAGTTCGCTGCTGCGAAGGCAAAAGCTCTCGGTCTGTAAGGCAAAAAATGCCCCTCCGGGTGGGTGCCGCTTGATAAAAAACACTCACCCGGAGGGGCCTGTAAATCTCACCAGTTCAAGGAAAGACAAGGACGATTGTAGCAGATGAAGCCACAAAAACGCACAACCAAGACGGGGGCTATCAGGTGGGTGGCACGTTATACTGACCCCACCGGCCGGGAGCGCTCACGCTCCTTCGACACCCAGCGCGAGGCGAAAGCCTTCCTACAAGAGCAAGAGCGCGCGGTTCGACGGAATGAATGGATCGCACCCACCGACCTTACCGTCCTTGACCTAGTAAAGGAGCGCGTCCGTCAGGCCACCAATGACTCCACGCGCAATGGCCGGCGTTTTTTGCAGGCCAATCTTGGGGAGCTCGCGGGTATGCGGGTGCAGGCTGTGAAACCAGCTGATATTAGGGCGTGGCTGGATACACTGACCACTGGTAGGCCGTGGGCGGATAACCAGCCCCTGGCAGCAACCACCATTAAAACGTGCGGTGCGATTCTTCACGGTATTTTCACGGAGGCGGTGGAAGAAGATGTCATTTCCCGGCATCCTATGCGTGGGGTGAAGATGCCGGCCGCGGAGGTGGCTGTGGAGCGGTCGGAGATTGTGACAGCGGCGGAGGTCGCTGCGATTATCACCGTGGCGGAGGGCACGGGGGTTGGCAGGTCCCCTAATCCGGCGTTGGCGGCAATGATTCAGGTTGCTGCGGAGACGGGGCTTCGGGCGGGCGAGCTGTGTGGACTCAGGGTGCGGAATGTGAATTTTCTTCGTGGGGAGATTGCCGTGATGGAGCAGATGCACCAGAGGACACACGAGTTCGCGCCCTTGAAGACGCGGGCGTCGCGCCGGGTGGTGCCTGTCGGCGTGGAAACGATGCGGGTGATTGAGAAGCAGCTTAGGCGGGTGCCACGCGCGCCACATGAGACAGTGTTCGCGACAGCGAAGGGCAAGCCGTTAACGTCGGCTAGCCTTGGGGCACAGTTCCGTAAGGCCGCACGAGCTGCGGGGGTGGATATGACTTTTCACGGGCTTCGACACTTCTATGCGTCAAGTCTGATTGAAAATGGTGCGTCGGTTGTGGTGGTGCAGCGGGCGATGGGGCACGCGTCGGCGGCTATGACACTGAATATCTACAGTCATCTGTTTCCGGGTGCTGGTGATGAGCTGCGTAGCTATTTGCCTGTGGTTCGGGATTTTTCCGGGATTTCAGGGGTTGTTGACGATAGTGGCGAGGGTGTTGGCGCTGGTCAGGGCGGTTTATGATGGGTTGGCGGTGTACTACAACTGCTAGTCACTCACCTCGCCCCAGGCTCCAAGAGCCTGGGGTTTTTGCTTTTCGACGTGCGAAAGGAACCCCCTGCTGAGGGGGTTGTATTTCGAGCAGTGTTTAGCTGTTTAGTGTGGCCATTTTTCGTGCTAGGCGGATGGCGCCGCCTTGGGCGCAGGGGTGCATGTTGAGTTTGGGTTTGCCGCCGAAGGCGGGCACCCACATGTCCAACCCACCAATTTTCTCCACATGCCCATGCAGGGGACGGTCCCGATCATCATCGTTTCGCCCATTGTCATACGGGCACAGCATCGTCAGGTTCGAGGTTGTGGTTTTCCCACCGTGTTTAAAAGCCACCACATGGTGCGGCTGGCAATAATCTGCACCGACCCCGCACCCATCGGCCACACACACCGGGTTAATAAGCCGGAGCACCTGACGCTGATACGCATCAGCAAACCGGGCATCCGGATCCTCTGGATCCAGGCGGAACAACCCCAGGTCCTCACCGGTGATGTGGTTGACAGTCAGGGCTAAACCGAAGGCGGTGATTTGGACTTGGGTGAAGTCTTTGACTTGCATCACCGACCCGTCGGTAAGCGATAAGACGGCGTGTGCGCGTTCTGCGGGGGTCACCCCCAACACGTCGGGGTTAAGCGGCACGATGACAGCGGGGGTAACGGTTGCGACTTTGCCGGTGGCATTGCCCAGAATCAACTGGCAGATGGCGTCTGCCAGGTCGAGGTGTTCCTTTTCGGCGTAGGCTTTGGCGGCGTTTATAGCCTGGGTGACCAGGTGGCTGGAGGTGCGTACGCACAGGTCTTTCATGGTGGAGTTTTTCACCCGCCTCGTCGACACCGCCTTCTTCGGGTTCTCCACCCCCGTGCCATTGATCGCGGCGACAAGTTGTTTGCCGCGCGCGTGGATGTCGTGCACGTTTGCTGGCTGGGCGGTCAGCCCGACGCGAATCTGCCACGCTTTGTGCTTGTCTTTTAGCTTGCGGACATACGTTTCAATGAGCTCCAGTGTTTCCAAATTGTGCCGGTTGCTGATCGCCGCAGTGCGACAGGTCACCTGCTTGACGGTGGCACTGGTGGTGCCGAAGTAGATGCCGGCCAGGCAGTGGATCCGTTTGGCAAGTCTGGGTGAGCTGCCACGGGCGATGAGTTGTGTGACCGACAAATCCTGATACGGCTCCAGGATGCACGTCACTGATTGCGAGTACAGGGCAAGAAAATCAAACCCCCGAGATGTTTCCATACCCCGCACCGTACCGGCACCACAAAACCAGCGCACCACGAAACGGGGGGTACACCACCCCCCGATATATGATGAATGCTCGTCTACGTTTGTTGGAAAGGTTCACATGCTCGAATCCAAGCTCGCCCGCCGTGCAAAACACACCGTCTACGTTTCGTTCGCCCCCGAGGACCGCGACGAAGCGGAGCACTTTATGTCCACTTTTGACAATTTGGGGGAGGTTTTTCTCACCCGGGGCCCAGAACTCACCGAAGAGAGCATCCGTGCACTCGGCGACGAGTCAGCGGCTTTATCCGCTCTACGGGAACAATGCTTGAAAGATTCTGCTGTCACTATCGTCCTGCTGGGCAAGAAGACGTGGAACAGTGCCTGGGTGGACTGGGAAATCGCCGCTACCCTAGCGGGCCCAGAGCCGAGTGGGCTCCTTTCCATCGAGCTTCCCTCTCTCAAAGGCGCGTGGGCACCGCTGCCCACGCGCCTCTCGGATAACGCCCCCTACGCCGTCAGCGAGAAGTACCCACCCACGCCGATTCACCTAGCCAAATGGATCAACGCCGCGGCAGAGAAGGACGCACCCGTACATAACGAGCGGCACCTGTTAGGATTCAGCTTCGCCCGCTGAGACGAAGATCTCGCCCAGGGCGGCCTCAGCCACGGCGACGGCCGCGCCGTCGACAAGCACATGAGCGATGCCGGCCACGGGGGGCTCTGGCATGTCGATGATGTGCCCGGGGAGGATGTTTTGCTCCGCGAGATAGCGGAGAAGTTCGGGATCGGAGTCGCCGATGCGGGCGATGCGGATCCCTGTTCCGGGTGCCACGCGCGACAGGGGGACCGTTGCCGTCTGCGCGATGGTGCCGTCGGCGGCGGGGATCGGGTCGCCGTGCGGATCGTGCGTGGGGTAGCCGAGGTGAGCATCGAGGCGTTCGAGGAACCTGTCGCTTACGGCGTGCTCCAAAACGTCTGCTTCCTCGTGAACCTCATCCCACGTGTAGCCGAGCGTCTCCACGAGGAAGGTCTCCAGGATGCGGTGGCGGCGCGCCATGGCGAGCGCGATCCGGCTGCCCTCCTCCGTAAGCGTGATGCCCTGGTAACGCTCGTGGTTGACGAGCCCGATTGAGGCCAGCCGTTTGATGGCCTCGGAGGCGGTGGAGGGTTTCTGCCCGACAACCTCCGCGACTTTCGTCAGTGTGGCCGGCGTGGAGGAACGTTCCTCATGGTCGTAGATCGCCTTGAGGTAGTCCTGACTTCTGTCGGGGAGGTCGAGCGGGTGCATAAACGTGTCCTTCCGATCGTGAGTGCAGGATTGTGATTGAAAGCGTACTCGACTTCTCCGATTCCGACGCACCCGGTTACGATGAAACGGGGCTTTTACAGGAAGGATGCCGATGCTTATCGACGATTCGGGGCCACCGTCCCCCTCCACCAACCGGCTCAGCGGGTCGTAAGCCTCGTGCCGTCCGTGACCGAGGCCATCGCGCTTACCGCACCAACGGCGCTGATTGGGGCGACCGACTGGTGTACGCAACCGCCCGATCTCACGGTCACCCGCGTGCGCGGGACGAAGAACCCAGACATCACCGCCATCGCCGGACTGCGGCCTGATCCCGTGGTGGTCAACAATGAGGAGAATCGGCGGGTTGATGTGGAGGAGCTGCGGCGACTCACCATCCCCGTGTGGGTCAAGGCGCTTGACAGCATGACGCGCCTGTTCACTCAGGCTTTCCGCGTCGCGGTACCAGCGTGGCTAGAGGAGGCGCGTAACGTCTGGCCCCACCCGGCTAGCGGCCCACGTATCCGCGTCGCATTGCCGATCTGGACGAAGCCGTGGCGTTGGGTGGGCGCCAACACGTTCGCCACCGACCTCATGCAACACTTCGGCTGGGACAACGTGGTCACCGACGAGCGCTACCCGCTCCTTACCCCCGCCGACATCGCGGAGCGCGCGCCCGACGTTGTTGCGCTTTCCGACGAGCCGTACGCCCTCACCGCGACAGATCACCAGCACTTCCCTGTCCCTGCGATTCACGTCGCCGGGCGGAACCTGTTTTGGTACGGTCCGGCGATGGCGACGGCGAGGGAGGAGCTGGCGGAAGCGATGGCCGGACAAGCTTAAGGTGCGAAAAGGGTGCACAACCTTCGGTGCACCCTCTCCCCGTGGGTTCGTCACGAACTGAGTTCTATGGCCACAGTCCGGCGGAGGTAAAAAACTATTTCGCTTCCTTGAGCCACTCATTACCGGGAAGGTCAAGCTGGGTAATGTCCAACTTCGGCTTGATTCCACTTTCAGGCTGGAGACCGTAGTGCTCCAGGGCGTAGCGAACGTACTCGAGACCATCGATGTTCAGGGGACCCGATGCCCACATGGCGTACGGCAAATTGACGTAGCGTTTCTCCTTCACCGCCTTCAGGTCTTTCGTGGCGGGGTTGGACTCCAGGGCGGCAATCTTCTCATCGAGCTCCACAGGCGGGTAGTCAACGAAGAAGATGATATCCGGGTCAGCGGAGGTGATGCGCTCCCAGCTCACGTCGACCCATGTGTCCTGAACATCCGAAAGTGCGTTCTCGACACCTGCACTATCGAAGATGGCCTGCGGCGCACCAAAGGCGCCGGAGGAGAATACGGTCGAATCATTGGGGGAATCGAAAAGGAAGGTAACCGGCGTTTTCTCCGCCTGCGGGGCCTCCTCAATCGCCGTGCGGCGCGCATTGATGTCGGCGATTTCCTTGTTGGCAGCATCCTCATCGCCGGCGATCTTCGCGATGTTTTCAATGTCGGTGTTCAACGCCGTCCACGGGTCCATGGTGCCGCGGGCTTGGCTGCCACCCTGCCTGCAGGTCTCGGAAAGGAGGTAGGTGGAAATGCCGTGGGTATCTAGGTCCGCCGGGGTAAGACCGTCAGACTCGCGGAAGCCGTAGCCCCAACCAGCAAAGGCTGTTTGGGGGTCGACGGACAGGATATTCTCCAAGTTCCAGTACTTCTCGGAGATTTGGTTCAAGTCGTGGACTTTGTCCCCGTAGCGGAGAGCAATGATGCTCTCATCCCGCTGCAGGCTGGAGACGCCAACGATATTGTCGTATGCGCCGGCAGCGAGGGCGACCGAGGTGATGTTTCCGTCATTGACTACCAGCCGTGTGGTCCTGGGGTAGGTCTTCTCCTCGCCACAGTTGGTAACCGATACCGAGTCACTCGTGCTCGCGCTGGACGATTCCGCCTCGCTAGTAGATGATGCTGAATCAGTTCCGGAGGAGGAGCAGCCGGTGAGCGCCAGTCCGCCAATGAGGAGGATGGATGCAATACTGGTGAGACGTTTAGACATATTTTCCTACTTTCTTGTGCTTACATCATTGATGATGAGGTGAATCCGGGAAGTTTTGGGATGTTCGATTTGCTCCGCTTCGACACCGAAGGTGTCGTTCATAAATTCGGGAGTGAAAACATCGATTGGGTGACCAGAGGCGGTCATCCGGTTACGGTTCAAAACGACGACGTGATCGAAGTATCGCATCACGAGGTCAAGATCGTGCATGGCCACAATGACAGTTCCGGAAAGCGAGCGGATGAGGTTAAGCATCTGCAGCGTCCAGGAAATGTCAAGGTGGTTGGTGGGTTCGTCGAGGAATAGCACGGCTGTTTGCTGTGCGAGTCCGCGGGCGAGCATCGCGCGCCGACGCTCACCACCGGAAAGCCGGTCACACGAGGTTTTCATGCGATCAGCTAGCCCAACGGCGCTAAGTGCCGCTCTGACGATGGGCTGTTCGTCCGCCGTGCTCACCGCCCAGGAGGGCCGATGCGGTATACGACCGAGCGCCACCATTTCTTCGAGAGTGAGGTCTGCCGGCGGGGTTTCCTCCTGGCTGACGAAGCTGACAAGCTGGGCTCGCTTCTTAGCCCGGATCGAGTGGAGAGGTATGCCGTCGAGGTAGACCGCTCCTTCCGCCGGTTTTTCTATTCCGGCTAGCGCCCGAAGGAGCGTGCTTTTTCCTGCACCGTTAATACCGATGAGTGCTACCTTCGCGCCTGGTGGGATAGACAGTTGAACTCCGCTAACCACAGTGACCCCGCCGACAGACGCCGCAACGTTTTCCACTTCTATGGCAGGAACCGTCTGGTTAGGTGTCAGCTCAACCGGAACTGCCACATCCCTGTCCTTTGTATTTTTGCTGTCTTTGCTGCGCATCACGGCCTCCGAACGCGTACCTGTTCCTGCCCATAAGGAAGAGGAATAGCGGTGCGCCGATGATCCCTGTGACCACTCCGAGGGGCATTTCCTGGGGTGAAGCAACAGTTCGCGCAATGACATCGACAACGAGTAAGAACAGCGCGCCTCCAACCGTCGCCACAGGGATTACCTTGCGGTGCAAAGCCCCAACGAGAATTCGGGATGCGTGGGGCACGATGAGACCCACGAAGCCGATTCCGCCACTGACTGCAACGAGGCTACCGACAAGGATCGCGTTGAGGATGAAGATTGAGTTCCTCACGAGCGTGACGTTGATTCCCAATGCCGCGGCTGTGTGTGGCCCTGCAGCCAACGCATCCAGCCAACTACTGAACCCCAGCACGAGGAGGAGGCTCAACACCACTACGACAACCGGCATGATGAGCTTTTGCCACGTTGCACCTGCAACGGATCCAAGAGTCCAGAACATGACTGAGTTAGCGGCACGCTGATTATCAGACAGGAACACGAGGAAGGACGACACCGAGCTGAAGGCGGCGGAGAGCACAACTCCACCAAGTACGAGACGTAGTGGTGTGAGCCCGCCCTGCGTCTGTGCAATGAAGTAGACGAGCAGGCTGGACCCCAGCGCGCCACAGAGCGCACCTACGGATAACGACCAAATACCAAAAGCACTGAACACACCCATGGTGATGACGGCGGTCGCGCCGACCGCAGCACCGGAGGAGATGCCAAGGATATACGGATCCGCAAGTGGGTTCCTCACAAGGGTTTGCATGAGCGCACCTGCTATTGCGAGTCCTGCACCCGTCACAATGGCGAGAAGCGCTCTGGGAAGGCGCAGCTCCCAGATAATCGTGTTTGCAGGACCTGACACCGGTGAGCCGCTGAGACGGCCCTGGAGAACATCAATGACCGTTTCAATTGGGATCTTTTCCGCACCAAAACCCAGCGAGATAACTGCGACTGCCACAGTTAGTACGATGAGCGAAACCGTCAGCAGGACGGTTGATACCCGCCTGCTGCGGTTCATCTTCCTCTGTTGCTGATTGTTTTGCGCGGATCCAACGCTAGTCATGCCTGCGCCGCGTGGACGCTAGCTGCGAACCGAAAAAACGCCTATGTAGAAGGCATACGTGAAGGGGTGCACGCGGGCACACGTGTGTTATGAGCATTGTTATTCCTCTCAACCTCGTACGCGGAGGTTACATAAAAGGTGGATCACATCCGCAGTTGATCGGTCTTCGGGCTCGGGTCATCCGCTGCAGAACCTTCCCAAGTTCCAGACGGTGCTTTTTCAAACATCTCTGGGTTGCTCAGTGGATAATCTGCGTTGTCACCATTACCGCTGCGCGCCAGCCGTGGAATCACACCACAGTTCCCACGCTCTCATACATTTTTGAGAGGTAAATCAACTACAGGGTTGATTGTAACCCAGGTAACTGTTTACAAGAAACCGTAGCCACCGGCCGTCGACAAGCAAAAGACAACAAACCGAACCTCAGTCAGCACCTCCACAAGGAAAGGGAACCCTAAGAAATGCAGGTTGTAGACAACCTATTGATTTCTCGTGGCTAATAGGCAATTATTCTTGTAGGGTGGTTGTCAGACACATTCACCCGTACAAACGGAAAGGTTCCTTATGACACACTCGGATGAGTCCGCAGCCGACAAGGTCATCGACCGCGGCAAATACCCCGCAACCCCCGGCGCACACACCACCCTTCGCGGTGGCCAGCCGGTCATGAGCGAACACAAGTCCATCTCCACCGGCGAGACCGGTGCCATCGTTTTGAACGACGTGCACCTCATTGAGAAGCTCGCCAGCTTCGACCGCGAGATCGTCCCGGACCGCATCCCCCACGCCAAGGGCCACGGCGCGTTCGGCGAACTGCACATTACCGAGGATGTCTCGCAGTACACCAAAGCCAAGCTCTTCCAGAAGGGCACCGTCACCCCGATGGTCGGCCGCTTCTCCACGGTTGCAGGCGAATCCGGCTCCGCCGACACGATGCGCGATGTCCGCGGCTTCGCCCTTCGCTTCTACACCGAAGACGGTAACTACGACATCGTGGGCAACAACACCCCGGTGTTCTTCATGCGCGACCCCATGAAGTTCCCCGATTTCATCCACTCCCAGAAACGCACACCGGCTTCCGGCCTCCAGAGCGCTGACATGCGCTGGGATTACTGGACCCGTGCTCCCGAATCCGCCCACCAGGTCACCTACCTCATGGGCGATCGTGGCACCCCGAAGAGCACCCGCCACCAAAACGGCTACGGCTCCCACACCTTCCAGTGGATTAACGAGAAGGGCGAGCCCGTATGGGTGAAGTATCACTTCATCTCCCGCCAGGGCGTGGAGAACCTCACCGACGAAGAGGCCACAGAAATGGCCGGCAAGAACCCCGACCTGCACCGCCAGGATCTCTTCGAGGCGATTGAGCGTGGCGACTACCCGATCTGGGACGTCGAGGTACAGATCATGCCGTTCGAGGATGCCAAGGCCTACCGCTTCAACCCCTTCGATGTGACCAAGGTCTGGTCCAAGAAGGATTACCCGCGCAAGAAGATCGGCTACTTCGTGCTCAACCGCAACCCGCGCAACTTCCACGCGCAGATTGAGCAGATCGCCCTCGACCCGGCGAACCTCGTCCCCGGTGTCGGCCTGTCCCCCGACAAGCTCCTACAGGGCCGTGTGTTCGCCTACGCCGACGAGCAGCGCTACCGCATCGGGCCGAACTACCGCCAGATCCCGGTGAACCAGCCCCTCAACCAGGTGGTCACCTACACGCACAACGGCCCGATGGCCTACGAGTTCTCCGACCCGTCGCAACCCCCGTACGCCCCCAACAAGTCGGATGTCATCGACGGGCTTCTCGACGATGGAGAGACCTCGTCCTCCATGAAGTCCTACGACTCCGCCGAGGGCCTCTACATCAACCCGGAGCCGAACGACCCAGACTTCGCCCGCTACGCATACAAGAAGCACGCCGAGGACGACGACTTCGTCCAGGCACGCGACCTGTACCTCAACGTCTACGACGAGGAGGCAAAGAAGCGCTTCGTGTCCAACATCGCCGGCGCGATGGATGGCATCTCCGCCGCGACGGAGAAGCGCGTCTACGAGTACTGGGCCAACGTAGACAAGGACCTCGCTGAGAACCTGAAGAAGGAATTCACCGAGGGAGTCAAGGCCGGAAAGTTTGCCAAGCCTGAGTAAAAACCCAAAATTTTCCCCGCCACCCAGTCGGTGGCGGGGATATCTTTTTCAGTGTGTGGGGATCGGCGCGTGATCACTGATTGTGCGAGCGCTTCTCGTACCCAAGGCGCGGGCGAAACTTATCCGGGTGTCGCAGGTTAACCACGGCATCGGCAATGAGCAGTCGGAAACGTTGCTGCATCTCGGGAAGCTGCGCCACGGAGAACCACCGCACATCCGTAGATTCCTCATCGCCCACGTAGGGCTCATCGTTGCCGGTGATCTCCATCCGGTAGCAAATATCGATATAGCTCGTCACATCCCCGTTGGGGTACGTGGTGGGGCCGGAGGTGCCCGTGCCAATGATAGCTACGGCCTCTGCGTCAACACCGGCTTCTTCTTTCACCTCGCGGGCCGCAGTCACGTGCGGATTCTCGCCGGGTTCAGCGATCCCCGTAACCGGTGTCCACGCACCATTATCGGCTCTTTTCACCAGGAGGACCTGGGGAACCTCCCAGATCGGTGCTCCTTCCGGCACAGGTTTAAGAACGATTGCAGTAACACCGGGTAAAAACAGCGGATCGTGGCCGATCTTCTCACGCAAAGTCATAATGAATTCGGGTGTAGGCATGCCTCCACATTACTTTCTCCTCCCGCTGGCGGACGTTCCCGCATCACGTCGCGGCATTCCCCACCTTTTCTCAGGCCGTAGAGGACGGTCAGCGCCTGCCCGAAAACGATCATTTATGTGAGCAAAGTAACAATAATATGGTGATTTATGGAATGATTGCACGAGCCATGTTAACCCCTCCCCGTGCCACATGATTAAGGTGCTATCATATGCCGAATCCTCATGAAGTAGTCACCCGCCGCGCCCTCGCGGTTTGGATGTCCGCCGTTATTGTCTACATCATCGCTATTACAGGGCGCACCAGTTTCGGCGTCGCCGGGGTTGAGGCCCTGAATAGGTTCCAGGTCGATGCCTCACACATCGCGGTATTCACCGCTGTACAAGTGGGCACCTATGCCCTTTCACAAATCCCAGCAGGCTTACTCATCGACCGCTACGGCCCGCGTAAGTTGCTCGTCTATGGCGCCCTGATTATGGCGTTCGGGCAGCTGCTCCTCGGCTTCACCACGGTCTACGGGGTTGCTATCTGCGCCCGCATCCTCATCGGTATGGGCGATGCCACGGCATTCCTTTCCGTGATGCGCATCCTCCCCTACTGGATTCCGCTGCACAAGTCGCCGATGTTCACGCAGCTCACCTCCTCACTCGGCCAGCTAGGACAGTTCCTGTCCGCGATTCCCTTCCTCACCCTCCTACACTGGGCGGGATGGACACCGGCGTTCGTCACCCTCGGCGCGGTCGGAATCCTCGTCGCCATGGGAGCTCGTGTCGCAGTCGCCGATAGCCCGGAGACCGACGCGGCAATGGAAGAAATCCGTCGTGCACGCCACGAAAAGGAAGAGCACGTTAAGGAGCTCCGCCGCCAACGTGCCGACGCTGCCAAGCGTGAGCGGGCAGGGCTTCCGCCCGTAAAGAAGGCCAACGTCGTCGCCCACCAGGTCGCAGAGCGAGCCGACGGCCAGCGCCGAGCGGTTCTCCGCGGCGCACGGAAGTTCTTCCTTCCCCTCGTCGCTCTTACGCGCCTACAGGAGGACGAGAAGCGAGGCCGCCACGGGCGAGACACCATCGAATCCGTGAAGAAGGTAGCGAAAAACCCCATCGTCTGGCTGGCTTTTCTCATTCACGCCACATGCATGACACCACTTATCACATTCACGCTCCTCTGGGGGCTCCCCATGATGACGCAGGGAATGGGCCTCTCCCCCGCAGTTGCAGGCCTCGTCCTCACCGTCAACTCCGTGGTGAGCTTCGCCATCGGCCCCTTCCACGGCTTCGTTTCCGCGCGCCTCGGGGGTCGGCGCGACATTGCAGCATTCATCTTCGCCATTGGCCTTGGCCTGACCTGGGTCATCTTCTTCTGGTCCGATAAGCCTCGCGGCCTCGTCGCCGTCGTCATCGCTTTGGTCTGCATGTCGATCCTCACACCCGCCTCCAACTACGGCTTCGACTTCGTGCGCGAAGAATTGCCCCACAATGTTGTAGCCACAGGCACCGGGTTTGCCAACATGGGTGGCTTTATCTTTGGCATGGTCGCCTCTCAGGGCATGGGTATTCTCCTAGACATCTCCGCGGATTCGACCACGTACACGTGGGCAGACTTCCAGTTCGGATGGCATGCGGTCACCGCAACGTGGTTTGCAGGACTCGTCTTTATTGCGATCTTGCGCACAGGGATCTTCCTCGCCTCGCGACGCAAGAACGCAGCGCCCCGCCGAGTACGCATTGTCGAGTCCTCTTCCGACAGCTAAGCCGCCTTCTCTTACATTCTTCTCAGATTCCGCCGCCTGTGAACCAATCAGGTGGCGGATTTTCCATTTTCTCCCCCCACTCAAGATTCATTCACTACCGTCAATTTGCACACCACCTTTCAAAGCAGTGACACTTCCCCATCCAACCAATACTGCTGGATATAGCTATGAGTTCCGACTTACCCAATCGGAAAAAGCTCTCAGATAACCACCCCCTCCCTCCACCCCCATTAGGTCGGACGTTTTTTACTTTCCTATAGAAAAATTGGAACTTTCGTTCCCTCCCCAGAACCCCCATCAACCTTGCAAATGTCCGAAAGTACCTTAAATTTTTTAAGGTTTTCATCAACTCCGTAACTTTTTCCCTTTTAACCCTTTATTAACTTAGCCCCAAAAAACCCTTGAACGAGGGCGTTTCCTGGTCTAGATTTAATTGCGTTGCCAGCCAGTGGCCAGGTCTTTTTTACAAGACCTCCATGTGGCGCGGCTTACCATTCTTTCCCTTTCCGAAACCACGACTCTGATCAGGAGATACAGATGAAGTTCACCAAGATTGCAGCTTCCTTCACTGCTGCAGCGGTGGTAGCTGGCCTGTCCACCACCGCAGGTGCCGCAACCATCAGCGACGACTACAACGAGACCCCGCTCATCAACCCCGAGCTCCCCATCGTTCACACTTTCCACGGTTCTGACCACATCAAGGCCAACATCCTGAACCCGCACCCGGTGTGCAACCCCTGGGAGGACTACCGCACCGTCCTGTACAAGGCTAAGGACAACTTCACCCCTGCAGGCACCATCTCTGCCACGAACCAGACCACCAACGATATCCCGCTCTCCCAGAGCCTGTCCATGAGCCAGTCGATCTCCCTCAACGTCAAGGGCGACCGCTCCATGAGCACCTCCATGAACATTGGCGGTGGCTACAGCAAGGATGGCGGCTCCGTCTCCAACGGCATCACGATGTCCCTGTCCCAGTCCCTCGGCGCTTCTGCTTCCTACAGCCTCAGCTGGAATCAGGGCCAGAGCATTGGACCGTACACGATTAAGCCCGGTGAGACCGGCGAGGCCACCTACGGCTTCCGCACGATCACCATGGATGGCACGCAGCAGTACTGCAAGCCGAACGGCACCTGGTCCACCCCGACCCTGTGGTCCGCACTTGCTCCTATCAAGAAGGAAGTCAAGGTTAAGACCTACTCCACCCTAGCTGGTGCACATGACGCTGTCGCCAACAACAAGGTCGACCACGTCATCAACGAGAACCTCAAGAACGAGACCGAGCCCACCGTCGAGGAGAACACCTCCGTCGACGCTGGCGACGTTGTCGGCGATGACTCCGCCGTTGAAGAGGACAAGGTAGTAAAGCCCGTCGAGACCGAGGAGATCGTCTCCGGCGCCGAGGCCGAGAACAAGATCGCAGAGGAAGACGCAAAGGCTTCTGAGGCCAAGGATCCGTCCGAGGCCGTCAACAGCGACTACGAGCTCACCCCCCGCCTCACGACCGCTAAGGCAACCGGCTTCTCCGGTGCCGTCGCTCTTCGCCTGAAGAACACCGGCACCAAGCGCTACGAGCCCGACTTCCCCTACACCACCTACCGCATCGAGGTTAAGACCACCGCTAAGCCCGGTGACTACCTCTACGGTGTCGACCGCTTCATGACGGCTGGCTGGTTCAACGGTGCATACACCCGCGACCTCGGCTTCGACCGCGACAAGTCCGTCCGTACCTTCGAGGTCACCCTGTCCAACCCGATTGAGCCGGGCGAAGAGGTCCTCGTTTCCAACATTCACTTCGGTGACGGCCTCATCCGCGGCCACCGCATGACCAACACCATCACGGTCACGCAGACCGGCGGCCACAAGGGCGACGCTAACGTGAACGCTAAGGAGTTCAACTCCGCCGACATCACCACTGATGACTTCGGCAACAAGGCTAAGGGTGTCTTCTAAATAGATTTCCCCTCATCTCTGGAGAGACAGAACGTAGTTCTGTCTCTCCTTTTTTTCTACCCCCGATACCGCACAACAAGAAAAAAGCGACATCGGACATCCTCGTTGCGGGGGTACTTTGGTGCAAATCGGAAGATTTTGGCCGATCTTTACCAAATCGTTACATTTAAAGGTTTTCTCCAGCTAACTTTAAGTACAATACTGAATATATAGCAGGCTCTACCCGTCATACATCGCTCCTGCCAGCGGTCTTAACCATTCCCTACCCTTCCCCTCTTTCACTCGTTTAATCACTATTTCTTTACGCGGAGACAATATCCCATATCACGGGATTTTTTTATTACGAGAAAGTTAACGGACCGGCGTGCCAAGTGGAACCATCGCCGTCACCCCCGGCCAACCGAGCGGTTTTTCCTTACACTCGATTGCAGTGTCGCGCGCATCGCGAGACATCACCAAGTTTATCGGTCGCGAAAACACGCGCCGATTCTCTTCCAGATTTATTGTGATCGGTACTTATCACCTACTGACGGCGGCGAACACCTCCTGCCGGGGATAGTGCCCTAAGAAAGGATAGACAGAAGATGACGGACAAGAGGAATATCCAGGATCTCCTGAACGCCACTGCGTTTGACGCCAAGGGCGAGAAGCTCGGCAAGATCAACAACCTTTTCGTTGATGACAAGACCGGTCAGCCCACGTTCATCGAGGTAAACCATGGTCTCTTCGGCATGGGTTCCAGCCTGGTTCCGCTCCGTGGCCACCGCCTCAATGGCGACGAGCTGAAGCTCGCCTTTGACAAGGATCTTATCAAGGACGCACCGGAAATCGACTTCGAAAACCAGCTCACGGCTGCCGATCAGGACAAGATTTACGAGCACTACCGCCTCGCGGATGTTCAGGATGTAGAGAGCTACGTCACCGACCGTCCGGCCGCTGAGGAGCACGTAACCGAGGACACCAACCGCCACGCAGCCGCGGGCGCAGGCTTCGCCGGCGCTGCTGGTGCCAAGGACGAGACAGAGGCTAAGGATGTCATCGACACCGACAAGCGCGAGGTTCGCGAGCCTGTCGCTGGTCGCACCGACGACATCATCCTCGAGAAGGAGCACCTCAATGTCGGCACCGAGCGCGTCGCCACCGGCGAGGCTCGCCTCCGCAAGTACCAGGTTGAGGAAACGGAGACCGTCGAGGTTCCGGTCACCCGCGAAGAGGTTCGCATTGAGCGCACCCCCATCTCCCCCGAGGAAGCCAAGAACTTCGTCGGCTCCGATGCCACCGAGGCAACCGTCACCCTCCACGAGGACAAGATCAACGTGACCAAGGAGTCTGTCCCGGTCGAGCGCGTTTCCCTCGGCACCGAGCAGGTCCAGGAGACCCGCACCGTGTCCGAGACCGTTAAGCACGACGAGATCGACACCAAGGGTATCGACGGCTACGTCGACCCGGAGGCCGACCGCAAGTAACGTCCCCCTCTTTTTATAACCCGGTGGCTGCACGCTGTGCAGCCACCTTTTTCTTGCCCTGCGTTCCCCAGCGATGAGGTCTACACTCATTGTTATGTTACGGGGGTTTCTACGTTTCGGTCCACGCACCCGCAGAAGGAAAATTCGCGCGATGGCCAAGGAGGCTGGTCTCATCGCGTTTGTCATCGTGCTCTCACTAGGGGTGCTGTCATTTTCGAAGACAGAACCGGAACAGGCTCTGCCAACACCCATTGTGACATCGACGTCTGAACAGCCCGCTCCGCCTCCGCCACCACCACCCACTCTTTCTGGAACTGGTCGCCTGTTTCTTGATGGACCGGCACCGATTTCCACAGCAGTGTATTCGCCTACTCCCGCAGTCGATCCGCTCGAACCGAGCGCCACGGGTCTCAATGACGTGCAGTGGGTTGACGGGCTCGGTGTGCCGCCCGCCGACGCGGCTGCAGGCACGGTATTTCTCATCGGCCATTCATGGTCTCAGTCAGGTTACGTGCTCAACGGCTTGTCGGAATTCGTCACCGCGCGGACGGATTTTTCTGCACCGTCACCACGCCTACCATCGCAGAGTGTTCAGGGATCCACTCTTTCGCTTGTCGACGCTGCCGGGGTCACGGTGCGCTGGACGGTCGATACGGTTTTTCTCATCAGTAAGTCTGCGATGACCGGTGACACCGATATTTTCCGTTCCCACGCACCCGGTCGTGTGGTGCTCATAACGTGCGCTATCACCGCGGACAAGGATCTAGACTACAACGTCGTGTTGATCGGTCACCGGCAGGAATCAGCGGTCGGTACAATGCGTGATAGGTAAAAAAACCACCGTCGTGGAAAGGATCATTCGTGGGCAAGCCCGATGTGCTTCAACAGCTTCTGCGTGCCACTGTTGTCGATAGCCAAGGCAAGAAGGTGGGCAAGGTTCGCGAGGTCTACGTTGACGATGATTCCAAGGAACCCAGCTTTGTCGAGGCGTTTCGAGGCTTTCTGCGGATGAAGTCCGCATTCATCCCTCTGCTTGGCTACCGCCTCGAGGGGAAGACTCTGACGGTGAACTACCCACTGGATGTCATTGCTTCCGCCCCCGTAGAGGCGATTGGAAAGTCGTTGTCAACGGAATACCAGAACACCCTCTACACCCACTACAAGGTCATTGCTGCCGAAGAGGCAGCTCCTACGACGCCCGCCGCAGATGATGAAGTGCAGGCGGTGGAGAAGACGGGATCGCACAAGGTGGAGCTAGACACCGTCGATAATGAAGTCAACTGACCCGATCGGGTCAGACAAAAATCCCCGTGTCGCCCGAACCATCTCCGTATCGTCGTATGCCGTCTGGACAATGCCGCCCTCGCTCACGCTGCGGATGTCCGCCCCCGGCACCGCGGCGATAATCGGCGAGTGAGTGGCCACAATGAACTGGCTGCCACGACGAGCTGCGAGGGCGATGTGCCCCATGACCGCCATCTGACTGACGACAGATAACCCTGCCTCCGGCTCGTCGAAAAGAAATAAACCGCGGTCCTTAAGCGCATCATCAAGGACATCAAGCACGGTCTCCCCGTGGGAACGACGGTGCGCACCTGCGTAGGAAACGCTCCTGTCCAGCTTCGTGACCTGGTTGTAGTGCGTTTCCGCACGCAGGAAATACCCGGCACGCGGGTTTTCTGGCCTGCTTACCCGCAGCAGCTGGTGAAGGGGTGAGTGCGTCGGCTCACCGGTAGCGGTGAAACTCCTCGCTCCCAGGAACCCGCCGTCGGGATTGAAGCGCATAGCTACGGCGAGGGCCTCCAAGAGTGTCGACTTGCCCGCACCATTGTCCCCCACGAACACTGTGACTGGGTGAGAAAACTCAAGGGGACTCTCTTTTAGCGCCTGGAATACCGGCAGGTGCTCTACGTAACCGAGGTCCACAGCCGGCCCCGGTGCCGTTTCAATTTGGACCTTCCGTATGTACACCTACCTGTTATTCAGGATGGTGTCCGTGAGCACCTGTCGCACAGCGTCCTTCAGCGGTCCAGCATCGAACTGCGGCGTCGACGGGGCGGGTTCGGTGTGCTGAGAGTCGTGGCGTCGAGGGCGAGGAGCGGGGGCAGGGGAGGTTGGCTCAACGGTGAGGGTGAGTGTTTGCCCCTCGAGCCGAACGCGCGTGTCGGCGGCGACCCCGGACGAGCGGGCGGCGTCGACAAGCGAAGAAAGATCGGCAAACGTTGCGTCATCGAGGTTAATGGAAAATGTCAGTGCCATGGCCCCGAGTATACCCTCCCCCAAAAGGGGGCATTGGAAAGTGAGATGAAGGTAACACTAATAAATCAACATCTTCCAGATCACTCCAGCGGACAGACGCTTAAACCTACTACATGTAGTGCCTACCTCTTTTACTTTTTCCATATTTGGGGTGTCATCAAACATAGGTTGGAGTTACGTGGATGTAATTACTGGCTTAGGATTCGATGTATGACCTTCACACACGACCGCGTTTCCATCGATGCCATTTCCACAATCAATGAGTACCTCGACCGCTCCGACTGGCGCGTCAACGCCAATGCCAACCAGGACTTCTCCCTCGGCGGCATGATGCTCAACACCTCGGGCAAAGTCGTGGCCAACTACTGGCTGACCCAGGTGTTCTCCCCCGCAGCAAACACGGCCCACCGCGAAGGTGCCATCCACATTCATGATCTCGATATGCTCTCCGGCTACTGTGCCGGCTGGTCCCTGCGCCAGCTCCTCGAACAGGGCTTTGGTGGCGTACCCGGTGCGATCAGCTCGCTGCCACCCCGCCACTTATCCAGCGCACTCGGGCAGATGGTGAATTTCCTCGGCACACTGCAAAACGAGTGGGCGGGTGCCCAGGCTTTCTCTAGCTTCGACACCTACCTTGCCCCCTTCGTGCGCCTCGACAACCTGAGCTACGAAGAAGTGGAGCAGGCTGTGCAGGAGTTCGTCTTCAACCTGAATGTGCCCAGTCGCTGGGGCACGCAGACCCCCTTCACCAACCTCACCTTCGACTGGGTGTGCCCCGCAGATATCGCGGACAACCATCCCTACATCGGCGAGGAAGTCTGCGACTTCACCTACGGTGAACTGCGGGAAGAAATGGACATGCTGAACCGGGCGTTCATCACCGTGATGATGACAGGCGATGCCGACGGACGGCCGTTCACCTTCCCCATCCCCACCTACAACATCACCAAGGACTTCCCCTGGGAGTCCGAGAACACACGGCTCTTGTTCGAGATGACCGCCAAGTACGGTCTCCCCTACTTCCAGAACTTCATCAACTCCGAGCTCGATCCCGGCATGATCCGGTCCATGTGCTGCCGCCTCCAACTCGACCTGCGCGAGCTCCTCAAGCGTGGCAACGGGCTGTTCGGCTCCGCAGAGCTCACCGGCTCCATCGGCGTGGTCACCATCAACTGCGCCCGCCTCGGCTACCTCCACGTTGGCGACGAGGAAGCCCTCATGTCTGAGCTCGATGACCTCATCGACATCGGAATCGACACCATTGAGCGGCGTCGCGCGACCATCGCCACGCTACTCGACGAAGGCCTGTTCCCCTATACGCGCCGCTGGATGCCGAACCTGGACAACCACTTCTCCACCATTGGTGTCAACGGGATGAACGAAATGGTGCGCAACTTTGTCGGCGATGCCTACGACATCACCGACCCCAACGGACACGAGATGGCGCTGCGTATCCTCAACCACATCAACGAGAAGCTCGTAGCGGCCCAGGAGTCCACCGGCCACCTGTTCAACCTGGAGGCCACCCCCTCCGAGGGGGCAACGTACCGGTTTGCTCGCGAGGATCTCGCCCGCTACCCCGACATCATTCAGGCCGGCACAGCGGAGGAACCCTACTACACTAACTCCTCGCAACTTCCCGTTTCGCACACCCCCGATCCGTTTGCCGCCCTGGCTGAGCAGGAGGATCTGCAGACGAAGTACACCGGCGGCACCGTATTGCACCTGTACATGGGCGCAGCCATGAGCAGCGGCGAGGCGTGCTCGAGCCTCGTTCGCCGCGCACTCACGGCCTTCCGCCTGCCGTACATCACCATCACGCCCACATTCTCCATCTGTCCTAGCCACGGTTACCTTTCGGGAGAGCACCCGACGTGTGAGCAATGCGGTGAGCAGACGGAAATGTGGACCCGCGTCATGGGCTATTTCCGCCCGGTGAGCTCGTTCAATACGGGCAAGAAGGGCGAGTTCCACGAGCGCACCTACTTCTCCGAGAAGCTAGCCACCCCTGCTCATGCCTGAGTTGGCCATCGCCGGGCTCATCCCGTTTTCCGCTACGGACTGGCCCGGCAAGCTCACTGCCACGGTGTTCACCACTGGCTGCCCGTGGGCCTGCGTGTACTGCCACAATCCCGCCTTGCAGGATCCGCGCGGTCAGACGACATCCACGATGGCTGAGGTCCTCGAACTTGCGGCCGCCCGCCGCAGGCTCCTCGACGGGGTGGTCTTCTCCGGCGGTGAGCCGACGATGCACCGCGGGCTTCCCGACGCCATTCGTGCTGTTCGGGCCACAGAACCGACCTTCGGCATCGGCCTCCACACGTGCGGGTACCTCCCCGAGAGAATCCGCAGCCTGGTGGAGGACCCATCTACGTGCCCCGACTGGATCGGGCTCGATGTCAAGGGGCTTCCCGACGACCTCCCGGAGGTTGTCCGTTGCACCCCCGCCGGCGCGCGGCGGTCCTGGCAGTCCCTCGACTACCTGGCAGGTATCGCGAACGCGGGAGAGATTGATCTCCAGGTGCGCACGACACTGTGGCACGGCAGCATTCTTGAGGAGCACCTTCCTGAGCTCACCCGGCGCGTAGAAGAACGTGGCCAGGAGCTGGTTGTCCAGTGGGCACATGATGTCGATACCGAGGGCACCTACGTGGGAAGCTAGGGCTCGATCGAGAACTCGGACTCTGACTCTCCCCAGAACACGTTGTCCACCACCCGGCGCGCACGGCGCGTGGCCTTGAGATAGTGCTCCAGGTAGCCACGCGAATCGTCCGGGTCCCAGCCTGCGGCTCCCGCAACATGCGCGAGCGCCGGACCAGGTGGAGGCAGCTGGTCCGTCCGCTTTCCCCGTACGAGGACGAGAGCGTTGCGGGCGCCTGTGGCGGTGAGCCAGGCATGGCGGAGACGCTCGACACTTGTGGCATCGAGGATGCCGGCCTCTTCGATGGCATCGAGCCCTTCCAGTGCGGAGGCGGTGTGCAATGCCGGATACTCGTGCGCGTGCATCATCGTCAGCAGCTGCACAGTCCACTCAATATCCGTGAGTGCCCCGCGCCCGAGTTTCGTGTGCGTTGTCTTGTCTGCCCCCTTGGGGAGCCGCTCTTTATCTACGCGTGCCTTCATCCGACGCACCTCGCGGATGGTTGATTCGTCGATGCCACCCTCGGGGTAGCGGAGTGGGTCAATAAGCGCGATGAAGGCCTCGCCCACCTCTTCGTCACCGGCGATGTAGGTAGCGCGCAGGAGTGACTGCATCTCCCAGGTCTCCGCCCACTTCTCGTAGTAGGTGGCATAGCTCGCCAACGTGCGAACCACCGGCCCCGACCGGCCCTCTGGGCGCAAACCGAGGTCAACATCAAGTGGCGGATCCCCGGATGGCTTGGCCAGCCTGCGACGCATCCGATCACAGACACCGATGGACCATGTGACAGCCTCCGTGTCACCGACACCCGGCAACGGATCGCAAACGAATAACACGTCGGCATCCGACCCGTATCCGAGTTCCGCGCCGCCCAAGCGTCCCATACCAATAACCGCGATTCGCGCCTTCGGCTCTCCCGCAGCTCGGATCTCCGCCGCCAAAGCGGCGTGGAGGACGGCATCCCAGACGATGGACAACGAGCGACACACGTCCCGTACATCCATCATCCCCAAAAGGTCTGCTGCACCAATGCGGGCGAGCTCAGCCCGCCGCAGCGATCGCGCCACGGCGATTGACTGCTCGGGGCTGGACTGCCTGCCGGCTGCGGCGACGAGAGCCGTGCGAACCTTTTCCGGATTAGTGGAAATAAGCTTCGGGTTATTCGCTCCGTCTCCGAGAAGCTTGACCGTGTCAGGTGAGGACAATAGAAGTTCGGAGACATACGGCGACGTGCCCAAAATATGCATGAGCCGTTTCCCCACAGCCCCTTCATCTCGCAGGAGCCGGAGGAACCAGCTGCGGTCTTCCATCGTCTCCGAGAGCTTGCGGTAATTAAGGAGCCCCGCGTCTGGGTCTGAGGTAGACCCCAACCACGTCATCAGGCTCGGCAGCAGAAGCTGCTGCAACTTCTGCTTCCGCGAGGAGCCCGAGGCCAGCACCTGCAGATGCTGGTAGGCACGGTCGGGGAAGTTGTAGTTGAGGGCCCCAAGCTGGCGCCTCGCGGCCTCTGGGGACAGAGCAAGCGTCCCCGTATCCAGGTTCACTACCGAGTTCAAGAGTGGCCGGTAGAACAGTTTGGTGTGAATGTCTGCGATCGAGTGTTGCGTCTTGCGGTACAGCTCTAAGAGCTGTACTGCAGAGCTGTGCCCACCGGTGCCTGCTATCCCCGCCGCGCGGGCGATCCTACGCAGCGATTCGACATCTTTCTCCTTCGGCATCGTGTGTGTACGACGCAGGCGCTGGAGTTGCAGGCGATGCTCAAGAAGCCGCATGAACTCGTAGTTTTTAATGAGTGCGTGTCCATCCTCGCGGCCGACATACCCGCCTGCGATGAGGGCGTTGAGTGCAGCGACAGTGGAGCTCACCCGCAGGGATTCGTCCACGCGCCCATGCACCATTTGGAGTAGCTGGACGGCGAACTCAACGTCACGCAGTCCACCGCGGCCGAGCTTGAGCTCTCGGGACTTAAGGTTCTCGGGCACGTTGCGGATCACACGACTACGCATCGCCTGCACATCGGGAACGAACGAATCCCTCCGCGACGCTTCCCACACCAGAGGGTGTAGCGCGTCGATATAGTCCTGGCCGAGTGCCATATCACCTGTCTGCGGCCGGGACTTGAGGAGAGCCTGGAATTCCCAGGTTTCGGCCCACCGCGAGTAGTACGCCTTGTGCGATTCCAGCGTCCGCACCAACGCACCGTTCTTGCCCTCGGGACGCAGTCCCGCATCGACATCGAACAGTGCCTGCGAGCCGATACGTATGAACTCACTAGCCACGCGTGTGACCTTCGGCGAAGCTGGCTCCGCCACGAAGATGACATCCACATCCGAGATGTAGTTGAGCTCCCGCGCACCGCACTTGCCGAGCGCTATCACAGACAACCTCGCGTCGGCCTGTTCATCGCCCCACACCGTGCCCTGCGCACATGCGAGAGTTGCGGTCAGGGCGGCGTCGGCAAGCGTCGAGAGCATCGCCGTAACGTGGGTGTAGGGGACGGGAATCGCCACCGCCCCGGAAGTTGAACGGACGAGGAACGTCCCTGCCAGGTCGACAGCCGCAATGCGCATGAGGAGCGTGCGGTAGGCATGTTTGATCGTTCGGACGGCGTCCGTACCGCGAAGAGGCGAACGATACATACCGGGAGTATCGAGGCTGTCCGTCGCACCGCATCCCTCGTGGCTGCAGTCCGGGCGAGCATCGACTGCCTCGAGCATGAAACGCATCATCTCCCCCGGTGTCGGTGCCGGTTTTCCTACCTCCTGCCACTGTTCTGGATGGGCAATGAGGTGGTCTGCGAGGACAGTTGATGCCCCGAGTAGTCCAAAGATCCGCAACCGCAGCTCAGGATTGATGTGCAAGCTCTGGTTAAACACGCTCCACTCATCTGCAGAGACCGCATCCTTGAACCGCAACAGGCCGAGGAGAACCTGGTCGGGGTCGGCGGCTCCCGACATGTCGCGCAGCAGGTCACTGTGCTCGGCTTTGTACCACCCGAGTTCCTCCAACTCAGACTCCGCTGCCAGGCGCTCGAAGCCAAGCGCCGCCGGCGTGGGAACTGCTTTCCTCGTTGTCCGTGGTGATTGCACTTTTCTTCCTTAGAAAGATTCGCTTCTTGCTACTACAGGGGGAGGTTCGATTCGAGCTCCCACGACGTAATCTGCGCCTGGTACTCACGCATCTCGGCCCATTTTGTCCGCAGGAAGAACTCGAACACTTTCTCCCCGAGGGTATTGGCCACGAGCTCGGACTTTTCCATCTTTCGCAGCGCCTGGTCGAGAGTCTGGGGCAGATCCACGTACCCAAGTGCATGACGCTCACGCCTGGTCAATGCTGCGATATCTTCCTCAGCCGGGTCTGCGAGCTCGTAGCCCTCCTCGATGCCCTTGAGCCCGGCAGCGAGCAATACGGCGTACGCGAGATACGGATTGCAGGCGGAGTCCACGGAGCGAACCTCAATACGCCGGGTATTGGCCTTCTGCGGCGAATAACCGGGCACGCGGATCAACGCCGACCGGTTCGACATTCCCCACGTCGCTGCGGTGGGTGCCTCCGCGCCGAACATAATGCGCTTGTACGAGTTCACCCACTGATTGGTGACCGCAGAGATCTCCGGCGCGTGCTGCAAAATTCCGGCAATGAATTGCTTTGCAGTTTTGGAAAGGTAAAACTCATCGTCGGTGTCATGGAACGCGTTGTACTCCCCCTCAAATAGGGACAGGTGCGAGTGAAGACCGCTACCTGCGTACTCTTTAAAAGGCTTGGGCATAAACGAGGCGTGCACGCCGTTGCGCAGCGCCACCTGTTTAACCAGGTAGCGAAGCGTCATGATGTTGTCGCTCATCGTCAACGCGTCCGTGTGCCGGAGATCAATCTCCTGCTGCCCCGGCGCAGTCTCGTGGTGGGAGAATTCCACCGAGATACCCATCGATTCCAAGGCGCTCATTGCTTCCCTGCGGAAGTTTGGCGCCTGGTCATTCTGCGCCTGATCGAAGAAGCCACCGAGATCGGTCGGCTCCGGACGCTGTCCGTGGGTGTAGATCGTCTTCAACAGGTAAAACTCCACCTCCGGGTGGACGTGGAAGGTGAATCCCTGTTCTTCTGCTTTTTCTGTTTGGAAGCGCAGAATCTGTCGCGGGTCAATCCAGCTGGGTTGTCCATCCGGGGTTGTGATGTCGCAGAACATGCGAGCTGTCAGGCCTGTGCCGTCATCCCCTTCGAAAGGAAGAAGCTGGAACGTCGATGGATCAGGGCGCGCCAGCGTGTCGGCCTCTGCAACGCGGGAGTATCCCTCGATAGCAGAGCCGTCGAAACCGATGCCTTCAGCGAAGGCGCTTTCGATCTCCGCAGGCACGACAACGACGGACTTGAGCATACCCCACATATCGGTAAACCAGAGGCGAATGTAGCGAATGTCTTGATCTTCCAGCGTGCGGAGCACAAATTCCTGCGAGCTTGTCATGACTACCAATCTAGCTTTTACCCTCCACACGGCGGGACGGAAACGGGGGTAAATTTTTCCCCACTTCCCCCTGTCTAGCATATATGTTCGAATAAACGGGGGTAGATGGCGTGGGTATGTGGTGCTGGAATGTGTTCACAAGCAATCATTCGTTCGAAAGGACCTTCATTTGCCAGACCCGCCGCATAGTGACGATCAGCCCACGTCCGACATTCCAACATACGACTTCCCTCCATACCCACTCTCTCCTACAAAGGATCACTGACATGAGCACCACATCATTCGCCACCTACACCATCAACCTTCTCAAGCACGCCGCACTACTCGGGTGGACACCGGAAGCACTCCGCCACCACCTAGCCAAGACCAACACCCTCCCCCTTCTCGATTACTGCATGTTTCTAGCCAAGAGTGAGCTCAGCGATGCGGTTCCAGCAGAGGTGCGCTACCACTGGCACGTCGAATGTCCATATGCAGAAAAACGGGATGCGTCCTCAATAAACCTCCATACACTTTGGGAGCAGCTGCGCAAGCTTCCTCAAATCACGTCCGTCGACCTTCGCCTGGCCGAGGATCCATGCGCTGACGATGACAATCTGCCGGAAGAGCAGCGAAAAGCGCAACGTAAAATCACAGCTCTGTTGCGAAAGGCCGAATCGACTCCCTACGAAGAGGAAGCGGCTACCTACATTCAGAAAGCGGCTGCTTTACAGGCCAAGTACAACGTTGCCGCTGCTACTGTGGATCAGCCCCGACACGTAGGTACCAAGCGAGTGCTCATTTCCGCCCCGTATGTGCGAGAAAAGAGTCTGCTCCTCTGCGCGATCGCCAGAAACTGCGGTGTACGAGTCATCGCACTGACTTCTACCGGTGTCATGTGCACCGTCGGATACGCCGCGGATCTCGTCTACGTCAGTGACATGTTTGCCAGTCTGGAACGACAGTGCCTGTATTTCATGGAGAACTCACCACGCGCACGCGAGGCACGAAGCACAGGCACCACAACCTCATTCCGACGCAGCTTCATTATTGCGTACGCTTCAGAGATCGGAGATATTCTTGCCTCTGCAACACGGGATATAGCCGACGCACACGAGGCCTCCCACTCCGCCTTGGTGGAGACAACCGCCGCTGTGGATAAGACCTTCCGCGACCTATTCCCGGAGACATCCACAACTCATATTCATGCCCGGAACGATGCCGGATACCAGGAGGGAGCCCGGTCAGCGAAGTCTTCTCACTTCGGCGGCGATTCTTCCGGAGTTGGTGGGCGGCGAAGCATCGGTGCCTAAACTGCCCTCGCCCCACGCAGCCCGCCAGAACCTGATAGAAAAGGGGTATGGGCACACAAAATTTCCTCGAGGTCGAAGCTAAGTTCGCTGTCTCTGACACACTGCCGGTTCCGGATTTCACAAAGATCGCGCACGTGGATTCCGTGGACGAGACGAATGTCTTTCACTTGTCCGCAATCTACTACGACACGGAAGACCTCGCGCTCACCCGCGCGAAGGTCACTCTGCGTCGGCGCACCGGCGGAAAAGACTCCGGCTGGCACCTCAAGCTCCCCTCCGATCTCGGACGGGTAGAGGTGCACGCCGACTTCGATCCCGAGCAGGAGGGGCCACTGACCCCACCGGAGGAAGTTCTGCACCCGGTGAAGGTCCTCACCCGCAACCGGGAACTCGTCCCCATCGCCCAAGTGGACAATGTACGGCACGAAACTGTCCTGCGTGCCTTCAACGGAACCGAGATGGCGGAGTTCTGTGACGACCACGTCACCGCTTGGTCTCTTCTTCCCGGAGGCAACCGAACCTCCTGGCGCGAGTGGGAGGTGGAACTCGGCAATGATGTGTCACGCACAGATAAAGGGCAGGAGATCCTCACGTCCGCCACGCGCCTCCTCATAGTCAACGGCGCGTCCGTCTCCCACAGCCCATCTAAACTCGTTATGGCTCTCGGCGATTCCGTAGACAATGTCTCCTCTCCGGCTCCTGTCGCCCAGGTAGAAGAGGATTCTCCGCTCCATGCCGTCGTCACCGCCTTGGCTGAAGGGCGCGACAGAATAATTGAGATGGATCCGCAGGTTCGCCGCGATGAGTGGGATTCCGTCCACCAGATGCGAGTTGCCACCCGGGAGCTTCGCAGCCATATTCAAACCTTTGAGGGAATCATCACTGGTCCCCGCGTCACTGAACTGGAAAAGGAACTCAAGTACCTTGCTGGGCTCCTCGGCGTTGCGCGAGACGCAGAAGTGGTCGAAGCACGCTTCACTGAACTCGTCGACCAAGTACCCATCGAGGTCATTGGCCGGGAAACCCGCGCGCACCTCACCTCATCAATGTCGGAGACCTACCGCAACGCCCACGACGAGATCCTCTCCTACCTCGACTCCGACCGGTACTTCACCTTGCTGCGCTGCCTGGACGAGGTCATCAAGGATCCGCCGACCCCCGAAACGGTGCAAGAAGACGCACCGGTTCAGCCCGAAGAGCACCCAGAATCACCCGAGGACGCTGCCGAAGATCGTCCTCTGGAAGCAGATACGACGGATCCCGTGGACGACACTCCTGAAGCGGTACTCGCCAGCCACCTGTCCAAGGCTTACATCAAGCTTCATCGGCGACACCTCAAGGCTGTGGAGGAGTGGGAGGATGACACCCTCCCTCTGGCCCACCGCGAGGCAAACTTCCACAACATGCGGAAGGCAGCCAAGAAGCTCCGCTACTCAGCGGAGGCTGTGGGCAAAGCTACGGATCTAAAAACGCGGAAACTCTATGACGCCTGCAAGCAGATGCAGACGGTACTCGGCGACTTCCAGGATTCCGTCACCTCCCGTGATGTCATCGCTGAGAAGGCACAGGAGGCGCGTGAACGAGGCCGCGACACCTTCGGTTACGGCGTTCTGTACCACGTGGAGATGGCCAATGGACTTGCTGCACTGAAGGAATATGCAAGCGCCGAGAAGAGCATCCGGAAGGCGTACCGCAAGCTGGAGAAGCAGGTGCGTAAGGCTGCTCGCCAGCGCGAAGCCAGGGAAGCCCACAACCACGAGGAGGAGGCTTCCACCGAAACGGGTTGGTAGTTTTTACTTCTCCCAGGCCGGCGGCTTACCCCAGTTGTCGTCGGTCTCGTCCTGCTGATCCGCTTCCTTCGTCCGCTCCGCAGCGATGGACAGGGCCTGGCGGGCTTCGCCCTCCGTATCGTAGGGTCCCATGCGGTTATCCCAACTGGCCTGCTTCCCCTGCTGCACCTCGCCGGTTTCCACGTTGTAATACCACTTGTCGCTCATGAACTGGTCGTCCTCTCTTTTCGGATTGATTGGTATGCGCCCCAGGTTACCTGGTTTCCCTCGCACACAGCCGAGTTCGTTGGTTGTGGCCGTGTACTCTGGGACGGTAAACGGTTGGCGCGACAAATGTTAAAGGAGCGGTGGCTAGAAATGGAACGGTGGCCGGAGCCTCAGGATAACCTGGCAGACATTGTGTCTAGCGAGCACCGGAAGCAGTGGTCTGCCCCTGACGGCGTGGCGTGTGCCCCCGCAACGAGCGTGTTGATGGGCGAGTTCACGGATTTCACGGGCGGGATGAGCGCGGTCATGGTTCATTCGCTCGAGGCCGCTGTGGCGTTTTCCTACCGCACGGATCGTGAAGTTCACGTTCGGTTCCTCCAGACGGGAAGCGAGGAGAACATTTCCTCAGCCGATGCCGATGAGCTGGAAAAAGCGGCTGGGACCATCCTGGATCCCCCCGTGCACGAGGATGACAGTCCTGCGGAGTGGAATGTTTCCTCCAGTCTGCCCACCGATGAATGGGCTGTCCGACTCGGTGGCGTGGTGATCACGATGATTCACCGCCAGCTTTTGACCAGGGATACGCCGGGGGTGAATGTGACCGTGGTGTGCGATATTCCGCCGCACGCAGGCCTGGGGCGCACAGCCGCGGTCACGTCAGCATTGGCGTTCGCTCTCAATGGCGAGCCGGACGAGCGCGACGATGCGCCCACCCGGGCGAAGCTCGCGTCCGTCGCGCATTGCGCTGCGGAAGTTTTTACGGGGCTGATGCACCCGCGCGCGCGTTTCGTCGGTTGTCTGAGGGGCACGGGTGAGGGGGTGAACCTCGTGGACTTCGGAGACGGCTCACTGACCGTTGCGCCCGCCATACAGGACGCCATGGTCATCACCCCAGCGCTTACGCGCCTGCCGGAGGCCCGCGACAACAGCGATCGGCTTGCCTGGCGACGCACCTTCGTCTCCCAGGCTTTGAAAAACTTCGGTGTAACGACGCTCCAGCAGCTTCCCGACGCCCCGGCGCGCGTAGGTGACTGGCTTCGCACTGTCATCTCGGTGAAGGGTAGTGAGGGCTTGCCGACGGTCGGGGCTGCGGTGGGCTGGCTCACCTACCTCGGTGAGGAAGCCACCCGGGCACACGAGTTCGCTGGGCTGCTCCGCTCCCGTCGAATGGACGACGCATTCGAGGTTTTCGCCCGCTCCGCAGGTCCCTTGCGCGAGTTTGCCCTCGACGAAGCGGCTGCTGCGGCTCCAACCGACATTCCGGCGCGACCGGCGGCAATCGGGCGCTCCACAGCCATGCTTTGTTTGACGGGTTACAACGACCTGCCGGATGTTCCGGGAGCCCACGTTATCGTTCTCCGGCCCGGTACCCGCGCGCACTAGTCAGCGGGCCAGGCGAACGCGATCTCTCGCTCGGCGGGATCGGCTGTAACGAGCGTGACCGGTGTGGAGTCTCCCTCGGCAGGGCTCCCGACGAGGTCGGTGGAGATGATCGGCGGCTGAGAGAGCATGATCTTCGCCGTGTTCTTTTCCTCGTTCGACTTCAGCACGAGCGCGTCGAAAGTTGTCCCCACCCACGGCTGCAAGACAGTCGCCTCTGTCAGCCGGATACATGCGTTATCCACGGTGTTTGCGTGCTGCGAGGTGTGGCGCATCGTGTCGATGACAGCCTCGGCATCCTCGCGCGCCCAGGATTCCGGCGCGCGTCCTTCCGCGCGGGCGAGGCAGTACTCGGTGGCGTACCTATCCACGAGGCGGCGCAGCGGCGCTGTGACGTGGGCGTACATCCCTCCAACGCCCGCGTGGATCACTGCGGGCTTGGTATCGAGGAAGAGATAGTCCGCACCGCGGAGGAGCTTGGCTGCTTCTTTATGTACGGCCATTCCCGTCACGGTGGTTGGGTCGACGGAGGCCAGGAATACGCCGACCTCACTGCGCGGGTCGAAGGTCAACCCAAGGCTTGCTAGCTCAGTGGCGAAAGCCTCGAGAGCCTCTTCCGGCGCAGGATGCAGCGTTCGCAGGTAGCCGTGCCCCCACTCGGCCATCATCGCACCGGCAACCATGCCCGCCATGAGGGAGACCTCCGAATTGTCGTCCATGGCTTGGTTGCGTGGTTCGAGGATGAGCTCGTACTTGCCGTCGTCTAGCCGGTGTACGCGCGTATCGGGAAGGGAAAGGTTCACGGCTTTTCGACGCAGTGAGCTCGCCCGTCGCAGACTCCCCAGCCTGGGCAACAAATCGATCGACGGATGGTGAGCGTTAACGTAATCCAGCTGCGCGCGGGAGCGAACCGTAGCCCGCGAGAGGTCGTATTCTTGCACCTCCCCCGCAGCGTCGACAAGCATCCGCCAGCACACGGCGGGGCGGTCGACTCCGGGCAGCAGGGAGGCGCTGCCCTCCGACAGCTCCGGCGGGTAGAGCCGCGCGGGTTCATCTGGGAGGTAAATGGTTTGTCCGCGGCGAAGCGCCTCGTCGTACAGCCCCATTCCCGGGCGGACGAAGGCCCCCACATCGGCGATCGCGTACCAAACCTCGAGGCAATCGCCTTTCTCGGTGATGTATACCGCCTGATCGAGATCTTTGGACCCCACCGGATCGATCGTCACAAAGTCGATGTCGCGCAGATCCCGGCGGTGAGCGGCGAACTGATCGCGCACCGAGCGGGCCTCCTCGACAAGGTTGGGCGGGAATTCCCGCTCCACCTGGAACTCGCGGGCGACGTCGGAGAAGTCTAATTCAGCGGCATACAGCTTCATACTTTCCCATTGTGCCCCGAAACGCGTGGGCGAGTGAGCCAACCGTAAGCCGGATTCTGTCGTGTGGCGACCATCCATCTCGCTACCGCCATTGCTGACGGCCTTCTACATAGCAGCTACCCGCAGACTCGGACGAGCAGCCCTCAGGCGCCTGCGCAGCCACACCTCTAAAGGATGTGACCTTTTGCCTTGCTCTCGGTGGGGTTTACCAAGCCGTGGCAGTCACCTACCGCGCTGGTGCGCTCTTACCGCACCCTTTCACCCTTACCAACACCGAAACGGTGCTGGCGGTCTCGTTTCTGTGGCACTATCCCTCGGGTCGCCCCGGGTTGCCGTTAACAACCACCGTGCTCTATAGAGTCCAGACTTTCCTCGGCAGCGCGCGCTGGGGAACCAGTCCCCTCGTTCACGCCGACGCGATCGCCATGGTCGACTCACTCGCGAGAAAAAATTGTAGCCCTTCCCCCCATGCCGATGAAATTCCCACCGACCGGACAGATCCTTGACAGTTACAACTATTGGAAACAGATAGACAGTACGGTAAGCTGATGTAGGTCTAAAAACACATCTACGTGCGCTAAGGTACATAGATTCCATCTATATATGCTCGGAAAGTTATGGAAGACAACACTGAAAAATTCCCAACAACGCCTAACGACCCGGTAGATAGCGAAGAATCCTTCTGGGACGACGACGAATTCGCCGCCGAGGAGGGGGAACCCATGTCCCTCAGCGAAAAATACGAGGAAAAGGAAGAAGGTACATTCTTCTCCCGGCACAAATGGGTGATCATCCCGCTCATCATCGCCGTGCTCCTCGCCTCTACCTTTGGCATCGGCAGCGCTGTCCTGACAGCGTTCAGCCCCAAGGAGACGGTGAGCTCCACCGACTTCCGCACGGTTGCGAAGAAGGACGTTATCGACCGCGTCAGCGTCAAGGGAACGATTCAGCCGATCCGCACGGCAACCCTGTCGACCAAGCTCACGACTCCCGTGCAGGATCTGCCCGTCGCCGTCGGCGACCGAGTGAAAGCCAACCAGCTTCTCGCCCGCATGGATACATCCTCTCTCGAGCGTGAGCTGGACAGCCAGCGCCAGCAACAATCTGCCTCCAGCTCGGAGTCGCAGAACGCGATCAAGCAGGCCCAGCAGCAGCTCGCACAGCAGCGCGAAAAGCTCGACCGCGGCCTCAACCAGGAAATCAACTCTGCTAACTCCGCGCTCCGCGATGCCAACCTGCAGCTCGAAGGCGCGAAGCAGGACTTCGCAAACCGCGCCCAGCAGGTGGAAAAAGACAACGACCCGGCGCTCCAGCAACAGAAGGATGCTGCGGAGCAAGCACGTAAGGCTGCCCGCGATGCAGATCTCGCACGTGCACAGGCCGAGTTCGGCTTGGCAACTGTCCAGCGCGTCAATGGTGCAGCAGAACACCAGGCTGACCTCAACCGAGCACGCCTTGACCAGCTCAAAAACCAGGATTTGTCCAGGCTTACTCCGGAGCTGCGCGAGGCAGCCGAGCAGGAGATCGCAAGCCTGCAAAACACCATCGATGGGGAAAACGGCGCACGCGCCGAGCGCGACCAGTCCATCGCCAATGCTGTTACCTCGCTACGCCAGGCAGAAAACCAGGCCAGCGATGCAAAGGATGCACGCACCAAGGCGGAAAACCGCTACGCCGACGCTCTCGCGACCTCCGATCAGGAGCTCGGCCAGCTACAGCGCAAGGTGAACGCCGCTGAGAACGCGGTTTCTGATGCCACCGTCGGTGTCGAAGCCGCCAAGCTCGGCGCCAAGCAGGGCCTCGAAACCTCCGCTTCTGCCCTCGACCAGGCCGTGAATTCCGCAGCAGCTGCGAATGCCTCGAGCGATCTGGCGAATAACAAGCTCATGATCGACATTGATTCCGCCGATGTGAACAGTCCTTTTGACGGCATCGTTACCGCACTTCCGGCGCAGAAGGGCGCACCGGCCACGGGGCCAATTGTCACCGTCGCTGACGATTCTCGCAAGAAAATCGTCGTTCAGGTGAAGGAAGTCGATCTGCCCAAGGTGACCAAGGATTCCAAGGTCCGCTTCACCACCCCGTCCACCGGGGACAAGGAGTTCACCGGCAAGGTAGTCAAGGTTTCCCCTGTCGCCAACGACCCCATGGCAAGCATGCCCTCGGGCGCGAGTGGTGAGGGTAGCGCAGCTGCCGCCGGCGCAGGCTCCACCGATGTCACCTTCCCCGTGGAGATTGAAATCACCGGAGGCGACGAGCTTCGCCTTGGCTCTTCCGCAAAGGCCCAGATTATTCGCTCGGAGACGCACGACACCATCGCTGTCCCGCGCGATGCCGTCTTCACCAATGATGCGGGTAAAACTGCGGTCCTCGTATTGACCGGCAGCGGTAACAAGGGGACGATTGAGGAGCGCGAAGTAACAACCGGCAACAGCAATGACTTCGATACGTCGATTAGCTCGGGCCTCGAGGAGAGCGACCGTGTCATCACCACGGCGGAGAAGTACCGCGACAAGGTGGGTGCGACGGCCAAGGTCGAGATGAGCGCGAAGGGCGCCTAATGAGCTTGCTCATCAAAATGAAAGATATTGTCAAGACCTTCAACATCGGCCAGCCCGGTGAATTGACGGTCTTGCACAAGTGCAATTTTTACGTCAAAGACGGCGAATTCGTCTCCGTTGTGGGCCAATCTGGGTCCGGCAAGTCAACGCTCATGAACATCATTGGGCTTTTGGACTCCCCCACCAGTGGCCAGTACGTCCTCGGTGGTGTCAACGTTCTCAACGCCCAATCCGATGAGCTCGCCCGCTACCGCAGCGAGTCCATCGGATTCGTGTTCCAGAACTTCAACCTCATCGGCCGCATGAACGCGCAGAAAAACGTCGAAATGCCGATGATGTACGCGGGCGTTTCCCCAAAGAAGCGTGCCGCCCGCGCCCGCGAACTCCTCGACCTCGTCGGTATGGGTAACCGCATGTGCCACGAGCCGAATGAGCTGTCCGGTGGCCAGAAGCAACGCGTGGCCATCGCCCGGGCGCTGGCCAATGAGCCGAAGCTCCTGCTTGCCGATGAGCCCACCGGCGCCCTCGACTCGCACACCGGCCGCATGGTCATGGACATGTTCCACAAGCTCAACAAGGAAGAGGGGAAAACCATCGTGTTAATTACCCACAACCCCGAGCTCGCGGAGGAAACCGACCGCATCGTCACCCTCACCGACGGTGTCATCGCGAACCCGCATGGCACAAAGGGCGAGGGGCGTATGCCACAGCCGGAAACGGAGGCCGCACGATGAACCTGCGCGAAGCAATCCGCCTCGCCCTCACCAGCCTCCGTGCCAACAAGATGCGCTCGGCGCTCACCCTCCTCGGCGTTATCATCGGCATCGCCTCCGTGGTGGCGATCATGACGCTCGGGCACTCCTTGACAGCCCAATCGGAGAAAACGTTTTCCGACATCGGCTCCAGCGACCTCAACGTCACGCTGCAGCAAAAGAGTACGGACGAGGATTCCGACGAGGAAAACAAGGACGACGAGGACTCCATGTTCGGCCCCGCCGACCCCTCCAACGAATCCGACCGCATCAGCGACGATTCGATCGAGCAACTACGCGGCCGCCTCGGTGATTCCGTAGACTACATCTCCATCAACGCAGGCCAAATGTGGAACGCCACCGTCACCCAGGGCAGGGAACGCGAGCAAGCCTACGTTCAGGGTGTCAACGCCGATGCCCTCAACATGCAGGACATGAAGATGAACGGCGGCCACCTCCTCAGCGCCGAGGACATCTCCGGTCACCGAAACGTCGCGGTTATCCCCTCGAAGCTTGTCGACGAACTGTTCAATGGCGACCTCAACGCCGCCCTCGGCGGGGAGATCAGCGTCGAATACCAGGGTGAACTGCAGTCCTTCATTATCGTTGGCGTGTACAACTCGGAAAACGGCAGCAGCGGGGCGATCTCCTTCAACGGTCCGCCCTCGGTGTATATCCCCTACCCCGTGGCTAAGAAAATGGACAAGTCCGTGGCCGGCATCACGAACTTCACCGTACGCCCCTCGGACAACGCCGACGTGGAGGGTCTGAAAACCCGGATCACGAACTTCTTCGACGCATCCCAGGACTACAAGGTGAAGGTTTCCGACAACAAAGCCATGCTGGAGTCGGTCAACAAGTTCTTCACCGCCATCTCCGCCATCTTGTCCACCATCGCCGGTATCTCCCTCCTCGTCGGCGGCATCGGCGTGATGAACATCATGCTTGTCTCCGTGACGGAACGCACTCGCGAGATCGGCGTGCGTATGGCTCTCGGTGCCACGCGCAAGGATATCCGCACGCAGTTTGTTATTGAGTCGATGATCGTCTGCGTCATCGGTGGCATTATCGGCCTCATCGTTGGTGGTGGCATCGGCATGATTGGCTCGAAACTCATGGGCCAGTTTGTCCTTCCTCCGCTTGGTGGCGCAATCTTTGCCCTCGGCTTCTCCTTGGCAATTGGCCTGTTCTTCGGCTACTACCCCGCCGGCAAAGCCGCCCGCCTGAACCCCATCGAGGCGCTTCGCTACGAGTAGGGATCTCTACAGCACGGGCTGGGTGTGGATGCCGGCTTGTTTTTGGGCCAGGCGAACAGCCCCGCCGCGGGCGCAGGTGCTCATGTTGAGGCGGGGCCTACCACCAAACGGGGGAACAAAGTAGTCCAAGCCGTTGATCCGCTCAATCCGGCCGTATCTCGGCTTGGTGGGATCATCATCGTTGCGCCCGTTGTGGAACGGGCACAACATGGTGAGATTCTCCAACGTGGTGGGGCCACCGCTTACCCAGGATTCACTGTGGTGCATCTGGCACTTATCCGCCCACATGCACACCCTCCACCGCACACACCGGCGTCTTCGCCTGCTGAATCTTTCGCTCAAGCGGACCCGCAAACCGCGCATCCGCAGTACGGAACCGGAAAAACCCCAACTCTTTACTCCGTCACAGGATCCAACACCAACACCCACCCAAACTCGGCAAGCTTCATCTGCGCCCACTCCAACGCAGTAACCGACGTCCCATCCGACAACGACAACATGTAGTTATACATCTCATGCTCCGTCGCCCCCATGATGGAAGTATCCGCCGGCAACACAACAACCGGCTCCACAGCGGGTAGTTCTCCCGTGCCGCCAACAGCAGCAGTCACAAAGTTGACGGCCGCATCCCCACCCTGGGCACGCGCCCTATCAATCGCCGTGCGCCCCAAATGCTGATCCACCACTAAAGTGAGCCGCATCTTCGTCGACCCCGCAATCGGTTTTTCCGTCAACGAATTCTTCGGATTGGTCGCCTGCATCGAATTAAACAGAACCAGCACAGCCACCGCAGCGGCCCTGCTCGTGCGGCAATGAGCAACGCTTCGCGTCAACTCGACACGAACCTGCCAGGCATGATCCTGGCGAAGCGGTCATCCACCCCGTCCTGTTTCCTAATCTCCCCAGTCGACATCCCCTGATAAACGCCTAGGAGCTCCATCGTATGCGGCAACAAAGCCGCGATCTGAGCTCTGTAGTTCATGCCCCACATACTAGTGGGCTAACAAAAACCAATTTAAACCTCAGTCGAGGGAACCGATTCAGAAAACAGGAAAACACAGCGCAACGCCCCAATCCAGGCCAGAAGCCACCCCCCAGATAAAGGCAATCACCGGGGGCAACCAGGGGGCGTTTTAGGACAGGTGCGCGGTGGAATTGAAGAGCGTCAACAAGCTCGGACCATCAGCGTAGAACTGGACGGTGCTCACGGATGCCAGGTCGAGGTGCATTCGCGAAACGGACTTCCCCGGCGCGCGCAGCGTGAGCCGTACGATGGCCTTAATCGGGTTGACGTGACTGACCACGACGATGGTCTTGCCCGCCCATGTCTTCTGTGCTTTGGTCACGAACCGCTTCGACCGCCGATAGACGGAGTCGAGGGATTCGCCGTCCGGTGGGGCGATGGTCGGGTCGTCCAACCACTCGGCATGGAGTTCGGGGTCGCGCTCGTGGGCCTCGGCAAAGGTCAGCCCCTCCCAGGTGCCGAAGTCAACTTCGCGCAGCGCTTCGTCGGTGTGGACGGCGACTCCTGCCATATCGGCGATGCCCCGAGCCGTCTCCTGTGCCCGTTTCTGGGGCGAGGAGATGACGGCATCAATGTTCGTGCCTTCAAAGAAGGTTGCCACACGCGAGGCTTGTGTGCGTCCCAGTTCGGTCAGCGCCGGGTCGCTCGAACCCGAGTACTGCTTCTTCACACTCATCTCGGTTTGCCCGTGCCGAACGAGGTAAATGGTCAGGGCCTCCGTAGTGGCACCGACCCAGTCCTTGTTCGCTGGTGCGTGTGCAGCCTGCCTATCCTTCGTATCCTCTGCATCCTTCGGATGCGAGGGCGCGACCTTCGGATCCGAAGGGTGGCTGGATGGGGCAGCAGAGCCAACGAAGCCCGGCTTCGCGCCTTGTGCGCCGGCATCCATCGCGATGTTGGCCAACTCGTCGGCGCGCGCGTTCTTCTTGCGGGGAACCCACAGAATCGAGAACTGCTCAAACTGGTTTATCAGCTCGTGGGCAATCTTGGCCTTGGCCTGCATGTCCGGGTGCTTGATTTTCCAGCGCCCGGACATCTGCTCGACGACGAGCTTGGAATCCATGAACACCTGGCAGTGCGTCGCACCGAGCTCCAGGGCAGCCCTGAGGCCGTTGATGAGCGCCTGGTATTCGGCGACGTTATTCGTGGTCTTTCCCACAAAGTGGGACAACGCACGCAGCTCGTTCCCGTGGGAATCCTTCACGACGCTGCCGGAGCCGGCGATGCCGGGATTGCCACGGGAGCCACCGTCGGCAAAAACTGTAACTCCGAGCATTAACGCACCAGGTAGGTGCCGCATTCGGGGCACTGGGGAACAACGTTTGCGGGGGCGGAGCGGATCTCCTGAATGTCGGCTGCAGGAAGAATGAGGTTGCAGCCACCGCAAGCACGACCGGTGAAGGCGGCCGCACCGAACTCCGAGATAACCTTCTGCTTGTCATAGGCAGCGAGGACGTCTTCGGGCAGCTGGGCGCGGATGTCCTCGGCACGCTGTGAATCGTCGGCAGGCGTGTGGGCGGCAGCGGCGGCGCGCTGCGCGGCGGCGAGGCGCTCCTCGAGTTCCTTCACGCGCTGGGCGTGGAGGTCTTGGTTGGCGCGCTGGGCGGCGATGGCATCGTGGTTTTCTTTCAGCTCACCGGTGAGATCGTTGGAACGGCGGGCGGCGGAGGCGAGGTCGTGCTCCAGGTCCTTGCGCGTTTCGCGGTCGGTGGCAGCGCCGAGCTCTTTGCGGTCTGCCTGCTCGCGACGTTGGAGCTTCACCAGGTCCTGCTGGATGCGGCGGATCTCCAGGTCGATGTCGCTGGCGGCGAGGACGGCACGGGAGTGGGCCTCGCGTTCCTCGGCAAGCTGCTCGCCGAGCTTTTCCACCTCGAGGTCTTCGGGGGTGGGGCCGCTCGCACCACCGAGTTCGGCGGCGGCGAGGTCGACGAGAAGATGCTGCTTGTCCTGGTCGAGTGTGAGCACTACTTTTCCTTTCGAATGCCTAGGTTCCACGGGTCTGTCACGAGCGTGATAATTGTAGTATCCACGTCAAGTTCGCTCGTGATCGCCCTTTCCGCCTGGTACACCCAGGGGAATTCGCTGGCCCAGTGCGCCGTGTCAATGACGCACATGTCGCTGGCGGCGAGGTGGTCGTCGACGATGTGGTGTTTCAAGTCGCTGGTCACGAGGACATCCGCGCCGGCTGCTGCGGCGGTGGGCAGGAAGGAGCCGCCCGATCCGCTGGCGACGGCAACGGTGGTGATGGGTTTGTCCGGGTCGCCGGCGGCACGGATACCCCACGCTGTTTCCGGTAGCGCGTCTGCCACCCGCTGGGCGAACTCTGCAAAGGTTACGGTCGTTTCCAGCCTGCCTATGCGCCCGATCCCCGTGCCGGTGGGTTCCGGCGCGGTTTCTACACAGTCGTAGGCGGGCTGTTCGTACGGGTGTGCACGGTAGATCGCCGCCCGGATCTGCTCCCTGTCCTTTCGCTTGCCGACGAACTCAATGCGCACCTCGGCCACCGTTTCTAGCTCACCGTGGGAGCCGATCGCCGGCGACGAATTCTCGCCGGGAAGAAACTGACCTGTCCCCTCGGTGTGGAATGCGCAGTCACTGTAATTCCCCACGTTGCCCGCTCCGGCAGAAAACAAGGCGCGCTTGAAGGCAGCGATGTCGCCGTTATCCGGGAACTGGACGCCCCATTTATCCAGGATGGAGGTCTGTTCATCGAGAGCACGGGTGTCGCCGGTGATCCCCACCAGCCGGGCGAGCTCATCGTTGACACCGGGGCGGGCGGAGTCGGCATTCGTGTGGGCCGAAAAGATGGCGAGGCCACCGCAGATCGCCTCGTGAATGATCCGCCCCTTGGGGGTTGCCGTGGAGACGAAATTGACACCCTTAAGCAGCAGCGGGTGGTGGGTGATGAGCATCTGCGCGTCGGCATCGAGGGCGGCGCGCACAACGTCGAGCGTCGGATCAAGGGCGAAGGCCACCTTTGTTACCTGCTCCTCCGGGTCACCGACGTACAACCCCACCTTGTCCCATGATTCCGCGAGCCTGGGTGGGTAGTGGGCCTCCATGACCCGAACTATATCGCCTACGGTTGGCATCGTTGAACCTCTCTTATCAGTTCTCGCACATCCTCGGCGGGCCGCACGGCCAGCCGCCAATAGCTCAAGTCTAGCCCGGGAAAGGTATCGCACCGCCGAATGGCGATGCCGCGTCTGGCTAGCTCCTGGCGCAGTGGTTCCGCGTCACCGGGCGGCTGGACGAGGAGGTAGGGCGCCTTCGAATCCGAGGCGAGCGTGAACCCGGCTGCGGTGAGGAGGGACTTCATCTCCTCGCGTTCGGCAGAGATATCCCCCGGCTCGTGTTCCAGCACCCACTCGAAGGCGGCTAGCTGTAGCGAGCTTGTCGCCCAGTGGGGGCGGAAGCGCGCCACGTCAACGCCCTCCGGGATGATCATGTAGCCTACGCGGAGTCCCGCGAGGTTCCATGTTTTGGTCAGGCTGCGGGTGACGAAGGCGTTGGGTGGCGCTGTGAATGGGATGTCGGTGATGTCGGCGAACGCTTCGTCGACAAGCAAAAATTCGGCGGGCAGCACCGGCTCGATGACCGTGCCCGTCGGATTGATAGGACAACCGATGACGGCGAGGTGCGTGGGGGCGATCGCGGGGAGCGTGTCGAAGGGTGGCTCCATCATCGCCCGGGTCACCGGGACGCCGGCGAGGCGCAGGGCGTTCTCCGGCTCGGTGAAGCCGGGGTGGATAACGGTGGCGTCGCGCCACCCGAGGTTAGCGATGATGGTGAAGCCCTCTGCTGCCCCAGAAAGGAGGACCACCTGCTCGGGGGCGACGTGGTGGCGGCGAGCAAGCTCAGCCACGACTGCCCTCTCACGGGCGGCGGAGGGGTAGGAGCCGAGGGTGGCAAGCTCGGACGCCAGAGCGTCGACAAGCCCCCTGGGAGGGGTGAGCCCACGGACGTTGACGGCGAAGTTGAGCCGGGATCCCTCTTCTTCGTCGCCGTGAAAAGCCAGGTCGACGCTCGTATACTGCATTTGTACAGTATGGCAAAATGAAGGGCATTATGAAAACGCTTCTCATCGACGTAGACGGAACCCTCATCGATTCTTTCCCCGGCATTAGAGCAAGTTTTCTTTCCGCCCTCGATGACCTGGGAATCAACCACCCGGACGAGGAGTTCGTCTCCTCCATCGTCGGCCCACCCATGGAACAGACCATGATGCGACTCGGGCTCAGCGCGGACCAAGCGGCCGCAGGGCTGCGTCTCTACCTGGGGCACTACGGCGAGGACGGCTGGGACAATTCAGCCCCCTTCGACGGGATGACGGAATTCCTCGCCTGGGCAAAACACGCAGGTTTCCAACTTGTCACCGCAACGAGCAAGGGCGAAGAGTTCGCACGGAAGACCCTCGAACGCTACGCCATGCTCGACTACTTCGACTTCTTCGCCGCCGCCGAAGAAGACGGGCCGCGGCGCACCAAGGAAAAAGTCATCCGCTACGCGCTGGACAACCTCCCCCACCCCGCCACAACCGACGAGATGCTCCTCATCGGAGACCGCATCCACGACATCGACGGCGCGCGGCAATTCGGCATCCCCGCCGTCCTTGTAGAGTGGGGGTATGGCACCCCCTCGGAACACCGCCAGGCACACCACGTGGTGGCCACCCCAGACGAGCTGAAGGAATATGTGCATGACTGGTCCGAAGCCTAATCTCCACGTCACCTTCGTATGCACGGGTAATATCTGCCGCTCCCCGATGGCCGAGGCACTATTCAACGACTTCCTTGCAACGCGTGGCGAGGAGCGCATCCGCGTCACGAGCTGCGGCATCGGTGACTGGCATGTCGGCCAACACGCGGACATGCGCGCGCTCGTGGAACTGAAGAAGGTCGGCATCGACGGCAACTACCTGCGCGCCGAACAGGTGTCCGAGGAACACCTCAGCGCGGATCTCATCGTCGCCCTCGCCGCCAACCATGTCCGCAGCCTCGCCTCCCTCGGCGCGGATCCCGCGAAGATCCGGCTCCTGCGTTCCTTCGACCCACAGGCACCACGTGGCGCCTCCATCGACGACCCGTACTACGGCGGGCGCAGTGGTTTCACCACAACGCGCACCCAAATTGAGAGCTCCCTGCCTGGTCTTTTTGAGTGGTGCATCAATCACTTAGACTAAGAGGCTGTGAGCACTTCAAAGATCCTGCGGACATTCCTCAAACCCGGCTGGGTGATCACGGCTGTCCTCATCGTCGTGTTCTCCTACTTCGCCATCACCGTGCTGGCGCCGTGGCAGCTGGGGAAACACGAGGTCAAAAGCGAACAAAATACGCAGATCCGCACGGCCCTGCGCACCGACCCCATCCCCGTAGACGAGATTTTTGTGAACGGCGCGCTTCCCGCCGACAACGCGTGGCGACAGGTGGAACTCGTCGGCACCTATTCCCCCTCCGACGAGGTCATCTTGCGTATGCGGTCTGTGGCTGGTAACCCGGTGTTCCAAGTGCTGACCGTCTTCACCACCACATCCGGCGACGCGTACCTCATCAACCGCGGGTATGTCCCGCAGCAAAAGGATTCCGGAGTTCCGGAGATCCCCGCCGCCCCGACAGACACCGTGACCATCACCGGCAATGCTCTGCCCGGCGAGGCCGATTCCGGCCGCCCACCGCACGCGGACGATTCCCACCAATACGTTCTCGACATCAACCTGCCGCAGATTTCCTCGCTCACCGGCACCTCGCTTGCCGACGGCTACATCCAACTCGCCGACAAACAGCCCGGCGTGCTCAACGCCATCCCCCTGCCCAAGCTCGACGGTGGCCCCTACCTCTCCTACGGCCTCCAGTGGATCGCCATGGGTATCGGCGCGCCCATCGCCCTCCTCTACTTCATTCGTATGGAATTGAAGGAGAGAAAACGCGACGAGGAAGAACAAGAGGAACTCGAGGGTCTCATCCCCGACCCCGATGACGATGAGGACGATGAGCCGGCGCCACAGCGCTCCCGCTACGGCGGGCAGCGCCGCAACCCCTACGCCAAGTTCGAAGCGCGCCGCGAAGACCGCTTCTGAGCGATAACGAGCCCCACCCCGAGGGCAGCAAGCTGCGTCACACGGGATAGCACGACTGCCTTCTTCACCGTCTGCGTTGTCGGGTACGGCCCGTGCCCGAGGGTAGGCCGCTCCTCCACTCCGTATGAATACACCGTCCGGCCGCCGAGACGCACCCGCAGCGCCTCCGCAGCGGAGGCTTCCACCCAGCCAGCATTCGGGCTCGGGTGGTTGGCCGCCGCCGCGTACACGCGCTGCCACGTGTCCCGCTTTTTCGGTGCGAACAGGAGATGGATCGCCGTTGTCACCCGCGCGGGTAGATAGCCCAAGACATCGTCCAGCCGCGCAGCAGCCCACCCGAAATTGGAATACCGCTCGTTTTTGTACCCCACCATCGCGTCGAGCGTGTTCGCTGCACGGTGGAGCACCACGCCCGGCGCGCCGGCAAGACCCGCCCACACGAGTGGCGCGACCGCCGCATCAGAGGTGTTTTCCGCCAATGATTCCACCGTCGCCCGGGCGATGCCGTCGCCGTCGAGAACCTGCGGATCCCTGGAGCACAGCCACGGCACCCACGTCCGCGCGTGGTCTACGTCCCCCTCTTCCAGGTCGTGTGCAACCTGCGTGCCAACCTTCTCCAGCGTCGTCCCACCGAGCGAGGCCCACACGGCGACCGGCAGGAGAATTTCTGGAGCAAGCGCTGCCAGAATCGTCGGGGGAATAACAGCGGCTGCGGTGAAGCCGATGCCGGCGAGCTTCGAATCCCGGTATAGGTGGCGTTCGAGGAAGCTGGCGTAGGAGCCGAAATAGGCCACGGGGTGGTGGCGCTGTGGGTCGCCGAAAAGCTTATCTGCGACAAAACCTGTGATTATCCCCCACTGCACGGATGTCCGTTCCCTTTCTACGAAAGCCTGGCGTGTGTACCCAGTGTGTACCAGAAAAGGCCAGACCCCCGCTTTTCATTTCGCAGCGGGGGTCTGGCCTTTATCTTTATGCGTGCGCTCTACAGGGCTCGAACCTGTGACCTTCTGGGTGTAAACCAGATGCTCTCCCAACTGAGCTAAAAGCGCCGACGTGCAGGTAACTGTAGCACGGACCGTCGGGTCCGCGAAAATCGCCTACTTGGCCTGCTTATTTCCGCGCTGCACGAGGCAGGAACCCTGCCAGCTTCCCAGACGCTGCGCGCCGGTCTGGACGAGACCTGCCAGCTGCGCAGACTCAGCGATGATGCCGGGTTCGACGGTTCCTTCCGTACCCGTCGCGGGGGTGAGCAACCAGATGCAACCGGAATCCGAGAGGTTGCGCACTGCGTCGACGAGACCGTCGACAAGATCTCCATCCTCGTCCCGCCACCAGCACAGAACCATATCACAGATGTCGTCAGTGTCCTCGTCTACGAGATCGGCACCGATCACGTCTTCGAGCGCCTCGCTAATGTTGCTATCGGCATCGTCATCCCACCCCAGTTCCTGAACAATGAGACCAGGACGTGCCCCCAGGATCTTCGCGTAATCCTGCTCGCGACCATCTGCCACGTGAAATAAACCTTCCTCTACGGAGTAAAAACTGAATATTGCACTACATATTACCGCCTATTGCTCTGTTTCTCCACGAAAGCGGGCATGAACCATACGAAAGTAGGAGCGTCCGCGTAGTGAGATTGTTTAACGATGCAAGGGTTTAAGATAAGTGTGACACTATCCGTTCTTTGTATGATTAGGAACACATTATGACTTCCCCGTCATCCCAACACGTGGATAAAGCGGACGCGGGCTACTCAAAGGCTCTCAAACCGCGTCACATGCAAATGATTGCCATCGGCGGTTCCATCGGCACCGGCCTCTTCCTCGGTGCAGGCGGACGCATTTCCATGGGTGGCCCTGCCCTCGCCTTCGCCTACGCCCTGTGCGGCATCTTCGCATTCTTTATGATCCGTGCCCTCGGCGAGCTCACCATCTACCGCCCGTCCTCCGGAGCGTTCGTTTCCTACGCCCGCGAGTTCCAGGGCGAGGGCGGCGCCTACGCCACCGGCTGGCTGTTCTTCCTCGACTGGTCCGTGACCGTGATGGCGGACATCACCGCGGTCGCCCTGTACGTCCACTACTGGTCCATCTTCACCACCATCCCCCAATGGATACTCGCCTTCGGCGCTCTGGCCATTGTGTTTGTCCTCAACCTGCTCTCCGTGAAAGTCTTCGGTGAGCTCGAGTTCTGGTTTGCACTCATCAAGGTGGCGGCGATCGTCATCTTCATGATTGTCGCGATCATCTTCATCGTCACGGGTAACTCCAGCGCCGGCTACGATCCCGGCATCCAGCTCATCCGCGACAACGGTGGCCTCTTCCCCGAGGGCTTCGCGCCGATGGTCACCCTGGCCCTCGGTGTTGTCTTCGCGTTCGGTGGCACAGAAATGGTCGGTGTCGCAGCCGGCGAGGCGAAAAACGTCCGCGAGGTCATGCCCAAGGCCGTCAACTCGGTCATGTGGCGCATCGCCCTGTTCTACATCGGCTCCGTGTTCCTCCTCATCATGGTCATGCCGTACGATGCCTACTCGTCCAACGAGAGTCCGTTTGTCACCTTCTTCTCCGCCATCGGTGTCCCCCATGCCGGTGACATCATGAACCTTGTCGTCCTCACCGCCGCCATGAGCTCCCTCAACGCCGGCCTATACTCCACCGGCCGCACCCTCCGGTCGCTGGCTGTTGCGGGCTCTGCCCCAAAGGTAGCGGCCAAGATGAACAAGAACCACGTTCCCGCCGGCGGCATCGCGATCACCGCTGGTCTTGGGCTCGTCGGTGTGCTCATCAACTACATTTACCCCACCGATGCCTTCAACATCGTCATGAACCTGGCAGGCATCGGCATCGCCGGTACATGGATGTCCATCATGGTTTCCCACTGGCTCTTCGTGCGCAAGGCAAAGCGCGGTGAAGTGGAGCGTCCGGACTTCAAGCTGTTCTGCGCGCCAGTCACTAACTTCCTCACCCTCGCCTTCCTTGCCCTCATCATTGTTGCAATGTGGATGCAGGATACGGCGGGCAAAATCACCATCTCTACCTTCGTTGTTCTCGCCATCCTGTGGGCTATTGCCTGGTTCGGATTCATTCGCAAACGCGTCGACGGAAGCCTCCTAGAAAAGATGATTCCCGGCGACGAGGAGGAATAACACGTAAAATTTAAACAAAAGTAATCTTTTTACCCCTAGGAGGAAAAACCCGCCATGGCAGAAAACATGATGGACGATAGTAACTACGTCCTCGTCCGCGACGGCGTCGCCTCGTACCTGCACGACGACGACCCCGAAGAAACGCGCGAATGGCTCGAATCCCTCGACGGACTCCTGGAAACCAGCGACATGGGTCGCGCCCGCTTCCTCATGCTCCGACTTCTGGAGCGTGCGACGGCAAAGCGCGTCCCGCTGCCCTCGCTGACCTCCACCGACTACGTCAACACCATCCCCACCTCTCTCGAACCAGAATTCCCCGGCGACGAGGACATCGAGAAGGATTACCGCCGCTGGATCCGTTGGAACGCCGCCATCATGGTGCACCGCGCGCAGCGCCCCGGCATCGAGGTCGGCGGGCACATTTCCACCTACGCCGGTGCCTCCCCGCTCTACGAGGTGGGTCTCAACCACTTCTTCCGCGGCAAGGACCACCCCGGCGGAGGAGATCAGATCTTCTTCCAGGGCCACGCCTCCCCCGGCATGTACGCCCGCGCCTTCCTTGAGGGGCGACTGACGGAAGAAGACCTCGATGGTTTCCGCCAGGAAGTCTCCCGCGAAAACGGTGGCCTGCCCAGCTACCCGCACCCGCACGGCATGCCGGAGTTCTGGGAGTTCCCCACAGTGTCTATGGGCCTCGGTCCAATGGATGCCATCTACCAGGCACGCTTTAACAAGTACCTGCACAACCGCGGCATTAAGGACACGTCCGAGCAGCATGTGTGGGCTTTCCTCGGCGACGGCGAGATGGACGAACCCGAGTCCCGTGGCCTTATTCAAACTGCGGCCACCAACCAGCTGGACAACCTCACCTTCGTGATTAACTGCAACCTGCAGCGCCTCGACGGCCCGGTTCGTGGCAACGGGAAGATCATCCAGGAGCTCGAGGCCTTCTTCCGGGGCGCGGGCTGGAACGTGATCAAGGTCATTTGGGGCCGCGAGTGGGATGCACTGTTCGAGGCTGATCCGGACGGCAACCTTGTCAAACTCATGAACCACACCGTGGACGGCGATTACCAGGCGTTCAAGGGCCACGACGGTGCCTACGTTCGCGAGCACTTCTTCGGGGCCACCCCCGAAACCGCGAAGCTCGTGGAAAACATGACCGACGAGGAAATCTGGCACCTCCACCGCGGTGGCCACGATTACCGCAAGATCTACGCCGCCTACCAGAAGGCCCTGGAGACAAAGGGACAGCCCACCGTCATCCTCGCCCACACCATCAAGGGCTACGGCCTTGGCCGTAACTTCGAGGGCAAGAACGCCACCCACCAGATGAAGAAACTGACGCTGGAAGACCTCAAGTACTTCCGCACCAAGCAGCACGTCCCGATCAGCGACGAAGAGCTGGAGAAGAACCCAAAGGAGCCCCCGTACTACAACCCGGGGCCGGATCACCCCTCCATCAAGTACATGCTTGAGCGTCGAAAAGAACTCGGCGGCTTCCTGCCGGAGCGGCGCGGCCACCGCTACGAGCCACTGACCGTCCCCGGACCGGAAACTCTGAAGAAGCACATGAAGGACTCCGGCAAGCAGAAGGTCGCCACCACCATGGCCGTGGTGCGTATCTTCAAGGATCTCATGCGCGACAAGGAGCTCGGTGAGCGTTTCGTGCCGATCATCCCCGATGAGGCCCGCACCTTCGGCATGGACTCCTGGTTCCCCAAGCTGAAGATCTACAACCCACTCGGCCAGCAGTACACGCCGGTGGACGACGACCTCATGCTCAGCTACCGCGAGGCCGTCGACGGCCAGATCATGCACGAGGGCATCAACGAGGCTGGCTCCGTCGCCGAGTTCATCGCCGCCGGCACGGCGTACGCCACCCATGGCGTGGCGATGATCCCGATGTACATCTTCTACTCCATGTTCGGTTTCCAGCGCACCGGCGATTCTATCTGGGCCGCCGGCGACCAGATGGCTCGCGGATTCCTCTTCGGTGCCACCGCCGGTCGCACGACGCTGACCGGTGAGGGCTTGCAGCACCTGGACGGCCACTCCCTCACCCTCGCATCGACAAACCCGGCTGTCGTGTCCTACGATCCGGCGTTTGCCTACGAGCTCGCCTACCTCATCCCCCGTGGGATTGAGCGGATGTACGGCACGGCCGACGGCGAAAACGTGATCTACTACATCACGATTTACAACCAGCCGATCCACCAGCCAGCCGCACCGGACGACCTCGATGTGGAGGGCCTGCACAAGGGCATCTACCTGTACGACAAGGCTACGGGTGACGGCCCCTCCGCGAACCTGTTGGCGTCCGGTGTCGGGATGCAGTCGGCGTTGAAGGCACGCGACATCCTCCGCGACGACTACGGTGTGAGCCTCAACTTGTTCTCCGTCACCTCCTGGAGCGAGCTTGCCCGCGATGGCCGCGCGAAGGATCGCGTCGCCCTGCGTGATCCGTCCGTGGATCCGGAAAAGGCATTCGTCACCGAGGTGCTGGAAAAGGTTGACGGCCCGTACATCGGCGTTTCCGATTTCGAGTGCGCGGTTCCCGATTCCATCCGCAAGTGGGTGCCCGGCGAGTACACGGTCCTCGGTGCCGACGGCTTCGGCTTCTCGGACACGCGCGAAGGAGCCCGCCGCTACTTCAACATCGATGGCGAGTCCATCACTGTGGCGGTGTTGAGTGCCCTAGCCCGGGAAGGAAAAGTCGACCGCGAGGTTGCGGTACAGGCTGCTAAGGACATGAAGATCACTGATGCGACGGCCACCTACCAGGGGGCAACGCAGGACCACTAGTGTTCTGGCGCTGCCTGAGCAGCCTTCACGAGATCCCCGATTGCCGCGTTCACGGCATCGGGGGTTTCTAGTATCAGCATGTGGCCGGCTTTTTCCAGGCGCTTTTCCTGCGCCTGTGGCCACAGCTCCTTGATCCGATCCGCCTGCGATTCGGGGGTGACATCGTCTTTCTTGCCCACGAGGACATACCCGGGGATGCCTTGAAGGGAGCTAGCCGCATCGACCTCGTCGTGGTGCTGAAGATCGTCGAAAAAGCCGACGAAGGTTTCCAGCGGGGTGTTGTCGATCATCGAGGCGTGGAATTCGATGAGGTTGTAGTCGGTGCCGTTGCGCTTGAACACCGTCGCGGACAGGGCCGGCGCGAGGATGGTGGCGAACGCATCCTTGATTTTCTGCGCGTCGCCGGGTGCCAGTTCGACGGCCTCCTGCGCTTTATCCGCAAGCGGGGAAGCAAGCACTTGCGGCAGCCCCTGGGACGAAAGCGACTCAATGGAGGAGGCGATGAGCACGAGTCCCACGACATTTTCGGGGTGCTTCTTGATTGCGTTGAGAGCGATGAGGCCACCCATTGAGTGCCCGACGAAGATGATCTTCGACTTGGGGCTGCGTTCGCGGACGAGAGCCAGGATATCGTCGCCGCAGGCCTCGATGGTGAGCTTATCTGCGGGTATCTCCCCGGTCTCACCGTGGCCACGAAGATCCATGAGGAGGCTCTTCACGTTCGGGTACTGATCGCGCAGGTAGTCCGTCTGCATGAAGTAGCTGTCGGCGGCAAGGGTGAAGCCGTGAATGAAGACGACTGTCAGGTCTGCGTCTGCCGGACCGATTTCCTTGTACACAAGCTGGAACCCGTCGCGGTCGATTGTCCCCTTGTGGGTGACGCCGACAAGTCCAGGGCGCTCGGTATCGGAGAACTGCTGCGCCTTTTGTTCCTTCCCCTTGATCAGGCGCTTCCATAGGGTACTCACCGAATCGAAGATTTCCACCGTACAATGTCCTTTTGTAGTCACTGGCTTGTCTATTCGATGGGAAAGTATAGGAGGAAACCGTGCCCGATACGAAAAACATCTACGACATCATTGCCGCCGTCGCCGGCCGCGAGGTATCGGCTGAAGAGCCCCTGAGCGACATTGGTGTGGACTCGCTGAGCCTGGTGGAACTTGCCGTCCGGCTCGAAGATGCCACCGGCGTGCGCTCGGATACGGTGGATTTTTCTCGCTTGTCGACGGTCGGTGACCTCGTTTCCTACATCGCACCGTCCCAGCCCGCAGACTGACCCTGTTTTTGTGGATAGCTCGCCTGGAAGAAAGGCATCTTACTCTCGCAGACATAAGCCACCTGTAATCTTCGGGGCTTGCCTTCCTGCGGGCTATTGGCTCCTTCCTGCGGGCTATTGGCTCCTTCCTGCACGGAGTCACACACTCGCCCTCTACTCCCAAGCACACCACACCATTTACAACGACGACGACCGATACACCACCGGCAAACAAGAAAAACGCGAGGCGCGGGCGGGGCGAACACGGACGAGCAGGACGAGGACGAACGAGCAGCCAGAAAACCGCCCTACGACGAGCAGATCCACCCCACTGTCAACTACGGGGTCGAATACTCGGAGATCGAATACACAGGAAGGTCCCGTGCGCTTACACAGCTGGACTGGAATAGGCCCGGCTTTCGCGACACACCCCGCCACGGCGGGGCATCTTGCATACCCTATTCCTGCTAGTCCACAATCACCATGTCGACATTGAACCCCCAGGAACACGACAGGTCATCGAGGGCTCGCTTCAGTTCCCCCAGCCCTTCGGGGCTTCCAGTAAGCAGTTGGGAGCATTCGACCATCCGCCGTTGTCCGGGAGCGCGGTGCCACTGCGTGAACCACTCAGCATACAACGGGTCGGAGGAGTAATCCGTAATCTGGGATGGGGCCGGCAGACACCGGACGAGGGCATCTTCGATGAGTCTCCGGGCACGAACAGGAACGGCGGTGAGCCGAAGTGAAGCGGTGGAATCGGTTGCGGGGGCAACGTGCGGGAGGCGGAGTGCGTTAGTCATGGGAAAACCTTTAATCGTCGTCGAAAAGTGAGCGTCTTCCGCGTGACATAAGCGGAGCGCTAAGACGAGGTGCGTCTTCCCCAACGGCCTCGGATTGACACAATTGTCACGCGAATCACTTCCAGCACGCAACCCTCAACAACCACTTAACCCCCCAGTCTTTCAAGGCCAGGTTAAGAGTTTGCCAGCCAGAAGGATTCGTTGGCCTCCATCCACAGCGGCTTCGCCCAATCGCCGAAGGGGCGGTCGGTGAGCACAACAAGGCCCCTGCCGGACACACGATGAACCCACCAGAACGTCCCCGCCTGGCCGAAGTGGCCAACAGTATCCGCGGGCATGGACGGCCCCGTCCAATGCGGATTCTTCTCCCCCTTGATCTCGAACCCCAGGCCCCACGGGCACGGCTTGTAGTTGCCGTAGCCGGGAACGATGCCGTTGAGGTCCGGGAACTGCACAGTAGTCGCCTCTTTGACAGTCGACGGATGCAACACCTGCGGGGAAATGACCTCTTCCGAAAAACGAAGCAGATCCTCCACCGTCGAACGGCCACCGAAGCCGGGATTACCGTAGATCTCCGTATGTTCCATGCCGAGTGGCTCGAAGACCGCCTCGCGGGCGTACTGCCCGAAGGGGATGTCGGTGAGCCGCTCGATTTCCCGGCCCAGCAGCGCGTAGGCCGAGGAAGAGTAAATGCGGCGCTCCCCCACCGGCTTCTGCGGGGTGAGATCATCGTGGGAGAGGCCGGAAGCATGAGCCAGAAGGTGACGGACGGTCGAGTCTTCGGGGCCCAGGGGCGTCGACAAGCTAAAGACACCTTCCTCGACGGCGACGAGCGTGGCGTAAGCCGAAAGGAGCTTCGTCACGCTCGCCAACTCGAAAACGGCGGACGTGTCACCGAAGGAGAAGCCAGATAGCGAGCCGGCGGCGACGGTGTCACAGGGCCAGTCGGAAAAATCGATCATGCCTAAATGTTAGCGCTGATCCTCTGGTCATCGTCCTCGTACACGGCGGTATCGAGGACCTTCTCGCGGCGGGACACGATAAGCGGGACAAGCGCCTGGCCCGTGACGTTCGTAGCCGTGCGCCCCATGTCAATGATGGAATCGACGGCAATGAGGAGGCCCACGCCCTCAAGGGGGAGACCGAGGGTCGACAGCGTCAGTGTGAGCATCACCGTCGCACCCGTCGTGCCCGCAGTTGCAGCAGAACCGATGACGCAGACGAAGGCGATAAGCAGGTAATCCGTAATCGACAACGGGAAGCCGTAGAACTGGCTCACGAAGATCGCTGAGATCGTTGGGTAGACCGCAGCGCAGCCATCCATCTTGCTCGTGGCACCAAGCGGCACCGCGAAGGCAGCGTAGGCACGGGGGACACCGAGGGCATCAACCGTCGTACGCTCCGTTACCGGCATGACACCCATGGACGAACGGGTAACAAAACCGAGTGAGGTCAGGGGCCACACCTTGCGGAAGAATTGCGCAACAGACAGCCCATTCGTCTTCAGGACGAGCGGGTAAATCACGAACATGACAAGCGCAAGGCCCACATAGATCGCAATGACGAACATCCCCAAAGATGTCAGAGCGTCCCAACCGTATGTTGCGACAGCCTTGCCGATGAGCGCAGCCGTGCCGATCGGTGCAATGCGAATAACCCACCACAGCACCTTCTGGATAACCTCGAGAACGCTGGCCGAGAGCTCGAAGATGGGCTCAGCCTTCTTCCCCACCTGGATCGAGGCGATCCCGAAAGCGATAGACAGGACAAGAATCTGCAGAATGTTGAAATTCAGCGAAACGCCCGAGTCCGTCGCGCGAGCGGAAAGACCCAAGATGTTGCTTGGGACGATGGATTGCAGGAACCCAAGCCACGAGCCCTGCCCCGACGGGGCGGCGGCCGAGGACGCATCCACCGTCGTATTCACGCCCGGTTTCAGGACGAGCGCCACGATCGTGGCGACAACGACGGAGGCAAGGGACGTAATCGCAAACCACAAAAGGGTCTGCCAGGCAAGCCGGGCCGCGTTGGTCACCTGGCGCAGGTTAGCAATAGATGTAAGGACGGCCGTGATAACCAGCGGCGGGATAAGCACCTTCAGGAGGGTGACATACGCCGAGCCGACGGCTGTGAGCGTAGATTCAAGCCACTCAATATCGAAGGAGCGGGAGATGAAGCCCAGGATAAGGCCGATGATGAGACCGTAGATCACCTGGGCGGCGAAGCTGGTAAAGGGATTCGACTTGTGTTGGGTTGGCGAATCCACAGGTGCGGTTTTGGTCATGTTCTTCCTTCAAGGTGTTTTCGTTGATATGACCCCTTGACACTAGACCGCACCAATCGGTTTAGTCAATATGAACCACTTAGTCTACCGTTACAACTTGGGCTTTTTGCTCCCGGGGAGGATTTCTTTGGTATTTCTCTTCAGCCAGTTAATCCGACGCAGGAGGGGATCCACCTCGCGCACAGTCTTTTGCCCGGCCTTGCGAGTCCACACCATGACGCTGCGCGAACCGGGGACACGGATTTGCGTCGGCATGATCCATCCTCTCCAGTAACTAATGGAGGTGAGGAGCCAACCAACCATGGCGGCAACGATCATGCCAGCTGCCTCATAGCCCAAGTAGTGGAAGCCCACCATCGTGGCGGAGGCAAGGAAGGCGGGGACAGCATAGAGGGTGCGACCCCCGAAGATGGACGGCATTTGGCCGATGGCGATGTCGCGGAGCATGCCGCCGCCGATGGGGGTGATGAAGCCGAGGGCGATGGCGGACTGCCACGGCAGGCCGTAGGTGAGCGCCTTCGTCGATCCCGCAACAGCCCATACTCCGAGGACGAGGGCATCGCCATGGTTTTTGATGCGCACCCACCAGCGCCCCTCAGTATTGATGAACAGGGAGATGAGGCCGCCGATGAGCGCCATCGTCATATAGATGGGCTCGGCAATGGCAACGGGAGGACCGACCTGCATGAGGGTGTCGCGGATCATACCGCCGCCGAGACCGGTGAAGACGGCGAGGAAGAGCGTGCCCATGAAGTCGAGGTCGAGCCTGCGCGCGATGCCGCCGCCTATGATTCCGTTAAGGAGCACCCCGATGAGGTCGAGGGTGGAATAGAGGTTAGTAATCATGGGATCCACAGATGACACAATGGTCCATCATAACGAGATAAAGCCCAGACCGTAAAGGCCTGGGCTTGTGGCTCCTCCAACTGGGCTCGAACCAGTGACCCTTCGATTAACAGTCGAATGCTCTGCCAACTGAGCTATGGAGGAATATTGCTTCCTTGCAACGTGGATAAACTATAACGGGCTACCTACGTTTTGAGCAAATCGCCTGGTAATGGAGCAATTTCAGAGTTAGCGGGGGCGGACTATATACTTTTCTGCGGGGCTATAGCTCAGTCGGTTAGAGCAGCAGACTCATAATCCGTTGGTCCTCGGTTCGAGCCCGAGTAGCCCCACCCTCAGACACCGGGCGGTAACCGCCCGGTGTCTTTTCATTCAGTGGCGGTACAGTAGTGGGCATGATTCAGTTTGTTGTTGGTGCGGCCGCCGGTTACGTCCTTGGCACCAAGGCGGGTAGGAAACGCTTTGATCAGATCAAGCGGGCATACACCGCCGCCGTGAACTCCCCCGTCGCACAGAATGCCGTGAAGGCAGGGCGCACCGCCCTGGCCAACCGCCTCGACCCGAACCCGCGCATGCGTGAGGTAAAAAACCTGCGGACGGAAGATGGGAATCAGATCCTGGAAAAGGATGACGACTAGAGGGTATCCACCTCGTCCATGCGCGTGCCGTCGGAGTAATCCATGTCGGTGATGCGGTTTTCGGGGTCGTAAAGGACAACCTGTGCGCCCTCCTCGCGGATGCGGCGCAGTTGTTCTTTCACAATCTTGCGGCCGATGGCGTTAAAGCCCGTGACGCGGGAGACGTCCAGTATGACGCGCGAGGACGCGGGCGCTTCGCGCAGGAGCGTGCTGGAGATCTCCTCGGCCACCGTGAAGTTGACGTAGCCCTGAAGGGTGATGACGGTCTTGTCGCTTTCCTCGTGGATGGAGCGCACACCGGGCACCCGGTAGTTATTGCCCTGCAGCAGGTGGAGATCCATGTGCCTGCTCATGTAGGCGAAAGCCTCGCGGCCGCGGACGGAGGTGCCCGTGGGGTCCAGTTTGGGGGAGAATGTGGCAATGCCCATGCGTCCCGGCAGCGTGCCCATGAGACCACCGGAGACACCGGATTTGGCAGGGATTCCGACCTTGGTCATCCAGCGCCCGGCGTAGTCATACATGCCTGCCGAGGTCATCACGGATTGGGCAATACGCGCAGCCTCCGGCCCGATGACGCGAGCACCGGTGACGGGCTGGATTCCCCCGCTCGCCAGTGTGGCCGCCATGACCGCGAGGTCGGAGACGGTGACCTCGATGGCGCACTGGTGGACATAGGTGACGACGGCGTCGTGGGGGTCGTCGTCAACGATCCCGAAGGAGTGGAGCATGTGGGCGAGCGCGAAGTTGCGGTCTGCGGTGTCCAGCTCGCTGGTGGCAATCTCCTTGTTGATTGTGAGCGGTCTGCCGGCAAGGGCCGAGAAGAAACCGAGAATCTTTTCAATCCGGTCAGAAACACTCGACCCCGAGCCGTTGATGAGCTGGTTGACGGCGATGGCACCGGCGTTGATCATGGGGTTCATGGGACGGCCATCGGCTTCAAGCGAGAGCTCGTTGAAGGCATCACCGCTTGGCTCCACGCCCACAATCTCGCTGACGGCCTCGAATCCGGATTCCTCCAGCGCGAGCGCATAGGTGAAAGGCTTGGAGATGGACTGAAGGGAGAAGGGGGCGTTGTCGCCCACCTGGTAGCAGCGGCCCGTCGTGGTGCAGATGGCAACGCCCAGACGCGCAGGGTCCACCTTTGCCAGCGCCGGGATGTAATCGGCGACCTCTCCCCCGTCGGTCTCCCGGACGGCGTCGAGGATCAGGTTCAAATAGCGTGGAATGGGTGATTTCATCAGCTAGCGCCCCATTGCCCTGTCGACGAGTTCCTGCCGCACCTGTTCGAGGACGAGGAGGTCGCTAAACATCGCGTTGTAGGCCTCCGGGTCGTCGGACGGGCGCGTCCGTGACAGCGTCGCCTTGAGGTTGGAGATCTGGTTGGCCACCACTCCTTCCTCCAGGCGCGCGAACGCCCCATCCATGTAGGCCTCGAAGTGGTCGGCATCGGTGCGGATTTCCTCTACCGCGAGGGCGGAGACGAGGTTTTTCACGGCCGGGTCGACGATCGCGTCGGTGATCGCGGCGATCCATCCGGCCTTTCCGTCGCCGCCGCTGGCACCGCCGGCGGCGGCGATTCCGTCCCGGATGGTCCGGTAGACGGGGTGGAAGAACCCCTCGGGGTCCAGTTCGTCGAAGGAGGCCCCGGCGAGGTCGGGTGCCTGCAGGGCGATTTTTAAGGATTCGCGCTGGGGCCACAATGCGGGGTCGCGCGGATCGGGCAGCACGGTTGTGGGGGTGGGCTGGTGCGCTGTGCCCCGGGTGGCGACCTGTGGCGCGGCGGCGGGGCGCCGAGAAGCGTCTTCTACCATGCGGGACAGTTCGTCCTCGTTGAGCCAGCCGACCCACCCGGACAATTGGAGGGCGTACTGGGAACGCAGTGCGGGGTCCCTGATGGCTCCGATCATGGGGACAACACGGCGGACGGCCTGCAGTCGCCCTTCGATGGTGCCCACGTCGTACTGCCCAAGGATGGTTTTCACCACGAATTCGAGCATCGGCATGCGGCGGGCGATGAGGTCACGCAGCGCGACATCGCCCTTGTCTTGGCGGAGCTCGCAGGGATCCATACCGCCGGGGGCGACGGCGACGAAGCTGGAGCCGGAGAATTCCTGGGAGCCTTCGAAGGCGCGCATGGCGGCTTTCTGGCCGGCCTCGTCGCCGTCGAAAGTGTAGATGATTTCGCCGCGGAAGGTGCGGTCATCGAGCATGAGCCGACGGATGAGCTGCAGGTGGTCTTCGCCGAAGGCAGTGCCACAGCTGGCGACGGCCGTGGTGATGCCGGCGGCGTGCATGGCCATGACGTCGGTGTAGCCTTCGACCACGACGCATTGGTGCCCCTGGGCGATATTGCGCTTAGCAAGATCGATGCCGAATAGCACTTTCGACTTCTTGTACAGCATCGTCTCGGGGGTGTTGAGGTATTTGCCGAGCTTGTCGTCGTCGAAAAGCTTGCGCGCACCGAAGCCGATGACGTCGCCGGCGAGGTTTTTGATCGGCCAGATCAGGCGGCGGTGGAAGCGGTCGATGGGGCCGCGACGCCCCATGGAGGTGACACCAGCCGCCTCCAGCTCCTCTGCGGAAAAGCCCATGCGGAGCAGGTGTTTGGTGAGCGTGTCCCAGCCGCCCGGCGCATATCCGCAGCCGAAGTGACGGGCATGCTCTGCGGTGAATCCGCGCTCTGTCAGGTACGCACGTGCGCGCTCCGCTTCCGGTTCTTGTAGCTTTTCGACGAAGAATCGGTGGGCCTCTGCGTTAATGGCCACGAGGCGTTGGCGGGTTCCTGCCTTCTCGCGCGTTCCCGTGCCACCCCCCTGGTAGTTAATGTGGTACCCGATCTTATCGGCACAGTATTCAACGGCTTCGGGGAAGGTCAGGTGCTCGAGCTTCATGAGGAAGCTGAAAACATCGCCGCCTTCGCCGGAAGAGAAGTCGTGGAAGTAGCCGTGGTTGGGGCGGACGTGGAAGGACGGGGTCTTTTCGTCTTTGAACGGTGACAGTCCCTTGAGGGAGTCCGCACCCGCCGGCTTGAGCTGAACATACTCCCCCACGATCTCCTCGATGGGGGTGTTTTCCCGGATATAGTCGATATCTTCTTCCGGAATCCGTCCGCGCGCCATGAAACCTCCGATTACAACCAGTTGTTATCCCCACATTACAATAGGCCGGGTGAAGAAGGGCTCGTGGATTCTTGGTCTCCTGGTCGCCGTCGTGGCAGCCTATTTCGGCATCGATCTGACCACGGACGGCAACCAGCATCAGCCGCAGAATTCTCCGTCGGGTGCGATCTGCCCCATCGACAGCCTGCCCAAGGAAGCGCGCACGGTTGCCGATTCGATCGAAAGCGGTGGCCCCTACGCTTTTCCCGGCGATGACAACACGCATTTTGGCAACTACCAAAACCGCCTTCCCAAGGAGAATTCGCAGTATTACCGCGAGTTCACGGTTCCCACGCCGGGGATTGGCCACCGCGGTGAGCGCCGGATCGTCGTCGGCGGCGGGACGAAGACGGACCCGGACACGTGGTATTACACCGGCGACCACTACGACAGCTTCTGCGAGATCCCGGATGCCGAGGACTAGCGGGGCAACGAACCCTGCCACCCCTTCATATGGCTGCTAACAGGCCACCTGACTGTCAAAGGGGGCAAGACCCGTAGAAAATACCGATTAACTCGATTAGCTGTAGAACGAGTTGTACTCGGCACCCTCGCGGGCGATGCGTTCGAGGCGGGACTCGGTCATGGATGCAATCTGATCGATGATCACGCGGCTGCGCGCCGCGTCCGAATCCGCCTCGGTGAACCACGCTGCAAAGGCCGGGTCTAGGGTGCCCGGTGCCCCTCCGTACAGGTACTCGTACACCATCGCCACGCGCTCCCGCTGGATATCCTGCCGCAAAAGGTGTGCGGGCGACTCCATGACATAGAGGACAGCGAGGGTTTTCAGCAGCCTGATTTCCGCGTCGATGCCGGGCGGTACGACGAGGGTGCCGTGGTGGCGGCCGAGGGGGCTATCCCGGTTGTGCTCACGAGTGGCGGTGATGACGGCGCCGACGAAGCGGCCGACGAGCTCGCTGGTCATCTGTTTGAGGGCGATAAGTGCGGAAAACGAGCCGTCGAAAAGCGAAGCCTCGGCGACCACCGGCAAAGAGCGAAGGCTCGCAGCGGCCTCCACCAACGACTCCGGATCCCCGCCGAACATCGCCGCCCCCTTCTGAGCCAGCGCCGCCAGCTCCACCAAGTCACCGAGGACGCGCAGGTCAATGCGCCCGGCGAGGATGCCGTCCTCCACATCGTGAACGGAATAGGCGATGTCATCGGAGGCATCCATGATTTGCGCCTCGACGGACTTCCCCTCTCCCTCGATTCCGTCGCGTACCCACTGGAAGATAGGGAGATCGTCCTCGTAAACACCATATTTCCGCCGCCCCTGGGCCGTCCACGGATACTTGATGGCCGCGTCGAGGGACGCGCGAGAGAGGTTGAGGCCGTGCCCCATGACCTTCGGCTCCAGGCGGGTAAGGATCCGCAGGGTTTGCGCATTGCCCTCGAAGCCACCGCAGTCGGCGGCGAGCTCATTGAGCGCCACTTCCCCGTTGTGCCCGAACGGTGGGTGGCCAATGTCATGGCAGAGGCCGGCAAGTTCAGCCAGCGACCCGTCCACGCCGAGTCCTTCCCCGATGCCTCGGGAAATCTGTGCCACCTCCAGCGAGTGGGTGAGGCGCGTGCGCGGAGTATCGCCGTCCCGCGGCCCCACCACCTGTGTCTTGTCCGCGAGCCGGCGCAGGGCCGCGGAGTGCAAGACGCGGGCCCGGTCGCGGGAGAAAACGGACCGGTGATCCGGAGGGGTACCTTTAAGGCCACTGCGCTTGGGGGCCTCTGTGACGTACCGCTCCTGGTCGAACGCGTCGTAGGTGTACATGATAACCGCTAAGTGTACCTGCAAGGCTGTACTCTGGGTGCTATGAAACGCTTAGTAGGAACCGTATTAGCCTCTGCGGCGCTAGCCATCGGCACGCCGCTCGCGGTTGGACTGCCTGCCACTGCGCAGGTGCAGACGCAGCAGCTCACCGACAGGGTGACCGACAATGCCGGCGTGTTGTCTGCCGACGAGAAGGCGACCCTGAACGAGAAATTTAGCAATTTTACCTCCCAGACCGGCCTCGTCCCGTTCTACGTGCTGGAGAAGGACCTCGGCGGGATGAGCGGCGAGCAGGCCGCCACGCAGCTGTTCAAGACGGGTGGTGGCGATAACGTTCTCATCTTCGTCGTCGGGGTTAATGACCGCACCGTCGGCATGAAGTACGGCGCCGATTGGCCGTCGTCGGCTGTCTCCGCGATCCAGTCGGAGGCCACCGGCGCGCTGTCCAGTGGCGATTGGTTCCACGCCGGCGAGGTCCTCGCTGGGAGCTCGTCCGACGGCAATGGCCTGTGGTGGTTGCTCGGCGGCGGTGCCGTGGTCGTCGGTGGTGGCGCGGTGATGGCGAGCCGGGGCAAGAAGAAGCGCCGCGAGGAGACGCAGGCGATGGCCAAGGATGCCCGCGAAATCTCGCCGTCGGATGTGGGCAGACTTTCTAGCTTGCCGACGCCCGTCCTCACCGACCTCGCCTCGGATGTTCTGGTCTCTGCAGACGAGGCAGTCCGGCAGTCGAAGAAGGAGCTCGACCTCGCGCAGGCCGAGTTCGGTGCCGAGCGCACCCGCCCGTTTACCCGCGCCATGAACAACGCCAATACGACGCTGCGCCACGCCTTCGAGCTGCAGGAACGTCTGAACGATTCCATCCCCGAATCCGAGGAAGAGCGGCGCGCGATGCTCGTGGAGATCGTCAGCTCCTGCGGAACAGCCCAGGAGGCGCTCAAGGAGAAGGAGGACGAGTTCCGCTCCATGCGCGACACGATCCTCAACGCCGACAACGTCGTCGCCGATCTGTCGGCCCAGGTCGTTAGCCTCCACCGGCGGCTCCCAGCCGCCCGCGAAACGCTGTCTACGCTCGAGGCCAACCACGGCTCCCAGGCGCTGGCATCGATAGCACAGAACCCGGACTTCGCCGAAGCCGCCTTGGACGAGGCAGAAAAGGCGACCGACGAGGCTCGTGGCATTGCGGATCAGCCCGCCGGCTCCCAAGGTGGGCTCATCGCTGCCATCCGCCGCGCCGAGGAGGCCATTTCGAAGGCCGACGAGCTGCTTACCGCCGTCGAGCAAGGCGAGGACAACCTGCGCCTCGCCACGGACAACTTCGTTTCTATCCGCGACGAGGTGGCAGGCGAGATTAGTGAATTGCGGGGGCTCAGCTCCAGCGCGGAGGCGGCGGGGCTCGCGGAAAAGGCCAGCGGTGTTCTCGCAGAGGCTAAAGCCAGCTACGATACCGATCCCCTGTCCGCTTACACGTCTCTTACCTCCATTGATGCAGAGCTTGACACGCTCATCGATACGCTGCGCGAGGTGAAGGCCACCAACGAGCGCAACATGCAGCTTCTTAACCAGACGCTGCGTTCCTCCCAGGCGACGGTGCAGCAGGCAGAAGACTTTATCTCCACCCGCGGGCGTGTCATCGGCTCGCGTGCGCGCACGCTACTTGCGCAGGCGCAGCAGACATTGGCCAAGGCGATGTCCGTGGGACAATCTGACCCGAAGAAGGCACTGCCACTTGCCAGCCAGGCCGGCCAACTCGCGCAGCGTTCGCTGAAGGCGGCGCAGCGAGACTTCGACGATTATCAGAGTTCCATGCGGGCGCGTCGTGGTGGCGGCGGCAGTGACCTGTTCACCGGGCTGTTGCTCGGCTCGATGCTGAACGGCGGCTTCGGCGGGGGCGGCGGCTTCGGCGGAGGCGGCAGCTTCGGCGGAGGCGGCAGCTTCGGCGGAGGCGGCTCCTGGGGCGGTCGCTTTTAGAAACGACTAAGACCACCGCAGCATCGTCTGCGGTGGTCATTTTGTGGATCAGATTCGTGGGCGCCTGACGGTGGCATCGACGAGAACGCACACCCAGGTGAGAAAGACTGCGTCGAGAAGCGGAAGGTCGTCGACACACGGACCGTCGTGAACCTCGACGCGCCCATTGGCGCGGGGCTGGACGTAGGCGTACACATCGCCGCTTGGGCTGGCAATACCGCGCACTTTGCGCCAGGTGGATATCCGTTCCAGGGTGTAGTGCCGCTCCCCGCAGGTAGCGTCCAGGTTGGCTACCGTGAAACCGCGCTGGGAGACGGTGAAGATTTCCCCGTTACTCGTCGTCGCACGGCACTTGAAATGCAGATTGGTAGCCAGGGCCTCAATGAGAATGTTTTGCTCACCCACGTGGATGATATCGGCGCGAACCGATGCCATCTGGGTGCCGAGGGCATCAATGAGGTTGTTGTCCCTCCACACCCAGCTTGGCTCGTTAAACTCCATGCTTTTTAGAGTAATACGATCATGATGCCGAGGACGGTGAGCGCGATGAGCGCACCGGTGGTGATCCCTGTTGTCCGCATCATCGAGGACATCAAGAGTTCTCGGGCGATCCATGACAGGAACGCAGCCTGGTCGGTGGGCAGCTCCTTATCAAAACTGACGACCGGCTGGCGCACGCCGTGGCGGGCACCCGTGAACTGTCCGACATACTCATCGGCTGGGTCGAGAATGACCCAGTCGGACTTCACCTCGTTATCCAGAATGAAATCGGCACTACCGGCGTGAACCTCGACGCGGTCTGCTTTAGCTAGCGTTGCCTCGTCTTTGGTGGTAGCAACCCAGTCCGGCGCATCGGTCCGCTTCAGCTCCGTGGAGGTCTTTTCCAGACCCCACTGTGCCTCGCCGACAGTTGCGCTGTTCTCGGTAAATTCGGCTATCTTTTCGTCGCCACGGTACAGCGAAAGCGTGCCTTTGGACGGGGGACGAAATTCCAGTTCCATTCTTACCTTTCCGGTTTAGCAGCCGATGAGGTGCTGAGCGAGGTAGCCTTCCAGCTCGTCGATCTTTACGCGCTCCTGCTGCATCGTGTCACGGTCACGCACGGTGACGGCGTGATCCTCAAGGGAATCGAAGTCTACCGTTACACAGTACGGCGTGCCAATCTCATCCTGACGGCGGTAGCGGCGACCAATGGCACCGGAGGTGTCGTAGTCGACGTTCCAGTAGCCACGCAGTGTCTGGGCGATCTCCTCAGCCAGCGGGGTGAGGGTGTCCTTCTTGGACAGCGGCAGAACGGCGACCTTGACGGGTGCCAGGCGCGGGTCGAGGCGCAGGACGGTACGGGTATCGGTGCCACCCTTCGCGTTCGGCACTTCCTCCTCCGCGTAGGCGTCCACGAGGAAGGCCATCATGGCACGGCCGAGGCCAGCTGCGGGCTCGATAACGTACGGGATGAAGCGCTCGCCAGAGGCCTGGTCGAAGTAGCGGAGATCCTCGCCGGAGTGCTTCATGTGCGTGCCGAGGTCGAAGTCGGTGCGGTTCGCGACACCCTCCAGTTCACCCCACGTGGAGCCCTGGAAACCGAAGGCGTACTCGATGTCCACAGTTCGCTTTGAGTAGTGGGACAGCTTCTCCTTCGGGTGCTCGTACAGGCGCAGGTTCTCCGGATCGATGCCGAGATCGGTGTACCACTTGTGCCGGGTATCAATCCAGTACTGGTGCCACTTCTCGTCCTCACCAGGCTTGACAAAGAACTCCATCTCCATCTGCTCGAACTCGCGAGTACGGAAAATAAAGTTGCCGGGCGTGATCTCATTGCGGAAGCTCTTACCGATATTGCCGATGCCGAACGGGAGCTTAGCGCGGGACGTCGTGAGTACGTTCTTGAAGTTCACAAAGATGCCCTGGGCTGTCTCGGGACGCAAGTAGTGGAGCCCCTCCTCGTCGTCAACAGGCCCGAGGAATGTCTTCAGCATGCCGGAGAAATCGCGCGGCTCCGTCCAGTTGCCGGGCTGGCCCGTTTCCGGATCGTTGACATCTGCGAGGCCGTTGGGGGCCGGGTGCCCGTGCTTTTCTTCATAGGCTTCCAGCAGGTGATCCGCACGGTAACGCTTGTGCGTGTAGAGAGATTCGACCAGCGGGTCATGGAACACCTCGAGGTGGCCCGAGGCAACCCACGTCTCGCGCGGAAGGATGACAGAGGAGTCAATTCCCACGGTATCCGGGCGGGAAGTGATCATCGTGCGCCACCACTGACGCTTGAGGTTTTCCTTCAACTCGACGCCGTACGGGCCGTAGTCCCACGCGGAGCGAGTGCCACCGTAAATCTCACCACACGGGTAAACGAACCCGCGGCGCTTACAGAGGTTAACCACACTGTCTATTACTGACCCTTTAGCCATATTGTTCCCTTCCAAAATTTACGTGTACTCATATAGTACCCGGTAGCACTATCTCACACGGAGACCCCGGTATAACCGGAGATACGAGAGGAAATAAAAGAGCTTACTCATTGGTTGAGTTCAGTAGGGGAATAAACCATTTAATAAGTCTTTATGCATATTAGCCCTGTATGGGTGGACTGTCCACCGTGTTTGTTCTGCAGACATATAGACAATAAGGTTTAATGAAAGTGGATAGGGCGGTAACCACCCCTCTTCCTCACCGGAGCGCCAAGGACAATATATAGGACATCTCATATCAGTGAATAGCAGTCGTACGACAGTACGAGAAAAGAGGCCTCAACATCATGGACAATGATTTCACCGCTTCTCCCCGCGTCCAAGTTGTCGTGCCTGATTCCTCCGGACGCTACGAAATGGTCGACCCTTCCACCATTCTCTCCCACATCTCCGTAACTGAGGAACAGCAGTCCGCCATCCTGTCTACCGTGCGCGCACTTGATTCACGGTTGCGCCTCACTATCGTCCTCCTCCTCTCAGATGGGGAGCGTCGCGTCCACGAGCTAGTGAAGGAGACCGGCGCAAGCCAGCCCCTCGTAAGCCAGCACCTAAAGGTGCTCAAAGAATCCGGCGTGGTGACGAGCAGACGAGTCGGCCGCGAAAAGGTGTACTCCCTGTGCTCCAACACGGCAGCTACGATCATCCTCGCCTGCCGCCAGCAGGAGCGATAGCACACCTCGTCTATACTGGCCACAGACTCGCGTTAGAAGGAGTGGCATTTATGAGAACACCGGCTCAAGCTTCTGCATCCCTGCCCAAAATTGGTCAACGCAGAACGAGGCAGAAGGCCGCCGTCGTGTCTGTGCTGCAGACGATGGATCATTTCTCCTCTGCCAAGACCATCCACGAGGAACTCACCACGCGGAAGCAATCCGTCGGGCTGACCACCGTCTACCGAACGCTTCAGTCCCTCGTCGATCTCGGGGAAGTAGACGTCCTGCACACCAATTCGGGGGAAGCACTGTACCGCCATTGTGCGAACGAGCACCATCACCACCATCTCGTGTGCGAGAAGTGTGGCACCACGGTGGAGATTTCAGGCGGTCCCGTGGAGGAATGGGCACGTACGGAAGCCGCCAACCACAGCTTCACGCTCACGAGCCACACCGCCGAGGTGTTCGGGCTCTGCCCAGCGTGCGCCGCTACAGCACGTAGCTAAAAGCGAGTCCCAGCACGTAGGTGATCCCTGCGGCGCCTATCCCCAGGGCGAGCTGCCGCAACGCACGCTTCATCGGGCTCGCACCACTCATCACCCCGACGAAACCACCGGTGATCATGAGCACCCCGCCGACCAGAACGAGGGAGACGCACGTCGCCACGACCGTCGACAGCGGGAAGAGAAAAGCCAGAATCGGCACGAGAGCACCGAGTGCGAAGAAGCAGAAGGACGCGGCTGCGGCAGCGGCACCGCTGCCGACAACCTCGGAGTTCCGCGCCTCGAATAGTCCCCCCACTCCGGAAAACACGTCTGCCTCCGCCCCTCGCGGCAACGCCTTCGACTTCTCGATCGCCTCATGCGCGTATCTCGTAGCCTCGCCGGCCTCCATTCCCCGCGCCCGGAAAACGAGCGCCAGCTCGTTTTCGTCCAAGTCGAGGGCCGGGAGGGCCGAGGAAGCGGTGGATGAGTCCAACGTCGACGCGTCGAGAAGCTCTTTCTGCGAGCTCACCGAGACGAATTCGCCCGCGGCCATCGACAGCGCGCCGGCGAGCAGCCCGGACACGCCGGTGAGCAGGATGACAGAGTTGCTCACTCCACTGCCCACCATGCCGATGACGAGGGCCAAGTTACTGACCAGGCCGTCGTTGGCGCCGAAGACCGCGGCGCGGAAGTTGCCCGAGAGCTTCTCGCGCCCGGTCGCCGCGAGACCGCGCACGACCTCCGCGTGGATCTTCTCGTCGGCGCTGAGCCGTTCCGTCGCATCCGCATCGTCCTCGTAGGGGCGACGCTGCTCCGCTGCCTGCAGCAGTGCGAGGGTGAACACGGAACCGAACCGCCGCGCGAGGAAACCCACAATCCGGGTCTCCAGGCTCGGTTGCACGGTTTTATTGGCGTACGGCCCGAGCATGTCCTCCCAATAGCGCTCGTGGCGGGTCTCCGCCTCCGCAACTGAGCGGAGGATCTCTTGCTCCTCCCCCGCTGCCTTATCTGCAAGCGCCCGGTACGTGCGAGCTTCCGCGCGCTCGTTGGCCAAATACTTGCGCCAACGACGGATCTGCCTCGCTGACGGCATTACTTCGTTCCCCCAAAACGGCGGTCGCGCTTGGCATACTCGAGGCAGGCATCGTACAGGTTCTCCTTGGTGAAGTCCGGAAAGAGGGTGTTCTGGTAGACCATCTCCGCGTAGGCGGACTGCCACAGCAGGAAGTTACTCGTCCGCTTCTCCCCCGACGGACGGAGGAACAGGTCCACATCTGGCATCCCCGGCTCGTCGAGGAACTGCGCGAACGTCTTTTCCGTCACCTGCTCGGGCCGCAGGGTTCCCGCCTGCGCCCGGCGGGCGATCTCCCGCGCCGCGTCGACGATCTCCGCGCGGCCACCGTAGTTCACGCACATGTAGAACGTCATCCGGGTGTTTTCCTTGGTCATCTCCTCGGCGAGCTCGAGCTCGCGGATCACCGACCGCCACAGCCGGGGCCTGCGCCCAGCCCAGCGCACCCGCACGCCCTTCTCGTTGAGCACGTCACGCTGACGGTGCAAAACGTCGCGGTTAAATCCCATGAGGAAGCGCACCTCGTCGGCGGTTCGCCGCCAGTTCTCGGTGGAAAACGCGTACGCCGAAAGATGGGGAATTCCCAGCTCAAGGCAGGCATCGATGATGTCCATGAGAACAGCCTCGCCGCGTTTGTGCCCCTCGGTGCGTACCATTCCGCGCTCCTGCGCCCAGCGGCCGTTGCCGTCCATGACGAGGGCGATGTGGTTGGGAAGGAACTTGCGTGGGATATCTGGTTTCACAACCCCCCATTGTGCCACGCGGGTAGCCCGCCGTCCTAGTTATCGCTTGTCGACGACTCCCCTTTCCGGTTTGTTCACGCCTTACGCTTCGTTGAACTTGGACAGGGCCTGGACCCGGCGCTCCAGGTGGAAGGTGACAAAGGCGGTTGTCAGGGCGTGTGCCTCGGATATCCGCGCCGTTGGCTGCCCCGCTGCCGCAGGTGCACCCACATGCATGTACTGCCACATGAGGTGCAGCGTCTCCGGATCGGGCGTGGCTGAGCCCGGCAGCCTGCAGCGCTCACACAACGCGCCACCAGCACCGGCGTGGAATACCTCGTGGGGCCCAGGCGCCCCGCATTGCGCGCAGTCGAACAGCGACGGCGGCCAGCCGACATCGCTCATGATATGGAGGAGGAAAGCGTCCAGCACCGGGGTCACCACGCCCGTCTCGTTGAGCTCCGCCAGAGCATTGAGGACACGGTCGTACACGCCCTCCGACTCCGCCCCGAGGCTCACCTTCTCTGCGGTTTCCAGAACGGTGCTGGCGGCGGTGTAGCGCGGGTAGTCGTCGATCAGCCTGCCAAAGAAGGTGACGGTGTCCGCCCCCGTCACCGATTCCAGGTTCCGTCCCTTGTAAAACTGCACGTCGAGCTCCACAAACGGCTGCAGCCGGGAGCCAAACCTACTATTGGCCCGGCGCACCCCCTTGGCCACACCCCGCACAATGCCGCGTGTGCGGGTAAGGAACACGACGATGCGATCCGCCTCGCCAAAATCATAGGTGCGGACGATCACCGCCCGTTCCCTATAAGAGCCACGGCGCATAGGCTAAAAGCCCAGCCGACCGAGCGCCTTCGGGTCGGACTGCCAGTTCTTCAGCACCTTAATCCGCAGATCGAGAAACACGTTGTGTCCCGTCAGTTCGATGAGCGAGCGGCGCGCATCCGTAATAATCCTGCCCATACGCTTTTGCAGGATACCCTTCTGCCCCGGGCGCTCGACGTAAATAATCGCGTGGATGGCCTGCTTACCCGGATCCTTTTCCGTCGGCTGCTCGAGCACCTCGTCGATCTCTACCGCCACGGAGTGCGGCAGCTCATCTTTCAGGCCCGTCAGCGCCGCCTCACGGATGAGCTCCGCCATGCGGGTTTCCATATCGTCGTCGGTGAGGTGCGTATCCGGGTAGAACTTTGGCCCCTCCGGAAGCTTGTCGACGATCACGTCCGTGAGCACGTCCAGCTGCTCCTGCTTCACCGCCGAACACGGCACGACCTCGCACTCGCCACCAAGGAGCTCATGCAGCGCCTGTAGCTGCACCATCACCTGGTCGCGCCCCACCTTGTCGATCTTCGTCACAACGCCGATGAGCGTCGTCTTCGGTGCTACGTTCCGGACAGCATCGAGAATCCACCGGTCGCCGGGGCCGATCTTCTCGTCTGCGGGGATCGTGAGCGCAATCACGTCCACGTCCGCGTAGGTCTCCTTGACCTGTTCATTCAGGCGTTCGCCGAGCAGTGTCCGCGGCCGGTGCAACCCGGGTGTATCCACCACAATGACCTGGGCATCATCCCTATGCACGATGCCCCGGATCGGGTGGCGCGTCGTCTCCGGCTGGTTCGCGGTAATCGCAATCTTCTGCCCAACCAGGGCATTCGTAAGCGTCGACTTGCCAGTGTTCGGGCGGCCGACGAAGCTCACAAAACCGGAGCGGAAACCTTCGGGGGTATCGGTGAACAAGTAAGCATCCTTAATCATCAGAAGGTGAGGAGTTGTCCCCCTGATCATACCCCGCGCCCAGCTCGTCGGGATAAACCGTGACCACCACGCTCGTCACACGCATCCGCCCACGGCGATCCCGTTTCCCCTCCGCCGTCAGCGCCATGCCACATGTGTGCACGGTCGAGCCGGGTAGGGGCACCCGGCCGAGCTCGTAGGCAATGAGCCCGCCGACGGTATCCACCGTATCGAGGATATCCTCCGAGAACGTCAGTTCCTTGCCGTAGGTCTCCTTAACCAAATCATTAAGGTCTTCCAGGCTGAGGCGGGAGACGACGCGGTAGGTATCGGCCTCCAGGTCAACGATGGGGGCGACCTCTTTATCGTCGTATTCGTCTGCGATCTCGCCGACGATTTCCTCGAGGATGTCTTCGATGGAGATGAGGCCGGCGATGGCCCCGTACTCGTCGACAAGCACAGCGATGTGGTTACGAAGCCTCTGCATATCATGAAGCAAATCATCGAGGTTCTTCGAATCGGGGACGAAGTTCGCATCCCGCATGATGTCTTTGACCAAAACGGAGGTGCCACCATCCGCATGCGAATACGTCTCCGCCACCAGATCCTTGAGGTAAACAATGCCGACGATGTCATCCACGGACTCGCCGATGACGGGGATCCGGGAATGTCCGGAACGCACGCACAACGTGGTTGCCTGCCCTGCGGACTTGTCCGCCTCAATCCAGATCATGTCCGTACGCGGCACCATGACGCTGCGAGCCGTTGTTTGCGCCAGGTCAAAGACCGATTGGATCATCCGTCTTTCGTCGACTTCCACCACGCCCTTCTCCTGGGCGATATCCACCATCTCCCGCAGCTCCACTTCAGTGGAGTACGGGCCCTCGCGGAAGCCACCGCCCGGTGTGACCTTGTTGCCCACCCAGATGAGGAGCTTCGCCACCGGCCCGAACACCGTGGCCAGGACGCTTAGGATCGGCGCGGCAGCGAGCGCCGTCGAATACGGTGACTGTTTGCCCAGCGTTCGTGGCAGCACGCCGACGAATACGTAGCTGATAAGGCTCATGACAACGATGGTCACCACCATCGCCACCGACAACCGGTCAAACACCTCGAATGCGACGGCACCAGCGAACACTGCTGCCGTGACATCGAGCACCGTCTGCGCTAGCACCATGAGGTTGATGTGCGTCGCCCGGTTGACAGCTACGCGACGCAGCCGAGCAGCCCCACGCACATCGTCCTTGACCATCTCTTCCACGCGTGCAACGGAGATACCGCTAAGCGCAGAATCCACCGTCCGGCAGAGCCCTGACAAGACGAGGGCGACAAGGGCGACAAATGAATATAGGAAGGGCTCCATGATGTGTTGTTACAGGTTCTCTTTCTCCGCCGCGCTGGGGAACGCCTTAGGTGTCGTCGGCTTCTCACGCCCGGTGGCCTCGTACCACCGCTTCAAAATGTCGTTTTGCAGCGCGAACATGTGCTGCTCCTCGTTCGGCTTCGCATGATCGTAGCCAAGCAAGTGCAGGCAGCCGTGCACGGTCAGGAGATCGAGTTCGTGGTTGAGGCTGTGGCCTGCCTTGTCCGCCTGCTTCTGAGCAAAATCGGGGCACAAAATGATGTCCCCGAGGTAGGCAGGACCCGGATCGGCGGCATCGGGGCGTCCACCGGTGGAGGAAATGTCATCCATCGGGAAACTCATAACATCCGTCGGCCCTTCAAGGTCGAGCCAGCGCACGTGGAGGTCCTCGATCGTATCCAGATCCACGCACGTAATAGTGACCTCAACCGACGGGTGGACATCCATGGTGGTGAGGGCAAACTCCGCCACCGTGGACAGCTGCTTTTCATCCACGTCGGTATTTCCCGATTCGTTCAAAACCTCGATAGACATCCGTTACCTCTTTGTGCTGTGGGTCTGCTCGTACTCGTCGTAGGCGGCGACAATCCGCCCAACCAGCTGGTGGCGCACCACATCCGAGCTCGTCAGGTTGCAGAAGTGGATTCCTTCCACCCCATCAAGAATATCCCTAATCACCCGCAGGCCCGAGCGCTGTCCACCAGGCAGATCCACCTGCGTCACGTCGCCGGTGACCACCATCGTTGAGCCGAAGCCCAACCGGGTAAGGAACATTTTCATCTGCGCAGCCGTCGTGTTCTGTGCCTCATCGAGGATGACGAACGCATCGTTCAGAGTGCGCCCGCGCATGTACGCAAGCGGGGCGACCTCAACGATCCCCGACTCCAACAGCTTGCCGATGGCCTCCTGATCCACCATGTCACGGAGAGCGTCGTAAAGCGGGCGCAGGTACGGATCGATCTTCTCACCGAGCGTGCCCGGCAAAAACCCCAGCTTCTCCCCCGCTTCCACCGCAGGGCGCGTGAGGATGATGCGCTGCACGCGCTTCGACTGCAACGCCTGCACTGCCTTCGCCATCGCCAAATACGTCTTACCCGAACCAGCGGGACCAATCCCGAAGACGATCGTGTTGTTGTCGATCGCATCGACGTACTTCTGCTGCCCGTGCGTCATCGCCCGCACCGTCTTGCCACGGCGCGAAATGATGTCCCGCTTCGCCGCCGCCGACACCGTCTCCGGCGCATCCTTGCGGACAAGCCCAACCATGTGACGGACGGTCTCCGGGTTGATGGTGCGACCGGCTTTCGCAGCCGCCGCCAGCTCATACAAGACGCGGGACGCGCGCACCACATCCACATCTGGGCCGGTGATGGTCACCGTGGTGCCGCGGGCGAAAATCTCCGCCCGCACATGTTCCTCCAATGCCTTGAGGTTTTTATCCTCAACACCGAGAATTGTCTGCACGTGAGCGGGGTCGAGATCAATGACCTTTGTCACGATCGGCGTATTCTTTTCCACCACGGTGTTTCTTCAGTCCCTGCCTTCTCATCAATCGTCGATATAACCGTTAAGACTCTACCAGCCACCTGCTGGTTTGCACGCCAATTGCAGCAAGCGCCGCAAAACCGGCCGTCGCTGTGCGCAACACCTCGGGCCCCAACAGCACAGGACGTGCGCCCGCAGCACGGAATCGCTCCACCTCCGCTGGGCTCAATCCGCCCTCCGGCCCAATCACGAGCGCAATGCGCCGGACCTGCGAGAGGTCAACCTCCGCCAACGGCACGCTCGCCTCCTCATGCAGCACGAGCACGAGATCCACCCCATCCAACGCCTCATCCAGCGCATTCGGCTTCGTGATAAGAGGAAGGCGCGCCCGGCGCGACTGCTTCGCCGCCGCCACCGCCGCATTCTCCCACTTCTTCGCCTTCTTTGGCTGCCACTTGGCAATGCACCGCTCCGCTTCCCACGGCACGATGACATCGGCCCCGCCCTGCGTCAACAGGTCCACCGTCAGCTCCTGCCGCTCCGATTTGGGCAGCGCCTGAATAACCGTCACCTGCGGGTTGGGCGGCGGCACCTCTTCGCGGGAGGTGACATCCACGTGAAGCACGTCCTTGCCCTGGGTGGCGGTGACTGTGCCCACCGAGCGGCCACCGTGGCCGTCGGCAAGCATGACAATCTCACCGGGACCGATGCGCTTGACCGTCACAGCGTGGCGCCCCTCCGGCCCAGAAAGCGTAAACGGCCCGGGTGCCGGAGCTACATTCACCATGAACGTCGCCGCTGTCACTTACAACCCCAGCTTCGACCGGAGATTAGAGAAGAAACCACTCGAATGATCCCGCTGGACCACCTCAACCTTCTCCTGCGAACTCCGGCGCACCTTCCGCAACTGCTCCTTCGCCTTCCGATCCAGGTGCGTCGGCACCGTCACCGTCACGTGCGCAATGAGATCGCCCTGACCATCTTTACGCAGCCGCGGCATGCCCTTGCCCTCGACACGAATCTCCTGGCCAGGCTGGGTCCCCGGAGCCACATCGAGAGAAATCTCCTCGCCACCCAGATCCTCCAGGGACGTTGACGCACCCAGCGCCGCATCCACCATCGGCACCGAAAGCTCCACATGGAGGTTATCCCCCTCACGGGTAAACACCGGATGCGGCTCCACACGGACCTCCACATACAGGTCACCGGCAGGTCCACCACCGTGGCCAACCTCGCCTTGGGAAGCCATCCGGATCCGCATCCCATCAGCGATCCCCTTCGGAATCGCCACCGTCAGATCACGACGCGCACGCACACGCCCATCACCCGCACACTCCTTGCACGGATCCTCAATGACCTCACCCGTGCCATCACACTCCGCACACGGCCGCGTCGTCATCACATCGCCCAGGAACGAACGCTGCACCTCCTGCACCATGCCCTGCCCGTGGCACACCGGACACGTCACCGGCTTCGCACCAGACTCCGAACCCGACCCCTGACACGACGTACACACCACCGCCGTATCCACGGTCACCTGCTTCTTCACGCCGGCGAAAGCATCCTCCAAGCTAATCGACGTACGCAACAATGCGTCCGCCCCCGGTTGCACACGCGACCTCCGCTGGCTCCCCGCCCCCTGGCCACCAAAGAACGCGTTGAAGATGTCCCCCAGGCCACTGCCGGTGGAAAACCCGCCGAAGCCGCCGGGGCCACCCTGCGGCTGCTCCATGGGATCGCCGCCCATATCAACAATGCGACGCTTCTCCGGATCACTCAACACATCATGAGCGACAGAAATCTCACGAAACTTCTCCGCCGCCTCATCACTCGGGTTCACATCGGGGTGATACTTGCGCGCCAACTTGCGGTACGCCTTCTTAATCTCACTATCCGACGCAGATTTATCTACACCCAAAATGCCGTAATAATCACGAGCCACAGTTCTTGAAATCTCCTACAAATATTGGTTCTAACTTCCGAGCACCTTACTCACATAATGAGCAACAGCGGTAACCTTCGAAATAGTCCCAGAATAATCCATATAGGTGGGGCCCACTGTTCCCAGCGCCCCTAATGGGGCCATCGCCTGCCCATATGCCGTCGCCACGACGGAGGCACCGTGCAACTTCTGGTCCTCGTTTTCCTCCCCGATGGACACCTTCACCTGCCCCAGCTCATGCACAGCACTCATGAGCTTCAGCATGATCACCTGCTCCTCCAGCGCCTCCAACACGGCGGGCAGGCCTGCGGGAAGCTCGCCACGTAGCTGGGTGAGGTAAGGGGTGCCGGCGAGGATGAGGCGGTCGGAGGGGGCGTCGACAAGCGTGTCCAGGAGAACACGGGACATCGCCTCCACCACATCATGAGCCTCCGGGCGCGCGTCAGCCACCGCATGCTCCAACGCACCACGAGCCTCGGGCATCGACTTGCCCACAAGGTGCTCGTTGAGCACAGCCCGCGCTTCAGTAATAACATCCTCCCCCACAAGCTCAGTGAGCTCCACATTGCGCTGATCCACCCGGCCCGTATCCGTGATCAAAACCAGCAGAATACGCGTCGGGGTCAGACCCACCACCTCCACGTGCTTAACGCGGGAAACCTGCAACGTAGGCACCTGCACCATCGCCACCTGGCGGGTCAGCTGGCTCAGCAACTGCACACCACGGCGCAGCACATCCTCCAAATCCACGCCCTGATCCAAAAACCTCATGATGGCGGCACGCTCCGCCTTACTCAGGGGTTTCACCGTCTGAATCGAATCCACGAACTCCCGGTAGCCCTTCTCCGTGGGGATACGGCCACTGGAGGCATGGGTTTGGGCGATGAGCCCCTCCGCCTCCAGCACGGCCATATCATTACGGATCGTGGCAGACGAAACTTTGAGCCCATGCCTTTCGACAAGAGCCTTCGACCCCACCGGTTCCTGCTGTGCAATGTAATCACTTACTATCGCGCGAAGAACTCGCTCACGCCGACCACTCGCTGAATTAGACACAAACGCCTCCTTACGTCACGGCCTAATTGTATATCCCGCCCCGATATCCCCCGAGTTATCCACAGAAAACTACGCACATAGGAAGAAAAAGGGAAACTGTGGATAACTATCGGCCTTTTTCAGCAGCACACAAAAATTGCGCTTAGTGTCCAAGGCATGACAACGATTCTCAACGCAGCCAAGGCGGTCAACACCGGCCTTGCCATATTCAAGGAGGTCGCGGCAATCGCCGCCGACCGCTGTGATGCTGCCACTTTTATCTCAGAATCGTTCTACTACTCCAAAACCGACGCCAACAAGCTTGTCACCGCCTCCAAAAACTGGGCAGCCTACACCGACCCCGACCACCTCGCCTTCGACGTTCCCGTCCCCGTCCTCATCCTCATCTCCCACGCCATGAACCTCCTCCACCCCGATGAGGATGTCGAAGCATTCCGCACTGAAATGCTCATTTTCGCCGACCACGGCAACACCAGCTGGGAAGATGTTCGCGCGCACATCAAAAAGATCGCCGGCGCCAAACAAGCCCGAAAGGTCTCCAACTCCGTCACCTTCTCCAAAACAACCGACATCACGGGCATGCAGCACGCGCACGTCCGCCTCGACCCGGAACTCATGGCTACCTTCCGCGTCACCCTGAAAAACCTCGGCGAGAAGTGGACCGAACTGCCCCAGTCCTACAGGTACGCAGAGGGGTTGAGGAAACTCCTACTACAGGGCGTCGACAAGCAAAAAGAGGACGACCCGTGGGACCGCACCATGACCCCCGCCTTCATGATCACAGTCGACGGGGACTACATCGGCGACGGCAAATTCGCAACCACAGACGGCACCCTCCTCGGAAAAGAAGACCTCGCCGACATCAAACTCGCCGACTACGGCCTCGTCAGCATCTACGACCGCAACGGCAACATCGGCTGCCACTACCTGCTCGAAAACCAGCGACTCGCCAGCAAACAACTCCTCTCTGCCATCGCCTGCGACCAAATCTTCTGCTCCCACCCTGGCTGCTACAACCTCGCCGTCTACTCCCAAGGCCACCACTCCAAAGCCCACAAACACGGCGGAAAAGCCAACTCCGACACCATCATCCCCCTCTGCAGAAACCACAACCTACAAAACGACGACGACCCCGACAAACCCAAAAACGGCCGCCACGTCCGAGACCCCAAAACCAAAGAAGCCATCTTCCTCCCACCCGACGGAGGACCACCGAAACGACACAAAAACCACTGCCGCGAATACTCCGGGCGAGGCCTTCACCTGCGACAACGCGCCAACCTAAAAAGACGCACTAAAGCGGAAAACCTTGCCCGCCAAAAAATCCGCCAAAAAATTCACAGACGCCGCCCCAAACGGCGACTACTCTAACCCCAAAAACAGGATGTCAGCTGCAATGCCATCGGCGTGCAGCCGACCTTCCCTGGTCACACGCACCTGACCGCCGGACTCCTCCAGGAGGCCGGCGGCGATGTAGCGATCGATCTGCACCTGCCCGTTATCATGAACCGCAGCGCGCCGAATCCCCTCGGACAGGCGCAACCTCAGCATGACCTCCTCCACATACCGGTCCTCATCGGTCAGGGTCTCCTCGCTCCTCACCGGAAGCTCTCCCCTCCCCAACCGCTCGGCATAACGCGCCGGCAATTTCTCGTTCATCCACCTATGCTTGCCGACGAACGAGTGCGCACCCGGACCTGCGCCCCACCACGGCTCGCTGCGCCAGTACCCCATATTATGTAGGCACTCACCACCCGGCTTGGCGAAATTCGATACCTCGTACCAAGAAAGGCCTGCTTCCTCTGCCATGTGGGAAATGATTTCGTAACGGTCGGCCATGATCTCTTCGCTCGGCATTGGTAACTCACCATGCTGAACCTTACGGTTCAACGCCGTGCCCTCTTCGACGATAAGTGAGTAGGCAGACAGGTGGTCGATGCCGGTACTGAGCGCAAGTTTCACGGAACGCCGAAGATCATCATCAGTTTCACCTGGTGTTGCGTAGATCAGATCCAGGTTCACGTGCTCGAATCCAGCATCGATCGCCTCACGCGCAGCATCCAGCGCGCGCTGCGGAGAATGCTGCCTCTCGAGTACACGAAGCACGTGGGGAGAGGCAGACTGCATACCGAGAGAGACTCGGGTAAACCCTGCCGAGCGGATCGTCGAAAAGAATTCTGGTGATGTGGACTCCGGGTTCGCTTCGGTGGTTACCTCAGCCCCGGGAGCGATCTTCATGGTGTGAGAGACGGCGTCGAGGATGCGCGCAAGCCCCTGCCCACCCAACACCGACGGAGTGCCCCCGCCTACGAAGATAGTGGATACTCCATCAGCGGGCATGCCGCCGGTGGCCTCGAGCTGGGCGGTAGCTAGCTCCAGTTCCTTTTCCAAGGCTTCATGATAAGCGGGAAGGGCATCGTCCGAGCCGAGGACGTAGGTATTGAAATCGCAGTACCCACACCGCACGGTGCAGTACGGAACGTGGATGTAGAGTCCGAATGCCACTTAGAGGCCTTTCGACGGATGGTTCGGTTTGTTGTTCCCGCTCGCATTGCGCGCTTTGGCCGCGACACGGTGGACGATGGCCTCGACACGGGCGCGTTCGTGGAGGAACTCGGGTGGGTTGTTGCCGCGGAGGGTCTTCGTGATGTCGGGGTCTGGGATGACAACGACGGTCATCCAGGCGCCGACGGCGAGGTTGACAAGCTGCCAGGCTTTGGTGGCGGTGAGGGGGATGGAGACGGATTCGAGGTCGTCGATGGCGAGGGCGGTTTGTTCGACGACCCAGTCGGCAAGCGTGGTGAGGTAGTCGACGACGGCATGGGTGCGTTGCACGGGGGCGGTTAGGTGGAGGAGGTCTGCTGCGGTGAGTGCCTCGGGGCGGGGGATGGAAGGGGTGAGGCGGGCGCTTGTGCGGCCGCTGAGGGTGCCGGCGCGCAGCCCGGAGACCATGGCGTGGCGCATGCCGGCGAGTTCGGCAGCGGCGCGGCGGGAATCGTTGCGGCCTTCGGTGATGATGTCGTTGAGTTCGCGGAGGCAGTCGTCGACAAGCAGTTCGTCCCAGTCGGCGACGGCTTCGGCGACGTGGTCGATGTAATCGGCGATTTCGTCGCCGATGTCGAAGAGTGCTTGGGTGAGGTCGCGGAGCCGGAGCTTGGCGTCGTGAAGCTTGGCGTCAGCCAGATAAGCCACGGTGACAGCGACCTCCCAAAACGTTGTGCGACGGGTGGAAACGGTCGAGCGTTTTACGGCTCGACCGGACTGCACCTCACTTTACGGCTCCGTGTGCCCCGGGCCGGGGAGGCAGGGCCGGGGAGGTTATTTCTTTCTGTAGATCCAGTCGATTTCCTCTGCGAAACGGTTGACGACGATGTTCCTCTTGACCTTCATGGTAGGGGTGAGTTCGTTTCCTTCCTCGGTGAGATCGCGGTCGAGGATGTAGAACTTCTTGATCGATTCCGCGTGGGAGACGGAGGCGTTGGCGGCGTTGATGGCGTCTTGGATTTCGGCGCGCAGCATCGGGTCGGTGACGAGCTCCTTGGTGGGCTTGTTCTCCGGGAAGTTGTGGCCGAGTTTCCAGCGCAGCATGGCGTCTTCGTCGAGGGCGATGAGGACGGCGATGAAGGGTTTGCCGTCGCCGACGACGAGTGCCTGGGAGATGAGCGGGTGGGCGCGGAGCTTGTCCTCCAGTGGCCCGGGGGAGACGTTCTTGCCGCCTGCGGTGACGATGAGGTCCTTCTTGCGGCCGGTGATGACGATGTGTCCGGTGTCGAGGAGTTCGCCGAGATCACCGGTGTTGAAGTAGCCCTCGGAGTCGAAGGCCTCTGCCGTGGCGATGTCGTTTTGCCAATAGCCGGTGAATAGTTGTTCTCCGCGGAGGCAGATTTCACCGTCGTCGTTGATTTTTACGGCCATGCCACCGACGGGCTGGCCGACCGTGCCGATGACGTTGTCCTTGCCAAAGTTGACGGCTGCCGCAGCGGCGACCTCGGTGAGGCCGTAGCCTTCGTAGACGGGGATCCCGATGCCGCGGAAGAAGTGCAGCAGGTCATGGCTCATGGCGGAGCCTCCTGATATGGCGTAGTTGCAGGCGCCACCGATGGCCGAGCGAATCTTCTTGTAGATGAGTTTTTCGAAGATGGAGTGTTGCATCTCCAGCCCGCGGGAGGGGCCGTCTTCTTCGTCCATGGCCTTGGAGTAGTCGATAGCGACCTGCTCTGCCTTGGCGAAGGTGGCGGCCTGGATGGGCCCGCGGTCGAGGGCGTTGTTGGCCGCAGCGTTGCGTACCTTTTCAAATACGCGGGGCACGCCGAGGATGAGGTTCGGGCGGTTGCGCTGCAGCTCCACGGAGATGGTCTTGAAGTTGGACCAGTGGGACTGCGTGCCGCCGGAGACGACGAAGGCGAGGGACACGGCGCGGGCGAGCACGTGGGCCAGCGGCAGGAAGGTCACCATGGAGTTGCCGGGGCGGGCGATCTGGCCGATGGGGTGTGTGAGTAGACCCAGCACCTGGGCGAGCCAGTTGTGGTGGGTGAGCATACAGCCCTTGGGGCGCCCGGTTGTTCCTGATGTGTAGACGATCGATGCGAGGTCATCCGAGGAGGTGGTGCGGATGCGTTCCCACACCTCGTCGTCGGAAATGTCGCGGCCTTCGAATTTGAGGGTGTCGACGCCGGAGCTGTTGATTTCCAGGATGCGGCGCAGTTTGGAGGGGGAATCCGATAGCGGTGGCTTGCCATCGGGGCCGAGGACGAGGTGCTTCATGATCTCGGTGTGGTCTCGGGTCTCGGTGACGGCGATGACCGCACCGGAGTCCTCGATGGCCCAGCGCACCTGGGACAGGGAGGAGGAGCCGTAGATCGGAACGGAGGCGGCACCTGCTGCCCAGATGGCGAAATCGAGGAGCGACCATTCGTACCGGGTCTCGGAGAGCAGGGCTACGCGGTCGCCTTGCTGTACCCCGTTGGCGATGAGGCCTTTGGCGACTTCAAAGACTTCATCGACGAAGTCTTTGGTGGTGACGTTCACCCATTCGAAGTTCTGGGGCCGGGTGAAGCTGACACCGTATGGTCGCGCCTGTGCGAGGCCGAGGAGTGCTGTGAGCACGGTGTCGTGGGGGCCGATGTCGTACTTCGCGGGGGTACTGAATTCCTGCATGGGGTTAAGGTTAGTACGCAGCTCGCGGAACCAGCTACTTAGTTCCCCGGCGCGACAGCCCTGAATCCCCGCGTTTACTAGCTGTCTGGCATGATAAAACTCGTGAGTTACATCGACGAGCTTTCCAAGTTGGCGCAGGCATACTCGATTTCGACGAGCTATACCTCGGCGACGGGTACGACAGTGGAGGCGGGCCCTGAGACGCTCACGGCGCTCCTTCACGCAATCGGCGTGACAGTAGGTGAAACCGAGGAAGAGTTGGTTTCCCAACAATTGGCTGCGGAGGAGGAACTGTTCTCGCGGCCTCTCCCCCGCTGCGTGGTTGCCCGGCAGGGTGATTCTCACTTCTTTACTGTCCACGTTCATCATGGCGCGTCTGCGCACGTGACCATCGCCACGGAGCAGGGCGAAGTGGTGGAGGCCGTGCAGGAGGAGAACTGGACGGATCCGCGCACCATCGGTGGGGTGTTGTGGGGTGAGGCGACTTTCTCCACCCCACGGGACCTGCCGCTTGGCTGGCACACGTTGCGGCTTGATTCGGAGAGTGTGCAGGCGGAGACTGGGCTGATCGTGGTGCCGGCACAGGTGCCCACCCCATCCCGCCAGCGCCACGGAGTCATGGCGCAGCTGTATTCGGTGCGCTCGGAACGCTCGTGGGGGATCGGTGATTTCCGCGATTTGGCCACGTTGGGCACCATCCTCGCGGAGGACGATGATGTGGATTTTCTGCTCATCAATCCGCTTCACGCCGCCCAGCCTGCCCCGCCGGTAGAGGATTCCCCGTACCTGCCTACCTCGCGTCGCTTCGTCAATCCGATTTATATATGTGTGGAGGATGTCCCCGAGTATTCGCTTGTCGACGACGCGACCCGCGCCGACATCGACGCCCTTGCCGCGGGCCTGCGAGCGACGAACACCACACCTGATCCGATCAAGCGCAACCCAATCTTTGACATCAAGCTGCAGGCGCTGCGCGAGCTGTTCTTCCACCGCGAACAGTCCGGACCCCGTCATGATATGTACCGCGCCTACTGCGAGGCCGAAGGCGACGGCCTCGACGAGTTCGCCCTCTGGTGCGGCCACCAGCTCGCACGCGCGGAGTGCACCGCGACCGGCGCCCACGCCGAGGAGGACGGTTTCCCCGAGGATGCAGAGTTCTACCGCTGGCTGCAGTTCATTTGCGACGAGCAGCTGGCCACGGCACAGAAGGCGCTGAAGGACGCGGGCATGGAGATCGGCATCATGAACGATCTCGCCGTCGGCGTGCACCCGAAGGGCGCGGATGCGGAAACGCTATCGGACATCCTCGCCCCGGAGGTGTCTGTCGGTGCCCCGCCGGATCCGTACAACGTGTTCGGCCAGGACTGGTCGCAGCCGCCGTGGAACCCGTACGCCCTCGCCGAGGCCGGGTACGCGCCGTTCCGCGACATGATTCGCACGGTCCTGCGCCACTCCGGTGCCCTGCGCATCGACCACATTCTGGGACTGTTCCGCCTGTTTTGGATTCCCCGTGGCGAGTCCGCGAAGCTCGGCACGTACATGAACTATGACTACAACGCCCTCGTCGGTGTCCTCGCCCTCGAGGCCACGCGCGCCGGTGCTGTTGTCATCGGCGAGGACATGGGCACGTTCGAGCCGTGGGTGCAGGATTATCTGGCGGAGCGGGGGCTGATGGGGACGTCGATCTTGTGGTTTGAGGGGTCGCCACATCATGAAGGCGCGCGTCGCCAAGACGAGTACCGTACTCTCGCTTTGACCAGCGGAACGACGCATGATCTGCCGCCGACAGCCGGCATGGTGGAAGGCGAGCACATCGCCCTGCGCGACCGACTGGGGCTCTTAGAAAACAGCTTTGAGGAGGAGGATGCCTCCGATTTTGCGTGGCAGAAGCAGATCTACGAGGTCGCGCTTGACCCGGAGTTCTACGCCTCCTTGGATCTGAGCGAGCGCCCCTCCGGGGATACGACGCTGGAGATTGTGCGCCAGTTGTCGGAGTTTGTCCGTGGCACGCCCTCGCTGCTCACGTGTACGGCGCTGGTGGATCTCACCGGCGACCGGCGGGCGCAGAACCAGCCGGGGACCGTCCGCAGCCAGTACCCCAACTGGTGCATCCCGCTCACCAATGAAAAGGGTGAGGCGGTGACGCTGGAAACGCTCCGTGACCAGCGTTACTACAAGGCGCTCGTGCTAGAGCGAGGTCACTAGCCAGGCGATGATGACAAAGGCGATGAGGCCCACGAGCGACCACGTGATAACCGTTGGGCCTCGCTTTCCCTTGTCTTTTTGAAAGTGCTCGGCTTTATTCACCTTTACGTATCCTCCTTGTCTTTTCACCATTAAACCACCTATAGGTTTTCGCGCCCAAAAAGTTGAGCGCCCGCTGCATGTACTCCGCGACGACGGCGCACAGCGGAACCACCACCCCCAGCACGATCGGCACCTGCAGCCACATGCTGGAGGAGGTAAGGGTTTGGGTGCACCAATCCAGCATTTACACAGCACCCATGAGGCCGCGGCGGGCAAGCAGCGGTGCCACGTCCTTATCGCGGCCGCGCAGCGTGCGGAACTGGCTGGTGTAGTCCTTGGAGGCGCCCGTGGACAGGATGAGATCGCGGAAGCGTTGCCCCGCCTCGCGGACGGTGGTGGCAGGCACGTCCTCTGCCCCTGCCGCACCGGTCTCGGTGAACCAGCTGAAGCCGTCGGCATCGAGTGCCTCCGCCCACAGGTACGAGTAGTAGCCGGCGGAGTAGCCGCCGGCGAAGATGTGCTGGAAGTAGGCTGTCTGGTAGCGGGGCGCAAGGTGGTCGACGGACAGGCCGTAGCTCTCCAGCGCGTTCGCCTCGAACTCGGCCACGGACTCCGGGGTGGCGGCGATCTTCTGCACCTCGTCGAGGGTAAGTGAGTGCCAGGCCAGGTCGACGATGGCGGCGCCGAGGTATTCGGCGGTGGCAAAGCCCTGGCCGAACAGGCGTGCCTTCTCGATGGCGTCGATAAGCCTGTCGGGGATGACCTCGCCGGTGGTGACGTGGTGGGCGTAGTGGCGGATGACGGCAGGGTCGAGCGCCCAGTTCTCGTTGATTTGGGAGGGGAACTCGACCCAGTCGCGGGGGACGTTCGTGCCGGAGAAGCTTGGGTACTTCACGTCCGAGAGGAGCCCGTGGAGGGCGTGGCCGAACTCGTGGAACAAGGTGGTGACCTCGTCCATGGTCAAGAGTGGCGTGGAGCCGTCGGTGGGCTTGGTGATGCTCAACACGTTGACTACCACGGGTTTTTCACCGGTGAGGTGGGCTTGGTCGTTGAAGCTGCTCATCCACGCGCCGCCGCGCTTTTCGGGGCGGGCGAAATAGTCGGTGATGATGAGGCCGATTCCGGTTCCGTCCTCTTCCTTCACCTCCCACACATCGGTGTCTGGGTTGTAGCCGTGGAGATCGTCGCGGTGGGTGACGGTGATGCCGTAGAGGCGGTTGGCGGCGTAGAAAACGCCGTCGCGGAGCACGCGGTCGAGCGGGAAGTATTCCTTGAGTTCCGCCTCGTCGAGGGCGTAGTCCCGCACCTTCACCCGGGACTCCCAGTAGGGCCAGTCGGCGCCGGTGACAGGCTCGTCGGCGGTGTCGACAAGCAGTTTAAACTCGCCGGCGGCGTTCGCGGAGGCGCTGGGCGCGAGATCGGCGAGGAGCGTGCGGGCAGCGTCGGCATCGTCGGCGGTCTCCACCTCGATGACGTAATCGGCGTGGGTGCGGTAGCCGAGGAGGCGGGCGCGCTCGGCGCGCAGCGTCGCCATGGTGACTGCCAGACGGAGGTTCTCCTCCCCTCCGCGCTTCTGGGACTCCTCGTAGAGCTTTGCACGGGAATCGTGGCGGGTGAGTTCGCGCTGCAGGGACTGGACCGTGGGCAGTTCCAGAGGAACGCGGTAGGTGTCGCCGGAGACGTGGTAGGACGCCACCTGATCGTCGGAAAGCCCCTCGAGCTCGGCGCGGGTGAACTCGACGGCGAGGTCCCGGGTGGTGGAGTTGAGCGTCTTGGAGAAGCGGTCGTCCAGCTCGGCGAGTTCGCGGTCAATGGCGGACAGTCGTTTTTTCCCGTTCGCCGACAGGCGGACGCCGGCGCGGGTGAAGCGGCGCAGGAGTTCCTTCTTCAGTCTCTCCCCCTCGGCCTCCGGCGGGGTGACCTGTTGGATCCGCTCGTAGAGCGCCTCGTTTTGGTAGATGGCGTTTTCGTGCTCGGCGAGGGCGGGGCTCATTTCGGCGACGATCGCCTCGCGGGTGTCGTTGGAGTCGGTACCCACCACGTTATAGATGTATGCGCAGACGCGGTCGAGGATCGCCCCGGAGCGCTCGAACGCCTCGACGGTGTTCTCCCAGGTGGCCTCCGGCTCGGCGAGGATCTCTTCGATCTCCTTATCATGAGCGGCCAGCCCCTCGCGGAAGGCAGGGAGGACGTGGGCGTCGGTGATCTCAGCAAACGGCGGCAGGTGATACGGCAGTGGTGATTCTTTTAGCAGTGGGTTCGTCATAAGATTCATGGTAGACGAGACATAGGAGGACACGTGGCACAAAGCGAACTAGTCATTGATACGCCCCACGGGCGGGCCTTTGGGGTGACGGAGGAAGAGGAGGTCGCCTTCTTCGAATCGATCCGTTTCGGGGCATCTCCTACCCCGTTTGGGGCCTCGGCGATCGTCCCCACGGAAGGGCCTGTCCCCCAGCCCGATCCGGAGAGTCCGCCGCACGAACTGTATCTGTCGGTGACGGGTCCCGCCCATGCCACTGCGGATTCTCACCTGCCGGTCATCGTGTTTGTGCACGGCGGGGGTTTTGAGGAGGGCACGCATATCGGCCCGTGGTATGGGGCGTCGTCGGCGGCGCGGGATGGCATCATCACGGTGTCGGTGGATTACCGCCTGGGTGTGCAGGGGTTTGTTCCGTTTTCTGCGGATCAGCCGAACCACTACCGGGGGATCGACGATGTGAATACGGCTCTGGAGTGGGTGCAGGATGCGATTGAGTCGTTCGGTGGTGATCCCACGAATGTCACGTTGTCTGGGCAGTCTGCTGGCGGGGCGATCGCTTTGTGGCTGGCCCGCCGCGATCATTATCGCGGGGCTTTTCGACGCCTGTGGGCACTGTCTCCTGCTTTCCCCCGGCACCCTGTGACGCTAAAGGAGGACACGATTCGGCGCAGCGTCGGCGGGGCTTTGACCGCAGGGCACTTCGATTCCCTGCGCCACGATGACATCGCCCGGTTGACCAAGAAGCTGCACCGCGCGTCCCACCTGGATCTCGCCTTCGGCCCGGCACCGTTTAAGCCGGAGGAGCTAGTGGAGATCCCGATTGTGATAGATACCTTAGAAAACGAGTGCTACGACATGCCTCCGGCGCCGTCTTTTGATCGGCTGCCGTTTACTGGCAAGGCGATTGAGACGCTCGCCCCCACATTGGGGCTTGCAACGCCTGAGCTGTACACCTCGTATGAGCCGAAGAAGCGGCGAATGCAGCAGCTCATGGGCGATTTCATGATTCGTCAGCACGCGGTGCGGGTGGCGGAGTGTGCGCCGGACACCACGTGGCTCTTGTCGTTTCATGGGAGGGGCGACGATGGTGTGGCCCACGCCGCGAAGCACTGCGCGGATTTGCCGATCTTCTTTGATTCTTTTGGAGATAATCCGGAGGAGGAGCAGCAGCGTGTGGGTGCGGATATTTCCGCGACCGTGGCTAGGGTTCATCCGGAGGTTCTCAGCTTTGCCACAGATGGCACGGTGAGCTGGCCTGCCTATGGTGAGTCTAAGAATGTTCTTAGCGTTGGTTTGTTTTCAGGAACTGCGGAGCTCGTCTCCGATCCCTTCACCCTAATCATGAGGGCGTTTCCGCAGGACTAGGGCAATAAAAAATCCCCGCAGCCTAGGCTGCGGGGAAAAGCTTTTGTTAGAAGTTGAAGCCTGCGATGGGGCCTGCTGCGGTGGTTGCAACACCGGCGATAGCGGCCAACCCCATGAGCGCTGCGATAGCTGCGATGACGCTCTCCAGCTCGCTGGTCAGACCGGACTTGTTGCCGAGGAAATCATCGTTCGTGTTGTGATCAGTGGGATCCGGGATGTTCCGCTCGACAACCGGGTGAACGGGATTTACGTTGATCGTCTCCTGCGCCATTGCAGGGGCTGCAAGCGATGCGAACGCGACAGCGGTGGAAGTAGCGATTGCTACGGCTGCTCGTTTCATTGTTTCTCCTTAGGCGCTGGGGCTTTCTTACTTAAAGCCTAGCTTAGACGGCACTTAAGATTCTGGCAAGCATTTTTTAAAAAGAGTTGCTTTTCTATATGTAACCTTGGAATCTTCCATATTAAGTCTTAAACTCAAGACACAAATAAAACGTGGGACACAGCGAGACTATTTGCTTTAGTGTGGAGATATGGCTGACAAAGATAACGCCGACTACGCTCTCACCCCCGACGGCCTGGTAAAAGAAACCAGTGCCCGCAATTTCCCGCAGGCCTCCCCCGCCCCGGGCGACCTGCCGTGGGAAAAATCCGATCCCGAGTGGTACAAGAGCGCCGTATTCTACGAAGTACTCGTTCGCGCCTTTTACGACTCCAACGGCGACGGCACCGGCGATCTTAAGGGACTCACAGAAAAGCTCGAGTACATTAAGTGGCTCGGCGTCGACTGCATTTGGCTGCCGCCGTTTTATGATTCCCCCCTGAGCGACGGCGGCTACGACATCCGCGACTTCCGGAGGATCCTGCCGGTATTTGGCACCGTCGATGACTTTGTCGCGCTTGTCGACGGGGCCCACAAGCTCGGGCTGCGCGTCATCACCGACATGGTGGTCAACCACACGAGCGACGAGCACCCCTGGTTCACCCAGTCCGTCGAGGATCCGGACGGCCCCTACGGCGACTTCTATGTCTGGAGTGACACCGACGATGCGTACTCCGATGCACGCATCATCTTCGTGGATACGGAGACCTCAAACTGGACCTACAACGAAAAGCGGGGACAGTATTATTGGCATCGCTTCTTCCACCACCAGCCGGATCTCAACTACGACAATCCCAAGGTCCAGGAGGCCATCCTCGATGCCATGCGTTTCTGGCTTGACCTGGGACTCGACGGCTTCCGCCTCGATGCCGTGCCTTACCTCTTCGAGCGGGAAGGCACGAACTGCGAAAACCTCCCCGAGACGCATGCCTTCCTGAAGCGTTGCCGGGCGATGATCGACGAGGAGTACCCGGGTCGCATCCTCTTGGCAGAGGCCAACCAGTGGCCCGTTGACGTCGTCGAGTACTTCGGCGAACCAACCGTCGGCGACGAGTGCCACATGTGTTTCCACTTCCCCGTCATGCCGCGCATTTTCATGGCTTCCCGGATGCAATCACGTGACCCGATCTCCTCCATCCTGCGTTCTACCCCGGTCATCCCGGATTCCGCACAGTGGGGCATCTTCCTGCGCAACCACGACGAGCTCACCTTGGAAATGGTGTCTGAGGACGAGCGGGCGTACATGTACCAGCAGTTCGCCTACGACCCCCGGATGAAGTCCAACGTGGGTATCCGGCGTCGCCTCGCCCCGCTGCTGGAAGGCGACCGAAACCAGCTGGAGCTATTCACCGCGCTGCTGCTTTCCCTGCCAGGGTCCCCCGTCTTGTACTACGGCGACGAGATCGGCATGGGCGACAATATTTGGCTCGGTGACCGCGATGGCGTGCGCACCCCCATGCAATGGTCACCGGACAGGAACGGCGGCTTCTCCTCCGCCGACCCGGAGAAGTTGTACGCTCCCGCGATCATGAATGCTGAGTTCGGCTACGGTGCCATCAACGTGGAGACGCAGCGCCGCCGCGAGTCGTCCCTCCTCAACTGGACGCGCTCCCTGATCCACATCCGCAAGCAGTACGATGCCTTTGGCAAGGGTGAATTTAAGGAACTGCCGTGCGACAATGTAACAGTGTTCAGTTTTGTGCTCACCCACGAGGACGAGACGATACTGTGCGTCAACAACTTGAGCTCCCGCCCGCAGCCCGCCCGGTTAGATCTGTCCGAGTTCGCCGGTGGCAGTGCCCGGGAGCTCACCGGCGGGGAAGAGTTCCCGCCTCTGACGGACTCCTGGACGCTCACCCTGCCCCCCTACGGATTCTTCTGGTTTGATATTTCATGATTAATACAGACACACTGACCACTGCACGTTTCTTCGCCACCAAGTCCGAACCCATCACGGGCGTGGAGATCCTCGGCGAGGCACCCCTCGCCCGCCCTGAGCTCATCAAGGGCAAGGATGCCCCGGGTACGCTCACCTTCGCACGCATCCACCGTGAGCAGGGCAGTGACCTGTACCAACTGGTCGTCGACAAGCAGGGAAACGACATCCTCGGGCAGGAGGACACCGCGTTCGCGGCGGGAAAACAGCTGTCCAACGGGTATGCGGCGGGGTCGGGTGTGCTGCACAAGCTCACCGACCCGGCGATGCCACCGGTGGAATCCGTGCGGCCGGTGGGTGAGCAATCCAACACCTCGTGGATCTACAACGACCGGGTCATCGTCAAATACTTCCGGCGCCTCACCCCGAGCCCCAACCCCGATATCGAGCTCCTGGAAGCGCTGACCGAAGCAGGGTGCACCCACATCGCTCCCCTGCGCGGCTGGACCACCGTTGAGCTTGAGGGGACGGAATACGTCACCGCCATGGTGCAAGACGTTGTGCCCGGCGAGGACGGCTACGATTTCGTCACCGCCCACCCCGATGACCTCGACGCAGCACCCCTCGGCGCCGCGATCCGCGACGTGCACACCCAGCTGGCCGCGACGTGCGGCACGGGCACCCTCGCCCCCGGCGAGCTCGCACGCAACCTCGATGCCCGCCTCGACGGCCTCCTCGCCCGTGCACCGCAGTTGTCCCGCTACGAGGACGATCTCCGTGCCCTCTACCGCAGTGTCGCCGACCGGACCATACCCACCCAGCGCATTCACGGCGACCTCCACCTGGGGCAGACGCTGACTGCCGATGGCACCTGGGTGCTCATCGATTTTGAGGGGGAGCCCGCAGCCAGCCTTGAGGAGCGCCGGCGTCTCGACTCACCGCTGCGCGACCTGGCGGGGATGATCCGCTCCTTCGGCTACGCTGCAGCCGCCAGTGGGAAGGACGACGGCTGGACCGAGGAGAAAGCAGCCGAGCTGCTGGGCAGCTACGGTGACGTGGATGCCGATGTCCTCCGCGCGTACATCGCGGATAAGTGCGCCTACGAGGTCGTGTACGAGAGGGAGAACCGGCCGGAGATGATCAGCGTGCCGGAAACCGCCCTCGCGCGGATCCTTGCCTGATCTCGCCCCTGCCTGATTTCGTTCCGGCCTCACCCCGTTTCGTCATCCCGCCTACACCCGGCGAACAAGTGCCGCGCGGAGCTCGTCGTGCGAGAGCTGCGCGCCGATCCACGAGCTGAACGCGAACGGGGTGGCCTGCACCCCGGCGATGAGCTGTTCCGCAGGAACCCACGTGAAGGCATCGACCTCGTCGGGGACGACCTCCACGTGCGCGTCCGGCGCCACCTGCGCGACGAACACCGGGCAGACCTCCCACTCCACTACCCCGTTGGAATCGGTCGCCCGGTACTCGAAGGTAGGGAGCACACACTCGATGGAGACGAAGTCCTCCCGCCGCATGCCGAGCTCCTCCGCGCCCCGCCGCACGAGCGCTTCTTCCGGTGTCTCCCCCGGACCGGGGTGCCCGCACATGGAGTTCGTCCACACACCGGGGAAGGTGAGCTTGCTCAGCGCCCGCCGGCTGACGAGGACGCGCCCCGCAGAATCAACGACGTAGCAGCTGAATGCGAGATGCAGCGGAGTCTTGTCGGTGTGGACGGTGGCCTTATCGGCAACGCCACACGGGGCCTTGGACGCATCGAGGAGCACGACCAGCTCTGGTTCGGTACGAGGAGTTGTCATGCCCCTAAGGGTACTTGGCCGGTGCTCCCACGAAATCACCTGGTGCTGTGGGACAATGGCACTATGCCCGCCCCGCTTGAAGCGCACCCGATTTTCCGCGCCAGAACACACGCCTCCGCCCAGATCGTCGCCCGTGAGGCGGCGGCGTTTTCCGTTCGTCTGGACGAGTTCAACTCAGACAACGCTGACTACGGCGGACGCACGGCGGAGATCGCCACGACGGGAACGCACCTGCGCTCCCTGCTCGTTCACTTGGGAGCCGATCGACCGACCAACGCCGACGACGGCAACGGCGGAGACGGAGGCGGAGACGCGGATGCCGTCTACGAACCGGATGCGCTTGTTGGTGCGGCCTTCGACCTCGTCCATACGGGACTGTGCATCATCGACGATGTCATCGATGCCGATCACAGCCGTCGCGGGCTGAAGACCATTCACGCCACCGCCGCCGGCATCGCCTCCCCCACCATCGGCACGCACGCGGCGGCGCACTATGGCAACTCCATCGCCGTCCTCATCGGGATGAGTTCCCTCAACGCTGCGACGTCCCTGGTGGCCAAGGCGGATATGGATCCGGAAAGACACGCCGGGTGATTGCCGAGCTCACCACCGCTGTGGACGACGCGATCATCGGTGAATTCATGGACGTCGAGCATTCTCTCCCCGGCCACGACCCCACCCCACGCCAGGTGGACAACGCGGCACTGCTCAAAACCTCTCCTTATAGCTTCGAGGCCCCGCTCGTCTGTGGGGCGCTCATCGCCGGCAGGCCGGTGGCGGTGTGTGACACGCTCCGGGTGGTCGCCCGCCACCTGGGGGCCGCTTTCCGGATGGCGAACGATCTTCGCGCCCTCACCGGCAACGGATTCGTGGGCGATATCCGCAACCACCGCACCACCCCGCTCATGGTGCTCGCCGAAAACTATCCCGCGTGGCCGAAAATCCACCTGGCGCTCAGCTCGATGCGCTTAGATGAGGCACGCACGCTCCTCGCCGATTCAGGGATCGTGGACGAGGCCCGTTCCATCGGCGAGAGCCACCTCGCCGCAGCGACAGACAAGGCCACTGCCGGTCACGTGTTCTCCGCACCAGCCACAGCAACCTTCTTGTACCTGTGCTCGCGCTTCCGCGCGCTCCTCCACCCCGATTATGTGAATTAGTAAGACCCGCAGCGAATCCTGCCGATGCTCACCCCGCACCCGAGAGAAAAGGAATCTACCGTGCCCGCCCCCGTCTCCGCCACATCCGCCCCTATCGTCGTCATTGGTGGTGGGGTAACCGGCCTCGCCACAGCGGGTCTGTGTGCTCGCGCGGGTTATTCGGTGACGCTCGTGGAAAAGCTCACTGGGTTGGGCGGGCGCGTCGGCACCTTCACCAGCGGCGATTACCGGTGGGATACGGGCCCCAGCTGGTGGCTCATGCCGGAGGCCTACGACCATTACTTTTCGCTCATGGGCACATCAACGGAGGCGGAGCTCGACCTCCATCGCCTCGACCCCGCGTACCGCGTGGTCACCGACAGTTTCCCCACCGTCGACGTGCGCACGGGCATGGAGAATGTGGTTGCTCTTGCTGAGTCGGTGGAGCGCGGCGCGGGCGAAAAGCTCCGCGCCTACCTGGAGGAGGCGAGCCTCACCTACCGGGTGGCGCTCACCACGTTCCTCTACACCACGTTCACCTCCATCAAGCCATTCCTGGACAGGGAGATCCTTACCCGCATTCCGCTTCTCATCCGGCTGCTCACCCGCAGCCTGAAGGACGATGTGGAGTCCCAATTCAACAACCCGATTCTGCGGATGCTGCTGGAGTACCCCGCCGTCTTTGTGGCCACGCGACCCGACCGCGCGCCGAGCATGTACAAGCTCCTCAGTCACACCGACCTCATCGCCGGCGTGGCTTACCCCCAGGGTGGCTACTATCAGCTCATCAGGAAGATGGCGGAGCTCGCCACCGCTAGCGGCGCGACGCTGCGCACCGGCTGTACCGTCACCCGCATCCTCACGGAGGACGCAACGGTCACGGGTGTTCGGGTGACCCACGACGGCACAGAGGAGACGATCCCGGCGGCGATCGTTGTTTCCACCGCAGATCTCCACCACACGGAGACGTCTCTCCTCCCCCGCCGGTTGCGCTCGGTCCGCTCCTGGTCGCGGAAGGACCCGGGGATCAGTTCGATCGTCGCGCTCCTCGGCGTCGCCGATCCGCTGCCGACGCTTGCTCACCACACTCTTTCGCTTTCCGACGATTGGTCGCCCGACTTTGCTGCTATCTCCGGCAAGCGTCCGGGACAGGAGTTTTCGCGCAGCGTCTACGTGTGCAAGGCCAGCGCCACCGATCCGACGCTGGCCCCGGAGGGGCATTCCAACATCTTCATCCTCATCCCGACGGTCGCTGATCCGCACATCGGCCGGGGCTCCGCCTACAATGATGCGCCCAGCCCACGGGTGGAGGACATCGTGGATGAGGTGATCGACGTCGTCGCCCGGCGCGCGGATGCCCCGGCGTTGAAGACCAAGGTGGAAAAGCGGTTTACCATCGGACCGGCGGATTTCGCCCAGCGCTATAACTCGTGGCAGGCCTCCTCCATTGGCTTGGCGCACACGCTGTGGCAGTCCGCATTCCTCCGTGGCTCCAACGCCTCGTCCAAAGTCGCCGGCCTGTACTTTGCGGGTGGAACGACGGTTCCCGGTGTCGGTGTTCCACTGTGCCTCATTTCTGCCGAGAATGTGCTCAAGCGCCTGCGCGGAGATTCCACATCCGGTCCCCTGCCCTACGCGTAAGGGGGCAAAGAAAAACCCCCACCGGTGCAGACCGTGGGGGACGAGAAGAGGGTGCGCGGAGGCATCGAAAAACCGTGCGCTCCTAGTTGGCGGCGGTGAGATTCCCCTTGAACGTCACGTTACCGATGGTGAACTCCGCATCGTAGGCGGTGCTGGGGGACACAGCGTAGGGGAAGTTCAGGTTCGCCTTCGCCCCCACTCCGAGGGGCACGTCGAGACCCACGATGTAGTCCGGATCGGAAATCGTGAGCGGTTCCCCCTCCGAAAGCTCCTTGTTGCCGTCGTAGTCCTCAAATTTGTACGTGGCCTTCAGCGCGCTCGGCGGGAACGGTTGCTCGTTGTTGTTTTCCACCGTGACAACGACGGTGGTGCCACCGAAGTTACCCGCGGCAACGCTGACGAGCTTGTAGGTCAACCCGAGGCCCTCGTCGACGACCGGTTCGGAAAACTTTTCCACCGTCTTAGGCGCGACATCCTTGGGAGTGAACGACGGGGCAGCCTCAGTCGAGGTGGACACCTTCTCACTAACCGACGATTCTTGGGCACTGTTCCCGTCGTGTTTCTCGTCGGAGCAACCAGCTAGAACCAGCGCAGCAGACACAGTAACAGCTACCACAGAGGCGATCGGTCGGCGAAGATTCATCACGAAACGTCCATCCTTGAAATCCTTGGTCCACACGTACCAGAACTGAGCACGTGCACTTTAGCTTATTCTACCGACCCCACGTCGTGGGAATATGTGAGGTAGGGTGCGTGTTTGGTGATATGGCAATAATCCCCGGGCCCGGGGACAGCGGGTAGAAGGAGTATGTGTGCGTAGCATCCTACGAATTATTAGAAATGTCACAGCCCTGTGGCCCTTCTATGTGGGAGTGATCCTCGCCTCCCTTGTCACCGCGGCGCTCGGCCTGATTAACCCGTTCATCATGCGCGACGCGACTGACACCATCGTCTCCGTCGTTTCCGGCGAGCAGCCACTGGGTGACGCGAACACGCGGATCATCTGGCTGACCGTGGCAATCCTCGTCGTCGGACTTCTCAACACCGGCGTGCGCAACATCGGCGGCTATATCGGCGATGTCATGGCCGCGCGGATGCGACAGATCCTCTCCACGCGTTATTACGCGCAGCTGTTGTCCCTGCCACAGCGCTACTTTGATTCCCAGGTGACCGGCACGATCATCGCCCGGCTCGACCGGTCCATCACCTCTATCACGCAGTTCCTGCAGGCTTTTTCCAACAACTTTTTCCCGATGCTGCTCACGGTGGCGGCTGTCCTCATCATCACGGCGGTGTATTACTGGCCGCTTGCGGTCCTGCTGGCCATCATTTTCCCCATTTACATGTGGCTGACGGCGCTGACGAGCAAGAAATGGCAGCGCATCGAGGCAGCGAAGAACAGGGAAATTGACCTCGCAGGCGGGCGTTTTGCCGAGGTCATCAGCCAGGTCAAGGTGGTGAAGTCCTTCGTCACGGAGGTGGCTGAGCTCGTCGGCTTCTCCCGTCGCTACGGCAAGACGGTGACGCATACCCGCGAGCAGTCCCGCTATTGGCACCTCATGGATGTCGCACGCGGCGCGGCGATGGACCTCATCTTCTTGTTCATCTACGGCGTGCTCTTCTACCGCACTCTCCACGGCTATTTCAGCCTCGGTGACATGGTCATGCTTATCCAGCTGGTCACCATGGCGCGTCAACCGGTCATGATGATGAGCTACCTCGTAGACACGACGCAGCGGGCGATCGCGGGCTCCAAGGATTACTTCGAGGTGATGGAGGTGTCCCCCGAGCCGACGGCCAACGAGATCGTCGTCGATGCGACGGGTTCCTCCCACACGCTCGAGGCGCAGCCCCAGCACGCCACGCCCCTGGCAGCGGCCGGATCGACCGCCATCACTTTCGACGACGTGAGCTTCAGCTACGACGAGGGCGACGAGGTCATCCACAACATCAGCTTTGCTGTCCACCCGGGTGAAAAAGTTGCACTCGTTGGCGAATCCGGCGGCGGCAAGTCGACGCTGGTCAATCTCATCCTCGGCCTGTATAGGCCGACCGACGGCCGACTTACCATCAACGGGCACGATGTCACCGATGTTCAGGCAGAGGATCTGCGGGCATCCGTCGGCGTGGTGTTCCAGGATTCTTCGCTGTTTTCCGGCACGGTGCGCGAGAACATTGCCTACGGCAAGCCCGGTGCCACGGACGAGGAAATTATCGCCGCTGCCAAGGCCGCGTACGCCCACGACTTCATCGAGGCTTTCCCCGACGGCTATGACACTGTCATCGGCGAACGTGGTCTTCGCCTGTCCGGTGGCCAGAAGCAGCGCGTGGCTATCGCCCGCGCGATGCTGAAGGATGCTCCCATCCTCGTTCTTGATGAGGCGACAAGTGCCCTAGATACCAAGGCGGAGCAGCAGGTTCAGGCCGGGTTGGAGGCGCTGATGCGCAACCGTTCGACGCTCATCATCGCCCACCGTTTGTCCACGATTGCGACCGTGGACACGATCGTCACGATGGATAAGGGACGCGTGGACGAGATCGGCGCACCGGCGGAGCTGGCGGCCTCCGGTGGTATTTACTCCCAGCTCCTCGCCCTCACCTCCACGGCAACGGAGGAGAGCCGCAAGCGCCTGAAAGAATTCGGCCTCATCAACTAATCGCTCTGTGGGCAAGGCTCAGCAGACACAGTAGACACCGCAGGCACCCCAGGCACCGCAAACACAGTGAGCCAGGTTCCATGAGCACGGCAGAGGAATACAATCAAAAGTATGAAATGCCCAGACCTCAACACGCTCCGCCGCCGCCGGACGATGAAGTGGACAGCCTTCGAGCCAGATGTGCTGCCACTGTGGATCGCCGAATCAGATTTTGCCACCAACCCCTGCATCACCCAGGCTCTCCACCAGGCCATTGACGAGGAACAATTCGGCTATCCCCCGGCGGGAAACGAGGTAGCAGAGGCGCTCAGCCAGTTCTGCCAAGCCCGCTACGGGTGGCACGTCGATCCCTCCCGCATCCATCTGGCAACCGACGTCATGCAGGCGCTCATCGCAGCGCTCCGCTACATCGTTCCCGCAGGCCCCGTCGTGATCCCCACACCGAGCTACCCGCCGTTCTTCTTCGCTTGCCAATCAGCAGGGCGAGAGGTTGTCACCATTGACGGGTTGTCCCTCGACGCAGTGGAGGAGGCATTCCAGGACCACCACCCCGCAGCGTTCATTCTCTGTTCCCCACACAATCCGTTGGGGGTTGTCCACGAGCGGGATTACCTCATCCATCTGGCGGAACTCGCGGACCGGTACGACGTGCGCGTGCTTTCCGACGAAATTCACGCGCCTCTGGTCTACCCTGGCCACCATCACCGCCCCACCGCCAGCGTGTCCGATGTCGCCTCTGAGCGCACAATCACGTTCATGTCCACGTCCAAGGGGTGGAACGTCGCTGGCCTGCGCTCCGCCCAGATCATCCTCACCAACAACCACGACAATGACGCGTGGGGGAAACTCAACCCAAGCGCCGTGCCCCCACCATCGATTCTCGGGAACGTTGCGGCCGTGACCTGCTACACCGACACATCCTCGTTCCTCGATGACGAAATCGCGTACCTCGTGGAAAACCGAGACTATCTCCTCACCCACCTGCCCGAGGTTCTGCCCGGAATCGGCATGTCACATCCGGATGCGACCTACCTCATGTGGCTTGATTTCTCACAATGTGAGATCCTTGCGCTGCGCAACAATCCACAGCAGGTTTTGGCCGAGAAAGCGCGCGTCGGACTCAACGCATGCACTGGGTTCGGGGCAGTTCATGACGGGTTTGCGCGTCTCAATTTCGGGTGCGACCGGTCAACCCTAGCAGAAATGATAAGCAGAATTGGGAATACCTTTTAGGGATAAAATTTCACAAATTGCCTCCCACTGTGTAGGATACCGTCCCATACAGTGAAATAAAGGACATGGGGAGCCGTAGTCCGCCCCACCCATAGGCGGTAACCACGGCAAACCACTACCGAATCGACCCGATCTGACAAAGGGCACAGGGCCGGTAGGTAATCCGTCAGAGTGAGATTTTTGAGAGGACTGGAGTTCCTACCATGACTGCAAAGAATGCGTCAGCCGACGCAGCAACACCGACGATCCGAGGTGGAAAGTACTACATAACGCTCATCGTGGCGTCCATGATGCTGTTTTCCATGTACTTCGGCGCCGGTAACCTTATTTTCCCGCCGATGCTCGGCGCACACGCAGGCGAGGCTTTCACGCCCGCCATTATCGGCTTCCTTCTCGCCGGTGTGCTTCTTCCTGTGATTTCCGTCATCGCCGTCGCCGTGACCGGTGATTCCATCACCGACATGTCCAACCGTGGCGGCAAGGTATTCGGCATCGTTTTCCCGATCCTTGTGTACCTGTCCATCGGCGCTTTGTACGCCGTCCCCCGTACAGCCGTCGTGAGCTACGGCTCCGGGTTCGTCCCGATCTCGGGCGTGGACAACAAGGCCTCACTGGTCATTTACTGCATCGTTTTCTTCGTCATTTCGGCCGCCCTGGCATGGAACTCGAACTCGATCATCGACAACCTGGGTAAGTTCCTGACACCGGCGCTGCTGTTCCTGCTGGCCGTCATGATCATCATGAGCTTCGTCCGTTTGGACTCGCAGGCTCTGCCCCCAGCTGAGGACTATGCTGCCCCGATGTCCGCTGGCCTCATCCAGGGCTACGCCACCATGGATTCCCTGGCTGCCCTCGCCTTCGGCATTCTCGTCGTTACTTCCCTGCGGTACAAGCGCGTCGGCGAAGGCCCGCGCCTCGTCCGCTCCGTGTCCGCCGCCGCCATCGGTGCCGGCATTCTCCTGGCCCTCGTCTACATCGGTCTGGGAATCATCGGCAAGAACCTGGCTGATGGCCGCTCCTACAAGGATGGCGCGTCACTGCTTGCCGCATCCGCACATGAGATCATGGGCACCCCCGGCATGTACGCTCTCGGCGCCATCGTTTTCCTGGCTTGCTTGACCACCTCGGTCGGCCTTATCGGCTCGACCTCCGAGTTCTTCAACGAGATTGCCCCCGGCATCTCCTACCACGCGTGGGTGATCATCTTCTCCGTCATCGCACTGGGCATTTCCTCCCTGGGCCTGACCGCCGTGCTGTCCGTCGCCGCCCCGATCATCGGCTTCCTCTACCCGGCGGCCATGACCCTCGTGCTCATCACCCTGGTGGAGCCCCTGTTCGGCCGGAAGCTGTTCTGGACGTACCGCATCTCCCTGTATGTGGCCATCATTTGGGCCGGCCTCATGAGCCTGAATTCCCTCGGTTGGGGTTCTGCTGTCATCGAGCCGCTCATCAGCTGGGCACCGGGTCACTCCAACGACCTCGGCTGGTGGCTCCCGGTTCTGACAGCCGCTATCGTTGGCTTGATCCTGGACTTCACCACCCGTAAGAAGGAAGACATCCAGGTCGGTGTTGCCACCGTCCACGAGGATGAACCCGTGGAGGCAGCGGTTACCGCGTAAACCCCGACTTTTTCTCCCGCCTATACTGACGGCAGGCAGCCCACCGCAATTACTTTCGGTGGGCTGTGTGCTGTCTGAGGCGTGCTCCCAGCGCAGCTACCTTTCCTTCAATTACCCGGATCGTGCGGGCGAAGGTCTCGTCATCGGTTCCTGTCGGATCCGGTATCCCCCAATCCTCGTCGTATCCCCTGCCAATGTATGGGCACCCGTCCATACATCCCATGGAGATAATAATGTTCGGGTTCGGGATCTCCTCGATCGTCTTGCTCTTCTGCCTTGTCAGATCGATGCCGTACAGCTGCTTCATGAGCCGCACCGCGTCCTGGTTGAGGCTTCCGGAAGCGGCGACCCCCGCAGAATAGGCATCGCACACATCAGCCAGGCGGAGCCGCGCGAACGCCTCCGCGATCTGACTCCGGCACGAGTTATGCACGCAAATAAACGCGACGCGTGGCCTCGTTCCCACGCCATGCACAGTTCTCACACCATGCTCAGTTCCCACGCGGCTCACCCCCACTGGAGGTGTTGCTCACACTGGAGGTGTTGCTCACACTGGAGGTGCCCCTCACCTTTTGCCCGGTCGCAAAACAGCCCTTGGTTCTGTTCGCAAACGCCACGAGAGCCAGCATGACGGGCACCTCGGTGAGTACCCCCACGGTCGTTGCCAGAGCTGCCGGGCTGCCCGCGCCAAACAGTGCAACGGCGACGGCTACAGAAAGCTCAAAGAAGTTCGAGGCCCCGATCATTCCCGCCGGTGCAGCAATGTCGAACGGCAGTGCTATGACCCGGGCTCCCGCATACGCAAGACCGAAGATGACGACGGTTTGAATGATGAGGGGGACCGCGATGAGGGCGATATGAACCGGGTGCGCCAGAATCGTCTCCGCTTGGGAGCTGAAGATGATGACCAAGGTGGCCAGCAAACCAATGGTGGTCACGCCGTCGAAGGCCGGCAGGAACGTGTCCGCCAGGTACTTTTCTCCCCTCTTCCGGACGACTACCTGCCTGGTAACTACGCCGGCCACGAGCGGGATCACGACGAACAGGACCACGGAGAGGATGAGGACGGTATAGGGCACGTGCACGTCTGTTACCCCGAGGAGGAACGTGACGATGGGCACGAAGGCCACGAGGATGATGAGGTCGTTGGTCGCAACCTGAACAACCGTGTACGCGGGATTCCCCTTGACCAGGCTGCTCCACACAAAAACCATGGCCGTGCACGGCGCGGCGCCAAGCAGAACCGCGCCAGCAAGGTAGTCGGTAGCGAGATCCTTAGGGATGACTGCCGAAAACACAGTAAAGAGGAAGAAGGCGGTGATGGCATACATCGTGAACGGCTTGACCAACCAGTTGATCACCCACGTGAGGACGAGCCCACCGGGATTCTTCCCTACCGTGCGGACACTGGCGAAGTCCACCTTGATCATCATGGGGTAGATCATGATCCAGATGAGCACGGCGATAGGGATGGAGATCCCTGAAACAGTCAGCCTCCCCAGAGCGTCCGGGACGGCAGGCACGAGAGCACCGAGGGCGACACCTGCAAGCATGCAGAGGAGAACCCACACTGAGAGATATTTGTGGAAGAAGTCCATTAGCAGTCACCTCGGTGGGCCACATGACACAGGCAATCGGGGGTGTCAGAACACACGGCATTGAGCTCTCCTAGCAGCCATGTGAGGTTTTCTCGCCACAACGTGTAGTAGGTGTTTTTGCCGTCTTTTCGCCCCTTCACAATGCCGGCTTCCGTCAGCACTTTCATGTCGTAGGACAGCGTCGGCTGGGTGATGTGGAACTCTTCCAATATTTCGCACGCACACAGTTCCCCGCAGGACAACATATCCACAATCTGCAGCCGCTTGGGCTGTGAGAGGGCTGTTATCATGCCGGCGATGCGGGAATAGCGCTCTTCAGGTGCCACTGCCAACCTCCTATATATCGAAACTTTTCAATACGTAGGCTAGCACTCACATAGAATCCCTTCAATACATGTTCGGGGTGGGGGCACTCGACTTTTCAGAGCGGTGACTACTGCCCCTACCCCAGAACCAGCGCAATGACGAGCATGACAGGAAGCGCCGCCAGCGTGGTGATGACGGACACATCCCGAGCAAGGTGCGGTGCGGTGTTGTACTGCGAGGAGTACACGAACACGTTTTGCGCGGTGGGCAGCGCCCCCATGAGCCCCGCCGCGATGACACCGGCGGGATCCAGCCCCACAAGCGTAGCAATCCCCACCCCCACTACCGGGTGCAGTATGGACTTGGCCACGCTGAGTCCCGCCGCCTCCCGCCGGGAGACCGCCCCCTTTTCCAGGAACGTCGTGGAGGAGAGCGAAACACCGAAGAAGATGAGTGCGAGCCCCACAGCCGCATCGGATAACAGCTGCAGTGGATCAAAGATCATCGAGGGGATCGTCACGCCCGTGAGACTCACCGCGATGCCGATAGCCGCAGCGATGACGATGGGGTTCTTCAGTGGCGCCCACCGGTTGCGGCCGCGGGCGCGCGTGTCGCTGGCGTGCCTGCCCCGGGAAGCGTCGACAAGCAGCAGCGCAAAGGGAGCATACAGTGAGGTCTGAAACACGATGGCGAGGACGGCGGGGTGGGCGTCGGAAAGAATATAGACGGCAAACGGGATGCCGAGGTTCGCCGCATTGACGTAGGACGTGCTCATCCCCGCGAAGATCGCCCGGTCCCAGCGGGTCCGCCCGACGAGCCGGTAGCCCACCGCAACGAGGACAAACATCACCATTTCCGCAGCGACGATGACGAAGAACAGTGGGGAGAAGAGCTCCGCAGGGCGCGTCGTCGCCGTGTGCGTGATGATGAGCGCCGGGGTGGTCACGTTGAAGACGAGGGCGGAGAGAACCTTCTCCGCATGCGACCCAAGGACACCGGTCCGCGCGACAGCGAATCCGGCGACGATAATCAGCGCGACGACAGTAAAACCATGAATAACGTCTCCCACGATGGGCCATTATTGCACTCGTGCGCGAAGCGACAGGAGAAAACGGGGGGAAATATTCAAAAAAACGTGTTTTTAATTGCCGTTCGTTTTACCATGTTCCACATGTTTTCACTCCGGGCGACCGCGAGTGTCCTCACGGGCATCACGATCGCGACTGCGGCAACGGCGTGTAGCGCTGGCTACACGGCGACCCCCACAGCAACAAATCAGCAACAAGACTCCATCGTCGTCGGAACCTCCGGGCCACCTGCGAGCCTGGACTTCACCACCACCGGTGGCGCCGCCATCCCCTCGGCGCTCATGGGCAACGTGTACCAGACCCTCATCCAACTGGATGAAAAGGGCGACATCGTACCCGGCCTTGCCACTAGCTGGGAAATGTCCCCGGACGGCACCGTCTACACATTCCACCTCCGCGACGGCGTGACTTTCTCTACAGGGGAACCCTTCACCGCAGATACCGCAGCGTTTTCCATCACCAACGTGCAGGAAAACTGGACCAACGGAATGAAAAAGGGCATGGACGTGGTCGACCACGTCCGCGTTATTGATCCCCTCACCCTCGAAGTCACCCTGTCTCACCCGTCGAACCAGTGGCTGTGGTCCATGGGCACGCTCATCGGTGCCATGATGCACCCCGACCACGTGGACAAATTAGCAACCGAACCAGTGGGCACCGGCCCCTACACCATTGACAGCTTCGCCGTCGGCCAGTCCGTCGCGCTTAAAGAAAACCCGACCTACTGGGACGAAAAACCCCACCACTCCCACGCGGTGATTCGCTACTTCGCGGATGCCACAAGTTCCACCAACGCCCTCCTCAGCGGCGACATCGATATTCTCTGGGCCGCGCAGCAACCCGAGCTCGTATCCGGGCTCGTATCCGGTGGCAAGTACAACGTGCAGGTGGGAACCACCAACGGGGAGGTGCTGCTATCGATGAACAACAAGCGCGCCCCGTTCGACGATGTCCGCGTCCGCCAAGCCGTCATGTACGCCATCGACCGCCAAGCGGTCATCGATACCGCATGGGCAGGCTACGGCACGGATACCGGCGGGCAACCAGTTCCTCCCACCGATCCGTGGTACACGGAGAAGAACTACTACCCCTACGATCCAGACAAGGCGCGGGAGCTCATCCGCGAAGCGGGTGCCGAGGGCGCAAAGGTGGAATTCGCTGTCCCCAGCTTCCCCTACGCCATGAGCGCCTCCGAGATCATTGTCAGCCAGCTCCGTGACATCGGACTCGATGCCTACATCGTGGGCACGGAGTTCCCCGCCGTGTGGTTGAACAAGGTCATGGGCCAGGCCGATTACCAGATGTCGCTCATCGCCCACGTGGAGGCCCGCGACATCCCCCACCTGTTTGGCAACCCCGACTACTACCTCGGCTACGACAGCGAAAAACTGCGCGAGCAACTTAGCCTCGCCGACACGGGAACCCCCGAGGAAAACGTGCAGTACATGCGCGATGCGGTGGACACCATCATGCAGGATGCGGCAGCAGATACCGTGTTCAACTTCCCCAATATCGTGGTCACCAAGCCGGGCGTGACGGGCTTTAACCCCAACGTCGTGACGGAGGGCCTGCCTCTGGCGGATATGGAGGCAGACAAGTGATTAGACAGCTCCTCCGCATCGGGGTCCGCTTCGTGGGCACGGTTTTTGCTTCCTCTATCCTCATCTTTTTGGCGCTCCGCGTCGTCCCCGGCGACCCCGCCGAGATTGCCCTCGGCGTGAACGCCACCCCCGAACTCCTCGCCAAAAAACGCGCGGAACTCGGCACCGACCGGCCGCTTCTCACCCAGTACGTCGACTGGGTCTCCGGCCTGTTCACCGGTGATTTTGGAAAGTCCCTCACCAGTTCGCAGGACATCTCCCCGCTCATCACCGACCGCCTGCAGGTTTCCCTCATCCTGGTCACCACGGCGCTCATCATTGCGGTAGCCATCGCCGTCCCGCTGGGGATGTGGGCCGCCCTGCGAGCCCGCAAAATCGACGGTGTGCTCATCACGGCTGCCAGCCAGGTAGGTATCGCCATCCCCTCCTTCCTCGCCGCGATCCTGTTGGTGACGGTGTTCTCCGTACAGCTGGGGTGGCTGCCGGCCAACGGCTGGATGCCACCGGGATGGAATTTCGGCGCATTCGTGTCCAGACTCATCCTCCCCGTCCTCGCCCTCGCTGCCGTGCAGGCCGCGATTATCACCCGCTACGTTCGCAACGCCGTCCTCGATATTCTTAACGACGACTTCCTGCGGACGGCGCGCGCCAAAGGCCAGACCCGCTGGCAGGCTCTGGTCAAGGACGGCCTGCGCAACGCCGCCCTTCCTGTCATTACCGTCACCGGCGTGCAGCTGGCCGGTCTCGTGGTCGGCGCGGTTGTCATCGAGCGCGTCTTCGCCATCCCCGGCCTCGGCGCATTCCTGTTGGATTCCGTGACCAACCGCGACCTCCCCGCCGTCCAGTCCGCTGTCCTTGTCCTCGTCGTGTTCACGCTGGCTATTAACACCATCGTGGACCTCTGCTACACCATCATTGACCCCCGCGTGAGGAGGGTCCGCGCATGAAAAAACTCCAGCTTTACCTCGGCTCCGGCCTCGTCATCATCGTCGTCGCCGTCGCCCTTATCTCACTGGTGTGGACGCCCTACGACCCGATCCAGGCGTTCCCCCACTCCGCCTTGGAGGGCCCCTCGTGGGAACACCTCATGGGAACCGACCGCTACGGGCGCGACATCCTGTCGCGCATCATGGCCGGAAGCCAGATCACGCTCTTTGTCGGCTTTGTCGCCGTCACCATCGGCATGCTCGTCGGGGTGCCGCTCGGCATCATTGCCGGGATGAACAGGGATAGCGTCATCGAGCAGCTGATCATCCGCGGCGCGGACATTCTGCTCGCCTTCCCCGCCCTGCTCATGGCGATCATCGCCGGTGCGATGGTGGGTGCGAGCACGGGCTCGGCTATGGTGGCCATTGGCATTGCTTCCATCCCCGCCTTCATTCGCGTCTCCCGCGCGGGCACGCTGCGCGTGGTGACAGCCCCGTATATGGAGGCCGCCACGCTCGCGGGCAAGGGGGGAGTATCCAAGGCTGTGCACCACGTGCTCCCGAACATCGCTGGCCTCGTCATCGTCCAGGCCTCCATCGTATTTGCGCTGGCGATCCTCGCCGAGGCGGCCCTCAGCTTCCTCGGGCTCGGCACTCCCCCGCCAGATCCATCGTGGGGACGCATGCTGCAGGGGGCGCAGTCTTTCCTCTCCACCCAGCCGCTTTTGGTGGTGTGGCCCGGCATGGCTATTGCCCTCACGGTTTTGGGCTTCAACCTGCTAGGTGATGCCCTCCGCGACATCCTTGATCCGACAACGGGAGCAAACCGATGAGTCTTCTTAACGTTTCCCACCTCACCGTCTCCACCGCCTCCGGCCGTGACCTGGTCAAGGACATCACGTTCGCGCTGGATGTCGGCGAAAAGCTCGGCATCATCGGCGAGTCCGGTTCCGGCAAGACGCTCACGTCCTACGCCATCCTCGGCCTCCTCGCTGAGAATCTCCACGCCACCGGCTCCGCCACCTTTGCGGAGCGGGAGCTTATCGGCGCGCCGGAAAAGGAGGTTGCCCCTCTACGTGGTGACCGCATCTCGATCGTCTTCCAGGAGCCGTTGACCGCGCTGAACCCCCTGAAGCGCGTGGGCAAACAGGTAGACGAGGTGATGCTTCTGCACGGCACGGCGGACAAGGCCACTGCCGCCCAGCGCACCAAGGACCTGTTTGCGGAGTGCTCCCTGCCGGAACGCGCCTATGAGGCGTTCCCACATGAGCTTTCCGGTGGCCAGCGGCAGCGGGCGCTGATCGCCATGGCTGTGGCGAACAACCCGGATCTTCTCATTTGCGACGAGCCAACGACGGCCCTCGATGTTACTGTGCAGCAGCAGATCGTGGACCTTATCTCGCGGTTGACGGAACAGCGTGGCACGGCTGTGCTGTTCATTTCGCACGACATCGGCCTCGTTTCCCACGTGTGCGATTCCCTCATCGTGATGAAGGATGGGCATCTTGTGGAAAAGGGCGCTACGTCGACTCTCATCAGTTCTCCCGCGCACCCCTACACTGCCGGGCTCGTTGCGGCGACGGATCTCACCGCCCGCGACGAAAACGGCGAGTTCTACACGGTCTCCACGGCGGACACGTACGTCCCCGGTGTGAAGAAGGGCGTATCGGCAGCCCCGACGGAAACAGCAACGGCGGTTACAGAAACAGCAGAAACAGAATCAGCAGAAGCAGAAACAGCGGCGAGCACACACGGCCCTGCCCCGATTATCGTTGCTGAAAACGTGTCCAAGGTGTTCACCTCTAAGAAGCTCTTCCACCCGGCAGTAGAAAACACGGCATTGTCCGATGTTTCGCTCACTGTGACGCAGGGGATGCAGCTCGGCATCGTGGGCGAATCCGGCTCGGGCAAGTCGACGTTCCTGCGTCTCCTCTCCGGCCTCATTACGCCTACCAGTGGCACCATCACCCTGCACGGGAAACCGGTCGATCCGCGCACCGTGGGCAGGAGCGTGCAGATGGTATTCCAGGATCCGCGTGGCTCGCTCGACCCCCGGATGACGGTGGGTCGTTCGATTGCAGAGCCGGGAGATGTGTCCCGCGCTCGTGTGGAGGAGGTGTTAGCGGAGGTGGGTCTCGATCCGTCGGCCGCCGACAAGTATCCGCACGAGTTTTCGGGTGGCCAGCGCCAGCGCATCTCTATCGCTCGCGCGCTGTCCGTGCATCCGGAGGTTTTGCTTGCCGACGAGGCGGTTTCTGCCCTCGACGTGTCCGTGCGCGCCCAGATCCTGAACCTGCTCCAGCGTCTGTCGCGGGAGTACGGCCTGACCACAGTGTTTGTCTCCCACGATCTGGGTGTCATTCACGAGATCTGCTCGGATGTGGCCGTCTTCCAGGGTGGCCGCATCGTGGAACGCGGTTCCTCCGATGCCGTGTACACGAACCCCCAGCACGCGTACACGCAGCAGCTCTTGGATTCCCGGCTGACGCTCACCACATCGTAGGGGCTACCGCCTGTCTAGCTACGGGGCCAACAGGCTCCGTGCGAGCTGGGAGACATCTGCGGGCCAGTATTCCTCCGGCCGTGGGCGCAGGGTACCGGGGTAGGCCTTGCAGGTGTCGATAGTTTCCCGCCACCGTGCGGGGATCGCCTCGGCACCGTAAAGGCCACCCAGCAGCGCGCCGCAGATGGCGGCGTTTGTGTCGGTATCGCCACCCTGCCTCACCGTTCGGACGAGGGACTCTTCAATGCTGTCGCCGTGCGCGAGCTCGTACACGGCGTTGGTGAACGCGATGGTGACCCAGCCCATCTGCTGGACGAAGTCCGCCGGCGGTGCCTGCAGCCCGCGCTCAACCAGGTCTTCTACTTCTGGGGAGCCATACTCGCGCGCGACGGATTGGAGGGTGTCCACCGCCGCATCGCGGGTGAGGCCCTCGCGCACGATCCGCGTGAGGGTGAGAACGTAGGTGGCGTTCACCGCCGTGCACAGCGGGTTGATGTGCGTAATTTTCGCGTCTTCCGTGGCGGCCTCGGCGATCGATCCGTCGGCATCTGCCGGGCGGCCCGCGCCGAAGACGGCGAGCGGTGAAATCCGCATGAGGGCGCCGTTGGCCTGCGAATCCGGGCTCATATAGCCACCGGTGAGTGCAGCCCGGCACGTCTGCCCCACGGAGAAGGGTTCCGAGCGCATCCAGCGTTCGTAGGCACCACGAATATCGTCGAGATCGAAAGAGCCGAGGGAGACGAGCGACCGCGCGAGTGCCAGCGCCATTTCCGAGTCGTCAGTTGGCTGGCCTGCGAGGAGACCGTGGGGCCCGCCGTCGACAAGCTCCCGAACCCCATCCGGATAGTCAGCCTCAATCTCGTGCGGGGACATCCACTCCACGAGTGAGCCGAGGGAGTCCCCGATGAATTGGCCGTACAGCACCCCCTGTGCACGGTCTAAAAGAGCGTCGTTAGCGTCATTCTTGTCGGCGGGAATCATGACTACTGTCCTCACTGCCGGGCCACACACGATCACCGGCGATCAATGGAAGTGGTTTCTTTCCCCCAATCTACCGTTTTGCCTGGAAAGTGCGGTAGCTTATCTGCTTCTGCAGGTGCTAGCTGGAATATGGCCCCCAATATTCCGACATGATGTCGATGACGTGCTCCTGGTCTACCGAGAATTGGGTGTCCAAGGCCTGCAGGATATTGTCGTCCCGATGTTGTGCTGCGGCCGCTGCAGCAACCTGGGGATCCACCGTGTGAACTGTGGGCACACGACGGGGCATGAAATACGCTTCCATTGTTATCTCCAAGTACTCGAAGGGGTGCGGACACCCACTGGCCGTAAACAACGTACGCGTTTCAGCCTACCCCACTGACCCGACTCGCACGACGGGACGACGAGAACCTCGCACCTGTGTCAACCCGCCACAGCCACATGCACCCCCTCACACCACATAGTGAGACACATCACGGCACCTGCCTCCTCTTCCCCGCACACACCTCACTTCCTTCACGTGCAGGAATAAACGTTGTCATGCAGGATCACGGGCACAAAACTAACGTTGGCCGTGCATCCACGTGTCCGCCCCCTAACCCCAAACAGGGGACGCTACACTTTCGTAACTTACGGTTTCGTAGGTAAAGTTTTAGTCATCACCAAGCCGTCAAACAAAACCACATGAAAGGGAGACTTATCATGGCTTTCCACCCCACCTCAACACTTTCCCCCGAGGTGCACAAGGAGTCCTGGGAAAAACTCGGCAATGAGCACTTCGACCTCGTCATCATTGGCGGTGGCTCCGTTGGTGCCGGCGCCGCACTCGACGCTGCAACGCGCGGTCTGAATGTCGCCGTGATCGAGGCTCGCGATTTCGCCGCCGGCACCAGCTCCAGGAGCTCCAAGATGTTCCACGGTGGCCTGCGCTACCTCGCCATGTTCGACTTCGCCCTCGTCGCCGAATCCCTGCACGAGCGCGAGCTGTCCATGTCCGCCCTCGCTCCCCACCTGGTCACCCCGCTGCGTTTCCTCTTCCCGCTGACCCACCCCGTGTGGGAACGCGTCATGATGTTCTGCGGCTTCGCCCTCTACGACCTCATGGGCGGCGCAAAGACCGTGCCATTCCAGAAGCACCTCTCCCGCAAGGGTGCCCTGCGCCTGGCTCCGGGCCTGAAGAAGGATGCCCTCGTCGGTGGCGTGCGCTACTTCGACACCCTTGTCGACGACGCCCGCCACACGATGACCGTCCTGCGCACCGCCGCCCACTACGGCGCGACGGTCCGCAACTCCACCCAGGTCACTGGCTTTGAGAAGGACGGCGACCGCGTCACCGGCGTCCACGTCCAGGATTCCGACACCGGCGACACGACGACCATCCACGCAGACGCCTTCATCAACGCCACCGGCGTGTGGACCAACGAGATCCAGGAGCTCGCCGAGGTGGATGCCAAGTTCACCGTCCACGCATCCAAGGGTGTCCACATTGTGATCCCGAAGGACCGTTTTGAGGGAGACGCCGCCATTTGCTTCGTCACCGAGAAGTCCGTGCTCTTCGTGATCCCGTGGGGCAACTACTGGATCGTCGGCACCACGGACACCGACTGGGACATGGATCGCGCTGACCCGGCCCCGACGGCAACGGATATCAACTACATCCTCGACGAGCTCAACTCCCGCGTCTCTCGCCAGATCACCCACGACGATATTGTCGGCGTGTACTCCGGCCTGCGCCCGCTGCTCGCCGGCAAGTCCGACACCACGACGAACCTGTCCCGCAACCACGCGGTCGCCCGCGTTGCCCCGGGTCTCGTCTCCGTCGCTGGCGGTAAGTACACCACCTACCGCGTCATCGGCAAGGACGCCGTGGACAAGGCCGCCGAGGACATCAAGATCCGCGTCCCCGAGTCCGTCACGGATCACACGCCGATTCTCGGCGCCGACGGTTTCCAGGCCCTGAAGAACTCGCTGCCGGCCCTGGCCAAGCGCCTCGGCGTGTCCGAGAAGGTCGCCGACCACCTCCTCCACCGCTATGGTTCGCTTGTCGACGATGTTGTGGCCGCCGACCCGGACGGCCTGAAGCCGATCCCCGGCGCGCCCGACTACCTCGAGGCAGAGGTGCGCTACGGCGTCACCCACGAGGGCGCACAGCACCTCGAGGACATCCTCGCCCGCCGCACGCGCATCACGATGGAGTACGACCACCGTGGCATCGACTCTGCGGAGGCCGTGGCCGACATCATCGCCCCACTACTTGGCTGGGATGACGAGACCAAGCGGGCCGAGATTGAGTCCTTCACCTCCCGCATGAAGGGTCAGCTCGCCGCCGAGAAGGAGCTTACCGATGCGGCTGCGAATGCCCGTTTGGAAGAAGTCTCCGATCCGCGCACTCACCTCGACGAATCGCAGGATGAGCAGTAAAAACTCAATACCTCTGAAGGCCCCGCTACGAGCGGGGCTTTCGCCTTTCCAGAGAAAAAACCACATAAACACAGATAACTGGGCAAAAACCCACGACAAGAAAGTCCGCGTATGGAATTAACACCACTGTCCGCATTTGGCTGGGAGTTTTTTGGCACCGCCATGCTCCTCCTGTTTGGCAACGGTGTCTGTGCCGCTGTCAACCTTCGCACATCGGCCGCTAAAGGAACCGGCTGGCTCATGATCGCCTTCGGGTGGGGCCTCGGTGTGTTCATCGGTGCGTCGATCGCCGACCCCACGGGCGGCCACCTCAACCCGGCAGTGACGATCTGGGCAGCGATCGCCGGGAACCTGTCTTGGTCGCTGGTCCCCGCCTACATCGCCGGCCAGATGCTCGGCGCCATGGTCGGCGCCGGTGCCGCCTACCTCGCTTACAAGCAGCTGTTTGATCACCACGATGAGGCCATCCCCGGCGGAATCTTCTTCACCCGGCCCGCACATCCGCACAACGGCTGGAACTGCGTGACCGAGTTCATTGGCACCTTCGCGCTGTTGGCCTTCATCGCCTTCGGCCCGTCCGGCGGAGAGCTCGGCCCGCTGAGCTACTTCGGTGTCGCCTTCATCATCGTCGCCATCGGCCTCTCGGTTGGTACGCCCACCGGGTACGCCATTAACCCGGTCCGCGATCTCGGCCCGCGCCTCATGTATGCCTTCGTTCTACCCTTTAAGAACAAGGAATCCGCGTCATGGAATTACGCCTGGGTTCCGATCATCGGACCGCTGCTGGCGGCTGTTGCCGTCGGTCTACTGTCACTCGCCGTCTAACCCGCACTCCCGCACTCCCGAACTACAGATATTTCAATATCTTTCACCCACATAAAAGAAAGGTTTTACCGCTATGGGACGCAAGAAGTTCATCGCCGCACTCGATGCCGGCACCACCTCCACCCGCTGCATCCTGTTCGACCACGAAGGCACCGTCTGTTCCACCGGCCAGTATGAGCATGATCAGATCATGCCCGAGGCTGGATGGGTGGAGCACGACCCGATGAAGCTGTGGCAAAACGCCCGCCGCGCTATGGGGCGCGCCCTCACCGATATCGATGCCGATACCTCCGATGTGGTCGCACTGGGCATTACCAACCAGCGCGAGACCACCGTTGTCTGGGATAAGAACACGGGCGAGCCCGTGTACAACGCTATCGTCTGGCAGGACACTCGCACCTCGGCGATCTGCAAGGAGCTCGCCGGCGATGAGGGGATTGACCGGTGGCGCAAGAAGACGGGTCTCCGCATTACTTCCTACCCCGCTGGTCCGAAGATCACATGGATCCTGGACAACGTCGAGGGTGCCCGCGAGCGCGCAGAAAAGGGCGATCTCATCTTCGGCACAGTCGATTCCTGGCTCATCTGGAACCTCACCGGCGGCGCCGAGGGCAACGCCGAGCATGTCACGGACGTGACCAACGCGTCCCGCACCCTGCTCATGGATCTCGAAACCCTGCAGTGGGATGAGGAGCTCTGCGCCGCCATGGATATCCCCATGTCCATGCTGCCGGAGATCCGCCCCTCGGTGGGCGATTTTGGGCGCACCCGTGATGTGGGTCCGCTCGCCGATGTTCCGATCCGTGGTGTCCTCGGTGACCAGCAGGCCGCAACCTTCGGCCAGGCGTGTTTCCAGCCCGGCGACACCAAGAACACGTACGGCACGGGCCTGTTCATGCTACAGAACACGGGCAATAAGGCGACGTGGTCCGACAACGGCCTCATCACCACCGTCTGCTACCAGATCGAAAACCAAAAGCCCGTGTACGCCCTCGAGGGTTCCGTGGCCATCGGAGGTTCCCTCGTCCAGTGGCTGCGCGATCAGCTGGCAATAACTCCGAACGCCGCAGCGATCGAGTCGATGGCCCGCGAGGTTGACGATAACGGCGGTGTCTACATCGTCCCCGCGTTCTCCGGACTGTTCGCACCCCGCTGGCGCGACGACGCGCGCGGTGCCATCGTCGGACTCACCCGCTTCTCCAACCGCAACCACTTCGCCCGCGCCGTGCTCGAGGCGACGGCCTACCAGACACGCGAGGTCCTCGACGCGATGGTCGCCGATTCCGGCGTCGAGATCACCCGCCTGAAGGTCGACGGCGGCATGGTCAAGAACGAGCTGCTCATGCAGTTCCAGGCCGATATCCTTGGCACCGAGGTCGTTCGCCCGAAGGTGACGGAGACGACCGCCCTCGGCGCCGCCTACGCCGCCGGCCTGGCCATTGGTTTCTGGGATTCCCTCGAGCAGTTGAAGACGCAGGTGGACATCGACAAGGTGTGGGAGCCGCAGATGGAAAAGGAGAAGGTGGACAAGCTCTACCACGACTGGAACCGCGCTGTGGAGCGCACCTACGGCTGGGTGGAGTAACTGAGCTCCCCCGGCTAAACCCCAGATGCATTACCCCGGACGGTGCCCCGGACACTGTGATGTGCGATCGGTTCCCTGAAGCCGTGAGCAGGTCCCCGTGCCCGGGGTCTTCTGTTTCCTCAGACACCAGGCGGTATGGTGTTGCCTATGAATCCGCGTCTGACAGTCATCGGTTCTATTAACGCCGACCTCACCGTACATGCCACCCGCCACCCGGCTCCTGGACAAACTGTCCTCGGCACAGGCGGCGATATTTCTGCCGGCGGCAAGGGGGCCAACCAGGCCGTGGCCGCTTCTTTGCAGGGGGCGAACGTGCGCATGGTGGGTGCCGTGGGCAAGGATCCGTATGCGGAATCCGCCCTCACGAATCTGAAATCCTCCGATGTCTCCCTCGCCGACGTTGAATTCCTCGAGGGGCACACCGGCCTCGCCCTCATTACCGTCTCCGAGTCCGGGGAGAATACCATCGTCGTCGTGCCCGGGGCGAACTCCGCTATGGACGCGGAGCGCGTCGATGCCCACGCCGAGACAATCGCGGAAAGCGACATTATCTTGGTGCAGGGCGAGATCCCGGCCAGTGGCTTTTCGGCCGCCATTGCCCACGCCACCGGCCGTGTCGTCATCAACTTGGCCCCCGTCATTGAGGTCAACCGCGAGGATCTCCTCCGCGCCGACCCGCTCATCGCCAACGAGCACGAGGCCGGGGAAATCCTCACTCTCCTTGGTCTCCCCTCCCAGGCCACCCCCGAGGAGCAAGCCACCACCCTGCGCGCCGCCGGTTTCGCCTCCGTCATCATTACCCTCGGTGCCCACGGGTCTATTGTCAGCGACGCGTCTGGAACGACGCACATTCCGGCCGTCGCCGTCGAACCGGTGGAGACCACCGGCGCTGGAGACGCGTACGTGGGCACGGTCGCCGCGAAGCTGCTGGCCGGTGAGGGCCTTGTCGACGCTGCCCGCCACGCCACCCGTGTCGCCGCCTTCGCCGTCACCCACCGTGGCGCGCAGGCAAGCTACCCCGACATGGCCGACACCCTTCCCGGCGAGGTACCCCCGCGGGGCTAACACAAACTTAGGCTACCCTTCATTTTACTGTTTAACTTTTCCATTCTTATGTAAAATTGCTCTTGTCTCACAGACGGGCACGACACCTCCGTTCGTGCCCCTGCACGTCAAGTAAAGGAATGTCTATGACTATCGATAACAAGCTCCTCACTGCAATCAACGAGCAGGTCAACGCCGAGTTCCAGGCTGCCCTCATCTACCAGCAACTGTCGTACGAGATGGACGCTCTCTCCCTCCCGGGCCTCTGCGACTGGTTTGCTTCCCATGCCGTTGAGGAGCAGAGCCACGCAGCAAAGTTTGCGCAGCACCTCCTGGACCGCAGCGAGAAGGTTGCCCTCCACACCATCGAGGTTCCCTCGCTGACTATTAACAGCGCGCTGGATGCTTTCAAGGCAGCCTACGACCACGAGAAGAAGGTCTCGGCGATGATCCGCGACCTCGCACTCATCGCTGACGAGGTGAAGGATCTTGATTCCCGCTCCCTCATTAACTTCTTCCTCGACGAGCAGATCGAGGAGGAGGCAACCGTCTCCGAGATCGTCGACCAGCTCGAACTCGTCGGTTCCGACGGCTCCGGCATCCTCCGCATCGATGCCCGCCTCGGTGGGGAATCCACCAGCGAAGAGGCCTAACTTCGCTTGCTAGTGGCAAAAAGGGAACGCGCTTCGCGTTCCCTTTTTCTCTTTCTCCGCGCGCACGCTTGCTACACTGGCGAAACAACTATTTTCTACTTTTGTAAGTGAGCGCGTCTATGCCCACCTCCTCCGGTCGCTCGGAAAATCCCGACCGTAAAGACTTCTCCCAATACCCCCACGGCCTCCACCCCGCCCTCGTACCGGGGATCAGCGTCGACGATCAGCGCAACGCCTTCGGCGTGGACAAGGTTGTCGCCGGTGTCACCGGCATCCTGATCATTGCCTTCATCATCTGGGGCGTCCTCAGCCCCGCCTCCGTTGCCAGCGTGGCGGCGACGGCGTTCGGCTGGGCGATGCGCAATGTAGGCTGGCTCCTCAACGCCGTCTGCGGCCTCGGCATAGTGCTCATGGTCTACCTCGCGTGTTCCCGCTACGGCAAGATCAAGCTCGGCCGCGACGACGAGGAGCCGGAGTTTTCACGTTTTTCCTGGGTGGCGATGATGTTCGGCGCCGGCATCGGCGTGGGAATTTTCTTCTTCGGCCCCTCCGAGCCACTATCCCACTACATCACCCCTCCCCCGGAAACGGTCTCCCCGGAAACGCCGGCTGCCCTGCACATGGCGATGGCGCAGTCCCACTTTCACTGGGGTCTCGCCCCGTGGGCGCTCTACGCCTTCGTCGGCGCGGCGATGGCCTACTCCTGCTTCCGGCGCGGTCGCGTCTCTTTGATCTCGTCCACATTCCACTCGCTCTTTGGCGAGTCCCCCGCCGGCAGCATCGCCGGGCGGGTGGTCGATATCTTTGCCATCTGGGCAACGCTCTTCGGAACTGCCGCCTCCCTCGGGATCTCCGCCATCCAGCTCGGCGAAGGCTACACGATCATCTCCGGCGCAGGCGAGGTAACAAACACGATCCTCATCGCGATCCTCACCGTATTGACGGTGTGTTTCATCATTTCGGCGGTTTCCGGCGTGTCCAAGGGCATCCGCTATCTGTCCAACGCGAACATTACCCTCACTCTCGGACTCATCGTCTTCGTGTTCCTCACCGGCCCCACGTTGTTCCTCCTCAACCTCATCCCCTCCGGCACGCTCATGTATGTGGATGAGCTGCTCCCGATGCTCAGCAGGTCGCTGTCCTGGGGCGAGGACACGCTACAATTCCAGGCCTCCTGGACCGCCTTCTACTGGGCGTGGTGGATCGCCTGGACGCCGTTTGTGGGAATGTTCGTCGCCCGCATCTCCCGCGGTCGCACCATCCGTGAGTTCACTATCGTCGCCACGCTCGTGCCCACGGCGATTCTCATCTTCGCTTTCACGGTCTTCGGTGGCACCTCCATCAGTTTCCGCCGCGAGGGAAATTCGCTTTTCGACGGCTCCCACTCCGGCGAGCAGGTTTTGTTCGCCCTCTTTGGGGAGCTCCCCCTCCACCAGATCACGCCGTTCATTCTCATGGTCGTGCTGGCGATCTTCTTCATCACCTCGGCGGACAGCGCCTCGGTGGTGATGGGGACGATGAGCACCAAGGGCAACCCCGCACCGCCGAAACCAATCGTCGTTTTCTGGGGCCTGTGCATGATGGGAATCGCCGTGGTCATGCTCCTCGCCGGAGGCGAGGAGGCGCTCAGCGGACTGCAGTCCCTCATCATCCTCATGGCCCTCCCGTTCTCTGCGATCCTCATTGTCATGATGGTCGCCTTCCTCATGGATCTCCGTAAGGATCCCGCTGCCATCCGCTCCGACTACGCAAAAACGGCGGTGGCTAACGCCGTCCGCCGTGGTGTTGAGGAGCATGGAGATGATTTTGAGTTGTCTATTCAGTCAGCCCGCGACGGACGCGGCGCCGGGGCCGATTTCGACTCCGCCGATTCCAGCGTCACGGACTGGTACCAGCGGACGAACGAGGCAGGCGAACCCGTCGACTACGACTTCTCCACCGACACGTGGGCCGACGGGTACGAGGACTCCTCATCCGACGAGTAGCGCCCGCCGCTGGGCTGCTACTTCTTCACCGTGATTCGCCAGCCGGCGTCGCCGACCTCGTGGAAGTCAGTGACCTCATACCCCTCGTCGGCCGCCCACCGCGGGATGGATTCCGTAGCCTGCGTGCAATCGAAATCGATGCGGAGGCACTCTCCGGGCTCCAGTTCATTCATCGCCTGTTTCGCGTCGATAAGCGGGAAGGGGCAGACCGAGCCGAGCGTATCCAGAGCGAAGACCGCAGGTGCTACCTCCCTCAGTTCCGTCGCCGTGGCGACGGCCACAGCCGAACCGCCGAGGACAGGAGCGTTGAGATTGAAGGTACCTACGTGCTCGCCCTCAGACGTGGCAGGCACTGCCGGAGCAGCTGACTTCGTCGGCTTGAGCCAGATCTTTGCCGCCGTGAATACACCCGCGGCGATGGCCAGCAGCGCGACCCATCCCTGGTAGGTGAACAAGCTGGTCTGCACCATGCCGTTGCCCACCGTGCAGCCACCGGCCCACGCGGCACCAATACCCATGAGCGTGCCACCGACAATGGACTTCACCGTCTGCGTGGCATCCGGGACGCGCACCCGGAACTCACCGGTCGCCTTCGCTGCAATGAAGGAACCGACAAGAATCCCCAGCACGAGCATGACTCCCCAGTCCACACGGCCACTATCTCCGGTGACAATGAACTTGGTCAGGTTCGCCGTGGGGCTCGTAATGCCAAGACCATCATTGCGGCCGGCAGCGGCGGAAAGCGGCCAGGCAATAACGCCGAGGATGCCCACGAGCACGCCTGCAGTGTACAGGTGAAGCGGCTTCTTCCAGCCCCGCTGCAGGGAGACGGGTGTGGACTCGTTCTGCAGAAAGTACACGGCTAGTCCTGCGGTCAACGCGGCAAACGGGATTGCGAGCCACCACACGGACAGGCCCAGCGAACCGTGGATCGTGGTGAGGTTCACGGTCTTGTCGCGCAACCACGAGTTAAGACCGCCGAGGGCACCGGCCTTCATCGCGGCGGCTGACAGCCCGTAGAACAGGAGCGCGAACCAGCTACCAACCAAGCCCTCACCGGAGCGGTACCACGTACCCGAGGCACAGCCACCGGCAAGGACAATGCCAATCCCGAAGACAAAGCCGCCGATAACCACGGCGTAGGGCGCGAAGGGGTCGTATTCCGGCTGAATAACGCCGGCTGCGGTTAACCCCGCGATACCCACAGCGTGGATGGCGATCACGATGAGTAGTGCCGTGAACGGGCGCCACGTGTGTGCGAGGGAAATATCGCGCAGCATGCCTGTGACGCAGAATCTGCCCCGTTGCATGACAATGCCCAGCACAATGCCGAGCGCTATTCCGGTGATAATCACTGTGTCCTCAATTCTAAAATGAACCGTATTGTCTATTTTTTCTGAACCGTAGGGTTCATTTGTAGCATAAAATTTACCCCACGCCAATACCCCGCCTCGCGCACACACCCTTTACAATTGGCAGTCAGATATGTCCTCGGAGAAAGGCCCGCACGTGAACAACCGCCGCATCGCCCGCGCTGTCGCCCTGACCGCTGTCACCGCATGCACGCTCACCGCCACCGTTGCCCCAGCAGCGTCGGCGAGTGCCACCCAGATCGGGATCCCCGGACTCCCTCCCATCGAGCTACCCAATCTCCCGGCACCGCAGGTCAACACGAACTTTGACCCCAACATCGCTGCACAGGTCGCCGTTGCCATTGCCTCCATCTCATCCGGGCTCATGGCACTGATCGCATTTGCTGACCAGTGGGAGGGCCGCCCCGAGCCCACAAGCGAGTACCTGTCCTCCCTCATGTCCTCGGATATCTCCTTCCAATCCAAGAACGAGCAGCAGCTCTTCCTGCTCATCAACAAAGAGCGGGAGGCCAGGGGATTAAAACCGCTGACATGGGACAACAAACAACTCCACGCCGCCCGGGATTCGGCCGTCTACCAGGCCAAGCAGAAGCGCCTGATCCGCGCCAGCGACCTTGCCTCGACGGAAATCGAAATCTCCAGCACCTCTGACTCGCTGTGGGCTCCCACGTCCTACCGCGAGTGGAGCGATAACACGCCGAGCAAGAAGATGATCTTCGAACCCACACTGCAGTCCGGAGCCATCGCCTTCTATAAGCACAACGACGAGGGAAAGTGGTACGTTGTTTTCCGCGCATCCACCGAACCTGCGGAGAAGCCGGCCATCATCACTGTCGATCCATTGACCGAGGAAGAAATCTCCGCTGCAGCGAGCTCCTAGCTCCACTAGGCTAGCGGAGTGTACACCCGATCCCTACCGAGGAACATGATGAAACGACACCCCCTAGCCATCGCCTGCGCCACTGCTCTCGCCGCGACCCTCACCGTCGCACCGGCAGCGAGCGCTGCCACCATTACTATCCCCCAACCATTGGTCGACCTCGCCCTCCGCATTCCCGGGTCCTCAGATCTCCTGTTCCAGATCACCAACGGTTCCGTTCAGCTCCTCAACGCCCCCGGCGCGCCCGCCCCGGCGCTGACCAACCAGCAGCTTTCTGATGCTCAGCGCTCGATCTTTGACAAGCTAAACGCGGAGCGCACCAGCCACGGCCTCGCCCCCGTCGCATGGAACGAGGGGCTTGCCAACGATGCTCGCGCACACTCCCAGTGGATGGCCTCCCACAACGCGTTCCGGCACGCCGTGATGCGACCGGGCGAATCAGAGAACATCTTCTGGACATCCGCCAACAACCCCGGCGGTGCCGCCGAGAGTTGGAAGAACTCCCCCGGTCACTATGCCAACATGATGCACCCAAGCGCACGGGAGGTCGGAATCGGATTTGCCCCCGACGGAAACGGCGGGTGGTACGCTACAGAGAAGTTCTGGAACTAAAAAGAAACGTTAAAGAAAGGTATCCCCATGGGCATTTTCAACAAGGACGATCTCATCGAAAAGGCCTCCGACGCTGGCCTGGACAAGCTGGAGCAAATCGCCACCGAGAAGCTCGGTGCGGACAAGGCCGATCAGATCCGCCAGGCCCGCGATGCCGCTGACGAGCGCATCGGCAACCGTGGTGCAGACCGTGAGCAACAGCAGCCCGCCCCCGAGGCACCTGCAGAGGGCGAGCAGCAGTAATCTATTTCACCGGATCGGGTAGGCCGATTCCAGGTGTGGTGGTCTCCGTTGTGGGGGCCACCTTTTCTGTTGATAGGGGCTCTGTCGGAGGGTAGTCGCTCGTGCCCGTGCTGCAGCCTGCGACGGTGAGGCCCGTGGCGATGGCCACGGCCACTACTGCTCTACTTCTCATCTTCGTCCGTGGACAGAGCTGCAACGAAGGCCTCCTGTGGCACAGATACGGAGCCGATAGACTTCATCCTCTTCTTACCGGCCTTCTGCTTTTCCAGGAGCTTCCTCTTGCGGGAGACGTCGCCGCCGTAGCACTTACTGAGCACGTCCTTCCGCAGCGCGCGGATGTTCTCACGGGCAATGATCTTGGAGCCGATTGCCGCCTGCACGGGCACCTCAAACTGCTGGCGGGGAATGAGCTTGCGCAGCTTCACCGTCATCTTGTTGCCGTACCACTGCGCGTTATCCCGGTGGACGATCGCGCTGAACGCGTCGACGGGCTTACCCTGCAGCAGGATGTCCACCTTCACGAGGTCGGCCTGCTGTTCCCCTGCCTCCTCGTAGTTCAGCGAGGCATAGCCACGCGTACGCGATTTCAGGGAATCGAAGAAGTCAAAGATGATCTCGCCGAGTGGCATGGTGTAGTCCAGCTCAACGCGGTCTTCGGACAGGTAATTCATGGACTTCATCTGACCGCGCTTGGATTGACATAGCTCCATGACGGGTCCCACAAATTCACTGGGAACGATGATGGTGGAATCCACGATCGGCTCCCACACCTCACGGTTCTTGCCCTCGGGCCAGTCTGACGGGTTGTGGACGATCTTTTCACTGCCGTCCTCCGTCACCACGCGGTAGTTCACACTCGGGGCGGTCGAGATGAGTTCGAGTCCAGCCTCTCGCTCCAGGCGGGTACGGGTGATCTCCATGTGTAGGAGCCCCAGGAATCCGCAGCGGAAGCCGAACCCCAGAGCCACGGAGGTCTCCGGCTCGTAGGTCAGGGCTGCGTCGTTGAGCTGCAGCTTCTCCAGCGCGTCACGAAGGTCGGGGTATTCCGCCTGGGAAATCGGGAAAAGCCCCGAGTACACCATCGGCTTGGGGTCTTCGTAGCCCTTGAGTGGTTCCTCTGCACCACCGACTGCCCACGTGACGGTATCGCCCACTTTGGACTGGCGAACATCCTTCACGCCGGTGATGAGATAGCCCACCTCGCCGGGGCCAAGCCCCTTGCAGGGCTTCGGTGTCGGCGAGACAATGCCGATTTCCAACAATTCGTGGGTTGCACCGGTGGACATCATCTTCAGTTTCTGGCGCGGTTCCAACTTGCCATCCATCACACGGACATAGGTGACCACACCACGGTAGGTGTCATAGACAGAGTCAAAAATAAGCGCTCGTGCAGGGGCATCGGCTCCGTGCTCGCTCGTCGGGGCAGGCACAAGGTCACACACGCGGTCAAGGAGTTCCTCAACACCCTCACCTGTCTTGCCCGATACCCGCAGCACGTCCTCTGGGTCACCGCCGATGATCTGGGCGATTTCCTCCGCGTACTTGTCCGGGTCGGCGGCGGGGAGGTCAATCTTGTTCAAGACCGGGATGATCTCAAGATCATTTTCCATGGCCATGTAGAGATTGGCGAGCGTCTGCGCCTCGATGCCCTGGGCAGCGTCGACAAGCAAAATTGCCCCCTCGCACGCCTCGAGCGCGCGGGACACCTCGTAGGAGAAGTCGACGTGGCCGGGCGTATCGATGAGGTGCATGACGATGTTCTCGCCCTTGTGCTCACCGCTGCGGGGCACCCACGGCAGGCGAACGTTCTGCGCCTTAATGGTGATCCCGCGCTCGCGCTCGATGTCCATGTTGTCCAGGTACTGGTCGCGCATATCGCGCTGCTCCACCACTCCGGTGAGCTGCAAAATGCGATCCGCAAGGGTGGATTTCCCGTGGTCGATATGCGCAATGATGCAGAAGTTTCTGATGTTTTTCGGGTTCGAAAAAGTTTCCTCTGCGAAATTCTGCGCCACGAAAATCCCCTTACTATTACTGGATACTCTTCAAGCAGGTAATTTTACCTTCTCTTTCACAGCCTAGCCAACTACAGTATTTACTGTGCAGTGGCTCAAACGGCTCTTCTCTCATTTCCGGCCGCAGGATGACTCCGACCTTAGTCGCACTATGTCACGGCTCAATTCGCGGCTCGGGCTTGACGAAGACATCCCCCGCCCCGTTGCACCTCAGTACTTCGAGCAGCTCGTCGTCCCGACGAGAGATCTCGCCCGGGGAGTCGTCTACGCACCCGACATGGACGGCCAAGCCGAGCCCGGAGAGATCGTCTGGATCCAGGTACGGACCAATCGCGATGTGCAGGAGCGCACCGTCATCGTCGTCGGCCACGAAGGCAACGATCTCCTCGGCTTAGTCATCAGCTGTGACCCGGGGCACCAGAATGACCCCCGCTGGCTGGAGATCGGCTCGGGCCCGTGGGATGAATCGGGGAAGCCGGCATGGGTACGTCTCGACCGCATGGTGCGCGTTCCGGAAAGCACGATCACCCGCAAGGGAGCGTTCATTAACCGCGCCCGCTTCGAACGGGTTTCCCATCGCCTGCGCTCGAAGTACGGCTGGTCCTAACACCGTCCGTCGAGGTCCATTGAGCTTGCTCGACGGACGGAAGTAGAGTATTCTTCTTCCTCGGCTCCAATCATCGCAGGCAGGACCTTGGGTCTGCGTAGGAGAACACGATAGAAAGAGGAAAACTTCCATGGCTAACATTAAGCAGCAGAAGAAGCGCGTTAAGACCAACGAGAAGCGTCGCGTGCGCAACATGGCCGTCCGTTCCGCCGTCAAGACCGAGATTCGCAAGTTCCGCGAGCTCGTCGCCGCTGGCGAGAAGGACAAGGCTGAGGAGCAGCTCCGTGTCGCTTCCCGCAAGCTGGACAAGGCTGTGACCAAGGGTGTGTACCACCGCAACAGCGCAGCTAACAAGAAGTCCCGCATGGCGAAGGCTTTTAACAAGATGGCGTAATAGTCCATCAGTACGGACGCCCTTCACGGTGAATGACTGTGAAGGGCGTTTTCGTATGTCGGGATCTCTACCCCTACTGCAGCGCCAGCTCAGACAAACGCCGGACCGCGAATTCCACGGAGTATTCGGGGTTTCCCCACCCTTTTGTCGCCTCTTCAAGCTCCGCCAGGATGACGACAGCGCGGGAAATGGAATCCTCCGACCACCGGCGCGCAACCTTTGCCAGCTTATCCGCCTTCCACGGTGGCATCCCCGGCACCTGAGCTCCTGCTCCGCGCATGGAGTAGAGACACGCGATAGCCGTGATATTGGAGGCAATGGCGCTGGTCAGGCGCACGGGTGGCTCCCCGAGCTGCAGTGCCCGCCGGGTGGATGCAACTGCCTTAGCAGTCTGCCCGCTGACGATGAGGTCCGCGATTTCGAACCCCGATACTTCGGCGACTCCCTGATACATGGTGCGGACGCTGTCCACCGTCACCGTGCCGTTGTTATCGGACACGAGCTGCGCGATGGCCGCTGCGAGTTCCCTCAGATCGCTGCCCACTCCCTCGAGGACCGCCTGCGCGACATCAGGGGTCACGCGCGCATTGTGGCTGCGGAATTCATCCATCACCCACCGCATCCGGTCGCGCGGCTTAACGGGCTTGACCTCATTGACCGTCGCCGTCTTTTTCAACTGGGTCAACAGCTTCTTCTGCTTGCCCCCGCCGGAGTGCATGAGAATGACAGTGATTTCGTCCACGGGGTCCGCAGCGACGCTGATGAACGCCTCCATGACCTCTTTTCGGGCGAGTTCACCGTGGGTGAAGACGATGACACGGGCCTCCCGCATGAGAGTGGGGGTGACGAGGCCGTAGACCATTGAGCCGGTGAGCTCCGCGCAGTGGTGTGACTCCACGGTCGGATTTCCCTCGGTCCTCTGGATGATAATGTCTCGGACGCGTTCTACGAGGAAGTCATCCTCCCCCACGATTACATGCATAGCCACGCCACTATCCTAGCTAGAACGCTCCGCTTTCGGCGTGCTGGGTTCCATCGGCGTAGATGGTGACCCGGCCGTCCCGTTCCGGATAGATCACCGGCTGTCCCCAGCGCGTGACAGTCGCTCGCTCATGTGGCCGGCCGGGACTCGAGTCAACGATGACCTGTGCGTCGATGTAATCCTTCCCATCGTAGTCGTTCACGCCCACGACCGCATCGAACGTCGCCTGTGGTGGCCCGGCGCGCCACGGAAGATGTCCGCCCCCGATCACGACGAGAGCCACCACTGTGGCGACGAGCCGCGGGTGCCCATCCAGGATGAGGTACACGATCCACCCTGCGACGACGACCGCCCAGGCGGCAGAGATCCCCACCGTCGCGTGGGGGAGATTGTTCGCCCATGTGGCCACCGCGTGAATCCACCAAGCACCGGGCTCCGCTAGCCGGATAAAGACTCCTTCGCCCCCGCCGGGGAGAAGCATCGCCACGGCGCCACACAGCCCCAGCACCGTCACCGGCGCGACCGCTATGCCCGCAAGCAGGTTCGCTACAACACTGACGAGGGAGACCCTGCCGGACATGAGTGCGATGATCGGCATGGTGACTACGTCTGCCGCGATCGCTACCGCCAGGGCACGGGCAAGCAGGTCCGGAAGGAATCCCAGGGCCTGCGCAACGAGAGGACTGACGACAACGATGCCCGCTGTCGCCGCGACGGATAGGGCGAAGCCGTAATTCACCGCGAGGTTGGAGTCCCACACGACAAGCCCGATGACGGCGAGACACAGGGCGTGGACGGGTTCGGAGCGTCGGGAAGCAACGACAGCGGTGAGCCCCACCACACCCGTGACCGCTGCGCGAAGAACCGACGGCTCCGGTCCTACCAAGAACACGTAAACAAGTAGCACAGCTGCAGCGCCCGCCGTCCGTATGTAGGGGCCTGCCCACCCCAATGTAAGCACGGCGACAGTGGTGACAATTGCGATGTTCGAACCGCTCACCGCACTGAGATGGCTCAACCCCGTGGAAATATATACGGACTGTTCATCTGGTGTTTGCAGGCTCGTGTCCCCGAGCACCATGCCGGGGATTAGACCACGCGTGTCGCTCCCCGCGATGCGCGCTACCGCCGCAGCGAAATCGGCGCGCATACCCTGCGCCCACCCGCCACCGCGCAACACCTCAATGTTCCTCCCGATCCCCAGCACCCCCTCCACGCTCGGCCGATCACTGGGCATGGTGTGGATATTCGCCGTAATCACCGAACCGACCTCGACCTTTTCTTTCACGAGAACGGGGAGTCCTCCCGTATCCAGGAGGTACCCGCCGGAGCTGGTCTGGCGCACCCCGTGCACGCGAAGGGTGACCCGGCCAGCAAGATCTGCAAGGCAACGGCTGCGCACGATCCTGAGCCAACAGGTGACAAGCCCCGCGCAGCTGACCCCGGCGACGAACAGCGCCTGCCCCCACTGCCGTAGCAAGACGCACACCAGCACTGCCACGCCGATGACCACTATACCCAGGGCGGAACCCCGGCTGAGAATGGTCGCGAGGACGACAGCCCACACAGTGAGCGCAGCCGGAACGAGCCGCAGTTCCGTCACAGCGTGACCTTATCCTTCAGCTTGTCAAAGGTCGCCGGCCCAATACCCTTTACGTCCTGCAGCTGCTCCAGCGAGGAAAATCCACCGTTTTGCTCCCGGTAGGCGATGATCGCCGCAGCCGTCTTCTCCCCCACTCCATCGAGCTCCTGCAGCTGCGCCGCAGTGGCGGAGTTCAGGGAGACACCACCTGCACCTCCACCGGGTTCCGCCGCACCGACCGCGCCGACCGCACCCTGTACGGGGACAGTGATCTGCGTGCCGTCGACAAGCTTCTGCGCCTGGTTAACGGCCACCAGGTTCGCCTCGGGCTGTGGTCCCGCCTGCGCGAGCGCGTCCGCGACGCGAGCCCCCTCGGGGAGCGTGATGAGGCCGGGACGGTCGACGGCGCCGACGACGCTGACCACAACCTCCGATGGCGGTGCCGATGTTTCCACCGCCGGGATCGGCGTGAACTCGTCGGCCTCCTCTGCCCCGCCATGGAGGAAAAAGAAACAGAGCCCGACGACGATGACTGCGACGGCGGCCACTGCTTGTTTCGGGTCGATGCTGACGCGCGGAAACGCGACGTTGAGATGTGTTTCGGTACCGGTGGGCTGGCTGAGCTCACCGATGCGATCTGCGATTTTTCTGCGATTAGTGCTCATGCGCCCGAGGCTAAGAGGCAAACCTCACGGACGCGAGCGCGTGAACACTGTCCTGTGGATAACGTCCCTATTTTGGTAGTTCTGGCAGGTCACATGTATTCACAAGGGTCGCTCCGACGGCGCCGGGACCAACGTGGATAGCGATTGCCGGGGAGATATCCACAACGAGGACATTCGACCCTTCCGCTAACACTGAGCGCAGGTGCTGCTCGAGTCGACGGGCCGTTTCGCGTGCCTCATACTGTTGAATGGCCACAAACACGCGCTCCCCACGCGCGTGTCCCTCCACCAGCTCCACCATTTTGGCCAGCGCCTTCGATGGGGTACGTCCCTTCGCAGCAACGTCGAGACCGTTTTCGCCCACGTGCAGGATCGGTCTCGCTGCCAACGTCGCCGCAACATATGCCCCCGTGGTCAAGCGCCCCGACTTCCGCAGCGCATCGAGCTTATGTACGTAGAACCACGTATCACTGCGCCGCAAAATATCCACTGCAACGGCGTAGCATTCCTCCACATCGGCCCCCATCTGGGCACTCTTAGCCGCGGCCATCGCCGCCGCGCCAAGGTCCATCCCCACCGTGTCAGTATCGATCACACGGACATTATCAAAAACGGCTGCCGCCGCCACTGCATTAGACCATGTACTCGACAACTCTTTACCAATGTGTAGCGCCACGAGCCCATCGTCGCCGCCGCGCTCGAGCTGGCGGGCGTACGTAGCGGCCAGCTCCAGCGCGCTGAGTCCCGCTGTCGTATCCCCCATCGCATGTAGCTCTACCACCTCGATGTGTAGCTCTTCAGCTACCCACGCTGGCAGGTTTGAGGAAGAATCTGTGACAACACGAACAGTCATGGGTGCATATTCCATTCAACAAGTGACCACCAGCCGGTGGAATCCAGTGTCGCCCACGCGGTATTGGTCATGACGTTAAGGAGGGATTCGTCGATCCCCAGGCAGCTGGTGACAAGGATCCGGCTCGAATTACCGTGAGTGACCGCCAGAATTGTGCCTTTTTTGCCGGACATCTCCTGCGCAAAGTCGGACATCCGCTCCGCCACCTGCAGTCGCGATTCGCCACCGTCGGGGGCCCAACTCGGATCAGTTGACTCTGCGAGACGCTCCCCCTCCGGCAGGTCACCGTAGGTTTTACCCTGCCATGCGCCGAGGTTGGTCTCACGCAACCGAACGTCCGCATGTACAGGTAGCCCCACATGCTTGCCGACGATCTGCGCCGTACTCCACGCGCGCCCCAGGTCAGAAGCGTAAATTTCTGTGATACCTCGATTGGCTAGCACCGCTGCCGACGCATATGCCCCGGTGAGCCCTTTCTGCGTCAACGGCGAATCGAGGTGACCCTGGACGCGCCTTTCGAGATTCCACTCTGTTTCTCCGTGCCGGAGAAGAATGAGTCTCACAGTTCGTCGCGATCCGGCTCCGGGGCTGCGAGCGGGATCTCATCGATGGAATCCACGCTGCGGACATCGACCTCGTCTTCCCATTTCACGGGGCGTTCGTAGGGCTCAATACCCTCGATGGGGACAATCGGGCAATCGGCGTACAGCTTGTCCAGGCCGTAGAACTCCCGCTCCTCATCACGCATGACGTGCACGACGATATCCGTGTAGTCCAGCAAGGACCAGCGAGATTCGCGCACACCTTCGCGCTTGGCCGGCTTGTATCCGGCTTCCTTCATCTGGAACTCGATCTCATCGACGATTGCCTGCACCTGGCGTTCCGTTTCCGCCGAGGCAATGACAAAGAGGTCGGTGATGGTCAGAGGCTGGGTAACGTCGAGGACAGCAATGTTGGTTGCGAGCTTTTCGTCGGCAGCACGAGCCGCGACGGTCGCCATTCTTACTGAGCTTTCATTCATGGGGCATATGGTACTAGCACCAAGCTACGTGCTGGGAGAAAGGATCTCCCGTGGCCCCTCCCGCCGGTAGAGTTTGCGCTTTTCAATGTATTGAACCACGCCGTCGGGCACGAGGTACCACACGGGCTGGCCACTGCGTGCTCGTGCGCGACAATCGGTGGACGAAATCGCCATCGCAGGGATGTTGATGAACTGCACTTTCCCCTCCGGCAGAGCGGATTCGTCGACCTCGTAGCCTGGTCTATTTACACCCACGAAGTGCGCGAGTTCGAACATCTCCTCGTAGTCTTTCCAGCTTGTGATGTTCTGCAACGAGTCCGCCCCCGTGATGAAGAACAGCTCGGCATCCGGGAACTGCTCCCTCAGCTCCCGCAGCGTGTCAATGGTGTACGTCGCCCCCTCCCGGTCAATATCCACCCTCGACACGGTAAACCGTGGGTTGGACGCGGTAGCGATGACCGTCATGAGATACCGGTCCTCTTTGTCGCTTACTTTCCGGTCGGCCTTCTGCCATGGCTCCCCGGTGGGGACGTAAAGCACGATGTCCAGACCAAAACGGTAAGCCACCTCGCTGCCCGCAACGAGGTGGCCGTTGTGGATGGGATCGAACGTTCCACCCATGATTCCAATGCGGTTCGCCATACCCCCTAGGCTACCGTCGCGCGTCTACCCAGGAGGCAAAGATCCGGGCAGCTGCGTCGCGATCCGCAGCACGTGAGGAGTTCCAGCGGAAGTAGGAGCCGTGTGCGGAGTTGTCCACCCACTGGCCGTTGAGGTACTTGCGTACGTTCAGGTCGCAGAAGGGGTCATCAGCCACGCAGTACTCGATGCGCGGAGCACCCGACAGCGCGCCAGCACGCATGGGAGTCCCGCCCAGCACGCCGATGCCGCTGAGCCCCGTTCCAATGCGCCCCGGAGTGCCTTGCGTGTTGTACGGGCTGCCGAGGTTGATCACTCCGGCAAGCTTGCCCTGGCGGTCAAGCGTCCGCTCGACACCACCCATGACCACGGAGCCCTGGGAGTAACCAGCCAACACGTACTGCGGGTGGCAGCCACTGCTGGCCTCATAGTCGTTGATGGTGGACAGGACACCGTGGGTGCCGTTGATAAACGAGTCACGGAAGAGCGCAGCCTGCGGAAGGAGCATCTCGCGGAACAGGTTCACTGCGGAATCGAAATCCGTCGGTGGGGTGATATCCCGCTCCGGTGCAGCAGCCGGGTACTTGAACTCGTCGAGCCCGAGAACCTTGACCGAATTCATGACCGATCCGCCGGTATCCCAGTTGTAGCGGGACTCAAAATAGTGGAACATGGCCGCCAGAGTGGGACCCTCACGACCATTGGACCAGAACGGGCCACCGTAGTTCTGTGGTGCCCACGCACCACCACCGTTTTCACCACTGCCACGGGCAGCCACGACGGCTACAGCCGGGCACGGCTCTTGCGCTTGTGCCGCGACGGGCACAACCAAGGTGGATGCTACAGCCACAGCGGTTGCAGCGATTGCTCGAAGAAGCTTCTTCATGTAGAGAGCCATCTCCTGTTCACGTTTCTCGGAGGGATCTTTCGTTGTTGTATTCTGCCACATCCACTATCGCCTCTCATCTGCGGACTGTTTCTCCCGGTCACTCACCCCCTACCCCCGCGGGGGTGAGTGATGTGGGTGCCACTTTGTACGATAAATTCGAACACAATGTCGATCCCAGCCTAAGGGTAGAAAATGCAGTTAAAAGCCACAGACAACGCTTATTACACCGTCGAAAAGCCGACAAACCTCGTCGGCAGACGCTACATATTCGAAAATAAGAGCGATAGACAATTTTGGTCACAATTCACCACAGACATCGTCAATATCACAGCGACGGCGGAGGAGCTCGCCAGCCAGTGCGGCTCAACCGCGACGAGTATCGCCGGCAAGCTCTGTGCCTACGCCACCCTCAATCACCTGCCACGGCTCCGCGCGTGGGTAGAGGAGAAAAACCTCTTCGATGCCCGGCGTCTGCGCGCGATCTCGGATCCGTTGTGCGAGGTGAAAGCACTCATCGGCGACGACCTCTCGGCGTTTGATGCGGCCATCGTCGAAGCCATGCAGCCGATTCGGAAAGACCAATGTCTCCCATCGCCGGGGGAGATCAAGAAGAAGGTGAAGCGAATCCTTATCAAACTGTACGGGGTGAAGTTTAAGAAGAGGGAGCGGAAACACAAGGACTCGCTCACTTTCTGGCACAGCCCTGATGTTGATGAGACTGTTGTGGTCGCGTCTTTCGACGAGACAGCCGGCACCGAAATCGAGGTGCGAATCATGGAGTGCGCACGGCAATGGGGACTCTCCCCTATAGAGGCGCTGAAGAAAATCATCATGAGCAAAGTGCAGATGAAGGTCACGCTCAACACCTATGGTGCGGATGGGAAGGCGGAGTACGCCGACTACGTCGGGGATCTCACGCCAAACCTCTCCGACTACTTCACAGGAAAAGTGACTACCACGCATGACATGGATGAGGCCAAGACAAAGGTATCCACCGGATACAAACCCTCCACCCTGATCAAGGACTTTGTGCGTGGCCGCGACGGAACCTGCTGTTTCCCCGGTTGCGACGTGCCCGCCCGGGACTGCGAGATCGACCACGTGCAGGATTACAAGGGTGACGGACCAACCAGCCCCGATAACCTGCACCTCATGTGCCACCGGCACCATACGTTGAAAACCCTCGGCATCGTCCAGGTCATTATGGATGGTCTGGGGATCAATACATGGTTCTTTGCCAACGGGGAAAAGACAACGACAATTCCCACCGGGCCCCTCGCGGGGCTGGCCTGCAAGGCGGGGCTGCGCAACAGCTTCACCGCCCGGCGAGAATGGTTGTTCGGGCCCGCTGCCTAACTCCGCGTCTGGCCATCGCCGCGCAGTGTCCAGGTCGTGGTGGTTAGTTCCGGGAGGGCCATCGGGCCACGGGCATGGAGCTTCTGGGTGGAAATCCCGATCTCTGCCCCCATCCCGAATTGCTCTCCATCCGTGAAAGCGGTGGAGGCGTTGACCATCACCACCGCAGAGTCGAGCCCCTCAACGAAGGTGTCGATGACATCTGCGTCCTGGGCAACAATCGCATCGGTGTGCCCGGAGCTGTAGCGCTGGATGTGATCGATGGCTTCATCTACGCCGGACACAATTTTGGCGGCGATGTCCATGGAGAGGTACTCGTCTGCCCAATCGGCATCCGTCGCAGGAACGCACTCAACGGGCAGGTCGTCCCCATGGATGGTGACACCTGCGTCCACGAGGGCCTGGAGGAGCTCCGTAGCCTGCGGGTAGGAAGCGTCGATAAGCACGGTCTCTGTGGCATTGCACACCGACACCCGGCGAGTTTTCCCGTTGAGGACGATGTCGCGAGCCTTGGCGGGATCGGCCGTGCCGTCAACGTAGACATGGCAGTTGCCTGTGCCGGTTTCGATCGTGGGCACGGTTGCCTGCGTGACAACGGCGTTGATGAGGCCTGCCCCGCCACGCGGGATGACCAGATCGACGAGCCCGCGAGCGGTGACGAGTTCGGTCACCGAGCTATGGTCATCGCTCGGGAGCAGGCAAACGGCATCGGCAGGAAGGCCGAAATCCTCAAGCACCTTCCTCAGGATGCCCACAAGCGTTTCGTTGGTGTTGCGAGCGGTCTTGGAGCCACGGAGGAGGACGACGTTGCCGGACTTAAAGGTGAGCCCAAAAGCATCAACGGTGACATTAGGCCGTGCCTCGTAGACGATGCCGATCACACCGATGGGGACGCGCCGCTTAGTCATGCGGATGCCGTTGTACATCGTGCGCCCTTCGAGGACTTCTCCTACCGGATCCGGAAGTGCTGCCACCTGTTCCAGACCGGAGGCGATCCCCTCGATGCGCTCGGGGGTGAGCAGGAGTCGGTCATCGTCGACGACGAGGTCCACCTTGTTGGCGGCAAGGATCGCGTCCGTGTGCTCACGGATGGCTCCGGCGGCAGCCCGCAATACCTCGTCCTTTGTGGTCCGGGGCAGCGTGCGGATGGTGCGGGAAGCACGGGCGGCGCGCGTGGCGAGTTCTGTTACGTTCATGGTGTGTGTCATTCCTGGTGAGAAAAGTAATCGGCGTGGACAACGGGGCGTTTATCAGGCAGGTCTGAGGTGTGTTTGCCGCGCATCCGCTGGAGCGCCCCGGAGGAGTAATTCACCTCGCCACGGCCAAGGATTTCACCGGCGGGGCCGTGTACCTCCACAATGTCGCCGGCATGGAAATCCCCGTCGATGGCTGTGATACCGACGGCAAGGAGTGACGTGCCGGGCTGTGCAAGCGCTTCCATCGCGCCCTCGTCCACGACCAGGTTGCCGGAAACCTCGGCGGCGTACAGGGCCCAGGTTTTCCAGGCGTTCAGTCCCTTGCGTGGGGCAAAGGCGGTGCCCACGGAGGCATCGTCGAGTGCGTCGGCGATGCGGGTGGCGGAGGTGAGGAGGACAGGAATGCCTGCCCGGGTGGCGAGTTGGGCGGCGTTGAGCTTTGTCGCCATGCCGCCGGTTCCCACGGCACCGCCACCACCGGCGACCACGCCGGCGAGATCTTCTGGTCCCGAAACTTCAGGAATGAACCGCGCACCGGGGGTGGATGGGTTGGCGGTGTAGAGGCCGTCGACATCGGAAAGGAGAACGAGTGCGTCTGCGGAGACGAGGTTCGCCACGATTGCGGCGAGGCGATCATTATCACCAAACCGGACCTCCGTCGTGGCAACCGTGTCGTTTTCGTTCACCACGGGGATGCTACCGAGCTGGTGTAGACGGGCGATGGTGTTCTGGATGTTGCGGGCGCGATCGCGCTGACCAGCATCAGATGCGGTGAGGAGGACCTGACCGACGGTGATGCCGTGGCGGGCGAAGCTCTGCCCCCAGGCGTAGGCAAGCTCAACCTGCCCAACGGAGGCCGCAGCCTGCTTGGTCGCGAGGTCCGTAGGACGCGACGACAGTCGCAGTGGGGCCATACCGACGGCGATGGCACCGGAGGTGACGAGGATAATGTCGCTGACCTGGGCGCGGCCGGTGATCGCATCGACGATCCGGTCGATTGCTTTGGTGTCCACGCGGTGTTCGGGCGTGGAAATGGAGCTGGAACCGACTTTGACGACGATTTTTCGCGCGGTGGCGAGCTGCTCGCGGAGGTCCATTATCCCTCCCAGCGCTCGGTGTCGGCTTCCTGGCCGTAGTCCTCGGCCTCAATGAGGCCACGGCGCACCTGCGAGGCACGCTTGCGCTCGGCGGCAGAGGCACGACCGGTCTGCTCCAGACGGATGTCGGTTCCGCGCCCGGTGAGCAGCGGGTCTACGCCGGCGGCGGTGAGCGGATCCCATTCAAAGGTAATCTCTCCGATGGTGACCGCATCCCCGGCGCGGGCACCCGCCTTGAACAGCATGTCCTCTACCCCCGCCTTGGCAAAGCGGTCCCCGAGGTAGCCGACGGCTTCATCGTTTTCGAAGTCGGTCTGGAGCACCCACCGCTCGACCTTGTCGCCGGTGACGATCCAGCCCTCGCCGTCGTCACTTCTCCGCACGTCAAGTTGCTGACGCTTCGGCTTGACCAGCACGGTATCTACTCGCTTGCGCCTTGGTTCTGCTTTTCGACGCTCGGCTACGGCCTCCATGAGCGCGTACCGCAGTGGGTCTAGCCCCTTTCGTGCGACGGTGGAAATGATGAAGATCGGCCACCCGAACTTCTCTTTCAGGTCCTCGCTGACGAATTCCGCAAGCTCTAAGGCCTCCGGCACATCGGTTTTGTTCAAGACGATGAAACGGGGACGCTCAAGGAGGTCGGAATCCTCGGGAAGCAGCTCCTTGTAGGCGGCAAGCTCCTTCTCCAAGGCCTCAATATCGCTGACTGGATCACGGCCGGGCTCCAGGGTGGCTGTATCAACAACGTGGACGAGGACGGCGCAGCGCTCAATGTGGCGCAGGAAGTCATGGCCGAGGCCCTTGCCTTCGGAGGCACCGGGGATGAGGCCGGGTACATCGGCGATAGTGAACGCGTCGTGGCCCACGTTGACGACACCCAGGTTGGGCTGCAGCGTGGTGAAGGGGTAATCGGCAATCTTCGGCTTGGCCGCCGACAGGACAGAGACCAGCGAGGACTTGCCGGCGGACGGGAAGCCGAGGAGACCTACGTCGGCAAGCGATTTCAGCTCAACCACAACGTCGAGGGACTCCCCCGGCTCGCCGTTGAGAGCAAAGCCCGGGGCTTTGCGGGCGCGGGAAGCCAGCGCGGCGTTGCCGAGGCCACCGTGACCACCGTTAGCGGCAATGATGGACATGCCGGGATCGGTGAGATCAGCCAGGACCTCGCCGTCGGTGGTAGAAACGACGGTACCTGCGGGAACCTCGAGGATCAGATCCTCACCACGGGCACCATTGCGGTGATCACCGGCACCATTGGCACCACGGGAGGCCGTGAGGTGCGGACGGAAGTGCAGGTCAAGGAGAGTGTGTACCTGGGTGGAGGCACGCAGGATGATGTCCCCGCCGTGGCCGCCGTTGCCTCCATCGGGACCGCCCAGCGGCTTGAACTTCTCGCGGTGCACGGACGAACACCCGTTGCCGCCGTCCCCGGCAGACAGGTGCAAAACGACACGATCTATAAATCGATTAGCCACGAACACTCCTTTAATCGCATGAGGACGATAGTTTACCAGCAAGCACACAAAATTAGCATTAGAGTTGTCGTATGAAGTTTTACACTGACGGCAAACAAAACCTACTCCGCCACAATGGCGAGTACTACGAGCGCTACATTCCCGCCAGCGTTGACGAGCGGCGCGACGGCTACTGGCGGCCGGCCCCCTCCGGAGATTTCCTCATCACATGGGGTACCAGCTACGGGGAGATCGGCTCCGGGGAGGCAGACCGCATCGCCGCAGGGCTCGATCAGTAACCCCTCGCAACGTCGACCTCGGTCGGCATCTTCTCGCCCTTTTCAAACGCATCAGCACTCGCAGCGGCAGCAAGACCAGTGCGGTGACGGATCACCGGGTTGGTATTGGCCACGTGCGGCGTGACGATGCAATTCTCTAACTTCCACAGCGGGTGGTCCGCCGGAAGCGGTTCGGGGTCCAACACATCAAGTCCGGCAGCGGCGATCTCGCCAGAGGTCAAAGCCTCAGTGAGCGCATCCGTATCCACGAGCGGGCCACGCCCCACGTTGATGACGATGGCGCTATCCTTCATCTTCTTCAGGGACTCCTCGTTCACCGTGTGGTACGTGTCCTTCGTCAGCGGGGTGACGGTGATCAGAATGTCGGCACTGTCCCATTCGAACTCGTCCATCGACAGCGATTCATCTGCGCCCTCAATCTCCCTGCCCGAGTGGGTAACGGCAATCACCTTCGCCCCGAAGGCCTTCACCAGGGGAACAATCGCCGAGCCGATCCCGCCGGCACCGATGACGGCAACGGTGCTTTCGAAGAGCCACCGCTTACTCTCGTGCATGGTCTCCGCAGCATCCCAGGAACCAGTGGTGATGGCCGTCCTCAGCATCTGAGTGACGCCGAGCAGCAGCCCCAGAGTGGACTCGGCCACCGTGTCCGCGTACAGCCCCTGCGCGTTCGACCAACGCAGCTTCCCCGGCTTGAGGTAGCCGGCCTTCACCAGGCCATCGACACCGGCGAAGTGGGTGTGGACGAACCCTACCGATTCCGGCAGCGTCTCCGGGAAGTCCGCGGCCGTGCCATTAAACACAATGAACTCGCAGCCGTCCGGCACCGCCCCCTCGAACGGAAGGTACTCGTGGCCCCGTTCGGTCAGCTGATCAATAGTTTCTTTCCATACATCGGGCAACATTGTGAACTTCATGGCTACCAGCGTACCGATAAAAAAATCCCCCGTTTACACGGGGGATAAAAGCTTTAACGCTTATGCGGACTGTGCCTCAGCCGGAACGATGCTCACGAGCGTGCGCTTGTTGCGGGTGGAAAACTCCACTGCGCCAGCTGCGAGAGCGAACAGAGTGTCGTCGCCGCCGCGTCCAACGTTCTCACCGGGGTGGAATTTGGTGCCACGCTGGCGAACGAGGATCTCTCCTGCCTTCACCTGCTGGCCACCGTAGCGCTTCACACCAAGGCGTTTTGCCTGTGAGTCGCGACCGTTGCTGGAGCTAGATGCGCCCTTCTTATGTGCCATGTGGGATTCGCCTCCTTTTACTTAATTCCGTTGATCTTGACCACGGTAAGCTTCTGGCGGTGGCCCTGACGCTTCTTGTAGCCAGTCTTGTTCTTGTACTTCAAAATCTTGATCTTCGGGCCCTTAACGTGCTCGACGATCTCGGCATCAACCTTCACCTTAGCGAGGTCATCAGCCTTGGTAGTGACGTTAGCACCGTCGACGAGCAGAACGGGGGTGAGAGCCACGGACGTCCCCGGCTCACCCTCGATCTTCTCGACCTTGACGAGGTCGCCTTCGGCAACCTTGTACTGCTTCCCGCCGGTCTTGACGATCGCGTACATAATGAGGGTTACCCCATTTCTCAAAACTCGTGGCGGGCACACTACGGCACCCGCGAATGCTTACAGTTACTTTCCTGCTAGTCGCGCACCAAATTGCGCGCCTAAAACAGCGACTGCCCAAGACTACCCCGACAGTCGCCGTTTTACCAAATTCCCTAGGATTTCGCTTGTCGACGCGCCACGCGGCGACGCCTCGACTTCGTCTGCGGCTGCGGTTTATCCGTTTCAGGCTCGGGCTGCCGCTCGGTTTTGGCCACCGCCTTCGGCTTGCTCACGCTTTTCGACGCCGCCCTGCGCACCGCACGGCGACGGCGACCGGAGGCCTTCTTCGGAGCGGGCTTCTCCTCGGGCTGAGGTTCCGGCTCCGGTTCTGGTTCCGGCTTCTTTTCGGCGAAGTCGGCCGGATCCGGCGCGTGGTCGCTCACCGAGTTACCACGGGTGCGACGGCGGCGGCGCGGCGACTTCTCAAACCGCTCCTTCGCCTCCTCGTAGGTTTCGGTGCGCTCCTCTTCCTGAGGCTCTTCGTGCTTCTTGTGCGAGCGACGACGCTCCCGCTGCGGCTTTTCTTCCTTCGCCGGAGCTGCTTCGTGATGCTCGTGGTGCTCGTCCTCATCATGTTCGTCGTCTTCATGATGCATGGCAAGAGCCGTCGGGTGCTGGCGCGGATCGTGCTCGGGCTTCGAACGGCGCTTCTTATTGCGCCCGTACACCGGTCGCTTCTCCTGCTGCTCCACCGGATCCTCATGCAGAATAATGCCACGTCCATCGCAGGCCTCGCACGTGGTGGCAAAGGTCTCCAGCAGCCCGGTGCCCAACTTCTTGCGCGTCATCTGGACGAGGCCGAGGGACGTAACCTCAGAAACCTGGTGGCGGGTGCGATCCCGGCCGAGGGCCTCCTTCAGGCGACGCAGCACCAGGTCCCGGTTTTCCGGCAGGACCATGTCGATGAAGTCCACCACGATCATCCCGCCGAGGTCGCGCAGACGCATCTGGCGAACGATCTCTTCGGCGGCCTCGAGGTTGTTCTTCGTCACCGTCTCCTCGAGGTTGCCGCCGGAGCCGGTGAACTTTCCGGTGTTCACATCGATGACGGTCATGGCCTCCGTGCGGTCGATGATGAGCGTGCCGCCCGAAGGCAACCACACCTTGCGGCCCAGCGCCTTCTGCAGCTGCTCATCGATGCGGTACTTCTCAAACACGTCCTTGCCGTCGTTGTTCTCCGCCTCGTACTTGACCACGCGCTCGGCGAGGTCAGGAGCGACCGTATTCACGTAGTCAGACACGGTGTTGTAGGCCCTGTCGCCCTCCACCACGAGGGTGGAGAAGTCCTCGTTGAACAGGTCACGCACAACGCGAACGAGCACATCCGGCTCCTCGTACATGGTGACCGGCTTGGCCCCCTTGGAGGCCTTCTCCTCCTCCGTCCGCTGCGCAATGTCCTCCCACAGGGAGTGCAGGCGCTCCACGTCGGCGGCGATCTCCTTCTCGGACACCCCCTCGGCGGCGGTGCGCACGATCGCGCCACCCTCGTTGGGGATGACATCGTTGAGGATGGCTTTCAGGCGCTTACGCTCCGGCTCGGGGAGCTTGCGGGAAATGCCCGCATTGCGTCCCCGTGGCACGTACACGAGGTAGCGGCCGGCGAGGGAAATCTGCATGGTGAGGCGGGCACCCTTGTGCCCGACAATGTCCTTAGATACCTGCACCAGCACCTGGTCGCCGGACTTCAGGGCCTGGTCGATACGACGCTTGCGGCCACCGAGTCCCATCTGGCGCCAGTCAATGTCGGCGGAGTACAGGACACCGTTGCGTCCGGTTCCGATATCGATGAAGGCGGCCTCCATGGAGTCCAACACGTTTTGCACGCGGCCGAGGTAGATGTTGCCCACCTGGGATGCGGCGGTGTTGGAGGTGACAAAGTGCTCGACGAGCATCTCGTCCTCAAGAACACCGATCTGCGTGACGAGGCCTTCGTGATCCGTACGCTCACGCTCGCGCACGACCATGGTGCGCTCCACGGATTCGCGGCGGGCGAGGAACTCCGACTCCGTCACAATGTGGCGGTTGTTGCGATCCTCCACGCGGCGCTCGTGCCGGCGGCGACGCTGCGCCTCGAGACGCGTCGACCCCTTGATCGCCTTCGGCTCGGTGATCTGCTCAACCGGCTTGTCCTTCGGCTCCTCCTTGCGCCCGCGACCGGTCCCCCGGCGGCCACGGCGACGCTTCCGCGTCGACTGCTCGGGCTGCGGTGCCGGCTCATCGTCTTCCTCATCGACGGAGGTATCCTCCGGTTCCTCGACGATCGGCTCCGGGGCAATGAACGTCGGCGCAACGAACATCGGAGTCATTGTCACGTCTTCCTCCGACGGCTCGGGGGCGGGGGTGACGGCAACGGGTGCTTCCGTCTCATCGGCACCGTCCTCCAGGCGCTCCTCCAACGCCTTCTCCACCTTCTCTTCGATCTGGTGGATCTCGTTCTCCACGTTCTTGGTTACGCGGTAGCGGAGCTTTTCCTCATCGGTCTTGCCCTTCTTGTTGGTGGGCTTAACCTTCTCCTTCTGTTTTTCCTGCTTTTTCGGTGCCGACTTCTTGACGGTCTTCTTGGCAGACTTTTTGGAGGTTTTCTTAGCCGACTTCTTGGCAGAAGGGAATAGGTGGGCGAGCAGCTTTTCTGCTTCCTCCTTATGGATGGAGCTCTGCGCCTTCTTCCCCTCGACTCCGATCTCTTCTAGACCAGCAAGAACCGTTTTTGAATCGGTATTGAGCATGCGTGCGAGGTCATAGACTCGCACCTTGTCACCCAGGTCATCTGGGTTCACGGGTGTTAGTTCACCGGTGGTGAGTGCCACGGGTTCTCCTTTTATTTGTTTGTACCCGGGCGCTGACAGGTTCTCCTGCCGCCGCCTCTCGGGATATCGAAAAGTCTTATGGGGTGGTTCAGCGTTCCGGCTGACCGGGCGAACGCACCGTTAACCTATTGTTGCACAGCGTGAGAGCCTTCGGCAATAATGTAGACTTTTGACATGTCCCAAAACCCTGTACCCTTCCCACCTTTTCAACCGTTAACGTACGTCGCCCCCGCCGTTGCCCTTGCGGCCTGCCGCGTAGCGCTGGAAATGGAAAACTTCCTGTGGATTGCTATCTTCGGCATCCTCACCGTGCTTGTCGGAGGCTTCACTTTTAGACATTCGTTTGAATCAGGGGTGTTCCCGGTGAAGGCGCGCGCCGAGGATCGCGTCGAAAGGAAGCCTTCCGCACTGGCCGCAGCGTTCGCGGCGACCATCTTTATGGATATCATCGGCGATTCGGCGGTGCCCCACTTTGATCTTTCACCCCAGGTCCGGATGTACGGCCTCTTCGCGTTGTGGTCTGTCACGCTTTCGCTTGGCATGATCGCCGATGCGCGCAGAAAATACCTATCCATCAAGAAACGGATCAGAAGAGTATTGAAACAACCATCACGAGAGCTCCCCGCCCCCACCTCCGACATAGAGCGTGACGCCCTGGAGGCACTTCGCAACCATGGAGTCACCGGTGGCTGGCGGATGAAGATAAAAACTCTCGCAAAAAGGATTAATGCCGACCCCGACGATGTGATCACGGCCTGCGAAAACCTGCAGAAAAACGGTGCCGTCACCATCAGCACCATCGGCTATCAAAATAAGCCCCACCATTGGAACGTGGAGCTTACGTCGAGCGGCCTTGATCAGGTCATTAGAGCGGAGACAATCAAGTACTCCACTCAGGCCCGAGAATTTCAGGCACGCCACGCGGAATGATCGCTGCCCCGTCACACAATTGCAAAAGCCCCACGTGACGTAGGGCTACCAGGCAGTGGACGAAAACAGCCGTTACAGGTTCGGGAACCAGATCTTAATCTCGCGCTCGGCGGACTCGGGGGAATCGGAGCCGTGGACAACGTTCTCGCCAACGGTGAGAGCGAAGTCGCCACGGATGGAGCCGGGCGCTGCCTTGGACACCGGATCAGTGCCACCGGCCAGTTGACGCCATGCCTCGATGGCGCGCTCGCCCTCGACGACACCGGCGATGAGCGGTGCGGAGGTGATGAAGTCAACGAGCTCACCGTAAAAGGGCTTGCCCTCGTGCTCTGCGTAGTGCTTCTCGGCGGTGGCCTTGTCAGCAACGCGCAGATCCAGAGCGACGAGTTTCAGGCCCTTGCGCTCGATGCGCGAAATGATCTCGCCCACGTGGCCGTTCTTGACACCGTCGGGCTTGATAAGAATGAGTGTACGTTCAGTCATGGTGGTCAACTTTACTAGATAGTTGCGGTGACGGCATGCCAACCGTAGTACGTTTTCTCCACACCCTCTTCACCGGCATGCGGGTCGCCGTCCCCCATCCGCACCGTTACCTCGATATCTGGGGTGAGTGAGAGATGAACAACCCACGCGGAGTCCGCCCACAGGCACCCGCGTACAGGAACGTCCCGATGCTGTAAGCGGAACCGAATCACCGAAATCCATCCCGTGGCACCAAGCTGATGCTTTGTCGCATTCTCCGCCTGCACAGGAAAGATCGGTTCCTCGAAGCTGAAGGCAACCTCCCCCACGCTTCCGGGGAAACTAAACGCCTGCCGGGGAACATGCCCGCTCACCATCCGCCGTGCGATCTCACTTCCCACATCAGCGGAGCTGCCAATAAATCGTGGCATGGCGATCCCACCCTTCCTGATCCAGGGCATCCCACTGCCCTTCTGCCCCCGCAAAATGCGTCTCTTCGAGGTGCAGGGTTTTCCCCCTCATTTCGACATCCCAACCATTACCGCTCTGTTTCACGTTATGCACGGGGCTATCCTGGCGGGGATTGCCACATACGGCTACTCGGTGCTGTTTTTTCTTTATAGTCCCCCACCCTTCTAAGGTTCGAGGTGGTAATGGTGGTAACGCCTCCGCGCATGTGGAAAACTCCCACGCACCGAAACCCAGCGGACAGGAAAAAACACTGTAACAGTAATCAATGGGGTGCGAGCTATTCCACAAAAATGCGGAGTTCCTTCTCTTTCTGTCATAGGTATGTTCCTCAGGATGGGTCGGCGGTGATGCGAGTGTGCGTTGAGCCCCACTACTGGCCGTGGTGTTCACAACGAGGTCTCTATCGTGTGCTGACTATCCGCGTTTTTTATGGTAATGACGGATGTGCCCCCAATCAGCGGTCATACCAATTGGGGGCACCCGGGGACTAGAAGAATCTATCTACGGCATCCTTCGCATCCGGGAGAGATAAGCCGGGGACGGCCTCGCGGAGGGCCCTGACTGCGGAAACTGAGTCACCGTCGCGCTTGAGCCGCACGATGTCCACCTTCGTCTCATCCGGGATGGATGCCGCCACCGAGGCCGTGAACTCCACTCGGGGAGGCTTCTTGAACTCAATGAACGTGAGGACTGCTAGCCCAATCCCCAGGATGAGGATTGCTGCGCCCCAGCCCCAACGACCACCCATGAAATAGGTGACGGCGGTGAGCAGGAAGCAGATCGTGGCAAAACCATAAATAAACTTCATTATGTGTGCTGCGTGGTGAGCAACCCACGCTTCTTCCTTTCAATAATCACGTTGCGCAGGTAGAACACGAAGATCCACAAGAGGATGAACATGATCACCACGGCACCCATTGACCAGTGAATGAAAAACCCTCCGAGGGCCACCACCTGCAGGGCAATGTTGAGCCAGATGGACCAGCTGAATCGCTGGAGGAACGCGGCCACCACGTGCGCCACGGTGACGAGGGAAACGAACCAGATGTTGGCCGGCTGCCACAGGTCGCCGAACTTGGAGATCACGGTGAGAACCAACCCCAGGGTGATCGCTTCGGTGATGAGAACACTGCTCATCACGCCGCGCAGGCCCTTGATCGGATCCTTAACCGGCTCCTGTCCAGGCCCTAGTGGGCCGTATTCGGGGGTGTCTGTCATGCGGGGTCCTTTCCAAACAGCGTACGCGCCTCGCCGGCAGTGACAACCGAACCGGTGATGAGAATGCCACCACCGGAGACCGTATCACCCTCCGTGGGGTCCTCGGCAAGCTCCACCGCTAGCTCAACGGCGGCAGGAAGATTCTCCGCCAGGTGGACGCGTTCCTCGCCAAAGATGGCGCGGGCCTTGTCGGCCAGCTCTTCTGCGGGAAGGCACCGAGGTGAATTGTTGACGGTGCACACGACTTCGTCCATAACTGGCTCGAGCTGTGTGAGAACGCCGTCGACATCCTTGTCACCGAGGCAGGCCATAACGCCGATGAGGCGGCGGAAGTCGAAATCACGGGACATCGCACCAGCCAGCGCCTTCGCGCCGTGCGGGTTGTGGGCCGCGTCGATAAAGGTGGTCGGTGTCGCGCGGACGCGTTCGAGGCGGCCGGGCGACTGTACCTGTGCGAAGCCGCGGCGAACCGTGTCGATGTCCAGCTGATGACCAGAACCTGCGCCGAAAAATACCTCGACGGCGGCGAGCGCCACGGCGGCGTTTTCCGCCTGGTGCGCGCCGGAAAGCGGAAGGAAGATGCCCTCGTATGTTCCGCCAAGTCCTTGGATAGTCAGTTGCTGGCCACCGACGGCAACGGTCGACTCGGTAACACCGAACTCCTGTCCCAGTCGTGCAACGGAGTTGTCCGCCTCCACGGCCTTCTCCAGGATGACGCGCATGGCTTCGGGATCTTGCTTGCCGACGACCGTGACCGGCCCTGGGCGCAGAAGGTCACCGCTGTCCCACTTCGGCTTGATGATGCCCGCTTTCTCGCCAGCAATCTCACCGATGGTGTCACCCAGCATCCCCTGGTGGTCAAGGCCAACCGGGGTGATGACGGACACGTCTGCGTGCAACACGTTGGTGGCATCCCAGCGACCACCCATGCCTACTTCGACGACTCCCACGTCGACGGGCGCATCGGCGAAGGCTGCAAAGGCCATGGCGGTGAGTACCTCGAACTTGCTCATCGGGTATTCCGATTCTGCATCCACCATTTCCACGTAGGGCTTGATCTCTTCCCAGATGCGGACGTAGTCGGCGGGGTGCATCGGCTCACCGTCGATGGCAATGCGCTCGGTCACGAGCTGCAGGTGGGGACTCGTCGTGCGTCCCGTGCGGCGGGAGAATGCCCGCAGCAGGGATTCGATCATCCGCACGGTCGACGTCTTGCCGTTGGTGCCAGCCACGTGGATCATGGGGCTCGCCTGCTCGGGGTGCCCCAGAAGATCCATGAGCTTTGCGATGCGCGACAGCGTGGGATCGATGTGGATCTCGCTCCAGCGCTCGTTGTGCTCGGCGTCAACCTCGGCAAGGCGCGCGAGATCGTCCTTGGTCACAGGCCGGTGCTCAACATGCTCTTCCTTTTCAGATAGGTTGAGGGTGAGACCGGACTCGTTGAACTCTAGGCTCATTGCATTTTCTCCAGCTGTGCAAGGCGTGCGGTTAGGCGTTCCTTTTCAGCCTGTGCAACCTCGCGGCGGGTCTTGATCTTCTCCACTACGGCCTCGGGTGCCTTGGACAAGAAGGCCTCATTGCTGAGCTTCTTGCCGGTGGTCTCCAATTCCTTGTCCTGCTTGGCAATGTCTTTCTCGCAGCGCTTAATCTCGGCAGCGACGTCGATGGTGCCGGAGGTATCGACCTCGACAAGGACAGTCTTTTCAGCCAGGCGGATCTCGATGGAGGCCGTCGGGGTGAAGTCCTCCTCCGGCGGGGTCAGGCGGACGATATCGCGGACGGCATCCTCCAGCCCAGCGAGGTCAGCTGCAGCGAAGTCGATGCGTGCCGGCACCTTCTGAGAGGGCTTGACACCCTGGTCAGAACGGAAGCGGCGAACCTCGGTGACAAGCTTCTGCACGTCAGCGATGCGGCGCGAAGCGGTGCGTCGCTCCGCTTCCGCACCGTCATAAGGAGCCGCTTCAGGCCACTGGGCGAACGTGATGGTCTCCTCGCCGGTCAGGGCCGTCCACAGGGTTTCGGTGACGAACGGCATCGTCGGGTGCAGGAGGCGAAGTACCTGGTCGAGGACGTGCCCCATGACAGCGGGCTGGAAGTTCGTCTTGGACAGCTCGAGGTACCAGTCGCACAGCTCGTCCCACACGAAGTGGAACATTTCCTCGTTAGCCTTGGCAAACTGGTAGTCGTCGAGAAGCTCATTGACGTCGCGGGTGACCTCGTTCAGGCGGTCGAGGATCCACCGATCGGCATCGGAAAGCTCCGCAGGCAGCTCGGCAGAAGCGTCGGCACCACGGGACAGCGCGAAGCGGGCGGCGTTGAAGAGCTTGGTCACAAAGTTGCGGGCAGAGGAACCGGCATCGGAGCCAAGTGGCAGGTCAACACCGGGGTTGGCACCGCGAGCCAGGGCGAAGCGCAGTGCGTCCGCACCGTAGTCTTCCACCCAGTCCATCGGGTTAATGCCGTTGCCCAGGGACTTACTCATCTTGCGGCCGCGTTCATCGCGGACGAGGCCGTGGAGGAACAGGTCGGTGAACGGAACCTCGCCGAGGCCCTCCGTCATCTGGCCTGCGTAGGTGCCGAACATCATCATGCGGGCAACCCAGAAGAAGAGAATGTCGTAGGCGGTGACGAGGACGCTCGTGGGGTAGAACTTCTTCAGATCGTCGGTGGAATCCGGCCACCCCATCGTGGAGAACGGGAACAGCGCGGAGCTGAACCACGTATCCAGTACGTCCGGGTCCTGCGTGTAGCCTTCCGGTGGTGTATCGTCCGGGCCGCAGCAGACAACCTCGTCGTTCGGGCCGTACCAGATCGGGATCCGGTGGCCCCACCACAGCTGACGGGAAATGGTCCAGTCATGCATGTTGTCCACCCAGTCGAAGTACCGGGGTTCGAGCGCTGCCGGGTGGATGGTGGTCTTGCCGTCGCGGATCGCATCCCCAGCCATCTTTGCCAGCTTTTCCACCTTCACAAACCACTGCAGCGACAGGCGGGGCTCAATCGGCTCGCCGGAGCGCTCCGAGTGGCCGACGGAGTGGACGTAGGGGCGAATCTCCTTGACTATGCGGCCCTGCTCACGCAGGGCCTCGCAAATCTCGTGGCGGGCTTCCTCACGGGTCATACCGTCGAAACGAGTGCCGGTATCGCAAATGTGCGCGGTGGAATCCAGGATGATGGGCATGTCCAGGTTGTGGCGCTGGCCCATGGCGTAGTCGTTCGGGTCGTGCGCCGGGGTGATCTTCACAGCGCCGGTGCCGAATTCCATGTCGACGTAGTCGTCGGCGATGACCTTAATAGTAAGGTCGTCGCGGAATGGGTGCGGGAACTCCTGTCCGACGAGGTCCGTGTAGCGCTCGTCGTCGGGGTGAACGGCCACGGCCACGTCGCCGAGCATCGTTTCCATACGGGTGGTAGCAACGACGATGTGCGGTTCATCGTCGTTCATCGAGCCGTAGCGGAAGCTGACGAGCTCACCCTCGACATCCTTGTACACAACCTCGATGTCGGATACGGCGGTCTCGAGAACCGGGGACCAGTTGACCAAGCGGTAATCCCTGTAGATCATGCCCTCGTCGTACATTTTCTTAAAGATGGTCTGCACGGCGCGAGACAGCCCCTCGTCCATGGTGAACCGCTCACGAGTCCAGTCCACGGAGTCGCCGATGGCGCGCATCTGGGAGAGAATACGTCCGCCGTATTCTTCCTTCCATTCCCAGACCTTATCCACGAACTCGTCACGCTCGTAATCCCAGCGGCGCTTGCCTTCCTCCTCCTGGAGCTTGGCCTCCACCTTGGTTTGGGTGGCGATGCCGGCGTGGTCCATGCCCGGCAGCCACAGCACCTCGTAACCCTGCATGCGCTTGCGGCGCACGATGGAATCAATGAGGGTGTGGTCTAATGCGTGCCCCATGTGGAGCTGACCGGTAACGTTCGGGGGCGGCAGCACCACCGAGAACGCCGGCTTGGGCGAGTGAGCATCGGGCGTGAAGTAGCCCTTCTCCACCCACGTCTCATACAGTTTCTCTTCGTGTTCCTTCGGCTCCCATTTGCTGGGGAGCTCGCGCATTTCCCGGTTATCAGTCACGGTAGCCATCTTATAACCTGCGGGTAACATCTCCAGCACCCTCTTCCACCTGAGGGCATTCCTGATGATTCCCTTAACCCGTTACTACCCCCGTACTACCCCTGACCGCAACGGCGTTACCTCGCACCATAACAGCTCAACGAGATTTTGTAGATTTTTTGATACGCAATTATCCCATACGAAAGAAAATGGACTATCCTAAGATTTACTCAGATAATGGTGAATGTTTCTTAGAACTTCACACAGTGTTTTACCATAAAGTAAGGACCAGACATCATGCGTAAAACAGCACTGCTTACAGCCGTGTCTTTGGCAGCTTCTCTCATTGTTGCTCCGATGGCCCACGCCGGCGATAACGGTAATGGCTTCTATAACGTCGCGCTCGGACCGGGCAGCGACGAAACCTCCGTTACCCTCACGTGGGATCAAAAGTCGGGTGTGGTAACCGGAGTTGACATCACCTCCGACGATACCGCCGATGCCTCTTCGACTTACGAGGGAATTTTCACCACGCCAAATATGCCGTCGAACCGCTCGTTGCAGACGTACCAGCACCGCAAGGCGGTTGTTCGCAACCTCGTTCCTGGTAAGACGTACACCTACCGCATTGGCAGTAATATGGCTGGCTGGTCCGAGCCGATGACGTTTACCGCAGGCAGTGGCAGCACGTCCTGGTCTTTTGCTGCCACCGGCGCGCCGAATACGCTAGTCGACGACGCGACCTGGGCTTCCACCGCCACGGCGGCCACAGCGGCTCACCCTGAGCTCCTGGTGGTGACCGGAAACGCCACCTCCGATATGTCTTCGAACCTTGAGCGCGACACGTTCACTGCTTCTCCTGCTCTACAGAATGTCCCTACCGCCATCGGCATTCACAGTGGCGACAAAGGCGGCGAAACCGGCTGGCACTTCCAGCTCCCCGGTGGCCTCAAGAATCATGCTGCTTTCATCTTCAATAACGTCGGCTTCATCAACGTTTCTGATACAGATGCCGCCGGCGCAGCCACGCTGATCCGCAACGAGGCTGCCCGCCTGAAGCCAAGCACGGATTGGCTGGTGCTCTACGGCATGAATTCTATGAGTAAGGAGCTCCGTCAAGCTGCCAGTGAGGCCGGTATTGACCTGGTCTTGACCGGTGGCGATTACTACTACAGCCGTTCTCACCTGCTGACGGCGGATGCTGCGACAAAGGCCGAGGACAATGTCCTGTACAAGAAGGATCAGGGAACTCTGTTTGTTTCCCTCAACTCAGCCTCGAACAGCAATTTCGCACAACCTGCGGGCGCGTCCGAGGACCTAGCGAAAACGTCCCAGGATGGCACGCCGGACTACACCACGGTGAAGGTCAGCCCTGAGGAGCTCACCATCACTACTCGCGATGTGGCTACGGGTGCTGTCATCGACAAGGTGACGCTCTCACAGAAGGATCCGATTAAGCCCGCCCCGATCGCTTCAGAAACAGCCACCACGACGACACAGAACCCTGCACCGACAACGACCAAGCCGACCCCCACCAAGGAACCGGCACCAACCACCTCGAAGCAGCCCACGCCGACAACGGCTAAGCCGACCACCTCGAAAAAGCCCACGCCGACAACGGCCAAGCCGACCTCTACAAAGGAACCGGCACCGACCACCTCGAAGAAGCCCACACCGACAACGGCCAAGCCGACCTCTACAAAGGAACCCGCACCGACCACCTCGAAGAAGCCCACACCTACTACTGAGGAGCCGGCCCCCACCCCGAGTCTGAAACCGGGCACGACGGTGGAGACGGTCATTCCTGGGAATGCCACCGTCCTCGATGACACGGTCGTAGACCCCACCGGCACCATCACCGGGGAGGTCCTCGACGCCGCAGGCGCCAAGGTCACTGGCGCATTGGTGAGCGTCGATAAGCAAGGAAAGGTGACCGTCACCCTCCCCAAGGACGCGAAGGCCGGAGACTACACGGTGCAGCTGACCGACGGCGGTGCCAACGTCGGCGACCCGATCACAGTCACCGTCAATGCCCCAGAACCTAGCATGAGGCCGGGCACGACGGTGGAGAAGATCACCCCCGGTAAGGCCACCGTTCTCGATGACACGGTCGTAAACCCCACCGACAGCATTACCGGCGAGGTCCTCGACGCCGCAGGCACCAAGGTCACTGGCGCAACGGTGAACGTCGATAAGCAAGGAAAGGTGACCGTCACCCTCCCCAAGGACGCGAAGGCCGGAGACTACACCGTGCAGCTGACCGACGGCGGCACCAACATCGGCGACCCGATCACCGTCACCGTCGAAAAGACCACACCGAAGCCTAAGCCAGGAAATGACACAGACGGAAGCTCCGACGGATCTTCTGCCGAGAACATGGTATGGGTCGGCGTCGGCGGATTCTTCGGCATGATTGCCGTTGCTGGCCTGTTGGGCTGGCTCATCGGCAACGTGCTTGGCCATGCACGCCCCTACCTTGCCCAGGCAGGGATTTACATCTAACGGTCATCGACCCGGCCCGCACCATCACACATGGTGCGGGCCGTTTTTGCGCTACTGCGGAGCTACAAACTGCTGTGAACCGACTGAGATGTGGGGCGGAGATGACTGAAAAAGGATTCTCACCGCCTTCGCCTCAGGTATTTTCAACACGCCCTCCTGAGAAGCAGGTGAAGTGCTTCCCCGTCAACGCTTTAGGTGTCACCGAACGAAAGGTAGTCCTGGTTTGCCAGAGTTTTTACGTAGATGGGCGATGTCCCCCTGGTACTTCCTTACACCGGGAATCGCCGCGCGAGAAGCCCAACACCTCGTGTACTACGCCTCCGACCGCGTCGATACGGTGACCGCTGCGGTCGTGCTTATCGTCTTATCCACCGCAGCGCTGTGCATGTCGGAATTTTGCAGGCGCAACAATCCCGTGTCCGCGCACTGGACCGGTTACCGCGAACTCGCTTTCGCGCTGGCGCTCCTTGCCGTTGGGTTCTGTACACCCGGCTGGCCCGGCTATTTCGCCATCGTCATCCCCGTCATTGTCCGTTTCATCCTGGAGTTTCGCAGGAGGTACCACGGAGACCGAACCACGTAACTCCACATACAAAAACCTGCCCCAACGACCTGTTATGGGACGGGGGCAGGCTCTTTTTATCTAGCTCTTTTAGGCTCGCGAGCTAACTAGTCGATGAGGCCGTTTTCGCGGACGGTGGCGCGCTCGCTGTCGAGCTCTTCCACGGTCTTGGCGATGCGCTCCTTCTGGAAGTCCGTGAGATCCAGGCCGCGGACGATCTCCCACTCGCCACCGTTGGAAGTGACTGGGAAGCCGGAGACGATGCCCTCGTGGATGCCGTAGGAACCGTCAGACGGGAGAGCGGCGGAAACCCACTTGCCGTTGGTGCCATTGACCCAGTCGTGCATGTGATCCACAGCGGCGGAAGCAGCGGAAGCAGCGGAGGAGGAACCGCGCGCCTCGATGATGGCACCACCACGGCCGGCAACCTTCGGAATGAATTCGCCGGTGTACCAATCCTGGTCAATCTTGTCCATGACGGACTCGCCGTTCACGGTGGCGTTGGTGAGATCCGGGAACTGGGTGCCGGAGTGGTTACCCCACACCACGATGTTCTCCAGGGCGGTGGAGCTGCAGCCGAGCTTGGTGGCCAGCTGGCTCATCGCGCGGTTGTGGTCGAGGCGGACCATCGCGGTGAAGCGGGAAGCGGGAACGTCCGGCGCGTGCTGCTGGGCGATGAGGGCGTTCGTGTTCGCGGGGTTACCCACGACGAGGATGCGCACATCGTCGGCCGCATTGTCGTTAATGGCCTTGCCCTGCGGGCCGAAGATCTTGCCGTTCTCAGCAAGCAGGTCTGCGCGCTCCATACCCTTGCCACGCGGCTTTGCGCCGACGAGGAAGCCCATGTTTGCACCGTCGAACGCCTTGTTGGGATCGTCGGTGATTTCGATGTCCGTGAGGAGCGGGAAGGCGGAGTCCAGAAGCTCCATAGCAACGCCCTCGGTTGCCTTCACAGCCTGGGGGATCTCCAGGAGCTTCAGCTCGACGGGAGTGTCCTTGCCGTAGACATCGCCGTTAGCGATGCGGAACAGCAGGGAGTACGCGATCTGACCTGCGGCGCCGGTGACAACTACTTTTTTGGTCTCATTGGTCGACATGACAATCCTCTCAGTAAAACGTCGGTTCTAACGGAATGTGAAGTCTACGATAATCTGAACGGACTAACTTTTCCGCACTAACAGAGAGCGTACTCGACAAAACCGCACGGCGACGAGCGGATTTTTGGCAGGAAAATGCTCCATCCGGACTTTTTCTTGTTACACAATGACCGCAATCGAGTGCGTTTGTTCATGTAACTACGCCCGCCCTCCCCCCAAAATCCGAAAAAAGACAGCAGACCACCGAAAAATCTCCCCTATTCCGGGGGCTATTAAAGGGTTCGCCTTGTGATAATTCTCACATATATGGGTCAACGTAGGACAAAAACGTCGTTAGCACCACCCATACAGGGGGAGCACGCGCGTCAAAACGGGAATTTAGGCGTTTAATTGTCCTAGAAACCATTAGAATTTTCTTCCCAGAATAGAGAGAAGATGACTTCGTCACACGATTCTTTCCCCTCCACAGAGTCACCGAAAGACGGCGTGGTCGAGCTCGCGCTGACGCTGTTTGCCAATCAGGGGTTTAAGCAGACAAAACTCGAGCAGGTAGCCACCAAGTCCGGGATCAGCAAGCGCATGATCCACTACCACTTCACAGACAAGAAGGGGCTGTATATCGCCGCCCTCACACTTGCCGTCACACAGCTCCGCCCGAGCCAGGAAGAGCTCGAGCTCGAGTCGGTCGTCCCTGTAGAATCGGCTAAAAAGATTGTTTCTGTTGTCTTCGACCATTTCGAGCAGCACCCCGACGCAGTGAAACTGGTCCTCACCGAGTCCATCTACCACCACGTGGATGCAGAAGAGCTGCCCCCGCTGGCAGACCACTCCGACTTGTTCCTCCAGCTGAACAAGCTCCTCATGCTCGGCCAGGATGCCGGCGCGTTCCGCCCCGGAATCTCCGCACTGGACATGTACGCCTCCATCGTTGGCCTCTGCCTGCTCCCCTACTCCTGGAACCTCGTCTTCCGGAACCTGTACAACACGGACCTCTCCTCCGCCATCAACACGGAGGCGCTGCGGAACCAAGCCCAGGATCAAGTCATCTCGTTCCTCACCGCGCAGCTTCCGCCCACGGGCGGGGAGACGTACCTCCAATCCGAGCGCAACGAGGCACGCGAGAACGGGTCCGCGGAGAGCGATCTCTACGCCGCCGAGGAGGGTTTCGGCGACGTCTACGAATAGCTAGCTCCCACCCAGTTAACTACGACAAAAGCCTCCCCAGTTCACAGTGGGGAGGCTTTTCGGTAGTTGTTACGAGGCCTTTTTCTTGTTACCCACGAGCTTCGGTCGGCCGGTGCCGTTGACCACGCCGGCATCAATAGTCACCTTGGACACCTCCCTAGAGGGGATGTCGTACATGACCGGCACGAGGATCTCCTCCATGATGGCGCGCAGGCCACGGGCACCGGTCTTGCGGGCGAGCGCCTTCTCCGCGATCGCGCCCAGCGCGCCGTCGGTGAAGACGAGCTCCGTGTCGTCGTAGCTAAACATCTTCTGGTACTGCTTGACCAGGGAGTTCTTCGGCTCCGTAAGGACGGACACGAGGGCTTTCTTGTCCAGTTGGTTCACCGTCGCCGTGACGGGGAGGCGACCAATGAACTCGGGAATGAGGCCAAACTTAACCAGGTCCTCCGGCTGCACCTTCTGGAGAATATTCGCATTCTCCAGCTCTTCGTTGGAGCGGATATCCGCACCGAAGCCCAGGCTCTTCTTGCCCACGCGCTCCTGGATCACCTTTTCCAGGCCCGCGAACGCGCCGGAGGCGATGAACAGGATATTGGACGTATCCACCTGGATGAGTTCCTGGTTGGGATGCTTTCTGCCGCCCTGCGGCGGAATCGACGCGACGGTGCCCTCGAGGATCTTCAGCAGAGCCTGCTGCACACCCTCGCCGGAAACGTCGCGTGTGATGGAGACGTTCTCCCCCTTGCGGGTGATCTTGTCAATCTCATCGATGTACACGATGCCGTGCTCAGCCTTCTTCACGTCGAAGTCGGCGGCCTGGAGCAGGCGGAGCAGGATGTTCTCCACGTCCTCTCCCACGTAGCCGGCCTCGGTCAGGCTCGTCGCATCGGCGATGGTAAACGGCACGTCCAGTTTCTTGGCCAACGTCTGCGCCAGGTACGTCTTGCCACAGCCGGTGGGTCCCAGCAGCAAAATGTTGGACTTCTGCAGCTCTACCCCGTCATCGGAGCCGAAAACGTTCTGCAGCTTCACGCGCTTGTAGTGGTTGTACACGGCGACGGACAGGACCTTCTTGGCCTCGTCCTGCCCGATGACGTACTCGTCCAGGAATTCCTTGATCTCCTTCGGCGTGGGGAGCGATTCCTTGTCCATCTTGGTGGCGCGTTCGGCGGAGAGCTCCTCGGCGATGATCTCGTTGCACAGGTCGATGCACTCGTTGCAGATGTACACGCCGCCCCCGGCAATTAGCTTCTTTACCTGCTTCTGGCTCTTCCCACAGAAGGAACACTTAAGCAGGTCAGCGGTCTCTTGCATGCGCGACATATGGTGCTTTCACCACTCCTTGAGTTCGTTGGTTTTCTGGACGTGAGGCTTTAGCCTACCCCACACTGTCAACGCGGTTATACCGCCTTATATTTCCGCAGGGGAAGGGCCAGTTCCAGTATCGCACACCGGAACCACAGCACGGCGGAGGCCCTCGCACGATGAGCAATTCGCACGTACATTGGATGGTATGACTAACGTTTTGCACAGCATAGAATTCGGATCGTCCAACGAGGGCGACCCCATCGTCTTCCTCGGTTCACTTGGCGCCAACGCGTGGTTCTGGTCCCCGCAGCTCGACGCATTTTCCCACCACCGTCGCGTCATCGCGATCGACCATCCGGGGCATGGCGCCTCTGAGCTTTTCGACGTCCACTCGATCCCCGAGTTCGGCGATCTCGTTCTTTCCACGCTGGACACGCTCGGTGTCGACCGCTTCCAGCTCGTCGGTCTCTCGCTCGGCGGGGCCGTGGCGCAGTATCTCGGCGCACACTCCGAGCGCGTGACGAGCATCGCGCTCCTCTCCACGAATGCCAAGTTCGGCACCCCGGAGGCGTGGACAAGTAAGGCGGCCTCCGTCCGCGACGGCGGCCTCCACGAGGCAAACGCGGCCACCATCACCAACTGGTTCACCGCCGACTGGCGCGAGGAGCATCCCGCAAGCCTCGCTTATGTCCTTCACCTCATGGACTGCACCCCCAGCGAGGGCTACGCCCGCGCCTGCGAGGCACTCGCCGCGTGGGACAACTGGGAGGGCCTGAAGGATATTTCCGTCCCCACCCTCGTCGTTCCCGGCGGCCACGACGGCGGCTGCACCCCCGAGGTCATGAGCACAATGGCCGAGTCCATTCCGAATTCCACCTACACGGTGATCGAGTCGGCTGCGCACCTGTCCAACGTCGAGGCCGCTGAAGAGGTCACCACGCTCCTCGCCCGCCACTTCGGAATCGACGACGATAGTCTGCTCAAGGATTCCTCCGAGACCTACCACGAGCAGTACCCCACCGAGGTCTTCGGCGAGGTCAACGACTCAGAGAAGTAACAAAAAGCCAAAAAACCGCCGGCGTTGCCGGCGGTTTTTCTCTGTCTACTTACTTGTTGAGCTTGCGGTAATCGAAGACTTCGTCGATAAGCCCGTACTCCACAGCCTCTGGGGCGGTGAGGATCTTATCGCGGTCCGTATCGATGCGGACCTGCTCCGAGGTCTGGCCCGTGTGGTGCGCCAGCGTGTCCTCCATGAGCTTACGCATCCGCTCGATCTCGCGCGCCTGGATCTCCAGGTCAGAAACCTGACCCTGCGTACCCTGCGTAGCCGGCTGGTGGATGAGGACGCGGGCGTTCGGCAGCGCCGCACGCTTGCCTTTCGCACCAGCGGCAAGGAGCACTGCCGCTGCGGAGGCCGCCTGGCCGAGGCAGACGGTGCGCACATCCGGGCGGACGTACTGCATCGTGTCATAGATCGCCATAAGCGAGGTGAAGGAGCCGCCCGGGGAGTTAATGTACATCGTGATGTCACGGTCCGGGTCGAGTCCCTCGAGGACGAGGAGCTGCGCCATGATGTCGTTGGCGGAGGTGTCATCCACCTGCGCGCCGAGGAAGATGATGCGCTCCTCGAAGAGCTTGTTATACGGGTTGGATTCCTTGGCACCGTAGGAGGAGTGCTCCACGAAGCTCGGGAGAATGTATCGCGACTGAGGCATGTTTTGCATATCCATATCTACTCTCCTTAGGATCCAACCTGATCGTTGGTGGCGTGGGAAATAACGTGATCGCACAGGCCGTAGTCACGGGCCTCTTCGGCGGTGAACCAACGGTCACGGTCGCTGTCCTTGCTGATCTGCTCGAAGGTCTGGCCCGAGTGCTCGGCGATGAGCTCGGCCATCTCCTTCTTCGTCAGCGCGAACTGTTGCGCCTGGATGGCGATATCGGATGCGGTACCACCCACACCGGCCGACGGCTGGTGCATGAGGATGCGTGCATGTGGCAGGGCGTAACGCTTGCCCTTCGTGCCTGCGGTGAGCAGGAACTGCCCCATCGAGGCCGCGAGGCCCATGGCGTAGGTTGCCACATCGCACGGCGCGTACTTCATCGTGTCGTAGATGGCCATACCGGCAGTAACAGAGCCACCGGGCGAGTTGATGTACAGCGAAATGTCCCTCGTGGGATCCTCGGCGGACAGGAGGAGGATCTGTGCGCACAGTTTGTTTGCAATCTCGTCGTTGACCTCGGAGCCAAGGAAGATAATCCGCTCGCGCAGCAGGCGCTCATACACGGAATCCCCCAGGTTCATTCCTGGTGCGGAATCAGCCATTGTCTAAACATCCTTTCGTTTCATTTACTCCACCACCCTACCTTTACCGAGCCCGCCGGATAAAGGTTGTTCGCTCATAGCGTTATCGCGACGAAAAAGCCGCCCGCGCAGAGCGGGCGGCCTCGTCAGTAGGGGGATTACTCCTCGCCTTCGACTTCCTCTTCACCGAAGTAGTCTTCCGGATCAACCTTGTTGCCGGCGTCATCCTTGACGGAAACGCGGCAGATAGCGGTTGCCAGTGCCTTACCGCGGCGGACATCGGCGACCAGGTTATAGGTCTGGCCGGTCTGCTGGATCTGCTGCAGGAACTGCTGCGGGTTCATGCCGTAGCGCTGAGCCGTGAACATGATGTGCTCGTGGATCTCCTGCTGGGTAACATCCGGCTTTTCCTGCTCAGCCAGGACATCGAGGAACAGCTGGGTGCGAACGGCGTTCTCGGCGTTCTCGCGGGACTCCTTGTCGAACTCCTCGCGGGTGGTGCCCTGCATGTCCAGGACGCGGTCGAGCATCGACTCGTCGCCACCAAACTGGGCGATGAGCTGCTGCAGCTGACCCTGCACCTGCTCCTCCACGACTGCCTCCGGCAGCGGGAAGTCAGCCTCGTCGAGAGCCTTCTTCAGAACCTCGTCGCGGATGGCAGAGGCCTGCTCGACCTTCTTCTGCTCGGTGAGGTTCTTCTCGGTGTCCTCGCGGAGCTCCTCGACGGTGTCGAACTCGGAGACCATCTGGACAAAGTCCTCGTCAACCTTCGGAAGCTTGCGCTCCTTGACATCCTTCACGGTAACGGTGACCTCGGCCTCCTTGCCGTCCTCAACACCGTTAAGGTCGGAAGAGGTGAAGGTGGCTTCCTCGCCGGCCTTGAGGCCCTTGACGGCCTTGTCCAGGCCGTCGATAAGCTCATCGGAGCCGATGCGGTGGTTGAGGCCCTCGGTAGCGGCTTCCTCAATCTCCTCGCCATCAACGGTGGCCTTGAGGTCGAGGGTGACGAAGTCATCCTTCTTGGCCTTACGCTTGACGGCCTTCAGCTCGGCGAAGCGCTCGCGAAGAGAATCGATGGCCTTGTCCACGTCCTCGTCAGTGACCTTAAGCTCCGGGACCTCGATCTCGTAAGTGGAGAAGTCCGGGATGGTGATCTCCGGGCGGACATCAACCTCGGCGGTGAACTCTACGAGCTTGCCGTCCTCGAGCTTGGTGATGTCGATGGCGGGCTGGCCGAGCGGGCGGAGGTCGTTGTCCTCTACTGCCTTGCCGTAGCGGGACGGAAGCATGTCGTTAACAACCTGCTCCAGAACCGGACCGCGGCCGAAGCGAGCGTCAATAAGCTTGCGGGGTGCCTTGCCCTTGCGGAAGCCCTTGAAGGTCACCTGCTGGGCGAGGGCCTTGTAGGCCTGGTCAATCTCAGGGGTGAGCTCCTCGAAGGGAACCTCAACCGTGATTTTGACGCGAGTGTCGTTCAACTTGTCGACGGAACTCTTCACGAGTCATTCTCCTGATCTGTAAACGTTGATTAGGTACAAAAAGGGAAGGTTAGACCTTCCCTTTCGTCGGGACAACAGGATTTGAACCTGCGACCCCCTGCTCCCAAAGCAGGTGCGCTACCAAGCTGCGCCATGTCCCGTGTGCAATTCGATTTGCTAGAAGGGAATTGTACTAAACCTCTGTAAACTTGCGCTTACATGGGGTCTCTTTATTCATTTAAATGCACTTAACCTGGCTTTACTCGCCAACAAGAGGAATGACGGATATCGCCTTTCACACACTCGGTTTCGCGCTGGAGAAGATTGTAGTCCGCCACAATCACGCACTCTCGTTCACCCCTAATTAACCCTCCACACGCCCAATTCGGAGTAGATAAACAAAATGAGGCCGGTCACCGAGAATCGGAGACCGGCCTGAACCTAGGAGAGGGAATGACGGGAATCGAACCCGCGTCACCAGCTTGGAAGGCTGGGGTAATAGCCACTATACGACATTCCCAGTGCGTTCTAGGTTACATTCCGATAACCAGGTAGACAAATTGCCAGTTCACTCCCCGCACCCGTCGAACCATTCTCCCCCTAAAGGTGTAGTGCAACGAGTGGTCAACACAATTCCCCGGCTGTTAATTTAATGACAATACGGGGTAGCAGCAGTGTGACTATCCCAACCTCCGTGCATCCACTTGTCTTTGCGTTACACTCAGAGAAAACCCTGTCGACCACGGCAAATAGCTTTCACAATAGATCCACCTTTGATAATCAATCTTTCCCACCCGTGTAGACTTTCAGGTTCTTTCCAGGTTTTAGGGCGTAAAACAGCAGTTAAGAGGGAAAAAATGGGGCAGTAAGCAGGAAAATTGCAGGTGCGTGTATGAATTAATGAGAGCGGGGATGGTTAGACTACAACACCATGAAACCAGTAATTATTGATGCAGACACCCAGGTGCCCCTCTGGACTGCTGTGGAATGCGCGGAATACTCGAACACCGCGCGTGGCACATTCACTAGCTACGCTGGCCGCGGCAGGGCACCCAAGCCCGTAGCGAAGCTCCACGGACTGACCCTGTGGAACTCAAAGGATATTATTGAGTGGACCGAGGAGCGATCCAAGGGGAACCGCGGAGTAAACTACTAAGCGGCTACGAGGCACTTCGGTATAGCGCCGTCACGATTGATGGACGGCGCTTTTGTCATTCTGGATCGCCCCAGACAGACATGGAACATTCCAGACCGCTTGTACGTTGATACGTATAGAATTACTGCTAAGAAAGGTCCCCTCTCTATGCTCGGAATGCTGCTCATTGCCCTCATCGTCATCGGGCTAGTCGCGGCTACATCACGTGGCCAATCGCGTGGCCAACGACAGGTAAATCAGTTGAGCTTCGAAGATGCTCAGGCTGATGCGCGGCGATGGATCGAACGCCTCGGCGGGCAGGTACTCAACCTCACAGGCACAGATACTGCTAGTTCTCAGGCGATTGCCGATGCCTCCGAGCGCTATACAGCTGCGAATTCTCAGATTTCACAGGCCCAGTCCGTGCGCCAGGCACAGCTCGCCCGCGAGTCAGCTCTCGAAGGTCTGCACGATATTAAGGCCGCCCGAGAGATTATGGGACTCCCTGAAGGCCCCGAACTTCCCCCGCTCGAGGGGCAGAAGGCTGCAGGTAAGGTGACCGAAGAGCGCACCATTAACTACGACGGGCGCCAAATCACCGCCTCGCCACACTCCTCTGCACAGACGCCGAACTACTACCCCGGTGGTCGCGTGGCTGGCAGGCCGGTCCCCGCTGGCTGGTACTCCGAGCCGTGGTGGGCACCCGCCCTCGTTAGTGGCATGTGGACAGCAGGTTCAGTGATGATGTTCTCCGCGATGTTCAACGGAATGGCCGGTGTTGGCTACGGCGCAGCCGGGTTTGAGCAGGGCTACGGCGACGGGTACGCCGATGGCTTCGAAGCCGCAGGCGGAGATATGGGCGACATGGGCGATGTCGGTGGAGACATGGGAGATATGGGCGACATGGGCGACGGCGGAGGATTCTTCGACGGTGGCCTCTTCGGTGGCGACGGCGGCGGATTCGACTTTGATTTCGACTTCTAAATAAGCGCTGATAAGCGCACAAAAATCCCGGCTGTGGAAGAGTCAACCACAACCGGGATTTTTCTTTATAAAAAGGCGATTACTTGACCTCGGGAGCGACGCCGGTCTTCTCGTACTCGGCGAGAATATCGATGCGCCGCTGGTGGCGCTCCTCTTCGCTCCAGGACTCGTCGAGGAAAGCGTCGACAAGCTTGAGCACCTCTTCCTCGGAATGCTGGCGCCCACCGATGGACAGAACCTGCGCATTGTTGTGTGCGCGGGCAAGACGGGCGGTGTCCTCATTCCAGCCGAGGGCACACCGGATGCCCTTGACCTTGTTGGCAGCCATTTGCTCGCCGTTGCCGGAACCGCCGAGCACGAAACCGAGCGAACCCGGATCCTTGGCCACAGCCTCAGCCGCGGCGATGCAGAAAGCCGGGTAATCATCCTGCGCGTCGTATTCGTGCGCGCCGCAATCCGTCACCTCATAGCCGGCCTCGATCAGGTGGGCCTTGATAGCTTCTTTAGCCTCGTATCCTGCGTGGTCAGCACCCAAATAAATATGCATACCCCTAAATGTACACTGGTACCTATGTCCCATGCTCCAGTTGTACGCAAGGTACGCCATAATGTTGAGACCAAGCCGTTCATCGTTATCTGGGAGGTAACGCGCGCCTGTGCCCTCGTATGTAAGCACTGCCGGGCAGACGCACAACACGAGCCCCACCCGGATCAGCTCACGACGGAAGAGGGAAAGCGCCTGCTAGACCAGCTGGCCAGCTATGAGAAGCCCTACCCCCTCGTCGTCTTCACCGGTGGCGACCCCTTCGAGCGCTCCGACCTAGCAGAGCTCTGCCAGTACGGCACGGACCTTGGCTTGTCTATCAGCCTCTCACCTTCGGTCACCCCCAAGGTGACCCCCGAACGGCTGCACGAACTCCGCGAAGCAGGCGGCAAGGCGATGAGCATGTCGCTTGACGGTGCAACCCCCGAAACCCACGATGCATTCCGCGGTTTCAGTGGCACCTTTGATGCCACGTTGGAAAAGGCACCGCTCATTAATGCCGAGGGGTACCGTCTACAAATCAACTCGACGCTGACTAAGGGCAATATCCACGAGGCGCCTGCGCTACTTAAGCGCGTCATCGAGATGCAGGCAAAGATGTGGTATGTCTTCTTCCTCGTGCCCACTGGCCGTGGCGCGGACCTCAACGCGCTCAGCCCCAAGGAGCGCGAGGACACCCTCGTCTGGCTCGATGACATTTCTGATCGCATTGCCATCAAGACCACCGAGGCGCCCCAATACCGGCGCGTTGTTATCCAGCAGAAGCTGCGCCGTGAACATGGTCTAGCGCCGTACGAAGGAGGCGAGCTTTACCGCTACCTCACCGAGGAGACCGAGCGTATCTTCGGCGATGCCCCCTACAAGAAGCGGAAGCCTCGCGCCCCGATGGCCGTCAACTCCGGCTCTGGTTTTGCTTTCATCGACCACATCGGGGATGTGTACCCCAACGGATTCCTGCCCTTCCATTGTGGCAACGTCAAGCAGCAGACCATCAACGAGATCTACGCTGAGTCCCCCGTGTTCGTCTCGCTTCGCCACCCGGAGGGTTGGCGCGGCAAGTGCGCGTACTGCGATTTCCACGATGTCTGCGGTGGCTCCCGCTCCACTGCCTACGCCCTGACCGGAGATGTCCGAGCATCGGATGACCAGTGCTGCTACGTCCCGCAGGCGTGGCTCGATGCCGGTGGCACCCGTGTCCACCCGGAGCACGGCACGGGGATTCAGATTTCTCGCACAGGCGAGATCGTCACCGTCCCCGAAAGCTACTAAGACGCATAAAGCGCCCTCACCTTTGTGGTGAAGGCGCTTTTTGTGTGCGATGAGTTAGTCGAACTCAGGCTTTTCCGTGCGGGAGCGCTTCAGCTCGAAGAAATGCGGGTACTGCGCGAGACGGACGGCGGCATCGAAAAGCTCGCCGGCTTCTTCCTTCGTGGGGATGCGCGTGAGGACGGGGCCGAAGAATGCGGTCTTGCCCAGGCTGATGACGGGGGTTCCCACATCGTTGCCCACGGCCTTCATTGCACCACGGTGGTACTTGCGAAGTTTGTAGTCGTATTCCTCGGTGTTTGCTACCTCGGCAAGGCTCGCGGGGAGGCCGACCTCTTCGAGGGATTCCTTGATCACGGCACCGTATCCGCCGTAACCGGAGGCGACGCGTTGGCCGATGTGCACCTTATTGCCCATCGTGGTGTAGAGCTGGTCAATCTTCTCGGGGTAATTGGTTTTCACCGCCGCGAAGACGCGGGCAGGCCCCCAGTTGGCCTTCATCTTTTCCTTGTAGTCCTCGGGGAGTTCGTCGCGTCCCTCGTTGAGGACGGACAGGCTCATGGGAATGAAGTCCACCTTGATATTGCGGACATCCTGGACCTCTTTAATCCAGCGGGACGTGATCCAGCAGAACGGGCAGCTCACATCGAACCAAAACTGAACGGTATCTTCAACCTTCACGTTTTCCTCCTTAGCTCAAACGTGGGTTAATTCTACCGAGATTGCACTGATATTGTCCGGGTTCGCTGGTACGGTACCCCCCTTATTTCCAGTTCACCTCTACGGTGTAGTCGGCTGCGTCAGTACCGGCGAGCAGCGCCTTTGTGTGGGACTCAAGAAGCTCTGCGGAGCGCTTTTCTGCGCGGTCGAGCAGGCCACTGTCAATTGCCTTCTGGCGGGCGGCATCCTCCTCCTGTGCCACGAACTCCATGGTCTCCTGCACCTTGATCTGGTTGAAGGGATTCATAGACTGGTCGTAGACAGTGATGGTGGCCGGGTCGATCTTTGATTCAGTGATCTCCACCTTGGGGCTGTTGATGGTCACTTTCTTGGAGCCGTCGTTGACCTTCACGTCAATCTTGGAGGCGTCCTTGATGCCTGCTTTGACGGTGCCGTCGTAGGTGAACATGATGTTGTTGCCGGTGAACGGGATGCCCCACCCGGCAATGATCTTGCCGGGATCTTCACGCTTAGCCACATTGGTGAACACGTACTCCTCAACGGAAAGCTCCGCGATGTCCTTGTAGCTGGCACCCAGCTGGGTGGAGCTGACAATCGGCTTGGCGTTGTGGATGAGTCCTCCACGCGTGCCAACCCAGAAGCCTGCTGCAAGGATGAGAACTACGACGAGGAGAGCCGCGATGATCCGAGAGACTGCTTTCAACATGGGGTATTCCTTTTCACTATTTCGTTCCCTGGGTTTTCACCCAACCAGTAATAAGTATAAGTTAGCTGGTATGAACCTTCGTCTGCAGCTGAAGAAAGGCGCGGCTGTACTCGCCGCCCTCGCCTGTGTTTTTGTCCCCACCTGCGCGTCTGCCGAGGCCATCGCCCCGCCCGTCGCCTCTGAGAAGGTGGCTCCCGGGACGGTGGTCTCCTCCACTCCGCTTCGCTACGGCAACGGCTTCCGCTTCGTGTACACAACGACGGATCACAACGGGCGCACAGCTTACTCCGGTGGCATGGTGCTCGAACCGTCAGCCCCCTGGCCGGGCCCCGGCCCTGTTCCGACGATCGCGTTCGCGCCCGGTACCCGCGGCGATGGCGATGCGTGTGCGAATTCCAACTCGCTCATCGGCACGTTTGATCCACTGACGGGGGCGCTGGGAACGAACTACGAGTCCCCTATTCACATCGCGGCATCACTGTCGGGCATCCGGGTGGTAGTCACGGACTACATCGGCGTGGGCACTCCGGGGGTTCCCGGCTACACGGTCACTGACGAGGAGGGCAACGCGCTTATCGACGCGGCCCGGGCGGCTTTCCGCCTCCGTGGCCTGCCGGCTGACTCGCCCCTCGGCTTCCATGGGTATTCCCAAGGCGGAGGTGCCGCAGCAGCCGCCGCCGAGCGAGTGAGCACGTACGCGCCCGAGCTCAACGTCAAGGGCACCTACTCCGGCGCGGCCCCTGCGAACCTTCTCGCAGTTATGCCCGCCATCGACACGTCTGCCATCGCCGGGGTACTGGGCATGTCCACCAACGGGTACATGGACCGCTACCCTGAGATCCGGAAGGTCGTGGACGAGAAGTTCAACGAACGCGGCAAGCAGCTCCTGCGCGAGGCAAAGACCTCCTGCGTTGCAGATCTCTCCCTGCGCTGGGCGTTCACAGACACCCGGACACTGACCACAACTGGCGAATCCTTCCCCGAGCTCGCCTGGGGCTCACCGGAGTTCCGCAACGCCCTGCAGCAGCAGCGCCTGGGCCAGATGAAGCCCACCGCCCCGATCCTTGTGAATTCCGGCAACACTGACGACGCGATCCCCAACGAACAGGTACGCCAGATGGCCCGCGACTACTGCGACCTCGGCGCCACCGTGGACTTCAACGCCAACCTCACCCCGCTCGTGCCCGGCAAGCTCGTCCTCAACCACATCGGCCCCACTTTCGGCGATGCACCGCTGTCCATCAACTGGCTCATCGACAGGTTCAAGGGGCTCCCCGCGCCAAGCGACTGCGGGCAAATCTAGTCGCGTCAAGAAGCAAGCCACAAGCAACAAACTGTTGCCACAACTGGATAATATGGGTGCCATGAAAATCGCTGCGTTCGACTTTGATGGCACCATTTTCTTTGACGGCCGCATCCCTGACACTATCGGAGAGGCGATCCACCGCTGGCAGGAGGCAGGCCATCTGGCCGTGGCTGCAACAGGCAGGTCGCTTACTGCTGCTGAGTACGTACTCCGGGGCTACGATATCCGGTTCGACTACTCAGTGCTCTACACCGGTGCGGTCGTCACCGACCGTGCTGGCGCTGTCCTGCACGAAACCTACCTCGACACGCCGACTGTCCAACGCGTGGTAGCCGAACTTTCCACGCAGGAAGGAATCGCCGTCTACGGCACGCGCCTAGGTAAGCTCGATGCCCTTTTTTCTGACCGGTGTGCAAAGGACGCGGTCAGCGCAATCCAGTTAGAGTACGAGGAAATGGATCCCAGCGAGATCCCCCAGCATCATTTCATCGGCTTACCCATCAGGGTTCCTGGAAACGACACCCTGCAAAAGCGGCTCGTCGCGTGGATCCAGGACACAGTCCCCGTTGAGTGCGTCACCAACCAGGACTTCATCGACATCATCCCCACCGGGTGCACGAAGGGCGCGGGACTTGCCTGGCTTGCCGGCCACCTGGGTGTGCCGCGGCACGAAGTGGAGCTCTACACCTTCGGCGACAGCTTCAACGACCTCTCCATGCACGCAGTCGCCGACGAGAGCTTCAGCTTTACTTGGTCTCCCCAAGAGGTGCAGGAGAAGACAACTCACGTGGTAACAGGCGTCGAAAAGCCACTGGAACAACTCCGATAGACTGGGCACCATGAACGCTCACCTCTCCCCCGGCGCGCGCGTCGCCTTTTATGGCCCGGTCCATGTGCGAGGGCAGCGTGTCCCGGACGGTGTGCCGCTGACGGTGCTCTGCACGCAGTTGGGGCTCACCCACGTCACCGACCCCTCACACGGCGTAGACCTCGTGGTGTCCGATACCCCCATCCCCGGCTGCGGCACCGCCACCCACGCCGAGTTTTCCGCCTGGGCCGACGGCATGCTGGACGCGCGGGACACCGCACCCCAGTGGCAGCAAACCCCGCAGGCGGCCACCGCTCCCCCGGTGACGGCGCCCTCCTACCCGAGCTTCCCCAGCACGACACCGACGCCCCTGCCCGCAGAGGTCGGCTCGACGAGCTCCGCCGTCGTGCCCACGGACGAAAAGAACCCGTGGAAACCTGTTCTGGGGGTGACCGTCGCGTTCTTCGCCATCGCCATCGTCGGTGCCGGGACTGTGGATTTCGACGACGACACGGCAGCTGCGGTGATGGGCTGCATCCTGCTCGCCCTCATGGTCGCCTTCGTTGTCCTCTTCCTCATGGCGCTGTACAAGACGATCCGCAAATACTTCCGCTAGTCAGAGCTACCCTTGTACAGGAAGGGGTTCGGCGGGGTGACGCCGTACTCCTGGATCTTGGGGAAGATCTCCGCGTAGATGCGCCGCTGCACGGCCCACTGGCGGCCGGGCAGGGTCTTGACGGAGATGCGGATGTTCGCGTGATCGGGTTTGACGCTCACGATGCCTTGGACAGAGGGCTCGTCCAGCACCATCTTCTTGATGTCCTCGGCCTGGACGGCGGCCTTGGCCGCCTCCTCGATGGCCTCGCGGGCGGTGTGGAAATCGTTTTGCAGGCCGATGGGGAAATCGATGCGGGCCAGCGCGTAGCCCTGGGAGAAGTTGCCCACGCGCTCAATCTGGCCGTTGCGGACGAACCACACGGTGCCGTCGATATCCCGCAGCGTGGTCAGCCGCAAGGTGACATCCTCCACGTCGCCCACGACCTCACCCACGTCGATGGTGTCGCCCACACCGTACTGGTCCTCCATGAGCATGAAGATGCCGGCAAGGAAATCCTTCACCAGGGACTGGGCGCCAAAGCCGACTGCCAAGCCGACAACACCGGCGGAGGCAATGATGGGGGCAACGTTTACTCCGAGGTTGCGGAGGATCTCCAGCGCCGCCCACGCCCAGATGACGATGAAGGCCGTCGACCTGGCCACGGAGGCAAGCGTGTCGATGCGCCCCTGCTTGCGCTCCTGGCGGGCCTTCGCCTCGTAATCGGCGATCTCCGCCTCCTTGGTGCTCCTCACGGGGAGAAAACTGTGGAGCGGCTTCTCCTTCTGGTACCTGCTGAACTTCCTAATCGCCCAGCTGACAACCCACTGGCCCACAAACGCGATAACAATCGTGAGCAGGATCTTGAAGGGGCGCTGGATGAGCCACATCTGTGTATCGGGGTCACTCCACCAGTTATTAAAAATAATTTGTATCTTGTCCCACATGGTGCCCAGGGTACCCGGTGTGCCCGTAGCGCTCCACGTGAACACCTGACCTTCCGACGCTCCCGCCGACGGGAGCAGACGGGAGCCAACGGGAGCTGGCGGGAGCCGGTGTCAGTGCGCCTTCACCGCATACTCGCCGACAGTCTGCTCCTCGAGCATCCCATCTAGTTCCATTTCAAAGAGAATCTGCTCCGCCTCCTCCGCGTCCGCGCCCTGCAAGGCAACAAGGTCATCCTCATTTACCGTGCCGTACTGGTCGAGGAAGGTACGCAAGCCGGTTAACCCGTCGTACTTCGCCGGGCGCAGGTACGCCAGTCGGTGGCCGAGCAGGTGCCGTGCACCGTCGCCGAGAACCCAACCATGGCAGTGCCCCCTAATTATCCCGCTGCCACCGGCACCAGACACCGACAATACGATGAGCACGTCCAGCGCCGATCCCTCATCGATGGACAGCGCCGCCGCCAGGGACGCCGCCGTCACGTACGGCTCCTGGAAGAACAGGTCCAGCGCGCGCAGCACCAGCTCATTTTCCAGGATCCGCTGCGGGCGGATGCCCCGCAAAAAGCGGACGACATTCCAATCCGGCTCCCCGCCGAACAGGTATAGATGGGTGTCATCGAAGCGAGGCGGGGTGAGACCAAGCGTGATCATTGCCCGGCCGTCGATGGGATATTTCGGTCGGCCTTGCATGCGCGGGTTGGCAAGCCCCAATGCCCGCAGGAGGTCCAGCATCTCACGGCTGGTGTGCTCACGGGGCATGTACTCGAAGGTGAGGGCGTTGTCACTGCTCCACGTGATCTCCACCGGGTGGTTGAGTTTGTTCATACTCAGGACGTAGGCCAGCGTGTCACGCACCGTCTGCTCGGGCACAGGCCGGGAGGTAGCCTGCAGGTCACCCACGCCCCACTCCACCGGTTTGTTCAGCTCACTGATCCGCTTCTCGACGTTCACAAGCCCCTCCAACGTGCTGCCTCCCTCCGCCCATTGGCTGTTCAGGCTGAACCGGGGCACACCCACCGGCGCCAGAAGGTAGAAGCCCATATTGGTGAGCGTTCCATCATGTGTTGCCGCACCAATGTGGGCGAGCACCTCCTCGTCGGACATGTCGCCGCACTCCCCCACACACTCGCGCACGATATTCATTGTCTCTGCTGACACGGCGCTGGCTGGCTCATTGGATTCCGCATCCGACCACCACTGACCTCGATCAACCACGCCGGATGGTAGAACAAGCATCCCGCGCTCATCGCTGACAGGCGACACCCCTGGCAGCACAAACACCACCAGAATCTCCACGCCGCACACGACCCACTTCTTCATTTCCACAGCCGCATCAACGGTACGCACCAGCCGGGCCTTCAGCCACGTCGAGTCAATGGCGGTACCGAGTGGCTCCAGCGTCGCCGGGTCCGCGCCGACCACAATGAACCCGCCACCGGCGTTGGCGTGCATCGGTACGACTGCAGATACCTGGTCGGCGATGTCCGAGTCGTGGATGTTCGACGGCCCAAGCTCAAACAACGTCGATTGCGTCTCCGCCACGATCGTCATCCGGTCCCGCACGTACTCCGGCACCTGTGGTTCTTCCTCCCCCACCCACGAGAGGAAAATGCGTACGAGTTCTTCCAACTGCCCCATGCTCAGCTTGGTTTCCATGATCTGTCCTTTCTTTGTGCACCGTGGCCCCACAGCAAGAAGACAGATGGGCCGCAGCGCAGCACTGGCCGCTGACGGCCAGGTTGTCGGTTGTGGTTATTCAGTTGTTGCCGCGCGACAACGAACAAGCGACCACGTCAGCGGTCGCCGAACCTGCGCGCCGCAAAGCAAAAATATGATTTCCCCGGAAGATTTCGCCCCATCCCGTGGGCGAGAAGCTGTTCGTCTCTACGAACACCAACGCCATCAGTATAACCCGCCACCTCCACGCCGGATGCGCTTTTCACACCCTTTTCGAACACCCAAGAAACCCCAAGAGACACCGTGCCCTGCACACCACCGCTTCATAGCTTACTGTTAGCGCCATGAATGCTCCCACCACGCCGCCCCCTGCACAATCCGACCGTGAATCTTCTGCACCCCCACTGGAAAAAATCCTCACCCACGATTACCTCATGTGGTCCGCAGACACATCCAGTTTCGAAAAAGCCCACTCCGTCGCTGACATCGAGATAGTTGATCAGTCATCCACTCACGTCGAGGCTCTGGTCACGGCCCCGGGGGAAAACGAGCACAGGGTGACGATCGATGCGGTGAACGTGGACACCGTTGCCACAGCTGCCCCCACCTGCACCTGCCCCATCGGCCAGCAGTGGTGCATGCACAGCGTCGCCGTTGCGCTGCGCTTATGCCCGGATGTGAAAGACCCGGCTAAACCGTGGTTAGACAGGGAGCGCATCTTCAGGCGCTTTCTCAAGAAAGCGTCACAGCAAGAGCTCGTTGAGATGTTGAGCTCCATGTGGGATGCCTACGCACCCGTCAATGACACGCTCATGATGCCTGCAACATTCCGTGTTGGGAATCAGAAAGAAATAGGGAAGCTGATGTCCGCAATGGTGCGGGACCTCATCGCCCGCACGGGGGCTACCCGCTTTCACAGCGGAGCCTCTGCGACGGACGAGGCGCTGCGCAGGTGCTATGCCGATTGGCAGAAACTGATTGCCTCCTTCCACCGGTCATTCGCTACCGGGCGGGCGGCGCGTACCCTGCCTGCAATAGAAAGAATGGTGGACGCACTACTCATACTCGCAGAGAGGGACGAACAGTACGTTGTTCTGCTGAAACAAGCGGCGTTTGTACACATCTGTTATTGCAGCATATTCGATGTCACATCGAGCCATCTTGTCTCCTGGCTGGAGGACAACATCGTGGCCATAGATTCCTACCTCCCCCGTACCGATTTCTCGTACTATGCGAGATTTGTCGCTGCCACGCACCTGGCTACCGCTCAAAAACGTGCCGTCGCAGCCCACGACAAGGTTCTCACCGCCCATTTTTCCCTCATGGCTAACGATCCCGAGCCGTACCGAGCCCTCCTCGCCGAGCGCGGCGACTGGTATACCCTCGCCTGCCACTACATTGTCTCCGGCCAGCCGGACAAGGCGCGGGAGATCATCGCCCAGGCCCAGAACCCGGATTCCGGAGTCACCATCGCCCCCGACGAGCTTGCTGTGCTCATCCGCCTGACCCCAGTGACGGAGTAGCCTGTGCCTGCAGGAGGGCTTGATGACCTTCCTTTGCGGAGCTGACCGGTGGGATTTTCGACGCGCATCGAAAACCGTTCGCACACGCTGCCTTTCGTGTGGCTCGGCACGCTTACAGTGAGCCCTATGAACACCACTCCCCTCGCAGAGATCCTCTCGTACGACTACCTGATGTGGGCTACCGATGACCGCAGCTTTGAGCGGGCGCTCACCATCCGCACCGTAGACATCGTGGAGGAGACCCCTACACACGTCGAGGCATGTGTGCGGGGAACCGCCGATGAACCTTACACCGTCACAATTAAGGCACAGGGCACGATTGCTATCCCCTCCTGCACGTGCCCGGTGGAGTGGGCCTGGTGCAAGCATGCCGTAGCCGTCGGCCTCCGGCTCTGCCCAGACGTAGGCGAGCCGTGCGAGCCACGGTTGGACGACGATGCCGTTTTCGCCCGCTTCCTTGCAATGGCACCGCGCGAAGCACTGATACACCTGCTCATTTCTCTCCGGAAGGATCTGCAGCCGGACGACCGCCCACTCATCATTTCCGCGATCGCCAGCGTGGGCACCCCGCAAGAAGTGAGCGTGCTCATGTCCAAGTCCGTGAAATCTCTGGCCGACGAGTCACGACACACGCTCATCACTTCGCGCAGGCACGGAGACATGTGGAGCGTGAATGACCTGTACTCTGACTGGGATGCGACCCTCCACAAGCTCTCCGACTATCTTGCCGCTGGCCGGGGCGCTTTCCTCCTTCCATCCATCGAGAAAACCGTGGACACGCTGTGTGAGCTCACAGAGGAAGACGACTCCTACGTTCCTCTCCTCGCACGTGCTCTCGATATTCACCAGCACTACTGCACCAGTTACGACGCAGGCTCCACCCACCTCATTTCCTGGCTGGAGACCATCATTCAGCGCGTCGTAGCACAACTGCCAACCTATGACTTTTCCCCCTACTCGCTGTGCGTGGACTCTCTGGATCTCTCCGCCGCAATCACCCGCGCACGTACGGCCGAGAACCCGGTTCTTGATGCCTACCTCTCCCTCATGATCGCCGACGATGCCCCGTATTGTGCGCTCCTCGCACAGCGCGGTGCCTGGGTATCGCTCGCCACGCATTACGCGCGCTCGGGCAAGAACGACGAAGCCCGTGACATCATCCACCGGGCGCAGGATCCCGCTTCGAAGGTCTTCATCCCCGCGAAAAATCTCGGCCCCCTCATTCGCCTCTACTGCGGGGAGGAGGAGTACCTCCACTGGCTTGTCGACGAAGCGCACGTCGGCAACACGGACGCCACCCGCGCGCTCACCCACCATCCGGGCATGCCCTACGACGACGTGGTCGCAATCATCACCTCCCTGGACATCGACCTTCTCACCCGACAGAAGCTGTTGTTTGCCGCAGCATCCTTCCACCGCAAGACCGAGGACGGACTCGCCCTCCTACACACAGGCAATCCCATCGCGACCACAGAAGAGGTGTTCATCTTTGCTGAGCAGCAGGTAGCACACACCAACCCCATGGAGTGCGTGTCCCTCCTCGGCAACCGCATCCACAGCCGTGCCGACGAAGGCGACACTGTGACTGTCTCCGACTACCTTGCCCGCCTTCGCACGATGATCTCTACCTCCCCTGATGCACTTACCCAGTTTTACAAGCTTCTCAAACAGATCCTCTCCGCCCACCCCTACGATCCGGAACTTCGCAGAAGCCTCGCAACCCGTGGGCTCATACCCGGCTGGGACGCTTAACACGAGCCGAGTGCTATGCCTTTTCCACACCAACGAGGTCGTATTCCCCGGAAAGGGAGAAATTGTCCGCTACGTCCATGAAATAGCGGGAGTGCGTCTTCTTAATGTCATCGAGACTCTCAGCGGTAATGAGCACAACCTCTGTGTTCGGGTCATCCCTGTGCTCTTTTTCGCGCTCCAGCCGAACACGCACAGCCTCTGCTGGATCATCAAACTCAGAGAGCCGCAGAGCTCCAGAAATACGGTTGTAAATCAAAACAAAGTCTTTCATACGATCACTCCCTTCCTTCTTGGCCTGTTACTGCTTTTCTTAGCTCAGTTAGCGATTGATGTAAATCTTGCAAGGCATCGAGAGTCTGAAGATTTGCCCTCGCCGCCTTTGCTCGGGCCAACTCGGATTCCGCCAACTTCCGAAAAGCTTGCGATCTGAGCTCGTGGAACTTTGGCTCGACCAGAATCCGGTGGTGCCTAGTAACTCCTCCGCCATCGAATTTGGCCTCACTGATACACAGTAACCTGCTCAAACCCACAATACGGGCAGCGCGATCAGGAGGCATCCTTTACGAGCTCCCACCCTGTCTTCTTCAGCGCCGAGTGCCGCCCCGTCATCATCTGAACAAGCATGGGTACATTGGCATCGACGTAATCGTGGACCACTGCGTCGCGGTTCGGGTCACGCGTGACCCGGCCTGTGTACTGAATGGCCAGACCCTTAAACCGGAACGGCGCTGCAAGAAACAGCGTGTCCATGCTCGGCATGTCCACACCTTCACCTGCGGATTGCCCCATCGCGACCAAACATGCCTGCCCACGTCCTACTACGTCGCGCACACGTTCACGGTCCTCCGGCGACGAAGCCCCGGACAAACTCACCACCGGCACCGAAACCCCGCCCGCCGTACACAGCTCACGAATATTGCTCTCAATGTTGCTTAGCGCATCAAGGCGGTTTACCAGCACCAGGCAGCTATGTCCTCCAGAAAGTGCTTCCACAACATCCGCTGCAACCTGCAGGTTCCGGTCCGAATCAACGGCAAGCTCGTTGTACAGCCCCGCAATATCCACTGCGTCGCTTTCGAATGACGTGCGGTGGACAACAACATCCCGGCGCGCCGTCACCTCCGCTGGGAGCTGCGCGCGGACGGGACCGAATTGGAAGGTGATGAGCCGGTCCAACCTGTCGTAGCGGTAGTTCGTCGCCGTTAATCCCACCCAGTAACGCGCCCGAACGTCCTCGAAGGCGGCCTCCGCGCGCGGACTGACGGCAGCATGACACTCGTCAACAATGATCTGGTCGAACCCGCGCAGAAGCTCCGCACCCTGGCGTGCGAGTTTCTGTTGTGAGAAGACCTCGATCCCCTCCGTCGTGCTGAGGAACTTTTCAAGCCGCTTCTCCCACTGCGTCTTGAGCTCCCGCCGGTGGACAATAATCGCCGTGCGCACCTTCCTGCGCCCGATGAGCGCGCACGCCATGACGGTCTTGCCCTGGCCTGGATCGGCAAGAAGGATACCGATCGGGTCTTTCTCCATCGCCTTCACTGCTTTGCGCTGCCTGGGGCGAAGCGTACCAGTGAATTCCACATCAATTTTTCGCGCTGGACGGGGACGAGAAACCGTGACCTCGTAGCCGGCGGTGGTGAGGACGCGAAGTGCGACGTCGACAAGCCCCCGAGGAATGCTCAACTCCCCATCCTTGGTGTAGCGGCGAATGATGCGCGGTGTTCCATACGTACTCAACCTCGAGTTTTGTTTGCGGTAGAACTCTGGGTTGGGAATCGTCGCCTGCCACTTCAGCTCAGCAAGCACACGCTTGTCGACGTCCCCTGGTACCGCAATGCGCTCCCCCACCCGCAGAGTCACTTTCTCACCCTTCACGATGCGCGCATACGGCTCGCGCTTCGGTGGCTCCTCCCCACCACCAAGCACTATCTGCGACGGTGCTTCAGTGTCGGTGAGTTCCTCCAGTTTCTCCACCTGCACGCGTCTGACCTCTGCGAGCCGCCCGAACTGATCCGCGTATTCCGAGAACGTTTCCGGGTCGACGAACACCGTTGTCCGCTTCGACTTCCACGAACCCAAATGAAGTGGCAGCGCGATGAGGTTGCCGAGCCGCGCCGCCTTCTTCTTCGCCTTCACCGGCAGCGTGTCTTGCGAGGGAAAGAAACGATCCAGCGAGTGCAGGCGCAGGTCAGGACGTTTCTCCGCAGCCTCCTCCACCAGGCGGTACCCGAGCCTCCGCGCAAGTGCTGCCGACACCGGCTTCTCAAAGAACAACCACACATGCGCCCCATCGCCACTTCGCGACAGCTCCAGCAGCGGATCCAGCCCCCTCGCCCGCGCCACCTCCACATACGCCCGGGCATCTGCTCGCCAATCCCCGTCATCGAAGTCACACACCAAGAGCTTGCACCTATCTCCCGGCAACATGACGTAGATCCCCTTGTGCGACGCATTTACATCCCACATGTGCCGCCTAATGATGTCCCGCGTCAAAGGCAAGAAAGCCTTTTCCTCTTTATCTTTCCCCGGCGCATACTCCCGTGCTGGCGCCCATCCCTTAGTCCCCTTCGCCACATTCTCCCACGCGTAGGCGTACACATCTTCACGTCCAGCGAACAGAGACATGTACAGATCGAGGTTATGCTCACGGTTTCGGCTACGTTGGGTTTGGGCGGACTGAACTTGGGTAATTTTGTTCGCAATTTGGTGCTGCCCAGTTTGCTGCTGCAGCGGAACGTGGAACGAAGAATTCGGCTCTGATACAGGTTGCTGCAATGTGACAGTCGGCTTCTGAGGTTCTTCGCCTAACAACAGCCGGATTTCACGGATCTCGTGCAGCATCTGCTCACACGTCGCTTCCAGGCGTCCCAAGCGCGAATCCAGATCCATAGGTTAAGGGTACGCGAAGATAGTATTAGATTCGCTGATTACTCTCTATGCGGGAAGAATACAGAAAAATAGAGTAAAGCGACGAAACGTTCCTGCGCCATGACCGGGAACCATCAGGAATCAAAAAAGCGTCGGCAGTGCAGCTAAATCTCCTTGGGTTGTTGATTCCTTCCGCAGCGAAATGGCATTAATAGTTGTTGCACGTTCTACTGGAACTTCTACGGGCTCGTTTATCCGCCAACCCCGGGAACTCAGCTGTATCATCAGCGAATGGTATCGCTCCGCAGATGTTATTCCGAGATCACGACCACGGTGAATGAGTGCCGCGATCGACACAGCGTACTGAGATTTAATTCTCGCATAGCCCTCCAAGGTTAGAGACTCACTAAGCATTTCCTTGGCATCTTCTTCCGGAAAAAGAAATGCGCCAGCAAAGAAATCTGCTTCATCCTCACGCGCCTTCTCATCACTTGGACGAAACGTTGAGTGCATAACTAGATGACCGAGCTCATGAGCACGAGTAAATCGGACACGGCCACCGTCGTGTTTTTCAGTTGTTGCGATCAGCCCGAGACCATCATGATTGAATTCGGGACTCGACGCTCCGTCAATATCGGAAATATCAACAAAATCATTGGTGAGCGTGCAGACTCTATGTCCAGCCTTTTCGATTGCGTGAGTGACATTAAATACCGGGCCAGTGGGACTGACCCCTAGTTGGTTCCTTGCTTGTGCCGCCACTGTTTCAATTACGGACAGAGGAAGTGAATAGGCTCGATTCGGCAGGTTTTCATCAGCCAAATTAACAACAGGAACTTTCGCCGGTGCCGAGAGCATGGCTCGCTCCGCCTCATAGAACGTCGACGAAAATGCGCGCCTTACCTTCGCTGAGATCCTCTTCGTACGGAAATTTAGCGAATCAGAACCATACGGTGAAGGTGGAGCTTCAAAGTAAGAAGGAGGAACTTTGAACGCAAAAACCGCTTTTTCTATTAGCTCTGCGATTTGTTTGCGACCGTTCTCCGCTGCCGAAAGTGCAGGCTGCGAACATCCAAGTCGCTGCGCAAACTCCTTCTGCGTCATGCCCAAATAAAGCCGAAGATCTTTCAGTCTCCTGCTATGAAAAATTCTCATCCTTCTCGTCTTCTAGTTCATATTCGTAAATCGCATTCGGGTCAAAGGAGGTCTTAGGAATAAGACCGTCAACATCAGGATTCAGAGGAATCACAAGGTCAGCCTGCCCCTTGCGCAAATTTCCATTCAACGATTGCCTAATCGCTTGGAGATTGAAATTATAAGAGCTCGTGGCATCCGGCACTTTCCAACTCACAAAAGCAAGACCAGGAGTTTCAAGCTCCGACTTAGAAAAGGGGATTTCACATTGAAGAGACGGATCTGAATCAAGTTGAGGAATAGGGGTTCGCACATGAGTGAGGATTACTTTGGCGAGTCGAATCTCGAGACCAGTTGACTCCTCCCAGAGACAGACTGATTGATTCAGCCTATGCACATCTTCCCCCAGCTTAAACCCATCGACGGGATTTTCTCTTAAATATTCAAAAACATCGCTACGGATTAGATGAGATAGCAACGATTTCTTGTCAGGGCGGAGCGTGATTGGATTTTTCTCTTGGGCATTGTCATAACCATATGTCAGAGCGCGCTGAATGGGCACGGCCAGCTTACTCATAGTGTCCGCAAACTGCTCAATACTGTGTCTCACCTTAAAGCCTCCAATGTTTCAATAACGTGAATTCTATATCATTATCAAATATTATACCACATTTTTAAACACGTGAAATCGCAAAGCGCCCCGCGGCCGGGAATTTGGCAGCAAGCAGCTTAACCAGTACATTTCAGAGCTCAGACTCTCTTGCAATTAACCGGTTCTCGCCGTTCAAGGAGAACATACCCCACCCCGCAGTAAGGGTGCTTTTTTCTACCCAGATCCAGCAATTATTTACTCGCGGAATCCTTGCAAGCCACCGTATACCCACTCCCCGAAGCCGACGTTGCACAGTGGCAACTTGGTTTTATGTGGGGAAATCGCTAAGCCACCAGGAAAAATGAAGCCCATGTTGTCTCTCCTAGTGCCCTTTGAGCCAGCAACGGGGCACCGACTACAGGGCCTATTTTCTGGTAGCACAAGTTCGACTCTGCCTGTCGTCGCCAATCCCGTAGCACACTGAAGATCGCCTCAACCCAGTGACACGGCAAGCCTCGCCCGCCTAAGCCCAGGATGACTCTGTAGGACACAATTACATTCGCTGCTCCCGTACCAACGTAACCTCGCCCGGCGCGTTCTCCTCAAGTCGACCACCAATCACGAGCTCCCTGAGGATATCCTCGGACTCCTGCTCGCCGCCACCCTGCAACGCCACCAGGTCATCGCAGTTGATGGTGCGAAATTCGGACAGGAACGTCTTAAGTCCTGTCAGGGCTTCGAAGGTGGCCAGCCGTAAATACGACAGCCGAGCGCCAAAAAGGTCGCGTGCACCGTCGCCGAGCCTCCAGCCCTCATAGTGCCGCTCCAGCAGCGGCTCACCACCGGCGGCGGCAACCGACATCATCCTCAGGACATCTCTCCCCGCCAATGCTGAGCCGATCGGCGAGGGTTCCGGTTGAGACGTAGGTCTTGTCGAAAAGCACACCAAACGCTCGCACAACCAACTCGTTGCCGATGAGACGACCGGGACGAATCTCGCGCATGGAGCGGACAATCTTCCAGTCCGGCTCACCACCGAAGAGGCAGATCCGGGTCTCGGAGTAGCCCGGCGCACACAACCCCCGTGATGAGCTCCCAGGAGTCGATGGGATAGCCTGGCTGTCTCAGCAGAGTCGGCTCAGCGATTCCCAGCGCACGGAGGAGATCCAACAGGTCGCGGTTCGCGTGCTCGTTGGAGACGCACTCGAAAAACGAGGGCGCTGTACTTCAATGAGATCTCCAGCATATGGTGGTACTTGTTTGCGATGAGCGCGTACACAAGCGCGTTACGGACTGCGGACTCGGGGACGGGACTCGCGGTGATGGACAGGCCACCCACACCCCACTCCACCGGCGCGTTGAGATCCGACAGGATCTCTTCCACCTGCGCCATCTGGTCAATCATACGGCGCCCGCCGATGCATCGACTGTTGGCCCAAAACCGTGGCTCGGTTGTGGGCGCAAGCGCGTACACACCAACATCAGTGAGCGCGCCCACCGGGGTCACCACACCAATGTGGGTGAGGAGATCTCCGTCATCGAGCATCTCGTCACCGTCGCGCTCCCTCATTTCACTGACGAGGCACCGCACGCACTCCACCGTCTCCGGCCGAACGACACTCGCCGACACATCGGTGCCGTTGCGCTGCCACCACTGGCGGCGGTTGACCTCACCTGTTGGGAGAGGGAAGTTACCGCCCTTGCCCCAGACGGATGAGCCGGTGCCGCCCATGCGCACAACGAGGACGCGAACACCGCGGATCACCCACCGCCCCACGTCGAGCGACGCGTTGACAGTGCGGCGTAGCCTGTGGTACAAACCAGTCCGCGTCGATACCGGCGCCGACGATCTCCATCTGCGACGGGTCAACACCCACGACGATGAATCCTCCATCGGCGTTGGGGTGCATCGGCACGACGGTTGTCACCTGGTTGGCCACGTCCGCGTCGTTCGGATCCGACGGCGACAGCTCGAACAGCGTCGACTGCTTCTCCCGCACGAGTGACATCCTCTCGCGCACGAACTCCAGCACGTCGACCCCCTCCTTGCTCATCACGCCCACAAACAACCGGACGAGCTTGCCTGCATCTTCCAAATCCATCCCTGGCATGTCCCTGACCTTTCTCCCCACGTGTTGCCAAGAGCGGTGAGTTGGTACTGGGTTTGTGTTGATGTGGTACTGGGGGGTTGTGCGTTGTTGGTACTGGCCCCTGCCAGTGTGAGGCAGGGGCCAGGGGTGGGTTAGTTTTCGGCGTTTTGGGTGTTGAGGTGTCTTCTCATATCGTATTGGCCAATTTTGATGCGTTGACCATTGTTGAGTCTGCTTACTAGCGAGTCTGCGCCGACTGGGTTGGGGAGGGTTTCTCGCCAGTATGCGGCGGTTGATTGTGAGGAGACGATGATGGGCAGACGCCCGTCTCTTTCGAATACGATGCGGGTTAGGTCTTCTTGTCCGCGTTGGTCTATTCCGATGGTGAGGAAGTCATCGATGATAAGCACATCGATGTTGCACAGTTTTCTCATTTTGTCGATATAGCCTTGGTCTGTCGGCAGGAAGACCGCTAGTTCATCTACAAGCTGGTCAAGCCGGTAGTACGCGACACTGAACCCACTTTGGCAGGCGGCAATGCCTAGGGCACAGGCAATGTAGGTTTTTCCTGTTCCTGTGGGGGCGAGGATATGAATGTTGGTGGGGTTTTCCCGCCAGTTGGTTGCTGCCAGCCTTTTCAATTGCCGCATGTTGATGCCACGTTGGTCTGGGTGGATAACTTCGTGGAGGGTGGCATCTGGGTAGCGAAATTTTGCTTGTGTGATCGCTTTGTCGATGTTTCTCGCGGTGCGTTGCGCGAAGGCCTCATCTACTGCGGCTGGGAAGATATCCTCTGCAAGCGCATCGGTGTGTGCTTCATCAGTGACAATGGAAAAGAAGACGTCAGCAAAGGTTGATACGCGTAGGGTGCGCATTTTTTGACGTGTTGTTTCGTCGACCTCAAAGCGTGTCATTGCAGGTTTCCTCCTTCCTGGCTTGTGTGTGTGCCGTATGGGAACACATCGTTTACAAGGCCGGTGTCACCGTCGTCTGCGTAGTGTTCGATCGGTCGGATGAACACGTCATTGGCACTGAACTGCGTTATGTCCACCGGTGTGGACTGTGGTGTGCGTGCCACATCACAACCGCTGCGGTGCGGGGTGTGGCCGTTTTTCATCTCATGGGCGATCGTTGTTTGCAGTCGCTGCAATACCGTCATGGTGGGGACAAGCTTTTTGTTTAAAGCTTCACGGCAGGCCGGTTCAAGGGTTGTTTTACCGTGCTTTTTGCCCAGCTTGGCAAGAATATTGCGTACCTGGAACAACCCTTTGGGAGTGGCTGCTTGATTCCTGTCAATAATCATTGTGACAACGGTAAGCGTTGCCGGCCCGAACGAGGATGCCCAGGAGATAAGCTCATCCCGGGTAAGCACATTATGGCTGGTGTCCCCATCGGCAGGCCCGTGGGCAGGATCGGTTGAATACCGGTATTTAAAACCTGTAAGCCGCACATGTTCCGCGACGATATGCTCCCCGTCAAACAAGGTCACCAGCCCTGGAGTGATCCGTGCAGTAAGTCGTTTACCGACCAGCGTAAAAGGAACCGAATAGTACTGGTAGTCGCACATGACATGCCAGTTACGATCCACCTTGGGGTGTTTCCACACCACATCAGTAAACGCCGTTGCGGGAAGATCCCGCATCACCGGTGCTTCTTCCTCATCGAACCGCTTACGCCTGGTAGTGCCATCCGGGCGGGTAAGACCACTGTTGATGTCCTCCAGCCGGATAGCGATCTCCTCATTAAGATCATCCAGACTGTAAAACGTCACTCCATCGAAATAGCCCATGATCTTGGTGTAGGCAATCTGCACAGCACGCTCAACAGCTGCCTTATCCTTCGGGCGGGCAGGCCGTGTCGGCACGATTGTCATCTGGTAGTAATCAGCCAATTCCTGATACTTGGGCAACACCAAACGATACGTGGAATGCTTCTTCGGGCGATACGTCGCTGTTGGTGCATTATCCGGCACCACAACAGATGGCACTTTCCCTACATACTCCAAGGCTTGAACATGGCACTCCAACCACGCTGGCATCTTCTCGTTAGCCTTCGCAGTAACAAACATCAACCCGGAATACGGGCACACCGCCACAAACAACGACGCTTTCATCCCCACCTCGCCGGTTGCAGCATCAACGATCGGGACCTTATCGCCTGCCCAATCCACATACAGTTCCTGGCCTGGTTCATGTTCAACCACCCCATCCAGGTCATTAACCCGCAGATAGTCACGCAACCCCGCACAAAACTGCGAATACTGGTACTTCACCTCCCCATCCGCAGACTCGGCCGCCAAGTAATCCATCCACAATTGATTCCTTGTCAGGTGCCGATTGTTCTTCAGACGCTGTGCCAGAGCTTTGAAATCTGGCTGGTCATACGCCTGACGCCGGTTACTGCGCCCATCGGAAAACCTGGAAACAAACCAACCCGGAGGCAGCAAACGAAACGACTCAGCCGTGATCGACTCCTCCGCGATGATGGCCTTCACCCGCGACACATCACGCCGCGAACAGCCAAGAACAGTAGTAATCCGAGAATACGACGCACCATCAAGACACATCGCCATAATCTCTTTGAAGTTAGCCACAAAGACCAACCCCTTCCATGTTGAAACTAGCCACGACGCCACAAGAACATGACGCCGCCACTAACAACAATGAAGGAAAAACCCACCCAGTACCGACTACGCACACCCCCAGTACCAACTACGCAGACAACCGGTACCAACAACCCCTATTTCGCACGTGTAACCAAGCCCCACGCTACAAAACCGCAGGCACAGGAGCGACACTCCTACAGAAACTTTGTTCAACTTAAGTAGCGCCGGCGGTCGCCACATAGCACAGCCACACCGTGCGCTGCATTTCGTTTCTCGTCAGGTATCCCCAATCATGTCGCCGTCCCACAGGCGAGGTGGCATCCGCAATACGCCGGAGCCAGCAATCGAAGTATATCCACCCATATTCCTAGAGAAAGCCCCACAAAAATACGATTTTCGAAGCACGCCACAGAAAGGAGAGACTCAGTGTTCAAGCCGGCGAAACCAATACCGACGAGCACCACCACACGATAACCGCACCAGTAATCCACACCTCCTGGTACAACGTGGCCAGCCTTACTCCGAACCCCGACAGCCTTATTACCAAGATTCCCACCACCAGGCGATGCGATCCTCTTCCTCCTGAGACCACTCACGCTGTTTACCCCCAGGAGCGCAACTGGTCCTCCACTTTCACTCGCCACCAGCAACACTGCCACACGTTCAAACCAGTTCCAGCAATCTCTTCACCTAACTGGAAATCACCATTATAGAAATCGTCCCTCACTCCCCACCTAAGCTTTCCCCCAGACACCCTTCCTCATCTCATGCGGGTCGCCACGACTTTCAACCGCTTCCACAACTCCAATAACGAGGTCCTCTACTTCTCTCCCAAGCTTTTCGACGACACTCCGAACGTAACTTCCTCGCCACGTACTACGGCGACACATACTACTATTCGGACAGGCCCCGGTACATCATCCTCACCCCCCACCAGGCATCCCTGCGAGCAAGCCACAGCCACCATCAACGACGACCGTTCCGAGGCACTCCACACTCAAATGCCCCTATCCTCCGCCAACATCTACCACTACAAGACCGACGATGCTCTCTAACTACTTAAGACAGAACCCTTGTTCGCTCCTGTCGACGACACCATAACAATCGCCGAGGACCAACTAGCTTATCCATCCTGATGCCTCCGTCCTCCTCGCCAGAAACCTCATCAGCAGATCTCATTCCAGAAACCGACGCCCCTACCATCGTGACCTACCTTGCTTACCCCGCACCATGTTCGTCGCCCTCCCACACCCAGCCCAGTTATACAAGCTACTCAACGACATCACCACCAACTTTCCTCCTCCAAACCTTTCCGCATCCATCCCCCGACAAGGAAATTATTCCGTTAGGATAAATGGAACAGCTTGCAATAATCTACTCCACTACGATTCGTCCCCGAAGTGTTACTAAGACAAGTGCCTCTCCTTAGCAACTCGACGGCAAGTCACAGCGCTGGGATCGCTTTCCCGCCGACTTATAGTGCATCATCCTTCTTCAAAGAAGTCTAATCCCCACCTGCACCTCTCGGCACCTTCTGCGGAGCGAACTTTACAACAATGAGTTTCTGGAAAATGCCAAACTCTATATAGTTCAGCGCTCCACATTTTTCGACATACACACGCTATAGAAGCATTAAAAATGCCAGAGATTGTAAAGCACCTCACTCCTTCTATCAACAGCCACTTGTCGCTACCTTCAATTACCGGATTGCGCTTTGTCACCCATTTACAGGTGGTTTCACAGTAAAAGGCATTAGTAGAACACTAAATCAGTAAAGCAATGCTCCAAACGAACTAGATTGTTTGAAAACAAATTTCAAAATACCTAGAGCAATGAAAGATCTAGAACACATTTAGTACAACGTAGTGTGGGTTTACAGTTCATCAGACAAACGACTTCAAATTCTAAAGCGATGCTCAAGGCCAAAATTTCCCGGAATCAATCAGACCTACTATCAATTTCCCCGGTTAAAGTAGCAGATACTACTGGCTGTAAAATCTTCGCGTATCGCAAGTCCACCTAATCTCGCTGGTAAAGGTCAGCAGTCACCAATTCGCCGTCATAACCGGCGAGATCAGGTGACCACCTATTAGCCAGGACTACGTCACTCTCCTCTAGAAACTTGTCCAGATCAGCAACCAACGGACAACCACTGAATTCCGCCCCATCCAAGGTAGGCTCGTAGATCTTCACGGTGATCCCATGATTTATAAGCAGGTTAATGACATCCTGAATAGAGGAAGACCGAAAATTATCAGATCCTGACTTCATCGTAAGCCGATAAACACCGACGATAATTGGGTTCATGGCAATAACCCTGTCAGCAATGAAAGCCTTTCGTTGATCGTTTGACTCCACAATCGCCGAGATTAGTGACTGCGGAATGTCCTTGTAGTTAGCCAACAATTGGCGAGTATCCTTTGGCAGACAATAGCCACCATAACCAAAGCTAGGGTTGTTGTAGTGGTTACCGATTCTAGGATCAAGTGAGACCCCATCAATGATCTGCTTAGAGTTGAGTCCCATCTGCCTAGCGAAAGTATCCAACTCATTAAAGTACGCAACTCTCATAGCCAAGTATGTATTAGCGAAAAGCTTAATAGCCTCAGCCTCCGTCGGGTCAGTTACAAGAACCGGCACGTCAAAGTCTAAAGCCGCGTTTTTAAGGAGAGTCGCAACCGATTTAGCTGCTTCCCTATCTACAGATGATGTAACAATACGTGAAGGATGTAGGTTGTCATACAGCGCCCTTCCTTCACGCAGGAACTCAGGGCTAAAGACCAAAGTGAGCCCTGGAAAACGCTTAGCCATGCTCTTTGTGAAGCCGATCGGAACTGTGGACTTAATTACGACTGACGCCCACGGTTTCACATTGGATACTTGTTCCAGCACTGACTCCACCGAACTTGTATCGAAGTATTCAGTCTCTACATCGTAATCTGTCGGCGTGGCTATTACAGTAAGGTCCGCTTCCTCTAGTACTGAATCTCCGTCTGTCGTTGCTCGAAGATTAAGGTTTCCGGCCTGCAAAGCCTCCTGAATATCCTTGTCAACAATCGGCGAAGCTCCGTGATTTACAAGTTCGACTTTGTTCTTATCCAGATCAACGCCTACCACATCATTTTGAGCAGCAAGAAGAACCGCGTTAGATAGGCCGACATATCCTAGACCAAATACGACAATATGCACCGCTTACGCCTTTCGAAAAATAGGACACATTTGCAACAGATTTATCTTAGATCCTAGCTAGAAGGTGCGCCTTTGTTATGCCGAGCAGATTTTTCCCGAACACACTTTAAAAACGGCTACCAGTTAGGTACTCTACTTAAGGATGCCATCTCATTTTAGAGCTACGTGTTTCGCACGTTGAGATGGCATCCTTTTATTGAGGTGACGAACCAAAACCGAATGAGATTGAAACAATGACTCCAATCTTCACCCTATTCCTTCTTCCGGATCCAAGCATCTTTATTACGTAAAGCATTTTATCAGTGGCGCAATAAGAAAAATTCACCCTCGGACTGGCAGGCGAAAATTTCTGAATTATTTCACCAACAGTAATACCCTTACAGAAAAATTTCCAATTGTTACCAACTAGTTCCGCAACCACATCCTATTCGTATTAGAAAACCAGGAACGCCTGCATTGCTAGTAGAATTCCCTAATAGCATTCTGGACCACTCCTTTATAGTTGTGACCAGAAGAGTCGGAATCTACCGACGTTACAGTGCCCGCGACAGCAGACTACTAGCCTTCGAAGCCTCCCAATCTGAAACCAGTTTCTGACACCGTACGCTTCCAGGTAGGTTATCGCTGTCTCGCTCGCCAGCCATGTCGGTATGGGACCCCGAATAAAGATGGAAAGCTACGATTCCCCGCCGAACTACCACGCTGTCCAAACCGTAGTGAAAAAGACCGGGGCATCCCAAAAATTTCCTCTGCCAATGCTTCAGAACGCATTCCGACCCATGTGCAGGAAAACTCTATTACCAACTAGCTACAGGAGACAACAACAGTGTTGCAGAATTTCGAAGGAACTCAGGTTAAGAACGATACCCATAGCAGCTACCTGCTTTTAGACTATGATCCCACGCAACTAACCGCCTAAAGTAACATTATTCACAAGGAGATATAGCACGTCGAGGTGAAGAGGAAGCCGATGTACACAGAGACTCACATCTACAGCGACAGCGTAGTTTCAATTCCGCTCTCTGCTATTCGTGACGGAGCCGTAGTTTTCAAAATCTCGCAATTCGATCCGAGAAAAGTCGTGGAGGGCGATGTTGTTAATCTTGGGGAACTACCGCTGCCGGCTATCACGAGTTTGGACGATTCAACCCTCCAGAAAATCCGCCTATTCCTCTCAAGTTCCAACCTCGGCAATACAGATTTACTTAACACTCTGGTTGCCCAGAACTTAACCGTCTTAACGATGGAAAAGGACATCTACTGGTGCACTAGAACTTTTCACAATAATCAGCCCGTTTTCCAGGTTTCTAGGGAAATAATCGAACAAATCCCCATGCTAGAGAGAAGGATAACACTTCTTCAAGAGAATTTGATCGCACAAAAATCAAAAAAACCAAGAGTATCTAGTCAGCAACCACAAATCAGTGCACGAATGTTAACACGAGAGCTCGCATTACGAGCTAACCGGAAATACGGTGAGTACATTCCGAAGGCCCTCTTTCCCCTACTCCTTACCTTGTGGCGGAAAATTTCTAAGTAATTACGCAAGCTTAACATCTGGGACTTCACATACTAAGGGCAAAATCATGTACATGGACCGACAATTCGAAGATGGCATCAGCGTCGTCATACCGACCAACCGCAATATATCCTACTTAAAGAAATCACTAAGTTCCCTGCTGGATCAAACTCTCAATAAGTCGCTATTCGAGGTCATTTTGGTGTACAGCGGACCCGAAAGTGCACATAATTTCAGTCAAGAATTTCGATCAGAGTGGTTGAATCATGGTGGCAACCTCACTCAGCTTTACTGTGCGGATACCGGAGCTAGCAGAGCAAGAAACCTCGGAATTCGGACGGCAAACCGAAAATATCTTACATTTCTCGATGACGACGATTATTTAGATCCGAATTACCTCGAGGCCCTGCTTTCAAAGTCAAGTATGAACTGTATCACGATAACAGGGCTAAACGAATTCGCCCCTGACACCACTAGCAAGCCAAAAGCAAGTGCTCTTCGTCACAAATTGGAGGCCGGAAAAGGTACGTCCCGCCCACTTGGACAGGCTTCCTGGAGCCTTGGATTCAATGCTTGCAAAAGCATCCCGACTCGCTTGATTCCGAGGGAGGGGTTTGATGAGGACTTAAAATCAGGCGAGGATGTCGTTTTCTTTGCGCATTTTTTAAGAAAATCAGGTATAACGGCAAAATTCCTTGATGACTATACAAATTCTTATTACAACCGAGCATTGACACAAAACTCAGTTTCAAGAGCTCAGGAAACCTTCGACTTTTGCGTCGACCAAAGGCTAGCTTGCATAAAGGCGCTCAGAAACATCACAGTAGCTCCAGAGAATCTTCCAGGCCTAGAACAGCTTGTACGCTCCCAGGCCGGTTTTATTGAACGATTCAGTAAGAAAAACCCGAAACTACGCAAGAGGATCATCGAAGCTGTTACCGAAGCATCAATTCCAGACTTTCCTTGGGATGTTGTAAGTTCCATCAACTGCAATCTACTGTTCTTCTGCTATTGTTTTCCGCCTTATGCGGATGCCTCAGCAAACGTTGCTGCAAAATACTTGTTAAATCGCAATGAAATTGCCGATGTAGTCTGCAACGACATGTCGACGGTACGAAACCAAGATTTGGATTTCTGGCAGGTTTGCAAACCGTACATTCACAAGCAGGAAATCTTACGTACACCGACTACCTTCGCGAACTGGGAAGGAGTTTCTGTTTTCGCCGAAAAAGCAGTTGAATGGGCAGAAATCCAGAAATCGTATTACACCGAAATATTTTCTCGAGCTCTTTGGGTTGGTTCCCTTGCAGCGGGCGCTTTGTACAAACTCAAACATCCTGAAGTTAAATGGATCGCTGAATTGTCCGACCCATTAACTGTAGATGTGCAGGGGCAAATTCGCGGAGGCCAATTGACCGAAAACACTACGTCAAAGACGCTTATAGACTACTTGAAATCCATTGGAATACAACCAGAGAAGACATGGACTCTTTTTCAGCTACTTGAGACTGTAACCTATGTGCTCGCAGATGAAGTGCGATTTACAAACGAGAATCAGCGCAAAGTTATGGCATCCGCTATACCAAGCAGTCTTTCTTCAACGCTGATGAAGAAAAGCGTAGTGGCGCAGCATGAAACTCCTCCCCCAACGCTTTACGCACTTCGAGAACTAAATCTTGATTTACCGAAGGACACTATCAACATTGGCTACTTCGGCAATTTTTACGAAAACCGTGGCATACAAGAAATACTTGATCCACTACGAGCTATTAATTCCGATGCGGCAAAGCTAACGCTCAATGTTTTCACATCATCACCAAATGACTTGACTACTTCCTATCATTCAGATATTGCAAAACAATTTTTAAAATTTCACCAGCAACTACCCTACTTGGAGTTCTTGTCAGCGTTGACCGAGATGGACTGCCTGCTCGTAATTGATTCCGTTTCGAAAAATTATTTCGATCTTAATCCCTTTCTTCCCTCCAAATATTCCGACTATAGAGGCTCTGGGACCCCGATCTGGGGAATCGTGGAAGAAGGATCACCATTATCCAATCAACCTTTAGATTTTAGGAGCAGCACTGGCAATATAGCCTCGACAGAAAGCGTTTTGCGTGAAATTATAATGAACTTAAGTTCCAACCAAGCTAATGAAGATGATCTCCAAGAGGACTACAGTGGAAAGTGATACAACCAACGGTAAGACGGAGAAGTTTACGATCTGTCGCGTAGATACTTCTGGCCTCCAGGAAGTGGGCTCGAGTAAGGGTCTTGTCCCGTATTTAAAGGAAATTTGGGCTCGCAGGGATTATATTACTGCTGACGCTAAGGCAAAGGCTTTCCGAACAACACGAGACTACAAGTGGTGGAGATTCTGGCTAATCGGGAGCCCTTTGCTTGAGGCTCTACTTTATGGATTTATGTTTGGGGTTTTGCTCAAGACCTCAAGGGGGGTGGAAAACTTTGTTGGTTTTGTCATCATAGGGATCACTCTTTTCGGCGCTATGAACCGACTCCTTATGGCAGGAGTTGGGCTAATCGAAGCAAACAAGGGAATGATTCGAGCATTTTCTTTCCCAACAGCTGCCATCACTTTTTCTGTGATTCTAAGGTACATCTATGATCTAACACCCTCGGTAATCATAGCTTCGATTGTTGCGCTACTATTTCAGCTAAATTTCACTCCTCCCGGTGCAACTGCCTTCTTTGCGGTTATCGTCTTTGCCTTAACACTCTTATTTGGCGCAGGGCTAACCTTTATTACAGCTCGGTTGACTTCATTCTTACCGGATTTCAGAGCAATTCTAGAGCTTTTCAGCAGAGGCTGGATGTTTGCCTCAGGAATTTTCTATTCCATGGAGCGCTATGCTACGAACCCCCTTGTCTACAATCTTTTCTCCGCAAATCCCGCCTACCAGTACATTACAGCTTTTCGAAAGTGCCTTTTATACAACCAAATTCCATCAGTATCAGAATGGACGAGTCTTTTTTGCTGGGGAATCGGAACCTTTTCGTTCGGTATCCTTTTCTTCTGGCAAGCTGAGGACAGGTACAAACAGGAGAGCTAGGAAAGCGAACACGGTATGGAAAAAGTTATCACGGATCCCGCCGTTGTCGTCGACAACGTCAAGAAAACCTATGTTGTAACAGAAGGTGGCTCTAGGGATGCCAAATCATTTTTTGCAAAAATGAGCAAGAAGACTAAAGAAGTCAAGTCGCTTAAAGGCGTTAGCTTGATTGTAAGAGCTGGAGAATCCGTAGGGTTGATCGGGCGCAATGGATCCGGAAAATCAACGTTACTTAAACTCATCGCGGGTGCTGAACCTCCCACCGAAGGCAAAGTTCTCGTCTCGAGTCGCCCAACGCTACTGGGGGTAGCCCCTGCACTCCAACCATATCTCAGTGGACGCCAAAACATCATCCTGGGATGTCTCGCTCTTGGTATGGCTAAAGATGAAGCCCTACAATTAGAACCCTCAATCTCACAGTGGGCAGATATCGGTGATGCCATCGAGAGACCAATGAACACCTACTCTGCAGGACAAATGGCCAGATTAAGTTTTGCAATCTCAACAGCCGTTCATCCTGAAATACTTCTCATAGACGAAGCTTTATCTACAGGAGACGGAGCATTCGTAGAAAAAGCGAAAGCCAGGATGGCCGGACTTCTTTCCGAGGCAGGCACTCTCTTCCTTGTGTCACATGCGACAGCTCAAATCGTTGAGAATTGCGCTAGATCAATTTGGATTCACAATGGACAAATTATCGCTGACGGGCCTACAGAAACCGTGGTGCCAAGATACACTGAATGGATTTCTTTGCTGGGGAAAAAGCCCAATCAAGCCGCAGCCCTAGTCAAAATAGTACAAAAAGAGCTGGAACCGATCAGTATTTCCTCGTTAGAATAGTATGAACCTAAATGAATGAAATCAGCTTCAAAATAAATACCTATTCCAGACACCTCTTGAAGTTAAAAGTTAAAAGCTTCAGCAAAGTAGAGGATCTCATTTTCAAATTCTCAGAGGATCCCCGAATAGATGAGGACACCTTGTCTATCGCCTTGTCCACGCTCTGTGGTCGAAAGTTTAAACGAATTATCTTTGATTGGCCCATTTCTGTTTCTACCTCAAAAGGGATATCGGAGTGGACTGGTGCCGAAGTACACGCAGCCCACTCAAATAATCTGACTACAGATTTTTCGGCTTCAAACAAAGTTAGCGTCCTCAATTTCAGTGGCGGTCTCGATTCTCTAGCATGCTTAGCGTGTCTTGGAGATCAGACTGAATTAGTTTCTTTAGATTTCGGGGGCCGCTTTGCTCGCGAAAGAAGGTTCTTTAAAAATTTTGACACTAAGATAATTAAGACCAATCTTATCGAAACTAGTCTCCGCGCAAATAGTTGGTCTTTCATGGGACTAGGATCTCTACTTTTTAGGAACATTCTTGAAGGACAATTCATCACTTTCGGCTCAGTCCTCGAGGCGGGAGGCTTTCACTCCAACGCTCCACAAGAAAGCTCGCTAACATTTCCGCCGTTTAAAATGGCCAAGTATAGAATCGCGAATTCAGTAGCCGGTATATCAGAAGCAGGAACAATTGCCATCGTTGCCACTTTCTTCCCCAAGCTTCTCAAACAGTCACTATTGTCTGTGGCCTTACCAGGGGAGGAAAAATACATCAGAAAAAATGCTCTTGCCGATCTAGTGGGCAGTGAATTAGGGTTCCCATTTACCCCGCCCCCCTCAGATATTGGAAACCGAATTCACTACTCTTTTGGGGAGAATTTTACCGTTGACCTGACAACACTCTTCTTCCTTTCCCGTAAAAAACATGAATTGGCCAGGATGTTGGTCGGACGCATTCCAAGCTACTTGCAGGATGTGATGCAGGATTTAACTCTCGATTTTATGCTTAAGGCTGATCAAAACTACTACACGCAGTACCCCGCCGAATTAAGACCAGAATTAGAAAAGGTGTTCTCGTCTGCCGGCATATCATGGTATTCGACAGATGATTATACCGAAATTGCCGTCCTTAAAGAAAGACTCGCTCCCCACGTAAAATACCGGTTCGGTTAACCGCTTTTGCCTATCATAAATGCGAGTTTCGGGCTGAAGATGCTAGCTTATTTCTTGCGACACGTCAGATCCGGTTAGCTAGAAAGGCTAAACCGAGTTGCCGGTGTTATGTACTACTGCCTTTACACGCTTGATGTCACGACATTGTTTATGCCTAATGTGGAGCTGACCCCGTTTGTGTGGACCCCTGATTCCCGGCTTGTTGGGTCGGGGGAAAGGTAGTTTACTGTCATGCCCCGTAGAAGTTTTTCTTAAGGAGTTCAAGCGTGATGCGGTCGCGATGTATGAGAACGATGTAACGGCGAGGTTTTGAGTAGCGGGGGCGGGTTGGTCGGATAACGGGTGCGGGTCGGTCGGGTAGCGGTTAAGACTGTTTGCATCCAGCACACAGGGTGCTGGTGTTAACTTTGGAGGTCTTTTCCGTGACTGATTTTCGGAAGATTCTTTCTCTGGTGGTGCGGCAGCGGTCGTATCGTCAGATTGCTACCGCAGTGGGATGTTCTCATCAGACGGTGGCGCGTGTGAAAGCAGAGGCTACTCGCCGGGGTGTGTTCACCATAGCGGATGTGGACAAGCTGTCGGATGAGGATGTAGCCTCATGGTTTGTGGATGGTCGTCGTAGCGTGAGTGAGGAGTTTGTCACTCCTGACTTCGCGGCGATCTGTAGGGCTCGTAGTTTTGTGTCGAAGCCCAGTTTGAAATCCTTGTGGCTGACGTACTGTTCCCAGCCGGTTGCTGAAGGCAAACGGTTGTATGGGTTTGATCGGTTTCGCGAACTTGTCAACGAGTATGTGTTGGCTTCAGGATCTGGTTGCTGTGATTCACCATGAGCCGGGTCATGTGATGCAGGTGGATTGGGCTGGCACCAGGTTAAAGCTGGTGGATGCGGCATCCGCGAAGCCTGTGGTGCTGCATGTGTTTGTGGCGGCGTTACCGTATTCGGGGATGGTGTTTGCCGCTGTGTGTGAAGACGAGAAGATGGATGCGTGGCTGGATTGTCACCGTCAGGCTTTCGAGTACTTCGGTGGGGTTCCTGATCTGGTTGTTCCAGATAACGCATCTACGGCATCGAATCGTATCGATGGTTCTTCGCGCGCCAGGCAGGTCAATAAAACCTACGAGGAGTTTCTGCAGTGGTACGACACTGCTGCAGTGCCGGCACGGGCACGCCATCCTAGAGATAAAGGTGCTGTGGAGGCCTGTGTGAGGGTGATCACCACGGAGGTGATTGCTGTGTTGGCTGGTACGGGTTTTGTGGACATGGATGATTGTCAATGCCAGGTACAAGAGTTGGTGGATGCCATTAACCAGCGGTCTCCGTTTCGGCGGAGAAACACCAGCAGGCAGGAGGTCTTCGATACGGATGAGAAACAGTATCTGCATAAGCTTCCTACACGTCGTTGTGAGAAAACACTGTGGTTGAAGCGTGTTGTCGCACGTGATTTCCACGTGGAATATCAGCGCTTCCGCTACTCAGTTCCGTTTCGGTATGCAGGTAAAACAGCTGATGTGCGTATCCGTGGCAAGCAGATGGACATTTTCATCGGTGGTGATCTGGTGTGTTCCCACACACTGTCACATGCGTCTACGCGCCGGTATGTCACTGATGTGGATCACCAGCCGGACTATTTTCAAGAGTACACCAACCTGTGGTCACGGGCGTTTTTGAACGTCAAGCACGAAAAATCGGACCCGCTACTGTTGCTGTGATCACCAGTGTGCTGGACAGTCATGTCATTGAGGCGCAGGGGTATAAAACCTGCCGCAACATTTTGGATCTGGGCAAAACCCAACAAAACGCCCCCATCCTTGAAGCGGCATGCCGAGAACTTGTCGGGGATACCACCCGGCGTCGGGCGGTGACCTACACAGCGGTGAAAAACACGATGGCGATCGAAAGAGAAAAACAACGCCAACGCCCAACCACCACACCACCAAAACCCGACCCCAGCCCGCGCACACCGGCACCTGCCAACAACCGGCAAGCCACATCAGCGCATCTACGTGGCGCTGAAGCATTCAGCCTACCTACCCCAAAGGAGACGAAATGACACTGAGCTACTCTGACTTCGACCAGCATCTCATCGACGATGACCTCGGTCTTTTTACCCAACAGCGAATGACTGCTTTTGGGAAAGCCGCCATCGATATTGCAAACGACCCTGATTTTGATCAGTGGAGTTTCTTAAGCCAAAATCCGCTACTGCATGCTGCAACAAGTAAAGGCCGGACAGGAACGCAGAACCCAAAAACTACTCAAGGCCTCCCAGACACCACATCCAAAAGCCTGCATAGAGGAACTACGCTACCTGCCAAACCGCAACATCAATCGTGAACTAATCTCACGCATCGCGCAATGCCAGTGGATCGACAAAGGCAACAACCTCATCATCATCGGATCCACCGGTGTTGGCAAGACCTACCTTGCGGAAGCGCTGATCAACCAGGCCTGCAGGAAGAATTACAGTGCCCTGTTCACCCGCGTTGATGACCTGCAAGCGCAACTAGCGATCTGGGGTGAAGAATCGGAACAGCGCTACAAGCTGCTGAAAAACCTGAAACGCGTGGATCTGCTGGTGCTAGATGATTTCTTAACCACAGAAGTCAACACCACCACCGCATCCATCATCCTCAACGTGCTGGCTGCACGAGAACAAACAGCCTCCACACTGGTCACAAGCCAGTTCGGGGCGCATGACTGGTACAAATCCATCAGTGATGCAGTACTAGCAGAATCGATCCCCGACAGACTCATCGGAGGAGCCGAAACCATCGAACTCAACGGCCCTAACCTCAGAATCCAGCAACAATAAACCCGCTGGAAAACACCGCTACCCGATACATCCCAAACCGTTATCAGGTAGCCCCCAAACTGTTACCCGACCAACCCGCGACCGCTACTCGAAGGCACTCCGTTACAAACGACCCCGATGTGTCGATGAGCCAGGTCTCCAAGGATGTGGGGATCAATCGAGGCACACTGCGTTATTGGATTGACCAGTTTGGAACTGGTAAGAAGACAACACCTGTTGCTGTGGAGAAGCCGGATGTTGATCCCACTGTGGAAAAGGAAATCCGCAGGTTAAGGAAAGACAATGCGAGGCTTCGTGAGGAGCGGGATATTTTGGTCAAGGCCACGAAATATTTCGCGGAAGAGACAAACTGGTGATCCGCTTGAAGGTTTGCCCGCGACCACCGCACCGTGTACTCGGTCAAGCGGATGTGTGCTGTTTTGAAGGTTCACCGCAGTAGCTACAACACCTGGCGTAGTAGACGCGAAAGGCGGGGTCACAAGGCTTTGTCAGATGCGTTTTTAGGTGTGAAGATTGAGGAGGTTTTCCGCCGTGAAAACGGCTGCTACGGTGCAAAACGCATCACGGCTTAAACTTAATGATGATCCAGGTTCTACTCCTCTAAACCACAAGCGTGTGGCCAGGATCATGAAGAATGTGGGCCTTTGCGGGTATACCAGGCGACGAAGAGTAAAAACTACCGTGCGGGCTAAGGGCCGACATGTGTTTGCTGACCTTGTACGCCGCAGGTTTTACGCCGAAAAGCTGAACAAGCTTTATGCCCACGGACATCACCTACCTGCCTATCGCTGACGGGTCGAACATGTATCTGGCGACAGTATTGGATTGTTGTTCTCGCAGGCTTGTGGGCTTTGCTTTTCAATGACCACATGCGGAGCTTGCTTGTGATTGAGGCCTTGAACAATGCATGCGCCACCCGTAGAAGCCTTGCAGGATCGGTGTTTCATTTGCGACCACGGCAGTGTGTATACCTTAAGATGAGTTCAAGAAAACCTGCAGCGACCTTGGTGTCACCCAATCGATGGGGTCTGTGGGAACCAGTGCTGATAACACGTTTGCTTCAGTCGTTTAACTCCACGTTGAAAAGAGAGGTACTTCAGGATCGGGAAACCTTTGCAAACCAGCTTGAATGCCGCAGACAAGTGTTCCGGTGGTGTGCCCGCTACAACACATCCAGGCGCCACAGTTGGTGTGGCTATGAGACCCCGAACACTTTCGAGGAGAAACAGATGTACCGTGTCGCCTAACCACGTCTGCTAAGATCAAACCCAATTAATTTTTCACCCCAGGTGTCCACATCCAAGGGGTCGGGTCCGGCTTTGCGCACGGCATCTGTGGCCTCTGTGGAGTTTTCGTGTGCCGCATAGGCGCAGGTGCCGACATCAAAGCGGGTGGCATCATCGATTGATGTGATAGATGGTGACAGGTGTTCGTTTGTCATCGTGGAGGCGATAATAAAACCCATCGATTTGCCACATGTGCATGGCTTGACCACGCTGGAAACGAACGCGGGTGATTGTGGGGCGTTTCTTCGGGTTGGATTCCACAGCTCCCGCCGCCCGCAACAGGCGAGCAATCGTGGATACGGAAGGCACCGGATCCGTTAGCTCTCCTGATGCAATACCGTCAAACCGAATGGAGATGGGACCATAGTCCCAACCCTGGCCTTTCAAACGCTTACGGATCGCAAGCAGTGCTGTGGTCACATGCTCGTCGTAGGTTCTTGCTGGGTTGATCGGGGCACTGGAATGAGGATGCAACGCGCCACCTGCTTCTTCATCGTATCGGGCACGATTGTTGTAGAACGTGCGGCGGGAGATCTTCAACTGTTCACAAAACGCGGTGATAGATAGACCGTGACCGTCGAAAGGGTCGAACTCAATAATTTTCCGGCGAATCTCCGGAGGAATTGCCTTACTCATTATCCGATTGTGTCCGACACACAGCAAAAATAGTTCATGAAACTGTGCACAATGTCATGACACTAGGCGTGAACAATGCCATGACATCAAGCGTGCAAAAAGTAGTGACACATAACACCGACTACGCACACCCCCAGTACCAACTACGCACCAACTACGCAGACCAACTGCGCAGACAACCAGTACCAACAACCCCTATTTCGCATTGCGGGGACTATCTCCTCCCATAATCGAATTTGACGCAACGTCGGCGAATTCCGATGCCACCAACCACAACTATGAGACAAAACCCCACCCCTACCACCTACCCGGAAACCCCCTACCAACAACGCGAACACAACCTACCACCTGCCCCGAATCGACAGGTTCACTTTAGTCTCAATCGAAACGTGGCCGATCCGCATCCGCTTTTCGAACTCCCCGCAACAGCTACTAAACATTGGGCCGTAGCATCATACATTTTCTTCGCCACGAGGTGAGTTGAAGCTGTTTGGTACGAGCGACCTTGGGCAGCTTGTAGCAAGCAAGAAAGGTTACTAAAGTCTTCGGTGCAGTGTGTATCGTCCGGATGTGACGATCAGAGTTGTGTATTCAAACCCGAAGATCCACGACTGAGGATCTGGTCTATGGGGCGTTAATAGAGCCTAATTCTTAGCGCTTCACAGTCCGCTCCGTGCTGCTTCCCAACGTTCATCATGATGCGCCAAATGTTAGGAGAAATAAGGCTCCTAACTTGTGCTTTAGAGCCCCTCTTCTAGTTTCATAAACCAGGAAGCGTCCTCCCAAGCATAGAGAATCGAGTTTTTCCACATGCTAAGAATTGATTCCCTTTGAACGTTGCTTAGGTTTGGGATTCGTTTGCGATGGAGGCCAAACATTAGCACCTCTCGGTTACTTGCCTCCCGCACCATTCGATCTAGTATTTTTGGATCTTCGGGTGAGATGACGAACAAAGTATGTACTTGTGTATGTTCTGTTAAGTAATAATCGGCAAGCTTGTCCACTTTACAGAGGAAACTGTAGTAGAGGAGAAACTCAGTTGCTGTACCTTCCCTACCTTTAAAAAATTCCGGGAGACTCTGTCCATATGTCGCATGGATGTAATCAAGGAGCTGGTTAACGACTTTTGTATTCATTACAAATGGGGTTATCGATGGAATCATTTTTTCCCAGTACTTTTCAGGATTGTCTACCTGAAGCGCCCGGAAAGAACCTTGTGCATTAGTCTCCCAATATTTTGACGTATTTACGATTTGTGCAATCGGTTTTCCGTCTTTAAAAAAAGAATCGCTGGAAGCGATTCGGACGAAGTGATTTTTTCCATCGAGTAGGACGTAATATGGTTCATATATGAATTTGGCTACCGAAAGTTTGAGGATCTGCTGATCGTAGAATCCAATCCTTAGACTTTCTGGGAAGAAATCTGTCCATTTGAGAATTTGAGTTTTAGCCAGCAACTCTGTGGAGATCGCCTTTTCTAAGCTGCTTACGATCCAATCATGGTGAGCTTGAAAATCAGCGTCTGTGCAATTAACGATCAAGATATATCTCGAAATTGTTGACAAATCTACCAGACGGTCGATAGACATTGCCTGTAAAAGGGTGAGTCTAAAGTCATCTTTGAAAGTAACTGTAACTAGAGCAATTTTCCGCATTAAAGTTGCCTTCCTCTTTCGCTATTTTCTGGCAAAGCGGAGACCGGGCTTTCCCTTTTTTGTTTGATCATCGTAGTGGATTTGATTGAGTGTTGGATGAAAAGAGAAAATATTGGCACCGGTACCACTTTACGTTGGATTAACACACTATTTTACACCTTGAAGTCGTATTACGGATATGTGCATGCAGTTTTCCTGCTATTGACCCGTGCGGGTATTGGTTGTGGTTAACTAAGGGAGGGATGGGGATTCACCGGGAAGTGTGCCAGGAGCGGTGAGTTGGTACTGGGTTTGTATTGATGTGGTACTGGGGGTTTTGCGTTGTTGGTGTTATGTGTCACTACCTTTTGCACGCTTGATCTCATGACATTGTTTATGCCTAGTGTCATGACATTGGGCACAGTTTCATAAACTATTTTTGGTGTCGGACACAATCGGATGATGGAGTGACAGGGACCCGACCCCTTGGATGTGGACACCTGGGGTGAAAAATTAATTGGGTTTGATCTTAGCAGACGTGGTTAGGCGACACGGTACATCTGTTTCTCCTCGAAAGTGTTCGGGGTCTCATAGCCACACCAACTGTGGCGCCTGGATGTGTTGTAGCGGGCACACCACCGGAACACTTGTCTGCGGCATTCAAGCTGGTTTGCAAAGGTTTCCCGATCCTGAAGTACCTCTCTTTTCAACGTGGAGTTAAACGACTGAAGCAAACGTGTTATCAGCACTGGTTCCCACAGACCCCATCGATTGGGTGACACCAAGGTCGCTGCAGGTTTTCTTGAACTCATCTTAAGGTATACACACTGCCGTGGTCGCAAATGAAACACCGATCCTGCAAGGCTTCTACGGGTGGCGCATGCATTGTTCAAGGCCTCAATCACAAGCAAGCTCCGCATGTGGTCATTGAAAAGCAAAGCCCACAAGCCTGCGAGAACAACAATCCAATACTGTCGCCAGATACATGTTCGACCCGTCAGCGATAGGCAGGTAGGTGATGTCCGTGGGCATAAAGCTTGTTCAGCTTTTCGGCGTAAAACCTGCGGCGTACAAGGTCAGCAAACACATGTCGGCCCTTAGCCCGCACGGTAGTTTTTACTCTTCGTCGCCTGGTATACCCGCAAAGGCCCACATTCTTCATGATCCTGGCCACACGTGCCAAGAGCGGTGAGTTGGTACTGGGTTTGTGTTGATGTGGTACTGGGGGGTTGTGCGTTGTTGGTACTGGCCCCTGCCAGTGTGAGGCAGGGGCCAGGGGTGGGTTAGTTTTCGGCGTTTTGGGTGTTGAGGTGTTTTCTCATATCGTATTGGCCAATTTTGATGCGTTGACCATTGTTGAGTCTGCTTACTAGCGAGTCTGCGCCGACTGGGTTGGGGAGGGTTTCTCGCCAGTATGCGGCGGTGGATTGTGAGGAGACGATGATGGGCAGACGCCCGTCTCTTTCGAATACGATGCGGGTTAGGTCTTCTTGTCCGCGTTGGTCTATTCCGATGGTGAGGAAGTCATCGATGATAAGCACATCGATGTTGCATAGTTTTCTCATTTTGTCGCTTCCTGTGGTCGCTATTGCAAAGACAAAGGCATACATCAACTCCTACAACATAAAAGGGGTGTGGATGAAGGATCCACCCAAACAATGGCGTATCAAACGCGAAAATGCCCAAAAGCGATTCTCCACCATTAGCCCAGACGAACTACTCCAATACAACACGCAGGACTGTACACACACCCATGAGACACAGTGTGCACAACCTCCTGACATCCAGTGTGCACCACCTGATGACACTCACCGTGCACGAGGTGCTGACACTTTACACCAACTACGCAGACAACCAGTACCAACAACCCCTATTTCGCATCCACTGTGCACAGGTCGTCTCCGGTACCCGATACACAGATTCCGCAGTACCCGATACAAGAAACCCTGTACCGAACACCGGCACCCGTCACTGAAAGCCCTCCCCATTTATCATCGCACCGAGGACTCCATCAACGCCCACATCACCATCGTCACCGCAGCACTCGTTGTCGCTCACGAAATGGCGGAGTACTCCGGCATGTCACTCAAGAAACTGGCACGAACACCCCGCCGCTACCGCAGCTTCGAACTAGAAGTCAACGGACAAACCATCCATGCCACCGTACCCTACCCGACAACATCCAAACCCTCGTCAACAACTTCCTCCACCCACCAAGGGGGCACTAAAATGACCTAAGTCGGGTTACACCCGACACCGTCATCGCTGAATCACTGCTCAACCGTCATTATCGGCAAAGCAGAAAATCTTCAACCTCAACGGCACCAACATGAGACTGGAAACCTATCCCGACTTAGGCCACGTGCAGGTGATCCTCATCACCTGCACGTGGCCTAAGTCGGAATACGCTCTTCAAGCTCTCCATTTTCCAGGGGTGAACACCAACTTAACCAGTAGACACCTAAAATGGAAAAGATTTTTCGACAGGAACAACGATTTCGCAAAAATGAATCTTATTCCACGCCACCATAGAGCAGCTCGATTTTACCCATGCAATATACCTGTAAAATCAAGAATCGGAATTTTTCCTTCCTTTAGCTCTCTCAGAGCCTTAAACTCGTCATGAGCAACAAGAACTACGAGTGGATCCTTGCTGTCAACAACTACACCTAAGTCTATTTGTTCCACATTAGGAAATTTTGAAAGGCTACTAGGAAGTTCAGAGAGATTCGGCTCTACAATTTCAAAAAGTGTGTTGGGGTTTTCTCTAGCTAGCTCTTCGCAAATACGCAGTGCTGGCGATTCCCTAAGGTCATCTATGTTGGGTTTAAAAGTAATCCCAAGTAACGCTAACCTGGGGCTTTCAATGAAACCAGAAGATTCGATCTTGTCTATTATCCAAAATGGCTTTCGATCATTCACCTTTCGGGCAGTGGCAATTAGGGTTGACTCCGCAGGGTTGCTCGATACGAGAAACCAGGGATCAACCGCTATACAATGACCACCTACTCCTGCGCTTGGCTGCAGAATATTTACACGAGGATGATGGTTAGCCAATTGGATCAATTCTCGTACGTCTACATCGAAATTGTCCGAAAGCATCGAGATTTCGTTCGCGAAAGCTAGATTCACATCGCGGTACGAGTTTTCAACCAATTTGACCATTTCGGCAGTTTCAGCGTCAGTCAGCAATAATTCACCGTGACAAAACGATTTGTAGAACTTCTTCGCACGGATAGCTGCACGCTCTGTCAAACCACCGATTACCCTGTCATTGGATCGCAACTCATTTATTGCGTTACCTGGCAGTATTCGCTCTGGGCAATAGGCAAATTCAACTTCCGTTGAATCGGACCGGTTATTAACTTCCTTATCTAAATCAGGCCGCAAATGACTTACCAAATTCGCTATACGGCGTGTAGTTCCAGGCGCCGACGTAGACTCTAGGATAATTAACTCGCCCCCCTTTAGCTCCTTTGAAATGGATCTAATAGCCGAGTCAATGTAGCTATAATCGCAGGAATGGTCTTCGAGAAAAGGGGTTGGCACCGCAATTACGTAAACATCATGGCTGGAAATTTTCGAGCTTACCTTTAAATTCCCCGAATCCAGTGCCACTTTCAGTTCTTTACGGAGATTTGGCTCCTTTAAATTCAAATTCCCACTTTTGATTTTTTCGATCAGCTTTTCATTAATGTCAAAGCCAACCACGTTAGCTCCTGAGTTTGCTAATGCGACCGCGGTCGGCAAACCAATGTAGCCTAAGCCAACAAAACAAATACTTTTATCCATGAAATTCCTTTAGCAGCTTTGCCATTTCCCTGTGAAGCCGTTTGATATTTCAGGGCGAAAAATCGAAAACCACGTTTTCCTTTTCTACACCTGTTGGCGCAGCGCGCCTCGTCATGAAATCAAACTACAAATCAATCCATCTAAGCATTTTAGCCCTTAAGTGTTCTATAAAGAGTCACAGCACCAGGAATTCTCTTAATCTGTGCACGCATCCGACTGCTACCATTTTTGGCGACAACTTCTCCCGAACGACGTCCAACAAATTGGTTACTTGTGGGTACTAAGTTCTTCGCGGAACTAGCACTTGGAAGACTCATTTCATAGGACTCTACGCATTCTTCGCATGTCCCTTTCTCAAAACCATGGATATCTATCGCCACGAATTCAACAACGTCTTTCAAAGGGCAATTTAGCTTTCCGAACGTACTCAGAACCAGGACTATCCCATCGGCTACAAAGGAATCGATACCTTCAATTCCGAATGAAAATTCCTTTCTTGAGGAATCAGGAGATACATAGCGATACGCGCCTTGAAGAGGCTCAGAATAGCCCCAGCTTCCACCTGCCCTCATGCCTGGACTGTACAAAACCAAGCTCTTTTTTGGAATTGCACGTTTGATGCCAACCAATCGGAGGGTCAAAGTGGGGCTATCTAAGCTACTCCTAATATCGAAACGTATCTGATTAGGCTTTTCCATTATTTTATCTCCAAAGATATTCCAACAGAATAAAATAATTCCGTAATGAGGTTTATATCTCGTTTACTGACACCGTCGGCTTGGTTGTGTAGCACGATTCGATTGGCTACCAGATCTTCTGAATACATCAGCGCAATACTGCAAGTTTTCAAAAAGGTGTCAAGGGGATATTCCAATTCGCTAGACATCCACAAATTGGAAGCTACGATGCGTCGCCTAGGCATTGAAATAAAACCAGATACCCCATCATTTTTCAGCACTGCTAAGGTTGTTTGACCAAAACTGTCTTGCCTTCCAAGGTGATAACTGAAATTAGCAGCTTCTGTTAGACTGTCAACTGCCTTTACGTGCATAGTAGACTGACCAAGTTGCATATCGATTGGTTTAAACTCGATACAAGCTGTATCAATAAAAATTTCTCGAGACGGCAAAAGCTGCTGTAATAGAGATGCTGTAAGCGGGGATAGTTTACTATTGAAGCTTAAAGAACCAGAGACCGATGTCAAATATGCAAGAGAACAGGCCAATCCCTTCCTCGCACCGCTAAAGTATGTAGGGGCTAGGTTAGTAAACAGACCAACAGTCCTCGGAAATGCGTCTTGCTCCTCTGGAGTTGGAAAAAATCCAACCTGGTTGAAGTTATTGTCAGCATATAACGTTTTCATAGTGGTACCTTTTTCTGGGTTGATCGTTGAGGATTACTGTTTGACTGTCTTTTTCTCGATTGCAGGAATAACTCTCCGCCTCCCACAACCCCTTGACGAGCTTTCCGTATTCAAGATTAAATACTTGCTCATCTGATTTCTGCAAAACTTCTTTCCATGGCACTGCCCGTGCAAAAGCACGTCTCTCTGGCACATAATGCCTCGCAGTCAAGTCGCTAGTTGTCTCGAATCCTGTGATCGCAAAATGCAAAGATTGCTGCGACAATCTTGCCATATTTCGCCACGTCCCCACCGTCCGCAATCTTCCGAAAACCAAGTTCCCCCCAGAATCACAAACCGTGAGAATCTCAGACGTCCCCTCAAGTTTCTTCACAAAGTTCAATTCATCTTGAGACCAAATATCCACATCCACAGTGCGACTCACCAAATTGTCTGGCAGATACGGAAGATACTCAATTTCATACAATCGCGCAGCATTCTTCGGGGCCTTTTTCTTTGACTCTACAACCAACGTATTGTAAGCATCACGATTATAACCGGACCATAACCATGTCTTATTGAGCTTTGCGCCAAAACCCTGAAATTGGCTATCCTTATTAGTTACCTGCCCCTCGTGAACTCTTCGCAAAATAGCCGGCTTGCCCATATGCGTCATCCGCACACCAGACACGAGCATCCGCATAGCAATATTATTGTCTACCGCAGATGTAAAAGATTCATCGTACGAAAAAGACTGAAACACTTCCCTCCGTAAAAACCAAGTTGGATGGCCAGCAAACCCACCCTGGGCAAAAGCCCCCTGCAAATCCGGGAAAGGATCATCCCAGGAATAAACTTTCCCATCCTCATTATGGAAAGTGATAAACCCTCCCACACAACCGTCAAGACCACGAGTTATAGCCGCAATTGAATCCTCGAAACGATTTGGTAGAGAAATATCGTCATCATCCATTACCGCAATAAATTCACCCCGAGCTTTCCCACCACCAAAATTACGCGCGTATGAAATCCCACGCTGCTCACTCAGACCAAAATACCTAATACGAGGGTCCGAAAAACCATCGACAACCTCTTCAGTGTTATCAAGGCAGCCATCGTCGACTACAATAATTTCAAAATCCTGAACAGTTTGGCAAAGAACAGAACAAATCGCCGTCTCTAAAAGCTCAGAACGTCCAGAAGTCGCAATCACCACAGAAACTAAAGGAACACTACCAATACTATCCCCTGGCAAACCAGTAGTATTCCTCACCACAGAAAAATCATTTTCAAAAATCTGTTTGTTACGACGATAAGCACGACCAACCGCTGGGTCCTGTACAGAAACCACTTTTCCAACCGGAACATGCCAAACGTGATAGACAGGTGCAGTCAAGAAATCTGCCCAAATGGTTCGAATTCCTGTAGCTCTCAGCCGACGTGTTAGATCGTTATCCTCGTATCCGTATATCGAATACCGCAGATCATAACCTCCAATCCTTAGGAGATCATCGCGTCTGACCATGCAGATACCATCGCCCCATCTTGGATTCAGATCTGCCCACTGGTTTAAGTCAGCCGGATCATATTTGTCCGTAAAAATTAGCTCCTTAGGAGTGTTTTCACGGAGGTACCTCACATCAAATGCGATCATAGAATTTTCGTCCACCATCAACTTTTTATAGGTTGACGGGATTGTTCCATCTGGCCAAATCAAGTCTGCGTCAGAAATCAGGTAAACACTACAATCTGAATCCTTTATGCCATGGTTGATGGCATCAGATTTATCCCAAAAATCCGCCTCTACACGTATTACGCGAACGGATTCTAGGTTCACCAATTCATATGAAAGTTTGTAAGGCTTTCTACTTCCGTAATCAACGATAATGACTTCGGCATCTAATTCCCCCCGACTATTCGCTATTGAACGTATCGCGAGTTCAAGACGCCACTCTGGGCGATCTCTAAAGGGGATAATCACTCCCAAATCGTGAGCCATCTAGTATTTTCCTTCTGAACGTCGTGTGCTACAGATTATCCTACAATCCAACGTTTTCATAGTGGTACCTTTTTCTGGGTTGATCGTTGAGGATTACTGTTTGACTGTCTTTTTCTCGATTGCAGGAATAACTCTCCGCCTCCCACAACCCCTTGACGAGCTTTCCGTATTCAAGATTAAATACTTGCTCATCTGATTTCTGCAAAACTTCTTTCCATGGCACTGCCCGTGCAAAAGCACGTCTCTCTGGCACATAATGCCTCGCAGTCAAGTCGCTAGTTGTCTCGAATCCTGTGATCGCAAAATGCAAAGATTGCTGCGACAATCTTGCCATATTTCGCCACGTCCCCACCGTCCGCAATCTTCCGAAAACCAAGTTCCCCCCAGAATCACAAACCGTGAGAATCTCAGACGTCCCCTCAAGTTTCTTCACAAAGTTCAATTCATCTTGAGACCAAATATCCACATCCACAGTGCGACTCACCAAATTGTCTGGCAGATACGGAAGATACTCAATTTCATACAATCGCGCAGCATTCTTCGGGGCCTTTTTCTTTGACTCTACAACCAACGTATTGTAAGCATCACGATTATAACCGGACCATAACCATGTCTTATTGAGCTTTGCGCCAAAACCCTGAAATTGGCTATCCTTATTAGTTACCTGCCCCTCGTGAACTCTTCGCAAAATAGCCGGCTTGCCCATATGCGTCATCCGCACACCAGACACGAGCATCCGCATAGCAATATTATTGTCTACCGCAGATGTAAAAGATTCATCGTACGAAAAAGACTGAAACACTTCCCTCCGTAAAAACCAAGTTGGATGGCCAGCAAACCCACCCTGGGCAAAAGCCCCCTGCAAATCCGGGAAAGGATCATCCCAGGAATAAACTTTCCCATCCTCATTATGGAAAGTGATAAACCCTCCCACACAACCGTCAAGACCACGAGTTATAGCCGCAATTGAATCCTCGAAACGATTTGGTAGAGAAATATCGTCATCATCCATTACCGCAATAAATTCACCCCGAGCTTTCCCACCACCAAAATTACGCGCGTATGAAATCCCACGCTGCTCACTCAGACCAAAATACCTAATACGAGGGTCCGAAAAACCATCGACAACCTCTTCAGTGTTATCAAGGCAGCCATCGTCGACTACAATAATTTCAAAATCCTGAACAGTTTGGCAAAGAACAGAACAAATCGCCGTCTCTAAAAGCTCAGAACGTCCAGAAGTCGCAATCACCACAGAAACTAAAGGAACACTACCAATACTATCCCCTGGCAAACCAGTAGTATTCCTCACCACAGAAAAATCATGACGCCATACGTCCTTGTTTCTGTTTAAAGCTCGCTCATAGCTTTTCGGCTTTGAAGTCGAATGAACTGTGGGATGCCAAACATGGAAAATTTTAGCCACACTCGGGTCTGACCAGATGAACTTTGCACCTGCGAACTGAAGCCGGCGACAAAAATCCACGTCTTCCACACCGTATATACTCAGTCGCTCGTCATATCCACCGACCCTTTGCCAAAGACTTCTTGGGAAAAGTAAAATTCCATTTCCCCATGTGGAATGAAGTACTGCAACCTTGTCTAGGTCGACAAAATCGATATTTTTTTTACTGTTAAGGATTAGGGGAGTTAGTTTACGAGGTAAATCTCGTGATTGAAATGCGAGGACGCGCGCGGTAGAGGTCTCCGCTACCCGAGCTAACCCATGAGATAACGCCTTTGGGTGCCAAATTACGTCAATATCGGCACAAAGTATGAACCTACCTGAAGCTTCAGAAATCGCACGATTTAGACAAATAGGTTTGTTCCAATGATCTAGCTCCGTTCGAATGTACTTAGCTCCAAGCTCCTTTGCTACTGCTCTTAGCTCCTCGGCATTATCAGACCCCAGGTCTGAAACTATGATCTCCATATTCCCCGTAAAATCAGAGTTCAGAAGACTTTTCCCAGCTTGGTATACTCTCTCCGGATCTCGGTTTCGAATAGGGAGGACAGCAGACAACGTGAGCAATTTTCGAAAACTTTCTAAAGCAATTGTAGGTTGTACTCGTTCATCGGCGGAGCTTTAATTTTGCCAGCTCCAGAACCAACAATTAGATTACCGCTGATTAACGTTTACCGAAAGATTTAACACCTTAATTATCACAGTCTGACATTTTAGTCGGATTCGTGTATCTGATACTTATTTTCTGTGTTTCCGACTTTCAGGTGCTAGTAGTTTCTGACTCTTTCTCAATCAGTCTTTGCGCAACTCACGCACTGGTCGCATAATCCATAAATTCAAAGTCATTGTGTCACCCGATCACTATACAAATTTGTTCTCTTTGACTTCTCGTACTTGAAAAATACCTGCTCATATACGCATTTTCAAAGCTTTTTCGATCATTCGATTGACTAAATTCGGCAGTTTTCCAGAGCAGCTCACTCCCACAAATCTCCCGAACACTGTGTGATCTTTTCTAAGTTGAAAACACTCCAAGCCCGATTCCACATTATGCTTGTCTCATCACTGCAACTGCTCCTCAAAATGTTCTTCTGACCTCTACTTTGAAGAGCTCCTGGTAGATCGTTCCATTTAAGCAGTCGATTCGCGCCCATAATTCAGTTACGGATACCCCTAGCGGACTCGGGAGGAAGCCCATCGCGTGTGCGGCGAGGAGCAGGCGGTTCGGAATGCCGTGGCCGGAAACCTTGAGTGATTCCTGGTCGAGAAGCTGGGCCGGTACTTTGCTCAGCCCACGGATGTTCTCGCGGATAGCTTCTGCGAGGTTGAGGGCATCGCCGACGGGGATCATGTCACGGAGCTCAAAGCCTTTTTCTGGCGGGAGCGCCCCTGGCCATAGCAAGGCTGCGTCATTGGGCGGGGTGCTGGTGGAGGGAGCGTCGAGAAGCGAAGAGACCGTGGCAGTTAGCTGCGGGATGTCGACGAGAGAGGTGCGGCAGGCGAGGACGTCGAAAGGCGTGGTGACGAAGACCTGTCGGCCACGGGTGCGCACGATGGGCCGCGTGTCCAGGGCGTGGGCGCGGGTGAGAAGAGCCTCCTCGATCACTTGGTGAGGATCTTCAGCTCGTTGGCGGTGATGGACTTGGGGCGGGAAGTTTTCACATCGACGGAGATGTTGACGACCTCCACCACCGCACACACGTTGCCATTGTGATCGACAACCTCCTGGCGGGTGTCAAAGCTCGTGTTGCCCACGCGGACGACCTGCGTGCGCACCTCGGCCTCTTGGGTGTCGGGCATGACCGGGCGCAGGAAGTCCGCAGTGACCCGGCGAACGAAGACGGTCGGCATGTCGTAGCCGCGGGCAACGAACTCGTCCTGGGCGAACTTCACGCGCGCTTCCTGCGCAATTTCAATGTAGGAGTTGTTATTCAGGTGGCCGTAGCGGTCAAAATCGCTCCAGCGCACGGGAATCGTCGTTGTGTGGATAGGTCCTTCGGTCACGTTTTTCTCCTTCGAGGCGTTGTACCGTACGACTTTAGTGATTTTTTCGAGTTTGTCACTGGGGCGTTACGAAGTGCTTGGACTTACGAGATAAATCCCACAAAAATACGCTAGTTCGCTACGGTGCACGTAGATAGTTCATGGAGGCAAACGTAGTTATTATTCTGCTTCCTCTGCCATAATTTCGCGTGCCAAATCTAGATTTTTTCTGATAACTGTCTCAGTTTGTTTTCTGAGATAGTCGGCGCGAGTTCTCGCTATAGCCTGGTCCCAACCAGGCTGGGCTGTGAAATGAAGCTCCCTAATCAGAAACTCCACCACATCTTCTAGACACAATCTAAACCGCTTATTCCCCAGAGGAAAATGAATGTTTTGCTGTTCGAAGGCTTGTTTATATTCACCAGCAGAGGCAAGTAGAAGGCTTATCGGAACTGATTCTGAGTGGAAATGCAGATGGGAGGAAGGCTTATTCCGAGTTTCACGGTCAAATTCATACCGTAAGACTGGGCTTTGAGCTTTACCGCGTGAGTAAACCAACTTGAAGCTGCTGTTTCTTACAGCAAGATGATTACCAGTGGAATTCACTGTCAAGGCATATCGAACATGTAACTCGGCCACCGGCACGTCCACAGAAGCAACATGAAGCTGCTTCTTGACTTTAAAAGCAATGCGGTACACCTCCGGCAGGTAGGCATCCTGTTCAAAACACAGCTCTCCCAAGAGACAGCCATCGAGAATTTCGCGGATTTCATCCGTGAAGGACAAAACCTGCTCTGCGAAAATCGATGGCTCCATATCTAACCGTTGAGTACCCACTGCCAGGCATCATAGGAATGAAGCTCCTGATCCTCTTCTGCAGTGGTAGCTCCAGCAGCTTGAAGTCGGCGCAGGTAAGCTAACTCTTTTGCCGAGTATTTGTTTTCAAATTGCTCAATCTTTCTTTCAATCTCTTCGCGAGACTGTGGCCTCAAGAGTGGTGCAGACATTTCAAACGCCTCCTATCTCCAATTCGGACTTCCTGTTGAGTTGGTTCTATACACAGTCTATATCCCCACCAACCCCCAAAGGGGAAATTTTTAGAACCCACGTGCTCACAACCAGGCTTCGGAGCAGCCCGAGTTCAAAAATCCCGTTGTTTGGAAGGCTTACCCCTAGATTGGGCTGAGTGATCGTCGACAAGCAAAAAGTACGGTGACCGGTACGATAGAGCTATGGCTGTGTCGGATGTCGCGCGGCGGATTGAGTCCGCAATCAACGCTTTTGGAAACGCTCGTACGCGCAAGGCGGGGTGGGTGCCGTCGATAACAGGATTCTCCGGGTACGGGAGCGTGGACAAGGCGCACGTGCTCGGGAGGGTGCTCATGGTTCACCCCGACGAGGACGACGACGATCCGACATTCATCCCCCCGAGCACGCATACGCCCCTGGGGTTCATCGAGGAGATGGAGCACAGAGCTCGGCACGCTTCCGCGGAGGCGAAGCGCGGTTTTAGACAGTTCTTTACAGTGCAGGTCGGCGACCTCCCTGTTCGTGTGACGTGCGGCAAGCAGACGGTGGAAACCTTCACCAACCCCAACGGCTACATCGACATCCGTGTGTTCAACCACGGGCTGGAGCCCGGCTGGCACGAGGTGACCATCGAAGCCGAGGGCGCGAAAACGGTGACGGGTAGGGTGCTCATCGTCTCCCCCGAGGCGCGCGTGGGACTTGTTTCCGACATCGATGACACCATCATGGTGACCAAACTCCCCAGGGCGCTGCAGGCGGCGTGGATCTCCTGGGTGCGCCACACCAACACGCGCAAGCCTGTGCCCGGGATGGGTGCCTTCTACGAGCACGTGCTCGCCGGGCACCCCGGCGCGCCAGTGTTCTACCTCTCTACCGGCGCCTGGAACACCTACGAGATGCTGGAAAACTTCCTCACGCTGCACAAGCTTCCAGTGGGACCGATGCTGCTGACGGACTGGGGGCCGACGCCCACCGGCCTGTTCCGTTCCGGGCAGGAACACAAGAAGGTGCAGTTGCGGAACCTGTTTTTGGAATTTCCGGAGATCAACTGGGTGCTTGTGGGCGATGACGGGCAGCACGACCCGCTCATTTACGGCGAGGCGTCGAGCGACCACCCGGACCGGATCGCCGGCGTGGCGATCAGGGAGCTCACCCCGGGTGAGCACCTCGCCTCCCACGGCTCGTTGACCACGATGATGCAGCCAGACCCCTCACGGCCGAAGAGCATTCCCGTGATCTCTGGCGGGGATGGGTACGCGCTCATCGAAGAGTACGACAAGAAGCCGTTTGTGTAGGTTCCTGGTGGGGATTGCGTTGGGGTTTTGTGGGTTTTTGGGACTTTCGTACAATGCCCTTTGAACCGAAGTCCATTTCGAACAGAACTTAGGATTAGAAATGTTCCTTATCTATCTCCGTACATGGCAATGTCTAGGCGACAAGTAGCCCTTCTGAGGGCATTAGCTACTTGGCCAATTTGCACCTTAACCCCCAAATTCCACACCATTCCTGTGCCTTAGGAAAAGCAAGTTTCTACCCCAGTCAACCGTCCCATTAATATTATCCACCGTCCATCACGCGGTACCCACATGGGGCTAGGGAGGAAACCAAGGGAATGGGCAGCTATGATGACGCAGTTGGGGATGCCGAGGCCGGAGATAGTGAGCGATTGTCGGCTGATAAGACTCGCGGGAACCTTGGTCGCCCGCAGACCTGGTCGGGGATTTCCTCAGCAAGCGCTACCGCATCCTCCATGCTCACCATATCCAACGGCTCGAATCCGGTCTCGGGAAGGAAGAAGCACACCGGGCTACAGCCACGCTCCTTCGTCACCTACATGTGGGAGCTCGTCGTCGCGTGTCGAATATCCACTCCGTTGCCACTCAGCGTCGAGAAGCGTAGAAACCCGTGCGGTGCGCTGCGGAACATTGGCGGGGGCGGTGCGGCAGGCGAGGACGTCGAAAGGCGTGGTGACGAAGACCTGGCGGCCACGGGTGCGTACGAGCGCACCAGAGGAGAGAACACGAGCGCGAGTGAGAAGAGCCTCCTCGATCATTTGGTGAGGATTTTCAGCTCGTGCGCGGTGATCGCCTTGGGGCGGGAGGTCTCGACGTCGACGGAGATGTTGACTACTTCGATGACGGCGCAGACGTGGCCGGAGTGGTCGAGGACCTCCTGGCGGGTGTCAAAGCTCGTGTTGCCCACGCGCACCACCTGCGTGCGTACCTCCGCCTCCTGGGTGTCGGGCATGATGGGGCGCATAAAATCGGCGCCGATCCGTCGTACGAAGACGGTGGGCATGTCGTAGCTGCGGGCAACGAACTGGTCCTGGGCGAACTTCACGCGGGCTTCTTGCGCGATCTCAATGTAGGAGTTGTTGTTGAGGTGCCCGTAGCGGTCAAAATCGCTCCAGCGGATGGGGATCCGGGTGGAATGGATTGGCCTTCAGTCATGTGCTCACCTTCCTTGTGGCATGGGCTGGGTTTTTCGGTTCAATTGACTTGAGTGTCTTCCTTGATTATCCCGTAGAGGATAGGAAGATGGAGTTTGATGAAAAAGTTTTAGAAGCACACCCCCGAACAGATTGTGATCTAGTTGGAGCGTGCCACCAAGTTGAAAGATGCTGGCAGCACCAATGCTGAAGTTGCCCGTGATTTGCAGATTAGTGAGGCCACGCTGGCGCGGTGGTATAGAACTTATGGTCAGCTTGATCGTCGTCAAGCCCGGGAGCTGAAAGCACTGCGGGAGGAAAACGATAAGCTCAAGCGCCTACTCGGTCAATCCGAATTGGAAAAGGCTGCGCTCAAGGAGTTGGCTGAGGGAAACTTCTGACCCCCACCAGGCGGTATGAAGCGGTGCAGTATCTGATTGATACCATGGGATGCTCGCAACGTAGTGCCTGCGCGATAGTGGGGGTTTCCAGAAGTGCTTTTAACCACTCCCGTAAACAAACCAGTAATCCACAAGCGACTGATAAGTATGCCGATCTACGGGCCTGGTTGGTGTGTTGGGCTGCCTCCCACCCGAGATGGGGGTATCGTCGTACCTGGGTCAAAGCCCGCGAAGAGGGTTTTGATGTTGGTCGGGATGTTATCCGGCGCTTGTGGCGTCAGGAGGGGCTACGCGTGATGCCACGTAAACGTAAAAAGCGTAGGACACTACCCGAACCAACACCCCAGGGTGCAGCGCGCGCAGTGTCCTGATGATGTGTGGGCGCTGGATTTCCCAATTCGATTCCGACTACCGGGGTAAAGCGTTTAAGGTGTGCAACATTATTGACGAGTACACCCGGGAACACATCGGGTTCATCCTTGAACGCAGTATCGACGCGGTGAAAGTCACCGAATTGCTGGATGTCGTTGCCTGCAAGCATGGAACACGCCCGAGGGTACTACGCATGGATAACGGATCTTGAGTTTATCTCGTCTGTACTGGCAGAATGGGCTGGTGAGGATGCGACGATTCAGGCGTTTATTCCTCCAGGCCAGCCGTGGCATAACGGGTTTGTGGAATCGTTACACAACCGGATGCGGGATGAGTTGTTCGAGCAGGAATGCTTCGACGGTCTCCCCCATGCGAGGCATTGCCTGCAACTGTGGTCGAACCGGTATAAAACATACCATCCTCATTCGGCGTTAGGATTTGTATCGCCGCAGGAGTACCGGAAACACTATTCACCGGAAGCCGCTTAAGCAGACTGGCACGAAAAACCAGACCACCCCAGTGGATGGCTGAGACTACTGGGCTCGTGAAAGTTTGTTCGGTTGTGCAGTTAGAGGTCATGTCCTCCCACTCGGGTAGCCTTTTTACTCGAATGCAATAACTGGTCGTATCGCTGCATTATGAGAGGCGATGCGGCCACAACGAAAGAGAAGTCATGGATCACAACTACTCGTCCATCGAGGTCTGTGTTGGTGGACAGGCATTGGGTCTTGAAATGGCCGGCTTTAGGCATGAACTTCTTATCGAGTTGGAGTCGTGGGGCACCAACACTCTGCGTCACAACCGCCCTGAATGGAGCTGACTTGAATGAGTGGGAGCCGACCCCTGAGCTTTACGGCATTGACTTGTTCGCTGGTGGTGTCCCCTGCCCACCGTTTAGCGTTGCGGGTAAGCAGTTAGGCAAAGAAGACGAGCGCGATCTTTTCACTAGAGCTGTTGATTTGATTGAAGAGATCAAGCCTCGTGGAGTCATGCTTGAAAACGTCCGTGGACTGCTCGATCCGAAGTTCGAGGACTACCGCAACGAAATTTTGGCGCGGCTAACTGACGCGGGATACGAGGGGGAGTGGCGTTTGCTTCACGCCGCAGACTATGGGGTTCCACAGCTGCGTCCGCGTGCCATCCTTGTAGCTTTGAATCCTGAGGACAAGGCGAACTTCACGTGGCCCGAGAAGCACCCAGAATAAGCGGTGACCGTGGGAGAGACCGTTGTGGATCTCATGGGCGCAAACGGCTGGGAAGGTGCTGCAGCCTGGGCCAAGACTGCGAATCGCACTGCTCCAACCCTCGTGGGCGGATCGAAGAAGCACGGTGGTCCGGACTTGGGACCTACTCGTGCACGCAAAGCCTGGCTGGAGATGAACGTTATCGGCACCACCATCGCAGATGAAGCTCCAGAAAAGGGCTTCGTTGGTCAGCCTCGCATGAACCCGAAGATGCTCGCCCGTATTCAAGGTTTCCCTGACTCGTGGGAGATCACGGGCCGCAAGACGAATGCCTGCCGTCAGATTGGCAATGCTTTTCCGCCTCCCGTGGCAAAGGCTGTCGGTACGCAGATTCGTTTGGCCTTTGAGACTACGGATTTTCACTACGATGGTAATCAAAGTGGCCGATAGTCGGCCCTAGCGACTTGGATTGGTATTGCATGGGTAGGAAAATATGGATTGCCAGGGCACTAGCTTTTGCTATTGAAGTCGGACCTTGGATATTTCCAATGCTGGGGAGCATTTTTCTTTCTAAGGCTGTAAGCGCTCCTGGCGGAATTGGCCAATTCTTATCGAACTGGAATACATGGGCAGCTTTATTTTTGATTCTTTTAGGAACCGTACCATTGGCAATTAAAGTGTCGAATCAAGCTAAAGAGTCAATTTTCGAGATTCGAGCTCGTGAACGGGAGACGGAGACGCTGAAATTAGCAGCGGAGTTGATTTCTAAAATTCCTGTTGACAGTTCTCTTAGTCGCATAAAGCGAGAAGAGCGAGCTATCGAAACTAGGGCGGAAATTATTCAACGTCTTGGGGAACAAATTTATGATGACATCGAAAGCCTTCGAGTGATCTATTTTGAATTAGACGTGTCGAGTGACCCGCAGTTTTTCACGCCAGTAGATACCTTTGGCTGCGAACATAGACCCGCGAAAACACATAATGAGGATGACCCACGGTTCCATGACTTTATGAAGCTAATAAATTCATCTCAAGAGACTAGTTCCGAATCCCACATCAAGGAAAGAAACTATAAGAGTTTTGTTTCGGCCTGTGTGACGGGGTCTGGTGGGGAGGTTGGATACGGGTTACTCACAATGGATACAGCTAGTGAATTTCCATTTAGTGAAGATGATGAGCAGAATCTATTGCTTGCAGCCAAGTTGATAGGTCAATTTTTGGATGCAGCTTTACGTGGAAAACATGTAAACTAAAAGAAAAGGCGAAATGAAAGGTACATCCATGGCAAACAAACTTGTGGACAGGAGTTTTCCCGTAGACCCTGAAATTGCCAAGGCGCGCCGAGATAACCTCGCAAACTCGACACGGCTTTTCAAGAAGAAGCAGAGGGGTCGCCAGTCTAGCATGCTCCGTCGCGTTCTCGCTGATGCGGGATACAAATCTATCTAGATTCAACTGATTTTAAGTAGTCAAGGACCGCCTGCTGCACGAGGGGCCACCGAGCCGATACTCATCAAAGGCTCGGTCGAGTTGGGTTCGGGAACGCTGACCGGCTCGAATCCACGACAGCATTTCCAGGCGGTCGGTTTTCTTCAATGACTTGACCTGCTCGACTACCGCCTGCGGATCAGCAGCAGAGCCCGTGTCAGCTTTGGCTGACTCGTTGCACACTCGGCACTCCGTTTGCAGGTTATCGAGCGTGGCAGCTCCGCCGTGTGAGTTCGCTTTGATGTGGCCGGCGGTAAGCACGACAATCGAGCCGTCATCGTATTTCTCGCCTGCGGCACGCCCGCAGAGCACGCACCGTCCACCGTCACGTTCAAAGACCTGTCGGCGCACTTTCGCGGAGATGGTGTCCCGCTTGGGACGCGGACCGTCACCAGGCCACCATCCGTACTTCTCAAGAATGCAGTCCTCGCCCAGGCTAGGTTCTTCCTTGGTGGATAGGTACTCCCACCCGTAGTCACGAAGCTCACGTTGGCGGCGCTGGGCATGCTCGTTGGAGATGCCGAGAGTCTCACGAAGTTGACGAGTGGTGAACCGTCCGCCGATTTCGACATTCCAGCGCAACCACGAGACCATGCGTGCCACAACTCCGGTTAATCCGCGTTGCGTGAACTCCCACCACAGCTCACCGTCCGGTGTAAAAGCCTCAACAGGGTACTCGTGTTTGTTAGGAGCAAAGTCGAAATTACTCATGGAAAAGAAGTTACCCGGATCAGCACTTGTATTGAACGTTTTGGCTATTGCCTATTTTGCTTTGATGATTTTATTTAGGTATTCGATGTTTACTTGATCCAGCTCAGAGCGTTCAGAACCATTCACAGTCATTATGAGTAGCGAAACATGGGAAAGCTGTTTTCCGATCCGCTGAAGGGCCTGGACGGTCTCGTTGCGTTCAAATGCTTTATGCCAGAAGTGCCCACTCTCAATAGACAGTGTTTCGGCAATGGCATCAATATATAAGCGGTCGGACGGAACAGTTGATACACCACACAAATGGACTTGACCTAAACAAGGGCCGCAAAATACTCGTCAGGGCTCCCCTTTCGCCTTGAGATCCGCACATAAAGCACGTGCGGTCTTGCGCGGTGAAGACGTTTCTATTCAGGAAACTATCGTTGAAGTGGCGCTCACAACACCATTGAGCTTTTACTTGCTGTTTTCCTTGCATGGATTGTCCCCCAAAAAGTGTTCCATAGTGTAGAGATGATGCAACATCGATAGCTTCTTTACATATCCAAGCCCCGGGAAGTGTTGCTGATGGAAAAGACGTTTAAACTCTCCGACTGCGGGAGTTAGTTCAACGCTCGTACGAGGCTGTTTAACCGCAGTGACGAGCTTCTTGTCCGCCTCGAGGAATTTGTTGCCTGGATCGTCCGGCGAATCATTTGTATCTGAGACGAAGTGTCTGCAACGCATTCGATTGAGATCCTTTTTGTCAATGTATGTGAGGTGAATCGCTACCGCCCTCGCAGGTCCTCCTGTTTCAGAATAGGAATCCCCGATCGTGAGAAAATCGCCGAATCCCTGGTAGTCCTGATAGACGTACGTAAGATGATTTTCTGAGAAAAAATCATCTTCCGGGTATTCGCTATTCCTATCAGCAGACCTAAATCCGTCGAGGACCCGTACAAAATCGTCGTTCTTTTCTTGCCGTAGCTGCTTGCAGCGTAACGCGTACACGTCCAACCCAGTTCCGACAAACACATGGGTGATCTTGTCAAAACGGCTCAGTACCTGCACCTCCTCATCTAGTCGGGCAGTTCCATCGTGGATCAGGGTAATATCATCGCCTTCGATTCTCGAAGCGATCGGAAGCCACTGCTCAGCACGATGATCAGCGGTAACGAGAACGGCTGGAACGATGAATCTCTTCACCAGGTCCTGGTCTTCCTCAGTGATATCCTCGGGCGCCAGGTCGCTCAATTTGAGGGCTTGCCCACTCAGCTGCCCCAAGCGAGGATTGAGCACAACATGACACCTTTGCCCATTCTTGGACAGCTCAAGAAGAGTCTTTTGCAAGGTATTGAGATTTTCTCTCACCGGTTCCACAATCGGCTGAAAACTCCCTGCGGGAACAGCGCTATCGCGGGAAGAAAATTCACGAAGCGCCAGAAGCTCGAATTGTTTACCTCTAAAGTACGGAAAATACACCTATCCCCCTTGACTTTTACATTATTGATCTTAGGGTAGCAAAATAATTGTTTTCCTGCTTCTTGTTGAAGTGTGCAGCCAGGTACGCTGCACGCAACGCGGAGGGTAGCTCTCTTACTTCCTCAGCACGTTGGGTGGAGCTTTTTCTAGACGCTATAAGAGTGGTTCGAACAGTGTCGCTTAATTCGGCAATATCTGCTCGCACGAAGCACTCTCGTGCGTACGTCCTCTGCAACGTGTTGGGCAGATCAGGAAACGAACCGTCTAAAGCGGTGACAACCTGCCGAGCCTCTGTGATGCGTAAACAGTTGCACAAAACCTCAGGGCAGTTGGAATTAAGGAGATCCTCTGCGGGTTTTTCCGTGCGAAGCGTGAACTTGTCAGTGAGAGAGATAACTCCACACCAGGGGGGAACATTGCGGATCGCCGATTTCACACGAGCTTCAGAAACAACCACGTAGCATTGCCGGAAGAACCGGGCGTAGTCACTCAACTGCGTGTGCAATCGTGCGAACGAATCACGGTCCGACTTTATCTCATAGGCAGTGAGAGTACTATCAGCGACCCCGATGTCCACCCGTGAATTTCGCACCCGAAATTCATTTAGCAGCGCCGAGGTTGTCAGCTTGTTCTTCCCCACTACGAGCTTTTGTACGATTGCGGAGCGAAACACATAATCATTGCGGTTGCCTGGCTTGGCCAGCACCTTGAATGCCTCGTCTAGCTTGTTCAGACCTGCTTCTTCCAAGAGTTCCCTGAACAAAGCAGGTTCTTTACCCATCGCGAAGGTGCGAGTCATGGACGGGGAAAACAAGGTTGCCAGATCACCTTCAGAACTCATAGCACGCCTCCTTGCACACCGTGTCTGGCATTTCAGTGTATTCCATTCGGTTGATCCCCTGGCGATGACCAGCCTGCACTTTCCACCTCTCCCATCGCCCCGCCGGGCTACGATGAACCTATGGCATTGGCGGATATCGCGCGCCGTGTGGAGGCGCTGACAAATAAGATCGGGACGGCTCGCTCCACCCGCGCCGGTTGGCGCCCGGCGATCACCGGCTTCTCCGGGTACGGCTCTAGGCACAAGGCGCACATCCTGGGCAGGGTTCTCATGGAGGATCCGACGCTTGACGCGGACTACTCCCCCATCATTCCTCCTGGGGCCCACACTGCGCTCGGGCTTGTCGACGACTTTTTTGAATCGGCCCACCGCGCCTCCAAGGAGGCCCAGCGGGGGTTCCGCCAATTCTTCACCATCCAGGTGGGAGACCTCCCCGTGAGCGTCACCTGCGGGAATAAGACGGTCACTACGCGCACGAATCCCAACGGCTACATCGACGTCACCGTGTTCGACCACGGCCTCGAGCCCGGCTGGCACGAGGTGAGAATCGAGGCGGAGAACGCAAAACCGGTGACAGGACGCGTCCTCATCATCTCCGATGAGACCGAGGTGGGGCTCATCTCCGATATCGATGACACGATCATGGTGACCAACCTCCCCCGCAGCCTCCAGGCCGCCTACGTGTCCTGGGTGCAGTACACCAACGCCCGCAAGCCCGTGCCCGGCATGGGGGATTTCTACCAGCATGTGCTGGGGAATCACCCGCACGCGCCGGTGTTCTACCTCTCCACCGGGGCGTGGAACACCTATGAGATGCTGGAAACCTTCCTCACCCTGCACAAGCTTCCCGTGGGGCCGATGCTCCTCACCGATTGGGGCCCCACTCCCACGGGACTCTTCCGCTCCGGCCAGGAGCACAAGAAGGTGCAGCTACGCAACCTCATGCTGGAGTTTCCCCAGATCCGCTGGATCCTCGTAGGCGATGATGGCCAGCATGATCCGCTTATCTACGGCGAGGCGATGGTGGATCATCCCGAGCGCGTTGCGGGCGTGGCTATCCGCGAGCTTTCCCGGCGCGAGCACGTTCTCTCCCACGGCTCTTTGAGCTCCATGGTTCAGCGGGACCTCTCTTTGCCTCAAGACATTCCCACCATCACGGCCCAAGATGGCTACACGCTCATCCAGGAATACCAAAGGACCCCTTTTGTATAATTCCCTGTATGGATTTGGGAAACCCGCACATGCAGGATATGTCCGCCACCATTTATCAACAGCTTGGTGAGGACTACTTCCACCGCCTTGCCGCTTTCTTTTACGAGGGCGTACGAGAGGACGACGTGCTATTGCCCATGTACCCAACGGATGATTTGGAGGGTGCGCGCAACCGGCTTGCGTGGTTTTTGATCCAGTACTTCGGTGGCCCGATGCTCTACCGCCAGAACCGTGGCGCGCCCATGCTGCGCCGGCGCCACATGCCCTTTGCCGTTGATCAGGAGGCGATGGAGCACTGGCTTAGTAATATGCGCCACGCTTTGGATAAAGCGGAGACCCCGGAGTCCGTACGCCCGCAGATGGAGGCTTACTTCACCCGCGCCGCAGCGGCGATGCTGAACACCTAGATATTTGTGAATCCTCCGAGTCTCGCGCACGGTACACAGCAAGAAGTGGCGATTCATCAAGGATGTCCCGTGCCAGAAACTGCTTTGCCGAGGGATCATAATCTCCCTTGCAACCGCACATAAAAAACAGCAGGTCAAAGGCTTACGCGAGGATTTGCAGCCCCTCGGGAAGGAAAACGACGAAGGAGAAAGGGGCTCGGGCGAGGGACGTGGGGGCTGGGGCGTAGCGTCGACAAGCGAAAGGACCTTTACAATGGGGAGCGTGACTGAGCCCGATAACCGTTCCCGCCTCGCGCGCGCCGTGTTCCCCACGGGGAGCGAACCCGACCCGCGCTTCACGCTCGCCAACGAGCGCACGTTTCTTGCGTGGACGCGCACGTCGTTGGCGTTTCTTGCCGGCGGGGTGGCCATCGAGGCGTTCCCCATCGCGGGACTCGGGCCGACGGTGCGCATGTGGTTGGCGGTGTTCGTCACGGCGGTCGGCATGTTCATCGCCGGGGGCGCGGCGTTTCGTTGGGTACGCGTGGAGCGCGCCATGCGCAATGAGCGCCCGCTACCGATGCCCGCCATCGTCCCGCTTTTGTCCGCTGCAGCGTTTGTTGCCTGCGCCGTCGTGATCGTGTTGTTCCTGCGATGAGTACGCTTCCTACACACGACGACCCGGGACTTCAGCCGGAACGAACCACGCTGTCCTGGTCACGTACCGTTTTGGCTACGTGCGTGTGCTCAGCCACGCTGGTGAAGTTCGTAGAGACCTTCAGCCCCGCTGTCTTCATCGCGGTTTTTGTGCTGCTCTTAGGAGCGGTCGCGATCCTGGTCACGCAGCGGCACCGCTACGCCGTGAAGGTGGAGGGCATCAACGATGATTCCGTCGAGCCCAACGCCATTGGCGTGTTGAGCTTGACGATCCTCGTCCTGTGCTTTGGGGCGATTACGATCACGCTGATGCTGGCGGCAAATCCTGGATGAGCCAGGCGTAGGTCTCGTACAGATCCAGATCTTCCTCCTCTTCTGTGGGAATTGCGCCAGCATCGCGGAGGCGCCGGTAACCATCGAAAGTCATCGGCTTAATCTTTTCTTCTAGGTCGGTCATCCTCCGGCGAGTCTCATCTGTCGAAAGCGTCTCAAGAACTGGGCCGGTCATACGTCAGCGCCTCTTTCCCCGCCCATCCTATCGTGCGCACACCACACGCCGTCCCACAATATTTTGCGCATATCTTCTAGGTGAAACCCGCTATCCCTCAAAAAGTAGCTCACCCCATACTTCCGCAGGTAGAAACCTTGCCCCCGGTTTCACCACGGTTTGCGCGAGGCTCCTCCAGCGTTTGCGCGAGGTTTCACCACAATTTCCTCATCAGATATAATTTTGAAGGAATGGGTTTTTCGGGTCCAGGCACGAAAAACGGGATGCACTCCGCGCTAGCGGCGTGCACCCCGTCGTCGACAAGCTACTTAGCGGGTGAGCTTGCGGTGAACGGCGGTGGGGCGGGCGGCGTCGGGGCCGAGGCGCTCAACCTTGTTCTTCTCGTAGTCCTCGAAGTTACCCTCGAACCAGAACCACTTGCCCTCCTCGAAGTTGCCCTCCCAGGCGAGGATGTGGGTACAGGTGCGGTCGAGGAACCAGCGGTCGTGGGAGATGACCACGGCGCAGCCCGGGAACTTGGTGAGGGCGTTTTCCAGGCTGGACAGGGTCTCGACGTCGAGGTCGTTGGTCGGCTCGTCGAGGAGGATGAGGTTGCCGCCCTTCTTCAGCGTCAGCGCGAGGTTGAGGCGGTTGCGCTCACCACCGGAGAGGACGCCGGCAGGCTTCTGCTGGTCCGGGCCCTTGAAACCGAAGGCGGAAATGTAGGCGCGGGACGGCATCTCGTTCTGGCCGACGTGGATGTAGTCGAGGCCGTCGGACACAACCTCCCACACCGTCTTCTCCGGGTCGATGTTCTCACGGTTCTGGTCGACGTAGCTGAGCTTCACCGTCTGACCAACCTTGACCTCACCGGAATCCGGCTCCTCCAAGCCGACGATCGTCTTGAACAGGGTGGTCTTGCCCACGCCGTTCGGGCCGATAACACCGACGATGCCGTTACGCGGCAGGGTGAAGGAGAGGTCCTTGATGAGCGTGCGACCGTCGAAGCCCTTGTACAGGTTCTTGACCTCCACAACCTGGTTGCCCAGACGTGGCGGGGTCGGGATCTGGATTTCCTCGAAGTCGAGCTTCTTGTACTTCTCGGCCTCGGCCGCCATTTCCTCGTAGCGCTCCAGACGAGCCTTGTTCTTGGCCTGGCGGGCCTTCGCACCGGAGCGCACCCACTTCAACTCGTCCTTCAGGCGCTTCTGCAGCTTGGCGTCCTTCTTGCCGGCGACCTCAAGGCGCTCAGCCTTGGTCTCCAGGTAGGTGGAGTAGTTGCCCTTGTAGGGGTACAGCTGGCCGCGGTCAACCTCACAGATCCACTCGGCGACGTGGTCAAGGAAGTAGCGGTCGTGGGTGACGGCGAGGACGGCGCCCGGGTACTTCTGCAGGTGCTGCTCCAACCAGAGAACGCTCTCGGCGTCGAGGTGGTTGGTGGGCTCGTCGAGAAGCAGAAGATCCGGCTCGGAGAGCAGGAGCTTGGCAAGTGCCACGCGGCGGCGCTCACCACCGGAAAGGTTGGTGACAGGGGCGTCGCCGGGCGGACAGCGCAGCGCATCCATAGCCTGGTCGATCTTGGAATCGATCTCCCACGCGTCGGCCGCATCCAGCTCCGTCTGCAGCGTGCCCATTTCCTCCATGAGCTCGTCGGTGTAATTCGTCGCCATTTCCTCGGCGATCTTCTCGTAGCGCTGCAGCTTTTCATAAATCTCGCCGAGGCCCTCTTCTACGTTTCCGCGGACGGTCTTCTCCTCGTTGAGCGGCGGCTCCTGCAGAAGGATGCCGACGGTGGCACCCGGATCGAGGAAGGCCTCGCCGTTGGACGGGTGGTCCAGGCCGGCCATAATCTTCAAGATGGAGGACTTACCCGCACCGTTGGGGCCGACCACACCGATCTTCGCCCCGGGGTAAAACGCCATGGTGACGTTGTCCAAGATCACCTTGTCGCCGTGCGCCTTCCGCACGTTCTTCATCGTGTAAATAAATTCACCCACTGGGTTCAACGCCTTTCTTGTCTAACCCTCGTAATTCCTCCGCTAAGGCTACCGTATTCTGCGGTTCGGTTCGACTTCGTTTTAGTCGTCGTCGAACTCCCCTGCCTTCGCCTTGGCGGCGAGCTCCTCCTCGGTGGCGGCCTCCCACACTTCCTTGGCCGCGCTCACGTTGAGCGCGATGATGACCACGCCGAGAATAATGTCGGGCCAGCCGGACGCCGTCCAGTACGTCACAAACCCGCAGGCGATGATGAGAAGGTTCACGATTACATCGTTGCGGGCGATGAGGAACGCACCGCGCGTCATGGAACCACCGTGGTGGCGCACACGCATGAGGATGAGGGAGCAGGCAAGGTTCACCACTGCTGCCCCGCCTGCCGTAGCGGCGAGCGCCCACGGATCCGGTACCACTGGATTCAACGCCTTTAGGATGGCTTGTATTCCCGCTACCAGCGCGGGAAGGCAGATGATGAACGTCATAATCTTGCCCACAAGCGCCCTGCGCTTCAGTGACCACCCAAGCGCGATGACGATGAGGGTGTTAACAAACGCGTCCTCAAGGAAGTCAACGGAGTCCGCGATGAGGGACACCGATGAAATGGCAATCGCCACGCCGAACTCCACGAAGAAGTACGCGAAGTTCAGCGCGGCGACAATGATCAGGGTTTTCTTCAACGTCTCGGTAGGCATGGTGGTCTATTCTACCCACCGAGGTTCAGCTACGCGGCGTTGCTGGAGGGGTTCACCCGCGCACGCTCCCGATTGACTTGTGGTTGCTGGCCTTGCTGCGTTTGCTTCTGACGTTGCTGTTGCTGGTGCTGTTCCACCAGTTTTTTCAGCCGCTTTTGCGCTGTCTCCTCAGCGAGATCCATCATTTCTCCCCGAGAAATGAATGCCTCACGCAGCAGATCGGGACCCACGTGGTAGGCCCGGCAGCGGATGATGGAGCGCCTGACGGTCTTGTCCCCATCAACCTTCTCCTCCCACGAGGATGTGACGATCTTGCCACTGATGACCACAGGTGAACCGATGTTGAGCGTCGAGTTGACGTTCTTGGCCAGCTCACCCCAGCACTCCACGCCGATGTAAAGCACATCGGCGGAGTCATAGATGGGCCGATTGTCTTCGTCGGTTTGTCCCGTCGGGATCTTCTTGTCGCACGCGACGCGGAAGGTGCAGACCTGTGTTGCGGACATACCTTTATTTGCTGGAATATCCTTCAGCTCCAGCTTGCTGCAGATGTTACCCACGAGGGTGACATTGGTGGTTGACATGGTGAATATGTGCCTTTCTGGTTGGCGGTGTGCAGTTGCACTACCAGAAAACAGGCACATGCCGACCCCCGCAACAGGGGCCGGCATGGTTATTCCGATACCTGTGGATAACGAGCGAATTCCACAGCTATTTTTTGATTTCTTTGTTGAAGTATTCCGCGTCGGGAACCTCACCGCGATGCATCTGTTCCAAGTACTCGTTGTAGGCGCGCAGGTCAGCGTCGTCATTAATGATGGCGCGCTCCTCATACTCAGCCTGTTCCTTCTTGTCCTCCGTAAACCACCGCCATAGCAGCGCACCGAAGACAATAATGAGCGGGAACTGCCCGGCAGCCCACGCAATGCCACCGCCGACGCGCTGATCCCAGAGCAAATCCGGGTTCCACGGCAGTTGCAGCGCGTTGTAAAAGTCGAAAGCCATGACATCGCCGAGTTGCATGAGGTAGATGCCGAAATACATGTGGAACGGCAGGGAGATCATGAGCCACCAGAGATTATTCATGGGCTTGTGACCATGCGGGTGCTCGTCGACGCCGATGAGCTGCCAGTAGTAGAAGGTGCCGGATAGGATGAACACCACGTTCATCCCGAGATGCCCGGCGTGCTCCCAGACGAGGTACTCGTACAGCGGGGTGACATAGAGGATGTAGTACACCACAACGAACTGCACAGTGTTGAACCCTGGGTGCATGATCACCTTCATAAGGCGGCAGTTCACGAGGGCATCAATGATGTACTCGATATCCTCGCCCTTATGCGTCTCCTTGATGAGGGTGAGCGGACCACCGAGCACCCAGAAGACGGGAACGCCCATGGAGAGGATCATGTGTCCCACCATGTGCATGGAGAAGCTGGCCGGGATGTACATGCCGATGCCGCTACACATGGTGAGCAGCAGCATCGCACAGCCGATCATGTACCACATGGTGCGCTGCCACGGCCAGTAGGAGTGCTTGCGCACGTTCCACAGGTAGATGGCGGCGAGCACGATGGCGATCGTGCCAAACATGAGGTCAAAGCGCCACATCGTCCACACATTCCAGAAAGTGGTGGGAATTTTCAGGCGATAGCCGATGAGGATATCCATGGAGTTGATATCCACGGTGCGGGGAGGCGGGGGCGGGGTGCGACCGAGGGACACTGCAAGACCCGTGATCACCGCCATGACGATTACCTCGACAACGGCGATGCGAGTAAACAGTTCGGGTTTTTCCTTGAGATACGGCATCGTTCGCTCGCGGTGGAGGTAGCCCAGCACGCCACAGACGAGGATGAGAACGGTCTTTCCCACCAGCACGAGGCCGTATCCGGAGGTGAACCAGTCCATGAAGTGGAGGCGGATGCCGGCGTTGATGAGGCCGGAGGCAGCCATAGCGATGATCGCCACGAGGGCCATCGGAGAAAACCTCTTCACGGCAAGGTCAAGCTCCGGGCCGCGCCTGCGCGCGTGGGCGACGAGAGCCATGAGCCCGCCGACCCACAGGACAAGAAAGAGCAGATGCCAGAGGTAGGAGTTCGTACCGTAGTCGTGGTTACCACCGGTAGCCGAGTGCCCCTCGAGGCCAAGCGGGACGATGGTAAGGATCGCCCCCACCAGCAAAAACGGGGTGGGCAGCCAGCGGCGGACGACCAGGCCTGCAGCTCCCGTGATGAACGCGAAGATGGCGACCCACTCGAACGCGAGGGATGTGGATACCTGGTCGATGGCGACCGGCCACATGGCGGGCTGGAGGGTTTTTGTAAGCGGTTCCCCGGAGACGTCGGAAAGGTAAAGAGGAATCATGAACGCAGCGATGAGCGCCCAAGCGAGCATCGCCCAGCTCCCCGAGCGGACGGCGATTGCCCCGTCGACGGTGAGCCGCGTGGTGGGGAGCTCCGTGCGCTCCTGCGGGTGGATGAAAAACGCCGCCAGAAGGTAGTTTCCCACGCCCAGGCACGCGAGCATGAGGCCCGCCGCGCGGAAGAAGGGGAGGCCCGCCGTGGTGGCCGGCCCTGGATCGGGAATGCCCAGTGCTGCCAGGGACTGAGCGAGGAACACGGTGGACACGATGACACCGATAATTCCCGCTACCACGACAAAGACGGTGTAGACCGGGAGTGAGCGCCGAGCTTTCATACTAGACAGGCTAACCCGTATTCTGATTTTGCGATAACTAAGGGTACGATGTTATCCACTGCCCCAGTAGCTCAGCGGATTAGAGCATCCGGTTTCTACCCGGCTGGTCGCGGGTTCGAATCCTGTCTGGGGCACACGTCTGGGGCACGCGTCTGGGGCGCAATAAATTGCACCCGGTATGCAATATCCGGCGTGAGGTCTGTGACACATCCGCAGACCTCACGCCTTTTTCTTTCCCTGCCTCGTTTCTTTCCGTTCCGTTCTCTCCGTCCTCGTTTTTCCGCCCCTGTTCTTTCCGGCCCTGTTCTTTCCGGCCCTATTGCCTTTCCTTTTTAGAAGATGTCCTACGCATCGCGGGAACCACTTCCGTTACGCTGGTCGCCATGAGTATTCTCGGAACAATTGTCTCTTTTCTCACCTCCGCCTGCGTGGCAACGGGTGCCCCGGTGTGCGGGGACGCCTACGAGGCCGCCTCCCATATCCTCCCCCAGGACGCGTTCGCCGTCGCCCACGATGACGGCTACGCCAACGTCGATGCCGCCGTCTTCGGCCCGGGATTCCTCGCCCAGGTCGGGCCGGATGCCCGCGCGCTATGCCAGGTCACCGCTGACGGTGCAGCCTGCCGGGCTGACGCGCCAGTGAAAACCCCTGTTCACCCCGACGCTGCGGGAGACCTCAACGCACTTGTGTCCACCGCCGACGGCATTGGGTGGACACACCTCGATGCCACCGCCCGGGGCAACCTGCGGCTCACCGAGGGGCGGCGCGTGCAGGTGGGTGACAACTACTGCAAGGTCGATCCCGACCGTGTCATCTGCGGCACCGGCGCCCACAGCTTTACTCTCACCGCCGCAGAGGCCCGGCTGTAGTTCGGCGATTCCCCCACCCGGGCAGCCGGCTCCCCCGGCTATGGGTAGCCAGCTACGGGTAGCCGGCTACCCGATTTATTCTGCCTTCAGGACGGGGGTGCCGATCCCCTCGGATGGCTGCACGACGACAAAGCCCGGGCCGGAGAAGCGCATCTGGAACGCTTCGCCGGAACCCCGGCCGATGAACGTGTTGAGGTTGATGTCCGTGGTGATCTCCGGAGCAAGGTTCGCCGACCAGCAGACAGCAGCCTGCGGGTCAACGAATGTGTCCTGCTGCGAGCAGTCCAGCACCAGGGGTGTGCCCTTCGAGCACAGCGCTACCATGCCACGGCCTGTGAGGTTGACGTTGAACAGGCCGGCTCCACTGAGGAGGGAGCCCGCCCCACGAAGCCTGCGGATGTCGTCGTCGAGGGTCGGGTCGTAGGCCAGGAGCGAGCTTGAGTTGACGGACAGGCCGTCGTTTCCCCCCTCGAGTTCCATAAGGAAGACGTTGGCGGCATCGCGGGCGAAGAACACTTCCCCGTCACCGGTTACCCGCATCATGGGGGTGTCTTCGCCGGTGAGATGCTTCTTGAAGAACTTCCCCAGGGAGCCGGAGGACTGGTGGTTGAACTTCACGCGTCCCTGGTAGGCGACCATGGCGCCGGCCGTGGCGATCACGGGGTTATCCTCCGTGACGACAACCCTGAGCATCTTCTTTGACTGCATGGTCCAGCGCTCACGCGTCTCGTTTTCCATGTTGGACTGTTCAAAAAGTGGTGACCTCATGGTGCCCAGTGTAGAGAAAAACGTCCCGGCCCCGCTGGTGCACGTTTCTTTCATTCCGGACTGTGGACATACCCCCAAACGAGGGTCGATTAGACCATCTGCTGCAAGTTGAGACGTTTCTTAACATATCCTTAAAGCATGACATGGAAGAGCACAGAAACCGTTTGCTCGCTGACAATCGTCGGCTGCTGGGCATTCGGTATGCTCGCCATCCTCATGGCGTACGGGTGGGATTTTATGGATGCGCTCTTCTCCGTCCCCACCTTCACGATCACGGCCGTGTGCATCATCATCCTCGGCTCGAAGTTCATCCTCGATCACGCCGCTAACACCTCCCCCGTCTTCCAGGACGAGATTGACGATCTAGATGGCACAGACAATAGCGCGGTTCCCGCCCCTCGTCTCTAGAAAACCTTCTTACACAATTCAGCCGACATGGTGAACATGTCGGCTGAATTGTATTTTCGCTCTACTGCAGAACCTGCCGGATAAAGGCGAGAAGCTCCTCGTAAGCGTGGGCGGTCACGCCCGCCCCCATGCAGCTCATGGATCCGTGGACGGTGCCCGGATACATTTTGATGGTGACGGGAGTGCCGGCATCGGCCAGGGCCAGGGCGTAGCGGAGCCCCTCATCGCGAAGCGGATCGGATTGGTTCACGATGGCGTAGGTGGCAGGGGCTGAGCGCGCCGGAATCGTAAGCTCCTTCCCGTTAAGCAGGTAGTCCCATGAGAGGCGGCCGTTGGCAGCCGTCCACACGGGGCCTGCGGCGTAGGTTCGCATGCTTTCCGACGCGCACGCCGGGTCAAGCTCCGGCTCGATGAGCACCTGCGCGGCGGGGGCAATCCCCTGTTCCAGCGCCCACTGGGTGACCATCGCCGCCAGCCCACCGCCAGCAGAGTGCCCCATGATGAGTGGGTGCGGGTCGAGCTGCCGGACGATGTATTCGAGCGCCTCGCAGCATTCGGCGACGGGTCCCGGATACGGGTTCTCGGGGGCGAGGCCGTATTCCGGGGAGACGACGGTGACGCCGAGTTCGTCCACCAAGAGCGCGTTTTCCGGGTCATCGCCGGAGGTGGAGCCGAGGACGAAGCCGCCGCCGTGGATGTTAAAAATGACCCGGGAGCCGTCCCCCATGACCTTCATCCTGCCGTCGTGGGTGCCGGGGAATGCGGCACCCTGCTGGTTTTTCGCCGAGGCCTGCCGGGCGGCGGGGAGATCGGCGATATCCAGGGGCACGAGGGAATCCAGCCAGGAGGCGATGTCCGGGTCAATGTACATCTTTTACAGCACTCCCTCGGCGTCGAGGATCGCCCGGATGGACGTTACCTCGTCGTCGACAAGCTGTGGGACCGGCTCCGGCATGCGCGCGGAAGCGAAGATCCCCTGCAGCTTGAGGGCCTGCTTGAAGGCCCCAACACCGGCACCGAAACCGGTGACCGAGTGGGCGACCGACGTGATGCGCATGAGGCGCGCCAACCGGTCCTGCTCCTTCTTCACGGTCTCCCAGTCGCCCTCGGTGAAGGCCTTCCACTGGCGGACGTAGCCCCACGGGTCGATATTGCCCAGCCCCGGGACGGAGCCGTCGGCGCCGGAGAGGTACGCGCCGTCGACGACGACCTCGTGGCCGGTGAACAGCTTCAGCGGGTGGCCTGCCTCCTCATTGAGAAGGGACAGGAAACGGAAGGAGACATCGTCGCCGGAGGAATCCTTCACACCGGCAAGCACGCCGTCGCGGCCGAGCCTGACCAGGAGCTCCGGGGGGAGCTTGACGTGGACGCACACGGGGATGTCGTAGGCGAAGATCGGCAGCGTGGTTGCCTGTGCCAGGCAGCGGAAGTGGCGCTCCACCTGGGCAAGCCCACCCAGGGCGTAGAACGGCGCCGTGGCGACGATACCGTCGGCGCCGCAGGCCTCGGCATGCTTGATGTGTTCAATGACGCGGCTCGTCTGCGTGTCGATGCAGCCGACGAGGACGGGGACGCGACCGGCGGCCACACTGATCGCATTTTTCACCACCTGGTCGCGCTCGGCATCGGTGACGAATGCACCCTCGCCGGAGCTGCCCAGGATGAACAGGCCGTTGACGCCGGCGTCGATGAGCCGGGTGAGGTTTTTGGTGGTTGATTCCTCGTCGAAGCTGCCGTCGTCGTGACGGGCGATGACGACGGGGGGAATGACTCCATGGAAATCAGTCATGGGAGGGTACTTAACTTTCTATCTTTGTCATGTCGGGGTGAAGGAGAGACGGCGCGGCGCCGAGGAGGGCGCGCGTGTAGTCGTCCTTCGGGTTGGAGAAGATCTCTCTAGCAGGACCTTCCTCGATGATGTGGCCATGGTTCATGACGATGATCCGGTTCGAGACGTAGCGCACGGTCTGGATATCGTGGGAGATGAACACCATGGACAAGCCCAGTTTGTTCTTGAGATCCGTAAGCAGGTTCAAGATCTGGGCACGAACCGAGACGTCGAGGGCCGAGGTCGGCTCGTCGGCGATGATCGCGTCGGGATTGAGCGCCAGCGCGCGGGCGATGGCCACGCGCTGCCGCTGCCCGCCGGACAGCTGGCCAGGCAGGGCGTCGAGCGTCGAGTGCGGCAGGCCCACCAGCGCGATGAGCTCTTCTACCTCGCCGTCACGCTCAGACTTCTCCCCCACGTTGTGCACGTTGAGGGGGTCTTTCAGCTGGTCCCGAACCGTCATGCGCGCATTCAGCGCGGTGGACGGGTCCTGGAACACGACGGAGACCACGCGCCCTATCTTCTTGCGGTTTTTGGCGGTGCGCTTGGTCACGTCCTCGCCGCGGAAATACACCGTGCCGCTCGTGGGCTTTTGCAGGCCACACATGACGTTGGCGGTGGTGGATTTGCCGCAGCCGGATTCGCCGACGATGCCGATTGTTTCGCCGGGCATGAGCGTGAGGCTCACGCCGTCGACGGCCTTGACGATGTTCGGGTGGAGGAGCGGGCCAGTGCGGCTGCGGAAGTGAACCTTGATGTCATCGAGTTGGATGATCGGCGTGGTACTCATTTGGTCACCTCATGTTTCTTGCCAAGCTCGGCATAGTCTTCGTCGGTAAGCCCGGGGGTGAGCCTACCGGCGCGTTCCTCCTGCGCGGCCCACTGGAGCTCGTCCGGAAGATCGGCGTAGACGTGGTACGTACCGGGGACCGTGCGCATGACCCGCGGGGTGGTAAGCCCCACCGAGGGGTGCGAGGAGCGCGGCGCGAACCGGTCGCCCACGGGGAAGTCCTGCGGGCTCGGGACGGTGCCCGGCACCTGGTGCAGGCGACCGGAGCCAGCCTCGATGGACAGCACCGCGCCGAGCAGGCCGCGGGTGTACTCGTGCTGGGGGTCGGTGAGCAGCTCGCGGGTGGAGGCCTGCTCGATGACCTGCCCGGCGTACATCACCGTGATGGAGTAGGCCACCTCGGCCACCAGGGCCAGGTCGTGGGACACGAACACCATCGTGAATCCGAGCTTTTCCTGCAGGTTCTTGATGAGCTCGATGACCTGCTTCTGCACCGTCACGTCGAGGGCCGTCGTCGGCTCGTCGGCGATGATGAGGTTCGGGTCGCGGGTCAACGCCATCGCGATGAGGACGCGCTGGCGCTGGCCGCCGGACAGTTCGTGCGGGTAGCTCTCCAGCGTCCGCTTGGGATCGAGCCCCACGAGCTCGAGGAGCTCCTCGGCGCTACGCGTGCCCCCGCGCTTGGTGAGCTGCGCCATCTGGGACTTGATGAGCATCGAGGGGTTCAACGCGGACAGGGCATCCTGGTAGATCATCGCCATCTCGTGGCCGAGGAGTCCACGGCGCTTGTCGACGTCCATCTGTAGGAGGTCCTCACCCTTGTAATAGACCTCGCCGCTGATCTCGGCTTTGGGATCGAGGAGACCCATGATGGCGAAGGCGGTAATCGACTTGCCACATCCCGACTCACCGACAAGACCCATCGTCTCACCAGCGGCAACGGAGAAGCTCACGTGGTCAACCACATTCACATCGCCGTGGCGCGGGAAACGGATGCACAGGTCCTTCACCTCCAGCAGCGGCGTGGTACCGGGCTCCGGCGCGTAGCGGTCGGTGCGCTGCGATTCCACCTCGGCGAGCCTGTTCAGGCGGGCGACGAGAGCATCGTGCTGCGTGGCGTATGCCTTGACGGGGTCCGTGAGCAGCTGATCTTCTTCGCGGTGCTCGGCGACGACGGGGCCGGTGGGGGCCGCGACCATCGCGTCGGTGATGCCCTCGCTCAAAATGTTGAGGCACAGCACGGTGATCATGATGGCCAGGCCCGGGAACAGCGCCTGCCACCACTCGCCGCGCAGCACGCCCTGCTGCGCGGAACTGAGAATATTGCCCCACGTGGGGGTCGGCTCCTGCAGACCGGCGCCGATGAAGGTCAGCGAGGCCTCGAGAATGATCGCGTCGGCGACGAGCACCGTGGCGAACACGAGCACGGGGGCCGCGGTGTTGCGCGCCACGTGCTTGGTCAAAATCCACGGCGCGCGGGCACCGGAGACGACAACGGCGTTGACGTAATCCTCGCCGTACTCGCTCAACACGTTTGCCCGTACGATGCGGGTGAGCTGCGGAATGTACACGAAGCCGATGGCGGCAATGATGACACCCAGCATCTTTTCCGGGTGCTCGGGGTTCTTGAACACCACGACGGCCACGGCGGCCAGTGCGATGCCGGGGATCGACATGATGATGTCCATGATGCGCATGATGATCTCGGACACCACCTTGCCGGACACTGCGGCGATGGAGCCGAAGATCGCCCCGGCTAGCAGGGCAAGTCCCGTCGCGGCAAGCCCCACGGTGAGCGAGTAGCGGCCACCGTAGAGGAGGCGGCTGAACACATCGCGGCCGAGGTTGTCGGTGCCGAACCAGAACTCACTCGACGGCGGCTGACCCTTCATATCGATGGCCGTGGGGTCGTGCGGCGCGAGAAGCGGCGCAAAAATCGCGGACAGCGCGATGAGGGCGAGGATCACCAACGCAATCTTGGAACCTGTGCTCATCCGCTTGAGGCCCTGGAACTTGACGCCCGGGGCGGTAACTTTTTCCAGCTTTGTCATTTCACTACACCGTCCTGATCCTCGGGTTGATGAGGATGTAGAGCAGGTCGACCACGATGTTCACGATGATGAACGCGATGGCGACCACAAGGGTTGCTCCCTGGACCACGGTGACCCAGTTCTGCGTGATGCCGTCGATGAGCACGCGGCCCATGCCCGGCAGGTTGAAGATGATCTCGATGACGACGGCGCCACCCATGAGGTAGCCGACGCGCAGACCCAGCACCGTCACCGGGGTGATCAGCGCGTTGCGCAGCACGTTTCGGCTGACAACGATGTGCTTGGGGATGCCGGCGCCGAGCGCCGTACGGACGTAGTCGTTATCCAGCTCCTCCACCATCGAGGTGCGCACGATGCGGGTCATCTGGCCGATGACGGGCACAGCCAGGGCAAACGAGGGCAGGAGCATGCGTTGGAACCAGCCAGCCGGGTCATCGCCGAACGCGGGCAATGCGCCGGCGACCGGCAGCTTGCCCATGAATACGAGGATGAGCAGGATGGCGAGCCAGAAGCTCGGGGTAGCCAGGCAGGCAATTGAGACGATGCGGATCACCTGGTCGGGCCAGCGGTCGCGGTAGAGGGCGGCCAGGACACCGAGCGGGAAGGAAAAGATGATGGCGATGAACAGGCCGATGAAGGTCAGTTGCATCGTAATGGGGAGGGCGGTGAAGACCTTGGCGGAAACGGAATCCTCGCCGACACCGTAGGTGCCGAGGTCACCCTGCAAGAGGCCAGCCACGTAGCTGCCGAATTGGACGATCCACGGATCATTGAGCCCGTGGTTTTCACGGTAGGCCTCTAACGCCGCCGGCGTCGCGTTCTCCCCCAGTGCCGAGTACGCCGGGTCGATCGGCGAGAGACTCATGAGCACGAAGACGAGGAAGGTGACGCCCAGGATCATGAGCGGCAGGGCCACAAGTCGCCTCCCGATGAGGCGGATAAGTGTGTTCACCTGTGTTCTCCTTTACACAAAAAGCGCCGCCGTTTTCACGTCAAAAGGCGGCGCTTCGTGGTTACTACTTGGTGGAAACACCCAGGGCCCACAGGCCCGTGGTGCCGATCGGCGCGAAGCCGTTCAACTTGTCTGCGTTGTAACCGGTGATCATGGTGCGGTGGAACAGCGGGTACAGCGGAACCTCTTCAGAGATGAGATCCATTGCGTCGTTCCACTTGGCCTGCTGGGCCTCGCCCTCAAGCTGGGTGGACTCATCCATGAGTGCCTTCAGCTCGGCGAACTTTGCCGGGTCGGACTTCTGCCAGAAGGTGCGCTGCTTGGTCCAGACGTTGTCGCCGTACCACCAGTTGATGAGCAGTGCCGGGTCATTGCCGAACACGGACGGATCGCCGGGCGCCAGCGCCAGGTCGAAGGTCGGGTTCTCCACGTCGAGGTTGTTGGCGTACAGGGACGCAGATGCCTCGGACTGGATGGAGGTGGCAATGCCCACGGCCTCGAGATCGGACTTGATCTGCGGTGCGAGATCAGAGATCCACGGGTGGTCGGTGGTGAGCAGGGTGACGGACAGGTCCTTCACACCCGCTTCCTCGAGGAGCGCCCTGGCCTTCTCCGGGTCGTGGGTGAACTGGTTGGCTGCTTTGTGGTAGTTCGGATGGCTCTCCGGCAGGAAGCTCGTGGCCGCCTTGGCCTTGCCGCTCATATTGTTCTGGATGAGCTTGTCGGTGTCCACGGCGTAGAGGAAGGCCTGGCGGACCTTGGCGTTATCGAACGGAGCCTTGGATGTGTTGAAGAGGAGGAACGGGAGGTTAAAGCCGTCGACCTCGTCCACCTTCATGCCCGCTGCCTCGAGCATCTGGGCGTTGTCTGCGGGGACGGCCTCCATGATGTCGATGGTGCCGGACTGGGCGGCGGTGGTGCGGGCGGTGTCGTCCTTGATCACGTCCCAGACCATCTTGTCCGCCTTGGCCGCGTACTTCTCGTCACCGTTGTAGTGCTCGTTGGGCACGGCGGTGATCTTGGAATCCGTGATGGACTCGTACTTCCACGGGCCGGAGCCGATCGGCATCGACGTCATCTCGTCCTTGGTGGAGGCTGCTGGGATGATCTTCACCGTGGCCAGACGCTTTTCGACGAGCGAGAAGGGGGTCTTCAGCTTAATCGTCACCGTAGTGTCGTCCTTGGCCTCCACGGAATCGATGAAGTCCAGGAAGGAGGCGTAAATGTTGCCCTCTGCGGCAGCGCGCTTGAAGGACTCCACAACATCAGCGGAGGTGACGGGCGTGCCGTCGGAGAACTTCGCGCCGTCACGCAGGGTGACCTCGTACTCGGTGTCGCTGATCTTAACAGGGGCATCCTTGGCCAGCGCGTTGCGGGTGCTGTAGTCGCTCATGTTGAGCTCGTACAAGCCCTCCACCACGTGCCAGTTGGTGCCCATAGCCAGCGCCGAGGAGGTGCTCGACGGGTCATAGTTGGTGGTCTCGTACGCCACACCCAGGTTGATTTCTCCACCCTGGGTAGATGTGGCGGTGTCCCCGCCGGCGGCAGATGAGGAAGTTTCAGAGGAACCGCCACAGGCGGTCAGCGTAAGGGCCAGTGAGGCAACGACTGCCACGACGCCCTTCTTGAGATTCTTCATAGTGACCTCTCTGTATCAGGCCGGAATCTGTCCGGTCTGTTCGGATGGTTATACCCAGCATAAGATGTCAGACATCTAAACACAAGAAGTTTCTAGAGTTCGGGGGTAGTTCGTTCGTCACACCCGCATATGACCAAGTTCACCCCATTGCCCGACATCAGATAAGGACATGGCCTATAGTATGACGTAGGCACTTTTTTGAGACAGGAGAAAACCATGGCGAAAACGTCCAAGTCACCGAAGGACAGACCCTCCCTCCGTCCCATGACAGGCGGGGCAGACAGAAAGCTCACGCACTCCCCCACGCGCAAGCACGGGCGGAGCTATGAGACCATGGCCGCCATCAAGGACTACATCTTGCAGAACAACCTGCAGCCCGGCGATCCGCTCCCCACCGAGGCCTCCATCTGTGAGGACCTGGGGGTATCCCGCTCGAGCGTGCGCGAGGCGATCTCCAACCTCACGGCGCTGGACATCGTCGAGGTCCGGCACGGCTACGGCACCTTTGTCGCCAACGCCTCCATGGAACCCATGGTGGAACTCCTCGTCTTCCGCGGCCTTCTGAACCCGGGATCCGACTACCGCGTCCTCATCGAAATTGTCGAGGTGCGCCAGGCCCTCGACCTTGCCTTTGCCCCCGCCGTCGTTCGCGCCTGGAAAGGCAAGCGCTCGGCTGCCCTCCACAAGGTGGTGGAGAAGATGGAGGAAATCGCCGCCCGCGGAGACTCCTTCCCCGAAGAGGACAAGTACTTCCACACCAAACTGTTGAGCCCCCTCGATAACCAGCTGTTCCGCCAGCTCACCGAAGCATTTTGGGACGTGCACACGGCCATCCAGCCGATGCTGCAAGTCGCCACGGCGAAGGACATCCTCCTCACCGCCTCCGCCCACGGCGATATCCTCGCCGCCGCCGAGGAGGGGAACCTGGAGAAGTACAAGGAAGCTGTGTTCTCCCATTACGCGCCCCTGCTGCGCAACCTCGACGAGGCACGCAACAAGGCGCGTGGGCTTGAGATTAGCTAATCGCCTCCACGAACCAGGACGTAATCGAGGTCGGGTGGGTGATCGCGGTGCCCACCACGATGGTGTCCGCACCGGCGTCGAGGGCCGCTTTCGCATCCGCGCCCGAGTGGATCCGGCCCTCACAGATAAGCGGAACGTCGGGGTAGGTGTCGTGCATCTCACGCAGCAGCTCGAGGTCCGGCCCCTCCGTCTTCGGCCGCGCCTCCGTGTAGCCCGCCAGGGTAGTGGAAATGACATCGACGCCTGCGTCCACCGCCTGACGTGCGGATTCCATGCAGTCGCAATCGGCCATGATGAGCACGTCTGGACGCGCCTCACGCAACTTGTGCACGGTCTCCGGGAAGGTGAGGCCATCGGGGCGGGGCCGCGTCGTCGCGTCGAGCGCGACCACGTCCGCGCCGGCATCGGCGACGGCGATACACAGCTCCAGCGTGGGGGTGATGTACACGCCCTCGTAGCCCTCTTTCACCAGACCGATGATGGGGACGTCGACACGCGTGCGCGCCTCCTTAATGTCCTCCAGTCCTTGCAGACGAACGCCCGCGGCCCCTCCCTCGACCACAGCCTCCGCCACCTGCGCCATCGTGTCCGGGTGCCGCATCGGCTCCCCCGGGTACGCCTGGCAGGAGACGACGAGCTTGCCCTGCAGATCACTGAACTTCATAATTTTTCCTTTCGCTAACCCACGCGGCAGCTCCGACGAGTGCCGCGTTTTCCAACGTTCCACTGACAATGGGCGTGTCCTGCAACAGCTCCATGCACGACGCGTCGAAGCCCTCCCTAAACGCCTGTTCCCAGACCTTTCCCGCCTTCATGACAGATCCCGCCGTGACCACGAGCCCCGGATCGAAGACGTTGACGAGCCCGCCGATGAGTCGCCCGAAGGTGCGCCCGGCAGTGGCGAGAATCTCCCGCGCTACGGCGCTATCCTCCTGCGAGATATCCCTTCCGGTAAGGTGCATCCCCACCCGTTCCTCGTAGGCCCGCTCGATACCGAAACCGCTGGCTATCGCCTCCGCGTGGCCATCCCTCCCGCACGTGCAGGCGACGCCTTCGGCGCCGTGGGAATCAACGTGGCCGACGTGGCCTGCCGCGAAGTGGGCACCGAGCAGGAGCCGCCCGTTGAGGATCACGCCACCGCCGATACCGGTGCCCGGCGCGACGAGCAGCATGGACTCGTGCCCTCGCCCCACTCCGTGGAGGTATTCGCCAAGGGCGTGCGCCTGGACGTCGTTAAGCACGGAGACCTCAGCCCCGAGCCGGGCCGAAAGCCCCCCGGCGACGTCTGTCCCCTTCCAGCCGGTGAGCTGGCTTGTAGCGAACTGCACCGTCCCTTTAAACGGATCGATGAGACCGGCGGAGGAGACCCCGATGGGGCCGTGACCCAGCTGGGCAGCAAGGCCTGCTGCGGCATCGAGGATTTTCTCCGGCCCCTGTGTGGCGGGGGTCGGGGTGGTGATGATGTTCTCGGCTACGCCGTCGGTCACCCTGGCGGCCGCGATCTTCGTGCCGCCGATGTCCAGCCCAATTACTGTTGCCATTTTGTTCCTTTTACTTGTAAAAACAGCTAACATCAGACATCGTAAGAGTATCAGATTCCTACCACAAGGACGGAACATGGAAGTCGTTATTTGCTCACACCCAGACCACATCGGACCCATCGCCGCCGACTACATCGAAAGTCTGATCTCCACAAAGCCCGCTGCCGTTCTCGGCGTGGCCACCGGCTCCAGCCCACTCGGGCTCTATGAGGAGCTTGGGAAACGTGTTGCCGCAGGCAAGCTATCCCTTTCCCGGGCGCGCGCCTTCATGCTGGACGAGTATGTCGGACTCCCTGCGGACCACCCTGAGCGCTACCGCACGTTCATCGAACGGCACTTTGTTGAACCCACTGATATCCCCTCCACCAGTGTTTTCGGCCCCGACGGCGCCGCAGAGGATATGGAGGCAGCGTGCGCGGCCTATGAGGAATCCATCCACAAGGCCGGCGGAATCGACCTGCAGATCCTCGGCGTGGGCACCGACGGCCACATCGCCTTCAACGAGCCCGGATCATCATTGGCATCGCGGACGCGGCTGAAATCCCTCATGGAGCAGACCCGAAAGGATAACGCCCGCTTCTTTGACGATGACATCGACCAGGTCCCGCACCACTGCGTCACCCAGGGCGTGGGCACCATCCTGGAGGCTCGCCACCTGGTGCTTTTAGCAAGCGGAAAGGGCAAAGCCGAGGCTATCAAGGGCGTGGTGGAAGGGCCCGTGTCTGCGGTGTGCACCGGCTCGGCGCTCCAGCTGCACCCCACGGCCACCGTCATCATCGACGAGGAGGCCGCATCCCTTCTGACGTACGCCTCGTACTACCGCTTCGCCTACGAGAACAAGCCCGAGTGGCAGCGGGTATAGGAGGCTAGGCGGGGAGATCTCCAAAACTCGGCCGAATTTGTTTTGCCGCTCGCGCCCACCTGGGGCGATGCACGTGCGTATCGTACACTCGGCCGAGTATTGGAGGTGCGCTGGCGCGCTTGTCATGCCCATGCCATAATTCGGGGCATGCAACCGGGGGAAAATCTCATTTGTGTGCAGTCGCTGACCACTCACCAGAAGAAGTCCATTTACAAGCTCCACAGGGAACGGGTGCTCACGAAGCTGGCCAGGGGCGTGTACTAGCCCACGAACGATTATTCGGATCATCCGTTCCGCACGCGGTTTTGGTTGAGGAGCCTGGCCTGCGGAATCGAAGGACGAACTCTTGTCGACCGCTCAGCGGGCTGCCTGCTGAAACTCCCCGTCCTGTTCAACGGGAACTGCCCGGTCGAGATCATGGGGTACGGCAGGCGAGACGGGCTCGTCCTGCGCAGGCTGCCTCCAGATGACGTTGTTGTCGCCACTATCTTTGGGCACGAGGTGAGGATCACCTCCCCGGCCATGACGGTGGTAGACAACGCGCGCTGGCACAGCGCCGGGGAAGCTATCCGCGTGGGCGACGAGGTGGTGCGAGAAGGGCGGGCCACACAGGCGGATATTGAGCGCTGCATGCGACTGCGGGGGCACAGAAGCGGGGCAGAAAAGGCACGCCACGCGCTGAACCTGATCAACGGCCGTGCAGCGAGTCCACGGGAAAGCGACGTGAGAGTGACGCTGTGGGAAAACGGATTCCGACCGCCCAAGCAACAGGTGGAAATAGTAGACGTGTGTGGGGCTTTATCGGCAGGGTTGACTTCTTTTTACCCGGAGCGATCGATCGCCATCGAGTACGACGGCAGGGACAAGACCAGGGGAATCTACGGGGGTGATCCGTATCGAGCGATCAATAAGGAACGCGATCGAGAACGCAGGCTCATCTCGGAGGGGGTTAACCCCCTCCGAGTGACGAATGAGTCGTTTGTGTCGAGGATCTGGTTGACCGAGCTGGCCAGGGTGTGGCACCTGCGGGGCGCGTTCCCAGCCAGCCAGTGGCGCAGCGCCTAGAAGCTCGTGTGAATCTGCGTGGGGAGGTAGGTCTCCGGGTCGAGGACGAGGAAGTCGGCAGGGAAGCCTGCTTCCAGGCGGCCGTAGGAATCCTCGAGGTTGATGGCGGCTGCCGGGTGGGAGGTGGCGGCAGCGACGGCGACATCCAGGGGGACCCCGACCTCGGTGATGGCGCGGGCGACGGCGCGATCCATGGTGAGGGTAGAACCGGCGATGTTTCCGCCGTCGACAAGCCGGGCGATGGAGTCTTTCACCTCGACGTCGAGCTCACCGAGGAGGTAGTGACCGTCGGGGGAATTCGTGGCGGCCATCGCATCGGTGACGAGGACCATTCGCTCAGCGGCCTCCTCGAAGAGGCTGCGCACGACGGCGGGATGGACGTGGACACCGTCGTTGATGACCTCGATCCACACCCGCGGGTCACGCAGCGCCGCAATGACAGGCCCCGGCGCGCGGTGATGGATCGACGGCATCGCGTTGAAGGCGTGCGTGAGGATGCGGGCGCCGCGGTCGAAGGCCTCGCGGGCGGTGTCATAGTCGCATTCGGTGTGGCCGACGGCGGGGACGGCACCGTTCTCGGCGAAGGTGGCGATGGCGTCGAGCCCGTGGGCGCGCTCGGGGGCAATGGTGATTTGGCGAATCAGGCCGTCTGCGGCGTCGAGAAGCGTGGAGACCACGGCGGGTTCCGGATCGATGAGCAGCGCGGCATCGTGGGCCCCCTTGCGGGACTCGGCGAGGAATGGGCCCTCCGGGTGAACACCGAGGAGCCACGGGTCGGTGATCTCGCGGGCACCATGGAGGAGCTCAACCAGGCGGGGCACGGAGGCGGTGACGAAGCTCATCACGCCGCGGGTGGTGCCGTGGGAGAGGTGCCCCTCCTTCACTGCAGCAAACTCAGAGGCACCCACGTCGTAGGAGGTGGCGTTGGCGCCGTGGCAGTGGATATCGATATAGCCCGGGGTGATGACGGCATCCCCGCACTCGGTGATCTCGCTGCCCTGCGGTGCCTCGTTGGCGATGCCGACGACGGTGGCATCGCGCACCACCAGGTAGGCATCTGTGTGGGTCCCGCCGATGGTTCCATCGACGATGGTCGCGGCGTGAAAAGCTGAGGTTGTCATACGTCCTAGAGTACAACGCGCCACTGTAAGCTGGAACCATGACAACGCACACAGCTCTCCCCTCCCCCAGCCCCACCGCCCGCGCCCTGGTCACGGGCGCCAGCCAAGGCATTGGCCGCGCTATCGCGCGCGAGCTCGCCCAGCGCGGCCACAACCTGATCCTCGTCGCACGGAGAGAGGAAGTACTGGAAGAATTAGCCCGTGAGCTGCCCACCGAGTGCGAGGTGCGGGCTGTCGATCTGGCGGACGAAGCGCAGCGCGCGGAGCTCATCAGCGAGATCCGCGAGCGTGAGATCAACATCATCATTAACTCCGCCGGCATCGCCTCCTTTGGCAATTTCATGGACCAGGACTGGGGCTACGAGACCAAGCAGTTCGAGCTCAACGCCACGGCCGTGTTCGAGCTGACGCGTGCGGTCCTGCCGGGAATGCTCGGGCGTGGCGAGGGCGCGATCCTCAATGTGGGATCCGCGGCTGGGAACATGCCGATCCCGAACAACGCCACCTACGTGTTCACCAAGGCAGGCGTGAACACCTTCACCGAATCCCTCCACTACGAGCTGAAGGGCACCGGCGTGGCCTGCACGCTCCTGGCCCCCGGCCCCGTGCGCGAGGCGACGATCCCCGAGGAGGAGCAGTCCATCGTGGACAAGGTCGTCCCCGACTTCCTGTGGACGACGTACGAGTCCTGCGCGAAGGAATCCCTCGAGGCGTTAGCGAAAAACAAGCGCCGCGTGGTGCCCGGCCCGCTGAGCAAGGCCATGAACGCCGTCAGCCTCGTCGCACCGAGGGGCCTTCTGTCCCCGGTCATGGGCTGGTTCTACGCCAAGATGGCCTAAGGTTGAAAGCGTTATGAGTAACAAAGACAATCGCATCGTATGGATCGACCTGGAGATGACGGGCCTCGACCCCAAGCGCCACGTCATTGTCGAGGCGGCGGTACACATCACCGACAATGATCTGACAATCCTCGGAGACGGCCTGGACCTCGTCATCCACGCAACAGAGGACGAGCTGAAGGAAATGGACGAGGTTGTGACCAAGATGCACACCTCGAACGGGCTCATCGACGAAATCCGGGAATCCCCCCTGAGCTGCGCGGAGGCGGAAAAACAGATCATCGCCTACATCGACGAGCACTGCGACGGACACCCGCCGCTTGCGGGCAACTCCATTGCCACCGATCGCAGCTTCATCCGCGAATACATGCCGGACCTGGATCAGCGCCTCCACTACCGGATGATCGACGTCTCCTCCCTCAAGGTGCTGGCACGCAAGTGGATGCCCACCATCTACTCGCACCAACCGGAGAAGGGACTCGCCCACCGGGCGCTTGCCGATATTGTGGAGTCCATCAAGGAGCTCGACTACTACCGCCGTTGTTTCCTGCGCGACGAACCCGGTGACACGGAGAAGGCAGCCCAGGAGACCACCGCCCGTTACGCTGATTACCTGGCGTTTTGATGTTATAGCGGGGTGTGAGGTACTATATCCCTCGCTGCCCAATGGGCGGTAATGGTGGATGTAGTTCAGCTGGTAGAGCACCAGGTTGTGATCCTGGGTGTCGCGGGTTCGAGCCCCGTCATCCACCCCGATGAAAAATATCCCCCGGCCTCGCGCCGGGGGATTTTTCGTTGCTCCGCTTACCGGGGCAGGATCTGGATGTGCAGGTTCTGCTCCACGAAGTCGATTACTGCCTTTACCAAGAAGAATAATGTGCCCAGGGCACCTGCAACGCCCAGGAGGGCAAGGAGCACCGTGCGCGTTTCGGACTCCTCCTTCGGGGTCGCGCCCTGGCCCTTGGCAACGGCCGCTGTGCCACGCGCATCGGAGGCGATGCCCCACGTGGTGAGCTCCGGATCCAAAAGGTCATGCAACTGCGAGGTGGACGTTGTGGAGTAGCCCTTGGCGTGCTCCAGCCCGGGCAGCTGCGCCAGCGACCACGTTGTGCCGAAAGCCGTGGCGGAGGACTCACCACGGGCGATAAGGGTGGTCGTGCCGTCGGTTGTCTTTCCGTCTAGGGCGTGAGACGCAAGACGATCCAGCTCCTCGGAGCTGCGAACGCGGGCGTAATCAGCACAGCTACTAAAGCCGGCAGCATGGACAGCATCACGCAAGAAAACGCCGTTGAAGTGCGGGTTTTTGTTCTCGCACATGTCCAACCGGAGCTCCGTGATGGGGTTAGGTACATCGGCGATGGCGGGCACGGGTGCGAGTCCCACTGCCAACGCGGTAAGGAGTGCTACTCTTCTCATACCCAGAGCATCGCTTGGGAGCGCAAAAATGTAACTTTTCCCAGGCTATGGTCTATGGTTTATGTCATGATTTCCGTTGACCCCCAATACGTGTATGTGAGGACGCCCGCCACCAGTGTCGCGGGAATAAATGACTGCACTGAGGGGTTCGACCCACGCGACGGGGAAGATCTTGAAATCCCCAGCATGGAGGAAGTTTTCTTCCTGGACTTGGGCATCTCGCGGAGGTTTCAGCCCGCGGAGGTGACGTGCATGTACGCCTCCGGACGGCATGGGACTCTCGCGGACTTTCCCAGGCTACAGCGGGAGGCGCTGGCGCGTTACCGAGATCGTCCCACGTGTTTCGCGCATTTCCAGGGAACCGACCCGGTATGGAAGGTGATGATCCCCGCAGGCTGGTACAACCAGACGGCGTACACGTTGCCAGAAAGCTCCACCGCAGTCAACCCAGAGGATGTCATCTTTACGCTGGCCACCCCGCACGAGTTCCGGGTGGAGTTCCGCAGCCTCGCCGAGGTGCTCCAGGAGGGCACGGGCGGGTTGGAGTTGCGCGAGTTCAGTCTCTCCCCGGACGATGCGGAGGCGGCGAGCTTCGAATCCTTCCGCCGGGATCGCTACGCGGGTGTCATCTTCTACTCTTCGGGCGACGAGTCGAGCCTGTGGGAACCGATTGTCGGCGAGCCGGTAGACCATGTGATACTGGGGGTTGATAGGTAGGCTAGAGAGCATGAAGTATTCGCTCATTGACTTTGCCACCATCTATCCGGGCGAGCGCCCGCGCGCCGCGTTTGAGCGCTCCGTGCGCTTCGCCCAGCACGCCGAGGAGCTAGGCTTCGACCGCATCTGGTACGCCGAGCACCACAATATGACGACGATCGCCTCGTCACAGCCGGCCGTGCTTATTGCGTACGTGGGTTCCCACACGTCGTCGATTAGCTTAGGCGCGGGCGGTGTGATGCTACCGAACCATGCGCCACTCATCGTGGCCGAGCAGTTCGGTACCCTCTCCGAGATGTTCCCCGGGCGAATTGAGCTGGGGCTCGGTCGCGCCCCCGGCACCGACCAGCAGACGCTACGCGCTATCAGGCGCGTCCCCGGCGCCGCCGATCGCTTCCCCCAGGATGTGCAGGAGCTGCGCGGCTACTTTGCCGACGAGCCCCTCCTGTCCGGCGTGCACGCGATGCCCGGCGCCGGCACGAACGTCCCGATCATTATCCTCGGGTCCTCCCTCTTCGGCGCGACGCTCGCTGCACAGCTCGGCTTGCCGTACGCCTTCGCCAGCCACTTCACCCCCGCTCACCTGGAGGAAGCCGTGGACACCTACCGGCGCACGTACCAGCCCAGTGAGCAGCACCCCGAACCCTACGTCATCGCCGCGGTCAACGTCACCGCCGCGCGCACAACCGAAGAGGCTAAGGAGAAACTCCAGGAGGTGTACCGTCGCCGCGTCCACTCGATGGTGGCGCGTGGCCGGGATCTCAGCACCGAGCAGCTCGACCAGCTGGTCAACAGCTTCGCCGGCCACCAGGTCACCCAGATGCTGCACTACAACGCCGTGGGCAACCCGGAGGAGGTGTCGGCGTACCTAGACAAGTTCGCCAAACTCTCCCGCGCCGACGAGCTCATGCTCTCGATTCAGGACGACGACGAGTCCTCGCTGCTCGAATCCTTGGATATCGTCGCCCAGTCGAAGTTCCAGTCCCCCAACCCGTCATAGGGGCTGAACGTTTCTCCCGTGGTGTTCGTCACCACGACGAGATCGCCACGCTTCACAAACTCCTGGAACCACTTGGCGTTTTCTGTGGAGACGTTGATGCAGCCGTGGGACGTGTTGGTGTTTCCCTGCGCCCACACCGACCACGGCGCAGCATGCACGTAGATTCCCGAGTAGCTCATCTGCGTGGCGTAATTCACCTTCGTGCGGTAGCCACCCTTCTCGTGGGAGAGCCCGAAGGTCTCCGAATCCATGATCATCGAGGGGTTCTTGTCACCGATGATGTAGGTTCCGGGAGGAGTGGACCAGCGGCCACCGTCGCGCCCCATGGACACGGGCATCGTCTTGATCGTCTCGCCGTTTTTGGTCACGGTCATGATCTTGGTGTTGTTGTCCACGTAGGAGATGACCTCGTCGCCGATGGTGAACTCGGCCTGGGCGTTATCCCCACCCCACGTCGATTTGCCCAGCCGGTGCCCGAATGGCTTCGCCTCCACGTGCACCTTCGTGCCGGGGTGCCAGTGCTCCTTCGGACGCCAGCGCAGTTGCGACTGGTTCACCCAGTAGAAGGCACCCTCCGTCGGCGGGTCGGCGGTCACCGTGACGGTACGTTCCGCCTCCTCCTTGTATTCATCGGCGATGGCGGTATCGAACTGGATGTTCACCGTCTGCCCGACGCCGACTTCAGCGCCGTCAGGGGAGACGTACACCTCGGCCTTGTAGGTGGGTGTCACGGTGGTGAACGTCGACTCCACCGTCTGGCCCTCGGAGTCCCTGGCTGTCAGGGTATAGGTCCGCCCGTAACCGAGCGGTTCGGTCAATCTCCAGGAGCTTTTCGACGTATCGGAGCTCACCTTTCCGCCGCCCCCCAGCTCTGCGACGACCTCATCGGCGTCGTTAACGAGCTTCGCTGCTACCAGCTCCGCACCGAACGTGTGCACCTCAATGTCCTGGTTTGGTTGCACAGTCGCACCATCACCGACGGTGAACGCCGGTGGGATGTGCAAGGTCTCGTGAACCGCAACATTTGTGTCTGGACTTCCGGTAGGAATAGTGCACGCACTCGCTGCCAAAACCCCAGCGCAAGCAACCAGCACTGTCGCGTACCGTCTAATCTTCACTCATACTCCTTCGAATGTTGCCGTGACCAGACGATTTTACAATACTCGGGCGAATGATTATATTTAAGTCTCGTCGCAAGGCAATGCGCCATTAGCTCAACTGGCAGAGCAACTGACTCTTAATCAGTGGGTTCGGGGTTCGAGTCCCTGATGGCGCACAAAGCGAAACACCGTTTCGCCCAATTTAATATTGCGCCATTAGCTCAACTGGCAGAGCAACTGACTCTTAATCAGTGGGTTCGGGGTTCGAGTCCCTGATGGCGCACAGATAAAACCCGGCTTCCACGAGCCGGGTTTTTGCTTTACACCCCCTTGCCCACATACGGGCGACCCCTTCCTTTTAGCTCCTTCGAGGAGAAGGAGCTAAAAGGGAGGGGCCGGAAAGAACCGGGTTAGGAGGAAGGGGGTTGCTGCTTAATCTGGCCTTTAGATCTGGCCCCGACGCTGACGTACGCCGAGGAGCACGATGCCACTCATAATGAGCAGCGATGCAAGCCCCACAGGCAGCCCGATCGGTGCGCCCGTATCAGCAAGCTTCTTCTTGCTCGTCTTCTTCTTTGACGAGCTGGCAGCCTTCTTCGTGGTGCTCTTCTTCCCCACAGAGATGCGCGGCTTCTTCTGCTGCGCCATACGCGTCGACGTCTTCGACTTCGCCTTCGTGGACACCTTCGGCTTACCACCAAGCGATGCGGCCTTCGTCGTCGTCGCGCTCTTGGAGTTGCGGTTGCGCATCTGAGCCAGAGTCAACGATTCACCATTGGGCTGCTTAACAGTGATCTTCGGCTTCTTCTGCTGATGCTTCTGGTTCGCTGCATCGCTCTTACCCTTCGACGGCGATGCGGGCGAGAGGACCTTGTCCACCGCGCCACCAAGAAGTCCGGCACCAAGGCCGCCGACGGTGAGCACGCCGATGACGGAACCAATGATCGCGTCGGTATTCACTGAGCCGGAGGAACCATTAGAACTATGGTCACCAGGCTTTTGCGGATCCGGCACGGTCATGCCGGGTTCAGCGTCGGAACCGCTATCACCTTGGGTACCTGCGGAACCAGAATCTCCATCAGGCTTCGGGTTATTCGGGTTTCCTTCCGGAATGACCGGGTCCTTCGGCTGTGGTTTCCCATCAGACTCGGTGCCTGTGCCTGGCTTAACTTCAGTGGCCGGTTCGTCGGTCTTCGGCTTCGTGGCGTTCGCGTTGTCTGCGCCAGGCTTCGTCTCTGCGGCCGGTTCGTCAGCCTTCGGCTTCGTGACGTTCGCGTTGTCTGCGCCAGGCTTCGTCTCTGCGCCAGGCTTCGTCTCTGCGCCAGGCTTCGTCTCTGCGCCAGGCTTCGTCTCTGCGGCCGGTTCGTCGGTCTTCGGCTTCGTGACGTTCGCGGTGGCCGTCTCCGTAGTTGGGGTAGCTGGGCTGGACTCGGCATCCGCCTTGGGTGCAGCCGCCCTGGCGGCCGTATTCGAGGTGTTGGACTCGGTGCTTGCCGTCGTTGTTTCGGAGGTAGTGGTGGCTGAAGGGGCAGGTGTCGACCCTGAGGTTTCTGTGGACGGGGCTGCAGCACGGTCCGCGAGAGCGCCGATCTCACCCACCGCCGCAGAAAATGCCATAATGCTATTTCCTAGATCCTCAGCAGCGGCTGCCTTATCTGGGGTCGGCTGAGTAGCGGAAGGCTCCGCGGAAGCCGGGCGCTTCTTCAGGATGCCGACCATCGCTTTTTGCTCCCCTGCCCCAAGCTCAAGGGTGAGGGTTGTGGAGTTGTCCTTATTATCCGTCCGGACCAGCGGAACATCCGTGGAACCGGAACGAGTGATCGTCGAAAAGTCCTTGTGCCCAAGACGGTCGGGAGCAACCTCGAGAGCCAGCCCCTTCCAGTCCTCAGCGGAGGTGGTGACCTTCACCTTCTGCCCATTCAGGTCGGGAACAACAAGGGTCAGTGGCTCCGGCTTGCCGTCCTTGGTCAGAGTGACCGTGATCTTCTGGGTCGCCTCCTTATCGGCGCTTACCAGGGTAGACACACCATCAATGTCGAAAGCTGCGGCCTTCTTATCCGTGGCGATTGGCGACTGCTCGTCACCAACCTTCACCCTCACGGTGTACCCCTCGAGACCAGGGACTGTTGCCTCCTTGCCCGGAATGATGCGCCCGTCAGGACCCGTCACACCAGCCAAATCAAGCCAGAAGACGTCCTCCACGTGCTTGTCCGTGCCCTGCTTCGCGTACGCCGCCAGCGCCGGGGCAGGAACCACGACGGCTCCCGTCACCGCTAGTGCAGCTGCCGTCAACGCAGCCAAAGCCTTCTTGTGAGCCATACCTACCTCATTACCTCCATACATTCTCTTCCACTAAACAGGTTAGGGGATAAAGAAACAAACGTAAACAGGAGGGGGTTTGACCTAAAGTAGGGGTATGGACGTAACTATCTACGACGTAGCTGAACGCGCGGGTGTTGCAGCCTCCACCGTTTCCCGGGCTTTTTCCCGGCCAGACCGTGTGAGCTTCAAGACTGCGGAGAAGATTCGACGCGCCGCAGTAGAACTCGGCTACCACCAGGACCTCGAGGTTCGTGCGGGAACCAACCGCAAAACCGAGATCCTTGGGCTTGTCGTAGCGGACATCGCCAATCCCTTCTTCTTAGAACTGGCGCGCGGCGCACAACACGCCGCAGCAACGCACCAAATGCTCGTGGCCACCGTCAACACCAACGAATCCACCGTCCGTGGGCGTACTGCCGTAGACAAGCTCGCACCGTTTGTCGACGGCCTCCTCCTCGCTTCCACCCGCGTCGCCGCCGCCGACATCCAAAAGATTGCCCGTGGCATCCCCACCGTTGTCTGCAACCGCCCGGTTCAGGGCGTACCCAGCGTCCTCGTAGACAACCACGACGGCGCCCTCAAAGCCATGCTCCACCTCGAAGCCCACGGCTGCACCACCGTCACCTACCTCGCCGGCCCCGAAGGCGCCTGGGCCGACGGCATGCGCTGGCGCGGAGTCATCGACGCTGTCAACGCACCCGACCGCGACTACGGACGTGGCCTCCAACCAACGGCCAAGCAAACAGAGCAACTAGCGCGCATCCAAGTTCGGCAACTGCGCATGGATCAGCCCACAATCACCGGCGGGCGACGTGCGTTTGAGATTTGGAAGGAAAACCCCTCCGACGCCGTCATCTGCTACAACGACCTCGCCGCCATCGGCTTCATCAAAGGCGCCCAGGCACACGGCATCCAGGTGCCTGACGACGTCAAGGTCATCGGCTTCGACAACACCGAAATGACCGTGGTCAACTCCCCCACACTCACCACAGTGGCAGGCCCTCTGCGCACCGTCGGCCGCGTCGCCGCTGCCAACCTCATCGCCCTGATTGAGGGCATGAACGTTCCCCTATCCAAGCCCCGTCGCCTGCCCACCCGGCTCATCGTCCGCGAATCGACAGGGCCTGTCATATCCTAAACCTCGGCCCCGGGCGGATCGGCCACGCCTTTTCTATATTCCGTAATTGCGCAAGCGGAAAAGGCCTCTTCGCATTCCGCCTCAGGACAGCGCGCAGATTATCCACCCATGCCGGATCCCTAAAACCGTTCTTATCCAGGCGAAAAGCATTGATGCCCAGCGTCCCCAGTTCATGCTGACGTTCCATATCATCCTGCGCCGCATCAGCCGGGGCCACACCATGCAAACCCCTATATTTCCCCTGGCCGTCATACTCCACAGCCACAGACTCATCACGGAACAACAAATCCGGCCGCGCTATGAACCTTCCCGTTACATCCAGCACCTTCGGCTGAACCAGCGGCGCAGGAAAATCATTCACATACAGCTCCAACCGCACCAACGACTCCCGCACCGACTCCGCGCCCGGATGGGAAAGAAAACACGCAATCCGCGCAGCCTTCGTTCCGCGCAGACGCCCCTCCTGCTCACCTAGCAAACGAAGAACCTCATCCCAGTTCACCAGGTTCCGCCGTCGCGCATCATCCATCGCAACTACCGCTTCCCGTACACCGTGCCACCGGGCAATATCCAGCAACGCCGTGGCTAGGCTGCACTCCAAATACGGAGGCTCCTCATTCTGGAGAACCTCCCGCGTCCCCAGAGCCCCCAACCTATGCACTACGGTCTCCCCAGGTGTCTGTCCTTTCGAACCATGACACCGCAAAAACTCTATCTCCGCAGGTGGGGTGAGAAGCGCCACCGAGGACCGCTCGGCCACGGACTTCCCCGCCAGGATCAAACCCGGGAACTTCTTCGACAGCGACTCCGCCGTAAGATCGCGACGAAGCTTCTCCATACGTCTTTTCTTCTCCCAACTGTTTTCTGCCTGCTCATAAAACGGCACCCCCTGATAATGCACAATTCCCTCCCAGGTCCTCCCGATGTTTTCTCTTTTTCCAAAGTTAAACACATTCCGGGGAGTTCCGCTGTGCAAGGTGTGGTTTTTCGGCACGGCTGGCTGGGTCTGCGGGGTTTGGGTGCACGGGTTTGGGTGCGCGGGGTTTGGGTGCGCGGAACCCGCGTGCTCGGGATCGCTAACTCGACAAATCCCCCCAAAACCGACCCAATTACGCAGTTAAGGGATCTAGCCGTACGCGCAAGCCCGAGCCTGCACACCACCTACACCACGCACACCCCAGCCCAGGATCGCTAACTCAACAAATCCCCCCAAAACCGACCCAATTACGCAGTTAAGGGATCCAGCCATACGCGCAAGCCCGAGCCCGCACACCACCCACACCATGCACACCCCAACCCAGGATCGCTAACTCAACAAATCCCCCCAAAACCGACCCAATTACACAGTTAAGGGATCCAGCCATACGCGCAAGCCCGAGCCCGCACACCACCCACACCATGCACACCCCAACCCAGGATCGCTAACTCAACAAATCCCCCCAAAACCGACCCAATTACGCAGTTAAGGGATCTAGCCGGGAGGGAAAAGCTCCTACACGAATACGGAGATGCCCATCACAACCACGAGGCCGACGATGGAGTTGCAGAGCTGGAGGAGACCCCACGTCTTGAGAGTGTCCTTGACGGAGAGGTCGAAGTATCCCTTGAACAGCCAGAAGGAGGCATCGTTGACGTGGGTGAAAGTGTTGGAACCGGCAGCCGTGGCGACGACAAGGAGGGCAGGGTTCGCGGCGGTAATGGTGCCCGTCACCGGATCCATGAGCGCTGCGGAGATGATGCCAGTGGCGGTCATGGCAGAAACCACGCCTTGGCCGGTGGCAAGGCGGATGAGGACGGTAATTGCCCAGGCCATGATGTAGGGCGAGATGCTCGTCGCGGTCATGAGGGAGCCGATGAAGCTCACCCACTCGTAGGCAGCAGAATCCTCGCTGATGAAGGCCTTGGTGATCGTGGCGGAGATCATCACGATTGCGGGGATGAGGGGGACGAATAGGGAGAGGGCGAAGCTTGGGCGCTGGTCGGCGGGGATGTCCTCGTCGGGACGCATGAGTTTGGGGACGGGGCGGTCGAGGTAGCCGAGGAAGCGGGGCAGCACCCAGCCGGTGATGATGACGGTGGGGATGGCGACGATGAGGGCGTAGATGTAGACCATGCCGGTGTCGGCACCGTAGGCGTCGACAAGAGCGACGGGGCCAGGCTGTGGCGGGAAGAGGGAGTGCGCCGTGGTGGTGGCGGCCACTGCGGGAATTGCGATCTTGAGGAACGGGACCTTGGCTTCCACCGCGACGGCGATGATGAGCGGGGCGAGGATGATGAAGGCGACCTCGTAGAACATCGCCAGGCCGAAGACGAGGCCGACGATGACCATGGCCACCTTGACCTTGCCTACGCCGAATTTCTCGATGAGGGTGTCGGCAAGCCGGGTGGCGGCACCGGAGTCCACCATGAGTTTGCCGATCACTGCGCCGAAGACGACGATGATTGCCAGCGAGCCGAGGGTGGAGCCGAATCCGGTTTGGATTGTCTCCAAGAGCTCCGCCGGCCCCATTCGCTCCAGGAAGCCGATCGTCAGAGCCGCAATGAGGAGCGACACCATGGCGTTGACCTTGAATTTCATGTTGAGCACCAGCATGAGAGCGATGCCAAGTACGACCCCCATAATGTGCATATTTTGGACCATATGTAGTTCCGGCGACATAAAGAAACGACCTTTGTGTTATTTCTGCAGGTCAAAATATTTCAGTGACTTGAGCCACACAGCAACTGTTGGCAACTACGCGGCTATGCCGCGTTCTCCCAGCTAGGTTGAAGGCATGAACACGCATCCCGCATACAATCCTGATCGCCTGTTCCCCGCAGATCCGGGGACGCGCGACATTGCCCGACGCCTGTACCTTTACGTGGAGGATATGCCCATCGTGAGCCCGCACGGACACCTGGACCCGCAGATGTTCGTCGACAACACGGCGTTCCCGAACCCCACCAAGCTTTTGATCAGCCCCGATCACTACCTCACCCGCGTGCTGCACTCCGCCGGCATCGACATGGAGGAACTCCAAGTCGGTGGGCACGAAGGCAAGGGTCCGCGACACGCCTGGCGCCTGTTCTGCGAGAACTGGGACCTCTACGCCGGCACCGCCACGGGGTACTGGGTCGAGCAGGAGTTTGCCCACGTCTTCGGCATTGATCCCTCCCGGATCTGCTCGGAGCAGGCAGATTCGCTTTACGACGATCTCAGCGAGGTTCTGGCTCAGCCCGACTTCCGCCCGCGCGAGCTCGCAGACACATTTAAGCTCGACGTCCTGGCCACCACCGACGATCCGCTCGATGACCTCGAGGCACACGCCACCCTGCGCACCGATGCTTCCTTCACCCCGCGCGTGCTCCCCACGTTCCGCCCCGATGCCTACACCAAGATGTACAACCCGGGTTTCAAGGGGAACGTCGAAAAGCTCATCGATACTGCGGGCGACGGAAAGACCGGCTACGAGGGCTACCTGCAGGCCATGCGGAACCGCCGCCAGTACTTCATCGACCACGGTGCAGTGAGCACCGACCACGGCATCCACAACTGCCAAACCCAGCCACTTTCTGCTGCTGGGGCGCAGGAACTGCTGGATAAGGGGATGCGCGGCGAAGCCACCTTCGAGGAGGCACTGGCCTTCGAGGGGAACATGACCTACCGCTTCGCGGAGATGAGCCAGGACGACGGCCTCGTCATGACGATCCACCCCGGCGTCTACCGCAACAGCTCGCCTTCGGCGCTAAAGAAGTTTGGCCCCGACACCGGCCACGATGTCCCCTTCGCACTGGACTACATCAACGGCCTGCAGCCGCTGCTCGCGGACTTCGGCGAGAACCCGGACTTCCACTTCGTCATGTTCACCATGGACGAGACGGCATTCTCCCGCGAGATCGCCCCAATCGCCGGCTACTACCCCGCCGCCTACGTGGGCGCGCCGTGGTGGTTCATCGACGAGATCGATGCCATGAAACGCTTCCGCGCCGCCACGACCGGCACGACAGGATTCTCCCGCTATTCGGGATTCATTGATGATACCCGCGCCTACTGCTCCATCCCCGCACGTCACGATACGTCGCGCCGCGTGGAGGCAGGCTACCTCGCACGTCTCGTTGCCGAGCACCGCCTGACGGAGGATCGTGCAGCGGACATCATCGTAGACCTTATTGACAATTCACCCAGGAGGGTATTCAAGCTATGAGCACACTCGTACACCTCGGACTAGGTGCCTTCCACCGCGCCCACCAGGTCTGGTACACACACGAGGCGGACCCGGATTGGAACTACGTCTCCTTCACCGGCCGCTCTGCCCGCATGAGCGACCTGCTCACCGCGCAGGACAACAAGTACATGCTGGTCACCCGTTCTAAGGACGGCGACACCTTTGATCTCATTGAGACGATTACGGAAACGCAGCCCGCTGCCAACGTGGAGCGCCTGATGGAGCTCATGGCTAGCTCCGACGTGAAGGTGGTCACCCTCACGATTACCGAGGCCGGCTACGACGACACCTCGGACAACTCCGCGCCCCAGAGGATTGCGAAGGGGCTCACCGCCCGCAAGGCCTCCGGTGCCGGCCCGATCGCGATCATGAGCTGCGACAACGTCTCCGGAAACGGGGAAAAGTGCAAGCAGGCCGTCTATGCCGTGGCAGACGACGAGCTGAAGGCGTGGATGGACGAGAACGTCACCTTCCCCACCACGTCCATCGACAGGATCACCCCCGCCACCACCGATGAGCTCATCGAGCTGGTGAAAAAGGAGACCGGCTTTGCGGATAAGGCACCGGTTGTCACCGAGCCGTTTGCCAGCTGGGTTATCGAGGGCGAATTCCCCGCAGGCCGCCCGAACTGGGAAAAGGCCGGCGTGGAGTTCGTTGAGGATATCGAGCCCTTCGAGCACCGCAAGCTGTGGCTACTTAACGGTTCCCACTCGCTCATGGCCTACTACGGGCAGCTCAAGGGGCACGAGACCGTCGCCGACGCGATCTGCGATCCCGACGTGCACGAGAAGGTAGAAGCCCTGTGGGACGAGGCCGCTCAGGGCCTGCCCATGGATGTGACCGACTACCGCGCCAGCCTCATCGAGCGCTTTGAAAACCCGAACATCCGCCACAACCTCGCGCAGATCGCCATCGACGGTGCGACGAAGCAGCAGAACCGCGCGGTACCGATCTACGGCATCGCCCACGGCGACGGCGCTGCATTCTCCATCGCCGCGTGGATCGTCTACTGCCTGACGACCGAGGACATAAAGGACACCCGCGCCGACGAGATCAACGAAGCGAAGGGACAGTCCGATCCGGTCCAGGCTCTGTGCCAGGTGCTTGGCATCGATGCCGACGAGAAGATCCGCGCACACGTAGAGAAGATCCAGAATGCTTAAGCCTCAGCAAAATGAAACCCGCGACCTGCTGCCCCTCGATGGGTTCTGGCAGTTCTCCCTCGACGGGACGAACTATGACCGCGAGATGGCCGTACCGGGCTCCGTCAACGACGTGTTCGCCGATTCTGAGGTCCGCGACCACGTGGGCGTCTACTACTACAAGCGGGAGATCTTCATCCCCCGCTCCTTCACCGACAAGGTCAGCCTCCGCTTCGGGTCTGCTACCCACCACGCTGTCGTGCGCGTAAATGGCGAGGAGGTGGGCCGTCACAAGGGTGGCTACCTGCCGTTCGAGTGCGACATCACCGAGCGTGTCACCCCGGGCACGACGTGCGAGGTCATCGTCGAGGTGGACAACCGCCTGGACATGACGTGCATCCCTCCGGGCGAGATCGTGGAGCTTCCGGACGGTCGCCTGCGTCAGGAGTATATGCACGACTTCTACAACTACACGGGCATTCACCGCACCATCTACCTGGTAAACAAGCCGGAGCGCCACGTGTGCGATGTGCGCATCGTTGCTGGGATGGACGGCGTGTGCCACTACGAGGTCACGCAGTCCGCCCCGGGCGATGTCCGGGTGACCATCGAAGAGGCCGAGGTCACGGGTACTGGTGACAAGGGAACACTCACCGTCGACAAGCCCACACTGTGGGCCCCCGGCGAGGGTAACCTGTACACCCTGCGGATCGAGCTTCTCGACGGCGAGTCGGTCGTCGACTACTACCGTGAGCAGTTCGGCTTCCGCACCGTCGAGGTGAGGGGACACGAGTTCCTCATCAACGGCAAACCCTTCTACTTCACAGGCTTCGGCATGCACGAGGACCATGAGACGCTGGGCAAGGCACACAACGACGTGTCCGTACAGCGCGACATGGAGCTCCTCCACTGGATCGGTGCAAACTCCCTGCGCACCAGCCACTACCCCTACGCAGAGGAGTGGATGGACTACTGCGACAGGCACGGTATCGTCGTCATCGACGAGACCCCGGCCGTGGGCCTCAACATGGCCGTCGCCGGCGGCATCCTCGGCACCACCGCCAAGAAGACGTACAGCCCCGAGAGCGTCAATGAGAAGACGCAGGCGCACCACGCGGACACCATCCGCGAGCTCATCGCCCGCGATAAGAACCGCCCCAGCGTGGTGCTGTGGTCCATCGCCAACGAGCCGGACACGACTGACCCCGACTCCCGCGCCTACTTCGAACCCCTGGCCAAGCTCGCGCGCGAGTGCGACCCGACCCGCCCCATCGGCTACGTCAACGTCATGACCAGCCCCTACGACAAGTGCCAAATCACTGACCTGTTCGATGTCATGATGATCAACCGCTACTACGGCTGGTACGTCGACGCCGGCGACCTTGAGACCGCGAAGCAGCACTTCACAGAGGAGCTCGCCGGCTGGGTCGAGAGATTCGGCGACAAGCCGATCATCATCACCGAGTACGGAGCGGATACCGTCTCTGGCCTGCACTCACTGTACAATTCCCTGTTTACCGAGGATTATCAGGTTGCCTACTTGGAGGCGAACTCTGAGGTCTTCGACAACTGTGACAATGTCATCGGCGAGCACATGTGGAACTTCGCCGACTTCCAAACCAAACCGGGTTACGCCCGCGTCGACGGCAACAAGAAGGGTGCATTCACCCGGGACCGTCGTCCCAAGGCCGCCGCCCGCTACCTACGAAACAGGTGGACAAATGAAAACAAGTAAAGTTTTCAGCTACGCGCTCGGCGACGTAGCCAACAACCTCTCCTTCATGATGACCTCCATGTTCCTCATGGTCTTCATGACGGACATTGCCGGCCTCTCCGCCGGCGTCGCCGGCACCATCTACGGCGTAACCAAGGTGTGGGCAGGCTTTACAGACCTGTTCAGTGGACAAATGGTGGACCGCTTCGACACCCGCTGGGGTCGCCTGCGCCCGTGGATCCTCTTCGGCTCCACACCACTGGCTATTGTCTTCGTGCTGCTGTTCTCCGTGCCCGCAGGGCTTGGACCGACAGCAACCGTCGCCTGGATCTTCCTCTTCGATGCCGCCTTCCAGCTCGCCTACTCGCTGGTGAACATCCCCTACGGCTCTCTATCTGCCGCAATGACGCAGGACCCCGTCGACCGATCCAAGCTGTCCGGCGCCCGCGCCATCGCCTCTGCGGTCACCGGTGTCGCCCTCTCGGCTGTCATCTCCCCGCAGTTCCAGGACACCACCGCTGATGGCGTACGCCTGAAGTTCACTATCACCTGCGCCATCCTCGGTGTCATTGCCATCATCTTGTACCTCATCTGCTTCGCCAACGCGAGGGAGGTCGTGCCGCGCAGTGGTGAGAAGATCAACATGCGCAAGACCTTCAAGATGATTGGCCAGAACCGCCCGCTCATCACCCTCTGCCTCGGCGCATTCTTCCTTCTCGGCGCCATGTTCACCATGAACGCCGTGGGCATCTACTACGCCCGCTACGTCATCGGCAATGCCGGCTGGTTCACCTACCTCATGCTCGCGCAGACCGTGGGCACGGTTCTCATCGCCAGCTTCGTTCCGCAAATCACGGCTCGCATGGGCAAGCGCAACGGCTACATGGCTGCTGGTGTGGTCGCCATCGCCGGCTACCTCATCATCTTCTTCATGCCCGGTGGCTCCCTGCCGATGGCAATCATCGCCTGGTTCCTCCTCGGTGTGGGCACGGGTGGCACCAACTCCCTCATGTTCTCCATGCAGGCGGACACCGTGGACTACGGCGAGTGGAAGTCCGGAACCCGTGCAGAGGGCGGCTCGTACTCCATCCTCTCCTTCATCCGCAAGTGTGGCCAGGGCATCGGCGGCTGGATCGGCGGCGCTGTCATCGGCGCCTTCGGTTACGTTGCCAAGGCCGATACCCAGTCTGTGGAGGCCCTCCAGGGCATTCGCATCGCCACCGGTGCTGTCCCCGCGGTCCTTGCGGTACTCGCCATCGTGGTCATGTTCTTCTACCGCCTCGATGTGGATACCCACACCGGCATCGTCAACGATCTGAACAAGCGCCGCACACAGAAGGCTGTGGCCACCCACGCCGGTGTCCCCGCAGAGCGCGTCATCACGGATAACAGTGGCGACGGCCGTAACCTGCGGATGCGCCGGGAGGGCGAACACCTCCCACCGGTGGTCACCGTCTTTGGCCAGCGTGGTTCCGGCGCCTCGGAGATCGCCCCGGCCCTTGCTGAGCGCCTCGGCGTTCCCTACGTCCAGCAGGCCTTCAGCTCGAAGACCCTGTCTCAGGTGGACCGCGACGCGCTCATCAGCGACAGTGCCTTCAGCCGCTGGATGCGGTCTGTGTCCTCGCATGACGATGCCGCCGGCATCGCCGCAGACCGGAAGATCGCCTCTGATAACACCGCCTTCGTGCTGGAGGCCGTCAACGACGGTGGTGTGCTGCTCGGCCGCAACGGTGCGCTCGTGTTGCGCCACGTGGTCGGCGCCCTGCACATCCGCCTCGTCGCACCCTTGGGCAAGCGCGTGGAGCGCGTCATGTACAAGACGGGTTTGAACGCCGCTGAGGCGGAGGAGCAGTGCCACGCAGAGGATCGGATCCGTACTGAGATGGCGCGCGCCCTCTACCAGTGGGATCCGAACTCCGATGAGTCCTACGACCTCGTCCTCAACACGTCCAGTGTGACCTACGAGCAGATCGTGGAGATCATCGCCGACGTCTACTACGACAAGTACCCCGAAGCGCAGCAAGAACGCTAACGGCTAGTACGCGTCACAAGGGCACCTTCGGGTGCCCTTTTCTTATCCGCTCAACCTTCTGCCCGAGCCTCAACTCGACCAGAGCTGGACGAATACTGAGCACGAATACTAGGCACGTTGAGCCTAGGTTACAGCTTTTCACCTACACTTGGGCACATGACGAAACGACTTGAACAGGGCGATCCCGCCCCCACCTTTACCCTGGCCGACGCTACCGGAAAGGACGTGAGCCTGCCCAAGAAAGGCACGGTCATCGTGTACTTCTACCCGCGCGCCAACACCCCAGGGTGCACGACGGAGGCCTGCGACTTTCGCGACAACATCGAGTCCTTGGGGCTGCCGGTCTACGGCATCTCACCCGATAAGCCGGAAAAGCTTGCGAAGTTTATCAATGACCACGGCCTGAACTTCACGCTACTGTCCGATCCGGACCACGAGGTGGCCACCGCGTACGGCGCATATGGCGAAAAGAACAACTACGGCAAGAAGACGATGGGCATCATCCGCTCCACGTTCTACGTGGTTGACGGCGTGATCGAACACGCCTGGTACAACGTGCGGGCCAAGGGTCACGTGGACCGCGTCCGCCGCGATCTGGGCCTGTGACAACTTCTGGCAACAACTAGATTAGCGGGCACGTTCCGGGCGAAACTGGAGACATGAAGATCACGAAAGCCGACGTGTACGTATTCTCCACGTCCCGTAACTTTGTCACCCTCCGCCTCGAAACCGAGGACGGTGTCGTCGGTGTAGGCGACGCCACCCTCAACGGCCGTGAGCTCGCCGTCGCGCACTACCTCAAGGATCACGTGTGCCAGCTGCTCGTCGGCCGCGATGCCCAGAACATCGAAGACACCTGGCAGTTCCTCTACCGCTCCTGCTACTGGCGCCGTGGCCCCGTCACGATGGCCGCCATCGCCGCCGTGGACATGGCCCTGTGGGACATCAAGGGCAAGGTCGCCAACATGCCGGTCTACCAGCTGCTCGGTGGTGCCTGCCGCAAGGGCGCTCGCGCCTACGGCCACGCTTCCGGCACCGATCTGGAGAGCCTGTTCGACTCCATCCGCTACGAGATGGACCTCGGCTACACCATGATCCGCGTCCAGACATCCGTGCCGGGCATCAACAAGCTGTACGGCGTTGCCGCTCAGGATCAGTCCTCCGGCATGCGCTACGACTTCGAGCCCGCCAACCGTGGCGATTGGCCCGTCGAGGAGGACTGGGACTCCGCCGCCTACATGCGCCACGTTCCCACCGTTTTCGAGGCCGTGCGCAACGAGTTCGGCCCGGAGCTGCCCCTCCTGCACGATGGCCACAACCGCCTCACCCCGCGTGAGGCCGCACAGTTTGCCAAGTCCCTCGAGCCGTACAATCTGTTCTGGCTGGAGGATGTCACCCTCGGCGAGAACCAGGAGAACCTCCGCTACGTGCGCCAGCAGTCCACCACCCCGCTGGCCATCGGCGAGGTGTTCAACTCGGTGTACGACATCAAGGATCTCATTGACAATCAGCTCATTGACTACGTCCGCTGCGCCACCACCCACTTCGGCGGCATCACCCCGCTGAAGAAGGTCATGGCACAGGCCGAGCCGTACCAGATCAAGTCTGGCTTCCACGGACCTACGGACGTGTCCCCCATCGGCTTCGCCGCCGAGCTGCACCTGGACATCAACATCCACAACTACGGCGCACAGGAGTACATGACGCACTCCAAGGAAACCCTCGAGGTCTTCGAGACGTCCATGACCTTCGAAAACGGCTTCCTGCACCCGGGTGACAAGCCCGGCCTCGGCGTGGAATTCCACCCGGAGATCGCCGAGAAGTTCCCCTACGAGCAGGCGTACCTTCCCTACAACAGGCTTGCCGACGGGACGGTGCACAACTGGTAATGCACATCGTCGTCATGGGTGTGAGTGGCTGTGGGAAGTCAACTATCGGCCACGACCTCGCCGCCCGGCTAGGTATTGAGTACAAGGACGGAGACGAGCTGCACCCGAAGGAAAACATTGACAAGATGTCCTCGGGCATACCGCTCACCGACGAGGATCGAGCCCCCTGGCTCACGCTCGTCGGCGAGTGGCTGCACGAACGCGCAGACGGTGTCATCGCCTGCTCCGCTCTGAAGCGCTCCTACCGAGACATCATCCGCGCGGCGGCCCCAGACACGTTCTTTGTGCACCTCCACGGGAGCTACACCGTGCACCTCTCACGGGTGACCTGTCGGGAGGGCCACTTCATGCCCTCCTCTCTGCTGGACAGCCAGATGGCCACCCTCGAGATGCTTTGCGACGACGAGCCTGGCGTGCTCATCGACATCGACCAGCCCGTCGACGACATCGTTGAAGCCGCCTACCAGGCCGTACAGTAGACAAAAAGATGCCCCGCTCACGCTGTGAGCGGGGCATACGTCTATCTACTTACTTATCCTCGAGCCACGCGGTGAGGCGCTTAATCTCCTTGCGCTTCTTCGAGGTTCGCGCAAGCGATGCGATAAGTCCCACGACAATGACGGCACCTGCTGCTGCGAGGATCGCCTGAACCTGCGGTTCCTTTGCGCGGGCGGTGAGTTGAGCCTTCGTATCGTCGACAAGCGCCTCCGGCTTCGTGCGTGCCGCAAGCTGATCAAGAGTAGAAGCGAGGTGCGCGCGAGTGCGGTCGATGTCTGCCTGAATGTCATCGAGGGAACGAGCCATGAAAATAAATCCTTACATCACTTTTGTTTACGTTGTCTCAGTTTACACAGGTTTCTCGCCCAGCAGAGACTGCATCTCATCCATCTCCGCGAGCTGCTGATCCTTCATGTGCTGCGCCAGCTCGCGCAGTGGCTCATAGCCGCCGTTTTTGACCAAGTTACCCAGCTCCTTGATGGCACCCTCGTGGTGAAGATACATAAGGCGCAGGAAGAGACGTTCCATGCCAGCACCCGTGGAGTTGCGCAATTCGTCCATCTGCTGCTGGCTGATCATGCCCATGGAGAGGTGGTCGGCGTGGGAGCGCATAAGCTCCTGCTGATTCCACTCACTGGCGAGGTGGTTCATGTATTCGATCTCACGGGACTGGGTTGTCTGGATCCGTTGCGCAAGATCCTTGGTCTCTGGGCTAATCGACGGATCCGCCAGGACCATATCCGACATGTCCACCGCCTGCTGGTGGTGCGGCACCATGAGCGCAAGGAATAGCACGTCGACCATGTTGGCCTCGGCCGGCATCGAGCCGCTGCGCGTAAAGCCGGCGACCTCGGAGGGATTACCCTGCCCTGACATCTGCGCGCAGCCAGTGGCACAGGTCAACACAACGAGGGCAGTAGCTACGAGGCGTTTCACCTCAGCGCTTCACGGCGCGCTTGGATGAGCGACCGGAGCTTTTCCACCTGCTTCTTATCGCGCCTCTTCGTCACCACCGTGGCGACGATAACGACACCGAGAGCCGCCACCCCCAGGAGGATCTTCTTCTGGAAGTCCTCGTTTTTCACCTTCGCCTGCGCAAGCGATGCAAACTGCTGGCCGGCCTTCTTCGGTGAGGCCTCCTCGACCAGCTTGTCCAGCGTGCGGGCTAGTTCTTCGCGGTGACGGGCAATGTCGCGCTCAATATCGTGAATGTCTCGTGCCATGCCTATCAGTATAGCGATGCACGGTTCATTGACTGGAACAACTGCGTCCCCAATCAACGTTTGTCATTCCTTTAGCACGATGGGTGGTGCACCAACCGGCACCTCGGCCTGAAAAGGCGGCCCAGAGGCGCGAAATTATAATCACACCTAGGAACAAAACTCGCGAGAACGCAACCCGCGAGAACACAACTCACAAGAACACAAACCACGCGCATCTAAAAGCAAAAACGCATAGGAAAGGAGCCGCTGTGCCCCTCGCACTCGCAGAGGCGGCCACAACCAGCGCAAGCCAGCTGGTCATCGCCGCCCTGGTGGGCATCGCCACCATTGTTTTACTCATTACCGTCGCCAAAACGCACGCATTCCTCGCGCTGCTGGCGGGCTCGTTCGTCATGGCAATTGTCGCAGGCACTCCCCTTTTGGATGCCTTCGACTCTTTCACCGACGGTCTCGGCTCCACCGTGGGTGGTGTCGGCGTCCTCATTGTCTTCGGCTCCATGATCGGCACACTGCTCGTTCGCTCGGGTGGCGCGGACCAGATCGTCGATTCGATCATCTCGCACACACCCAAGGCCAAGCTCGCCTGGGCGATGGCGCTCATCGCGATGATCATCGGCTTACCATTGTTCTTTGAGGTCGGTGTCGTGCTGCTCATCCCGGTGGTCATGCTCATGGCTAAGAGGACCGGCTTATCCCCCATCCTCCTCGGGGTGCCGGCGCTCGCCGGACTGTCCACGTTGCACTGCTTCGTGCCGCCGCACCCCGGTCCGCTCATCGCCATCGATACGCTCGGCGCGAACCTGGGTATCACCCTCGCGTTCGGCATTATCATCGGCATCCCCGTGCTCATCCTTTCCGGGCCAGTGCTTGGCACTTTTGCTTCCCGCTGGGTGCCGATCGGCCCGAACCTCACCATCGGCGCGGATCAGGAGCCGGTTCCGGAGGAGGAACGCCCCAGTTTCGCCACCTCCGTTGCTATTGTGGCGATCCCCGTTGTGTTGATGCTGGTGCAGGCTATCTTTGAGATTTTCGCCATTGAGATTCCCGTTGTCACCACCCTCGTACACTTCTTTGGCAAGCCCCTCATGGCACTGTTATCCGCCATCATCTACGGCATGTTTGCACTGGGAACGCGCGGTGGGCGCGGGTTCCGCGGTGCCAATAAGCTCATCGGCGAGGCCTTCGCCCCAATCGCGGGCATTCTCCTCATCGTGGGCGCAGGTGGCGGGTTCAAGCAAACGCTCGTGGATTCGGGCATCGCCACCGTTCTCGGCGAGTGGCTAGCTGCCCAGCCGATTTCTCCGCTTCTTGCTGGCTGGCTCATCGCAGTGTTCATCCGCCTGGCTACGGGTTCCGCAACCGTCGCGACGATCACCGCGGCAGGCTTGGCGGCACCGCTTGCGGAGGGGCTCAGTTCCCCCGAGCTCGCCCTCATGGTGCTTGCTGTCGGTGCGGGGTCAAACTTCCTCTCGCACGTCAACGATGCGGGTTTCTGGCTTATCAAGGAGTATTTCGGAATGACCGTCGGCCAGACGTTCAAGACGTGGTCGCTTATCACCACGCTTATCTCCGTCTTCGGCCTCGTCTTTGTCCTTCTTCTCAGCCTCGTGTTCTAGACCACGTCCGCGCAATTGTCCGCCCCGGGGTCGGGGTGTCCACCCCGAGGTATTAGCCCCGGGGTTCGGCTTGCTCGCTCCCCGGGTTTTTCATGTGCGCCCCGACAGCCCTGCTTAAGCCCCGAACGTGGCCCTGAACACCGAAGAGCCACATGCACCGAAGCGCATGTGGCCTATCGCTATTCGTTTGTGCTTTCCGGGTCCGCCAGTTGTATGTCTGGAGGAGATTCCAGCTGCGTGTACGGAGGAGATTGTGGTGCGCCCGGGGAGACTTGAACTCCCACGCCCTAAGGCACTAGAACCTAAATCTAGCGCGTCTGCCAATTCCGCCACGGGCGCCTGCCGTCTCACACGTACGACGGCGAAAGATATAGTAACGCGAATAGGGGATAAAAACCTAATCGGATATAATCCGAAAGTATGACTGGGAAAAAGAAGTTCAAGGTACGCTTCTCCCACATCCTTCTTCTCACGCTCGGCGTCGCGTTCACGCTGGTCGCGGCGTATTGGCAGTGGCAGAGGTACACCTCGCCGGACGGCAGTGTGCAGAACTTGGGCTATGCCATTCAGTGGCCCATCTTCGGCGGCTTCCTCGTTTTCTTCTACCTCAAGGTGCGGGACTACGAAAACGACCGCCTCAACGAAGACGAGTTTAGCCAGGAACTCGAGCAGCTGGAGGAGGAGAACTCCGAGAAGAAGGGGAAAAAGAAGGTGACGACGGTGTCCTCCGAGTGGATGCCGTCACCAGTCAACACAGACATCGAGGCGTACAACGAGAAGTTTGCGCCTCGCCGACGAAAGGATCGACATGACGGAGACGACTAAGAAGATTCACCCGGGGAGGAAGAAACGTGTAGCCAAGGCGCTGCGCTTCTATTCCATCGCCGCGTGGGTGACGGGTGTGTGGCTCCTCGTCCTTGTTACGCGCATGATCTGCGATTACGGCTTTGGCGTGGAGATTCCGGCCTGGGCCTCGGCGATCGGCCCGCTCCACGGCCTGTTCTACATCATTTACCTCGTGGCTACGGTGAACCTCACCACGCAGGCACGGTGGGATCTCACCAAGGCGTTCCTCACCGCGCTTGCGGGCACGATTCCGTTCCTGTCCTTCGTGGCGGAGCATTACCGCCGCAAGGAAGTTACTGAGAAATTTGAGCTAAACGCGTAGCGATCTTTCGCATCGCTTGGCCCCTGTGGGACAGTCGGTCTTTTTCCTCCGCCGTCAATTCGGCGGAGGTTTTTCCGTTTCCGTCGTGGGGGATGAAAATCGGGTCGTAGCCGAAGCCGTTCTCGCCGCGGGGCTCGGTGGCGATGGTGCCCTCCCAGTGGCATTCCTCCACGTATTCCTCGCCGTCGGGGGTGACAAGTGCCACACAGCAGACGAACGCCGCCTCGCGGGGGAGGTCGGTGAGCTGGGCGAGGAGGAGCTTGTTGTTGGCTTCGTCGTCGCCGTGGGTGCCTGACCAGCGGGCGGAGAGGATCCCCGGCATGCCGTTTAGGGCTTCGACGGTGAGGCCGGAGTCGTCGGCAAGCGTGACAAGGCCGGTGGCCTTGGCACCGGCGCGGGCTTTGATGAGGGCGTTTTCTTTAAAGCTCAGGCCGTCCTCGACGGGCTCGGGGTAATCGGGGGTGACGACCTCGAGGCCGGTGAGTCTCTTCAATTCTGCGGCTTTAGCCGCGTTGTGGCTGGCAAGGAGGATCACGCGAGGGCCTTTTTTTGCTTTTCGACGAGCTCCCGGCAGCCCTTTTCACCAAGATCCAGGAGGGTTCCCAGCTGCTCTCGGGAGAAGTCACCGTGCTCGCCGGTGCCCTGGATCTCCACGAACGTGCCGTTTTCCTTCATGATGATATTCATGTCCACCTCGGCGCGGGAGTCCTCCTCGTACGGGAGGTCGAGGCACGGGTGGCCGTCGATAAGCCCCACGGAGATAGCGGCGACGGGTGGGAGCAGCGCATCCGTCTTGTCGATGGAGGCCAGCGCATCAGCGAGCGCAACGTACGCACCCGTGATGGAGGCCGTGCGCGTGCCACCGTCTGCCTGCAGGACATCGCAGTCCAGCGCAATGGTGTACTCCCCCAGTTTGGTGAGGTCGATCGCTGCCCGCAGGGACCGGCCGACGAGGCGGGAGATCTCCTGCGTCCGCCCCTTAACTTTGCCCTTGACAGACTCACGCGGATTGCGCTCGTTGGTGGCGGCCGGGAGCATGGCGTACTCGGCCGTCAGCCACCCCTCGCCCGAATCCTTCTTGAACCGGGGCACGCCCTCCTGCACGCTCGCCGTACACATGACCCGGGTACGACCGAACTCCACCAGTACGGACCCAGCCGGGTTCGTGGTGAAGTTGCGGGTGATTTTTACTTCTCGAAGCTCGTCAGTTGCGCGGCCATCCGCGCGGGTAAAGGTTTCACTCATAGCTCCAAGCTTAACCCGGGACGCGCGACGAGCACCTCCCCGGGGAACTCCGCCTTCGCAGCACTGACCGCACCCTCGCGGTCACCCCACGGCGGAATATGGGTGATAAGCAGACGCTTCGCACTGGCCCGGCGCGCAATATCGCCCGCCTCACCGCCGGACATGTGCATGTCTGCGGGCTGTCCGGCGCTCGACGCGCCCCATGTTGCCTCGCAGATAAACAGGTCCGCATCGCGTGCGCACTCAACGAGATCATCGGTGGCGGAGGAGTCACCCGAGTAGGCAAGAACCGTACCCGAATGGCGGTGCGTGAGACGCAGTGCGTAGGCATCAATGGGGTGGATGGCATGGAACGGTTCGACGGTGAAGCCCTCGACGATCTCCTTCGTTCCCACGTGCCACGGCCCGAACGCGAACGTATCCGTGATGTCATCGATGCCCTCGGGGTCATCGCTAATCAGCCTACCCATGCGCCCCGGGGTTTCCGGCGGGCCGAACAAGAGATGCCGCCCCTCGGCCTTGTGCGTGGGGTGGAAACGCCGCCATACCAGGAGGCTGGGGAAATCGGCGCAGTGATCCGAGTGCAGGTGACTAAACAGGACGTGCGCCTCCGCGGGGTTGATGCGGCGCTCAAGCTCCGCCATGACACCGGAGCCGATATCCATGACGATGGCCGGGCGCTCCCCGTCCTGGAGAAGATAGCCGGAAGACGGACCCACCGCGCTTCCCACGGAACCAGTACACCCAAGGATCGTCAGCTTCATGGCGCTAAGTCTACCCGCTACATCTCAAACCAGTTGATGCCGGTGTCCACGAACCGACTGGCTAACTGTGCAAAAAGACGCGGGTCCCCTGTGGTTTCGTACCTGCGCTCGGGTTCCGCATCCTCCGGCGCGAGCAGGTCCTCCTCCATGAGCAGGCGAACCACCGCCTTCGCTGTTTCTTCCGAGGAACTGACGAGTGTGACGTGATCGCCGATCGCCAGCTGGATCACTCCGGACAGGAGGGGGTAATGCGTGCAGCCGAGGACACATGTATCCACCCCCGCCTCCTGCAGGGGCGACACATACGCCTGCGCCACACCGAGGATCTGGCGGCCCGTTGTGATACCCCGTTCCACAAAGTCCACAAAACGGGGCGCGGGCGCGGCGTAGCACGTGACGCCCTCGTAGCTTTCCATCTGCCGCTGGTACTCACCGGAACGGATGGTGCCCACCGTCCCCAGAACAGCAACCTTGCCGTTCTTGGTCACCTGTACCGCCCTGCGCACCGCCGGTTCGATGACGCCGAGAACGGGAACATCGTAGAGTGCGCGCGCCTCATCGAGGAACACGCTTGTTGCCGTGTTGCAGGCGATGACCAACAGTTTGATGTCCCGGGCGACAAGTTGATCAGCAACGGATGTGCTCAGTGCGCGCACCTCATCTGCCGTCCTCGGCCCGTAGGGCGCGTGCGCCGTATCCCCCAGGTAGTGGATGGACTCGTGGGGCAGCTGATCCGCGATCGCGCGGGCAACCGTCAGCCCGCCAACCCCGGAATCGAAGATCCCAATTGGCCGTGCATCCATCAGATGAACCTCCGCAGCTGGACGTTGAGTTGATCGATGAGCCCGTTCGCCCAGGCAACGAGCGGCTCCGCGCCGGGAATAGGGATGGCGATGTGTCCGATGGGCCCGGTCGGCACGGCGGGTGCTGTGGGTGCCGTAGGCGCGCCGGAGGCCGCCTGCGTCTGCACGGGACCTGCGCACGTGAGTGGCTCGGAGCTATCCAGGAGTGGGCGCAGCTTGTTGGCTGCACGGGTGGCGGCGTCGGAGGCGCGGGTGAAGGTGTTATCCGGGGTGCGGACGGCGACGGAGGCACCCACCCATCCCCCACCCACGGGGAGGATTGCGCCCTGGCGCAGGGAATATCCGTGCTCTGGTAGCCAGCCACCCTTGATTTTCGCGCCGGGGAAGCCGCCGAAAGCCCACCGCTGGTAGTCCACGACGTTGCCCATCATGGCTTCCACCTCTGGGCCTTTGTCCACGCATGGGATGGCTGCGAAGAAAGCTGCTTGGTCAGCAACAGTCCACGAAGGCATCGCCCACCAGCCGGGGTTGACGGTGGTGGACCCGCCATCGCGGAGCACGGCGTTGACTTTGGCCGTGGCCTGCCAGCCGCCGAGTGCCGACCAGAGCCTGTCGGCAGCCGCGTTATCGGAGACGGTGATCGCGGCGGTGGCATCGCCTGTAAGGGCTGGGTTGTGGCGCAGGGCGGCGATGGCCAGGGGAACCTTGCCTGTGGAGTAGGCGGGGAAATCGGTGATGGTTCCCGCTGACCGGGTGCCCGAGGCGTCGTGAAGCGCGATACCCACGGGAACCCCCGTTTCAGCGGTGACTTCTGCGGCGACCCGATCCAGATCGGCTTGGGCGACGGCTGCGGACGCGACGGACGGAACCGCTGTGGCTGCTGTTGCCACGCATGCCAGCGCTACGAGAATTTTTTTCACAACTACCACCTTAAAATGTGTACCTCTTAGGATCTGAAGGTGACGGCGCAGTCGCGCCCCACCGCCTGTTTCAGATACGGGCGGAGAGCCTTCACTGCACGCGACAACGCATCTTCCGCATCCTCGCGATACTCCTCGGATTCCACGTTCGTGGCAAGGACGATTGTCACGTCTCTTCCGTCGGCAACAGGCACAATCCCCATCTGCCGGGCCTGGTACGTGCCGTCATCGTCAGGACCCCAGCCACCCTTGAACTCCGCGTTCTTCAGCTCACCGAGACCCCAGCGCTGCTCGTCGATAACGTCGCCCATGTAATTGAGGGCGGCATCGGCATTGTCCAAACAGCGCAGGTTGGACATAAACCTCGCCTGGTGGCGCAGGCTCCACTGGGTTGCGCCGTAGGGTTCATTGGGGGCAATCTTTACCTTCGTCGCCGTGTCACCCGACGCAACGAGCACATCCTCGACGGCTGCGGCGCGCTCTTCCGGCGTGCTCCCCAGCGTCTTCCACAGCGTCCACGCCGTGTCATTATCGGACCAGCGCAGCGTCGCCTCTACAAGGTCGCTATCGGCCAGGTCTGCATCGGCATCGACAGCGGCGAGGACGATCGGAACCTTGATGGTGGACCAGGCGTTCGTTGTGGCCAGATCACCTGCCTCGTACGTTCCTGAGCCGTCAATGACAACGACTCCGAACTCCCCGTCAAAGCCGTCATCCATCGCCGCGTCCACAGCGATCTCCGCCGGGGTGGGGCTCGTGTCAGCCTCCTGTGCTGGCACGGTGGTGACGCGAGCCTGGGTGGTTGCGTTCTGACACGCAGTCAGCGCACCGGCTGCCATGGTGGCAGCGAATAAGCAGGCGACAACACGTCCGGTTGCCTTTTGGCTCATCCCTGCTGTACCCCCGTCTTTTCGGGGCGAATCGGGTCATCGGAGGTGAGGAAAATGCCACAGAGAATCCCTCCGATTGCGCCGAACAGGTGGCCCTGCCAGCTCACCGACGGATCTGCGGGGAGGACTCCCCAGATGAGACCGGAATAGGTGAATGCGAGAACGACACCGAGGAGGATTTCTCGCAGGGACTTGTTGAAGATACCTCGGACGATGAGGTAGGCGAGCCATCCGTAGATGACTCCGGAGGCACCGATATGGTTGGTGCCGATTCCGCCAAATACCCACGTTCCGAATCCACCGATCACGGTGCAGATGAGTGTAACTTCCCAGAACACCCGCTTGCCGGAGCAGCCGACGAGGAATGCGAACACAGCCCCTGCCATCGTGTTGGAGATGATGTGTGACAGATTGGCGTGCAGCAGCGGGGAGGTGAGGATGAACGGCAGTGAGGAGGGATCCAGCGGGTGAATGCCGAAATTGGACAGGAACCCACCAGTGAGATAGGTGGCGATGAATACTGCCCAGATGACGATGACGAACCCTACCGCGATGCGCAGCCCAACCTTGATGCCACCCCGTTGACGGGGCTGTTGGGGTGCGGGCGCGGGCGTGCCCGGCACGAGTGGTGACTGTCCGTACTGATTAAACTGGCTGGTGTACCCGGGTGTGCGGTACCCGCCACGGGGGTTATCAGAGGAAGAAAAACTATTCATCTGCACCGCTGTCCTTTTACACGAGATATCCATGAAAACTTTCGCCGTAAACGATAGCGCATGATGACCGCATCCACGTACTACGGCAACCCGCGTCGGTACCCCTGCCCCGCGTCCGCCTGTCCCCACTGCTAAGGGCGCAAGGGGCACAAGGGGCGCACGGAGGAGCCATGTCCGGCCCCCGGCAGCCGGTTAGGAAGCGGTTACAAGGCCGTTACAACGCGGTGTCTACAGCGCGGTGTCTACAGCGCGATGTCTACAGCGCGATGTCCCGAAACGCCAGCCGCCCGTGTGTGCCCGCAGCATGGGTGATCGCGCACTGGATGGCCTTTTGAGTCGCATCGGCACTAGCCGCGCACAGCGTCACCATATCGATGTCTGGGCCATTGCCTGCGCCAATTCCTGTGGATGCGCCGGGGTCTACGGGATCAGCTAGCGCGAAGATCGTGTCACCGTCGAGGGGCGAGTGACTCGGGCGGACGGCGCGGGCGAGCCCGTCGTGGGCGACCATCGCCAGGCGCTTCAGCTGCCCCGGCGCGACCGGCGCGTTCGTTGTCACGCAGCCGATGGTGGTGTTGAGCTTCGGGCGAGGCGGGGTGAGGGCAGAGAACTTTTCGTAATCGACCTTTAGATCTGTGTCCCACAGGCAGTGCGTTGCAGGGTCGACAACATCCCCCATGGGGTTGGCGACGATATACGCCGTGACCTCGTATTCTCCTGCAGAAACGGTGGCTGTGCCGAAGCCGCCGGAGATCCTACCTGCGGTCGCTGCTGTGCCGGCACCCACGGAGCCGACGTCTACCTTCGCCGGGTCACCGTCGGCGGCTAGGGCTGCGGAAAGGGCGGTTTGACCGTCGACAAGCGTGGGGCGGTGCGTAGACGAGCCGACGAAGAGGTCGAAGATGACGGCTGCGGGAACGATCGGAACCACCGGCCCGCCGTCGATGACGGGAAAGCCGATGCCGCGTTCCTCCAGCCCGAGCATGACACCGTCGGCGGCGGCAAGACCGAAGGCGGAACCGCCGGAGAGGACGATGGCGTGCACCTTTTCTACTGTGTTGTGGGCTTCCAGGAGGTCCGTTTCGCGGGTGCCGGGGCCACCACCACGAACATCCACGGCCGCCAAGGCCCCCTCCGGGCACGCGATGACCGTGCAGCCTGTGTCCCCCAGTGTGGCGTGTCCTACGTGGATCACAGCATGGCCTCCAAAAGTGAGTCCTGGTGGTAGGCCAGCCACTCCACGAGCCGCTGGCGATCCTCTTCGCTCGTCCCGTTCATTGGGGCGGAGGAGGCGATGTAGAGACGGATATCGTTGACGGCTGCCACCCACTGGTTGGCTTCTTCCGGGGTCAGCTGCACAGCAACGTTGCCGTCGGGACCGAGCTTCTGCGCAATCACCTGCAGGTTTTCCAGCTTCGCCCGGCAGATGTCGTTCTCCGTCAGGCTGCGCATGAGGGCATTGTCGCCGTCGAATTCTTCGTCCTCGGCGCGCTGAAAATCGGGCAGGAGGCGGGCTAGCCCCGGATCGGTCGGCGGCTCCTTGTGTCCGGAGCTCATGCCCGTGATTTCCTCGAGCGGATCCTTGGGTGCGCTTTGTGTGCGGTCGATGAGTTTCTCGGCGACGACGGAGGCGAGGTTGCCGAGCACTTCCCGCTCCATGGGGCCGAGCACTGTCTCAAAGTGCGCGGGCCGCATGAACGGTTTTTTCTTCTTCCACGCTTCCATTTATCCCCCCTGCTGCATTGTTGCCCACAGCCCGGCTGTGTGCATTTTCTTGACGTCAGCTTCTACCTTGTCGCGTTCGCCGGAGGAGACAACAGCTTTCCCCTCCGTGTGTACCTGCATCATGAGCTCCGTGGCTCGCTTGCGCGAGTAGCCCAGCATGGTCATGAACACGTGCGTGACGTAGCTCATCAGGTTGACGGGGTCATCCCAGACGATGCACATCCACGGCAGGTTCTCCGAGGTCGCAACCTCCACGTCCACATCAACGTCGGGTGTTGCCAGTGGCGAAGCGGGCATGCTCATGCGCGGTCACCTCCTAAACGGTAAGTCATGCACCCCAGTGTAGTGAGCTTTGCGGAATCGGGGCGCGTAGGCGTACACACGGCGCAGCCATTCGCGGGCGTGTACGACAGCCACCCTTCAGGCCACTCATCCCACCGCGTGACACAGCCGGGGTGCGCCTCCACCGTGTGACACGGCCGGGCCGCGCCTCCACCGTGTGACACAGCCGGGCTGCGCCTCCACCGTGTGACACGGCCGGGCCACGCCTCCACTGCGGGCAACGACAACGGGTGGGACGGTCGCCGCTGTTTCGGTCCGAGCTCCAGCGAAGCGACAGAGGCACGCCTGGATCCGGGGCGCTTGTTGGGGATTCCATCGCAGGTCGCACACGGGGAAGCTTGTCGACGTCCCGGGGTCACCCTCGCCTCTCACCATGCGCAGGCCGACAGAACCCCACTGCGGGCGGTGCCCACAACCGCCGCCGTGAAACCCCGCCGAAGCCCACCACGAGGGCGTCCCACGGCACCCGTTTAGTGGGGGATTTTACGCAGAAGACCACGCCCCTGCCCCGTGAAGGTGGGGGCCGGTCTACCATGACATTATGGAAAACAAGTCCAGTGCGCTTTTCACTGACATGTACGAGTTGACGATGCTCCAGGCCTCACTGAGGGATGGCACCGCCGACCGTCAGTGCGCCTTCGAAGTCTTCACCCGTCGCCTCACCAACCAGCGCCGCTACGGCGTTGTTGCCGGGACAGCGCGCGTTCTTGAAGCAGTTAAGAATTTCGTCTTTAGCGAGGAACAGCTCGCAAGCCTCGACTTCCTGGATAAGAAAACGATCGAGTTCTTGCGCAATTACCGCTTCTCTGGGGATATCGACGGATACCCCGAGGGGGAACTGTACTTCCCCAACTCCCCGCTGCTCACCGTGCGTGGCACCTTCGCCGAGTGCGTTGTGCTCGAAACCGTCATCCTCTCCATCATGAACGCGGATTCCGCCGTCGCCACGGCCGCCGCCCGCATGGTGGTAGCAGCCGACGGCCGACCGATCATCGAGATGGGTTCCCGCCGCACGCACGAGCACAACGCCGTGACCGCAGCCCGCGCAGCCTACCTCGCTGGTTTCACCGCCACGAGCAACCTCGAGGCGGCCTACCGTTACGGCATCCCGGCATCCGGCACCGCCGCCCACGCGTGGACGCTTGTGCACGTCAATCCCGACGGCACCCCGAACGAGGAGGCGGCGTTCCGCTCCCAGATTGAGACGATGGGTCTCGACACTGTCCTGCTCGTGGACACGTACGACATCGACAAGGGCGTCCGCACGGCAATCGACGTTGCCGGCCCGAAGCTCGGCGGCATCCGCATTGACTCCGGCGACCTCGGACCGATGACCCGTCGCGTGCGCAAGCTCCTCGACGAGCTCGGCGCGGTGGATACGAAGATCGTCGTATCCAGCGACCTCGATGAGTTCTCCATCGCCGGCCTCCGCGGCGACCCGGTCGATTCCTTCGGTGTTGGCACCTCTGTCGTCACCGGCTCCGGGGCACCGACGGCGGAGATGGTGTACAAGCTCGTGGAGGTCGACGGCATTCCGGTGGCCAAGCGCAGCTCCGCCAAGAAGATGGTGCCGGGTGCCAAGCGCGCCATCCGTACCAGCCGTGCCTCCGGCACGTGCGTGGAGGAGATCGTCTTCCCGTTCCACAACGAGATTCCGGACGTGGGCAACTTCCACTACAAGGAACTCACTCGCCCGCTCATCCGCAGTGGTGAGGTTGTCGACGACCAGCCGACGATCGAAGAGTCCCGCAAGCTGCTCGCGGAAAACCTCGTCTCCCTGCCGTGGGAGGGCCTCGCGCTGAGCAAGGACGAGCCGGCCATCGGCACCCGATTCGTGGGTTTCTAAGGCCTTGGAGGAAATCCAGGAGCTTCTGACTCAGGCGGTCGAAGCCATTGGTGGATCGCCACGACCCGGCCAACAAAAGATGGCCGATGCCGTGGCGCACGCCTTTGACTCCGGCCGCCACCTCGCTGTACAAGCGGGGACAGGAACCGGCAAGTCGCTGGCGTACCTCGTGCCGTCGCTGCACTATGCCCACGAGGAGGATGCCTGTGTCATCGTCGCCACGGCGACCCTGGCCTTGCAGCGGCAGCTCGTCGAACGCGACCTGCCGCGGCTGGTAGAAGCCCTGGATGGGGACTACACCTACGCCATCTTGAAGGGCCGCTCCAACTACGTGTGCCTGAACAAGCTCGCCGTCGAGACGGCGCTCATTGGTGCCGAGGATTACCAGTGGATGAAACCCCACCTCGACCGCGTGTATGAGTGGGCCGACGAGACCGACACAGGCGACCGCGATCACCTCGACCCCGGGGTTCCGCAGCAGGTGTGGGCAAAGGTGTCCACCACCGCGCAGGAGTGCCCGGGGGCATCCGTTTGCCCGCACGGCGACGAGTGCTTCGCTGAGAAAGCGAAGGCGCAAGCCCGTGGCGTGGACGTGGTGGTGACCAACCACGCGCTGCTCGCCATCGACGCGACCAGCCCCATCGATATCCTTCCCGCCCACGATGCCGTCGTCATCGACGAGGCGCACGAGCTCGTGGACAAGATCACCGACGTCTCCACAGCCACCATCAGTGTGATGGCGCTGAAGATGGCGGCAACGCGGGCGGAGAAGATCGTCGGCAAGCACTCGGACGGTGTGGACAAGCTGCGTGAAGTGACAGGAGACCTGGAGGAGATCCTCCCCGCGCTGCCACTCGGCCGGTGGGAGGAGTCCACCCCCGACGAAGCGAAGGCCCCGCTGGCGGGCGTGGGGGATGCCCTGGATGCTGTGTACACCGAGCTCTCCCTCACCGAAGACGATGCCGAGGGCGACCCGGAGGGCTACGCCGAAAAACGCAGCCTCATGAGCCACGTCCAAACGCTGATCGACGGCCTCGAGCGGATGCTTGAAGGCTCCGACGCTGATGTCGTGTGGTTGGAAAAGGACCTCCGCGACGAACGCCGCCTCATGGTGGCGCCCCTATCCGTTGCCAGCGTCCTCGCCGACAACCTCTTTGGCACCAACACGACCGTCCTCACAAGCGCCACCCTCGCACTTGGCGGCAAATTCGACGCCATGGCACGCGCCTGGGGGCTCACTGACCTGCCGTGGGACTCCCTCGACGTGGGCACCCCCTTCGACACCCAGGGCTCCGCCATCATGTACCTGTCCAGGCATCTGCCCCCGCCCGGGCGCGACGGGCTCACCGACGAGCTTCTCGACGAACTGGAGCACCTCATCCTCGCCGCCGGCGGCCGCACACTCGGCTTGTTCTCCTCAAAGCGCGCCGCCGTCGAGGCCACCGAGGCGCTGCGCCCCCGCCTCCCCTTCGACATCTACTGCCAGGGCGACGACGCCATCGGCGCGCTCATCGAACAGTTCGCCGCCAACGAGAACTCCTGCCTCTTCGGCACCCTCAGCCTCTGGCAGGGTGTCGACGTGCCGGGACCGTCCCTCTCGCTGGTGACCATCGACCGCATCCCCTTCCCCCGCCCCGACGACCCCCTCAGCCAGGCCCGCAAGGAGGCCACCGATGCCCGCGGAGGAAACGGTTTCATGCAGGTGGCAGCATCGCACGCCGCCCTGCTCATGGCGCAGGGCGCGGGCCGTCTGCTGCGTGCAACCACCGACCGGGGTGTTGTCGCGATCCTCGATTCCCGCATCGCCACGAAGCGCTACGGATCTTTCATCCTGCGCTCCATCCCGCCCATGTGGACCACAACCGACCTCGACACCGTCACCGGTGCCCTCAAGCGGCTCATCGCCGCACGGCACAAAGGGTAGGAGCCACACCACACGACGCAACAACCATGCTCAACAACCACTGTTTGACAACCGTTCTCGACAACAGCTGCTCGACAGCTACTCGGCTGCTACTCGGCTACTACTCGGCTACTACTCGGCTACTACTCGACAACGACCAGAACAAAAGTTCTTAGATAGAAAGGTAACCGTATTCCCATGACCGCCCTCTCCTACCCTGAGGAAACACTGCCCGAGCTCGTCTTTTCCCACCAGAATGAGCTCACGGCAACGGCGATGATCGACACCAACCGGTCCATCACCTTCGGCGACCTCGCCCTCGAAATCGAGCACGTCGCCGCTGGGCTGCGCGCAGTCGGCATCGAGCCTGGGGATGTCGTCGGCGTGCGATTGGCCAATTCCATCGACTTCGCCGCTGCCTTCCACGCCTGCATCGTCGCCGGTGTGATCGTCATGCCCATCGGCGGGGAAGTACCGGATGACCCCCGGCCGGCCTACATCATGGATACCTCCACCTACCCGGCGCTCGCCGCATGCGAGGAGCGGATCGAAATCGGCTCCGTGCCTGTGAACCTCGACGGGCCATGCTGCTACCCCATTTCCTCCGGCACGACCGGGGCACCGAAGGTCGTGGTGCTGACCCACCGCAACCTCGTGGCCAACACAGTCCAATTTGGCGCGAAGGTACCGGTGCCGCACGGCAGCGTGTGCCAGTCTGTCCTGCCATTTAGCCACATTTATGGGCTCACCGCCCTCTTGAATGTGCCGTTGTATCTCGGTGCCACCGTCGTGGCGATGCCGTTTGAGGCGGAGCGGTTCATTACCGCCCACGAGAAATATCACGTGCATACCACGTTTATCGCCCCGCCCCTGGCCACGCTCCTTGCCCGCCACCCGCTCGTCGATTCGACCGACTTCTCCTCTCTGAAATACATGATCGTGGGCGCGGCTGCCCTCAACGTAGCCGACGGCACAAAGGCGGCGGAGCGGACCGGCTCACGCATGCTGCAGGGCTACGGCATGACGGAGGCTTCCCCCGTCACCCACCTGACCACCGCCTCGACCACTCCGCTGAGTTCAATCGGGCACCCGCTACCGGACACGGAGCAGCGCATCGTCGATCCCGGCACGATTACGGACGTGCCCCAGGGTGAGGTCGGTGAGTTGTGGGTCGCAGGTCCCCAGGTCATGGCGGGCTACTACCACAACCCCACAGCAACCGATGCGACGCTTGTGGGCAGGTGGCTGCGCACGGGCGATCTCGCGCGCGTGTTGCCCGGGGGCGAGGTGGAGATCGTCGACAGGCTGAAAGACGTGATCAAGTACCACGGCTACCAGGTCTCACCCGTCAAGCTCGAGGCACTCATCACCGCCTGCCCTGGGGTCACCGATGCAGCTGTCGTCCGGGAGCTCCACGACGGCGAGGAAATCCCCGCCGCCTACGTCGTGGGAACCGCAACGGCGGAGCAGATCATGGCCTTCGTCGCCGAGCGCGTCCCCGGCTATGAGAAGATCCGCGCCGTCCACCATGTGGAGGCCATCCCCCGTTCGGCAGCGGGCAAAATCCTCCGCCGGGAGCTGCGTGCTCGGGACACCCAGGTTTCCTAAACCGCCCAGGCTGCCCGCCTCATCTGGGATACCACGGTGCAGGCAGAGGCAAAACACTAGAGAGCACGTCAGATAACACATCGTCCGCAGCAACAAGCTGCGGACGTTTTCTTTTTCGCTTATGCCACAGCCCTCTCCGTGTTGGTGGTTTTATCGATCAGGACACCTCTTACACGTCGCGGTCTTTTTCTCCACGGGACATAAAGAACCCTGCGGAAAGCAACATGATTGCCAGCGGATACGTGATTGCAGAGCCGATGAAAAGCGCGAACACGCCGATGATGGCTAGCGCGCTGGCAAGCAGGATAAGGAAGAAAGTGCGAACAGGCACAGCCCTAAACATTTTCAATGGCTCCACCACAAAGGACCGCAGGGAACGATCCGCAGCTGCCGCTGTGACACCAATTGTGAAGAAGAATGGCAGCACCAGCCCCGCGAACGGGATAAATAGGGAGCTCAGCGAGGACACGGTCCACAGAATGATTCCGGCCGCCGCCGGTTGCCAGTGGCAGGGAAAATAAAAACACGCATTTTTCTCACCGCGCCAGACGTGCGTGGATGCATCGGCGACGATGCCGTGCCAGAGGCCCATGAGGACGGCAACGACGGTAGTCAACAGGATCCGATCGCCAAACTGAAGCTTGGCCCCCACCACGATTGATAGCCCGCTATAGAGGAGGAAAGGGAGCGACCAGCACCAAAGATCGCAGGCGAAGCGGTCCCACGCCACCTTTAAGGCAGTGATCGGGCTGAAGCGGGAATAGGTTACCCGCTCCTTCGTGGCTAAAGACATGCGTCTCCTCTCACAGATAGCGTCGAGGTGCCGGCGGGCCACGAAAATGGGCGTTATGGCCTAGGTGTCTGCACCTCGCGGTACGGCAACAACCGTAGCGGAGCCTGGAGCTACCTCCGTAAAACCGGCATCGTGGACAACCACGGCATCGGCGCGGGAGGCCTCTGCGATAAACTCCTCATGGCTGACTTCCCTCACTGTGAGTGGGAACCCTGCCGTGGCCCACGCCTCGACCTCTGAGTATGGCCGTGACGCAGCGAAGAGCATTGTCGCGTGCCCAACTTGGGCTGTTGCTTTTCCAAGGGACATTTTAAGGGACGTATCAATGAATACCCCACAAATTCCCTGGGAACTCCCTTGGTATTCATCAAACGGAAGATCGGTGCCACCAATCTGCAATTTATCTACACGGGGGTCGGTTGCATGAACGGGCGCTGGGACGAAGGCACGGACGGAGGCGGTGCCGTGGGTAACCGTCACTCCGGGGACATCCTGTACGCGCTCCCAGGCGATGTTGCGCGCCCGCCGCGTGATCTTCCTAATCCGCTTTCCGTACCAGCGCGCAAACTCCGGGTTGTCCGCTGCCCGCGGGTCGAGCACCGTCGCCACAACGGCCTGTCCAGCCGCAACGAGTACATCGTTGCGGTGTGGCTTGTCCTGCTTGGGTAGGTTGACAACGAGGGCCATGGCGTATTCCTCGTCGCCGTCACTGTGCGTACTGTCGTGCAGGCCGGTGACGAGAGCGTCGTAGGAACGTCGCATCTACAGCACCCCCGCGATCGGCAGCACAGCATCGAGGCGGGAGTGGTTGAGGGACGTGTCGGCTACCGCTTTCAAGGCCGGCTTCGCCATGTAGGCCACCCCGAGGCCCGCTGCCCCCACCATTTCCATGTCGTTGGCTCCATCGCCGATGGCGATAACGCGCTCGAGGGGAATCCCCTCCCGCTCAGCGCACGCACGGGCAAAGCGTGCCTTTTCATGCTTATCGACGATCGTCCCCACGACCTTTCCTGTCAGCTTCCCGTCGCGCACCTCGAGGGTATTCGCGTGCGCATAGGTGATCCCCGCGCGGGCCACGAGACGATCCAAGACGGGGGTGAACCCGCCGGAGACGACGGCTGTCGACCACCCCAGCTCATTGCAGGCGGCCACGAGGTCGAGGGCGCCCGGGTTGAAGCTAATCGCATCGGCGACCTCCGCGAACACACTGTCGGGGATCCCCTCCAGGCAGGCGACCCTCTCCCGCAGGGACTCCGAAAAGTCGAGTTCGCCGTGCATGGCGCGGTCGGTGATCGCAGCCACTTCGGCTTTCTTTCCGGCGAAGCTCGCAAGCTCGTCGATAACTTCCGCATCGATGAGGGTGGAATCGCAGTCCATGACGACGAGCTTGCGCGCGAACGGATAGCGACCGCCCGGCACAAGCGCGATGTCCACCCCGGTGCGTGCGGAGAGGTCACGGATCGCCTGTGTGGTGTTCTCCCCTGGCTCGGTAGGAAGGGCGACGTGTGCAACAACAACGCTCAGAGGTTCGGTGCTCACCAGATCGATGCGAGAGGGAATCTCGGTGAGGTCCGTGAGGGCGTCGAGAAGCTCAAAGAGACCGGGCCCCGTGAAGTGCGGAGCCTGAAGAACAAGCCGGTGCGTCGGCCGCTCGTGGGGCGTAGCGAGCGTTGTTTCGGGACGCTGTCCGACGTTGAAGAGGTTGTCCTCGATGCCGTCCGTGTTCTCGAAGGAGCCTTCCGTGCTCATGAGGAGCTGGTCGCCGATGCGACGGATGGTGAGGCTCGCGAGTGGGTGTGAACCCAGGCCTGTGAGGAGTGTTTCCGTTGCCGAGTAGATGTTCGGGCCGACGGAGAGGATGTGGGAAGCGGTCATAAACCACTACTTTAACAAGCGAATCCCCGTAAGTATGTACCTACGGGGATAGTGCTAGTTGTTAACAGGAGTTCCTAAGCTCCTAGTGCCTTCCGACATGCATCTCAGCGCGGGCCTGCTCAACGAGGTGCGGGTAGTGCAGCTCGAAGGCCGGACGCTCGGAGCGGATGCGCGGCAGAGAGGTGAAGTTGTGGCTCGGCGGCGGGCAGGAGGTTGCCCACTCGAGGGAGTTGCCGTAGCCCCACGGATCGTCGACGGTGACGACCTCGCCGTAGCGCCAGCTCTTGAACACGTTCCAGAAGAACGGGAGAACCGAGATGCCGAGGATGAGGGAGCCAACCGTGGAAACCTGGTTGAGGAGGGTGAAGCCGTCGGTGTCGAGGTAGTCGGCGTAACGACGAGCCATGCCCATGTTGCCCAGCCAGTGCTGAACCATGAACGTTGCGTGGAAGCCGATGAAGGTGAGCCAGAAGTGGATCTTACCCAGCGTCTCGTCCAGCATACGGCCAGTCATCTTGGGGAACCAGAAGTACACGCCAGCGGTAGCGGAAAGGAAGATGGTACCGAACAGGGTGTAGTGGAAGTGTGCCACCAGGAAGTAGGAATCAGCGATGTGGAAGTCCAGCGGCGGGGAAGCCAGCATGATGCCGGTCATGCCACCGAAGAGGAACGTTGCCAGGAAGCCGACGGTCCAGAGCATCGGGGTCTCCATCGTGATGTGACCCTTCCACATGGTGCCCACCCAGTTGAAGAACTTCATGCCGGTAGGAACGGCGATGAGGAACGTCATGAAGGAGAAGAACGGAAGGAGCACAGCGCCCGTCGGGTATAGGTGGTGAGCCCACACAGCCATGGACAGGCCACCGATGGACAGCGTTGCGAAGATCAGGCCAACGTAGCCGAACATCGGCTTGCGGCTGAATACCGGGACAATCTCGGAAACGATGCCGAAGAACGGCAGTGCCAGGACGTACACCTCAGGGTGTCCGAAGAACCAGAACAGGTGCTGCCACAGGAGTGCGCCACCGTTGCCGGCCGAGAAGATGTGGCCACCCAGCTTGCGGTCGTACAGCACGCCCAGAGCGGCGGCGGTCAGAACCGGGAAGATGAGGAGCGCGATAACAGAAGCAACGAAAATGTTCCAGACGAAGATCGGCATACGGAACATCGTCATACCTGGTGCGCGGAGGCACAGGATGGTGGTGACCATGTTGATGGCGGAGGCAAGAGTACCGACACCGGTAGCACCCACACCGACAATCCAGAAGTCAGTGCCAACACCAGGAGAGTGGATAGCATCGCTCAGCGGAGCGTAAATCGTCCAGCCGAAGTCACCGGCGCCACCAGGGGTGACGAAGCCAGCACAGAACGCAACGATACCGATCTGGGTGATCCAGAAGCCGAAGGCGTTCAAACGCGGGAAAGCAACATCGGGGGCACCGATCTGAAGAGGAACAATGTAGTTAGCAAAGCCCCACACGATTGGCGTGCCGTATGCCAGCAGCATGATCGTGCCATGCATGGTGAACAGCTGGTTGTACTGCTCGTTAGACAAGAACTGCATTCCGGGGTGGAACAGCTCAGCACGAATAAGAAGGGCCATGATGCCACCGATCACGTACCATACGTAGCACATGACGATGTACATAATGCCCAGCATTTTGTGGTCCGTCGTGGTGAGCAATTCCCAGAAGATATTGCCCCTACGACCGGTACCGTGCGGAAGTGGCCGTTCGGGTGCGACCGGACGGTCAACCCTTGGCGCAACAGCGGTCATTAGTTCCTCCTGACTTAGCGCCGTGGTGTGCAACTAGCTACACACCGCGACAGCTTTCGTTTCATACTTCTTTGAACTTTAATCCAATGCCCCCCACATTTTCCAGTGCCCAGAGAGCCCCAAAAATTCACTTCAACCCCGTGTTTTTCACCCCGGTGTGACTAATGTGACACGAACCTGCAGGTAGGTGCGCCCCACTTTTTTCCCAACCGCGACGGATCGCTTTTCCCTTCCGAAAAACCTGGCCAAAAAGGTTGCCCCAATAAGGCTTTAGTTGTCCCCCGCTCTAAGTAAATCAAATGGTTGATACGGCCAGATTGTTCAACGGACTCCATGGTAGTGTTGCGCCCCTCACATTCGTGTACGGCTATGTTTACGGCAACGCTCACAGCCACATACCGTTATATATAGAAGCCTCAAACAACACAACCGCCGACGGAGCAAAGCGCTCCGTCGGCGGTTGATTCTGTTTTCACTTCGTGCCACCCGCTCGCCCTCGGGACGCGCCCCGGACGATAGCGGGCGACACACCAGACAACCACACGGCTCGGTATGGAAAGCCCGGGTCTCTTCCCCGAGTCCCATTCCCTTCAGGATCTACCGGCCTCCGATACTCCCGGTTTTTTATAGAGGTGCCGGTTCCCGAGAGCGGTGGCGAGTTCCTTTTAGAAATCCCAGTCCGCGTCTTCCGTGTTCTCCACCGCGCCAATGACGTAGGAGGAGCCGGAGCCAGAGAAGAAGTCGTGGTTCTCGTCGGCATTCGGGCTGAGTGCCGAGAGGATGGCCGGGGATACTCGGGTCTCATCCGACGGGTACAGAGCCTCGTAGCCAAGGTTATTGAGCGCTTTGTTCGCGTTGTAGCGGAGGAAACGCTTCACGTCTTCTGTCCAGCCGAGCTCGTCGTACATGTCCTCGGTGTACTGTTCCTCGTTATCGTAGAGGTCCAGGGTGAGATCGTAGGTGTAGTCCTTCAGCTCATCCTTTTCCGCCTGGCTGAGGTTATCCTGCATCCGCTGGTACTTGTAGCCGATGTAGTAACCATGAACCGCCTCATCACGGATAATGAGACGAATAATGTCGGCGGTATTTGTCAGCTTTGCGTGGCTCGACCAGTACATGGGGAGGTAGAAGCCAGAGTAGAAGAGGAAGCTTTCCAGCAAGGTGGACGCAATCTTGCGCTTGTACGGGTTCTTTCCGTCGTAGTCGCGCAGGATGATTTCACCCTTACGCTGCAGGTTCACGTTCTCCTCCGACCAACGGAACGCGTCGTTGATCATCGGCGTGGATGCCAGAGTCATGAAGATATTGGAGTAGCTCTTCGCGTGTACGGACTCCATGAACGCAATATTGGTGTAGACGGCCTCTTCGTGGTGCGTGACGGCATCAGGGATGAGGGAGACAGCACCCACCGTGCCCTGGATCGTATCCAGGAGCGTCAGCCCAGTAAACACCCGCATGGTTGCGATCTGCTCGGTTTCATTGAGCGTGTTCCAAGACGGAATGTCGTTAGACACCGGAATTTTCTCCGGAAGCCAGAAGTTACCGGTCAGACGATCCCAGACCTCCTGATCCTTTTCGTCCTCAATCTCGTTCCAGTTAATTCCGGACAACGGCGCGCTAAAATCCCGCTTTGCAATGTGCTGCGCCGGCGATGGTGAGTGCTGGTATGCCACTGACAAATTCCTTTCAGACAACCGAACTTTCTTCTCTATAGTACCCGGATTCAACCAACCCTTTGCCTCGCCTGTTTCCCCCTCCCCCTGCTCGACGCATCACCCCCTCATCCCCGGTGTCTCTCATCCCTTGCGGCTCCCATCGCCTGTTCCTCTCCCCTCTGCGCCACACATGCCCACCTACGTCGCGTATGCCAGGCACACACACCCCACCTGCGTGCGCCGAAAATCAATGATGGTTGATGAAAGTGCAGGAGCGAGCAACCCGAGGTTACGGCCCCACCTTCAGCCTTCGCGGCGGAGTATTCACCCCTGGTTCTTACACATAGCAGCCGTTTAGGGGGTAATCCAAGGAATGAAACATCAGAAAAATACGAGGACAATCGTAGGATCTTTAAAATTTTCGGACACTAAAGCAATAGGATGATCATTAGTTATCCAGTTACCTATTCGACTTTCTATTTGACTCCCGCCAATAAAGGAGACCCCCATGGCCCTGTCACGTCGCACAAATCAGGCCACGCCGAAATTGGAGTCGGTTCTGGACACGCTCGGCTCAGACATTGTCTCCGGCGTGATTGCCCCAGGTACCGTCTTCACACTTCAGGATCTTTCAGACAAATACTCGATATCACGCACAGTCGCACGCGAGGCGATGCGTGCGCTTGAGCAGCTTGGCCTGGCAAAGTCCTCCCGGCGGGTGGGTATCACCGTTCTACCCAAGGATAATTGGGCAGTTTTCGATGATGACATTATTTCTTGGCGCCTCGCCTCCGAAACGGAACGGGATGATCAGTTGTTGTCCCTCACAGAACTCCGCGTAGGCATTGAGCCCATCGCTGCCCGGCTTATGGCCTGCAGGGCGACGGAGGAACAGCGTAAGGAACTCCGCGTCCTCGGTGAGAAGATCCACCAGCTCGGGTCCCGCGGCATGGGCAACAGTGACCAATTCCTCGACGCGGATATCCGCTACCACACGCTGCTCCTCGAGGGCAGTGGCAACGAGATGTTCATTAATCTTGCCCCGACGATCGCAGCCGTCCTCGTTGGCCGCACCCGTTCAGGGCGGATGCCACATGTACCGCATCCGACGGCCATGCATATGCATAGGGAACTAGCCAACGCGATCACAATGCACGACCCCGACCGGGCGGAGCGTTCCGCGCAAGCAATCCTTGCCGAGGTACGCGACGCACTGACTGCGGGGAGCAAGTAGGCAGGCAAACAACGATCTGCCGACGCGCAAGACGGCAGGCGAGTTTATGTGTGCAAATAGCCGTGCACCGGATGACCGTGGGTGTGATAACCGCGTGGTGAATGGATCAGTAACAGCTCAGTAATGGCTCGTAACGGCTCACGCCGTGTGGTGTTTGTGCCTCGCCTGCTGCGAGAAAGGGAACGCGGACGGGCGCGCCCCGGCCACTTACCCCCGCAGTAAGCGCAAATTCTAGACCACACGTCATCTGCAAAACGGAAAAACAACCCCCGCCTGGCAGCACAATCCAACACGGATATGCCCGGCGGGGGTGTTTTGGTTCGCCCTACAGCATGCAGGACACGCAGCCTTCAACCTCGGTTCCCTCGAGGGCAACCTGGCGGAGTCGGATGTAGTACAGCGTCTTAATGCCGTGAGTCCAGGCGTAGATCTGAGCCCTGTTGATATCGCGCGTCGATGCCGTGTCCTTAAAGAACAGGGTGAGCGACAGGCCCTGGTCGACGTACTTGGTTGCTACCGCATACGTGTCGATGATGGCCTTGTAGCCGATCTCGTAGGCATCTTGGAAGTACTCCAAGTTGTCATTGTCCATGTGCGGTGCTGGGTAGTAGACACGACCGATCTTGCCCTCCTTGCGGATTTCGATGCGGGAGGCAATCGGGTGGATCGAGGACGTGGAGTTGTTGATGTAAGAGATCGACCCCGTCGGTGGGACAGCCTGCAGATAGCGGTTGTACAGGCCGTTCTCCATCACATCACGCTTCAACTCTGCCCAATCCTCAGCCGTGGGAACGTGCACTGTCGACGCGTCAAAGATCGCCTTGATCTTGTCCGTCTTGGGAGCGAACTCCGCCGGATCGTAGCGGTCGAAGAACGCACCGGAGGCGTAGTCGCTCGTGTCAAACTTGGTGAACGTCTCGCCGCGCTCCTTGGCAATCTTGTTGGACGCGCGCAGGCACTGGTACATAACGGCTGCGAAGTACGCGTTGGTGAAGTCCAGCGCTTCCTCGCTGCCGTAATGGATGTGCTCGCGACCGAGGTAGCCGTGCAGGTTCATCTGGCCGAGACCGATGGCGTGCGCGTTGTCGTTTCCCTTCTTGATGGAGGGAACGGAATCAATGGAGGTCTGCTCACTGACGGCGGTGAGGCCACGGATGGCGGTCTCAATCGTCGTCGCGAAATCCGTCGAATCCATTGCCATCGCAATGTTGAGGGAGCCGAGGTTACACGAGATGTCCTCGCCCACCGTGGCGTAACTGAGGTCCGCGTTGTACTCGGAAGGGGTTGCTACCTGGAGAATCTCGGAGCACAGGTTCGACTGTGTGACGCACCCCTCGATCGGGTTCGCGCGGTTCACGGTGTCCTCGTACATGATGTAGGGGTAGCCGGACTCGAACTGGATCTCTGCCAGGGTCTGGAAGAAGTGCCGGGCGTTGATCTTCGTCTTGTGGATCCGCGGATCTTCCACCATCTCGTAGTAGTGCTCGGAGATCGAAACATCGGCGAATGCCTTGCCGTACACACGCTCAACGTCGTACGGGGAGAACAGGTACATGTCATCGTTCTTCTTGGCCAGCTCGAACGTGATGTCTGGGATAACGACACCGAGGGAGAGAGTCTTGATCCGGATCTTCTCGTCGGCGTTTTCGCGCTTGGTATCCAGGAACTTCATGATGTCCGGGTGGTGTGCATGCAGGTACACAGCGCCTGCGCCCTGGCGGGCACCGAGCTGGTTGGCGTAGGAGAAGGAATCCTCAAGAAGCTTCATCACGGGGATGACGCCGGAGGACTGGTTCTCGATCTTCTTGATCGGGGCACCCTCTTCGCGCAGGTTACTGAGAAGCAGAGCGACGCCACCGCCGCGCTTGGACAGCTGCAGTGCGGAGTTGATAGCACGACCGATGGACTCCATGTTGTCCTCGATACGCAGGAGGAAGCAGCTCACCGGCTCACCGCGCTGCTTCTTTCCGGAGTTCAGGAACGTCGGCGTCGCCGGCTGGAAACGGCCGAGGATGATCTCGTCCACGAGGTTGCGTGCGAGGTCTTCGTCGCCGGCTGCGAGGGTGTGCGCGACCATGCATACACGATCCTCGAAGCGCTCCAGGTAGCGCTGTCCGTCGAAGGTTTTCAGCGTGTAGGAGGTGTAGTACTTGTACGCGCCGAGGAAGGTCTTAAACCGGAATTTGTGCCCGTAGGCCTGGTCATAGAGGCTCTTGATAAATTCGAAGTTGTACTTCTCCAGAACTTCCTTTTCGTAGTAGTCGTTATCTACCAGGTAATCGAGCTTTTCCTGCAAGTTGTGGAAAAAGACCGTGTTCTGGTTGACATGCTGGAGGAAGAACTGACGAGCGGCAGCCCGGTCCTTATCAAATTGGATCTTGCCATCGGCATCGTACAGGTTCAGGAGAGCGTTAAGGGCGTGGTAATCCAGCTGTTCACCGGACATCACCGGTTCCGCTACTGTTTTCCCCAGGTCACTCATGGTTTCAGTCCTAGCCTTTCAGCATTGTCTACTATTCCCCGGCGGACGTGCTCGACATCCTCGGGGGTTCCTAACAGTTCAAATCGATAAAGGTACGGCACTTTGCACTTCTGACTGATCACGGTTCCCGATGTTCCGTAGTCCGGTCCGAAGTTCAGGTTCCCCGACGAGATTACGCCACGTATGAGGTCGCGGTTGTGCTTATTGTTGAGGAAGTGGATAACCTGCACGGGAACGGGCTTCGGTGGCTCGCCGCGCATGCTCACCCCTCCCCCGTACGTCGGACAAATGAGCACGTACGGCTCGTCGACGATGAGGGCCGGGTCCTTCCTTTTGAGCGGTATTCTCGCGCTCGGTAGTCCCAGCTTGTCGACGAACTTGCGGGTGTTCTCCGTCGTCGATGAGAAGTACACCACGAGCATGACTCGTTTCCACCTCTTCTTCGCTTGCATTACACACTGAAAAGCCCGCCCGATAAGGACGAATTGGGTCGAAGTTATCAAGCGGGCTCACATTATCCGTGCCACTACAGTGGCACCGCGTCAGCCCCACGCGCGGGAGCTGGCCTCATGGTTTTAAGTTTTACGTCGCGCTTATGCGGCTTAAGCAGCCTTGGCAGCGATCTCACGAATACGGTCGGGGCGGAAGCCAGACCAGTGATCGTCGTCGACGGTGACAACAGGTGCCTGAAGGTAGCCAAGAGCCATAACGTAGTCGCGTGCCTCGTCATCCATGGAGATATCCACAACGGTGTAGTCCAGGCCGGCCTTATCCAGTGCCCTCTTGGTTGCTCGGCACTGCATGCACGCGGGCTTGGTGTACAGGGTGATAGACATCGCGCTTTACCTTCTACTCAAATCCAGGTTTATCTTCTTCAGAACTACAAACACGGTGTACACCGGTGGTTGAGCACCGGAACCAGGCTGTAGCTCGTAACAGGTACTAACACTATCCGTTGGGGTGAGTTTTCGCAATATCTACTACATATAGTAGTTACAAAAGTGAAATTCGCAGGTTGTTTTCCGCCGAGCCACTACATCTTGACGCGAGTTACACGAGTGAAATTACAGAGAGTCGATTCCGCCTCACGTAACCGCTGGTCAACGAGAAGCACCGTTATCAAATCGTTATAAACGAGGATTGTGAGGTCCCTCACCCCTTCACGGAAGTTCACTCTCTTCTCAGAAGATTACAGAAGTAAACAGGATGCGAAAACACGCAGAAACATTCTTGTCACAAAACGGTCACACCCCACACGGCGGCAAACGAAGGCACCAAACCACCATCATCTCCCGAGCCGTCTACCCCCGCAGAATCGTCGGTGGCTAGCGAGCCCTTGCCGAGACAATTCCGAGCCAATGCCGAGCCAGCAACCACCCTAGTGGCACGGCAAGCGACCGGCCATAGCAACACCCACGCCAGCGACAAGGCCTGTGACAGGGCCAGCAACAAAGCTACGCGCGAACAACAGGCGGAGCCACCCAAAGTTCAGCCACGACGCTTTTCGCAACATCTGCCCTCCGCTACGTACACCCATCTTTCCGGTATGTACGTTCACCTTCCGGCACGCACGCCTACTTTCCGCTACGTACGCCCGCCTTTGGCTTCCAATAGCCCACCCTCCTGCCCAAACCTCATGCGGTGCGTAGCCCCAAGCTCCGCGTCAGCCGCTCGAAGACCACGGAGACACCGAGACGACAAAAAGCGCCGTCCCACATTCCGTGTGGGACGGCGCTTTACAGGCCGCTAGCTTCTAGCCCTGGCGAGCCTTGAATCGCGGGTCACGCTTGTTAATCACGTAAACCTTACCGCGACGGCGCACAACCTGGGCGCCCGGCTTTTTCTTCAGCGACCGAAGGGAGTTACGGACCTTCATTGGGCGCTCCTTTCTCGTCTGCGCATCATCATTTACTGAGCCACGGTGGCCCAGTACGAACACGAGGAACCATGATAGCGAGGTTTGGTCAAATCTCCAAACCCGGCTCTAACCGCGGTACCTCCGGCGGAACTCTGACCCTACCTCATCCAGCGTTTTGCCGGTAGTTTCGGGAACAAATCCGCGCACGAAAATAAACGCGAGAGCGCCTAGTACAGCAAAGGCTCCAAAGGTGAGTGACCCGCCGATCGCATCGACGAGCGGGAGGAAAAACTGCGCGACCGCCCAGTTAGCAGCCCACAGGCCGAGCCCGGCGATACCCATGCCAAAGCCACGCACCTGCAACGGCACGATTTCCGAGATCAGCAGCCATGTGGCAAGCGAGACGGAGGCCTGTTGGAAGGCAATGAACACAGCCATGAGGAACAAGGCCAGCATCGCCACGGCGAAGCTGCCGTGCGCGAATCGGAAGGTTACTGCGAGAAGAACGAGAGACGTGACGTTGCCGGCAAGCCCCACGAGGAGGAGCCGACGGCGCCCGACCTTGTCCACGATTTTCAGACCCACGTAACACGACACCGCCGAAACAACACCGATAATGATGGAGGTATACACGGCGTTTTCAGTAGGCAACCCGACCTGATTCATGAGTGTCGGCGCGAAGTAGACAATGGCGTTGACCCCAGAAATCTGCTGTGTCACGCCGATGAGCACGGCAATGATGACGGCGGCCCTAATCCACGGAACGCGCAGTGCCTGCAATTGTTCACTCACGGATGCCGAGGTTGCTTCCGAGGAGTTGTACTCCCCTTCCTTCATCCCCATCGCCGTGGCTACGGCGCGTGCCTTGTCTGGGTTCCCCTTGGCAGCAAGCCACTCCGGGGTATCTGTGACAAAGAGCATGCCAATGGCGAGCATCGCGCCAGGGACGAATGCGAGGAGCAACATGAGCCGCCAGTTTCCCGTGTGTGCGAGCGCGGAGTTGACGGTGAAGGCCACGAGCTGGCCAACGACGATCGCCAGCGAGTTCATGGAGACGAGTCGCCCGCGAACCGAGGGCGGTGCCATCTCAGAAATAAACATCGGCGACACGATGGAGACGGCACCGACTGCCACCCCCAACAGTGTGCGGGCAGCACCCAACTGCATGACTCCTGGGGCCATGGCGCACCACACGGAGCCGACAATGAAGATGATGCCACCGACGATGAGAGTCATCCGGCGCCCAATCCAATCGGCGATGCGCCCGCCGAACAGGGCACCAGCAGCTGCACCGACGAGCAGCATGGAGGTAACCCAGCCCTCCTGCACGGGTGTCATATCGAATTCGGGTGTGATGAACAGCAACGCGCCGCTCATCACCCCGGTATCGTATCCAAACAGGAGCCCACCAAGCGCGGCGATAAGCGCCACCACGTGCGGACGCGTAAACAGCCCGGACTGCGGGCGATTAATCTCATTCATGAACCGTTATTGTGCCAAAGACGAAAGGCATTGTCGTGACCGAAAACACACCCAACCTGCAGAAAAACATCGTAAAAGCGCTGGGCACCCGCCCCTTAATCGATTCAGTAAAAGAGGTTGAATCTCGGGTCACTTTCCTCGCCGATTACCTCTCCTCCACGGGTCTAGGCAGCTATGTGTTGGGGATCTCGGGTGGTCAGGACTCCACTCTGGCAGGCAAGCTGGCCCAAATGGCCGTCGAAAAGCTGCGGGAGAGCGGAACTGACACCGAGTTCTTCGCCGTGCGCCTCCCCTACGGCATCCAGTCCGATGCCAACGACGTGGACGTGGCCCTCGAATTCATTTCCCCGGATCACACCCTCGAGATCAACATCAAGGAGGGCGTCGATGTGCTCTCCGATGCCACGGCTGCAGCCCTCGGGATGGCGCACCTCGGGGACTTTAACAAGGGCAATGTGAAGGCACGCGCGCGAATGATCGCGCAGTATGCCGTCGCGGGGGAGCACCGTGGTCTCGTCATCGGCACCGACCACGCCGCCGAGAACATCACAGGGTTCTTCACCAAGTTCGGCGACGGTGCCTCCGATATCCTTCCATTGTGGGGACTGAACAAGTCCCAGGGCGCTGAGCTCCTCCGTCACATGGGCGCGCCGGAGAGTACGTGGAAGAAGGTCCCCACCGCAGACCTGGAGGAGGATCGTCCGGCGCTTCCCGACGAGGAAGCACTCGGTGTCACCTACCCTGAGATCGATGCCTACCTTCTTGGCGAGGAGATCTCCCCCGCAGCCAGTGCTGTCATCGAACGCCACTGGCGCATCAACGAGCACAAGCGCCACCTCCCCGTCACACCCCTCGACACCTGGTGGCGCTAGTCGCCCCCAAAACGGGGCGGGCGTGCGCCAACGCCCCGTGCCCACCTATCCAAACAGGGCGATGACCTCTCGCGCTGCCCGCACGAGCGCGACCCCATAGCTCGGGCCGTGAGTGGTTGCGTGGACGGCGAGCGGGTGCAGCTGGTGCAGCGGAATTCTTTCAGTCCAGCCCTGGTCAAGACCCGAAACCTCTGCGTAGGTGGAGAAGATGCGGTCAATGTACGGCGCCCCAAAAAGCGCGAGCATCCCCAAATCCGTCTCGGGATGACCGCCGTGGGCAGCCGGATCGATAAACCGTGGCCCCACCGTGGTGAACAGGAGGTTGCCTGCCCACAGGTCTCCGTGGATGCGCGCGGGTCCATCCGCAGGCTCCACGTCGTCGGCCGGGGCCGCACCAGCGGCCTCCAAGGCACGCTCAACGTCCCGGGCGCCGCCGGCCTCCAGGTTGCCGTTGTCCACCGCAGACCGGACGAAGGGCAACACCCGCTGCTCTGCGTAGAAGGGCAGCCACGTGTCGCGCGGCGTGCATTCTTGGCGCTGGGTGCCGATGTAGTTCGGACCGTCCCACCCTTCCGGCGGGCAGCCGAATGACGGCGCCCCTGCGCGGTGGATGGCGTACAGCTGTCGCCCCGCCTCCTCTGCCGCTGCTGCGGTAGCAGGGGTAGGGCTGTAACGACGCGTGACGAGCGTGGTGTCCGTCACGGAGATGACGTCCGCCACGCAGTCAGAACCCTCGGCGAGCCAGCGCAAGCCCGCAGCCTCGGCACCAGCGGCACCGGGTTCGCGGGGTGTTTTGGAAAACGTGTCTGCTGCCACTAGTACCGCGCGGGCTCCGGGCCGAGGTTGAAGGCACGCCCTTCAATGGACTCGATATCGATGCGGACCCAGTTGTACTTGAGTGTGGGAACCCACGGCTCCAGCCCAAGTCCCTCGGCGTGGTTCTCTTCCTCTGTCGAGGTGACCCGTGTGGCGGATCCCTTGACCAGCACAGACCATGCGCTATCCACGCCGACCTCGTCTGTCTGGAACGCCACTCGGGGATTCGCGGCGATGAGGGACAGCTTGGTCCCCTCCGCAGTGCGGAAGTAGATTTTCCGATCCTCGATGACGTAGTTAAGTGGCAGCACCTCAACGTCATCGTTGTGGCGGACGCCGATCCGTCCAAAACTATTACCTTGCAGTTTTTCTAATGCTTGGTCCTCAGTGAGGGCCACAATGGGAGTATCGCTCATACTCCCATTCTTACATTAAACCAGCCTACCTGCATAGAAGAGCGCTTAAAGTTGAACAATCGTGCGCCCGTGAATGCCACCGGCGAACAGATTCTTGCCTGCCTCAGCGACTTCCTCGAGGGTGACCGTCGTTGTGGCCTCGTGCAACACAGCCAGGTCAAGGTGCTCCGCCAGAAGGTCGTAGGCGCGCTGGCGTAGCTCCTTCGGGGCATCCACGGAGTTAATTCCCACGAGCTTCACGCCACGGAGGATGAAGGGAAGAACGGTCGTTTTCAGGTCAGCACCGTGCGCGAGACCACACGCCGTCACGGTTCCGCCCCAGGAAACCTGCGCAAGAACGTTGGCCAGCGTGGTCGATCCGACGCAGTCAATCGCGCCGGCATAGGTGGCCTTCTGCAGAGGCTTCCCCTTCTCCGCGAGCTCAGCACGGTCAATCACACGTGCCGCACCGAGGCCGGTGAGGTAGTCACCCAACTCATCCTTGCGACCGGTGGAGGCCACCGTTGTGTACCCGAGCTTCTTCAGCAGCATGAGCGCCACCGAACCCACGCCACCGGTTGCGCCTGTGACGAGGATCTCCCCGTCCTCCGGACGCACTCCCTGATCGGTGAGCCCAAGCACAGACAGCGCCGCCGTGTAACCTGCGGTTCCCACCGCCGCGAGATCCTTCGCCGTCCATCCTTCTGGCGCCGCAATGAGTGAAGCAGAATCGACGCGAACGCGATCCTGATACCCACCGTGACGGAACTCGCCGAGCCCTGCACCGTTAAGAACGACGAGGTCACCTTCTGCGAACCCCTCTGCGGTGGTGGACTCGACCGTGCCGATCGCGTCGATCCCCGGAACGAGCGGGAAGATGCGGGCCACGCCACGATCGCCCTCGAGCGCCATCGCGTCCTTGTAGTTGAGGGCCGAGTGGCTGACGGCGAGGACCGTGTCGCCCTCGCCTAAAAACTCCTCCCCCACGGAGCGGATTTCTACCGTGACCGGCGCATTCTTATCAATTTCTCCGGTGTTTTCGTCGATTTTCTTGTCTACAATGAGTGCTCTTGTCATGCAGACAAGTCTACAGATTGGGTATTAAGAGCGTCGCCAACTCAGTAGCCAGTGAACTTGGGGCGTTACCTCTTCGCTGAAGCTGTGACCGGATACACCGAGAAACCCGAAAGGAGCGAGGTAGATAAAGCAAAATCCCTGGTCATTGCGATCAGGGATTGTTTCAAAAGTGGAGCTAACGGGATTCGAACCCGTGACCCCCACACTGCCAGTGTGGTGCGCTACCAGCTGCGCCATAGCCCCTAAGCTGCGATTTTCGCAACGAGAATTAATATACAGGCGCGCGGGGGGATAGGACAAATCGCCAGGTAGTTACCAAAAAAGGAGGCGCACAATGGCGCCCCCTTTGTCAGATCCGGTTCGGACGTTTACCTATTTGGCAGAAACCTCGTCCACCCAGTTTTCATCCAGCTCGACGTCGACGCCGTCCTTCAGCACGCGCGGCGTGGAAACCTGCCCCTTAGGATCGGCCGCCTTGAGCTTCTCAGCGTTCTCGGTAGCCACCTGCTTGTAATGCTCAATGTTGGAGCGGTCGCGGATAGCCTTCACCGCGTCAGCGGGGGCCCCGAGAGCCTCAGAGACATCGGCCATGTTATCGGCCTGCCACTTACCGTAAATCTCCTCCTGCTTTTCCAGCAGGGTTGTCCGCAGAGTCCAGTACGCCTTGGCATCACCGGCCTGAGCGAGCGCATCGGCAGAAGCGCCGGCGAGCGTGGAGTGCCCATCCTGGCCACGGTCGAGGAAGTTAAGCGAGCGGATATTCACCACGAGCTTGCCGTCCTCCACAGCCTTCTTCATGTCCCCATCGGAGCGTGCAGCGAGCTTGGCGCAGTAGCTACAGGAATAGTCCTCATACAGGTCAATCTGGGGAGTGTCCTCGGTGGCGTCTTTGCCCACCAGCTTGATGGCGTTGTCTTGGTACTGAACGTCAAAGGCAACGTCTTGTACGTCTACTCCATCGAGGACCTTTTCCGTCTGAGCTGTCCTTCCCGTGAAGAGTATGTACCCGATAACGACTGCGATAACCAAGCCAAGGATGACCAGGGCCCAAATAAAGCCGTTGCCCCTCTCGTTTGGGTTCTTTACCCTCGTAGTGCTCACGATAGTCTCCTTCATCGAATGTTTTACTAACTTTTGCGGTCTATTATTGCATTACAGATGCTGTAGTCAGCACAAGGTGCCTGGTTACGGTCAAGCATAGACGGCCCATCGCGCAAACGGACGTTTCACGGTCCACGCCGCCATGATAAGGAAGAGGATGTCTTTTCCTATGCCTAACATGTACGTTCCTGCGCCTGCATCGGGATTTTCCCCACCCACGCCAAAGCAACCACAGTCAATGGTTAAGCCCCGTGCCCACGCCGAGGCGATGCCGATAGCAAATCCCACAAACATGAGTGCGGAAACGGCTGCCACAGGCCTGAGAAATACCCCCAGCAGCAAGAGGACCCCGAGGGCAAGTTCCGCCAGAGGCAAAACCGTGCCTATCATCTGGGCAACATCTACGGGGAATAGCTCGTAGGCCTCGACTGATTTCTTGGTTTCCACGGGATCAATGAACTTGAGGTAGCCACTGATAAGCCACACCGCAGCGAGCCCAAATCGGCACACTGCGGAGATGACGGCGAGAATTTTGGACGTGGTCACGTCAACTAATATATAACAGGGGCTATCAAATGCAATTCACCCCGGGAGAATCCGGGGTGAATTCACAGGATGCTAGTTACTTATTGCCAAGAACTCGTGAGATAAGCTCCTGAGCCTCGGACTGCACCTTCTTCAGGTGCTCTTCACCTTTGAAGCTTTCGGCGTAAATCTTGTACTTGTCCTCAGTGCCGGACGGGCGGGCGGCGAACCAGGCGTTCTCGGTTACGACCTTGAGACCACCGATGGCTGCACCGTTGCCCTTGGCTTCTGTCAGCTTTTCGACGATCTCCTCGCCAGCCAGCGTTGTTGCCGTCACTTGGTCGGGGCTCAGCTTCTTCAGGATTGCCTTCTGCTCACGGTTGGCTTCGGCATCTGTGCGGGCGTAGACCGGCGCGCCGAACTTCTCGGCAAAGGCCGCGTACCGCTTGGACGGGGTTTCGCCCGTAACCGCGAGAATCTCGGAGGCGAGGAGGTCGAGGATGATGCCATCCTTATCCGTCGACCACACGGTGCCATCCGTGCGGAGGAAGGATGCACCGGCGGATTCCTCGCCACCGAAACCGATGGAACCGTCGATAAGCCCGGGGACGAACCACTTGAATCCGACGGGGACCTCGACGAGCGTGCGCCCCAGCGAGGCGACGACGCGGTCGATCATCGAAGAAGAGACGAGCGTCTTGCCCACGGCGGTCGACTCGGACCAGCCGGGGCGGTGGCTGAACAGGTACTCGATGGCGACGGCGAGGTAGTGATTGGGGTTCATCAGTCCCGCGTCGGGGGTGACGATGCCGTGGCGGTCACTGTCCGCGTCGTTGCCCGTGGCGATGTCGTACTTGTCACGGTTGTGGATGAGGGAGGCCATGGCATTGGGGCTCGAGCAGTCCATACGGATCTTGCCGTCGGTGTCGAGCGTCATGAAGCGCCAGGTGGGATCAACCTCGGGGTTCACCACCGTGAGGTTGAGGCCGTAGCGCTCGCCGATCGCACCCCAGTAGTCAACGGAGGCACCGCCCATGGGGTCTGCGCCGATGGAAATCTGCGAATCCGCGATGGCCTTCAGGTCCACCACATGGGGCAGATCCTCCACGTAGTAGCCGAGGAAGTCGAAGGCCTGCGCGCGCTGATCGGTGACCGATTCCACCGAGACGCGTTTGACATCTGCGAGGCCACTGCGGAGCAGTTCGTTGGCGCGGTCGGCGATCCAGTCCGTCGCATCCGTGCCTGCCGGGCCACCCGTCGGCGGGTTGTATTTGAAACCACCGTCGCGGGGCGGGTTGTGCGAGGGGGTGATGACGATGCCGTCGGAGCGCTTCGCGTCGGTGCCGGTCACACCGCCGGGAAGCTCCTTGTTGTACTGCAGGATCGCGTGGCTGACCGCAGGGGTCGGGGTGTAGGCACCCTTGTCGTCGACAAGCACCTCCACATCGTTGGCCAGCAGAACCTCCATCGCGGTGAGCATCGCCGGTTCACTCAGGGCGTGGGTGTCGCGGCCGATGAAAACGGGGCCCTCGATGTGCTCCTTCGCGCGGTATTCCACGATCGCCTGCGTGGTGGCGAGAATGTGATCCTCGTTGAAGGCGGTATCCAGGCTGGAACCGCGGTGCCCGGAGGTACCGAAGCTGACCTGCTGGTCGGGGTTTTCGGGGTCCGGCTTGTTGCTGTAGTAGGCCTTGGTCACGGCCTCAACATCGATGAGGTCTTCCTCACGTGCGGGCTGGCCTGCTCTTTCGTGCGCCATGTGATCGTTTCTCCTTCACTTTCCGGCCGCTTTCCGGTGCCGCCGTCTCGGGGCGTGCCGTCTGGCATACCGTCGTTTTGGTCTCACCTTCCATCTTGGCCTGTTTCTTTACTTTTTGCAGCAATACCGCCCCGCTCCACCCCGGCCGGAACGTGCACCCTGCCTTCCCGGCCTTACCCTCCAATAGTTGGCTTCCCCGTGGCGCTGTCGGCAGCGTGGCGACGGCAGCTGGCTGTAGCACTCCCCCCGTTCGCACATCCGGGCTCCCGTCACACCAGCGATTACCCCCGCATGAGGGAAAAATGTGTTCAACTAATTGGCAAAACGGGCACGCCACTGGAAAATATTCCCAATCTTTTCTCCCCCAAGAAAAGATTAACTACATAATGACTGCACAATAAAGGAGGGCTCAGATGGAATCCATCATGGACACCTTAAACTCCGTGGATTCAGTGGTGTGGGGCCCTTTACTCCTCATCCCACTGCTCTTGGGAACCGGCCTGTGGCTGACAATTCGGCTACGCGGCCTGCAATTCAGAAAGATGATCGTCGCCTTTAGGCACGGGCTCATTGACCCCGGCGATCCGACCGGCGAAGGCGACATCACCAACTACCAGGCACTCACCACCGCCCTCGCCGCAACCGTCGGAGTAGGCAACATCGTCGGTGTCGCCACCGCCCTGTCTATCGGTGGCCCCGGCGCACTCATGTGGATGTGGGTCACCGGACTTGTCGGCATGGCAAGTAAATACACAGAGGCCTACCTCGGCGTCCGCTTCCGCGAGGAAGACTCCACCGGGCACATCCTCGGTGGCCCCATGAAGTACCTGCGCAAAGGCATCGGCGGAAGGAAGGGCGTGGTACTTTCTCTCGCCTTCGGCATCTTCGCCGTGATCGCCTCTTTCGGCATCGGCAACCTCACGCAGGCTAATGCCGTCGCCGTGGCGATGCACGATGCCTTCGGCCTCGAACCCGTGTCCACGGGTGTCATCCTGTTCTTCCTCATCGGCATGGTGCTCCTCGGCGGCATCGAAACGATTGGCAGGGTGACCAGCGCCTTCGTCCCGCTCATGATCATCATCTACATCGCCGGCGGCACCGTCGTGCTTATCGCCAACGCCTCCGGCATCCCCGGCGCGCTGGCGCTCATCTTCCACGACGCGTTCACCGGCACCGCCGCCACCGGCGGGTTTGTTGGCTCCACGATCATGGTCGCCCTGCAGATGGGTGTCGCCCGCGGCATCTTCTCCAACGAGTCCGGCATGGGCTCCGCCGCCATCGCCGCCGCCGCCGCGCAGACGAACCACCCCGTACGCCAGGGACTTGTCTCCATGACGCAGACCTTCATCGACACGCTCGTCGTGGTCACCTTCACCGGCCTCACCATCATCACCACCGGCGCGTGGACGATGGGAGCCAGCGAGGCAGGGTCCATGACGGCGGAGGCCTTCTCACGTGGACTACCGGGCCACTGGGGCGGAACCATCGTCTCCGTGTCCACCATGTTCTTCGCCTTCTCCACCATCGTGGCGTGGGCCTACTACGGCGAGCGCTGCCTCATCGCCCTCGTCGGCATGCACGGCTCACTTCCCTACCGCATGATCTTCACCTGCGTCGTATTCGTCGGCGCGATCTCCGAGATCCAGGTGGCCTGGGTTCTCGCCGATATCGCAAACGGCCTCATGGCGATTCCGAACCTCATTGGCCTTTTGCTACTATCAGGACTTGTAGCAAGAGAAACCAAGGACTATTTGAACTTCGACCCGCTGCTGCGGAAGGATCCCGCCTCCGTGGAAGAGTTCAACGCCCGCCACATACCAGAATGGACGTGATTTCCTTCCCGCCATGAGCCTGAAAAATGCGCTAATCGTCGGATGCGGCGCAGCCCTCGGCTCCATCGCGCGGCAAGGCACCGTCCTCCTCCTCGGCCCCAGCTTCGTCACCGTCACGCTGATCAACATCTGCGGATGTTTCGCCATCGGTGCGATGAAGCCGGGGCCGTTTTGGACGATTGGGTTCCTCGGCGGGTTTTCCTCCTATTCCACCTACCTCGTCATGACCTACCAAGCAGAAAGCGCCGCCTACCTGGTAAGCGAGGTAATTTTTTGCCTCGGCGCGTGGTTTTTAGGCGACGTCGTCCATGACCATCTGCGCCGCGCCCACGAGAAAGCGGAGGCGTAGCCGTGGTGTGCTGGAGTTTCCTCATCGTCGCCGCCGGCGGGTTCGCCGGGGGCATCATCCGCTACGTGCTGACCAGCGCGCTCGGGAACCTCTGGGGCATCGCGATGGCGAATTCGCTGGCGTGTTTCCTCGTCGGGGCGGGCACCACGCACGGTGCCCTCAACCTCATCGTGACGGCCGGTGTTGCTGCGGCGTTATCCACGTGGCCGGCGCTTGCTGCGGAGCTCGGCCGCGAACTCAAATCCGGGCGCTACCTTCTGTTTGCGTTCTATTTAGGCGCGAACCTGGCGCTCGGCAACCTCGCTGCCTACCTGGGGGGGCTCGCCGCTGCCCCGTGGTAGGTTGTCACGTGTGGAAAAACTGACAATTGCGCTCGCTGCTGGGTTCGGTGCGCTCGCCCGCTACGCGCTCACCGCGCTGCCCGCAGGTGATGCGCTCACCCTCGTGGCGATTAACGCCGTGGGGTGCCTCCTCATCGGCGCCAAGCCCTCGCCCGCGTGGTGGTCGACGGGGTTCCTCGGTGGGTTCACCTCGTTTTCCACGTACATGCTCGTCAGCTTCACCGACCGCTCGGCGCTGTACCTCTTTGCTTCCGCTGTTATCTGTGTTGCCGCTTGGTTTGCGGGGGACGCTATTCGGAGGCGCACATGCTGACCGCGCTCGGAGTATTCGTCGGGGGAGCCATCGGTGGTCTCCTGCGTTACGGTTGCACGCGGTGGCTCGGCAGCCGCAGCGGTGTGCTCGTCGCCAACCTTGTCGCCTGCTATGTTCTCGGCTTGTCGACGCTCCTTTCCTTCCACCCTGCGCTTGTGGCCACCGGGCTCGCTGGGGCGCTGTCTACGTGGTCGACGCTTGCCAAGGAGACAGGACTCCTCATCCAAAAACATCAGTGGCGCGCTCTTTTTTGGTTCGCGGGTGCGCACATTGGGGGCGGGCTGCTCGCCATGTCTTTCGCCCACCGAACGGTTTTAGGGCTCTAGCGGGGGATTAATCTAAATTTAACCTCAATGACATTTCCTCGTAATGTACTGGCGTTTTCCGGTTTTTAATGCAATCAACAATCGGAACGACCACCCCCATTACTTTTTATTGCCGTCGCCTGAAAATACACTACGGATAAGTAACCTACTTTCCGGTAGGTAAGTGTATTTTCGGTGATAGGGGCCCTATGTCATTCCTCTCCGCGCCCCCGGCTGCACCCCGCATCCCCGAGGAGCGCCTCGACAAAACATACAAGACATGGCGTTTCAACGTCTTCATGGGAATCTTCCTTGGATACGCGGCGTTCTACCTCATCAGGAACAACGTCTCGCTCGTTTCCGCCATCCTGAAGGAACACGGCCTCATGAATGCCGTCGGCATCGGCATCGTTGCCAACGCCGTACTGTTCGCCTACGGGTTGAGCAAATTCTTCATGGACATGCTCTCGGACCGTTCCAACGCGCGCTACTTCATGCCACTGGGGCTCGCCCTGTCTGCGGTGATGAACCTGTTCATTGCCTCCGTCCCCGGGATCACCGGGATCCATTACCCTGTTCGCCACCCTCATGTTCATCAACGGGTGGTTCCAAGGCATGGGCTGGCCTCCGTCTGGCCGCGTGCTTGTGCACTGGTTCTCCACCAGTGAACGCGGCTGGAAGACATCCATCTGGAACTGCGCCCACAACGTCGGCGGTGGCGGACTCGGGTTCCTCTCCGCGTGGGCACTCACGACGTTCGCCACAGACGAGGCCGACTGGCGCCCGGCCTTCTACGTGCCGGCCATCGTCGCCCTCACCATCGCCGTCATCGCCTTCCTCCTAATCCGCGACCGCCCGGAGGCAATCGGCCTGCCCCCGATCGAGGAATACCACGACGATCCCGCCAAGGTCGAGAGCGTCGACACCGCCGAGGGCACGTGGCTGCAGGTGGTCACCCACCACGTGCTGACCAACCCGATCATTGTCATGCTCGCGCTGGCCAATGTGTTCATCTACACGGTGCGCTACGGCGTGCTCAACTGGATCCCGATCTACCTCAGCGAGCGCACCGATACCGCCAATATTTCCGACGGCATCATCGGCTTCGCTGTATAGGAGCTTGCCGGCATCCTCGGCACGCTGCTCATCGGGTGGCTCTCAGACACGGTGTTCCACGGCTGGCGCTCCGGCGCAGGCATCCTCGCCCTCGTCGTCGTCGGAATCGCCCTGTTTGCCTACTGGCAGCTCCCGCCGACCGCCCCGCTGTGGCTGTTCTATCTCCTCATCGCCATCATCGGCGGGTTCATCTACGGCCCGGTCATGCTCATCGGTCTGCAGGCCATCGACCTGTCGCCCGCCAACGTTGCGGGCACTGCTGCCGGGTTCACCGGCCTGTTCGGCTACCTGTTGGGTACCACCTTGGCATCCTCCGGCGTGGGACTGCTCATCCACAACTTCGGGTGGAACGTCACCTACCTGTTCCTCCTCGGCGTTGTCGTGGTCGCCGTCATTCTCATGGTGATCGTCGGCAAGCGCGAACGCGCGCTCATGCACTAACGCCTCCACGAGCCCGCAAAGAAAGACCGAGCGAGAAAGATATCGGCAGAGCATAAGCAGCACAAGGCCGCAGGTGTCAGTACTCACACTGACACCTGCGGCCGATGTCTATTTTTTATACGTCTTCGGGACGACGCACAGCTCGCCCAAGTGCATCGCTCACCACCGGCGCCCACGGCAACCGCAGGTGGGCTGCAGGAAGCAGCTCCAGGCCCCACGGATGCAGGGTGCCTTTATGAAGGATGCGAATCTCATCGGCAAACTCGTAGGCGAAATCGATCTCGTGGGTGGTGAAGATAATCCCCACGTTTTCAATGCGACTCAGTGCCTGCGTGAGCAGATCTGCCGCGTAGTAGTCGAGGCCTGCCGTCGGCTCGTCGAGGAGAATATAGCGCGGCTGCATAGCAAGCGCCCCGGCGAGCGCAACGAGCTTCTTCTGTCCAAAAGAGAGCTGGTGCGGGACGCGGTGAGCGAGATCCGCGATTCCGAGCTGCTCCATTGCCGATTGCGCCCGCGCCTGCACCTCATCCTGAGGCAGGCCCAGATTCATGGGACCGAAGCAGACATCCGATTCCACCGACGTGGAAATCAGGTGCGCGTCCGGTTCCTGCAAAACAAGCTGTACCTTCTCGCGGTGGGCCGTGCGACCCTTGCGGGAGTAGTCGAGCGCTGTGCCGTCAACAAGCACGCTGCCGGAGGAAGGTTTGAGGGCACCGGCGAGAACACGGAAGAGGGTGGTTTTCCCGGATCCGTTTGCCCCCACAATGCCCAGCCGGGAGCCCACCGTAACGGAGACGTCGAGACCGTCCAGGACGGCGTCGACAAGAATGTTGGTACCTTGAAGGCTCATACCGTAACGCCTAGCACACTAACCGCAACCAGCACCAGCCCGATGAGGACCAACCGCAGGGGCCGTGCCGGCGCGTAGGAATGAAAAGTTTTAATATCCAGCGGATCCGCCCGCAGCTCCAGAGCCTCCTGCATCGAGCGCGCACGCATAAAGGCGACGACGAAAAGGGAGGCCCCGATGAGCCCCGTGGAGTGAATACGCGTGGAGAACGTGCGTTCTGCCAGGCGCTGCGCGGCCGCATCCCGCATACTCACCGATGTTTGCCACAGGGCGCCGACCATCCGGTAAATGATCTGCACCACGTAGGTGAGGCTGACGGGGACGTGGACGCGTCGCGCCCAGGAGATGATGTCCGACAGTGGCGTTGTGCAGGCGAACAGCAGAGTTCCAGAGGCTGCCACCACACAGCGCCACCACACGGACGCGGCGTGAGATGCTCCGCCGGGGACGTAGACAATGCCGTGGCTGGTGAGGTTCCACACCAGCGCCAACATTCCCACACCCACGAAGACTGCGTTGAAACCGAGGATCGGGAGATAGAGCTTCAGTGGGGGCCTAGCCCAGAAGAAGCTGATGATCAACGGCACGGCCACCACGGTGGGATTAACCGCGACGGCGCAGACCGTGAGCCCGACGAACAGGAGCATTTTCTCCGCCGTTGGTACACGGGAGATAGGCGAGCTCGCAGCCGCCGCTTCGAGCTCAAACATCGGGCTACTCGACTCTCGTCAGCGGCGCGTCTCCCGATCCGGTGACGTTGTTGGAGGTGGAAACTGCACCCGACTCCGTCACGTTCTTGCGACGTGCCTTGTAAAAGCCCAGCACGTAGCCCACGAAGCCAGCGCCGAGCGCAGCCTGCAGGGCGAACAGTCCGGACTCGACTTCGCCGGGAAGCTCCGGCTGCCACTCAAACCACGGCTCGTAGCCGGGATTCTCCTGCTCAATGAGGTCGCCGCCCTTGTCGTCGGCACCACCAAAGTCAGCATCGTTGCCCGCCACGAAGAACGGCAGAACGACGAGGAAGACGATGGCGATAATGGAAAGAATTAGATTCCTGGTTTTCACGCCGTGACCTCCTGTGCGCGCTGAGCGGACGTATGAGCAGGGCGCAGGAAGCCCAGGGATGTCAGCTCCGGGATGGCGACCTTCTCCAGCGTCTTAATGATGATGACGGTGATGATCGCTTCCACCAGGGCCAGCGGCACCTGGGTCGGGGCAAACAGTGCGAGGAAGGTACCTGCGGATTGCAGGAGGCCACCCTCGTGGTGTGCGAGTGCGAGCTGCAGCGCCGTCGTGGCGTACGTGCCCACGTTGGCAAGGAACACGCCGAGGAACACCGCCGCGGTCTGGTTCCACTTACGCAGCCCCACGAATACGCCGTAGGCCACCCACGGGCCGACGATCGCCATGGAGAAGATGTTTGCGCCCAATGTTGTGATTCCGCCGTGGGCGAGAAGCAGCGCTTGGAAGAGCAACACGATGGCACCAAGCACCGCCATGACCGGCGGTTTGAAGAGGATCGCCCCCAGAGGCGTACCCGTCGGGTGGGATGAGGATCCCGTCACCGACGGCATTTTAATGGCGCTCAGCACGAAGCTGAATGCGCCCGCTGCGCCGAGCAGCATTGCCGTTTCCGGCTTTTCCTTAATTTGTTTTTGCACTTTGGATGCGCCGTAGACCACAAACGGCGTCGCCGCTACGGCCCACCCAACGCAGTGCTCAACAGGCAAAAAGCCCTCTGCAATATGCATAGGATTGGTGTCCTTTATGAATTCCGGTAACCGGTACCTCGCCAGTCACAAACTGAATTGTTTCTTACCGAAGCGCCCTCCGCTGGTAGCCGGTCTCCTGGCTTAGCCCCTCCCCGCGCGCAGTCGCGCGGACCCGATAACCTTTCAGCCTTCCCACGCGTCGCAAGCGACCGCAGTGACCAACGATGCCCCACGCAGGACGTGCACACCGTTTCCAAAGTCTCAGGCGCGGGCCGAAGCCCACGTTGAAGCCACACAGTGACGAGGATCGCTCCCGGGTCGCACCGGGATTCCCGTTCACTACCGTGAAATGAACACTTCGGTGGTTAGGATACTCCCCCTCACAGACAATTCCAATAGTTCCCCCGCAGCCACGACCGGAATCAGCCACAGGACAGACACACTCCCTCCCGCGTTCACCCCAGGAACGGCACCCCCAGGAACGGCACCCCAGAAACGGCACCCCAGAAACGGCACCCCAGAAACGGCACCCCAGAAACAAACACCCACCCAAAGGTTTTTTCGCGGACAATACTTTGCACTTGCTAGGTATCTTCTATAGATTGGTGTTGAACGCATTTTCGCAAATTGGAAGGTTGACATTATGAACGTGACGAAGAAGATGGCCGCCGTTCTCGCCACTGCCACCCTGGCACTCGGACTGACCGCGTGTGGCGACGGATCCGAGACGGAGACTGTGACCGAGACCGCCCCGGCCACCACGGTCACCACGGACAAGGATGCCAACACCACGGCGCGCGACAACGACAAGGATGACGACAAGGACGACGCATCCGAGTCCTCGGCAGCGGCCGCATCCAGCGACGAAGCCCCGTCCATCACCATCGACGGCAAGCAGGTTTCGGGCACGTTCACGCCCGTCCACTGCACCCTCGACACCGACGATGGCCAGCAGGAGCTGAACATCGACGCGGGCGACAAGTCCGATAAAGCCGAGCGCGATGAGCTCGAGGTTGAGATCACCGATCCCGAGGGCACGCCACGCCTGACCGGCCTGTCGGTGGAGCGCGCAAACGACAAGGAGTTTGAACTCACCGACGCGCAGGAAAACGCCGCCACGGTAACCAAGGACGGCTCCACTTGGACGATCACCGGTGAGGGTCACTACGACGACGATGAGTCCACCGCTATCCCCTTCGACGTGAAGGTGAGCTGCCCGGCATAACTCGCCACAACGGGCGCACTGCCCCGCAGACACATCACCCCCGATCCCAGCCGACGGAAAGGCTGTGACCGGGGGTTCATTCGTTTGTAGAACCCCCGACTATCCCGCTGTCCACCCCCACGCGGCACTTTTGCTCACAAAAATCCGACTATTAGGGTGAGAGGGGCCGCCCCACCGGCGGCCCCTACCCAAACCGTAACGGCAGCACGCCAACCCGACGCGCACCGCCGAAAACTAGCAGCTAGGAGTATCCGTGGACCTCGTGGAGCTCGCACGGTGGCAATTCGCCATCACTACCGTGTACCGGCCCCAACGGTTCCGGGAAATCGACGCTCATAGGGGCACTCATCGGCGCGCTACCCATCGAAGGCGGCACCATCAAATACAAGGGCACGCCGCCTCATTCCATGACGCGGCACGACATCGCTATGACCGTCGCGGTCGTCGCACAAGCAGACGAGGCGGGGCTTCCCCTCCCCGTGAGCAACTCCGTTGCGCTGGGCAGGCTCCCGTTTCGGCGCGGGTACGCGGCTATCGAAAGCGCCGAGGATGCGCGGCGGGTGGAGGAGGCGCTGCAGGCCACCAATCTCACCCATAAGAAAGCATGCCTGACCACGGAGTTATCAGGCGGTGAGCGGCAGCGGGTGGCGATTACCCGGGCGCTTGCCCAGGACACGGATTTTTTGCTCCTCGACGAGCCGACGAACCACCTCGATCTGAAGATTCAACTCGATCTTCTGGAGCTGATCAAAAACGCCGGCTAGACGACGGTCCTCGTTCTCCACGATCTCAACCTCGCCGCCCGATACTGTGACAATGTTCTCACACTTGACCAGGGTAAATCCGTTTGTTTTGGGGCGCCGAGCGACGTATTGACACCGCAACGCATCCAAGAGGTGTTCGGTGTGCGGGCCACACCCGGCGACGTCGAGGGCATCCGCCGGTTCGTGTTCTTGCCCGTGCTGTAAGCGCGCGAACATGCGTCACGCTCCTCCCTTACCGGGTAGGAGCGTGATTTTTTGTTGTGTAGGTGATTAGTTCCTCGCCCATGCGCCGATGGTGCCGGGGACCATGGGTGGCGTCTCTCCGAGGATTGCTTTGGTATTGGCGTCTTGCTCCAACTCGGAGAGGACGGTTTTCACTGCCCGGGACTTCTTCCGATCCTTGTGTGCTCCCATGCCCACGGGCATCATGCCGCGGCCGAAGCCACCTGCAGAACGGCCACCGGCACCACTACTGGCGCTGCCTGTTCCCAGGCTTCCGCGTGGCACGCCAGCCGAACCACCACCTTTTCCTCCGACCTCTGACAGGTTCGGGAGCTTACCGGTACCTGTTCCCGCAGCACCTACACCGCCACTGGAAACACCTGCACCAAAGCCGTTTGCTACACGCCCGCCTTTCTTCGGACGCTCGGTTGTGAGCCGGGATGGCCCAGCTATGGATGAGCCTCGCCCGGCTACAGCTGCCGGGCGCGTGACGGCGCGCCTCGGATTGGTGGCGGTCTTCTTGGTACCTCCGCAGCCTGCTCCTGCACCCTGACCTGCCCGACCGGCAACGGGGACGGCGCCACCTCCCCTCTGGGTAGTACCTATGGCTGAGGCGTGCGGAACTCCGCCGATCCCCGGTGCACCAATAGAAGAGGCAAGACCCGCACCTGGTACAGGCCCTACACCAGACGATAACGCGCTGTTTCCAGGCGCTGGTGCTACGGCCTGGGTGACGGTGGGCGCGGCACTGCCAGCGACTGTGGTCTGCCCACCGCTGGTGTCGCCGTGGGTGGCACCATTTAATTGTTGTGCTGCGTGTACGAGAGCTGGGTCCGGGTCGCCGATGCGGATTTTTTCCAGCTGCCCGTCAAAGTCCCGCTTCGATTGGGTGGCTAGATCCGCCAGTTCTGCCTCCAGTGCCCCGCCAGAAGACGGTGGGACAACGGCGTCGAGAAGCGAACCAACGCGAGGCTCAGCCAGCGACAACAGTGGGGGCATGGCGACCTTGGCGTAGGCCAGAAGCGCCAGCCGCTCTTGTAGCTCACGGGCACCGGGGATGGGGTTTGTCATCACCGATCCGTTGATTGCACCGGCGGCTGCACTGCCAAGCTTGTGTGTCAGGCCCATCCGCCCGGACCACCTGGCCATCGCCTCCGCGTTCAAGCCGAAGGACTCGGTCGCCTCGCTTGTTGCCCGCAGCTTATCGACGATGGCGTCGATCACCTCGCCGCGGTTGGCACTGGCAATGTCGTTGGCGATGATGCGCAAGCGATCGGTCGCATCGACCATCGACGCGTGCAATCCCTTCCACGCCGTGGTTGCTTCCCCGATGGCGGACGTGTGGGTGGTGAAGTAGTCGCGCAGAAGCGCGATGACACTCCGTGGTGGAATGACGACTTTAGCGCCCACGGCGACGGGCACCGGTGTCATGTGTTCCGGAAGGGCTATAACACCCAGTTTTTCAGCCGACACAGAGCCTGAACCCGTCCCTTCCCCGCAACCCCCGTGCAGCCGATCCAGCGACCGGGTGAACACATCCTCCTGCGCCTCGAATCCTTGCACAGTCGCTTCCAGGCCTCGGGCAAGCCCGCCGATGACCTCCCCCAATCCCTGAACGACGGCACGCGCGGACCCCGGCCCCGAGTCCAGCACACCCGCGTGCTCCCTCCCCAGCTGATCCAGGCCGGAGACGCGGGTGAAGCCGTTTAGCTGGGTTGTATTCCATCCGCCCGCGAGGCCAGTTTCAAGCGAAGCTGAAATATCTTTCACCAACCGCGCAGCACCCTGGAGCTGGTTTTTGTCAATTTGTACGATAATCATAGAGTTTTTCCCCGATTAGCAAGTCAAAATATTCTTCGGCCTTCTGGCACTTTTCAATTAGTTGCTCATCTTCCAAAGCAAAGGAATTGAAACCTACCTGAACCGATCCCCGTGGGGTTTCTGCAGCAACCCTGCACCCATCGTCATATTCGTCCTGGCGAAATGCCAACGACGGAGCCTTGGACTCATTAAGTTGGTAGTCCACGAGAATGCCGTTTCTTCGAAATTGAGCCAGTTTCACAGCAACGCCGGAGACATCAATCCATTCATTACTGTCCTCCGTAGCGAAGGTACAGAAGCTCAGTCCGTCCTTCTCAACGACGGTACCTTCGTTTTCAATCCTGCGAAGACCAAGTTCCCTTAACCTGGTATCGCTGATGTCGTGGCATGGTTCAGCTAGGTGGAAGTCTGGATCCCAACGGTCAAAAAGGTAGGGCTCGTCTCCTGATGCAAGGCCCTCCTCCACGCCCAAAAATTTGGCGCAGCCGGTGATGGTGAGCAGTGGTAAGAGCAGAAGTAGTACGGTGTTCATCACTTTGGTGGGGGTTCGGACCATGGGGCCTCCTTTGCCGATGAGAAGATGCCTTCACCACTTAGACGCGGTATGAGACCGCTTTGGTTCCGTTAATTTTGAAAAATCTGGTCCGAGCGAAACACGGTGAATGTAAACGAAGTAAACCACTCTTAGAAGAACACCGCAGGACAAGTGTGCCTAATGAAATTGGAGTGTGGGTATGCGAAAAAAGGGAGGAGCAGAGATTGTTTCTCTGCTCCTCCCTTTGTTGTTTGTGGTCGGCGGTGTCCTACTCTCCCACATCCTCCCGGGTGCAGTACCATCGGCGTTGGTTGGCTTAGCTTCCGGGTTCGGAATGGGACCGGGCGTTTCCCAACCACTATCGCCACCGACAAGTCTTATTTTGGGCGTGTTGTTTTTCATTTATCTTTTCGTCGTCGGCGTCAGCCGACGGTGTGGTGTGTCTGATATTGCATAGTGGACCACGTGTGATTCGTTGTTCGCGTTTAGTGTTTGTAGCAGGTTATAGTGTTTTTTAAAAGTATGGTTATTAGTACCAGTCACCTTCGGTGGTTACCCACCTTCCAATTCTGGCCTATCAACCCCATCGTCTATAGGGAACCTAAGAAACCTTATCTTGAAACAGGCTTCCCGCTTAGATGCTTTCAGCGGTTATCCTTCCCGTACGTAGCCAACCAGCCGTGCCACGGGCGTGACAGCTGGCACACTAGAGGTACGTCCATCCCGGTCCTCTCGTACTAGGGACAGCCTTTCTCAAGTTTCTTAACGCGCGCGGCGGATAGAGACCGAACTGTCTCACGACGTTCTGAACCCAGCTCGCGTGCCGCTTTAATGGGCGAACAGCCCAACCCTTGGGACCTACTCCAGCCCCAGGATGCGACGAGCCGACATCGAGGTGCCAAACCATCCCGTCGATATGAACTCTTGGGGAAGATCAGCCTGTTATCCCCGGGGTACCTTTTATCCGTTGAGCGACACCACTTCCGTACATCGGTGCCGGATCACTAGTCCCTACTTTCGTACCTGCTCGACATGTCCGTCTCACAGTCAAGCTCCCTTATGCACTTACACTCTAAACACCTGATTGCCAACCAGGCTGAGGGAACCTTTGGGCGCCTCCGTTACATTTTGGGAGGCAACCGCCCCAGTTAAACTACCCACCAGGCACTGTCCTTGAAACCAGATCATGGCCCGAAGTTAGACATCCAATCCGATCAGAGTGGTATTTCACCTTCCGACTCCACGGGTGCTAGCGCACCCGTCTCATAGTCTCCCACCTATGCTACACAAACCGAACCGAACACCAATACCAAGCTATAGTGAAGGTCCCGGGGTCTTTTCGTCCTGCCGCGCGAAACGAGCATCTTTACTCGTACTGCAATTTCACCGGGCCTATGGTCGAGACAGCAGAGAAGTCGTTACGCCATTCGTGCAGGTCGGAACTTACCCGACAAGGAATTTCGCTACCTTAGGATGGTTATAGTTACCACCGCCGTTTACTGGGGCTTAAATTCTCCGCTTCGACCACAAAATGATCTAACAGGTCCTCTTAACCTTCCAGCACCGGGCAGGCGTCAGTCCGTATACATCGAATTAACCTTCTTCGCACAGACCTATGTTTTTGGTAAACAGTCGCTTCCCTCTATTCTCTGCGCCCCACAACCGCACTAGTTGCTGTCAGCAACGGTCATGGGTCCCCCTTCTCCCGAAGTTACGGGGGCATTTTGCCGAATTCCTTAACCATAGTTCACCCGTTCGCCTTAGTATTCTCAACCTGACCACCTGTGTCGGTTTGGGGTACGGGCCACACTTGCACTCGCTAGAGGCTTTTCTCGACAGCACAGGATCACCACCATCACCCTTTAACAGGCTACGCATCACGCCTCACACATAATGAGAACGGCATTTAACACGTCCTCGTGCCACACGCTTACACCACAATCCACTAAGTGGCGCGGCTACCCTACTGTGTCACCCCATCACGTGGCTACTACCACATCAGGTCCCACACACAAAAAACAACACCCCACATCAAAAATGCAGGAAAACGTTGATCTCCATGGGTGGTTAGTATCAATGATTCACCATTTGTCGCACATGCGCGGGTACCAGAATATCAACTGGTTATCCATCGACTACGCCTGTCGGCCTCGCCTTAGGTCCCGACTCACCCTGGGAAGACCAGCTTCACCCAGGAACCCTTAGTCATCCGGCGGGTAGGATTTCCACCTACCATTCGCTACTCATGCCTGCATTCTCACTCGCACACACATCCACCAACCGTTACCAGCAGGCTTCACACAATGCACGACGCTCCCCTACCCAAAAACAAAAAACATTCTTGCCGCGGTTTCGGCGGTGTACTTAAGCCCCACTACATTGTCGGCGCACAACCACTTAACCAGTGAGCTATTACGCACTCTTTCAAGGATGGCTGCTTCTAAGCCAACCTCCTGGCTGTCATCGCGATTACACATCCTTTTCCACTTAGCACACCCTTAGGGGCCTTAACCGGCGATCTGGGCTGTTTCCCTCTCGACTACGAAGCTTATCCCCCGCAGTCTCACTGCCGTGGACCATACATACGGCATTCGGAGTTTGGCTGACGTCACTAAGACAAAATCCCGCTCAATCAACCAGTAGCTCTACCTCCGCAGCACTACCAACGACGCTGCACCTAAATGCATTTCGGGGAGAACCAGCTATCACGGAGTTTGATTGGCCTTTCACCCCTACCCACAACTCATCCCCGCAGTTTTCAACCTACGTGGGTTCGCGCCTCCACAAAGTCTTACCCTTGCTTCACACTGGCCATGGGTAGATCACCCCGCTTCGGGTCCAGAACATGCCACCAACACCCTAGGTTAGGATTCGGTTTCCCTCCAGCTACCTACAACAAATAGTTAACTTTAAAGCGACATGCCGCTGACTCGCAGGCTCATTCTTCAAAAGGCACGCCATCACCCCATTAAAAGAGGCTCTGACGGATTGTCAACACACGGTTTCAGGAACTATTTCACTCCCCTCCCGGGGTACTTTTCACCATTCCCTCACGGTACTCATACACTATCGGTCACAAGCAAGTTATCAGACTTACCGGACGGTCCCGGCAGATTCACAGCAGATTCCACGAGCCCACTGCTACTCGGGGACACCACGCACACCCAAGCACACACATTTCACGTACAGGACTCTCACCTACTCCGGCAGGCGATTCCACACCACTTCCGCTACGCATGCGCTAAAGGCTGGTGGCAAAAAGGTTGACCACCAACGCAGACCCCACAACCCCACACACAACACCCCAACCAAGGCATCACGCTGCATGCAGTTTAGTCAAAAATTCGCTTTCGTTCGCCACTACTCACAAAATCACAATTGTTTTCTTACACACCAGGTACTAAGATGTTTCACTTCCCCGGCCACTCCCGCACAACTATGAATTCATCATACGGTAACCCCCATCACTGAGGGCTAGGTTTCCCCATTCGGACATCCTCGGATCAACGCTCATACGGCAACTCCCCGAGGCTTAACGCAGCCCACCACGTCCTTCATCAGCTTGCCATGCCCAGGCATCCACCGTGTGCCTAAAAAATAAAAAACACAAACACAATGCCACAATCAAAAAACTAAAACATGAACAAAAAAGAAATCACACGCGTCCACTATACAATTCACACACACCACACCACCACAACCAAAAAACAAGAAAACAAAAACCCTGTCTTTCAACCATGGTGACCAAAAGGAACAACACATATTGCCCCAGACACCCAACAGCATGCCAATGCACCACCACATGTTTTTCACGTTCAACACAATCCTTGCAGCACCCACATATTGGGCGGCTCACCCGTTTTGCATCCACGCTGGATTCAAAACTTTAGGCGCGGTCACACCTGCGGCGACACAAACACCTGCATCCCCTACCAACCATGAGTGCCAGTAGAAGAAAAAAATAATAAATAAAACTCCTTAGAAAGGAGGTGATCCAGCCGCACCTTCCGGTACGGCTACCTTGTTACGACTTCGTCCCAATCGCCAATCCCACCTTCGACCACTCCCCCCGGAAAACCGGTTGGGCCATGGGCTTCGGGTGTTACCAACTTTCATGACGTGACGGGCGGTGTGTACAAGGCCCGGGAACGTATTCACCGCAGCACTGCTGATCTGCGATTACTAGCGACTCCGACTTCATGGGGTCGAGTTGCAGACCCCAATCCGAACTGAGACTGGCTTTCGCGATTAGCTCCACCTCACGGTGTCGCACACGCACTGTACCAGCCATTGTAGCATGTGTGAAGCCCTGGACATAAGGGGCATGATGATTTGACGTCATCCCCACCTTCCTCCGAGTTAACCCCGGCAGTCTCTCACGAGTCCCCACCACAACGTGCTGGCAACATAAGACAAGGGTTGCGCTCGTTGCGGGACTTAACCCAACATCTCACGACACGAGCTGACGACAACCATGCACCACCTGTAAATGAGCCACAAGGGACGAACTATCTCTAGCCCAATCTCACATATGTCAAGCCCAGGTAAGGTTCTTCGCGTTGCATCGAATTAATCCACATGCTCCGCCGCTTGTGCGGGCCCCCGTCAATTCCTTTGAGTTTTAGCCTTGCGGCCGTACTCCCCAGGCGGGGCGCTTAAAGCGTTAGCTACGGCACAAACCCCGTGGAAGGGACTCACACCTAGCGCCCACCGTTTACAGCATAGACTACCAGGGTATCTAATCCTGTTCGCTACCCATGCTCTCGCTCCTCAGCGTCAGTAACTGCCCAGAGACCTGCCTTCGCCATCGGTGTTCCTCCTGATATCTGCGCATTTCACCGCTACACCAGGAATTCCAGTCTCCCCTACAGCACTCAAGCAATGCCCGTATCGCCTGCCAACCAAAAGTTAAGCCCCTGGATTACACAGACGACGCGACACACCACCTACGAGCCCTTTACGCCCAGTAAATCCGGACAACGCTCGCACCCTACGTATTACCGCGGCTGCTGGCACGTAGTTAGCCGGTGCTTCTTATCCAGGTACCGTCAAAAAAACTTCGTCCCTGACGAAAGGAGTTTACAACCCGAAGGCCTTCATCCCCCACACGGCGTCGCTGCATCAGGCTTCCGCCCATTGTGCAAAATTCCCCACTGCTGCCTCCCGTAGGAGTCTGGGCCGTATCTCAGTCCCAATGTGGCCGCACACCCTCTCAGGCCGGCTACCCGTCGCCGCCTTGGTAGGCCATTACCCCACCAACAAGCTGATAGGCCGCAAGCTCATCCCACACCAGAAAAACCTTTCCACCACACCAACCACGATGCGGTCCTATAGGGTATTAGACCCAGTTTCCCAAGCTTATCCCCCAGTGCAGGGCAGATCACTTACGTGTTACTCACCCGTTCGCCACTCGAGCACCCCAGCAAGCTGGAGCCTTTCCGTTCGACTTGCATGTGTTAAGCACGCCGCCAGCGTTCATCCTGAGCCAGGATCAAACTCTCCAACAAAAAAAGTTGAACAAGCAAAAAACAGCTCAAACCAAAAAAAATAAAACGTTCCAAAAGAACAAAAGCGTAAAGAAAAAAGTAAACAAAAAACAATGATGGCCTCAACGAGAAAACCACCACCACAATGTCAACAAAATTCTTGAAGCGCCACATCCACCAAAACGAAACCAAAACGGAAACGCCTTGTACAGAGCCAGATGACAGCCCCCCAGCCACAAAACCAGAAAACCACACCCAACAAGCACCACAAAAACCTGTCAAACAAACAAAAAGTAGTACATCAACACACTATCGAGTTCTCACACAACATGCACACCCAACCTGCAGGCTTCACAACTTGAAGCCGCATCGCTGAGCGCTTTGTTAACTTTAGATGAACATCACGCGAATTGTCAAAACCCGGTTGAAATTCGATCTGAAGTATGTTTCACAGCCGGTTTCATTCGCACCGCTCTGTGCAACGTGGAATGAATATACACACCCCACCAGCTTCCCACAACTCCGCAGGTTAAAGCATTTTTATTGAGGGAGATCTGTGAGGAGATCGTTGGCGTTGAGCTCGTCGATACACTCCTGCGCCTCCTCCTCGTTCATGAGCGTCATCGCGATTTTGTTCTGAACGAGGACGTAATCGCCGATTTCCGCCTCCGGCAGGTACATCAGTGAGCACCGCTTCGTCACCGCGCCGTACTGGATGGTGCCGGTGGGCAGTGGCCCGTCGGTGCGCTCAATAATCTTTCCGGGGATTCCAAAACACATGGGTCTAGTCTTCTTTCACCTTGATCGTCATTTTTCCGGGTGGCGCGGACACACAGGGCACGCACGGGTCCGCGATTCGAATCGCGCGTTCCATCTCTTCTTCGGTGTGCGCGTCGGTAAGCATCTGGGTGAGCCAGGGATCGTTCTGCGCGGTCGGCGTGAGGATCTGCGCCCCAGTGAGGATCCCGTTTTCGTCGATTTCGTAGTGGTGGACGAGGATGCCACGCGGAGAGTCCACGATCCCGGTTCCGGTTTGGGATACGGGAGTTTCGGACACGTCCGCTCGTAAGTCATCGCCGTAGAGGCTGGGCTTGGCGGCGAGTTCCACCATCGCTACGGCGGCATCGTACAGCTCAGCGATGGTGTCGCCGTCGACAGAGCTGAAGGCAGCGCGAGCGCGTGGGCCGACGCGGTACGACTGGCCGTCGAGAAGCGGGAAGGGTGACACGGAGCCGGGGCGGGACTCGACAACGCGCGCGGTCCAATCGGTGACGGGGAACGAGCTGAAGCTCCCGTCGCGGATGACTCCGACGATATCGCCGAGGGGGTTGAGCTCACCGTTGCGCGAGACAAGCGCCACGTTCGTGCCCACGTACCCGCTGGAGACGTGCGCCGGCGAGGTGTTGAGCACCTCTTTAAGCTTTCCGACGAGCCGGTGAAGCGGTTCCAGATCCCATTCGGTCGCCGCCTGCGTCACTCCGCCGGGGACCGCAACCGAGGGAAAGTGCCCCGTCATGCCGATGGCTGCGCACGCGTCGCGCGCCACCTTCTTCGCGGCAACAGCTACCTCCCGATTCGTGAACAGGAGGCGCCCGGCGGCGAGGTCCAAAACGGACGCATAATGAAGGAGGAGCCGCACGTCAAGGGCGGTTTCTGGCAGGTGAGTTGCGCCGTAGATCTGGTCGAGCGCCCGCATCCCCGCCAGATGGTGGGAGATGGGGCAAATGCCGCACAGCATCTTTACGGAATCGGCGACTACGTCCACGGGTTTGCCAATGAGCAGGTGTTCTACCCGCGGGAATGTGGAGAGATCAAAGTGGCGTGTCCCGTCCTCTTCTTCCACGACGACAGCCTCGAAAGGATTGATATCGAGGTCGATACCTAGCGTTTCCGTCACTACTTTTCCTTATCTTAAGATGGGGTCATGCATGAGCTTAGCTTGTTGGCCGGAGTTGTTGACGCGGCGGTCGAAGCTGCCGCCGGACGAACGGTTAAGCAGGTGAACCTGGATGTGGGAACGATGTCCGGTGCCGTGCCCGACATTCTGGAGAACACGTGGCCGATCGCTATTGAGGGCACTCCCCTGGCGGGCACGAAACTTGAACTGACGATCATCCCCGCGACCGTTTTTTGCCCCGGCTGTAACGGCGAGCAGGAAATTGATGAGTTTTTTGCCCTAACGTGCCCCGTGTGTGGAACCCCGACCGCGGACATGCGCCACGGCAGGGAATTCCAGCTCACATCGATTGACGTTGAGAAATAATGTCTCGCACGGTGTTCGCGGCCGCAGGGACCGCTGCCTCGACCTCCGGGCTCAGCCCGACGCCAAGGTCCGCCTTTTTGGGTGCGATGCCGACAACGGCGAGGTAGCTGGGGTTATGCCCCATGAGCTTCGCGGCGGACAGGAGGTCCAGGAGCCCCACCTGGTGGGGTGAGAGCTTCGTCTTGCGCAGGCGGGGTATCTGATCGCCTTCGAGGACGATGATGTCGCCTGGGCGTGCCTCGGGAACGGTGACGGCATCGATGAGGATGAGTTCGCCGGAGTCGAGGATGGCGGGCAGGAGTTCCATGCCGGAGGTTCCGCCGTCGACAAGCTCTACCCCAGGCAAGGAGAATTCCTGGGGCTCGGGGTGCGCGGATGACAGGGGCACGGGTTCGTCGGGGGCACCGACGAGCGCCCGTGCGATGGCGGGCCCAATGCCGTCGTCGCCCATGATTGGGTTGCCCACATACAGCACCGTCACACGTTTCTGCGCCTCCCCTCCCCGGCTCTGGCGAGCTTGCGAGTCAGAGCCGCGAGCTTGCGAGTCAGAGCCGCGAGCTTGCGAGTCAGAGCCGTCAGCTTCCGAGTCCAGTGCCATTACGAAATATCGTCCAGGTCCACCGGGCGGACGGAGGCGCGCACCCAGCTGGTGCCACCGACCATGGAGCTCAGGGCACCGTGGCGCTCGACTACCTCGGCGCGGAAGACGAGGTAGACGTGGATGATGACGAACACCCACATGCAGAACATGAAGCTGGCGTGCAGGAGACGCATCGTCGGGATGCCGAGCCACTGCGCGGGCATCGCAAGCATTGCCCAGAACCAGTTATCGTTGACCAGCGCCAGGGAGTACAGCGAGAGACCGCTGATGACCTCCATGATGCAGAGGATGTAAATACCGGTGTAGGCAAGCTGCTGCAGCGGGTTGTGCCCCACATAGAAGGGCGCATCCTTGCGCAGGAAGGCGTAGTACATGGCCATCCGGCCCGTGTTGATAACGTCTTCCTTCTTCCACCACGGCCACAGGCCACGCCAGCGCGTCTGCTTCGCCTTGGACACAAACAGCAGGTACAGACGGACGATGCCGATCGCGCACCACAGGAAGCCACAGCAAATGTGGATGAAGCGGATCGTGCCGAAGAGGAAGCCCGTATCTGTCGATCCAGTGTTGGTGGAGAACAGGAACGGATCCATGATGCAGTAACCCGTCACGGAGAGCATCATCACGGCGAACAGGTTCAGCCAGTGTGTGATGCGCAGGCCCGCGGGCCACAGGTGGAGCTCAATGAAGTCGCCGTCCTCCATGAGGCGCGTCTTCTCACTGGCCTGGCTCTTGACGGATGGATAGTTCTCCTGCGGAGGCTTCCAGGGGCGGCTACGCCGCTCCTCCTCCACCTCAACGTGCTGGGGAGCGTTTTCTTCCTCAACGCGGTGTATCTTCGCAGTTTCCGCTTTGAGGAATGCGTCACCGCGCGGAGCGTACTTCTTGGAGCCGTTCATTATCCGGTCACCACCGTAAAGGGACCGGACTCTTCGCCTTCGGGGTCCATGATGTGGACGGCGCAGGCCATACACGGGTCGAAGGAGTGAATGGTGCGGAGCACCTCCAGCGGCTCGTCGTTGCGCACGAGCGGGTGCTGTCCGTTTCCGGCGAGTGCCTCCTCGTACGGTCCGAGCTGACCGGTCTTGTCACGCGGCGATGCCAGCCAGGTAGTCGGAACAACAGCCTGGTAGTTTTCCACCTTGCTGTCCTTCACGTGAATGAAGTGGCTGAGCATGCCGCGCGCCACCTCAACAAAGGCCATACCCTTGGTCTCCTTCGGCCAGCTCGACGGCTCCCACTTGGAGCCGTTGAACACGTCGATGTCGCCGTGTGCGATGCCATCGAGGAATTCCGGCAGTGTCTTCTCGATCATGTAGTCCGCGGTAGTCACGGATTCCACCGCGCGGGCGAGCGTGCGGCCGCCGGTGGAGTTCAGCTGCTCGAGGGTGATGCCGAGGGTCTTGAGAGCGTCATCGACGAGTTTCACCGTCGTCGACTCGCCCTGGTTGTAGGCGAGTAGAACGCGGGCGATGGGCCCCATCTGCATGGCGCGACCGTCGTAGCGTGGAGCCTTCGACCACGTGTACTTTTGGTCGTCGGCAAGCCACTCGTACGGCGGGGTCGGGCCCGTGTACTGCGGGGTGGTCTCACCAACGTCGGGGGTGAGCTGTGCCTCGTCGCCGTCAGAGTAGGTGTACCACGCGGAGGAAATTCCCTCTGTGATCTTCCAGGGCTCGAAGGGATGCACGGTGTGCAGGTCGCCGTCGAGGAAAACGCCGGGCTTAATCTCCGGGTGGATCGTGGGGATCCTGGATTCGGCCGGATCACCGGAGTAGGTCGCACCGGCCATACCCACGGCGAGGAAGTTCGGGGAGCTCTGTCCGATGTCGAAGTAGTCCTTGTACACGCTCATGATGGCAACGGCATCCGGGAAGTAGCAGTTGCGCACGAAGTCGTGGATTTCCTTCGTCCACTTCTTGATCTGGTCGAGGGACACCTGGTTGACGGTCTCGGACTTGTCCGGATCGATGGAGCAGGCCATGCCTCCGACGAGGAAGTTCGGGTGCGGATTCTTGCCACCGAACACCGTGTTGATGCGGATGATGGAACGCTGGAACTGCAGCGCATCCAGGTAGTGGCTGACGGCCATGAGGTTGGCCTCCGGGGGAAGCCGGTAATCCGGGTGCTCCCAGTAGCCGCCGGTGAACACGGACAGCTGGCCGGAGTCGAGGATGGACTGAACCGTCTTCTTCACCTCGGCGAAGCGGTCGACGTTGTTCCCGGACCAGGTCGAGCCGATGGAGTTAGCGAAGTCGACTGCCTTCTGCGGGTCGGCCTGGGCTGCGGAGACCACGTTGACAAAGTCCAGCGCGTGCAGGTGGTAGAAGTGAACGACGTGGTCGTGGACTTCCTGGGATTCGAGGATCAGTTCACGGATGCGACGTGCCTGGTCAGGCAGCGTGATGTCGAAGGCATCCTCGACGGCTGCGACGCTGGCGATGGAGTGCGTGCCGGTGCACACACCGCAGATGCGGCCGACGAAGGCCCACACGTCGCGGGGGTCGTGGCCCTTGACCACGGTCTCAATACCGCGGAACTGGGTGGTCTCGGCCCACGCCTTAGAAATTTTCTTGTCGTCTGCCTCAAGCTCAATGCGGAGGTGGCCTTCGATCCTGGTGATCGGGTCGACGACTACTCGTTCGGTTGCCACTACTTCGTTCCTTCCTCGTCGCTTGTCGACGTCCTAACCGCCGTTGCGGTTCCGGTTTCCTGGGGCTTACGCACTCCATCGTAGGTTTCCAGGACGCGGTCCTCGCCGTCCTTGGTATTGAGGCGAACTTCCTTGATCATCGTGCCGGCGAAGTGTGCACCCACGCCGACGGTGGCAGCACCAATTAGGCCCCAGCCGACCTTCTGCGCGGTGGTTTCTACACCGAAGCCTTTGATGTTGGGCAACGTCTCATAAAACGGGGTGAACTTGTCAAAGAAGTCTTTTTCTGTGCAGCCGATGCACGGGTGACCGGCACCGATGGGCCAGCCGGATTTCATGTTCCACTGGATGATCGGGCACGGGCTGAATGTGGACGGCCCCTTGCAGCCGACGTCGTACAGGCACCAGCCGTTGCGGGCGCCCTCGTCGTCGAAGGCGTGGACGAACTGGCCGGCATCGTAGTGCGCGCGGCGCGGGCAGGAATCGTGAATGCGCTGGTCGTATGCGAACAGCGGGCGCCCCTCGTTATCCACCTTCGGTGGCTTTCCGTGGGTCAAGATGTAGGTGATGGTGGCGGTGATGACCTCGCCGATCGGCGGGCAGCCACTGACGTTGATGACGGGCTTGTCCTTAATGATCTCGTCCACGCCAACAGCTCCGGTTGGGTTCGGTTTGGCGGCCTGCACGGAGCCGTACACCGCACACGCGCCAACGGCGAGGACAACCTCGGCGTTTTTCGCCGCGTCCTTGAGGATGGATTCAACGGAGCGACCAGCAATCGTGCAGTAGGCACCGTCTTCCTTGCGCGGAACCGAGCCGTTGACCACAAGGATGTGTGGCTGCTCAAACGTGTCGGTCATCGCCTTGTCTGCTGCGTGGCCGGAGGCGGCCATGACGAGTTCGTTGTAGTTCACGCTCAGCAGGTTGAGGACGAGTTCCTCGATGGTGGTGCCACCGGAGCGCAGCACGGACTCCATACATCCTGTGCACTCCTGCAGCTGCAGCCACACGACGTTGGGTTTTTGCACCCCGCCCAGTTTGTTGGCGATCTCCTCGGCCGCCGGGTGCAGCGAGTCCGCTGCGGCGGTAACCGGCGCGCCGAAGGCGAAGATTCCCGCCATTGACGTGCACAGACCGAGGAAGTCACGCCGCGAAAAGCCGTGGCGCTCGACGTTCTCCCACAGTGTTGGCTCTTGCCATGCTGTTGTCAGGCTCATGCGTGTTCATCTTCTTTCATTCCGTTTTCCTTACCCGCAGCGTGTGCGGTCTGGCGCGCGGCTTCCAGCCAGCCGATCGCTTCATCCATCCCCTCCCCCGTCTTCGCAGAGACGAAAAACAGCTCCGCGTCCGGGTTGACGGTGTGGACGTTGCGTTTGAACAGATCCATGTCGAAATCTAAGTACGGAGCGAGGTCCATCTTGTTGACGAAGATGGCCCCCACGGAGCGGAACATCACCGGGTATTTCAGGGGCTTGTCCTCCCCCTCGGTGATGGAAAAGACCATTGCCTTGGCATGCTCGCCGACCTCGAATTCTGCGGGGCATACGAGGTTGCCGACGTTCTCGATGAGAACCACGTCAAGCGCGGGGAGATCCAGCCCCTCCAGCGCGTGCGCCACCATAGGCGCGTCGAGGTGGCATTCCCCACCGAAGCCGTGGCCTGTGTTCAGAAGGGAAATTTGGGCCCCGAATCCCTCCAAACGATCAGCGTCGAGCGAGGTCTCGATATCTCCCTCGATGATGCCGTACCGGGTCGTCTCCGCCGTCTTCTCCAGTACTCGGCGAACAAACTCTGTCTTGCCTGCCCCCGGCGAACTCATGAGGTTGATGGAGATGACTCCCGCGGCATCGAGGGCAGCACGGTTTGCTTCTGCCTTGCGGTCGTTCTCACTAAAGATGTCTTCGAGAACATCAATTCTTTCCTCACCCGTGTCATATCCCGAGTGATCCCCGTAGTCGTGCTCATGCGAATGGCCGTGGTCATGGTCATGTGTATGGCCGTGATCATGGTCGTGCAAGTGATGATGCGCATGAACGGTCCCGTCGTCATGGCGGTGGAAGCGTCCCATGAAAGTCCTGATCCTCTCCGGTATTTATGTCTTCACATCAATGCTGACAACCCGGAACTCATTTCCAGCGATGACTCGCGTTGGGGCTTCGCACCGATGGCAGGTGACATCGGGAACACCACGAAGAACCCTCGTGTGCCCATTTTCGCACTCCACAACCGCATCGATCTCATTAATTATGAGCGTGCTGCCACCGAGTCCGCTGCGGGCGCTAACAAAGGTCCACGCGTGGACGAGCGTCTCTGGCACAACCTGACGAAGCGCCCCGATATCCAACCGGATGGCGGTTACGGGGCGCCCACACGCTGCGCGAGACACCACTCGAGCCAACTGCTCACTTAAGGCTACCTCATGCACACCCCAATATTAGAGTACGGTTACCCCTCCACTTTTTGTTCACCTCGATGAATAATCTGTACCGAAAGAGCAACAGGATAGGCTGGATACCATGACAGTGGTGCGCAAGCGAATGACGATTTTTGGCGTGGTTCAGGGCGTGGGATTTCGTCCACATGTGGTGCAAAATGCCCGGTTACATGCAGTGAGTGGCTATGTCACAAATACGGATGCCGGCGTCATCGTCGAGGTCCAGGGCGACCCCGAAGAGGTGGACGCGGCACTAGCCGCCATCACTGAGAACGTTCCACCACTGGCTTTTATAAGTTTCACAACCGTGCAAAGTATTACCCCCGTCGATGGGGAGGAGCGTACCTTTTCGGTCCTCCCCTCGCACCGTGACGGCACAACCAAAACACTCCTCCCGCCCGATACCGCCATGTGCGACGATTGCCGGGCGGAGTTTCATGACCCCACGAACAGGCGCTATCACTACCCATTCATTACGTGTACGAACTGCGGCCCGCGACTGACCATCATCCGAGATCTCCCCTACGATCGCCCCCGCACAACAATGGCGGGATTCCCACTGTGCCCCGATTGCGAACACGAGTACACCGACCCCACAGACCGCCGCTACCACGCCCAGCCCATCAGCTGCTACGAATGTGGCCCAACCGCGTGGATCGAGCGGGACACCGCCGTGGATCGTCCCGCAAAACTGACGCAGGAGCGCGTAGAAAAACTCCGCACGGACATCGGCGCGCTGTTTGATTCCGGCGCAATCGTCGCTGTCAAGGGGATCGGCGGCTTCCACCTCATGTGCGATGCGCGCAACGAACAGGCCGTCGCCACGTTGCGGAAGCGGAAGCAGCGCCCCGACAAGCCCTTCGCCGTCATGGTGCCCCGGCCTTACCCCACCCAGGGGGAAAGCAGCAACCAACAGGAGCTGGGACCGTTCGGCCAGCAATCTGCCGCCGCCCCCATCGAGCTAATCGACGCCACTGTGGTCGCCCGCCACCTCAAACGATTCGGGGCACCACTTGCCCCCTCCGTCAACCCACGTCTGGCCCGCGTCGGAATCTTCTCCCCCTACTCACCGCTCCACGAGCTCATCTGCGACCGCCCGCTTGTCGCCACCTCCGGCAACCTCTCCGGCGAGCCACTCATCACGACTAACGACGGTGCCCGCCGTTTCCTCGGCCCGGCTGCCCGCCAGCCGCTTGCCGATGCCCTCCTCCTCCACGACCGGCCCATCCACCTCCCCGTCGAAGACTCCGTGGTCATCAGTACAACCAACGGGCCCATGGGTTCCTCCGAGGCGCATTCGCACACGCTGCCTATCCGGCGCTCCCGCGGCTTCGCGCCCCTTCCCGTGCACCTGCCGGGAACCCGTCGCGTCCTCGCGGTCGGCGGCGATATGAAGAACACATTTACCCTTACCACCAGCGACTACGCCCACGTCTCCCCACACATCGGGGAGATGCACTCGCTTGCCGCCCGGCGCACCTTTGAAACAGCGCTCGCGCAGCTGCGCACCCTCACCGGCGCCTATCCGGAGCTCATCGTCAGTGACATGCACCCCGACTTCGCCACGGTGACTATCGCTGAGAACCTCGCCGACGAGCTCGGGGTCCCCCTCGTTCAGGTCCAGCACCACCACGCCCACGCGCTCTCCCTCATCTCCGAAAATCCAACGCTTCCTGCCGAACCCATCGCCATCGCTGCCCTCGATGGGACTGGTTATGGCACCGACGGCACGATCTGGGGTGGAGAGATTCTCCTCCTTCCCGCTGACCGCACCACGTTCACCCGCGCCTGGCACCTGCCTACCTTCCGGCTTGTCGGGGGCGATGCTGCCGTGAAAAGCCCGCACCGCATCGCTCTTGGGCTCACCAGAGACTGGGGACTCCCCGAACCGACCCCCATCCCCCAGGTCAACCACCAACTCGACCACAACATCGGCACCGTCGCCACCTCCTCCCTCGGGAGGCTTTTCGACGCCGCGGCCTTCCTCCTCGGCATCACCCCGCACGGCGCAACGTATGAGGGGCAGGCGGCAATGGAGCTCGAGGCCCTCGCCCTCACGGAGAGGAATCCTGTCACGACCTCGGCCGATTCCCCCAAAACCGCCATCGAGGAGCTTCTCGGCGACACGGATCACCCCGCCCGCGCGGCGCGTCGCTTCCACCTTGCGATCGGCCGCGTCATCGGCCGGGAGCTCATGTCCACAGGCGCCACCCGCTTCGGTGTGACCGGCGGCTGTGCCGCCAACCAGCTCCTTGTTTCTGCAATAAAAGACCAGGTAGGTACGGAGAACCTCCTTACCCATCACATCGTTCCCCCAGGCGATGGTGGGTTGAGCCTTGGGCAGGCGCTCTACGGCAGACTCCTGTAGCTGGCGGCGTAAGGTTTGCCGGTACATTGCCAATAGCATTGATAGCACGGTACGCTGGAGTCGCATCCCTTATCTCCGACGAAAGGCTCATCAATGAATCTTTTGCACCTGCTCGCATCCGTTGCCTTTGGTGGCTTCATCTTCTGCACATCGGCTGAAATGGTCATAGGAGCCATCATTTTCTGTGTCGTTCTCATAGCGCTAGCTGTGGTTGAATTCCGGCGAGATGGCCTGCGCCTCGTAATCCGAGAAGAGACCTCTTTATACTGGCTCGGCATTTTCTTCGTTATCGTCGCGGCCAACTTTGGGTCCTCGAGCATCATCTACTCTCTGGCGTTGGGGATCCTTTCGTTTGCCGTCGCCATTGTCATGGGGCGGAAAGTGCAACAGGCAGAAGGTTAGACGGCGTCGAGACCTCCCTGCAGCTCAGCCCCGTGCACTCGCAAGGAGAGCACGGGGCTGAGCTGTGTGGTTTCCGAGTCACGAGGCGTCCCTACAGGGCGCGTCGTATGCCGTTATCTAGCAGATGCGCGGCAACGGGTCACCAACAAGCATGTCCACCATGCGGGTGCCACCGAAGCCGGTGACGAGCACGACGGAACCAGCCGGCTCGTCTGCTACCTCGCCGATCCGGGTTGCTGCCTCAAAGCCAGCTGCTCGAAGTGCATTCAGGGCTGCGTCCTCGTCAGCAGGGTCGACAACCGCAAGGAAGGTGCCCTCGTTGGCCACATACAGCGGGTCAATGCCCAGCATGTCGCAGGCCGCACGGGTCATGTCTCGGACCGGGATGGAATCGTCGTCAAGCACAAGCCCCTTCCCCGAGCCCTGGGCAAGCTCGTTGAGGACCGTCGCCACCCCACCGCGGGTGGCATCGCGCATGAAGCGGACGGTGGCGGCCGCAGAAAGCTTTTCGACGGCCCCGTTGAGGGCGCGGGTGTCCGACTCAATCGGCGCGGTGATAGCGAGATCCCCGCGAGCCATCATCACAGCCATGCCGTGATCTGCGATGGGACCGGAGCAAATCACAACGTCACCGGTCTGAACCTCTCCGTAGCCGACGGTGAGGTCCGTCGCACCACAGCCGGCAGTAGTGATGTAGAGCTTGTCGGCCTTTCCCTTCGGCACCACCTTGGTATCGCCGGCGATGATCGTCACACCCGCAGCATCGGCGGCGGCTTTCATATCGGCCACGACCGTGTGCAGTGTTTCGATGTCAAGGCCTTCCTCCAGGATGAAGGAGGCAGTGATGACGGGGCGGGTGGCGCCCATCATGGCAAGATCGTTGACGGTGCCGTTGACGGCCAGATCACCGATCGACCCACCGGGGAAGAAAATAGGGTTGACCACGTACGAGTCCGTGGACATGGCGACACGGCCACTGCCCAGCTCGGCGAGCGCACCGTCGCCCTCGGGGTTGCCGAAGGCTTCCTGGAAGACGTGGGCTGTCAGCGCTGCGGAGGCCTTGCCCCCGGCGCCGTGGGAGAGGGTGATGTGGTCGTCGCGAAGCCTGAAGCCCCGGGAGCGAACACGGTCAATATTGGCGTTGACCTTGGTTTCATCCTCGTTGAGGCGATTTTTTGGTTCCATTTACTTTCCGCCCTTCGCGGCGATTTTGAGTGTCAGTTCGCGGTCAATGCGGCCGAAGTTGTAGTAGGCGGCGCAGGCACCTTCCGGCGACACCATGCACGTACCGATCGGTGTATCGGGGGTGCAGGCGGTGCCGAATACCTTGCATTGCCAGGGCTTAATGTGGCCGGCAAGCACGGCACCGCACTCGCAGGCCTTCGGATCCTCGACGCGCTTGCCCGGCAGGTCGAAACGCTTTTCCGCATCCCACTTGGCGTACTCCTCGGAGATCCCCAGACCGGAATCGTCGAGTTCGCCGAGACCGCGCCACTCGAAGGTATCGCGGACGGTAAAGACGTTATCCATCATCTTCAATGCAGCGAGGTTCCCCTCCGGCTTCACCACACGGGAGTACTCGTTTTCCACCGTGGCTGCGCCACGCAGGAATTGTTGGACGAGCATGTGTACCGACTGCAGCACGTCGAGAGGCTCGAAGCCTGCGACGACGACGGGCCGGTCGTAGTCCTTGGGGAGGAACTCGAAGGCATCCGTGCCCACAATGGTGGCCACGTGACCGGGTCCGATGAAGCCGTCGACCTTTGCCCCGCCGCCGTCAACGATCTTTTGCAGCGGTGGCTGGATGGTGACGTGGTTGGAGAAGATAGAGAAGTTATCGATGTCCTCCTCCTTCGCCTTCTGCAGCGTCACGCAGGTTGACGGTGCCGTCGTCTCGAAGCCGACGGCGAAGAACACCACGTGCTTGTCCGGGTTCTGGCGGGCGATCTCCAGAGCGTCGAGAGGAGAGTACACAAAGCGCACATCGCACCCGGCGGCACGTGCCTGCAGGAGGGATGTGCCGTCAGAACCGGGCACGCGCATCATGTCACCGAAGGTGGTGAGGATAACGCCCTCCTGGTGGGCAAGCCACATGGCGTCGTCGACGCGCCCCATTGGGATGACGCACACGGGGCAGCCGGGGCCGTGGATGAGGTTGACGTTTTCCGGCAGGAGATTTTCCAGGCCGTAGCGGTAGATGGTGTGGGTGTGACCACCGCACACTTCCATCAGGTTGATGGGCTTTTCAAGTTTGGCCGCGTCTTCTTTGATCGCCTTGATGAGGTCCTTCGCGGCCTTCGGGTCACGGAATTCGTCTACGTATTTCAAATCCTGGACCCCTTGAAGCTCTCGAGCTCATCCTCATACGTGTTGCCACCCAGCTGCTTGATTTGCTGCAGCGTCATCTGGGCCTCGTCATCGTCGATCATCGACAAAGCGAAGCCCACATGAACCAGGACCCAATCGCCGGGGGCGAGTGGGGCGTCGGCAAGCAAATCAGTGGCGATCATACGGGTGACACCACTCATGGACACTTGAGCGCGAGATTCGTTGACAACGTCAACGACTTGCGCGGGAACACCTAGACACATGGTGCCTAGTCTACAACCCGCCTCACATCCGCCCCGAGGGCGTTCAGGTTCTCCACGAAGTGCGGGTATCCGCGATCGATGTGATACACGTCATTGACCTCTGTGTCCCCGTCGGCGACGAGGCCGGCCAACACCAGGCCCGCACCCGCACGAATGTCGGAGGCCCACACCGGTGTGGAACTCAGTCGATCCACACCGCGAATGAGGACGTGGTGCCCATCGATCGTCGCATCGGCACCGAGGCGCATCATCTCGTCCACGAAGCGGAAACGTGCCTCGAACACGTTCTCCGTGATAATACTGTTGCCCTCAGAAATCGATGCCAGCCCGACCGCCATCGGCTGCATATCCGTGGGGAAGCCAGGAAACGGCAGCGTCTGGTAATCCACGCCACGCGGACGCGCATCCTGACGCACGCGGAAACCGCGATCGTACGTCTCCACCGACGCACCCACCATCTTCAACTTCTGCAACACGAGGTGGAGGTGCTGCGGGGAAATCCCGCCCACAGTAATGTCGCCGCGGGTCATCGCCGCCGCGTACGCCCACGTCCCCGCCACGATGCGGTCGCCCACCACCTCGTGGGTTGTCGGATGGAGCTTGTCGACGCCCTCAATGGTCAAGGTTGACGTCCCCGCGCCACTGATCCGCGCGCCCATCGAATTGAGCATCGCGCAGATATCGGAGATCTCCGGCTCGCGGGCGGCGTTGTACAGCGTCGTCGTGCCCTCCGCGAGGACGGCTGCGGTGAGGATGTTCTCCGTCGCCCCCACCGAGGGGAAAGCGAGCTTGATCTGCGCACCTTGTAATTTTTCGGCCTCGGCAACGACACAGCCGTGCTCGATGCGGGTCGTGGCACCGAGCTTCTCCAGGCCCGACTGGTGCATGTCCAGGGGGCGGGAGCCAATCGCATCGCCGCCGGGGAGAGCCACCATCGCGCGCTTGCAGCGGCTGGTGAGGGGACCCAAGACACACACGGAGGCGCGGAACTGCCGGACGGCCTGGAAATCGGCGCGGTAGTTGACTTCTTTCGGCGTGTTCACGGTGACCGTTGAACCATCGATCGTCACCGTGCAGCCGAGGCCCTCGAGGACGTCGCGCATGAGCGGTACGTCGCCGATTTCCGGGCAATTGGTTAAAGTAGTTTCACCCTCCGCGAGGAGGCACGCTGCCATCAGCTTAAGGACAGAGTTCTTGGCGCCGTCGACACGGACCACGCCTTCCAGGCGGGCGCCACCATGGACAATAAAACGTTCACTCACGCCTACCTAGCCTACTTGCCACCTGCGAGGGTCGCAGTTTGCAACTCTGATGCAAGACAGTATTAGAATGTTCCCGGCTAAAAGCATAAGAAAGGAATTATTGTGTCGTCCGCTATCAAACAGAATTTTGAAGATTTCAAGGCTTTCCTCATGCGAGGAAACGTCGTCGAGCTCGCCGTCGCCGTCGTCGTCGGCGCTGCGTTCACCTCCATCGTCAACGCCTTTACCTCCAACATCATTAACCCCCTCATCGCCGCCCTCGGTGGCGCAGAGGTGAAGGGCTTCGGCATCCACATCATCGCCGGCAACGACGCTACGTTTATCGATTTCGGCGCCCTCATCACCGCCGTCATTAACTTCCTTATCGTCGCCTCCGTCGTGTACTTCCTCTTCGTTCTACCCATGAACAAGTACAAGGAAATGCGCGCCAAGACGCTCGGCCTCGACCCCAAGGCGGAGGAAACCCCCGAAAACGTCGTCCTGCTCAAGGAAATCCGCGACCTCATGCTCGCCGAGCAGAAGAAGCAACAATAACCTGCTTCTGATTTTTCACCCCGCAATCCTGGTTGCGGGGTCTTTTTTGTCTGTACCCTGGAAACTATGGCTGTACACATTACGAAGATTTACACCCGCACAGGCGACGACGGCACGACGGGGCTGTCCAACTTCGACCGCGTCCCCAAGTACGATTCCCGCCTGGAAGCCTACGCAGACTGCGAAGAGGCCAACGCCATGATCGGCCAGGTCCTCGCCCTCGGCGAGCCGAGCGAAAAGACCGCCGGTATCCTGCGTCGCGTCCAAAACGAGCTTTTCGACTGCGGCGCCGATCTAGCCACGCCCGTGGAGGAAAACCCCAAGTACCCGCCCCTGCGAGTGGAGGCTTCCTACATCGAGCGGATGGAACAGGAAATCGACGAGCTCAACGAGAACGTCCCCAACCTGGACTCCTTCATCTTGCCCGGTGGCTCCCCCACCGTTGCGCTTATTCACTCCGCACGTATCATCACCCGCCGCGCCGAGCGCTGCGCCTGGCGGGCCATCGATGAGAACCCGGACACCACCAACGTGCTCACCGCCAAGTACCTGAACCGCCTGTCCGATCTCCTCTTCGTTATCGGCCGCGTGGAGGCTGACGGCGGTGACGTGAAGTGGGTGCCCGGCGCTAGCCGCTAACCCACAAGAAAACGCCCCTGACATGCGTCGGGGGCGTTAAAACGTGGGGATTTTTACGGCAGTGCGCCGATGCGGCGGGCGGCGTTGACCGCCTCGTAGCGGGTGTGGGCGCCGAGCTTACGCATGACGCTGCGCAGGTAGCTCTTCACTGTCTCCGCGCCGATGCCCATTTCCTTGGCGGCCTCCACGTTGGTGTGGCCGAGAGCGACACAGCTCAGGACATCGAGTTCGCGGGCGGACAGCTTCGTCGTCGGCTTGATCCGCACGGGGGCGATCATCTGATCGCAGAGAACCTCCAGCTCATTGCGGACTTCCTCGTCGGTGATGCGGTTTGCAAGCATCCGCAGCTTTGAGTGCGTGGAGCGCACCTGCTCCCACTCGGCACCGTTGAGGGAACGCCCGTGCTTGAGAGAGGAAGGACGGGTGGTGTCCGAGCGTCGAAAAGCATGATTGATGGCGAGGTCTTGCTCGAGCGCCCGAGCGGTCATCGTGACCTCCTCAATGACCTTGTCCCCAAGGCGGACCGGGGAGTGAACACCAACGTAGAGGACACCGACGATGTCCCGCTGAACAATGACGGGAACGGCGACGATGGAGTGCAGCCCCTCGTCCTGTATGGCACGGTCATGCTCGTGGGTGATGTTGCCGGCGCGCGTGTAGTCGGTCACACCGACGGGGCGGCGGGTGTTCACAACGCGGCCGCCGACACCGCAGCCAGGAGCGATGGTGAGGTTTTGGAGAGCCGGTGTACGCAGGCCCACCCAGGACGTAATTTGTAGCGACCCGTCTGTTGCGACCATGGAATACATGGTCACAGGGATGCCGGTTGCCGTTTTCAAATTGGTCAGCGACGCGCGGATGGCGTCATCATCATCCTTCATGCGCTGGATCTCCACGAGAATTCCTCCTGCGTTATACCCCCAACTAGGTACACCTTAGTGGGGTGGTTATACAGCTTTCTACGTGAAGTATAAACCACCCATGGGGGTAAAAAGAAATACCCTCTCTACTTCTGCCCTCGTTTCCACTCCGCGTAGGCCTCCATCGTGGAGATTCTCCCCTTCAGCTCCTCTTCGAGCATGGAAGCCCAGCGCGCCTCCGCCATGCCGCCGATTATAGGAATATCCACGGTATATACGGCTTCGACGTGTTCTTCAGTAGTGGTCTCGTCGATGGGGGTGAACGTGTGCGTTCGCGTGGTTTTCAGCTTCCCCGTCGCAGTTCCCTCACCCGTCTGAGTGAAACCTGTGGTATTGAACGGCTCAAGGGTGTAGGTAAAGCTCGCGCCCGCATTATCGACGTTGATGAGGTAGGCACCAGTAAAGGTCTGCGTCACGCTGACGTTGTTTTCTTCCTCACCCTCCTCGCTTGTCGACGAGTAAAACTGCGGATGCAGCAAACAGCTGTGAATCTCCTCGAGGGAGGCGTTGATCGTATGGGTTGCTTCTCGCCTTTCGGTCATGCTGTTAACGGTACAGCTATTGCCCCTTTCCGGCACGAAAACTCGTTAAACAGACCGCCTAGTCTATCTTATGAGAACCGTTCAGTCTAGACAATGGAGGTTGGCGGGTGTACAGTGGCAACCAACAAAAGCAATCAACGTTAAGGAGACACTTTCCATGGCTATCTACGAAAACATCACCGACACCATTGGCAACACCCCCCTTGTTCGCCTTCACAAGCTCACCGAAGGCCTCGAGGCCGACGTGCTCGTCAAGGTCGAGTCTTTTAACCCCGCCAACTCCGTCAAGGACCGCATCGGTAAGGCCATTATTGACGCAGCCGAGAAGTCCGGCGAACTGAAGCCCGGCGGCACCATCGTCGAGGCCACCTCCGGCAACACCGGCATCGCCCTCGCCATGGTCGGCGCAGCCCGCGGCTACAAGGTCATCCTCACCATGCCCGAGACCATGTCCCTCGAGCGTCGCGTCATGCTCCGCGCCTACGGTGCCGAGATTGTCCTCACCCCGGGCGCAGCAGGCATGCAGGGTGCCGTCGACAAGGCCAACGAGATCCTCGCCTCCACCGACAACGCCATCCTCGCCAACCAGTTCTCCAACCCCGCCAACCCCGCCATTCACCGCGAAACCACCGCCAAGGAAATCCTCGCCGATACCGACAACAAGGTCGATATCTTCATCGCCGGCTTCGGCACCGCAGGCACCGTCTCCGGTGTTGGCGAAGTACTCAAGGAAAACAACGCCGACACCCAAATCATCGCCGTCGAACCCGCCGACTCCCCGCTCCTCTCCGAAGGCCGCGCAGGCTCCCACAAGATCCAGGGCATCGGCGCAAACTTCATCCCCGAAGTAATGGACCGCAAGGTCATCGACGAATTCCGCACCGTCACCAACGACGACGCCATTAACACCGCCCGCAAACTCGCCACCGATGAGGGCATCCTCGGCGGCATCTCCTCCGGCGGCAACGTCTTCGTCGCCCTCGAGGAGGCCAAGAAGCCCGAGAACAAGGGCAAGACTATCGTCACCGTCATCACCGACTACGGCGAGCGCTATGTGTCGACGGTCCTGTTTGAGGATATCCGCACCGAGTGGTCCTAACACCCACAGGATTTGCCCCGCTACCTGCGGGGCATTTTTTATTTTGGGTTGATGCCCAACACGCACCCCCGCCCGTCCGTTACCATGTACCCATGTTTCGTGTAATTTCCATGATCCGCGAGGATCTCAAGGCCGCCAGGGACCATGATCCGGCTGCCCGTGGCGACGCCGAAATCGCCGTCGTCTACTCGGGCCTTCACGCCATCTGGGTTCACCGCATCGCACACTGGCTATGGAAAAACGGACACTGTACTTCCGCCCGCATCATTTCCCAGTTGAACCGCTTCTTCACGGGAATTGAAATCCACCCCGGTGCCACGATTGGCCGCCGCTTCTTCATCGACCACGGCATGGGCATCGTCATCGGTGAAACGACAGAAATTGGCGATGATGTCATGCTCTACCACGGTGTGACTCTCGGTGGGCAGGATCTGACCAAGACCAAGCGCCACCCCACGCTCGGAAACAACGTCACCGTGGGCGCAGGCGCGAAGGTGCTCGGCCCCATTACTATCGGCGACGGGTGCGCTATCGGCGCCAACGCCGTCGTCACGAAGGATGTGCCCCCGTGTCACATCGCGGTCGGCATCCCGGCGAAGAACCGCCCCCGGATGCATCACGAGCAGCAAAAGCTCGTGGACCCCGATGTCTACATCGCCCAGGAGTTTGGCACCTGGATTATCTAGAACAAAAATGAGCCGGAGCCCGAAAGGCTCCGGCTTTTGCTTTGCGCGAAAATTCTAGCGCTCGTCCTCACCAGCAATGAGATCCGCGTACTCACCGTTCTTGGCAATGAAATCTGCCACAGCAGAGCACGTCGGGATGATCTTCAAGCCTGCCTCGCGCGTGTCGTCGAGAGCAAAGGCGATGAGCTCCTTGGACAGCCCCTGGCCGCGGTAGTCTCCCTCAATCACCGTGTGGTTGAAGTTGCGGACACCGTCAGACTCTTCGTAGGTGGCGTAGCCGGCCACATCCTGGTTCACCTGGACGGTGTAGCGGGAATTATCTGCATCGTGGCGGATCTCTTTGTTGATTTCGGATTCGACCATAATTCTTACTCCTTACTCTCTACAACCATGTACCGCGCCTCGCGAAAGACGCATCTTCCAGTATGCCAAAAAATCCCCCGGAGGATCTCCGGGGGATTTTAGAAGGTGGCGCGGGACAGGATCGAACTGTCGACCTTCCACTTTTCAGGCGGACGCTCTACCGACTGAGCTACCGTGCCGCGACCCTGACGGGACTTGAACCCGCGACCTCCGCCGTGACAGGGCGGCGCGCTAACCAACTGCGCCACAGGGCCACATACAAGGACACCCGCTGGGGTGTCGTATGCACGAGTTGTAAGTGTATACAACGCCCCGTTATTGTCGCAAATCCGCAGGTTACAACGGCTTTCTTGTGCAAAGGGTGCCCGCCGATCCCCTACCACCATGAGCGCACTGCCCCACTCTACACACGAAAAAATCGTCCCACACGAAGCGAGACGATTCCCTTGGCGACCCTGACGGGACTTGAACCCGCGACCTCCGCCGTGACAGGGCGGCGCGCTAACCAACTGCGCCACAGGGCCATATTTATTTTTCCTTTAAAAGGCGCTTCCCAAAAGAGGAAGCCGTACTCCCAACGGGATTCGAACCCGTGTTGCCGCCGTGAAAGGGCGGAGTCCTAGGCCCCTAGACGATGGGAGCGTGCCACGTTGTGCAGCGCTTAACACAATACGTGACAACTCCGTCCTAACAAAATCGCGCCCTGAACTGCTCCTTTGTAAGCGAAAACCAGTTGTCTTCCGCGCGCACATACCCAAGCTTCTCCCCCACGCGCAGCGACGCAGTATTCTCCGGGTACACAAGTCGACGCGCCTCCTGTCCCCCCAGTTGGTCAAAATAGACCCTCAGAAGCCCTCTCGCAGCCGCAAACCCAATTCCTCGCCCCTGGTACCGACGCCCCAGCCACGAACCACTCACAGCCACTTTGCGCTCCCCCCACTCGCTCGCTCCGATACCAACAACTCCTACTGGTTGCTTATCGACGATCACCGCACACTCGAGCCTCCACTCCTCCGGCCCGCACGTCGTCCGCACCCCTCGCTGGTACTCAATGACGTTGCCCCGCACCGTCTCTGCGTCTCCCTTCGCCCACCCAAAGGCATACGACGGATACGGCCGCGGAAAGATCCCCTCTGCCGCCAACTCCGCCAACTCCCCCAAAAGCTCATCATCAATCCACGTCAACGTAACAATCCCCTCGGTGTGGATGATTCCTTTTTCCGGCCATCTACCATTCAACTGCATCGTCACAGCATATACCGCAATTTGGTCGGAGCCGAGTTGCCCACTACGATAGGTACCACGGTTATTCCGTGTGGGCCTCTAGCTCATCGGGTAGAGCAACGGACTTTTAATCCGTGGGTGGAGGGTTCGAGACCCTCGGGGCCTACCGATAGGAAACCGGAGTTCACGTGCTGCGAACTCCGGTTTTTCCATTTCTAACAGAAAAGTGCAGGTCAGACACGATTTCTTGTTTATCGTGTCTGACCTGCGTTTATGTGGCCCTTGTGGACGTTACTTCTTCATCGTCTTGGTCTCGAGGAAGCGCTCGTGGAAGCTGAGGGCGGTGCTCAGATCGTGGGGTTCGTGGGCGGTCTTGCCACACTTGGACACGGCGCGATCGAAGTACTCTTCGAGCAGCGGACGGTAGTCCGGGTGCGCGATGGCGATCATCTTCTTGGCGCGCTGCTTCGGGGAGAGGCCGCGGAGATCGGCGTAGCCGTACTCGGTGATGACGACCATGGCATCGTGCTCGGTGTGGTCGACGTGGGAGCAGAACGGAACGATGGCGGAGATGTCGCCGCCCTTGGCCGTAGACGGGGAGATGAAGGTGGACAGGCCGGCGTTGCGAGTGAAGTCACCGGACCCCCCGATGCCGTTCATCATGCGGGAGCCGCAGACGTTGGTGGAGTTAATGTGGCCGTAGATGTCGGCCTCGATCATGCCGTTGGAGGCGACGAGGGCGGTGCGGCGGATGACCTCAGGGTGGTTGGAGATCTGCTGCGGGCGCAGGACGATTTCCTTGGCGTACTTGCCTGCTTCCTTGTTCATCTTGGCGGCGTACTCAGGCGAGAGGGAGAAGGCCGTTGCGGAGGCAACGGTCATCTTGCCGGCGTCGATGAGGTCAATCATGCCGTCCTGGATGACCTCGGTGTAGGACTTGATGTTTTCAAACTTGGAGTCCAAAAGGCCTGCCATCACGGCGTTCGGGACGTTGCCCACGCCGGACTGCATGATGAACTTGTCGTAGGAGAGACGGCCAGCCTTCACCTCAGACTCGAGGAGGTCGAGGAAGTAGCCGGCGATCTTCTTGGAGGTCTCGTCGAGAGGCTTGAACGGGGCGTTACGATCCTCGTGGTTGGTCTCGACAACGGCGACCACCTTGTCGATGTCGATGTCGATGTAGGTGGTGCCAATGCGGTCACCCGGGTCCGTGATCGGAATGGCGATGCGGTTGGGGGCCATCGGCATGCGCCAGATGTCGGCCATGCCGTTGAGCTCCTCAGACTGCCACTCGTTGACCTCGATGATGATCCGGTCGGCGGAGTCGAGGTATTCCACGCTGTTACCCACGGACGAGGAGGGCACGATGTGCCCCTCGGAGTCGATCGAGCAGGCCTCGACGATGGCAACATCCAGGTTGCCGAAGAAGCCGGCCTGGATCTGCTGTGCAGAGTGGGACAGGTGAACGTCCACGTACTGCATCTCATCGTTGTTGATGGCCTTACGCATCGTCGGATCCGACTGGTACGGGGAGCGCAGGTTGAGGGCACCTGCCTCAGCCAGCACGCCGTCGCAATCCGGAGCGGTGGATGCGCCGGTGAAAAGGGAAATCTTGTACTCGTTGCCCTTCTCGCGCTCCGCCTTGGACTTCTCAGCGATGGCGGTCGGCATGGCCTTGGGGTATCCCGAGCCCGTGAAGCCAGAGACACCCACACGGTCACCGTTATGAATGAACTGGGTGGCCTCTTCAGCAGTCATCACTTTCGACTTCAAGACAGCATGGTGGATACGTTCTGACATTTTTCCTCCTCGGTGGTGAATCGGCCCATCCTCTTTGCAAAGGACGGGTTTCATTTTCTTAACCCCACAATAGTTGGAAACCTTCGCCTATGTCCTTACTTTTACCTTTTGAAGTGACCTTTAGCATCACGAAATCCCACACTCTCCCCATTTCTTGCGCTTTATCCCACGTCAATGCAACAATCTTCCCCGTGGCTGTCAGAATCGGAAACATCGAACTCACCTCCCCCGTCGTCCTCGCCCCCATGGCCGGCGTCACCAACGTTGCCTTCCGGCTCCTCTGCCGTGAGCAGGAGCTAGAGAAAGCGGGCAGCGTTTCGGGGCTGTACGTCTGTGAGATGGTCACCGCCCGCGCATTGGTGGAAAGAAACGAAAAGACCCTGCACATGGCCGCATTCTCCTCGGTGGAGGAGCCGCGTAGCCTGCAGCTCTACACCACCGACCCCGAGTACACCTACAAGGCGGCCAAGATGATCGCCGAAGAGAATCTGGCCGATCACCTGGACATGAACTTTGGCTGCCCGGTACCGAAGGTGACGCGCAAGGGTGGCGGCGCTGCCCTTCCCTATAAGCGGGAGCTTTTTAAGCGGATTGTCGATGCCGCGGTGCGTGGTGTCTCTGGCACGGATATTCCCGTGACCGTGAAGTTTCGCATTGGAATCGACGCGGAGCACGAGACGATGCTGGATGCTGGCCGCATCGCGCAGGAGGAGGGTGCTGCGGCAGTGACGCTGCATGCCCGCACCGCTGCGGAGCGTTATTCGGGGCAGGCCCACTGGGAGCGCATCGCCGAGCTGAAGCAGGCTCTCGATGTCCCGGTGTTTGGCAATGGCGATGTTTTTTCCGCTGCTGACGGCCTGGCTATGTTTGAGCAGACGGGATGTGACGGTATTGAGATTGGTCGGGGCTGTCTCGGTCGCCCGTGGCTGTTTTCCGATCTTGCGTTGGCGCTGTCGGGGCGTCCCGTACCGCCTCCCCCGACGCTCGGGGAGGTGTGCACAATTCTCCGCCGCCACGCCGAGCTTTTGGCCATTCACCAAGGGGAAGCTTCCGCGTGTCGGGACATCCGCAAGCACGTGGGTTGGTATTTCCGTGGTTACGCTGTCGGTGGTTCGTTCCGCGCTTCGTTGTCGTCGGTGACGTCTCTCGCGCTTCTCGACGCCCTCCTGGAACCGTTCCGGGACTCTCCCGCTCTCCCCAACGATGCCGACGGCCCCCGTGGCCGCCAGGGCTCGGCCAAGAAGGTTGCGCTTCCCGACGGATGGCTCGATGACACGGGCGATCTCCCCCTCGTTCACGACTCCTAGGTTTCGGAACAAACTTGCCGTGCGGAGTGAGTAAAACCGGGCTAAGGTATCGGTATGCGTACGGTGTATCGGCAACTTTTAGACACGTTCTCCCACGACCTCATCCTCTATTGCGACCTCGCGGATAAGGCTATGACCATGGCCTCTACAGCCCTGACCAAGGCCGAGCTGCAGCCGGCAGAAGATGTGTTAAGCCTCAGCGACCACGCCGAGGAACTCCGGCAACGGTGCGAGGATCGGGCCGTTGATCTCCTTGCGCTAGAAAACCCCATGGCTCGCGACCTGCGCCAGGTTGTCAGCTCGATTTACATCGTCCAGGACTTCGACCGGATGTTCAAGTTGTCCTGCCACATCGCGAAGCTCGCCCGCCGTCGCCACCCTAACCGAGCAGTTCCGGCCGATGTGCAGGGGTTTTTCGATGAGATGGCGCGGCTGTGTGCGCATATGCTCAGCGAGGTGCGCGACATTCTCGTGGTGCCGGACGAGGATAAGGCCATCACCATGGATGCCGAGGACGATGCCGTCGACGATATCAATGCACACCTCAATTCCCTCGTCACCAACCGACCGTGGGAGCACGGCACCAGGTCCGCCGTCGAGGTGGCGCTTCTGTCTCGCTACTACGAGCGCTACGCCGACCACTGCGTCAATGTGGCCACACAGGTGGTTTACCTGGTCACCGGCCTCCGCTCCGAGGAATACCTCGAGCGACGCAAGGAAGAGCAGGCCGAGGCGGAGGTTGCAGCCAAATTCCAAGAGCTCGAAAGACGCTTCCGGGGTTAAAACAGGAAATGAGCCGTGACCTGGGGTCACGGCTCATTTTTGGGCTTATTTTGAGTTAGCCGAAGCGACCGGAGATGTAATCCTCGGTCTCCTTCTCATCCGGGTTCTCGAAGATCTTCTTCGTCGGCCCGACTTCCACAAGGCGTCCCGGCTTGCCGGTTGCCTCGAGGGAGTAGAAAGCGGTCTGATCGGACACACGGGCTGCCTGCTGCATGTTGTGGGTCACAATCACGATGGTGAATTCTTCCTTCAGCTCGTGAATGAGATCCTCCACGGCGAGCGTCGAGATCGGATCCAGAGCAGAGCACGGCTCGTCCATGAGGAGCACCTCGGGCTCGACGGCGATGGCGCGGGCGATGCACAGACGCTGCTGCTGACCACCAGAGAGGCCGCCACCCGGCTTATCCAGGCGGTCCTTGACCTCGTCCCACAGGTTCGCACCACGAAGGGACTTCTCGGCGACTTCCTTCAGCTTCTTCTTGTTCTTCTCACCTGACAGCTTGAGGCCGGCCACGACGTTGTCCTCGATAGACATCGTCGGGAAGGGGTTAGCTTGCTGGAACACCATGCCGATGGTGTTACGCACGGCGACAGGATCGACCTTCGGGCCGTAGATATCCTCACCGTCGAGAAGCACCTCACCCTTGCAGTATGCACCGGGGGTGACCTCGTGCATGCGGTTGAGGGTGCGCAGCACCGTGGACTTACCGCAGCCGGAGGGCCCGATGAAAGCCGTCACCGAGCGCGGCGGAACGTGAAGGTTGACGTTTTGCACGGCGTGGAAATCGCCGTAGTAAATGTTGAGATCTTTCAGATCGAGTTGTTTAGCCATTTTCGGGATTTCCTTTTACTTCTTGACCGAGTAGCGGGCGGAGATGAAACGTGCCAGCAGGTACAGCGCACCGATGAGGATGATCAGTGTGAGAGCTGCACCCCACATGCGGTCCATCATCGGACCGGAGGAGCCGGACTTGTACATTTCCAGCATGAACAGAGGCAGTGAGGACTGGTTGCCATCGAAGGCGTTCCAGTTCACCGACGATGTCATACCCACCAAGATGAGCACCGGAGCAGACTCACCCATGACGCGGGCGATAGCCAGCATGACACCGGTGACGATGCCAGACAGAGCCGTCGGTAGCACGATCTTCGCGATGGTCTTCCACTTGGGAACACCGAGCGCGTACGACGCCTCGCGCAGCCCCTGCGGAACAACGCGGAGCATTTCTTCCGTGTTGCGGATGATCACCGGAACCATGAGGATGACCAGCGCCAGGGACACTGCCATACCGGAACGGTCGAACCCGAACAGGACGACCCAGAAAGAGTAGATGAACAGAGCGGCGACGATGGAGGGAACACCGGTCAGGATATCGACCATGAAGGTGGTAACCCGGCCAAGTCGTCCACCCTGGGAGTATTCCACAAGGTAGATGGCGGTAAAGATACCAATCGGGATGGACAGAGCGGACGTAATCGCCACCTGAACGAACGTACCGATGATAGCGTGCTTTGCACCGCCACCGGGGAGGATGGCCATGGCCTGCGACATGTCCTTCGTCCACCAATCTGCCTGCGTAATGACGGGAAAACCGTAGCGGAAGACGTCGAAAAGCACCCAAATAAGCGGGATCATGGCGAGCGCCATGGCGAGGGTGATGATCACCGTGGCCGCGTGGTTAGCAACCTTGCGACCACCCGAAATCGGGGTAAACGCCGAGGTTGCGGGCGTTTTCTGCTGCGTAGCTGTGTTAGTCATGTCAGTCACTCCCACTTACTTCTTCTTGTTCACGATCGCGCGGGCCGCCGCGTTGACCACGAACGTGAGGAGGAACAGAATCAGACCAGCGGCGATGTACGCACCAGCCTTGATGTCATCGTTGAACTCCGGGGCGGCGTTGGCGATGGCCGTAGCAAACGTCGTGCCGCCGTCGAAAAGCGAACCGCGGAACGCCGAAGAGGGCGAGACAACAAGGTAGAGTGCCATCGTCTCACCGAGTGCACGGCCGAGACCGAGCATGGCGCCGGAGACGTAGCCGGAAAGCCCGAACGGAATAACCGTCATCTTCACCACTTCCCAGCGGGTCGCGCCGAGAGCCAGGGCGGCCTCGACGTGCCCCTTCGGGGTCTGGACGAAGACCTCTCGGGCCGTGGCGGCGATGACCGGGAGGATCATGATGGCCAGGACGATGCCACCGGTGAGCATGTTGCGAGAGGTGGCAAACGACGGGGAGTTTTCGTACACCTTGAACAGGAAAAAGTTCCCCAGGAAAGAATTAGCGATCTTTTCGTAGAGGGGGCCGATCGTCGGTCCGAGAACGGTGACGCCCCACAGACCGTAGACGATAGACGGAACGGCAGCCAGCAGATCCACGAGGAATCCAAGGGGCTTAACCAGTTTCTTCGGTGCGTAGTTGGAAAGGAAGATTGCGACACCCAAAGCCACCGGCATCGCCAGCACCAGGGCGACGAGCGAAATGAGAACCGTTGAGAAGAACAGGTTCGGAATACCGAAGTACATTGCCTCGGTGTCCGCCGTGTTCCAGTCGCCGGCGTAGGTGAAGAATCCACCCAGTCCCTCTGCGTTCCGCATGAGCGCGGGAATTGCACGCCACAGGAGGAAGAGGCCGATGGCCGCAATAATCACGGTGATGGTTGCTGCCGAAACGGTGGAAAATGTTTCAAAGACGCGGTCGCCGACTCGCTTAACGGAGCTACCCCGGGCCTGGATCTGAACATCCTTATTTTCGTCAGGGGTTGTCGCTGATCCAGCCGCAGCATTCTGTGTGCGGTTGTCCGTCCCCTGTGAGTCGGGCGTATATCGGGTTGCGACGCCAGTTGCGCCACCGCCACCCGGCGCGCCGCCGTCTACCAGCGGTTTATTGCTAACCATAGGCTTGTTCCTTCAGTAGTATGTACGAGGTTTTGGTTATTCAGTCCCACACACGTGTGGCCCCCAGAGCACCCGGGTTGAGAAATCCGAGCCTGAAGGGGCCGCAGTGTAACCGTGACTGGGAAGGAAAGTGCCACAGTGTGGCACCACCGTCACTTACTGGATGGCGTTCACAGCCTCTTCGAGAGCTGCCTTGTACTCACCATCGACCGGAACATAGCCGATCTTCTCCAGGTTCTCATCCTGGTTGTTCAGAGCAACCGTGAGGAAGTCCTTCACGCGGGCGCTGGTCTCAGCGTCGTAACCGGCGGAGCAGACGATCTCGTAGGTGGTCAGAACCAGCGGGTATGCGCCCGCCTCGTTGGTCTGGAAGAGGCTCTCAGCGTCGACAACGAGGTCGTGGCCCTCGCCGGCGAAGTCGATGTTAGCCAGAGCCTTGTTGACGGACTCCTTATTGAGCTCGACCGGGCCGTTGCCGAAGTCGATCTTGGCAATCCCGAGGTTCTCGTTCTTAGCGAAGCCGGACTCAACGTAGGTGATAGCACCGTCGGTCTTCTTTACCTCACCAACAACACCGGTGGAGGAGTTAGCGCCGGAGCCAACCTTGGACGGGAAGGCCTTACCGGTGGTGTCCCACTCGGCAGGAGCGGCGGCCTTGAGGAACTTCTGGAAGTTATCGGACGTGCCGGACTCCTCAGAACGGAAGATGACCTTGATGTCCTTGTCCGGGAGAGCGGTGCCGCCGTTGAGCTCGGCGATAGCCGGGTCATTCCAGTTAGTGATCTTGCCGTTGAAGATCTTGGCGATGACCTCAGGGGACAGCGTGACATCGTCAGCGCCCTGCAGGTTGTAGGCAACAGCAACCGGGCCGATAACGAGCGGCAGGTGCCATGCATCGTTGCCACCGCAACGCTCCTTGGCGGGCTCAATCTGGTCGTCCTTCAGCGGCGAGTCAGAGCCACCGAAATCAACCTGGCCAGCGATGAACTGCTTCTGGCCAGAGCCGGAGCCGGAAGCCGTGTAGTTCAGATTTGCGCCATCAACAGCGTTGGCGTACTGCACCTTGAAGTACTCCATCGCGTTCTGCTGCGAGGATGCGCCCTCGCCGTTGAGGGTGCCGGACTGGCCGCTCAGGCCCTGGATGCTTTCCTTCGCATCCTGGGCTGCAGACGATGCGGCGGTGGAAACGTCAGATGCTGCATCCGATGCGGAATCAGACGAGCAACCGACGAGTCCGAGGGTGCCTACTGCTGCGACGCCGAACACGGCGAGGGAGCGCATAATAGTGCTTTTCACGGGTATAAACCTCCGGTAGTTTCAATTCATGCTGTAGCAACGATCGACGTGCTACTCGCACATCAACTCGCTTCGCGTGCAAACACTAACGGCTCGACATGTCCAACAATAAGAATTCAGGTGAACAGAAGGTTAATTCCGAAGTTTTCCCAAATTTTTTCCCAGCTCCAACGAAACTTCACACCCTTACCTGCACAATTTAGGTTTGGCTAAGTTTTTTCGTCGATGGCGCGCCACCGGCGACAGCACCACCCCCACCAGCTACCCCATCTGACGATGCCAGCGCCCCCAAACCGCCAGCATCGCAACCGTCGCCGGTCTATGGGTGTTCTACTTGTCGCCCGCTGGTACCTCATACACGACGTGGCGCTCCTCTTCGGTGAAGCCAAGGGCGGAATACATTCCAACGGCGGCATCGTTATCCCCCTCCACGTACAGGATTATGCGCTTATCCTCGGCCATCGCGTTCAAACCGGCTGTCAACAGGGGTCGCCCCAAGCCACGCCCCCGGTACCCATCGCCGAGACCGATGACGTACACCTCCCCCACACCGTCAACCCGCTTCGTCCAATGGAACCCCGCCAGGTGGTCGCCCTCGTAGAGGAAGAAGACTCCTGTCGGGTCGTACCACGATGTCGCCCGCGCCTCACGAAGCTTGTCGACGTTCCATCCCCCCTGCTCCGGATGCCACGAAAACGCCTCATTATTTACACGAACCCACTGCTCATCTTCGCATTCCTCGGCAGCCGTCACGATTCGAAAGCCCGCAGGAAGCGTGGCTGGTTGCGGCTCGTAGCCATCCCTCCCCATCACCAAGAGGATTCGGGTCGCGACTAGGCCAAAGTGCTGAGAAAAGGCACGGGCTGCGGGGAGGTCCCCGTGTGCCCACACCGGAGGTTTGCCGACCTTTTCATATAACCGTGAGCCGAGACCTCTGCGTCGAAAAGCGGGATCAACGACGAGCTCCGCCGTCGAACCGTCGGTAGCGAAAAGGGCGACTACCTGGCCGTTTTCCTCAATTTTGTGGTGGGTATGGCCCATGTTCTCCGTGAGACCGCGAACGAATTGCTCACTCAGCGGCTCCACGCCGTCAACTTCAAATGCACGCGAAAGGATATCCATACGCTACAAATATAGTGTGGCTAAGTTCGTCCCTGTTTTTATCGGAGCCGCCGTGGTGGCGGGTACTTTCCTCTTCGTGGATGGAGTCGTTGCCACCAACACCGAACGCAACGTCTCCGCAGAACTCCAACGCCTCGAAGGGCTCGACATCAAACCGGCGGTGACAATGAGTGGCACTCCGTTTATTGTTTCTGCCCTGGGTGGTTCTATTGATTCCATCCGCACAGAGATGATCGATGTGCAGGAGGAGGGCTTCGGACTCGTTAATAAGAAATCAGAAGCGTTCGATGTGGAGGTTCCGCCCGCCCAGATTTTGAGCGGAAACCTGCAGGATATGACGGCAAAGCGCTTGGTGTATACGGTGCGCCTCGACGGCGTCGCCCTCGGTGCCCAGATCGGCATGACGGACCTGGATATCGCCAACCCGGATGACATTTCTCCCTCCGCTTCGCCGTCGGCGGAGGCGCTGTTGACTGGGACCCCGCCGGGTGCGTCGGAGAAGCAGCAGGAGTTGGTGAAGCTGCGGATTGTCGACGGCGTGGTTCGCTTTCAACCTGTTTCAGGCAATAATGCGTTTAGCTGGGAGATTAGTTCAGAAAAGCTGCCGTTGACGGGGAGAGCATCGCACGTGTTTTGTGGGGGTGGCTCTATTTATATTGAATCGGAGTTGCGGAATGTGCGGTTCGACACGGAGGACTTTTCGACAGACCTGTAGACATTCACTCGCGCGCGCTCGCCCGCGCGTGTTGTGGAATGCCCATACGTGTAAGCTCGATGGGCATGAGTGAGTCTGCATCGTTGGATGGAAATGAAGCTATCGGCAGGGCTGCGGAGGCAGCGAAGTCGACGTCGACAAAGAATATCTTGGATACGGCTGATATCGCCGATCTGGATGCGACCCCGCACCCGGTTGACACAGCTAACCTGCGGGAGGGGCCCAATCTTCACGACGGCCTCCTCGCCCTCCTCCCCCTCGTGGGCGTGTGGCGCGGCGAGGGCCAGGCCGCCACAGATGAGGGCCAGTTCGCGTTCGGGCAGGAGCTTGTGATCGCCCACAACGGCGAGAACTACCTGAGCTACCATTCGCGCACGTGGAAGCTCGATTCCGAGGGTAAATACGCAGGTCCCGATACGAATGCGTATGGGTTCTGGCGGGTCAATGACAAGGATGAGATCGAGCTCATCAGCGTCCGCGCCGATGGCGTAGTGGAGATCTTCTACGGCGAGCCGTACAACGAGCGTTCGTGGTCGCTGCAGTCCGCCTCAACAATGGTGACGGAGACCGGCCCACAGGCACTCGGCCCGGGCAAGCGGATGTACGGTCTCATGCCGAACAATCACCTGGGCTGGGTGGATGAGCGAGCCGAGGAACAGCGGTCCGCGGAGCTCACCCGCGTCGTCGGCTAGCTAAACATCGCCTCGGCGAGCAGGCCGGCCATATCATCGGGGGTGTCGCGGCGAAGCTTGTGCCCATCGATAGACCGCACGGGCACCGCCCCCCGCACCGAGGAAACGAGCCACACGCCGTCGGCTTCTTTTAGCTTGTCGACGCTCAGTGCTTTCTCTTTGCACGCATAGCCCGCCTGGCTCAACGTCTCAAACACAGCCTGCTGCGTCGTCCCAGATAGCACGTCAGTTCCGCTGGGTGGGGTGCGGACCTTCTTCCCCTTAATGGAAATCACCGTACTCGTCGCCCCCTCGAGTATCCGGTCGCCATCAACCCAGATCACATCGTCCATCCCCTCCGCCTTCGCAGCCCGCAGCGCCGCCATCGTCGCCGAGTACCCGAGGGATTTCGCCCCCGAGGCAATCCACGGTGCCTTCTCCGGGTGCAGGGTGATCCCCTTCTCACACAGCTTCACCTTCACCCCTTTTTCCCGCAGCTTGGCGTTGCCCTCGGGCACATCCGTCACGGTCATCCACACCGAGGGGATGCCTGTCGACGCCCGGCCGCGGGTGAACGTCCACACGAGCTTGCCGTCAACCGACTCCTCCCCGCACTGTTCAACCCACCCCTCAACGGCCTCCGCCGTCGCCTTCAGCACCAAGTCCCGCCCCAGCTCCGGCAGCTGCAGCTTCTTCGCCCCCGCAAGGAAGCGATCCACATGTCGCTCTACGTTGCACGCCCGCCCCTCGTGCACAAGAAGGGATTCGAAAATGCCGTCGGCACGCGTAAGCCCCAAATCATCCCAAAAAATATGGGGAAGCTGCGGGCTCTGCCTACGCGACGACCCACCGAACGGCTCAACAACAACGATCACTGGCGCATGTCCCATACATCCGATTATGCCACCACTACGATGGCGTACATGTCTACTTACGCTTCGCCACTGCTTTCCGCGCACGGCGCGCAACCCGCGCCCGCCGACCACCTCGCCCCGCACACCGCCGGCGTCCCCTGGCACTACGGCAACCCCTTCGGCGAGCAACGCGCCCCCCTCTCGCTTGTCGACCGCTCCAACCGCGTCATCCTCTCCGTCACCGGCGACGACCGCGAAGCCTTCCTCACCAACCTCCTCAGCAAAATCATCGCCCCCGGGGCCACCATGGCGCTCGATCTCGACGCCAACGGCCGCATCCAGCACGAAATGGACGTGGCCGTCACGGAGGACGAGGTGTTCCTCATCGTCTCCCCCCACGAAGCGGAAACACTGCGTGACCACCTGGTTGCCATGATTTTCTGGTCCAAGGTAGAGATCACCGTTTCCCCGCTACAGCTCGTCACCGTCTTCGGCAAGCACACCCCGCTCGACGCCGCCTTCGCCCGCATGATCCCCGGCACCCCGCTGCGTACCGACTACGGTGTGCGCGATGTGGAGGCCGCAGCCGACGCAATTCTGCAACAAAACGGCCAGCTCGCGGGCCTGATGTCCTTTGAGGCCTACCGCATTGCCCGGGGCGAACCCGACCACCCCGTCGACTGCGACGAGAAGACCATCCCCCACGAGGTGGGCCTGTGGCTCGCCGAGGCCGTCGACCTGGACAAGGGCTGCTACCGCGGCCAGGAAACCGTCGCCAGGGTGGAGAACCTGGGTCGCGCACCCCGGGCGCTCGTCGTCACGCTTCTCGACGGCTCCGTCCCCCAGCTTCCCGCCCCCCAAACTCCCGTCACACTCGCAGGTCGCACGGTAGGAACGCTGGGTAGTGTGGTGCACCACCACGAACTCGGTCCCATCGCGCTGGCCACGATCAAGGCGAGCGCACTCCAACGCTCGGGCGAGTTTATGGCAGGGGACTGTGCGATGAGCGTCGACAAGCACAGCCTGCCGCGCCCATCATCGGGAGCCGGAAGAGACGCGATCAACCAGCTACGCGGGGACAAACCCCGAGCCTAGGGGGTAAATACAGCAATTTGCGCGCAAACCCGCTAAAGTGTACACAGGTATTTATATTTAGTAACTGCACGATAATGGGGCACCAAAAATACCCGGGTGTCTCTTGGAACTCCAAGGGGGTCAGGCCATGGGTCGCGGCCGTGCCAAGGCTAAGCAAACGAAAGTCGCACGTCGGCTGAAGTACAACTCACCGGAAATGGACTTGGAATCGCTCCAGCGCGAACTGTCAGGACAAATCGATGATAAGCGCCGTGAGGAGGAGGACGATCCATACGCTGCATGGATTGACTACGATCCCGACGAGGACAAATAACTAAACAAAAAAATGGGGAGCCCCACTTGCGAGGCTCCCCATTTTTCACGCCCTATTCCGCGTACTCACCCTCAAGCACAACGCGATCAGCACCGGCAGACTCCTCCACCGTGCCCAACTCCCACGCATCCACGTGGCGGGCGGCAAGTATCGCCAGGACGCGCTCCTTCTCCGCAGCAGGCACAACGGCGACCATGCCGACGCCCATGTTGAAAGTTTTCTCCATCTCGGAGCGCTCCACCTTCCCCACCGACTGGATATAGCGGAAGACCTGCGACGGCTTCCACGTTCCGCGAGACAGCCGGGCGATGAGACCGTCGGGGATGACGCGCGCCAGGTTGCCCGCCAGACCGCCACCGGTGACGTGACAGAAGGTGTGGATCTCGCACTCGTTAATGAGCTCCAGGCAGTCGAGGGCGTAGATGCGCGTCGGCTCGAGAAGTTCCTCACCGAGCGTGCGACCAAGCTCGTCGATGTGCGTATCGAGCGGCAGCTGAGCCTGCTCCAAGAGCACGTAGCGGGCCAGGGAGTACCCGTTGGAGTGCAGGCCAGAGGAGGCCATACCGATGACCACATCGCCCCCGCGGACACGCTGCGGCCCCAGCACCTCGTCCTCCTCCACGACACCGACGGCTGTTGCCGAGATGTCGTACTCGTCCTCCGGCATCACACCGGGGTGCTCCGCCGTCTCACCGCCGAGGAGGGCACACCCTGCTCGGACACAGCCCTCGGCAATGCCCTCCACAATCTGGGCGACATGCTCCGGCACAACCTTGCCGATAGCGATGTAATCCTGCAGGAACAGTGGCTCCGCACCGCACACCACCAAGTCATCCACGCACATGGCGACAAGGTCAATGCCGATCGTGTTGTGGATCCCCAGCTTCTGGGCAATCACCAGCTTCGTTCCCACACCGTCAGAACCTGCGGCAAGCAGCGGCTTCTTGTACTTCCCCAGCGCGAACAGACCGGCGAAACCACCCAGCCCCCCGCGCACCTCCGGCCGAGACGCCCTCTTGGCGTGCGGCGCGAACAGTTCCACAGCCTTATCCCCAGCCTCGATATCAACGCCGGCGGCGGCATACGTGTTGTCAGTCATGGTCATCCTTTGCAGAAAAATTAGTGGGCTGAATCGTAGTCACTGCCAACGAGCGGCAGTGGGTACGTACCGGCCTTCATCGCACGCACCAAATCGGCATTATTATTTCCTTCCGGCAGGCCAAGCGGGTAATCGCCATCAAAGCATGCGCAGCACATCGTGGTCGCATCCTGCTCCGTCGCCTCCACCATCGCGTCCACTGAAATGTAGGCCAGGGAATCCGCGCCGATGGCCTGGCACACGGCCTCCACCATCTGCTCCGGCCGCGATGAATCCACCGCATTAGCGATGAGCTCACCCGGCGACGCGAAATCGATGCCGTAGAAGCAGGGCCATTTCACCGGCGGGCTGGCGATGCGGACGTGGACTTCGGCGGCCCCCGCCTCACGGAGCATTCTAATGAGCGCACGCTGGGTGTTTCCCCGCACAATCGAATCGTCGACAACAACCAGACGCTTGCCCCGAATCTGATCCTTCAACGGATTCAGCTTCAACCGGATACCCAACTGTCGCAGCATCTGCGTCGGTTGAATAAACGTCCGCCCCACATAGGCGTTTTTCACCAGGCCGGTCCCGTACGGTAGCCCCGAACCTTGCGCATAGCCGACGGCCGCGGGCGTTCCGGAATCCGGGACGGGAATGACAAGGTCACCGTCTGCTGGGGCTTCTTTTGCTAGTCGACGCCCAATTTCCACGCGTGTCGTATTAACCGACCGTCCCCGCAGGTCAGAGTCCGGACGCGCCAGGTACACGTACTCGAAGATGCAGCCCTTACGCTCCGGCTCCACAAAACGCATCGACGACACACCGGAATCGTTAATCACCACCAACTCGCCCGGATCGATCTCGCGCACAAACGACGCACCAACGATATCCAAAGCACACGTCTCCGAAGAGACAACCCAGCCGCGATCCAGGCGGCCAAGGCACAGCGGACGCACGCCGTTGCGGTCGCGGGCGGCGTAGATGTTGTGACCATCCGTAAACACCAAGCAGAATGCGCCCTCTAGCGTGGGTAATAAGTCCAAAGCGGACTGGAGGACGGTGGTGTCGGAGGTGGCACCGTCGGCAAGCAAAGCACAGGTGACCTCAGAGTCCGAGGGGTAACCGTCCGCAGGAACAACCCCCCTCTCGCGGGCCAGCTTCATGAGCTGCAAATGGTTAATCAGATTGCCGTTATGGGCAAGGGCAACATCCGTATCCGCCGGCGTTGTGCGGAAAATCGGCTGCGAATTCTCCCACTTCACACCCCCCGCCGTGGAGTAACGGGTATGGCCAATCGCCAAATGCCCCTGGAGAGCCTGCAAAGACTGTTCATCGAAAACCTGGCTGACCAGGCCCAAGTCTTTGAAAACGACGACCTGCTCACCATCCCCCACAGCAATACCGGCAGCTTCCTGGCCACGGTGCTGGAGGGCGAACAAACCATAGTACGTAATTTTTGCTACATCCTCGCCCGGAGCCCACACGCCGAAGACACCGCATTCGTCGTGGGCCTGATCGTCGAGAATTGGGTTATTCGATACCACGACCCCCAGAGTAGTAGCTACAAGGCCACCTCACCAAAGAGATAACCCAGTCCGTAGGTAATAGACATCGCCAACGCACCCCCCACAATGAGGCGCACAACCGACCGCGTCGCCGACCCCTCCGACAACGCCGCCGAAATCCCACCCGTCACCATGAGGGCAAGGACGGTGGACACAAGGGTGATGCCGCCGCGCCAGCCGGCTGGAGCAAGCACCACCGCCACCAAGGGGAATACGCTGCCAAGCAGGAACGATACTGCAGAACTGAATGCCGCAATCCAGGGGTTGGTGAGCTCCGTGGAATCAACATTGTGGTGCACCATGAGATGCGCGTGCAAAAGATCCCCCGCAGCAAGCTCATCCGCCGCCACGCGTGCGGTCTCCGGGTGGAGGCCACGCTTCTGCAACGTCGACACGATGTCCGCCTTCAGATCGTGCGGGGTCTCGCGGACTTCCTCCGCGTGTTGGGCGATCATGGCGCGCTCGGTGTCGCGCTGGGCGGACACGGACACATACTCACCGAGAGCCATAGACACGGCACCTGCGGTTACGGCTGCCATTCCGGCGGTGGCGATCTCACCGAGGGCAGCGCCGGTGGCGGCGACGCCCATGACGACGCCGGCTGTGGAGATGATGCCGTCGTTCGCGCCAAGCACCCCGGCGCGCAGCCAGTTCAGCTTGGCGGCAATTGATTGTTCTTCACCCATGGGCGCAACATTAACGCAGCTCACAGACTTTTTCACGCTAGGTTAAGCTAACCTAGCGCTAAATTGGGAGATGCATACCTACTTCAGCGGCCCGGTTGCCGGAGGCGGAAATCTCCCCCGTGGCGAGGCCGTCGGCAAAGGTTTGCAGGCCAAGGGCACACCGCAGCCACACCAGGGGAGACATCTCCACCACGTTGGGCGGTGTGCCCCGCGTGTGACGGGGTCCCTCGATGCACTGCACGGCGGCATATGGGGGCACCCGCAGTTCCACGGAGTGGCCGGGGGCGCGGACACCGATCTCCCCCACCGAGAGCTTTACGGCCTCCTTGAGGAGTTTCCGCTCGGGTTTGGGGGTGGTGTCGGGGTGCTCGGCGTAGGAGCGGACCCGTTCGAGGGCGGCGCGTGCGTTGTCAAGGGATGACTCGGTCATTCCTTCAGTTTAGGTTCTCCCCCATTTTGAAATTGTTTCTCCTGTTCATCCCCGTTTTCTGCGTTAAGGATCCGGCGGGCGATGGCGTTGCCGGAGTAGTCGGTGGCAGGCAGCTGGTTGTATAGGGTTGCGCCGCCCTCCGGGGGAATCCAGCCAGCGTGGCCGTTGTCGTCACGGATGTGGCGGCCGTTTTTCACCTTGTCAGGATCGTCGTCGTTTTGCCGGTTGTGGTTCACACACGTGCCGATGATCTCGACTGCGTTCGTCTTGCCGCCGTCCTTGTAGGAAATGGTGTGGTGCATCTCGAAATGGGAGGCCAGTTGGGTGCATCCCGGGTGCGCGCAGAAGATCTGATCAATGGTGATCGCTTGGCGCAGCATCAGGGAGGCAAACCGGTCGTTTTCCAACTCGTAGCACTCCCCGATATGGTTCGTGCCGTCGTAGATAACGACCCAGCCATATGGGGACAGCCGGGTTTGGGCTGCCTCCTTTCCGATGATGATCTCCCCGTCAGTTGTCGCATACTTGCCGTCGCCGATGTACTTCGTGCCGGGAATCGCCAGAATAAAGGCAGGCCCCAGCGTCCGCTCGAAGGAACCGGAAACATCGGGGAGACCGGACGACGCGGCGTCGATAAGCTGCTCCAAACCGGAACCCAACACCACCGACTCGTCCGCACCCGGCGGCGCCACGCTGAGCTGCTTCATGCGGGCGATGAACTTCTCCATGACCGGCGGTTTCAACCGCACGTGGGCGTGCTTCATGCCCTGCCCGTCGGCCACCTTCGACACCGTCACCGAGGAGCTTGTCGACGGCTGCCGCATCTCCTTCGCCAGTTGCGCCGCCCTCGCCTTCAGCTCCTGCCAGGTCACACCACCCGCAATCGATACCAACCGGGCGCGCAACCCCTCACGCTCCTCCTTCGCCACGTTATTCATCGCCTTAGAGATCAACACCAACTTCGCCACGGAGAGCTTCTCCGCCTCAGCCAGCACCTCCGGGTCAGAAAACCGACCCCAATTCTTCGCTGCATGCTCCCACTCGCGCACCATCTCCTCAGACAGCCCGTACAGGCGGGACCACTCGCGGGCCAAATCCGGATGAGTCTTGCGGGCCCGCCACACCTCACGGAGAAGTTCCGGACCCTGAAATGCAGATACAATCTTGTTTATTCGCTTCATACCCCGGACGATAAAGTCGAAAAACCCCGCGCAACAGGCACACAACCAGAACTGTGGATAACTGTCAAAGATCAGAAAAACCGCCCCGAAAGTTATTCACAACCACCTACCGCCACCTATCGACGCCGCAACGCCACCCGAGCCACATCCCGCACATCCACATAACAATTCGTCACCGCAAGACCCACCGCCGGCAAGTCCGCCACCTCCCCATAACACAACCACCACTTCTCATGCGACGGCTGGAATTTACGCTTAAACGCAGCTAGAGAACGAAAACCGTACCAAGGCTCCAACAGGGCACCCAGCCGATCCAACAAACTATCCACCGCCGACGACTCCCCCGGTGCCGAATGCGCCAACGGGGCACCCGACAAACTAATCCAGGACAGGCCATCCGCATGGGCGCGGCGGGCGGTCTCGGCGATGAGGAACTCCACCACCGGGCGGAAACCCTCCGTATCCCGGCGCATGAGGTCCAAAACCCAGCCACCGGGAGCCGGCAGCCAACTGGTCACACCGTGGACCCGGCCCGCGTCGTCAAGCGCCACCATAAGCCGGACACGAGGATCGGCGAGGGTCTCCACCCCACCGAGGGTGAAACCCATCTCCGGCAGCGACTTCTCCGACACCCACTCCTCCGAGAGGGCGCGGATGCGCTGGTGGGTCAGCGGATCGAAATCGTCCCACCTCCCCCACACGGAGCGGATATGCTCCTTGACCGCGCGGTTTGTCGCAGTTCTGACATCCTGGAACTTCTTGCCTCGGAAAGATACGTCCGACACATCAATGATCGATTCCTCGGCAACCTGGACACGGGCGCCGGGGCGAGTTTCGGCGAAGGCAGTGGGCACCGAGTACCAGGCACATTTGAGGCCCTGGCTGCGACAATAGTCCTCAAACTCGTCGGCAAGCTGCGGCGGATTGGACGAAACCGGACTACCAACAGTCACCGCAACCAGATTGTGCACCTGGTACGCAACGTAGCCAGAATCCGTGAAAAAGAACTGATTACCCGGCCACAACGTCATATGCGACAAGTGATCGCCGAGGCCCGCATCCAAAAACGCCAGCGCACGGGCCCGATCATCATCACCTTCCCGACGCGGCGGACAGCGCAACACCCACCACAGGCCGACGGCGAAAATAATCCAAAACACCGAGGACGCAAGCACAAACCGCCACGACGGGGCCGTCCCCAAGATGATCTCGCGGAGCATCGGCGGGAGGAAGACGAGGGGGAGGGACGGCCAACCCCCCACCCCACCCGCAAGAAACCAGAGGAGACCAGCCACGATGGCGTCGAAAAGCACGATGCGAGCGAAGAGTAACTCACCACCCTTGACACGGAACAGGCGCGCGGTGGCGAAGAGGACGACGAGGCCGAGGATCCAGGGAACGGCAACCGACGTCACACTCACCGAGAAGAACCACGCCGGGTCCTGCGGCAATGCGTGGAAAAAGCTCGCCTCCATGACGACGATGGGGAGGGTAAACAGAAACGTGAGGACGGTACCCCACCACGCGAGGCGGCGGCCACGGAATAACCCGAAAACGAGGATGACCACGATGATTGCCGGCAAAACTGCCATGGCTGCGTTGTTGACGGACTCCTCGGAGACACAGCCCTCCACCGATTCGCACTGCGCGTACGCCTCGGCGAGATCTGCCAGCTTGCCAAGCCCCGACAGAAGCCCCGCAGAATACGGGCTGAGCGCTGCGATAAGTGGCCCCAATCCGATACCGGCAACCATGAGGGCGACGAGGACGCGCGCCTCCGAGAGCGAGCACGAGGGGCGAGAAAGGCGAAGTGGCCGATTCCAGAGCAGAATCCCCAGGCCAAGCCCAACAAACGTGGCAACGGCAACACACAGTTGAGTGAAGGTGCCGGAGTACAGGACAACCGTGATCACCGGGGCGACAATGAGCATGCGCACACGTCGGCGCCACAACACCGGAAAGCGGGCCGATCCCATCGCTGAGGCGCCGACGATCCACATGAGCGGGCTGAGGAGTTCCTGGCCACGCAGCTCCATGCCCCACGGGGTCAGCGGGTTCACGACAGCCCACGCGATGAAGGCGCCCGCCACCCCACCCACCACCTGGATGAGCAAAATTACAGCGACATACCAGCTAGAGCCCACTTTCCTCTCCGTGTAGGTGGTGCCGGTCAACGCGAGAGCGGTGGCGACGATGCCGGCGGGGAGCGTCGCAAAGGTGAGGCCCGAGGTGAGGATGTCTGTGACGTTCATCGGGTCGCCCAGACTCAGCGAGCTCAATGAATCCGTGCGCGAACAAACGGCAAACAGGATCCAACCCAGCGCGACGAGTGTCCAGGTGACCGGGGCACCGCTGGCTGCGTGGGCAAGGCTTGTGACAACGAAACGTACCCTACGCATGGTCGATGCCTCCGATTGTGGCGATGAAATCCAGGGAATCGATGAGGCCTTCCCGCCAGACGCGGAAATCGTGGCCCCCGGGCAGGACGGCAAGCGTAGCGTTCATGCCCGCTTGCTGTGCCAAGCCGTACAGCTCCTCGATGCCGGGGCGGTAGCCCCGGTCGTCTTCGCCGACGATGAAGCGGACGGGGATGCCGACGTATTTTCTGGTGTCGCCAAGCAGGTCACGGGGGTTATTCTCTCGGTAGGTTTGGGGGTCACCGCCGAAGTACTTATCGACGGTTTCTTGCTTCGTTCCTGCGAGAGGCTCGCGTTGGCCCGACATATCGATGTAGCCGCCGTAGGCGTCGGGAGCGGTCGTTGCGATCTGGAGGGCGCATGTGCCTCCGTAGCTGAGGCCACCGAGGACCCAGTGGCTGCGGTCCTCATCCACCCGGAAGAATTGGGTGATGGCCTGGGGTAATTCGTCGGAAATGTAGTCGTGGGCCCAGCCGACGCAGAGGGGGTTACCGGTAAAGGAGCCGGTGGCGTCGACGGAGACGACGACGGGGGCCATGCCGGAATGGGTGGCCTGGAACTCGTCGAAAAGCTGTGGTGCCTGGCCCTCGTCCATCCACATGGAGGGTGAGCCGGGATTGCCGTGCATGAGGACGAGGACGGGCGGGCGTTTGCCTTCGAAATAGGCGGGTGGGAGGTAAACCTCGGCGGGGCGGCCACGGCCGAGGACGAGACTCGTGCGGACGCTCTGGCCGGGACGGACGCTGGCGAGGTCTCTGTAGGGGACGTAATCCACCCAGTTGGTGATCGCGCCAACGGTGGGGACCATTTGGAACTGGGTGTTGATGATGCCGATCGAGCCGACGACGGCGACGGCGACGAAGAGGGCGTGCACGGGGCGCCGACAAGCAGAAAGGAGAAGCAGCAGAAGCCCGCCGCCAACGGCGAGCGCCGGGGGCGCGTGGAGAGCCCAAGCAACGGCAACGACAATCCCAATAATGAGAACGGATGCCATGGTCAGGCGGCACTTCTGCCGGGTGAGGAGGAAGAGGGCCGGCACGACGAGCGCAGCCCAAAAAAGGACCGACTGTGTGGGGCCGGTCAACTCTACTGACTCAAGCATGTAGTGAATATACGCACGGCTGCGGGCGGGAGAAAAGCGGGAAAGCGGGTTCCGGGCAAACTCGTGTGGAACTTGTGGCGTTACTCCCCATTACCCACAGGGTTTTGACACGTTTTTGTGGGCTGACGTGCACGGAGTGTGTGGGTTTTGGAGATTTTTCGGTGTCGACAAACTGTTGGATAGCTACCAAGGGGATACAACTAATGGATGATGCACAGTGTCTGTCGGGCGCGGGCACGAGTCAAGGAGCATTATGGCGTCGGCAACAATGACGGCCAGATTCTGCAACCTTCCCGCAGATAAGCGTGAGCACATCACGACTGCGGCGACAACGGAATTTGCGCGGCACGGCTACGAGCAGGCCGACACGAACCGAATTGCCAAGGAGGCCGATACTTCCGTCGGCGTACCTTTCAAGTATTTCCCCACGAAGGCGGACCTATTCATCTACCGGCGAGAAAGGGGGCGAAGATCATCGAGGCGAAGACTACCCCCGGTTATGGAATCGGATGCGGGGTGCTGGAGATCGTCGGAAAGCTTGTGGATGTCATCGGCGAGACGAGCGCAAGTGAGCGGGAAGCAGTCCAGATGTACCAAGCAATGACCGCACACAGCGATCGCGCCTTTGCCAAGGAAACTGCAGCTGAGCTGGAGCGATATACACTGAAACAGTACCTGGCGGTGCTCGAGCGAGGGCAGGAAGCGGTGAGGCACGCACTGACATCCCCGCAGAGCTCCTCACCGTATTTGTGGACAACCAGTTCATTTCGTTGCAGTACACGCTGGCGACGGCGTATTACGAGGAGCATCGCCACATGTACGTGGGAGAAATGCCCACTGAGCAGGTACTGAGCGCGACTAAGCAGCTTCTGCGGGTGCCGCTGGCACCAACCAGCTAATTTTCGCACACCTGTTCCCATCATTACCTCCGCTTCCACCCCCGCTGGACCAAAAGGCCGGTATGCAGGGGCTACCCGACCGTAGAATGAGGGCTACAAAATACCCCACGCAAAGGAAGTGCCCTGTGATCAGCGAAGCTCTGAAAAAACTGGTAATTAAGGAAGACCTCACCTATGACGAGGCGTATGCCGTCATGGATGAGATCATGAGTGGGGAGTCCACCCCTACCCAGAACGCCGCCTACCTTGCAGCGCTGTCCACGAAGTCTTCCAATGCGGAGACAATCGACGAGATCATGGGCTCCGCCGAGGCTATGCGCAACCACGCAACGCAAGTGGAGCACCCCGGCATCGAGGTGCTGGAGATTGTCGGCACGGGTGGCGACAATGCCCATACCTTCAACATTTCCACCACCTCCGCGATGGTCGCCGCTGCCGGCGGCGTGACAGTGTGCAAGCACGGCAACGCCGCGGCGACGAGTAGGTCCGGCGCCTCCGACGTGCTGCAGGCCCTCGGCGTGAACATCCACCAGGACCCGGAGCTCGTCAACAAGCTTCTCAAGGAAGTCAACATCGCCTTCCTGTACGCCCAGCAGTACCACCAGTCCATGAAGCACGTTGCCGACCTGCGCAAGGAGCTCGGCTTCCGCACCGTTTTCAACATCCTCGGACCCCTGACGAGCCCGGCCAAGCCCGAACGCTTCGTTCTCGGCGTGTACTCGGAGTACCTCGTTGAGCCACTGGCCAAGGTCCTCTCCCACCAGGGCGTACGCCGTGGCCTCGTCGTGTTCGGCCAGGACATCATGGACGAGATTTCCGCGTCCGCCCCGTCGACAATCTGCGAAATCCGCGACGGCTACTTCCGCACCTCCGTGATCAAGCCCGAGGACTTCGGTCTTGAGCGCTGCGAGAAGAAGGATCTCGTCGGTGGCGATCCGCAGGAGAATGCCGAGATCACCCGCGATGTTCTTGCCGGTAAGGATCGCGGCCCCCACCGCACCGCTGTCCTCATGAACGCTGGTGCCGCACTGTTCACCGGCGACAAGACCGAAACGCTTGCCGACGGCGTCGCCCTCGCCGCTGAGCTCATCGATTCTGGCAAGGCCCTCCAGAAGCTAGAGGACTTTATCAAGGCCTCCAACGAGCTTGCATAGGGAAAACACGAAACCGGCGGTGACCTGCACGGTCACCGCCATTTTTATTCACCCTCCCGTTCAGCTATCGCAGCGCTTCCCCCTAACAGTTTCCTCACCGCCTTCTTTTAATCATTTAGCAGGTTATGGTTCGATATAGGAAGAGGATGAGCGAGGTTCAGCTCAATGATCGATGGTGATACCACCGTCGGCTCACACCCCTCTGGACTTTGCTGAAGGTCCAAAAACTGAAAGGTCACGCACTGTGAAGACAAAACCATCACTGCCCGTTCTTGCTACCGCGACAGCAGTTGCCCTATCCACCATGATGGCTCCCCAGGCAACGGCAGCAGCAACCACCAGCGATTTCACCACAAGCTACGACATCGTTTCAGGTAACTGTACAGTCAATTACAGCAGGAATGCCCAGAGAAATATCATGTCGGGCTACAAGGACATGGGGCGCAAACTCGCTGATGTGCGCGGGGTGTCAAACACAAAAAACCAAGAGACTATTACAGCATTGGCTATAGGCTTCCAACTTGCTGCCTTTTCAGAACCAACCGTTTACAAGCCTGAGCAATACAACGCTCGCAACGCATTTGACGATGACCCCTTCTACATTCCCGGGGTCAACCAGGAAGTGCAAATCGCGGTGAGGCAAACCGCTTTCCGCTCCTACCCGTACCAGAAAGCCCGCGAACTGGAGAACCAGGCTTTCGCGGAGTGCCGGAATGGCAAACTCGGGGTTATAATCCCGTCAGTCGTTGTCCCAATTGTTGCGGTGATTCTTGCAGCCCTCGCGTGGCCAGCGATCAAGCAGGCAATCCCCGCCTTGCAGGGACTCCCCTTCTAGACCAGGCCCCCAAAACAAGAAATCCTCCCTGAGCGGTTTTCTCTATTTTAGAATCAAACCGGCAACGTACCACGGCAGCGCCAGGCCGACGAGCACCACGTACGTAATGATCATCCCAAGTCCCACGGAGGTAGTGAGGGCGACAATGGGCAGGGCCGCCAGCCCCAGGGCTGCAAGGAGGGTCCGCGGCAAGTCACGCATCGCATCCAATACCGCACCTTTGAGGCTGCACTTGGGATAAAACCGCACCGTGATGATGGTGAGGATAATAAGCCCCGACCAGATGCCCGACTCCAAAACGAGGGCCGCCATGGGACTGATGAGGCCCTCGCCCGCCCCACGGATGACGTAAATCTCGTAGATTCCTAGCACTGCGATGCAGGTAGTACCCACAAAGTAGCCCGTGGGGGGGAGGAAGGATGCACGAAATGCCTTCCAAAACGTGGCAAACGGCCGGGAACCCTCGTCGTGGGCGAGTTGCCGTGTGACGTAGGCCCCGGCCTTCGTCGCGGCTCCTGCGGTGATGATCGGGAGTGACGCAATCACCATGCAGAAATTGACGATGACCAGGTCCGCCGCGAGGGAAAACGCGGCGTAGAACCTGGAATCGGGTGAGAACATTTAGCCCTTCACCGCGCCGGCGGCGACACCTTCGATGATGTGCTTCTGCGTGGCCACGTAGAAGATGACAATGGGGATGATGGCGAGGACGAGCATGGCCATCATGGCGCCCATGTCGCGGTTGCCGTTGGAGCCGACGAAGGATTGGACGACGACGGGGATGGTCTTGTACTTCGTCGACAAGCCGATGACGAGGTACGGGAGGAGGTAGTCGTTCCAGACCCACATGGCGTTCAAGATGGCCACGGTGACGGCGGTGGGCTTGAGCATGGGCAGCACGACGCGGAAGTAGTTCTGCAGGGGGCTGCAGCCGTCGATCATGGCGGCTTCCTCGATGTCGAGGGGGATGGATTTCACAAACCCTGCGAACATGAACACCGACAGGCCGGAGCCGAAGCCCAGGTAGAGCACTACGATCCCGATGGGATTGTTGAGGTGCAGCATGTCTGCGATCTTGACCGTGGGGAACATGACCATCTGGAAGGGGATAACCATGCTGAACACGAACAGGTAGTACAGCGCCGAGGTCCACCACGTTTTCACGCGGGTTATGTAGTACGCGGTGAGTGCCGAGAAGAACACGATCGCCGCGACCGACAAGATGGTGATGACAAAGGACCAGAGGATGGCCCACAGGAACCCTTCCTTCATGAGGCCGACGGCGTAGTTTTCCAGCCCGACCCACATCTCACCCAGCGGCAGTGCGAAGGGGCTGTCGGCAATGGCGAGCTTGTTCTTGAAGGAGTTGAGGATGATGAAGAAGATCGGCCCGAGGAACACGACGGTCAGGAAGACGAGGACCGTGTACAGGGCCACTTTTGCTCCTGTCCCGACCTTTGCTTCGTCGCTTTTCGACGGCTTGTTGGTCACTGTTTTCGTCGACATTACGCTTCAACCTCCCGGGAACGCGTGGCGCGGAGTTGGAACATGGCGATGACAACAACCACCACCACGAAGATTACGGCCTTGGCCTGGCCAACTCCCTCAGAACCGACGCGGTTGAACATCGTGTTCACGATGTTTAGCGCGACCATTTCTGTTTGACTTCGTGGCGCGCCGTTGGTGAGAGCCAAGTTCTGGTCGAACAGTTTGAACGTGTTGGACAGGGTGAGGAACAGGCAGATGGTGATCGACGGCATGACCATGGGGATGGTCACGTGCCGCAGGATTTCCCCGCGGCCGGCGCCGTCGATCTCTGCGGCCTCGATGAGCTCCGGTGGAACGTTTTGCAGCCCAGCGATGTAAATGATCATCATGTAGCCCACGAGCTGCCAGTTGATGAGCATGATGAGGCCCAGGTACCCGTACTTCCAATCGGCAACAATCGTGGTCCCGTACTTGGCCAGCACGGCATTGATCATCGATTGCCACGTGTAGCCGAGGACAATGCCGCCGATGAGGTTCGGCATGAAGAACACCGTGCGGAAGAAGTTCGTTCCCTTGAGCTTGCGGGTCAGCGTCCAGGCGATGGCGAACGCCGCAATGTTCACGGTGATGATGGAGACGATGACCACCAGCACGGTGAAGACGAACGAGTCAATGAACCCTTCGCGGGCGGTGAACGCCTGCTTGTAGTTGTCGATGCCAACAAACGTCGCGTCGGTGATCGTGGTGAAGTCCGCAAACGACAGGAAGAAGCCGATGACGAAGGGGACGAGGAACGCGATGAGGAACGCGAGCAGCGTGGGCAGAACAAAGATGGGGAAATACTTTTTCAGGCTAGTTTGCATGAGCGTGTGCCACCTTGACCGAAGTCCCCACCACGGGGGTGGGGACTACAGCGTCTAGTTACTTCTTCCAGTTTGCTTCTTTTTCGGCGGCCCAGTTTTCCTGGAACGCCTTGACCACTTCGTCCCACTCCAGGTTGCCGGCGGCGTACTGGGCGAGATCAGCGCCAAAGTCGTCCTTGAACTGCTGAGACGGCATGTATTGGAACGTCCAGGGGTACGTCTTCAGTGAGGAATCCTGGATCGCCTCAGCGACCTGCTTGCCCAGCGGGTCGTCCGGGGTGCCGAGATCCTTGAAGCCCTTGAACGGGGCGATGAAGCCGAGGTCATCGACAACATACTGCATGCCGTCGCCGGCGTAGAGCCAGTTAGCAAAGTCGATGGAGGCCTTCTGGTCTTCCTCGCTCGCCTTGGAGTTAACGGCAAGGTAGCTTTCCGTGCCCACGGAGATGCCGCGGCTTGATTCGTCGGGAAGCCCCATGTACATCGGGATGAACTTGATCTTGTCTTCCTTCACCACGTTGCCGTCAACATCGGAAATCTGGCTCCAGGCCCAGTTGCCGTTTTGCACCATGGCGGCCTTGCCGAGCGCGAAGTCGGCCATGGAGTCGCTCACGGCTTTGGATGGGGTGAGCGACGGGGCGACGGTGGAATCCTCGAGGTACAGGTCAAAGAGGTTCTTGAACTCCTTGTTGTACGTGAACTGCATGTTGTCCATGTCCGTCACGCCGGCATCCTTGAACTCCTGGTCCATCGGGGTGTTGAGGAGGTGCGTCTGGTAACGCCACTCCTCGCCGGAGGAGAGAGAGGCGGCCGCGAAGGCGCCATCGATGCCGAGGTCCGCCTTGCGGGCCTGCATATCGTCGGAAACCTCCTTCAGCTTGTCAAAGGAGTTGATCTCCTTCAGCGAGGTGGCCGTGGCGCCGGGGAGGGCGAAGTATTTATCAAAGATCTCCTCGTTGACGATGATGCCGTAGCCCTCGACGGCGAACGGAACGCCGATGATCTGGCCCTGGTCGTTTTTCAGCGGCGGGGTATCTTCGTTGAGCTGCTTGGTGAACTCCGCGTCAGAGAGATCCGCCATGTAGGACTCCCAGCGCAGCTGCCCGGCGGGCCCGTTGATCTGGAAGAGCGTGGGCGCATCCTTCTTGCCCACCTCCGCCTTCATCGTCTGCTCGTACGTGCCGGAGGCGGCGGTGACAACCTTGACCTCTACGCCGGTCTCCTCGGTGTACTTCTTGGCGATCTCCTGGTACGCCGCGTCCTGCTCAGGCTTGGCGTTCATGAAGTAAACGCTGGGGCCGTCCGCCGAGCTACTCGAGTCCGAGCACCCCGCCAAACCTGCGGCTGCGACTGCTGCAGCGGTCACCACTGCGGCGAAACGTGTCATCTTTTTCACGTTATAACCTTTCAGATTCTTGGTTGGTCTTTCAAACCTCTATCACAGCTAGCGTACAGGCGAAGTACCGTTAAAAAGGCAAATATCTGACCTTTAAGAGCCCGGTTTCGACCAAAAACGGCCCTACGGTGGGAAAAGACACACCTTTTTGGTACATGAGATTTAGGTTACATTCCCACTTTTAGGGGAGGTTCACCCCAGAAGCGTCTCCTCGTCGCGGTGCTCGGGAAGAATCGATTGGATATAGGACTCCGTCGCCTCCGCAAGCGACACGTCCCCACCCCGTTCCTCGGCCATGTACCACCGGTGTTCCATCACCTCGTGGAAGATCTGTGCGGGCTCCAGCTTCTTCGCCAGCTCCGGTGGGACCGAGCGAACGGTCGGGAGGAAGACGTCGAGAAGCCACGTGTGCGCAACCTGTTCGAGGGGGAGCTCGGGGAGCTCGAGCGCCCGGTAGGTATGGATCGAGTTGAGCATCCGCTGCGCCTGCTTTTCCTGAACATCGAGCCCGGTCAGGCGCATAAGTGCCCGGTTGTGGTGGCCGGAGTCCACCACCCGTGGGCGAATCGTCACCGTCTGACCCGAATCGTCCTTTTCCACCTTCAGCTCACCCACATCGAACCCCAGCTCATTGAGCCGGCGGATACGGTCGCTCACCCGCCACGTCTCGTCCGCAGCGATCGCTTCCTCTCCGGTCAGCTCGTCCCACAGCTGCCCGTAGCGCTGGGTTATTCGGCCACCGATGTCGATGGGATCCATCGACTCATCCATGAGGCCCCCTGCCTCGAGATCCATGAGCTCGCCGATGATGTTGACGCGCGCCACGTCGACGTCGTACATCCTCCGTGTATCCGATAGGCACCCCGGCAGTTCCCCGGTCTCCGCGTCGACGAGGTAGCCACTGAAAGTGTCGGCATCGCGGCGGAACAGGGTGTTGGACAGGCTGACGTCGCCCCAATAAAACCCGACGAGGTGCAAGCGCACGAGCAGGACGGCGAGCGAATCAATGAGCTTCCCGGCCACCTCTGGTCGCAGTTTTTGAGAGAAAACTGCCCGGTAGGGAAGGGAAAACGATAAATGGTCGGTGACCAGACACGCGGTCAGTTCCTCCCCTTCCGCCGAGCGCCTACCCGTAATCACAGCCAGGGGTCGCACCGATGGCGCGCCGATCCGGTTGAGCTCCCGCAGCATGTGGTACTCGTGGTGGGCAACCTTCTCGCCAATCTCCTTCACGGCGATGACCCTCGTCCCCTCCCCATCGCCAAGTGTGACAAAACGCACTGTATGGCGGCTAATTCCTCTGGGTAGGGTGGTGATGACCCTCTCCGGCCACTGCTCCAACGGCAGCTCCCACGGCAGTTGCAACAGCGCCGGCGCCAGGGCAGTGCCGGAGATATCCATCCTCTCCGGCATCTCGACTACTCCTCGATCCGCTTCCCCGTCGTCGCGGAGAAGGCGTGCAGCATCCCCGGCTTGATCGTCAGCCGCACGGTGTCCCCGGGCTTCGGCGCCGTGTGGGGCGCGGTGCGCACGACAATATTGTTGCTTGTCGACGCATCGGGGTTGCTGTCGGTGCCACTGGACAGGTTTCCTCCGCCGACGAGTGTCCCGTACAGGTAGGAATCACTGCCGAGCTCCTCGACGAAGTCCACCTTCACGGGGATCTGCCCGTTCGGGTCCACGTCCAGGGCCTCCGGGCGGAAGCCGAGGACGACCTCGGGGCCATCCACCTTCCCCACGAGGGACTCTGGCAGCTCTACCTGCGCTTCTCCCAGCCGGGCGGTGCGGCCCTCCACCGTGAACGTGCCGAGGTTCATCGCCGGGGAACCAATGAAGCCCGCGACGAACTCGTTTTGCGGGTGCTCATACAGGTCGCGGGGCGTGCCCACCTGCTGCAGCACACCCTTATTCAGCACGGCAATACGGTCGCCCATGGTCAGCGCCTCCGTCTGATCGTGGGTCACATACAGCGTGGTCACGCCGAGTTCACGCTGCATCGAGGCGATCTGCGTACGGGTTTGCACACGCAGCTTCGCATCCAAGTTACTCAGCGGCTCATCCATGAGGAACACCTGCGGCTTGCGCACAATCGCACGCCCCATCGCCACACGCTGACGCTGGCCACCGGACAGCGCCTTCGGCTTACGATCCAAAAACTCCGTCAGATCCAGCGTCCGCGCCGCGGCCTCCACGCGCTCGTTGATCTGCGTCTTATCCACACCGGCGATCTTCAGCGCGAAGCCCATGTTCTCCCGCACCGTCATGTGCGGGTACAGGGCGTAGTTCTGGAACACCATCGCAATATCGCGATCCTTCGGCGGCACATTCGTCACATCCCGGTCCCCGATGAACACCTGCCCGGAGTTGACATCCTCCAGGCCTGCAAGCATGCGCAGGGTTGTGGACTTGCCGCAGCCCGACGGGCCGACGAGGACGAGGAACTCCCCATCCGCGATGTCCAGATTGATGCTGTCCACGCTGGGGGCGGTGGCACCGGGGTAGATACGTGTCGCATTCACGAAGCGAACTTCAGCCATGACCTTACTGTTTCCTTTACTTTCATTGGCAGGTACGTGCCAAACGATCCGAGTGAAAGAGGAGGGGCCATAAGCGACCCCACTCAGTAACCCAGGCTAGCCCGACAGCCCGGTCATAACCACAAAACGCCGTGTGATGTTTCTTACAGCGGCAGCAGCGGATCAATCGCATCCGCCGCCTCATCGATATCATCGAAACGCCCGGCGAGCTCACCTTTTGTGTCCAGAATTGCGCACGGGGAGCCGTCGAGAAGCGAAAAGTGTGCATCCTCAGATGCCTTCACAGCGAAGAACCCCCGCGGGGTGAACTCCTCGATGAGTTCTTCAAACTCATCGTCCGAATAGACCATCACAACATGTTCTGCATACTGAGGGAACAGCATCATTACACCTCCACGTAGGTACTTGGCTTTGCCCCCAACTCTAGCGCCACCGCCACCGCCGCCGCGACATCTTTGGCCACCTTCGTCTTCACGAGGTTCCGCGCCGAGACACTCAGCCGGATCACGCCGCCCCGGCGCGCCGTCCTCTCGACGGAGCGGGTGATGGTGGAGCGCCACCAGCGGGAGGCGCCATACCCCTCCCCCACGGAGAGGTTTCGTGCCTGGACCAGGGTGTTTGTGTTCAGAATGTGGATGCCTTTGGTGGACAGTGCGCGGGTGAAGCCGAGCTCGGGGAGGACGGCGAGGGTGCCCTCCGAGAGGCGCCAGCGAGGTGGGGCGAAGATGGGCGTCGAAAAGCCGAGGCGCTCCATCTGGGCGACGGCACCGGTGAGGCGCAGGCGGGCCTCGTGGGCGCGGAGGGTGGCGAACTCCGCGCGGCGACCCTGGACGGCCTGGTCGAACCCGTTGAGAACAAAAGCGTCCCCAGCTGCGATTTTGCGCTCAAAAAAGCGCCGCGTATCTGCGTCCTTGGCCAGGTGCCAGTTGCCGTCGATGTGCGGGGCGATGAGGAGGCTGACGGGAACACCCCACGCCTCCAGCTCGCGCATGAAGTGCGCCGCCGGCGTGCGGGTCTCCGTGAAGACGGAGGAAATAGATACCAAAAGGGTTGCGCTCACGTCCCTCAGTATCACACCGATTGTTCCGGCGCGCAGCGCATGCGCGCACGCGCTGCGTGCGTGCGCTGCGTGCGTGCGCTGGCGCGCCTACGCTCCGCATGCGCTAGCGCGCACGTTATTTTGTGAGGCCCGTGATCTGATTGACAAGCCAGGCGGCGTCCTCACGGGAGCGTCGAATAGCGTCGTAGCGGCCCGACACCCCACCGTGACCTGCGACCATCTCCGTGCGCAACAGGAACTCACCCGCCGTAGCCACCTCCCGCAACTTCGCAATCCACTTCGCCGGCTCCACATACAACACACGCGTGTCATTCAAGGACGTCGTCGCCAAAATATTCGGGTACGGCTTCGCCTCAACATTCTCATACGGGGCGTAACTTGCCATGTAGTCGTACACATCTGCCTCGTGGTAGGGGTCGCCCCACTCATCCCACTCCGTCACCGTCAGCGGCAACTCCGGCTTCAACATCGACGTCAACGGATCCACAAACGGCACATCCGCACGAATCGCCTTAAACCGATCCCCACCCATGTTCGCCACAGCGCCCATGAGGAGACCGCCGGCACTGCCCCCCGAAGCACCCAACATCGCGGGGGTGGTGTAGCCATGGTCAATCAGGTAATCCGCCACCGTGATGAAATCCTCAAACGTGTGCTTCTTGTTCAGGCCCTTGCCGTTGTCGTACCAGAGGCGGCCCATCTCGCCGCCGCCGCGAACATGCACCTCCACGAAGCGGATTCCCCGGTCTAGCAGGGACACTCGCGCAGAACTGAACGCCGGGCCGGAACTCACCTCGTACGCGCCGTAGCCCGTCATATGGGTCGGGTGCGGAACATCGGGGTCGAGATCGCGGCGCTGCACAATGGACACGGGAATCTTTTTGCCATCCGGGGTGGGCACCCACAGGCGACGCGATTCATACTGGCTGGGGTCGTACCCTCCACGCACCTTTTCCTGCTTGAGCAGGGTCTTCTCGTCAGTTTTCACGTCGACGGCGTAGATCGCCGGCGTGTTTGTGTACGTGGTGTAGTAGGCACGGAACACCGGTGCCTCCCACAGACTGCCACCGGAAATCGACGTGGAGGACAACTCCTCATCACCGATATGGAGAAGCTCCCAGTCCCCCTCGCCGCGCTTGACGTAGCTCTTCGCCAACCCATTTTCCATCCGGCCGAGAAGCAAAAAGTCACGGTAGGCCGCAGCCCCCGTAATCCGCGCCTCGTCCGAGTGGGCCATCAACTCCTCCCCCAGATCAAGGGGCTTGCCGACGGGCGACAGGCCACACGAGTAGTTCGGGCTCAGCTTGTTGTGGGTCACGATCCACATGTCCTCCCCACCGACAACGGCATGCGTCAGGTCGTAATCAACGCCCTCCTCCCGCTCCCGGATGAGACGAAACTCGCCCTCCGGATCGTCGGCAGGCAAGTAGTAATACTCACTCGTCACCTTCGACGAGCACCCGATGAGCAGATACTTATCCGACACACTCAAGCCGACGCCGACCCAGAACCTCTCATCCGGCTCATGGAACACACGCACATCCTCACTGCGCGGGGTCCCCACCCGGTGGCGCCACACGGAATCCGGCCGCCACGCATCATCCACCGTCTCGTAGAAGATGTACTCCTCCCCCACCCAGGTACACCCAGAAGAGATGTTTTCCAACACATCGTCGAGGTCCTCACCCGTGGACAAATCGCGGATGCGCAACGTGTAACGCTCGTTGCCCTCCACGTCGAGGGAGTAGGCGAGGTAGCGGCCTGAATCGGTCACCGCCGCCGCACCGAGAGAAAAGAACTCCTGACCTTCGGATTCCTTCTCCAAATCGAAGATAACCTGTTCTCCCGGAAGCGCGGAATCACGCTGCACCTGCGGAGGAATCCAGCCCTCGCCTGCGGGAACCCTGCAGATTCTGCCGTAGTTCTCCCCCTTTTCGATGCGGAAGAAGTACCAGTATCCCCGCCCCCTGCTCGGCAGCGACATATCCGTCTCGTGGATGCGGCTCAACACCTCGTCGTAAAGATTCTGGGAAAGGGTGCCCAGGTGGGCCATCGATTCCTCTGCGTGGGTGTTGGAGGCGTTTAAGAACTCCAGCGCCTTGTCCTTGTCCCGCATCCACTCGTAGTCGTCGACAAACTCGCGGCCGTGGAAGGAGCGGATAGTGGGAATTTTGGGGGCACGTGGTGCGGATGGCTTTGTCATGACCCCTTACTCTACACGGGAGGAAAGAGTGCCTGAACAGGGGTTTTCCAAAATTTAGAAAAACCCCCTGGTCAGGCGGTAAATCCGTTTCCAGGGGGTGTGAGGTGCGGTTTTTAGGCGCAGTGGCCGATCCAGTCTTTGAACTTGGTGCCGGTGATGCGCTCGTAGGCTTCGATGTAGCGCTCGCGGGTCGCCTCGACAACGGAGCCGGGGAGGCTCGGCGGGTTGTCGCCGGAGGCGCGGTCCCAGCCGGAGTCGGGGCCGGTGAGCCAGTTGCGGAGGTACTGCTTGTCAAAGCTGGGCTGAACCTTGCCCTCGACGTAGGTGTCGGCGTCCCAGTAGCGGGAGGAATCGGGGGTGAGGACCTCGTCGGCAAGCGTGAGGGTGCCGTTCTCGTCGAGGCCGAACTCGAACTTCGTGTCGGCGACGATGACACCCTTGGCGATGGCAATCTCGGCACCCTGGGTGTAGAGGTCGAGGGTAGCGTCGCGGAGCTGGGTGGCAAGCTTCTCACCGAGCTTTTCGACGACCGCCTCGAAGCTGACGTTCTCGTCGTGCTCACCGTAGTCGGCCTTCGTGGCCGGGGTGAAGATGGGCTCCGGGAGACGCGACGCCTCCTTCAAGCCGTCGGGAAGCTCAATCCCACAAACCGAACCCTTTTCCTGATACTCAACCAGTGCCGAGCCCGTGAGGTAACCACGGGCGACGCACTCGAACGGCAACATTTTCAGCTTGTGGCACACCATCGCGCGGCCGAGGACCTCCTCGGGGATCCGCTCGTCATCGATCGGGCCCGCCAGATGATTGGGAAAATCGAGGTGCTCAAAAAAGTAGTTGCTCATCGCAGTGAGCACGCGACCCTTATCGGGAATCTCCGAATCAAGGATGTAGTCGTATGCCGAGATGCGGTCACTCGTAACAAGCAGGAGAGTCTCGTCATCTACCTCGTAGATTTCACGCACCTTACCTGCAGAAAAATGCTCATATGCGGATAGTTCTGGTCGCATGACCTATTACTCTAGACCCATCAAAACCAATTCGCCACGTAGCCACCCGCCCCATGAGTGATACCGCACGCCCCACACCACCCCGTGCGACTAACGGTCTACCCCACCCAGGCCCGCGCGGTAGCGTAAAAGACATGAAGCTCATCGCCCTCACGCTAGCGGCCACGCTCCCCATCAACTACACCGTCACCTTCACCCCCGACACGAACGAACCACTCGCCGGACAACCCCAAGCCTGGATGTGCACCATCACCCCAGAACCCCCCACGGGCAAAGAGTTCTTTACCGAACTACAGCGGGCCCGCACCGAGCTACGCACCAACCTCCTCCACCGCTACCACGACCACGCCGAGGACATCACCGCCCTCGACCACCGGATCGCCTACGCCAACAAGTTCGGCCAATCAGAAGCAGCCGATAAAATCCTCGACCACGACGTAGCGACCATGGCCCGCATCCTCACCGCCGACGGCTTCAAAGCCTCCGAACTGGACTTCCTTTTCTCGAGTATCCCCGCAGCTAGTACAGACATTCCTCTCGGTGTGGTGGAGGATACCGCCGTTGGCGCCACCTACACCCGGGAGGCGGCCGCACGGACATCGGCGGATGAGCTCGCCGCCGAGCTGGAAGCGGCGCTTTCCCAGGATTCTCTCCTCGTGCCGTCAGACGCGTCGGAACCGTTGCAGGAGGAAGCGAGGCGCGTCGACAAGCGAGTGCGGGAGGAAGCGGCGAGAGTGAGGTTTGATGCCCCCTCCTACCACGAAGCGCTTTTGGCGTGTGAGCAGGGCATTGACGCGAGAAATGGGACGAGTGCGGGGTCTTTTGTGAGGGAGCCTGCCGGTGCGGAGTTTCGGCCTGTCGAGATTTTTGGGATTGTTGTTGGGGCGCTTAGTCTCACGGGGCTCATCGGCTGGCTGTACACTATTGCAAAACACTTCGATGTGAGGAGGATCCTTCCATGAGACTGTCAGCATTAGCGGTGTGTGGTGTTGTTGCTGCATCTGCAATCACCGCACCGGCATCAGCAGCCACGACGGATGTCCTCGTCACCGTGGGTGAGGGTTCCCCTCTTGAAGGGGCGACCGCAGATGACGATTTCACGGGGCCGGCCCAGGTCTACCCGCAGCGAGCCCCGGAGGGGTCATCCACAGCGAATGGGTCTGTGGGGGATCTGCTGCGGCTTATTGGTCTACAGTTTTCCACCGCGACGCCGACGGAGACCGCAAAGTTGGTGACGTTTATCATGGGCCTCGTCACGCAGTTTGCCTTGGCTTTGGGGAAGTTTGCGGACGAGGAGAAGGCTCCCGCAGGCGCGTAGCCGCTAGGGGCTGTGTAACGGTTCTACCCCTTGACCTGCGTCACTACTTTTATTTTGGCGTGTTTTGGTCAGGGGTTCTTTTTTGCCTGCGACCTATGGGTGCCGAAAAGGCCGCGACCTGTGCTGGTCGCGGCCTGTTTCTTGTGGGTGTTAGAGGATGTCACCCGGGGTGTAGGAGGCAGCCTCCGGGTGTGCCTGGACAAGGGCGTTGACCTGGTCGACAACGCTGGCGATCTGGGAGCCGGCGGCGCCGATGAAGGCGTGCTTATCGGCAAGCGCGGTGTCGAGGGCGGCGCGGTCGAGGGGGAGGCGGGGATCGTCGGCAAGCCTCTGGATGAGGTCTTGCTCGCCGCCGTTTTCGCGCATGTTGAGGGCGACGGCGACGGCGTTTTCCTTGATTACCTCGTGGGCGGTTTCGCGGCCGACACCGGCGCGGACGGCGGCCATGAGGATCCTCGTGGTGGCGAGGAAGGGGAGGTAGCGTTCGAGTTCGCGGTTGATCATCGCGGGGAAGGCACCGAATTCCTTGAGGACGGTGAGGAGGGTCTCGAACTGGCCGTCGATGGCGAAGAAGGCATCCGGCAGCGCGACGCGGCGGACGACGGAGCAGAACACGTCGCCCTCGTTCCACTGTTGGCCGGCAAGGTCGGCGACCATGGTGTTGTAGCCGCGGAGGATGACCTGGAAGCCGCAGACGCGCTCGCAGGAGCGGGCGTTCATCTTGTGGGGCATGGCGGAGGAGCCGACCTGGCCCTTCTTGAAGCCCTCGGTGACGGTTTCGTTGCCGGCCATGAGCCGGATGGTGTGAGCGAAGCTGGAGGGGCCTGCGCCGAGCTGCACGAGGGTGGAGACGACATCGAGGTCGAGGGAGCGGGGGTAGACCTGGCCGACGGAGTCGAGGACGCGGGAGATGCCGAGGTGGGTGGCGATGCGGGATTCGAGTTCGGCGAGCTTTGCCTCGTCGCCGCCCATGAGGTCGAGCATGTCCTGGGAGGTGCCCATGGGGCCCTTGATTCCGCGCAGGGGGTAGCGCTCGAGGAGGTTGTTGAGCTTTTCGACGGCCACGAGCATCTCATCGGCGGCCGATGCGAAGCGCTTGCCCAGGGTGGTGGCCTGTGCGGCAACGTTGTGGGAGCGACCAGCCATGACGAGCCCCTGGTACTCGGTGGCCTTCTCGGCCAGGCGGGCAAGGACGGTGATGGCCTTGTCCCGGATGAGCGTCATAGACTGGTGCATCTGCACCTGCTCGACGTTTTCGGTGAGGTCACGAGACGTCATGCCCTTGTGAATGTGCTCGTAGCCGGCGAGCGCATTGAACTCCTCAATGCGGGCCTTCACGTCGTGGCGGGTGACCTTTTCGCGCTCGGCGATGGAGTCCAGATCCACCTCGTCCACGTGGGCCTCGTAGGCGGCGATGGCTTCCTCGGGGATGTCCACGCCGAGGTCCTTCTGGGCCTTCATGACGGCAATCCAGAGCTGACGCTCCATCTTGATCTTGGCTTCCGCACTCCACAGGTCCTTCATCTTCTGGGAGGCGTACCGGCTGGCTAACACATTTGGGATACTCACAGCGCTCATTATTGCACGCTCAGCTTCCCTTCGGCGGCCTTCCGGCCGATGTCCGTGCGATAGTGGCTTCCGCGCAGCTCAATGCGGGAAATCTGCTCGTACGCGGTGGCCCGGGCCTCCTCCAGAGTCTCCCCCAGCCCGACGACGGAGAGCACGCGGCCACCGTTGGATACAAGCTGGCCGTCTACGACGGCGGTCCCGGCGTGCAGAGTCCCCTCGGCGCCGGTGATCGGGTCGCCCTTGATGGGGTGTTCGGGGTACCCCTCGGCGGCGAGCACGACGGTGACGGCGTAGCCCGGCTTCCAGGTAATCGGACCCATCCCGCTCAACCTGTTTTGTGCGGTGGCCAGGAGGTATTCGCTCAGATCCGAACCGAACAGGGCAAGCACGGACTGGGTTTCTGGGTCGCCGAAGCGGCAGTTGAATTCGACCACTGCGGGGCCCTTCTTGCCCCAGGCCAGGCCCGCGTACAGGAGGCCACTGTAGGGGTCGCCCTGCGCCACCATTTGCTTGGCGACGGGGCGGACAACGTCGTTGACGATACGGTCAACGTTGTCCTGACTCACCCACGGCAGCGGCGCGTAGGCACCCATCCCGCCCGTGTTGGGGCCTTCGTCGTTGTCCCCCACGCGCTTGTGATCCTGGGCGGGCAGTAGGGGGACAACGGTTTCGCCGTCGACAAGGCAGAACAGCGAAATTTCGGGGCCGTCGAGGAAGCTCTCCACAAGCACCGGGTTGCCGGCTGCGAGCACCTCGTGGGCGTGGGCTTTCGCGGCCTGCAGGTCTTCGGTGACGACGACGCCCTTGCCGGCGGCAAGCCCGTCATCTTTGACTACATAGGGCGCCTCGAAGTGGCTGAGCACCTCATCCACATCGCGTTCCTCGGTAATCTGCTCGGCGCGGGCAGTCGCCACCCCGGCCTTGGCCATGACATCCTTGGCAAAGGCCTTGGAGCCCTCGATGCGGGCGGCGGATTTGGAGGGGCCGAACACGTCGATGCCCTCGGCGCGGAGGATGTCGGCAAGCCCCTCAACGAGCGGAGCCTCAGGGCCGACGACGACCAAATCTACGGAAAGATCCCTGCACAGACCCACAATCTGCTCGGTGGTGTGGATGTCCGGGTGGCACGTGGCCGCCGTCATGCCGGGGTTGCCGGGGGCAGCGTGGACATCGTTTCCGGCCCCGTTGCCGTGGGCCAGGGCGTTGACAAGGGCGTGTTCGCGGGCGCCCGATCCGATTACCAAAATACGCATGCGCCTAAGCGTACTAGGATTTAAACCATGAGCAGCATTTTCTCGAAGATTATCGCCGGTGAGATTCCCGGTCGTTTTGTGTACAGGGACGATACCGTCGTCGCGTTTTTGGACGTGGCGCCGCAGCAAAAGGGGCACACGCTGGTGGTTCCCGTCGAAGAGGTGAACCGCTGGACGGATCTCGACCCGGCCACGTGGCAGCACCTGACGGAGGTGGCCCAGAAGGTGGGCAAAGCGGTCATCGAGGTGTTCGGCTCCGAGCGGGCCAGCTTCATCATTGCCGGCTTTGACGTGCCGCACACGCACATCCACGTGTTCCCCGCCAACGACATGGAGGCCTACAACCTGGGTCACAAGGTGGATGTCAGCGACCAGGAGCAGGACGAGATTGCGGAAAGGCTCGCCGAGTGCATAAAGCGTTTGTAAACGATACGGAATATGAGTTTGCCTGGCCCGCCGACACGGTGCTCCTGGAGGCGATGGAGGCGGCGGGAATTCCCGCCAACTACTCCTGCCGCCAGGGCGAGTGCGGATCGTGCCAGGTGTACATCGAGGGTGGGGCCTCGCACATGCGGCCCCACGATTACGAGCCCGGGGAGGGCGTCACGCTGGCGTGCCAGACGCTGCGCGATGATGAGGGGCCGTTCGAGGTGGAGAGCGTCTTTTAGGCGGACTCTTCGTCGATAAGCCGGGGGAGCCGAACCGTAAACGTCGAGCCCACGCCCTTTGTTGAGGTGACCGAGAGGGAGCCTCCGTGGGCCTCGACGAGCGACTTGGCGATGGACAGCCCCAGCCCCGAGCCGCCCGACTGGCGGGAGCGGGACTCGTCGGTGCGGTAGAAGCGATCAAAGATGTGCTCCAGATCCTCCGGGGCCATCCCCTGGCCGTTGTCGCGCACATCGATGATGACATCCGTGTCATCTGCCGTGGGCAGGACGGAAACGTCCTTCCCGCCGTGAACGAGGCCGTTGACCATGAGGTTGGTGAATACGCGACGGATTTTCTCCTCGTCGGCCAGCACGTACAGGGGCTCAGATTCCCCGACGGTGATCTCACGGTCCGGGTATGCCACTCGCAGCGACGTGCCGAGCGACTCGATCACCTCCATGAGGTCAACCTTCTGCTTCTCCAGCGGGTTGCCTTCCGCCCGGGTGAGGGCCAGCAGGTCCTCCACGAGCGTCGTCATGCGACCAGCCTCCTCTTGGATCTTCGACAAAACCCAATCGGCATCGTCTGTAGCGCCGGTCTTATACAGCTCAGCGAAGCCTTTCACACTGGTCAGCGGCGTGCGTAGCTCGTGCGAGGCGTCGCCGACGAACTGCCGCATCTCCTTTTCCTGACGGTGCGACTTCTGCAGTGAGTCCTGCAGCTGCTCGAGCATGGTGTTGATCGCGCACGCCAGTTTGCCCACCTCTGTGGTTTGTGGCCAGGCGGGGACACGGCGGTTCATGTCCCCGTCGGTGATCGCCTGCGCCACCGACTCCACGGTCCGCAATGGGCGCAATGCCCGGTAGATGACAAGGATCGCAATGAGCGCCACGAGGAGCAGAGAACTCAGGCCGATGCTCGCCTGAGTCTTGATGAGGTTTTTCACCGTCGATTGCTCTTCTTCCAGCGACTGGGCGACAACCGTCGTCGTCCCGCCGGTGCGCACGGCAAGCACCCGCCAATACGCGGACGAATTAGAACCTGCTGCCGGAACCACCGTGTACGGCTGCCCATTGGTGACGATCGTGGACAAATCCGGGGCGGAGTCGCGATCATTCATGACAACGAGATCCCCGTTCGGCATCTGCCGCTGCACGTAAAAGTTGGACGGCGGGCGGGTGTGTGCAAGCGGCTCCTCCGCCGGATACACATCCCACGCCCAGCCGTTGACGGCACCGATGAGGCGCTCATCCACGCGAGAATAGGTGAAGTCCCGCATGATTGCGGTGACCACGATTCCTGTCCCACCAATCGCAACGATGGCCAATGCCAGCACGAGGATCACCAACGACGCATTGAGGGAAATGCGCGATGTGGGATCCTTTGTTCTTGGAACGCGCATCGAGCGTTACTTGCGCGGCTGACGCAGAACGTAACCCACGCCACGCACTGTCTGAATGAGCTGCGGCTCCTGTGTATCAATCTTGCGACGCAGGTAGGAGATGTAACTTTCCACCACGTTGCCGTCGCCACCGAAATCGTAGTGCCACACGTTATCCAAAATCTTCGCCTTGGACACGACAACCTCCGCATTCAGCATGAGGTACCGCAACAGGTTGAACTCCGTGGGAGACAGGTCGACGATTGTCCCCGCCTTCGTCACCTCATGCGTCTCGTCGTTCAGGGTCAGATCCGCGTACGTCAGAACACCACTGGCTTCTTCGGTTTCCTCCGCCTTCCCACGACGCAGAATCACGCGCAGCCGCGTAATCACCTCTTCTAGGGAGAAGGGCTTCACCACGTAATCATCGGCACCGATGGTCAGGCCGTGGATCTTATCCTCCACCGCGTCTTTCGCCGTAAGGAAGAGCACCGGGCCATCGTGGCCGGTCTCCCGCAGCTTTGTAAGCAGCTCGAAGCCGTCCATCCCGGGCATCATGACATCGAGGATGAACGCATCCGGACGGGATTCCTCCGCGACCTTCAGTGCCTCCTCACCGCCGCTAGCAGTCACGACGTCGAATCCTTGGAAGCGCAAAGAAACCTGCAGTAGCTCGACAATGTTCGGCTCGTCGTCAACAACTAGAACTTTCGTTTGTGCATCAGTCATGAATACTATTGTTCCATTATTTTCTTTTACCCGCCTTAAAGGGTAATGGGTATTTCCTCCCCCACGGAGAGGAATTCGCCCGTGACCTGGCAATCAGCGTAAAAAACTGGCAGGCTTTCCTGGAACTGGAAGGAGTTAGGACGAGCCTGCGGTGAGATATGCGGGGAGGGAGGGATCGAGCGTCGACAAGCAAAAACGGCCGGCACCATGGGGCGCTGGCCGTTTGCAGTAAGCCTAGGTGGACCTAGGTGAGCTCCGTGAGGGAGGCGGGGATGTTACGGAGGTTGGACTTTGCGATGTCCAACATTTTGCCCACGCCACCGTCGAGAACCGTGGCAGCAGCCGCGCGACCGAAGCCGTAGAGCATGCTCATCGTGATGTCCGGCGGGATGGACAGGGCATTGGGATCGGTGACGATATCAACAAGCTGCGGGCCAGGAGCAGACAGGGCATGTGCGAGCTTGTCGCGTACGCACCTGGGATCCGTGATGCGCACGGAGGGAATTCCCATGGCGTTACCGATGGCAGCAAAGTCCACCTTGTTGTGGTCGGTCTGGAACTCCTGCAGGCCAGCAACGAGCATCTCCAGCTTCACCATGCCCAGCGAGGAGTTGTTAAACACAACGATCTTCACGGGGATGTTGTGGAGCTTCACCGTAAGGAGCTCACCCAGCAGCATCCCAAGACCGCCGTCGCCACAGATGGCGATGGTCTGGCGGCCGGAGTAAGCGGCACCGATAGCGTGCGGCAGCGCGTTGGCCATCGTTCCATGGCGGAACGAGCCGAGGAGGCTGCGCTTGCCCGACTGGTTGGTGACGTAGCGGGCGGCCCACACATTGTTCATGCCCGTGTCGACGGTGAAAATGGCATCGTCGGCGGCGAGGTCATCGAGGATGTCGGCGGCGTACTCGGGGTGGATCGGCGTGTGCTCCTCCACACCGTCGGTGTAGGCCTCGACGATCTTCTCCAGCAGCTGGGCGTGCTTCTTCAGCATCTTGTCCAGGAAGTTGCGGTTTGTCTTCTCCTCAATGAGGGGCAGAACGGCGCGGATTGTTGCTCCCACATCGCCAACAACCGGGTGCGTGACGCGGGTGCGACGGCCGATGGCAGCCGCGTTGATGTCCACCTGGGCGACGTTCTTATCTGGGAGGAAGTCGCTGTAGGGAAAGTCGGTGCCCAGCATGATGAGGAGGTCCGCAGTGGTGCAGGCCTCGTGGCAGGAGCCGTACCCCAACAGACCACTCATGCCCACGTCGTAAGGGTTGTCGTGCTGGATAAACATCTTACCGCCGAGGGCATGTCCCACCGGGGACTTCACCTTGCCTGCCAGCTCAAGCACCTCATCGCGGGCGTTCATCACGCCGCGACCGCAGAACAGGGCGATGGTATCGGCCTTGTTAATAGCATCCGCCAGGTCCTTGACCTGGTCTGCCGGGGGCACAACCGTCGGCGCGCTTGTCGCGATCTCGGAGGCGATGATGCCGTCGTAGGACGTCTTCTCCATCGTCACATCACCGGGGACCACGAGGACGGACACGCCATGGCCACCGAGGGTGGACTGCAGCGCGTGGTGCAGGATGACGGCGCCCTGCTCGGCGGAGTTCGCCATCTCGCAGTAGCCGGAGCACTCCGCGAAGATCTGCTCGGGGTGCGTCTCCTGGAAGTAATGCGACCCGATCTGACGGGAGGGGATGTGGGATGCCAGGGCGAGAACCTTGGCACCGTTGCGGTGCGAATCGTACAAACCCTGGATGAGGTGGGTGTTGCCGGGGCCGCAGGAGGCAGCGCATACGCCAAGCTCGCCGGTAGCTAGCGAGTAGGACCCGGCGGCGAAGGCTGCGGCCTCCTCGTTGCGCACGTGGATCCACTCAATCTGCTTACTGCGACGCACGGCATCAACGATGGGGTTCAGCGAGTCCCCCACGAGGCCGAAAATACGGGTGACCCCGGTTTCCTCTAGTTTCTTGATAATTATGTCTGCGAGTGTATCCGCCATTAGTGACGTATCCCCTTTCTATCGTTTTCTCCCATGGTAGGCGTTTTCGTCACCGCATGCGCGGCAATGATCGGTACCCCACAGTGCTGCAGAATATCCGCCTTCACGGCGTACACCCGCTCGATGAGTTCAGGGGTGATGACCTCGTTGGGAACACCCTGCGCGAGGATCTCGCCGCAGTGCAAAACGATGAGTTCGTCGCACATGCGGCAAGCAAGGTTGATGTCGTGAATGGCGACAAGGGCAAGGCTGTTGTCCTCGTGCGCCTTCTTCCGCACCGTGTCCAGCACGAAAAGCTGGTGGTGGAGGTCGAGGGCGGAGGTCGGCTCGTCGAGAAGCATGAGCGCCGGTGTCCCCACCATCATCTGTGCCAAAGCGACGAGTTGTCGCTGGCCACCGGACAGTTCTGACAGGTAGCGGTGGGCGTAGGCATCCATCCCCAGTCGGTGCATGACCTCCGCTGTGTGCTCGACGGGGTTGGCTACCGCTTCTCGACGGCTAGTAATCAGCACCGCTTCAAAGGCCCGCAAGGCTGCGGACTCGGGAAGGCCCTGGGGCACGTACCCGATCGCCTTGCGGCGAGCGCGGGGAGGAACCACCTGGGCGTCGACAAGCAAAGAAACCTCACCCGAACGAACCGGATGCAGGCCAGCGACCGTCTGCATGAACGTCGATTTGCCCGACCCATTCGGGCCGAGGACACCGACCACCCGGCCGCCGGTAAGTGGCGCAACCGTCACGCCGTCCAGCACCCGGTGGCGACCGTAACCCGCAACCAGATCGCGAATCGCTAACTCCACAGCGCGCGCCTCCTCGTCAGCACAATCCCCAGGAAGAACGGGACACCCAGAAGCGAGGTCACAATGCCGATCGGAATCGCCAACCCCGGCTTCGCCATGAGACTCACCGCGTGCGCACAGCACATCAGTGCCGCCCCCGACGCCATCGACGCGGGGATGAAATAGCGCTGGTCCTCCCCCACCAACATGCGGGCAATGTGCGGACCAACAAGCCCCACAAAGCCGATGATGCCGGCAAACGCCACCGTCGTCGACGCCAACAGCGACGACAACACCAACACGACAATCCGCAACCTCGAAGTATTTACGCCCATCGACTGCGCCCGCGCATCCCCCAAGCGCAGCGCCGTCAACTTCCACGACTGCGACGCGAGCAGCGGACACACCACGACAAGCACTACGGCCAACAAAGCATTGGCCACCCACGTCGCACGCGTCATCGACCCCAGCGACCAGAACACAATCTGCGACAGTGCCTCCGCACTCGCCCGATACTGGATGAGCGCCAGCAATGCCTGGAAGAAGAACACCAGGCCGATGCCGAGCAGCACCATCGTCTCAGCGCGGGCGCCGCGGAGGATGGCGGCGATGACGATGACCGCTGTCGCCCCCACGGAGGAGATCCAGGCGATGACCGCGAGGTTTAGCTGAGGATTGGTGACCACCTGCCAGCCGAGGACGATCGCCGTCGCGCCGCCGAAGGCAGCGCCAGCGGAGATCCCCAGGGTGAACGGCTCGGCGAGGGGGTTACCCAGGATGGTCTGCATCTCCGCGCCGGCGAGCGACAGGGACACACCGATGAGGAGCGCCATGACGGCCATCGGCAAGCGGAGGTCCCACAGAACCGTATGCGTTTGCTCATCGAGGGAGGAGGGCACCATGATTCCGCCGATGACCTGCGAGGGGGTCAGAGAAATCGCACCCACCATGTTGCTCATGACGAACGCGGCGGCCGCGACAACGCACAGCCCCACGACGATCGCCACCCGGCGCGCTGTCAGGCGCCGGTGTTCGTGGACAAGATCGACCTCGTTCACGCCCTACTCGCCTGCCGGAGTCGACGTAGAGAAGAACACGCCCTCGCCGGAGACCGGCGAGTACTTTTCCTGTGCCTTCATCCACTCCGCCGGGACATCAATATCCGAGTAGTCCTCCGGGTGCAGCCACGCGGCGATTTGCAGGAGCGCGAGGTAGTTGAATGGGGAGTTGTAGAACTGGTGCCACAGACCGTGCAGCTGGCCGTCCTTCACTGCGGACAACGTATCGAAGCCCTTCTGCCCCTTGGGAAGGTTATTCACGCTGACCTGGGCATCTTCATCAGAAATGCGGTAGCCGAGGGCCGCGTAGCCCACCGGGTTTCCTTCCTTATTACGCTTTGCCGACCACTCGCCACCGGTGGCGAAAATCTCATCCGGGTTATCGCTGATGACCTTCTCCGGGGTCATGGCACCGGATTCACCCTCGATGACGGCATCGCCAATGTTCTTACCGCCGGCGACGTTAACCAGCTGAGAAATGTTGGAATCGTTCCAGGTCTGGCAGCAATCGGACAGCCCCGCCGCACGCCACACGAACGCCGTCGGCTTGTCCTCGTCTTTCAACTTGGCGGAGCGGCCCTTCACCAGGTCCACCGTCTCCTGCCAATCCTTATTGAACGCGGCCGCTTCCTTCTCCTTGCCAAAGACCGTGCCGAAGATCTCCATCGAGCGCGTCGTGTTCTCCAGGGGTTTGGCGCGGAAATCCGTCACCGCGTAGGTCAGCCCCGCCTTGTCCATCGACTCGATGAGGCCGGTCTTCTCGCTGGCCTGGTATTCGTCAAGCGACAGCAGGATGATATCCGGCTTCAGAGACAGCAGGTTTTCCACCGTCACATCGCCCTTCATGAAACCGCCGACCTCCGGCAGATCCTTCACCTCGGGGTTCGTCTGCTCCAGCTGGGCCATGTAGTCCGGGACGTTGTCCTTCAGATCCGTGCCGATGCCGACGACCTTGTCCAGGGGGTTGGACTTGTCGAGGATGCCGGTGGCGAAGACGCTCCTCCCCTCACCGAGCAGAATGCGCTCGGGAGCTGCGGGAAGGGAAATATTTCGGCCGGTGATGTCGGTGAAGGTGAGGGCTGCGGCCTGGGTGGTGGAGGTGGACTGCTCGGAGGTGGTCTCGGCAGTTTCAGTGCCGCAGGCGGTCAAACCGCTGACGGCTAGCGCTGCGACGGCGACGAGGCCGGCGAAGCGGCGTCGGGAGCGGGAAAAGGACATGCGTGTCTCCTTGGTGATACCTAATCGTTACGCCTTGAGCATAGCGCCTTAGGTTAGCCTAACCAACATAAAAATGGGAAAGGCGTGGAAGGGCAGACGTTTGCGCAGGCTATGCACGTGGCACATGATGGATTACATGGTGGCGACCGGAAGTGTCGCAGACCACAGTACGAGAAAGCGTCGACAAGCAAAAACCCCCGCACGAGGCGGGGGTGAGAGAGCTGGAGACGAGACTTGAACTCGCAACCTACGGTTTACAAGACCGTTGCGCTACCGATTGCGCCACTCCAGCGGGCTGAGGTTGTATCGTACCAGTTGTGACTACTTTTAAAGAAGTCGACCCGCGTGTGACAGGCTGAACCCATGGGAAATATCCTGCGTACCCTCCGTTTACGGGCAAATACCAACGCCCGCATCGCGACGATCGATGCGGCCAAGGCAGCGCCACCACCGTCCCCGCTGCAACCCGTTGAGCTAACCAACGAGCACCAGGTGGCCGGCGTGCTCCTCATCGGTGCCCGCGTCGGCGAAATCCTCATCTCCGCAGGAACGGCCAACAGGGATGTGCAGGCACAGATGCGCAGCGTCATCAACGCCTACGGCCTGTATGACGTGCACATCGATGTCACCCTTAACACCATCCAGCTGTCCACACACATCGGCAACGAGGACGGCGATACCACGCCCGTCACCGTGCTGCGCGTCGTCCGCCGTGGCGCGATGGACTTTTCCAAGCTGGCGAAGTTGGACCGCCTCATTCGCTCAATCCGCGCCGGTGCCACCAATCCGACTACCGCCGATATGCAGCTGACGGACCTGTGGAACTCCAAGTCCCCGTACGGTGTCGGGCTTGAGCTTATCGGCTGGGGTGCCCTGGCTGGTGGCTTCGCCATGGTGCTCGGTGGCACGCCGGTGGTGGGAATCGTCGCCTTCATCACAGCCATGGTGATCATGGCTGTGTACAAGCTCATCGGAAAGGTGGGGCTGGGCGATTTTTTCTCGCTCATGGCCGGCGGCTTCATCTCCGTCATCCCCGCAGCCGGTGCGTTTTGGCTCGCCAGCGAATCCGGTTCGTCCATCAACCCGTCGCTCATTATTGCCTCCGGCATCGTCGTCTTGGTGGCAGGACTGACCCTCGTGCAATCGCTGGAGGATGCCATCATGGGTGCGCCGGTCACCGCCTCGGCGCGATTCTTTGAGGCGATGCTCAACACGGGTGCGATCATCGCCGGGGTTTCCCTCGGCGTGCAGTTATCCCTCGCCCTCGGCATCATGCTCCCGGCGATTGAGACGCAAACAGCCCCGGACTTCCAGCACGTGCCGGTGAAGATCGTCCTCGGCGGCATCGCCGCCGCCGGGTACTCGCTGGCGTGCTACTCGGAATGGACCTCCGTGTGGGTCTCCGGCTTAACGACGATGATTGGTTCCGCCGCCTACTATCTCCTCTTCCTCCCCATGGGTCTCGGTGGCATCTTCGGGGCTGGGCTCGCTGCGACGCTCATCGGTCTCATCGGTGGCCTCCTTGCCCGCAGGTTTTTGATCCCCCCGCTGATCATCGCCATCGCCGGTGTCACTCCCCTGCTGCCCGGCCTGCGCATTTACCGCTCCATTTACGCAATCATCCACGAGCAGCTCCTCGTCGGCATTTCCTCCATGGCCATCGCCTTGGCTACGGCGATCGCTCTGGCTGCCGGCATTGTGCTCGGCGAGTGGATGGCACGCCGGATCCGTCGCCCGAAGCCGTTCAAGCCCTATCAGAACATCATTCGCAGGCGGTATAGCTTTAAACGTAGTGGTCGGTAGCGTACAATGGCGCCGAAGAAGTAGTTATCTATCGGAGGTTTGATTTTCGTGGCTTTTAGGACGTCCCGGGATCGCGAAGCGGAAGCAGAAGCGCAGCAGCAGCTGGAGGAAGAGACCGCTACGGCTGCACGCAGGGTAGTAGCCTCGTACTCCGAGGACTACCACGATGCCGTCATGTTGTCATCCATGCTGGGGATCACCCCGGACGGCTTCGTCTATGCACAGTTCGCCGAGTCCGAGGGCATCGAGATGCCGACGACGGACGGTAAGAAGAAAAAGAAAACCACCAAGAAGTCGACAAAGAAGTCCAGCAAGAAGACGTCGAAAAAGACGACAAAGAAAACCGCCAAGAAGACCGCGAAGAAGTCGACAAAAAAGACAACAAAGAAAACGTCGAAAAAGACGACGAAGAAAACCACCAAGAAGTAGTGACCGGTAGCGCCTCCTTTCTCATCGCCGCGAATCGTCTCCCCGTGGAGCGACGCGGCGATTCTTGGCGTGTCAGCCCCGGTGGCCTCGTCACCGCACTGACCCCCATCCTCGCCGAGCACAGTGGCACATGGATCGGGTGGGCCGGCACCCCCGGCGACGCGCCCGAACCGTTCACCACTGACTCCGGGATCTCCCTCCACCCCGTCGCCCTCGACGAAGACGACTACCGCGGGTTCTACGAGGGATTTTCCAACGCCACCCTGTGGCCCCTGTACCACGACCTCATTGTGCAGCCCGTGTACAACGCGCAGTGGTGGGAACGCTTTCAACTTGTGAACAGGCGTTTTACCCAAGAAATCGTCGCCCTCGCCGCTCCCGGCGCGACCGTGTGGGTGCAGGACTACCAACTCCACCTCGTCCCCGGAATGGTGAAGGAACTACGCCCCGACATCACCGTCGGCTTCTTCCTGCATATCCCTTTCCCCTCCCCTGACCTCTTCGCCCAGCTGCCATGGCGTGAGGAGCTCATCCGCGGGCTTGCGCACGCCGACCTCGTCGGCTTTCACACGGCGCGGTCGGCACAGAACTTTGCGGAATGCGCGACGCGGTTTGCCGGAACGCCGCCGCGGACGGTGGCGTTGCCGATTTCCATCGACACCCCACGGATAGCTTCTGTGGCGCAAGCTGGGGATATCCGTGAGAAACTGGGCAGTCCGGAGACGTTTATCTTGGGCGTCGACAGGTTGGATTACACCAAGGGGATCCTGCCGCGCCTGCTTGCGCTGGAAACTTGCTTCGAGCGTGGCGAGCTCGACCCGCATACAACGACGATGCTGCAGATTGCCACGCCGTCCCGCGAGCGCGTTGAGCACTACGAGAAGACGCGCGCGGCGGTGGAGCGCCACGTTTCTCGGATAAACGGCCTGTACGGAGACCTTTTCCGCCCGGTGGTGCGGTATGTGCACCGCACTGTCGATGCCGCCGACCTGTACTCCCTCTACGCCGCCGCCGACATCATGCTCGTGACCCCGTTCAAAGATGGCATGAACCTGGTGGCCAAGGAGTACGTTGCCTGCCACGCGGACGGCTCCGGTGCCCTTGTCCTCAGCGAGTTTGCCGGTGCCGCCGAGGAGCTGACGCAGGCCTACATTTGTAATCCGTTTGATGTTGAGTCGATTGCCGATGCACTGGCCTCCGCCGCGCGCCGCGAGGGCGACCCGGTGGCGGCGATGCGGGCGATGTTCGCGCGCGTGTCTGAGTTCGATGTTCACCGGTGGGCGAATGATTTCTTGCAGGAATTGGGGCGAACACGATGAGACGGTTAGTGGCTGCTTTTCTCGCCGGGGCGCTGTCCCTGCCGGTGTCGGCGTGCGCGCCGCAGCGCAGTGACCACATGTGGCAGGTGTCGCAGGTGTATCTGCATTCCGCTGCGACCCCGACTCCCCCGGCACCGATGTACCTCGTGCTGGGCACAAGCTCGTTTGCTGGCGATACGGGCTGTGGCCCGATCAATGGCCGGTTGCGTACGGATGAGAAGGAGCACACGATTACGGTGGTGCGCGTGCGCACCCCTGATCGGTTGACGTGCGAGGGCGCGGCGGAGTTCTACCACGATGAATTCCTCCGCTTCTTTACCGGCACCCTGCATGAGGATCGCGACGGCGATGAGCTGACGTTGCGCAACGATGCGGGCGAATCTATTCACATGGTTTACTGAGTGTACTGATGTTTGTTATTTCTGATTTCGACGGAACGCTGGCGGAGTTCAGCACGGATCCGATGAACGTTCCTATCAACCACACGGCGATGCGCGCCCTCGACGAGCTCGCCGCGCTTCCTGGGGTTCGGGTCGCTATTTTGTCCGGGCGGTCTTTGGAACATCTCACTCAGCTTGTCGACGTTTCCGACGCGGTCATTCTGGCCGGCTCCCATGGGGCAGAGACGTTGGGCTTGGACACGGTTCCTTGCGCTGAACAGCAGGAACAGTTGAAAAAGCTGGACCAGGAGCTAGATAAGCTCCTCCACGGTGGTGCCTGGGTGGAGGTCAAGCCTTTTGGGCGCGTCCTCCACACGCGGGCAATGACCTCCGGTGCGGCAGAGCTTGAAGCCCAGGCGAAGCGCATCCCCTTTGGCGGCAGGTTGCAGGAGGGCAAGGCCGTGGTGGAGTTCTCCGTCTCCAATGCGTCGAAAGGCGACTGGATCCGCGCGAACCGCAAGCCGGGTGAAAGCGTCATTTTCCTTGGCGACGATGTCACCGATGAGACGGGCTTCGCCGTACTGGCCGACGGCGATACGGGCATCAAAGTCGGCGCGGGCGAGACGAAGGCAACCGTTCGCCTCGCCGACGTAGAAGAAGTGGGCCACTACCTCACAGATCTCGTCGAATCCCTGCGGTCCGCCCAGGAATAAACTCTGTCGGCAACACGGCGTGGCGCGCAGGCGCGCCAGCAATCAGCGCATTGAGCATCTTCCCCACCTCCGCCCCCTTGCGCTTGTTATGCTGATCAACAGTTGTAATTCCCAGATTGACCGCCTCCTCCACCCCATCGAAACCGGTGACGGCCAGCCTGCCACCGGTGCACGCGTAGGCCCCAAGAGCAAGCGAATCTGTCGTACAACAAATCGCGTCACGGTCGGGGAAGAGTTCGAGCAGCTCGCGTGTGGCGCTGACCGCCGTGTGCTTGTTGTTGATGTAGCGCTCGATGATCGGAACATCGTAGATACCTGCGGCGTGGAACACCTCTAATGCCCCCTGCACCCGCGAGCGCTGCACGTGGTGGGTGGCGTTTCCCAGGCGGGAGGAACTGACAAGACCGTCGTGACGCTCCCGATCCAAGCGGATGCACACGATCCCCGGACGCGTGTGGCCTGCGTCCACGAGCGCCTGCGCCGCCGGCGCAATGGCGGCATGGTCATCGATCCCCACAAACGGCACGTTTTCCGGACAATATGGCTGGTCACACACTACAACCGGTAGGTGGTGGCGGAGCACCTCGGCAAGGTACGGGTCGCGCTCCCCCACCGAATACACGGCGAACCCATCGACGGCGGTGCGCCCAATGAGTTCTGCAGGTGCCAGCGTCTCGCCGAAGGCTGGCACGAGGGTGAGTGCGTAGTTGGTGCCGTAGCTTGCCTCCGCCATGCCGGCGAGGAAGTCGACGGAGGCTTTGTCCTCGAAGGCGTAGGTGAGGTCGTCGGTAAACAGGACACCGATGTTGCCCGTCTTTTGTGTGCGGAGGCTGCGTGCGGTGGCGTTGGGGCCGCGGTAGCCGAGTTTTTTCGCTGCCGTGAGGATACGCCGCCTCGTCGCGGGGCTGAGCTGCGTGGGGTTGTTGTAGGCGTTGGATACGGTGGCAACAGATACGCCGACGTGGGCCGCGACCGTGGCCATGGTTACCCGTTTTGGCACGATTTCTCCTCACCCAAGTTGACAATGATTTTCAGAACCTTATCATAGCCAACATGAAACGTTTTTCAATAGCGTGCGCGTGCGCGCTCCTCGCCCTCACCGGCTGCTCCTCCACCAACGAGGCAGAAACAAGCCACGAGGAGGGCATCTCCCTCGTCGCCACCACCTCCGTCTGGGCGGATGTCGCAGCTGCGGTAGCCGGAGACGGCACACACGTCACCCCCATTATTAGCGGGAAAGACGTTGACCCGCATTCCTTCGAGCCCGTCGCCAGCGATATGGCTGCTCTCGAGCGCGCCGACATCATCGTCGCCAACGGTGGTGGCTACGATGCGTGGGCGTACGCAAACCTGGATGCGGACCAGAAGGCGAATGTTGTGTCGCCGCTCCCCCTCACCCCCCACGGAGAGGAAAGTGGCGCTCACCAGCACGGGGACGCTGAAAACGGGGAGGAGGAACACCACCACCATCACGAGCATGGCTCGGAGCACGTGTGGTACGACCCGCACGCCATCGAGCATGTCATGAACGACGTGGCTAAGAAGATCACCGAACTCGGCGGCACCGCGACCGTCGAGGAGGCAACTGCCAAGGCGGAGGCCCTGGAGAAGGACGTCGCGGAGCTTCCTGCTGGGACGGTCATGCAGACTGAGCCGATTGCCGATTCCATCATCGAGGATTCCGACCTCACCGACATCACCCCGGCGGCGTTTAGGGATACCACGCTGAAAGAGTCAGAGCCGTCGGCCGCAGCGCTCGACGAGTTCCTCACCACGCTCAGCTCCGGAAAGGTCGACGTGCTCATTTTCAACCCGTCGACAGCGACGGATACGAGCAAGCGGATCCGCGAGACTGCTGAAAGGTCACACGTTAAAATAGTGGAGATCGCCGAGGTTCCGCCGCAAGGCACGAACTTCCTCGATTACTTCGATACCCGCCTCACCGCCCTGAAAGAAGCCCTCTCCTAACTGTGCATGTAGCCCTCGCTCACGCTAGCGCCCACCCCCTGTGGCACGACCTCACACTCGAGGTCGCTGACGGTGAATTCATCACCGTCCTTGGCCCCAACGGGGTGGGTAAATCTACTCTTCTGAGAGTCCTCCTCGGCCAGCAGCGCCTCACCGGCGGCTCGTACACGTGCGACGCGCGGGTGGGCTACATCCCCCAGCAGCAGATGTTCCCCCGGGACCTGCCGCTGCGCGGGGTGGACCTCGTGCGGCTGAGCACCCGCCGTGGAGAAACGAAGAAGTACCTCGACTACGTTGGCGCAATGAATCTCGCCACGCTGAAAGTGGGCACGATGAGCGGCGGGCAGCAACAGCTCATCCGGCAGGCGCAGGCCTTCGCCCAGGAGCCAGAGCTTGTGCTTGCCGACGAACCCCTCCTCTCCCTCGACTCGAAAGCCCAGCGTGCCACCGTCAACCGCCTGGTGGAACACCCCGCAGCCGTCATCATGGTCACCCACGCCATCGCACCCGTTATCGACCACACCGACCGCGTCCTGTACATCGGGCCGCACGGCCACGCCCTCGGCACGCCAGAGGACGTCCTCACCAGTGAGGTCCTCACCCGCCTCCACGGGCACGAGGTCACCGTCGCCACCATCGGAGGAAAGCTCGTCATCGCATGATTTCTCAAACAATTGACCTGCTCAGCGTAGGATTCGTGCAAACAGGTCTGATCGCCGCTGCCCTCCTCGGCCTCATGAGCGGCATCATCGCGCCGCTCATCGTCATGCGTGGCATGAGCTTCGCTGTCCACGGCACGAGCGAACTCGCCCTCATGGGTGCCTCCGCCGCCCTTCTCTTCGGCTTCAACGTCAACGCCGGTGCCGTCATCGGCTCCGTCATCGCCGCCATCCTCCTGGCGCTCTTCCAAGGCGGATCCCACCATGACAGCGTCGTCGGCGTGATCATGAGCTTCGGGCTCGGGCTTTCCGTGCTGTTCATTTACCTGTATCCGGGGAACTCGAAGGCAGCGATGTCTCTCCTCACCGGGCAGATTGTGGGCGTATCCAGCACGTCTGCGTGGATTTTGGGGCTAGTGGCGTTGGTCGTCATCGCGACGGTGGCGGTGTTTTTCCGGCAGCTGCTGTTCACGTCGGTAGACCCGGTCATGGCCGCGGCAACGGGGCTGAACCTGCGCGCCTACGCTGTGCTGTTTGCCGTCCTCGTCGGCTTGGCGGCAGCACAGTCGGTACAGATCGTGGGGGCTTTGCTTGTCATGGCGCTTTTGATCACTCCGGGGGCCGCCGCCTGCGCGGTGACGAGCAACCCGCGGGTAACGATCGCCCTGTCGACGGCGTTTGCGCTTGTCGCAGCCGTCGGCGGGTTTGTTCTGTCGCTCGCGCCAGGACTGCCCGTCAGCGTGTTCGTGACGACGATCAGTTTTGTTATTTACCTCGTCTGCAGGCTCGTGGGGTGGCAGCGGAAAAAGGCACTGCGCAAAACTGAGTGAGACTCTCCAGGTCGGGGGACTACCCCTTACTGCCTGCGTCGACGAGCGTTATCCCAGCGGAAGAAGAGGCCCGCCAGCTGCGCACTGCCGAATAGCAGAAGGCATAAGCCCTGCAACCGGGCAGGTACATCGGAGACATGCCCAAGAACCCCTCCGAGAAGGAGGAGCGCCATAACACCCACGAGCCCCAACACAACCTTCCATCCGGTGCGGTGACGATTGTCGCCCGGCCCGGACACCGCATAAAAACAATACGGGGTCAGCGCTAAGAGGATGATCCAGAGCATCGCTCAGCTCCTTTATTGCTCTTCTGCTACGGCTGCAGCCGCTTTGTTGCGCCTCTGGCGGGCGAACTCTGCCAACACCACACCAGCTGCCACGGAGGCGTTGAGGGACTCGACCCAACCCTCCATCGGGATGGTGACGATCGTGTCGCATGTCTCCTTCACCAGGCGGGACAGTCCCTTGCCCTCGGAGCCGACGACGATGACCACGGGGCCCGTGCCGTCGTAGGAGTCATGGGTGTGCTCACCGCCAGCATCGAGGCCGATCGCCTGGTAGCCGGCCTCTTGGAACTGCTTCAGGGCGCGCGTCATGTTGGTGACCTTGGCCACCGGCACGCGGGCTGCGGTTCCGGCGGAGCTGCGCCACGTCACGGCCGTGACGGAGGCGGAGCGACGCTCGGGGATGACAACACCGTCGGCACCGAAGGCCGCCACGGAGCGGATAACGGCGCCGAGGTTGCGGGGGTCGGTGATGTTGTCGAGGAAGACAACCATGCCGTCGTGGGTGATGAGGTCTTCGAGGTCCGCGTAGTGATACTCGGGGATTTGCAGGCCAATGCCCTGGTGGAGGCCGTTGCCCGTCATCTCGTCCAGCTTCTGCTTGGACACTTCGACGATCGGGATGGAGCGGGAAGCGGCGATGTTCACGGCCTCGACAAGACGCTGGTCATTCTTCGTGCCGATGGCGACGAACATGGCGACGGCGGGCACCTTGGCGTGCAGGCACTCGATGACGGGGTTACGGCCGACGACGAGCTCATCGGACATATTTGGCTTGTAGTGGCGGCCGGAATCGGACCGCTTCTTCGCCTCGGCCGCCTTGTGGGCCTTGTGGTAGACGCGATCGACGGCCTTCGGGGTCGGCCCCTTGCCTTTTAGTCCACGCCGGCGCTGTCCGCCGGAGCCCTTAATCCTCTTAACCATTTACTACCTTCCACGTCGTGCCGTCGGCGCCGTCTTTCAGTTCGATGCCTGCTGCGGCGAGGGTGTCGCGCACAGCGTCGGCGGTGGCCCAGTCTTTTTCTTCGCGGGCCTTTTGGCGCTGTTGGATGTGAACCTCGACGAGCTTAGCCAATGCGTCGGAAGAATCCGAATTGGCGGATGCCCAGGTCTCCGACTGCGGGTCGACGCCGAGGATGGCCGTCATCGCGCGGACCTGGCCGGCAAGCTCTGCGGCCTTCTCTGGGTGGGCGTTGCCCTCGCGAACCGTGGTGTGGACGACGGCGAGGGCGGCGGGGACACCGAGGTCGTCGTCAAGCGCGTTGACGAACTGCTCGGGCAGCGTTCCCGGGGTGACCGGGCCCTGACTGTTGACGAAGTCCTCGATGCGGCGGTAGCCGACGGCGGCCTCGTGGAGGGCACCCTCGGAGTACTCGAGCATGGAACGGTAGTGTGCAGAGCCCAGGTAGTAGCGCAGCTCCACCGGGCGGACGAGCTCGACGACGTTGGGGACGGAGAGGACGTTGCCGAGCGACTTGGACATCTTCTCGCCGGACATCGTCACCCAGCCGTTGTGCATCCAGTAGCGGGCGAACTTGTCGCCGGCGGCGGTGGCCTGGGCGATCTCGTTTTCGTGGTGGGGGAACTTGAGGTCGAGGCCACCGCAGTGGATGTCGAACTCTGACCCGAGGTACTTAGTGGACATGGCCGTGCACTCGATGTGCCAGCCGGGGCGGCCGGGGCCCCACGGGGTGGGCCAGGAGGGTTCGCCGGGCTTGGCGGCCTTCCAGAGGGTGAAATCGCGCGGATCGCGCTTGCCGGTGCCCGCCGATTCGCCCTGGTCCAGCTCGTCGATGCGCTGGCCGGACAGCTCCCCGTAGCCCTCAATGGTGGCAGGGGTGGCGTAAACGTTGCCGTCGGCGGCGTAGCCGTGGCCGTTATCGATAATGCGCTGCATGTACTCGATAATCTCGGTGATGTGCCCCGTGGCGCGCGGCTCGATCGATGGGGGTGTGACACCGAGGATGCGATAGGCCTCGTTGAAGGCGCGCTCGTGCGTTGCCGCCCACTCCCACCAGGGGCGGCCGTTTTCTGCGGCTTTGGTGAGGATCTTGTCATCAATATTGGTGACGTTGCGGACAAACGCCGTGTCTAACCCCTTGGCCTCCAGCCAGTTCCGCAAGATATCGAAGGCAACACCGCTGCGGACGTGGCCGATGTGCGGGATCGATTGAACGGTGGCGCCACACAGGTACACAGATGCGTGCCCGGGGCGAACCGGGACAAAGTCCTGGAGCGTGCGTGTCTTGGAATCATAAATGCGGAAAGTCACGCACCACAGTCTAGTAGACGAGCGCAGTCGCTACCGCAGCTCTCCCCTCACCGGAGCCGGTAAAGCCCATGTGGTCCGTCGTCGTTGCGGAGATGGACACGGGGCAGCCGAGAATCTTCTCTATCGCGGCTTCCGCCTCCGCTCGGCGCGGCCCCATCTTTGGGGTTTGACCCACGAGCTGGCAGGCGACGTTACCGATGGTGACCCCCTCCTGCTCGAGCTTTGCTCGAGCAGCCTTGAGCAAAGCAGTACCAGAAATGCCTTTCGTTTCCGGGAGGTCCACACCGACGAACGAACCGAGGTCTCCTAGGTGGGATGCGGACAACAGGGCGTCGACAAGCGCATGGGCGACGAGATCCCCGTCGGAGTGGCCCTCACAGCCGTCGTCGGCGGGGAAGGATAGGCAGGCGATCATGCAGGGCTTGCCGGGTTCGATGCGGTGGGCGTCGAAGCCGATGCCGGTTCTAGGGAGTTTCTGTAGTTTCACTGGGGACCTCGAAAACTGTCTCCTCCGCCTCGCCGGCGATGTGCTCGGCGAGCAGGAGGTCGATGGGCGTGGTGATCTTGAAGGCCATCGGGTCGCCGGTGACAGTGGTCACTGTATGGCCGGCGTGCTCCATGATGGAGGCATCGTCGGTGGCGTCGAAGGGGTGGGCGAAGAATTCCTCGTTGGCGGCGCGGAGGGCAGCGAGGTTGAAGCCCTGCGGGGTCTGAACGGCGCGCAGCGTGGAACGATCCGGGGTGTCGATAACGGCGTGGTCCTTGACCACCTTGATCGTATCGGCGACCGGGATCGTCGGAATGACCGCCTCGTTACCCTCGAGGACGGCGCGGGCGACGCGAGCAATGAGCCCCGGCGGGGTGAGCGCACGGGCGGCATCGTGGATGAGGACGACGCCGTCGGCATCAGGTATGGCCTTGAGGCCTTGGGCGACGGAGTCGAAACGCTCGGCACCACCGTGCACAAACGTGATGTCGTGGCCGTCGAGGACACGACGCGCGTAGTCCTCCATCTCGGGGTGAATGATGACGAGGATCTCGTCGGCAACCTCGGCCGTCTCGATCGCCGCGACGGAGCGCTCGAGCAGCGTCCGTCCACGCAAGGAAACGTAGGCCTTGGGCAAGTCGGCTCCCAGCCGGGTGCCCTTTCCTGCGGCGGCGACCAGAGCGTAGATCCTCATCTCCATGCGTCGATGATTACTCGTCGTCGAAATCGATATCGTCGAGGTCGATGTCGGCCTCTTCTGGCTCCAGCTCGGAGGCGAGCTTGGGGGCGCGTGCCTCACGCTGACGGTTCAGCTCCTCGGTGAGGCGCGCCTCGAAATCGTCGGCAAGCTTATCGTCGACAGGACCAGCAAGCGCAAGCTCCCCGACGAGGATCTGACGAGCCTTGGCCAGCATGCGCTTCTCGCCAGCGGAAAGCCCACGATCCTGATCGCGGCGCCACAGGTCACGAACGACTTCGGCAACCTTGTTCACGTCGCCAGACGCCAGGCGCTCCTGGTTCGCCTTATAGCGACGGGACCAGTTGCCGGCCTCTTCCACGTCCGTCTCACGCAGCATGCCGAAGACCTTCTCCAGGCCTTCCTTGCCCACGACATCGCGCACACCGACGTACTCGGCGTTGGCGACGGGGACGCGAACCACGAGGTCGGAGTGGAGAATCTTCAAGACCAGGAAATCTGTCATCTCCCCCTTGTGCTCACGCTGCTCCGTCTTTGCGACCTCAGCGGCGCCGTGGTGCGGGTAGACAACAATATCCCCGACGTTGAATTCCATAGTCTCTCCTCGAACCTCTCCTTGAACGTCTCCGTGAACGTTCCGAACGTCCCCAGCATAGTACTGAATCTCACGGGGTTACGCCTACTTAGGCGATGTTCCGTAATGTGATGCCATGCTATGCCAACCGGGTCCCCCAGGTCACCTGGGTCACTCGTGTGGCTGACATCTACACCACTGACCTGTACCACGCCGTTCAGCCGGCACGGGTCCGTCGTGCGTTACCACATTTTACCAGATGACGCATTACACCCTTTTGTACTACGTTGTCACCTATTTGATTGCCCCCGTTCTCCCCTACCTGGTAGGTAATCAATGTGCAGAAAGATTAAGGTGAGTGAGTAGACGATTATAAAGAACTTCTCAGTTGGAGGAAACTTTAGTGAAGACCCGCTCCGCTCTCATTGTCGCAGTGCTTGGCGCTGCATCCCTCGGCCTCACCGCCTGTGGCGCAGGCCAGATCTCTCAAACCGCTGACCAGGTTGCAGCCGTCGACGGGGCTTCCGGCCAGACCGAGGACGCTGCCGTGTACGTCCGCGACGTGACGGTGCTGGTGAATGACTCCAACCAGGCTTCCCTGAAGTTCACCGCGATGAACGACGAGAAGAAGGCCGGCGAGGCTGTTGTTCTTCAGGGCGTGAAGGTGGAGAACACGCCCGTGAATGTTGCTGCTAACCCGCACATTGGCTCTGGCTGCTCGCTGGTTATCAACACGCCTCGCCAGAACGAGGTGCAGCCGTCTGCATCCCGCGATGCGATGTGCGCCGAGTACGGTATCGCCACCATCGCCGATCCGGGTGCGGTTCCCGGCCAGCAGCGCACCGTGACGTTTAGCTTCTCCAACGGCGACATCACCGTCAACGCTCCTGTTTCCAAGGAACTCTAACTTTTCGCCCCGGGCGAACCCAGCACCCCGCACGATCGTTCGCGGGGTGCTTTTGTGTGCGCCGACATACCAACACAGCGTGCTGCCCCGCGCTGTGACCACCACAGCGTGGCGCACCGCGCTGCTCTCTAGCTCCCCCGTCCAACCCTGTCCACCGGCGAATGTGCGGCCCAGCACGCAGGGCGGAACCAGTGATGTCACCGGCCTGCCCACCACCCTGCAACATGCACGGACACGCGACCCGGCCATCGGTTAGAGTGTGAAAAGAAGAAAGGGGATTCTACCTGTGGCGAAGAAGCAGAAAAGCGTGCATGTGTGCACGGAGTGCGGGTATTCAACACCGAAGTGGCTGGGGCGCTGCCCCGAGTGCGGCGCGTGGGGAACCCTCGAGGAGCAGGCCGTGGCTACGAGCCCGTCCGGCTCCCGCTCCGGGCAGGCGCGCACGATCCAGGCGCTCACCCCCACCTCGCCTGCGACCCCCATCACGAAGGTGAAGGGTGCAACCGCAAAGGCCGTCCCCACCGGCATCGGGGAGCTGGACCGCGTGCTGGGTGCCGGGATTGTCAAGGGGTCCGTTGTTCTCCTTGCCGGGGAACCGGGTGTGGGCAAGTCCACGCTGCTGCTGGAGGTCGCCAGCCGCTGGGCATCGCTTGGGCGCACCGCCCTGTACGTGACCGCCGAGGAGTCGGCGGGGCAGGTGCGGATGCGTGCGGAACGCACGGGCGCGCTGCACGACACGCTGTTCCTCGCCGCCGAGTCGAACCTCGATGTGGTTGCGGGGCATTTCAACCAGGTGAAGCCCTCGCTTGTGATCGTGGACTCCGTGCAGACGATGCACGCCCCGGGGGTGGAGGGCGTTGCCGGCGGTGTCGCCCAATCCCGCGCCGTCACGGCGCAGCTTACTGCGCTGGCAAAGACGACGGGCATCCCGCTGCTGCTTGTTGGCCATGTGACCAAGGACGGCAACGTCGCCGGCCCCCGCGTCCTCGAACACCTCGTCGATGTTGTGCTCAACTTTGAGGGCGACGCGAACTCCAACCTGCGAATGCTCCGTGGCATCAAGAACCGCTTCGGCGCCACCGACGAGGTTGGCTGCTTTGAGCAGCAATCCGACGGCATCAAGGAGGTTGAGGATCCCAGTGGCCTGTTCCTCTCCCACCGGGATGCCACCCCCGACGGCACCGCCGTTACCGTCGCCATGGACGGTGTGCGCCCCATGCTCGCTGAGGTACAGGCCCTCATGGTGGAGACGCAGACCAAGAATCCCCGCCGCCAGGTCACCGGCCTCGACTATAACCGGGTGCCAATGGTGCTGGCTGTGCTGCAATCCCGCGCCGGTGTGAAGACCTCCGATAAGGATGCCTACGTGGCAACCGTCGGTGGCATGAAGATTAAGGAGCCCGCCACCGACCTCGCCGTCGCGCTGGCCACCGCCTCGGCGATGAAGAAGACGAGCCTGCCCGCCCGCCTCGTTGTCCTTGGGGAGGTGGGCCTTGCCGGTGAGATCCGGCGCGTGCCCAACATCACCCGCAGGCTCCAGGAGGCCGCCCGCCTGGGTTACAAAATGGCGATCATTCCCGCAGGTGATAAGCCAAAAGTGGCGGGTATGGGGGTAAGGCAGGTCGCCACGCTCACCGAGGCCCTGAAAATCCTGCGCTAGGGTGGCAGCGTGAAGAAAATGCACCTGCCCGAGTACATGAAGAAGACGGAGGCTACTCTCGGCGATGCCCCGGAAGACGCGACAACGTACCTCTTCCATGAGGAGCACTTCGAGGGCTTCGCCGTTTTCAGTCCGCTTCCTGCCGACGAGATGCTGCCGACGGACATTGCCACGCTTATCCCGGCTGTCCAGGAACAATTGCCGGAAAATGCGGCGTTGTTATATGCCTCTCCGGGGTTCACGGCGAGTGACACGCGGTGCGTGGCTGTTATTGCGAAGGTGAAGAATGGGGAGACGGGTGGGACAGATTATATGGTTTCCATCCAACTCCACGGAGAGGAAATGCGCGAGATCCAGGCGTTATTCTCTGAAATTGGGGATATTGGCTACCGGGATAAGGCGGTGTTCGCGAATACGGGGTTTGATAATGTGACGCCGTGGACGGAGGATCCGTATACGGGTGAAACGGGTGGTTTCGCGTTGAGCCGTGGCGAGCAGATCCAGTATGACATGCTTTTCCCGGAGCATCCGCTGACGAAGGCGCGGGAGTTTATGTGGGTGGTGACGGGGTATTAAAAAGACGGTGCGTTGTGCCGCACCGTCCTTTTCTTGACTAGATTGCACTACATGGCGCCATCCTGTGACCTTGTCCTTAAAGCTTGTCCAACTCGTTAAAACTTGTCCTCAGAGCTTGTCCTTAAAACGTGTCCAACTCGTTGGACAACTAGCGGATATTGAACGTCACCGCGTCGGAGTGGTTGTCGCCGACGAGGGTGTGAAGGTAGTAGCTGCCCGGGGGAACCTGCTGGCGGTTGTCGCAGGCATTCGGGGCGGACCCGGCGCGGGACCAGACCGCCTGGTAATACTTGTCAGTGCCCTTGGCAAAGGTCTCCCTGCCGCGACCCTCGGAATCGTTGCAGTCAATATCGCTCCACACGCGCTCATTGGTGGCGAGGTTGTACACCTCAAAGGCGAGCGGGTGATCGTTGAGGTTGATCTCGCAGTCGGCACCCGTCGGGTTGTGGACGGTGGCGTAGAACGTGGGTCGCTGGTCGCCGGTGTAGTTCGGCTGGTCGGTGCTTGCCGTGACCTCCAGGTCCTTCAGCTCACACGTTTTCTTGTTGGCTGCGGCGTTGGTCGTGGTGGTGTGGCTTGTCGACGCTCCGGTGGTTCCCGTTGTCGTCTCCGTCACCGTCGTCGCCGTCGAGGTCTCCGTGGTGGTGGACGGCTGCGACGTCAGCGACGGCTCAGAGGTCTGGGACACGGTGGTTTCGGCGGCCGGGTCGGCCTGCTTATCCTTGCCACCGAGCAGGTTAAATAGCAGCAGAATGAGGGCAATGACGACGAGCACCACGACAATGGCGGCGACGCGTCGGCGGGTGTAGATAACGTCCGGCAGGGGCCTCTTGTTGCTCATAGCCACAAGCTTATGCCCCTACCGGCGATTATCTGCGGATAATGGGTTCCGCGTGTCTAAACCAGGCGTGTCACCCGGCCGCTGCCGAGCTCGTAGCGCGCGCCGACAACGGCGCAGTCCCCGGCATCTGCAGCCTCACGGATCTTCGGGCAGCGCGACAGGATCTGGCTGACGGTCTCCACCACGTGGCGTTCCTCGTAGTCCTTGGCGGTTGTCTTGCCCTCGTCGCGGGCGGCGAAGAGGCTCGGCGCGATGTCTTCCACCAACACGCGCTGGAAGCCGTCGGGAATGCCCCCACCTTCCAGCGCCTTCTTCGTCGCACCGACGGCGCCACAGGACTCGTGCCCGAGCACGACAACGATATCCACGCCGAGCCCCTCGACGGCAAACTCGAGGGAGGCAAGCACGCCCATGTCTACGACCTCGCCGGCGGTGCGGATGACGAAAATGTCGCCCAGCCCCTGGTCAAAGATGAGCTCCACCGGTACCCGCGAATCCGAACAGGCCAAAACGCACGCGAATGGCTTCTGGCCTTCCACGAGCTCCGCCCGCCGCGGCTCATCGCGGTGCGGTGCCGTGACCTTGGACTCAGCGAATCTAGTATTTCCCTCTTCCAGCGCATTCCACGCTTCATTTGGTGTCATACACACTATTGTTACAGTCAAGAGCGTGGAATTCGACTACTTACCCCTCATTTCGTGGTACCGGCGTTGCGGCCGGGATCTCCCCTGGCGTGAAGAAGGCACGAGTGCGTGGGCAGTCCTCGTCTCCGAGGTCATGAGCCAACAGACCCCCGTCTCCCGCGTCATCCCCGCCTGGCGGGAGTGGATGGACAAGTGGCCGACCCCTGCGGATCTCGCCGCCGCGGACACCGCCGACGTGCTGCGGTCCTGGGGCCGCCTCGGGTACCCGCGGCGCGCGCTGTGGCTCAAACAGGCAGCCGAGAAGATGGAGGGTACCGTACCCCGAAGCGTCGACAAGCTCCTGGAGCTACCGGGAATCGGGGACTATACGGCAAGGGCCGTGGCGGCGTTCGCGTTCGGTGCGCCCGTGCCCGTGGTGGATGTGAACGTGAGGCGGGTGCACTACCGGCTGTTCGACGCCACCTACCTCACCCCACCCGCAAGAAAGGGGGACCTAGCACGGATTACGGCGCCAGAACCGGAGCTTTCCGTGGCGCTCATGGAACTCGGGGCGCTCGTGTGCACGGCGACGAACCCCCAATGCGAGTCCTGCCCGCTGGCTGACCAGTGCGCGTGGGTGGCGTCCGACAAGCCGATGCCGACGGAAGCCGAACAGGCAGAGAAGAGGAAGCGGGTGCAGAAGTTCGCGGGCACCGACCGGCAGGTGCGTGGCAAGATCATGGCGCTGCTGCGGGATGCCGACGAGCCACTTGCCTCCATCGACCATGCGTGGCCCGATGCGGCGCAGCGCTCCCGGGCGCTTTACAGCCTGCTGGAGGATGGTCTGGCGGAGCAGCTTCCCGACGGCCGGTACTGCCTCCCCCGCTAAACCCCCACCCCTTCACCACGGATATGGGCAACCACCTCGGGGTTTACCGCAGAAACCGGGAGTTTTAGGCAGACAAAAGGCGGATGGCACGGAGCCACCCGCCTGTTATTTTTGCTATTTCTTCCAGCGACCCCGGTAGTGCATCCCTCCGGGGAGGTTGACGTAGAAGCCTCCGCGGGAGTTGAAGGTCACCGGCCCAATGCGCTTGGAAAAAGATGCGCCAGAGCCGGAGATGTTAATCCAGCTGTCCTTGCCAGTCTTTTTGCGCTGGCGGTAATTCAAACCCATGGCCCGTATTTTATCCTGTCACCTCCCAATCGGCTACACCCCCTGGCACGACATGAAACAGGGGTGCGGGGTGGGGTGTGGCGCGCGCGGAAACTCCGGCGACCGCGCGGCGATCTTCTTGCCCAAGTGTTCCCACTCGTAGTCCAGTTGGCCGGATGTGACCGGGATCTGTGGCACGCCAGCGGCACCCTGCACCCCAATTTTCGAGGCATCGAAGTTGTAGCCCCGCGCCGTCGCCTCGGCCTGTATGCCAGCGAGAAAACAGCCGATTGAAGCCATCGGATCCGGCTGCTGCCGAAACCTCGTCAGCTGCGGGTGATTGCGGTAGCCCGTCGTCTTGCCTGCCAGCACCTTCTGGGCGAGCAGCGCTTCCCGCCAGCAGGCAACAAGCCCTTGGCGGTCGAGGTGGCTGGCGTGGAGGGACCATAAACGCATACCCCCACCCTACCCGTAGGATTGCTGGCTCTACCAGGAAAGTTCCTGCAGTTTTTGCGTCGCCCACGCGAACCCGATGCGTTCCTGCTCGATGCGCAAGCAGGAACCCTCGGCCCGCTCGCGGAGCAGGGCGAGTGTCGCCTGTTCGTCTGCGTGTAGCAGCTCTTCGGAGACGGCCGTTGTCTGCGTTTCCTCTACGGCAAAGGGGAGATGACTTAGCGTGGTGTCGAGATCCATGAGTACAGATCGCACCTGGGGCAGGCGGGAGCGCACGCGGGTGAGCATGGCAAACCCGGCGGTATCCAGGTCACTCCAATACCAAACCGGTACGTTTGCACCGATGAAGCCGATTCGTTCGGAAACCGAGAAGCCGCCACCGTATACAGCGAGGGTCTCTGGCAACTGCGGCAGTGCAATAAAGGTGGTGTAATTCTCCACAATCACAACCTGTGCAAAACCGACTGGTACACCAGAAAGTGCCGCGGCCTCGGCACTGACGTGATCGAGCCCGCCGATTACCGGCACCTCCGGATCGAGGCTCCGCAGCTCCACCATGACGGGCTTCGGTTTGAATACCGGTTCGCCGACTAACGCGCGCACGAGTCCTCCGTGGTTTTCCAACCATTTGGTATCCACCCCCATGATGGGAAGTTCACGCTGGTAGTAGGCTGACGCGTTGTGGGTGTGTAGCCAGCGGGTAACGGCGACGAATTGGTCGACAGTCACATCGCTCCACGTTTCCCACGCCGTGGCTTTGCGGGCCAGCACCTCGCGCACCGTAGTGCTGGGAATCTCCTCCCCTAAATCTGCGACAAGGAGCTCCAGCACCCTGACGAGGTGCTCCCACTGGTGTGTGGTGCCGGCTAGGCGTGCTGCCATCTCCGGTGAATCGATGACAAGGCGGGTGGGCACCGAGTACACGCCGTACACTCCCAGTCGCTTGTCCGCGTATTCCACCGGTGCCCAGTGACTCGCCCACTCCCCTTTCCACCGGCGGAATGCCTCTCCGCCGTCTTTGTCAACGTCGCGGGCTGTCGGTGGTTGGAGGTTTATTGCAAGTGGTGAAAAGTTACCAGCCAGCCAATCGGTGCTGTTATTCCGATAGAAGGTTGCTGCGCGTTTCTCTACATCCTTAGTCGTCCGCATACGTCTCAGCTTCCTCGATGGTGAGGGCAGCCGTCTGGGAGTGCTTCCGGTCCGGGCACTCCACCATAAGCACGCCGCCGATATAGTCCTCCACCGGTTGCAGGAGCTTTTCCGGTGTGGCGAGAATCATGTGGAAACCAAAGCGATCAAAGACCTCCATGGAGGTACGGGTGAATTCCGCGTCGGCGCGGTCGAAGGCCTCGTCAAGAATAATCGTGCCGTAGTGGGGATAGACATCCTCGCCGATGACCACGCGGGATTTCCTCGCTTTCGCCGGTGGTTCCCCCATACCCGTGAGCCGGAAACGGAGTGCCGCCGCCAAGCAGAAACTGGAAAGCTTCTGCGCCTGTCCACCGGAGAGTCCCTCGGCGGAGTCGTAGACGGCACCGCGATTGCCGTCGGCATCCACCTCCACTCCGTAAAACGCAACGTGCCAGCGCGTATCTAGGCGAAGTTTACGCTGCCTGGCGGTTGTCGTATCGCTTTCTACGAGATCCTCGATGACCGCAGATAACCGCTCGAAGCGCTGTTCTGCAGCACCTTCGTCGTTTTCAAGAGTGCCGTCGACTGCTGCGGCGAGTTTGCGGGCAAAGTCCCTCGCTTCCGCAGGTTGGGACTCACGGACTTCAATCTGCAGTGTGCGACCGGGGTAGAAATCCACAAGGGTCAGCGACTCGTTCAGCCGGTCGATTTCTTTCCGGATGGAGCTCGCCGCCGTGGCGATCTCTCGACGTAACCGCCCCAGATGGGTGTTCGTCTGGTCAAAAAGAAGCTCGCGGAAATTAGATTCAAACCGGGGAAGATCGTCATCCTCCAACCGTTGCAGCTCTGCGAGAAAATCACCCAGCGCCTCAACTTCCGGGGTGAGATCACCCTGACGCTCAGGCCAGGCATCAAGGTAACGGTTCATTGCAAGCTTGATCGAGTTGTGGAGGTTGGAGCACTGCCCCTCTGCGGCGGACTTGTCTGCCCGTATTTTCCTCTCCACCTCAATCGTTGCGGCATCGATATTGGACGCGTTGATGGCACGAGCGTACGCCTTCATCCGACCGGCGATCCGTCTTTCGACATCCGGTGGAAGTGGCTCGGCACCCGCGAGCTGACTTGTCAGCCGCTCGATTGTAGCCGTTGCCTCCGATACGCGATCCCGGGCAACACCGATCCGCTGTTGCAGGTTGGCCTTCTCTGTCTCCTGGAGGTTCGTCAAACCAAGCGCGGTCCGCAGCTCTGCTTGTAGTCCGGCGAGCCGATCGTTGTTGTCTACCAGGGCATCGAGGTCTTTTTGCGCCTCGTCCAGCAAGTTTTGGGCTCCAGAAACGTCGATTTGCGCAAATTTTTCTGTCTCCAGCGCCCGCCTGGCGCTGACGATGCGGGCCGCATCGGCTTTTGCCTTGGATTCGAACTGTTTTTGTTCCTCCGCCACGGCGTTCAGTTCGTTTTTCCGCTGGCGCTGTTGGGCGGTGAGCACGTCGATGCGGGCATCTGAGTTTTCGAACAGTACCCACCGGGAACGGTCGTCGATACGGGAGCGATCATCTTTGACGTGGCGGCTACCGTCGCGAAGCTGCCCGGCTTTGGTGACTGCGCGCCGGTGGGAGCAAAACTCCTCGATCGATTCCGCGCGAACGTGATCAAAGCAGGTGGATAGCTGGTGCTGGATCCAGCCTTCATAGCGTCCATGCTCAACGACGATGGTGGCGGCTAGACTCCGCGCGGAAATAGCTTGCGGCCGCAGGGATGCCAGCTTCGCATCAATGTCCTGGTAGGTGAGCTTTGTGCCGAGATGCGTGGCGTCCACAGCGGCTGCGACCTGGGGATAAAACTCGTCGGGGACGAGGAGCATCCTGGCAAACCCTCCCATGACCCGTTCGGCTGCGGGCTGCCACTGCGCAAAAGCTGGGGCGATATGAATGAGGTCAGCGACAAACGGCAAGGATCCTCGGGCAATTCCTGTGATCTCGCAGATGCGTTCTCGGGCGCGAAGAAGCCGAGGATCCATGTTGGACCGGAACTTCTCCGCCATTCTGATATCTTTTTCCCCCTGGTCGATTGCCTGTTTGAGGGTACTGAGGCGGGAGTAGATATCGGTGCGGGTGTCCCCGTAGGTCTGTTGCCTTGCTTCAATGTCCGCAATCTCTTCTTCCAGCTGTACGCGGAGGTTAATGAAGTCTTCTTGGCTGGCGGGTTGGAACGGAGTCAGTTCCGACAGAACGGTAAAGAACTTCTTCGCTTCATTTTCGACGCGAGCGCACTCATCGCGGAGCTTGTCACGGCGGTGTTCTGCGGCCGTAATTCCGTCGTCTTTTTCTCCCCTGATCGCGACGTGGAGGTTCGTCACCCTCTCGGCCAGCTCCGCCGCTTTTTCCTGCACGGTTTCGAGGCTTGCCTGGGCATCGTCGAGTTCCCCCTGGTTCGTACGCAGATCCGACCGGGCGAAGCCGAGCCGCTGGGTGTTGGCGTATACGGGGACGGCATCCAGATCCATCGTGTAGTCACGAATCGTTTTCGTGAGCTCCGCGTGTTTATCTGCGCTGTCTCGGATGGGGCGGAGCTTGTTTATCTGGTTGCGGGCTGTCACCACCGTTGCATGCGCCGTCTTTAGCTCCGTGAAGTTCTCGGCAGCATCGTCAGCGATCTTGAATGTCGCGGGCTCCGGCAGCATGAAGTCCCGCATGAGCTGGTTCAAATCGCCCAGGGTCTTTGCGGATTGTGTGCGTTGCAACAGCTCGATGGCCTTTTCATCCGCGATCCCCAAGCGTTTGCGCAACGCTGCAGAAAAGGGTGACAGGTTGCGATTGATGGCGATGAGGTCCGGGAACTGTTTCTTGGCATCGGCTTGCCCGGCGCTGTGTTTGCCAAGCTCCTCGCAGTCGACGAGACTCACCTTGCCGGGGAGAAGCAGAAAGAGGTTTTTCACCTCCGACTGCGTCGTCGTATTGGCGGTCAGACACATGATGCGAAGTGCAGTGATCTCCCCGCCGTCGTCGTCACTGAAGTGGAGACCTACCCCACTCCACATCGGTCCGGGGCGCAGGAAGGATCGGGTAACATCATCAAGATCCGCGTCGTGTTCCTTTTGCCACGCACCACGGCAGTAGGTGACCAGATCTCGGCCGGATTTCTTCCCGGATTCGGTTGCTGCGGCGTTAAAACGGTGACGTCCGGGGGAACCCAGGATGGTCGAAACCGCGTCGATAAGCGTGGACTTGCCCGACCCAGAGGGGCCGAAGATGAGGAACCCGGCGCGCGCGACGTCGACCGTGTGGAGACCGTTGAATGTACCCCAGTTGTACACCTGCAGGGTGGTGAGGCGGTACTGGCCTGGGGCGATGGTGCTAGTCATGGGAATCCTCCAGAAGGTGGGTAAAGCTTGCGGTCACGGCCTTAATCTCGTCGCTGGAAAATGCCACGCGCAGGACGTGGGACACTTCCCAGCGCCCGGGTGTTGATGTCTCAGTGACAACTCTCGCCTTTGCTAGGGAGTTCCATGCCGTGTCGAAATGCTTCTCCTGCTTCGTGTGGTCAGTTCCCTGCGCCGTCTGGTAGGGGGCGGTGGCTTCGAAGACCTCCTGTTTTTCCACAATCGTGCGCTCATTTGGGTTCGATTTTGCCAGCTGCCGGCGCAAGTGCAGGATGATGACCGTCTCTACGAAGGTCAACGGCTTTGCGCGCAGGAGCGTGCGGGCACCGTCGACCTCTGTATCCCATACCTTGGTGTAGGCGACTCCCGCCGTTTCATCGACGACGAGGGTCAGGAAGAGGTTATCGAGCTGCTGCGAAAGCAGCGTGCGTGACTCGACGATCACGCGGAAGTCCTCTCGGTCTGCTGGGGTTGTGGTGGTGATAAACGGTCCCTTGATCAGCTTGACGAGAGCTTTTCTCTGGCTGAGGGTGAGCGTTCCTGTGTCTGTTTCCGTCAGGTGAATCTGCTCATCCATGGTTACCTCCAAAGATCCGCGAGTGATATGTCTCCGGCACACATTCGGTGAAAACGCACCGATTTACGCGTGCTTGTCTCTTCTTCCCGGTTGCCGATGTCCACCGAAGGAGTTCGCTGCCATCGGCGCGCTGCCCATGACGGGCACCCAGCTTGATTAAACCGACGACGCTGGCGAGCCCCTGCGTGGCGGGGAATTCGGTCAGCACATCAGCGATCGTGGCCTGGCCTCGGCGTGTGACAAGCGCGTTGATGTTGCCAGACAACTCCTGCCAGTCGATTTCTGTTTCTCGGATGCGCCGCTGCAGCGCCTCGAGGTCAATGGTTCCGGCCTCCGCTTCAACAAGGTCACTTTCGATGCGGTAATCGGATGGATCGTAGAGGTTCCAGGAGGCAATGGACTGCGGTAGCCGGGTGGTCAGCTCGAGCTCCTCACCGATCTTTGCGTTGGAGGCGATTCCCGCCTTCCCAACTCTCATTGCGAGCCGTCCTGCCTCGTTGATGGAGGTGATGAGCGCCTGCTGGGATTCCGCTTCGCGTGACTGCACAAACCTACGCAGCGACCGGGAAAGCCCCGTCATGGAGTCATGCACCTGGCCGGAGGATTCGTCGAGGATGCGCATGAGACTGCGCAGTTCGTCGCGTTCTTCAACGGAGAGTTTTTGCATAAATGGGCGTTCCATGACGGAATCGATGACCGCGTCGATCCGTGCGGAGCGTTCGTTATTGAGAAACACCTCGTAGAACCCTCTAAAGGCCCGCCCGGCTTCGGATTCCTGGATGAGATCAACTCCTCGGAAGACGTTGTCTAGCACTTCTCCGGCGTTGAGCGTCGATTCCACGATTGATTCGCGCAGGCTGCTGTCTACTTTTTCCACATCCGTGCGCATGCGCGCAAAGTCTGTGGGCAGCACCCGCGCGAGTGACAGCACCTCGCGGGCTTTTTCCACGGCCCGGTCGTCGTCGACGACGCTGATACCCCGTTCACGGATAGTGTCGATCCGTTCTTGGAGCTGATCACGCTGTGCTTCCAGCCGGGTGATTGCCGCCTGCTCATCCGGGTCGGTGTCTGCTGCCAGATCGCTGAGCCCCGTGTATACGGTTCCTAGCCGGGAGCCTGTGACCACGCGCTGTGGTTCCACAATTTCGGCGATGTAGTCGAGTGCTACGTGCGCGTCTGAGGAGAGTTCGTAAAATTCTTCTGTTTCACCTTGGGGGCTGCGCCGAACGAGGTAGCCGGCTTTCACCCAGTCCCCCACGTAGGCCACCGCGGACTTGGGAAGTGGGAGGCCGGTGGATTCGCGGATATCGACAAGCAGCGGGTCGACGGCGAGGAAAAGTTCTGTTCCCGTCAGCGTGCGGTTGTCTCCGCGGAAGACTTCTGCGAGCACCGCCAGTATCACCGGCGCGTTTGTGGCCGCGAGCAGCGACCAAGCGGGGGATTCTTCCCGCACCCGCACCAGTCTCAGTGCGTCTGCCACAGCCAACATCCGACTCATGCCTTACAACTTAGCAAGGCCATGCCACATCCACCGCAAACAAGTTAGAACAACCGTACGGGGCGTGAGAATAGCCCCTAGGAGACTATCTTGGCGTGGCGTGTCAGAAGTTCTGAGAGAATGAATTGTTCCCTTTCATCGTGTTCTAGGCCATCCAGTGCAAAGCTGTAACATTGCGCCACTGCACTGTCGAGTTCGGAATGTGCCCCGAAGAGCTCCGGGTACATCCATTCATCATCCGGGTCGTACATGTCCGCAAGCGTCACGTCTTTGTAATTCCCACGCGCGTTCAGAACCCGCTGTGCTGCCTCCTCCACGTCTTTTCGTTGCTTATCCGTAACCCCGGGGAAGACAAAGTTGTTGTAGACAACTCCTGCGGAATAGCGGTAATCGCTTTTCAGCCGCCCCGCAACTGCTCTCATCCACACGTTATGAATCTCAGAATGGAGAACCCCAAAGAGGAACAACGACGCGTTCGGGATAAGGAAAACCAAATCCGATGCGAAGGTTTCAGGCTCAATCATCCCCAGAGGAATGTACCTCCTCCGTTCCGATGAGACTTTGGGAACCACAATTGATTTTCCATCCGGCATATTTTCAACGTGGAACCGTTGAGGTTTACCTGCGAGTCTGACAGTCTGTGTACTCGAACTCTGCAATCTAAAGTCATGCACTGCCTTGACTCGTTCCGCGATAAATGGGTGAGCTTCTAACTCAGCAGGGGACATATCCCCTGTCCACAGAACCCGTCTGTGATACCCGTGAAGGAATTCATTGCAGCCAATCCACGGGTGGAAGTACTGCCTGGCCTCTGGATCGCGGGAGAGGAACTCACGGAACTGATCATCAGTGAAAAGGTAATTGCCACCGTCGATCGGCTTATTTCCAATTCCCATTCTCGGCACATCACAGATGGGCGTGCTGCGATCCACGAGATCAAGACCGCTAGCCAAAACCAAGATGACTACCTACACCGCTTCACCAAACTAGAAGCCGAATACCAGCAAACCCTAGCCGACAGGCAGCAAACCCACGAGCAGATCAGAACCAAAGACGCCCGTCGAGCCACAATCATCGCCGTCTACCGACAGCTAGCCGACCAGCCGATCAAACACTTTCAGCCGTCCCAGTGGACCGCACTCATCGACCACGCCGTGGTTGATGAGGGTGAGATCCGGTTCGTATTCAGAACCGGCGCAGAAATTATTGTCGAACTATGACTTGAGCATGGTCGAATTTGTCCAAGGCCAGATGCCTAAAAATTTAGAATTCTTGACCTGCCACAATCTTTCGGCTCAACCATAGGGAAGCTGCGGTGAACGCGAGTGTCACTGCTAGAAGTATTCCTGCACTAGCCAGCGGCGGCCAGGTAAGTGCTTTTGCGATCCAGTCGTAGATGATTTGCTTGTTAGAGCCGATGAATGATGAGCCAGCGAAAACAACAATAAACACTGCGACGAAGAAAAGCTTGGCTTTTTCTGGGCCATATTTGTAAAACAACGGTAGCTGAATAATGACCAAAAGTAACGTTACTGCAAAAGCGAAACTAGCTACCAAAACAGTGTCTTTCCAAGGCACCTCGGCCATGAGGAAGGCGAGGGCTCCTGTGATCGTGAATGCTACCGCACCAAGTATGAGCGTAATCAGGTAGTTGAGATTAACGAGTTCGCTTCTGGCAGTAGGACCAGCCAGGATCGTTCGGTTCACCTTGGACTCACTGTCACGAGCAAAGGTGCCTGTGAAGTGCAGCATTCCGATCATACCGAAAAGGAAAGGGAAAATAATCAACTCGTTAGCGTAAACACCAAGGCCTGTCATTGCGGCCGTTATCACGCCTAGGACGATCAGATAGGTTCGATTCGCAATAAGGTCTTTATAGAATGCGGCTCTCATTGGTCTTCTCCTTTAATCGCATAAACCATGATGTCTTCAATCGTGGGTCTACCAGCTTGCACACCAGTAGGAACTGCCCCGGTACGGACGATTACTTCTTGACCAAAATCATGACGGCGACGCCCTAATACTTGCGTGGAATCAAGCTGGTTAGCCTGCTCGTTGGTTAGCGCGACTATTCGCCAAGCCTCTAAGAGTTCGTCTTTTTGCTCCATTAACTTCAACTTGCCGTTGTGGATGAAAGCAATGTAGTCAGCTGCTTTTTCAATATCGGAGACGATGTGGGAAGAAAACAGGATAGAGTGGCTCGGATCTTCGATGAATTCGAGCATAATGTCGAGTACCTCATCGCGGATCACCGGATCTAAACCACTGGTTGCTTCATCAAAAATCAGCAAATCTGCCGCATGGGACAGCGCCATCGCTAACCCGAGTTTCATACGCATGCCGCGAGAGAGCTGATCAACTCGCTTGTCAGAAGCAAGTTGGAAGCGCTGCCGGTAACTGGCGAAGACTTGTGAATCCCAATTCTTGTAAAGGCGCTTGCCAAACTCGCAAGCGTTCTTAACGGTGAAATTGGCTGGCAGGCTGATGTCGTCGAAAACCACCCCCACCCGCTCACGCGCTTCTGGATGACCCGGGCCAGCGGGCTGATCGAGCAGACGAATCGTGCCCGCATCAGGGCGTGCTAGGCCAAGGATGAGTCGTAGTGTCGTGGATTTACCCGCACCATTTTCACCCACGAAGCCCACGATTGAGCCCTGAGGAACTTGAAGATTAAGCGGACCGAGCGTGAAGCCTGGATAGTTTTTCACCAGACCGCTGATTTCAATACTATTCATCACTTACTCCCAACACGTCAATAAGTTCTTTCAAATCGGCAATAGATAGGCCAGCGGCTGGAGCTGCCGCGAGGGCAGATTTCAAATGGTCTTCGACCTTTTTGCGCTGTTCTTCCTTGAGTAACTCGGTGTTCTTGGAAGCAACGAAACTACCCCGCCCCTGCACAGAATCAATAAAACCCTCAAGTTCTAGTTCGTCGTAGGCACGCTTGGTAGTAATAACCGACACGCGAAGCTGGGACGCCAAACGCCTAATCGACGGCAGCTTCTCGCCAGGAACAACCTGGTCGTTAATGATCGCAGCCTTGAGCTGATCCTTAATCTGGGCATAAATCGGGTCAGGACTTGCGTTGCTGACAACAATATCCATAAACACCTCCTAGTGTTCATAGTGTACATGAACAGTTGGCTGATTTGGGCGAGACGCCCAAACTCTAGGAAAACGCTTAAACGAGACCGCTGCGGCACTCAGTAGTGCTAGGTCAAGCCATAAAACCATGCTTGATTAGGAGAAACGCTGCAAACGCTAACGCAAAACGCGATACCCGCTAACGCAGGCTATTTTCCACACCCCCTCGGAGCGCACTCGCTAACGCAACCCACTACTTATCAAATACGGAGTCCAGTTGGACCCTTTTACCGGCACCGGCACGTTCATGGTGCGCTTGCAGCAGTCGGGGATCATCACACCTAAAGATATGGTCTGCAAGTACGCCAGCGAGTTACATGCCACGGAGCTCATGCTGCTTGCCTACTATGTGGCAGCTGTCAACATTGAATCCACCTACAATGCTCTCAAACTGGAGGAAATAAACGAAACAGTGAGCCCGATCCGAACTACGTACCGTTTGAAGGGATCGCCCTTGCCGATACGTTCCAAGCCTCGGAAGATGGTGATCCCCTGGACTTTGAAGTGTTTAGGGACAGCAACGACCGAATACGGAAACAAAAACAAGCCCCCATTCATGTTATCGTGGGTAAACGTTGGTTGGGCTTATTGATACGAGATAACGATGTGTGCGAGTACGCGCTCGCAGCGTAACCACTAGTCCAACGGCGGAATCCAGACCCCTCACCCCAATCCACGTGGCTGTTAACGGCTCGTAGTCGACGTTCTTCATGCTTCCCGTCGCGCGTTTGCACCTAGTTCAACGGCCACAAGCAGAGCCGTCGAAAGATATGCAGCGGTGTCAAAAGGTTAAGCATTCGTGCTGGAGAGTCCATACTTGGAGGCCCAGCGGTGCTGACGCGATGAGATTCTTTCGGCTTCGGTTGATGACGATCGCTACCGAGTACTGTGCCCGGGTCACCGCTACGTAGAATGCGCAAGCGCTCTTGTCTGCTACAACCGGCATCGCCATCCGGGTCAACCACGGAGCGTGATTTCGGGAACCCGGGTGCGAAAAGGAAGAGATCCGGCGCGACTAAGAACACCCGCTTGGGGAGCGGTGGACTTCGAAAATCCGGTTCGGCGGGAGGCAACCGGGTGGCTCGATCTGTGTAACCTGCCGGGCAAGGGTGATGTCAGGATCCATTTCTAGTTCTTGGGTGAGAAACCGAGACAGTGCATGGACAGACTCGCCCGCTGAGAGGGCCGCCCGGATTGAATTGGCTTGGATCTGGCATATCACCCGGACAGTTCTAGGATCTCTTGCCTCCACAGACCACGATCCAGGGCCTCAGTACTGAGACATACGACACATCATTTCAGCAGATCAGCCGCTTCCAGGTAATTGATGAAGGAATCAAAGATCAGATCCGTACGCTTTTTGATATCTGCTTCAGTGAAATCGGACTTTTTATCGACGAGGTCCAGCAACTCCTGGTTCTTTGTCGGTTCGGCGTTCTTCTTGCGACCACTCTCGCCAAGATAAAGGGACCGCTTCGCCTTGAACTGGTAGTCCGAAGCGCGAACATTAATCCGCTTTTCCAGGACCGCTTTATTGCCCAACGCCTCAAGCAGGTTCTCATCCGAAAGGGTGTTTTCAAACGCAGCGCGCTTTTTTGCATAGATATGCTCGATATCAAGTTTCACGTCGACTTCAAAAAGCTGTTGCTTCGGATTCTCGAAAGCCCACCACACCAACATTGACTTGGTCACTGGGCGGTTGTTCTTGAACTGAAATACACCGAGTTGCTTGCGGAGTGCGTCAGTCGAAAACTTGTTGCCCTCGAAAGTCACTTCCTGCCCGTTGACTATCTGAATCATCGCCGGGAACACTGGCGTACGCAGTGCGTTTACGCCAGATCGGACCACCGAATAGGCCCAGATGAAACCTGTAATGCGCTCAAGGAAGCGGTAGAAAGCATCTTCTTCTAGGTTTCCATCCGCGTCGTGATATTGCATGAAATAGACCGACACCAGGTAAGTCCACATACTGTTGGGCGCGAAATCAAGAACAAAGAGACGGTGCAGAATACGATCAGAGAAACCTTCTCGCGTGTAAACGCACTTCCAGAATTGGGCGAGAACTTCCAGGCGGCCGAGAATCTCATCGTTACGCAACAATGAGTATGAATTCTTCTCGTAGAAATCTCTCAAGCCTTGTGTCGTGGTATCGCGGATTCCCATCTTTGCGCGCTCATAGTACATATAACGTGCAAACAGCTCGTCCATTGGATTGTTACGCGACTTTTGAAAGATTGAAGAACAACAAGTCTCCAGCTCTCTCCACCGTTTGGAAAACTCATCTTTTTCGCCCTTGTCGTTGTAGAACTTGTACAACTGAGACTTAAAAATATCAGCGTCAGCCAGCGGCAGGCCGCGGTCATTGAGCGTTGAGAAGATTCGCAGCGCAGTCCTTTGTGACTCAGCCTCGATTGGGAGAAGGACCACGTTATTCAGGATTCTCGTGGCAAGGTGCGGAGTATAAGAGGGATACTCTTGGATGAACTCATCAATCTTCTTTACAAAAAAGTTAAACGCCTCGGCGTAACGACTCTTTTGACTACCACTAGCTTCTCCAGTACGCAGGATCGAAAGAAAATCCTGCTTATCATCGTCGGAGGCTACCTCTGAGTCAATTTTGAGCTTATCAGTCAGTGCGTTACCGAACTCATCCGTTTTCCACACGCACTTCTCAATCAGTTGCCTGGTCTTTTGAGTGTTACGGTCCTTCATTTTCTCCAGACGCGAGTAATAGGCGCGAAGCAAGAGCATGAGCGTGGTGAGACGCTGTTGGCCGTCGATGATCTCTAGCTTCTTGTCCTCGTTGCGGAACGTAACGATGGGCCCAAGGAAGTACTCTTCATCCTCGTCAAAATTTTCCGCATCCCCATCAGGAATCGCGAAACTAAAGATGTCATCCCACAGCGTAGACAGCTCGTCTTCTTCCCACGCGTAAGGACGTTGGTAATCGGGAATGAGAAAGTCTGACTTCTTATCGGAGAATAGATCAGCCACGGTTTTTTGGTCGATATTCAGCTTGGACATAGCACCGCCTCTTCTGGATTATGAGAAAATTATATCTACAACCGACACACCCGTGTGTCGATTTGTTTTCATCCGTGCACCCAAGTTCCCGCCGCAGTCTAGAGACTTACATCGCTGTGGACTAACGAGGCCATTCAACACTCAAGATCATCGGACATATTTACGCTAACATCCACATAACGTGAGACTCCGCAGCGAAAGTCTGCGAGTCAGGTTCCTATTGAGCTGTTGAAACATGCCACCGCTTTCGGTGGCACCAACCTCCGGATCAGTTCTAGCCGGGGACAGCAACAAGCCAAACTGAAGCCAGCGATTAGCCCCACTACAAAACAGGTAACGAAAGCCCCTTTAACCTGCCCCGAAGAGAGACAAAGCCATCAACTTCAGTTCCCCACCGTAGGGCTAACCAACAAATAATCGGCTTTCTTAACCTCCAGACGATAACAGCCGACCCCACCCCGCCGCGTTCCCTGACGCCACCGGCATCGCCATCTATGTCAACCAAGGGGCGTGATCTCCTGGACCCCGGGCGCGTCTATTAGGAGACTCGGCGCGCCGCGCGGTGACATGGTGGGGGAGAGGTGGGCGTCGACAAGCTAGAGGAAGGGCGAGCGTCGGGGCCGTGAACGTCGGGGCCGTGAACGTCGGGGCCGTCGTAACCGTCGGGGGTAGTTCTTTGGGACTACTTAAAGATGCCTGCCAAATTCATGTGTAGCGCGTACGCTAAAAGTAACACCCCCAAAACCGGAAGGTTCCCACCATGAAGAAGATCGCAGCCGTCACCACGGCAGTCGCTGTCAGCCTCGCGGGCGTTGCAGTTCCGCAGGCTGAGGCGTATCAAATCACCGTCAACCCAAATGGCACGTGCACGTTCACTGGTACCCAAGCCGACACGGACTATGGGATCCAAGCCACCAAAGATTTTTGGCTTGAGATCGCACGCGCCTACGACTCTTACACTCCCGGCACCTATCAAGACCTTGCAAGCCTGTGGACAGGGAAATTGCCCACCACCAACGAGACGAAGATCTACAACGTCACTATGTCGCTGTACAACAAGACACGCGACAAATCAGGCGGGACCGAACTGGCCCAAATAATCATGGACGCGTACGGCAAAATCGCCGACGCCGCAATCCAAATGAACAACACTCCAATCGGACAGTCCACCACGTTCACCAAAGCAAAAGCCCAGGAACTCATTGACCGCGGAGTGAGCCCGAAGCCCGTTTTGCCACCGGAAGCAAAGTTTGGCATCCCCGAGGTGGACAACATGCTGAGCAAGATGATCGACGCTCAGTACGCTTACATGAACAAGCTTGAAAAGCTGGCACTAATCAACGCGCGGTGGTGCGTCGAAGGCAGATCGGGCGATACCAGCTTCGCCGCGGGTGCCGAAGCCGCAGGGCTCTCCGAGGAGGCCGCCATCGGGCTGAGCGTCACCGCCGGCGTGCTCGCGCTTGTGGGGATCATCGCCGCGCTCATCACCTACGTGCCGGCCGTGCGCGCACTCATGCCGCCGCAGATCCTCGCGCTGCTGCCCGCTGCGTAGGCTGCTTTTCTCCGATCGGGGGATCGGGGGGCCTGCGGGGAGGGAGGATGGACGAGAGGTGGGCGTCGGGAAGCGGAAAGGGGAGAGCTTACAGCTTTTTCAGGGATTTCTACCCTCCGTGAGCATGACTGCGGGGCGGATTGCGATCGTGCAGCTGACGCAGGGTTGGACGGGCCTTTCTGCCAGTGATACCGCGGCTGGAAACCTACGGCGGCAAGCTCGTCGAGAACATCGTCCAAGCAGTTGCTCGTGACCTTCTCGTCCGCGCCATGACACTCGTCGCTCAGGCTGGGCACAAGATTGTCATGCACGTCCGCGACGAACCTGTTGGTTCTGGTTTACGGTCGCTGATGCCTGCGTCCTCATGACGACCCCACCCGACTGGGCAGCAGGGCTCCCACTTAACGCCGACGGGTACGAATGCGACTACTACCGCAAGGATTAGACACGCCAAAGAGGCAACTCGCGCCAGTTGTCAGGTGCGCCTATGCGAGAAAACGGCACGATAGGATTGTGCGGGTAAGTGTCGAACAGCTTCGGTAGCCGGTCGGCTGGAGACAAGTCCAGTTGGCGGTGCAAGTATTGGATAAGGGAGAGCTGCCCGAACACGCGATTCATCCCTTCAGCTACCGGAGCCAGCCTGACGTCATTGTTCAGTTTCGGTTTGATGCCGTAAACACGGTTGAACATCCTTGCATGATGAGCTGCGTAATTACGCAGAATATTCAAGGATTTCAGCCATGATTCAAGCTGAGGACCAGTTAGGTCGCAGGGCTCGGCAATCCGTTTGCGCACGATATTGGGCGACATACCGTACAGGTATGACAGCATTCCCCAATCCATGATTTCGACGGCCGCCCAGATGGGTAGAGTCCCGCCATATTTGGATTTGTGGTGGGCGACGAAGTCCTCCTTCGACGCTTTCAATGCCGACTGGTACTTTCTCAGCCACACCTCGTGCACGCTACGCCCGTCTTTGTTTCGCTGCCGTGCCCGGGCGCTCAAACGCTGGGGATCCAAATAGATCAGCGGGTCGAGGTGGCCCAGTTCGTGACCGAGCTTGGTCCGAATAGCCAACTCCACGCGATCAAGCTCGATGAACACGCTGTGGCGCAATTGCTCGTCAAACCCGTAGAGGGCTACCACCAGGTCAAACGATGCTCCGTCAACGAATTCATTTTGGGCAGTGCCGTCGCCTTGGGAGAAACGGCGCATCGGGTACCAGTATCCGGACAAGCGGTAGTAGTTCAATCGCGCCAGCAGCGTCTCAGCATGCTGAGGATCATTCACTCGCATCCCACGCTGACGAAGCAATTCGACCTGTTCACCGTAGGTCTTGAACTGCTTCACCTGCTCCACGCGCACCCCTGTTTAATACGAAAAACGAAGACCGGCCCTGGACTCCCACCGAGGCGGGCAGCGGAACCGGTCATGTTGACTACAAGGTTACCTGGTTGATGACGCGGAAGCAAGAGCACGGGGCACGGAGATCGGTACGTTCACACACCAGTGTGTCCTCTGACCCGTCCGGATTTGTCGGTGCTCGGGGGCCGTATGGGCGAGAGCCTTCCTCACACCGTGTCCGGTTTCGGTGCCTTCCGTGCCTGACAGGTGAGAGCCTGGCGCATCCCGCGCCCACGATTGTCTACCCGGCTCTCAGAAAAGGAACCGGTCATGGCTACCGCGCTACATGCGTTCACCAACCACGAGTTCGGTACGATCCGAACCATCACCTCGGGCGGGCAGGTCCTGTTCTGCGGCAAGGACGTGGCGACCGCCCTCGGCTACGCCAACACGAAAGATGCCCTGGCGCGTCACTGCAAGGGGGTGGTCGTGAATCACTACCCCCTAGAAACGGCTGGCGGCATCCAGCAGGTCAGGTTCATCAGCGAAGGCGACCCGTACCGGCTGATCGTCTCCTCCAAGCTGCCCGCCGCCCGGCAGTTCGAGGCGTGGGTGTTCGACGACGTCCTCCCGTCCATCCGCCTTCACGGCATGTACGCCATCGACGAGCTGCTCAATGATGATTTGTTCCTGGAGCGAGCAATCGCCGCCCTGCGCGCCGAGCGGGCCAAGCGGCTCGCCGCCGAGCAAGCACTGCTGGAGGCGGCACCGAAGGTGTCGTATTACGACGTGATGCTGGTGTCGCCGTCGCTGATCACCACCACCGAGATCGCCAAGGACTACGGCTTGTCGGCGAAGAAGCTCAACCAGATTCTGCGCGAGGAGCAGGTGCAGTTTCACCAGTCCGGGCGCTGGTTCCTCTACGCCAAGTTTGCTGAGCAGGGTTACACCCAGTCCAAGACGCACGAGTACGACGAGGGCAAGACCCGCACCCACATGTACTGGGCGCAGAAAGGCCGCCTGTTCATCTATGACCTGTTGAAGAACACCCGTGGCCTGCCACCGGTGATCGAGCGTGAAAGCGAGGACACCAAATACCCACCACTGCGCTTCTTGATACCGGAATACCGAAGAAGAACGTCGAAGGATACCCCGACCCGACCTGCTACCGCGCGCTGAAAGCGATTCAGCGCGCCGAGTACGGGTGCCGACCGTTGGTTTACATCTGCTCCCCGTATTCCGGCGATGTGGAGGCGAACATCGTGCTTGCCCGCCGGGTCAGCGCGTTCGCGGTGTCAGCACGCCAGATCCCGCTCGCCCCACATCTGCACTACCCGCAGTTCATGGAAAAGACCGCCCCGGACGCCCGCGAGCTGGCCATGTTCTTCAACCGCATCCTGCTGTCGAAATGCGAACAACTATGGGCATACATCGGTCGGGTCAGCGCTGGGATGCGCGCCGAGATCGGCTGGGCACACCAGATGGACATCCCCGATCCGCTTCTTCGATGCCGACTTCCAGGAGGTGCACCCCGCATGACCCCGTTCACCCTATGCGCCGCCACCAGTAGCGGCAATGCGCACAACAACCACTACCCGAACCATCACCAGATCACCGACCAAGCCGGGCTGGAGCAGGTGGCCAGGTTGGATCACGTCGCCACCACCTACACCAACGACCGGCGCTCGTCTGCGAGCTTCATCTCCTCGGAAAACTTATCGTGGTATTTTTTCAGCCGCCTTGTTTTCTTAAGCGGAGTCATCTCTGGATCCGTCAGGATCGATTCCAGCTCCTGCTTCAAACTGTCAATGAAAGGGGGGTCGATGACCTTGTGGATGTTTTCCGGGCTCGTATAGTGCATCCCGCCCTTGGCACGGGTCTCCGGGTTTAGTGTGGACTCAAATACCCCACCAAAGATGGTTGGAGAGATTTTTGACCAGTCGGTGTCACGTGAGATCTCGTTTGCCAGTAAAGAGACAATGTCCTCAGTGAATTGCGGAATCTCAATGTCTTCCTCGCGGAATAATCCGCCGTTCACATAGGGGAACTGCGATAGCTCGTCCGAAATATACGCATCACGATCATCATAGGGAGTATCCAGCACACGAAAGAACTCGATCATCTTTCCCCGCATGTATTCAGTAGGTACCCCAGAGAGATAGCGGTACAACGAATCCTTACCGAAGAGTCCCACATCCTCCGCGAATAAGCAGAATACGAGCCGAACACATAACACGTTGAGAGAATGCCGACTACGTTCGCTCTCCGGATCTATGTATTGAGCAGCCAAACTCTTGTACAGCATGCCAACGAGTTCGCCCGCATGCATAGAAAGCTTGCTGCTCTTTTACCCTGCGGGCTTTTTGTCCTGTGACAATGAAATCTAGGAGATGAAACTGCTCTGGCAGCTCCTCCAGCGAGAACTCAACGTAGTTCTCTGCCGGACGCTCTTGGTCTAGATCATGGATGCGGAAATGGGAGAAGTTCGAAACACTGATGTAGTCAGGCCGGTTCGAGTTCTTCATCTCGTCGGCGTATGCCTTAGCCTGTTCGAACGGGGTTACCAAGCGCCCCTGGCGCATTTCTGGCTTACCCAGATTAACCCCCAGAGCTTTCTGCTCAATCAGTGTTTTCGCTGAGGGAATATGGGCATCAATAAAGCCTCCAGTGCTCACTCGCTCTTCGAAATGCACCGCCGTGACGACATCTTCTAGGCCTACTACCTGCGATAGGAGCTGAATCCAGAAAGAAGCTGTATCTCCTTTTTCATAGCCACGCCCTGACCACGTTGCTACAAATGACCGCGCGGCATCCGCACGCTCCAGTCTTTGTTCAACCGCGCTCTTAACTTTGCTATTTCTGGTGGCTGCTGCCATAGAGCTTATGGTACCGACCGTACCCACCGAACTACAGCGGAATTGAAAGATTTCGGCGACCACAAAGCGTCGACAAGCCTCAAAAGCTGCCCGAGCCACGGACATCAGTTTCTTAAATCCGCAACCCGACTGTGTACTTGCGATTGGCCCCGCTCCCGAAATACACCGCAACAAGCTAACCCATCGCCAGACCTGAGTAAAAGCCGAATAAAAAATTCCGGACCCCTCAATGGGATCCGGAATGTGTACGTTGTTTTGTGCCCTAAGGGTTACTTCGCGGACTCAATGAACAGAGCCTGGGCGATGCCCTGGAGGGTCGCTGCCACCTTGACAGCCTCCCACACCTGGGCCTCCTTGAGGCCCTCCTCACGCACGGTGTGCTCGTGGGCGGCGGTGCAGCGGCCGCAGCCGTTGATCACGGAGACGGCGATGTTCCACAGCTCAAAGTCAACCTTGTCCACGCCGGGCTTGGCCATGCCGTTTTGGCGCAGGCCCATGCGGATGGTGGCGTACTCGTCCGGGAGGAACTCCTGGGCGCGGTAGGCAATGTTGTTCATGCCCATGATGGAGGCGGACATGGAGGCGGCGTTCATAGCCTCCTCGGACAGGTGCTCCGCTGCCTCCTCACGGATTTCCTTGAACACCTGGGCGTTGCGGGTAGCGGCTGCCGCTGCCAGCATGGAACCCCATAGCTGCTGCTCGGAAAGTTCCTTGGAACGGGTCAGCGAGCTGAGGTTCAGCTTGAGATCCTTCGCGTACTCGGGCAGCGCGTTCTTGAGGTTTTCGATTGCCATATTTTTACTTCAGCTCTTCCTTCAGGACGTCCATCTTGTCAATGTTCTTGGTCGGGTCGTTGGCCTCCCAGTTGCAGGCACAAACTTCCTCAGACTGGAGGGCGTCGAGGACACGGAGAACCTCGTCGACGTTGCGGCCCACGGCATCCGGGGTGGCGGACACGAACTGGATAATGCCGTCCGGGTCAATAATGAAGGTTGCTCGGTCAGCAACACCGTCAGCGTTCTCCACACCAAGAGCACGGATGAGCTCGTGCTTGATATCGGAGACCATGGGGAACGGAATGGACTTCAGATCCTTGTGGGTTGCGCGCCACTGGAAGTGTGCGAACTCGTTATCGATGGAGCCACCGATGATCTGCGCATCGCGGTCCTGGAACTCCTCATCCAACTCGCCGAAGGCTGCGATCTCGGTGGGGCAGACGAAGGTGAAGTCCTTGGGGTAGAAGAAGAATACAAGCCACTTCCCACGGAAGGAGTCATTGGAAATCTCCTCAAAGTAATCCTCCGGCTTCTGGGCGTTAACGTCGTGCAGATCGCCACCCTTAAGCGCAGTGAGCTTGAACTCTGGGAACTTATCGCCGATGGTCAGAAGTGCCATGATTTGTCTCCTCTGTTAGAAACTAGACCTGCGGAGAGTGTTTTCTCCGTCACAACCCTTTATACACACAAATTTGACCACCGTCAAGAGGTAGCCGGTATTACTAATTTTCTTTTCATCGTTTTTCGCTATTTGTAAGGCGGTACCCTTAAGTCATGAAGCTGCCACCCCTCCCCCGCTCATCGGATTCACCGCTAACTCAGCAGTTCTTCGTCTCCTCACTCCTTGTGCTTGCCGACGATCCGACATGCTCCCCGACTGACCGCACCGAGATCGCCAACTCACTTCTACGCGCTATATCAGGCCTTCGCCTCACTAACAATCAAGTTCGCAGCGTCGCCTTGTCAGAACTCCTCAAGCGCAACGATATTCTCCCCCTCAACCTCTGCGGAGCCGATCTGCGCCAAATTGCTATAGAGGCTCCCGTCATGGATGGGATTGATTGCCGAAATATGTGGGCTGACTACCTCATCTTGTCGCACGCCACCGTCACTCGTTGCAACTTCTCGGGCACCAAATTTTACAACGGGGTACTAACCGGCACCTACATAGACTGCGATTTCACTAAAACAGATTTTCTCGCCTTAGGTATTACCAAACGTTCTACCTTTTTCAATTGCTCATTTTTAGGTTCGACGTTCGATATGACTAGCTTCGGACCAGCTACGGTGCGCAACTGTGCTTTTGACGCTGATCCCAAGCCTAAGGTTGAGACTACATCCGCCCAGAAAAACACCACAGAACACTATAATAAGTGGTGAAGTCACTTGAAACGGAGACACAAATGCGGCTCGGCCAAACAACGGAACAGTCCTTGAGTACCAACCTAATATTTCTAGCCACGTTGGTTTGTACTTTGAGCCTTTCCTGATGTTCACCATTTCAACATGCACCGCACAAGCCCGCATCCCATCATCAACGACCACACCGGATGACTATGTCAGCGACCGTTTCTCCCCAACCCCAAGCGAGCAACTGGAAGAGCTACAGCACAATCGTCCGGACCTCTTGATAAAACACAAAAGACAAGTGGAACAAATTAGCCCAGAAATCCCAACAAATCCCACCATACGTTTGGCAAACCGCAGCCCAGGGTGTAAATCATTTGCACCTGCTCATAAATCAGTTTGCGGGGAGATCCACAACCATTACCAAGCTATCGGCGCGGAGCACTCCTGGCTCGGACCTCCAATTTCCGACGAGCTGACCAACCCTGACACATCGGGGAAACGCTCGGAATTCATAAATGGTTTTATTTACTTGGTGCACTGCCAACCCTTTTAATCGGGGCCTAGAGTACAAGTCTCCTCCCTGCCCGGAATATGTCAACACAACAAAAAGATTCGGAGATCTACTTCCGTAGGTGTAGGTAACCAATGTCCCCCAGTATTTTGAATCCAATCGATGGATTTACATTTTCACTAGATAAGATAGACAAGCAATTCGTTGACACCATTTTTTGTCGTCTGGACACAATCGCTAATCAAAGTAATCTCACCCCGCCCGCTGCCTCAAGACTCATCAGCCCATATGCTCACCTCCTATTGCAAATCACGAAAGATAGATCGATTGCGAGCCCGGTAAGAAACTACATTTTCGCGGAGCTCGGATCCCGCATTCTGACATCAGTTCCCGGCTTTGGCCCGTATGACGGGTGGCGGGACAATGGGTTTAGTATCGCGATAGATACAGCACTGAATTTTCATTTCATACGTGATCACATCACAGCACACATCGACTTTGAATTTGCTTTGTTGGACCACGCCATTTTGAACGACGCGTGCATTTCGGAGACGTCTTTCTACTTCGCTCGGCTCGAAAAGGCACGGTTGGTAAACGTAGATGCTCACCGAACATACTTTGAAAATGCTCAGTTAGCTGGAGCAATCCTCTCCGGTGATTTTTCCGAATGTCGCTTTGTGGGTGCCGATGCACCGGGGGCGTTTTTCACTGGAAATTTCACCCACTCAAACTGGATGGGGGCAAACCTCAGAGATGCTTCATTCATTGATTGCGATTTAACAGAGGCAAGTTTCAATCCTGCAGAGCAACGCGGAATTTCATTTACGAGCTCCCCGCACTAAACGGGAGCTTCCGTTTCTTTATTTCGTGATAGATGAGGCTCCACCTCAGCGCAGCGGAAGATTCAGTAAATACCGCAAGCTAGTACTTTAAAATACCCGTCCTAGTCCTCGTTACTGAAGACCATAAAGAGCTCTTTTCTTCCACCGACTCCCCAACTACAACTCCACATTTCGTTCCATTGTCACCCATCATGCTGCGTGTTCCCTTTCGCTAGCTCCATAGGTGGTAGCAAGTAGTTCTTCAAGACTGCCAGTTCGAGTGTCACTCACAACCCGATACACCGAAAGAAGAAGAACATGGACATTTCCCTCATCGATTCAGCCGTTCATTTAGCGCTCCTGGAGTTTATTCTGTTAAAACTCTGGCGGGCCCAAGATCAACGGAACTAACCCAAGCAACGGTTTTTTTGGTGTCCGCACCACCGCAACAAAGAAAAGTGATGCCGCGTAGGATGCCGGACACACAGTAGCCCCACTGAACATGCACGTTGTTGGGTATCGGCACATCGTTGTCGCTCTACTACTCACGTTGATAGTCATTTCAGCAACACCGCTGATTTATCGATTCTTTCCACCGTATACGCCATCACCAGTGGTGACTTCATCTACTGCGCGATCCTCGCGCATCCCGCAGCCAAACAAGTAGATGACGAGGCTTAGCTACATCACCACACCACAATCAACCTAGTTTTCTTAGCTTTTTCAAAACTAAACAAGGCCTGAGAATCACCTGCCCGTCGGTGGCGCAGGCTAAACTGCGCACAGCCTCCCCCGCCACAACCCGGGCCAGCGCTCGTCCGGAGTGAAACACACTGGAGTGTTGGGAATCCATGTGAGGCTTGTGATGTCATCACAGATCTTGGCGTTACTGGGGAGGGTGACAACCTTGAGCAGTGAAGAACGCGCGTCTCGGAAATAGACTACCTTGTCAGCATCGTTATTTTTTAGGTCGCGGGCCTGTCGCGCGGAGATACCGAGCGCCCGCGAAGCATCGGAGTTGCTCTGGTACCCGCATTGCACGGCGATCTCGGTGGCGTTCAAGTGATAGATCTCCGCGAGGTTCACGGCCACCGGTGGGTTCTCGGCCGACGCCCGAGTCAGAGCTTGCTTCAGAGGATCCGCGTTCCACAGCCAAACAACGCAAAAGATAACAAACAGTGTGAGCCCGCCGAGGAAGGCGAGTAAGGGTCGAGGAATCCTTGTCACACTCATCATCGTAGCTGAGGCATAAAGAGGTGCTCCCACCTTAAAAGATGGGAGCACGTAGAAGGTGGGAGCACGTAGAAGGTGGAGGCGAACTACTCGTCGCCCTCGCTTGCCTGAGCGTGGTCGCCGGACTCGGCGGGGGCCTCATCCTCAACGCCCGGCAGCGGCTTTGGCTTCGGGGTGAAGGTGAAGGTGGCCTTGTCCGTGTCCTCAGACTCACCGTCCCAGCCGTCGACGTCGACGGTGACGATCTCGCCGGCACCGACCTCGCCAAAGAGGATCTTCTCGGAGAGCGCATCCTCGATCTCACGCTGAATGGTGCGGCGCAGCGGGCGGGCACCGAGCACCGGGTCGAAACCGCGCTTGGCCAGAAGGTTCTTGGCCTTCTCGGTGATCTCCAAGCCCATGTCCTTCTCCCGCAACATCTTGGCCACGCGTGCGGTGAGGAGGTCGACCATCTGCACGATCTGGTCGCGGGTGAGCTGCTTGAACACCACAATCTCATCGATACGGTTCAGGAACTCGGGGCGGAAGTGCTTCTTCAGCTCGTCGGTAACCTTGTCCTTCATCCGCTCGTACTTGGCGTCGTCGTCCGTCTCGTTGTTGGCGGTGAAGCCCATGCCCACAGCCTTGGAGATATCCTGCGTTCCGAGGTTGGAGGTGAAGATCAAGACGGTGTTCTTGAAGTCCACCACGCGTCCCTGGCCGTCGGTAAGCCTGCCTTCCTCGAGGACCTGCAACAGGGTGTTGTAGATCTCCTTGTGTGCCTTCTCAATTTCGTCGAAAAGCACCACAGAGAAGGGCTTGCGACGAACCTTCTCGGTGAGCTGACCACCCTCGTCGTAGCCGACGTATCCGGGGGGAGCACCGAACAGGCGCGAGGCCGTGAACTTGTCGTGGAACTCGCCCATGTCGATCTGGATGAGCGAGTCATCGTCACCGAACAGGAACTCAGCGAGGGCCTTGGACAGCTCCGTCTTACCCACACCGGACGGACCAGCGAAGATGAAGGAGCCGGACGGGCGGTTCGGATCCTTGAGGCCGGCACGGGTGCGCCTGATGGCGCGGGAGACGGCCTTGACTGCGTCCTCCTGGCCGATGATGCGCTTGTGCAGCTCGTCCTCCATGTGGATGAGGCGGGAGGATTCCTCCTCGGTGAGCTTGAACACGGGGATACCGGTCCAGTTGGCCAGCACCTCGGCGATCTGCTCCTCGCCTACCTCGGCGATTTCCTGCAGCTCACCATTGCGCCACTGCTTTTCCTTCTCGGCGCGCTCCTCGGTGAGCTTGCGCTCGTTATCGCGAAGACCCGCGGCCTTTTCAAAGTCCTGAGCGTCGATGGCGGCTTCCTTCTCGCCGCGCACCTTGGCAATCCGCTCGTCGATCTCGCGCAGGCCCTCCGGCGCCGTCATCCGCTTGATGCGCATGCGGGCACCAGCCTCATCGATGAGGTCAACGGCCTTATCCGGGAGGAAACGGTCGTTGATGTAGCGATCCGACAGGCTGGCGGCGGCAGCGAGTGCACCGTCGGTGATGGACACGCGGTGGTGCGCCTCGTAGCGGTCGCGCAGGCCCTTCAGGATCTGGATGGTGTCCTCGACGGACGGCTCCGGCACGTTGACTGGCTGGAAACGACGCTCGAGTGCGGCATCCTTCTCGATGTGCTTGCGGTACTCATCCAGCGTGGTCGCGCCGATGGTCTGCAGCTCACCGCGGGCGAGCTTCGGCTTCAGCAGCGAAGCAGCGTCGATCGCGCCCTCGGCGGCACCCGCACCAACAATGGTGTGGATCTCGTCGATGAACAGGATGATGTCACCACGCTGGTTGATCTCCTTGAGCACCTTCTTCAGGCGCTCCTCAAAGTCACCACGGTAACGGGAACCCGCAACGAGGGAGCCGAGATCCAGCGAGTACAGCTGCTTATCACGCAGCGTTTCCGGAACACGGCCGTTGACGATGTCGAGCGCCAAGCCCTCGACCACGGCCGTCTTGCCGACGCCCGGCTCACCGATAAGCACCGGGTTGTTCTTGGTACGGCGGGAGAGCACCTGCATGATGCGCTCGATTTCCTTCTCACGCCCCACAACCGGGTCCAGCTTGCCGTCCTTGGCCAGCTGCGTGAGGTTTCGGCCGAACTTATCCAGCGTCAGCGAGTTGGAGCGCTCACCGGGGCCGCCCATCTGGCGTCCACCGAACGCGCCACCACCGGGGGCAGCACCCGCACCCGCGAGTCCGCTACCCTCTGGTGCCTCGCCACCCTGCTGGCCTTCGTAGCCGGACAGAAGCTGAATCACCGTCTGGCGCACACGCGGCAGATCCGCGCCGAGCTTCACCAGCACACGTGCAGCAACACCTTCACCCTCGCGAACGAGGCCGAGGAGCAGGAACTCGGTGCCGATGTACTTGTGCCCCATCTGGAGGCCTTCGCGCAGGGACAGCTCGAGCACCTTCTTGGCGCGCGGCGTAAACGGAATATGCCCGCTCGGCGGCTGCGAGCCGGGGCCGATGAGCTCCTCTACTTCCTTGCGCACATCCTCAAGCGAAATACCCATGGATTCGAGGGCCTTGGCGGCCACGCCTTCGCCCTCGTGGATGAGGCCGAGCAGGATGTGCTCGGTGCCGATGTAATTGTGGTTGAGCATCCGCGCTTCTTCCTGCGCGAGCACAATGACTCGGCGGGCGCGGTCCGTAAACCGTTCGAACACTTATGTTTCCCCTTCGCGTGTACTACTACCTTTATCTAACTGCTACCCACCTTAACCGTTCGCCGCCCCAGATTATTTTCCATTTTCCCCTAAATTTCCCATTCCCCCAGTTCAGTGGGGTGTACGCCGGTAGCGAACGAGGCACTTGCCCCCGACCTAGCTATGGACGCAGCGCATGAAGCGGAAAGGTAAATGTCCCGTCTTTCAATTGCAATATTGGTCCATTACCGGTCACGACAGCTTTAAACGCAGGCGGATTCTTGTCAATCTGATCAACGGCCAAAGAAAGTCTTTCTGCCCCGTATTCGATTTGGTTGAGTCCAAGCTTCACTTCTATGGCAGCCCAAGCCCCGTTTTCTAATTCGATCACACAATCGATCTCATGATTATTGGAATCTCGGTAGTACCCCACACTGCCTTCCAGCGCCTGCGCAAACACGGCAAGATCGTGGATCACCGCTGACTCAAATAGGAAGCCCGTCGTCTCCATATCTGCCAATAATGCCTCTTCATCAGCATGAAGTGCAGCTGCAGCAAGCGCCGGATCAGCTAAAACAAACTTAGATGATTTGCGCAGTACCGCCCGTGACCGTAGCTGCGTACGCATCGCAGGAACGCTTTCCACCACGTACATCCGCTCGAGTAACTCAATCAGACGTTGCACTCCTTTCACGGAAATTTCCACATCAACATTGCGGAGATCCTTTCGGAGTGTCTCCCAACTAACACTGGTGGAGACATGCCTACTCAGCGAAGCTAGAAGTGCTCTGATTGAGTGGGGATCGTGACGCACATCCGCCAACCTCTGAATATCGACCTCTGAAATATCTTGAATGTACCCCTCCAGCATTCTTCTTCGCGCCGATGGTTCCATCAGAACCATGTTCGGAAACCCCGGCGTTAACAGTTGGCTAATCACATCTGTAATCGCGGAGCTGGAGGTGTCAGCTTTAACCCCCTCTCCTGCAAACAACCCGCGGAGGGAAACCTCGCCGCCATCATCAGGAGATTTTTCACCCCTATTTTCGCGCAACAATGATTTTTCAAATCCGGTCATCGTGCGCTGCCTCAGATGGATGAACCGTCCTGCACCCGAATGCCGTCGCACATCATCATTTGGAACCGCAGACCCCGTGAGAATGAAAGAGCCGTAGCTTCCACCAAAGTCTATTCTTCGCCTAACTACGTTCCACAGGGCCGGGTAAAGCTGCCATTCGTCCAGCAATCGCGGATTTTCACCTTCGGTCAGAAGTGACAGATCGGTTGCCGCCAGCAGTTCTGTCTCGGGAGAGTCCAAGAAAGCGGCAGAGCGTGCGAAATTCAGGCCCGTCATTGTCTTTCCGCATCCCCTCGGCCCTTCAATGACGATGGCAGGCACCGTCTTAATGAGGTTTTCGACCTCTCTATCAATCACACGTCGGCTGTAATCTACACCGGTAAATTCCTTCACATCCATGCGGTCAAATATAGCGCGTTTACGAGCGGAAATAAACCCTACTTCCGGATTTGTGGCGGTTCTACTTCCGGATTTGTGGCGGTTCTACTTCCGGATTTGTGGCGGTCCTACTTCCGGATTTGTGGCGGTCCTACTTCCGGATTTGTGGCGGTTCTACTTCCGGATTTGTGGATTTTTTCTCAATATTTCGTATGAGAGATGGTTTCTCCATCACCCTTCTGTTCGATACCTGACCGTTCCGCGTGACTGCCTCGTCTAGTCTCGGTTCCATGAGTTCCCTTCCGCATAGCTACATCATGCTTTTCGACGCGGTCCATGATGCTGCGACCACACTTTCCACCCGCCTTCTGCGCCGCGCCGCCGTTGAGACCAACCACGCCACCGCGCTGTTTCTACGTCAGAAGGCACTTGCTTTTCGACGCTTTTACCTCGACCTTAACTGCGACGATCCGAAAGAAATTCAGTCTGCGGCCCACATCCTTTCGGCCGAACTGGAAAAGGAGATGAGCGAGTAATGACCGCACTTTCTCCACAGGACTTTGCCACTACCGATGAGCATAAGCGCACGATGCTTGATACCGCGTGGGACCTTGTCTCCGCTGACCAAGTACCAGCGGACGAACCGGTTCTAACCTACGTGTCCGCCCAATCTGCCGCTGGCAAGAGCCACATGGTGAGCAGACTGCAGCGCACCCGCCCGGGCGTGGTGGTCGATTCCGACGAGATCCGGCTGCTCCACCCCCGTCTCGACGAGATTGTGGACGCCGATGAGATGCGGATGGATGTGCTATCCAATGAACCAGTCGGTTTCGTCTTCGCTGGCATCCTCGAAAGATGCCGCGAAAACCGGTTTAACGCCTATCTGGAAAACACGCTTACTAACACGGCGACTGTTAAGCGCACGGTGTGCGACTTCGTCGCTGATGGTTACTCCATCGTCGTGGAACTCGTTGCCACTCCCGGTGAGGTCAGCCGCCTCGGCATCGCTCAGCGATACTTTGCCCAAAAGCAGCTCGGACTCCCCTTTCCTAGATGGACAAGCATCGCCGGGCACGACCGCGGCTACAATGCTGTCCCCGATGCCATCCTCCCTCTCGACGATGCCATCGACACCTTTCACGTTTGGCACGACGGGGAACGCGTTGGCACGTTCACCAGTGCAGAGGAGGCCCGTGCATCTTTGCTCCGGTTCCGGCAGCTCGCTGGCGCCCACGGCAACGCGTCATTCCAGGCTGAGCTCCGCGCCACTCTACCCCACATTGCGACCCTCGCGGCGTGTTCAGAAAAAGTTCGCCCCCTCTACGATTACCTGAAGGGGCTTTCGAAGGAGACGAGACGGAAGCTGCCAAACATGCCGAGCACCGCAGTCACGGCAACGCTGATTCCCACAACAATGATCCAGGATTGTGCGATCCGGTCAACGTTGTCAGAGGATAGCCCGCTTTCCACACAGTAGCTGAAGGAATCACCCGGCGCGGAGGACCCCTTGGTGTCTCCCTTGAATCCAGCCCACTCTTCTTCGGTGAAGTCGTGGCCGAGTTTTTCCTTTTCTCTGTCCACCTGCGTCATGCACTGTTGGAACGCCTCAAAGACCTTTGCGTTTTCCGAGCTTTTTTCCTCTGCCACCGCACCGGGTGCTGCTACAACTCCACCGGCTAGTGCGAGGCTCGTAGCCACTGCTGCGGCGATTCCACGAGTTTTCATTTTTCCTTTGCCTTTCATCATGCAATACCCACCAGGACCACGGCGGGCTTTTGCTTCGATACCTGAAAATGTAGCAGCCATCGCCCCTATCTGCGGACTTCGGAGTCAAGGAACGAAAAACGGCCCGGTAGACCTACCGGGCGAAACTTAATTCTCCCCTCGTATCGTGTGCGGAAAAGAAACCTTTACTCTTTCATTTACCTCGGAGCTACGACCGTGGAGACAGCACCGACACCCAAGAGAATGAGGAAAATCAGAAGAGACCAGGATGCTGCTGCTAGCTCAGGATCGTCACTCGCCAGACCCGACTCGAAACACAAAGTGGAGAAATCACCGGGGGCGGAAGAACCTTTAGATCCCATATCCTCCTTAATAGAATCCCAGTTTGCCTCGATCCATTCGTCGCTCCTACCTCCTTTTTCAGCTACTGCCTTCAAAACTGATCCGCACGTCAGAAACGCTGAAGAGGTTTGTCCGGCTTGCTCTCCCCAGGATGGAGTTTCAGCTCCTGCCGTCGGGGCAACAACAGAACCACCAGCAAGGGCTACAGAGAGGACAGTTGCGGAAGCAATCGCTCGAAGCTTCATGGGTTTCTCCTTACAGAAACGTAGAGGTATAGCGCGGCCTTTCCGCGCCGTTTTTCTCACTTTACCAAACCTAACAGCTGCTTTGCAGGCCTTTACCAGTTTACATTTACGCCCCTTTGATTTGTTTACAACCTAAATGCAACTATCTCTACAGCATAAACAACAACAGGCCTGGGAGCTTTTCTCCCAAGCCATCAATTTGCCGGTTCTTGCAGGGTATTTAATTATCGAGGAAGGTTGATGATTCCCTGCTGATCAAGAAGGCTTGCAAGGACACCAGCGAGGCCGAGCGCGCCCGCAAAGATGGCAAGGAGGATACCGATAGCAGGACCTTGCTTCTCCGGGTCCTTTGAAGCTAAAGCTTGTTCCATACACAGGCTGAAAGAATCACCGGGAGCTGACGAGCCGTTGTTGTCCGTGGCCAGCTTGTACGCTTTCCAGCCCTTATCGGCAAGCTTCGTGTCAAGAAATCCGTCAACCTTCTCGCCACCTTTCACAAGATTATCAGTAACATTCATACAGCTTTGAAAACTGTCCGTCCATTCCGTGGCACCCGCTGCAGGGGCGACGGCGGTGCCACCGACGAGAGCAAGAGAAAGTGCGGTTGTAGACGCGAATGCGCGTGTAGAAAACGACATGTTTTTCCTTCCGCGCCTAATTTTTGGCAACCAACAAGTGTCATTGGGTCTGACACCTCAACCGTTTCCTTAGTGTTTAATCCGTAACCGTATCAATCAACCCACTAATCGGAAAAGTTTGCATAATAAAGCCCCTTTCGCCGCTGGGCGAAAGGGGCTTACTCAGCACTCAGGCGTTGCTGGCCACAGTGTCTTAGAGGCCTTATAGGCCCTAGAGCAGGTCCTTCATAACCGGGTCGGCAACGTTGAGGGCGGCCTCGCGGGCGTCCTCTGCCGTCCAGGAATCCAGGGCGTAGGCGGCCATCTGCTGGCAGGTGGACATGTCGTGCAGGCGCAGTGCGGCGCGCACGGCGTTGACCTTCTTCGGCGCCATGGAGAGGCTGGACACGCCGAGGCCCACAAGCACGAGGGCGAGCAGCGGGTCACCGGCGGCCTCACCGCAGACACCGATGTACTTGCCCGTCTTGCTACCGCCGTTGCAGGTCTCCTTGATCATGGAGAGCACGGCCGGCTGCCACGGGGTGAGCAGGTGGGCGAGCTCGCCCTGCATGCGGTCGGCGGCCATCGTGTACTGCGACAGGTCATTGGTGCCGATGGAGGCGAAGTCCACGATGGACAGGACCTGGCGGGAGCGGATAGCCGCAGCCGGGGTTTCCACCATGATGCCCACCTTGGGCAGGCCGTAGCCGCGCGCCTTGGAGGCGAACCACTTGGCCTCATCGACGGTGGCCACCATCGGAGCCATCACCCACAGCTCAGCATTGGTCTTACGGTGAGCGAGGGCAAGTGCTTCCAACTGGTCGTCGAGAAGCTCTTCCTTAGCCTGCGTGAGCCGGATGCCACGGCGACCAAGTGCGGGGTTCTCCTCCTCGCCGAGGTTAGCGAAGCTCAGCGGCTTATCGGCGCCGGCATCGATCGTGCGGACGACGACACGGCGGTCGCCGAAGGCCTCGAGGACCTGCGTGTAGGTCTCCACCTGCTCCTCTACTGTCGGAGCGGAGTCGCGGTCGAGGAAGAGGAATTCGGTGCGGAACAGTCCGGAACCCTCGAGGTCGAAGGTGGCGGCCTTGCGGGCATCGTCGGCGGTGCCGATGTTAGCCAGCAGCTTCACCTTGTGGCCGTCTCGCGTGGAGCCCTCGCCGGAGGAACCGGCCAGTGCGCGGGCGCGACGACGGGAGCGCTCCTCCAGCTCCTGGGTGTCCGTCTCCGTCGGGTTGACGATGACCTCGCCGACACCACCGTCGAGCGCGATGTGCGTGTCCTCCTCGAGGTGCTCTTCCACGCCAACGACCTGGACAGCGGCCGGGATGCCCAGCTGTGCCGCGAGGATCGCCGTGTGGGAGGTGGGGCCACCAGCGGCGGTGACAATACCCAGGACGGTCTCGGGGTTGAGCGTCGCGGTCTCAGCAGGTGCGAGATCATGCGCGACGAGGACGGCGGGCTCGGAGAGCTCGGGAACGCCCGGCTCCGGCAGGCCACGCAGGCGAGCGATCGTGCGGTCGCGGATGTCGTAGAGGTCGGTGACGCGCTCAGCCATGTAGCCACCGATCTTGCGGAGCTTGCCGGCGTAGACCTCGACGGCCTCGTGCACTGCGGCGGTCACACCCATGCCCTTCTTCAGCTGCTTATCGACGCCCTTGACGAGCGCCTTGTCACGCGCAAGCCCGGCGGTGGCGGTAAGAATCGCCTTGGAGGCCTCCGGCGCCTTCTCGGCGCGGGCAGCAAGGCCCTCGGCTACCTGGCTAAAAGCGTCGCGGACGCGCTGGCCGTCAGCCTCTACATCGGTGCACGCCGGTTCGTTGGTATCCACACCTGCAGCAGGGGTAATGCGCACGGCAAGGCCATGGGCGGTGCCGGACGAAACGCCGATACCGTGAAGTACTACGCGATCATTCATGTCGAATCCTTTCCGTCGTACCCAGCCGCGCAACGTGCAGGGTGAGGTACGCGATTTCTTCCTTTGTCAGTTCTGTGTCGAACCGGAGCTCGATGATGGAAACAATCTGCTCCACGCATCCGGCAGCATCCGGATAGAGGGTAAATATATGGTCCGCTAGCTGCGATTTCTCGTCGACAAGCTGGTCACCACGGGCCAACCGCACGAACAGGTACCGCAGGTGCGTAATGAACCGGGCAACGCTCATCGTAGACGAATCCAGCGGGACACCGTAGTGCGAACTGATCACTTCCAGCATCTGCTGAATGACACCGGTCATTTGGTACGTGTAGGAAAGGTCACCACTAGCGAAACCAGCGTTGACCAGGTGAAGGGCAATTGCAACAGACTCTGAATCCGGCAGCTCCACCTCGATCTTCCGATTCACAGCCGCGATGACGGCCTGTGCGAGCCGGTACTCGTCCGGGTACAGATTCTCCACTTCGCTTTTGAGCGGGTAGACCATCGGCTCATGGTCTTTCGCGCGCTGGATCGCAAATCCAAGGTGGTCGGCGAGTGCCGTGATCAGGGTGATCTTGTCTTTCAACTGGCCGACTGGATCGACTTCCTCGAGGGCCTCCGACACGACGGCGATGTGCCGCGCCGGAATAAAGGCCAACATCTCTGCGAGGTGATCGGGGTCGCGACCGTCCGTGGGGACAAAGACTCGTTGGACTTTTTCCTGTGGGACGGTGTCGCCCCGATGCGCCTGGAAGCCAATCCCGCGACCGGTAGCGATCACTTCTCCCGAGGAAGACTTGGCCAGCACGACGTTGTTGTTAAACACACGCAGTATTTTCACTGGCTCACACCTTCCCACATGGAGTCGTACCTACATCCTTACTGAGAGTACAGGTTCACCGGCCTGAACTGCGTCGGATGAGGTCTCCGTCACACTTTCTAGTGACTTCGAGTTTACAACCGTAACGATGACAGTGGTGTCGAAACCAGCCTTGGTGACGGCATCGAAATCGACGGTGGCAAGAGTGTCGCCAACATTGACGCGATCCCTCTTTTCCACTTGGGGGGTAAATCCCTCACCCTGCATCTTCACCGTATCGATGCCGATGTGGACGAGAATTTCCACGCCATCGTCTGTTTTAATGCCGTAGGCGTGCCCGGTCTTGGCCACCGAGATGATCTTGCCCGAAACCGGAGCAGCTACGGTTCCGTCCGTGGGGACTACCCCCACCGCTGTGCCCAGCGCGCCTGCCGCAAACGCCGGATCCTTCAGATCCTTTTGCGAAATAACAGTGCCCGAAACCGGAGCGACGACGGTCACATCTTCCTCCGCTGGCGCTCCGGAAGATGCAGAAGCGGGCGCTCCGGAAGATGCAGAAGCGGACGCCTCAGCGGACGTACCGGCAGAGGAAACGGCGGTTGCACCAGCACCCGCGCCGACGGCTGCGGGAACTGCGGCGGGGGCAGTATCGGTGTCCGCGTACGTCTCGCCACCCTCGTAATCGACCTCGAGGCGCTTGCGGAGCTCCTCACGCTCCTCTTTGTTGAGGTAGTCGGTGAAGTAAATGGCGGCGAAAGCCGTGAAGAAGGCGACAGCGACAGCGATGGCATACACACCCATCGGCTTGAACACTGGGATGGTAAGCAGCGAGGTGAACACGAACGCGTTCGTGGTCACGCCGTTAGTGGCAAGGCTCAGGATGGCGATGGTGAGGCCACCGGCGAAGCAGCCCACGAGCATGCGCGGGTAGATCCGCTTGAAACGCAGGTGGATGCCGTAAAGGGACGGCTCGGAAATACCACCCATGAGGCCGGCAGCAAGGGCGGAGCCTGCGGTCTGCGTCATGACCTTGTCGTGGTCACGCATAGACAGGGCGAGCACACCGGCAGTGGCGCCGAAGCAGGCGAAGTTCCAGGCACCCATCGGGCCCTGAATGAAGTCGTAGCCCAGGGTATCGATGTTGATGAGCATGAGGGCGTTGAGTGGCCAGTGCAGGCCCAGCGGAACGAGGAACGGGTACAGCATCGGGATGAGGATGGCGAACACGAACGGGGCGTTGCTATTCAGCCACGCCAGGCCCGTACCGATGATGTTGCCCAACCAGATGCCAAACGGACCGATGAGGAATGCGGTGATCGGCATGACAATCACGAGGGTCAGGAACGGCAGGAACACGATGTGTACCGAGGAAGGAATGACCTTCTGGAAGAAGCGGTATACAAGTGCCGCGACGGCAGCCATCATGAGCGGCACGAACACGTTGCCGCCGTAGTTATTAAGCAGCAGCTTCATCCCCAGGATCGGAATGGAGCAGGTCTCCGTACCCAGGGCGTCATTGGTCACGCATGTGGCAGCGGGGTTGTCCTGCAGGCCCATGAACTCAGGTGTCATGAGTGCGAGCATGATCGCCGCAGAGACCCACGGGTCGATCTTCAGACGCTTACCTGCGTTGTAAGCCACCATGACCGGCAGGAAGTAGAAGACGGAACGCCACATGGCATCAAGGAAGAACCACACCGGGGCCTTGTCCTCGGAGCGGGTATCGACCACACCGAAGGCCTCCATCACGGCGGTGAACGCAATGACGAGCGACGCGCCGAGGAGAATGCCGATGATCGGGCGGAACGAGTCCGAGAGGAATTCGAAGAAGTTATCCAACCAGGGGAAGCAGCCCTTGCTCTTGGCGCGGGCCTCAGCCTTGACGTCGTCGTTGGAACGCTCCCCACTCTTTCCGCTGTTCCCGCTGGTGGAGCGGTTCTGCATCTCCGGTAGGGCGGTGAGCGCGTTGTACACGTTCGGAACGTCGCCACCGACGATGACCTGGTATCGGTCACCACTTTGGGGGACAGCACCGAGGACTTTTTCGTTCTTTTCCAAACGATCCTTATCGACGATGGAGGCATCGTTAAGTTCGAAGCGCAGGCGCGTCGCGCAGTGCGTGACGGCGAGGATATTGTCCGCACCGCCCACGCCAGCGAGGATATCCGCCGCCGCGTTCTTCATTGTTGTAGCCACTTACATTCTCCTTCGATCGTGACTAATTAATGTGGACGCATGAAAAAAGACCCGAGGTTTAACAAACCGCGCACACGAAAAAGGTGTGCGTTTTGTTAAACCTCAGGTCTTGCCTCAATACGTTTTACCGTTCAAGTAACAACCCTGACGTGTTGTTCTTTTCAATTGATGACTCTACACGTCACATCGGAGTTTGAAAAGTCCGCTTTGTCACATTGGGTGAACGTTAAAGCTCATCCAGGGCATTTAGTGTGTGTACACGCCGGATAGGAGCCACAGCCCGCCGTAGATGGAGACAAGGGGCTCGGGAAGCTCTGGGGTGGCGACTTTGCAGTTAAAGAAGTCCTCCCGTGTCATGACCAGGGGCTTGTACTCATTGACGAGCACCTTGTCGGGCCCCAGGTGCTCAATTTTCGATTGTGCCGTCACCCGTACCGGCATGCCGGTCAGACTCCTGCCCTCACCATCGGTGTAGGTGTAAGCGGCCAATGGTTGCGATGGTCCGTTACTGCCGCTTGGCGGGTATGTGTTGGATTCGAGAGACCACCCCGGTGGCAGAGTGGGCGGAAATAGCCGCGCGGTAAAGGGCTCGTTTGTTTCGCCTGTTCGCACCCACACCTGAGCGTTTGAGCCGAGTGGCTGCTTGGCTTCCACTCCCGTGGCTGGCCCCTCGAAGTTCGTCACCACGAGTTTGTGGGCATCGGTACCGCACGGCTGGTACAGCAGTTCCGTCGCGCCGTCGTCTGCACGGGCGATTCCCACTCGGCCTTCGATCGTTCCAGGAGTGTAGACAAGGAAACTGTACCCGTGGTTGAAGGGGATTCCCGCCCAAATAAAGACGTAGAAAACCCCAATGACCAGCGGTATAGCCATGAGAAACCAGGCAAACCGCGTCAGCACCTTAGCCACACGCGCGGGCACAGTGTCCACACGCGCGGGCACATTGCTCGCGCTAGTTTTTTGGGACGCACTCATAGCCTTATTTTATTCCATCACACCCTGCCACTTCTCGGCCAACGAATCGATCGTCTCGTGCGCGTTGAGGCCACTCGGTTGCGGCACCACCCACAACTCCACGGTGGCGGGCCATCCCTCGGGGATAAACTCCCCTTCCTGCCTTCCTAGCTTCGCCTTTGGCTTGCGGAAGGCCTGCCGGTGGGCGGTGATGCCGACGATGGCCACCTTTTCGGGTTGTAGCTTTTCGACGAGTCGGAGCACCCCCTGCGCGCCCTCACGTAGTTGTTCGGCGGTGAGCTCCGAGGCCTTCGACGTTGCCAAGCCAGAAACGAAGTTGGTGATGCCGATGCGACGCTCCTCCAGCATGTGAAGGTCATCGTCTTTTAAGCCCCGTGAGGCATCCACCTCGTAGGGAGTGAGCCCCGCGCGGTAAAGCGACGGCCAGAATCGGTTCCCTGGATGGGCAAACGGCGCGTTGACGGCGGCAGTCCACGGGCTGGGGTTCACCCCGACGATAAGGAGTGCGAGCCGCTCCGTTTCCCCCTCGACGGGGAGGAGATCGTCGACGGGTTTCCTTCGGAAGCCCGCAAGATCGACTCGGGTGGGTTTGGCACCAGACAGTGGGGAGGGACGTCGAGAAGCAAACTGCATATTTCCACGTTAACGCGAAAAGGCCAGTGCCTAAAAGGCGCTGGCCATTTAACAGTTTGACGTAGTCAAACTTGACGAAGTCGAACTACTTAAACTCTTCGTCCATGATTTCGCGGAGCTGCGTTGCGGACTTGTCAAAGAGCTCCTTCTCGTGCTCATCGAGGTCGAGCTCGATGACACGGTTGACGCCACCGCGGTTGATGATGGCGGGGGTGCCGAGGTAGATATCGCTCTGGCCGTACTCACCCTTGAGCAGGGCAGAAACCGGGAGTGCGACGTACTGGTTCTTGAAAATGGCCTTGGTCAGGCGGGCAAGGCCCATGCCAATGCCGTACGAGGTAGAACCCTTGGCATCGATGATGTCATAGGCGGCGTCGCGGGTCTCGTGGAAGACCTTCTCAATCTTCTCGGCGTAGCCTTCCTGGCGATCAGCATAGGCACGAAGTGGAACACCGGCGATGTTGGCGGTGGATACCACGGGAAGTTCAGAATCGCCGTGCTCACCGGCGATGTAAGCGTGGATGGAGGACGGGGAAACGTGGTGCATCTCGCCCAGCATCCAGCGGTAGCGGGCGGTATCAAGGATCGTGCCGGAGCCGAAGACGCGCTTTGCCGGCAGGCCGGAGAACTTCCATGCACCGTAGGAGAGAATGTCCACCGGGTTGGAGGCAACGAGGATAATGCCGTCGAAGTCGTTGGCCATGGCGGGCTCGATGATGGACTTCAAAATCTTGAGGTTCTTATCCACAAGCTGCAGGCGAGTCTCGCCGGGCTTCTGGGCGGCACCAGCACAGATGACGAGCAGGTCAGCGTCGGCGCAGTCCTCGTAGGAGCCGACGGTAACCGTCGTGGAGCCACCGGCCCACACGGCGCCGTGGTTCAAGTCCATGACGTTGCCTTTGAGGCGCTTCTCGTCGATGTCGATCATTGCCAGGTGATCGACGGTCCCCTGGTTAACCAGTGCGTAGGCGTAGGCCAATCCCACATCGCCTGCACCAACGAGTACTACCTTGTTCGTAACTTGCTTTCCCACGAGCTCTCCTTGCGGTAAGTTTTTGCTTATTTCCGGTTTTGTCCGGTCGGGCATCATCTTAGCGCTTCTCTTACCCGCACGCTAGGGCTGGCGCAAAATTGTGATCGTTTCGACACATGCGTACGTCTCAACATCTGCGGCAAAACGTTCATCATGGCAGGCCAAAACGACCGCGATACCACGCGCGAGCGCACCGGCGAGAAGCGCGTGGATCTCTTCCCAATGGGCGGGGCCGATGCCCGCATCCGGTTCGTCGATGAGCATGTAGGGCGCGCCCGTCACCGCTTTTACGGACACGACGCGCTGCTCCCCCAGCGACAAATCGAGGGGATGCGGCCCCTCAACACTCTTCCGCGCGAGGATGAGCTGCGCCTCCGGGAACTGCATGGACAGCGGGGCGCGAAGGGCGCGGGCAAGCCTGCGCAGCGTGGTGGATTTCCCGGCACCGTTGGGGCCGACCAGGCGCGTCACGCCACCGGCAGTGAGCGGGATCCCTTCCCGCTCGACCCGCGCGCCGGATGGTTCCACTCGCTGCGGCAGCGTCCGCGGGCGGTCCGAGAAGTCCAGCCAGTGTACGGTCTGTGAGGTCGCTTCGCACGCCGCCCGCAACCGCTCCACGGCCTGCTCCGCAAGCCCCGCCATCGGTGTGATCAAACCGATTTCTTTTTCCCCGGAGGCGAGCAGGCTGGCGACGGCGACAAGGCGCGTCTCACCGCCCGACAGGTGCCGTGGGTCCCTTTCCTTAAGGTGCTCGATTCCCAACGCGTGTGTCAGCGTGTCGACGCGCTCCCGCATGTCTGCTCGCGTCTCACCGCGCTGCTCCATCGGGAGGGCAATCTCCTCGGCCACGGTAGCGCGCAGGCCACTGAGCACCGGGCGGGCACCAACTGCGGGATACAGCGGGCGCGGAATATCCCCGTCGTACCAGACATAATCGATCATCCGACCGCTCCCTTCACCACCACGGCAATAAGCGCCACCGCCGGCAGCGGAAGCGTCCAACACGCACGGGGCGGCACCGGGGCGTACATGGTGCGCGGCCCCGGCCGGTCTATCGCCAGGTGGGTGAGCGCCGTCGTGCGCTCCGTCGCCCGCACGAGGAGGAGCGTGATAACCGCCGTCACCACCGTCCGTTTCGGTGCTTTCATTCCGCCCAGTTCGGCGGCTTCACGGACCTCCGCCAGTGCGCGCTTCCCCTCCGGCAACACCGCGAAGGCGGAACCGACAAGGTAGGCAAGCCGCGGCGAACCCGCCTGCTGGATCGCCTTCACCATCTCCTCCACCCGCACGTAGCGGGCCACCGCGAACACGCTGGCCACGCACGCGGCAAAGCGGGCGGTCAGGGCGCCGGTTGCCACCACACCCTCGACGGTCACAAGCGGGGCGATCGGCGTCTGACCGTGCGGGGCGTGAATGACGAGGAGGGAGAGGGCCATCGGGAGCGTCACCAGGAGCGTCTTCCCCCACGCACGGCCCACCGATGCCGCCACGATGGCAACAAGAACGGAAAGCCACCACCGATTTGTGCCGAGGACGACGATCCACGCCGTCGTGGCCAGCGACGCTACCGAGAGCGGATTCACCGCGCGGGCTTCACAATCGACGCCGGCAGCGCCTTCACGATCCCCCACACGACGAACAACACGACGATTTTATCCAGCGGGTCACTGATCATCGACTGCAACGTCACCGACTCCAGCAGCGAATTTCCCATCGCCCGGAAAGCGGACACCACCGCACCCGTGCCCACACCGGCGGTACCTCCGTAGACGAAGGCCGCCACAGGCGCGGACAGCATGCCCACGATGATGCCCATGACGGCACCGGCCGGGATGATGCGCCACGGGTGCTCGAAGCTCTTGAACTTGTGGATGGCGAGGCCAGCAAGCAAGCCTGTCAGCCCGGACCCGGCGGCAAAGGGCAGCGCCATCGGGTTAAAGACACCCCACACGACGCTCGTCAACGCGCCCGTGGCCAGGCCGGCGGCGGGACCGGCCAGCGCCGCCACGAGCATCGTCCCCACCGAATCCAGGTACAGCGGCAGGCCGGTGGACCCCACGATCTGGCCGACAATCATGTTGATAACCAGCGCCACGGGAATGAGCCCGAGTTCGCGGGCGGTAAGGCGCGGAAGGATGCCGGCGATGAGGAGGACGGCCCCGCCGACGTAGCCCACGAGCGTCACGATCGCCTCCGTCGACCCGCCGATGGATTCCCAATCGGTCGGGCGGGTGAGGACGAGGAAGAGCCACGTCGCCACGATGACGAGGGCCCCGGCCCAGATGAGGATGGTGTTTTTGGTTGTAGACATACGGCCTCCAATGCGCGTGAGTAATGCGAAGGGGCCCCTATGTCACCTCGGGGCAATCGAATCGAAGAATACCCTATGTGCTTCCTCGTAGTCCACGCCGGTCAGCACCCGCACGGGCAGGCGGCCCGCCTCCGGGTGTGCCACCTGCGTCACCGCGCCACGGTCTGCGCCCGTGTCCACCGTCAGTGCCACCTCCTCTACCGCGTAGTCCACGGCGTCGCACGCGATCAGGCAGGTGAGCAGATCATGGATCTGCGCCGTGTAGCCGATGCCATGGGACTCGTGGAACTCCCAGTAGAACCGCATGATCTCCGGAAGCGCGGCACCGACCTCCCCGCCCAGTGCCTCCGCGATGGGCGTGAGCCGCGCCGGGTCGATGCGGAACCCCTCGGTCACGTTCAGCGGGCACAGCGTCACCCGGGCGTGGGGCGGGAGGTGCCCAAACACGTCCTCGGCGGCCTCGGGGTCCACCCAGATGTTCCACTCGGCGTGATCGGTTGTATTTCCCGGGTAATCGATGGCCCCGCCCATGATGGTCAGCTCCTCAATGGCCGCGTACCGTTCGGGGCAGCGCTCGCGGAACCGGGCGAGGTTAGTCAGGGGACCTGTGACGATAAGCTTCGACCCCCACAGGTCCTCCCACGGCCCCGGGTGCAGCGTGCCCGGTGTCGGGTGAACGTAGCCGAGGCCGTACTCACCGTGGGTTTCCGGAGTGGTGATGAGCTCCCGGGCGATGGGGGCGGGTTCCCCCGGCGCGACGGGGACCGTGGGCCCACCTAGGGCGTCGAGAAGCCAGCGGGCGTTCGTGGCCGTTTGTGCCGTGCCGACGTTCCCACCCGTGGTGGTGACGGCGTCTAGCTGCCCGGTCCGCTGCATGTAAATGAGCGCGAAGGCATCGTCGATGCCGGGATCACAATCAAGAACAAAGCTCATAGCCCTACTCTTCCATACAATGGGCTGCGTGAGCACCCAACACTTCGACGACCCCGCCGTCCAACTCGCACACGACTCCGCCCTCAAATCCATCGCCCGCGTCGTCCACGAGACGGTGACCCCCACCCCACCTGCGCAGGCGCTCGCGTTCATCCTCCGCCAGCTGCGGGCCACCGGCTGCCTCGTTCTCACCGGGGCCGGGGTCTCCACCGACTCGGGGATTCCCGATTATCGCGGCCCCAACGGTTCGCTCACCCGCCACCGCCCCATGACTTACCAGGAGTTTCAGCACGACCCTGAGGCTTTGCGACGTTACTGGGCCCGCAGTTTCATCGGCTGGCGGCACATGGATGAGGCGCGCCCCAACTCGGTTCACCGCGCCATCGCCGCGCTTGAGGCGCGCGGCTTCGTCTCGGGGCTCATCACCCAAAACGTCGACGGCCTGCACACGCAGGCTGGTTCGCGCACCGTCATCCCGCTGCACGGCGACTTGGGCTCGGTGTGCTGCCTCACGTGCGGTCACCGGGAGAAGCGCACGCGATTTGATAAGCGGTTGGCGTCAGCCAACCCCGGATATGTGGAGTCCATCCACGTGGACACATCTATGGTCAACCCCGACGGAGACGTGGCGCTTAGGGACGAGGACGTCGCCGCGTTCCACCTCGCCGAGTGCGAAAATTGTGGCTCCACGAAGCTCAAGCCCCATGTTGTCTACTTCGGCGAACCCGTCCCGGCTAACCGCAAGGCCCGGGCGCGGGAACTCCTGGACAAGTCCTCCTCGCTCCTCGTTGTGGGGAGCTCACTTGCCGTCATGAGTGGCTACACGTTCGTCCTCGACGCGCGGGCGCAGGGCAAGCCCGTCGCCGTGATCAACGGCGGGCCGGGGCGCGGGGACAAGAAGGCCGACGTGGTGTGGCGCACCGATGTGGCCAGCGCATTCGAGCAGATTAGTGCTGCCCTGGATGTCGCTTGACCTCCGTCAGGGTGAGGTCGAGATCGAGCGCCTCCAGCAGATCGATGAGCTTATCTAGGCGCAGGGACATCTTGCCGTGTTCGAGGTCGCGGATGAAGCGGTCGGACACGCCCGACCTCTCGGCGAGGTCCAGCTGGTTGATTCCGAGCTTGCGGCGACGCTTGCGGATGGTCTCGCCAAGATTGTTAATGCTCATGTTTCCTCCACGGGCGGTTTAGTCGGGGTTTGAGGGGCCGTGCGGGGGCGGTGCGGCAGAAGCGACGAAGTTCCTCGTCGCTGGCTGCGAGAATGCCGTCCCAAAGAATAAAAGGCGTGGTGAGGGGCTCACCACCGAAGATGATTCCAGCCTCACTGGAACCGATGGCAATCCCCGCGTCGACGATGGACGCGACCTCGCTGCCCGCTGGTACCGCCTCATCGACGGTGGTGAGGAACCCCGCATGAAGCGGTGGGTTGAGCCACGAGGAGGTGAGCGCGGTGTTGGCCAGCAGCAGCTGGGCACCCCGCACGGAATCCCCGTACGGCTGAATCCGCACTGTGAGCCCGCTGGGTACCGCGGCAATCATGCCCTGCGACACGTCAGCGCTGAACCCGCTGGAATCCTCGACGAGCACGCAGCCATGGCGCACCACAACGTAGGTGGTCACACCGTGGCGGTACTGCGGTGGTTGGGTCAGGTCCCGTGACGCTCCTACCCACGGCCCGACACTCACCCACCCTGCCGAGGGAAGCTGGGTAAGAAGAGGTGCCATGCCCTCATTATGGCTTGTCGGGCCAAAGTTTGCTTGACGTACTTATTCCGGCTTCACGATCGGGAACAGGACGGTCTCGCGAATGCCCAGGCCAGTAAGGGCCATGAGGAGACGATCGATGCCCATGCCGTTGCCCGATGTCGGAGGCATGGCCTGCTCCATCGCGAACAGGAAGTCCTCATCAAGCTCCATCGCCTCGTCGTCGCCTCCGGCGGCAAGACGCGCCTGATCCTCAAAGCGCTCGCGCTGGATCACCGGATCGACCAGCTCCGAGTAGCCGGTGGCCAGCTCAAAGCCGCGGACGTAGAGGTCCCACTTCTCGGTCACGCCGGGCTTGGACCGGTGCTGGCGAGTCAGCGGCGAGGTCTCCACCGGGAAGTCGCGGACGAACACCGGGCCGTACAGCTGATCTTCGCAGAGGAACTCCCAGATATCCTCGACAAACTTGCCGTGACCCCAGCCCTTGCCCTTCTCCAGGCCAATGTGGTCGGCGATGGCCTCCAGCTCTTCTACAGAAGAATCGATGGTGACCTCCGGCTGGCCGGGGAACTTGCGGGCCAGCGCCTCGTTCAAGGAGGGATACATCTCCAGCGTCGTCCACTCGCCGCCGAAGTCGTACTCGGTGCCGTCGACAAGCGTGACGGTGGTGGAACCGAACACCTCCGTGGCGACGGACTGAATGAGGCGCTTAATAAGGTCAGCGCCGGTGTTGTAATCACCCCACGCCTGGTATGTCTCGAGCATGGCGAACTCCGGGGAGTGCGAGGAATCCACACCCTCGTTGCGGAAGTTACGGTTGACCTCAAAGACCCGCTCAATGCCGCCGACGACGCACCGCTTAAGGAACAACTCCGGCGCAATACGCAGGTAGAGGTCCATGTCCATGGCGTTGGAGTGGGTGACGAACGGGCGAGCAGCGGCACCACCGTGCAGCGTCTGCAGCATCGGGGTCTCCACCTCCAGGAAGCCCTCCGACTCCAGGAAGTGGCGCAGCGCACGCATGACCTTAATACGCGTCAGCGCGTTCTTACGGGCCTCCTCACGCATGATCAGATCCGTGTAGCGGTGACGGATCCGCTGATCCTCACTCATCTCCTTGTGCGCCACCGGCAGCGGGCGCAGCGCCTTCGAGGCCATCTGCCAATCCGTAGCCATGACGGACAGCTCGCCACGCTTGGAGGAAATAACCCGACCGGTAACAGAAATAATATCGCCGAGATCGACATCGGCCTTCCAATTCTTCAGCGACTCCTCGCCGACCTCTGCCAGCGAAATCATCGCCTGCACGGACGCACCGGAGCCCGCCTGCAGCTTGGCAAAGCACAGCTTGCCCGTATTACGGAAGAAGATCACACGACCGGCGACGGAAACAACGATATCCGTCTCCTCACCCACCTCGAGGTTCGTCGCCCCCTCCACGGCGGGCGCGTCCTCCTTGACCACGTGGTACTTCGAAACAAGGTCCTCGATGGAAATCGTGCGGGGAACCTCGACCGGGTACGGATCCCGGCCACTAGCTAGCAGGCGCTCGCGCTTCTCGTGGCGGATGCGCACCTGTTCGGGCAAATCATTCTTCACGTCAGTCATAGCACCATAGAGTACCCCACCCGCTAAAGGTTTCCAGTTCTAGGTGCACTTGCGTGATCGGCAAAACCAAGTTAATGTGATATCACATTCAAAAATTGATATCACATTCCGCACCGGAAGGACCCACTATGGAAACCGCCGCACCCACCGTCTCCGAAAAACCCGTCGGCCACGACGGCACCAAAGTCTCAATCACCGAACACCCCTCATGGGTCGCAGGCCCCGCAGCAGCAATCATCAACCTCGTTGTCATCATCGCGCTGCTCGTCGTGCCGCTCTTCACCCTGCCTGCACTCTATATCCCGTTCGTCATCATCGCTGTCCTGCTCATCTCCATGTTCCGCATCATGTCCCCCGGCCACACGCAGGTCAACCAGTTCCTCGGCCGCTACGTCGGCACCAATCGGCGCACCGGCCTCAGCCTCGTCCCACCGCTGTGCACCACCAAGAACGTGTCCGTGCGTGTGCGCAACTTCGAGACTGCAGAGCTCAAGGTCAATGATGCCAACGGCAACCCGCTCAACATCGGTGCCATCGTCGTGTGGCAGGTCGCCGACACCGCCAAAGCCAGCTTCGCCGTGGAGGAGGTAGAAGAATTCATCCACTCCCAGTCCGAGTCCGCACTGCGCCACGTCACCACCAACTACACGTACACGCAGCTATCCAACTCCACCGACCAGATCTCCGGCGAGATCGCCAACGAGGTGGCCGCCCGCGCAGCACTCGCCGGCGTTGAGATCATCGAGGCCCGCATCTCCACCCTCGCCTACGCCCCGGAGATCGCCCAGTCCATGCTCCAGCGCCAGCAGGCCTCCGCAATTGTCGACGCCCGTGAAACCATCGTCGAGGGTGCGGTCACCATGGTGGAATCCGCGCTTGACCAACTGGAGAAGAAAGACATCGTCGACCTCGACCCCGAGCGCCGCGCCCAGATGGTGTCCAACCTCCTCGTCGTCCTGTGCTCCGACAACCACACACAGCCCGTGGTGAACGCAGGTAGCCTGTACTAATGGCAAAACGCAAGGCCGTCCCGCTGCGCCTCGACCCCGCCGTCTACGAGGCAGTGGCGAAGTGGGCGGCCGATGACCTCGTAAGCGTCAACGCGCAGATCGAACGGCTGCTACGCGATGCGCTGCGCAAAAATGGGCGCCTACCCACAAACGTGCAACCTATCCCGCGCCGTGGCAGACCGCCAAAAAACGCGAACTAGGACGCTGGTTCTGCCTCGCCGGTCCAGTCCACGTTCCGGTACAGCCGGATGGAGGACACCGCCGCCACGAAGATGAAACCACCAACGACGATGAGGCGATGCGGTAGCCATAATCCGCCATGAACGTAGGACCAACAGAATTTCCCCACCAGGCAAACGCCGCCCAAATCAGGTAACCGCCAGTGGAAACAATGGTGAAATATGCGGATTTCGCCGCACTCACCGCACCGAGATCAAACCCAATCAAATTTTCACCCCAGGTGTCCACATCCATGGGTTCGGGTCCGACAGCGATAAACAGCCCCACCGACGCGATGCTAAGGTACTGCGATAGCTCCGCCACCTTATGTGGCGCAAACCTGTCAGCGATCTGCCCCGAACGCGCGAAGACAACCAATACCACCAGGCCGACCAGCGCTAAATACAAAGAAATGGTCGCCGGCGGATCCAAATTCGTCGCCGACAGAAAATCAAGCGTCAACCACAAAACAATAAGCAGCGACACCATCACGCCATTGAAAGACTCGATGACGTTGTTCGCAATGACGAGCCATGCGTCTAAAAAGTCGATCCTATTAGCTTGCACACGGGCAATCCTATTACCGCAATCGGGCATTCCCCCCCAACCCTTCGGTTACCCCAGTCCCAGCCTGCGGGCGATCATCTCCATGTGCTCGGTGAGGACGCGACCGGTGAGATCTTCGCTGCCGGTGATGTCGACAAGAATCCGGTGGGCCTCGGCGTACGCGTCCCCCGCACTGTCCAGTGCAGCTGCGACGCGCCCCACAAGCGGCCGGTCCGCGTCATCAACAATGATCGACACCCCACCCATCTCCGAGGCCAAAAGCGTGCCGATCGTCGTCCCCAGCTCATCGACGGCAGACACACACCACATATCCCCCAGCGCGCCGAGCGCCACGCACAGCGCGCCGCGCACCTCCAGAGGATCGAGCACCTGCGCGCCCATGCGTGGGTCGGTGTGGACCACAACCTGACCGGGACGAATGAGGGACTCGAGGGAGGAAATGGCGTCGAAAAGCCCATCACCGCGGGTAGAAAGAACGATGAGCGTCGCGTCCTCCGGGCGGGAAACCAACGTATGGTGCGTGCGGGCGAGCCCCTCGGCGACGTGCGGATCGGAGCCGATGTGGCAGACGCGCTGCGCGGGTGAAGCCACAACTACTTCTTCAGATTCTTGAGCAGATCAGCAACCGACACGCCACCCTCGCGGTCATCTGCGCGCCGACGGCCGTGCCCCGAGGACCGCTCCTGGGCCTCCGGAACCGGCGGAATCTGGGCGGTCTGGTCAGACTTCGCCGTAACAATGTCCTCAATATCGGGCGCGTGCCACTCATCATCCGCAGCCACCGGATCCGTCACCGGAGTCCAACCACCGAAACGACGCGGCTCGTCCTCCTTCCGGCGACGGCCGTGGTACGACTCCTCCTCGACTGCAGGTTCCTGCAGGAAGTCGAACGAATCGTCTTCCTTGCGGCGACGCCCATGATACGTGTCAGCAGACTCCGACGGCTCAACATAGGAACTCGACGGCGGCGTCCACGACCACGCCGGCTCACTCTTCGACTCCTCTGCAGCGTGCCCCGCCGTGTGGCTGCCACCCTGATCCGGATCCGCCGTAACAACCTCGGCGTCCTCAGGCTCCTCACGCGGCGGCTCCGGCGCAGGCGGCTCCGGCGGGGTAAAGGATGTCGAACCGATCTCCCGCAGGCGCGTGGCGGAGGCGGTGATGGAATTCGGCTCGTACTCGTACGTGCGGCCGGTGAGCTCCTCCAACTGGGCGCGCATCGCGTCGAGCTGCTCGCGGATCGCGGCCAGCGTCTCGTCGGACTCCTCGGAACGGGCGATGGCCTGCTCACTGCGGGCGCGCTCCTCATCTGCACGCGCACGCTCCCGGTCAAGCTGATTTTCCAGCTCTGCGACGCGGTCGGCGTCGGCCTTGGATTCGCCGCGCATCTTCATGACAAGGAACGCGCCAAGGGCTGCGGCCCACAGTGCGGCAAGAACAGCGATTTTCTGCCAGGCATCGGAGTCCGAAAACATCATCAGGACGCTCGCCACGATAGCCAGCCCGATGAGCACCCAGAGAAAAACTTCACTGCCCTTGATATTCATGGTGCTTATGGTACCTTCCCCAGTCCGCGACCTGCGGTAGGTTCCCGGGCGCGCCCGGGTAGGCTTACACCCCGTGGAAACGATTACTGACCCCGCCCGCCTCGCCATGTACACCCGCGCCATGCGCAAAACCGCGCGCCCCGTCGTCCTCGTCCCCGATTCCGATGCCGGCCAGCAGGTGTTGATGCAGGCGGCGCGGCGGATCCCGCGGGCGGTTGTGGTCGGAGTTGTTTCGATTGCTTCCAGTGCGCCGTCAGGTGCACTTCCCGCTGATGTAGTCTTCGTCGACTCCACCCCCGCCCCTCATGTGCTTGTCGACGACTCCCCCTCCCTCACCCGCACCGTACGGCTCATCGGACTCGCCCACTGCACAGACATCATGGTCAGCGAACTCCACTTCGACGAAGTCCTGCGCCTCCAACAGACAATCACCGACCTCGCGCTTGAGGTCACCGTCCACACGCTGCCCACCCTCCGCGAACCCGACGGCATCGCACTCGCCCGCGTCAACGCCTTGCTTTCCGACGACGAAAGGCACGCAGCCCTCGCCCTCTCCGCAGCACTCACCGCCGGCGCCCACGAAGCACCCAAGGGGGACGACGCCGTCCTCGCCGCCGCGCGTGCCGTCTTCGACGTCGCCCCCAACATCACCCTCACTTCGTTGGAAATCCTCTCCGGCCGCCTGTTTGCGCGTGCCACGGTGGGCGAACACGAGCTTGTCGACACCATGGACATCCGCCTCAACGAATAAAACCCTCCCACGCTACCCTGCGTCCAGGTCCTGGCCCATGGATGCGACCTGGTCTGGGGATAACTTTTGGGACTGTGGGTGAGTTATCCACAGGTCCGTATCACCGCTCTTGACGTGTGTTGATTGTGGTTTATCGTCGGTGGCATGAACGAACTTTGTGCTATTGCTGAATTGCTTGCCCAGGCGATGACCGTCGCCGGGCAAGCGTTTGGCATGTCCCAAAAAGCACTTGTTCGCCTGGACTACGATAAGACCACCGCCCACACCATTAAGAAACTTTCGAACATTTACTACGGGCGCGCAAGCGCCCCGCGGAGTCAGGAACGCTCCCGCGAAAAAGCAAAAGTTGCCGGCTGCTCCTTTGCCTCTCTGAACGCCATCGAACGATTTGTTGCAAAGCTTCCTAAGAAGTTCGCCTGGAAAATCCGTGAAGCCTTGGTCCCTTATGGTCGGGACATCACCGCAATTAACGCAGAAGGCGCTCGCCTCCTACAGACCTATCGCCAAGCTGACAACCCCGATAAGAAACTCACCTACATGTCTATCCCTAACTCCACGTTCGCAACGCTCACGTTAACTGCAGAGTCATCGCGTGTGAAGCAGATCTATGACCGGGCTCAGGAAACGGACACGAAATGTCCCGCTGACGGTTTAATCACGTTGGCGCTGGCAGCCAATGATGGCACGCTTCCACCGGCTGCGACAGCCTGTGTGATTATCGGGACGGATCTTCCCTTCACAGAAACTGATGATGGTGACTATGTTTTCTCGCTGACTAACGGTGCCACCATGACCTCGAAGGAATTATTCGAGGCAGAACTATCCAAAAAGGTAACCGGCGCTCTGGTTAATCCCTTGGGGCCGGAAAACTTTGGACTTTTTGACATCGAGTTTCCCCGCTTTGCTGATGGGAAGGAAAGGTTTTTCCAAGCGCTTCGCAACCCCGTGTGCGCGTGGCCGGGATGCGGCCAACCGGCCACAAAGTCCCAGATCCACCACATCAAAGCGTTCAAACACGGAGGCAAAACCACAACAGAAAACCTGATGGTGTTGTGCCCCTTCCACAACGGACGAAACGATGATGACCTGGATAAGCCCAAACATGGCCACATGGTCAGAATTGATGGGTTGGAGTATTGGCAGCCTGCCTTCGGCGGACCACTTCAGTTGAACATGCACCCGTGTGCCCAAGGTGGCGCCATACGAATAGCCCGAAGACAACTCGGCATCCCCATAGACCCGTCTCCACCAGGCATGGCATACGCACACGGATAACCCGACCAAAGTCGGGTCATCCGGCATGCCCTACTCCTTAAATCAGCCAAACAAGGGCGATCCAGATTGCAGCGCTAATGAAATCGCTGCCCATGATTACGCTCCTTCTGCCGAGGATGCCGGCGGAATGTGGCACCCGCGCTCAAGGTACAGGCCGGCGGCGGAGGCGGCAAGGCCACCGAGGGTGGAGACGATGACACCGGGCAGATCGTCGACAGCTGAGGCGAGGTGCAGGTTGAAGAGGAGGACGATGAGGACGCCGACGTAGGCGCCACCGACGATGCCGCCCGTCCAGGCGGATGTCTTGCCGATGACCAGCCACTGCGCCGCCGTCACCGGGTTGAGCTGCGAGCGGTCCTGTCCGATGTTGTCATCCTTCATCGCGCGACGCACCCGCCAACCCAAGTATCCGCACAGGGCGGCGATCGCCCACAGTGTCACGCTTGCTGCAGCGGAGAAACCACCGATCGCGCCGTAGAACCGCCACGTCAGGATGGCCGCTGCGGCGGCGAAGAATCCTCCGGTGGCGATGAGGGCGCGGATGTCGGTGAGGTTCATGGCAGCTCCGAAATGGGGGTTCCGTTCAATTCAGCGTCGGGTTCAATTTCTTCCCAGGGGCGCAGCACGAAGTCGCGCTCATGGGCATGCGGGTGCGGGACGATGAGTTCCGGGGAGGTGGACTCGGCGCCGTACATTTGCACCACATCAACGTCGAGGGTGCGCGGGCCCCAGTGGATCTCGCGGGTGCGGTGCGCGCACTTTTCCAGGTGCTGGCAGTAGCGCAAGAGACTCAGCGGCGTGCCGCACCAGGTGAGCTCCAGGGCGAGATTCAAGAAGTCGGGCTGTTCCACCCCGCCCCAGGGGGCCGTTTTGTGGATGGTGGAAACCTTCGTCGGGTGGAGACGATTCGTTGCGGATCGCAAGATCTCTTCGGAGTCGCCGATGTTGGAGCCGAGGGACAGGATGGCGCGGAAGGCGTTCTTGCGGTTGCGGCGGCGGACGACGGCGACGTCGGCAAAGTCGTGCGGGATCGGGGCGTGCGGCTTGTGCACGGTGACCTCGATGGCGTGCAGGAGCGGGAAGGCGAGCATCGCCTCGTCGGCAATCAGGCCCGCGACGGTTTCGATGAGGTCGTAGGCGGGGCCGGCGAGGGTGCGGTAGGCAATCTCGGCGAGCTCACCGTAGTGGACGGTGTCCTCCACGTGGTCGGTGTCCGGAAACGGCAGCCAGCACGTGATGTCCACGGAGAATTCCTGGCCATCGCGCTTTTCGTGGTCGAAGACCCCGTGGTAGCCGGTTGCCTTAAGCCCGGTGAGCTCAATCCGATCAGCCACGCGGGTTCCTCCAGCGGGCTGCCACCTCGACGGCGTCGCGGGAACCGCGGACGCTGTGCACGCGGACGGCCCAGGCACCGTGGTAGGCGGATAGCGCGGAGACGGCGTGGGTGGCGTCGTCGCGGTCGACGGCGGTGTTCTCGTCGCGAGCGTACTCGGCGCGCATGTCGCCGAGGAAGCGCTTGCGGGACTGGCCGATGAGCACCGGGTAGCCGGTCTCCACGAGCTTCGGCAGCGCGTTGAGGAGCTGCCAATCCGCAAGCCGGGACTTACCAAAGCCCAGGCCCGGGTCGATGATGATGTTGTCCTTCTTCACGCCCGCGTCTTGGGCGCGGTGAACAAGTTCACCGAGGAGGCGGAGGACCTCGGCCACTACGTCCTTGCCGGCAAGCGTGTCGCCTGCGGCGTCGCCGAAGTTGGTCACGTCCCAGTGCTGCAGGATCACGGGCAGGCCCGTGTCGGCCATGGTGGCGAACATATTGGGATCGGCCATGCCACCGGAGACATCGTTCAAAATGGTCACGCCGGCCGAAGCGCTGGCGCGAGCAACGGCGGCACGCATCGTGTCCACCGAGGTCGCGATGCCTTCCTTGGACAGCGCCTCGATGACCGGCACGACGCGGGCGAGTTCTTGTTCCTCGGTCACGCGGGTGGCGCCGGGGCGGGTGGATTCACCGCCGACGTCGATGATGTCGGCGCCCTGGTCCACGAGGTCGTGGGCGTGGGCGATGGCGCGGTCGAAGGTGTTCCATTTGCCGCCGTCGGAAAACGAGTCGTCGGTGACGTTCAAAACGCCCATGACGAGACAGCGGTCGGCGTTGAAAAGATCCATGGTTTAACCCCTAATCAGCGTGAGGAATTCCGCGCGGGAGGCCGCTGAGGTCTTAAATCCTCCGCGCATCGCGGATGTTGTGGTCTTGGAGCCGGGCTTGCGGATGCCGCGCATGGTCATGCACATGTGCTCGCATTCGAGGACGACGGCGACGGCCTGCGTATCCAGGCGGTCGACGAGTGCGTCGGCGATCTGGGAGGTCAACCGTTCCTGTACCTGGGGACGGCGAGCATAGCCGTCGGCAAGCCTGGCGAGCTTTGACAACCCTGTGACGGAACCGTGACCACCGGGAATGTACCCGATGTGGGCGACGCCGTAGAACGGCAGGAGGTGGTGCTCGCACATGGAGTAGATGGGGATGTCGCGCACGATGACGAGCTCGGTGTGGTTTTCCGGGAACGTCTTTTCCAGGTGGTCGGCGGGGTTGATGTGCAGTCCGCCGGTGTTTTCCTCGAAGGCTTTGGCCACCCGCCGGGGCGTTTCTTTCAGTCCGGGGCGGTCGGGGTCCTCGCCGATGGCGATGAGGAGCTCCCGGACGGCTGCCTGTGCGCGCTCAAAATCGAAATCTGCCACTACTTTTCCTCTTCTTCTTCCTCCGGGAGGCGGAACCCAATCTGTTCCTCCCCCTCCGGGCCGGCCCCGTAGGACTGCCAGCCGGGGTGTTTGTGCGGGTCGGTGCGGTCGCCTTCGGGCACCTTCGGGCTTGTCGACGGTTTTGCGTGTCGGCTTATCGACTGTGTCGGCGCCTCCTCGTAGCCCGGTACAACCCAATCCTTCGGCGGCGGCGTGCCACCGTAGACGGGCGCCGGCGTGGAGTTTTCACCGCGCGGGGTGATGGGGCCGGTGGTGTTTTCCTTCTCGGCGCGCTCTTTCTCGCGGCGGGCGCGGGCGGCGCGGGAGGCCTCGAGGAGGGAGAAGCGCTTTGGCGGTTCCTCGCCGCGCTCCTCGGCAAGCTCCACGGGGGTCTTCACCGGGTCGCGGCCGATCTGCTTGGCAAAGCGGTAGCTCTCGCCGGGGAACACGTCGCCGGAGGAGACGGTCTCGATGCCGTCGAAGATGGCCTCGAGGTCCGGGCGGCGCAGGGTTTCCTTTTCCAGCAGCTTGGACGCGAGCGTGTCGAGGTAGTCGCGGTTGCGCTCGAGGATGGAGTAGGCGGTCTCGTGGGCTTTGTCCAGGAGGTATTTCACCTGCTCGTCGATAATCGCTGCGACCTTGGGCGAGTAGTCGAGGGTGCTGTCCGAGCCACGGCCGACGAACGGATCTCCCTGCTCCTCGCCGTACTTGACGGGGCCGAGATCCGGCGACATGCCGTATTCGGTGACCATCGCGCGGGCAATCTTCGTCGCCTGCTCGATGTCGGCGGACGCGCCCGTCGTGGGGGTGCCGAAGACGAGTTCCTCGGCGGAGCGGCCCCCCATGGCGAACACGAGGTGGGCGAACAGCTCGGCGCGGGTGTTCATGCCCTTGTCGTCCTCCTGCGAGAGGCGGGCGTGGCCACCGGTACGGCCGCGGGCGAGGATCGTCACCTTGTACACGGGCTCGAGGCCCTCCATGACCCACGCGGCGAGCGTGTGGCCACCCTCGTGGTAGGCGGTCATCTTCTTCTCGTGTTCGGAGATGACGCGGGAGCTACGGCGCGGGCCGCCGACGACGCGGTCGGTGGCCTCCTCGAGGGCATCGGCGGTAATGACGTTGCCGCCGATGCGGGCGGTGAGGAGCGCGGCCTCGTTCAAAACGTTGGCCAGGTCCGCACCACTCATGCCGGCGGTGCGCTTGGCCAGGGACTTAATGTCCGCGTCGGGTGCGAACGGCTTGCCCTTGGCGTGCACCTCGAGGATCTTTTCGCGGCCCTTGAGGTCCGGGTTGACCACGGGGATCTGCCGGTCGAAGCGGCCGGGGCGCAGAAGCGCCGGATCGAGGATGTCGGGGCGGTTGGTGGCGGCGATGAGGATGACGCCCTCGCGGTCGCCGAAGCCGTCCATCTCCACGAGCAGCTGGTTGAGGGTCTGCTCGCGCTCGTCGTGGCCGCCGCCCATGCCGGAGCCGCGCTGGCGGCCGACGGCGTCGATCTCGTCGATGAAGATGATGCAGGGACTGTTTTCGCGGGCCTGTTTGAACAGGTCGCGGACGCGGGAGGCGCCGACGCCGACGAACATCTCCACGAAGTCGGAGCCGGAGATGGAGTAGAACGGCACGCCGGCCTCACCGGCGACGGCGCGCGCCATGAGCGTCTTGCCGGTGCCGGGCGGGCCGTAGAGGAGCACGCCGCGGGGGATCTTGGCGCCGAGTTTCTCGTAAATCGTCGGATCCTGCAGGAAGTCCTTGATTTCCTGCAGCTCATCAAGGGCGTCGTCGGCGCCGGCGACGTCGGCGAAGGAGTTCGTCGGCATGTCCTTGGTGAGTTCCTTGGCGCGGGAGCCACCGATGCCGAACATTCCGCCGCCGCCCTGCATCCGCGTGAAGAAGAAGATGAGCAGCCCGAACATGAGGAGCATGGGCAGGATCATCATCAGCATGGAGCCGAAGAAGCTGTCCTTGGTCACCTTCGTGTTGTACGAATCAACCTGAGCGGAGCTCACGGCGTCGAAGACCTGGCCCGTGGCGCGGGCGGGGTATTGGGCGATGATTTCCTCCACGCCCTCTTGCTCTTCCACCGTGATCGGGTTTTTGAGCTTGAGACGCAGCTGCTGCTCGCGGTCGTCGATACGCGCTTCGGAGACGTTGCCGTTGTGCAGCTCGGCCATGGCGACGGAGGTGTCTACCTTGGCAAAGCCGCGGGTGTCGTCCGTCAGCACGGAAAAGCTGAACAGGGCGATGAGGATGATCGTGGCGATGGATGCCCAGCGAATGATCTTCTTGTTCTTATCGTCTGCGGGTGTGGTGTTTTTCGAAGTATCTGGCACTGTGTTAGTTCTCGTACATCCGTGGGTGAAGTGTTCCTACGTAGGGCAGGTCGCGGTAGCGCTCGGCGAAGTCGAGGCCGTAGCCGATGACGAACTCGTCGGGGATTTCGAAGCCGACGTCGAGTAGCTCAACCTTGGCTTTTTGGGCCTCGGGCTTGCGTAGGAGGGTGATGACGTTGAGGGAAGCGGGGTGGCGCGACTTGAGGTTGCGCACGAGCCAGGACAGGGTGAGACCGGAATCGATGATGTCTTCCACGATGAGCACGTGGCGGTTTTCGATCTCTCGGTCGAGGTCTTTGAGAATCCTGACCACGCCGGAGGAGGAGGTGGAGTTGCCGTAGCTGGAGACGGCCATGAACTCCATCTGGCTGGGGATGGACAGTTTGCGGGAGAAATCGGTGAGGAAGTACACCGCCCCCTTCAGGACGCACACGAGGATGAGATCGTCATCGATGTCTTTGTATTCCTGGCTGACCTTGTCCGCCATCTCCTGGATGCGCGTTTGCAGCTGCTCTTCGCTGAGCAGAACTTTTTGCACTTCGTCGCCGTATCGGGACTCACTCATGAGTTTTTCTCCTCTATCTTTATCGCATCGGATACACGCAATGCTACCAATCCTCCCCCGACATCCCGCGGCCCCTGCCCGTGCCACTCGGTCAGAAGCTTGTCGACGCCCTCGACGTGCGGTTTGCTCACCTTCGCACCCGCCGCCCGCAGGGCCCCGGCGATGATGTCCTGCCGGGTAGCCTCCGGCAGGTCCTTGGTGGCCAGCGGGACGGTGGTCGCCGTCATGCGGGTCGCCTCCGCCTGCGTCCGCCGTGCCGCCTGCGCCAGCGCCGGTACGGCATCGCCGCCGACGATGTCTCCGAGTAGTGGCAGCACCTCCCGGCGCACGCGCACGCGGGTGAAGGCGCGGTCCGCGTTCTGCGGGTCGTGCCACGGGGTGACACCGATCTCCGCGCACGTGGCGACGGTGTCCGTACGCCGGACGGCCAGTAATGGCCGGATGATTTGTGCGCCCTCCACCTCGGCGGTTTCTCTCATGCCGCACGTCATGCCGCGCAGGCCGGCGATGAGGAATGTTTCGGCGAGGTCGTCCATCGTGTGCGCGACGCACACGGGGCCACCCCATTCGGCGAACGCACGGTAGCGGGCTTGTCGAGCAGCGGACTCTGTAGGCGGATCCACATTAATCGGAATAACGCGGGCCTCCGCGCCCCAGCTGCGGGCGATGCGGGCTGCCTCCTCGGACACCTCCCGGGAGCCGTCCTGCAGGCCGTGGTCGATGCACAGGGCGGTGACGTGGACGCCCTCGGCGACAAGTGCTGCGGTGAGGGCGAGCGAATCCGGGCCACCGGAAAGACCTACCGCCACCGAGGACGGCACACATCGCCTCACGGCGTTTCTTACCCGCACGAAATGGGGGCTGGGCTCTGGAAATCGGTGCATGTTATTTGCGCAGCGCCGAGGCGAGGGTGTCGAGGGATTCCCGGGCGGCGAGGATATCGGAGCCGTTGGACAGGAACGCGAACGTGTAGACGCTGCCGTCCTCACCGGTGACAGTGCCGGCGAGCCCCGAGGTGGCGTCGAGGGTGCCCGTCTTGGCGCGCACCCAGCCCTGGCCGTCCTTGCCGCCGAAGCGTTCGGCAAGCGTGCCGGAGCCGTAGGCCACAGGCAGGGAGCGCAGCACCGGGTGCAGCTTGTCGTCTGTCGCCGCGGTGTAGAGCGCAATGTCGATGGTGCGGGGTGCAATCCGATTGTCAGCGCTCAGCCCCGAGCAATCGTTGAGGTTCAGCCCATCGGTGGGAATCGACAGGGCGTGCAGCTCGGCGATGACGGCGTCTACAGGGTTGGTGGCCCCCTTGGCCACGGCGAGTTCGCGGCCGATGGCCTCGGCCATGACGTTGTCGGAGTGGTCCATCATGGCGTTGAGGCGGTCGTCGAGGCGCGGGGACTCTACCGTACCGATCTTGGTGGCGGTGGGGGGAACCGTCGACAAGCCTGCGGGGGTGGCACCAGAGCGGGCGGCGACGCTGGCAAGGACATCCTGAGCCGGCGTGTGGGAGCGGGGAACATCGCCCGTCGTCGCGTCGATGCGCGCCTGATTGATCATGACCGGCTCGATGGGGGCGACGAAACCCGCGTCGATGTCGGCGGGGTCCCACGTGGGGGCGAAGGGCTCGAAACCGTCCCAGACGGACGTGTCCAGGACGACCCGCGGGGTGGTGACCATACCAGCCAACCGGTCCAGGGAGGCGTCGGAAAGCCACACATCCCCACCGGCCTTGATATAGCTCGTATCACCGTCCGCGTACACCTCCGTCACCAGACGGTGACCGGCGGGCAGCGCGTGGACCGCGGCGGTGGCGGTGAGCACCTTCGTGATCGACGCCGGACGACCCGGAACATCGGCATTCTTCTCCCACACCGTCTCCCCCGTCTGCACATCCGTGACGATGCCGAAGAACTCCCCCAGCGCCGGATCCTGCGACAGCGCCTCCAGCTCTGGGGCCTGCGCCGGATCAACCGGACCATCCCGGTGAGCGGGCACCGCCAGCGGCGTCGCCGACGGCGGCTGCATCCCCGGAGTTACCGTGGTCGCGCGGGCAGCGGACAAAACGGCGACCGCGACGATCGCCGCAATAACGGCGAGAACCGCCACGATGGCACCAATGAAAAGACCTTTTCTTCGCACCCCACACACTGTAGCGGGTGACCAATTCGAGGACAGACTAGGATGGGAGCGGAGTAAAACGTTTTGACAGAAAGGACTCACATGAGCTTCGAAGTAACCATCGAGATCCCCGCCGGCTCCCGCAACAAGTACGAGATCGACCACGAGACCGGCAAGGTCTACCTCGACCGTTACCTGTTCACCCCCATGGCCTACCCGCAGGACTACGGCTTCATCGAGGGCACCCTCGGCGAAGACGGAGACCCGCTCGACGCCCTCGTCATCCTGCCTGAGTCCGTATTCCCCGGCGTCATCGTCCCCGCGCGCCCGCTCGGCGTGTTCAAGATGACCGACGAGGCCGGCGGCGACGACAAGCTGCTCTGCGTTGTCGATGACGTCCGCTACGAGAACTACAAGGACATCGACGACGTCCCGCAGCACGTCAAGGACGAGATCGAGCACTTCTTCGTCCACTACAAGGACCTCGAGCCGAACAAGGAAGTTTCCGGCTCCGGCTGGGCCGGCAAGGACGAGGCCGAGCGCATCTACAAGGAGGCCATCGAGCGCCTCAAGAACGAGGGCTAAACGCGTCAACCGCCAAGCACCGCGCCGCCACCCGCACGTGTTCCGGGTGGCGGATTTTTTGGCCGTGATGAGGGCAAAGTGGCCCGCAGACCAGGCCGCAAGACCTACACTTGGCACTATGAGCGAGATCCCCAGCCTCCTGACACAGTCCCCGCTTTTTCAGCTGGAGAAGCTCCGCAAAACGACCCGCGACGCGGTCGATGCCGCCCTTGTGCCCACGGACGTCACGCTCCGGGAGTATTGGGTGCTCACGTGTCTTGCACCCGCGCCCACCGCGCAGCAGGCGGAGATTTCTGCGGCGCTTGGCATCGACCCCTCCGACGTGGTGCGGATCCTGGACAAGCTGGTGCGCAAAGGGCTGGTGACGCGGGACCGGGCGGCGGAGGATCGGCGCCGACAAGTGGTGGCGCTCACCAAGGCGGGGCGGAAGCTGCACAAGAAGCTCGCCAGCGCGGTGACGGAGGCAGAGAAAACGGCCCTGGACGACTCCTCCAAGAAGCAGCTGAAGCAGCTGCGGAAGATGTCCAAGGCCGTGCTTGCACCGGCCGACGAGAAGAACTAGTCGCCGATCTGATCGCGGCCGCGCTTGACCAGCAGCGGGTCGGGCTCGCCGACGATCTCGTGATCCTTGTTTGTGTACTCGAACTTGCTCAAGATGTAGCGCATCGCGTTGAGGCGGGCGCGCTTCTTGTCATTCGACTTGATGGTGATCCACGGGGACTCATCTGTGTCCGTGTAACGGAACTGTTCCTCCTTCGCCCGCGTGTAATCGTTCCACTTATCCAGGGAGGCGAGGTCCATCGGGGACAGCTTCCAGCGGCGCACGGGGTCCACCTGGCGGATGGCGAAGCGGGTGCGCTGCTCCTTCTGGGTGACAGAGAACCAGAACTTCGTCAGCGAAATGCCGGAACCCAGGATCATGTTCTCCAGCATCGGCACCTCGCGCAGGAACTCGGCGTGCTGGGATTCCGTGCAGAAGCCCATGACGCGCTCCACGCCGGAGCGGTTGTACCACGAGCGGTCAAAGAACACGATCTCCCCTGCCGACGGGAAGTGCTCGATGTAGCGCTGGAAGTACCAGGAGGTGGACTCGCGCGGCGACGGCTTTTCCAGTGCCACGATGCGGGCACCGCGGGGGTTGAGGTGCTCGTTGAAGCGCTTGATGGTGCCGCCCTTGCCGGCGGCGTCGCGCCCCTCGAAAAGAATGATGTGGCGCTGGCCCGTTGCTTTGGTCCAGTTCTGCCATTTCAGGAGCTCGATTTGTAGGGCTCGTTTAATGTGCTCGTACTCCGGGCGTTTCATCTGCTCGTCGTACGGGTAGTTTTCGCGCCACGTGTCTACGCGTTCTCCATTGGGCTTGACCAGTACCGGATCGTCCTCGTCGCTGTCATCGACGTGGTATCCGTGCAGTTTAGCTAGGTCAAGTACGGGGATTTCCTCATTATCGTCGGCCATACGCACAATAATAGTCAGTTACTAGCCGGCACGCCGGGTGAAATTGAACGCGAAAAATCCCCCGCCTAATCGGCGGGGGATTAGTCGATTAACGCTATTGCGTTGTTGGCCTGAAAAGGCTCAGCTTATGCAAGACCGATGAGGGTCTTGATGCCCTTGGCAACCTCAGCGAGGTTGTCGAGGAGGCTGAAGAGCCAGCCGAAGCCGTCCTGGCTGTTGGAGAGGTTGCCCCAGTTGTTCACTGCGGTCTCGTAGCCCTCGTCAACCTTGAACTTATCTGCATCTGCAGCGTAGTAAGCAATGTTTTCCATGAAAAACTCCTAGTTTAAAAGATCCGGTTAGGGGGTTGTCTTACTTCTTGGGCTTGGTCTCAGTCGGAGCCTCGGGCAACGGCTTGAGGAGCTTATCGAAATCGAAGAAGTCCGGGTCATCAATGTGGTTGAAGGCCTGGAAGAACTTCGGCAGGTTGGTGAAGATCTTGGTGATGCCCTCAACGAGATCGATGAAGAAGCTCAGCGCATCCTTGATTGCAGACAGATCCATAATTTCTCCTTGGGTTGGCCAGCCCCAAGGGGCTGGGATTACAAGTTCATAACGTCTCTCGACCGTCGTTGATTTAATTTAGGCGGTAACGGCCCTACCGTCAAGCGTTTATTGCAAACTTTTCCACCAAATTTGCTACGTTTAGTCAGCGTCCACAAAGGCGTAACTTTGCATTCATTTTTGTGACTTTTCACAATACTTCAAGCTAGACGGGTTTTTAGCGGATCGACTACCTGAAAACGCGGTGAGAATTTTCAAAAAATCTGCCGTTTGTGTAACGCATACGGCATCAAAAAGCGATAAGGCGCGTTCAAACCAGAAAATTTTTCGCACACTCCCCCGCGCGGGGGTAACCAGCGGTTTCTACATCGTCGACGCAAACAACAACGGGCACCTCTGACGAGGTGCCCGTGATGTGTTACCGCTTACGCGTCAGCGTGAGGGAGGCTTAGAAGCCGCCCATGCCGCCCATCTCGTCGGCGCCGGGGGCTGCGGGAGCCTTGGGCTCCGGCTTATCGGCGACGACAGCCTCAGTGGTGAGGAAGAGGGCCGCAATGGAGGCTGCGTTCTGCAGAGCAGAGCGGGTGACCTTCACCGGGTCATTGACGCCCGCAGCCATGAGGTCCTCGTACTCGCCGGTGGCGGCGTTGAGGCCCTGGCCTGCGGGGAGGTCTGCAACCTTGGCAGCGACCACGCCGGGCTCGTAGCCAGCGTTGGCAGCGATCTGCTTCAGCGGGGCGGACAGTGCCTCGCGGACGATGGCAACACCGGTGCCCTCGTCACCCTCGAGACCGAGGTTATCCTCGAGCACCTCGGCGGCCTGCAGGAGTGCGACGCCACCGCCGGAGACGATGCCCTCTTCCGCAGCGGCCTTGGCGTTGCGGACGGCATCCTCAATGCGGTGCTTGCGCTCCTTGAGCTCAACCTCGGTAGCTGCGCCGACCTTGAGGACAGCGACGCCCCCGGCGAGCTTAGCCAGGCGCTCCTGGAGCTTCTCGCGGTCGTAGTCGGAATCGGAGTTGTCGATCTCAGCGCGGATCTGCTGCTCGCGGCCCTTGATCTGGTCTGCGGAGCCCGCACCATCGACGATGGTGGTGTCGTCCTTGGTCACAACGACCTTGCGGGCGGAGCCGAGGTGCTCGATGCCGGCGGTCTCGAGGGACAGGCCGACCTCCTCGGAGATGACCTGGCCGCCGGTGAGGATGGCCATATCCTGCAGCTGTGCCTTGCGGCGATCGCCGAAGCCCGGAGCCTTGACAGCGACGGACTTGAAGGTGCCACGGAGCTTATTCACAACGAGAGTGGACAGGGCCTCGCCCTCGACGTCCTCGGCGATAATGAGCAGAGGCTTGCCGGACTGCATGACCTTCTCCAGGAGCGGGAGGAGATCCTTGACGTTGGAGATCTTGGAGCCAACGAGAAGGATGTAGGGATCCTCAAGGACAGCCTCCAGGCGCTCCATGTCGGTGGCGAAGTAGCCGGAGATGTAGCCCTTATCAAAGCGGAGGCCCTCGGTGACCTCGAGCTCAACGCCGAAGGTGTTGGACTCCTCGACGGTGATAACGGAGTCCTTATTCAGCTCTCCGCCGCCCACGGCGTACATCGCCTCGGCGATCTTCTCGCCGATGGCCGGATCAGCAGCAGAAATGCCAGCGGTTGCGGCGATTTCTTCCTTGGTGTCAATCTCCTTGGCGGTGGACAGGAGCTTCTCGGTGACCTTCTTTACTGCAGCCTCGATGCCGCGCTTAATGCTCATCGGATTGGAACCAGCGGCAACGTTGCGCAGACCCTCGCGGACGAGCGCCTGGGCGAGAACGGTTGCGGTGGTCGTGCCGTCACCCGCGACGTCGTCGGTCTTCTTGGCTACCTCTTTAACGAGCTCCGCGCCGATCTTCTCGTACGGATCCTCGAGATCGATGTCGCGGGCAATGGTGACACCGTCGTTGGTAATGGTCGGGGCGCCCCAGGACTTCTCCAGGACGACGTTACGGCCCTTGGGTCCAAGGGTGACCTTGACAGCGTCGGCGAGGGTATTCAGACCCCGCTCAAGACCGCGGCGTGCTTCTTCATCAAAGGCAATCATCTTAGCCATAGTGGAAGTGATACTCCTTATTATTTGTCGTGCTGTGTAGGTGCCCGCGACGGCGATGGACATCAAGCCCACCTACACTTCGTTCATTTAGCACTCTCAAACTGGAAGTGCTAAAAACCATTTTTAGCACTCAACCCCCGAGAGTGCAAGACAGTAGCCGCTCACCTGGGCGAGGGCTACCATGATGGTTATGACATTGAAATTGGACGGAAAGACGGTGCGCGAAGCCGTCGACAAGCAAAAAGACAGTATCTTTAGTACCCTCAGTGAGCTCGTGGCCTTCAATTCCCCGCGTGGCGAGGCCGGCAACCGCGAGGCTGCGCTGTGGGTAAAGGAAGCGTTTGAAAAGTTCGGTATCGAGATGGAGGCCCACGAGACCTCCGACGGCACGCTTGCGCTTGTTGGCACCCGCGCCGGCGAGGCCGACGCACCCGAGGTCCTCCTCTACTCCCACTACGACGTTGTGCCCGCGGGTGATCCGGAGAAGTGGGATTCCGACCCGTTCACCCTCACCAAGCGCGACGGGCGCTGGTACGGCCGTGGCGCCGCAGACTGCAAGGGCAATATTGCCACGCACCTCGCGGTACTTGAGGCCGTCGAAAAGCTGGGAGGAACACGAGCCAACCTGCGCATTGTCATCGAGGGATCTGAGGAGGTCGGCGGCGAAGGCCTCGACTCCCTCATCGAATCCAACCCCGAGCTGTTCAAGGCGGATGTCATCTGCATCGTGGATGCCGGCAACGCCAAGGCGGGCGTGCCCACCATCACATCCAGCCTGCGCGGCGGCGGCCAGATGGACATCACCATCACAACCATGGCCTCCCCCGCCCACTCCGGTGAGTTCGGCGGCCCCGCACCGGATGCCACCTTCGCCCTCATCCGCACCCTTGACTCGCTGCGCGACGAGGACGGCTTCGTCGTCATCGACGGCCTGGACAACACCGTCAGGTGGGAGGGCCAGCAGTACTCGGCGGAGGACTTCGCCAAGGACGCCGGCGTTCTCGAGGGCGTAGATATTATTGCCGGCGATAAGGGCACGCCCTCCGACCAGCTGTGGTCCCGCGTCGCCGTCACCGTCACCGGCTTTAGCTCCACCCCGGTGGAGGAGGCCGTCAACGCGGTGCCCAACATTGCCCGCGCCCGCGTCAACTTCCGCGTGCCGGAGAAGATGGACGCCCACGAGGTGGCCGAAAAGCTCAAGGCACACGTGGAAAACCATGTGCCGTTCAACGCCCAGTGTGAGATCGAGCTGTCCGAGGTCTCCCAACCATTTTCCGCCAAGCTCGACGGCCCTGCCATTCAGCTGCTGGAGGAGGCGCTTTCCGCCGCCTACGACGGTGCCGAGGTAGTCAAGGTGGGCATGGGTGGCTCCATCCCGCTGACCACGAAGCTGCAGGGACTCTACCCCGACTCCGAGATTGCCCTGTACGGCGTGGAGGAGCCCGCCGCCAACATCCACTCCCCCAACGAGTCCGTCGACCCGGAGGAGATTTACGCCATCGCTGTGGCTGAGGCGCTGCTCCTGCTGTCGATCTAACGCGCGCGTACCCGCTGTGTACCCGCGTTCGCGCGTTCTCCCGAACGCGTTATAAACGAGACAATGCCCGGAACCACGTGGTTCCGGGCATTGCGCTTTGGGCGCGCTATGTAAGTGTTGGTTAGGACATTCTGCCGAACGGCCGAACCTTTAGAGGTTGTCCACTGCGTACTGGGCCTCTTCTGCAGTGAACTTCTCGCCGTATTCGCTCACGAGCTGGTCGTAAATCGCAGACGGGGACATAGCCATGGATTCCTCGTAATTGCGGGCAGATTCCAACGCGTTCTTCTTGTAATCGGCCTTCAGGTTGTCGACGGCGTACTGCGCAGCATCGGGCGAGAACTGGTCGCCATATTCACTTGTCAGCTGGTCATAGATCCCCTGCTTGGACATGTGCATCATGTCTGAGTACGACTTGGCGCTGCGGAGCGCGTTCTTGTACTCCTTGGGCACATCGGCCTCTTTTTCCTTTTCCTCGGTGACCGGTGCTTCCGAGGTTTCCTTTGCGGGGGCTGCCTCGGAGCTTGGTGCGTCGAGGGCTTCCTGCGCCTGCGTGCTCGTCACTGTGGAGGTGACGGGGGTGTCGGCCTGATCTTTGTCACTATCACTGTTTCCGCCGCTGCCGGCGATTCCGATGATGACGACGGCGGCGATGAGCCATACCCACCATTTCTTGTACCAAGGCTTCTTCGGTGCTTCCACGGGCTGGGCCGGGTTTTCTGCGTTGGCAGGCCATTGATTGGTCATGTTCACTTTTCCTTTTTCCTACTCGCATCTAGATGAGCGAAGCGTCTCTAGATGAGCGAAGCGTCTCTAGATGAGCGAAGCGTCTCTAGATGAACCGCGTGGTCCCCGGCGGGGTGCCGGGGAAGAGACCCCGCTGCTGTTCATGACACAAAAGTAAAAAGCGGCGGGCACGCGTTCTTACACCTTTTAGAACATGTTCGAACACACGACACGCCCACGCTGGTGCGTGGAGGATGACAAACCCCACTTCGGCGGGGTCAGACCTTTCCCGGTACAATTAAAACGGTTTACCCCACATGTGGGGGATGTATAGCCAACCGATAATGCCCAAACGACAAATGATTGAGCCCACGTGTTAATAACTTTTCTCACACTTCTGATTGCTACCGCGCTCGCGCCGGTACTGGTCAAGGTAGTGGGTCGGGCCGCGTTTGGCATTCTTGCTCTTGTTCCGGCTGCAGGCTTCGCCTGGGTCGTGTCCCTGTTTGTCAACGGGACGTTTGGTTGGGACAAGCCTGGGCTCACCGCCACCATCGAGTGGATGCCCGCAGCGCACCTCAACCTGGAGTTCCGGATGGATGCGCTGGCTGCCATCTTCGCCCTCATTATCTTGGGCATCGGCGCGCTGGTGCTTCTGTATTGCTGGGGGTACTTCGATTCGGCACCGAAGCGCCTGCGGGAATTCGCCGGTGAGATGACGTGCTTCTCGCTGGCGATGTATGGGCTTGTGATTTCGGACAACCTGCTCCAGATGTACGTGTTCTGGGAGATCACCTCGGTGCTGTCGTTTATGCTCGTGGGCTACTACCGCGAGCGCGCGTCGTCACGGCGCGCGGCGGGCCAGGCGCTGATGGTGACCACTCTGGGTGGCCTGGCGATGCTCGTGGGCATCGTGCTCTTGGGCTTCGACACGGGCATGTGGACGCTCTCGGAGCTCACCGGCTCCGGCGTATTGTTCGATTCCCCGGCCGGCCGCGCCGCCGTGGTCCTTGTTTTGGCCGGTGCGCTGAGTAAGTCTGCGATCGCCCCCACCCACTTCTGGCTGCCCGGCGCGATGGCCGCACCCACCCCAGTGTCCGCCTACCTGCATTCCGCGGCGATGGTGAAGGCCGGCATCTACCTTGTTGCCCGCCTGTCGCCGACGTTCCACGAGATCGGCAGCTGGCACCTCGTCACCATCACCCTCGGCGTGTTCACCATGCTGATGGGCGGGTGGATGGCGCTGCGCCAGGTGGATTTGAAGTTGATCCTCGCCTACGGCACGGTGAGCCAGCTCGGCTTCATCATTTCCGTGGTGGCGATCGGCTCGCGGGAGGCGCTCATGGCCGGGTTGGCGCTGACGTTTGCGCACTCGATGTTTAAGGCGACGCTGTTTATGATCGTCGGCGCGATTGACCACACCAGTGGCACGCGCGATGTGCGCAAGATCAGTGGACTGGGCAAGAAGCACCCGTACCTGGCGGTGTTGGCGACGATTGTCGCCGCGTCGATGGCGGGGATCCCGCCGCTGTTCGGGTTCGTGGCCAAGGAGGCAGCGCTCACGGCGGTGATGAACGAGGAGCTGCTCACGGGCATGCCGGGCAAGATCATGCTCGTCGGGCTCGTCGCGGGTTCCGTGCTGACGATGGCGTACTCGCTGCGCTTCCTGTACGGCGCGTTCGCCACCAAGCCCGCCAGCCACCCCTCGGGTGGTGGCACGTCGGAGCCGATCCTCACGATGGATCGGATGGTTCCGCAGCTCATCATCTCGCCGACAGTGCTGACGCTCACCACGATTGTGTTCGGTTTGTTCCCCGGGCTTCTCGACGTCCCCATCCAGGCGGACATGGAGCAAATGTGGGGGCTGGCGGAGGACGCGCCGAACCTGGGGCTGTGGCACGGCCTCACCCCCGCCCTCGCGCTCAGCGCGTTTATCATCCTCGCCGGCGCGATCATGCACTGGCAGCGGGGCGTTGTCGCCCAGCTGCAGTTCGAGCAGCCGGCCCTCGGCAGCGCCGACTACGCCTACGATGCCGTCCTCGACGGCCTGCGCAGGCTGTCGCTGAGGACGACGGCATCCACGCAGCGCGGCTCCCTGCCCCTCAACCAGTCGATTATCTTCCTCACCTTGATGCTGGTGCCACTCGTCGCGCTGCTTGCCGGTGAGCGCACCGACGTGCGCATGGTGCTGTGGGACACGCCGCTGCAAGGGATCATCGCGCTCATCATGATCATCGCCGCCATCGCCGCGACGCGCCTGGATAACCGCCTGTCCGCCCTCATCATGGTGGGCATGACGGGCTACGGCCTGTCCATGATCTTCGCGCTGTACGGCGCCCCGGATCTGGCACTCACGCAGGTGCTCGTGGAGACCATCTCGATGGTTATCTTCATGCTCGTGCTGCGGAAGCTGCCGGTGACCACCGTCGTTCCACCGGACAAGAAGCTTATCCGCCCTAGGGCGTGGCTGTCCGTGGCTCTCGGCGTGGTCATCGTGGTGCTGTCCACCTTCGCCTCCAACGCGCGCTCGGCAACACCGATCAGCGTGTACATTCCGGAGCTAGCCAAGGAGATCGGCCACGGCGCGAACGCCGTCAACGTGCTCCTCGTGGACCTGCGTGGCTGGGATACGCTCGGCGAGATTTCCGTCCTCGTCATCGTGGCTACGGGCGTGGCCAGCATCGTGTTCCGCAACCGCGACTTCACCCGCACCAGCGCCCGCCCGGTGCTCATGGATAACGGCTCGCAGTGGCTATCTTCGCTGCCACACACGGATGTGCAGCGCAGCCGCTCCATCATGATCGACGTGACCACACGCCTGCTGTTCCCCTCGATGATGGTGCTCGCCGCGTACTTCTTCTTCGCCGGGCACAACGCCCCCGGTGGCGGCTTCGCCGGTGGCCTCGTCGCCGCGCTCGCGATCGCGCTGCGCTACCTCGCCGGTGGCCGCGAGGAGTTCGAGCTCGCCTTCCCCATCGATGCCAACCGCGTCCTGGGCACGGGCTTGCTCCTGTCCGCCGGCACCGCGCTGATCCCCATGTTCTTCGGCCGCACGCCGCTGAGCTCCCACTACTGGGAGATTCCCCTCCCGTGGATCGGGGATGTCACCGTCGTCAGCGCGCTCGCCTTCGATGCCGGCGTGTTCCTCATCGTCATCGGCCTCGTATTGCACATCATCGAGTCGCTCGGCTCGCAGCTCGACCGCGACGAGGACATGCGTAAACAGCGTGCCCGCGACAGGCGCCGCCGGATGGAACGCCGGAAGGCGAAGCTGCGCGCCAAGCAGCACGCCGCCGCGCAGCACGCCAAGTACCACGTACCAGGAGAGGAGGAGAACTAAATGGCATCGAACTTATTCCTGCTCATCACCGCGGGTGTGCTCATCTCCGCCGGCGCGTACCTCCTCCTGGAGCGCGCCATGACCAAGATGCTCATGGGCATCATGCTCATGGGTAACGGCGCGAATCTCCTGCTGCTGCTCTCCGGCGGTCGCTCCGGCCAGCCGCCTATCGACGGCCGGGACAGCGAGCTCACCGAGAAGGTCGCCGACCCGCTGGCCCAAGGCATGATTCTGACCGCCATCGTCATCTCCATGGCGATGACCGCCTTCATCCTTGCGCTCGCGTTCCGCCAGTACCGCTACCGCAGCGCCGATTACATTGAGAACGACGCCGAGGATGCAGCCATCGCCATGCGGCCGCCGACGGCCGCAGCCGCCCCCGACCACGATGCCTCCGATGACCCGGAGACCGGGCGGGCGACGAGCGAGGGCGACGCCTTCGGGCCGCAATCCTTCGAGGCCCCCGTAACCAACGAGGACGATGTAGCTGAGGGGGAAGCAGACGACGAAGCGTCGACAAGCAAGAAAAAGAAGGAGGAGGATAAATGACACTTCACGATGTTGAGATGTTCCTCTTCCACCTCCTTCCCTACCTCGTGCCGATGCCGATTCTGCTACCGGCGATCACCGCAGCGCTCGTGCTGTTTTTCACCCGCTTCAAGCGCGTGCAGCGCGGCCTGACGATGCTCTCCTACGTGCTGCTCATCATCTTGTGCTTCACGCTGCTCTACCTCGTTGACCAGTACGGCATCCAAACCGTGCAGGTCGGTGGTTGGGACGCCCCCATCGGCATCACACTTGTTGCCGACCGCCTGTCCACCCTCATGCTGTCCGTCAGCGCGCTCGTGCTGTTCTCCGTCATGTGGTTCGCCATGGGCCAGGCGCAGCGCGACGGCACCGAGGAAGAACCAGTAGCGATCTTCCTACCGGCATACCTGCTGCTATCCATGGGCGTGAACATCGCGTTCCTCGCCGGCGACCTGTTCAACCTGTACGTCGGGTTCGAGGTGTTCCTCGTGGCCAGCTACGTGCTGCTCACCCTCGGCGCGAGCGCCAAGCGCGTCTCCGCCGGCATCTCCTACGTCATGATTTCCATGGTCAGCTCCATGGTGTTCCTGTTTGCCCTCGGCATGATCTACGCCTCCGTCGGCACCGTCAACATGGCGCAGATCGGCGAGCGGATGGATCAGGTCCCCAGCGGCACCCGAGCCGCCATGTTCGCCGTGCTCCTCATCGCCTTCGGCATCAAGGCGGCGGTGTTCCCGCTGTACTCCTGGCTGCCGGACTCCTACCCCACGGCTGCAGCTTTGATTACGGCCGTGTTCGCCGGGCTATTGACCAAGGTCGGCGTGTACTCCATCATCCGCGCCCGCACCGTCATGTTCACCGACGGCTCGCTGGACACGATGCTCATGTGGGCGGCGCTATTCACCATGCTCGTCGGCATCCTCGGCGCCATGGCGCAAAACGACATCAAACGATTGCTGTCGTTCACCCTCGTCAGCCACATCGGCTACATGATCATGGGCATCGCTATCGGCACGCCACAGGGGCTATCGGGCGCGATCTTCTACGTCGTCCACCACATCCTCGTGCAGACAGCATTGTTCCTCGTCGTCGGCCTCATTGAGCGCCAGGCGGGCTCCACCTCGCTGCGCTCACTCGGCTCGCTGGCCAGCGGCTCCACGCTGCTCGCCGCGCTGTACATCGTGCCCGCCCTGAACCTCGGCGGCATCCCGCCGTTTTCCGGGTTCCTGGGCAAGATCATCCTCATCGAGGCCGCCGCCGACTCCGGCACGGGCCTGGACTGGCTGCTCGTCGGCGGTGCGGTGATCACGTCGCTGCTCACGCTGTACACGATGATGAACGTGTGGTCCAAGGCGTTCTGGCGCGACCGCAAGGACGCCCCCGAGGGCTCCAAGGTGGAGATCCGCCCGACGCCGCTGACAGAAGTCACCGTCCACGTGGACCTGAAGGAGCGCACCGACGTGGGACGCATGCCCTTCGGCATGGTCGCCCCCACCGCGCTGCTCGTCGCCGCGTCGCTCGCCGTGACTGTGCTCGCCGGTCCGATTTCCACGATCACCACGCGCTCAGCCGAGGCTGCACAGGATGTTTCTCGTTACCGCACCGCCGTCCTTGGCGACCAGTCCGCGGAGAACTCCGCCGCCGTCAAGCCCGGCCGCACCGTGGAGATGCAGCACTCGGATCCGAACCAGCCGGACGAAAACTCCGTCCTCGAACCATTGGAGGGGGCTCACAAATGACCGCATTCATTCGCCGCATCCGGCCCTTCAGCCTCATCTGGCTCGCCGCCATGTGGTGCCTCCTCTACGGAGAGGTAACCCTCGGCAACGTGCTGGCGGGCCTCGGCATCGGCATCGTCATCCAGCTTGTCTTCCCGCTACCGGCGCTGCCGCTGCAGTCCGTCCACGTCGATCTCGGCGCACTCGCCGGCCTTATGTGGATGTTCGTCACCGGCCTCATCTCCGGCGCGGTCAGCGTCTCGTGGCTGGCGATCCGCCCGCAGGAACCACCGAAGTCCGCTATCCTCACCGCCCCCATGCGCGTGCACACGGACTTCGCCATGGTCACCGGCGTATCGCTGTACAACCTGCAGCCCGGCGGCACCGTCCTCGATATCGACCTCGCCCGCCACGAGTGGACCGTCCACCTGCTCGACGCCTCCACGCCGGAGAAGATCGAGCAGGGCTTTGCCGATATCGCCGACCTTGAGCGCCGCCTCCTCGCCGCGTTTGAGGGTGGCGCCGTCGCCGACAGTACTGCTACCAACGGATCAACCAAGGCGGTGAAAGGACTCGCATGATGTACCACATTTTGCTCCTCATCGCGGCCGTGATGTTCGCCGTCGCTTTCCTCCTTGTTGGCTACCGCATGCTCGTGGGCCCCAACTCCATGGACCGCATGCAGGCGCTCGACACCACCGTCGCCATCCTCCAGTGCGCGCTCGGCGCCTACATCTGCTGGTCGCTCGACACCACCGTGGTCAATGCCATGGTCGTCCTCGCGCTGCTGGGCTTCATCAGCTCCGTCGCCGTCACCCGATTTAGGAAGAGGGATGAGTAATGGATGTTCTCAATGCACTCCCCTGGCGGGGGCTTTTCGACGCCCTGTCGATCACTTTCATCCTCATCGGGGCGTTCCTTTGCCTCTCCGCCTCCCTCGGCCTCGTGCGCTTCCACGACACCATGGCCAGGCTCCACGCGATCACGAAACCCCAGTCCCTGGGCATCGTGTTTACGCTCCTCGGTGTTGCGCTGCGCGTGACCGCCAGCCCCGCCTTCGGCCCAGCGGAGCGCGGTGACCTCGGAATCTGTGCCCTGATCATTATGTTCACCCTGCTCACCGCACCCGCCGTGGGGCAGCGACAGGGGCGCATCACCCGCCGCGAGAAGCTCTACGACCCGGAGCACCTCTCCCGCAACGACCTGAAACAAAAGAACCCCAAGAAGAAGAAGGACCCGTCCAAGGACGATCCCGCCAAACTTGGGGAGCGGAAGAAGGCGCGCGAGGCGGAACAGAAACGGCAGCGCCGCGCCGCCGCCGAGGAGGCCCACAAGGAGATTCAGCTCCGCCACAACGAGAAGGGCGAAGCCGACATCGTCTCCGAAGACTCTTAGAAAAAATCCCCCAGCAGGTTTGCTGGGGGATTTTGCTGCTCTTAGGCGTATTCTTCTTGCGCTTCTTTGAGCCTCTGCTTCGTCTCTGCGATCTGTTCTTCCAAGGTGGCAGCGCGCGCCTGGAGCACCCACAGCGACACCGGGATGAGTCCGGCGGTGGCGTTGATGAGCAGGTTAGATACCGTCGCGCCGGTGAACACCGGGTTGATGAGCAGCGTGGCGTCATCGGGGATGATGTTCGATTTGGCACCGGCCTGGATGGAGCCGACGGTGACGACGGCCGTGTCGCTCGGGGCGATCTCGCGGGCGACGATCGTCTGCAAGCGCATGAAGATATACGAGGCGAGAACCACTGGGTCAATGCCCAGCTGCGGCATGGAACCATGGGAACCCTTGCCAAACACCTTCACGCGGATGGAAGCCGCAGCCGTGAAGATGGAACCCGGCTTTGAGCCGACCGTGCCACCCGGGATGGAGGCCAAAACGTTCTGGCCAAGGTAGACATCCAGGGGCGGAAGGACATCAGCAACATTGTTGTCCACCATGTCGCGGGCACCCTGCGCAGTCTCCTCCGCGTGTTGGAACACGCCCACGTAGGTGCCGCTCCACTTGTCCTTGTGGTCATTGAACAGCTTCAGCGCAGTGAGCACGCTCATGATGTGGAAATCGTGTCCACACGCGTGGCTTACCCTTCGAGGCGTACTCCTTGCCGGAATGCTCCGGCACGGGCAGCGCGTCAATGTCGCCGCACATGGCCACCGTTTTTGATGATAGCCACCACGCCCGTATTTCCTACGCGGTGGTTTTCAATCCCGAACTCGTCAAGACCAGCCAAGATATCCCCTTTCTGGGTAGCATTATTTGTTTTGCAACCTAAATTGTTACTACCTTTTGCAGTACTAAGCATGACGATGTGACCAGATTTCGCAACATTTTTGTTTCTTTAAAATTTGTGCGGTTTCCACTGGTCTTTTGGCAGCGCCCGCCCACGGTTTTCTTCCAACGCACGCTCAACCGAGAGCAACCAATCCCCTGAAGTGAACGATTTCGAGTCGATCCGCACAACGCGAACTGCCTCCGTCGTGAATTTCCTTTCCCGCTTCCGCTCGTCTACAGCTGCTTTTGCTGGCTCTACCCCGAATTGACCTTCCAACTTCCCCCGTCCGTCATACTCCAAAGCTACTGACGATTCCGGATCAAGGAAATCTGCACGGCCGATCCACTCCCCCGCAGCACTGAACACGTCAACCTGCTGGATAAACCCCGTAATCCCCGCCGTATGAAGCCCGACTTTCACCTCAGCTTCTCGCACACTCTCGGACCGCCCATCGATGAGCTGCGCTGCAACCTCGGCCGACTCCACGTTGTCACAGTACCTGCGGTTCTGGATTGCCTCCTGTAAATCTCCAGGATCAAGTTTGAAATCCCGCACCAACTTGTCCCCCAAAGCCACGGCTGAGGGCACGTCGTACCAGCGGGAGATATCGACAACGGTTTCCGCAGCTGATGACACTTTGATGAGGTGGCCGTAAATTTCAACAGTATGCACGTCGACATCGGGAACACTCCGGAACCGGAGGGATGAATGAGAACGATTCGATCTCCCGTGCGCCTCTGGAACGAATTTTATCCATTGATCTAAATACGGAAACAGCAATACAGCGGCAGCAGATTTTCCCACCAGAGTATGGCGCCCGGCGCCGATTGCGACAGACGCAACAAAGGATTTCTCACCAGGCTTCAAACCATAGAACTGCTTCTTTGGGTAGTACACCCCGCTGGACAGCTTTATCAATTCCCCCCCGGCGATTACGTGCCGATAGTTTTTGGCGTTGTGAGTTACTGAGTCCCCGAGTGAAAATGAGACCTTCCCCGATATTCATGTTTGAATTCTGACACAGCGCAGCACCACGTGCCACTTGAAAAGCAGGTACCAAATTTTTAGGTAGCTCTAACGCTCTCAGGAAAAATCGACCAGGGCCGATACACACATGTACGCATTAGAGCTACCTAAATTTTTGGCACCACGCTAAGGACGGGCACACAACCTACAGGTACGAGTCCCGGATCGCATCCATCCAGCCGCCGGCCTTGTACAAAGCCCGCTGTCGCTCATAGGCGCCCTGCTCAATGACGGTAAGAACCTGGCGGAGATCCTCCTCGCAGCCGAACTCGCGGGCCAGCGGCGTGAGGCGCTCCACCCACAAGGCGAGCTCGTCGCGAACCCACGCCTCGTTGGTGTCCCGGTCGATGATGATCTCGGCGTCGAGGCCGTAGCGGGCGGCGCGCCACTTGTTCTCGGAGACGTGCCAGGGCTGGAGGATGGGCAGGGGGCCGTCGTCAAGCATCCGGTCGAAGTAGACGACCATCATGTGCGTGAAGGCGACGATGGCGCGGAGCTCTGTGAAATTGGTGGGCGAATCGGCGATGCGCACCTCGATGGTGCCCCACTTGCCGGAGGGACGGATGTCGAAGTGCATGTAGCCAATGTGGCTGACGACACCGGAGCGCTGCTGGTCGATCTGGAAATTCGACCACTCCTCCCAGCTTTGGAACTGGTAGGGCATGCCGGCGGTGGGCAGCTGCTGGTACAGCATGGTGCGCGTGGAGGCGTAGCCGGTATCCATCCCGTCCCACCCGGGAGAGGAGCAGGCAAGCGTGAGTAGCTGCGGGTAGTGCGCCATGAGAGCGTTGATGATCGGCCACACGCGGTCCTCGTGCCGGATGCCCACGTGCACGTGGAGGCCCCAGATGAGCATTTGCATGCCCCAGAATTGGGTGCGCTCAATGATCTCCGAATAGTGGGATTTGTGGGACAGTTCCTGGTCCTGCCAGTGGGCGGTGGGGTGGGTTCCGGAGGCCCACAGTTTCTTGCCATGCTTTTCGACGATCGGTCGCACGTGCTCAAGCTTTTCTTGAAGGTCACGCACCGCGCCGGGGGAACTCGTGTGGACACCGGTGACGAGTTCCAGCGTGTTGGTGAGCAGTTCGGGGACGACCCCGTCAATGCCGAAGCATTCCTCCGGGGAGCGGACGAGATCGCCGCTTTCGGGGTCGACACAAGCTACCTCCCATTCCACGCCGAGGGTGTGATGGGGGGAGCGGTTAAATTCTTCCATGAGCCTCTTACTGGAGATCTTGCGTCACCACGACGACCAGCCCGGGGTAGTGCTCCACTGCGGGGATCTTGGGGCCGTAGTTAATGCCTAGTTGGTTGGCCACGCGCTTAGCGGCCGCTTCTTCACCGGGGCTGTAGTACACCATGGACTGTGGGGTCTCCACATCCGGCAGGTTTCCTACTGTGCCTGTGGGATTACCGGTAGAGGTGAGCCGGTTTGCCACATCGGCGGCGAGCCCTTGAACTGTGGAGTTGTTGAGGACGTTGACCAGGGGGTGGGTGTCCGGTGCATCGGCAGGCCGGGCAGGGGCGGGAGCTCCGGAAGCCGGTTCCGGTTGCTGCGATTCCGCTGGGCGTGCCTCGTGTTCATCCTTGGGAGCTTCGGACGAGGGACGATTGCCATCGGACGGCTCGGTGAGCGTCGATGGTTCATGGGTTGCGGTTGTCACCGTCGCTGCTGTTGTTTCGCCAGCAGGAGACTCCTCTGCGGCGGTCTTTCCCGGCGCGGCCTGGGCCGTGGTTGTCTGCGTTCCGGTGGCTGCCGTGTCTTCCTTATCGCCGCCGAGGAAGAAGATGGCCCAGAGGAGGATGAGGATGGCTACGGCGATGGCGATCATCCCGATACCGCGGAGGGGAACGCCCGTCGCTGCGGCTGCCGTGCGCGGACTGTCGGCCGCGTGCACGCCGCGAGATGGGCGATCGTCGTACACCTGGGTTTCATCGTCGTATTGCTCCATGGGTTAGATTTTACGCAACCGTTCTAGCTGGGCAAGCATGACGGGATACTTTTCTCTCGCCCAGGCGGTATCGATGAGCTTGTTGAGGCGTTGATAATAGGCGATCGGGGTGATGCCGTGGTCGCGGATGAGGTCGTTCTTTTTCCCGCTTGGCGTGGGATGTTCCTTCTCAAACGCGAGAAGGGCTTCGTCGTCCATCGTGTCTTCCTTCCTTCATCCCTGGTAACGTAATCGTACTGTGATTATGCCTATTGTTATCTGTGGGGATCCGGTTCTCCACACGCCCACGCAGCCAGTGGAAACTCCCCTCTCCCCCAAGCTTATCGACGACATGTTTGAGACCATGTACGCCGCCAACGGTGTCGGCCTGGCCGCCAACCAGGTGGGGCTGAGCCAGTCCTTCTTCGTCTTCGACTGCGAAGGTGTCAAGGGCGTCGTGGTCAACCCCGTGCTGGAAACGAGCGAGGTCCCCGAGACCATGCCCGACGAGGAGGAGGACCTGGAGGGCTGCCTCAGCCTCCCCGGCGAATTCTTCCCCACCGGCCGCGCCTCGTGGGCGAAGGTCACGGGCACGGATGAAAACGGCAACCCCGTGGAGTTCGAGGGCGAAGACTTCCTCGCCCGCTGCTTCCAACACGAGTGTGGACACCTCAAGGGGCAGGTGTACACCGACGTCACGATTGGACGGTATCGTCGAGAAGCCAAAAGAGCCATCCGAGACAACGGCTGGAAGATCCCGGGGCAGACGTGGATGCCCGAGCCGGGCAGCGAGGACGAGTAAACGCTAGGCTGGTCACCATGAGGATAGCCACGTGGAATGTGAACTCGGCGCGGGCGCGCTTCGGCCGCATCACCGAGCTGCTCGCGCGCCACGATATTGATGTTCTCGCCCTCCAGGAAACCAAGATAAAAGAGTTTCCGCCGGTGAAAGGCTACGAGGTGGCACACGTGGGGTACAACCAGTGGAACGGTGTTGCAATCCTCTCCCGTGTAGGGCTCAAGGATGTCCAGACTTCCTTCACCGGTCAGCCCGATTACGAAGGCAAGAAGGAGGGGCGCGCTATTTCCGCAGTGTGCGGCGGGAAACGCATCTGGAACCTCTACGTTCCCAACGGGCGTGCCGTCGATCACCCGCACTATGATTACAAGCTGCGGTTTTTGTATAACTTCGCCCGCTACGCGGCGCCCGGCGCGGATCTGGCGATGGGTGATTTCAACGTCATCCCCGGAGCCGAGGATGTCTACGATGAATCCCCGTTTGAAACCCACGTCACCGAACCTGAGCGCGCCGCCTTCGAGTACCTCACCGATGTTCTTCCCGTGGTTTCGCCCACGGGGTATACCTACTGGGATTACCAAGCTAGGCGTTTTGACCGTGACCAGGGTATGCGGATTGATTTTCATCTTTCCACCACCCCTGCCACCAGCGGTTTTGTGGACCGCGCCGAGCGGGCAGCAAAAAGTTCCGATCACGCGCCCGTTATCTGCGAGTACGAATAGGAACCAAAACAAGCAGGTAAACATCCCGTAACTTCTCATTTTCATCGCATTACCGCACCTCAAGGAGGAATTTTCTACTGTGTCCAACTGGGAAATTGGCGTCCTTGTGCTCGAGTACGCGATCAAGGTGCTTGCGGTGGGACTCGTCCCAGATGGCCGGAAGCCGGGTTCTGCTAACGCGTGGCTGCTTCTCATTTTGTTCCTGCCGGCGGTGGGGCTCCCCCTCTACCTGCTCATGGGCAGTAATTATGTGGATCGCCGCCGCCACAGGATGCAAAAGCGCGCCAACGAGGCCATCAACGAGGTGTTTAGAGGGTGGCATAACCCTCAGGTCAATCCGGAGCTGGATTCCGTGATGCGACAAAACCGAACGTTGACACATATCCCGGCGCTGCGGTCCTCGGTGGTGGGCTTCTACCACGAGTATGCGGAATCTATCGCGGCGATGGTCGCTGCGGTGGATGCAGCCAAGGAATACGTGTACGTGGAAATTTACACCGTAGCCTGGGATGACACCACCAATCCGTTTTTTCAGGCCCTGGCCAGAGCCACCTCACGCGGGGTGACGGTCAAGCTCCTTTTTGATCACATCGGCACCTTCAAGTACCCCAAGTACCTGCGGTTGGGCAGGCGGCTTTCAGCCATCGGCGTGGAATGGCGCCCGATGCTGCCTCTGCAGCCCTTTAAGTGGCGGTTTAGGAGACCTGACCTCCGCAATCACCGCAAACTCGTTGTGGTGGATAACCGGGTGGCATTCATGGGGTCACAAAACATGATTGAGAGGAGCTACCGCACCGCCCTGAAGAGGCACTCGGATCGCGCCTGGGTGGATGCGATGGTGAAACTCAAGGGGCCAATCGTCTCCACAATGACGATGATCTTTGCCGCCGATTGGTACTCCGAGGCCGACGAGATCGTGCGCTACACCGAGCACTCGGAGCCCGCCGGCGAGGATGTCATGCAGCTGGTGCCCTCGGGCCCGGGCTACACGGCGGATCCCAACCTGCGGTTATTTAACGAGGTCATCCACAACGCGAGGAGGCGCGCGGTGCTGTGTTCCCCGTATTTTATCCCCGATTCCTCGCTTCTTGATGCCATCACCTCGGCCGCCTATAGGGGCGTGAAGGTGCAGCTTCTTGTCAATGAAAAGGCGGACCAGTTCATGGTTCACCACGCGCAGTGCTCGTACTACCAAAACCTGCTGGATGCGGGTGTAGAGATTTACCTCTACCCCATGCCGTACGTCCTCCACACCAAGTTTGTGCTGGTGGATCCGGTGGAAGACGAACCTGATTTTGACCCCGCAGATACGTCTCGCACCAACGTATTTGTGTTTGGTTCATCCAACATGGACATGCGCTCATTTGGCCTGAACTACGAGGTCTCCCTCATGGGAGTGGGCAAGCTATCGCGCGAGCTATACCAGCTCACCGGCCAGTACCTCTCCGCGTCTCGGCGGCTCACGCAATCAGAATGGTCTCAGAGGAGTTTCCCGCGCCGGTGGCTGGACAACGCCCTGCGCCTTACTTCCGCCTTGCAGTAGCGGACCCGTACAGTAGTAGTTATGCCTTCCTCATCCGCGCCCATTGGCACGGTTCAACGCCGCAGCACCGGTCAGGACGTATTATTCACTCCGCTAGGTGCTGGCGTTCGCTGGGCGATAATCCTTGTGGCGACCCTCGCGCTCATCGGCGCGATCTCGCTCATGTCCATGGGGCTTGCCCCGGTGGCCGAGCACATCCTCGTCCAGGGCACGCTGGGAACCGGCATCATCGCCGCTGCGATCACGCAATCCTCCTCGTTTGTTACGCTCATGGGGTCAGGCGCGGTGGTCTTGGGGGCAAACCTCGGCACCTGCTTCACCGCGGGTGTGGTTGCGGTGGTGTTCCGGCATTCCTTCCTCCGCGCATCCACGGCGTTCTTCCTCCATTTCTGGGTGAACGCCGTCGGTGTGTTGTTGTTTATCCCCTTCATCACCGAGCTTCCTACCTCTGACCTCCACCCCATCCCCCCTATTCACTGGGTGTGGTCGATTGTGGGGCTCGTACTGCTCTACGTGGCCATCCGCACCATCACGGTGCAGCTCCGCGTCCTCATGTCCGCCGGTCAGACCGGCCACGTTGGATTTTGGGTGGGCTTTTTCTTGGCCTCGATCCTGCAATCCTCCACGGCCATCACCGCTGCAGCTGTTCCTATGGCTGCAGTGCGGGCCGTTTCCGCACGGCGCCTGCTGCGCCTGATTTCCGGCACCAACCTCGGTACCTGTACTACCGCGTGGCTGTTTGTCGCCCGCACCGGAAACAGCGAGGGCGCCACCCTGCACCTCGTATTCAACCTGGTCATGGTGGCCCTGGTTGCGCTGTTCCCGGACGTGTTCCTGGCGCTAGCCCGCACGTGCGCTCGCCACTCCACCCCGCTGAGGCTGGTCATATTCCTCGCGGTGATGTTCTTCGCTCTTCCGCTCGCCTCCATGTTCCTGGTGTAGCTTGTCGACGCCTCGGTGTACGGCCCCGCTTTTTCTTTTCCCCGGACACCCTGCCGAGAGAAGTGGTGGGGATTATCCTTGGTCCGCTCCTACCGGCTAACGTAGTAGAGCTGCTTATTTACAAACTCGTCCATGCCCAGCGGGCCCAGCTCACGGCCGTACCCGGAGCGCTTCACGCCGCCGAAGGGGAGCTCTGCGCCCTCGCCAGCGGGAGTGTTGACGTTGGCCATGCCCACCTCGAGGCGGGAGGCGATCTTCTTGGCCCGCTCCACATTAGTGGAGAACACGGCGCCTCCAAGGCCAAAGTCGGAGGAATTGGCAAGCTCCAACGCCTCCTCATCGCTTGCTACCTTGTACACCGCGGCCACGGGGCCAAACAGCTCCTCGGAATAGGCTTTGGTCCCCGGCGCGATGTCGGTGAGAACGGCGGGAGAAATGTAGGCCCCCGTGTCACTCAGCTCGCCGCCAGCGCGCAACGTGGCTCCCTCTTTCACGGCCGTTTGGATTTGCTCGTACAGGTGCTCGGCCGCCTCGCGGGACGACAGCGCCGAGTAGACATCGTCGGCCGAGGCCTCCTTCGGCGTTCCCGGCTTCATGGCTTTGGCGAGCTCCACCAGCCTATCCACAAACTCGTCGTAGATGTCCTCCATAACGATTATCCGCTTATTGGAGTTGCAGGCCTGGCCGGTGTTGTACATGCGGGTGGCCCAGGCGGTATCGGCTGCTTTCTTGACATCGTCGCTATCGAGGATAATGTACGGGTCCGAGCCGCCGAGCTCGAGCACGGCCTTTTTCAGGTTCCTGCCCGCTTGTTCGGCGACGATGGCGCCTGCCCTCTCGGAGCCGGTGAGCGAAACACCCTGCACGCGGGGGTCGGCAATGATCCGGGCGACCTGGTCGTGATCAGCAAACAGGTTGGTGTACACACCCTTCGGCACACCGGCCTCGTCCATGATCTGCTGCACGGCCAGCGCCGAGCGCGGGCAAAGGTTGGCGTCCTTGAGCAGAATCGTGTTCCCCAGCACGAGGTTGGGGCCCGCAAAACGGGCAATCTGGTAGTACGGGAAGTTCCACGGCATGATGCCAAGAAGGACGCCGATCGGACGGCGACGGATTATGGCGGTGCCGTCAGAATCGGTAGGAATCTCCTGGTCGGCTGCGAACTCGGCACCGTGGTCGGCGTAGTAGCCGATGATGGCGCCGGCGAACTCGGCCTCCTCCACGGCCTCCGAATACGGCTTGCCCATCTCCTGGCCGGCGATAACTGCGAGTTCGTCCTTCTTAGCGTCGAAAAGCTGAGCAACCTTGGACGCGACCTCGGCCCGCTCGGTGATGGGGCGAGACCCCCACTCAGCGTAGGCGGCGTGGGCGGCGTCGATGGCGGCGGTGACCTCCGCATCGGTCGCGGTGTCAAACGTCTCCAGGACCTCGCCGGTGGTGGGGTCTTGAACCTTGAATGTAGACATGTTTTCTCTCCTTTTTTTAGGTTAGTTTGATGGTGACGTGGGGCTTACGGTGGGACCGCGCGGCCTTGTCGATTCGCAGCGGGGAAGAGTCTCCCCACGGAAGAACTCGGGGTAGAACGCCCGGGTGGCGAGCATGACCACAACTCCGAGGCCGAGGATGCCCGCACCGAGGATGAAGACAGTGCCGATCCCCATGACGCTGGAGCCGGAGCCGTACGAGGGATCGATGCTGTCCACGGCCGTGATGCAGAACATGACCAGCAACGCACCGCCTCCGACGAGCGGAAAGAGGAAGCGGAAGACGATGTTGCGGGCAGAGGAGAACAACTCCCTGCGGAAGTACCAGAGACACGCGACGGCGGTGATGCCGTAGTAGAAGCAAATCATGAGCCCCAGCGCGGCGATGGTATCCCACAGTGCGTTTTCTGACAGCACCCTGGTGACGGAGTAGAACAGCCCGGCACCGATGGCGGACACGATCGTCGCCGTCGACGGGGTGCGGAACTTGGCGCTGACGCGGGCAAAGCTCGGTGGTAACGCGCGGTAATAGCCCATAGCAAGAAGCGTCCGCGCGGGTCCCACCATGGTGGATTGGAGCGAGGCGAACGAGCTGGACAGCACGGCCACGTAGATGAGGATGGAAAACGGCCCCAAAACCGGCCCGGATAGGACGGCGAAGATGGATTCCTGGTTATCCGGATTTCCTGCACCGAGCCCCTCAGTGCCAATTCCCGCCCAACACACCACGGCAACGGCGGTGAGAACATACAGCACGATGATGATGATCACCGTGACCATGGCGGCCCGCCCCGGCGTGGTCTCCGGGTCTTTTGTCTCCTCGTTCATGGTGAGGGTGACGTCCCACCCCCAGAACATGAAGATGGATAGTGAAATACCCGCGGCGATGACGGATACATCCCCAGCACCAGCCGGGTTGAGCCAAGACCACTCGAAGGGGGTGAAGTCAAACCCCTGGTGGTGGTAGGCCTCCCAGATCGCTACCGCATCAAAGACGATGATGCTTATCACCTGGATGGCTACGAGTACGTTCTGAATCTTCTGCGTGGAACCCATGCCACGGTAAGAAATGTAGGCGGCAAGTGCGAGAAACACGAGGGTGGTGGGGATATTCACCCACAAGTTATCCGTCAGCGCGGCGATGGAATCATTGCCCGCTACCCGTGCGAGGAGGAGGAACAAGAAATCCACGGCAACGGCGGCGAGGTTGGAGATAACCAGCACGGTTGCGGTAATGAGCCCCCAACCGCCCATCCAGCCCACCCACGGGCCGAAGGCACGCGTGGCCCAGGTAAACGAGGTGCCGGAATCCGGGATCGCGTTATTGAGCTCTCGGTACGCAAACGCGACGAGGAGCATGGGGAGAAAGCCCAGCAACAATACTGCGGGGACGTATTGCCCCACCGCCGAGATGGTGGGACCAAGGCCACTGGTCAAGGTGTAGGTGGGTGCGATGCAGCTGATGCCGATGATGACGGCCCCGACAAGCCCCACGGTGCCTGTTGCAAGCCCCTTGGAACTGGAGCCGTCACCGTCTGACGCGGGTGAATCGATGGTATCGCTGGTGACAAGTACGTGGCGGGGGCGCTTTACGGCATGGCGGGCTGAGGCAGGAGACGCACCGGACGACGTTACAGATCTAAGGGCGCTGTGGGCGCTATGGAGTATGGACATCACCCCTCACCCCCTGTGGCTTCCTTACCCGTCATATATCCGGCGGGCACGATCATCAGCGGCACGGGGATACAGTGCAAGAGCTGCGCGCCGGTGGTGCCCAAGAAGATGCGGCCGTGGACTGCAAGGCGGGAGGAACCAATGATCACCATCTCTCCAGGCACAAAGGTGAGTTCCTTGACGGCCTCCGCCACGCTTGCTCCCGCAGCGGTGGCGACCGCAACATCACCCTCCTCGATTGCCTCGGTAGCAAGCTCTGCAAGAAACTCCTCGGTGTATGCACTAAGCGCCGCCACCGTATTTTTTGGTGGGGACTTTCTCAGCCGCTTGAGAAGCCTCTTGTCTTCCTTCACCATGAGCGACACCAACCGGGCGGGAATCCCCCTGCGCTGGGCGCGGTCCATGCATAGCGCCACTACATCATTGCACCCGTGTCTCGGCCCGAACATCGCGGTGATCCGGGTGACTTCCCCGGTGTAGTGGTACCCAGGTGGCGCAATGGCCACCGGCCGCGTGGCGGAATGCAAGAGGGCATCCACGGTGGCCCCCATGGTCACACGGTTCAACACACGATGGGCACGCGACCCGATGATGATGGCGTCGCACGATAATTGTTCGGCCGCCCTGCTAATGGCATCGGCCTCGTTTTCACCCGTGACAATCCGCGCCCGCGCGGGAATGTCCAGGGGTACCTCATCAAGCGCCTGGCGCAACCATTTCTGGAGCTGGTTGGTAATGACAACGTCATAGCCCGAGTCCCCCACCCATACCCCGGAATAGGAATCATCGCGCGGTTCAACCGATACAATTTCAAGCCCGATATCTCTGCCGGCTGCCAGGCTAATGGCGAGCTTCAGGCCCGCTTTCCCAGCCCTGGTAGCCTGGTAAGCGACAAGGAACCGCCCCGTGGTTGGCCGGTAGTGGCCTCGTACGCTTTTCTTCCTTCTCATGGCGTTGTGCCTCCCCCGCGAGATCCAAGCGAGGGCCGAACCGGCCTTAATGGAATATCACTGCGGGCCGCAGCACATAGGCCTCCCGCGCCACCGCCCCCAGTGACACCAGCAGTGCGCCACCCCCATGTGGCCCATGCGGAAAGCTTCGAACGTTCGACGCCGTGCATCGCGACCTCCTTTTCCTTGTGGTTAAAGTCTTAAGAATCCTTTTGACCAGTCCTGTCTTCTTGTACGTATCCGTTTCGGGCCTCAACCGGCCCTGTCCGAGCCCCCAACGCCGGCTACGGGAACCGCGGTGGGCGTGGACACAACTTTCACTCCATGCAATTTATGCATTATGTGGTTGGTGCCACTCTAACAGAACTTGCACCCCTTCGGAGGAAATTTTCTTCTCTGGGCCGGTGCGTTTATTCCACTCAACATACCTATCCCCTGGTAGCTTCGCCTATTTTAGTTTTCCCCACACCCGACCGATGGGGGAGGTTTAAGCCTCCACTCGCGACGCGACGGACGAGAATTGCCCCTCCACAAACCATCCGTGCATATTTGCGCTCTTTATTAGCCGTTTTATAAATCACTTTCTCACCCCGTTTTCCATATCCATGTTGGATTTTTTCTTTCGACGAATTATCCATAATGTCCACGCACACATGGCCGTTTTCCGCCGTATTCTGTGCCGAGACACTCGCACTCCCCCGACCGGGCCGGCCGCATTCCCCCACACGCAGATGGATCGGAATCACCGGCTTCCCCGCAGCGGAGAAGACGCATGAAGAAAGGAAAAACCAAAATGAAAGACCTGGAATACCGGCTCCCCCAAACCCGCTCCATCACCACGGATATTCCCGGACCAATAAGCACGGAGCTTGATGCTCGCCGCGAAAAGTCCGTGGCACGGGCCCTCCATCCAGGTCTCCCCGGCTACGTTGTTGATGCCGACGGCGGAGTGCTTGTCGACGCCGACGGAAACTCGTGGATTGACTTTGCCTCCGGCATCGCGGTGACATCCGTCGGCGCCTCCAACAAAGCCGTCACCGAGGCCGTGGCCGAGGCCGCAAAGCACTTTACCCACACCTGCTTTATGACATCCCCCTACGAGGGATACGTGCAGGTGGCGGAGCTCCTGGCGGAGGTCACCCCCGGCGATCACGAGAAGAAGTCCGTGCTGCTCAACTCCGGCGCCGAGGCCGTGGAAAACGCCGTGAAGGTGGCACGCGCCTACACCGGCAAGTTCGGCGTGGTCACCTTTGAAAATTGCTACCACGGCCGCACCAACCTCACCATGGCGATGACCGCCAAGAACAACCCGTACAAGACGGGGTTCGGACCGTTCGCCTCCGATGTGTTCCGCGTTCCCATGTCCTACCCGCTGCGTGACGGGCTCTCCGGCAAAGAGGCCGCAGAGCGCACCATTCGGGTCATGGAAAACGAGCTCGGCGCCGAGAACCTCGCGTGCGTGGTAGTGGAGCCGATCCAGGGCGAAGGCGGATTCATCGTTCCTGCAGAAGGGTTCCTGCCCGCCATTGTGGAGTGGTGCAAGGAAAACAACGTGGTGTTCGTCGCCGACGAGATTCAAGCCGGATTCTGTCGCACGGGCCAGTGGTTCGCCTGCGAGAAGGAGGGCATAGTGCCCGATCTCATCACCACCGCCAAGGGGATCGCCGGCGGCCTGCCGCTGTCGGCGGTCACCGGTCGCGCGGAGATCATGGATGCTGCGGTAGTCGGCGGCCTCGGCGGCACCTACGGCGGTAACCCCATCTCCTGCGCCGCGTCTGTCGCCGCCATCGGCGAAATGAAGCGCCTTAATCTTCCGGCCCGCGCCCAGGAAATGGAGAAGATTATTCGCGAAGAGTTCGAGGCAATCGCAGGCCTGCCGGAAGTAGCTGAGATCCGCGGGCGCGGCGCCATGGTTGCCGTGGAGTTTTCCACCCGGGACGGCGCACCAGGCACTGCACTGTGCAAGGCTGTGGCCGCCGCGTGCAAGCAAAACGGCGTGCTCATCCTCACCTGCGGGCTCGACGGCAATGTCATCCGCCTCTTGCCCCCGCTGGTCATGCCCGAAGATCTTCTCCGCGACGGCCTGCGCGTTCTGGTTGAGGCTGTCAAGAACGAAACCGCCAAATAGAAGCACGAAGGAGGAGACCGAATGCGCCTGCGCGCCACTATCCCCACCGGGATTCGGATCGGTTACACCGAACGCCCTGCATCTGGCGGAACCGAATTTCCCGTAGTTGATCCGGCCACCGAGGAGGTTGTTGCACACGTTGCCAACGCAACCTCCCCCGATTGGAACGAGGCGCTCGACCTCGCCCACGCGGCCGCACCAACGCTTGCTGCCATGCCTGCCAGAGCGCGGTCGCAAGCCCTGCGGGAAATCTTCGAGGCAGTCAAAGAACGCACGGAGGATTTCGCCACCACCATGACAGTGGAGATGGGCAAACCGCTGGCCGAGGCGCGCGGTGAGGTGAGCTACGGCAACGAGTACTTCCGCTGGTTTTCTGAGGAAGCCGCCCGCATCAACGGGCGCGTGACCCCCGCACCGGCAGGTGGTGGAACCATCGCCACCACGAAGCACCCCGTGGGCCCGGTGCTCGCCATCACGCCATGGAACTTCCCGCTGGCCATGGCCACGCGAAAGATCGCTCCCGCCCTTGCCGCCGGCTGCCCCATTCTGGTTAAGCCTGCGGCGGAGACTCCGCTTACCCTCCTCCTTCTTGGTAAGGTCCTAACCGATGTGCTGCGTCGCCTCGATTTTCCGGACGGCACTGTCTCTATTCTCCCCACCACACACGCGGCAGATCTATCAGCCGAACTCATGGCTGACGCCAGGCTGAAAAAGGTCACCTTCACCGGGTCTACCGCCGTGGGGAAAACCCTGGTGCGGCAATCGGCCGACAACCTGCAGCGCACGTCTATGGAACTCGGTGGGAACGCTCCGTTTGTAGTTGCAGGGGATGCCGATCTTGATCTTGTCCTCGAGGCAGCACTTGCCGCCAAGATGCGCAATGGAGGCGAGGCGTGCATCGCCGCCAACAGGTTCTTGGTACACGAGGATCTAGCAAAGGAATTCACCGAACGCCTCACCGCGCGGATGGGTGAATTTGTTGCCGGGCACGGCCTTGATGATTCCACCACGCTTGGTCCCCTCATTACCGCCGAGCAGAGGGATCGCGTGGCCACACTTGTCAAGGATGCCGTTTCTGGCGGAGCCACCGTCCTCATCGGTGGTGAAACTCCGACCGGTGCCGGCTACTTCTACCCGGCGACAGTTCTCACTAACGTTGCACCCACCTCCCGGATCATGCACGAGGAGATATTTGGCCCGGTGGCAACGGTTACCTCCTTTCATAATCTCGACCAGGCGGTCGCCACCGCCAATGACACCCCCTTTGGGCTCGCAGCCTACGGATTTACTGAGAACATCCACACCGCGAAGTACCTGGCAAGCGCACTCAACGCCGGAATGGTGGGCATCAATAGGGGTGCCATCTCGGATCCGGCGGCGCCATTTGGTGGCATCAAGCAGTCTGGCTTTGGACGCGAGGGGGGAAGTGAGGGCATAGAGGAATACCTGGAAACACGCTACATCGCCCTCCAGTAATTGCTCGCGAGTATCCTCCGAAGAATAGCCAATAAGGAGGACGACCGTGTCGCACTTTCCCACCCCGTACACGCCGCTGGATCTGTCGTGGCTCATGCGCCAGCCAGATCTTCGCCTCACCCCGGTGGTATCCCGCCCGGTGGAGTTTTGGGGCGTGCAGGTCTCCGAGATCGCGCACCCGGAGACCTTCATTGAAAACGGAGCCGTCGTGCTCACGGTGGGGCTCGCGTTCCGTGGCGACCTCCCCGGTTTCATTGAGGCTGTGCGCGCTATGGCCCGCTCCGGCGCCGTGGCCATCGGTGTGGGTGTGGGCTACGCGTTCGACCACATTCCGGACGAGCTCATTAAGGCCACGGCCGACCTTCCCCTCGCGCTGTTTGAGGTCCCGCGCGAGGTGTCCTTTGCCTCCATCCTCGCCGCGGTGCAAGCCGAGCGCACCTCCCGCGCGGCTTCCCGCGAGCGGAAGCTTCTCCGCACTCTCATCAGGCTTAACGACGCCGCCAATGCGGGCGATACGGTCGCCTTGGTCCGTGGGGTTGCTCAATCATTAGACGTGACGGCAGCCCTCATTGATAGCGATAACCGCATCATCGCCCACCACGGCGACGATACCCTTATCACCGCAGCCGTGTCGCTTTATTCGGGAACGAGCAAGGCGGTATCCGCCGACGGCGTAAACTATCTCTTTCACAAGATGCGCACCCGGGGAACGGTTCACCGCGCCATGGCCATCGCCTCCCGCGCAGAATTTGGGTTCATCGATCGCGTGGTTATTAGGCACAGCGCGGGGCTCGCCGATCTCTTATTGGGGCGCCCGCAGGAGCTCGCGGGGCAGCGCGCCGCCGTCAACGAAGCCGCCATCCTTGCCCACCTCGGTCGCAGTGGCGACGAATCTGCACTGCATGACCTGTTCCGTGTGGTAGTGGACTCGCGGGGGCTCACGCGTCCGGCGGTGGTGTGCACCCGGACGAGGAAGACGATGCGAGCCATCCGCCAGGCGCTGCTGCAGCGCGCGTGGGAGGATGGCCGGACGCTTTTTGTGGCGGAAGTGGCACCCAACACCACCCTGTACCTCGTGCGTGGATCCACGAGTGAGGCGGAGATTGTGAAGAATTTTCAAAAGTGGCACGACCAAGTAAGACTCGGAATAGGAGCACCGATTCCTTTGGGTGCGCTCACGGGGCACAGCGTGGACAAGCTCATCGCCGAGGCACGCACCAACCCGGCCGGCTATGGCAAGCCGGGCGGACACGCACCGCAATGGCTTTTCTCCCCCACCGTCACCGCCGCCACGCAGGGGCGATTCATGGAGGTGGAGGAGAAACTAGCGAACTCCGCCAAGGCCGACGAGCTCAAGGAAGCGGTGGCGGCCTTTCTTTTTGAAAACGGTAACCTCGGCGCCGCCGCCGACCGCCTCGGCATTCACCGACACACCATGCGCGCCCGGATCGGCGAGGCGGAGGGGCTTTTGTCTACCGACCTATCGCACCCACTCACCCGCGCCGAGCTCACCCTCGTTTTTGCCACCCGCATGCGGGAATTTAACCCACCACTCCAGTAATGCTCAGGGCCGTGTACACAAACGCGAGCCCGTACACTACGATGATTGCGCCGCGGATAAGCGGATGTGCCTGCCACGTGTTCGCCCACGCCGGTGAGACATCACCGAAACGTCGTGCAGCGGTGAGGAGCATGACGGGGACGATGGAGATGATCGCGCCCGCGAAACCACCGGTATAGGTGAGCGCCTGGACAAAACCGTGGAACCCGCAGAAGAAGATGATAAGCGGCGGGAACACCGTCATGGCGATCCCCACATGCCGGTAGAGTCCCTCCTCCGGCCAGTGGAAGATGTCCAGCACGTTTCGCATGGTGGTAAACCCGATGGCGATAAACGATGTCATCATCGCGCACAGCGCAAAGATATTAGCCATGATAAAGGCCGCATGCCCCAAGCGCTCACTCCAGGCAAGCGTAATAACCTCCGTCACCTGCGTTCCCAAAAGGCCCAGTGCGGCAAACGGCACGGCTGCGAGGGTAAACCCGGTGATGCACATGCCCACAACGATGGTGACGGGGATGGCCCCCGCGCGGTGGTCCTTCATCCCGCGGGCGAGTTCCGGCACCACGTACTGCGCGAGAAACGTGAACACGGCGAGGTTAACGATGGGGATGATAAACCCGGGACGAAATACCCACAGGTTACCAAGGGTGATGCCAGGACCGAGAAGCGTCCACCCGATGAGTACTGCAAGTATCACCGCCATCGCGGTGGTGATGGCCCCCTCCACCACGCCGGTGGCTTGGAGGCCCAGCCACATAATTGCCGCGCCCGCCGCGAAGAACACCACCGTGCCCACGGATTCTGGAAGCCCCGTCAAGCTCGCGATAAGTGACCCGGATCCGGAGGCGTAGGCGATGAGTGCGCCTACGCCGTTGATGATGACGGCGGTGAACACTATCCACCGTCCAGCCTGCCCGAGGTACTTTTCCGTCAGCCCCGAAAGCTGCAGCGGCTTATTGGTTCGAAGCGCCACCTCTGCCACGTAGAGCATGGAGAATGTGGTGAGCGTTCCGGCAATAACCAGGGCCAGCACCAGTGACGCGAAGCCCCCGTCCTTGGCCGCGTACGGCAGGCTCAAAATCCCCGCGCCAATGTTGGTACCGAAGATTATCGCCACGCCCTGCAGGGGCGTGATCGAGTTGTGGTGGATGCTCGCATCATGCGCGGTCTGAGCGCTGCTGGTCCCGCCGGGCTCATATACCTGTTCTATTTCCACCTGCTGTTCCCGCGGGGTGGTTCCCGCCACTTCTAACGCCACAGCCGACCTCCTTGTGATGCGCGTCATATTTATTACTGCCAGCGTAGGGGGACAAAACACCGCACCATAGGGCCGTAACGTACATTTCGTAGTTTCTTGTTAGACATCTCGTCCACTGCAGCAGGTCCCAAGTCCCTGCTGAGTCCCCACTTCATCCACAGCTCACTCCCCAAACAATGTGTTCGTCATTCGCTGGTCTTTTCGTGCGAAGCCGAAACAGACCCCTCACTTACCCAGGCTCTCGCCACAAGGCAATTCTGGACTATGCCCACTGCCTATATTTTGATAAATGGCTGGTCGTTTCTTTCTCAAATACTCCCCACGTGCAAAACCTGCGATGCCACAACTCAAAATCACACCAGGGATAACAAACACCAGGTACCAGAGCTCTGCATCACCGATTAGATTTTTGAAATTGAGAAGGACAAGGACAAACATCGCACCGAAACCAACGATGGCAACAACCGGAGAATATGTCGTAATGAAAGACGAATATTTTCTTTCCCTCCGCGTGAAATACCGCAGAACCGAGATACTTGTTACCAAAAATAGGAAGATCAACCCGAATCCGCCGGCGTTACTCGCCCACGAAAACACGATGTCGGAAGGGAACGAATCGTCCATATACAAAGTCTTTTGTGTCAACCACATTGCTATCACGACCACGATGGCTAAACATGATTGAGAGACTGAGGCCGTCCTTGGCACACCATCAGCTGTCACACGCCCCAGAGACTTCCACAACACATGCTCCCTCCCTAAGGCCATGAGGTACCGCGAGATGGAATTGTGAAAGGAAACCACCGCTGCAAACAACGAGGTGACGAGCAAGGCCTGTAGGAACGGTACCAGCGCAGTAAATCCATGACTACCGAGGTAAGTGAAAAATAGCGTTGAACCCTGCTCCTGAGCGGCGGTAATCACGTTGTCTTCCCCTACGCTCTGTGCAATTGCCCACGAGGAGAAGCCATAAAACACCGAAATAACCGCAATGGAAATCAAGGTCGCCCGCGGAATCGTCTTTCCCGGGTCTTCAGTTTCCTCTGCATACATGGAGCTGCTTTCGATTCCCATAAATCCGGCAATGGTGAAAGCAAGGAGCGTCCCTGTACCGCCACCGATAAGAGACATCGGGGAAAAAGTGCCCACGGCGAGATCGTGGCCCCTGTTGATCAGTACGACGATGCAGAAAAACAACACCGTTAAAAATTCGAGTATAAGGAGAAATCCGATAATCCGAGAAGCGAGGTCAGCGGACCTTACTCCCAGAGTCCCAACGAGTATCACCGCCACTATGGAGAATAAAACCCAGGTAACACTACGCCCGGTGACCCTCAGTAAGAGGTCTTCCGCCATGAACCCCAGAAGACACACAAGTGCAGTCTGCATCATGGAGTAGGAGATAATGGCAAGCCAGGATGCCGCCAGACCGTGGCTTTCCCCTAGCCCCGCAGAAACATATGAAAAGAACGCAGCGGTATTCGGGATTTCCTTTGCCATCGCACAAAACCCAAGGGCAAACATCGCCACCAGACCGCCGCAGATGAGGTAACCGAGCGGAACGCCCGCGAGGCCAGAGGCAGCATACGCAGCAGTAACACCAGCGGAAACAACGGTAAGTGGGGCGGCAGCAGCACAGACCAGGAAAACGATGTGGTGTGTTTTCAGGGTCCGCATGTTTACGTAGCCTTTCGCTGGTCACGTGAATTCATGTAGGCATCACGAGCTGCCGTGAGAAACTTTTTCTGCTCTTCGTTTACTTCGGACCTTATCTGTCCTTCCACGATATAGGAATAGCCATCAGCAAATCCAGAATTTTTTTCAGTTAACGCCTCAAGCGTTGCCAATCCACAGAAAGGAACGTAATACTGACAGTAGCCACCTTCCTGAATGAACACTAACTTTCCATCGCACAGCAACTCCGCAGCAGACACCATTTTCCGAGTCAAATTATTGAATCCTTGAGCGGTGACCATCATCCGCCCCAATGGGTCCATCATTGCTGCATCATAGCCGCTGGAAATCACGATCAGGTCGGGGCTGAAATCCTCCAATGCTGGCACCACAATGTCAGTAATGGCATGGCAGTACACCGCATCTCCACTTCCCGGGGGAAGTGGGATATTGATGTTGAAACCGGTACCGGCCCCGCTTCCAATTTCATCAACGAAACCACTATTCACTGGATAGTTCCGATCCTGGTGAATAGATATGGTGAGGACGTTGCTGTTGTCCCACCAGATGTCTTGGGTGCCGTTGCCGTGATGGACATCCCAATCCACAATTGCGACCTTTGAAACGTCATTTCTTTCTAACGCATGCGCAACTGCTACGGAGGAGTTATTGAACATACAAAACCCCATTCCCTTGTCTTTACATGCATGATGACCTGGTGGATTAATAAGCGCGTAGGCGCGGTCCACTTGGCCATCGAGTACGGCATCGACAGCCACCATCGCACCACCGGCCGAAAGTACCGCAATATCGAGAGCATTGTGCCCTAACGGTGAGGCGCCGTCACCACAGTCCCCTCCCTTAGGCAATGCGGACTGTTCTACCATACGGTTCCAATGACCCTCCGTGTGAACGCGAAGAATATCCTCTCGCGTGCAGGGGATTGCCCGCATGTGCTGGATTTCACGGCTGAGCTTAGATACCTGGATGAGCTCATTAAGCCTGCGCTTCGGTTCCGGCGAAGAGTAATGCCTGTACACCGGTTGGAGTCCACGGGCTGGATCGGATGGCATGTCTCCGCCAGTACCCGTGTCATGCCAACCGTAGAGGGTATCCCATACATAGCCCACTTGTATTTCTTTCTCTGACATTTCCCTCTCCTTCTTTCCGGGGTATTCACCGATGTGGGGCGAAAGCCATGACTAAATATTCCTGGGATCTATTTCTTGACCTAAATATCCGCTTGGGAAGTAACAGCACTTGTAGCTGTCAGCGTGTTGGTCGATCCGCTACCGCACCAACGTCAAAGAGTGAGGTATATTCTCCTCCTCCTAACCGGGCCCGGACGCATATGGCGCCGGGGAGTTTTCATCTGCGGTAGCCCCATGATGCGTGAAGTGGGTCACTTTTCACATCGCCACGGTGTCTAAATCAAGGTTGAAGAAAGTACATCGAGCCTATTGCGGGTCTCGCTGACTTGAATTTTTCATTTTCTCAAAAAGTTTTCAACTTCCCAGTCGATCCCCCGCGTCCCCCATTCCCTCCGGTTACAATGACAGCGCACAGTGCACGTTCCAGCGTGACTCCAAACGACGTCCCAAAACCGGAGATTTTTTGGACGATAATCAATAGTTTTTGCGAGGGATCCAGTTCATCTAAACGAACATGCACAGAAAGAAGCCCCATCGGTAGAAATAATCCGATGGGGCTTTAAGAAAGGACGAGTGATGAAGCAGTGACGGGCTACTTTGTTACCTCAGCCAGGAGAGAATCGAACGCATCAACGTAGGCATCGATAGCCTCGTCGGTGTGTGTGACGGAGAGGGTCCATTCCTCCTCACGGCCAGGGGTCATGAAAATGCCGTGGTTCATGTTCCACAGCCAGGCAAGGTCGGTGATGGGACCCGCCTGGAGCCGGGCGTAGGACTCGTAATCCGTGATCTTTTCCGGCGCGAAGGTGACACAACCCTTGGAGCCGATGCCCACGGTGTACGCGGCGATATCGTACTTCTTAATTACGGCGTCGCAGCCAGCGAGGATGCGGTCATTGAGGTGGTCGAGATGCTTGTAGGCATCCGGGGTGAGTACCTTTTCCAGCGACGCACGAGCAGCTGCCATGGATAGCGGATTGCCGGAGTAGGTGCCTACCTGGTACACGGTGTGATCCTCCACCACGCGCATGACCTCCTCGGACCCGCCGATTCCGCCGGCTGGGAGTCCGCCGCCGAGAGCCTTGGCAAGCGTGACAAGATCCGGGGTGACGCCGAATTTCTCCGTCGCGCCACCTGCTGCGATACACAGGCCGGTTTTCACCTCGTCGAAGATGAGCACGATACCGTGGCGCTTGGTGATATCACGAACCGCCTCCAAGTAGCCCGGTTCCGGAAGAACCACACCGAGATTCATCATGGCGGCCTCCATGATGACACAGGCAGGCTTGCAGCCTTCCTTATCCAGGTCAATGATGCGCTTCTCCATCGCCTCGGCATCGTTGAACGGCACGGGGACTGTCATATCCACCGTGGCCTGCGGGATGCCGCCACCGTAGGGGAGCTGGTTGTAGTGATCGCGCGGGCCAATGTTGTCGTACGGCATGCCGATGGATACCATGACCGTATCGTGGTGGCCGTGGTAGGAACCGAAAATCTTCATCACCGTATCGCGCTTGGTGTATGCGCGGGCGATGCGGATGGCATCCATCGTCGCCTCCGAACCCGAGTTGGTGAAACGCCACTTGGGGAGGCCGAACCTCTCGGCGAGGAGGGTGGAGACTATGAGGTCATCTTCTGTGGCGGAACCAAAGTGGGATCCCTTGGGCCACCGTTCATTGATAGCCTTGCCTATCTCCGGGTGCCCGTGGCCCTGCACCATAGCCCCGTAGCCATTGTGAAAGTCCCAATATTCGTTGCCGTCCACATCCCAAATCTTGGCACCGTGACCCCGGTCGATGTAGATGGGCCACGGGTCACGGGATTGGTAGCTGGAAGCAACGCCATTGGACAGGTGCTCGGCGCCGTCAAACATCTGCTTTGACTTTTGAGTATTGGCATCGAGGATCTTCTCCTGTTCCTCGATGAGATTAGCAATACGGGATTCATCCAGTGATACGGTCACGGTTTTCTCCTCCTTGGGATGGATTACGAGAGTGTGTACCCCAACGAGCCTAGCGAAATTTTCCGCCAAACGGAACGGTTTCCGTACTTTTTTATAGTTTTTAGTACCGTTTAAGTATCTAAAACTGCTAGATAACGCCCCAATTGTAAATTTGTTTATTTATCTCCAGGTACTGAAAGGTCTCCGTGCTTCGCACCCCATCGGTGGCGCGAACCTTCTTATATATGGCTTCTTTAAGGTGAGCGTCTGACCTGGCGACGATCTCAGCAAGGATGTCATAGCGCCCCGTGGTCACGACAAGGTAGGTGACCTCCTCCAGCTCCCGCAGGTGGGCAAGCACCGGTTCCACGTCGCCATCCACGGTGATACCAACCAATGCCTGCCTAGGAAACCCCATCTGCTTGGGGTCGGTGACCGCGACAATATCAATGACCCCTTCGCTTTCGAGCTTTTTCACGCGTTTTCGCACCGCCGCCTCACTGAGGTTGACATACGCGGCTATATCCGAATACGGCACCCGGCCATCGTTTTGCAGCATCTCGATGATTTTCCGGTTCACACTGTCCATGCAAGCATCGTATCTAAATTTTCCCCTTAGCCCTTGGCATATGTGCAAATTAGCTCACACAATCGACCACACCTAGCCCGGCTATGTCTCCCGATCTAAAAAACCGCAACGCACCAGGCGTTGCGGTTAACCTATCCACACAGTGGTTCTACACGGGCTCTACACGTCCCGTTTTTGCAGCGAGATCATCGAGCAGATGACCAGTACCGCGAGCAGCGCGAGGAAGTACCACAGGGAACCCTCCCAGCCCCACGGCGCCGTCTTGCCCGTCATCATGTGCGTCACGTCGTGCTTGCTCATGAAGGCGTTGAAGTTGGTGAACGGCATGAGGTAGAAGATGTGCTCGCCGATCTTGGGCAGCAGGCCGAGCAGCCCCTCGATCATAGAGGCGAGCAGCACGATGGCGATGGAGCCTGCGGTGCTGCGAGTGAGCCACCCCAGCGCCTGGCCGACGGTGACGTACACGATGGCCTGGAACGGGTAGAGCCACATGAAGCGCTGGGAGCGCTCGTCGCCCCACACGTCGAGGGACTCGCCGATGGCGCCACCGACGATGAACTTGGCCATGTACAGGCACAGCAGCACGGTGATGAAGGTGAGCAGCGCCGCGAACACGGCGTAGATGAGCCACTTAGCCAGCGCCACCAGCGGCCGGTTCGGGGTGGCCAGGAAGGTGGCGGACTGGTAATTGTTGCTGTATTCGTTGGTCACCACGAGCACGGCCTGGATGGCGAGCACGAGGAAGCCTGCCTGGCCGACGAGGACGAGGAGGTTGTCAACGGAAAAACTCAAGGCCTGGTTGGGATCCATCCGCACGAGCAGGGCGGTCAGAGCCGAGAAGCCGACACAGAGAACGAGGTAGACGCCGGTTGTCCAGAAGATGGAGTTCACCGACCAGAGCTTCGTCCATTCGGATTTCAGTGTTTGCGCGAACATGGTCTCTACTGCTCCTTCTCATTCAACGCGTGCTGCGACGGCTTCGGTTTCGCTGCCGCTGAAGCCTCGCCGTGGTACTGCACGGAGTCGGAGGTGGCCTGCATGAAGACGTCCTCAAGCGAATCGTGGACCTCCGTGAGCTCGCCCAACGGAACGCCGGCGGCGAAGGCAACCTCGCCAACCTCGTCGGAGTTCTTGTCCTTCACGAGGACGTACGGACGCTCATCCTCGTCGGTGCCGTCGGTAAACGGGATCGACTTCAGCGCCAAGGCACTGCGGAACTCCTCCAGGCGTGGGGAACGCACGCGGACGGAGACCTTGGAGGAACGCTTGAGGAACTCATGGGTGGTCGTGTCTGCAACAAGCTTGCCCTGGCCGATAACGACGAGGCGGTCGGCGGTCTGCGACATCTCGCTGAGCAAGTGAGAGCTCACCAGAACCGTGCGCCCCTCGGCCGCAAGGTTGCGGAGGAAGCCACGGACCCACCGGATGCCTTCGGGATCAAGGCCGTTGACCGGCTCGTCGAAAAGCAAAACCTCAGGGTCGCCGAGCATTGCGGCGGCGAGCCCCAGACGTTGCCCCATGCCGAGCGAGAACTTGCCGGCCGGGCGCTTGGCAACTTCGGAAAGCCCCACCAAGTCAAGCACCTCATTGACGCGGGAACGAGGAATACCATTAGAATCCGCGATCCAGGAGAGGTGTGCGTATGCTGAGCGCTTGCGGTGCACAGCCTTGGCATCGAGGAGGGCACCCACCGTGCGAAGGGGATTCTTCAACTTGTAGTACGGCTGGCCATTGATAGTGGCGTAACCGTTGGTGGGCTTGTCAAGTCCCAGGATCATGCGCATTGTTGTCGATTTCCCCGCACCGTTCGGCCCAAGAAAGCCAGTCACGACTCCGGGCTTAACAGTAAAAGTTAGGTCATCGACGGCAACGGTGGACCCGTAGACTTTTGTCAATCCGTTGACTTCGATCATGACCACCATTTTTACACGTTAGCTACTTTTGCGCATAACCAATTGTGTGAGTTTAGGCAGACTGTTAGCAAATGGGGACAATAACGGAAGTTTTGACAGGCTATTCACATGCACCCACCGCAGCTCCAAGCTCTCCGCATTCGGCGTCACCGGCAGCTCCTCCGCACACCGCGCGACGACGGTGGTGTACGTCCACCCATCCACGCGCGTGGTCACCAGCTCCTCAATCACGTGAACGAGACCCACGTCCATCCCCGTTTCTTCCTCCGCCTCGCGCAGCGCCGCCTCGCGCGCGCTCTCGTGTGAATCCCGCGCGCCCCCGGGCAACGCCCACGTCCCACCCATGTTGGTCCACAGCGCCCGGTGCTGCAGGAGCACCGTATCCGCGCCAGACACCAGGAATAACCCCGCAGATCCGAACCGCCCCCAACGGCGCACGCCATCCGAACCATCCACGAAACCGTTGCCATCACCACGCATAGCCCTCAGCCTACCTTTTTCCGGGTGGCTGCTTTGGGGTTTGCTTGGCGCTTGGTGGCTTGCTTTGGCCTTGGTGGCTGTGGGGGATTTGCTTTGGCGTTTGGTGGCTGTGCGTGATTCTCGGGAACGCTAACTCCACAATTCCCCTCAAAATCAAGCTAATTCGCGAGTTAAGGGACCTGGCACACCCGGCACCCGCCACCACACCGCATCCCGGCATCGCGCCGGGATCGCCTCAGCACCGACCCGGGATCGCTAACTCCATAAATCCCCTCAAAATCAAGCTAATTCGCGAGTTAAAGGACCTGGCACACCCGGCACCCGCCGCCACCCGCAACCCGGCACCGCCTCAGGATCGCTAACCCCACAATTCCCCTCAAAATCAAGCTAATTCGCGAGTTAAGGGGTCTGGGGAGCGGGAGATCCAACCGCTGGTGCACGCAATACTGCGCAACTTCTTTCGGCCGCCAATGCAACCTATTAGACTGTGGAGAATGGCGAGGATTGTGGGAGCCGACGACAGCTGGCTAGATGTGCCCCGCACACTGGCCGTGCGCAGGCGCGACAAAATCAAGGAGTGGATTGGCCAGCCGATCCAGTGGCTCCGCGGTGCCGGCGACTTCGTCCGCACAACCCCCGGCATCATGGCAGCAATGACCCTCATCATCTCGGTCACCCTCCTCGCCGCCGGAATCGTCACGCTGACCTCCACCGATGCCCGGCGAACCTCGTATCAGGAACTGTCGCAGACGATGGAGCCGGCAAGCTACGCCGCGCACAACCTGTACACATCCCTGGCCCTGACGGACACCCTCGCCGTCACGGGGCTGGCGGAGTTCGGCAGCAATTCGAGGCAGGAGCAGACTGCCTACCTCGAACCGCTCAACCGGGCGGCGCTCGCCGGCAACGAGACCGCCGCCAACGCCAGCGGTGCGGATGAGCTCATGGCCGTCGCCAGGGCGAACCAGAATTTGCCTACGTACGCGGGGCTCGTCATGGCGGCACGGATGAACGTGCGGGCGGGCAATCCTATCGGCTCCGCCTACATGGCCGAGGCCAACGCTCTCATGCGCGAGCAGCTGCTGCCCGCCGCCGGTGAGGTGTTCCGCTCCTCTTCCGACCGGGTGCAGGCCCAGCTCCGGAATCTGACGATGCCACAATGGTGGTCGGTGGGGCTGCTTGCGCTCGCCTTCGTTCTTCTCGTTCTGGCCCAGCTGTGGCTGGCGAGACGGACGCGGCGGCGGCTGAATATCGGGTTCCTTGCTGCGAACCTTCTCGTCGCCATCGCGCTCGTGTGGCTCAGTGGCAGCAATGCCGTGGCTTACCACGCGGCGAGCGTCGGCACGCACGAGGCAGCGACCCCTTATACCGCGCTCACCGATGCCCGGATCGTCGCCCAGCAGGCCCGCACGGCCGAGACGCTGGCGCTCGTCCGTCGCGGGGCGTTCAACGAGTCGCAGGTGAGCTTCGATGACGCAACAGTGCAGGTAGAGGATGCGATCAAGCAGTTTGACCACTCGGCATTAAACCCGACCTCGCAGGAGGATGTGGCGACGGCGCGGGCTGCCCTGTACTACTGGGAGAGCGTCCACGCGGACTTCGTTGAGGCTCTGGAAAAGGGCGACTACGAGGCGTCGACAAGGCTCGCTTTGGCGCCGGGGAACTCGACCGGGGAGGCCTTCACGGGCCTCGATGCCGCCCTGACCACGCTTATCGACGCTTCCCGCGCAGGCACTCGCTCCTACATTACGCAGGGCTTGCGGTCCACGACGGGGACGGGAGTGGGCGTACTCACCCTCAGCGTTCTCGCTCTCCTCGCCATCTGGCTGGGGATCCGACCAAGATTGCAGGAGTACTTATGAGTCGCGCCACCCTCACAACCCTGGCTGGCCTCGTCGCCATGGTCGCCTCCGGCTGCAGCTCGGTTACGCCGGCCCCGCCCGCCGACGCCTTGTTCACCGAACCCGCACTCACCCAGCACGATGCTCTGCCACAGGGAGCAAGTTCAATCCCCGCCTCCGAGGTCGATACCGTGGACACCGACTCGGGCCTGCTGGAGCCGAGCCTCAAGCCTGTGTCCACGCCGGCGTCGGAGCTCATTCCCGACATCTACAAGCGGGGCTACATCATCGTCGGTGTGGAGCAATCCCAAAACCTCATGAGCTACCGCGACCTCGCCACCGGCGAACTCATCGGCTTTGAGATCGACCTCGCCCACGAGATCGCCCGCGACATCTTCGGCGACCCGTCCAAGGTGGCCTTCCGCTACGTCGATGCCGCTAACCGGGAGCAGGCGCTATCCGCCCCTCCCACCGAACGCGTCGATGTGGTCATCCGCGCAATGACGATGACCAAGGGACGCGCCGATAACGTCGACTTCTCCGCACCGTATTTCTCCACCTCTGCGGGCTTCCTCACGGACAAGGATTCCTCCGTCACCACCGTCGACGATCTGAACAAGGCGACGGTGTGCGTGGCACAGGGGTCTATTAACCAGTACCGCGTCGCCCGCATCGCCCCGGGCGCTACCCTCATCACCACGCTGAGTTGGTCGGACTGCCTCATGGCGCTGCAGCAACAGCAGGTAGATGCCGTGTTCAGTGATACTGCGCTCCTCGCCGGGATGGCGGCGCAGGATGCCTACACCTCCATGACTGTCATCTCGGAGGAGCGTGACTACTACGGAATCGGCATCAAGCAGGGCAACGATAACCTCACCCGGCAGGTGAACAAGACGATTGAGCGCATCATTGCCGACGGCACGTGGCGGTCACTGTTCGCCGAGTGGTTCGGGCCATATCTCGCCACCCAGGGTCCGCCGACCCCGCTCTACCAGGAAGATCAACAACACCGCCAAGGGAGGTCCTGACATGGCTGAGACCGAAGCTGTCGCCTTCAACCCGTTCGACGACGATGACGACGAGGACGAGTACGGCGGAACGGAGCTGCAGGCGCTCATCGACAATCTCACCGGCACCGACTACCCGGCGACATCGGCGATGGGGCCGTTGCAGGCCTCGGCAGGTACCACCAACGACCCCTCGGCGAAGTACCGGAAGATCGCACTTGAGGAATTTCGGAAGCGGCGCACCGATGACCGTGCCGGGCGCGTCGTCGCCGACGGCATGGTCACGCTGCCGTTCGTCGCGCTCACCGACCCGCTCACCGCGTGCGTTGATCCCACCACGTTTACCGGAGTGGAACCACCGACTCTGTCCACCGGCGATGTCGTGGCCGGCCAGTACGACGTCAAGGGCGTCCTCGCTCACGGCGGCCTCGGATGGATCTATCTCGCCCAGGATCGTAACGTCTCCGGTCGCTGGGTCGTGCTCAAAGGCATGCGCGGCGACGTGAAAGCCGAAGACAAGGGCGCTGCCGTCGCCGAGCGGGAATTCCTCGCCGACATAACCCACCCCGAGATCGTCCGCATTTACAACTTCGTCGACGACCCGCGCGTGGAAGACGGCTTCATCGTCATGGAGTACGTCGGCGGCCCCTCCCTCAAGGAACGGCGCAAAGCCTACGAGAACCGGCGCTACCCCGCCGACCTCGCCATCGGCTACATCCTCGAGATCCTCCCCGCGCTCGGCTACCTGCATTCGCGCGGTGTGGTCTACAACGACGTCAAGCCGTCGAACATTATTCTCACCGAGGACCAGGTCAAACTCATTGACCTGGGAGCCGTCTCCGGCATCGGCGCCTACGGATACATCTATGGCACCAAAGGCTTCGCCGCCCCCGAGGTCCCCACCGAGGGGCCGAGTGTAGCCAGCGACATCTACTCCATCGGCCGCACGCTCGCCTGCCTTATCGTCGACTTGCCCAAGGGCGAGGACGGCCGCTACCTGCCGGGCATCCCCTCCCCCAAGGTAGAGCCACTGTTTCGCCGCCACCTTTCCCTCTACCGCCTGCTCTTGCGTGCCACCAACCCCGACCCTGCCAAGCGAATGGCGAGCGTGGAGGAACTATCCACCCAGCTCTACGGGGTGCTGCGGGAAATCCTCGCCGTCCGCGACCACACTTTCTTCCCGGCCCAGCACTCCCTATTTTCCCCGCAGCGCGCCACCTTCGGCACCAAACATCGGATCTTCCGCACCGATCAGCTTATCGACGGCATCAACCGCACCGTCGTCCTCACACCCCAGGAAATCGTCTCGGCACTGCCCATCCCCAACATTGATGCCACCGACATCGGCGCCCCCATCATCAACTCCGCCATCTACGCGGAACCGGGCGAGGAACTCGAGTCCATGCAGCAGGCCCTGCAGGTGGAAGAGTACCGCTCCTCCCACGAGATCCCCTACAACATCGTCCGTATCCTCCTGGACATGGGGCTCACCTCCGAGGCCCAGACGTGGCTCACCGCCCTCGAATCGGAGCTCGGCACCACGTGGAAAATCGCCTGGCTATCCGGCATCACCAGTTTGCTTCTCGACGACCTCCCGGCCGCCCAGCACCACTTCGACACCGTCCTCGCCATCCTTCCCGGTGAAGCCGCACCGAAACTCGCCCTCGCCGCCACCGACGAACTACTCCTGCAACGCATGGGCATGGCCCGCACTCCGCTCCTGGAAGACCAGGTGTCTCGTGCAACCGCCATCCTCAACCAGCAGATGGATGCCGTCAACCTGGAGATCATGAGCGACACGTGGTCCCACCTCACCATCGACCCGGCGGCTCTCCGCTTCCACGCCATGCGCCTCTACGCCCTCGTGTGGATGACCAACCCTACGACTGTGTCGAGTGCTTTCGGCCTGTCGCGCCTGCTTGTCGTGGAGAATCAGGTGGAGCTTGCCGTCCACGTCCTGGACCGGCTCAATGCCAGCTCCCGCCACCACCGCATGAGCAAACTGACAACGATTGTCACGCTCATCTCCGACGATCCGAGCGAGTCCCGTATCCGTCGCGCCGCCCGTCGGTTGGAGGAGATCCCTACGAACGAGCCCCGTCTTTTGCAGGTGAAGGCCGCCGTCCTTTCCGCAGCATTTTCCTTCCTGCGCAGCCACAACCTCGACGCCGCAGCCAGCACCAATCCCCTATTCGAGTATTCCTTTACCCAGACCGGTATCCGTGAGGGACTTTCTGAGACCCTCCGGGCCCTTGCCCGCACTGCCCCCTTTGCCCGGCACCGCTACGCCCTCGTCGACCTTGCCAACGCAGTGCGTCCCTCCACTCTTTTCTAAAGCGCACCCTCCGCGTATCCGCCCCGGACACACAGAAAGACCCCCACCGTAATGGTGAGGGTCTTTCGGGGACCAGACTTTATTCTCCTAGGAGATCAACTGCTTACTTCTCGTCGGCAGCTGCAGGGGTGGTCGTGGTGGTCGTGGTGTCCTCAGTGGAGGAACCTTCAACCTTCACGTCCTTACCGCTGGAGAGGTTGGAGCTCAGCTGATCGCCACCGGGGGCACACTGCGTAGCAGCGACACCAGCGAGGAGGCCGATAGCAGCCAGGAAGCCAGCGCCCAGGACAGCGTTCTGCAGGTGCGGAGCAACGTTGTTCTTGAAAGCAACAGCAAGCTCGGGGTTGTAGATACCCAGAGTCTTCTGGATGCCCGTGTTGATGTCCTCAACCTGCTTGCCGAAGCCATCAGCGATGCCACGAACCTCAGGAACGTTTCCTACCAGGCCGAGAGCGACCGGGAGCAGGAGCAGCAGCGGCACAGCGGAAGCAGCCGAAGCGCCAACGCACACTCCGAGGTGCTTGTCATCCATACCAACGGTGATCTTTACGGTGTCAATAACCTTGCCGTTCTTGTCCTTGACGGTAACCGTAATGGTGTCACCGTACTTGGCGTTACCGGGCTTGACCTTCAGATCGCCAGTGTTGGGATCGATCTCAGCGGTTGCGCCATTACCGGCGGGTTCAACCTCGGTCGTGTAACCGGCGTTGGGGTCGTACTTGCCACCCGTGTTCGGGATGGTGACTTCGCCACCCTCCTTAACATTGCTGTCTTCCCACTTCGGGGTATCCTTGCTGATCGGGCCGGGGTTGACATCGCCCTGGTCGGTGCCGTCGGCGGGGTTCTTGCCCTGCTTGACCTCGTCGCCATCGTTCACGCCGTCACCATCGGTGTCGGGGTTGGTCGGGTCGGTGCCGTTCTTCAGCTCGTCACCGTCGTTGATGCCGTCACCATCGGTGTCAGCCTTGTTCGGATCGGTGTAGAACGGGCCGGAGATAACCTTGGTGTTGCCGTCCTTGTCCTTGATGGTGATGGACGGAACCTGCGGGTTACCGTTGATTTCCTGGCCATCGGTCAGGCCATCGTTATCGGTGTCGGCCTTGTTCGGGTTGGTTGCCTTGTTGCCAAAGTGAACGTTCTTGGAACCGTCAACCTCGTCGCCGTCCTTGATACCGTCGCCATCGGTGTCGGCCTTGTTCGGATCGGTGGGCTCGTTGTTGAACGGGTTCTTTGCGCCGCTCTCTTCGTCCTTGTCGGTGATGCCGTCCTTGTCGGAATCCTTGCCAACGTGAACAACAACCGGAACCTCATCCTTGGAGCCATCCGGGTAGGTCACAACGACGGTGGCATCCTTGTCGCCCTCGGTCGTGGTGTCAACCGGCTTCTTGAACTCGGTCTTGGTGCCCTCGGGAAGCTCGTTAAGGTTAGCGATGGAGTCCTCAGCCTTCGGGGTGTCACCCTTGTTGACGGTCTGATCCTTGCCCTGAGGATCGTACTTGGAAGCGTCCGTCTCCTTGTCGGAAATGGTGTACTTGAAGGTCTGCTCGACCGGCTTGCCGTCCTTATCGGTGATCGGGTTGCCGTCTTTGTCCACAGCCTTCAGCGTGACATCGTAGTTGCCAGCCTTGGTCGGGGTGCCCTCGATGGTATAAACGGGCTTGCCGTTCTCATCCTTGGACTCGACGAGCTTGAGGCCCTCAGGCAGACCCTCAGCAACGACCTTGCCGCCCTCAGGGAGGTTGGTGGTGTTGACCTTGACCGGGTCGATGGCCTTGTCAACGGTGCCGTTCTGGTCCGCTACATCGGCAATCCTCGGGGTGGAGGTGACGATGAAGGAGTCAGAAGCAATGTCGTTTGCGCCGTTGTTCACGACAGCGTAGAAGAAGTCGCCGTCCTTAGCATCGGCAGGAACCTCGAACTTGGAGCAGTCCTTGTCACCATCGGTGAGGTTGGAGATGGAAGTGATCTTGCAGGACTTCAGAACCTTGCCACTGCCGTCGCGCCACTCCATGGTGGCACCGGTGATGGGAAGCTCACCGTTGAGCTTGGCCTCAGCGACATCGCCAGGAGCAGCGGGCTTATCCGTCGCGTCGAAGTTGGTGATGTCCAGCTTGACCTGGCTGTAAGGAACGCCAGCGAAGTTGACATTGTACAGACGACTCATGCGGGAGTTGTTAGAAGCAGACCAGGCGTTATTAATAGCGCTAGCCGGAGCAGGACGCCACTGGTTAACCTGATCGTACGGCTGGAAGACCGGCTGCAGGTACGTGGAGTACGAGGGAACAACGTTGCCCTGCGGATCTTCAACCCACATGTACAGGTACTTCTGGAAGTTGTCAGCTGCTCCGAGGGTCTTCTCGTGAGTGAACATCTCGTCGGAGAAGCGAAGCTTGTAGTGGCCGTCCTTATCGGTCTTGCCATAGACGGTGCCGGCGATGGCATCCGGATTCTCAGCAAGGAACTTCTTGGTGGCTGCGGCCTGCTTTTCAGCCGGGAGGGAGCGGACGTCGCGCTCGTACTTCTGGATGGCATCCGGGGTCAACGCGGAAGCGAAGACAGTGTAACCCTGAGCCGCCGGGTTCGCAGTGCTCGTTGCACCGGTGAACAGCTGACGCTCGTTACCGGTCTCCAGCCACATGCTACCGGAAACAGTACGGGTCATGTAACCGGGAACATTCGCGTTGTAATCGCCGTGTGCCGGATCCTCGACGAGCTTGTCGCCCTTAGCCTTCATGTAGTTGACGCCGTCGGCGTTGGGAACCTCAAACATCCACACGCCGGTCTTAGCCATGTTGCCGTTGGTCTCAACAGCACCTGGGAACTCGCCGATGCCGCCACCGTTGCCACGATCGTAGGCGAACGGAATCATGCCAGGAGCAGTGCGCAACGGAACGAGGGTGTTACCGGTCTGAGGATTCTGGGTCGGCTCGACCCAAATGCGGTAGCGCTGCTTTCCTTGAGTCTTAAAACGGTGCGTCTTGCCAGCGGCATCTACCCACCGGGGAAGAGCGAACGCGTAAGTACCCTTGCCACCGACGGTACCGGCCTTTCCATCGCTTTCCTCAGCAATGGTATCGGAGGTCTTGGTGGAGTACACGGGAGAAACAGCTCCATCGCTATCCATCCACTGCATGTAAACCGGGGTGCCAGCTGGAATGGAATCGAATCCACCCCAGTTCGCCGTCAACAGGGCGCCACCCTTAGGGGTGAGAATTTGTGCACGGCCGGAAACTACGTCCTTACCGGCGGTCTGAGCGCTGGTGAGATCAACAGCCTTAGCGATCTGGCCAGATGCAATCGCATCGACATTGTAGGAGCCATCGGCCTGCAGCTTCGGCTGCGTCAGGCCCGGCTTGTCTACGCTGCCGTAGAAGTGCTTCTTGTCAGGGTTTGCATTGGTAGCCTCTTCTGCAGCTGCAGTCACAGCGAACTGCGGCGCAACAACGGGCTGGATAGTCGGCGCAACGAGCGCCAGGGAAAGAGCAGCAGCGGCGAGCGAAACGCCACGGCGGATCTTTCCGTTCTTCATGTGGATAGCCATGTAACTGGTCCTCTCAGCTTGAAAGAGATTTTCGTTCATTACGACGGTTGAGTTTTCACATTCAAAACCATACCTTCGAGTCCCAAAATCGGAACACAAAGTTCGCAACCGCTACTATCTTAAAATCCCCTAAGCGAAAGACCAAAATACATTAATGTTTAAGTTAACCTTCCGTAACTTATTCACACCTCAATAAGTCTCAAAATTGTTTAACCCCCTGCGGGAATAACGCACGTTTATATGCACAATAATAAGGTAATGGGCCTAAATTACATTCTGATATAAATCCTTCGACTACCCCCATGCAGGGATGTACCTACTCTGCAAGATTTCATTGGAGATGACCGGAGCCGTAGCCCTTCTCATGCTCCTATCAGGATCCCTTAGCGTGACCACGAGTGAGGTAACACACAAAAAGAAGTGCCCCGTCCCCTCTGAGGAGGAAGGGGCACTCACTATTTAGTTGTTAACAAGTCCAGCGACTCGATGTACTACTTACCAGAATTCTCATTCGGCGTAGTTTTCGTCGTATTCGTCATGTCCTTGTCGCTCGACAGGTTGGAGCTCAACTGATCTCCACCAGGTGCGCACTGCGTTGCAGCAACGCCGACAAGCAGGCCAAGCGATGCGATGAACGCTGCAGCCAGAGCCAGGTTCTGCATGTGCGGAGCAACGTTCTGCTTAAAGGCGAGAGCGAGCTCCGGGTTGTAAATACCCAGAGTCTTCTGGATACCGGTGTTGATATCCTCAACCTGCTTGGCAAACCCGTCGGCGATCTGCTTTACCTGCGGGTTGTTGCCGGCCAGGCTGAGAGCAACCGGGGGCAGGAGCAGCAACGGGATGGCGGAGGCGACGGAAGCACCGATGCAGATGCCGAGGTAATCGTCGCACATGCCGATCGTGATCGTGACATCGTCGAGCTTGTTGCCGTCCTTGTCGGTCACCGTCACCTTGATGGTGTCACCGTACTTGTATTCCTTTGTGTCCAGGGTGATATCGCCAGTGGGCGGGTCGAAGTAAATCTTGCCGTCCTTGGTAGCGAAGTCCTTAACATCCCCCGCCAAGCCCGGAACCTTCGTGCCGTTCTTCTCAACGTGGAACTTGGCACCCCCTGGAACCTTTTCACCGACATTCTTGACCGGATCGGACTTACCGCCCTCAGGAGCCGTGGTGTCATCCCATGCCGGGTTGCCTTCCGCAATCGGGTTCGGATTGATCTTGCCACCGTTGGTGCCATCACCATCGGTGTCAGGGTTGGTCGGATCCGTGCCGCTCTTAATTTCATCACCATCGGTGATGCCGTCACCATCGGTGTCGGCATTATTCGGATCGGTGTAGAACGGGCCCTCGATGACCTTTTTGTTGCCGTCCTTATCAACGTAGGCGATATCCGGAGCCTGCGGGTTACCGTCGATCTTTTCACCATCGGTCAGGCGATCCTTATCGGTATCAGCCTCGTTCGGATTGGTCGGCTCGTTGTTGAAGTGATCGTTCTTGGAACCGGAGGTCTCATCAGCGTCGGTGATAGTGTCCTTATCAGTGTCCTTGCCCACGGTGAACGTCAAGGATGGGTTATCAAGCCTTGTTCGGGTCCGTGAAGAACGGGCCCGCGACAACCTTGACGTTGCCGTCCTTATCAGTCACAGTGAGGGAGGGAACCTGGGCGTTGCCGGCCAGCTCCTCACCGTCGGTAAGCCCATCACCGTCAGTGTCAGCCTTCGCAGGGTCGGTGGGCTTGTTACCAAAGTGGGTGTTGAGCGCACCGGAAGCCTCGTCGGCGTCGGTGACACCATCGTTGTCAGAGTCCGTGCCCACGGTGAACTTCAGCGGTGCGGTATCAGTGGACTTGTCCGGGTAGGTGACGGTGACCGGAATCTCCACCGTCGTGTTGTTCGCAACATCCGGCCCCGGGGTCACGGTGACCACACCGGTGACGGGGTCAACCTCGACGGTAAAACCGGCCGGAACCTTGGACTGATCGGTGGAGTACACGGTTCCCTCCGGAAGCTCCTCGGCACCGTTCGGGGAAACCTCAACCGACTGACCGGCCTTGCCGGATGCCGGGGCGTACCCGGGCGCGTAGGCAGCGGCATCCTTGTCAGCAACGGTAACCGTGGCCGGAACCCTGTCGGTGGAACCATCAGGGTAGGTCACCACGACGGTGGCTTCTTTGGCACCAGGAGTGGAGGTATCCACATCGGTGGCGTAGGCGACCGCAGTGCCCTCGGGCAGGAACGCAGCATCCTTGAGGGACTTCGCTGCATCCGGGGTCTCGCCCACGCGGACGGTCTGCGGGGCGGATTCCGGCGCGTGCCTATTCGCCTCGGTCTCCCCTACCTTGGTGTCCATCGCGGGAAGCTCGCTCTTGATGTCCTGCGGTGCAACCGCGAAGTCGATGGCAGCCCAGGCCTTGCGCTCATCGCGCCACTGCGCCTCGAGGGACGAGGTGCGCCACGAGCCGATGACCACGTTGTTCGGCGCAACGAAAATCGCCTTAACAAAGTTGGAACAGGCAGGAACGATGTTGCCATCCAGGTCCGTCACCCACATGTACACGCGCTCCATGTTCGGGCGCTGGCCGTTGACTTCATCAAAGCGGAGGGTGTAGAAGCCATCCGCGTTGACGGTGGCAACCTTCGTCTGCTGCAGGTACTCGGGGTGATCCTTAAGGATCTTCTGCGTGGCAGCCACCTGAGTTTCCTTCGGCTCGGATTCCATGAGCTGCGACAGGCGGGTGTAGCCCTCGCTGTTGAGGGTGGTAGCCCACACCTTGTAGCCGTTGGCGAGCACCTCGCCGCCCTTGGTCACGCCGTCATAGCGAGGGCCGTTGGCGGCAGACAGGTTCTGGTAACCCGCACCGTTTTCCAACCACACGCGGCCGGCGATGAAATCGTTCTCGCCGGTCGTTTGCGCCTGGGAGCGGTTGAACGCCTTGCCTGCGCTCTTGGACACGTTCTTGGCCACGAACTTATCGTGCGGGGCCTCGTACATGAACAGGGCCACCTTCTGCATGGACACGCCCGCGTACTGGAACGAGCCGAGGAGCTGGTCGCCCGACTTCACTCACTCTCCCACGGTGAGGCCGCCAGCCTGACGCATCGGGATCATGGTGTTACCCGTAGCCGGGTTGGTGTAGTTATCAATCCACAGGCGGTACCACTGGCCGCGGTGGGCACGGTATTCGTGCTTATCGCCGAGTTTGTCCACCCAGCTCAGTCGCCCGCCGTCGGGGTTATTGAAGGAGAAGGTACCCTTGCCGCCGTTGCCAGCAACAACGTCCTTGAGGTCATGGGTCTTAGCCTTGAACCACGGCGACTCGGAGAGCTCTCCGTTGGCATCCTTCTCCCGCAGCTGCAGGTACACGGTCTGGCCTGTGGCCGGGATGTTGTCGTTATCGTAGGTGGCGCCCGGGTTGCCGTTCGGGTGTGCCTCGTAGACGTGGCCATTGATTTGGCCCGCGTACTTGAGCCCGTAGCCAAACTGGGCGGCGCTGGTAATCTTGCCGCTGGCGATGCCGTCTGCCTCGATAGCCTCGTCCTTGATCTTCACGGCCTCGTCGTAGGTGAGGGTAGTTTCAGCGTTGGCGACGCCGGCAAACTGGGGTGCCACGAGGGGCTGAATGGTGGGGGCTACGACGGCGAGGGAAAATGCGGCCGCAGCGATGGAGATGCCACGGCGAATACGCCCGTGACAGGTACGGATGGTAGCCATTAGTCTGGTTCTTTCAAATGACTTATCTGTGGAGTTTTTCAAACCCTAAGAGCCCGTTAAGACAACCCGCGATTCACGTGCGTTTTACCAGCCCTCTTGATCTGTATGTACTTGCTTCTAAGGTTTTCTTACCCTTTTGCCTGTCTTCCACTCAATAAATTATTTACTTTTCCACACAATAGCGCTCCAGCGGCGACACACTGGACCGCATCATCCAAGGTCACGCCTAAAAAATGAACAGCAACCCAGATCCCCATCCCCCTCTCAGAATTCCTCAGTATCAGCCAGCCTACTACCCCACATCGAGGGAGTCGCACACACTCGGCACTAATTGAATCCCGATATTTATGAGCTCCTCCCCCACTTCACAACGAGCGACCACGCCCCACAAAACAAGGAGAATACGAGCGCTGCCTGCACACGGAGTCCAAACCCGAACACGCACCGCAGCAAGACTGATAGCCACTCACGAAGCGGACCGCTGCACGCCAGGACATGAACGTCACCCCCCCCAACAGATACCAAGATGGCCCCACGCGTTGCCACGTGAGGCCATCCTTGACGGTAGTCTCTAGCTTCTTTGCAGAAGATCTAGCGACTGTTCTCCCAAGGAAGGGAGTCTATTTCTCCTCCAAAGAGGAAGTTTTTACTTGTTCGCGGTGGAGCCGTTGGAGCTGCCACCGTTCGGGGTGCACTGCGTTGCCGCGACACCAGCCAGCAGGCCGATGGAGGCTATGAAGCCGGCCGCCAGAGCAAGGTTCTGCAGGTGCGGAGCAACCTGAACCTTGAACTGATGTGCAAGAGCCGGGTTGTAAATACCCAGAGTCTTCTGAATACCAGTGTTGATATCCTCGAGCGTCTTACCGAAGCCAGCCGTCAGCTCCTTCACCTGAGGATTGTCCATGGCAAGACCAAGAGCAATCGGGGTCAGAAGCAACAACGGGATAGCAGAAGCAGCCGAAGCACCAACGCAGACCTGAGCCTGGTCTTCAGTGAGACCCGGGATAGAGCCCTCAGCGGTACCCTTATCCACAACTGTGATGGGCAGTTCGCCGATCTTGTTGCCACCCTTGTCGGTGATCTCAACAACGTACTTGCCCGGCTTGGTTCCATCCGGAACCGTCACCGTCACCTTGCCATTTTTATCAATGACAACCTTGGCACCATCAACCGCCTTACCGTTGCTATCAACAACCTTGCCAGTCAGACCGTCGACTGGGCCGGTAATTTTTCCATCAATGGTTTTACCTTGCCCGTCGTTCGGGACCGTGTCGTTGGTACCCGGAACAACCGCCGGAGTAGAAGCATCAGTGACCTTCACATCAATCGGATCACCAACATTCTTACCGTCCTTATCCTTCACCTGAACCTTGTAACCAGCACCAGGCTTCGTACCCTCAGGCACCGACACAGTGATCTCACCAGTCTTAGGATCAACAGTCACCGTGGCACCCTCAACAGGTTTGCCATCCTTATCGGTCACCGTGCCAGACATGCCATCAGTCGGATTCTTCACCGTGTCATCCAACTTCTTACCGGTCCCATCGTTTGGAACCTCATCCACAGCAGTACCCGGAACAACCGACGGAGCAGGCGTGGTAGAAGCATCAGTGACCTTCACATCAATCGGATCACCAACATTCTTACCGTCCTTATCCTTCACCTGAACCTTGTAACCAGCACCAGGCTTCGTACCCTCAGGCACCGACACAGTGATCTCACCAGTCTTAGGATCAACAGTCACCGTGGCACCCTCAACAGGTTTGCCATCCTTATCGGTCACCGTGCCAGACATGCCATCAGTCGGATTCTTCACCGTGTCATCCAACTTCTTACCGGTCCCATCGTTTGGAACCTCATCCACAGCAGTACCCGGAACAACCCTCGGATTTTCTACACGGAACTGATCAACGGCTTCGAAGTTCGCGGATCCCTCTTTTTCGGTGGTCCGGTAAATTCGAGCTTCCACGATCGTATTGTCCGGGGTTCCCTCTGGAACTGTGAAAGTGTGATCCTCGAGGTTTCCGTAACGATTGGTTGTCCCCTGTACCTTGTCTACCAGCTTACCGTCGACATACCACTCAATGCGGTACGGCATTTCAGACTTAAACGAGGTTGTTTTCGCGGTTACCTTAGTACCAGCCGGAGCGGGCTTATCAGTGGTGTTGTAGTCCAGGATGTCGAACTTGGGGAAGCCGTTATTCACGGCAAACAACACGTTGATTGGGTTGGAACGTCCAGCGGTCCCAATCGTAGCCATCGCACCGGGAGAAGCGATGTCACTGAAGTAGGCGCCACCCATGGTCCGCATGTTGGCACCGTTTTCTGACGTCGATGTGCTTCCATCCGAAACAGTAAGCGCCGGGTACACGTACATATAGTCCGTGTTGACGTGCTTCTTACCCTTTGTAACCAAGTCATCGCTTCCGGCGATGAATACACCATCGCTGGGGCTTTTAGCTAGTTCATGGGTATCGTTGAAAATTCCCTTGAACTGGAGCTTGTAATTACCGTCCTTGTCACTCGTGGTCCATACGGTCTCGGCAATAGCAGGCTTGCCAGCATTGGCAGGATCAGCATCCCAGGCCTCGATGGCGCGCTTTTGCTCAGCAACAAGCTCATCATACTTGAAGCCCTTATTGGCTTCCTTCCACTTATCCAGCTGTGTTTTCAGCTCATCGCGAAGGTACGAACCAACAATTTTCTCATTAGGAAGCGCAACATCGGTACCCTTGAATGTGGTTACACCACCGCTGGTAGCGATACCGATTTCATTCTCGCGGAAGATACGACCACTAGTATTGCCGTAGGTTTGAACGTCCGTGGACTTGACCCACTGATCCTCCGGCTGAGTCAGCCAGCTCTGCGGGCGTTCCTGTAAAGCAATGTTATATGGGCCAGCATAGCGTGCGGCTAACCCCTTCCAAGTAGCTTTCTGGCGATAGGCCGCACCAGTCCATTGGCCGAGGAATTCGGCAAAGCCCAGTTGGTACTTCTCAGTATCGTAATCTTCAATCCATACTCGGAGGTACTGGCCAGCTGTCGCTTCCCAGTTGTGCTCCTGCCCCAATTCATCGGTCCACACAGGCAAGTGGATCGCCCAGGAACCATCCGGTTTCACCGTTGCGGCGTATACCGGAGAAATACGGCCATTACCGTCCTTAACCGGGGCGTAGTCCTTCCACTGCGCAAAAACAACTTTGCCCTCCAGCGGAACGTCATATGCGTCTAGGCCAGAAGGCCAGCCAGTAACGTCAATGTAGGCGTTACCATTTACCGACTCGTAAGCACCAGCTTTTTCCGCATCGGAAATGTAGTATTCAGTACCCTGAGAACTGACCTGCTTAGGCGTTTTAACGCCTGGATCAAACTTTGTGGGCAGCGCGGTTTCAGCTTGCGCGACCACACCGGTAGAGATCGGACCCGCCGGCTGGATCGCAGGTGCAACGAGGGCTAGAGAAAGAGCAGCCGCCGCGATGCTAATTCCGCGACGGACCCCCCCCCCGTTGGTTTCGGATTGCAGTCATAAGAACTGTTCCTTTCGAAGAAATTGAAGGTGAAAGCCTTTATTACGAATTTGCCAGTTAGCGCTAGTGACTAGAACGCAGCTAATCACCAGTGCTACCTCACCGTTCGTAACCATCGCCCAGTTTAAAGAATTTTCGGAGGATTGTCCACCTTTTAACAGGTTTCTTTAACCTCTTACTAAATATTAAGGTACACTTAGGTTTCTTTTTACTCCTATTTGCGCACGTAGTGTAATTATTTAACGGGTTTACTGTGTAGACACGTATACATTTTTTGGGGGGTTTGCGGCGAGTCAGGTTCCTATTGAGCTGTTGAAGTATGTCACTGCCTTCGCCGGCATCACCCCCCGGATCATTTTCAGACAGGGACAAAAACAAGCCATACCGAAGCCAGTGACGAGTCCCGCTGCTAAGCAGGGACCGGAACAAACATAACCCACCCCAAAAGGGGAGAAACCATGAATCCTCGGGTCCCCAGCAGGGAACTGCCTAAACCGTAATGGGAAAGCATTTTCCTTAGGAGGGGGACAAAGCAGAGTGTTCACCAAAGCCATGTGTTCCTCAGGAAAAGTGCTGTCCTTCTTCTACTCCTTCACGTGACGGGCGTGTGTTTCTACACCCCCGCAAGCTCAACCGCGTAGCGGGCGATGGCCAGCTCCTCGTTGGTGGGGATGACCAGCACGGGGATCTTTGAGCTGTCGGTGGAGATGAAGCGGGGGCCGTCGTTGGGCAGCTTGTTCTTCTGCGGGTCGAGCTCAATGCCGAAGTTCTCCAGGCCGGCGAGGGCATCCCAGCGGACGTCCTGATCGTTCTCGCCCACACCGGCGGTGAAGGTGATGGCGTCGACGCGGCCGAGCTGCAGCATGTAGGCGCCGATGTACTTGCGCAGGTTGTGGATGTAGACGTTGTAGGCCACCCACGCGTCCTGGTCGTCGTTGTCGATCATCTCACGCAGGGCGCGGAAATCGTTGACACCGGACAGGCCCTTCACACCGGACTTACGGTTGAGGAGCTCGTCGATCTCATCGATGGACATGCCGCGACGGTAGAGGTGGAAGACGATGCCGGGATCGATGTCGCCGGAGCGGGTGCCCATGACGAGGCCGGCCAGCGGCGTGAGCCCCATGGAGGTGTCGATGGCGGCACCGTTGTGGATGGCAGCGCAGGACGCACCGTTGCCCAGGTGGAGCGTGATCTGGCGGGTGTGCTCCGGATCGCGGCCGATCATTCCGGGCACTTGCTTGGAGATGAACTCGTGGGAGGTGCCGTGGAAGCCGTAGCGGCGGATGCCTGCCTCGCCGGCGACGTCCTTGTTGATGGCGTAGAGGGCGGCTGCCGGGGGCAGCGTGTGGAAGAAACCGGTATCGAAAACCGCGATGTGCGGGAGCTCCGGGAACATCTTCTGCGCCACTTCGATGCCGTCGATGTTGGCGGGGTTGTGCAGCGGTGCCAGCGGGATGAGGTCGCGGATCATGCCCATCACCTCGTCGGTGATGACGACCGGCTGGGAGAAGAGGAGACCGCCGTGGACGACGCGGTGGCCGACGGCCTTGAGGTCCACCTGTTCGGGGCCGACGCCGAGGTCGTTCAGCAGGTTGAAGGAGAGGTCGAGACCCTCCGTGTGGTTGGCGATGGGGGTCTGCACCACGTGCTTCTGGCCGCCCGTCTTGACGGTCAGCTTGCCGTTGGGCTCACCGATCTGCTCAACCACGCCGGAGACGAAGGGATCCTCGGTGGCATCGGCGTCGGAATCGACGATCTGGAACTTGATGGACGATGAGCCGGAGTTGATAACGAGAGCGTAAGCCATTTACTTTGTTTCTCCTGCCTGGATCGCGGTGATGGCGATCGTGTTGATGATGTCCGGGACGGTCGCGCCACGGGAGAGGTCGTTGACGGGCTTGTTGAGCCCCTGGAGGATCGGTCCGATGGCGAGCGCGCCACCGGTGCGCTGTGCCGTCTTGTAGCCGATGTTGCCGGCCTCAAGGTCGGGGAAGATCATGACGGTGGCCTTACCGGCGACGGGGGATTCGGGGGCCTTCTTGGCCGCAACACCCGGGTCGACGGCGGCATCGAACTGCAGGGGGCCGTCGATAAGCGTCTCAGGGGCGAGTTCCTTGGCCTTGGCGGTGGCGGCGACCGCGCGGTCGACGTCGGGGCCAGCACCGGAGGTGCCCGTCGAGTAGCTCAAAATGGCGACCTTGGGGTCGATGTCGAAAGCGGCGGCCGTCTGCGCGGAGACGGCGGCGATCTCGCCGATCTGTTCGGCCGTGGGGTTCGGGTTGACGGCGCAGTCACCGAAGGCCCATAGGCGGCCGCGCAGGGCCATGAGGAAGATGGAGGACACGACGGAGGTGCCCGGCTTCGTCTTGATGATTTGGAAGCTCGGGCGAATGGTGTGAGCCGTCGTGTGGGACGCACCGGAGACCATGCCGTCGGCCTGGCCGGTGTGGACGAGCATTGTGCCGAAGTAGGAGACATCCTTCATCGTCTCGCGCGCCTGCTCGAGGGTGACACCCTTCTTCTTGCGGAGCTCGGCGAACTGGGCGGCGAACTCCTCGGCGCGCGGGTCGGTGAGGTGGTCGATGATCTCCGCGCGGGAAATGTCGAGTCCGAGCGCGCTAGCGCGCGAAGTAACGGTTTCCTTGTCTCCCAGGATCATGAGCTCACAGATGCCCTCGGCGAGCACCTCGTGGGCGGCTTGGAGGATGCGGTCGTCGTCACCCTCGGGAAGCACGATGCGGGTGGTCTTCTCCTGGGCCTTCTTCTGCAGCCACGTCTGGAGGTAGTCGGGGCTCATGACGGGTTTCGTATCGACGCCCGTAAGGGCCTCGGCGATGGCGTCGGCCGTCAGCTCACCCTCGGTGAACACGCCACCGACGGTGGCGAGGTAGCCCCCCGCCTCACGCACTGCGAGCTTCTCGGTCAGTCCACGCTTGTCGACGATGAAGATCACCGGAATGCCCAGTGCCGCGGCGGCTTCGGAGTCGTAGGAGACGTTGCCCGTGCCCTCGATGAGTGCCGGGCCAGCCGCCAGCGGATCCTCCACGATGAGGCGGCGGATGGGGGTCGGCTCGTCGTCGCCCGTCGCGGGAACGATCGAGACGAGGTCGAGGTGGCGGAGGCCGAGGTCGGCAGCAATGGCACTGGCGTCGAAGTCTGCCGACGTCCGGCCGACAGTGGTGAGCAGCGCAGAGCGAGGAGAATTCATAATGGCAAGTCCTTATATATAGGTCATGGTCTGAAGCGCCACCACCCTAGCCGAACCAGTCGGCAGTGTTACCGGACACACCCAAGGTGACCAAGTAGGCGCCAACACACCACTCTACAAAACGTCAGACTACATGCGCGAGTTCAGGGGCGGTGGTTTGTCTTGCATCATAGACGCGACCGATCGTTACCGTCCGCTTCCTGGTTTTTTAGTCCCATCTAGACCAGACGGTTTCCTTTTACTAGACCGCTTAGTATGCTAATGTAAATCCCGCACACCTTACAGGTACTAGCCCGCCTTAGTTTTTCGGGTTAAGGTAGTAACGGTTTACACGTATTCGAAACAGGAGAAATATGACTCGCCCACTTCGCGTCGCAGTAGTCGGTTCCGGCCCCGCAGGCATCTACGCCTCGGACATCCTCATCAAGTCCGGGCAGGACGTCGCCATCGACTTGTACGAGAAAATGCCGGCCCCCTTCGGTCTCATCCGCTACGGCGTGGCACCCGACCACCCGCGCATCAAGGGCATCATTAAATCCCTGCACAAGGTCCTCGACCAGCCCCAGATCAAACTCCTGGGCAACGTAGAAATTGGCACGGACATCACCGTCGAAGAGCTCCACGAATTCTACGACGCCATCATCTTCGCCACCGGCGCCACCGGCGACCGCGACCTGGACATTCCCGGCATCGACCTCGAAGGCTCCCGCGGCGCCGCCGAGTTCGTCGGCTTCTACGACGGCAACCCCAACTTCCAGCGCGAGTGGGACCTCACCGCCCCGCACGTCGCCGTCATCGGCGTGGGCAACGTCGCCCTCGACGTCGCCCGCATCCTCGCCAAGACCGCCGACGAGCTGCACGTCACTGAGATCCCCGACAACGTCTATGAGGGACTTGGCGCCAACGCCGCCGACGAGGTCCACATCTTCGGCCGCCGTGGCCCCGGCAACGCCAAGTTCACCCCGCTCGAGCTCAAGGAGCTCGACCACTCCCCCACCATCGAGGTCATCGTCGACCCCGAGGACATCATCTACGACGAGGCCGCCGAGCAGGCCCGTCGCGACTCCAAGACGCAGGACCTCGTCTGCCAGACCCTCGAGCAGTACGCCCTCCGCGAGCCGAAGAACGCCCCGCACAAGCTGTTCATCCACTTCTTCGAGGCCCCCGTCGAAATCGTCGGCGACGAAAACGGCAAGGTGACCAAGCTGAAGACCGAGCGCCAGGAATACGACGGCAAGGGCGGCATCCGCAGCACCGGAAAAATCACCGAGTGGGACATCCAGGCCGTCTACCGCGCCGTGGGCTACCGCTCCGACGAGGTCAAGGGCGTGCCCTTCGACCACCGCTCCGCCGTCATCCCCAACGACGGTGGCCACGTCATCGACGCCGAGACCCGCGACCGCATCCCCGGCCTCTACACCACCGGCTGGATCAAGCGCGGCCCCGTCGGCCTCATCGGCAACACCAAGTCCGACGCCAAGGAGACGACGGATATGCTCCTGTCCGACTACCGCACCGGGAAGCTCCCCGCGCCCGCCAAGCCCGAGCGCGACGAGGTTCTTCAGCTTCTCGACGACCGGGGCATCGCCTACACCACATGGAAGGGCTGGTACAACCTCGACGCCCACGAGCGCGCCCTCGGCGAGGCCGAAGGCCGCGAGCGCAAGAAGGTTGTCGAGTGGGACGACATGGTCAAGTACACCCACTCCGAGCGCGACAACTAACTAACGCTCACTCACCCCGCCGGCTGGCGGGGTTTTCTTTTTACCAGCGTTTTTGCTCTTCCAATTGAAGGGTGAGACCGTTTTCGGTATTTTTTGTGGACATGACGACACTCTACAAAAGCGCGCACCTCCAGGATCTCAGTCCGCATGAGGTGCATGAGCTGTATAAGCTCCGCACGGAGGTGTTCACTGCGGAGCAGGGCGCCAGCTGGGCGGAGGCCGACGAGATCGACTCTCGCGAGACCACGTGGCACGTCCGCGCCTACGACGAGGCGGGCCATCTGAAGGCCTACACGCGTCTCTTTTTGACCCCCAGCATCGACGACACGACCAAGGGTGAGATTGAAGTAAGGATCGGGAGGGTGGCCGTCGACAAGCAATATCGGGGCGAGGGGCTCGGGCGCACAATCATCGAGTACTCGCTCGAGATGTGCAAGAAAGAATTCCACGACATCGACATCGCACTGGAAGCACAGACCCACGCCATCGACTTCTACAAAAAGCACGGCTTCCACACCGTCGGAGAGGTGTTTGACCTCGGCGGCATCGACCACATCAAGATGGTCTGCCCCGCCAACGACCTGAAATAACAGACCCGATTTGGCAATAGGGGAGGTGAAGAGTTATCCTCCCCGCTCATGACTACATACTTTGCTGTGTCCCACCTCGGACACCTGAGCGCACGTGAGGTCCACGACCTGTACAAGCTGCGCACCGACATCTTCGTCGTTGAGCAAAAGTGCCCCTACGAAGAACTCGAAGACCGCGACGCCGACCCGGCGACGCTCCACATCCGCGCGCTGGAAAACCAACAGCTCGTTGGCTGCGCCCGCGTCTACCGCGACGGCGACTCCGTCCACCTCGGACGCATCGCCGTGCGGAAGGACCACCGTGGCACGGGGCTCGGCGCAACCATCGTCCGCGAATCCCTCGCCATGATCGACGGCCAGTTCCCCGGCCCGCCCGTGCGCCTCGACGCACAGGTCGTCTCCCAGGGCTTCTACGAGAAGCTCGGCTTTACCGTCAGCGGTGAGGAATACGACTGGGACGGCGTCACGCACGTCCCCATGACGCTCAGCGCGTAACCTCCATCGCCAGGTTCTCCACCTCGGCGATCCGGGCGGCGGCCTCCTCCACCGAGGGGGCCGTCGCCACGATAATGTTCCCGATCTCACAGGCCCGCACGTCCACCTCATCGAGGGCGAGGGCCTTTTTCACATCCACGGTCCGCTCCGTAATCATCGCCGCACCAGGAGACGTCAGCGTGACATCGACGGGCAACCCCAGCTTCGCGCGGGCGTGCAACTCATACTGCGAATAGCGCTGCGTGTACAGCGTCACCAGCCCGATACGGCGGGGGCCGTACACCACGTCCTCAAAATAGCAGCAGTCCCCCGCCACCCACATGGTCACCGAATACAGGCCGCGCCCGTCGTTCATCGACTGCACAATCCGCACCGCAATGGAATGCGCCGCGTCCCGCGCCGCAGACGAAATCGGCATTGGCTGCACCGCCTGCGACACATCGTGGCCAATCGGCTCCGAGAACCAGGAGGCCTCCTCCCCCGTCGAGGGATCCACGCTGCGCACCACCTGAATGGTGACGAGCTCGACGCCCTCAATGACCTCCTCCACGAGAGTGTCCTGGCCATTCCAGTGACGCTGGGCATCCTCCACGGACTGCACCTCAATATAGGAATAGGGGCCGACGGCCGGCACCAGCCGGGCGGGCACGCCCACCGACTCCACCGCAGCCTGCACCTGATCCAGCGACGTCGCCGTCCGGGTTTTTACCACCGGGCTGCCCAAAGACTCCCCGGCAAGCCAGCGACTATCTGCGCGATTGAAGGAAATCGGCCGCAAATCCCGTGGCGTCAGCTCAGCGGCGACGTCCCCCAGGTGGGACAGCGCCTCGGCCGCCTCGTGATCATGCATGGCGGTAACCGCCTCCGAGGAGCCCACAGGCGCGTCCGGAAGCTCAGGCCCTTCGTCGGTGATGTAGCGCCCGCGCCCGTACGCCCCCGCGTATCTGGGCGATGCCGAATCATTTTCTGGCGACGTCTCATTCATGCCCCCAGTATCCCACGCGGAGGCAACGAGGCCAAAGGGAGACGCACAATGCACTCCCGTGACTAGAGGGCAATTCTCCGCGACCAATAGGGAAATACGCAGCACAATCACTACTTCACTGTTGCCAAACGGGCACGGAAGCTCCAGAAGTCTTGTGGCAATCCTTGGCAACGATGTATATTATGCAACTCCATCCTAAAAAATGCGGAGAAATAATACCGACCACGTGTTTTACACGCATGAAAATGTCTATCTCGCCCCAAACAAGGAGCAACATCGTGCAACCACCCGCTAACCCCGCAACCACCCCCACATTCACAAAAAGTGAACATACCCCCAAGTGTGATGTTGGTCTACTTTTACTCGAAAACTAAAGCATTTGTGATTACCACAGGCCACCGCGCGTGCCCGCGCTAAAAATAGGGGACAATCCGCCGAAAAGTCTTATCACTTTCGGGGGTAGTAAAGAAAAAGTGTGACTTAAAACTTTTGGCAATTCGCATAAAGTCGTCGTTTTCCCCGGTAGCGTAAAGGTATTCCTAAAAAAGATAATGCTGATTTAAAAACCACGACACGACAACTCTTGAGGCGGTTAAAACCATGACTAACACACAAGCTGCCACACGGGAGACGTACCAAGGTACTGACAAGGCTCTCGTCGGCATCGTCCTGGGAGTGATGACATTCTGGCTGTTCGCCCAGTCCACCCTCAACGTCGGCCCGCTCATGGCCAAAGACGTGGGAATCCCCATGCACATCATGAACGTGGCGATCTCCGCATCCGGACTCTTCTCCGGCATGTGCATCGTCGTCGCCGGTGGTTTCGCCGACCGGTGGGGCCGCAAGCGCGTTGCCATGATCGGTAACCTGATCAACATCGTCGGCTCCCTGCTCGTCGCCACCGCCTTCGGGCCGTTCGGCACGACAATGATGATCGGCGGCCGCATCTTCCAGGGCATTGCCGCAGCATCCATCATGCCCTCCACCATGGCCCTCGTCCAGACGTACTGGCGCGGCCGCGACAGGCAGCGCGCCCTGTCCATGTGGTCCATCGGCTCCTGGGGCGGCGGCGGCATCTGCGCCGTCTTCGGTGGAGTACTCGCATCCTCCGCACTCGGCTGGCGCTCTATCTTCTTCCTCTGCGCCGCCGTCTCCGTCGCATCCATCCTCCTCATGCGCGAAATGCCCGAAGCCAAGGCCAACGTCAAGACCTCCGGCTTCGATCTCAACGGCATCCTCAGCCTGATGATCACGATCGTCGCCCTCCAGCTCATCATCACGCAGGGCGCCTCCTTCGGCTGGCTGTCCCCGACCGTCATCGGCCTGTTCGTCACCTTCATCGCCGCCTTCTGGTTCTTCGTCCGGATGGAGACCTCCAACGACAGCGCCTTCGTGGACTTCCGCCTGTTTCGCAACAAGACGTTCTCCGCCACCTGCGTGGTCAACGCCATCATGAACGCCACCAGCGGCATCCTCGCCGCGTTCCTCTGGGTCATGCAGGACGGTGCGAGCTACTCCGCCGGCCAAGCCGGCCTCATCACCCTCGGGTACGCCATCTTCGTTGTCGCGTTCATCCGCGTCGGTGAAAAGATGATGCAGCGCTACAACGTCCGCACCCCGATGCTCCTCGGCTGCTCCATCGTCTTCGTGTCCATCATCATGCTCATGTTCACCAACGTCATGACCGGCACCTACGTCATCATCGCAGCGGTCGCCTTCAGCCTCTACGGCCTCGGCCTCGGCCTCTTCGCCACTCCGGTCACCGACGCCGCCCTTTGCGGCCTGCCGGAAGACCAGTACGGTTCCGGTGCCGGCATCTTCAAGATGGCTTCTTCCCTCGGCGCGGGCCTCGGCGCAGCCATCGCCGCCGCCACCTACACCGCGCTGCGGGACACCGGCTCCGCCCTGCCGACGTACATCCTCGACTTCGTCGGCCGCCAGGACAACATCACGATCCGCGAGGCAGGCTTCATGGCCCTCGGCACGAACGCCGTCATGTGCGCCATCGCCATCACCCTCATCCTCGTGTTCATCCCGAAGGTCACCCAGACCTCCGAAACCCTTGATAACACCGAGGATCTCGACGCCCACCGTCCCTGCAAGGACTGCCCCGAGGGAGTCGCGGTTTTTGCCGATGACGAGCTCGCAGCTTAGCTCGCAGCTTAGCTCGCAGCTTAGCTCGCAGCTTAGCTCGCAGCTTAGCTCGCAGCTTAGCTCGCAGCTTAGCTCGCAGCTTAGCTCGCAGCTTAGCTCGCAGCTTAGCTCGCTTCGCTCGCTAAGCTGTTAAGGAAACCTACGCGAAGGCCCCGCACCCCGGTGCGGGGCCTTTTTCCTGCGGTTTTGGCACTTGTCATGCAAGGTTGAGCGACCTGTTTTATAGTGTCAGGCGTGAGCATAGCGGGGGATTATATCCGGGTACTAGCACAGGCGATAGATGTCGCTGAGGAACTCTACGGGGTGTCCAAGGCCGCGCTTGTGTGTCGCGGAATCGACACTGTCAACGCCTCGCACATCACGAAGATCGCCAACATTTACTTCGGGCATTGTGGGGCACCGCGCAAGCAGGAGCGTGCTCGGGAAGCGGCTCGCCAAGCGGGACACACGTTCCGGTCGCTCATGGCCATTGAGTCTCAGGTGGCGAAGCTCGAAAAGAAGGCCTACGCGTGGCGTGTGCGCGAAGAACTAACGCCACTCGGGGCAGATATCACCTCGATTAACGCGCAAGGCGCACGCCTCCTCCAGGAGTTGAATGAGCACCGGGCCGATAACCCGGACAAGAAACTCACGTATCGGGCGATCAAAAACTCCACGTTCGCCACCTTGACGCTCACAGCAGAATCCTCCCGGTTGAAGCAGATTTATGATCGTGCGAAAGCCACGGACAAGACGTGTCCTGCTGATGGGTTAGTCAAGCTAGCTTTGTCTGAATCAGATGGGTCGCTTCCCACTGTTGGCAAACCTCTGTTTGTGCTCCCGTTCACTATGGACTTTATAGGCTACACGGAGGAGGAACGAAACCAGTTCGTGTTCTCGGCTACCAACGGTGCGACTATTACGGGTAAGGAGATTGTGGAAGCAGAGCTTGAAAAAGAGGGGATTATTGCTCTTGTCAGCCCTCTTGCTCCTGAAAACTTCGGCCTCTACTCGTTTGAGATGACGGAGGATTCCCGGTTTGCGGATGTGTTGGAGTTTATTAACCAGTCGATTCGTAATCCGGTGTGTCCGCATCCGGGGTGTTCGACTCCTGCTAGTGAGTGCCAGGTGCACCACATTTGGCCCGTCAAACTCGGAGGCAAAACAATCTCCTCTAACCTGATGTTGTTGTGTAAGTTTTTCAACGGTCGCAATGATGATGATCCGGCTACACCCATGTACGGCCGGATGGTGCGTATCGATGGGTTGGAGTATTGGAAGCCTGCGTTCGGTGGGCCGCTCCAGTTGAACATGCACCCGTGCGCCCAAGGCGGGGCCGTGCGTCTTGCCCGGATGCAACTCGGCATGCCCATCGACCCCAGCCCACCAGGCTAAGGTGTAAGGAAAACTGCAAAAATGTCGAGGAACCCGATGGTCATCGGGTTCCTCGACATGCTCGCAAGAAGCGGAGGACGGTAGCTAACGAGAGAGATTGAAAATCTCAGAGCACCTCGTCAGATAATCGGGTTGTGCCCTTGCCTGCTCACGTCCGGAGCCGAGATTGGTCCGCAGTCCTTGGCAGCCTCTTCAACCTGCTATACGACACTTCGTCGTTGGATTCCCCGTGCTCAACTAACCTCTTGCGTGTGACAATAAGGACTGCACTTTCAAGGAGACCAACACAGAATTCCGTGTTTTACTTCCAGATAATTAGGCCTTTGATGAAACTCGGATACTCCGTAGTGTAACTCAGGTAGAGCTTCTGCAGATTTAGATTTCCCAATGATTTTGGTATTGAACGGAGATTCCTACTAACCAAGCTCATGGTTCGTACTCTGTGAAGATTACCCAAGCTCTCAGGCACACTTGTTATACCGTTTCCATCGAGGCTAAACTCATGCACTTCAGTGAGGTTTCCTAGACTGGAAGGAACACGAGTAACACCGTCGCCATAAAACTCAAAAATTTCCAAATCCGCAAAGTAACCAAGGAAATCTGGAAGCTCTTCAATGGAGTTATCTGACAGCTTCAAATGCTTGAGAGACATCAGCTTCGAAAATCCATCCGGCAATCTAGTCAGGTTTGAACCATCATATTTGAATGTCTCAAGACCACTGAGGTTAGAAATGCTTTCGGGAATTTCTGAGAACGTGGACCTGGTCAACTTCAGTGACTTCAAATTCGACAACTTCGTTGTTTGCTCCGGGAATTTAGTCGCTCCACGAATGGTCAATTCCTTCAGGTTGCTTGCGAATTCAAGTCCTGTGTAGTTCAGATCTGCTAGGTCAGCTCCTTCAGCAACTTCAAGCTGGGTGATCGACTCCATTTGCTTCTTGGTTATCGATTCAAGTTGCCGGTTCCCCGACTTTCCGAAAACATTCCGGTTGATCTGGCTCCGTAGGCGCTCATCCGGCACAACGTTGAGAGTTTCATCAAGATCCCAGGATCCACACACATCTCCCGTGTCCAGTAACGTTATGGGATCGAAATTTACATCCTTTACAAATTTATCCGTGCCCTGAGGCAAATCCTCCTCGTCCATTTCAAACCACCGATTCCAAGGCCAATCAAAATCCAGATCGGGGAAATAAAAACCATACTCAAGTCGGGGGCGTAAGTAATACGATCCTGAGCAGACGAGGGAAGGTGCTAAGAAATCTGCTTGAGCCCCAAACCTGGCCCCCAGTGTTATGCCTCCTGTAGCCCCAATCAGGTCATACAGCTTAAGGCCGAATTCAATGGGCAGAGAAGGCTCAAGAGTTGCACTACCAGTGAGAGCAATCACGTTGGGGTTCGTCTGAGTAAGTGGCTGCACTTCCTTATAAGGCTCTATCACGCCATCCTTGTACGTGACACCAGCGCCGATGCCACCTTCAATAATGGGGTTGAAGCGCGCTTCAGCGTCGATCTCGAGATTTACTTCCCATTTCACGTCGAAGCTAGCTACAAGCCAAACAGGAACTGGGCCCGCCATAAATGTAAAGGTCTTATCTGTCCCGAACAGATCTCCACCAACGGAGTCCTCAAAGTGGCCAGTCTTTTTGAGATCAATTTCGGTTCTAGAAGAAACATCAACACCAGTCTTGAGTTGTTTAATATCTTTGGATTTGACTTCAACTTCAAGTGTCGATGTTGCTGTGATAGTCGACTTAACTGTGGCGGTATCAAGACCTTTCAGCTTAGGAATGTGTCTCGCCAAATTGACATTAACTATATCCTCTGAGAATGATTCTTCTCCTGAAAAAGAGGCCCTATCCCGGTACGGCGAATGGCTCCCTTGGGTCACACTCACTCCGTAGCCCGGGTCGAGTCTTGTAGTTTCTACGCCCACTACGGGAAGAGCAACCATGCCTCCGGTGTTTTCAAGGATGTCACCTAAATCACCCTTTTCGACTGTGACCTTGGCATAATATGGCGAACTATCATCCACAGAAGAAACTCGGATGATCCGTCCTTCAGGTAAAGACGAGGATGGCGGGAGCGACAGAACGCTTCCTTCAGAAACTTCCGCGGAATTTAGCTCACTTTGCCTGATTATGAATTCTTTCTTGGTATCTCCGAGGCCTTCCAGGCTCCCGAAAAGATCAGTCGCCTGCCAAGTTTCCATCCCCTTCGCTTTGGGGTTGACTTGGATCTCACCGTCTTTTAGGGCAGGAGCTTCTGGCTTCTCCGTCGATGGACTGCCAGATCCATCTCCTCCTGGTTTGGGCGTTTCCCCACTATCGGCGTCCGCAGATTGGGATTTTCCACCGTAGATGACACCTAGAATGATGCCAACAATAACGCCGAGAGCAAGAACGGCACCGCCGACAACCTGTGGCAGGGGAATCACGTTGCCACCGATATTGACAGTCATTGCGGCGGGGTCGAAGAGTGGCTGAGCATACCTTTGTACTGGTGGCAGATTTGAACCTGCTTGCGAATCCCCGTAATCAATTGGGGCGTTTGTCGGCTGGCCACTCCATGCATCGTTGGTCACGGATACTTCATTACCGACGGGCTCCTGTGGCTGAGCCAGGGCTGGTTGAGTAACGACAGAAGTTGCCATCGCTAAGCCAGCGATGAGACCAATCACTTTCTTTTGTGTTGGACGCTTTTTTGGCGCTTTCCACACCATATCTTTTCCTTCCAAACTTGCGGTTTACAAAAATGGCATGGTCGACCATTCCGGAATGGTTTTTCCAAACGAAGATGCCCTCAGAATCCGGAAATCGCGTCCATGTCCTTTTATTTCATCTTGCGACATATTGATTCTTTTTTCAATTTTTTGACAGGTTTCTTTACTTTCGCGCTCAGCTTCTGTGCTGGTTTCAGTGGCGGCAGAATATCCCAAACACAAAAAGCCCCGCACCATAAAGGTGCGGGGTGAACCTCAGTGGGTTTGTATTAGAGGATCGGGAAGCGCTCGATCGTCTGCTCGCGGCCGGGGCCGACACCGATGTAGCTCATCTGGGCGCCGGAGAGTTCCTCGAGGCGGAGGATGTAGTCCTTGGCCTTCTCGGGAAGCTCGTCGAAGGTGCGGCAGCCGGTGATGTCTTCCTCCCAGGCGGGCATCGTCTCGTAGATGGGCTCCGCGTGGTGGAAATCGGACTGGTTGACGGGCATTTCGTCGTAACGCGTGCCGTCGACATCGTAAGCGACACAGATCGGGATCTCGCCGATGCCGGTGAGCACGTCGAGCTTGGTGAGGAAGAAGTCCGTGAAGCCGTTGACGCGGGCAGCGTAGCGGGCGACGACGGAGTCGTACCAGCCGCAGCGGCGCTTGCGTCCGGTGTTCACGCCGACCTCACCGCCGGTGGTCTGGAGGTACTCGCCCCACTTGTCAAAAAGCTCCGTGGGGAACGGGCCGGCGCCGACGCGGGTGGTGTACGCCTTGATGATGCCGAGGGAGTGCGTCACCTTGGTGGGGCCGATGCCAGAACCGACGCAGGCACCGCCGGCGGTCGGGTTGGAGGAGGTGACGAACGGGTAGGTGCCGTGGTCAACGTCGAGCATCGTGGCCTGGCTGCCCTCCATGAGGATGGACTTGCCGGCGTCAAGCGCCTTGTTGAGTTCCAGCTCGGCCTCGATGACCATGGGGCGCAGGCGGTCGGCGTAGGAGAGGAAGTACTGGACGGTCTCCTCCACGTCGATGGCCTGGCGGTTGTACATCTTCACCAGCATCTGGTTCTTCACGTCCAGGGCGGACTGCACCTTCTGGCGGAGGATGGACTCGTCGAAAATGTCCTGCACACGGATGCCGACGCGGGAGACCTTGTCGGCGTAGGTCGGGCCGATGCCGCGGCCGGTGGTGCCGATCGCGCGCTTGCCCAGGAAGCGCTCCTGGGTGCGGTCGAGAACGCGGTGGTAGGGGGCCACCACGTGGGCGTTGGCGGCGATTTTCAGGCGGTCGGCCTTGGCGCCGCGGGCGAGGAGGCCGTCCATTTCGTCGAAAAGCGCCTCCAGGTTGATGACCACGCCGTTGCCCAGGACGGGGACGGCGTTTTCACTGAGGACGCCGGCCGGAAGGAGCTTGAGGGCGTACTTTTCGCCGTTCACCACGACGGTGTGCCCGGCGTTGTTGCCGCCGTTGGGCTTGACCACGTAGTCGACCTTGCCGCCGAGAATGTCGGTAGCCTTGCCCTTGCCTTCGTCGCCCCACTGGGCGCCCACAATTACGATTACAGCCATATTGGTTTCCAAATCACTCGTTGCCTTATGAACCGTCTAGGCATTGTACTCTCTTACAGTATGAAGCTCCTCTGTGTGGCCTGCGGAACCCCGTCTATCCCCGGCATCGATGCCATCCACTGCGACAACGTCCCCACTCGCCAGCAGCTGCGCCCCGTCGATGAGCTGGCGCGTCAGGCGCTCCCCCACGATCCCACACCGTCGCTGGACGAGATCGCCGCCCAGCCCGATGTCAGGCACCTCGGGCACCCCCAGCCCGCGCCACAGCACCCCAGCGAGCCCGTGCGGCTCATCGTCTGCGGGTCGGACGCGGCGCTCAGCGCGGTACTCACCCGTCTCATGCGGGCGGACACGATGTGGGTGGAGGTCGCCTTCATGCCTACCGGTAAGTCTCTCACCACGTTTGGGCTTGTCGACGCTGGGCAGGCGGTGGATGCGGTCGCCGTCCCCACCCCCGTCGTCCGCAACGACCTCGGCACCGTCGTCGCCGGGGCGGCGACCATCACCAATATGGATCGGCGCACGGAGATCTCCGGCGAAATCATCGTTGACGATCACGTCCTCGTCCACCACGGCGCCGACCCCGCGGCGCGGTTTTTTGGCACCTTCGGCGCCCGCCTCGTGCCCATGATGGACGCCCCCGGCATCGCCGCCGTGCGACTCACCTCCCCGCTGGAGGCAGACCCGCCCAGCGGCCCCTTCGCCGGCCGTGAGCCGGAAGAAAGGCAGAGGCTCGCGGCGCTACCCGTCGTCGGCAAGCAAATGCGGGGAGCAGTGACAGGCCTCAGCGACCCGACAAGCGTATGCACAGGCAGGGCCGTGCAGGCCGGCGGCGAAAACCTCGGGGTGACCATCGACGGCATCGCGCACCCCCGACCGCTCACGCGCGTGACGTTCTACCGCCACCTGCGCGACATGCAAATCGTGCGCTAATTCTCCGGCGGAACCGCCGGCGTATCCGACGTGGGGGCAAGCACCGCACGGGCGGAATGCAGGTTGTGACCGCACACCATGAGCAAGTCCACGATGAGCGAACGGGTCTGCGCGAGGATCGAATACGCGGAGAACACGCGGCCTTTCGCGAGCGTCTCGGGGGTCTGCGGGCCGAGCTCGCGGAGTTCGTGGGCGAGCTCGCCGATCGTCTCCGCAGCATCATCGCTCTCCTCCAGATACACCTCCGCCAACCGCTGCGTGATATCCGCCAGCTTCGCGATGAGCTCCACCTGCTCCGGGGCGACCTCGTCCCGGTCCTCCACCAACACCTGCGCCCGGCGAGCCAACACGCGGGTCGTGCGCATCGTGTTGTCCACCGGGCCGAGAAGCAGCAAGAGGCTCACCATCCGGCGGCGGTTCTTCCACTTCAGCGGCGACACCTTCGTCTGCTCCTCCACCGCCTTCGCGCGCGTAATCATGTTGTTGATCCCCGCCTGCGAGCCGCGCGCACGGTTAAGGGCGAGGCCGACGAGCTCCGCGTCTTTGGTGTGCAGGGCGCGGGACACGTCGTGCAACACGCCCGACGCCGTGGCCAACACCTTGCCGATCTCCCGCTCCCCGTGAATCGACGACTGCGGCAGGAACGCCACGACGATAATGCCGATCACGCCGCCGATGAGCGCGTCCACCATGCGGTCTGTGCCGCCAGAAGTCCCCGGCGGCATGATCGTGGCGATGAGCACCGCGCCGATCGCTGTCTGGTTCATGACGAGGGGTGCCGTGTCCACGAAAGAGGCAAGCGTCAACGCGATCATCACGGCCAGCGAAATCTGCCACGCGCCGGAGCCGATGTTGGAGATGATGAGATCGCCGAGCCCCACGCCCAGGGAGGAGCCGATGACCATCTGCACCGCGCGCTTGACCTTGCCGCCGCCAGACATCGACAAGATGATGATCGCCGCCATCGGCGCGAAGAACGGCTGCGCGTGGCCGACGACGTGGCGGGCGACGTAGAACGCGAGGCCCGCAGCGATGCCGCCCTGGATCGCGGGAAAAATGGAGCTGCGCATCCGCCGCAGCCGGTGCGGAATGTCCACTCTGTCGCTCACGTACGAGCGCGCTTCCCTGGCAGATGGAATATGCATACTGACTCCTTTCGTCCCTTACATACTATGCAAGACTGCGCCTGGGGTGGAATTCTGCCAATAGCAAAACGCGCCGCCGACCGAAGTCATGCGGCGCGTGAAGCGTAAAAACTTACTTGTTGTGGGAGCCCACAGAGTGCAGGTCCTTGCAGGCCTCGATGACGCGCTCGGACATGGACTGCTCGGCCTTCTTCATGTAGGAACGCGGGTCGTAAACCTTCTTGTTGCCCACTTCGCCGTCGATCTTCAGAACGCCGTCGTAGTTGGAGAACATGTGGGACACGATCGGGCGGGTGAAGGCGTACTGCGTGTCGGTGTCAACGTTCATCTTGATGACGCCGTAGGTCAGGGCCTCCTCGATCTTCTCCTTCTCGGAGCCGGAGCCACCGTGGAAGACGAAGTCGAAAGGCTGTGCGCCGGCCTCGAGGCCGAGCTTCTTCGCTGCGACTTCCTGGCCCATCTTCAGGACCTCGGGGCGCAGCTGCACATTGCCCGGCTTGTACACGCCGTGGACATTGCCGAAGGTAGCGGCCAGCAGGTAGCGGCCGTTCTCGCCGGTGCCGATGGCATCGATCGTCTTCTCGAAGTCCTCGGCGGAGGTGTAGAGGTTCGCGCCGTGCTTGGCCTCAACGCCGTCCTCTTCGCCGCCGACGACGCCGATCTCGAGCTCGAGGATGATGTTGGCCTTGTGGGCCTTGGCCAGGAGCTCCTTGGCGATCTCCAGGTTCTCATCGATCGGGATAGCGGAGCCGTCCCACATGTGGGACTGGAAGAGCGGGAGCTCGCCGGCGTCGACGCGATCCTGGGAGATCTTGATGAGGGGACGGACGTACTCGTCGAGAACTTCCTTCTGGCAGTGGTCGGTGTGCAGCGCAACGTTGATGCCGTAGCTCTTCGCAGCCTCGTGTGCGAACGCCGCGAGGGCGACAGCGCCCTTCACCTTGTTTTGCACGGCCAGGCCGGAGCCGAAGGAGGCACCACCGGTAGAGAACTGGATGATGCCGTCGGACTCGGCCTCAGCGAAGCCCTTCAGCGCGGCGTTGATCGTCTCAGAGGACGTGCAGTTAATGGCCGGGTAGGCGAAGCCGCCCTTCTTGGCCTTATCCAGCATCTCGTTGTAGATATCCGGAGTTGCAATTGGCATGTAGTTTTCCTCCTCAGGAGTTTTTAGACGTGTCTACCCTCTATTATGCACAATTCGCGGGAGAATTTGTCGTCCATGACCGTTATCACACACGCGTAGCGGAGTATTTCTCCGACACCCGCGCGGCGGCCTCCATGAGCATCCAGCCGGACAGCTGGACAGAGAGGTCACGCTCCGGCACGGTCGAGCCAAGAATCGTTCCGCGCTCGCTCGTGGCGGGAACGGCATTGCGCGGCAGCTGGGCATCGGTGTCCCAGTGGTTGGAAAAAACTGGCAGGCCGTCGACTTCGAGGCGGTGTCGCCACTCGGATTCGGCGGAGTTCAGCACCATGCGGGCGGCGAGGCGCTTAGTGGCGCGGTTCAGGTGGCTATCGGCGGGCAGGCGCAGGGCGATGTCTGCGAGGTAGCGGGCGAGGATGCCGTTGAATAGCCCGCCGTCGCCGCCGGTTGTGGGCCAGTTGAGGACGTAGTGCGTGGAGGCGAGGTGGGTTGCCGTGGACTGCACGAGGTCGCGGATGAGCATGATGTGCGGGATGTAGGCGTCGGCGGAGTCAGCCTCGGCGTACTCGAGGTTCTCGACGGGCGTGGCGGACTGTCCACGCAGTGCGAGCGCGATCTCCAGCTCCGCGCCCATGAAGGTGCCCTGGTTGTAGGGGTGGATATCGGTGACGACCTCGGGTCCGTGCATGCTCATGCGGACGCCGTCCATGACGATGCCGTCATCGTTGATGAGGTTGCGGCTGATCCAGTCGGTGACGGAGACGGCGAGGTCGAGGCGACCGCTGCGGGCGCACATGATGGCCATCGGGCCGTTGGCGGGCACGTTGAAGAAGCTAGCACCCGTCTTCCAGGGCAGGACGCCAAGGTTGGGGTCGACGCCAGCGATGATGTCCATCTCCAGGGCGTCGAGCGTTGACGGCGGGTGGACACGGGGAAGGCCGCGCATCCGGCCGAGGGCGAGGGCCATCCAGGCGCGGTCGTCGTAGTAGCGGTTGCGTGTCAGGGGGCCGAGGTTGCGCAGGCGGATGCCGCGCACCGTGCGGGTGAGCCGTTTGGCGCGGACGTTGGTGGCACCGCGGTTGAAAGCATCGATTTGGCAGTCGAGGTAGTGGGCTTGCCACCAGTAATGCCAGTGCAAGAAAAGTTCATCGCGGCTGGCCGACGGCCAGGCGACAACGCCCAGGTTGGTTCCCGGGATACCCCACACTTTGGAGGCGTGGCGATCGTTGATCGCGGCCTCTGCAAGGTCGGCCCTGTGGGCCCAAATCTCTAACACATTAGTTCCTTCGCTGACGCGCGTTGGTTTATTACATGAGTTCTACCACGCCCGGCTGAGATCCGCATGCTGCCTGATCCAGGTGTGCATGGCGATTCCCGCGGCGACGCCGGCGTTGATGGAGCGGGTGGATCCGAACTGGGCGATGGACAGCGTCATCACCGCCGCGTCCTGGGCTTCTGGGGTGACGCCGGGGCCCTCCTGGCCGAAGAGGAGGAGGCAGCGCTCGGGTAGCGTCGCGGTCTCGAGTGGAACGCTCCCGGGGATGTTATCTATCGCCAGGACCTGAAGGTCCTGTTCATTTGCCCACGAGATGAGGTCGGCGATGGTGTCGTGGTGCATGAGGTGCTGGTACCTGTCGGTGACCATGGCTCCGCGACGATTCCAGCGCCGACGGCCCACGATGTGGACGGTGTCCACAGCGAACGCGTTGGCGGTGCGCACGACGGTGCCGATGTTCATGTCGTTTTCGAAGTTTTCGATCGCGATGTGCAGCGGGTGGCGGCGCGTGTCGACATCCTCGACGATGGCCTCGCGGGTCCAGTACCGGTAGGCGTCGACGACGTTGCGGTGGTCACCCTCGGCGAGTAGTTCCGGGTCGTAGCGGGGATCTGTGGGAAGCGGGCCGTCCCAGGGGCCAACCCCGTGGCGGCCTTCTCCCCATTCGGTTGGGCCTTTAGTCAAGGCCGAGGTCCTTCAGCCCCAGGAGGTGGCGGTACTCGTAGCCGGCCTCGGCGAGAACGGCGTCGGCACCGGTCTCACGGTCGACGACGGTGGCGATGGCGACGACCTCGGCGCCCGCCTCGACGCAGGCCTTGGCGGCGGTCAGCGGGGAGTTGCCGGTGGTCGTGGTGTCCTCCACGACGAGCACCTTCTTGCCGGCGATGTCCGGGCCCTCGATCCGGCGCTGCATGCCGTGTTTCTTGGCTTCCTTGCGCACGATGAAGGCATCGATCGGGCGGCCGTCGGCGTGCATGATGGCGTCGGCGACCGGGTCGGCGCCCATGGTGAGGCCGCCGACGGCGTCGAACTCAAGGTCTGCAACCATCTCGCGCATGAGCTTTCCGATGAGCTTCGAGGCGCGGTGGTGGAGGGTGGCGCGGCGCAGGTCGACGTAGTAATCGGCTTCCTTGCCGCTGGACAGGGTGACCTTTCCGCGGACTACGCAGAGGTCGGTCACAAGCTGGGCGAGTTCTTCTTTTTCAGTCACGAATCTAGTGTGCCACAGCCCTCGTCAAAAATAGAGCTCGGCTCCATCTTGCGGGTGGCTTTCGCCGGCGCGGGGCCGGTCTGGGGTGCCGGATCGATACGGCGGGAACCGTCGGCGATGGGTACCACGTCATCTGCGGCGACGACGTAGTCGTCGGCTTGCCCGAGCGTCGCCCCGACGGCTCGTTGTGGGAGCTCTACCTTTGGCTTGTCGACGCCCTGGTCGTCCCGCTGGGCGCGAATGGCCCGCACCGGGCGCGTCGGGTCCGACTCTGGGGCGGTGCGTTCGCGGTAGCCACCTGCGGGAGGAAGCGCGTAGGCGGCGTCGGCAAGCAATTGGAGGGACTCGAAGGCGTCTGGGCTGCCCTCAGCACGCACCCACTCCCCATCGACGGACACACGGGTGACCTCGGCGGGAAGGGTGGCCAGGGCGGCGTCGACACGCGAGTCGAGGAAACGGCGACCCGCGGGCTCGCTGGCCTCGACGGAGAACCCATCGGCCCCGCGCGTGAACGTCACCGACGGGCCTGCCGACTCGTCGCGGCGCAGGCCACACAGGCAGTTACCGGCGGCCGCCTCGTAGCCACCAACGATGCCACGGGCTGCGGGCGAGGCCGGAAAACCCGGCACCGACGGGACAACCTCGAAGCCGTTAGCAGCGGCCCACGCCTTCAGCTGCCCCCGACCGCCCGGCGCGCGCAGCAGGTAGATGCCGACGGCGAGGAGGACGAGGGCAAGGACAATAAGCGCTAGCCGCATGAACTAATCACCCGTTGCCACGGGGTTCTTCGGATCGGCGCACCACTGCGACCAGCCGCCGAGGTAGGTGGCGGCGCCCGGCAGGCCCGCCAGCTCCATGGCGATCAGGCCCTGCGCCGAGTGCAGGCCGGAGCCCGAGTAAATGATGACATCGGAGGCGTCCGTAATCCCCTTCGAGTCGAAGGCCTGGCGGATGACCTGCGGATCCTTGAAGGTGCCGTCCTCGTTGAGGAAATCCGCCGTGGGCACGTTCACCGCGCCCGGGATGTGGCCCGCCTTGAGATCCAGGCGCTCCGTCTTGCCGGTGAAGCGGTTGCGCCCGCGCGTATCGACGAGCAGACCTGAATGCTTCTTCACGTCCTCCGTGGTCACGATCGGCATGTGGCCCGGATCGACCTTCAGCGCCCCCAGCGAGCGCGGGTTGCCGGGGCCGCCCATGCGCGGGTACTTCAGCTCACGCCACTTGGTCAGGCCGCCGTCGAGGACGGAGACGTTCTTGACGCCCGCCCAGCGCAGCACGAACCAGGCGCGGGCGGCGAGGATGCCGCGCGCCTCGTCGTAGCAGATGACGTGGTGATCATCGCCCAGGCCCCAGCGGTCGAACCAGCGCTGGAGGATATCCGGATTCGGCAGCGGGTTGCGGCCGCCGAGCTTGCTCGGGGTGCCGGCGAGCGCGTTGGCCGCGTCGCAGAACAGCGCGGTGGGGATGTGGGACGCGTTGAACATGGCAAACCCGTCGCTGCGGGTTTCCTCGTACATCGCGTGTAGGAGGATTTGCTTCCCGCCCTTTTGCAGGTTGGCTTTCAGCTCTTCAGGGGTCACGAGGATACTCATGGCCCCAATTTTAAATGCCTCCCCGCATTTTGCCTACCCTGCCGCGTTTGCCGAGGGATCCCAGGCACCTCGCCACGGGCCAGAGCCACCCGCCGACCAAAGCCCCAGGAAACCTGGACACGTGTCCTACCACTTTCCCCGCCACCTTCCATTTTGTTGACACGTCACATCCAATTGCGGCATGAAGAAATTTGGATTCTTGAGCTTTGGAGACTTCGCAATCGGCCGCCAGCGCGGCATCAGCGGCGCGGACGCCCTCAAACAATCTCTTGACCTCGCACAGGCCACCGATGACCTCGGCGTAAACGGCGCCTACTTCCGCGTGCACCACTTCGCCCCGCAGGCGGCTTCCCCAATGCCGCTGCTCGGCGCGATAGCCGACTCCACCAAACATATAGAGGTGGACACCGGCGTTATCGACATGCGCTACGAAAACCCGCTCTACCTCGCCGAGGAGGCGGCGGCGTTGGATCAGCTCGCGGACGGGCGCGTGGCACTCGGCGTATCCTGCGGGTCACCCGAGCCCGCCAAGGACGGCTGGCGCGTCTTCGGTTACGCCGCTGCGGAAGCCAACGCCTCCGACATGGCGCGCGCCAAGTTCAAGCTCTTCCTGTCTGCCATCCGCGGCGAGGGCACCGCCGAGGCTGACTCGCTGGAAAACCAGTACCCGCAGATGTACCAGCCCGGCCCCACTCCCCGGGCCTCGACCGGCGCATTTGGTGGGGCTCCGGCACGAACGCCACGGCCGTAAAGGCCGCAAAGGACGGCGTCAGCCTCATGAGTTCCACCCTCGGCGACATCCAGGCCGAGCAGATCCGCCAGTACCGCGAGGCCTAGGCCACAACTGGGAGCCCCCGGGTCTCCGTCTCCCGCACCGTCTTTTCGCTTGTCGACGACGAGACTCGCCGTCTCTTCTCCCTTCAGGGTTCCAGCAAGGACCAGATTGGGCCGCTGGGTGAGGGCAGGCAGGTCACGTTTGGGAAGACGTATGCGGCTGAGCCGGATGTGCTCGTCCAAAAGCTCCGAGCAGACCGTGCGGTGATGGACGCAGATACGTTGATGCTGACCGCTCCGAACACCATGGGGTCGACCTGAATGTAAAAATTTTGCAGGCCTTCGCCGAGCACGTTGCCCCGGCGCTGGGGTGGGAGCCCGCTAATACTTAGAAGGCCTTCTCACACTTAGTCGCAATCTTCCACAACTATTCCTGGCCAACGGTGCTGGACATCCTCAGCACCGTTTCTACCCACCGTCATACCATCAGGAAGCACGGTCCACCTATCAATCAGTACATCACGGAAAGTGACATTTTCAGCAGAAGTACCATCAACCCCATACGCAAAGTCACCAGTATTTAGTTGGACACCACGGAGATCGCTTCCAACAAAACAAACCCCATCCAAATCACAACAGTGCAGCGAAGCATAACGACAATCGCAGTCTACAAATTGCACGCAGTCGAAATCTACGTATTCGAAATAGACGCTCTGCAAATCACAGCCTTCGAAACTGCATTCCTTCATTTCGCCACTAAATTGACTGCCCGAGAGATCGCAATGGTCGAAGTACAATTCCCTGGTATCAACCAAATCAATCCCAAAATGCAGCTCCACGTTGGCAAATGTCATAGCAGAAAAATCCACCGAGCAATATCCAATTTTCACGTTTTTCAGGCATTCCCAGGAAAATTCGACCTGGTCAGTACAGAAGTAAAAATTTCCATTTTTATAGTAGATCCGATCCAGCAGACCACTTAACGCATACGTTCTCACAGACTCGAAGCTACGACTTTCCGCGAATCTGCCAGGCCTGTTCAGCAACCCAATAATTGCCCCTAAATTTTGAGATATCTTCACACTTTTGTCACATTCGTCAAACATCGTATACAGAAGCGATATCTCATGAGCCGGAAATTCATGACTTGCCAAATCCATCGCTAACACCCCAGACCAGGCCACATTTCCGATAATTGCTGCGGGGTAAACCTGTCACTTCTTCTCCCGTTAGGGAGCGTTACGCCCTCCAAAATTCCAACGCCCAATAGAAAATCGGTGCTTACACGGCAATGGCGAAAACTCACTCCTGAAACGTCACAATCGGAGAAATCCGCCCCTAAGAGGTCGCTACCGCTAAGGTCAGATTTTCTCAGATCGCTGCCATGGAAGATACAATTGCGAAAGTTACCGCAGAGACGGCTTCCGCACATGATAGCATCCGTGAAATCCGCACCCTCAAAATCGCCTTCCAATATCGCTGCCGAGAAGGTGGCTGCAGCGAAGAGCGTTCCCACTGCCGTGACACCACTGAACTCTGCGTTCTGAAAACTTGAATACTGCGCATCAAGCTGTGAAAGGTCTCCTCCTCCGACCTTGCCCCCATCAGCATGAAGAAATGAAATAGGCATGCAAACATCTCTGCCATTCATCAGGTGAATATTCCTAGCGTATCCCCTCCGAGTCTCGCTCTGCAGTGTTCTCCGAATTGACCCATACGCAGACCACTGTCTAAACAGAGGTCTTTCAATTCGTAAAAAAAGTCCAGTTAGAATATCGCTAACCAGCTGAGTCCTCGCGGCGGGAGGAATGCGCGCCTCGCCATCTTGCGCGAAAGAAATAAGCGATGTGACTATTGCTTGCGAGAGCGCACCACTTCCAGTTGTGTCACCATCTAGCAGTTCAAATAAACGATTGACAGCCCGTCTAGCGGAAGCCAAATCATGAGAATACAGCGTAAGAGAGCTCAACCTGAATTCGGCTGCGGAGTCTACTGCCATTTCCCAAACTCCTTAGTCGTATTGACATAATCAGGACAGCGGGAAAAGTTCTTCCCAGAAGCGTCCTCTGAATCACGGTGACACCATGCGGTTACAACGCCTACCGGATGATTATCTTTCACGCCTCTCTTTCTCGTTTGAGCACGAACTCCTTTGTAATATGGTTGGGAAAGTGGACGAAATACCTCGCTTACGAAAATTGGGGTATAAATTTGGCGACATTGGCCCCCTACCCCGTTAACTACAAAGCCACAGTCGTAAAACCTAACCTTGGAGGTTGACTTGAAATTCCCTTTTTCTATCGAACTCTCAACAGGTGCCCGATCCAAACGCACAATTGCTTCTAAAATTTTGACGTTTTTTATGTTGTGTTTCTTAGAGATTTTTTCCCACCCCCAGCCCGCATCATCTCTATCAGGACGAGCGTTCGCCAGAGACTCTAACTTCTCTTCGATCGAAGGCTCGTTTCTATTCGCAACATAATCATCCGCAGGTGTCGATTCCAATGCCACAGCTGGAAAGACAAAAGACGAAGAGAGCAAACTAGCAAGTGCAACCGCGAGTAGTAGTAGCCCTTTCATGAATTTCTCCGACCGGTTTGAAGCATATTCTGAATCTCAGTTTACAGAAACACTATCAACCACGCCTTTTCTCTCGTTTCAAATTGGGATCAAACTGAATGAGAAGGTCCACAACTGCTTCACATCTAGTAATTCTCCCGGCGCTTAACCCAGTTGATCACAGGATAGGTGATGGGGAGCATGATGACCTCGATCATGGTCTTCCAGACGAAGCCGACGATGACGTAGTTGAGGAAGGCACCCACCGAGTCGATGCCGATGACGGGCGCGGCGATGGTGCAGAAGATGGCCGTATCACCGAGCTCCCCCACCACGGTTGAGCCGATCAGGCGTGCCCACAGGGTCTTTTCGCCCGTGCGAAACTTGATTTTGACGAGCGTCCACGAGTTGAGGAGCTGGCCCACGAGGTAGCCAGCGAGAGACGCGGCGACGATTTGGGGAACAAGCCCGACGACGGCGGCGAAGGCCTCCTGGCCGTCATAGAAGGAGGCCGGCGGAAGGGCGATGCCGATATAGAAGGCAACCACAGCGAGGAGCATGCAGCCGAAGCCTAAGAAGATGGCGCGGCGGGTGGCGCGGAAACCGAAGCATTCGCTGAGCACGTCGCCGACGACGTAGGCCAGCGGGAAGAGGAAGAACGCGCCGTCGAGGACGAAGGGGCCGATTTCCACGCCCTTGGTCGCGTTGATGTTAGAGATAAGGAAAACGACCACAAACACCACCACGAGCGGGGTGTACAGCGATCGCTGGATTTCAATGTGCCTGGTGTTACCGGACGCAGCCGCTGCGACTGCGCCCTGCCCAGACCCGGGGTTATTCGTTGTCATGGACTAAAAGGGTACAGGTAGCTGCTAGCCTGAGGCGCACCCAGAACCGACAAAAATCCGCAGTTCGCGTGAACTGCGGATTTTTTGTGCGTTACCTCGATTCAATGTCGAGGTGCTCGCCACCGTCTGCAACATCGACGTGGACGGTGTCACCGTCGCGGACGTCGCCGGCCAGCAGCTTGCGGGCGAGGGTATCGCCGATGGCCTGCTGGATGAGGCGACGCAGCGGGCGCGCGCCGTAGGCGGGGTCGTAGCCGCGGTCGGCAAGCCAGCTCTTGGCGGCGTCGGAGACCTGCAGCGTGAGGCGGCGGGCGGCGAGGCGCTCGGCAAGCTGGCCAACCTGGATGTCGACAATGCCGGTGAGCTGCTCCTTTGTAAGGGAGTCGAAGATCACCACATCGTCGAGGCGGTTGACGAACTCCGGCTTGAACGTCCGCTTCACGGCATCCATCATCTGCTCCTTGGTACCACCGGCACCAAGATTCGAGGTGAGGATCAACAGCGTGTTGCGGAAGTCGACCGTGCGCCCCTGGCCGTCGGTAAGCCTGCCGTCATCGAGAACCTGCAGGAGGATATCGAAGACGTCGGGATGGGCCTTCTCCACTTCGTCGAAAAGCACAACCGTGTACGGGCGGCGACGAACAGCCTCGGTGAGCTGACCACCCTGGTCGTAGCCGACGTATCCGGGGGGAGCGCCGACGAGGCGGGCAACGGAGTGCTTCTCGCCGTACTCGGACATATCGATGCGGACCATGGCGCGCTCATCGTCGAAGAGGAACTCCGCGAGCGCCTTGGCCAGCTCCGTCTTACCCACACCCGTGGGGCCGAGGAAGAGGAAGGAACCGGTCGGGCGGTTCGGATCGGCGACACCGGCGCGGGCGCGGCGGACCGCATCCGAGACCGCGGTGACGGCCTGCTTCTGACCGACAACACGGCCGGCGAGGACATCCTCCATATAAAGCAGCTTCTCGGTTTCACCCTGCAGCATCTTGCCGGCGGGGATGCCCGTCCAGGCGGAGACAACCTCGGCGATCGTGTCCGGGGTGACCTCCTCCGTCAGCATCGTGTCCTGCTCCTTGTTCACCACATCCTCGGCTTCCTGCAGGGCCTTCTCGGCAGCCGGAATCTTGCCGTAGCGGATCTCGGAGAGCTTGGCCAGGTCGCCTTCGCGCTCCGCCTCCTCGCTTTCCGTGCGCAGGCGGTCGAGTTCCTCCTTCGCCTTCTGCACGTGGCTGATAGCCTCCTTCTCGTTGGCCCAGCGTGCGCGCAACTCGGAGAGCTTTTCCTTCTCGTCGGCGAGCTCGCGGCGGAGCTTTTCCAGACGCTCCTTGGAGGCGGCGTCCGTCTCCTTCTGCAGCGCCAGCTCTTCCACCTCGAGGCGGCGGACGATGCGCTCGGCCTCGTCGATCTCCTGCGGCGAGGAGTCGATCTCCATGCGCAGGCGGGACGCGGCCTCGTCGATCAGGTCAATGGCCTTATCCGGCAGGTAGCGGTTGGTGATGTAGCGATCGGACAGCGTCACGGCGGCGACTAGGGCAGAGTCCTGGATGCGGACGCCGTGGTGCACCTCATAACGCTCCTTCAGGCCACGGAGAATTCCGATGCCGTCTTCGACGGACGGTTCGCCGACGTACACCTGCTGGAAGCGGCGCTCCAGCGCTGCATCCTTCTCGATGTACTTGCGGTACTCGTCGAGCGTGGTCGCACCGACAAGACGCAGCTCACCGCGGGCGAGCAGGGGCTTAATCATGTTGCCGGCATCCATTGCGGAATCACCGGTCGCACCCGCGCCGACGATAGTGTGCAGCTCGTCGATAAAGGTGACGATCTCACCTTCAGCGTTCTTAATCTCCTCAAGAACCGCCTTCAGGCGCTCCTCGAACTCGCCGCGGTACTTCGCACCGGCGACCATCGAGCCCAAATCCAAGCTAATGAGGCGCTTGTTCTTCAAGCTCTCCGGGACATCGCCCGCAACGATGCGGCGGGCAAGGCCTTCGACGATAGCCGTCTTACCGACACCGGGCTCGCCGATGAGCACCGGGTTGTTCTTCGTCCGGCGGGACAGCACCTGCATAACACGGCGGATCTCCTGATCACGGCCGATCACCGGGTCAATCTTGCCCTGGCGGGCGCGCTCCGTCAGATCCGTGGAGTACTTCTCCAGCGCCTGGAACTGGTTTTCCGGATCGGCGTTGGTGACCTTGTGACCACCGCGGACCTGCTCGAAAGCCGCTTTAATGTTCTCGTACGTGGCGCCGTGGCGGGCAAGCATCTTTGCTGCATCCGAATCGCCGCGCGCGATGCCCGCGAGGAGCACCTCGGTGGACACATATTCGTCGCCTAGTTCACCGGCGAGTTCCTGCGCGGCGTTGAAGGCGTTGAGGGCACTGCGGTTAAAGTTCGGGTTCGTCATGTTCGAGCCCGACGCCGAGGGGTAGCCCTCAACAAGCTTGCGAGCCTCGGTGGCAATCACCTGCGGGTCTACGCCTGCGGCCTTAAGCACCGGGGCGGCGACGCCGTCCTGCTGCTCAACGATAGCGACGAGGATATGCGCGGGGCGGATATCCGGGTTACCTTTTCCGGAAGCGAGCTGCAGTGCTGTCTGCAGGGCCTCCCCTGTTTTAGTTGTTGGTGTGAAATCACTCATGGTTTATTGCTCCTTTTCTTTACCTATCATCTATAACGCACCACAAGTTGAGTATGTTCCACTCAAGGAAAAATATTTTTGAGTCGCTTTGACTCAACTTTACTCCTCGGTTTCCCCTCCGGTTATTGAAAACGTATCCTAGTTAGGATTCGATATCCCCACGGCTTAGGAGCACAACGATGGCCAAACACGGACACCAGGACAGTCGCCGCAGCGGCTTTACCGGCGCGCAGCTGGCGCTCCTCGTATTCATCGGCATAAGCACCCTCCTCACGCTCATCGGACTCGCCGCCTACTGGCCGCCGTCCACCGCGCCCGCCATCAACGAGTCATTCACCGCCAACTTCGCCCTCAACCAGAACTACGTCCCCGGCACGGTGACCACCGTGGACGAGGGCGGCTGCCCGCCGCCCAACGACACCGGCTGCAAGCGCAACACCGTGGCCATCACCGGTGGGCCCAACGAAGGCATCTCCACGCAGCTCGTCACCCACGACGTGGTCGGCGAACCGCAGCTTAACGTCGGCGACAAGATTCTCCTCACCCAGACCGCCACCCCCGACGGCTACACCTACGCCTTCGGGGACTACCAGCGCGCCATCCCGCTGGCGATCTGGGGGATCGTCATCGGGCTCGCCATCATCGCCCTCGCCGCCTGGTACGGACTCCGCTCTCTCATCGGGCTCACCTACTCCCTGGGCGTGGTCGTCGTGTTTCTTGTGCCCGCGCTGCTCCACGGCGAACCCGCGATCCCCCTGGCCGTCACCGCAGTGAGCGCCATCATCATCGTCTCCGTCCCCCTCGTCCACGGCCTCAACTGGAAATCCGCCTCGGCACTGTCCGGCACCTTGCTGTCCATCCTCGTGACCGCCGTCCTCGCCACGTGGGCGATCGGCACCACCAACCTGCGGGGGCTTGGCGACGACGAGAATCTCAACCTCGTCCTTTACCTCCCTGAGGTGCAGATCCTCGGCGTCATGCTGTGCGGCTTCATCATCGGCGCCGTCGGCGGCCTCAACGATGTCACGGTTGCCCAGGCATCCACCGTGCAGGAGCTGTCCACCGCCGACCCCGGCGCGCGGCCGTGGTCACTATTCACCTCCGCCATGAAGGTCGGCCGCGACCACGTCTCCTCCATGACGTACACACTCGTCTTGACGTACACGGGCACCGCGCTGCCGATGCTGTTATTACAGTCCGTTTCCTCGCGCTCCGCCGGCCTCATCCTCACCGGCGACCAGGTGGCCACAGAGCTGCTGCGTTCCGGCACCGGCGCGCTGGCGATTGTGTGCGCTGTCCCCTTAACCACATTTATTGCGGCACTCGTCATCCCCGCGCGCAAAAAGTCATTACACTACGATAAAAGTAAGCAATGGCTAAATCACGCCCAAAGGACGACGCACAGTGAATGACACGCTTTCACCCGTAGCCGAGCGGCTGCGTTCTGTTTCCCCCGAGTTCCATGAACACGTGCGCGCCAACTTCTTTGACAAGTGCCCGGAGACGATGCTCGTATTCCCACTGCACAAGGAAAATGTCCATGCAGACCTGGGGCGAGTTCTCTCCTTCGTGTTCGACCGCACGCCGGTGGACGGGCACCTGACCGATGAGATGCGCACGCTCATCACCCAGCTAGGCAAAGATCACCGTAAATATAATGTCTCGCCGCGCTACTTCCACCCCTTTGTGGAGTGCCTCCGCGATTCGCTTCTCACTTTGTGCTCCGACCTGCAGTTTAAGTATCTCAACGGGGCCGACACCGCCCTCGGTGAGGTGTCCACCTTGCTTGCGCGGTCCATCGCGCGTGATGATGCCGCAGGTATTCCCCGCAATTACACCGCCACCGTTGTCGATGTGCAGCGCCGCTGCCGGCGGATTTCCGTCGTCCGCTTGAAGACGCGCACGCCCATCGACTTCCAACCCGGCTCCTACTTCCCCATTTCTTCGGAGGTCACCCCCGGCATCTGGCGCTTCTACACGTCGGCCCTGCCACCGACGGAGACCGGGGAAATGGAATTCCACGTGCGCACGAATGAGGGTGGTCTGTCCTCCGTGCCACTGGCCAATTCCCGCATCGGCGATAAGTGGCTGCTGGGCAACCCGTACGGGCGCGCGTCTATCGACGGAGACAGGGATGTGCTCATGATTGCGAACTCCGTGGGGCTCGCGCCGCTTCGCTCCCTTATCCTCTCCCAGGTGGGCCAGCTGAATCCTGCGCGCGTTCACCTGTTCTTTGGCGCTGAGTACCCCGGTGAACTGTACGATCTGCGCACTTTGTGGGAGGTCGCCGCAACCGCCCCGTGGCTTACGGTCACCCCTGTGGTGGAGCATGACACCGACAAGTGGTGGGTGCGTGCCACCGAGTGGTCGCAGTGCCCGCGCGGTCTCAATCTCACAGAGCACGGCACGTTGGAGGAGGTTCTCCCCCGCTACGGCACGTGGGCGGACCGCCAGATCCTCATCGGCGGGCCCCCTGCCTGGATCCCCGACATGCGCGATGCCCTCGTCGAAGGCGGCACCCCGCCTGAGAACATCTTGTACAACGCGCTGTAGCCCCCTCCCATCACGGACCAAAAGTATCCGAAAGGGGAACGAAAGTTCCGCAAAGTGGGTACTTTTGACACCCCTTTGGCTACCGGCGGGTGGGTCATAATAAAGGGGAGTTCCCTAAACCACCCTTTATTTGGGTGGTCCCGGACCGGGGTAGCCTTTCTTGGGCGTTAAGCTACCAAATATCCGCGGGATCATCTCACAGATGACGCCGCCACCGGCACGACCGTAGACGATGCCGGTGGCGGCGTTTATTATTTGTGGTGTTATGGATCTCTTGCGGAACAGGCCGGTCGTCATCGTCGCGATGACGGGTATCACCGTCCTCATCATCAACCTGCTGCTACGCCCAGAGGCCGTCCACCCCGTGGTGATTGCCTCCGGAACGGCACTCGTCGTGTTCACCCTCACCGCGTTCCGCTTCCCTATTGTCAGCTCCGCGCTGTTTATCGTCGTCTTCCTCACCATCGCCGCCAGCGATTACCGGCTGGTGAGTTCCGTTCTCCTGGCACCGATCCTTGCGGGCGTGGTGGCGTTTCGGGGCCGCCGGATCCTCACGCTCTGCGTGAGCCTGGGTTTGTGGGGGATCGGCGTCATCGACCCCCGGGATCTCCAGCACGGCACCAGTGCACAGGGCATTCTCGTGTGGGGTGCAATCATCGGCGCGGGCACGGCGTTCGGCTGGGCCGCGGGACGCTACCAGCGCAAGCACGAGAAACTCGTGGAGGAGTGGACGGAGGACTTGGCCAAGCACCGCAAGGCACTGGCGCTGGCCCTGCACGATTCCGTCGCTAGTTCTCTCACCGCCACCGCGATGCGCTCGGAGGCCCTCGCGCTTGAGCGGGCTCATGATGAGGCGTTGGCACATGAGCTTAACCAAATCGCGCAGGACGTGCGGTCTGCGATGTCGGAAACACGGGCGCTCATGAAGGTGCTGTCCACAAACGATATGGATGCCCTGCATACGGACTCCGCTTCCCCCACGACGTTCCACGCGATCTGCGAGATCGTCACAGAGCGGCTCGAGTCCGTGGGGTTGCATGTGGATGTTGTGTCCATGGCACCGGCGGAGGCCCTTCGCTTCAACGCGCGGACCTTGCGGGCGATAGCGGACATCCTCAACGAGGCATCGATCAATGCGATCAAATACTCTAAACCCGGATCGACGGTGACGCTTTTGGTGACAGACCGCAAGCAAACCGTGGCTATCTCCATGGAAAACGAGATGCTGACCGGCGACGCGGATCGCTCCATTTTGCCCCTCACTCCGTCGGCGTTCAGCTCTGGCTTGGGACTGCCCTCGATCACGGAACTTGCGCAGAGAGTTGGCGGAAATGTGCACACCGAGAATGATGGCCGGATGTGGACACTGACGCTGACCCTGCCCACGCCCTAAATCCGGCTCAGGTGGAAAATTGCGACCGAGCTGCCTAGTATAGGAGGGCAGCAATCACAAAGGAGTTACTCATGAAGCGTTTCATCGCCTCTGCACTGACCGTTCTTACCATCACCGCAGCAGCCCCTGCAGCAAGCGCGATCTCTATCGCCGACGAGTTCTTCACCTGCCCTGGGAACGTGTGGTGCAGGTAGGAATTGGACCAGATTCGTGTCATCGTCGTTGACGATGATCACATTGTTACCGACACTCTAGAGCGGTACTTTGCCACGACCGAGGACATCGTGACTGTCGGCACGGCCAGCAATGGGTCGGAAGCCCTCGATGTTCTGCACTCCACCCTGGCTGATGTCATCGTGGCGGACATCCACATGCCTGGCATGGACGGGGTGCAACTTTTGCGTGCCATGAAACGGATGTCGCATCCCCCCACATTTGTGGCCATGACCTCGCTTGACTCCGACGAGATCATGCTTGAGGTGCTGTCCCATGGTGCCGCCGCCTACATCATCAAATCGGCCGAGGCATCGTTCATCATCGAAACGGTCCGCCAGGCCGCACACGGTGGGACGGTTGTCTCCCCCGAGCCTATGTCGCGGCTCGTGGGCTACCTCCCCACGACGCACGTCGCCCCGCCTCTTGTGGCGGAGGACCTGCCGGAGGCGCAGCGTCTCATCCTGGATTTGCTTTGCGACGGCCTGTCCAACAGCGAAATCGCCGAAAAGTCCGGCTATTCCGAGTCCACCGTGAAGAAGCAGGTGTCTAAGCTCATTGCTCACTTTGGCGCGAGTTCGCGCCTCAACCTCGTGGTCAAGGCGCTGCGTTCCGGGTTCGGGGGCTAGTCCGCACCCAGCACGGGGAGACTCTGGCGCGCCTTCTCCACCGCCGTGGTGTCGAGTTCTGCGTAGAGGATTCCCTCGTCTTGCTCCAGTTCGGCGACGACCTGGCCGAGGGGGTCGATGACGCTGGAGTAGCCGACGCCGACGGGGTCGGTGCGGCCGTCGTCGAGGAAGGCCTGGTCCGTCGCGAGGATGAAGGTGGCGGAGTCCAGGGCCCGGGCGCGGGACAGGAGCCGCCAGTGGTACACCTTTTGCTCGCCCGGCGTCCAGCTTGTGGGGACGATAATGGCCTGCGCACCCGCGCAGGCCATCTTCTTGAACAGTGCGGGGAAGCGGATGTCGAAGCAGATGGCGACACCGAAGGTGATGCCCTCCCAGTCGAAGGTCACCACGTTTTCTCCCGGCGCGACGGTGTCCGACTCGGCGAAACCGAATGCATCGTACAGGTGGGTCTTGTCGTAGAGGAGCGGTTCCTCGTTCGGGCGGGCGATGAGCGCGGTGTTGTACACGCGTTCCCCCTCCTCCGGGCGGAAGCAGCCGCAGACAACCGCAACCGACAGGTCGTCGACAAGCGACTGGATGGCGGTGGTGAACCAACCGAAACGGGCGGCAGAACCGGTGAGGGGACCGGCGCCGAAGGCGTGCATCGTGGCCTCAGGGAACACGATGAGCCGCGCGCCCTCCGCGGCCGCCGTGCGCACGTTCTCCTCCACGAGGGCGAGGTTCGAATCGATGTCTCCGGAACTATTGATCTGACACAACGCAACTTTCATGGCAGCGATTGTAGACTTAACACAACAACCCGTGCATGAAAGGCGAGTATGAAAATCACCATTCCCGGCCTCGGCCAGTTCGACATCACACAGGTAGCAGGCGCCGTCCTCGGCGTCATCACGCTGCTGTCCACCATTATTGGGATCAGTGTCGCGGCGACGCAGCCCGCGCCGGAAAAGGAAACGACCTGCAACTGGGCTGGTGACGACCTTCCCCTGATCAATGGCACAACCAACAAGCTGCTTGCAGATTCAACCGTGACGGTGGAACTCACCGACCTCACCTTCGGCGACACGTACCTCGACCGCTCCGACTGCCCCAAGTCCTACACCTCCCTGGGCAAAGGAAGCCCGACGCTGACCGTCACGTCACCGAAGAAGGCCACCCTGTACTTCCACCTTGGCTACGACGATGAAAACACCGTCGGCGGGCGCACCAAGGCCCCGTACATGGTGACCATCACCCGGCCGAGTGTCGACGAGCCCACGCAAAAGGAAATGGGCAACACCTTCGGCGGCCAGCTGTGGTCTGTGTACCTCAACCCGGGCGAGGCAACAACCATCACCATCACCCCCAAGCACGGCACCTCCCCCGTGTACCCGGGACTCGTCTTCGGCAGCCCGATCATTGCGCTCGAACCCGAGAACGCCCCGGAGGAAGCGACCTCCTCCAGCTCCTCCTAGAGGCGCAACAGCTGGGGAACAATCCTAGGCAAAAATCTGGGAAATAAACCTAGGCAAAAAGATTAAGGCATAAAAAACGGGAACCCATCAGGGGGTTCCCATTTTTTGTTCGTAGCTAGCGACGGCGTTTCCACAACACCACGGCGGTGGAGCTCGGCACGTGGACCAGCTCACCACCACGGCGCGGGGAGCGATCCAGCTTCACGCGCAGTGCTTCGTTTTCTGCCTCGAGCTCGGCCAGCTTGGCTTCGAGCCGGGACTTTTCCTCTTGCAGCCGCGTGATCGCCTTGATGCCGGCGAGGTTGACGCCTTCATCGTGGCTGAGCCGTTGGATTTCCCGGAGCTGTTTTACGTCATCCCGGGTGTACCGCCGCCCGCCTCCGCGGGTGCGCTGCGGGGTGACAAGGCCCATGCGATCGTAGGAGCGCAGTGTTTGGGCGTGCATCCCGGCGAGCTCGGCGGCCACGGAGATGACGAAGACTTCGGTATCGTGTGCGTTGTTTTCCTCAGACATCCGTCACCTCCTTTGCCATTCTCGTGGTTGTTGCTGCTACTGGTTATTCTTTTTCATCCAATCCTCGCGCGGGGAAAAACCGGAGTCTTTCTCCGCCTGGGCGTAGGTGCGCAGGGCGCTTGCCGCCGCCGAGTCGAGGTTGGTGGGGACGGTGACGGTGACGGTGATCATGAGGTCGCCGCCCTTCACGCCACGCCCCTTGAGCCGAAGCGTGCGGCCGGTGGGGGTGCCCGCGGGGAGTTTCACCTTCACGGGTTTCCCCAGGGTGGGCACGGTGATGGTGTCGCCGAGGGCAGCCTCGGCGAAGGTGACGGGGACCGTCACTTCGAGGTCGTTGCCCTCACGGGTGAACACCTTGTCCGGCCGGACGGTGACGTTGACAAACAGGTCGCCCGAAGGTTTCCCGTTGGGGCCTGCCTCACCTTGTCCGGCGAGTCGAACCTTCTGACCGTCGCGAACCCCGGCGGGGATGCGGACGGTGATGGATCGAGTCCGGCGCACGGTTCCGGTTCCGTGACAGTTGGTGCACGGGTCGGTGATCTTCTGCCCGCTGCCACCGCAATCGGAGCAGGGGGCGGAGAAACCGAACGCACCTTTTTGCTCTGAGGTGAATCCCGACCCGTGGCACGTGGGGCACGTGGTGGGATTCCCGGATTTCGAGCCTGACCCGTGGCACGTCCCGCAGGGCGCGTCGCCGGTCAGTTGGATGGGGATGACGGTTCCCTCCACCGCTTCGCGGAAGTCGAGCGTTATTTCCGTTTCGACGTCGGCCCCCCGCGACGGCTGCGCCGTGCGAGAAGCAGACCCGCTGCGGTTGAAAAGACCACCGAGGATATCCCCAAAGCCACCTTCTCCAGCAAATCCCGATCCGCCTTGGGCGAAGAAGTCCGAGAACCCGCCGGGCGCGCTGTTCGTCGACGAGCGAAACCCGCCCGGGAAGCCCGGGCCTCCGTTTCCGCCAAAGAATCGGCCGGAACCAACCATGGCTTTGAACTCGTCGTAGTCCTTGCGCTTCTTGGCATCGCCTACAACGTCGTAGGCCTCGGCGGCTTTCTTGAACCTCTCTTCTGCGGCGGGATCGCCAGGGTTAGTGTCCGGATGGTTCTCACGCGCCAGCTTTCGGTAGGCCCGCTTGATCTCATCCGCGCTTGCGGACGAGGAGACCCCCAGGTCCGCGTAATAGTCTTTATTAGCCCATTCGCTTTCTGCCACTGGGCATCTCCTCCTTTCCTTAAATTTGTGTCGTTATTTAGTTATTCTTCGTCTGTTTTGGCATCCTCGATGTCCTCGACATCGTCGATGATGACCATCGCGGTGCGCAGGAGACGGTCGCCGATCATGTAGCCCTTGCGCAGAACCACACCGAGGCGCTTCTCGTCGCCGGAGGACAGGTCTTGGACGGCCTCGTGAATCTCCGGGTTGAATTCGTCGCCCTTCTCTCCGAAGGCGGTCACCTTCAGGTCGGTGAGGATGCCGGTGAGTTTGCCAGCGAACGCTTTGAGCGGCCCCTCGGCGAGGTCCCCGTGCTGCTCCGCCAGATCGAGGTCATCGAAGACGGGGAGGAACTTCTGCACCGCATTCGACGTCGCCTGGTCGATGGTTGCTTGCCTCTCCTGGGCGACCCGCTTGCGGTAGTTGGCGTACTCGGCGCTGATGCGCTGGAGGTCGTCGGTGCGCTCTGCGAGGAGCGCGGTGAGCTTCTCCTCCGCAGACGGCTCCGGGGCTGTCTTAGGCGCTTCGCTAGCCTCAGGTGCTCCGCTTTCCTGAGCGTGAGTTTGCGAGGCCGCCGCCGCGTCTGCGGCGGTGTCTGCAATATCGGCCTCCGGCAGTGTGCCCTCACCGGGGGTGGCATCAGCAGCCGACTCCGTCACCTCGGGCTCCTCGGGTGTGGGGTGCTCGCGGTTCTCGGGGTCCATCACTACTTGTCACCATCCTTGTTGTCGTCTTCGTCAACAACCTCGGCATCGACAACGTTGTCATCACCGGCGGCACCTGCGGCGCCTGCCTCGGTCGTGCCCTGTGCTGCCTCCTGGGCGTAGATGGCCTTGCCCATCTCCTGGGACTCGGTGGACAGCTTCTCGACGGCCGTCTTCACGGCGTCGATATCGTCGCCCTCGAGAGCCTTCTCGACCTCCTTGGCTGCATCCTCCACCTTGGTGCGGATGTCCTCGGAGACCTTGTCCTTGTTCTCGTCCATGAAGGAGCGAGTGGAGTAGACCATGGACTCAGCCTGGTTGCGGATCTCGAGCTCCTCGCGACGCTTCTTATCGGCGTCGGCGTGCTCCTCCGCATCCTTGATCATGCGGTCGATCTCCTCCTGGGAGAGGCCGGAGCCGTCCTGGATGGTGATCGTGTTTTCCTTGCCCGTGCCCTTATCCTTAGCGGTCACGTGGACGATTCCGTTGGCGTCGATGTCGAAGGTGACCTCGATCTGCGGGATGCCACGCGGTGCCGGGGCAATGCCGCCGAGCTCGAAGGAGCCAAGCAGCTTGTTGTGAGCAGCGATCTCGCGCTCGCCCTGGAAGACCTGGATCTGCACGCTCGGCTGGTTGTCCTCAGCCGTGGTGAAGGTCTGCGTCTCACGCTTCGGGATGGTGGTGTTGCGCTCGATGATCTTCGTCATCACGCCGCCCTTGGTCTCAATACCGAGGGAAAGCGGGGTGACGTCGAGAAGCAGGACGTCCTTCACGTCGCCGCGGAGAACACCAGCCTGAAGAGCAGCACCGACGGCCACAACCTCGTCCGGGTTCACGGACTTGTTCGGCTTCTTGCCGCCGGTCAGCTCGGTAACGAGGTCGGCCACGGCGGGCATACGGGTGGAACCACCGACAAGGACGACCTGGTCAATGTCCGACGTGGAGATGCCCGCGTCCTTGACCACCTGGTTGAACGGCTGCTTGGTGCGATCCAGCAGGTCCTTGGTGATGTTCTGGAACTCAGAGCGAGACAGGGTCTCATCCAGGAACAGCGGGTTCTTCTCCGCATCCACGGTGATGTACGGAAGGTTAATCGTTGCGGACTGGGAGGAGGACAGCTCGATCTTTGCCTTCTCCGCTGCCTCGCGCAGACGCTGCAGGGCCATCTTGTCCTTGGTCAGGTCAATGCCGTGGGAGGCCTTGAACTTGTCAACGAGCCAGTCAACGATGCGCTGATCCCAGTCATCGCCACCGAGCTTGTTGTCACCGGCGGTGGCCTTCACCTCGACGACACCGTCGCCGATTTCCAGCAGGGACACATCGAACGTGCCGCCACCGAGGTCGAACACGAGGATCGTCTGATCCTTGTCGCCCTTCTCCAGGCCGTAAGCAAGAGCTGCAGCCGTCGGCTCGTTCACAATACGCAGGACGTTGAGTCCGGCGATCTGGCCAGCTTCCTTCGTGGCCTGACGCTGTGCGTCCTCGAAGTATGCGGGGACGGTAATCACGGCATCCGTGACATCCTCGCCGAGGTAGCTTTCCGCGTCCCTCTTCAGCTTCATGAGTGTACGTGCCGAGATCTCCTGCGGCGTGTACTTCTTGTCATCAATATTTACCGTCCAGTCGGTGCCCATGTGGCGCTTGACGGAGCGGATGGTGCGGTCGACGTTGGTGACCGCCTGGTTCTTGGCGGACTGGCCGACGAGTACCTCGCCGTTCTTGGCAAAGCCGACCACCGACGGGGTGGTGCGGGAGCCCTCAGAGTTGGCGATAACGGTGGGATCTCCACCTTCCAGTACTGCAACTACAGAGTTGGTTGTACCGAGGTCAATACCTACTGCGCGTCCCATAATAAAATCTTCTCCTTTTTCGAAATCCGTTTGTCTTGTCATCCAGCCTGGCCTGTCACCGCCTAGCCGGTGTGACTTGATTGAGTCTCACTCAACTTCAACAGCAACTGTACCAGCCGCCTTGAGCGTGTGCTACTCAATCTCACACTCAGTACAACGCAGACTCCCTAAAGTTATTCCCCCTCGACTCAACTTTTTCTATTTCCGCAGTAAATTGACCATTCTTTGGTGGTACATGTCCGGCAAACAGTGCGCCGCCACGAGCCTTTCCGCCACCTTTTTATCGCCGAGCGCCCCCGCGAAGACATCGCCCATCGTCATGCCGTGGTCCGGGGTGTGGAGGACCACCAGCTCGTCGCCGGGGTGGACGACACCGGGAACCACGACCCGCAGGTAGCTGCCCGTGCGACCACGCGCCGAGAACCTCTTTATCCACCCGGGAACGCCCATCCAGCCAGCAAACGTCCGGCAGGGGGTGCGAGACACCGACACTTCCAGCTCCGCGGTACCGACCCGGAAACGCTGGTTGACAATGGCCTCCTCCCACACAATGCCGGAAGTTGTGAGGTTTTCGCCAAACGAGCCGTCGACAAGCAACATGCCGAGCTCCCCCTCCCACCAATCGAGCTCCTCGCGGGCGAACGCGTAGACCGCCTTCTGCGCGCCACCGTGGTGCTTCGTGTCACCGACCGTATCCCCCACAACCCCCGGGCCGTCGCCGTAATTCGGGCCGGGGGTGAACAGCTCGAGCGAATCAACAGGGACCTTGTGCATGCCGGAAACGCGCGCCGTACCGCCTGGATCGGTGCGCGGAATCGCCTTATTGCAGGACAGAACGTGTGCCATGAGGCAATCGTATCCCGCGTGCCACAATGGGGGCATGGATTTCGACGTCATCATCTTCGGCGCGACAAGCTTCGTTGGTCAGCTCACCGCCCGCTACTTGCACGCCACCTACCCGGACCTGTCCCTTGCGCTCGCTGGGAGGAACCAGAACAAGCTCGAGGCGCTGGGGATCGATGCCCCGCTCATCATCGCCGACGCCGACGACCCAGCCGACATGGACTTCCTCGCTGAGCACGCCCGCGTGGTGATCTCCACCGTCGGCCCGTACACGCACTACGGTGAACACCTCATTCGGTTCTGCGCCGAACGTGGCACCGACTACGTCAACCTGTGCGGCGAGGCGCCGTTCATCCGGCGCATGATCGACCGGTACCACGCGCAGGCGGTGTCGACGGGGGCGCGGATTGTTAACTCCTGCGGCTTCGACTCCGTGCCCAGCGACATGGGCATGTTCGCGCTTTCCGAGGCCGCCGGCGAAGAATTCACCCGCGTGCAGATGGTGGTCACCGACTTAAAGGGCGGGCTCTCCGGTGGCACCATCGCCTCCATGAAGGCAGCGCTCGCAGAACAGGACGGCGAGAACGCGTTGCACGGCAAGTACTCGCTGTGCCCCGACCCCGACAAGGAGGCAAACCTCGTCGGACAGAAGGACATGGACATTGACCGCACGCCGGAGGGCTGGGCGGGCCCCTTCTTCATGGCCAGCTTCAACACGCGCGTCGTGCGCCGCTCCAACAGCCTCCTCGACCACGCCTACGGTTTTAACTTGCGCTACACGGAGCGCCAGAAAACCGGCTCCAAGCTCGCCGCCTACGCCCTGGCCGGCGCCCTGACGGCGGCTTTTAAAGCCGCGAGCAAGGACGGCCCGTGGCAGAAGCTCATCCCCAAGCCGGGCGAGGGCCCCAGCCCGAAAGCCCAGGACGCCGGCCACTTCACCACCGTCCACCACGGCCTGACCGTCAGCGGCACGCACGTCACCGCCACCTTCCACGGCGACGAGGACCCCGGATATAAAGGCACAGCGAAATTCCTCGGCGAGGCCGCGATGACGCTCCTCAACAACGTCGCCGACGGAATCGGCGGCGGCATCCTCACCCCCGCCTCCGGCCTCGGCGCACCGTACCTCGACCGACTGCGCGCAGCCGGGTTCACGATTACGACGCGGACGGTGGTGTAAATAAAGGGCCCGGAAAATCCGGCCCCTCGATAACGGCAATGAAGCTCTGACTATTAACTACAGCCGTTTTGCGTTAAGATTCCCACCGTTACTAGTAATTTTGTATAACCCTGAAAGTAGTCATGAGTTCAAGTAGGAAAGTTACAGCCGACGACAACGTCGACGGCCGCACCCGCGAGGAGCTTCACGAGGCCATCGAGGAGTCCCTCGAGGATGCCAACGACGCAGACCCGCGCAAGGATCCTTGGCCCGAGTCCGGTGCCGATGGTGCCGACCGCTCCGTCGTGTTGAGTGCCGACGCAAAGCTCGTCGCTGCGTGGGCGTGGCGGTTCATCGGTCTGGCCATTGCCATGTGGATTTTGGGCAAGGTCATCGGCTCCATTTGGGCTGGTATCCTCCCCATCCTGATCGCCGTTTTGCTGTGTACGGTTTTGTGGCCACCGACGAAGTGGATGAAGGATCACAAGATCCCGATTACGCTATCTGTAATCCTCACCCTCCTCGGGTTTGTGGCGATCTTTTCCGCCGTGGTCGCCGCCATCGCGCCGACGTTTAGCACCCAGGGCAAGCGCCTGTTCGAATCGGGTAAGGAAGGTGTGTACCAGCTCGGCGACTGGATCCAAGGCCCGCCACTGAACGCCCAGGCGGAGCAGGTTGACCAGGTCATCGACGAGGTCTTCGGGTGGCTCCAGGATCAGGCATCGAACATCGCCTCTGGTGTGTTCAGCGGCCTGTCGGCTGCCTCCTCCGCGTTGGTCACCTTCGGTGTTGCTGTGATCTTGAGCTTCTTCTTCTTGAAGGATGGCTCCAAGCTCTTGCCGACGATCCGTGGCGTCGTTGGCCAGAATGTTGGCTGGCACCTGTCTGAGGTTCTCACCCGCACGTGGAATACCCTCGGTGGGTACATCCGCGCACAGGCTGCTGTCTCCGCCATCGATGCTGTCATCATCGGCCTTGGCCTGTGGATCCTCAAGGTTCCGATGGCTCTTGCCCTCGCCGTTATCACGTTCTTCGCCGGCTTTATTCCGATCGTCGGTGCGTTCTCGGCTGGCGCTCTGGCTGTATTGATTGCGCTTGTCGACGGCGGTCTCAAGACCGCTATCTTCGCCCTCATCCTCATCGTCCTCGTCCAGCAGCTGGAGGGCAATATCCTCTCCCCGATGCTGCAATCCAAGGCGATGGATCTGCACCCGGTTGTGGTGTTGCTGTCCGTCACCGTCGGTGGTGGCCTGTTCGGCATCATCGGCGCCTTCCTTGCCGTCCCGGTCGCCGCTGCCGTTGCCGTGTGGATCCGCTACCACCAGGAAATGGTTTCCTTGAGAACCGGGGAAATCACCTACGACGACATCAAGATCTCCACGGCCGACGGCGACCCCTCGATTACCACCGAGGAGGCGTTTGCCAACGTCCGCGCCCGCTTCAAGCGCATGGGCGGTGGCCGCACGAAGGCCCGCACGGTCGTTGACTCTGCCGTCGAAAAGCAGCGGGAAGGCGACGACGACTAGACCGTCGACGCGTAACCACACGCCTGGCTCAGTGCTCTGAGCCGGGCGTTTTTCCGTTAGAGCACCTGCTGCCAGCGGTTTCTGCTAGCGTAGCTGCCATGGCAATAACACTATTCCCAATCGCTAAGTCCATTTCCGCAGCCGCAGTCGCCTTCGCCACTGCGCTATCCAGCGATATGGGGGTCCCCATGGCTGAGAACATGAGCTCCGATGCCATCACCAACGTCGCCACTACAGCGCCGACCGTCCCCGCAGCTCTGACGGCATCCACTGTCAAAACCACCGTCCCGAACAACGAGGAAGCCCAGAAGCTCCTCGCCGGCTACTGGCGTTCCGCCATCTTCCCGGACGAGGTGACCCTCGACTTCTACGGTCACAACAAGCTCACCTACCAGGGCGACTGCAACCCCGTCACCCAGGCCGATGTGGCCCTTGCCGACGGCAACCTCACCGTCACCGGCGGTGGCGCAACCCTCATGGCCTGCTCCCCGCGCGACGACGAGCTCGGCGCAGCGCTGCGCAGCGTCCTGCTCGCCCACCCGCAGGTGCTGAAAGGTGCCGATGGTCAGCTCGTCCTGAAGAGTGGCGACAAGCAAATCGAGTTCATCCGCTAGAACTCGAACGTGAATGTAGGTAAAAACGTGAAAAGTGGGGACGGCTACACCGTCCCCACTTTTTGCATGCTCCCGGTCTATGCGTTCCGCTTCACCTGATTCAGCGCCTCCGGGATGGAGATGCTCGGGTCTTCCTCCCGCAGCCTTCGCGCCTGCTTTATCTGCTCATCGGTGACTTTTCCGCCATCGTACGATCCCCGCAACGGGTCGGAGCCGTTTTTGCGGTCGATCCAGTTAAACACCTCAGACAGGACGATGCCTGCCAGGGCGACGAAAATGAGCCAGTCATGGTCGGGCCTGGTGAAAAGGTAGATGACGAGGGCGAGGAAGGCGATCCAGCTAAGGGCTATCCGTAAAAGCCGCATACGGGCGTGCTCCTTTCGATGTTGTGTGGAATACGCGCCCCACTCTACAGAATTACAGGCCGAGCTTCTCGACGGCCTTGGCTAGCTGAACTGCGCCCGGTTCCACAGCGCCTGCCCATTTGGCGGCTGCTGCCTCATCGGCCTGATCGGAAACCTGCTTGAGGAGAGTCACGGGGATGCCGAGGCGGTTACCGACCCACGCAACGGCGAAACCTTCCATGTCTACAAGCTCGGCAAGTTGGACAATGCGGTTGCGCTCCTCGGTGGAGGACACGAAGTGGTCGCCACTGGCCAGGCGGGCAGTGGGGAGTTCACCGGAGGTGACGAGCTCGAATTCCTTCTGGGCGAAGTCGTCGTCCATGCCGGTTCCGGCGAAGTCGTGCTGGACGACGTGGGTGATCTCGTAGACGCCGGAGTGGCCGTCGGCAAGTGCGCCGGCGGTGCCAAGGTTGACGATGCGGTCGGGGCGCGTGGTGATGGCGGCTTCCATAACCGCAGTAGCGGCGGCGACAAGGCCCACACCTGTGACGATGATCTGCTTATCTTGTGGCAGGTGGACTGCCTCTTCCGCGGTGGCGGACACGAACAACGTTGTCATAGTCAGTATTGTACGTGGTCTATCGAGGTTAGGATGGGGAGCCGTGGAGTACATCGCGCGCGAAATTGAGCCCCACCTACGGAACATGACGACCTGGTTTCCCATCGTCTTCGTAGGTGGCGCTCGTGGTTGCGGGAAGACCTCTCTTCTCACAAGGATGTTCCCGGACTACCACTACCTCGATCTCGAAAATGGGGCTATAGCTGAGAAAGCGCGCGCGAATCCCATCGGTTTCCTCCGGGAGCATGGTTCGCAACTGATTCTCGACGAAGTTCAAAACGTGCCGGCACTGTTCCGAGCACTCAAAGTGGTGGCCGACGAATCTGAAAAACCTGCCCAGTTCATCATCTCCGGTTCTGTGAATTACCTCCGACTTGATTCCGTCACGGAATCTCTTGCAGGCAGGGTGGGGCTCGTTCACCTCCCGCCGCTATCGTTTCGGGAGATGGGGCTCCCCCTTGACGAGTTTCTGCTCTATACCAGTGGTGACTACCCGGAAGAGCCGAGCGAAGCGAATTACACCACCTTCGACCTGCAGGCGTCCCCATCATGCGAGGAGACCAAGCGGTATTTTTGGAACACGGGGCTCTTAGGCAGTGATGCAGCCGATCCCGCCATCTTTGAGAATTTCGTCGTCGCCGAAACAGCAAAGAACCTCACCAACCAGGGAGCGGAAAACAATCTGTTTTGGTACCGAGGTGTACTCGTCAATGGGATCAATCCGCAGACACTCACACTGACGGGGATCGAACCGTCAACTATGCCACGGGTGGACTGTGCAGATGCGGTTAACACGGTGGGCGACAAACTTGGTGTGGATGCCTCCCGCCGGCAGGTCATCTACCAGGGGTCGGAGGACTTCATGTTGGACGAGGTCCGCTTCATCCCGGTAGAGACATACCTTTACGCGTGACAGTTGATGGGCGTTTGTGGAATAGCAGATGTGACGGATTGGCTCAATGGGTGAGCCCAATTCTTAAACGCCCACGTTTTGTCACGCCCCTGTTCTAGGAGCCCACCGTCGCGACGAGACTTTCCGGTTCGGTCGAGTTGACGTGATCCTGGCGGGCGCGGCGGTGGGCGCGCTCGTAGCGCCAGCTGCGCCAGCCGAGGAATACGCCGAAAGCGATGATAATCAACTGAACGGGCCACATGGTGACATCGGGGAAGATGCGGGGCACGTTGAGGACGACGAGGAGGGTGCCGACGAGAACGCCGAGGAAGCTCGGGTTGAAGCGGCTCACGATCCAGGCGGCCAAGGGGGCTGCGATGCTGCCACCGATGAGGAGGGCCAGGATGAGGGGCCAGGTGGCGAGCAGCTCCTCCCATAGTCCGACGATGAAGCCGGCGGTGGCGGAGGCAGTGACGAGGAACTCGGCGGTGTTCACTGTGCCGACGATGCGTCGGGGGTCCTGCTTGTGCAGGGTGAGCATGGTGGAACTTGTGACGGGGCCCCAGCCGCCACCTCCTGTGGCATCGATGAGCCCGCCGAAGAAGCCAAGGCCGGTGAGGAAACTGCGGGAGTGCGTGCCGGCAGTGGGTTTTTGGTGGCGGCGGGCGAAGCGGCGCATGACGTTCAGGCCGAGGCCGGTGAGGATGACTGCGGTAACCACGGGGGACGTGATGGATGTCAAAAGAAGCGCACCGATGAAGGCACCGACGCCACCGGGGATGCCAAGCCAGAGGGCCTGGCGGAGGTCGACGTTGCCGAAGCGCCAGTGGCTGAAGCCGGAGACCGCCGTCGTGCCGAGTTCGGCGACGTGGACGACGGCGGAGGCATGCGCCGGGGTGAGGGCGGCCAGGGTTATGAGCAGGGTGGTGGAGGTGGCGCCGAAGCCCATGCCGAGGCCGCCGTCGACGAGTTGGGCGAGGAAGCCGGTGATGGCGACGATGATGGCGTTCATGCTGCGACCTCCTCGTAGCGGGCAGCGACGATGTCCGCGAGCGCGACCGACAGGGGCTCACTCATCGTCCAGCCCGCGGGGAGCTGGAGTTTGTCCAGCAGCAGACCGTGGGTAACGAACAGTGGCACGACGTGGGCGCGGGCAACATCCAGCAGCGGATCGCGGCCGGTAGCCCGGTGCGCGAAGGTGGACACCCCGGTCAGCGCCGCGACGCGCGCGGCGAGCGACTCCACGGCAGCGTTGGCGTGCGCGCGGCGGGAACCGACGTAGTAGACGACGGCGGCTTCGGCACCATGGGGGATTCGCGATGCGACGAGCTGGGCGATGTCCTCACCGGTTCCCAACGGTGCCGCGAGGTGGAGGCGCACGCCCGTCGCGCGGGAGGCCTCCGCGACGACGGCGGGAACATCGTCGGTGACGTGGAATGCAGATGTGAACAGCAGCGGTACCACGATGGCCTCCGCGCATCCGCACATCGTCCCGGCGACCGCCTGCAAGGTCTGCTCCGAGAAGTCGAGGTAGGCGGCGCGCACATCACGCTGTGGGCGGCACATGTGCTGGGCCAGGGTCTCGACCTCCTTGTCTGCCTGCGGGTGGCGGGAGCCGTGGGACAAGATGATCAGCGGTGTGCGCTGCGCATTGTCCCCCGGCTGCGCGGGAGTTGTGGGTGCCAAAGGCGAAACGGTGGAGGCGATCATGGTGGTGACCTTCTAACTAGTTGCGGCTAACTGCCTGTTGGTCCCGCCAGGCCGACAGCGAGGGTGGACCCGGACTGCTTGTCCACCACGATGAAGGAACCGACGGCGCCGCGGGCGGCGTAGGTCTCCACGTGGAGGGGCTCGGCGAGGGTGATAGTTGCGGGGACGATGTCGTTGGTGCCGACGGCAGCACTCACCTTGCCGCGGACGAGCGAGGTGCCGTAGCGGATGAGGACCTGCTTGCCGGGGGTGATGCCTTCGTCGGATACGCCGACGAGGGTGGCGTCGAAGGTGCGGACGGCCTCGGGAAGCGTGTCGGCGATGAGGGAGCCGCGAGTGAGGTCGAATTCGCCGTCGAGGATGAGGACGACGGAGTCGCCGGCGACGGCCTCGTCCACCGGGCCATCGGTGGTGTCGATCCGGGCGATGGTGGTGGAGCCGCCGTCGAACTCGACGGTGTCCCCCACGCGCACGGTGCCGGCTGCGATCTGGCCCGCGTAACCACGGTAATCGGAGGCGTGCTCCCGGATGACGTACTGGATGGGGAAACGGAAGCCGAGGCCTTCGGCACGGCCACCGGTGACGGGGACGGTCTCCAGGATGTCGAGAACCGTGGGGCCGTCATACCAGTCCATGTTGGTGGACTTCTCCACGACGTTGTCGCCCTTGAGGGCGGAGATCGGCACGGCGATCGGTTCGGCGACACCGAATTTTTCGGCCTCGGCAGTGAAGGCGGCGGCGATATCGTTGAAGCGATCCTGGGAGTAATCTACAAGGTCAATCTTGTTGACGGCGAGGATCACCGTCTTCACGCCCATGAGCGCTGCGACCTTGAGGTGGGTGATGGTTTGGTCGACGACGCCGTTGCGGGCGTCGACGAGAAGGACGACGACCTGGGAGGTGGAGACGCCGGTGACGGTGTTGCGGGTGTACTGGACGTGGCCGGGGGTGTCGGCGAGGATGAACGTGCGCTTATCGGTGCCGAAGTACCGATATGCGACGTCGATGGTGATGCCCTGTTCACGCTCGGCGCGGAGGCCGTCGACAAGCAAGGAAAGGTCGAGTCCATCGAAACCGCGAGATGCGGAGGTCGCCTCCACCGAGGCGAGCTGATCGGCGAGCACCGACTTCGTATCGTGCAGCAGCCGACCGACGAAGGTGGACTTACCATCGTCGACGGAACCGGCCGTGCAAAAGCGCAGGTTGTCTCGATTCTCAAGCGTGTTAACCATTAGAAGTATCCCTCCCGTTTCCGGTCCTCCATCGAGGATTCACTGAGTCTGTCATCCGCGCGGGTGGCACCGCGTTCGGTGAGCGTCGAGGTGCCGATTTCGGCGATGACCTCCTCCACCGTGGCCGCCGTAGATTCGACGGCGCCGGTGCAGCTGCCGTCGCCGACGGTGCGGTAGCGGACCGTCTTTTCCACGAGCTCTTCGCCCTTTTTCGGGCCGCCCCACGGGCCGGGTGTGAGCCACATGCCGTCGCGGTTGTAGACGGTGCGCTGATGCGCGAAGTAGATCGGCGGGAGCTCAATGTTGCGAGCGCCGATGTACTCCCACACGTCCATCTCCGTCCAGTTGGAGATAGGGAACACGCGGACGTTTTCGCCGGGGAGGACCTTCGCGTTGTACAGGTTCCACAGCTCCGGGCGCTGGCGGCGCGGGTCCCAACCACCGAAGGAATCGCGGACGGAGAAGATGCGCTCCTTGGCGCGGGCGCGCTCCTCGTCGCGGCGGGCGCCGCCGAGGACGGCCTCGTAGCCACGCTCCTCGATCGTCTCCACGAGCGGCACCGTCTGCAGGGGGTTGCGGGTGCCGTCGGGGCGCTCCTGCAGTTCTCCGCGGTCGATCCAGTCCTGCACGTGGGCGACGTGGAGGCGGATGCCCGCCTGGCTTGCAACCCGGTCGCGGAACTCGATGACCTCGGGGAAGTTGTGGCCGGTGTCCACGTGTAGGAGATCGAACGGGATGGCGGCCGGCGCGAACGCGCGCTTGGCCAGCTCGAGGACGAGGCAGGAATCCTTGCCTCCGGAGAAGAGGATCGCCGCGTTATCGGTCTGCCCTGCGACTTCGCGGAGGATGTAGATGGACTCGTTTTCTAGGTCTTTTAAGTGAGGTGAAAGCATTACTGGTGAAGCCCGCATTCTGTCTTGGAAAATCCTGCCCAGCGCCCAGCGCGGGGGTCTTCGCCCGGGCGCACCTTGCGGGTGCAGGGCGCGCAGCCGATGGAGGGGTAGCCCTGGTGGGTGAGGGGGTTTTCGATGAGGTTGTGTTCGTGGATGTAGCGCTCGGTATCGTCCAGCGTCCACGTGATGATCGGGGAGATTTTCAGCCGCCCGGTCTTGTCCAGGCTCACCGCCGGTGCGGTGGCGCGGGTGGGGCCGTCGGCGCGCCGCAGGCCTGTCACCCAGCCGGTGTACGGGCCGAGCGCGCGGTTGAGGGGGTCAACTTTGCGCAGGTCGCAGCAGGCGGTGGGGTTTGTGGCAAAGAGGTCCGTGCCCCATTCGGCATCCTGTTCGGCAACGGTTTGGCGGGGCACCGCGCGCACGAGTTTTTGGTTGGGGTAGCGTTTCTCGACGGCATCCGCCACCTCGAGGGTCTCCGGGAAGTGGTAGCCGGTATCGAGGAACAGGCCGTCGGCGTCCGGGAGGTAGCAGCTGGCTAGCTCACTGAGCACCGTATTTTCCATGGAGAGGGTGACAACGAGCGGCCCCGGTGCGTGCTCATGGGCCCAGGTGAGGATGGTTTCGGCGGAGGCATCGTAAAGACTGTCCGCGTAGTCCTCCACGAGCCGGGCGTTGGTTTCGGCGATGTCCGGGTCCAACGGCGGGGTGGGGGTGACGGCTGGGCGTTTGATGCTGACAAACGAGCCACCTGTGAGATTAATCATCGCGTTTTATTCCTTTTCTCGCATCTTTGAGATGCGCCTCGTGCGTAGAGGATGAGGGTTGGGGGCGGTTGTCAGGGTCATCTTGGCCGTGGAAGCGGACGGAGAATACGCGCAAGCATTCGCCACACTTCCAACCGAACTCATCCACTTCATGTGGGGTGAGTGCGGTGGACGCGCAGTAGGGGCAGTGCGTGGGGAAGTTCCTGTTGGAGTTGGGCTTTCGTCTTACTGCCACTGCAGGTCCTCCTCTGCGGCTCGTCGCACCCAGTCACGGAACTGTTCACCGGGGTGACGCTGCTCCTTGAACTTTTCGACGACTTTTACCACGTAGTCTCCGAGGTCACGGCTTTTGACCTTGAGCCCCCGCAGTTTAAAGCCGATCTCCGGGTCCTGCACGCCGAGTGCTCCACCCAGGTGCACCTGGAAGCCCTCCTCGCCCTCTACGATCTGGCCTTTCAGTCCAATGTCTGAGACCTGTGTGCGGGCGCAGGAGTTGGGGCACCCGTTGAGCGAGATGGTGATGGGAACGTCCAGATCGCCGAGGCGCTCCTCCAGTTCACCGACGAGTTCGATGGCGCGGGCTTTGGTTGTGGTGAGGGCGAGCTTGCAGAATTCCAGGCCGGTGCAGCTGATGATGCCGCGGCGGAACTCGGACGGGCGCGGGTAGAGGCCCAACGCCTCGAGCTCGTCCTGCAGCGGTGTGACATCGTCCTTTTCCACGTCGAGGAAGAGCAGTTCCTTGCCCGGGGTTGTGCGGATGCGGGTGATGCCGTATTTCTCGGCCACGTCGGCGATGGCGATGAGCTGGTCGCCGGAGGCATGGCCGACGGTGAGCTTCACGCCGACGTAGTAGCGGCCATTCTTTTGCAGGTGGACGCCGATGTGATCGCGGTTGCCGGTGACGATCGGCGGTGCGATGCCGTCGCGTAGCTGGTAGCCGAGGTACTCCTCGAGCACCGCACGGAACCGCTCGACACCCCAGCTGGCAACGAGGAACTTAAGACGGGCGCGGTTGCGCAGGCGACGGTAGCCGTAGTCGCGGAAGATGCGGACGGTGTTCGCCCACACCTCCGGCACCTCCTCGAGGGGCACCCAGACGCCGAGGCGCTGGGCAATCATCGGGTTGGTGGAGAGTCCTCCGCCGACCCACACGTCGAAGCCCGGGCCGTATTCGGGATGGTTGACACCGACGAAGGCGAGGTCCTGGATCTCGTGGGTGATGTCCTGGCGGGAGTTGCCGGAGATGGCGGACTTGAACTTGCGGGGCAGGTTGTGGAACTCCGGGCTTGGCAGGTATTCGTTCTTGATCCGCTCGATGGCCGGTGTGGCGTCGATGATCTCGTCTGCCGCGACACCTGCGACGGGAGAGCCGAGGATGACGCGGGGGATGTCGCCGCAGCCGAGCAGCGTGGATAGTCCGACGGTGTCGAGGCGGTTCCAGATCTCCGGTACGTTCTCGATCTCGATCCAGTGGATCTGAATGTTCTGCCGGTCGGTGAAATCTGCCGTGCCACGGCCGAAGTCGCGAGAGACGCCGCCGACGACGCGGAGCTGCTCCGGTGTAGCTAGGCCGCCGTCGAAGCGGACGCGCATCATGAAGTATTTGTCCTGCAGCTCGGAGTTTTCCAGTTTGTTGGTCATCTCCCCGCCGAGATCCTGGCGGCGCTGCGTGTAAATCCCACACCACTTCATGCGCGGTGCGAGGTCATCGGGGACGATCGAGTCGAACCCCTCGTGAGAGTAGTGCTCAATAATCCGCTGCTTGACGGCGAGGCCGGGGTCTTCTTGCTTGATGGCCTCGTCTGCGTTCAGCGGTTCGCGGCCGTCCAGGGCCCATTGCCCGTCGGAGCGTTTCCTGCGGGGGATGTCCGTGTGGATGGCAAGCTGTGTAGTCATGGTTTTGAACCTCTCTGTTCGTGTATAGACGTTTTTACCATACCGTTCGGTCTACCCGCAATAGACATACCAGTTCACTGCTATGACGTGGCGTTTTCGCACGCCAATACCAACCCGGCAGACCACTCAGTCTGTCCATTACATCCAATTGACAACGGTTTCTATTAAAGCTAACCTTTGCTATTGCATATTGTTTTCACTAAAAGGGGTTAGCCATGCTCACACGCCTGCGCCTGCCGCGCGCGCTCGTCGCCATCGCGCTGCTACTCGCCATGTTCGCCGCCGCGCCTGTCGCCCGCGCCCTCACCCTCACCGAGGGCCACATCGATGCCTTTTATGTCACCAGCGACCTCACCCTCACACTCAAGGACGATGCCGGGCTGCACGCGCCAGAGGATGTCACGCTTGCTATCCCCGCCTCCGCCTACCGGGAGGAAACCGCCGCTATCCTGGGCGAAGGCGCATATTTTCTGCCACAAGCCCAAGACCCCGCCCTCATCTGGCCCGGCTGGGACACAACCGAATCCGGCACGGCCCTGTCCATCCAGTTCCTCGACGTCCAGGGCCCCGGCTCCGTCTACCTGTTCAGCCAGGGCACTTTCGGCGGCACGGCACCACTTCTCGACGGCGACTCCCTCGAACTCACCAGCGGTTCCGCGATCCCCCAGGACCACCCCGGCCATGTCCACGCCAACTGGGCGTTTACCGCCCCCGGCACGTACACCATGACTGTCAAGGCCGTCGCCCCCGACGGCCGGGAGACGAACACGGCGACGTACCGGTGGGTCGTCGGCAATGCTGACAATGCTGAGGAGGAAGAAGTAGCGCCGGCAGCCACGGCAACTACGGTGTCGCCCGCCAGCTCAGCACCGACGCCCACCTCCGCACCCGCTGAGCAGCGCGCCCTCGCCGACACGGGGATCTCCGTCTTGGGCCTCGCCATCGCCTTCCTGGGGCTCGGGCTCGTCGTCTTCGGCGCGGGCATCGTCGCCGCCCGGCGCGCATGAACTGGCGTAAAGCGATAGGAGCCGCAGCGATGAGCGCGCTTCTGGTACTTTCCGGGTGCGCGAGCGCCCCCACGCAGGACGTCGCGGGGATTCGGGTGGCGGCGACGACCCCGATTCTCACGGACATGGTGCGCGTTATCGCCGGCGACGACGCGCACGTGGATGGGCTTATCCCCGCGCAGGCTGACCCGCACACCTACGAGCCGAGCCTGCGCGCCGTGCGGAATATTGCCAACGCCGATGTCGTGTTCACCAACGGCCTGTTGCTCGAACCGCAATCCATGGTCTCCGCCATCGATGCAGCAAGTGCTACTCCCCCAGTGGCGGTCGCTGAGGATATTGTCCTCCACGGCGGGGAGCTCATCCCACTGGTGGAAAACGTCAGCCTCGATACCCCGTGGCTGGGAATCCGCGCCGACGGCGACCACGGCCTGCCCCCGACGACACTCACCGCCGAGCAGATTTCGGGCCCCGGCGCGGCGTCGGCCTACGTCACCGGTACGTTTGGCGCGCCGGAGAGGTTCTTCGCCGAAGAAAAGCCCGGCTCCATGACGCTCCCCACCGGCGCGCACACACACATGAGCTGGGCCTTCACGGAGCCCGGCCGGTATGTGCTGCGCTTCAGCGCCCCCGGCTTTCAGCCCCTCGACCTGGACGTGGTGGTGGGCGTCGACCCGCACGGAGCCACGCAAAACACCACGATCATCACCGAGGGGCACGTGGATGTTCGCGCGAACTACGCCACCGGTGCGATCGATGTGGAGTACGAGGGGGAGGGCGTCGATAAGGCGGTCATCGCCGTGCCGGCGACCTCCGTGGACACGATTCCCGGCGACCCCTCGTTCCGGTTCATCGGCAAGCCCGGGTCGGAGGCCTACGTCCTGCCGCAGGCCGTGGCGGGCAAGCACATGCACGGGGAGATCGACCCCCACGTGTGGCAATCGGCGCCCAACGCCCAGGCGATGGTCGATGTCATCGCCGAGCGGCTCATCGCCATCGACCCCGGCCACGCCGCGGGGTACACCGACCGCGCCACGGCCTACAAGGAGGCCATCGCCGGTGCCGACGCGCGCATGCAGGAAGCCGTCGCCGCCGTCCCGCAGGAAAACCGGCACCTCATTACCAGCCACGAGGGCTACGCCTACCTCGCCCACCGGTACGGGCTCGCCTTGTCCGGCATCGTCTCCCCCAACGAGGACATTGAACCTTCCGCCACGGGGCTAGCTGCCCTGTCCCGGGCGATCCAGGATCTCCAGGCACCGGCGGTCTTCGTCGAACCCGCAGCTGAGCGGCGCCCCACGCACCTCACCACCCTCGCCCACGACCACGGCGTGCGCGTCTGCCGCCTGTACGGTGACGCCTTCGCCCCACCGGTTACCACCTATCTGGAACTCATGGATGCCAACGCCACCGCCATCCGCACCTGCCTTGCAAAGGAGAACTCATGAAGAAGCTCGCAGCCACGCTCGCTGTTACCCTCGTCGCCGCACTTGCGCCCGTAACGGCATCCGCGCAGCTCACCGATGCCGCGCTTGTCCAAACGGTCACCGACGACGAACCGATCGCACCCCGGGGCACCGCCGTCCGGCTCACTGAGGGGCACGCGGACATCGGCCCCGTCATCGTCGATGGCCACGTGGAGCTCCTGCTTCGCGACGACTCCGCGACACCGCCAACGTGGCGCTACCTGGAGGATGTCACCGTCGTGCTTGCCGACGAGGCGGTGCAGACCGTGGCGAAGGGCTACGACTTCACCGGCGCCCACGCAGGCGATAGTGTCTGGGTTGTTCCCCAGACGGAGGTCACCGGCGTTCCCTGGCTCGGCTGGAACACGCAGCACCCCTCCCTGAACGGCCAGGATGCCACACTCCACTTTGGCACACACGAAGGCGACGGCGACTTTTCCGTATTTTTGCAAAACGGTGGCTTTTCTACCCCGCAAGTCGTCGCCGAGACGATGTTCGTCCCCGCGGGCACGCACGCCCACGCCAACTGGGTGTTCACCGCGCCAGGCACGCATACGGTGCCCCTGTCGGTGACCGTCGGCGAGACGACGACGAATCCCGTCCCCCTTCGCTTTGCCGTTGAGGGCGAGGAAGCCGGCACCACCCAGCAATCCTCCCTTCCGTGGTGGCTCCTCGGCATCGGTGCGCTCGTGCTGGTTGTGGGGATCGTCGCCGTCGTGCGGGGGCGCCGATGAACCCCGCGCTCACCCTCACCGACTTCGCCGTGACCCGTCCCGCCGTGGTCTGGGACGTGAACCTCACGGTCTCCCCCGGTGAGCTGCACGTGCTGCTCGGCCCCAACGGCGCCGGTAAGACCACCATGTTCCGGGGCATCCTCGGGTTGCTCCCCACGACCGGGCGCGCCACCTTCGGGCACATCGGGTACGTGCCGCAGCGCCACGAATTCGCCTGGGACTTCCCCATCACCGTCGATCGGTGCGTGGGCACCGGATTGCGAAAGTACGATGCCACCGCCGTCGAGGAGGCCCTTACCCACGTGGGTCTTACGGACCTCACCCGCCGCCCCATCGGGGAGCTCTCTGGTGGCCAGCGTCAGCGCGTCCTCATCGCCCGCGCGCTTGTCTCGCGCCCCGATTGTTTGCTTCTCGACGAGCCGTTCACCGGTCTGGACTTCCCCACCACCGACGCGCTCCTCCAGCTCTTTGAGGGGTTATCCGCCGGCATCCTCATGTCCACCCACGCCATCGCGGAGGCGCTGACCGCCTGCGACCGGGCGAGCCTGTTCAACCGCACCATCGTTGCAACGGGCACCCCGGAGGAGCTCTCGCGCAACGCCTCAGCTTGGCAGGACACGTTCCACGTTCCGTACACCCGCGTCCTAGGAGGATTCACGTGCTGACCATCACTGAGTTTCTTCACGATCTTGCTAACCCCGCCCTCGCCTTCCTCCCCCGCGCGCTCGTCATCGCACTAGTGTGTTCTGCGGTGTGCGCGGTGGTGGGCAGCCACGTCGTGCTGCGCGGTATGGCGTTCATCGGCGATGCTGTCGCCCACGCGGTGTTCCCCGGCATCGCCATTGCCTTTGCGCTGCAGGTGTCGGTTCTTCTCGGCGGGGCGCTCACCGGGGCTGCCGTGGCTGTGGCCGTCGCCTATTTTTCGCAGCGACGACGCGTGAAGGAGGATGCCCTCATCGGGATTTTCTTCGCGGCTGCGTTTGCCGGCGGCCTTGTAGTGATGAGCCGTATCGACGGCTATTCTGCCTCGCTGACGAGCTTCCTGTTCGGATCCATCACGGGCGTTCCTGCCCGCGACGTGACGATCACGGCGGTAGGCGGCGCGCTCATTATTGCCCTTGTCCTCGCACTCACCCGCCGGTTCACCATCGTCGCCCTCGATAGGGAGACCGCCCGCGCACTCGGATATAACGTCTTCCTTCTCGACCTCGCCCTCTACCTCTGCGTCACTGCCGCTGTCGTATTGTCGATTCGCACGGTGGGTAACATCCTTGTCCTCGCGCTGCTGCTTACCCCCGCTGCGACGGCCAGGCTTGTCACCCAGCGCCTGCACACGATGATGGCCGTGGCGGTGGCGATCGGTGTCGCGGGCTCCATCACCGGCATCTACTTGTCCTGGGCGCTTGATCTTCCCACAGGTGCAACCATTGTTCTCACCCTCACCGGCATTTTCCTCGTCTTTTGGGTCGCGCAGCGCAAAGACGGCCGGGAAAATCCCGACCGCCTTCCCTTAAACAGCTAACGAGCTTGCGAGTTAGCTGCTTGCGAGTTAGCTGGGTCACCGGACTATCGCTCCTCAAGGTGCGCTGGATCCGGCTGACCCCGCACACCGATAAGCCGACTAGCTCCGCTGCCTGCGTCCCAACGCCACGCCGAGGAGTCCGACGCCGACGAGAAGGAATGCGCCTCCTGCGCCGGTCGCAACACCAGCCGCCCACGTCACGCGTGTCGGTTCCGCGCTGGCCTGCACCGTCCGCGGTGAGGACAGCACCTGACCTGCCTCACCTGTTCCTCCTGCTCGCGGTATGGCGTGTTTCTTCGCATCGTGGCTCCGCTTCGGCGCGGCGTGCGAGGTCGTATTTTTCTTCACCTGCCGGGCCGCTGTCTTAGCCCCCGGTGCCCCGCTTGCACGTTCCGCCCGCTCCTGGCCTTGCGCATACGGGCCGCGGGCACGCATCTCGTTTTTCGGTGCAGGCTTACCGTTCTTCGTCGGAGCGCCAGGCGCGCGCGGCGTGGTGGCCTGCGTGGAGGGATTATCCTGCGTATTCGTTTCATCTGCGGCTGCGCCCACGTCGAAGCGGGCGCGCAGCGTCGCGGTGGAGCCATCGTCGCCGGTGAAGGCGAAGTCGGCGTCGTAGGTGCCCGGCGCGCTGAACGTGAACGCGTAGTGGGCATGCCCGTGGTCGCCGTCGAGACGCAGGGTGGAGTCGCTATCGCTAGCCAAATGGACGTGTCGCTCACCGAAGGTGTCTGGCGTGAAGACTGTCATGGTTCCCGGCCCATCCACCCGCGCAAGGCGCACGGTGCCGCCGACGGGCGACCACGAGAATCCGAGCCACGGCAGGTCCTGATCCTGCGTAAACGGGATGACCCCGCCCGGCACGACGAAGGTCACCGCGCCGGAGTCGCGTTTGCCGGCCCCGTCGATGTCGAAGTATGCACGGCCACTCTTAAACGCCATGTCGACGTGTCCTCGGCGGACCTCAACATGCTTGTCGACGGCTTCCTCACCCGGTTTGTTCTCCCCCTCGTGGGGTTTTTCTTCCTTCGGTTTTTCCGGTGTGACCTCTCCCCCACCCTTTTCGCGCTCCTTGACGCGGAAGGTGACGGTTTCCCAGCCCGTTGCTTTGCCCGTGGTGCGGTTCACCGCCCGCACGCGCAGCTCGTGGTCACCGGTGTCCAGGAAAATCCAGTTGAGGTGCAGGTGTCCGGCGTTTTCAATCCGTCCGGGAAGGAGCATGGTGGGGCCGGAGAGCCCCGTGAGGAACCCGAACCACCCAGTGTCTGAGACCTTTTCCACCTCTATATCCCAGCCCTGCTGGCGCAGCTCCAGGGGCAGGTGCTCGGTGGAGAAACCAGGCCACACCTGCGACTGTTGGTTAGCCCCACTTTGTTCCAGGAGGGAAAATTCCGTCCCCTTCGGGCCGATGAAATCGTAGGCGGAATCCAGCATCCGCCCCGTGCTGCGGGTGCGGCGGGCCTTCCCGTCCACCACGAGGGCGGTGGAATCCGGGCGGTGGATGTTCTCGTCCATGATGCGCATGACGACGGTTCCGTTTTCCACCACAGGGCCGATATCCACGTGGCCGGCGGTAATCTCCTCGTGCTCAGCGAAGCTCGCCGTCGCTTGGCCATCGCCTGCGGGGAAGGACACCTGCTGGGAGGGCGCGTCATTGACAAGCGGGTGCGGGGTGAGGGTGGCGCGGACGAGGCCCTCCGTGCAGTAGTCGGTGTAGCGCTGCGCGGGCTCGTCGGGGGTTGCCACGTAGTTGAATTCGCACGTGGGGTACGTATCTTCTGGGGTGTTGTACACCCCACCGGTGACGCGTACCGGCTCGGGGCCGGTGACTGAGACCTCGTGGTAGCCCTCGTGGACGGTATTGGTGACGACGTAGTCCGGCGCGGCGAGGTCATGCTGCACCAGCTCCGGCTTGTTGTCCCACGCCGTCGGCTCACTGACGGTTCCCCACACGGCGCCGTCCTCGGAAACGAACTGTGCTTCGTACATCCCCTCCCCCTTCGGGCGGGGGAAGTGCGCCGTGCCGTCTGCGAGCTGTACTTGTGCCAGTTCGTGGCCGTCGACGTAGAAGATGGCTACACCCGGCGCGTCGGCGGTGAGCGTGAGGCCCGTATCGTCGAAGCGCACGTTTCCGGTGAACTGCGGGGCATCTGGGTCGGGGGTGGGCACGAGGCGCTCGTCGCCGACCCACCACGTCGTTTGCTGCGGGGTGGAGGCGATGACGGAGCCGTCGACAAGCCTGGCGGTAGCACGGTAGGTGAGGCGGTAGAGGCCGGGACGGGAAAATACCGTGTTGAGGTGCGTGTGGGAGCCGGCGGTCAGCGGTGTCCACTGGCGGCCGGGGCGCGCGCTGGAGAGGAAGATGACCGGGGATTCTCCGGGATTAACCGCGTCCTGGAACATCGTCATTTCGCCGGGGCCGGAAAAATCGACGAGATCCAGCGAGAACGTGGCGTCGCGGAAGCGATCGACGGGAACGCCCGCGTCGGCGCCGATACCCTGCCACAGCTTCGTGTCCCAGTTCATGCCGACGTTTTCCGGGGAGGCGTAGTACGTGTCGCCCGGGTTGCCGAAGCTGCTGTAGGCCTCATCGTCGGGAACTGTCCACGTGTCGTCTGCCTTCAACCAGGAGACCGTCTCCTCGATGGGGACCGGTTTTTCGAGCGCACCGTTATCTGTCATGAGGGTGAACGTGTTCGCAGTGTCATCCCAATAGGCCTTCGGTGAATCCGTGTGGCCGACGTCAATGACGGTAGGCGCGAGGGCGGTGAGTGCGGCGAGAAGCGCACCGACGACGGGTGTAGCGAACACGACAAACCTCCAATTAGCTGAAAACCGTTTTCAACTATACATCGTTTCGCGCGCACCACCACGCCAGGTACGCTAAAGCTACACAAGCGAACACGAGAGTAGGACCCACTTTGCACATGGATGCGACCACCATCATCGGCCTCATCGGCATCGTCATCACCCTCCCCGCCTGGTTCTTCTTCCTGCGTGGGGCGTGGACGATGTATGCCACCATCGCGCGCGGCAAACGCACCACCACGCGCACTGCCAAACCCATGACGCGCCTCGGCACGCTCATCAAAGAGGTCGTTTTCCACACGGAGCTCGCCCGCAAACCGCTCGTCTCCGCCATGCACTGGCTTGTCATGGTCGGGTTCCTCCTCGGCTCCGTCGTCTGGTTTGAGGCCTACATCCAGATGTTCAACCCCGCTGGAGGCTGGCCGCTCGTCGGCTCTACTGCGGTCTACCACTTCATCGACGAGCTTTTGGGCCTTGGCACCGTCGTCGGCATCCTCGTCCTCATGGCCGTCCACTGGCTGGGGAAACGCCACCGCGGCACCAACTGGCGCGCAGCACTTTTCGTGGAGCTCGTCGTGCTCCTCGAGGGACTGGGGATGATCCTCGTCAAGGCGGGCAAGATCGCCACCTACGGCGGCGGGCACCCCGTCGTCGACTTCTTCAGCCGCTTTGTCGCGGAGCTACTCCCCGCCTCCGCCGTGCTCGTGTCCGTGTTCGCGTTCATCAAGCTCGCCACCGGCACGATCTGGCTGTGGGTCGTCGGCACCCAGCTGTCCTGGGGCGTGGCCTGGCACCGTTTCCTCGCGTTCTTCAACATCTTCTTGCAGCGCAACCCCGATGGGGCGCCCGCCCTCGGTGCGCTCGCGCCACTGGAGTACGACGGCCAACCGTTGACGCTCGACAACGCCTCGGAGGCCCCACGTCTCGGCGTCGGCACGCCAGAGGACCTTTCCTGGAAGGGGCTTCTCGACGCTCATACCTGCACCGAATGCAACCGCTGCCAGGATCTCTGCCCCGCCTGGAACACCGGCAAGCCGTTGAGCCCCCGCAAGGTCATCACCGACATCCGCGACGGCCTCGAAATCACCGACGACGTCCTGTGGTCCTGCACCAACTGCGGCGCCTGCGTCGAGCAGTGCCCCGTCGACATCGAACACATCGACCACGTGGCCAACCTGCGCCGCTACCGCGTCCTCGAGGAATCGCAGTTCCCCAGCGAGCTCACCGGCATGTTCAAGAACCTCGAGGTCAAGGGCAACCCCTGGGGACGCAACCGCAAGGACCGCATGGCGTGGGTGAAAAAGGCCCAGCGCGACGGCATCGACGTCCCGGCGCTCAAGCCCGGCGATTCTGCGGACGGGTACGAGTACCTGCTGTGGGTCGGCTGCGCCGGATCCCTTGACGACAACGGCGTGAAAACCTCCCGCGCGCTTGTCGAACTCTTGAACGTCGCCGGCGTTTCCTTCGCCGTCCTCGAATCCGAAACCTGCACCGGCGACCCCGCGCGTCGCGCCGGCAACGAATTCCTCTTCCAGCAGCTCGCAGCCGAAAACATCGAGAACCTAAACGCCGCCGGCGTGAAGACGATCATTACCAGCTGCGCACACTGCTTCAACACCTTTAGCAACGAGTACCCCGACTTCGGCGGCAACTACCGCGTTCTCCACCACACGCAGCTGCTCAACCGCCTCGTTCGCGACGGTAAGCTCACTCCCACTCCCCGCGGCCCCGAGCACCGCGAGCGCATCACCTACCACGACCCGTGCTTCCTCGGCCGCCACAACAAGGTCTTCGACCCGCCCCGCGAACTCCTCGCCGCCACCGGCGCCGACCTTGCCGAGATGCCCCACAACCGCAACGAGGCGTTTTGCTGTGGCGCCGGCGGCGCCCGCATGTTCATGGAAGAAAACATCGGTCGTCGTATCTCCGACTTCCGCGCCGAGGAAGCCGCCTCGACCGGCGCCACCGACATCGCCGTCGCCTGCCCGTTCTGCTCCACCATGCTGGAAACCGGCGTGAAATCCGGCGGTTACACCACCACCGTCACCGACGTCGCCGTCCGCCTCCGCGACTCCATCCTCGTCGACGGCCAGCTGCCGATCCGACCGGTGAAGAAAACCAAGGAAGCTGCGCCAGCACCGGCGCCGTCGACTCCACCTGTGGCACCGAGCGCGCCTGCTGCACCCTCCGTGCCGACACCTTCCGCGCCCACCGCAGCAACGCCTACACCAGCCGCACCGAGCGCACCCACGCCGTCCATTCCGACGCCGGCAGCACCGGCAACCCCCAGCGCACCAACGCCATCGATTCCGAAACCCACGGCACCGGCTGCGCCAACGCCAGCTGCTGCAACGCCGAAGGCACCAACCCCCGCTGTACCAACACCCAAGCCTGCGGCCCCAACTCCAGCAACACCGACGCCTGCCGTGCCAGGTGCACCGACACCTACCCCTGCGGCACCAGCGGTACCCAAGCCGACCGCAAGACAGACACCCACACCTGCCACACCTACCCCCTCGTCCCCAGCCGTTCCGGTACCAGCCGCCCCGCAGGTCCCGGCAGGAAACCACGTCCCCACGCCGACGCCCGCAGCGCCGACGCCGAACGCACCGCGACCAACAGCTGTAGATTCGAAAGAGGAGGACGCTGACAAGTAAGAAAAATGCGGTAGGCTGAGGGTATGAACTACAGGTTGTCGGACGAGGAACGGACGCGCGCGATGAACGTGCTCGGGACGCACTTTGCGGACGGCCGGCTGACGCTCGCGGAATACGAAGAGCGGGTGCAAAAGGTCGCCGAGGCCGTGACCGACGACCAGGTGGCGGGGCTGTTTCGGGACCTACCGGAGGAGTCGTATACCGTCAGCGAGATTGAGGAATACCGGAAGGAATCTGGGCACCCCAAGGCGGGGATTTTGGGGCTGTCGATCGTGGGGGGATTTGTCGGAGCAGTGTTCGCCACCGGAGCACTCGATGCCGTATTCGTTATACTGCCCGTCGTCGTGTTTATCCTCCTGTATGTGATGAAGATCGGGCCCGACTCGTGGTACATGCCGTCGGCGGCGCAACTGCGCAGAACACGGCTGCGCGAGCTATCGTACCAGCAGAAACTCATGGCGCTCGAGCAGAAGAAGAGCGACCAGGAACGCGTGCGCGCCCTGAAGAACAGGGCGCTTGGCGCCGCGGAGAAGTTCCTGGATAAGTAAGGGCTACTTGACGAGCCCCTCGAGGACCTCGGGGACCTGGCCGACGCCGTCGGAATCGCGGAAGTGCTTGGCACCCGGGACAACGGTCGGGGGAACGCCGAGGCCGATGGCGAGCTTATCGGTGAGCTCTGCGGGGACTTCGGGGTCGTCGTCGGAACGAATGACGGTGATGCCGCCGACGTGGTCCTTGATGTTGCCCAGGTCGACGCCGTCGCCGACGAAGTTGTTTAGTACGGGATCGTCGCCAAATGGCTCGTTGAAACCGGAGACCAGGACCATACGGCCGAGCTTCCACTGATCGTCGGAAAGCGAATCGAGGTACTGAAGAGCAGCCTGACAGCCGAGAGAATGACCGACGATCCCAATCTGCTTGGTGACAACGCCGATCTCCAGGGCGATCGTCTCGCGCCACTTCTCCGGATCCGGATTGTCGGGATCCGGCAGCTCAATCGCCTTGAACTTGATGCTTTTCATAATGCCCTGCAGGTTCAGCCACTGGAACCACTTCTTATGCGGCGACGAATGGTAGCCGTGGATCATGAAAACCTGCGTCACAGGCGGGTGGAGGAGGAACGTTTCAATCGACATGGTTTTAAGGGTACCTCAGTGCTGATACTGGCCAGTCAAAATAAGCTCGGCCAACGCGAGGCGCGCCGCACCGTCCGACATCCGTGGCGTCAACGTTTCACAATCGAAAAAGTCCGCTCTCGACATGGTCAGTGGGCGGTACTCGCCTACCAGCACAGCATCCGATGATAGCCGAGCGACGGTTTCCTTGTGCGAGACGCGCGCAGGAAGCGCGGTTGTGCCGGTGGCTGTGTAACCAATAGTCACGGTACCGTCTTGGGGAGAATTATCCCGAAAAGTGTTCTCCGTGACCGCCCAACCCGGTGGAGGATCGGGCGGGAAGAGGCGTGCCGTAAACGGGTGCGCCGCAGCCTCACGGCTTTGCGGAGTCCACACCTGCACCTGCCGCCCCCTTTTTGTGGCATCTGCGACGCTGCTATCCACGGCGAATACGCCTGTCATGTTGTCCGACACCGCCACGTGATCCACGTCCGCGCCACACGGGTTGTAAACGAGCTGCCACTCGCCGTTTTCAGCACGCGCAAGACCGGTACGCCCAGGTATTTCCTCGGTGAGGATCTGTTCCGGCATCAGGCCGTGGTTAAAATACATCGGAATCCCCATCCATACGAACAAGCCGAGCGGATACGCCGAACCGAGCAGCAAAATGAAGAGAAAAGCGATAAGTGGCTTCCGCTTTCGGGGCTTCAAGGGTGCGCTCATAAAAGAATGATACGGCTAGCCCGTCATTTTTTCATGCGCAACAGGGTATTGTGAATGGCTATGACGACGCGAGAGTTTGACCAGTCAGAAAAGCTGAAAAACGTTCTGTACGAGATCCGTGGGCCGGTGGCGGCGGCCGCCGAGAAAATGGAGCTCGACGGGCACCGGATCCTGAAGCTCAACACGGGCAACCCGGCGATTTTCGGCTTCGACGCGCCGGACGTCATCATGCGCGACATGATTGCGGCACTTCCGCATGCACAGGGCTACTCGACGTCGAAAGGTATCCTCCCCGCACGGCGGGCTATCGTCACGCGGTACGAGACGATACCCGGGTTCCCCGACTTCGATGTGGACGACGTGTACATCGGCAACGGAGTCTCCGAGCTCATCACCATGATCACCCAGGCGCTGCTCAACGACGGCGACGAGGTGCTCATCCCCATGCCCGACTACCCGCTGTGGACGGCCGCCACCTCTCTCGCCGGCGGCAAGGCGGTGCATTACCTGTGCGATGAGGACAACGAGTGGATGCCATCCGTGGAGGACATCCGCGCCAAGGTCACCGAAAAGACCAAAGCCATCGTCGTCATCAACCCGAACAACCCGACCGGCGCCGTCTACTCCCGCGACGTGCTGAAAGAGATCGCACAGATCGCGCGCGAAAACGGGTTGCTTATTCTCTCCGACGAAATCTACGACCGGATTCTTTACGACGGTGCCAAGCACATCTCCATCGCCACGCTCGCGCCCGACCTGCTGTGCATCACCCTCAACGGCCTGTCCAAGGCGTACCGCGTCGCCGGCTACCGCGTCGGCTGGATGGTGCTGACCGGCCCGAAGCACCACGCCCGCGGCTTCATCGAAGGCCTCGACCTCCTGGCCAGCACGCGCCTGTGTGCCAACGTGCCCGGGCAATCCGCCATCCAGGTAGCGCTCGGCGGACGGCAGTCCATCTACGAACTGACCGGCGAGGGGGGACGCCTCCTCGAACAGCGCAACACGGCGTACGAAAAACTCACGTCCATCCCCGGTGTCAGCTGCGTCAAGCCGATGGGTGCACTCTACGCGTTCCCGCGCCTCGACCCCGAGGTGTACGAGATCCACGACGACACCAAGATGATGCTCGACCTGCTCCTTCAGGAGAAGATCCTGCTCGTCCAGGGAACCGGCTTCAACTGGCCCACGCCGGACCACTTCCGTGTGGTCACGCTCCCGCACGCGGCAGAACTCGCCGAGGCGATCGAGCGGCTGGGGAACTTCCTGGCGAGCTACAAGCAGTAAGCGATTTTCGCTGGCAGCGCGGACGTGACCCCACACTTCTACAATCCGTAGACGTGCCCCTCAACGCGAACAACAAGAGCTACCGTCTGGCTGACATGAGCATTCAGCCGGACGGTGAGGTTCCATACCCTGATCCGGATGAATCCAAAGACCCCGACACCACCTGCATTGAAAATGCGGAGTTTTGCACAGCTGTGTACGCGAGAACCTGGGAAACCGCAGGTGGCTCAGTCAAGCATTTCGCCATCATGCTAAATGTCACGGCCGGGCATCCTGACTACAAATTTTGCAAGGAAATTAAAGGCGCAGCCCCGAACTTCGCACAAGTAAGACGTACCGACACCTGGCACAGCACGGTACATAGCCATCAGTTTTTCCTCCATTCTTCAGATGAAGAGATTGAGGTTCACCAGCAACTCGCCGGGGGTTCGCGAGAGGAAAGATCTCAGCACACTGTCAGCGGAACTTTCAAAAAATACTACACTGAGATGCTGTACGACCCGTTCGACTATTTGAAGTATTGGAAAGAAGGCAAGCAGTGAACAACGAGCAGAAAAAACGTTATCGCGACACGATGTTCATCGCTCAACGCTTTCTAACTTCTATTGGGCGCGGGAGCAATCGAGCTCGATTCCTGGAAAGCCTTGAGGCAAGTGAGCTACCGGCGATTCTTCCAGCGCTAAGCGATACGCTCGCAGTTCACATTCGCGAAGCGGCTGAGCGCCACTTTGCAAGCGGGGAACCGAAGGTTATCGTCCCCGTTGGCAGGGCTGATGACCAGAAAATTAGCGTGCTTATCCTCTCCCAGGAGCGTAAGCACGGATTCTGGTCTTTGAGCATGAACGATTTGCATAAACACGCTCGTATGGGAGACATTGTCGAAACGCTCGATCCAGACAAGCTGTGGGATATCGAGGAACTTAACGGCACACTCCTCCCCGACTTGGTCTAATTTTTCGCATGCCTAATGGCCCGACGGTGTCGGGTCATTGGGCGGGCTAGGTTGCTAGCCCGGTGGGCTGGGGTCGATGGGGATGCCGAGTTGCATCCGGGCAAGACGCACCGCACCGCCTTGGGCACACGGGTGCATATTCAACTTCAGTGGCCCACCGAAGGCAGGTTTCCAGTATTCCAGGCCATTGATTCTCACCATGTGACCATGCTTCGGTTTATCCAGATCATCATCGTTAATGCCATTGTGGTAGTCACACAACACCATCAGGTTTTCCGACACCGTCTTCCCACCATGCTTCACCGGTTTAATATGGTGAATCTGCGACTTGGATGCGGGTCTGCCGCAGCCGGGCCAGGCACACACCGGGTTACGGGTTGATTGAATAAACCGCTCCAACGGATCCGCACCACGAGAATCCGGCGTCATCTCCACCCGATACACACCAAAATCCTTCGGCCCCAAAGGACTAACAAGAGCAACAAGACGCTCCTCAGCAAGTTTCGCCTTCACAATCTCCGCCCCGGAAATAGTAGAACCGTTAGTCATGGAGAAAACAAACTTCCCCCGCTCCACCTCCGTAACGTGAACATACGGCATCGTAAACGGAATCACCATCAGTGGGATAGCAACAGGGGGAAGCTCCCCATCGTTAGCCGCAAGCGCAAGCTTGATCAAACCATCGGCAGGACACTTCGTGTCCGTTGCTTGTGCCCGGTCAAAAATCTGCTTCACCCGCGACGACTCCGCCGTCAAGGTGAGTGTTGCGAACGTGGAATTCGGGATCGCCCGATACGTCAACTTCTTATCCGGATTATCCGCCCGGGTGTACTCCTGCAGGAGACGCGCGCCCTCCGCGTTAATCGCGGTGATGTCCCGGCCGAAGGGGACAAGGGCCTCACGGATCGTCCACGCGTGCTTCTTCGGGAGCTTCGCCACAAACCGTTCAATAGCTTGAAGCGAGGCGAAGGAGCAGCCGGCAGTGGTGGCTTTCTCGCGTGTACGTTCTTGTTTGCGTGGTGCGCCACAGCGGCCGTAGTAAATGTCGGCGAGTTTCTTAATGGTGTGGGCGGTAGTGGGGTCGTAGCCTGCCCGGACGAGTGCTTTTTTGGACATGCCGAACGCCTCCCCGGCGATCACCATCGCCTGCGAGAGGAACACAGCACAATCCGTTAAAGCGGTCATGGCTTTTAGGATAAACAGCGCTGGGGAGGCCGCAAACGCAGTGCCGTAAAACTGTGGATAACTCAGGCCGGGCCAGAAAAGTTATCCACAACTACATGGCGAAGAAGAACCGGATGACGACAACGGTGATTGCGCCGATGAGAGCGGAGGCGGGGACGGTGATCGCCCAGGCCATGCCGATGGGCTTCATGAGGGACCAGTTGGCGGAGTGGTTGACCACGCCGATGCCGAGGACGGCGCCGATGAGAATGTGCGTCGAGGAGACGGGGAGGCCGAGCATCGAGGCCGCCATGACGACGGCGGCGGCGGACAGCTCGGCGGCGAAGCCACTGGCGGGGTGCATCTTGGTCAGGCCCGTGCCCACGGTGTGGATGACGTTGCGGCCGATGAACCAGAGGCCGGAGATGAGAGCCACGCCGGCGGTGAGCATGAGGAATGGGGGGACCTGGGTTTCGGCGACGATGGCGTTGTAGTGGAGGACGTCGATAACAGCGGCGAAGGGGCCGACGGCGTTGGCGATGTCGTTCGAGCCGTGGGAGAAGGCGAAGGCCGCGGCGGTGAAGACCTGCATCCAGGAGAAGATGATGAAGGTGGCCATGTCCAGGGGCTTGCTGGTCAGCTGCTTGGCAAAGACGTGGACTGCGAACCAGGCGGTCACGCCCACCATGATGAGGACGATGACGGTGGTCATCGGGGTGAGGTCGAGGCCAATGTTCTTTAGGCCTTTGAGGAGCAGCATGGCCGCGATGATGACGGCACCGAGGGCCGCGAGGAACGGGGTGCCGTGGATGAGGGCGCGGTGGGAGTTGATCGACTCTGCGCGCTGGTTGATGCGGTAGAGCTCCTGGTAATAGGAGGATTCGAGGTCTTCTAGGCTGTAGTTTTCGCCGGACATGGTGATCGTGTCGCGGCCCATGGCGGCCGTCTGCTCAGCGCGGTCGGCCTCGCTCATGCGGGAGAGGGCTTCCTTGTTGCGGCGGCGGCAGTCGTTGCGTTCGGCGCGGATCTGGGAGAGTTTTTCTTCCGCCTGGTCGTTGTAGCGGAGGATGGAGCTCTTGATCGTCTTGAAGAGGAAGTAGGCGCACAGGCCGCCGAGCAGCGGGGAGATGAACCAGCTGAGGACGATCTGCCCGATCTCACCCCACTGCACCATCTGCCAGGGGTGGCGGGACGCGCTGGCGACGAAACCCGTGGTGACGGCGGCGCCGACGATGCCGCCGACGATGGAGTGGGTGGTGGATACCGGCCAGCCTTTGAGGGTGGCGAGCAGCAGCCACACGGCGGCCCCCACCAGCGCCGACATCATGATGTAGGCGAAGTCCATGGGGTTCAAGGAGATGCCGTCGAGGTCGACGATGCCGGATTTGACGGTGTCCGTCACCTCCCCGCCGGCGAGCATCGCGCCGCCGATTTCGAAGACAGCGGCGATGAGCAGTGCCTGTTTGAGGGAGAGCGTTCCTGCACCGACGGAGGTACCGAACGAGTTTGCCACGTCATTACCACCGATGTTGAAGGCCATGAAGGAGCCGAACAGGATGGTGAGAATGAGGATGGGAAAGTGGGAGTTGATCCCAACGACTCCGATTGCCCAGAAGGTAAAGGAGATGACTGTTGCGGTAAGCAGAATCGCGAATACGAGATGGAGAACTTTATCTGTTCCCTTCCCTGTTCGCGGCTTTGAGGTGACGGCCATACCTCCTATTGTCACTCACCGCATCCCAAAGCTTTAACTTGCCACCCCTTTTCAGACCAATCAGAGGTACTTAATACGTTGCGGGCATCCAACATGACGCGCCGATTCACCAGTTCACCGGCCTTTTCCGGGTCAAGCTGGCGGAACTCGTCCCACTCTGTAGCAAGTATGGTGAGGTCTGCCCCCGACAACGCATCATTAACGTTTTGTGCGTAGTCGAGCGTGGGGAAAACCCTCGCCGCATTGTCCATGGCCTCTGGGTCGTAGACGGTCACGTTGGCACCCTTGAGGGAGAGGGAACCGGCGACCGAGAGGGCGGGTGAGTCGCGGACATCGTCCGAGTTGGGCTTGAACGCAGCTCCCAGAACGGTGATGTTTTTGCCCAGCAACGAGCCGTCGCAAAGCAACTTGGAGAGCTCAACCACGTGCTCACGGCGACGCATGTTGATGGAGTCCACCTCACGGAGGAACGAGAGGGCTTCCGACGCGCCGAGCTCGCCGGCCCGGGCCATGAAGGCGCGGATGTCTTTGGGCAGGCACCCGCCGCCGAAGCCGAGGCCGGCGCGGAGGAACTTCTTGCCGATGCGGTCGTCGTAGCCGATGGCCTCGGCGAGCCTCACCACATCGGCGCCGGTGACCTCGCAGATCTCGCTGACCGCGTTGATAAAGGAGATTTTGGTGGCGAGGAACGAGTTGGCGGAGACTTTGACCAGCTCCGCGGTGGGCAGGTTGGTGACAATGAGGGGTGTTCCTTGCGAGAGGGGTTGCGCGTAGACCTCGCGGGCCACGTCGATCGCGGGCGAATCGGGCGAGGCGGTGCCAAGCACGATGCGATCCGGGCTGATCGTGTCTGTGACGGCGAAACCCTCGCGGAGGAACTCGGGGTTCCAGACGATCTCCACATGGGTGCCCTCGGGGGCGAGGCGATCGGCGCGGGCCTGCAGGTCGGCGGCGGTGCCGACGGGGACGGTGGATTTGCCGAAGATGATGTGGGCTCCGCGGAGCAAAGGTACAAGCGTGTCGATGGCGGCGTGGACGTAGGTGAGGTCGGCGGCGTAGGAGCCGTGCATTTGCGGGGTGCCGACGCCGAGGAAGTGGACGTGTGCGAAGTCGGCGGCCTCCTCGTAGGAGGTGGTAAACGAGAGACGGCCGGAGGAGACAGTGCGGGTGAGGATCTCCGGGAGCCCCGGCTCGAAAAACGGCACTTGCCCGGAGGCAAGCGCCGCGATTTTGGATTCGTCAACGTCAACGCCACAGACCTCGTGGCCGAGTTCGGCCATGCAGGCGGCGTGCGTCGCACCGAGGTACCCAGTTCCAATCACTGTCATTTTCATGAACACTGAGTGTAGGTGGGTTCGCCCCGGCCCGCTACTGGAAATTCAAATACGCCCGAGAGGGGGTAGGACCGCGCTGCCCCTGGTACTTGCTGCCCAGCTTGCCGGAACCGTAGGGGATCTCCGCCGGGGAGGTCAGGTTGAAGATGGCGAGCTGGCCGACTTTCATGCCCGGCCACAGGGTGATGGGCAGGTTGGAGACGTTGGACAGCTCGAGGGTGATGCAGCCGTCGAAACCCGGATCGATGAAACCGGCGGTGGAGTGCGTGAGCAGCCCCAGGCGGCCGAGCGAGGACTTGCCCTCCAGCCGCGCGGCGATCGTGTTGGAGAGGGTGAAGCGCTCAAGGGTGGAGCCGAGCACGAACTCGCCGGGGTGGAGGACGAACGGGTCGCCTTCGGGGACCTCTACCAGCGTGGTCAGCTCGTCCTGGCGCAGCTTCGGGTCGATGTGGGTGTACTTCGAGTTGTTGAAGACGCGGAAGAAGCTGTCCATGCGGCAGTCCACGCTGGAGGGCTGGACGAGCGCCGGGTCGTACGGGTCGATGCCCAGGGTGCCGTCCTCGATGGCACGTTTAATATCGCGGTCTGAAAGTAGCACGCCTTCAGTGTAGTTGGTGGCTAGAGTGGGGGCATGATGATTCCCCGCAAGGCGTATCCGGCCGCTACCATCCGCGAGTGCGAGGCCCCCCTCCTCGTCGCCCAAGAGTTCGACGATCAGCTCATGCTGGAGGCCGCCGCAGCCGTGGCTCACGTGGCAGAGGCGATGCTGCAGGGGACGGACAAACGGGTGTTGCTCGTGGTGGGGACAGGGGGCAACGGCGGCGACGCGCTGTACGCCGGGCAGATGCTCATCGAGAACGGCGCCGATGTCACGGCCGTCATCCCCGGCACGCCACACACGCGGGCGCTCGAGCAGTTCACCGGCGAGGTGTTCCGCTACCCCGACGATCTCGACCCCGAGTTTGATTTGCTTATCGACGGCGTAGCCGGGCTGGGTGCTGGCCGACCGCTCGCGCCCGAGGTTTACGAGTTGTTCCTCCGCTGCGACTGCCCCGTGCTCGCCGTCGACGTCCCCAGTGGCGTGAACGCCGACACGGGTGAGGCGGCCGACGCGTGCGTCACCGCCGACATCACCGTCACCTTTGGGGGCTTGCGCCTCGCGCACGCGCTGGCGCCGGAGTGCGGCACCGTGTTCGTAGCGGACATCGGCGAGACGATCGACGACGAAGACACGCTTGGGGAGTATCTTGAGTACTCCGGCGAGGAGGAACTGGAAACCTTCCTCGCCGTCAACCCCCACCCCGAGCTGCAGGGCGTGCCAGCGCTCCCGCCGATGCCGCACACCATGGTGCAGCGGTTTGAGCCGCAGATCCACGACAACAAGTACACCAACGGGGTGCTCGCCATCCTGGCGGGCAGCGCCCAGTACCCCGGCGCGGGAATCCTGTGCACGGGGGCGGCACTCAACACGCACTCGGGGCTCACCTATTACGTCGGTGCGGGGGAACCGATACTTCGGCACTATCCGGAAGTGGTGGTGCGGGAGAGCGTCGACAAGCTAAAGAAAGTTGATGCGGCGGTGATTGGGCCGGGGCGCGGCGAGTGTGCAGAGGAGCTGGCGCAGGTGTTGGCGCTGGACGTGCCCGTGGTGGTGGATGCCGACGCGTTGACGGCGCTGGGGTCTTCCGACCTGCTGAAACAGGCGGTGCGGAAGCGGACGGCGACCACGATCCTGACGCCGCACGAGGGCGAGTTCGCCCGGCTCAGCGACGCGACGGGAACCGCGGCGGAACGGGCGCGGGCGCTCGCCGAGGATCTGCGGTGCACCGTGGTGTTGAAGGGGCGGATCACCGCAGTGGCCGAGTGGTCGGACGGCGACGTGTTCGTGGCGACCGTCAACGCCGGCTGCAGCTGGGGCGCCGTGCCCGGATCGGGTGATGTCCTCGCGGGTATCATCGGCGCGTCGCTGGCGGCCGTGCACGCGCAGTACCCCGGCGCGCCACGGGAGCTTTTCACCCCGCTAGGACCTGTGTGCCTGCATGCGTTGGCCGCGTATCTCTCGGCGCGGACACCCGCGGGGCCGGCGCCGACGCGCGCGTCCAAGATCGTCGACGCGATCAGCCTGGCCATTGCGTTGCAGCTCCAGGGGTAGCGACCCCCGAGTTTGGTAGCCGCGTGCGCCGGTGGTAGGCTAAAACGCACTGCTTTGCAGTGCCTGCCGATGTAATTCAATGGTAGAATGTCAGCTTCCCAAGCTGAATACGCGGGTTCGATTCCCGTCATCGGCTCCAAAATTTTTTCTCATCCGGCAGGCCACGCGCCTGTCGGATTTTTCGTTTGCCAGCGGGGATGACCTTCTCATGTCATAATAAAATGTGAGTGAGTAGGAGAAGCGACATGGCACACGATGAAACCGCAGAAGACCTCCTCGATGCCCCGGATCTGGAAGCGTCGGAAGATCACAAAACCCATGTAAAAAAGGAGATGGAGCACACCCGCGACTTCGTGTCCGGCATCTCGCTGGATGACTTGAAAAGTGGCGACTGGTTTCTCAAACTGCTTTCCTTCTCCCTCGCACAGTACGTTCGCGAGGTAAACGGCGATTACTTCCGGAAGAAGTACCCCCACCTGCCGCCCGACGCGATTGTGGATAAGCGGATCGCCCTCGCCGCGAGCTACGCCGCTATCGAGGGCGGGCTCAGCTCCACTGCGTACACGGGGCTCGTTGCAGCCACGATTGGCTCCGGCGGAGCGGCGTCACCACTCGCGCTTCCCGCCGGCGGGGCAAGCTTCGTCGTCGATCTGAGCTACGTGTCCTACCTGCAGCTACGCATGGCCTACGACATTTCCGTCCTCTACGGGATCCCGCTCGACCTGCACGATCCGGAGGACACGATGAAGCTGGTCAGGCTCGCCTTCGGCATCAAGGCCGGGGAGGTTGCCGGCAACGGCGTGACCAAGGGCGTGCCGATGGTTGTGCAGCCTATGGTCAAGAAAATCTTCAGCGGTCCGACGCTCAACGCGCTCAAGTCCCTGCCTGGGGTGGGCAAATACCTGCTTCAGCGAAACATCGTGAAGTTCAGCATCCCCGGCGTGTCCATCCCCTTGTCTTCCGGAGTCAACTTCTGGACGACGAAAGTCGCCGGCCGAAACGCGAAGGCGATGTTGCGCAAGGAGGCGCGCATCATTGAGGCTTCTCGACGTCTCGTTGCCCGCGCCACCGACATCGAGACGTTTCTCCTCACCATGTGGTGGATCATGGGTGCCGACCAGTACGCACGCAACGAGGAATGCCTCTTCCTCCACAACATGACCATTGCGGCGGAACAAGACGACGCCCACGGCGAGGAATACAGCCACTTCCTGGACGGCTTTGAACACCAGGTTGAGCTCGATGAGAGGGACCTGTGGCAGCGGATCAACCGCCTCCCCACAAGCGATGCGCCCACACTTTTCCACGTCGCCATCCTCGCCGCGGTTATCGACGGCAAATGCAGCAAGGTCGAGCTCGGCCGCCTGAAGATCCTCGCCGATGAGCTCGGCCAGGACTATGACGACAAAGTGATCGACGATATCCGCAAGAAGTGGAAGTAGCCATGCCCCCTCACGGAAGTGGGAGGGTGGCGACAAAACCTAAACCGACGGAAGGAGAGTCCGTGAGGCTCATCAGGGCCATCGTCACGTTCCTTGTCAGCATGGCGCTTGTCTTCGGCCTATTCATGCTCGTCAAGTGGGTCACGGGCAGCGCGATGTCGCTTTCTTACTGGGATGTCGCTGCGATCGGCGTGGTTGTCATCGTGCTCGAGGCCGCGAGGGGGATGAGGGATTCGCGGAAGCGCGGGACTTAGAGCGGCACGACGAGGAGAAACAGGTCGCGTGCGTTGATAATACGGGCGTGCTTCATTGGGTTTTCTCTGGACGATACGCGTAGGTCTAAAGAACTAGGTCTGGACCTTTCGTTCCTTGCGAGGTACGAAAGTGTCACAAAGTGTGAACGAATGACCCCGTTTTGGCGTTGAGGAGTTCCCTACCCGGTCGTAACTTAATGCGTATGTTCACAAAAGTAGCGACGACAGTAGCAGCAGCAGCGCTCACCATCGGTGCGATCGCACCGGCTGGTGCTGTGCCAGCGATGCCGCAGGGCTACCCGATTAGCAACCTGTACACCACGTGTACGCAGGCCAAGGACCCCGAGTGGCACTACGGGGAAACGGCGCGTCGCTACCTTAACGATGGCACGCTCCAGTTCACGAACCGGACTAACCAAACCGTCCCCTACACGGCGACGGTGGAGACCGGCACGAACCACGAGATCTCCGCGAACTCCGCCGCCAAGCTGCCCAACGGGTGGAAGACGACGGCGAAGTCCGATATCGGCCTGAAGATGAATAACGGCTGGGTCGAGGGTGAGACCGTGGGGCCGATCGACCTCAAGCCGGGCGAATCCCTGCGCGTGGAGTACGGCACCGTGGAGAAGGACTTCATCTCCATGTTCGTCACCTGCGACAACGGCATCGTCCGCAACGCGCCGGGGGCCAACGTCATCCGTGGCACCGGCCCCGCTGAGCGCTACGCCTTTGCCTACGTCGTGCGTGCCGACGGTTCCATTTCCGATCTGGCGTTGGAGATCCCGTCGCGCTCCCCCGGCGCGAACAGCAGGCCGGTGGGTGACACCTACACCAGCGTGTCGGGGCCGAGCCTGGAGAAGGTAGCAGACCCGAAGCAGGACCATATCGTTGAGCCTGCGGAACCGTTGCAGAAGGGTGACGACTGGCCGTCGACAAGCGAAAAATGCGAGGGCGACAAGGCGTGGTACCCACTCGATATCACCGCCGTCGCGCCGACGTTTAGGAAGCCCGGGTACAGCCAAGACTTCCTCAACTGGTCCAAGGGTGACTACGAATACCACCCCATCACCGATAACGTCGTCGGCGCTGAGCACAACCCGTACACGAACTGGCTGGGCAACAACAACCACGTGCCCGACGGCTGGCTCCACTCCGTCGGCGCCGTTCAGCGGGCATACATGCCCGTCGGAACCAAGCTCAAGCCCGTGGAACTGCGCCCCGGTGAGCGTGTGCGCGTGGAATACGGAACCACGATGACCAGGATCAACTACCGCGAGATGCACTGCGGCAAAGACGGCACCTACTCCCTTGTGTCGAACTACCCGCAGACATCCGCACCCAGCGGATTTTGGGCAGAGGCGACCGTCACCTCCCCCGACGGAAGCACACGCGTGGAAGATATCACACCCGATACCTACGCGACACTGCCCGTGCCGACCCAGACCAACAATTAGAACAAGGAGAAAACAATGTCCATCCGCACCATCGCAGCGCTCGCCACTGCCGCCACCCTCGCCCTCGCCCCCGCCGCCCAGGCACTGCCCTCCCGCGACTTCGGCGTGGCCAACCCCACCACCATCGGTGAGGCCTGCTCCAACCCCGGCGACCGGGGCCAAACCGTCAACATCACCCGCACCTACTTCGACGGCTCCGCCGGCAGCTGGACCATCTCTAACTTCAACGACGAGCCCCTGCCCGTCACCCGCACCGTCGAAGAGACCAAGACCAAGACGTGGAACGTCTCCGCCGGCATCGACTTCCCGATCCTCGACCTCATCCACTTCACCTTCTCCTCCAGCTACACCGACTCGCAAAGCTACACCGTCGGCGAGCAGATCGGACCGTACAACGTCCAGCCCGGCAAGACCGCCGTCCTGCGCGCCGGCTGGGTCGTCTCCGACTTCACCGGCCAGCACACCGTCTGCGGCTCCGACCACACCTGGCACGGCGAGGGCGACACCTTCCACGCCACCCTGCCCAAGGAGCGCCACGTGCAGATCTCCACGCGCGACAACGGCAAGCAGGAGTTCTAAATGCGCCGCCTAGCGATTGCTGCTGCCGTGGTGGCGGTGGGATTGTCGGGCACCGGCGTGGCTGGGGCGGCTGATACGCTCGAGTTTGAGCTCCCCAGCAGGTGGAACACCGACTACACCCCCGGCTCGCACTGCGCGACACCCGGCGCGAACGGCACCTACGTGGAGGCCACTCGCCACTGGTTCAAGCAGACCGACGCCGCCAGCGTGGCCAACTTCAACGACGAACCCATCCCCGTCACGCACACCGTGACGCAGAAGCGGACGCAGACGACCGAGGTCTCCGCCTCCGCCAAGGACAAGGGTGAACTTGCGAAGTTCGTGTCCAACGCGTTCGGCTTCACCTACGTCAACCAGATCTACTGGAAGTTCAAGCAGGTTGTCGGCCCGTACATGCTGCCCCCGCAGACGCAGGGCCGACTGGTGTGGGGCTTCAGCATGCTCGACACCGACAACCAGGACGTCACCTGCGGCGAGGATCAAACCTGGCACGCCGTTGGTGCGCCGTACACCGCCTCGTTCCCCGAGGCCAAGTACTCGGAACTGCGGATCGACGAGCCCGATTTCGAGGTGGATTAGGGGCTCGGGCGACTAGGCATAGGGAAGCCTTGTGTGCCTAGGCCTTGGCAGGCCTGAGTTTCAGAAGCTGGTCAGTTCGAATAGTTTTGTGGCCCATCTTCGGATGGGCCCTCGCTCTATCTTCCCGGATGGGCCACACTGTGGCCTACTGGGGCTGTCGAGGGCGAATCCTATGGGCAGACTCTCCCCCATGTCGAGCGAACTAGTACTGTAATGAACAAAGACGGTGAGGCTCTCACGAAAGTGAAGCGTTAGCCATGAGAACAAGAAGGTCTATAGGACGAGACGCGCCTGTGGGCCTTTTACTTTTCATTGATTAGGTCACTCCTTCAACATCCACGGTATAATGCTGGTTCCTGACGCCCAATGGTCAGGCGGTTTCAGTTTTCACCCCTCTCTTCTTCCATCAGGGACAGCCTCCACCCGTGCGAAAAGCACCTGAAAGATACCACCGGCTGCGCGACTCATTTGGCCATCATTTCTCCTGTTCAACACCACCATCCGAGATTTTCAGGACGTTTTATCCGAGATTTTCAAGCAGCATTTAGAATATTTGTTCTACTACTGCGACAGTTATGCTTTCCCGCCCTGTTAGCCTTAACCCATGTTCGAACCCGAAACCGTCGATGGCTACTTTGCCGCTCATATTAATGAGATTGCTGCTGGTTACAACAAGATCAAGCCGTTTTTTGACCTCATCGATAACGCCATTATCCGCGCGCAGTTTCTATCTCCGTTCAACGCGCTCATGGTGGAAATTATGAGACCCGGTTCCTCTTTCGCTATGACGGAGTCGGAGTGGGCAAAGCACGGGCGTCGGAAGGTCCCCTTCAGCCCGCCTCTGCTTGTACTCAAGGCCTTTGGCCCGGTCATGCCTGTGTACGAATACAGCGATACCGAGCCCATCGAGGATTACGAAGGAGAAGTTTTGGATGTCACGCCAAGCTTCGACTTTGTTACCGCGACGGAGGATCCCAGTCGACACATCGCGGCACTTCTTTCCCATGCCCACTACGTGAGTATCGACGTGAATGGCGTGGATATGGGGACAAACCTTGGTGGCGATACAAGAAGACTGGATCGGGGCACCCGGATTGTGCAAAGGCAAAGGAGCGAGTGGCATTTCAAACTCAACTTTCTGGTCAGGTATGACAGGAATGCGCAGCCGGCATCCATGTTTCACACGCTCGTCCACGAGTACGCCCACGTTCTTCTTGGACACCTGGGGCCACTCAGCGATAGGAAGCCACGAAATCAATGGGACAAGCAGGCTCGTGATCGCGCGAGCATACCAAACGGGGTGTGCGAAATTGAGGCCGAAACCGTTGCATACCTCGTCGATAAACACGTGGGTGTCAAAGGAAACGGGAAGGAATATCTGGAGCCTTACCTCCGACAACTGGAGAAAGAGGGCAAGAACTGGCTGGATGATTTCAGCATCACGCGAGTGGAAACGGCGGTGAAAGACATCGTGGATCTGCTCGGGCCGGAGTCGAAGATTCACAAACCAGATGGAATCTGGTCCAGTCATCCTCTTGGCACCGGAGGAGGGACCGCGCCAATGGCACAGCCCCCATCAGAGGCGACGCTTTTCCAGAGCGCGTGCACCAGGTTGTTTAGCAGAGTTCGTTGATAGTGGTGAGGATCGCACGCGCTGCTTTTTCAAAGGCTTCGGGTTCCAGCAGTAGCGACAGGCTCACAAAACCGGGTACACGCATGTCGAAGAAGTAGCCGGGCTGGACGGTGATGCCCGCATCGCGGATGAGGGTGAGGACGAGCTCCTCCTCGTCGATGACATCGGGAAAGCGCAGGAGCACGTTCCAGCCACCTTCCGGCGGGTAGACGGTGGTGACGCCGGTGGACAGGCGCTGCATAGTGGCGAGGTTGGTGGCCGTGCGGGCACGGACGCGTGCTTGCTGGGCGGGGATCGCCTCGAGCATCTGGGGCAGGTGATCGAGGATGAGGTCACTCATGGGGAGGTAGGAGTCCGCGATGATGTCGAGGCGTCGCTGGGCCTCCCGGACATCGTCTGCGGGGCCGGAGACCTCGATCCAGCTGAACTTGGCATACGGAGCGGCGAGATTCTTGGACATCCCGTCGAGGGCGAAGGTGAGGGCGCGGTCCTCGCCGGCGATGCGGTGGCGGGGAGTGTCGGTGAGCGGGAAGTCGAAGAACACCTCGTCGGCGATAAGCGGCAAGCCGAGGGAGGTGAAGTGGCTTATTTCGTCGCTGGTGAGGTAAGAGCCTGTCGGGTTGTTCGGGTTGATGAGCACGATCGCTCGCGTACGTGGCGTGGGGGCGATCGAGGAGGCGTCGACAAGCCACGAGCCAGCCCACTCGAGACGGTACGGAAGCATGGCGACCGACTCGAGCGCCGCCAGCGACTCCACGAGAGGGTAGCCGGGGCGGGGGGCCAGGAGCGCGTCGCCCGGGTCGCACAGCAGCTTGGTGAGCCACGCGTACGCCTGCGACGACGAACTGACCAGGTAGAGGCGGTCGGGGTCGACGGGACGATTATCGCGCGCGGAGACGAATTCCGCGAGGAGTTCGCGGGCGCGGCTGTCGCCCCGGGGGTCAGCGGTGTAGACGCGCGGCGCGAGCCCGTGGTGGGTGGGGTTCGAGTCGGAGGCGTCTAGCGGGTGGTTTTCCCGGGCTGCGCTGGTGATGCGGTTGGGTTCTTGCGCGGAGAGGCGGCGGGAGAAACGCACTTAGCGCACTCGCCTCCCGTGAGCGAGATCGATGAGGTGACGAAGGACATCGCCACCCGAGGAACGCAGGCCACTGTGCTCGTGCTCGCTGGTCACGTACGTCTTGACGCCGGGCAGGAGCTTCGCGGTTTCCAGCGAGAACTCGAGGGGCACGTAGCAATCGTTGACGTAGACGGCGGCGGCACCGGTGGCACCGGAATTGCGCAGCGCCTCGGCGTCGTAGATTGACGGCCACTCGACCTGGGCGACCTTGTCCACGACCTCCTTCCAGGGCTTAAACGCCGGGACAGTGTCCGCCCACTCGCGGCGCACGTGCTCGCCGGTGAGGAGCGTGGGGTCGTCCTTCCACGCGTCCGGCAGGGTGCGCTCGGCGGACCAGTTGGTGACGAAGCCGTCGGAGTAGCTCGACTCGTGGATGATGTAATACAGCGGGTTGCGGCCGCCGAACGGCAGGGCGTGCGCGAGATCGTAGGCGAACGCGTTGGTTTCCGGATCGAGTTCCAGCAGGTCATGGAGGACAATCCAGCCGTTGTCCGCGCCCAGGAGGTGGCCGAGGGAGCGGATGCGCGACGGGGAGACGACCTCGCCAGTGGGGAGTTTTATCTCTTGGTCCTCGGCGCGTTTTACCAGGTCCCGGACCTTGTCGCGGTGCGCGGGGAAGCGGCGGTAGTAGGCCTCGGTGTAGGCGCGGACCTTCTCGTAGCACAGCGCGTAGACGTCGTCGGGGTGGTGGCCGACGGCGGAGAGTCCGCCAGTGAAGTACGCGTTGTCGATGCTGTCTGGGAATACAGACAAATACGCAAGCGTGGTGAAGCCGCCGAAGGATTGGCCGAGGGTATTCCACGTTTTTGCGCCGAGGTGCTCGCGGAAAGCCTCGGCATCCTTGACGATGGAATCGGCGCGCAGGTGGGTGCAGTATTCCGCCAGGTAGTCGGCACCTTTGGGGAGGTCTTTATCGCCGATGGGCGTGGACTTTCCGGTTCCACGCTGGTCAAGCATGACGACGCGGTAGTGCTCAAGCGCCACGTCGAGCCAGTCCGGGTTCGTCGGCGAATGGGTCACGCGCGGGGCCTCGGAACCGGGCCCACCCTGCAGGAACGTGAGGTAGGGCAGGTCCTCGCCGCCGGGGCGCGTGACGACGGAGGCGAAGATGTCGATCGTCCGTTTATCGTCGGGATCGTCCCAGTTCAGCGGCACGTTCAGGGTGTGGTCGTCGATGCGGAGGTCCGCGATGTAGCGTGTTGTCGTCATAGTTACCTAGCCTACGCTTGTCGACGGGGGTAGCCGGGGGTTACGGTCACCACCTATCTCCCCCTCTCTGAACTGCAGTTATAACGTATTGACACTTGCTTTTCTAGGTGCTACCAGCGGGGATCGGCATCAGTTTTGCAATTCTTCGCGCAGGCGTAGGATTCCGCACCATGCGCAAGTATGGTTTCGCCTCCGGCGCGGCTATGGTAGCTGCGCTCGGTGTCGTCTTTGGCGACATTGGCACAAGCCCCCTGTACACACTGCAATCCGTATTTTCCCTAGAAGATGGTGCCATCGCACCAACACAAGCAAACATTTATGGCATCGTGTCCACCATCGTGTGGGCGCTCATCATCATCGTCACCGTCAAATACGTGCGCTTCGTCATGAGCGCAGACAACGGCGGTGAGGGTGGCATCCTTGCCCTGACAGAGCTCGTCTACCGCTCCGTCTCCCAGCACAAACCGTGGGCGCTCGCGCTCGGGATCGTCGGCGCGAGCCTGTTCTACGGCGATTCCGTCATCACGCCCGCAGTCTCCGTCATGAGCGCGGTTGAGGGCATCGGGATCGTCGATCCGCAGCTCTCCCGCCTCGTCGTGCCGGTCGGCGCGGCGATCCTCATCGTCCTGTTTGTGGCCCAACGCTACGGGACTGCCGTGGTGGCGAAGGCCTTCGGGCCGGTCATGGTCGTGTGGTTTGGGCTGCTCGCGTTTTTGGGCATCGTGCAGATCGCCGCGCATCCCGGGGTGCTGCGGGCGCTATCCCCCACGTACGCGGTGGGGTTCATCGTCGGCGCGCCGGGCCTCGCGTTTTTGGCCTTCGGCTCGATCGTGCTGGCGGTCACCGGCGCCGAGGCGCTCTACGCGGATATCGGCCACTTTGGGCGAACCCCGATTAGGCGCGCGTGGGTGTACCTTGTGCTCCCCGCCCTCGTCCTGAACTACCTGGGGCAGGCCGGCATGCTCGTCGACCACCCGGAGCGCATAACCAACCCCTTCTTCCTCATGGTTCCCAGCTGGGCGACGGTGCCCCTCGTCTGCGTGGCCACCCTGGCCACAGTGATCGCCGCCCAGGCCGTCATCACCGGCGCGTTTTCAGTGTCCAAGCAGGCACAATCGGTGGGACTCCTGCCGCGCCTGGCGATCCGGCAGACGTCCAACAAAGAACGTGGCCAGATCTACATTCCGGCAGTGAACTGGTTGCTCTTCGCTGGGGTGATGGTTCTGCTCGTCGTGTTCCAATCGTCGGCAAGGCTAGCGACAGCCTACGGCCTGGCCGTGACAGGGACCTTCCTCATGACAACCTCACTGTTTACCTGGTACGCGGCGACGGTGAGGCACTGGAAACCGTGGCGCGTGGTGGCCTTTGCCACAGGCTTCGGCGTGATCGAGATTGCCCTGTTCAGCGCCAACGCTGTCAAGCTGTTCCTCGGCGGGTGGATCCCACTCACCATCGGTGTCACCATCATCTTCACCATGCTGACGTGGCGGCACGGCATGCGGATGCTCATCGCCCGACGCAAGGAAATCACGATCGGGTGGGGGGACGTGCACGCGCCCGTCACCGTACCCGGCACCGCCATCTACCTGCACCTCAACCACGACACCCCGCCGAGCGCCCTGGAAACCAATGTGCGGTTCAACCACTGCCTGCATGAACACAACATCATCGTGCGCGTGGTCACCTCCAGCTGGCCGCGGGTGCTTCGCTCGCAGCGGGTCACCGTGGATAAGGTGATAGGCGACGGGCACATCACGTTTGTCACGCTCACCTACGGTTTCTTCGAAACCCCCGACGTGCCGGAGGCCCTGCCCTTGCTGCGGCGCGCGGGTGTGGCCGTGGATGACAAGCCGTTCTACTTCACCGGGCGGATGATGCTGGTGAACGGGCCGAACACGGAAATGACGCGGTTGCGGAAGAAGGTATTCGCGTTCCTGTACCGCACGCAGGCGCAGCCGGTAAGCTATTTTCGGCTCCCCGCCACGCGCACCGTCAACTACACCTCGAGGCTCATTTTGTAATGCTGAAAAAGGTCACGGCCGTATTGGTCTTGCTCTGTGTGGCGCTCATGGGCACCCTGTCACCAGTTAGTGTGTTCATGCGGACGTGGCCGGTGTTGTTGTTTTTGCTCATTATGACGGCCGTATCCGCGGTGCTTGACCAGCACGGCGTGTTCGACGGTGTGGCCGCGTGGCTCGTGCGCCGGACCGACGGTCGACCAGCTCTCGCCTTCGGATTCTTGTGCTTTGTTGTCACAACGATATTGAGCCTGGACACCACAATCGTGCTGCTCACGCCCGTGGCGCTGACGCTTGCGAAACGCGGGCGGGTGTCCGCACTGCCGTACCTCTTCATCACCGTGTGGGTGGCCAACACCGGCAGCCTGCTCTTGCCCGTGTCGAATCTGACCAACCTATTGGCGCAGCAGGAGGCGGGCCTCACGGCGATAGAGTTCATGGCCGTGATGGCGCTCCCCCAACTGTTCGTGCTGGTTGTGGTGGCGCTCGTGTTCGTGCTGTTTTTCAGAAAACAGGTTGTTCCGGTTAGTGCATTTACGGCCCCACCCGTGCGGTTCACACCGTATGCGCTGGCCATCGGCGCGTTCACCGTGGCGATCCTTCTCGGCGTGGCCCCGTGGATCGCGGCTGCTGGGTTATTAGCGATTCTCTTGGCAATCCGCCCCGTGCCGTTTGTGAGGGCGCTCCCCTGGACGATGGCGTTGTTTGCGCTGGCGCTGTTCATCCTCATGGACGGGATATCCATGGATGTCCTCGCCCCACTGATCGAACTGCCGCCGTTTACACAACAGGTGGCGTTTGCGGCGGCGGGTGCGGGGCTCGCAAACCTGACCAATAATCTCCCCGCCTACCTGGCGCTAGAGACCATGGCGCCGACCGTCCCCCTGCTCATTGGCGTGAACGCGGGTCCGCTCATCACGCCGTGGGCATCCCTTGCCAACCTGCTGTGGATGACGCTCGCCGCCGCGAAGGGCGTGCGGATTCCACTCCGCTTGTTTATCGCATCAGGTCTCGTGCTCGTCCCGCTGGTTATTGTTGCGGGGTGTTTAGGGCTTCAAGTGCTGGGTTAACCGTTCCCTTTACTTTTTGCAGCAGATTTCACGGAAACCCCATTAATTTCAGGGGTTTGGGACGAATCTGCTGCAAAAAGTGAAGCGCTACTCGAACTCGATGTTGTTGAGGGCGGAGTTCACCGTGCCGACGAGCACGCCGAGGGCGGTGACGGGCATGGCGAGGATACCAAGGCCGATGCCCCAGGCCGGGGAATCGTCGCCCTCGGTGTAGCGGGCAAGCTCGGCAAGGGTGGCCAGGGAGAACGCCTGGAGGCCCAGGGTCTGAGCAGACAGGGAGGCATCGATGGACTTGTGGCGGTAGGCCTCGACAAGCGTGAAGGCGGTGAAGCCGAGGGTGACAAGGACGGGCACGGCGGCGGCGGGGCGCGCGGCTGTCAGACGATCCGGTCGCAGGTCGAAGCCCCAATGCGTGGGGAGTTTTCCGTCGCGCATGCCGACGAAGTGGCCGACGACGGCGATGAGGCCGGCTCCGGCAAGGGGTGCGTAGGTTAGTGCCTTGGAGACGGGGGCTGGGATGTGTTCTTGCAGGTCCGGGAGGGAATCGTCGGGGCGGATAAGGCCTGCCTTGACGGCGAGCTTACCGAGGTTCAAATCCCAGCCGACGCCGACGCGGCGCGGGACGAGCCAGTTCGGGTTTTCTGGGTCGAAGGCGGAGAAGCGGGTCATGATTAATCCTTTCCTACCAGCGCGGATACGCTGGCGCTGAAGCGTTGCCATTGGGAGGTGAGGTCGGTGAGGTGGTTTTTGCCGGAGGTAGTGACGGTGTAAATCTTCCGCGGGGGGCCGGAGGGTGACGGCTCCCAGGAAGTATCGACGTAGCCGGCCTTTTTCACGCGGGAAAGCAGCGGGTAGAGCGTGCCCTCGCTAACATCGAGATCTTTTGCAGCGAGACGCTCGAGAAGCTCGCCGCCGTAGGAGGGCTGTTTGGCGAGGAGAGTGAGAACGACCATCTCTAGCACCCCCTTGCGCAGTTGGGAATCCATACAGTCCTTTCAGTAGCTTGCTTTACATGGTACCTCGGTTAGCGATGTACTGCAAGTGCGGGGGTCCGCGCGACGCTATACAGTGCTTCTTGCACCGCCAGCAAAGGAGCACGCAATGCACACCATCAAATGGGGCTGGGCCATCCCCCTCCTCCTCGCCGCCATGATCTTCATGGGTGCCAGCAAAGCCGCAGAAAGCACCCTCACCGCCAGAATCGTCTTCTTCGTCGGCACCTTATGCTTCGTCGTCGGCTGGCACATCTTTCGCGGTGACTACCCCGGAAACTGGGAGGATGAGGAAGAGCCGCGGCGATAGTTTCGGTTACGGCGGGAACGTCAACGCCGGGGCATTGAACCCCACGCGCAGCTCAAGAAGCAGCGCATAGCGAAAACCGAGGGGGCTACTTTTTATGGGATGCCCCGTCATAGCCGTCGAGCTGCTCAATGATATGGGGAATCAGATCCCCAATGACACCGACCGTGTCCTTCACCCCACCACGGGAACCAGGTGCGTTGACGATCAGGGCGTTTCCACTGGTGCCCACCAACCCGCGGGACAAGCTCGCCTGCGGAGTCTTTTCCAACCCGGCAAGAAGAATCTGCACCTCAACCCCTCTTAGTTCTTTCTCGATGAACGGCTGAGTAGCTTCCGGCGTCAGGTCACGAGCACTCACACCTGTTCCGCCCGTGGTGAATATGAGGCGGTGCCCCGCGTCGAGGGCTTCACTGATGGCAGACCCCACAGTGTCAATCCCATCCTTGACCACAATCGGCGCATCACATTCCACGCCATATTTTCGCAGCAGCTCTACAGCAAGGGGTCCCGACTTATCTTTTCGCTCACCGCGCGAGGTCCGATCTGACACGGTGATTACAACTCCGGTGATTCCCATACCTTCATCTCCAATCAGCATCGGCATTGCGCTCCGCAACCATTGCCCGAAAGACAACGTTGGTGGATACCCACCCGCATCCGCCCTACCAACTTTTCTCTGTGAACGTGAAATTCTTGGAAGGTAACCCTAATTAGTTTCCCCCTTAAACCACCTTGAGCTTGGGTTATTTGACCTCGGCAAACGGCGATTCCAAATTTCATTATGTTATGTGAAACAATGATACCGCGAGGAGTTAATCTAGGTAATTCCGTACTAAATAATGTAAGCACAATCACATCGCTCCGGGAGGAAAAATGGCCGAAACTAACTCACTGGATACATCCCAGCGAGTACTACATGGATGGGATCCGGAAGACCCAGCCACATGGGATTCCAAGATAGCCTGGCGAACTCTCATCATCTCCACGATTTCTTTAACTATCGGCTTCTGCGTGTGGTACCTCGTCTCGGCCATCGCACCGAAGCTCAACGAAATCGGATTTGATCTGTCAGCCACTCAGCTCTACTGGCTCGCAGCAGTTCCCGGACTATCCGGCGGCGTTGTGCGCCTCATTTATATGTTCCTCCCACCGATCATCGGAACGCGGAAGATGGTGGGATTCACCTCTTTACTCTTCCTCATTCCTATGCTTGGCTGGTTCTTCGCAGTGCAGGATCCAACCACACCGTATTGGTGGCTCATCGTCCTTGCCCTCATGACGGGCATCGGTGGCGGATGCTTCTCCGGCTACATGCCGTCTACTGGATACTTCTTCCCCAAGGCAAAATCCGGTACAGCCCTTGGCTTGCAGGCAGGACTGGGCAACTTCGGTGTCTCCCTCATTCAGTTCCTCGGCCCATGGATCATGGGATTCGGCCTCTTCGGACTCGGGATGATTGCTCCCCAACGCACCGCTACCGGGGAACTGCTGTGGGTGCACAACGTTGGAATCTTCTTCGTTCCGTGGACAATCGTCATCGCCATTGTCGCCTTTATCTACCTCAAGGATGTTCCCGTACAGGCAAACATCAAGCAGCAGATGGATATCTTTGGCAACATCAACACGTGGGTGCTGACCGTTGTATACATCATGACCTTCGGTGCGTTTGCCGGATTTGCCGCACAGTTCGGGCTGCTGGTGAACAACACCTTCGGCCCGCAGAGTGAATTCGCATCGAGCGTGGATCCGGCAACCCTCCCGAAGGGTGCAAGCTTCGCCTTCCTCGCACCACTCATCGGCGCTGGTGTCCGTGCACTGTGGGGTCCACTATGCGACAAGTTCGGCGGTGCGATCTGGACATTCATCGGCGGCGTAGGCATGACGATCTCGACGGCGGTGGCAGCCATCTTCCTCAAGCCGGATTCACCGAGCGACTTCTGGCCGTTCCTCATTGCGATGCTGACCATGTTCTTCTTCACCGGCCTCGGCAATGCTGGCACGTTCAAACAAATGCCGATGGTTCTGCCTAAGCGCCAGTCCGGTGGCGTTATCGGGTGGACCTCTGCCATCGCGTCGTTCAGTCCGTTCATCGTCGGTGTGTTGCTGACCATGATGCACCCGGCGACGTTCTTCTGGGGCTGCGTCGTGTTCTTTGCCATCGCAACCACGTTGACCTGGATCTTCTACGCGCGCCCAGGTGCCCCATACCCGGGCTAAATGACCACAATTTGAAATGAAAAAGGACAAGTCATGAGTAACCCCCTCCTCCGCTTCGGGTCGTTTGTCCGTGGCGGAACCACCGACTCTACGGGCCATGAACTGCACCTCACCGGCGGCCGAGAGGCAGACGTGTTTTACCGCGATCGCTGGGCATACGACAAAGTCGTGCGCTCGACGCACGGCGTCAACTGCACGGGCTCCTGCTCGTGGAAGGTGTACGTGAAAGACGGCGTCATCACGTGGGAATCGCAGCAGACCGATTACCCCACCACAGGTCCGAATATGCCGGAATACGAACCACGGGGTTGTCCCCGTGGCGCGGCGTTCAGCTGGTACACCTATTCTCCTACGCGAATTCGCTATCCGTATGTCCGCGCCGTGCTCGTGGAAATGTACAGGGAAAGCAAGAAGCGGCTGGGGGATCCAGTCCTCGCCTGGCGTGACATCGTCGAGGACCCGCTCAAATCCAAGGAGTACAAATCGGCGCGTGGCAAGGGCGGAATGATCCGCATCGACTACGAGGAAGCCATCGAGATCGCCGCAGCCGCGCACGTATACACCGTTCGGCAGTACGGTCCCGACCGAGTCGCTGGCTTCTCCGTGCTCCCCGCGATGAGCATGATTTCCTACGGTGCCGGCACGCGCTTCCTGCAGATGATCGGTGGCGTCAGCCTGTCCTTCTACGACTGGTACGCTGACCTGCCCCCGGCCTCACCTCAGGTGTACGGGGACCAAACCGACGTTCCGGAATCGGGTGACTGGTACAACTCCACATACCTCATCATGTGGGGTTCCAACATTCCGCTCACCCGCACGCCCGACGCACACTTCATGGTCGAGGCACGATACTCCGGCCAGAAGGTCGTCGTTGTCTCGCCCGATTTCGCTGACAACACCAAGTTTGCCGACGAGTGGCTTCGCGCCAACCCGGGAACGGATGGTGCCCTTGCCCTTGCGATGGGACACGTCATCCTCAAGGAATTCCACGTCGGTGAGAAGACACCGTACTTCCTCGATTACATGAGGCGATTCACGGATTCGCCGTTCCTGGTTGAATTGGATCCACATGCCGAGGGCGGGTTCGTTCCCGGTAAGTTCCTCACCGCAGCGGATCTGTCGGATCCGGATCTGGCCCACTCCCCTAATGCTAACCACAGGCTCCTTGTCCTGGACGCACACGGACGCGTTGTGGATCCGGGTGGCACCGTTGCCGACCGCTGGGGCGCTGAAGGCGAAGGCAAATGGAACCTTAGCCTGGACGGCGTAGATCCGGTCATGTCTGCGGCAGACATTGATGGCTATGGAACCGCCGAGGTTCTCCTGCCCCGCTTCGACCTCCCCTATCAGGGGAATGCGGACGGCCCCATTGGTGCTGGTGTTATCCACCGCGGAGTACCGACTGTGAATATCGAAGGTCGTACCTACACCACGGTGTTCGACCTCCTCCTGGCCAATTATTCCGTCCCTCGCCCGGAACTCAATCTCCCCGGCGAGTGGCCCACCGGTTACGACGATCTCACGTGCTATGGAACGCCGGCGTGGCAGGAGGAATTAACCGGTGTCCCGATGGAAGGTGCCATCCGCGTGGCTCGCGAATTCGCGCGAAATGCGGAGGAATCCCATGGTCGCTCGATGATCGTTATGGGTGCGGGCACCAACCACTACTTCCACTCCGACGAGATTTACCGCACGTTCCTCGCCCTCACCACGATGTGCGGCACGCAGGGTGTCAACGGTGGCGGCTGGGCGCACTATGTGGGGCAAGAAAAGCTCCGACCACAAACCGGCTGGGCGCAGTACGCATTCGCCCTCGACTGGCAACGCCCGGCGCGCCAGATGATCTCCACGGGCTTCTGGTATCTGACAACCGACCAGTGGCGCTACGACTCTGCAAAAACGAACCGCTTCACGTCGCCGCTCGCGACGGATGTCGACGGCGACGAGCTGACGAGTGACACCCTCGTCGAATCGATGAAGCGTGGCTGGATGCCCAGCTACCCGCAGTTCACTCGCAATACGCTGGTGCTTTCTGAGGAAGCGAAGGAACGCGGAGTAGCACCCGCGGACTACATTGCCGAGCAGCTTCGCAGTGGCGATGTGAAGTTTGCGTGCGAGGATCCGGATGCCCGGGAGGCAAGCCCGAAGATCCTCCTCAACTGGCGCACGAACCTCATGGGATCCTCGGCAAAGGGAACCGAGTTCTTCCTCCGGCACATGCTCGGCGTCGATTCCGATGCGACGGCGGAAGAGCTGAAGCCCGGGCAACGTCCACGGTCTATCACATGGCACGATGAGGCCCCGCAGGGCAAGCTGGATCTGATGCTCACCTCGGACTTCCGTAACACCTCGACCACGCTGGTAAGTGACCTGATTTTCCCGGCTGCCACGTGGTACGAAAAGCACGATCTCTCGTCCACGGATATGCACCCGTTCCTGCACTCGTTCAACGCGGCGATCACGCCCCCGTGGGAGGCGCGCACCGATTTCGAGCTGTTCCAGGATCTCTCCGAAAAGTTCTCCGAGTTCGCCGAGAAGTGGTTGGGCACGCAGACCGATGTCATCACCGTCCCCGGCGGTCACGATTCACCGGCCGAATTGGGATCGCCAAAGGGCATCGTTGGCCCGCTCGATGAAGCACCCCTGCCAAACATGGTGACCGTCGAGCGCGACTACACCAAGATTTACGAGAAGTTCAATGCCCTCGGGCCCCTCTCCGCACAGGCTGGGATGAACACGAAGGGCATCCCCTACAGGCCCGACCGAGAGGTGGAAGAACTCGCCCAGATCAACGGAACGCTGGACACAGCGATCGGCCCCCGACCGTCGTTGGCCACCGACAAGAAGGCGTGCGAAGCGGTTCTGCGCCTGTCCGGCACCTCCAACGGCCGCCTCGCTACGCAAGGCTTCCGTGAGCTGGACAAGCGGGTCGGTTCCGATAAACCTACCGCTGACCTTTCCATCGAGGAAGAGGGCAAGCGGATCACGTGGAAGGACGTCTCCGAGAAACCCGTTGGCGTGATCACGTCACCGGAGTGGTCCGGGTCGGAGCATGGTGGCCGCCGCTACACAGCGTTTGCCATCAACATCGAGCACGACAAGCCCTGGCATACCCTGTCCGGACGCATGCACTACTACCTGGATCACGACTGGATGATCAAGTACGGCGAAGCGATGCCGACATTCAAGCCACCGGTTGACGTGCACGCCCTCTACGGCGAAACCGCGCCGGGAACGGTTGCCGAAGGTTCGCGCGCGGAGGTCACCGTCCGCTACCTGACGCCCCACAACAAGTGGGCGATTCACTCCCAGTACTTTGATAACCTCCACGTCCTCTCGCTGGCCCGCGGTGGCCAGGTGGTGTGGATGAGTGATAAGGACGCGGAGAAGATCGGTGTTCGCGACAACGATTGGATCGAGGCGCGGAACCGCAACGGCATCGTCTCAGCTCGCGCGGTGGTATCCCACCGTATCCCGGAGGGAACCGTGTTCATGCACCACGCCTCAGAGCGTACGGTAGGCACACCGCTGAATGAAAAGACGGGTCGGCGCGGTGGAACGCACAACTCGCTGACCCGCATCATGATCAAGCCGACCCACCTCATTGGTGGGTACGGCCAGTTCACCTATTCGTTTAACTACATCGGGCCAACCGGCAACAACCGCGATGAAGTCACCACCATTCGTCGCCGCTCGCAGGAGGTTGAATACTAATGAAGGTTATGGCACAGATCGCCATGGTGATGAACCTGGACAAGTGCATCGGGTGTCACACCTGTTCGGTCACGTGTAAGCAAGCGTGGACGAACCGCGAAGGCACCGAATATGTGTGGTTCAACAACGTGGAGACCAAACCCGGCATCGGCTATCCACGCCACTGGGAGGATCAGAGCAAATGGAAGGGTGGCTGGCAGCGATCCAGCTCCGGCAAGCTCAAGCTCCGGTCCGGCGGGCGGTTGAAGAAGCTCGCCAGCATCTTTGCTAATCCGGATCTCCCGGAGATTTCGGATTACTACGAGCCCTGGACCTACGAGTATGAGAAGCTCCTGTCTGCTCCCAAGGATCAAAAGACACTCCCCACGGCCCGGCCGGTGTCGCAGCTCGACGGTAGGCCGCTGGACAAGATTGAGTGGTCTTCTGCGTGGGACGATGACCTCGGTGGTTCGAAGGAGACCCTGCACGAGGATCCGATTCTCCAGCAGATGAACCTCAAGGTGCGCACGGAGATCGAGGATTCCTTCATGTTCTACCTCCCTCGTATCTGCGAGCACTGCCTCAATCCTGCGTGTGTGGCAAGCTGTCCCTCCGGCGCGATGTATAAGCGCTCCGAGGATGGGATCGTGCTCGTCGATCAGGATCAGTGCCGTGGTTGGCGCATGTGTGTATCTGGGTGCCCGTACAAGAAGGTGTACTTCAACCATGCGTCGGGCAAGGCGGAGAAGTGTACTCTCTGCTACCCGCGTTTGGAGGTCGGGCAGCCGACCGTGTGCTCGGAGACGTGTGTGGGTCGCCTCCGTTACCTCGGTGTTGTGCTTTACGACGCGGACCGGGTTCCGGAAGCTGCAGCCGTCAAGGATGAGCACGAGCTTTACGACGCGCAGCGGTCCGTGCTCCTCGATCCGCACGACCCGTCTGTGGTTGAGCAGGCCAAGAGGGACGGTGTCCCCCGCACCTGGATCAAGGCCGCGCAGGAGTCACCGATCTGGGAGCTCATCTCCCGCTATGAGGTAGCGCTCCCGTTGCACCCCGAGTACCGCACCCTCCCGATGGTCTGGTACATCCCGCCACTGTCCCCCATCGTCGATGAGGTGACCGCATCCGGTAACGATGGTGAGGACCACAAGATTTTGTTCACGGCGATTTCCCGCATGCGGATTCCGCTGGAGTATCTCGCTGGCCTCTTTACTGCGGGCGACACCGTGCCCGTCGAAAAGTCCCTACGGCGACTCGCAGCCATGCGTTCCTACATGCGGGACCTGTCGCTCGGCAACGACCCACAGGAGGACATCGCGGCGGCCGTCGGGATGACGGGGAAGGATATGGTGGCGATGCACCGACTGCTGTCGATTGCCAAATACGACGACCGGTACGTCATCCCGACCACCTCTTCCGAGATCCCCCGTGGCATGTCGCAGCTGGGGTTGACGCGGGAGGATGTTGCGCAGGACATGGAATGCGCGATCTCTGCGCGGTCGACGAATGCCACCGGTGCGGAATTCGGCGGAGCCACCTCCGTGAGCCTGAAATCGTGGCCCACGGGCACGACCCCCCACGACATGTTCCCGCCACGACCGAGCCGTACCACCACGGTGACGAGGGAAGGCCGGTCCGATTCCTAATGAAGAAAGCTACGTTTAACGGCCCGGCGGTGGAGACGCTTACTCCACCTGTCGATGTCACGGCGGAGCAACAAGCCATTGTTGCCATGGCTGCATCCCTCCTCTTGGATTACCCGGAGGTCTGCGCTGAGGACGAATGGAACACGCGACTTACTGCCATCGAGGATGCCTTAGCCAGCCTTCCAGAGACGATCGCGGACGACCTGCGAGCCTTCCTCGATGCCGCACGGGCACGGGGCGCGCGCAGATTAGCGCAGCACTACGTCGACATCTTCGATCACAAACGCCGCTGCTCGCTTTATCTCAGCTACTACGCCGTGGGAGATACCCGACAGCGCGGCACAGCGATCCTCGCGTTCGGGGATGCGCTCCGCGCGTCTGGCTGCGAGCTGGCTCGGCGGGAGCTACCGGATCATCTCTGTGTTGTCCTCGAAGCGATTGCGAGCGTGGACGATCCGTCGACCCTCGTCGACCTCTTGCGCGCACACCGCGACGGCATCGAGGTCCTCCGCGCGTCGCTGGAAAGCTTCGATTCCCCCTACCATCACGTGATCGCAGCCATCACTCAGATGCTTCCGCTCATGGATGACGAAACAACGCACCGCTTCCTTTCCCTGGTGCGCCAAGGCCCACCCGCAGAGCTCGTGGGCATCGCAGATACCACTCTCCCCCTAGCTGAGGTGACACACTCATGAGTACGTTTTCACTCTTCTTCTGGACAGTACTTCCCTGGATCAGCGCCGTTGTTTTTGTCGCCGGACTGATCTGGCGGTGGCGCTACGACCAGTACGGCTGGACTACACAGTCCTCGCAAATCTACGAATCAAGGATTCTCCGGCTCTCGTCCCCGCTGTTTCACTACGGCATGCTCGGTGTGATCGTCGGGCACGCCGCTGGGTTGCTCGTGCCCAAGTCGGCCACTGAGGCGTTGGGGATCCCAGAGCACACGTATCATCTCATGGCGGTGGTACTTGGATCGATCTTCGGTCTCGCCGCAATCCTCGGTCTGCTAGGCCTGCTCTATCGCCGCTTCGTGGTGAAATCGGTGCGGCTGGCGACATCGGGAAACGATATCCTCATGTACGTCCTCCTCACCGCAGCCATCTTCCTCGGTGGCTGGGCGACACTGTCAACGCAGATCCTTCGGGGAAGCGACGGCTACGACTACCGTGAGACCATCTCTCCCTGGATCCGCGGGGTGTTCACCTTCAATCCGCAGCCCGAGCTCATGACCAACGTTCCGGTGGAATTCAAACTCCACATTATCGCCGGTCTCATTCTCCTCCTCGTGTGGCCATTCACGAAGTTGGTGCACGTCGTATCCGTGCCGCTGGGCTACACCACACGCCCCTATGTGGTCTACCGCTCCCGCGAGGCCACTACGTCGGAACACGCACGTCGCGGATGGGCTCCTGTGAGCAGGGAAGCGCGGATGGTGAAGAAGAACAAGACTGAGGCAACGTCACGGGGTGCATAGGCGATTTGGGCTGGTATCCGGTTCGGTAGACTTAGTACCCCCATTTACGCGAAAACAGGACGAGGTTCTACATGCCCAACAAGCCACCCCGGTCATCCGCTGAGATGACCGCCGATCACTTCGCGCTGAGTCCGAAGCAGAAGATCGTCCTCGATGTTCTGCAGGATTTTCCCGACGGCGCTCGCGCAAGTGATATCGCGGAGCTCCTGGGTGTCCACATCAACACGGTCAGAGGGCACCTCGACGAGCTCGTCGAAAGCCGTGCCGTGGAAACGATCACGGCTGCGGCCTCCGGCCGTGGCCGCCCCTCTCTTTTGTTTAGGTCCCGCGTACCCAACTCCGATGACCTCAATGCGCAACACGTGGCTCTCATCGAAGAGCTCACCCACAACATGTCCTACGAGGATGGCCTGGAGCTCGGGCGCTCGTGGGCAAAACGCCTGGGTCTTGCGGGGAGCACAGACGAGGACAACCTCATTGCCCTGCTGCACCGGCTAGGGTTCACTCCACAGCGACGTGGCGAGACCATCCACCTGAACTCGTGCCCCTTCGTTCACGATGGCCACATGCCGGGAATCGCAATCTGCGCCATTCATGAAGGCTTCATCCGCACCTCACTGCGTATGGCAGACGAAAGCATTGACGTCACCCCGCTGGGTGGCGATGGGTACTGTACCCTCCGGGTGATCCAGGACTAGGAGCAGCGGACGATGGGGACCGGGTCGTAGACCGTGGTGGTGGAGGTCCGCGACAACTCATTTCCGGCGAGGTCAGTCACTACCCGTGTATCCGATGTGGTGAAGCCGGGGGCACCGTTTGAGGGCGAACAACTCGACCCGCTGACGCTCATCGGCTGGGGCTGGGTGTAGCTCCACTTGCCGCCGGGGATGGACTGGACGTTCGTCGTCTTTACGCCCTTGAAAGTGACGGTGACCTCGTTGCCGCTCACGCCCGCCTCGATGAGGACGGGGTTCGGGGTGTCGTTGCGGAAGACGAGGTCGATGGCACCCTCGTAAACGGTGGCCTCGCGGCCCGCGGGGTAGCGGGAGATGTAGTAGCTGTGCGGGGTGTGGGCGATGTCGGTCATTGCCGAGAAGTACGAGGCGTTGTAGAGGGTTGTCGCAAATTGCGAAATACCACCACCGACGGCGGTGTCGGCGTGGCCGTTAAGAATCACGCCGGACGAGACATAACCCTGGGCGGTGCCGCGGGGGCCTGTATATCCATTCAACGAGAAGGTCTCGCCGGGGGCGACGATGGCACCGTTGACAGTCTTCGCTACCAGGGCAATATTCGTACCCGACGGGCCGGAGAAGCCGCCGGTGGTGAAGGAGCCCACGACGTCGTTAAAGGTGGCGGCGTTAGCCTGCTCCGTGGTGAAGGTGGCGGGGTCGGGTTTGTAGGTGACGTCGAATTCCTTCTCGTCGCCTAGAACGCGCTCGGGGAAGCCTTCGAGGGTTTTCTCCCAATCGATGACGGTGCCGTCGACGTGCGGGGTGACGGAGCGGCCGCCGCCGGTCAGGGTGAGGGTGGCGTTCTTGTGGGCGACGTCGGTGGTCTGCAAGTTCTCGTTCAGGATCTCGCGGGCGCGGTCAACGTTGACCTCTGGCCGGAGAACTCCGTTCTCCGGCGCGAAAGTAAGAATCTCACCCATCCGGGTGCGGGGGATGATGCCATCAACCTTGTCGTTGCCGTGGGCGACAATGTCGGCGGCCAGGGCCTTCTTGGCGGGTCCCTTCTCTGCGGCGTCGATCTCCTCGTCGCCGATGGCGGGCGGAACCTCGGTCACCTCGACGATGACGCCGTCGGGGTTGAGCCAATTGTGGAGGACAGCATCGGAAACGGACTCCTCGGTAGCAGTCTGACCGATGACGGGAGGAATGCGGTTCACGGAACCGTCGACAAGCGAAAGACCACCGTCGACGGGCTCGCGGGTGAGCTCCGTGGCGACCGCCCGCATGGCAGGTGAAAATGCATCACTAACGTGGGACTGGATCGGGACCTCGGTGGTGGTGAAGAAGGAGGTGAGCTTGGTGATCGGGTTGAGCGACGGCGTGCCCGCGGATTCGATGGTCGCGTCCCAGTCGGGGGCCAGCCCCGCGGCCTGCGGATCGATGGTGGTGCGCATGTCGTTCGCCGAAACCTCGACGGGGCGGTAGGTGAAGGTGGAAGTTAATTTATTTTTAGCATCGGCGGGGTTCATCCCACCGATTGCGACCCCACCCACAGTGGTGCCACGGGGAACGGTGCCCTGCGTGAGGACCGTATCCACGCCATACAGGCCCAAGAGGAGCAACACAAACAGGCCTACGGCAAGTCCGATGCGTTTCATCTACATCCCTTCGTGGTTGAGCTGGGCGACCCGCACCGCCGAGTCATACATGCGCTCACGACGGTACGCGCCCGAATCGACGGCCGCATTGACCGTATCAATCGTCTCCACCAATGTATCGGTGGAAACCCACAAAGCGTTATCAGCCCCCGCCTGAAGTGCGGCAAGAACGGCCTCCGGAACGGAATGCTCCGCCGAGACCGCCTTCATGCTGGAGAGGTCATCGGTGTAAATGACACCGTCGAAGGGGGTTCCGCGCGTGTACGCGCCGGAGCGGATGAGTTCGTAGACCTCGGGGTTCAGCGACGCCGGCGCGTCGCCCATCCCCGGCACCGTCACGTGACCGACCATCAGCCCCGCTGCGGGAAACTCCGTCAACGCCGGGCCGTACGGGAGGAGATCCAGCCTCTCCAGCTCCTCCAGCGGCGGTGTCTGCACGGAACCCGTGTGCGTGTCCCCCGTCGCGCGGCCGTGGCCAGGGAAATGCTTGAACACGGGGGTTACGCCCGCGTTGCTGAGCCCCCGGGCGAAGGCGATGGCGTACTCCGTCGCGCGGCCCGCCTCCGCTGAGAACGAACGGTCTCCGATGGCACCGTCCGCCGGGCCCGCGTCCGTGTCCAGGACCGGGGCGAAATCGACCGTGATACCAAGGTCAGTGAGTTTTTGGCCGAGGTCGTAGGCCACCTGCTCCACCTGCTGGGTGGACATCGTCTCCGCCATGACGCGCGGGGAGGGGATATCGCCGAGGAGGGCGGGCTGGCGGACGACGCGGCCGCCCTCGGCATCGATAGTGACGGCGAACGGCCGACCGATCTCCCGGCGCAGCGTGGCGATGTTCCGCTCCGGATCCGTGAGCAGCGCCGGATCCGTCCAGCTAGCGATGAAAATGCCACCCACGCCCTGGTGCAGGGCGAACAGCGCATCGTCGTAATCTTTCACGCCCACCGTCATGAGGGAGGCAACCTGCGCCCGCTGATCAGCAGGGACAGGGACGGGCATCGGCTCGGTGTGGGTTTCCGTTTGAGTGGTGACCTCTGTGCTCGTGGCGATGGATGTTACCGTCTCCGGCTCCGGGGTGAAAGAACAGGCAGAAAGGACACCTGCACACCCCAAAGCGACGCACGCCAGCGCTGCGGATGCTCGTCCTGCCATGAGAAAATCGGCCCTTTCGTGATACCTGGAAACGTCAACCAGAATACGCGGTGGTTCGACCAACGGCTCAACGCGGTATAGGATTGTACCCACATTAGAGATGTTAAGGGGATTTACGTGCCATTTACGTATCATTCGCTGACGCGCCGCACCGCGGGCCCGGCCGTGGCCTCCGCCGTCGTGGGGCTTGTCGCCGGTGTCGCCGCCGTCATCGGTGTGGTCTCCCTGACATCCGAGGATGGGAGCACGGTTGAGCACACGGTTAGTACCGACGACGCCGTCCTTGGCAACCCGGATTACGGTTCGAGAGAGTAGCGTAATAGCCCTCCTGGGCATCCTCTGCTTCCTGCAGTCCCCCGGCCTGACCGCCGCCGATACCAAGCACGACCTCGCCGCGAACCCGTGGGGTTTCCTAGCCGGTGCCACCCAGCTTTTCGCCCCGTGGGGCCTGCAAAACCAGGCCTACGGCTATCTCTGGCCCCAGGGCCTCTTCTTCGCCCTCACCGATTTTCTCCCCGACTGGGTCGCGCAGCGCCTGTGGTGGTGGCTCCTCCTCGCCATCGCCTACACGGGCACAACAGCTCTGCTCAGGAACCTTGGCTACAAAAAGACACTTTTACCAGCGCTCCTCTACGCCTTCTGCCCGCGCATCCTCACCACCATCGGCGCCATCTCCTCGGAGGCGTGGGTCGTGGCGCTCGTGCCGTGGACGGTGGCTCCCCTCCTCAAAAACAAACCGTTTGCAAGCCTCCTCGCCGTCGCCTGCATGGGCGCAGTCAACGCCACCGCGACACTCGCTGCCCTCGTCCCCGCAGGTCTCGTCCTCCTCGCCCGGCGCGCGTGGAAGGCGCTAGCCATCTGGTGTGTCGGTGTCGTCGCCGTCTCCGCGTGGTGGATCGGGCCGCTCCTCATCCTGGGGAAATACTCCCCGCCGTTCACCGACTACATCGAGTCCGCCTACGTCACCACGCGCTGGCTCAATCCCCTGGAAATTCTGCGCGGCACGACGAGCTGGTCGCCCTTCGTCGATGATGAGCGCACCGCCGGGTTCCTCCTGGTCACCGTGCCACTCCTCGTCCTCGCCACGGTCGCCGTCGCGGCGCTCGGCCTGCGCGGCATCGCGGGATCGCCGTGGGTGATGATGTTGCTTGTCGGGCTTGCGGTGCTCTCGTTTCAGTCTCCGCTTCTCGACGGCTCGTTGGCCGCGTTTCGCAACCTCCACAAGTTCACTCCCCTGGTCACGATTCCCCTGGTCATCGGCGTTGCGTGGTTATGCGACCGGGCAGATAGGACATCCCTCGTGGCCCTGGCACTTGTCACCTGCGTGGCGATCTCCCCGGCGCTGACGGGGCAGCTCGCGCCCAAAGGCGCCTACCGGGAGGTTCCCTCGTACTACCAGGAAACTGCGGACTTTTTAAACGCCCAGGGCAAGGCCGTCCTCATCGCGCCCGAACGGTCCTTCTCGCGGGAGGACTGGGGCTGGACCCGCGACGATCCCTTGCAGCCGCTGCTGCGCGTTCCCTGGACCGTCCGCGATGCGATCCCCATTGCCTACCCCGAATACATCCGTGGCCTCGACGGGCTCATGGCGAACATGAGCGAGGAAGCTCTTGCGGGCTTCGGGTTCGGCTACGTGGTGAGAAATGGGCAAGACGTAGAAAAGGTAGACCGGACCCTCAACCGCGGCGCGCCAGTGAAGGTCGCTGGGGGTGGCGAATCTATCGCTTTATTGGACACCATCCACGGCGCCGCCATGTGGCAGCTAGTGGACAAAGACGCGACGATCGTCACCGACACCCCCACCCTCGTGGAGCGCAACTACGGCACGCTGGAGAATCCAACGTCGGGCATCCTCGCGCCCGGGGAGACGACAGGCGTGAAGAACAAGGTGAAGGACTACGCGTCCGTCGGGCCCAAAACCGCAGTGGAGGAGCTCGGCGGGCACGTCACGCACGGCCCGGATGTCGCCGATCCGACACGGTTTGGTGGCGCGGAGCCCGAGCATTCCATCACCGCTGCCGTCGACGGGTTTGAGGACACGGCCTGGTACGGCACGTGGCTGGAGCTCCACCCGGACACGCCGGGGAAGGAGCTGAAGCTCGTCCTCACCGAGGGTGAGGCGGAGGTCACTGCGGGTGGCCGCACGTGGACGATGGGAAGCGGGACGGTGACGCTTCCGGAGCCCGTGGACAGTGTCCACGTGCGCCCAGCGGAGGGGATCGCAGAGGTGGAGTTGAGCGATGCCCCCATCCGCAGAGTAGTGACAGTGCCCGACACCTCCCCTGACGTGCAACAATTCGTCTTCGCGGGCGAGGGCCGCGTGACCCGCGCGTTCACCGCACCGCGCGACATGGATGTCATCGTGGACGCGGAGGCGACGCTCGACGGCGAGGAGGTGCAAGCGGGCGACACCGTGCACCTCACCGCGGGGCGACACGAGGTGAGCACCCTGAGCCCGCAGATCACGCTCACCGTTCCCGGGTTTAAGCTGCCGAGCGGGGACAGTATCATCGCCACGGCCCGCAGCTTCAACCCCGGGGTGCAGGGCTTTATCGACGGCACGGAGCTCCAGCCGATCCGCATCCGCGCTGGCCAGCAGGGCTTCATCGTGCCCGCTGGTGTCGATGGGACACTCACCCTCGAATTCGTGGCGGAGGATGCCTACCGGTGGTCGCTGATCCTCGGATTCTTGCTGCTCATTGTCACTGTTGGCGTGTGCATTGCTTTGCGACGCCGGACCTTCCCCGCGCAGCCCGCTCGCGCACTGCCCTGGGTGGGCCTCGCCCTCGTTGGCCTAGCACTGGGGCCGTGGGCGCTCCTGTCTGCGGTGGCCGGGTGGTGTCTCACCCGCTACGTCTCCCCCAGCCTCCTCATTGGCCTCGGCCTCGGCGTCCCCGGCGTGTGGCTGGCGCTTGCCCCGTGGCCCTCCCCCGACTACCCCGCGAGTAGCCTCGCCGTCACGATCTTCATCGCGGTGGCGCTGGGTGCTTCCCTGCAGATACGGAAGGAGTAGGCCTGCAACCCTCAACGATGTGCTCCAAAGGAGACGTTGTTGGAGACTCGTACATTTCGCGTCGTTAGCTTAAGGGAGGCCTATTCAGTTGAACTTTCGAGATTTCGGCAATTCATTGTGAGAATAGAGGGGGTCTAATCTAACAATCTTTCGCAGTTTTGGCTAAAATAAACAGAATAGAGGGTAGCTAATCTAACAATCTCGTATCCGTACAAGGAGCGCGCCATGACACGCAACCAAGGCCTACAGGAACGTCGGGACGTTCTACTCACACAGGTTGACCAGATCCTGGACTCCGCGAGCATGGGGCGTGTGCAGAAAACCACGGAGACGCAGGATGTCAACTTCAAAGAAGAGGCCGGTCGTAGGAACGGGCCCAACATAGAGCCGGGTAAGAAACAGAACACTGAGGCTGCCAACAAGCTTGCCGACGAGGTTGCATGCATGGCAAATACGCCTGGCGGTGGTGCGCTTATTGTTGGCATTGAGGGTAAGTCTGGGACGATCATCGGCACGGAGCTAGACATCGATTGGCTCCGGCAAAACATCTACACCCGGATCGATGTTGCACCGGATATTTCCGCGCGGACGGTTGCCGGGCAAAGGGTTCTCGTCATTCTCGTTGCTGCGGCACGCGAACCCATTCCCAACACCAGCGGTGCGCTTCGCTGGCGCGTTGGCGACTCGTGTCGCCCAGTGGACCGAGCCGAATGGTGGGACTACCAGCGCCGACAGTCAGGTTTCGATCCGATGGCGCAGGAAACTACCTTGACGGTTAAAGACGTTCGGCATGGTGCGCTTGCCATCGCACGCAAGCAACAGGATTACTTCCAGGAACTCTGCGGCGAGGAGATCCTCCGCGGTATCGGTGCTATCAACGCTACGGGGCATCTCACGGAGGCAGGCAGGAACGTGTTCACCTCAGCAGGGCGGACACTTATCGAGCTGACCATTTTCGATGTGCCAGGAGGAAACGTGGTCAACCGCGTCTCGGGCGAACCAGAGTTCTCCGCACTTGAGCAGTTGGAGCAGATGGAAAGTGCGCTGCGCGTAGTTAACGGAAACAACACCGTGATCGAAGGGTTAGCGCACCGATCGGTTCCGCAGGTTCCACACAGTGCGGTGCGCGAATCCATGCTCAACGCCATGATTCACAGGGATTGGAACCGCACAGAGATTATCGAGGTCCGCTGGTACGCTGTGGATTCCACACTCGAGGTTCGCAGCCCTGGCGGATTCATGCCGGCGATCACGACGTACAACGTCTTGAGCAACCGGGCTGCCCGCTACCCGGCTCTCGCGGATCTGTATCGGGCGATCGGCTTTGTGGATAAACAGGGTGTAGGTGTGGATCGCATGTACCAGTCCATGATTGTGCTCGGACACAGGCCTCCGATATTTGAGGAAGTTGAGGGGCCATTCATCTCCGTCACGTTGAAAGGTGGCAAGCCGGTTCTTCCGGTGATGCAGCTCGTCTCTGCAATTGTTCCAGAACCTCGGCAACGCGACTACCGCATCGCGATCATTTTGTACCTGCTGCTGAACCGACCTTTCGTGACTGTAAAGACGGTGGCACAGGAACTGCAGACGAGCGAAGAATCAGCACAGATTGCCATCGAAGCGGCAACCCAGACGACCGTCGGCGGTGAACCGATCATCGCACCGCACGGCCCGACCTGGTTTTTGGGGGAATCGGCCCGCACGATCTTGGAGAAGGTGCCTGAGTACCTCACCACAGAACCGGAGGTACTCCGCGGGGTAGCGGATCTGTGGTTTGAGGAGATCGGCGATCTACGCACCGCAGACCTAGTAGCGCTCTGCGGCATTTCGCGTTCGACAGCCAAATCGTTTATCGATTCCCTCCTCAGCGAGGGCAGCATAACTGCCATCGGTGGCGGTAGGTCGACGCGTTACCGCAAAGCGTAAAGGCCCATTGTTAGATTAGGGGTGCCTAATCTAACGGCATTTCCGGTTTTCCGACAAACCTCGTTGGAATACGGGTCCCCTTTCCTGTTGGACGTTGTGAGGTTGCACCACTGCGGGACTCATCCCCTTCCAGCGGTCGCTAGCAGTGAGAATCCTCCTGCATGTGCATGGTTTAGAAACGCCAGACTAGCCCTGGAATCTTTGACATTTTCTGGCGGCAACGGCAGCCCGCATCAGGCTCAGCGTCCCAGGCGCTAGTCGCATCTACCCTGCAGGTGTAGAAAAGGCTAAACCCATTCAGTCTGTTTTCCATCGGGGCTCCCAGCCCCCAAAGATGCTCATGCCCCGGCGAGAATACCTGTTTCCAGATAGCGCTCCACCGGGGCTCCGCAGTCATTCTATCACGTTGAAGCCTCAATGCAAGGATCTCAAGCAACCTACCGCTTAAACTCGGAGAACACGCCCTCGTAACGCAAGGCGATCACACCGATGAAGTAACTGTCGCTTTAGCTTGGGCGGATATCTACTCTGTAAAGTTCATGGGACCGCGCCGCCACGCTTGTATGGAAGGGCTTCTCGGTCCACTCGTAGCTGACGTAGCTGACGGGGATGGTGAAAGCGAAGGTGAGGAGCCAGACGAGGAGGAAGTGACCGCTAAAAAGCGTGATGGTGGTGAGGGCATAGACGGCGGTGAGGACGGGGAGGTGCCAGAGGAAGATCGAGTAGCTAATGCGGCCGAGGAAGGCGAGCCAGTCGGGGACGCGGGGCTGCCAGTCGACAACCAGGTAGAGGAGGGCGAGGGCGAAGACAGCGCCGAAGAAAATGCGGATGGCGAACTCGGTGGGGGTTGGGTGGGTAAGTCCCGCTGGGCCGAGGCAGGTGCCGGCAACGAGTGCGGCGATGGCGATCGGGGGCCAGATCCACCAGGGGAAGCGAGGCACCCGTTCAGCGGAATGGAGCTCTGCGAGGAGGATGCCGACGGCGTACCAGGAGCAGTAGGCCGGCGGGAAAATCTGGGAATTGGCTTCGAAGTTGAGGGGGAGGTAGGCCCAGCCGAGGGAGGCGAGGGCGATGAGGATGATAATTGCGATGCGCCAGGGTTTCGCAATACGGCCGAGGATCTCGCGGAGGAACGGAAAGATGATGTAGAAGGCGACTTCGACGCACATCGTCCACAGGTGGGTAAGCCCCGTCATGAGGGCACCGGGGACGTAGAGCTGCACGAAGAAGACATTTGCGAGCAGGGCGTTTACACCGGCGGAGTTGAAGGCGACGAAGCTAATCACCACCACGGCGAGATACGCCGGGACGATGCGACCGAAACGGTTGCGAGCATACGTACCCCAGGGCGTCGAAAAGCTAGGGTAGCGCCACCAGAGGAGGAAGCCGGAGAGAGCGAAGAAGACGGCGACGAAATAGTCGAATCGGTCGAGACCCGGGGTGCCGGTTTGGAAGGCGACGTGGGTGGTCATGATGCCGAGGGCCGACACGGCGCGCAGGGCGTCGAGGGCGGGAATGTACGATCGATTCATAGTTACACCACATCATATGGGAGCCTGTCTTGGTTAGGAATCTGTTCATCGGCGTCGGCGCGGCGCTGCTCGTTCTGCTGTGGCTGCTGCAGAGCCTCATCACCCCAACCATGGCTAACTACCAGGCGCAACTCGTGGGCGATGGGCAGACGCGAACCGTGTCGGTGGTGCGCCACGGCAAGACCGTCACCGCCACCGACGTGTACACGGGACACCTGGACCGCGACGTCTCCGGCACCTATCTCATCGACCCGAAGTCCGGCTTCCCCGCCAAGAAGGCGACGCACACGGGACTGACCTACTACTTCCCCATGCCGACGGAGGAACGCTCCTACGTCATCTACGATCCGCTCACCGGCGATGCCGACACCGTGGACTACGTGGACCCGGAGCAGCGCGACGGGATGAAGCTGTACGTGTTCAGGGAAAACACGCCCCGCCTGCGGGAGGTGACGATAGAGCCGCATTCGGGAATCGTCGTGGACGCGCGGGAGGATGTCGACGGCACGGTGATCGCGTTCGACGAGGCGACGCGTACTGACGCGCTGGCGCGAGCTGAGGCCGCCTACCGGCAGCACCGTTCCCTAGAGGTTGCCCGCTTCCTGCTCACCGTCGCCGGCGGCGGGTGCATCATCGTTGGGCTGTGGCTATGGACAAAACGCGTGTTGTAATCCGCGTCGCTGCGGCCACGTTCCTCATCGGCTGCGCATTGTGGTTTTTGGTGTTCCCCGGTGTGCTTGTGCACCGCGACATGGTCATCGTGGATACTCCTGCGCTGTCCGCCTGGAATTTTGGCACCGCGCCAGGCCACGCCGCCCGCAACGCCCCGCAGGATGGTTTCCTCGCGCTTGCTGGTCTCCTTCTCCCCGCGAGTTGGGTCGCACGCCTCATCCTCGTGGGGTCAGCGGTGGGCGGGTGCATCGCGTCTTGTCGCTTCGCACAAGGCGCCATAAACGAGGTGGCGGCCATGGCCGTGCTCCTATGGAACCCCTTCGTGGTGGAGCGACTCCTCCAGGGGCACTGGACGGTCGTCGCCGCGTTTTGGCTGTTACCGCTGGTGGCGTCTCTCAAAAACCGGCCCGGGTTTCAAGCAATCACCATGTGGGCGACATCTCTCACACCGACGGGCGCGATCGCGGGTGCTGCTGTGGGCATCGCCACCGGGCGCAAGAAAATCATGGTGCCCGTCGCCGTGGCCATGAGCGTGCCCTGGCTCGTCCCCTCCCTCCTCCACCGCCCCGTCGCCGCCGCCACGGACGTCTTCCGGCCGAGCTCCCTCTGGGAACTCGTCGGGCTCGGCGGCATCTGGAACGCGCAGGCCACGCCACACATCTACCTCCCGCTCGCAGGCATCGCCCTCCTCGCCTTCCTCCTTCCTGCGCTTCCTCGCGCCGACCGCTCCCTCCTCGTCCTCGCCGGAGTGGGCTTCGCCCTCGCCACCGCATCCCTCCTCCCCTTGGGCGACCTCTACGCCACCATCCCCGGCGCGGGGCTCCTCCGCGACGGCCAAAAGTGGCTGCTCCTCGCCTCCCCCGCCCTGTGTCAGCTCGCCGGAAATGTCCGCTGGCCAGCGCTTGTCATCGCGCTCACGATCCTCCAGGTCCCCTCCCTTCCCCAGGATGTCGCGGCACTGCGCCCCGTCCCCGAGGACGCCTCCTGGTACGAGGCCACCGCCCCCGTCCCCACCATGACGCTTGTCGACGGCCACCCGGCACTCAATCCGGCACTGAAAGCATCCCCCATCCCACCCTCGGGGGAGCTCGTCGTCGACGGAGTCGCCGTTGAGAAGGCCCCCGACGCCCCACCACCCAGCCAGGCAGATTGGGCCCTCGGCCTAGGACTCACCCTGTGGTGGATGGCTTTACCTGCGGTAATTATGGCGTTCTACAGGCGACCATCGGACCCGGGGCACTGATGCTTCTCGGGGAGGGCGTGACATTTTATGGGCATCTGTTACATAGCAGATGTGACCACCTGGGGTACATGGTTTGCTACATTCACAGACACCCACAAACTGTCAGGATGCCAATTTGAAAGCAACTTTTCGCGAGCATCAAGCTTGTAACCCCACTCACTAGGAAACGATCCGCCGCAATAACTCTTCCCAGGCTTTACCCGTCGCCTCCCAGGAGAACTGCGAGGCGAATCCTCGTGCATTGCGCCCCAGCTCCGCACGCTTTTCTTTGTTCGCGCGAAGCTCATCGAGGGCGCTAAACAGATGGGCTTTATCATCGACAAGCACACCGGTGCGACCGTGACGAACCGAATCGGTGAGCCCCGAACGTGCGGTAGCCGACCGCCGGGACAGAGGGAAGGACGTGGATGCCGGCGCTGGAAAGCAGCTCATTCTTGCGCCCTTCTGACAATTGACCATGGAAGATAACCTGCGACTCGACGCCGAGTTCCCGGGCGTAGGCGCGCAGGTTCGCCCCAGTGAACAAGAATCAGAGCTCTTCCTCGTCATCGTCTGCCAAATTGGCCTTACCAAAATTAGTGGCATGCAGAGGATCCTCTAAATTCTTCGGCTTATCAGCCACGCACTCACGTATGCCATCGATATGCTCACTCAAGCTCTCAGTGATATTTGCCCACATCGGATCCAAAATAAAATCGATTCCCGAGCGTCTGGCATGCTTAGCAGCCGGAACAAAATCACTATCGCCTGATATCATAATTATCTGGTTAACTAACTTTCGTTCAGCCAGAGCTGCGATATCAAGACCTATTCTCATATCTACGCCTTTTTGAGATATGGCTAGATAAAAGTCGTCCTCGGTTAGATCATCGATTCCGATCTTCTTTCGACAAAGCTTTTTAAGCGGGGCATCTTTAAGAACATAGCCACCTTGAGATTCAAGGGGCTCACCTCGCCGTATCGCAACCTTCCGCTTTTTTGCCAAAGCAGAAAAGAAGGAATTGGTCCAGCTGAATTGCTCGGACCGCCCCAGGTTAATCTGTCTCTGAAGTAAGGGGTGATAAACAACCTTGTCCGAAGGTGGACAGTCGTAGTAGAAAATCCGATAAAGTCCCGCTTTCGATTCCCGAATATGCCGGTGACAATACTTTACAAGCTCAGTTGCGCGGTCCTCTGCAGATTTGTGCCCGAAAAGAACGGAGGCACGCTTCCTATAGAATCCCCCATCGACCAGGATTGCCGTTGTAATTTGCCGAAGTGGAATCTGTTGCCTGCTATTTCGATGTTTGCTACGCATTACGCCTCCTGGAAAGAGGTAACCCCAGTCATCGGCACTCTCCCTATCAGCGGAGGGTCAACGGCTGGGGTTGATGAATTAGATACTAACCAACCGTCACGGATCAGTCAAGGAAGAAAGTGGGACAGAATACATACGCTATATTCTGACCTCGCTCTCACTACGACTAAGCAAAAAATACCACAGTAAGTAGACTCAGGCCGGTCTCCGGAATTGTGGCATAGATCCATGAAGGTACATTCACCCAGTTTTTAAGTGCTAGGCGAACTCAAGAGGTTCCCTTATTTGCTCGTGAGACCGATCCGCCGCAGTAGCTCTTCCCACTTCTCACCTGTTGATTCCCAGGAGAATTGCGAGGCGAATTCTCGTGCATTGCGCCCCAGATCCGCACGCTTTTCTTGGTTCGCGCGAAGCTCATCGAGGGCGCTAAACAGGTGGGCTTTATCCTCGACAAGCACACCAGTGCGACCGTGACGGACCGAATCGGTCAGCCCGCCCGACGTGCGGTAGCCAACCGTCGGGACGGAGTGAAGGGCGGCTTCGATGACCGCGAGGCCCCACCCCTCCTTGACGGAGGGGAGGACGTGGATGACAGCGCGGGAAAGCAGCTCATTCTTACGCGCTTCCGACACCTGACCATGGAAGATAACCTGCGACTCGACGCCAAGCTCCCGGGCGTAGGCGCGCAGATTCGCGTCCCACCAGCCGGAGCCGATGACGTCGAGGCGGGCGTCGGGACGCGCGGCAAGATAATCAAGAACGTGCTCGATGCGCATGTGAGGAACGAGCTGCGACAGAGTGACCAAATGATCCGAATGATTGTTCGACACCATCGAAAGGTTGGCGAATCGATATTGCCTGGACGCCTGCTGAATACTTAGCTACTTTTGACTCGTGGCTAAGCTCCTCACTCCTCTACGCACCCAAAGCCAAAGCAAAGACAGAATTAGAAGGACGGTAAAGCCTGTGCCAACAACTTGAGACGGGGAATAGACCCGAATTGGTATCGCCGAAACCAACAGCACGACAATTGCGCCGACCCTACTACTGAGACTGACAAGTGAAGTGACAGCTCCGATCCTTGCAACTGAAGCCGACTTGCGAATTCCGACAACACAGTAGTTTCCCACTAGGGTTAATACAAACACCAGCGTACAATACGCCAGCAAATACCATAAATTCGGAAGTACGATAACCAGCCCGGAACATGCAAAGAAGATAGCAGCAAGGCTCCAAAAAAGGGCCCGGTGAACAAAAAGAAATTCGACAGGTATCATAGATGCCATTAAAGACATTGCAATAAAAACCAAGTATAGAAAAAGCAAATACTTTTCTTGTACTCCCTTTTCCAAAGCCGTCGCCTGCCAAAGCTGAAAGTGTAGCTGCATAAAGGCTTGAATCAGAACCGCCAAGGAAAGATAATTCTTAAGTTGCGGAGACTCCTTCAATTCACTAAGTGTCTCCCCTACGTGCTCCTTTAGCTGACTAATTAGCCCTCCAGAGGCTTTGCCTTGTGTATTATACTGCTCCGGGATCTTGAAGAATACTATAATTGAAAAGACAGCAACTAAAGCCGAAAGTACCGAAATGTAATATATATTTACACCGATCTGTAGGTACGAAAAAGCGCCTACACTACTGCCAATCATCATCCCTAAGAAGTTGCTTTGTTTTTCTCTCCTTACCAACCACGAAAGGCGCTTTTCAAGATCTTGTTTTCCATCCGATGCCTGCGCTTTTGCATTGTTTACCAAAGCAGCATCAAGCGTGCCGGAATCTAATGCGCTTGCTACTCCGTAAAGTCCCCATGCAATGGAAAGGACTAGGAATCCAGAGCCATGCACGACCAGCAGGAAATACAAGACCAACAGGAGGCGAGAAGAGAGGTAAATATACCTTCTACTGATCATGTCCGCCAATGCACCGCTCGGCAGCTCGAAAGAAAGTACCGCCAGGCTATAAATAGCCTGCATTGTCAAAATTTGGGATAAGGTCAATCCTTTAGAGAACAAAATTGGCGTTAGGATCGCATGCGGAATTGAAAGGGCTAGCCCTGTCAAAATTTGCGCAAGGAAATAAGGGTTCGCGGGTTCTTTAAGATCGCCGATGCGCAGCTTCGCCATTTTATCTCTCCAAAAAGCCACACACTGCGCACATAGGATCCCGATTCAAAGAGATTTCCACGCGATTAAAAGTCGGATTGACCAAACCAATTCGCTTATTTAGAGAAACAACGCGGTTCAAATCGCCACTCCAGAAATTAAACAAATCGGAAACCGCCATAGCCCCTGCAAAAGAATTATTTACCATACACGACGGCGCTTCGTAGGCATCAAAGAACGCACTAAGACTGTCATGCGCAGTGCCAGCCTCTATGCCTAATCGATTCCCACAGAACGGGCAGGCATCGTTCTTCGACGTCCAAAATGGTCCGATGATCGAGATATCGTTGAGATACCCCACATTTAAGAATGGAACACCGGCCTTCATGAGACTTGGACAGATTGATTTTAAGATGCCCCGACTATCAGCGGAAATAATTGCAACAGCGGACCCGCCGATTTGTTCCAGAATTTGCTCAATACTTTCGCGACTTACATATTCGCTGATGCACGTTATATTGAGCTCAGGGCGTAGCTCGTTCAGGCGCTCTTTGAGGACACTAGCTTTGGAAAAACCGAGGTCTTTCCTGGAAAAGAGGAACTGCCGGTTTAAATTGCTTTCCTCCACTATGTCACCATCGACGAGAACTATGTTGCTCACCGGTGACGATGCGAGACTATACGCAACCTGATTCCCAATACCACCGCACCCAAGGATTAACACTGTTGTACTCTGTGCAGCTTCTTCCACCTTTTTCGAATCCAAAGGTAAAGACTCGATATACAATTTTGTCTTATATGTGACGTCTTGTGAATTGAAATTCGTCGTGTCCACGTCCGAAATTACGCCTGATTGCAGCAGGTCTTCATACGCTCCCTTTAATTCAGGTATTTCACTGAAAGAATGTTCCGGCACTCGAACACCCCTGCGTTCTGCCATTTCTTTCAGAATCGCTAAATAAAGATCTTTCCGATCGTTTGGTACGATCACCTGCCTGCTGCCGATTCCGAGAAAAATTTTATCTGAAGCTTCAAGAATTTTTCCCGTAGCGGAAATAGAACACATTTTTATTGATCTTTCACATAACCCTGTTGGGGACAACGCCGCCAACAGGTATCTTCTACGTTCTTAGTTTGAAAGTCCGCCGAACATGACTACCTCTTTTTACTCAAATCGATTTTTATACGTTGCAATCTACTCTTGGTAGTTTTTTTTGTCATTGTGTTTTAGGTCTTTATTGTTCACTGTTCTAAAACGCGTTTCATGTCTCAAGCTGTTTTGACTTGATTAAAAAGAGTAATCAAAGTGGAAAACATGTCCCACGCAAGCAGAACGGCGTAAGGAATACAACAACAAGAAACCAGAACTGAACAGCATTTGGTTGTTACTTACAAAGATTTCAGTAACTCTTCCCACTCCTCACCTGTTGCTTCCCAGGAGAACTGCGAGGCGAATTCTCGTGCATTGCGCCCCAGCTCCGCGCGCTTTTCTTGGTTCGCGCGAAGCTCATCGAGGGCGCTAAACAGGTGGGCTTTATCCTCGACAAGCACACCGGTACGACCGTGACGAACCGAATCGGTCAGCCCACCCGACGTGCGGTAGCCAACTGTTGGGACGGAGTGAAGGGCGGCTTCGATGACCGCGAGGCCCCACCCCTCCTTGACGGAGGGGAGGACGTGGATGACAGCGCGGGAAAGCAGCTCATTCTTACGCGCTTCCGACACCTGACCATGGAAGATAACCGGCTCTTCCGGTTTTAGAGTGCGTTGATTTTGTTGGTGAGGCCTCCGGAGTGGATGAGGCACCGCAAGATGTAGTGGTTGAGGCTTTTAAATCCGAGGGCGATGCCGCGGAGGTGTTCGAGGCGTCCGTTGATTGCTTCGACTGGCCCGTTGGATACACCCCGGTCGAAAAACGGGAGGACATCCCGGCGCCGCTTATGAAGGCTGCGTCCTAGTTGGGCTATCTCCTTATGCGCCTTGCCTTTCATGACACGCAGTTGGTCGATCAGGTGGCTCATTGCCTTTTTGGCTTGCCGTCGGTTTTTCATCTCGTAGGCGTCGATAACACGCTGATAAACCAGGTAGGCCTGATATAGCGGCTGGTAGTCCTCATCGAATGCCCACAGGTCATCCAAACGCGCATTTTGCCCATCAGTTAAAAGGCTATCCCTGGTCAACAATGTTTTACGGTTTTTATACAACGGATCCCCACGACGCCCTCGTCTACCGGTGGTTTCTATTTGTAGCCTCTGGCGACATTTTGTCACCTTGTCGCTTGCCAAACGCACCACATGGAAGGGATCCATGACACGAGTTGCCTTCGGTACCGCAGCTTCAGCAGCACTGGCGTAGCCGGCAAACCCATCCATGGACACAACCTCAATGCGATCCCGGAAGCTGTGGTCACGCTGGTTTAACCAGGACTGTAACGGACACACAAAATGGCCAACCCACACGACACGCCGAAAAGACACACGTTTTGGCGCTTAACCCTACTACGCCGAATATGAACACCGCCGACGAAAGCTCAAGAAAGAACACGATGGGTTTTGGCAAAAACAAGAGCCGCCCACTTGGTGAACGGCTCCAGATACTCCTTCAACACCTGGTTGATGAGCTGCCCTGATCCTAGCATCAAAATCCAAAAGGATGTTAGTGATTTAGGCAACAGTAATGTCTTACGTTAGAAAAACACCTATACCCATGGAGCGTTGAGCATTTTAAACTTCGCCCAGTGGTTCCTCTTTCTCCCCGGCGTGCTCGTCCACCGTGACATGGTGGTGGTGGATCATCCGGCGCTCTCGGCATGGAACTTCGGCACCGCGCCGGGGGTCGCCGCCCGCAACGCCCCGCAGGACGGGGTGCTCGCACTGGTGGGCCTCGTTTCCCCGCCTCGTGGCTCGCCCGGTTCATCCTTGTGGCCTCCGCGATCGCTGGTTGCGTAGCTGCTACAAAGAATGCAAAAAGCCTCACCGGCTAGGTGGCCGCCATGGCGGTTCTCGTGTGGAATCCGTTTGTGGTTGAGCGGCTGCTCCAGGGGCACTGGACTGTGGTGGCGGCGTTTTGGCTGCTCCCGCTCGTGGCCTACCTTGGCCGCCGACCCGGCACGCAGGCCATCGCCATGTGGGCCGCCTCGCTCACGCCCACTGGCGCCATCGCCGCCGCCGCGACGGGCCTTGTCACCAGCACCAACCGGCGCTTCACGGCGCTATTTTCCTTAGGCATGAGCTTGCCGTGGCTCGTGCCGTCGCTTATCCACCGGCCTGTGGGTTCTGCCACCGACGTGTTCCGCCCGAGTTCCGTGCTCGAGCTCGTGGGCCTTGGTGGCATGTGGAACAGCGAGGTCACGCCCGGAATCTACGTTCCGCTCGCGGGTATCGCCCTCGCTGCCTTCCTGCTCACTGCCCGCGCCGAGAAAAAGCTCCTCGCCTTGGCAGCGGTGGGGTTCGCCCTCGCCCTGGTGTCCCTCCTCCCACTCGGCGGGCTGTACGCCACCGTGCCTGGATTGGGACTCCTCCGCGACGGCCAAAAGTGGCTGCTGCTTACCTCCCCCGCGCTCACCCAGCTGGCAGGAAGCGTCCGCTGGTCGGCCGTCGCCATCGCGTTTGCGGTGCTGCAGGTCCCCTGCCTCCCCGCCGACGTTGGGACGCTTCAGCCCGTGGCCGAGCAGCACTCCTGGTACACCGCCACGGCCTCGGTTGACACGATGACGCTTATCGACGGCCACCCCGCGCTCAACCCGGCCCTCAAGGCTTCGTCCATCCCGCCGTCCGGTGAGCTCGTGGTTAGCGGAGAAACGGCAGAGGAAGCCGCCCCCGCGCCACCGCCCGCGCGGGCCGACTGGTGGCTAGGGTTAGGACTTACCGGCTGGTGGATCTGCCTCGGCACGGCAGTGGCTTCGCTCAGAAAGCCGTCACGCTGACGTGTTATTGCGATAAAATCACAGGTAGTGATTCTTTGGAGCGAGGTTTTCATGAGCTACACCAAGATCGGCTACATCGTTTTGGCAATCTTTTTTGTGCCGTTGCTTGTTATTCTCGGTTTTGCGTTTCTCACCGATGCCACAGATGACTACGCCACGCGAAACGAATCGAGTGCTACTATTCCACTCCTTCCGGATAGCGTTGCAGTGTTTGGATCTGCCTCTTCCGCCAGCGACACGTCAGCGTCCAATATTTGGTTTCAGACCAACAGTGATGGACAGTTTCGCACCGAGCTCACCGACCCGGTGTACAACCCAGTGTTCACCCGTCTTGACCGGAATCGCTTTGGAATAATGAGGGGCAAGGAGCTACTCGTAAGAGACATAGAGACGGTCACCACCACGACACTTTCCGGCACAGTTGATACGAATGGAATGATGCACGGTGCTACGTCAGATGACGGCAGCGAGGCCCTGTTGGTGAGTTATTCGGGCGGGGTGGGAACTAGCTACACTTTGACCGATGGAACCCGGCTGAAATCGCAGTATATTCCCCACACGGGATTCGGCCCCGCCGTGTCAAACGATGGATACGCGCTCGATATTTCTGTGGCAAATGACGAGGACTCTCGAGTAATTTGTACAAATTCTTTCTCTTACCTTCACGATCTATCCCAGGATTGCATTGACCTGCCCGGCGAACGTCGGGCAAGTTTTCCGATGGTCTCCTTCCACCGTGGTACCCCGGAGCTCTTCCTCCAATGGAATACCGATAGCGAGCAAGGCTGGAGCCTCTACCGCCTTGAGGCTAGTGGCTGGACGCTGACAAATGACCAATCAACGTGGGATTACGATAGTTCTACCTACAGCGTAGTCACAAACTATTTCACCAGAGACGGAAAGATCTACTTTATAACCTCAAAGAAGCGCGGCATCGTCAGCTTTCCCTTCCCCACCACAGACACCACCGAAATACACATGGATTACCACGATGTGAGCGATCTCATCCCCGGCGATCTCGTTTCCGTAACGTTTGACGGCCCGATAGCTAACTACGTGTTCTACCGGGACGACAACGTTGGGGCAGGACAGTACCTCACCTCCGTAAACATTGATGATCCGACGAAGCACGTCGGCCCTTGGTTGATCCCCAGAGAATTGCTGAAGGGAACCGGCTACTACTCGTTCCAAGCCATCGATTCCATTTTCCTCAACGACGATGCCACGCTCATCTCGTTAGGAATTGATCCCACCACGTTCAAGTAGCAACCCTTCCCACTTCTTACCGGTGGCATCCCAGGAAAACTGGGCCGCAAAAGACCGCGCGTTAGCGCCGAGTTCCGCCCGCAGGTCGGGGTTGGCGCGCAGGGTGTCGATGGCGGAAAAGAAGTGCGATTTATCGTCGACAAGCAAACCGGTGGAACCGTTGCGAATAGAATCGGTGAGCCCTCCGGCCCGTGTGTAACCGACGGTGGGGACGCCGTGCAGGCCTGCCTCGATGACGGCGAGCCCCCAGCCCTCTTTGACGCTCGGCATGACGTGGATGCCGGCCCGGTCTAAAAGCTCCCCTTTGCGGTCCTCTGTGACCTGGCCATGGAAGATGACCTGGCTTTCCACCCCCAGCTCACGGGCGTAGGAACGGAGCTTTGGGTCCCACCAGCCGGAACCGATGACGTCGAGGCGGGCGTCGGGGCGCGCGGCAAGATAATCAAGAACGTGCTCGATGCGCTTGTGCGGGACGAGGCGGGAGAGGGTGACCAAACGATCCGAATGCCTGTTCGATCGAGGGGCTAGTGCGGGCCCACCGTTGTGGATGACGCGGATGTCCTTCTCCCGTACCCCCAGCCGCACGAGCTCTCGCTTGGAGGATTCCGATACCGTCACGTACGGCGCGCCCCGGTACACGCGCGGTGCCACGCGGGATTCCAGGAACCACCCGAGCCTGCCGAGCAGCGGGCCCGCGACTGGCCACTGTTCCCTGTGACAGTGGTGCGTGAGGAGGACCGTCGAGCGCGGGTGCGTAAGACGCGCGAAGAACGGAATGCCGTTTTGGGTGTCCACCACCGCATCGTAGTGGTGCGTCGCCGCGTGGAGGAGACCCGCGATGTAGACCGTCATCTTCCCGCCGTGACGAATGTGCTTCACGCCCTTTTTGGTGGAGTGGGCGGGCATCCCCTTCGCGCGGGCGGAGAAGTACGTCACCGAATGCCCGCGCGCGGCCAGGTAGGCGCCGACGTGCTCAAGGTAGCGCTCGGAGCCGCCACCTTGGGGGTGGTCGGTGTCGCGCCAGCACAGCAGGAGGATCTTCATGCACTCGGTTTCTCTTGTCGGTTTCTTGCCAAACAACCATCCTAACGGTGCCGCAGTTGGGGGCCTGCGGGGAGGTGAAAGGAGGGTGGTAAATCTTCGAGCAGGTGGGTGGCAAATCTTCGAGCAACCGGGTGGTAAATCTTCGAGGAGAAGGGTGGCAAATCTTCGAGCAATCCACATTACTTGCTGGTCAGAGAGTTTTTATTCGTTGAGAAGAAATAGACTCTTTTGGCTTCAAAAAGTAAGGTGAAAATATGTCATCACTTTCCGGAGAAGTCCCACGGCATACTCGCAGTCTCGCGCGTGAAATCCTTTCGGACACGCCACTCCTTGTTGTGCAAGGAGCTCGCCAGGTAGGCAAATCAACGCTTCTTCGTCAGGTACTTAGCCCAGATGATTCCGTTTTTGTGACGTTAGACGACCCGACTACACGTCGATTCGCGGAAGAAGATCCCGTGCAGTTTCTTCGACAGGCACCAGGAAAGACTCTTGCCATCGACGAGGCTCAACGTGTCCCAGATTTAGCACTCGCGCTCAAGCTTGTCATAGATGAACAGCGAATCCCCGGCGCGTACGCGATCACAGGTTCAGCCGATTTGTTAAGACTCAAAGGAACGGGCGACTCCCTCGCTGGTCGAGCCAGTTCGCTCACCGTGCGACCGCTTAGCCAAGGCGAAATTAGCCAGAGGAGCGATCCGGAAGACTTCATTTCATGGGTTGCGAATGGCTGCGCGGGGAATCTAGATAGCTCCGCTTCCCCAAGTGACATACGAGAGAGAGTAACTGCGGGTGGTTACCCAGAGCCGCTCAAACGGTCAACTTTCCGGGCACGTAGCCGCTGGTTTAGAGACTACGTTGACCAGCTACTTCGGCATGATGTACCGCAGCTTGCTGGCGAAAGCAGTCAAATGTTGCACTCCTTCGAGCCGCTCATTCGACTACTCGCTTCTCAAGGAGAATCTGAATTAGTAGTTGCGCGCTTGGCTGAGCGTCTTGGAATAGTCGGTTCTACGCTGCGCATGTACCTTGACACGCTGGACACGATGTTCCTGACGGAAACCCTGCCTTCATGGGGCCGGGGCTACAGCGGTCGCGTTGTCCGACGCCCCAAACTGTCGCTTGTGGACACCGGTTTAGGAAGCAGTCTCACCGGCTTTACGCCCGAGGCTTCACACCAGGCCGACGGGTTTGAATTCTTCGGCGCACAGCTAGAGGCTTTCGTTTCCTCCGAACTCAAGAAGCAACAGACCTGGTCAGAAACCATTTACCGGCTCTATCACTATAGGCAGAGAAACGATGAGGTAGACATCGTGGTTGAGCTGCAGGACGGGTCGGTCATCCTGATCGAAGTGAAATCTACCTCCCAGGTGCGTCGCGATTCGTGGACCTCCTTGCGGCGCATCAGTGAAAAACTTGGCACCCGTGTTCGCGCCAGCGTCGTTTTATACACGGGCAAAAAGGGCTACTGCATCGACGAATCGCGTTCTCTCTATGTTCTACCAGTGGGACTCTTGTGGGAGCACGCGAGTATACCCACCCCGTTCCCTTCACAGTAATGAATAAAGACTGTGAACTGCATTGACCGATATACAGGCCAAAAAACACGTTTTAGGGTAATAGAGCCCCAATTACCCTTTGCAACAGAAGTTTGATTATCTCTATTTTTCTTTTTAAGATCTTGACACCCCCCCCTTTTTAGGGAATATTATTTACGGCACGTCATAGTTACGTAGGAGATACGACGATGAGAAAGAGTTTTGCAATCCCCGCACTCACAATTCTCACCAGCTTACTTCTGCCGGTTAGCGCACATGCTTTAGTGAACACCTGGTTTAAAGATGTGGTCTCACCAGGTACAACTCGGTGGGAAAGCGGAAGCTCCACCGGTTTCCTTCGCACATCAAGTAACGCCGAGAGTGGCTTAAACAGCAATCCTTTTACCAAAATGACGTGTTACTTAGGTAACTACCCAACGGTAGGAGGGGACACGTGTTCAGTCTCAACGACAAAACTCAACAACGAAAGGGCGGGCTTCACATACGATTGCGCTTATTCCGCTCAAGAAGCGCGCGTCCGCGCTTGGATCGACGGGATCCCATCGAACGGTGGCATGCAATCGATACATACAGAGGTTTCAGAAACTAAAAAAGAAAGCTCATCGCTATGGAGTGACGGTACGTGGGCGGTTCAATATACACGTGAACCACAGAACATTGTGAAGGTTAGCGTAGTTGGCTCCGATATTGTAGCCACAACTACTGGCAGCGTGGAAAGGTTTAAATCTCAAGGTATTCCGATTCGAGTAAGTGACGGAATGAGAGAGATAAGTCTTGTAGTTTTTGAGCCAAGCTCCAATCGGTTTGATGCAGCTACACTCAGGGATAAGCGAGTTGAGTTGGTAGCTCCTGGTGTCCTAAAAAGAAGCGTTTTAGACGACGAAGAATTTTCAGTGAACATCTTGGAAGAGGATTCACTGTGGAGTCAGACAGTAGTTTATTAATGAGAAAAGAGAAGTTTTGGTTGTTCGTATGCGCCACCGCAGTTGCTTTTGGATGCACATCTTGTAGCACCGGTGACACGTTAGAACAGGCTCTCTCCCAATCGGATACGTTTGCATGGGTGGATTTCACAGAGCTGTATAACTCCCCTGAACAACCGGTTGTGGTTTGTGACTCCGCTTTCGCAGAGATAGCGTCCCACAAGCTTGGGGTGAATATTCCCAAATTCACTACAGGCAAGGAGAACATACTGGTCACACCAGAGAAAACAGTGGAGAAGTACCCAACCTCCAAGATTAACCTGTGCTCTGCACCCAACCTGCGGCCAGCGGGCAAACTCCGCGATGTGCCACAGCGATTTGAGCGAAACGGCACCACATGGAGGCTGGACTCCTCAGAGACAGAGAAGCTTGACCTATATAACTAACTGATTGTTGTCGCTCGGTTTGCGCGATGTTTGGGACACAGTTCTCAACACGAACGATGCAGTCTTGGTCACACTGGAGTAAATATCCCACCGTGGCGACTCTTATAGAAGAGGCATACGATGTATTATCACACTGTCTCATACGTAGTCGAACGAGCCCCCTGCCTGCCGTTCATGACGATGAGACCCTCTTTTAGCAGCGATTGAAGCGCATAGCGCACCTGGTTGTCTGATAGCCCTGTGCCTGCAGAAAGGTCTCTCACTGTGGCACTTCCCTGCGCGGAAATCTTTTTGTACACCGCAGGAGCATTAGGCCCGAGACTCTCCAATAACCCGGTCGGCAATGCAGGAGGGGCGTCGACAGGTAGTGTTTCAGCCAGCGAGATAACTCCACCTTCCACTCTGATTGCGCCGATATCTTCTAAATGCCCAAGCATCCGCTTGCATGCGGCATGGGAAAGTTCTGAGTAGGTTCGCTCAACCTGAGTGACGGACAGTTCGCCGAAATCGCGCAGCATGACAAGAAGGTCTTCTTCCAATGGCGCAAGGTTTTCCGAGAAGGTTTGCAGCCACTGCATCTCCTCCTCATTGAAACGAGGACCGCGAGGCAGAAAAACGGTGAACTCAACACCGTTATCAATAAACCTTGGAGCCGCGCAACGGGCTTCGCGCAGTGCAGAAATTACCTCTGCGATGCCACCGCCTTCGCCCTCAATTACCCGCTTCCCATCCCGTGTCCGCAGGTTACGAACAATCTCATACAACCGACGATTGACAGCAGCTTTCGCCAGAACCGAGCTTTCTAACTGCTCCACCGTCACACCTTTGAGTCCGCCTGGGTTTTTGATGATGACCATCTTGGGCGTAATCCGGATTTCAACTTTCTTCCCGACACCGAGCGATGCTCCCAAATCTCTATGCACCAGTGCATTCGCAATAATTTCTCGAAGCGCCCGTGGAGGAAACTCCGGCGAATCGGACATATGCCCATCCTCGCCATATACACTCGCGGTATTGGTATTCCGTAGTATCCAATCCACGCCCTCGTCCAACATGGCTGGTATCGGCCCCTTGAGTTCAACGAGATTTTGCAGGCGTCCCCGTTCTTCCCGCCCGGGGGTTCTCACAGCCGCTGTCGCTCCGAGCGCTGGCTCCGTCGCCTGCGGCAAAAATCCAAGCGCATAAAGACCTGCTAAGCGCAGATTGCCACCCTCATCGCACACATTGGTGATCTGCAGGATACGGTTCTTATCTTCAATTGCTGATAACCGTGATCTGCCAGCGCGTATCGATTCGAGGTATGCTTCCACCGCTGGCTGTTCAAGCATCTCAATGCTCGTGCCGGGTAGGATCTCGAAGTCTGATTGAATCCTCTCCGCTTCAGATAACGCAGTCAACGCAAACACTTTGAGGTCATTGCTATTCATGACGTAGTTTCCGTCGGCCTGCCGCAGATACGGTTTACCTCTGTACAGAGCTGGCTTCTCACCTGGTAGAAGGGGTTGAATCTCCACTACCATTACTGTGCCCGATGCAGTACGAACATGGCAGATTTCCAATTGGGGCGCAGGATCCACGGAATTCCTGTTAGCACTAACAAGTGCTTTTTCCAGCTGAGCCGGATGGGTCACGCCGGTGATGGAAAAGTTTCGCGCCTGGCTAATACCAAACAGGATTGTCCCCGTTCGAGGCATGTTTGCGAAAGCGGCAAGTGTTCTACCGATGTCTTCCGGTAGCCCGCTCTCAGCAGTTTTGCATTCGACGAGCGTCGTGTCGTCTCCAAATGCGCGCAGTTCAGCCAAAACTCGCTTTAGCTTGCCTTCATTCCATTCCGCACCCACAATCATAAACTACATTCACCACTTTGAACAGTGGTTTTCCATATGTGAGTCCACATTTGGAAAGCGAAATTTACGTTTACATATGTGAGGCTAGCTCGCCCCATAATGCCAGATCAGGAGTACGTCCAAGCAGTACGTATACACACCGTAAGACGGAATTCACACACAAATTCACCACAATTAGCCCTACTTTTCCCAAATGTGAAGCCACATTGGGAAACACTTACACACGTTTACATATGTGAGCCCTTTCCAAAAGTGAAAGGCCCAGGCAAAACCCATGGCAACATATGTAAACACTGTTAAACCACATTCACAAACACCCTTCCACCAGGCATTTCACACTTGGACATTCTAGGCAAGGCCACTACCCTTACACTCATGCTCCTCCACACCCGCCGCCGCGCCACGCTCCGCCGCTCCCTGCGCCTGCTCGCCTCCTTCAAAAACGAGCAGACCTCCCCCGCGGACTTCTACCTCCCGCTCGCGCGGGACACCGCCGACCTCGTCGCCGCCCTCCACCGCGATGCTGGGCTTTCCTCCCCCTCTTTGCTTGTCGACGTCGGGTCAGGCCCCGGCTACTTCCGCGAGGCCTTCCGTCCCACCACCTACATCTCGGTCGACCCCTACGAGGACGCCGCCGTCCACGCCGACGGCCGCAACCTCCCGTTTGCCACCGACTCGATTGACTGCACCATCAGCTCCAACGCTGCAGAACACGTGGCCAACTGGCAGCAGATGGGCGACGAAATGGTGCGCGTCACCAAGCCCGGCGGCCTCATCATCCTCAGCTACACCATCTGGCTTGGCCCCTTCGGCGGCCACGAAACCGGCCTCTGGCAGCACTACCTCGGCGGCGCCTTCGCCCGCGACCGCTACACCAAAACCCACGGTCACCCACCAAAAAACGTCTTCGGCGAATCGCTTTTCGACGTCTCCTGCTCCGACGGTATCCGCTGGGCACGTTCCGTGCGCGATGCCAGCGTCCTTGGCCTCTTCCCCCGCTACCACCCACAATGGGCCTGGTGGGTCACCCGCATCCCGCTCCTCCGCGAGTTCCTCACCAGCAACCTCGTCATCGTGCTGCAGAAGCTCAGCAGTTAAGGAGAAAGGGCTAAGCGATGTAGCCCTTCTGGAACATATAGGGTTAAGTGTGAACTTCGATGTAGCAAGGCCACACAGCGTGAGCCCACGTTACCTCGATTTACAGAAGTCACTCGACACCTATAGAAAGGAAGCAGGACCTCAATAAGTGCAGTACGCTACCATCGGTGTCAGCGGTGTCTTATTGTTGATTACATATCTCTCAGCTGGGATTTTTCATCCCCCTTTACATTCTTCCCCTTATTATTCCAAGTAGTTGTAAGAAAGAGGATAATAGCGGCGACACCACACGCCATTCCACCAATGTTGCAGGGATTGCTCACCCCAGGGGCAAAAATGAGGAATAAGCCGACGAAGCCGAGGAAGCAAGCGAGTATGTCAAGTGTGAGGCGCATTTTTGAAGCATTATTCGAAGCACGCACTGTAGAGATTCCCAAGGTTGAACAAATCGAGTAGAGCCTGCTTTGCTTCCGGAGCTGCCATGTGTGCGCCCGCATTAACCCCCTCCTGCACGGCGTTTGCAAAATCCACCCCTCGACTTCTCTGCTCGTCGTACACCCTCTTGAAAGTCTTCACAAACGTTGTTGCCCCTCCGGCTTGTTTCAGAGCTTTGCGTATTCTAGCAACTTTAAATGCTGGAAGACTGGTTACTAGTGCAATTCCGATCGCGCTTACGCAACCTGCAACACCATATGTTGTCATCTCCGGCGGACGCGAATCTCCTTGAAGCTTGTCTTCAAGCCATCTGTGTGTGGACGTATTTCCAGCGGCCAGAACCTCATCCGGGATTTCTTCGATAGCAGTGAAGATGGGCAGCAATTCAGCTTCCGAGAGCGACGGTGCGAATCCACTTGTCCCGCGTACAACTGCAAGCGATTGTTTGGCCGATCCTCCACGGGTTGTAGCAGATACTGGTGCCACTGTCGACAGGCACAAGGTTAGAGCACACATGCTTGCAGTAGTGCTTTTTATTTTCGATCGGAAGGTCATAGGGATATTAACTCCGTTCGATATTGGTTTTAGGAAATGGAGACTAGGAAAACAATCGCCGCTTAATCGACAATCTACTCTCCCCAACTGTCAGTCGCAAACCATTTCGGCAACTGGTGTATACAGTCAAACTCGATACTCTCACCAGCATTCAGCTAGTCCATCAGTTTCGCCCCTTCAGCGGTCAAGTGTTATGTCCCAGTAGTTGTTGGACACGGAGTCCCGAGACTTTTTGGACACGGAGTCTCGGGACTTTTTGGACTGGGAGTCTCACTACTTTTTGGGCAGGTCCCTAGCAGTGGAATTTGCGGGCTTTCTTTCGACTTTTACCTCGTGGCGGGCGGGGGCCTTCCAAGTTCTTCATCACTGTGGGTGGCTGTCGGTGCCACATGCCTTGGATATAGTTGATGTTGATCTGACTGGTGGGCTTTTTCAAGCATCTGATCGGCAACGGGAAGGAGAAGAGCAACTCTCCGTCGTGAATGGTGTAGAACTCGGCGATGGTGTCCTCGGTAATGTTGGTTGCCAGGCGCCGGTTTTTAAACCTCATCCCCACATACACGCGAGTGCCACACACAGATACGACCCCATTGTTGTCGATGGTGGTTTCTGCGGGTAATCCCCACGGGTTTTGCCCGGGGATTGTAGGAAGACTGGGCGATACACTTGGAGGTGCAGTGCTTATAGTGTCCTGGTGGGATGCTGGCGTGGTGCTGTGGGGGTCGGTGGGAGTGGCTGCTCCTGCCGGTCCCGCACTATCGGCGATGGTGTCCTTGTAGTAGGTGGCGATCTTGTTCCACAACACATCCGGATTCACGGGGCTGGTCGGTGGCTCAGCCTTCGGGAAAGCCTCCCAGGCTTCTTGGGGTGTCAGATGGAAACGGCCCTTAACAAGGCCTTGGTGGCGCCGTTTGGTGTTGTAGTGGTGGCGGTAGTCCACCAAGAATCTGGTGACTTCCTGAAGGCTGGTGGGGTGTCGGGCATCCAAAAACGCGGTCAGCGTCTTGTGGGAGCGTTCATCTTTGCCCTGGGTGGTTGGTGCAAAACCAGCAATGGAGACAACCCCCAATGAAGCCAGCCACACCTCCGTCTGGGAGAGGTATCCCCGGTGGTAGGTTGCAAACGCATCCCCAGGACCCGACCCCATGGATGTGGACACCTGGGGTGAAAAATTAATTGAGTTTGATCTTAGCAGACGCGGTTAGGCGACACGGTACATCTGTTTCTCCTCGAAAGTGTTCGGGGCTTGACAGCCACACCAACTGTGGCGCCTGGATGTGTTGTAGCGGGCACACCACCGGAACACTTGTCTGCGGCATTCAAGCTGGTTTGCAAAGGTTTTCCGATCCTGAAGTACCTCTCTTTTCAACGTGGAGTCAAACGACTCCGCAAACGCATTATCGGCACTGGTTCCCACAGACCCCATCGATTGGGTGACGCCCAGTTCCGTACATGTTTTCTTAAACTCATCCGAGGTATACACACTGCCGTGGTCGGAATGAAACACCGATCCTGCAAGGCCTCTACGGGTGGCGCATGCATTGTTCACGGCCTCAATCACAAGCGAGGTTTTCATATGATCCGCGATAGCAAAGCCCACAAGCCTGCGAGAACAACAATCCAATACTGTCGCCAGATACATGTTCGACCCGTCAGCAATAGGCAAGTAGGTAATGTCACCAACATAAAGCTTGTTGAGTCTATCGGCGTAAAACCTGTGGCGTACAAGGTCAGCAAACACATGTCGGCCCTTAGCCCGCACGGTGGTTTTCACTCTTCGTCGCCTCGTATACCCGTAAAGGCCCACATTCTTCATGATCCTGGCCACACGCTTGTGGTTTAGAGGAGTAGAACCTGGATCATCATTAAGTTCTGCCGTGATGCGTTTTGCACCGTAGCAGCCGTTTTCTTGGCGGAAGACCTCCGTGATACGCACCCCAAGAAGTGCATCTGACAAAGCCTTGTGATCCCGCCTGTCGCGTCTACTACGCCAGGTGTTGTAGCTACTGCGGTGGATCTTCAAAACGGCACACATCCGCTTGACCGAGTATTCGGTGCAGTGGTCGCGGGCAAACCTTCAAGCGGATCACCAGTTTGTCTCTTCCGCGAAATATTTCGCGGCCTTGACCAAAATATCCCGCTCCTCACGAAGCCTGGTGTTTTCCTTTTTCAGACGGCGGTTTTCATCTTCTAGATTGCGGTCATCAGAAGGCTTTTCCACAGCTACAGGTGCTGTTTTCTTACCAGTTCCAAACTGGTCGATCCAATAACGCAGTGTGGCTCGATTGATCCCCAAATCCTTGGAGACCTGGTTCATCGACACATCGGGGTCGTTCTCATACATCGCGACCGCATCGCGCTTGAACTCCTTAAGAAAAATTTCTACGCGGCATGACAGTAGACTACCTTTCCCCCGACCCAACAAGCCGGGAATCAGGGTGTCCACACAAACGGGGTCAGCTCCCCATTATCACTCAGGATCTCTTGCGGCACGCCGTAGTTCTTCATCGCTTGGTCCAGCACTGTTCTGGCATCTGTGCCGTTTTCATGGGTGGCGAAGGCTTGTGTCCCCACGTCCAACCTGGTGGCATCATCAATAACCTGGTAGATCGTTATTTGTGTATGGTGCAAATCAAACAGGCGGTAGATCATCGCATCGATTTGCCACAACTCATTGGCCGCACCCCGAGCAAACCTTTTAAGCGAGGAACGTGGCCGTTTCCTCGCGTTTTCTTCTGTCACCCCATGCACACTCAAAACCCGGGCAATCGTAGACCGCGACGGCCCATCCAACCTGTTATTCTCATCCACCAACGCGTAGTAGATCGACCAAGGACCATAGTCAGACCCAAACTTCTTCAACCGTTCACGAGTCTCAAGGATGAGCCTATGGTCATCATCATCGAATGTAGTGTGCGGAGTGTGAGGAGCCGTGGAGTCAGTGATAATCCCAGCCTCCCCACGCTCCTTCACCCGTTTCTTGATGTTGTAGTAGGTCTGCCGGGAACAACCAACCTCCCGACAAAACTGGCGGACAGTTTTACCATCGCGAACCGGATCGAAAGACGCGATCCGCTTACGCAAAGAAAGTGAAATACTCATCTAGCCATTGCACACAAAAAGTGTCCAAAAACTATTAAGACACAATGCCCACAAACCCCTTAGACTCCATGTCCAATAAGTCATTGGACTCCGTGTCCAAAAACTAGTGAGACATCACTCCTTCAGCGGTCAAGCAACCGACTTGCAGCAGCACTACCTCGGTGACGCGAATCGCCGGCGACTGCTAAAACAGGATATTCCTATACGAACAGTTTTTCGAAGTTACCTCTACTGAAGGCATCCGCTGGGCACGTTCCGTGCGCGATGCTAGCGTCCTTGGCCTCTTCCCCCGCTACCACCCACAATGGGCCTGGTGGACCACCCGCATCCCGCTCCTCCGCGAGTTCCTCACCAGCAACCTGGTCATTGTGCTTCAAAAACACACTCACTGAGTAATGTATGTGCATTGGACATACAATGTACGTATGCCTGCAAGCACTCTTACCATTCGACTCAACCAGGATCTCAAGGACCAAGCAGCCGAAGTAGCCGAATCGTACGGCCTAGACCTATCCACGGTCGTACGCGCGTTTTTCACAGAGATGGTGCACACCAACTCGATTCCGCTCTCGCTGGACTACCGGCAGCCGAACGCGGAAAGCGAAGCGGCTCTCCTCGAAACGAAGCGAATGATTGCCGCTGGCAGCGGCTCGACGTTTACAAGCGGCCGAGAAATGATCGAAGCCGCGCTGTCGCAGGGTGAAGACTGAGCGGTCCGTTGCTGTTACGACCGCTTGAGATATTGTCTGCGGTCGAATTCCGCGAAAGACTGTAACCGATCCAGAAGATCGCTCCGATTCCCGTCTGCGGAAACGATGTCCTCCACGGCAGTTACCAGCGGAGTGAATGAGCCATCACTTTCACGGGCAACACCTATCCCGAACCTACTGGAATAGGGCGTATCTTCTAGCGGGCCAACCTCCCACACACTTCCGGTATTAGTGTTCGACCACGTCCCAACGATGGCCGTCATCCGCGCGATCTTTTCTGTGTCATCGGAACCGGCCGCCACCTCCTTTTCGAGCATTGCTCGGGGAAATGACTCCCCCTCACGGGTCAGAATCTCTCTCTCCGCGACCGACAGACGTGCCAGAATGTCCTCTACCTCAGATCCGTCTTCCCGGCCGTCGTTTTGTCCCCACATCGGTACCATCACCTCGCATCTTTCCTATACAGTCGCTTATGGTACTGTCGATGGTCCAGTCCCAAAACCCTAAACTACGCCGTAAGGAAACGTCGATGACGACCACAAAACGCATCATTTTGACTATCTTTGTCATTTGCATGACTGCGCTGAACATCACCGTGGAATCCCGGTGGATGGGAATCGTCGCACTTGTCATCTTCCTCGTGCTTCTTTTCTCTCCGTGGGGCGAAAAGCGCAACGATTCCCGCGATGCTGGCAATGAGCATCGCAGATCGGGTGCCGTTTAGTCCAGCGTCCACATATCACAGGCGGGGAGTCACTGTCGGCAGACGGATTCCCAGCCCCACTCTCCTCCTCGACATGCTGGGCGGCAAAACCGACATCCCCCGCAGCCTGCCCATGCCACTCGTGGAGCGGGACTCCGTGGCCACGATTTAAATCTCAGGAGCTCGGACCAAAACAATCCGCTGCTGGGGAACTCTCCCAATCAGTGGATTGCCCTTGCCAGTGAAAGGCGCTAACTCACCTATGCAGGCCGCCTTTCAGCCGACGCTATCTCGCGCCACGACAAGTAAAATCGACTCAGCTACATTTCTTGTTGCCACGATCCCGCCACATACGCCCGCGCCCTTACTGTTTGTCGTTCATCACAATTTTTGCGCAGCCATCATTTTTAGGCTTTTCTTTCTCGATGCCTGGCCGCGATCACTGCGACTCCAAAGACGATGGCTCCACCGATTAGTTCTAGGGCGACACCGAAGAGAAAATGGGAAGCGGTTGGCTCTCGAACCACCATCGGGACGACTCCGATGCCGATCAAGATCATCGCGATGATTGCGTACCACATACCCAGTTTGGCAGCATTAGGCTGCTGATCTTTACTTTCTCGTTTTACAGACATGGGATTCCTCCGTCGAGGCGTATGGACTTTACTTTTCCGCCGGGACGTATGCAGCAAACCTGACCACATTTAAGCCAACGGTCAAGAGTTACCTTAAGCAGACTAGACCGAAGGGAACAAGCGTTTTACTGATTCCTTTATCTATTTATTAGTATTTTTATTTCGGCAATGAAATTTCCTCGTCTCTACTTAGCCCGAACAGTGTGGCAAGGATCAGTCGATGCCACCTAAGCAACCACCGATGAACGAGTGAGTGCTAGTTTCAGGGAAAGGCATGTGAACAGGATTGAACTCACAGCAACGGAGAGACTACTTTTTATCGATTGCGAGCTTTCTTCTTCTTTGCGCCGCCTTGGGCGGCAACCTTGCTTCCGAATTCTCGTATGTGACCGTCGTTATAGCCCTCTCAATCAATGCTTTCCGCCGAATCAGGGCGATTCAAAAAGAACTCAGCAAATAGCAGCTCAGACTTCTATTCGAAGAGCTCGACACCACTACCCCACCGCTACACTCTCTCGAGAACGTTGGTGACGCTTCGAGACCTGCCACACCCGGACGGATCCAATAAGCCCCAGTACGAGGAAGACGAGGGCGACGAGGATCGACGTGGAGGCGGCGTGGGCGAAGGCAGTGGCGATGGAATCGGCACCCGGGAATGCGTGGATCGCGCCCCCGGCGGAGGAGGCGACGGGACCGGCGATGCTCGGGGGAAGCGTGGCGTTCAGGCGGGCGGCGAGGACCGCACCGGCGACGGCGGCCCCGAGGGCGGAGCCGAATTGGCGGACGGTGGACTGGGTTGCGGAACCGATGCCGGATTGGGAGGGGGAGACGTCGGCAAGCACGAGGGAGGTGAGCTGGGCGGAAGCGATCCCGAGACCGATGCCGTAGACCACCAGCGCGAGGGTGAGCCAGCCGGTGGCGCGCTCGCCGTGGACGACCACGACGGCGGCAGCGACACCTGCGACTTCGAGAGAGAGGCCGAGGATGACCGCGCGGGCGGCACCGAGGGCGGCTGCGAGGTGGCGGGCGGAACCGCCGGCGACGAGCGCACCGATGGCCATGGCAGCGAGCACCCAGCCTGCCTGCATGATCGTGAGCTCCCGGACGTTGACGAGGTAGAGCGGGAGGATGAAGATCATCGCGAACTCGCCGGTGGCGACGGCGCCGGCGGTGAGGTTTCCCCAGGCGAAGGTGGGGAGGCGGAAAAGGCGCATGTCGAGGAGCGCGGTGTCGGCGCGGCGGGACTCCCACCAGGCGAAGATGGCGAGGAGGACGACGCCGACGAGGACGGCAAGGCGCGCGGAATCCTCGATGAGCCCGTAGACGACCGCGCCAGAACCTGCGGCGCTGAGGACGAAGCCGAGGAGGTCACGGGGCATGTCGCCACCGGCCTTTGACGTGGGAACGAAGAGGACACCGAGGGCGATGATGATGAGCCCCAGGGGGATGTTGACGAGGAAGATGTAGCGCCACGTAAACGCGGTGGTCAGCCAGCCGCCGAGGAGCGGGCCGACGGCGGCCATGCCCGCCATGACCGCGCCCCAGACACCGAAGGCAATGGCGCGGTCCTTCCCGCGGAAGGTGGCGTTGACGATGGACAGCGTCGTGGGCAGGACCATCGAGCCGCCGAGGCCTTGGACGGCGCGGGCGGCGATGAGGAGGCGTGCCGTTCCGGCACACGCTGCAAGCAGGCTGCCGAGGATGAAGATGGCGACGCCGGTGAGGAAGATGCGGCGGCGGCCGTAGATATCGCCCAGCTTGCCGAAGGAGAGGAGGAAGGCGGCGAAGACGACGGAGTAGAGGCTGGTGACCCACTGGGCGTCGGTAAGTGTGAGGCCGAGGGATTCGATGATGCGGGGAAGGGCGACGCCGACGATGGTGCCGTCGAGGACGATGAGGCTCAGTCCGGCGGCGAGGACGCCGAGGGCGATCCACTTCTGCCCGCGCACATTTTTACGTAACATCATGTCTTACAAAATAGCGCGTTTATCGATGCGTGACAAGTTGTCACGTAAGGGGGCGGGGTACAGTGTTCTGTATGCCGAAGATCAACGCACCTACCGTCGCCGAACACCGGGCGGGCGTTCTGGACAAACTCATCACCGCCGCCGAGGAAACGCTGCGCACTGATGGAATTGCCGGACTGACCGCCAAGGTGGTGTGCGAACGCGCAGGGATCGCGCGCAACGGGCTGTACCGGTACGTCTCCTCCGTGGACGAACTGCCCGGCCTGGTCATCGGGCGCTACCTGCCGCAGTGGAACGAGGCGATCACGACGGCGGTGGCTGAACACTCCTCGCCCCGCGAGAGGCTGCTCGCCTGGGTGAGCGCATCGCTCGAGCAGGCCGCAACGACCGGGCACGGGTGGCTTATGAACTTGCCGGTAACTCCCCACACCAGCGATGCTGTGGACCAGGCGCACGGGGAACTCATGGGGACGGTGCGCACAGAGTGGGAGGCGCTGTGCCCTTCGCACGCTGACGGGTTGACGTCTGCGACGATCGCCCTGGTGAGCAACGGATTCACGCAGCTGGAGCGCGGCGTCCCCGCTACCGAGGTGGAGGCCGTCATCCGGGGCAGCGTGGAGGCCATGGTGGAGGCGTTCGGCGCGTAGTACTCCACGGTCGCCGAAGCGCACGCAGAAGTACGTATACGTTTTCCACACTTACCCAGTCGGCTAATTTCTCTTTCCAGGTAGTTCCCATTTTGTTGCCATAAGGCAAGGTCATTTTTTCTACGATAAACAAAACCGTTAACAGTTTCATAGCAATCTAGATATTTAATGGGAAAAAACATCGGCGTCTTCTTATCGTGGAATTACGAAGGAAAACTATTTGTCCATTGCGCTAGGCCACGCCCGGGTGGGTCCCGCGAATAATCGCTACCCGAGCTTTAGTTCGTGTGCAGCGCGCATTTTGCTTTAAGGAGACGAAATGAGACAGACCGTTCCAATCCTCCTGGCGATCATTTGTATCATCGGAGTCGTATGTTCCGGATTCATGAGCGTAACCGATACCCAACCTGCAATCGCTGTGTACGGGGAGCTCGCGGGGAAGATCGCTTTCCCCATCTTTTTCCTTATCTTCCTCTTTGATTACCTCACCGTTAAAAAGGAAAACGCCCGGCTCAAGTCCGAAATCGCATAGCGATCTTCCAGCGGGTGGGGCGTTTCCGACTCTAAAAGAGCTTGATATCTACGTAGAAATCAGGACACAGCGTTTCCACCGCACACACCATTGCCATGAGCACAGGTGGCACACTGCCCAGCTCGAAGCGCGGGCGCAAGAACGAAAAGCGAAAAGTCTGTGTGCTCTGCCCGAGCAGATTGTCGACGAAACTGCCCGGATTGCTCGGTGCACACGGGGTGAGGCTCACGTTTGCGCACAGGCCAGTTTGTTCCGCCATCGCCAGCGCCTCTTCGAGTTTCCCGCCCATCTTCTCTTCAGACGAACACGTGAAAGTGCCAACAGCCGGGACACAGCACGGGCCCCACGCAGGGGTTAGGGCAAGACCTAGATCGGTGGACGAGAATACTGGCACCACCAGCTCCCTTTTCCCCTCTACCCCGGAAAAGTCCTGGTAGGCGGCGAGTAGCTGGAGCATCTGCGCGATGGGGTAGCCGCTGTCGATCCCCACTTGAAACCAGACCGCAGGCTTGTCGCCGTGGTGTTCGGAGAGGTCTGTGGCAAAGCCGGCGTCGTTAAGATCCCACTGAAAGCCCATCAGCTCGGTGTACTGCTGGATGAACAGGACAGGATCCGGTACATCTATGTGCTCTTCTAGGTACAGGTTAGCCAAGGCCGGACGCGCATAATGTGCCATATCACCCTGCCTTACCGTGAAAAAAGGGAGGTCCTTGGCGGACCTCCCTTCGCGTGTTTACTTATTCAGGCGAGCTTTTTGCTTCTCCCACTCGTCCCATAGTTCCTTGGGCACGCGGTCACCGAGGTGCTCGAGCCACTGCTCGTTGTCCTCGATGTCGGCACGCCACTTTTCGACGGGAGCGGCCAGGGACTCGCGGATGTCGTCCTCCTCGTAGTCCAGGCCGGTGAGGTCCAGGTCCTCGAAGCGGGCGGTGAGACCTGCCGGGGTCTCGTCGGCCTCGACCTCGCCCTCGATGCGCTGGGTGATCCACTTGAGCACGCGGGAGTTGTCGCCGAAGCCGGGCCACAGGAAGCGGCCGTCCTCGCCGCGGCGGAACCAGTTAACAAGGTAGATGCGCGGTAGGTTGGCACCTTCCTTCTTGCCGATCTCCAGCCAGTGAGCCAGGTAGTCGCCGACGTTGTAGCCGATGAACGGGAGCATCGCCATCGGGTCGTGGCGCAGCGCACCAACCTCGCCCTCGGCAGCGGCGGTCTGGCCGGAGGCCAGCAGCGCGCCGGTCAGGACACCGTGCTTCCAGTCGCGGGTCTCGGAGACGAGCGGGACAGTGTCGGGGCGGCGGCCACCAAAGAGGATGGCGGACACCGGCACGCCCTTCGGGTCATGGAATTCCTGCGCCGCCACCGGGCACTGATCCAGCGGGACGGTGTAGCGGGAGTTCGGGTGGGCGGCGGCCACGCCGGATTCGGGGGTCCAGTCGTTACCGTGCCAGTCGATAAGGTGGGCCGGCGGCTCCTTGGTCATACCCTCCCACCAGACGTCGCCGTCGTCGGTAAGCGCAACGTTGGTGAACAGCGTGTTGCCCGGCTCCATCGACTTCATGGCGTTGGGGTTGGACTCGTAGCTCGTGCCCGGCGCGACGCCAAAGAAGCCGTTTTCCGGGTTGACGGCGTAGAGGCGACCGTCCTCGCCGAAGTGCATCCAGGCGATGTCATCGCCGACGACCTCGGCGGTCCAGCCCTCGAGCGTCGGGGTGATCATGGCGAGGTTGGTCTTGCCACATGCCGACGGGAAAGCGCCGGTGATGTAGTAGTCCTTACCCTCCGGGGAGGTGAGCTTCAAAATGAGCATGTGCTCTGCCATCCAACCCTCATCGCGAGCCATGACGGAGGCGATGCGCAGCGCGTAGCACTTCTTGGCCAGGATGGCGTTGCCGCCGTAGCCGGAGCCGAAGGACCAGATCTCACGGGTATCCGGGAACTGCGTGATGTACTTGGTGTCATTGCACGGCCACGCAACGTCCTCCTCGCCCTCCTCGAGCGGGGCGCCGACAGAGTGGAGGCAGTGGACGAAGTCGCCGTCGTCGCCAATCTTCTCCAGCGCCTCGGCACCCATGCGGGTCATGATGCCCATGGACAAGACGACGTAGGCGGAGTCGGTGAGCTGGACACCGAGCTTCGGTGCCGGATCCGTGATCGGGCCCATGCAGAACGGCACGACGTACATCGTGCGGCCCTTCATGGAGCCACGGAAGTGCTCGGTCATCTCCTCGCGCATCTGCTTCGGGTCGACCCAGTGGTTGGTGGGGCCGGCGCCGTCCGGATCCTCCGTGCAGATGAAGGTGCGTGACTCGACGCGAGCGACATCGCTGGGGTTGGAACGGGCGAGGAAGCTATTCGGGCGCTTTTCCTCGTTCAACTTGGTGAGCGTTCCTTTTTCCACCAGCTCGCTGGTCAGACGATCCCACTCCTCGCGGGAACCGTCACAGAACTGGACCTCGTCCGGCTCGAACAACTTCACGGCCTCGACGATCCACTGGATGAGATCGACATTGTTGGTAGGGGCTGTCCCCTTAAGCCCTGGGATGGTGGGTGCAGTCATCTACATCTCCTAAATCCGGTAACACTTTATAACCCCAACACTACCACCTGTCATAACCAGTCTTAGGCACCGTCCCACATCTCTTTGTTCCACACCCTGGAATGCCCCTCAAAATCGGTATGTGCCACCTGATCTACTGTTCCGTCCCCGTCCAGATCTGCAAAAACTAGGATGCCGTCATCGGAGTAAAAAGTCGCCTCACCACCGAAAGCATTCGGAATTTCGAAGTGATCCCCATCCATGAAAAAGTCTAAGATATCGTCCATTTGGTTACCCCTGTACTAGGTTCTCCGCCCAGGCCCTCCCCGGGCTTTTTGCTTGTCGACGACTCCGTCTCACCCCGTACAACACTCCCGCGAGCGCTGCCGCCACGGCGACGGGCAGCATCCGAGACAGGCCGACGGCCACGATGACGCTGACAATGATCGGCTCCCACAGCGTGCGGCGGCGAAACCGCGCCGTGGCCACGCGCGACACCGGCACCGGTGGCAGCGGCACGGCCGGGGGGCGCTGGCACGCCTGGGCAATCGCCTCGGGCAGGCCGTGACGCGCGACAACCACCCAGTCATCGAGGCCCGGCGGCGGCGGGGCGGTGACAACAAGGCGCCCGATGGCCGCGAAACACTCCGCGAGGATCTCGCGATCACCGGCCTCCCAGCCGTTCGGACCAGCGACGGCGACGCAGACATCCGCGCCCTTGTCCGGCCCCGCGACGACATCGAAACCGGGGAGGTCAACGCGGCCGTGGCCGACGACGCACACGCGCACGCCCACGCTCGTTCCTCGCGCCCACGCTCGTTGCTCGCGTGGGCGTGGGAGGTGCGTCGCTGGCACATTAGCATGCGGATATTGACGGGCGGTGTGGGTAACCTCGCGGGCCAAGGCTTGCTCGCGGGCGCGGGGGAGGTTGACCGCATCGATGGCCTGCTGGACGTCGGCAATGCTCGCGCAGACGACAATGGGAAACGGACCGACCTGCATCCGCGCGCGCATGCGACCCGTGACGCGCTCGGTGACGAGAACCCCCACATCAATGCCCGGCTGAGTGAGCGGCCAGGCGGCGTGCACCACGGTGGCACCGCGGACTGGAACCTCCAGTGCCGCCACCGGCGAGGTGACCGCCACCCGCGGCGGACCCGACAGGCGCGCCAACGAACGCTCCACCGCGCGACGCGCCGGACACCCCGGCGGACGGGTGGCTAACCAGGCACGACAGGTGCTTTCCAGATCCCCCATCGACAACCCCCTTTGTAGCTTTCCCCCATTGTCCGTCAGGCCACAGCCGCGCGCAAATTGAAAAATCACCCCCAGACAGGAACAATAAACTGCGCTATGACTGATTTTGATAGGAAAATGCAGTCCACCTTTGACGATGGACTAGACTACCCGCGGCTCGGCTCCGTCAGCTTCCGCCGCGGCACACTGACAGACAACCAGGCCGCCACCTGGGAGACACACTGGCCCACCTACGGGCGCGAATTGGCCGATGAAGAGATCGATATTGAGGAATGGTTCGGGCGGAAAAACCACCCCACCATCCTCGAGATCGGCTCCGGCACCGGCACCTCCACCGCCGCCATGGCGCCGCTGGAACCCTCGTACAACATCATCGCCGTGGAGATCTACAAGCCGGGGCTGGCGAAGCTGTTGGGCGCCATCGTGCGGGAAGACATCCCCAACATCCGCATGGTGCGCGGCGACGGCGTCGAAGTGCTCAACCGGATGATCCCCGACGGGGCGCTCGCCGGCGTGCGCATCTTCTTCCCCGACCCGTGGCCCAAAGCCCGCCACCACAAGCGTCGCATCATCCAATCCGGCACGCTGCGGCTTTTGGCCGACAAGCTGCGCCCCGGCGGCGTGCTCCACGTCGCCACGGACCACGCGGACTATGCTGCCTGGATTTCCGAACTGACTAACGTAGAACCAAGCCTAGAATTCATGGGCTGGCCGTGGGAGGATGCCCCCATCCTCACCGACCGACAAGTAATCACAAAATTTGAAGGTAAAGGCCTCCGCCAGGAGCACACCATTACGGAATTCCTGTGGAGGAAACGTTCATAATGCACGATATCGAAATTCCACACCATTACACCCCCGGCGCTGAGCCCGGCCCGCCCGACTACCTGCTCGTCTGGGATGCCCCCAACGTGGACATGGGGCTGGGCTCCATCCTCGGCGGGCGGCCCACCTCGGCGTACCGGCCACGGTTTGATGCGATCGGCCGGTGGCTCCTGAAGCGGGCAGAGCAGCTGGGTGAGGACATCGAGCCTGAGGCGACTGTGTTCACCAACGTCGCACCCGGCGGCGCGGAAGTCATGCGCTCGTGGGTGGAGGCGCTGCGCAACGTCGGCTTCGCCGTGTTTGCCAAGCCCAAGTCCGAGGAAGACTCCGACGTCGACCCGGACATGCTGGCACATATCCGCCGCCGCCACACCGAAGGCGTGCTGCGTGGGGTTGTCGTCGCCAGCGCCGACGGCCAGAACTTCCGCGAGCTCCTTCTTGAGCTTGCCGACGAAGGCATCCCCGCCACAGTGATTGGTTTCCACGAGCACGCATCGTGGGCTGTCACGGCCGAGAACATCGAGTTTGTCGACCTGGAGGAGATCCCCGGCGTGTTCCGCGAACCGCTGCCGCGCATCTCCCTCGACGCGCTGCCGGAGGAAGGTGCCTGGCTGCAGCCATTCCGCCCGCTTTCTGCGCTCCTCACCGGACGCAACGCACACCACGCGGAGGATTAACGCATGTTCTACCGCTGGGGACTTTTCGCATACAAGCATCGGCGCGTGGTGCCCATCGTCGTCGTCGCTTTCATCGTGCTTCTGTTCGCGCTTGTAGGCACGCAGCTCGGCGAGCGGATGAGCCAGGAGGGCTGGGACGACCCGAACTCCTCGTCCACGCAGGCCGCCGTCGTCGAACAGGAGATCTACGGGCGCGACAACCAGGGCGACGTGATCCTGCTCGTCACCGCACCGGAGGGGAAGACCGTCGACGACCCGACGCTGTACAAATCCATGGCGGCGGAGGTGGAAAAGCTCAAGGCCAACCCCGAGGTGGAGACGGTCACCAGCTACTTCACCACGCTCAACCCGAACCTCGCCACGAAGGACAAGTCCCTCGCGTTTGTGGCCATCGGGCTGGCCGGCGACGGAGAACAGACCCTGAAGGACTTCCGCGCCATCGCCGACCAGCTGCCCACCGAGGTCGCCGGCGCCGATGTGCAGGTGGCCGGTGCCACTGCTGTTGCCGACGCTTTGGACAAGGGAATGAGCAGTGACATTTCCCGCGCCGAGGTTGTGGCGCTGCCCGCCGTCGGCGTGCTGCTCCTCATCGTGTTCGGCTCCGTCGTCGCCGCGTCCATGCCCCTGCTTGTTGGCATCTTGTCCATCATGGGCTCACTCGGCATCCTCTCGCTCATCGCCACCGTGGCGCAGGTCAACGTGTTCGCGCAGTCCGTGGTCACGCTGCTGGGACTCGGCCTGGCCATCGACTACGGCCTGTTCCTCGTGTCACGCTTTAGGGAAGAAATGGCCGACTCCGTCGGCCATGACGAGGATCGAATCGAACATGCGGTAGGCATCACCGTGTCCACGGCGGGCAAGACCGTCGTCTTCTCGGCGGCCATGGTTGCTGTCGCGCTGAGCGGACTGTTCATCTACCCGCAGGCGTTTTTGAAGTCCGTGGCCTACGGCGCGATCTCCGCCGTCGGGCTCGCCGCGGTGCTGTCGATTACGGTGTTGCCGTCGATCTTCGGCATGCTGGGGAAGAACATCGACAAGTGGTCGATCCGGAAGACGAAGGACTCCACCACACACTGGTCGCAGACGTTTTGGGCGCGGATCCCCACGTGGGCGATGAAGCACTCCAAGCTCGTCACCGTCGCCATCGTCGCCGTGCTGCTGGGCCTCACGCTGCCGCTGGGCGGCATCAAATTCGGCGGCATCAACGAAACGTACCTGCCGCCGAACAACTCCGTGCGGGCCGCGCAGGAAGAATTCGACGAGACGTTCTCCATGCGCACCGACCCCGTCAAACTCGTGGTAGAAAACGCCACACCGCAACAGCTCGCGGACGTATTCGTCCAGGCCAATAAGGTAGAGGGGCTGACGGGAAGGTTCGGGGCCAAACCGACCGTCGACAAGACGACCGTACTAACCGCAGGGATAGCCGACCGCAAGGATAATGCCTACGTCGTTGACCAGCTGAGAAACATTGACGTGCCGGAGGGCGTGACCGTCCACATCGGCGGAACCCCCGCGCTCGAGGTCGAATCCATCGAAGCGCTGCTCGGCAAACTGCCCTGGATGGCGCTGTACATCGTTGCTGCGACGTTCATTTTGCTGTCTTTGATTTTCGGATCCGTCATCCTGCCCGCCAAGGCCGTCATCATGAACATCCTCGGGCTCGGCGCCACACTGGGCATTTTGACGTTGATGTTCGTCGACGGGTTCGGCGCGGGACTGCTCGGCTACACGCCGGGGCCGCTCATGTCGCCGGTGCTCGTGCTGATCGTCGCGATCGTCTACGGCCTATCCACCGACTACGAGGTATTCCTCCTGTCGCGCATGGTGGAAGCGCGCGAAAACGGCTCCGACACCGACACCTCCATCCGGTACGGCACCGCCCACACCGGCTTCATCATCACCGCCGCCGCCGTCATCATGATCGTCGTCTGCGGCGCCTTCGGATTCTCCGAAATCGTCATGATGAAATACATCGCCTTCGGCATGATCGCCGCCCTCTTCCTGGACGCGACAATCATCCGCATGCTGCTCGTCCCCGCCGTCATGCACATGCTGCGCGACGACTGCTGGTGGGCGCCCCGCTGGGTGAAGAAAGCCTCCGCTGCGCTGGGGCACAACAGTTCCGCCGGTGGTCCCCCGACCCAGCAGCTCAACGTCGCCGACCTCATCGCCCGCCTTGAAAACGAATAAGTACCTCCAGCTGGTCATCTCGCTCGCGGTCCTCGCCGCAGCCGTGTGGTTTTTCCGCGACCAGCTGGGGTTCTTCCGCTCAGGCATTGCCTCGCTGCGCACGGCCTCCCCGCTGCCGCTGGTGCTGGCCGTCTGCTCGGCGCTGCTCACGCTCGTGGCGATGGGGCTCGTCATGCACACACTGCTCAGATCCGCAGGCGTTGACGTGCGACGACGCGCCACCGTTGTGTTGACGTTCATCGGCAACGCATGGTCCACCACCTTCCCCGGCGGCGGGGCGCTATCGGCCGCCTACCAGTACAACACGCAACGCTCCTGGGGGGCCTCGCGGCTCGTGTGCGGCTGGTTCATCGTCTTCTCCGGCACACTGTCCAATGTGTGGCTCGCCGGCCTCGGCATCGCCGCCATCGTGTTGACAGGTGCCTCCATCTCCCTGACCTCGCTGTTTGTCACCCTCGCGGTGCTCGTGGCGTTGTCCGTGGTGGTTTATGTGGTCTCGCTCAAGCACCCCCGGCTTGCCGACGTCCGCATCTCGGCGTCTTCTTTCTTCCTCGCCGCCGGCCTGTCCCTGGTCAACCGGCTTTTCGACGTCCTCACGCTCACCCTGTGCCTGTGGGCCGTCGACGCCACCCCCAGCATCTTCGGCGTGCTGCTTGCCTACGCCGCCGCGAAAATCGCCGGCGCCGTCCCCGTCACCCCCGGTGGATTGGGCCCTGTGGAGGCGGCCATGGTGGCCGCGTTTGTGTCCACGGGCGTGGATGCCACCACCGCCGCCGCGGCCGTGGTGGCCTACCGGATCATCAGCTTTGCGCTGATGACCGTCATCGGCTGGATTATCTACATCCCCAAAAGCTGGGGCTGGTGCTCACGCACCCAGCCGTAGGCGATGGTAAGAAGCATCGCCAAGCCCGTCACACCCGCGAAAATGTAGGCTATCGGGCGGATGATCTCCATGTCCTCCGAGGAGCCCGTCTGGCGCTCGTCCTCCGGGTCCTTGCCCTGGGACAGGTACTGGCAGTTCTCCAGCGCCGTCTTCAGCGAGTGCGTGCCGAGGGCCTTGGAGGCGCGGTCGCGCTCCTTCTCGGCGTTATCCTTGAGCGTCTCCGAGACGGCCTTGACGGAATCGGAGTAGAAAGCCCCGAGGTTGTCGAGGTCCGCTGTCTCCTCCTTGTAGTGCTCGTCGATTTTCTTCTTCAGCTCGGCGTTTTGGGGAGCAACTGAGGAGACGTCTCCTGACGAGAGAACCTCAGCCACCTGGGCGTCGGAAAGCGAAATAGGATCGAAAGTCACAGGTTCGGTGGCCTTTTCGGGACCCTTGACGAACCAGCGGGCATCGCCGCCTTTGAAGGTGAGACCCTCGTAGGTGAGCCCACCGACAGCCTTGATGAGGTCCTGCTTCTTGTTCTCGAGGGGGACACCACCGCGGATCAACGTCAAACCGAGGATGGCATCTTCAGGGTACTTGGCGCGGTATTCCTCCAGCGCCTTAATGTTCTCGGCCTGGTCCGGCTTCTCTTTAAGCAGAATCGCCTGCAGCGCCTTCGCGAGATTATTCGCACTATCGGTGGGACTTGCCAAATACGCATTAATAGCGTCCTGATCCGCCTGCTTCACCTGGATGGTGCAGGTGCCATTCGAATACTGCTCCGTGTACTCCGCTGCAGCCTGCGGCGCCACCAGCGCGGACAAACCAAGAGCCGCAACCGTAGCAGACGTGACAATCTTTTTCATAAGCCTAACAATAGCGGGTACACTTTTCGCATGTCTAACTCTAAAGCCCTGGCCGCAGATATCGCCTCCATCCTCGCCTTTGCACTGCTCGCGCGCATCGCCCACAACTCCCCCGAACTGCCGCTCAGCTTCGTCGGCTGGCTCGACACCGCCTGGCCGTTCGTCACCGGCATCATCCTCGGCTGGATCCTGACGCTGTGGCGCTCCTGGGCACCATTGAAGGTGACACCCGGCGGCGTGGCGATCTGGCTGGTCACCGTCGTGACCGGGCTTGGCATTTGGGGCATCCGGCACGCCGCGTTCCCCCACTGGTCATTTATCGTCGTGGCAAGCTCCATGTCCGCACTGTTCCTTTTGGGGTGGCGCGCTGTGGCTAAGCGATTCTTGTAATTTCGGGGGTAGTGTACCCCCTATTTGTCATGCGATGTCTCCTGCCCCGCGTTAGTGTGCGGGGTATGGAAACATTTCGGGGGGATTATTTACGCCTCTACGCTGATTCGATGAACACCATCCTTGGGGTGTACCAAGGCTGGTCTGTTGCAAAACTTGTTCGCGGTGGTGCCGACCCGGCACACGCCCGGGTGATTAAGAAACTATCCGGCATCTACTTCGGCACCACCAGCGCCACCGTCAAACAAGAACGCTGCCGGGCGCGGTCTAGTGCTAACCACCACACACTGGAATCACTGCGGGAAATCGAACGCCACGTAGCCAAACTGAAAAACAAAAACAACGCCTGGCAGCTCCGCATCGGCCTTTTGCAACAACCCGCCGACCAAGCGGCAATAAGCCACCGCGCCAAAGAACTGTTGGCCGCGATCAATGGCACGGGGGCGGAGAACCCGAAGAAGGCGGTGTCGACGAGGCGGGTGAAAAACTCCACCATGAAAGACCTGTGCGTACGCACCTCCAGCCACCTGGTCACCCAGGCTATAAACGCCGCCAAAGCCTACGCCGAAAAGGAACACCTCGACCTGGCAGACGCCATCTGCCAGTTGATTCTGGGCAATGCCACCGGCAAAGTCGCAACCGTTACCCCCGCTGTCATCGTGCCGCTTAACCCCGACGTGTTGGGGGTGACCCCCGCAGAACGCGCACACGCCGTCTTATCGCTTACCGACGGGTCGGTGATGCAAGTCAAAGACTTCACCCAAGTCCAAATCACCGCCTTCGGTTTAGCCCTGACTGTCAACCACATCACTGGTGAGGACCTGGGGTTGTTCCGCCTGGATCCAGAGGATCCGGATGCCCGGTTTGCTGATGCGTATCAGCGTCAGGTGCTCCGGCTTATCAACCCGGTGTGTGTGGCCGATGGGTGCGGGGTCGGTGCAGATTATTGCCAGCCGCACCATGTGGTGGCTTTTAAACACGGTGGGAAAACCACAACCTCCAACCTGACGATGCTGTGCCCGTATGACAATGGGCGAAACGATGATGATCGGGACCGTCCCCTGCATGGGCATGTGGAGAAAATTGATGGGTTGGACATGTGGGTGCCCGCCTTCGGCGGCAACCCCAAACTCAACATGCACCCCTGCGCCCAAGGCGGCGCCATCCGCCTAGCACGAAAAATGGCCACACTAAACAGCTAAACACTGCTCGAAATACAACCCCCTCAGCAGGGGGTTCCCTTCGCACGCCTGCGGGCGGGTGACAAGACCGCTGGGGTTGCTTTGGGGCGTCGGAAAGCAAAAAAGCGCACCCCGAGGGGTGCGCTTGATTGGGGCTCTGCTTAGGAAGAGCCGAGGGGGATACCGAGAGCCGGAGCGATGTAGTTCGGCCACAGCGTCCCAATGAACGTCAGGATGTCTCCGACGATGTCAAGAGCGGTGCTCAGCATAAGTTTCTCCTCTCAGGGGTGATGAACGCAGGACAGTGTAATGGTTTTTCGGCGATCCTTCAACCCCTACATGGGCGAGATGGAACGCTTCTTGGCGACGCGGACCTCGACCTTGGAATCGAGCTGGCGAACGGCGCGGCGGAGCTCGAGGCGGGTGTCGCGAGGCTGGATCATGCGGTCGATGTAGCCACGCTCGGCGGCGACGTAGGGGGAGGTCATGTTCTCGTCGTAAAAGTCCATGAAGACTTTCTTCATGTGGGCGCGCTGCTTTTCGTCGTCAATCTTGGCGAGCTGCTTGCCCTGGATCATGACGACGGCGGCAGACGATCCCATGACGGCGACCTGGGCGGTTGGCCAGGCCATGTTGAAATCGCCAGACAGGTTCTTCGAGCCCATGACCGCGTAGGCGCCGCCGTAAGCCTTGCGGACGATGAGGGCGATCTTGGGGACGGTGGCGTTGACCATCTCGTAGGCAAGCTTCGCGCCGCGGTGGATGAGGCCGACCTTCTCCTGCTGGACGCCAGGCATATAGCCGGGGGTGTCGACAACGAAGATGAGGGGGATGTTGTAGGCGTCGCAAATCTGGATGAAGCGGGCGCCCTTGTCGGCGGCGTCGGCATCGATGCAGCCGGCGGAGTGCATGGGATTGTTGGCGACAACGCCGACCGACCGGCCGTCGACACGCGCGAAAGCGGTGATCAGGTTGGGGGCGAAGTTCTCCTGAATTTGCAGGACGTTGTCGTCGTCGAAAAGCTTGGCGAGGAGATCAGCCATGTCATAGCCGGCGTTCGTGTCGTCGGGCATGAAGGAGTCCAGAGCGGGGGCCTCGAGCTCGTCGTCGGCCGGGGCGGACCAGCGCGGCGGCTCGTCGAAACACGTCGTAGGGAGGAAATCCAACAGGTCATGGACGTAGTTGAAGGCGTCCTGCTCCGAGGAGGCGACGTAGGAGACGTTGCCGTTGAGCTCCTGCTGGCGCGCGGAGCCCAGCTCAGAAGAGGTGATGTCCTCGCCGGTGACCTCCTTGATCACGGCAGGGCCGGTGACGTACATCTCCGCGCGCTCGTCGACGGCGACAACGAAGTCGGTGGTCACCGGGGCGTAGACGGCACCGCCCGCGCACTTACCCATGATGATGGAGATCTGCGGGCTGCGGCCGGACAGTGGCAGCTGACGGCGGGAAATCTCCGAGTACATGGCCAGGGAGGTGACGGCATCCTGGATGCGGGCGCCGCCGGAGTCCTGGATGCCGATGACCGGGCAGCCGGCCTTGATCGCCATGTCCATGACCTCGCAGACCTTGCGACCGAAGGTGACGCCGACGGAACCGCCGTAAACGGTCTTGTCGTGGGCGTAGATGACGACGGGGCGGCCGTCGATGCGGCCGTAACCGGTGACGACGCCGTCGGAGTACGGGGCGTCGGGATCGCCGGGGGTGCGACCAAGGGCTCCGACTTCGACGAAGGAGCCTTTGTCCAACAGCGCGTCGATACGCTGGCGCGGGGTGGTCAGCCCTGCCGCGTCACGCTTGGCGCGCGAACGCTCACTGCCCGGATCCTTCGCCTGCTCGAGACGGGCCCGAAGGTCAGCGAGTTTTCCTGCTGTGGTTGAAAGATCCATTACATTCCTTTGATTCGCCGCGTAAGGTAAGCACCCACGGTGGCAATTTCTGGTTCGTCTACGACACCCAGGTGATCCCCGTGGAGCTGGATGATCTCCAAATCGTCCACAATAGTAGACCACCCCCCGTCGGGGTCAATTTTTGCGTACCGCGGCTCCAGCTCGATGGCGCCGTCGTGCATCCGCTCAGCGCGGAACAGCATGACGGGCGCGGTGACGTGGGACCAGCGGTTGAAGTCCACCTTGTCCAGGATGCGGTTATCGACAAACGAGGCGCGCTGGTGCTCGAGGACGCCGGCGGCCAGGCCGTGGCTGGAGGCGTCCGTGGTGGCCAGGAACTCGGTGAGCATGCCGATGACGGCGTCCTCGCCCTGGGTTTCCAGCATCTCGTACGGGACGGGGAATTCGAGCCCGTACGTCTTCTTGGCAAACTTTGCGTAGCGCTCCCAGCGGGCCTTCGTCTCCTCGAGGGTGTCCGGCACCTTCTCCGAGGGCTGCACCGTATCGAGGAGGACGATCACGGCGACGTCGCGATCGAGCTGCGAGGCGACCTCGAAGGCGAGGGCGCCGCCGAAAGACCAACCGCCGAGGATGATCTTGTGGTCGCCGGCGAGCTCTTCGATCTCGGGGAGATAGGCCTTGGCGCGGTCCTCGAGGGAGCCTTCCAGGCGCTCGATGCCGTAGACCGGGACGTCGTCGGGAAGCCTGCGGGTCAGGGGCTGGTAGACGACGGAGGAGCCGCCGGCCGGGTGGAAGAGGAAGACGGCGGGCTCGTCGGAGCCTGCGGGGCGCTCCCGCAGCACGCGGACGTTGCCGGTGACCTCGGTTTCCAGGCCCTCGCGGACGTGGTTGGCCAGGGGCTCGAGAGTGCGCGCTGCGCGGACCTCGTCGGCCGTGATCTCGACGTTCGCGCGCTCGGACAGGCGCTCGGCGATCTTGGTTGCGGTTTCCTCGTCGATTTCAGGAAGTGTGCTGGTCACGCCGGCGGCAGCGGCGCCGGTCATTCCGGCCCAGGTGGCGAAGACGAGGCGCTCGGAGGCGTCGCGGGGTGCGACACCAACGCCCTCGCTCCGCTCGGGCGTGGGATGCGGATCGGGCGTGGGCTGTTTGTCGACGGCCTTGAGTTCGGATTCCTTGCCGGCGACGGCTTCCTCGACCATGGTGACGACGTCGGCGACGGAGGCGTCGCGAAGCGCCTGCACGTTGAGCGGCGGGATCTGGAAATCGTTTTCCACGCGGTTCTTGATGCGCATGCCCATGAGGGAATCCAGGCCCAGGTCAATGAGGGGGAGCTCCTCGGGGAGATCCTCTACCTCGTAGCCCATGGACTCGGAAACAATCGAGAGGAGGCGCTCCTTGATGGTCTCCCCGGAGTCAGGCTCCCAGTGGCGCTCTTCAATCTCCACTGGGGGCTCCGCTGGCGGGGCGCCCGCTGACGCAGACGCGTGAGATGGAAGCGTCGAAAAGCCCTCTGCGAGGAGATGATCGGAGTAAACCTCGACGTTGACGCCACCGATGTGCTTGCGGGCGAGGACAGTGACCTCGCCGGAGGTGGGCAGGGGCGCGTGATCCTCGGAAGCGACGAGCTCGGAGCCGGGAAGCAGTGCCTGGGCGGCTTCCTCGAGGAGAGCGTAGGCGCTCGGGCAGCGCTCGGCCTGCGCCGAGAATGCCAGCTGGCCCGTGGGGAGGGTGACCGGGGCGGACAGGAGGGTGCCGGTGCCGGGCTGCGAGGAGCTCGGGGTGGCGGCCGTCCAGTAGGAGGTGTCCTTGAACGGGGTGTGCGGGAGCGTCGCCGTGGGGCCGGTGCCGTAAACCTCGCCGAAGGCCACCGGACTGCCGGCGGCGTACAGCTTGGCCAGGAGCTCGGCGATCGTCTGCCCCTCGTCCATCTTCCGCTTGAGGGCGAAGGTGAGCTGCGCGTCGGGCTTGCCGACGGCGAAGGCCGTGGCCATCATGCCCATGAGGCCCACGGGGTTGGGCGAGATCTCCACGAGGGTGTTGTGGCCGGCGCCGAACGCCTGCTCGGTGGCGTCCTGGAAGTAGACGGAGCCGCGGGTGCACCGCAGCCAGTAGTCCGCGTCGTGAATCGTCGTCCCGGCCGGGTAGACAACGCCCTGATCGACGGAGCTAAACAGGGGGATGGTGAGGGGCTGGGGATCGATATCGCAAATCTCGGCGGCAAGCTCGCCGAGCAGGGGGTCGAGGGCGCTCGTATGGCCGGCACCCTTCACGTTCAGGGCGCGGGCGAACTTGCCCTCGCCGTCGAGCTTGTCGACGAAGTCCAGCACCAGCTGGCGCGGGCCGCCGACGGTGGTCATGCCGGGGCCGGCGAAAACGGCGGGCTCGATGCCGTCGGGAAGCTCATCGGCGGGGACCTCGACGACGGCCATGGCGCCCTGGGTCTCCTCGGTGAGCATCGCCTCGCCCTCGCCCATGAGGCGGGCGCGGTGGCAGGCGATCATCATCGCGTCGTGGGCGGTCAGGCCACCGCAGGCGTAGGCGGCGGCGATCTCACCCATGGACATGCCCATGACGGCGGCGGGTTTAGCGCCGAAGTGGGCGAGCAGGTCGGTCAGGGCGATCTGGATGGCGGTGATGGTGGCCTGGGCGGTCTCCGTGTTGTAGGTCTGGCCGTCGTCGGTGATGATGTCCACCATCGACCAGCCGGACTCGAACGTCACCAGTTCATCGAGCTCATCGATGCGCTGTTTGAACAGTGTGGACTGGTAGTAGAGGTGCTTCGCCATCTTGCGGTGCTGGGAACCGAAACCCGTGTAGACGAAGACGGGGCCGGCGGTGCTTGGGGCGTCGGAAACCTCGATGCCCGGGCCCTTCTTGCCCTGGGAGACGAGCTCCAGGCGGTGGCGCAGCTGCTCCTCGTCGGTGGCGACGATGGCGGCGCGGGAACGGCCGTGGTTGCGGCGCGCGGTGGCGCGGGCGACGGCGTGCGGATCGGAAAGGTCGGCGTCGAGCAAGCTCGTCGCGGCTTCGCGACGGCGCGAGGGCAGCAGGCCGGAGACGGTGACCACGGCCGGGGCGTCGAGCTGCTGCTGGACGTTCTTTGGATCGCCAGCGTAGGAGGAGACGACGACGTGGGCGTTCGTCCCGCCGAAGCCGAATCCGGAGACGCCGGCGATCTTCTCGCCGGAGTACTCGGGCCACTCGCGGGCGTCGGTGACGACCTCCAGGTGCTGGCCGTCGAAGTCGATGTAGGGGTTCGGCTCGTCGAAGCCGAGCGACGGCGGCAGGGTGTCGTGCTGCATGGACAGGACGACCTTGGCCAGCGCGGTGGCGCCGGCAGCGGACTCGGAGTGGCCGAAATTCGTCTTCGCGGAGCCGATGAGGACCGGATCGGCAGCGTCGCGGCCGACGCCGAGGACGGTGCCGATGGCTTGGGCCTCGATCGGGTCGCCAAGAATGGTGCCGGTGCCGTGGGCCTCGATGTAGTCCACCTGGCGGGGATCGACGCCGGCATCGGCGTAGGCGCGGCGCAGGACATCGACCTGGGCGTCCGGGTTCGGGGCGGTGAGGCCGTTGGAGTGGCCGTCCTGGTTGACGGCGGAGCCGCGGATGACGGCGAGGATGTGGTCCCCGTCGGCTTCTGCTTCGGCAAGTCGCTTGAGGGCGAACAGGCCCGCCGCGTCGCCGCGGACGAAACCGTCGGCGGAGGCGGAGAAGGCGTGGATCCCACCGGAGGGGCTGATGACGCCGAGTTCACCGAACGCGGTAGAGATAAACGGCGCGGCCATGACGTTGACGCCACCGGCGAGGACGAGGTCCGCGTCGCCGTCCCGCAGCGCCCGCACACCCTGGTGGATGGCGACGAGCGAGGAGGAGCAGGCGGTGTCGACGGCCACCGAGGGGCCGCGGAAATCGAAAGTATAGGAAATGCGGTTGGCGATGATCGAGGAGGCGGTGCCGGTCAGGGCGTAGGGGTGCGCCTCGGCGGGATCCGAGGTGACGAGCATGCCGTAGTCGGAGTTGGAGGAACCGACGAAGACGCCGACGTGCTCCCCGCGCAGCGTGTTTGCGGGGTAACCGGCGTTTTCGAGGACTTCCCAGGCCAGCTCGAGCATGATGCGCTGCTGCGGGTCCATGTTCGCGGCCTCGACGGGAGACAGGCCGAAGAATTCGGCGTCGAAGGAGGCGATGTCCTCGAAGTAGCCGCCGGTGAGGTTGACCTCTTCCATTTTCTGCGCCGTGACCGGATCCGCGAGGTATTCCTTCCAGCGCCCGGCGGGCTTGTCCCCCACCGTCGAGGTGCCGGTCTCGAGCAGGTTCCACAGGGTATCGAGGTTGTTGTCATGCCGCGAGTCGGCCCCCGGCACGCGGTTGGCGAGGCCGATGATGGCGACGTCACGGCCTGCGGCGACGTGTCCTTCGGCCACGCCGCTATATTCCGGCTCCGCCGGAGAAGCCGTGAGGGCGTTGGCGAGCGCCGCGATGGTGGGGTGTTGGTAGACGATTGTCGGGTCGACAGGTTTGTCTAGGAGGTTTTGCAGCTCCCCGGACAGGACGACCGCGTCGCGGGAGCTAAGTCCCAGCGAGGTGAGGTCCGTGTCCACGCTAATAGTGTCGAGGTCACTGTCGGTAGCTGTCGCTACCCACTCACGAATCCACGTGATAAGTTTCGTTGACACCAGCGTTAACCCTTTCGTCTATATGTGCACACAAAAGCGTGCCCCGTGCGGGGCGCGCTATGTAGTTTATAGTCCCACTCGCCGGAAACGTTACTTTCCAGCGATGTAGTTCTTTTGGTTGAGCTTACGGGCGATCTTGCCCGAGGAGCTGCGGATAATCTCACCGGGGTGGAAGAGCCGGACATCGGCGGGCTGCACGCCGTGGGCGGCGCTGACGGCCCCGGTGATGGTCTCGATGATCGTCGCATCGTCGGCGGTCACATCGGTGGCGCGCTCGGCGAGGATGATGAGCTTTTCGACGTCCTCGCCAGGCACGGCGAAGGCGGCGACGGCGGAGACCTGGTCGGTGGCTTCGGTGACGGTGGATTCGATGTCCGCCGGGTAGTGGTTGCGACCGGCGATGACGATGAGGTCCTTGCGGCGGCCGGTGATGAACAACTGACCGTCGACAAATGCCCCGAGGTCGCCGGTGGCGAGCCAGGCGTCGTCGTCGGGGGCGCCGGCGGCGCGGTGGCCGGGGGTGCCGAGGCGGTTGACGAAGGTCTCGGCCGTGTCGTCGGGGCGCTGGTAGTAGCCACCGGCGACGTTGGAGCCGTGGATGAAAAGCTCACCCACCCGACCGTCGGGAAGCTCATCATGGGTGTCCGGATCGACGACGACGAGCCACTGGGGGCGGACGACCTCGCCGACGGCGGTGGCGGTGACCGCGTTGTCGGGCGAGGAAACGGTGACCGCCTGGCCGTCGGCAAGCTTCTCCCGATCGAAGTAGACCGTGTACGGGCGGTTATCCGTCTGCGGGGTGGTGACCAGGAGCGTTGCCTCCGCCAGACCGTAGGACGGGCGGATTGTCTCGCGACGGAGACCGAAGGGGGCGAACGTGTCGACGAACTGATTGACCGTGGAGATCGTCACCGGCTCCGAACCGTTGATGATGCAGTCGACGGCGGAGAGGTCGAGCCCCTCAGTGGGCGTGGCATAGCGGGCGGCGAGCTCGAAGGCGAAGTTCGGCAGGACCGTGTAAACATTTTCGTCGTCGGCGCGGCGATCCAGCTGCGTGAGCCAGCGGGTCGGCTCCTGAATGAAGGCCTGCGGGGTCATGAGGTCCAGCTCAAAGCCCACGGCGAGGCACATCACGGCGAGGATGATGCCCATGTCGTGGTGCAGCGGCAGCCACAGGACGACGCGCGCCGGCTCCTTGATCTTCGCGGCCATGAGGATCTGGATGACGTTGGCGAGCATCGAACGGTGCGTGATGATGACGCCGGCAGGGGTGCGCGTGGAACCGGAGGTGTACTGCATGAACGCCGGGGAATCGAGGCCCACGGGGACGGGCTGATAGTCCCGTGCCAGCGCCGCCGGAACCGCGTCGACGGCGATGACGCGCGTGCGCTCGGCCTGCGGGCGGTCCGACTGCAGCGCGCGCACGGCGCGGGCCGAGTGGCGGTTGGTGAGGATGACAGCAGGCTCGCAGTCCGTCATGACGGCGGCGAGGTGGCCGGAGTGGCCCGGCTCGTTCGGGTCATAGAGCGGCACGGGGATGAGCCCGGCGTACATCGCGCCGAGGAAGCCGATGAGGTAGGCAGGCGAGTTCTCTGCCAGGATTGCCGCGCGGTCGCCGGGCTGCGCCACCTGGCCGAGGCGGACGGCCAGCGCCTTCACGCGGGCGTTGATCTCCGCCGCAGTGAGCTCCTCAACGACGCCCTCGCGGGAGGTGGAGAAGTCTTGATTCCTCAGCACGGGTCGCGCTTCGCGCGACGCGTCCGAGGAGGCATTCCCACTCATTGAGAGGATCAGTTCGGACAGTGCGGGCACACTGAGGGTGGGCGGGAGAGCCAGGTTGCCGTCGGGGCCAACGAACTGCGTAATGGCGGCTGAAATCTTCATAAAACTCCTTCGGGTGATGTCTTCATTGCTACATATCGAAGTAACTGCGGGCGCGTGTTACTTTTGCATGCAAAATTACCCGTTTATGATTCCATGCATCCAATCCACTGTCCACTGATTTGCCGTTGTCCCCGGGATGACATTGGGGTTGGTGGCGTACATGGCGTGGACACCGTTGGCATCGATGAGCGCTTGCGCGCGGCCGAGGGCGTTTTCGACGTCAATGGGAGCGTCGCAAATCGAATCGTCTGGGGCGCAGATCTCGTTCACCCTGCCATCCAGCTCGCCGAAGCCGCCCGCACGGGTGCCACGCATGGTGGCCTGCGGGACGATCGGCTGAATGAGGGCATTGACCGGGTGCAGCGCGATCTCCGCGCCGACGCCCGCCACGGGGTTGCCCACGACCTGGCCGTAGGCGGATTCACGGCGCCCGTCCGCGATGAGGGTGACGCCGGCAATGGACTCCGCAGGAATAGAGGCCCGGCCGTTGCCGATTTCACTGGCGACATCCCCCATGATCACCGCGCCCTGCGAAAAGCCGGCGAGGATGAAGGGTGTCTGCGGGCACTCGGAATGAGTCTTTTCCATTTCCTTAAGGAGCGTTGCCGTCCCCTCTTCGCGGGAGGCGTCGTAGCTCTTCTCCCCCATCGACTGAATGTTTTTGAACTCAGCCGTGTAGGGCAGCGTCCACACCTTGACGTCGTCCGGGGCGTAGGCCGCCTGGATCGGCTGGGTGATGGACAGCATGAAGCTCTGCGGGTTGAAACTCGGGGTGATCGGGTCGTCATCCTTGGCAGATTCCCACGTCCCCGGCGCGGACAGTACCTCATAGCGGGGACACATCGCCTCCGGAGCCGGCGGCGTGGGGGGAGGAGTTGGCCCCTCCTTCTTCTCGCCGGAAATCCACAGGACTATTCCGGCGATGATGATAGCGAGGACGATGAGGGCGGCGAGGACAGTGAGTATTTTCTTCATGTGTTAGCACAGGTGATCGGAGGCAGCGGCGCGAATCACGTTGGAGGCCTCCTCGGGTGTCAGATCGGTCTTTTTCTGTTCAACGAGCTGACCACCGACGGCAGGGATGATGTAGGAATCCTTGCCGGCGCGGCAGGCCTGCTGGCCGGCCCCAATCAGCTGATCCTCCATGCCTTGGGTGGTGATCCCCTGCTCATCAAGCTGCGCAAGGTAGTCCACCTCCCCGTCCGTCCGCTTATCCTGCGGCACGGGAACGGAGGAGACCTCGCTGGCCTCGCCGTCCTGCACCTGGGGGGCGGTCTGACGGGGTGCGGCAGAACCCGTTGTCGGGTTCACGCTACGCTCAATTTTTGGGATACTCGTGGCAACTGTCTGTGAATCATCGGTGGACTCGCTCGTTGCCGACCCACAGGCTGTGAGCAAGAAAGCGAGTGCCACCAGGCTGAGTTTCTTCATCGGTTACTTCTCCACAATTTTGCCGTTGATCTGAGAGATGGTCCCGTGCTCGAAGACGACCTTCTCGCCGCCGGCGGGGATCTTCTCCTGGTCCTTGGCCGGGAAGCCGAACTTGCCGTTCTCCCAGCCGGCTTCGCCCCAGGCGTCGCGGATCGGGCCGTTGAAGATCACATTCGCGCCGGTTGCCGGGGACCAGTAGATGCTGCCCTCCTCGAAGCGCTGCAGCGCGCCACCGTTGATAAGCTCCTCGTTGCCCACCGGGGCGCCGAGCTTGGAGTTCACCGTGTCAAGCAGGCCGTACTTCTTGGCGATCTCGCCGCGGACCCAGTAGGCCTTGTCGCTGTTGCGGACGATGAAGCCACGCTGGAAGGTCTGCACCAGCTTGCCGTCGTGCTCCTTCGGTGCCGACACAGGGTAGCCCAGGTCGCCGGCCTCCCAGCCGTTCTCGCCCCAGGCATCGAACATGTCCTTGGGGATGGCCTGGGCGTCGGTCTCCGGGGTCCAGTAGATGGAGCCGTTTTGGAAGTGCACGTACCGACCGTGACCGTCCGGGGTTACCTGCTCACCGGTCGTCGGGAAGCCGAGCCAGCTTTCGGGACCGCCAGCCTCGGCGTAGACAGCACCGATCCGACCGAAGAGGACGTGGGCGCCGGTGTCGGGCGACCAGTAGGCGCGGCCGCGGCGGAAGTCCTGTGCCTTGCCACCCTTGACGTCGTACTCGTTGACCGTACAGGAACCGTAATCGCCGCTCGCGGTGGCCTCGGCGATCGCACCGACCGTGGCGCAGTCGGCGCCACGATCCTCCTTGGACAGGCCGAGGGAATCGGCGATGTACGGCCAGGCCTGCACCATCTCAAACTGCCAGTACGGCCAGGCGTGGACGCCACTTCCACGGAATTGCGAGATGACTTTCAGACCCGCCCGGTTCGCGCGATCGACGAAAGTCTGGGTGGTCATGCGGGAAACCACCTCCAGGCCGATGCCCGCCGGATTGGCCGGACCCGTCGCCACCGACCCCGGCTCGCCGAAGTCGTCCTTACCCGAACCGGAGGACACGTAGACCGTCTTGCCCTTCAGCGCGTCGAGGCCGAGCTTCGGATCGTGATCAATCCACTGCTGGGATCCATCCGGGCCCCACATGGCCGTGGCATCGTAGCCACCAGCATCGGAGAGCGCGCCGCGGATGGCCAGTGGCATGCCCGGCGAGGTGGTATCCAGGTAGCCCGAGAACGAACCGACGAAGTTAAACATATCGGGACGGTGCTGGGCGAGGTTCATCGCCGCCGTGCCGCCCATGGAGATGCCCGTGATGGCGCGCTGGCCGTTGGAACGGTAGCCCTGCTTCAGCACGGCCGGCAGCTCCTGGGTGAGGAACGTCTCCCACTTGTAGTTTTTGCCGTTATTCTCCTTCAGCCAATCCGAGTAGAAGGAGCTTTCGCCACCAACCGGCAGGATGACGTTGACGTTCTTATCCGCGAACATCTGCTCAATGTTGGTGTTGATTGTCCAGCCGTTTTCGGTGTCCAGGGCGCGCAGGCCGTCGAGAGCCCACACCTCCGGGTAGGTCTTGGCCGGGTTGGAGTACCAGTCGCGGGCGAGCAGCATCTGCACCTGGACCGGCTCGCCGGGCATGGCGGCGGACTTGATGAAGACGGCGATGCGGCGGTCGGTGATCCACTCGACGCGGTCGACGGAGACACCGTCGGGAAGCCCCTTGATCTCCGGGTAGTCCGTGCGGATCGGGGTGCGCTGGGGGACATCGTCCTGGAGGTAGTCGGAGAGTCCCGGCTGGTTAGGCACGCTCGGGAAGGAGCTTTGCGCGCCGGCGACCGGGGTGATGAGGAGGCTCAGGGCGAGCGGGTAGGCAAGATAGCGCAGTCGTGAAGACATGTGAAACTTCCTTTTTAACGTTTTTTCGCAGGGCAAATTGACTCAGGAAAAACGCAGGTCCGAAAGTTCCCCTCTTCCGGCGTCTGGTTTTGACTGCCATTAAGCTTAAGTGAAACTTGAGGGTTTGTAAAAGAGACACGCGGGCGGAGCGGAAGGGGCTGGCGTACGCGGTGTCTGGCAAGAATCGAGGCATGGAACTGACCTATGACGCTGAGGCCGATGCAGCGTATCTCTTGCCGACAGCTGCGAGTACCCCCTCGGAAAAGCAGGTGGTGTGTGACGTGCAGGATGGAGAGGTGATCGTGGATATCGATGCGCGGGGCACGATCATCGGGATCGAGTTCGTCTGTGCGTCGCGGATACTGCCCGAAGAGTTTCAACGGGCGTAGATTACGCCCCAAGGAAGGGGTTACCAGGTGTTCATGGTCTTTTCCAGCGCAAACCCATCAGCCGAGAAGATCGATGTACTTTGCTCTGGCTTTCATTGCATGGATGAAAACTTCTTCGCCGTCTACTGAAACAACGACAACGGTTTCAAGAAGTCTGGCATGGGGTATCGAACCCAAGACGTAGTTCTCCCCACTGCTCCGAACCATCATCCAGTGTTTCGACCCATAGGGAATCCGTTGCAGCCTGAAAAGCATCGCGAGCGCTGATGCCATGCTTAGTTGCAGATTTTGCCGCTCTCACGCAGCTGTTAAGGCAGCGATGGCTTGGCGCACGAGCTCAGACCGCGAGGGATCCCTCTCTGCAGCGAGTCGATCGAGCGACTCCAGCTCGTCCGTCGTTAGGCGAACAGCAACGACGTGCGTTGGGGCAGCGGCGCGACCACGCTTCTTTAGCTCGTCAACGTCGTAGCCCTCTTCCGCTTCCGCGACCCACTGTTCCAACTGTTCTTCAGTGACGAAATAAAAAATCGGCGCACCCGAAAGGGGTGCGCCGATCAGAGTGGTTTTGTTACCAGGCGTTCATGACATCGAGGATGCGGGGCTTGGTGCGGATCATCTGGTCGCGCCAGTTCATCCAGTTGTGGAGGCCGGTCTTGGGGTAGTCGGCGGTGACGTGGAGGCCGGTGGCGCGGGCCTTGGTCTCCCAGAGGGTCGTCGAGTAGGCGGAGAACCACTCGAGGAGGGCACCGGAGATCTTCTGGCCGGTGGGATAGCCGGCATCGGCAGGGCCGGGGATGCCGGGGCCGGCGGAGATGTAGACGTCCGTGTTCTTTAGGCCGCCCATGTTCCAGAAGGGATCGTTCTCGAAGCGGCGGGGGTTGATGGTGGAACCGTACATCGTGAGGATGTTGAAGCCACCGACGTCGAGAAGCGCGAGGCGGAGCAGGGACTGCATGCCCGGCAGGGTCGTGGTGAGGTAGCCGGACCAGCTGATGGCCTGGCGGAACTGGTCGGGGTGCTTGGCGGCGAGCGAAATGGCTGCGGTGGCGCCCATGGACAGGCCGGCGATGGAGTTGTTGTTGCGCGCGACACCGAAGTTCGTCTCCAGGTAAGAGGGCAGCTCCTGGGTGAGGAAGGTCTCCCAGCGGTACTTCACGGGCTGTTTGAAGTTGAAGGTGGCTGGGCCGTCCCAGTCAGAGTAGAAGGAACCGGCACCGCCGGCGGGCATGACGAGGGTGATGTTGGAATCGACGAAGAGCTCCGCCGCGTTCACATCGGTGGTCCAGGCGGAGCGGTCCGGGAGGGCGCGCATGCCGTCGAGAAGATAGAGGCCTGCGTTGCCGCCGCGGATGGCTGGCTGGATATGGACGGGGATGTGCTTTTCCATGGACGGGGACCAGACGGTGCAGTACTGGACCCAGTTTTGTGCCCGGTCCCACTCGCACTGGCCGGTGGAATCGTTGCGCAACCAGTCACGGTTCGCGGCCTGGGCGGCCGGCGTCACGGTAACGGCCAACACAAAGGCCATGATCGCCGCGACGGCGCGTCGCATCAACTTCCTCATATAAAACTCCTCCGGTATCTTTTATTTGTCACACACTATATCGGTAGGCACCCACGAAGCGTTACTCCCAAGTGAGAAAAGTCTGCGGATGGGTATCGTCACCCCAGCGGATCGGCCAAACAATGGTCGCGTCCTTTTCCACCGGCTTGTCGGCGTAATCCTCCAGATCGTGCGACACCTCGAGGGTGCGGCCGTTCTTCAGAGCCCACTTCATGTTGTCGAAGAACCGCTGCGGCGTGAGCGGGGCCTTGTAGGTTGCGGCGAGGTCCACGAGATCAGAGGTGAACAGGGCATCGCGGGCGGCCGGAACCTTCTCCGGCTGGGCGAACGGCGGGAGGCGGTGAACGTCGGAGGCGCTGGCCGCCAGCTGCCAGTATTCGGGCAGGTACTTATCGTGGCCGATGCGCGCCCCCTCGAGGCGTGGCCCGCGGGCGGCCAGCGGGGTGGAGAGGCCGATGGTATCCAGAACGCGGACGTTGAGCGGGGCGTTCATGCTCGTCATGCCCATGTTGGTGTAGTAGATGGTGATCGGGATGGAATCCATCTGGTGGGTGTAGGCCGGGGCGGACTCGCGCACCATGCGGGGCACGGTGATCCAGCCGAACTCTTCCGGATCCTTGTTTTTCAGGATCGGCATGAGCATGCCTGTGGGCTGGGAGAAGGCTTCCTCAAGAGCCTCCGTGTAGCCGCTCATGCGGTCTGCCTTGAGGAAGTCCGTGGCTGTGAGCATCGGGTCCTCGACGGTGTGGTGAGTAATCCGCAGCCAGAAGGCGCGCTCGTCGACGATGTTCAGGGTGGACGGGTCGTCGTTGTAGTACCAGTGGTAGCCGTTGACGGAGACGACGATCGCCCACACGGCCACGGCCGCGGGGATAATCGCCTCGATGATATGGCGCACCGGCAGCACCCACACCGGCTGCAGCATCGCGTAGAGCGGCAGCAGGAGCATCCGGCCGTGCATGAAATCGCCGCCGACGCGGACGACGTAGAGCACGTGGATGGCACCGCAGACGAGCATGAGGATGACGACCATCGAGCGGGAGCGCAGATCGAACCGGCTCGGCCGACGCACGACGGCGAGGATGCCACCGGCCACGACCAGCGCCAGGACGAGCCAGAGGTTATAGGCATCCGTTAGGTCCCGGACGTATTTCCAGCCCTGCTCCCACATGGCACCGGAGGCGGACTTCGCCACCGCCGTGTGCGGCACGAGGAGACCGTAGTAGCCCATCCGGAAAATCTCGTAGCCCAGCGGCACCGGTAGTGCCACGGCGATGAGCTTCCACGTCGGGCGGGCGGCGAACAGCAGCAAACCGATGAAGGCGCCATAGAGAGCTAGCTCGGGGCGGACGAGCCAGGACAGCCCCGCCCAGAAGGCGAGGAGGTAGGTGATGTACTCGGCGTCGGAGGACGCCCAGCGGAGGAGGAGCGCCCAGGCGACGGCGATCCAGAAAATGCACAGTCCCCATTCGAGGCCCGAGGTGAAGAAGTCGCGGGCCGGGGGCAGCGCCAGGTAGACGAGGGCACCGACGGGGAGAACGAAGGATCCCCAGTGCATGCGGGCGGACGCCCACGTGGAGATCGCCACAGCAGCGACCGAAAGCCCGAGGGCTAACCAGAGGGCGATGATCTCCAGCCGGGCGTCGGAAAGCAAACTGAAAGCATAGATGAGGTACTGCCAGAGCGTTGACGTGTTGGCCTCGACGCGCTCGCCGGCGTTGAAGACGGGGCCGTGGCCGGCTAGGAGGTTGCGGACGGTGCGCAGGACGATGAGACCGTCGTCCGACATCCAGCGGCGCATCCAGCCCCAGATGCCCGTGCAGACAGCGAGAACGACGACGAGGAGGCTAGCTTCGACCTTGCGGATCATGGTGCCTAGAGGACCGCCGGGGTGATGTAGACGGCGAGGACGATGCAGACAAGCCACGCCACGGCGAGAAGCTGCAGCGTGCGGTCCGTCAGCGCCAGCTCATCCGGGGCACCACCGTCGCCACGGTCAACGTCGGCGGCGTAGCGGAGGATCGCGATGGTGAACGGAACCATGGAGATCTGGTACCAGATCGCGCCGGCAGAACCCGCCTGGCGGGCGGCCTCAGCCATCTCGAAGCCCCACAGGGAGTAGCTCATGACCACGGCCGTTGCCGACAGCGTCCAGACGAAGCGCAGGTACGTATCCGTGTAACCGGCCAGCGACTTGCGGATCTTCGCGCCCGTCTCGCGGGCGAGGATGAGCTCCGCGTAGCGCTTGCCGGAGGCCATGAACAGCGAGCCGAAGGCCGCGACGATGAGGAACCACTGCGACAGGTCGATGGAGGCGGCGACACCACCGGCCATCGCCCGCAGCATGAAGCCCGAGCTGACCAGGGCGATGTCCAGCACCGGCTGGTGCTTCCAGCCGAAGCAGTAGCCCAGCTGGAGGGCGATGTAGATGGCGACGACGATGGCCAGTGAGCTGCCCGCCGTGGCGAGGAAGGAGACGCCGATCGCCGCGACGATGAGCACCACCGCCATGACGTAGGCGAGGTTCACCGGCAGCACGCCGGCGGCGATCGGGCGGAAGCGTTTGGTCGGGTGCTGGCGGTCGGACTCCACGTCGCGCGCGTCGTTGATGAGGTAGATCGAGCTGGCGGCCATGCAGAACACGGCGAACGCGATGACGATGTCGCGCAGCGTGCCGACGTTGGTGAGCGCCTCCGAGCCGGCGGCCGCGGGGGCGGCGACGACGAGGACGTTTTTCACCCACTGCTTGGGGCGCAACGCCTTAATCATGGCATCCGGCAGGTTCTTCGGGGGGCGCTTCTTTGACGCATTCGCGCCTGAATCCACAGGTGCCTCGATGCCCTGGGTGTGCGGCTCAGAGTTAAAGTCGTCCGGCACGGCTCAGAATCCTTCCTACAACGTTGCTTTTACGCACGGCAACGGCCGTCGCGGCGCCAAGCAGCGCGCCAGCCGTCACGTCCGTGGGGTAGTGTACGCCGAGCACCATACGCGAAGCCATCATCGCGGGAATGCCGACGTAGACGGCCTTATTGTCGATGATCCAGCCCGTGTAGACGAGCGCTGCCGTGGTGCTCGTGGCGTGCGAGGACGGAAAGCTCAGCGCACTGGGCGTGCCGACGCCGATCTCGATGTCCTCGCGGTGCGGGCGCGGGCGGCGCACGATGCGTTTGAGGATGACGGAGGCCGCGTGGCTGGTAAACGCTGCGGTGCCCATCTCGATCCACGCCTTGCGGCGTGTTTTCGCGTCGAAAAGCGCGCCGGCGGCGGCGATGCCCATCCAGCCGAGCGCGTGCTCACCGAAGTGGCTCATGCCACGGGCGGTCGCTCCCAGCGCGGGCTGCAGGCTACGTGTTGCCTCTTGCAGGGCGACGAGAATATCGGACTCGCCCCACGGATCACCTTTAATCTTCAAAAACCTCTCCCCATGCTTCGCGTGATGTCAACCACTCGTGGGCACCACGGTAGCGCTCACGCATTTCATCAAACCGCTGCACGACCTCCTGCTGAAGAGCATGCGACTCCTCCAGCAGCGCCTTGGCCTTGTCACGGTCACGCTTACGGTACACCACGCCGGTCCCGTCGGCGGTGGTGACCGTCGCGCCGTCGACACGCGACAGAGAGAACCAGCGGGCCTCGATCGGCGCCCAGTTCGCCTGCGGCACGTCGTGATGCTCCTTATTCTCCTTGCTCAGGGAGTGCTTCAGCCCTTTTGCAAGCCAGATCGCCTTCTTCAGCGGCGCAAGCCTGCCACCGATGTCCTTGGTGGGGACACCCGGCGCGCCGGAGGGGCGCGGGAGATCTGCGGCGGTGGGGAGTTTCACCGCGTCGGGGTACTGCTTGCGGATGCCTGCCACCTTGGGCAGTGAGGACTCGAGGACGCGGAAAAGCTGCTCGGGACCGGCGAGGAAGTCCCGCATGGCCTCGTTTTGGATGGCGACCGTGGAGTACTCGAGGCACATGAGGTGCTTGATGGTCGCCTTCTGCATGCTGCGGAGGATCCCCTTGACGGGGCCGTCGTGGTGCAGCGCGGCGACGATGAGGCGGTTGCGGAGGTGGAAGTAGGCCTGCCAGTCGATGGCATCATCCTTGTCCGACCAGGCCATGTGCCAGATGGCAATGCCCGGCCAACTTGCCGTGGGGTAGCCCGCCTTGCCGGCGCGGATGCCGAACTCGGCGTCGTCCCACTTGATGAACAGCGGCAGCGGCTGGCCGATCTTTTCGGCGACCTCGCGCGGGTACATGCACATCCACCAACCGTTGTAGTCGACATCAATGCGGCGGTGCAGGTCGCGGGAGTTCGGGGCATCCGGCTTGTCGCCGAACTTGCCCTGATCGCTCAAGGGGTGCTTGGCGAAGTTGTGGTCGTAGTGGACGTGCGGGGCGGAGGTCCACATGAAGGTCACCGGGTCGATGACCTCGCCCATGGAGTGCAGGTGGCTGCGCTCCTGGAGGTTGAGCATCTGCCCGCCGACGAGCATCGGCTTTTCGGCGTAGCGGGACACGGCCAGCGCGCGGAGGATGGAGTCGGGCTCGATGGCGATGTCATCATCCATGTAGACGATGTAGGGGCTGTCCGGTGTCTTGTCCCCCAGCGCCTCGAACATGATGCGCGAGTATCCTCCGGAGCCGCCGAGGTTGCCCTGGCGGAACTCGAAGAAGCGGTCGCCGAAGTGCTCGGTGATCTCCTGATAGCCGGGCTCGTCGGCGGGGTGCTTCGTGCCCTGGTCGGGCATGATGATCGCGTCGACGACTTTGTCTACCTCGGGATCCTCCGCCAGCGCGTAGAGGGCGGCGACGGCATCCTGCGGCCGGTTGAACGTGGGGATACCCACGGTGACCTTGGCTTCTCCGGCGTGTTCGGCGGGCTCGCGGGGCGCCCACCATTCGGCGGAGACGATGCGGCAGTCCGATTCGGCGGTGATGTCGAACCACAGCCAGCCGCCGTCTTCGAATGGGGCGAGGGAGAGCTCGAATTCGTGGACGCCGTCTTCGACGAGTTCACCGCCGAGGCTGATGCGGGCACCGTCGATTTTTGAGCGGTAGCATTCCACACGCGCTGCGCCTTCCACCTCGATGCGGAGGATGACGGACTCGAGGACAGTCCAGCGCCGCCAGTAGGAGGCGGGGAAGGCGCCGAAGTAGGTTTCGAAGCTGACTTCTTCGCCTGCGGGGATGGTGAGGCTGAAGCGGTCACTCCAGCGGCACCCTCCTTCTTCTAAGAGGTACAGACTGCGTACGTCTTTCGGTTCTCCCCGGCGCGGGAGAAGTACCCGCTGGAGGCGCTCTACTGCCTTAGTCATGCCACATCCTTTGAACACGTATATTAACTCTCGCCCAATCCTAGTGCCCCGCCCAAATGCTATGGAGTTTCCGCGCCGATGGGTTACCATTAACCATTATGAAGCTTCTCGCCGCCCTGGCTACCGCTGCCCTTGCGCTCAGCGGCCCCACAGCCTATGCGTTCGAGGAGTCCACCCCGCTCGCGCTCGACGGGTCCATCTCGCTCGCGCTCGACGGACCGTTGAACGGGCCGGTGGAGATCTACGACGACTACGACCTCATCCCCTACAACCAGGAATGGGTCATCACCCAGCTCACCTACGACATCCAGTTCCCCGAAGAGGTCAAACGCCTGGCCTACGTGGTGTTCATGGACAACGAGTCCGACCTGTCGCGCACCATCGCCACCACCTACCCTGCGGAACTGCTCAGCGAGGACGGCAAGCAATTTGCCCCCGGCACCCTCATCATCGCCATCGGCGTGAACCCCAAGTCGAAGGGTATCTACTGCTCACCCGAGGTCTGTGAGGCCCTCGGCCTCAACGATTCCTCGCACCTCGCCGGTGCTCGCTCGGCAATGGACGTCCACACCTCCCAGAACCGCTACGATCGTGCGCTTCTCGACGCTGCCCGGGCCGCCGCCGACCCGGAGGCCGCGAAGGATCACGTCCCCATGTGGCTGAAGATCTCCATGGGCTGGTTCATCGCCATGTGTGTCATCGCCGCACTGTGGGGTGTCACCCGGCTCTTGCGGAACCGACAGCACTCCACCGCCGCCGATATCCGCTGGCTGAAAAAGAACGTGCCCTCCATCGCGCTCGGATTCAAGCAGGTTGACCTGCAGGCGGAGGCGCTCCGCTCCCCGCTCGCCTCTACACAGCTGCACAAGCAGTGGGACTCCATCTCCAAGGAAATGAAGGAGATCGCCTCGCTTGTCGGCGCGCTTCCTGACCCCAAGGAACTGGGCAAGTCGGAGAACCGCGACACCATGGAACAGGGCGTATCGGTCATGCGCAACAACGTGGAAGGCTTCCAGACGGCCTGCAGCAACATCGAATACCTCTACGCGCTGGAAAACGGCGACCCGAACGCCCGCGAAAACGAGCTGACCTGGCTCTCCCGCGACATGCGGCACACCCGCTCCGCCACCCGCGACGACGCACTTACGCTGCTTATCGAAGGCGCACAGAACCTGGCTCCCGCAGATCCCGACTTCATCCACGCCCTCTGCGGCCTCTACACCGAGTACATTCCGTTTACCGACCAGCTCATGAGCATCAAGAACCTGGACAAGCGCCGGCTGCCCGCCGTGTGGGATTTCGACTGGCACCCCTGCTATTCCTTCTGCGAACTGCAGACATTCGAGTCGCTGCACTAGGATTTGTGGCTTTCCGCCATCGACTAGGTAATTCGGTGGATGTAGCGGGGTCATGAGACAGCTACACTAGGCGTTACCTGCTACGAAGACTACAAGAAATAGGAAGGAGCGCCCCATGGCTACTGTGCTTGACGCTGGACAATACATAACAGAGCTTGTCCCGAACGTGGACAAGATGAAACTTTACAAGCTTTGTTACTTTGCTCAAGGCTGGAATCTTGCATGGACCGGTCGGCGACTCTTCCCGGAAGATTTCCAGGCCTGGACTTACGGGCCCGTACCTGTTGAGCTGAGGAACTGTACCGATCCGATCGCGAACGGCAACACCATCCCATTCGTCCCCAGAGGCGACTCTAGTGAGCTCACCGTTGCGGAAAAGCGAACGATTGAGAGCATTGTCGACTTTTACGGCAAAAGCAGGTCTTTCCAGCTGTCCTTCGAGAGTCATGGGCTCGCTTGGCGCGAAGCCCGTGGGGGGCTACCCAATGAATCCCGTAGTAGCGACGTACTCCATACTGCGACAATCCGCAGGGAGTTTATTGAATATCTGCGATCTTCGGAAGAAAACCCAGTAGCTCCGAGAGAGAATTTGTTTCCAGAGCACGTCACGCTAGAGGAAGGCCTATCTCTCGCTGACCAGGTAAAGGAAACGTGGAAAGACTCTCTCGCTTTACTTGCAACCCGTTAACCTGTGGCCCAGTTGCTTCCAGATCCACAATTCAACGAGGATAGCTTTATCAAGCTCCTCGTTGAATTAGCATGTAACCTCAACGCGCAATGTGGTGACCTCACCAAACCGAATGGCAAAAAGCACGAGTATTCCGGTTTTTCAGTCAGCACTGAAGGTCTTGAGTCTGCGATTGCAGCACCATTTCAGAGCTTTGGAGGCCACCCTCGGTTCGCTTCCGTGTACGATGTTGCCTCAGCACTATTGATCAATATTGCGACGGGTCATCATTTCCAAGATGGCAACAAAAGAACAGCACTCCTCATTTCATTGGTTTACCTGAGGTTCTTCAGTATTAATGTCCGACCGCCATCTCCAGAGGCAGGTTCTCGTCTGGTAGAAGACCTCGTTACCCGCACCGACCTTTCTTACGAACAAAGACGTCAGTACACAAGCCAAAAGCTAATCAACTGGACTGACCTCCGATAGATTGCTCTCTGGCAACGCCGTTGCGCATGATTCGTGCGTGAAAAGCTCGGACTTCGTTGAGGTAGCAGAGGTGACAGCCTGGTGCTTCCGCACATGGCGAGTTGTGGACAGGTGACGTGGGGACCTAAATCGGGGTGCGCGGGCGGTGAACGTTTGGGGCTTGGGTCGGTGGGGCGGACAAAAACTGCACGCTCTTTCGGATAGCAGTTTTGACCGCCTGGGCTTTTCGCACACTTGCAGCAACAGACGGTTAAGTTTTTGTACGGAGGTATGTGCAAACCTCTAAGAAACGGCGGGTGCACGCACGCGTGCCAGTTCCGGAGGATGTGAAAAAACTCGGACTTCGTTTGGGTAGCAGATGTGACCACCGGGCGCGATACAGGGTTGTATCGAAACGAAGTCCGAGTTTTTGTTTTCTTTTAGAGGCCGAGGAGCTCGGGGATCTTGTTGTCGACCATCGTGAGGGCGCTGGCGATAGCCATGTGCATGTCGAGGTAATGGTAGGTGCCCAGCCGTCCGCCGAAGAGGACACCGTCTTCCTTTTCTACAAGCTCGCGGTACTTAGCCACCTTCTCGCGGTCCTCCGGCGTATTAATCGGGTAGTACACCTCGTCGCCTTCCTCAGCGGCGCGGGAGTACTCCTTCACAATCACGGTCTTGTCGGATTCGTAATTGCGCTCCGGGTGGAAATGACGGAACTCCAGGATGCGGGTGTACGGCACATCCGCATCGTTGTAGTTCATCACCGGGGTGCCCTGGAAATCCTTCACATCCAGCGTTTCCCACTCGAAGTCGAGGGTGCGCCACCCGAGGCGACCGGCGGAGTAATCAAAGTAACGATCAACCGGGCCAGTGTAGACAACCGGGATACCCTCATACTGGTCGCGGACCTCGAACCAATCGGTGGACAACTGGACGTCGATAAGCTCCGAAGCAACCATCTTCTCCAGCCACGCGGTGTAGCCGTTAACGGGGAGACCCTCGTAGGTGTCGTTGAAATAGCGATTATCGAAGGTGTAACGCACCGGCAGGCGCGTGATGTTCGAGGCCGGAAGCTTCTTCGGATCCGTCTGCCACTGCTTAGCCGTGTAGTTCTTAATAAACGCCTCATACAGCGGACGCCCGATGAGGCTGATGGCCTTTTCTTCCAGGTTGGTAGCCTCGTCCGTATCGATCTCGCTGGCCTGCTCGGCGATGAGCTTTTTGGCCTCCTCCGGCGAGTAGTACTTGCCAAAGAACTGGGAGATGAGCCCGAGCCCCATGGGGAACTGGTAGGCCTGGCCGTCATGCATGGCAAACACGCGGTGCTGGTAGCCGGTAAACGAGGTGAACCGGTTGACGTATTCCCACACCCGCTTGTTGGAGGTGTGGAACAGGTGAGCCCCGTACTTGTGCACCTCAATGCCTGTTTCCGGGTCACGCTCTGAGTAGCAGTTACCGCCGATGTGATCGCGGCGCTCCACGATGAGCACCCGCTTGCCGTACTCGTTGGCCACGCGCTCGGCCACTGTCAGGCCGAACAGGCCCGCACCTACAACGATCAAGTCATATTTCATGTGCCTAAGCCTAGCGGGTGCCTGCGGGTTATTGCGGTACCAACCTTGCTTTCTGGTGCAACCGGTAGCAGTCCCACCGCTCGCATTCAAAATCAGAACTACCCTCGATTGCTGCAGATTACCCCCTATTGCCGCAGGTTAATACACGTATTACTCTTGACAGCAGAACAACACGCCTTAGAGGATGGAGGTTTTCCGTGCTTCATCTGAACGTTATACCAGCTCTTGTCCTCTCTATGGCCCTAGTTCCTTCAGGTTTACCACTACAGCAAGATTTGCTCACTCTACCCCCAATTCAAACGCATGGGCGGGAGACTACCTCCACTGACAAAGAGTCACATGACGCACTAAGCTTAGTTACCGACCAAGCCCAAGTAGCAGGCGCTACACACCTACCTCCAAATACCTGGTTGGACTACCCATCTGCCAGAAGAGTTGAGATCCGTGGTGCAAAAGACAGTTTTTTCATCCCTATCCAGGGAAATTTTCATCCAGGAGGAGCACTCCCCGGTGGAGTCATCGCAGTATTTAATGCCTCGGGCGCTCTGACCGAAACTCACCAGATGAATCTCTTCCAGGATTCCCCAAACTCAGGGCACGCTGAGCTATACAGCAACGGGATTCACGTGAAGACAATTTTTGCAAGCGACTCTCGGTTAACCCCCGATGATGCACTTACAATTGTGAAGCAAACCGGCGAAACCAGCCACGCCTTGTATGGGACACATTTTTCCATGGATACGTTTAAAGATTGTCTTAGCAGCGCTGGAATTGCCTCTTGGGTCATCAATGCCATCGCGGTTGCATGCACAACCGCTTGCGTAGTTTCTTTGGGCGCAGGGTGCGCGGCGTGTGCCATCGGCACAGGGTTAATCACGGGAGGAGTTGTGGGTACATGCGTAGGAAAAGCACTGAGCGAGGATTAAAGACTCTCAATTATCCGGTCATTTTTTTACTACTCTCGCTCATTCCTCTCAACATTGGTATGGCGTTACGAGAATGGGGAAGTGCGCCGATTATCGGTTGGCTCCTCCACGGGCTACTGCTCAGTCTTGCACTGGCGACGGCGATGCACGCGTGGTTGAGCGATAAGGACGACGAAAATGCCACGAAACGTGAAACTACGCAGCCTTATCAGTAGGGTGCGGTGGAGTCCGAATAGGCGTAGCCACCGCACCAAACAAGGTTCAGCAACTACCCCACTCCGTATAGGCCGTGCTGTCATAATCCTTCTTAGTTAGTAAGCATTAATTATTGCAGTACCAACCGGTGGCCGAGTGGCTCCTTGAGGTCCACCACGAGGGAGCCTCGCACGCCCTCGGCGCTGCAGTCGGCGGGCGCTCCCGGCAATGCGCCCTCGTACAGCTTGATGGTGACGGCGACGGCGTTCTCGCTCACCTCGGCCTGCCAGCCGTGGCACGTGGGCGTGGCGCCGTTGAAGAAGACGCGCACCTTGGTGCCCTCCTCGCCCACTTTTTGCCACGCGCCCCAGCGCAGCGGGGTTTTCTCCGTCAGCTCCGGGGCCGGTTTCTCGTCCGTCCCGGTGAACTCCTCCTCCCGCACGCTACTCGACGTTCCGAGCTCCTGGTTGAGCGGCGTCGCAGAGATGATCCCCGCGATAATCCCAGCCAGTGCCCCCAGCACCGCGACGACGGTGCCGAGGGTGGAAATGATGGTGTCCTTGTTGAATACGAACATGGTGGACTCCTCCTTAATTGTTCGCCTGATAATCAGCGATTTTATCGAACATGTCCCAAACTTGCTTGGTGATAATAGGCCCGCCGAGATACTGAGTTGAATTTCTCGGGCCAAATGAGGTAACTGACCGAATATAACCGTGCGATCCGTCATAATCTTCGAGCCAGGCACCACCAGAAGCACCTCCGCCGAAATTGCATCCGCGGATGAAGTAGAAAGAATAACTTCCCCGATTCTCATTGGTCATTTTCCCGTTACACCGAAACATGGCGCTTCCAAAGAACCTATTCTGCGGGTAGGCAATAAGGACACCATCGAATTCTGGGAGGTCCCCCGAGCGGAGTCCGTTTCCACCAACAGCGTCAACAAGTTTCTTTCCTTTTGCAGTACCAACTACAACGAATCCAAAGTCACCATTGAACCCTTTGGAGTTTTCACCATTTTCTGCCCAATCTTTGGTCGTTACCATATGCTTCGCCGCAAATTTTCCATATGGGGCGATTCCGATGGTGTATTCCGGTACAAAAACCCAGTTCTTGTGAAAGTTTTCCCCCGGTCCCCCGTGTGTGCAATGGCCAGCGGTTGCGACAACGCTCTTGTTATTGGAATTGACCGCAGATCCTGAACATACGTAGTCTTTGCCGTCCGTCCCTGTGAAAAACACTTTTCCGTTCACGGGACCTGAATTGCCAATACGAGAACCTGTGCCATCGAACACGCTTCCGCTGCTCCCTCCCTTTGCAACCGGATCCGAAGGTTGTACTTCACGATCGACTACTTCGGGTAACTGCACATTTCCATCGGATGTACCTGACAGCCCAGTTTCCAACATCGAGTCATAAGGGATTGCAGTGGACATCCTGGTAGCATCCCAATACTGGTCTAAGGCGATTTTCTCTGTAGTTTCTCCTGTCTCGTCGGATTTCTTAATCACATCATTAGACGCTTCTGAAGCTTGGACTTCACTCGTAACTTGGGCTTCAGCTTCCACAAACGAGGTTTCCTCAGCCGCCGCCACTACCGGAGATGACGCAGCCAAGATGATTAGCGTTGCAAACTGCGCAGCTAAGTACTTTTTAATTCGATTACTGCGACTCATTTCTGAACCTTTCTGTCACTCAGTTGGGTGACAAGTGAGTTTTCGAGTTGCTTAAGCAACTTGGAACCAGAAAATCCTGGCAAGAGCGAGACTATTCGAGATCTGATAATGTTATAGGTTTGTATACCAAAGTACACACCAGAGTAGTGAAATTTAGCACCTCTTGTCGTCCAATTAAAGAAAAGGCTCCTAGAGGGTGCGCACCATACGTACAGCTATAAGAGCCAATTGGACTCTAGATTTCACCCCAAAATATCTCAATAGGTTTCCGACATGTTTCTTTACCGTGGAATCGGCGTAGCCAAGTGCATCCCCTATTTCGCGGTTTGAATACCCACGACTCAAAAGTAGAAAAACTTGCATCTCTGACGGAGACAAATCGATGTCACGAAAGCTGGAATCTAAACGTCCATCAAAAGGCGTATAGCGCAAAAGTCGTGCCAAGCATTGAGGAGAAAGATATGTACCCCCATCCATAGCATCGATTATCGACTGTGCTATATCCTCGGTGCGATCCGCTTTAATGACATACCCGTCCGCTCCTTGTAGCAAAGCTTGTAGCATCACAGCGTCTGAGTCGAAGGCCGTCATCGCCAAGAAACGTAAATCAAGCTCCATAGAACGAATTTCTTGCAATAAATCCAGGCCCGATATTGAAGGCATAGAAACATCCGAGAGGACAACATCTAAAGGAAAAGACTCGCCAGCACATTTACGTAGGAAATGTAACGTTTCACTTCCCGATGTTAATGCGGCGACAATATCGAACCTTGAATCTCTTTCAAGGCTCTTAGATAGCTCATCCAGATAAGCTCTGTCGTCATCTACTAACAGCAAATGTATAGGAAATAGCACGGTAAGACATCTCGCTTCACTGGGCGTTATCGACAAATAGGAAGGCTCGGAAACCTAGTACACCAATCGATCAATTGAGAGATTCCTAGCTTAAGGAAAACGATTGCAGGCGTTTGCAATTCGAACCAGTATTTTTCCACTAGGAATCTCTTGTGGTTCAGTAGTTTCTCCTGCATTCCACTACTTCTTTCCATTTGACTTGAGCATTTCTAATATTCAGTTTGCTACCCGTTGTTCTTCAAGACTGTTATTCTTTAAAAAGATACAAAAGTACACGCTAATCGGGGGCAGCCCCACTAACAGTTAAAGTGATCATCCAGCTTCTAACACTTGCATTCACGCGAATTTCCGCCCCAGATTCCCGAGCAACTTCAGTTAAATACTCGATACCGACGCTAGAGCTGTTGTTATTTTTTTCAACGGCAATTTGATCGATTCCGTTTTCTACCTCAAGAACATAGCCCCCCACGTTCCCGTTCAAATTGACCCTGACTGACATCTCTATGTTCGCGTACTTGATGATGTTCGTTCCCGTTTCCCCAATGAAGAGTTGGAGAAGCGCGACATCGGAGTAAAACCGCGCTCTACTGTTCCCCGCGAGCTCATGTATATTGCTCTCGACCGTGAACCCAAGCCTGGAAAGGTCACGGACTAGCGCATCAAGTAGCTCTTTCGAATTTGCTTTCTCAAAACCGTTATGTCCCTGATGAAGTATCTCACGCCCATTGATAAGAAATCGAAGCTTGTTCACCGAAGACCTAATCAGGTCTTGGGAGGATATTAAGTTCTCCAAGTGTTTTTTGGGCAGCGCCCGGTCTTCTGAAATCGTTTCGAGAAGTTTAAGTGCGTTGGTCAACTGGGAGACCACGGAATTATGGAGAAAAACCGACAACTCCCTCTGGTCATTTTTCAGTTTCTTTCGAAATATCTCTTCTTGGGTCTCAACTTGGTTGGATACCCTTTTCCAACTGACCCCGCCTATACAGGAAAAACCCACGAGAGTCAGCCAAATCGTTACCGCTGTGCCATCCCATTTGTAGTTGCCGAAATCAACGTTCACGTAACTTAACACTGCAATGCACAGCGTGGGAAGTAGGGCAAATCTCCACCCGGCGTATCTCCACGCTAAGGCACAGAAAAGGATTGCCCCGAAGTAATAAACAGGGCTTTCAGCAATGGTAAAAACGGCAATCGTCGCGCTAGTTACCGCCATACCAACGCACGATGCTTTCGGGTGCTGCTTCACTGTTGCCCCAAGTACAGCTACAGCAACAATTGCCGCTAACTCATAGATTTGAAATCTGTGTCCTACCAGGAGGGCAAAAAGGAAGAGAGAACCAAGCGTGATGAGATAAATGCTGCGCGAGTCTCTGAAAAGTGGCCACCATTCACCCGATGATGTAGGCAGGTTGGGGAAACCTTTCATCAGTTTTCCTTTTTAAGCAGGACTATTAAACGGAATGCTTGCAATCATAATGCCTAGGATCCCCCTCCGCCACGGATTGCACTTCCCCCCTTCAGGCGCGCTTGCAACGCGCAACACACCTTATACCCCCTTCATCAAGTGGAGAATACTCAGCAAATCTCTTCACACCGGCGTGTCACACTAGTAACATTAGTAACACTGGTATCTTTAGTCACGATAACTGAGTACTCAGTACGCACATTTTTATCTAGTCACAGGGAGCAAAAAAGTGCAGATTCAAAGGAAAACCTTGAACCCGACAAGGCGGGTGCCTATACTCGCCTTCCTTGTCGCCATCGCAATGGTGGCGGCCATGATGGTGGCCGCACCTCGCGTCCTCGATGTCACCCGCACCGCCGGATCCACCGACGTCACAAACGATAGCCAGTCACTTGCTGCAGGACGGTCAGTGACCGTCCCCGATGCCGCCATAGCCTCCCAGGGCGAGGCCGGCGACAAGACGGTGAAGGAATTCCACAATGACAAGGAATTCTCCATGTTCGCCCTCACGTGGAAGGGCGACGCCAACTTCGGCGTGTTCTTCCGCGCCAAGCGTGCCGACGGCTCGTGGTCCGAGTGGTACGATGCCGACCCACTTGACGTGCCCACTCAGGGCACCAACGGCACCGAGCCGATCTACGTGGAGCCCACGCACGACATCCAGGTGTCCATGAACAACGTGGACTTCAACAACCCGGACACCATGAACACCATGGAGGTCCACTTCATCGACGGTGGCGAGGGGCTCACAGGCGACCAGTCCACCATCGACTTGGCGGCAGCCCAGACTGGCATCCCGAAGGTGATCAGCCGCAGTGGTTGGGGCGCAGGCGACAAGGGCTGCAACGTCACCTACGACGACAAGGTTTCCGCCATCACCATCCACCACACCGCAGGCTCCAATAACTACACCCCAGGCCAGGCCGCCGGCATCGTCCGCGGTATCTGGAACTACCATGCCAACACGCTCGGCTGGTGCGACATCGGATACAACGCGCTGGTGGATAAGTACGGCAACATTTACGAAGGCCGCAAGGGCGGCTTCACCAAGGCCGTACAGGGCGCCCACGCAGGTGGCTTCAACCAGAACACCTGGGGCATCTCCATGATGGGTAACTACACCACCGTGAACCCCACACAGGACACCATCGACGCCGTCGGGCAGCTCGCCGGCTGGCGCGCCGCCGTCGCCGGATTCGATCCCACCGGCTACAGCACACACACCTCTGAGGGCACGAGCTACACCAAGTACCCGATGGGTCAGTCCGTGCGCCTGCCCAACATCTTCGCGCACCGCGACGTGGGCAACACCACGTGCCCCGGCGATGCCGGATATGCGCGGATGGATGAGATTCGCAGGATCGCCAAGCGGAACTACGACTACCTCGGTGGCAGCAGCAACTCCAGCCCGCTGCCCGCAGAGCCGGGTGGCACCGGCACCGGCGCCACCGGAAGCGGCGGACAGCTCGGTGAAGCCATCGACGCTGTCAAGGCGCTGAGCAACCTGTCCAGTGGCAACAACGCCACCACGGACACGAGCAAGGCGATCATCGCCATCGGCGCGGTGGGCACCATCCTCGCGCTCGTCATCACGTTCCTGGCCAAGAACGACATGCTCCCCCAGGAGCTGAAGAACCTCTCCAGCAAACAGCTCCTGCCCGGTCTGACGTTGAAGGACATCCCTGCACTGGGCGATAAGGTGGCCAACCTTTCCAGTGGCTCCAACCCGGAGCGGGCCAACGCCATCCGCAACCTGTCCTCCGTCATGGGTAAGGTTCTCGGCGCCGCCACCGGTGTCGTCGCCTACGCCGCCGGTACGGACACGGCGTTCCAGACGTTCCAGAACGGCATCATCCTGGACAACCCGCGCACCGGAACGCAGGCGCTGTGGGGCAAGATCGGCGACGCCTGGGCCGCCCAGGGCTTCGATGCCGGTGCCCTCGGCCTCCCCGTGAACCAGGAGCACCCGGACGGCAACCTCATCCGCGTCGACTTCGAACACGGCTCCATCACCTACGATCCGGCCACTGACCAGACGCAGGTGCACAACAACTAAAGCGTGCCCAGCGTGCTGGGGACGTGCCCAGCGTGCTTGGCTTCGTATTCAGCTTGCTGAATACCCTCCTTGTGACCGCCGCAGCCACCCTGTGTGGCTGCGGCGGATTTTTGCGCTTCGCGCGTGACCGTGAACAGAAGGTACAAAGATTCGGTAGCGGGAATAAAAAGGGGGCCGCCCACCCTCACGTCGGTGGGGCGACCTTTCGGCTGTGGCTAAAAGGATCGCTATGACGATGCCGGGTCGTGTTGTTTGAGCCAGTCTTGGAACCGGCCGTCGGCAACGAAGGCGCCGTAGATGCAGAAGACGACGAAAAGCGTGAGGGCCCACTGCCACCAGGGAAGATAAATGATCGGTGGCACGAGGTACGCCACGGCGAAGGGCGCGAACGTGCCTTTATAAAGCACCGCTGTGTCCTGTCGTTTTGACAGCCAGACCCGCAGCGTCCAGCTGTACAGGACAAAGGCGCAAGCCACGAGCCCCCATTGCAGCCATACGAAGCGTTCAGCGCCAACGATCACTTGGTAGCCAGACCCCACGATGAGAACAGACCAGCCAATGAGCCAAATCCACCGCCACATACGATTACCTCTCGTTTTCCGTTAACCAGTTCTGGAACCGGCCGTCGGCAACAAAGGCACCGTAGATAACCAGGCAGAGAAACACCGATAAGGCGAGTCCCACCCAGCCCCCGCCGGTCACGGCGAGCAGCACATAGGAGCAGGCAAACGGGGTGAATGTGCCCTTAAACAGGGCCGCTGTATCTTGCCGTCTGGGTAGCCAGCGGGCCAGTGTGACCGCATAAAAAGCGAAGACGACCGCGACAACAGCCCCCTTCACGAACGCGTAGTGCTCAGCCTCAACGATCACCTGCCATCCAATGGCAACGATGACCACTGACCAGCCAATGAGCCAGATCCACCGCCACATGCCAACCTCCTTCATTGCCGCCTTCGAAGTAATGCCCCGACCGGACTTTTTCTTTTAGCACCGATCTATAGACCCCAAATGGGAAGACCGTGACAACCACTGCTGCAGCAGAATCCATCTTATTGGGTTCCTTTGTATCACAGGTGGTGGTGGATGCTCGTGTGAGCGCTCTCCGCGTGCATCATCACCGGCGAAAACGAGATTATTCCCCACACCAGAACCCGACGCATTGCAGGCAAACCCAATCCTCTTCCGACGGGTCCTTACCCCCACCGGCAAGAGCGGAGAAGGATCTATAGGAGAGACTGTCACCATCGGGATAAAGCCGCATTGTGGCATCTCTACCTGACCACATGGCAAACAGCGGGTGGCAACTCCATGAAACATGCCACGAGCGTTTGCCACTCAAAAACGTGGCGGGAACGTAGTGCGCCACCCCACGCCGGTTGAGCTGCCGCGGGAGGGCAACCATGCGCACCTCAGACCACCCACAAACGCATGCGTCAACGCTTTTGTGGGCCCCACTTTCCTAGGGGCAACATCGTGCACGATGGTTACACACAGGTCCTGCTGCTTGCGCGCGAGCACGGTCAAGGAAAGGCTGCTGAGCAGGGCGGAGACGCCGAATAGCAGGTAATTGGAGCTAATTCCGAGGTTCAAATCCAAGAGCACACCGGCGAGCGTGGGCGCGACAACCGCACCGATTCGCCCGAAGCCGAGGGCCCAGCCTAGGGCGGTGCCCCGTAAGGCGGACGGGTAGAAATCTGCAACCGCCGCAATGACGAGAATCTGGGTGCCGCGCCTGCCGATGCCCGCCAAGACGAGGATCACGTAGACCGCACTGGTTGAGGGGGAAGTTAACAGCATAAGCAGTGACACACCCGCCAGGCGTGCAGCGAAGGATCCCGCTTTCACCGGCCCATAGCACACACCTGCGCAGGCGGTGAGAATCGATCCGAGGACTGCCCCTAGGTTCAGGGGCGAGGGTAAACAGCAAAACAGCACCGAAATCGTAACCGGCTGTCTGCATGAGGCGTGGCAACCAGGTGCCCAGCCCGTACTAGGCCAGCAGCGTGACAAAGGTGGCGATCAAGAACCAGATCGTGACGGCGCGATAGGTGGGGTTGAGGAGGTCGAAGAATCGAGCGTCGCGCTGGGTTTCCCTCGATTTCTCACTGTCAGAAGGGAGGACAGCAATGGCGATGAGGAACATGCAGCGCCATCCCCAATCCGGGTCGAAGGGCACGACCCAGCGGGCGATGATCGCGGCGGTCGAACCGCCCAGTGGTACTCCGGGCATCATGACTGTGGCCCAGGCAGACACGTAACGTGCCGACACGAGGTCAGCAATCATTGGGGAGGCGTCCGGCGAGACCGATGTCGGCTAGCTGGCACATAGTAGCAAACATGCAGGGGCCGGGGGCGAATGCGGACAGCGTCGTGACGGAGCCGATAACAGCAGCTTTGCGGCCAATGAGGGCGGCCCCACCACCATCGACCCGATTGAGCCGAGCGCGGCTTGCGTCAGCCCCCGCTCGTGCGCAAGGGCGGTTTGCACCGTTCCATAGACGATAAGGTCATAGCCGTCGAAGACGGCGGGCAGTTTTTCCCGCTCAGGCCGAGCACCTGCGGCCCCGCAGGGCGGACGTGTTCCATCTTGAATGTGGTGAAGGTCGCACCCGCCCCACGATGCCCATCAGGGAACGAGCAGATCAGGCCGGCGTCGAAAAGCTAACTCCGAAACGGAACACCACCTCTTCCATTACCGACGAACCGCAACCGTTACCCCCGCTCAGCATTTTTCCGTAGTGCGGAACTGATCCTTATGCCCACTATGCGGGAGACGACGGGGTGGATGTGGCGCCCGTAGGATACGATGCTTATTTATGGGAGAGCCTTTTTACCACACCGTCATCGGTCTCGCGCGCGCACTGTTCAAGGCCCAGGGCCTGAAGTTCACGGTCAGCGGCTGGGAGAACGTGCCCAAGGATGGTGGCGCGGTCATCGCCGTGAACCACACCGGCTACCTGGACTTTATGTACGCAGGCATTCCGTTTCGCCTGCACAAGCGGTACGTGCGGTACATGGCGAAGGCGGAGGCTTTTAAAAATCCGTTCGTGGGCGGAATTCTGCGCGGGATGAAGCACATCCCCGTGGACAGGATCGATGGGCACACCTCGCTGGAGGCGGCCGTCGATGCGCTGAAGCGCGGGGAGCTCGTGGGGATCTTCCCGGAATCGACGGTATCGCAAAGTTTTGAGATTAAATCGATTCGGTCGGGGGCGGTGCGGATGTCGGCGGAGTCCGGCACGCCGATCATCCCCGTCATCATGTTCGGCTCGCAGCGGGTGCTGACGAAGGGACACAAGGCCAACCTCGGCCGCAGTCACACGCCGATCCACATCCGGGTGCTGCCGGGCTGGCAGTCGACGGCGACGACCCCGGAGGAGGTGCAGGCCGACAAGGAGAAGCTGCGCACCCAGATGCAGGAAGGCTTGAACCAGGTCATCGCCGAGTACGAGGAGAAGGAGGGGCCACTGCCCCACGAGTACTGGGTGCCCGCCCGATTCGGTGGAACCGCACCGACGCTGGAGGAAGCGGAGGCCGACTACAAGAAGATCGAGGAGGAAAGGTCTCGCGTGCGCACGCTGAGGGATGATTTGAAGGCCATAAGTGCGTCGATAAGCACAAAGACCAAAGAGCTGTACGGCGAAGCAGCATCGGAGGAGAACCTCCGGAAAGCGAAGGCTCACCTGGACAAACTCCTCGGAGACGTGTCTGAGGGCCTGAGCGAAGGGCAGGACAAGATCGCTGCCGCCCGCGCGGAGATCCGCGAGGCCTGGGAAAACGGTTCCAAGAAGCTTTCCGACGACTCCCTGGTTGCGCTCGCCTTGCAGGCCAAGCAGGTCTACTCCAAGCTTCCTTTTGTGCTGCCCAAGACGATTGAGCTCATTTCCTGCGACGTCGACGGCACCATCCTGCGGAGCGATCACACCGTTTCTGAGCGGACCGCGGCGGCGCTGGATGCCGCGCCCGTGCCGGTTATTTTGGCGACCGGGCGGCCGCGCGACAAGATCGACGAGGTCGTGAACCAGCTGCCGTTTAAGCCCCTGTGCGTGCTGGCCAACGGCGCCATGATCTGGGACTCCGCCACCGACACCGTGCTCTACCAGGCGGAATTTTCCGACGCCGACATCCAATTCATTGATTCCTGCGTACGCGCCGTGAGCGACGACGCGGCGATCGCCTGGTCCGGGAAGGTGAAGTGCCTCGTCTCCGACGACCAGTTCACCTCCGCCGAGCTGTGCGCCGACATTTCCGGGCGCGTCGGTGACCGCGCGACCGTGACGTGGTCGGCGGAGGGTGGCTTCGCCGAGATTTCCGTGCCCGGCGTGAGCAAGGCAACCGGCGTCGCCCGCATCCTCGAGGAGAAGGGCATCAACCCCAGGAACGTCCTCGCCTTCGGCGATATGCCCAACGACATTGAGCTTTTCGAGCTCGTGGGGACCTCCGTTGCCATGGGCAATGCCGTCCCCGAGGCCGTGGAAAAGGCAACGCTGGCCACCGCCGCCAACGAGGAGGACGGCGTGGCGCTTGTGGTGGAGCGGCTGACGAAGAAGCTGCAGAGTAATTAGAAAACTCCGCGGGGAGTTGTTTTAAACAACTCCGGCGCGAGTTTATTAAAAACTCGAGGTGCGGTAGCCACATTCGTTTCTGCAGGACACAGCCTGACCTGGTCAAATCGAACGCCTGGCGGAGAGTTGTTTCAAACAGCTTTGGCAGGAGTTTTTAGAAAACTCTAGATGTGAAGGGGTGGCGCTTTTCACAGAAGTTCGATGTGAACTGGGCATATCCAACAAATTACGGCGATACCACTACAAACAATTCTCGCATGAGTTGTTGGAAAACTCGCCTTTGCCGGGGCAAGTAAAGAAACAACTTTCTCCTGATACGTTCACGTCGCTCACAACGGAAACGAGCAAAATCTATTTTTCTCCCCAGGTCACAGGCGGATCACCAAGCAGTCTCTTCGTTGACCGAATTACGAAGTAGCCGAAGGTGGCATTCCCGCCGGCTCCAACTGCAGCCCCCAGCGCGAGAGGCAACTGCTTACCGAGGACGAGAAGCCCCTGTTTGGTGCCATATTTTGTGATGAAACGGGGGCCCAAGACCTTGTTAGCAGCCTTAATTGCATCCATCGGAATCGAATTGACTATGGTCTTTGACCAGTACGGAACGGTCTTTTTTCCAAGGGCCTGCGTGACCGTCGATGTGCCCGAATTTCCCAACAACGCAGTAAGGACGAGAAACCGACGACGTTCATGATCCTCGACATCAACACCGTAAATCTCCGCCGTCGAAAGCACATACAGGATGGAAAGCTCCAGGAAAGTGGCAAAATCGGCCATCGCGACGGGAAGCTGCACCGCCCCATTAGGGACAACAGCTGCCGCTCCCGCGCCGGTGCCGGATGCGGTTACGGAGGTGACGTAATAGCGATTAAGGCGCGTTAGGAGCTGCTCAGGAGACTCGTTCTTGTGAACTCGGCGGAGACGCTCAACCGTTTTTAATGCCAAGGGCTGCTGTTTTTGCAGGGCCGTGGTGAAACCGTCGCCAAGCCAAGCCTTTACCGCGTCGGTGCTGATCTTATTACGCGCTTTGTCTGCCACCGGTGAGAACCCCTTTCTTTCTCCCCTTATTGTAGGCAAGACCACTCCTCTGCGCGGACCGACGAAACTAATTCACATACTGCAGTTCCATCCCGGCGAGAACCGGCTGCAGCAAGGAGAAATCCGCCAGGAAATCATGCGCCTCACCAGTGGTGAAGGTGGGCGAACCGGATAGCGCACCGATGATGGCGACGGTGCCGTCGTCACGCGGGGCGTAGAGCACTCCACCACTATCGCCTGGCATGGTGTAGAGGTTGACGCGGACAAAGGAATCATTGGCCGCGATGACGGAGCCGCACGTTATTTCCGTGCGGTAACCCATCTTGCATACCTGCTGGCCAGGGACGAGGTCCTCGGGAGCACGCACAGAGGTTGCCTGGTAGACGTTGGCGATAAGCGGGTTCACTGCGGCGGACGGCTCCGCGCTGATGAGGAAAAGCGCAACATCGGTGTCGAAGCCGAAGGGCGAATCGGCGGTCGGCTTCCCCGCCGTCTGCCGGACAGTAATGCTGCCGAGCCTAACCAGCTGCGGGGAACCAGCGGGCTGCCAGTACACCTCAGTATGATTCTCTTCGGCGCAATGACCAGCGGTAATGCCGTACGTGTCGCCGCTTTCGGGGTTGCGCGCAAAACCGGTCAGGGTGCAGGCGGTATTGTCCCCGGTTTGCGGGTCGCGGAGAAGGATCGTCATGCCGGCTGTGGGGTTATCCCACGTGTACCAGTTATTGTCGGCATAGCCTGCCGTTTCATACACCGGGTAGGTGCGGATCATCGCCTGATTCTGCTCCAGAAAACCCACCTCGTAGCGGTGCAGGAGCAAACCATTATCCGTTGCGATCCGCGCGATGTCGGCAGCGGTAAGGTCATCGAAGGTCTCCGGAACATCCGTCGGGTCGGGATCTTCCACGACGTAGCCGCGCCCGTAACTGTACTCTTCGGTGGGCCCATCGGTGGAGGCACCCGTATCGGGATGAGCGTCGCTGCGCTGCTGCTCAGCGGCGGGTGGCCGAGGTGGCTCGGGGGTTGGCGAGGAAGCGACGCTGGATGGAATTGATGGTGGTAGCGCGGTGTCCTGTGGCTCGCGATCGGGCTGGGTGGCGACAAAAGTTGCCACGATAAGGGCGGCGATGACAATGGTCGCCGCGACAAGAGCGCTGCGTCGCATTCCATCACCTCCTCTACCGCCACACTATATTGGCGTGCGCGACATGTGATGAAAACCCGAGGATAGCAGATGTGGCGAGCAGAGAGTGACGGAGGCAACTAACGGCAACAAGAAGCCGTCGCCAAGCAAAAAATTTAGAGTGGGAAACATGACGAAGACACCCCGCGAGCGCGCCGAGGAACTTGTGTCGCGCATGACACTTGAGCAGAAGATCGCCCAGCTCCACGGGGGCATGGAGACGATCAACATTTACGGCTACAGCAACGAAATCGACCCCGAGGACGAGCACGCGATGGAGCAGCTGGCGGCCCAGATTCAGATCGAGAGGCACGTGCCGGAGATCGAGGAGCTGGGGATCCCCCGCTTCCGGATCACCAACGGCCCGGTGGGCGTGGGCATGGGCGACGGCACGCCCTCCCCGCCCGCCACCGCGCTGCCGATGACCATCGGCGTGGCAGCCTCCTTCGACCCGGAGCTCGCCCACCAATACGGCGACATTATCGGCCAGGAGACCTCTGACCTAGGCCAGCACGTGCTGGAGGGGCCGGGGCTGTGCCTGCACCGCACCGTCACCGCCGGGCGCAACTTCGAGTACTTCTCCGAGGACCCCTACCTCACCGGCGTCATGGGTGTCGAGGTGACCAAGGCTATCCAGGACCACGACATTATCGCCATGGCCAAGCACTTTGTGGTGAACGACCAGGAATACGAGCGCTTCCGCACCAACATTGAGGTGGACGAGCAGACCCTGCGCGAGCTGTATCTACTGCCGTTCGAGATGGCGGTCAAGGACGGCGAGGTCGCCGCGATCATGAGTGCGTACAACCGCGTCCGCGGCGACTACGCCACCGAGAACCGCTACCTCCTGAACGACGTCCTGCGCGGTGACTGGGGCTTCGAAGGCTACGTGCAGAGTGACTTCTGGTCCACGCGCAGCTGCGCTGCCTCGCTCAACGCAGGCCTCGACCACGAGATGCCGGATGCCAAGTGGTTCAACGAGGACAATATCACGGCCGCGCTCGAGGACACCTCCACGGAGATTGAGCTCATCGACCGCGCGCTCGTGCGCCGCTACACGCAGATGTTTAGGTTCAACCAGTTTGACAAGCCGTACAACCCGGTTGAGATCGATGCGGAGGGCCATGGCGCGATCGTGCGTAAGATCGGCGCGGACATGGCTGTGCTTTTGAAAAACTCTTCGAGCCTGTTGCCACTGTCGCCGGATGCGGGCACGATCCTCATCGTCGGCCAGTCCAAGTTCGCCGAGTTCGCCTGCCAGGGTGGCGGCGGCTCCTCCAAGGTCGACCCGCTGTACACCGTCGACCCGGAGCCCGGCCTCAAGGATGTTGTGGCTGAGCTGGGCGGAAGCGCATCGGTGTCGAGCTTCATTGTGGAACGCGACCTGTCTAACGTGGATGAGGCCGTCTCGGCTGCTTCCTCGGCTGACGTGGTTATTGTCATGGCTGGCCTCATCGCCACCGAGGGCGCCGACATGCCGTCGATGACGATGCCGCACAAGCAGAACGAGATGATCGCCAAGCTGCTGCCGGCGAACTCGAAAACGGTTGTTGTTCTGAAGTCCTCCGCCCCGATGGTCATGCCGTGGACCGACGATGCGTCCACCATCCTCGAGGTGTGGAACCAGGGTGTGGAAGACGGCCACGTCGTCGGCGACCTGCTGTTTGGCAAGGTCAACCCCTCCGGCCGCGTCCCCACCACCTACCCGAAGACGGTAGAGGACTGGATCGGCCACGGCCACGAGGAGCGCTACCCCGGCATCAACCTCGGCGAAGGCTACAACACGATGACCTACTCGGAGCGCCTCGAAATGGGCTACCGCTCCCCGGACATCACCCCGGCCTTCCCGTTCGGTTACGGCTTGAGCTACACCACGTTCTCGCTTTCCGACGTCTCGGTCTCGGGCTCTGCCTCAGGCATCCAGGTCTCCGCCAACGTGACGAACACGGGCTCCGTGGACGGCAAGGATGTTGTCCAGGTTTACCTCGGCATTCCGTCGGAGGGCCAGCCGGCGAAGCGCCTCGTTGGCTTTGCAAAGGTTTTCGTTGCTGCTGGCCAGAGCGAGAAGATGGAGATTTCCATCGACGCGGAAGCATCCAGCCACCCGCTGTCGGTGTGGGATGTTGCCGCCCACGACTTCGTGGTTCCCTCCGGCGAGTTCACCGTGTACGTCGGCCACGATGTCACCGATGACTCGAATGTGAGCACGTTCACCGTCTAAGCGTCATCTTTTTCGCGCCCCGGGCTCTTGCTCGGGGCGTTTGCTTTGTGAGTTATCGTGGTGACAAAAGGGACCGTTTTATGCCTAGGCGCAATCGGCCACCTGGGGTTTTGGGAGGGGCGATCCCGCAAACAGGTAACTTTTGTCTGGGCGGGTTAGCACGGCAGACAAAAGGTACCGTTTTACACCTAGGCGCCATCGGCCACCTGGGGTTTTGGGAGGGGCGATCCCCGCAAACAGGTAACTTTTGTCTCGGCGGCGAACACGACAGACAAAAGGTACCGTTTTACGCCTAGGCGCAATCGACCACCTGGGGTTTTGGGAGAGGCGATCCCGCAAACAGGTAACTTTTGTCTGGGAGCATGATGCGTCCAGCGTTTCCCTCGCACGATTCGCTGTGCCTGGGGAGCTGTAAACCCAGCATTGAGTCCTATCTATCTTTTCCCTTCTGTGTCAGACCGTCCTTAAGCGCATCGCGCACAATCTCGGCCACGTGTACTGCCTGCGCGCCGGTGCCCTGGGATACCTGGGTGCGGCAGGAGAAGCCGTCGGCAATGACGGGGCCACTGTGCTCGCGGACGCGGGGGAAGAGTTCGCGCTCGCCAAGTTGCATGGACATTTCTGCGTGTCCGGCCTCGAAGCCCCAGTTGCCGGCGAGGCCACAGCAGCCGGTCTCGATCTGCGCTTCGTCGTAGCCCAGGGCCTCCAGGATGAGGGAGGACTGCTGTGGGTCACCAAGCGACTTCTCGTGGCAGTGGACCTGCGTCAACGCGCTCCCGGCTTGGGGGGTGAGCTGGCCTTTTTCGACGAGGGCGGCGATCTTCGGGGCGACGACCTGGGCGAAGCTGCGGGTGGCTTGAGATAGTTGCTTGACCAACGGGTCTGTTGACTGCGTGGTGGCGTCGTGCTGGAGCATGACGGTGCAGGACGGCTCCAGCGCCACCACCGTCAAGCCCTCCTCGATGTAGGGGGCGAAGACCTTCGCCGAATGCTCGAGGACCCGGCGCGTCATGGACAGCTGCCCGGTGGAATGCCAGGTCAGGCCACAGCAGACGAACTCCTGCGGGACGATGACCTCGTAGCCCAGCATCTCCAGGGCCTCGACGGCGGCCTGCGCGGGGCCGGTGTTGAGCTTGGAGTTGAACGAGTCTGGCCAGAGGACGATGCGCTCCTTGCCGGGGTGGGCTTCGCGTTTCGATGCCCACTTCTGCAGCGACTCCGGGGCGAAGCTGATGAGCGGCCTGCCGGTGTCCAGGCCACCGGCGCGCGCCAGGAGGGTGGAGATGCCCGGGGCGTGCATGGCCCAGTTCACCAGGCGTGGCACGACCGGGAGCTTGTGCGCGATGTGGCTAAGCAGCGGCAACCAGCCCATGAGGTAGTGGGCGCGGGGGCGGATGCGGCCAGAGTAGTGGGCGTTCAAGAACTCGGACTTGTAGGTGGCCATATCCACGTTGACGGGGCACTCGGAGGCGCACGCCTTGCAGGACAGGCAGAGGTCCAGGGCTTCCTCGGCACCGTCGCCGTCGACGGTTTCGCCGCGGAACAGTTCGGACAGCACGCGGGCGCGGCCGCGGGTGGAGTGGACCTCGTCGTGGGTGATCTGGAACGACGGGCACATCGAGCCCTCCATCGATCGGCACGCGGAGACACCGACGCAGCGGTTCACGGCGTCGGTGAAGCTGCCGTTATCGCCCGGGAAGAGCTGCAGCGGGGTGATTTCGTTTTTGCGCTGTGCTGGTTCCATGCGCAGGCCGTCGGTTACGGCATAGGCCCAGACGAGGACACCTGGGTTCATGATGCGCTGCGGGTCGAAGATGAGCTTGAACTGCTCGAAGAGGTCGCGCATCTCGGGGCTGTACATTGTGTGCAAAAGCGACGAGCGGGCCCTGCCGTCGCCGTGCTCGCCGGAGAGGGAGCCACCGTAGGAGGAGACGAGCTCGGCGGCGTCGTTCATGAAGCTATTGAACGTGGTGATGCCCTCGGTGGTGTGGAAGTCGAAGCTGATACGCACGTGGACGCAGCCCTCGCCGAAGTGCCCGAAGGGGATGCCGCGGTAGCCGTAGCGATCCATGAGGGCGTAGAGGTCGCGAAGGTAACCGGCCAGGTTCTCGGGCGGGACGGCGGAGTCCTCCCAGTTCGGCCAGGCCTCGCCGCCGTCGGGAAGCCGCGTCACCGTGCCCGCGGATGCCTCGCGGATGCGCCACAGCGCGCGGGCCTCCGCGTAGTCGCTGACCACGACGGCGCCGATGTGTTCGACTGTTTCCGTCAGTGCCTGCGCCGCCGCGACCGCTTCCTCCAGGGTGTCGCCCTCGGTTTCGCAGTAGAGCCAGCCTCCCGCGTGGGGCTGCCCGGGGAGGTTCTCACCTGCGTGTTCTTGGCCGTTCTTGGTGCGGAGGGCGTCGAGAAGATCGCCGCCCATGCCCTCGATGGTGGCCACGCCGGGCTGCCGCAACAGGGGCGCCGCCGTGGCCGCCGCGAACACGTCCTCAAAGGACAGCACGGCCAGCGCCGTAAATTTCGGCTTTTCGACGAGCCGGACCGTCAGCCGCGTGATCACCCCGAGGGTGCCCTCGGATCCGGCGATCGCCTTCGCCATGTCGTGACCCAGGTAGTGCAGGCCGTAACCGGAGACCTGGCGCGGGAAGCGCCCCAACTCCTTCTCGATCAACTCCCGGTTGGGGCTGTACAGGGCGCGCAATTGGGCGTCGAGAAGCTCATCATCACAACCATCGGACGTGAACGTGACCTCGCGGCCGTCAGCCAGAGCCAACGTGACGTCCACGAGGTTATCCGCCGACGTGCCGTACGCGACCGAGTGCGAACCGCACGCATTGTTCGCCACCATGCCGCCGATCGTGCAGCGGGAATGCGTCGACGGGTCCGGGCCGTAGGTGAGGCCGAACTCGGCGGCCGCCTCGCGCAGGCGATCGCACACCACACCTGGCTCGACCACCGCCGTCTTCGTCTCGGGATCGATCTCGAGAATGCGGTTGAAGTGCCGCGATGTGTCGATCACCAGGCCGTCGCCGATCGCGTTGCCTGCGACGGACGAGCCTCCACCGCGGCCGACGATCGCCCACCCGCGCTCACGGGCCAACGCGATGCCGGCCAGCACATCCTCGCGTGACGACGGCTCCAACACCGCCGCCGGGACACGCCGGAACAATGACGCATCAGAGGAATACGCCGCACGCGTCGGCATATCTTTGCGCAATTTAGTCACGATAGACGAGGTGGTTTCAGGTAACATGTTATTCCTTATGACGACAATGGCTGACGCGGTAGTTAATTATGTGCGGGATGCGATCCACGACGGCGACATGCGCCCGGGTGACTGGTACAGCGTAATCCAGCTTGCCGAAGAGATGGGTGTGTCCCGCTCCCCTGTGCGCGAGGGGCTGCTCAGGCTAGAGGAAGCCGGACTTGTGAAGTTTGTGAAAAACCGGGGCTTCCAAATCTTTCCTCCCTCCCCAGGTAACGTCGCAGAAATCTTCGCGGTGCGCCTCGGCATCGAGCCTGCGGCTGCCTACCGCGCGGCGCTCCACCGACAATCTTCGCACCTCAGCGAGGTATACGAGCTGCTCGAACTCATGCAGCGCGCCGCCGATGCCGACGACGAACGGGAATTCTTCATTCACGACCGCGCCTTGCACTCCCTGTTTTTCCGCATGAGCGGCTCCCGGTTCGGCGATAACGTCGTGTCCCGGCTGCGCGACATCACCAACATTCTGGGGCACACCACCGCGCACACCTCGCGATCGCTGCAGAACATCCTGGATGAGCACCGCCCCATCATCGAGGCGATTATCTCGCAGGATGCCGGCGAAGCACGCGAAGAGATGTTTTCCCACCTCACCACGACCGGCAAGCTGCTTGTGCGGCAGGCGGTGGTGGCAGGAGGTGCCTCCGGCACGGAGGAGGTCGGTGCCATCGTGGAGAAAGTCTGGGCAGAACACGTCGACGGCCTCTAATCCTCCGGGTGCCGAATGTGCTCCTCGCGCTCCTTCTGGATGCGCCTGGCGGCACGGGCTTCCGGGCGATAACCCAGCACAAACGCGCAGATCGCACACAGCGTGGCTGAGCCGAACACCCACGGTGCCAGGTGCGACTTCACGCCCGTGATGAGATCCCCGCTTGTTGCGAAGAGGCCGACCGTCTGCAGGCCCACGAGCACGACTCCGCCGACCATGAAGGCGATTAGGAAGACGAAGAAGAGGATGCGAAACAGTTTAAAAAAGGCAGTCATTTCTTACACTCCTGGAACGTAGACGGGGATAAGGCCCATACCGACCAACCACGCGAGGAGGATCATCGGGAGGACAAAGTACATGATCAGCGGCACGAACATCTTCGTCGGGTTGGCATCGGCCATCGCCGCCGACAGATAGATCGGGGCACCGACCGGCGGCGACGCGCCCTCGGTCGACGTGCACAGCAACGTCACGACAATCGCCACCGTCGGGTCAATGCCCACGGCCGTCAGCGCCGCCACGGCGGGGGCACCGATCGCGGCCGCCGTTGCCGTCGACGACAGTGGCGTCGCCACCACAACCGCCAACACACCAACAATGACAATCATGGCCCACTTCGGCAGATCCATCGCGCCGAGCGTGTTCGACAGCTGATCACCCACGCCGAGTTCCTCCATGATCGCAGCTGCGGCGAGCGCCGCAAACAGGGAGATACCGACTGTGGCAAAGCTTGGAAGATCCTGCACGATCTGCACCCTGAACTGCGCATTGTTCCGGCGGATTCTACTCGCACCTTCAATCAGCGCAATCAGCGTGATGAGCACCGGCACCCAGACGATGATGGAAATCGCCTTCACACCGTCCGCGCCAACGCCCGTGGATTCCTTCAACCAGTTCGCCAGCGGGCCAATGGTCAGCAGCACGGGGATGAGGATGCCCATGAAGATCGACGGCGAGCGCCACCCCTGCGACCACGCTTGCTTAAACGGCACGATCTGGTCCTTCGGCGTGGCAGGAATCTTGTCCTTCCGGGTCCAGAACCACACCACCGCCAGGCGGTACAGCACCGCGTACGCGCCCGCGCACGCCAACGCCACGTACACCTGGCTTGCTGAGGAAGCTGCGGCCGCCGGCATCGCGAGGATGATAAACATCGTTGAGTTCGGCGGCAGCGCCACACCCAAACCCGAGTTGCCCGCAACCAGCGTCGCCGCCCTGTTTGGGCTAAATCCGGTCTGCTTCATCCACGGGATCGTCACCGAACCGACCGTCGCGGAGTTGCCCGCCGTGGACCCGGCGATGAGCCCCATCATGGCGGAGGCGAACGTGGACACGTAACCTGCGCCACCCCGCAGCCTGCCAAACAACGAGTTCAAAATAGTGATCAACCGGTCAATCAGACCCGTTGACTGCACGATGATGCCCATGAACACAAACGCCATACCGGCGAACGTGACCTCAGACGAGACCGCCGACGTAATGCCATGCCACAACAGCTCCGGCGCCCGCGTCCCGCCGACCAGCGCGACGCCGACCAGGCCGAGTAGCAGCGCCTCCGCGATATTGCGTTTCAGCAGCACGTTGACGACAACTGTGATCGCGATAAAGACAAGCAACGCTACGATGCCCATGCTTCACTCCCTTCTTTTGTATTCAGGTAATGCCCTGCAGAATACGGCGTAACATGTTACTGGCGCGAGGGTTTTGGTAAATTTCCCCCAAATGGGGTGACTCATGGGTTTATGTCCGGGAGTTATGGTACGACTTTTAGACATTTTTCGCGTTCGATTGAACACTTTCGGGGGCTAAGACGTGTTACCCCCTGCGTAGAGCGTGCCCGACATGCCGTGCGCTCCGGCGTGGAGCTCCCCGCTGCCGACCCACACGCACGAGGAGCCGTGGAGGTTTACGCCACCGGCAGGGGCACATAGTAAAAAGAGATTCACACTTTCACCATTTACCGACGTTTCCACTGGTAGACAAAGTGTGAAATAGTGAAAATTTGGTTTTACATAGTGAATTAGCAGGTCACGTGCGATAAACAGCGCTTTTTCACGCTCTATGCAGCACCAAATAGGGAAACCCGCTGGTCAGAAAATAGTGAATGTTTTGATGTTAAAGTATTTGCCACTTTGAAGGCTCCTATGACTATTAGGTTCGTCATAATTACCATTTACGGCGACTATGGTAGTCTTTTCACTATGGTAGACGGCAGGAATCGGCTCCGCGGCTACAACATTTCTCGCGAGGTGACGACCATCGGGGAGCACATTCGCGGATGGCGCATGGTGTTGGGACTGACAGCGCAGCAAGTGTGCGAGCGTGCGCAGATTTCTCGAGACACTCTTCGCAAGATCGAAAATGGGGATACCACCGCAAGCTCCGAATCCCTTTACCTCGTGCTTCGCGCAATTGGAATCTTAGATCTTGTGGTGAATGCCATCGATCCTTTTGAAAGCGAGATTGGCAGGTTGCGTGCGGATCGCATCCACAGGAAGAGGGCGCGGTAGCGATGACAGAGTCTGCAGAGGTCGAGGTTTTCCTTGACGGCACCTCCCCCACCAAAGTAGGGACAGCCTATTTCCATCGTGGGCCACGAGGGATTTCCACCACGTTTGCGTACGATCCAACGTACCTGGGTGGTGGCGGTTTTAATATCGATCCCTCGCTTGTATTGGTGTCAGGTTCACAGCATTACAATGGCCTCTTACCTGTATTTTCCGATGCCGCACCCGACAGCTGGGGAAGAAATCTCATTAATAGGGATAGCACTACATGGCGGCGCGCGAGGGAATTGGATGAGGTTGATTATCTCCTTGCGGTTAGCGACGATACTCGTCAAGGGGCGCTCCGTTTCAAACCAAGGAACAGCGACACGTTCGTCGGCCCGCCATCGGTTGTACCACCGTTTATTTCTCTGCCCACCCTCCTGCACACTGCTCGGGAAGTAGCTGACAGTGATGAATACATACAGGCCGTGAAAGTCCTCTTAGACACCGGAACATCCGCCCTTGGCGGCGCTCGACCGAAGGCAAGTATTCTCTGCCCTGATGGATCCCTTGGCATAGCAAAATTCCCACACGCCAGCGATGACTGGGATGTCATTGGTTGGGAATACGCCACCCTCCTGCTCGCCCACGTGTGCGGCCTCGATGTCCCCGATTTTCGCCTCGTACCTGTCGCAAACGCCAATGTCCTTGTGTTACGACGCTTCGATCGCAGCGGTGCTTTCAAAACGAATAACCGTATACCTTTCATCAGCGCCATGACAGCCTGCTCCTCCACGGACGGGATGAATGTTGATTATGTCGAGGTAGCGGGGGCAATCCGCGAGTTGTCTGGTGGAGTTCAGGATGATCTGACATCCCTGTTCACGCGCGTCGTTTTCTTCGTTGCGATTGGAAACACCGACGATCACTTGCGAAACCTCGGGTTCCTGCATCATCCTCACGGGTGGCGATTTTCCCCCCTTTACGATGTCAACCCCAACCCGAACATCCGAGCACGTCGCTCCACTTCGTTGCTTGGCGCGACAACATTTCCAGAGGAAACAGAAGCTTTGTTGGAGTTTTCTTCCTTCTGTGGTTTGAAACCAGACACAGCCAAGAACATCATTTCGCGTGTGATCGAGGCAGTGAGCTCATGGAAGGACGTGGCACGCACCGCTGGGCTTGCTGCCCGGGAAGTAAAACGCATGGAACAAAATTTCAACCTGAGAATTGAAGCTCTGAGGAAACAGGTGTGACGAGGAGCGAAATGGTGAATTCCTACGATGTAATAGCGAATTAGGCCGTTCACGATTCATGATCTGCAATTGGGAAGTTCATATACGCGATTCCGTCGTCATTCATGGCAGTATTGGTGTATGTCATATGCTGCTGCGCCTGTCTGATGATGAGCGGGAGGGGTTTGGTTGATGTTGCGAAATCGCCGTCGCAGCCGTATCGGGCGGTGGATCGGGCGAGGTAGTGAGGGATGTTAAGAAACTTGGTGGGCCTCGTGCTACTGCTGAGAAAATTAAAAAGCTGGTGGACTAGGGAAAGTTGCGGGCCAGAAGGCCAACGAGGAAACTGTCGGTGGAATGTTGTCGAGTTTAGCGGCGGAGCTTTTTGGTGTCGACGGCTTTCTTGATAACTGCGTCTAGATTAGAGGTTTGCTATGAAACTGACAAATATCTTGACCATAGCTCTGGCGTTAATTGCGGTAATAGTTCTTGGTACCGGCGCTACATCGACACTGGTTCCGATTGCGCTTGCTGCATTGGCGCTCGTCACGTTCTACTTTGGGATGTCAACAAACACGGATGAAAAATGATGGATGTTTTTTTGCTTTCGCATCCGCCGAGCCAGCATCACGTAACCGTTGTGTGATATCGATAGGCTAGTAGAGCGACCGCGCGCCGTAATCCAACCGTTCTTCCTTCAACGTCTTCGAGCTTGGAGCACACTATCGCGAACGAATGTGCTGTACGCGGTGGACGAGGTTTTCGGAGCCACGCTTAACGGCGAAATGCCACTGCCCCCAAGTCGCTCTGTTTATTTTCTGATGGTGCACAACGAATCTCATGGTCCCGACAAAACTGCTTAACCGTTTTTCTATTGCGGACGGGGCCAAAATCCACGGGTATCTTACGGAGATGATGCGGAATAGCCATCCGTTAATCCCACTCCGTGGCTAAGAATGTTATGTCTCAGTAGTTGCTGGACACGGAGTCCCGGGACTTTTTCGACTGGGATTCTCACTGCTTTTTGGACAAGTCCCTAATGTAGTACAAGCCAGGCCTGTAGTTCCTCCTCCGCACGGCTGCACCCACCGGGATAACTCCTGTCAAGCTCCTCAGCCACGTATCCGAGAATTTTCTTGGACAGAGCCTCAGCGTGGTCAGATTCAAGCTTGCCTCGCACCTCATCCAGCGGAACTGAGAGGGAGATATCGGGCTTCAGCCTCTCGGAGTACGACCGCATATCCGAGGCAAACACCCGGATCGCCGTACCCAGAATGTGCGATTCCAGGACAACGTTGCCGAAAAACAGCGACGTCAGTTTCCGTTCTTCCATATCCCCAACCCTACAAAAGTTTTGCGTGCTTCCCAGATATGCACCTACAATTCTGCATTTTCCACAATAGTGAGCCTGCTTTTTCCACAATAGAGACGCTGCAGATTGCTAGATACGATTCGTCTAGCTGGCATTTTCCACTTTCTGTGCTAGCATACAACCGTGGACACAAAGGAGCTTCTAGGCATCGAGTACCGACCCCGGATCACCGATCGCAGCATTGCTTCCGCACTAGAGATTTCGGGAGGCATTGTGCTTGAGGGAGCTCGCGGTTGCGGGAAGACCATGAGCGGGGCACACCATGCTCGGTCTGCAATTCTCCTGGATGATCCAGACTCGGAAATCCTCATGTCGATCGACCCCTCGGCGGCACTGAGTGGAGATTCCCCGCGACTCGTCGACGAATGGCAACTACATCCCGAGGTCTGGAACCTCACCAGACGAGCAATCGATCGTGCTGGCCATCCAGGGCAATTCATTCTCACTGGTTCTTCCGTTCCCAACGACGACATAACCAGACACACGGGCGCTGCCCGTTTCCTTCGCATCCCCATGCACACACTGACCTGGGCAGAAAAACAACGCGGGCACTCACCTGCGGTGAGCTTTGAGAGCCTCGTCAACGGTGTGAAACCCGCCACGGATCCAGAAGTTGAACCACTCGGCACGGCCGTTGAACTCCTGCTGCGCAGCGGGTTCCCGGCACACAGAAATTCAACGCCCGATCAGTCGCTTCGACTTCTGCGGGGCTACATCAATGAAGTTTCCCGCACCGATGTGTCACGACTTGCGGAAATCCGTCATAATCCGATGGTTATCGAGCAACTTTTGAGCGCCATCGCTAGGAATAGTGCTGAGGAAACCAGCATCACAACACTACGCAAGGATCTTTTATCTATCTCTCCAGATCTGTCGCTGGCGACTGTGGCTCGGTATGTGGAGCTGCTTGAGAAACTTTTTATCGTCGAGAAGCAACCAGCGTGGACACCTCGACTTCAAAGCCGAGCCCGACTGCGGACGAGCCCGAAATATCACCTGGTGGACCCGGCGCTGGCAGCCGCGGCACTCAATGCGGACGAGACGCTTCTCATGGGGGAACCAACTCTTCTGGGGAGCCTGTTTGAATCGGCGGTTGTTCACGACCTCACCGTGATGACTGAGGCACTGGGTGGCACGGTGCACCACTTCCGCGATTCGAACGGTTACGAGATGGATGCCGTGTGCGTCCTGCCCGGCGGACGGTGGGCTGGCATTGAGGTGAAGCTCGGCGGGAGGCTCATCGTCCCCGGCGCGGAGAGGCTTGCGCAGGTGGCGGCGGTTATTGAGCAGCCGCCAGTGTTCCTAGCTGTCATTACCGCGACTGGCCCCACGCTCACCTTCCCCTCTGGGGTGCACACGTTCCCGCTCGCTCGCCTAGGGATGTGATGTCGGACAAACAGGTTTGCACTGAGTAGAAAGTCAGTTGGGGATCTCGTCACGGTGACCACGTTAAATCGGGGTACGAGCCGTTGCAGGAAGCCTCAGGGGAGCGCACGAACGGACTTGGATTGTCACAGTTTGATCGGTACGTCCACTCTGCTTGAGGACCCCTTCACGTGCGTCAATGTGCACTGTGTACAAATGGGGCAGAATCTTCGTGTATCGAAATTACTGCTTGCGTGGAGAAAGGATCTGCCCCAGGTTCGCTCCTGCTTGCGATACTCAAGCGCTAGTTAATGCGGATTAACTAGCTCGATATCTTCGATCCATATGGATGGTCCCATGTCTTTCGGAATTGCTACATGAGCGGTTTTCTTTCCTGTTTTGGCATCGTACGCGGTGAAGTAGAAAGTGTCCTCGTCACTTGTGCCTGTCACAACATAGTCTTGGGACAGCGTGCTTGCATATAGGGCATCCTCCGGCAGGGGATCAGCCTGCCATGTTGTTTCCACACGCGAGGTGTGCTTGTCCATGCTTGACATGCGGCCGTGCCGGTTCAGCCAGTAATAGTCCCCATCGCTGATGAGGCTGTTATATGGCAGCAGAGCTTCATAACCGTCCGGCAGAGGAGTGAACGCCACTGACTTTCCTGCTATGTCGATGTTCGCGCTTGCCATGTGGCTTTGCCCTTCCGCATCATCCATGCTGACAAGAACTGTGAGCACTCCTTCATCGCTGCAGGGAGCCATCTCCGTGAAGATGTGCGCAAGTGGGCGCGGATCCCCCGGAAGTTCAACGGTAAACAGGGGATCGCCGATTTTCCACTCGTCGGCTACCTCGTAGATGTTGAGATAGCGCCGTGTTGATTCGTATGTCGACTCGTCGTAATCCATATCCACAGCAGCTATGTAGCGCTTTCCTCCACACACTCCGGTGGCGCTAGAATTGCCGCTAACTGTTACGATATGGGTTTCACCTGTGCGGTTAATGAATGCATAATCATCAACCCACCCATCGGTATTCTCTCCTGAATGGGTGACGCTCGAAACTATGTACCACCCATCGGTTGTAGCGGAGCGTTTCACTGCATCGATGCCGGGGAAGTCTACATCTCCGGTGATGTTACCGTCCCAATCGTAGAAGGTGATGGTTTCTGCGGTGGTGAGGGCGAACCCATGGTCAAGGGGAACGGCTGTAAATTCTCCTCCGTGGGTTCCTGTCCACACCAAGGGGGTAAGCTTTCCATCTTGCAGAAGTCGTACGTCCGCAGTTTCCAGTCCAGTACCAAAGAAGCCGGTTTTTGTGTAATCGCTTTTCAGAGTCACTAACACAGGCGGGCCGTCCCACGCCTCTGCTCCAACCTCCTGGGGCTTCGCCCCAAAAAAGTACGTTGCACCAACATTGGCGCCCATCAGGAGACCAATCAGAACCACTACGGTTATACAACCGAGACCGCAGCCCGCCAGCCAGCGTTTCGGACGCGACAAGCCTCTAAAAAAGCGCACAAGCTTAGACATCGCACTCACTAGTATTCCTCGAGTAAACCACTGCGCACGATGTTAAATGGATAGACTCCTGGGCCGCGGTTAGAGTCGAGATTGATTGTCGGTGCAGCTCGCATGTAGGCCCTCCATACCAGCTCGGAACAGTTTAGCTTGTCTTCTGCATGTGGTCCGAAACTCGGACCCGACCCCTTGGATGTGGACACCTGGGGTGAAAAATTAATTGGGTTTGATCTTAGCAGACGTGGTTAGGCAACGCGGTACATCTGTTTCTCCTCGAAAGTGTTCGGGGCTTGATAGCTACACCAACGGACCCGACCCCTTGGATGTGGACACCTGGGGTCGGGTCCAAGTGACTGCCACGGTTGTTCTTGCAACCATCGGCCTGACCTATGTGGCAATGGCCTGCCAGTGGAGGCTCGCTGAATTAATCGATCGGTTTGATGTGCCACTATGCTTTCTGCCTGTGCAGCCCTGCTTATCCTGCATTGTGCGTACAGTTCTTACTTCGTGGGCGCTTTGCTGCCGTTAGCTGCAACAGCGGTGCGTTCGTTGTCGAGTGTCTGTGCTTGCTGCTGTTCCTCCGTTTACGGTGACCGCGGGGTGAACTACGATACTGCTTGTGACCTTGAAACGGCTTCTCACCTGTGTGGCTATCGTCTGCCTTCTTTTCGCCGCGGGACTTGTGTGGTGGCTAAACAGAGATCCGCTGGCTACCACTTTGGCTGGAGAAACCGCACCAATTGAACTAGATATGGCAAAAACCTACCAGGTGGATTCCACAGAGTTTGCGCTTCAATGTGGTTACCAAAGCGACCAAGAAGCAGCGGACGCGCTCGGGATACCTAAGGAGAAAGCCCAGGACCTGACCTGGACAGATTCCAGGGAGGTCCTGTATTTCCGCAGCAACGATTCATCCCTACTAAAGACGATTACGCTTCCTGAAAATGTGAGGCTCTGCCTCAGTATCCCCGAGCACCTCACCTGGCTACCTCTGACCACCATGCGTTTCACACCCCAGGGCGATTACAAGCCCGGGCAGAAGTTGTGGCGCGGCTACAGAATCTCCCTCTGAGTTTCCTCAATCCTCGCCGTCATATCCTCCCCGCGTAGCTCGCTCAGCTTGTCGACGGTTCCCTGGATAATCGCAGCGTGATCCTCCGGCGTGAGCATCTCCCCCGCTTCGCGCGGGAGATCCGTCTCCACAAGCAGACGGTCGGCGGGAACCTGGGTGACATACGCGCGACCACGCTTGGTCTCCAGCATCCGCGGGTTGACGGAGATGAAACCCCCGGCGCGGATATGGCGGGTGAGCTCATCACTCGTGCCGGTAAACCAGTGGATGATCGGGGTGATCTGGGTGCGGCACGGATCAAACTCATCAAGGATATCCAGGACGGCAGTAACGGAGCGGACGGCGTGGATGGACATCACGTGCGTGCGGGAGGAGGAGACGGTGAGGTCGACGAGGCGTCGAAAAGCTTCTTGGTGAGGAAAGCGGTAGTCGAGGCCGACCTCGCCGATGAATTTTGTGGAATCGACAGTGGCGGCGAAGGCGGGGAGCTCGTCGAGGGACGCGTACCAGGGGTGGAGGCCGAGGGCGTGGCGGGGGATGTGCGGCTGGGCGAGGTAGGCGGTGGGGGTGAGAGTCTGGGCAATGATCGGGGCGCTCTTAAATGGCGTGGGATCAGGAAGAAAGTCCAGGTGGAAGTGGGTATCAATGAGCACGGCGCATCCTCGGCGCGTTGGGGAACTCCTCGAGACCGGCCAGGCGGCGGATGGCCTTGCCCGCGATCATCTGGCCCATGATCGGCGGCATGTAGCTCATCGAGCCGAGCGTCTCCCCCTTCGTACGCGCGCCCGGGTTATCCACCTTGACCGGGACTTCCTTGCTGTAAAGCACCTCGAGACCGCGGATGCCGCGCCGGTAGGATTCGCCACGAATCACGCGCGACATGGGGCAATTGATCGTGTGGCGAATATTGGTAAACGTGAGGTACTCCGGGTCGAGTTTGTTCGCCGCGCCCATGGAGGAGAGGAGGTAAATGTGGCGCTCCGCGCACCACTGCGCGATGGCGAGCTTCTGCGTGATCGTATCAATGCAGTCCAGGACGTAATCCGGGCGCGGGAGGCCGCTGAGAATCTCGGGGATATTCTCCGGGGTGAGGTACACCTCGCGGGTGGTCACCGCACAATCCGGGCTGATCTCGTGGATCATGCTCTCCATCACCTCGGCCTTCACCTTGCCGATCGTGCTCGTGAACGCGAGGGCCTGGCGGTTGATGTTGGACTCGTCGACTATGTCGCGGTCGAGGACGATGAGGTTGCCGATGCCTCCACGCGCGAGCGCCTCCGCGCAGGCAGAGCCCACGCCGCCGAGACCTAGCACCATCACCGTGGAGTTATATAGCTTCTCCAGGCCCTCCTCACCGAAAATCAGCTTCAGCCTTGCGTGGCGCTCGCTGTATTGCACCGGCCGCTCCTTTCGTGTGTTTGCTGGGGAGATTATAGCGTAGACAAAAGGTACCGTTTTACACCTTGGCTAGATTGGCCACCTGGGGTTTTAGGAGGTGCGATCCCCGCAAACAGGTAACTTTTGTCTCGGGGATTAGCACGACAGACAAAAGGTACCGTTTTACACCTTGGCTAGATTGGCCACCTTGGGTTTTGGGAGGGGCCATTCCTGCAAAAAGGTAACTTTTGTCTCGGGGATTAGCACGACAGACAAAAGGTGCCGTTTTAGGCCTAGGAAAGATTGGCCACCTGGGGTTTTGGGAAGGGGCATTCCTGCAAAAAGGTAACTTTTGTCTCGGCGGCGAGCACGACAGACAAAAGGTACCGTTTTACACCTAGGAAAGATTGGCCACCTGGGGTTTTGGGAGGGGTCATTCCCGCAAAAAGGTAACTTTTGTCTGGAGGGTTAGAGCTCCCACGCGCGACCGGGCGCGGACCACTGAACGCTGGGAAAGGGCTTGCGATCGTCGTTCCAGTAGCGCTCGAGTTCTTTTAGGTAGAGCTTTCTTTGCCAGGAATTGTTGTCCACTCTGATCGGAAGGAGGCCTTCGCTTATCAGGCGGCGCTCGCGAGTGCGTTCGTTGTTGACAGCCTTGATTCCGTCGTGCCCTTTGGTCTTGGCTTGGCCGTCGTATTCGATGACGATGGATTTTTCCGGGTAGAAGAAGTCGACGCGGGCGAATTCCACGCCCTCGGAGTCGCGGATCACAGCCTGCTGGTAGGGCGGCTCGAAGCCGTTGAGGAAGAGATTTACTTTGACATCGCTTTCACGGGGGCTTTCGGAAAGATGGTTAATGAGGCGGACGGCGGTGCGGGCGCGGTCGATGCCTTTGGTTACGTGGCGGGCCTCGAGGGCATCGGTGAGCTCGGCTTTTGTGGTTTTGTTGTACACCACCGCCCAGTCGCCAGCGCGGACGGCTTCGCCGAGGCTGTTCCAGCGGGCGATGTCGATGATTGTGAGAGCTGCGGAGGTGACGAAGACGTCGTAGCCATCGACGTCTATGATGCGTAGGTCGTCTGTAGGGATGCGCTTTTTTACGATGCCGGGGCGTTTTTTGCCAGTTCCGATGATGGGGATGTCGGCATGTTTGAGGTAGGTCGTCGGGAAGCCCCAGAGGGTGGCGGCGGCCTTGCCGACGAGGACTCGGCCCTCGATGCCGAGCGCCAGGCAGCGCAATTTGTACTGGTCCCAGTGCTTAAGGTCCCAGTAGGTGTGCCGATCGATGTAGACGCCGCAGGCGAGCTTGATGAGCTCGCTGGTGTCGAACCGCTGGCGCTGCGTGGATGTAAACCCCCGAGTAAGAATGAGATGATCCCCCAACTTCATGATTCACATTGTCACACGGGCTGGGGGATCCTGCCACTCGAGTTGGCCTCTGCTCTGAAGGACGGACAAAATCCTGCATTTGTGTCAAAATGTGGGGTTTGAAATTCTGCATTTGTGTCAAAATGTGGGGTTTGAAATTCTGCATTTGTGTTTTCAGGGAGCTATTACCCGTGCTCAAGGGGGTAAATCATGATGCGCGGGTGGCGCCACTGAGGGCTTTGCCCCAGGAGATCTTGGAGCCGTTGTTGAGGATCGCGAACTTGTAGATCTTGGCTACGTAGTAGACGGTGATGGCGGTGATGGTGGCCATGATGAGCATCGATAAGCTGAACTGGGCGAGGTTCATGTAGCCGGAGGCGTATTGGAGCGGGGCGTTGCCGATGGACAGGGGCGGCAGCCAGGCGAACAGCTGCATCCACCACGTATCCACCTTGCCGAAGAAAATTGCCGGGGTATACAGCGTGACAAAGATGGGGAACATGATCGGGGGCCTGGGCGGAGTGCAGATCCTCGGTGCGCTGGATGAGGGCGAGCCAGGAAACCTCACCCGCGTCGGCGGTGGTGACCCCGATGACGGTGCGCATGGTGGTGGATTTTCCGGCACCGTTTGCACCGACGAAGCCGTAGATTTCGCCCGGGCGGATGTGGAGTGAGATGCCTTTGAGCACGTCAATGGACCCGTAGGACTTCCACAGGTCCGTGACCTGCAAGCCGTCGTTCATTGTGCACCGTCCTTAGGTTTAGGTTGGTTTTCGCTGGTACAGAAAGGCTCGGCGGGGCGCAGGGCCCATCTATTCGCGTCTAGTATTGGATTAGCAGATCCAAAGAGGGGGAATAAAGCACCGATGACAAAACGTCGCATTTACCTATACGCAGACGAAACCGGAAACCTTGATTACAGTGGCACCCCTAACCCCAAAGGAGGTGGTGCTTCGACATATTTTGGTTTTGGTACTGCGACCTTCCAAACAGATCGGCACGGAGATGACCTCCTGGAGGGCCTACATTTGCGTGCGAAAAATGCAAAGGAAGGTTTGAGCCTGCCAAGAGGATTTCATGCTGTCGATGACTCTCGAAAGACGAGAGAAGAAATGTTCAACCTAGTTAAGGAACAAGCCCCACGATTCGACACCACATTCCTATACAAATCCAATGCATACCCGCAGTTCAGAGAAAAGGGACCAATGTATCTCTACAGAATGGCTTGGTACTTACATCTCAAAGAAATCGCAAGACAGGTGTCCGATGAACACGATGAGTTGTACGTTATCGTAGCCGAGTTTGGAACCAAGAAGTTTAAGACCGCTGCACACAAGGCTATTGAGGAAGTTTGTGACCAGATTTCCCGTGACATTACTCTCTGCATCTGGAGTGCCCAATCTGCGTGGGGACTGCAAGTTGCCGACTACGGATTGTGGGCAGTACAGCGTCGTCTCGAAGGCAAGAAATGTCCCTGGTACGACTCTTGCGTAAAGCCAACGCTCAGCAGTGTATTCACGCCTTGGGGCACCCCATAAAAGAAGACTGGCTATCCCACCTATCGGGGTGGGAAGTCCTCCCCTGGAGGACTTGTCGCCAGCTTTGCTTTCAGTTTACCAAACAACTGGAACCTCCAGGCTCTTAAATCGACGTTGCAAACCGGTTCACATGACAGGAAAGGACTATCGGCGCAAAACTCGCTGCTGTAATTCGCTGCGGAAGTTTTAGCTGAATATATTCTCGAAACAGAAAGGTGTGAGCAAAGTGTTTTCCTCGCCTTCGAGGTGAAAACTAGGTCGGACTACCATGCCCGCCATGATCTCGACACCAGCGGCTACGTTGTTGTTCCGTCAAATGTGGAGCTTCACGAGTAGAAAATCCTACAAGTCCCCCATTTGCACAAACGCCAGTAGTTGCAGTGCTACGGTGTTAGAATTTTTGCTATGAAACGATGCCTTGCCCTACCCCTAGCTGCGCTTTTAACCCTGAGCTCGTGTGCCATGAGCGAAAAGACCATTGAGGGAACCAATGTTGCCTGGAAGGCGTGTGAGGGGTCCACGACCTGCGAGACGGAGGTGCATGACCTCGTCGACAAGGGGTTGCTCACCGCGTCGGATGATGCCGACGGTGACGGCGTGATTGATGAGTCGGAGTATGCCGTCGCCAAGAAGCGCATTGAGGTGGAGGAGAAGGAGAAGGCGATCGAGAGCTCGCGGGCGTCCGAGTCGCGGGCGTCTGAGTCGCGGGCGTCTGAGTCACGGGCGTCTGAGTCGCGCGCGTCCGCGTCACGGGAATCCGAGTACCGCGCGTCTGAGCAGGCTGAGCGGCAGCGCCAGCAGCAACAGCGACAGCAGCAGCAGGAGCCCACGCAGCGCCCGCAGCAGCAGGCACCGCAACCGCAGCAGTCCCAATACCAGTGGCCGTCGGTTCCGTACCAGCCCGGTCAGGGCATGGAATGGTTTACAAAGGGGCCGTTCCAGTCTGGATGGACCTGCGACCAAGACGCCTCGACGTGGCCGGCTGATACCTCTTATTGCTTCGAAGGACCTGACGGCTACGCCTACTACTACGCACTCAGGCAGGCCGCCCGCTAGGCGAAGACGGTCCCCCACTCGTCGCGCTTGGCAAGCATCTTTTCGACGGCTTCCTGGGCGCCCTTGAGGGAATGGTTCTGGCCCCAGCCACACTGCTTCTCATTGGCTGCGGGAACCTCGGTGGCGGCGAGGATGTCGCGGAAGGTCTGCTCGAGGATGTCCATGAAGTCCTCGGGGGATAGATCAAGCGTGATGGCGTAGAAGCCGGTCTGGCAGCCCATCGGGGAGAAGTCGATGAGGCGGTCGGTGTGGTTGCGCATGTGCTCGGCGGTCATGTGCTCGATGGAGTGGACGGTGGGCATCTCCAGATGCTCCTTGTTGGGTTGGCAGAACCGTACGTCAAACTTCCTTAAAACATCCCCACCGGGGAGCGTCTTCTCGTCCGCAATGCGGACGAAAGGAGCGTCGACAAGCGTGTGATCAAGATTGAAAGACTCAACATTCATGCGTTTTTCCATGGTCCCTAGTTTAATGGAGTGGACTAGATTTAATCATGCGCGGACAAAGGGAGTTTGATATGGGAGTGTTAGCAAGGCTGACCGCGGTCGTTGTCGCCGTGACCCTCGGCGTGACCGGGTGCGCGACTCACACCGAGACGGAAGGCACAGCGCTCACGGTGGGCATGAGCCCGGGGCCGTACTCCATTATCTTCAAGGACGGGATCGAGCCCCTGCTCAAGGCCAAGGGGTACACCGTCAACTACCACGTCTACCGGGACCTCAACGAGGCAACCGACGCCCTGGTGGCGGGGAATGCGGATCTCAGCGTGGAGCAATACCCGGCCTACACTGACCTATATAACAAGGCCAAGGGCGGGACGCTGGTGAATATTGATACGCTGCCGACGATCCCGGCCGGGCTGTACTCCAAGGAACACAGGTCGGTGGAGGACGTCGCCGAGGGACAGACCGTGGCCATCCCGAGAACGCCGGCGGAGCGCGATCGGGCGATGGAGCTCCTGCAAGAGGCGGGGTTTATCACGGAGAGCGACGATCGCGGACTCACCATCAGCGAGCGCAACAGCGAGGACCTGCCCGTCGAGCTGCCGAAGGTGGACTGGGTGGTGCTCCCGGGTTCTGTGAGCTACCCGGTGAAGGCGGACCCGCGCATGCAGGTCTACCAGGAGAAAATGCGCCCTGAGCTGCTGCGCGCCATCACCGTACGGAACGAGGATGCCGACAGCGCGTGGGTGCACGACGTGCAGGCCGCGTACCACGATCCGGCTTTTGCCTCTTATATGAACAATGAGAACCTCAACAATTACTGGTATCTGCCCTAGCGCGTGAATTTTGGTGGGCATCTGTGTGTCAGCAGACCTGACGGGCTGGAACGTTGGGTCTGCCCAATTCACAGATGCCCACCATTTGTCATATCGGAGTTTTATTTCCGGCGGGCGTGTGGGGAGGGGAAATTTTCGCTATCTGGGAATAACTGGCGTAATGTCTTGTTGGTAAATAATAGACACGATGGTCTTAGTCCGATAGACCGCTTAGTACACAAGAGGAGTTATGCCAATGAACCGACCTTCGAAAATCGTTGCTGCGCTTAGTGCTGCAGCCTTAAGCTTTGGGCTCGTATCCTGCGCCGGCAATAGCGAGACCGACGCCAAGACGGTTACCGTGGGCACCTCCCCCGGGCCGTACTCCGTGCTGTTTAAGGACGGGATTCAGCCGATCCTCGAAAAGGACGGGTACACCGTTAAATACACCGACTTCTCCGACCTCATGCAGGCCAACACCGCGCTGGCCGAGGGCTCGGTAGACCTCAACGTGGACCAGCACTCCGCGTACACCGAGGTGTTTAACAAGGAAAAGGGCGCCGACCTGGTGAACTTCACCGAGCTACCGACCGTTCCGGCCGGCCTCTACTCGCAACGCCACGGCTCCCTCGACGATGTCGCCACCGGCCAGTCCGTCGCCATCCCGATCGATGCCTCCAACCTGTCGCGCGCCCTCAACCTGCTGAAGGACGCCGACTGGATCACCATCAAGGCTGAGGCTGACCCCGCTCTCCTGTCCGTCAACGACGTCGACGAGAACCCGCACAACCTTGATTTCAAACCAATGGATTCGGCGGGCATCCCGCGCGCACTGCCCGACGTGGACTGGGGTGTGCTCCCCGGCTCCATGTCGTACGCCTCCAAGGTCGACCCGAACCTGCAGCTCTTCCAGGAAAACCTGCGCCCCGAACTGATCCTCAACGCCGCCACCACGAGCGACAAGGTGGATGAGGAGTGGGTCGAAGAGGTCAAGAAGGCCTACCGCGATCCCGAGTTCCTGCAGTTTGTGGAGGACCAGAACGTGAACAACTACTGGTTCATCCCTGACTCCCTGAAGGGCTAGGCCAATGGCAGAGCCTGCTGTAATTTTCGACAACGTCTCCCGCACCTTTGGCGACGTCACCGCCCTTGACGGCGTGAGCCTCACCGTGCCCGAAGGCTCCATCTTCGGTGTCGTGGGAACCTCCGGCGCAGGCAAGTCGACGTTGCTGCGCACGGTCAACGGTTTGGAGAAGCCGACCGGCGGCACGGTAACCACCCTCGGGCTGGAGCCCGCTTCACTCGGGACGGCGGACCTGCGAGGTCTGCGCAGACAAGTGGGGATGATCTTCCAGCAGTACAACCTGCTGGGATCGAAAACCGTGGCGGAGAACGTCGCCATGCCGCTCACGCTGGAGGGGACGCGCGATGCGCGGCGGGTGAACGACGCGCTCGAACTCGTCGGGCTCGGCGACAAGGCCGACGCCAAGCCACGCGAACTGTCCGGCGGTCAGCGGCAACGCGTGGGGATCGCGCGTGCACTCGTCACACGGCCGCGGATTCTGCTTTGCGACGAGCCGACCAGCGCGCTCGACCCTATGACCACCGGGCAGATTCTTGACCTGCTCACACAGATCAACGAGCAGCTCGGCATCACTATTCTCATCATCACCCACCAGATGGACGTCATCGCGCGGATCGCCGACAACGTTGCTGTCCTCGAACACGGGAAGTTGATTGAGACTGGCTCCGTCGAGGATGTGTTCAGCGCCCCGCAACAGGAGCTGACCAGGCATTTCGTGGCGACGACCGTGCCCACGACGCACCTGCAGGCCGAGGCCGACTCGATCATCCGCGTCGTCCACCGCGGCGGCGCCGGGCAGTCCGTGCTCCATGACCTGGAGACCCACGGCGTGCGCGCCCGGTTGCTGCAGGCCAATGACCTGCCGCTGCGGCGCACGACCGTCGGATCGATGGTGATTGGGCTGGACGGCAGCGCGATCGCTGACGCAATCGCGTCGTTGAGGAATACGGACGGACTGACAGTGGAGGTAATTCGATGAACCTAGATACACGCGTCACCGCCGACATGTACCTTTCGGCGGGTGCCGAAACCATCTACATGGTGGGCATTTCCCTGTTTATCGGCGCGCTCATCGGCATCCCGCTGGCTTTAATGATGGTCATCACGCGGCCCGGCGGCCTGCGCCCGCAGCCCGTCGTGTACCAGGTGGTCAACGTGATCGTGAACATTTTGCGTTCGCTGCCATTCGTCATCCTCATGGTGGCGATTGTTCCATTCACCAGGCTGATCACCGGCACGTCGATCGGCACGACGGCGGCGCTGGTCCCCCTGACCATCTATATTGCGCCGTTTGTCGCCCGCCTCATCGAGCAATCCCTGCTCGAGGTGGACGCCGGCATCATCGAGGCCGCAGACTCCATGGGCGCCACCTTGTGGCAGACAATCCGCTACTTCATCCTGCCGGAGGCCAAGCCCTCCATCATCCTCGCGCTGACCACGTCGACGGTGGGACTCATCTCCGCCACCGCTATGGCCGGGTACGTCGGCGGTGGCGGCGTGGGCGACCTCGCGCTGAGCTACGGCTACCAGCAGTTCGACACTGTCGCCATGGTGGTTACCGTGGTCATCCTCATCGTTGTGGTGCAGGGCATTCAGTCCCTGGGCAACTGGCTGAGCAGGAGGGCCAGGGGGTAGTGCCGTTCTGCGGTGCCCGGAGCCGTGGAGATCGCGTAGCCGAAAAGTTCCGCGACTCCGGGTAGCAGGCTTGACTTCCAGAGCGTTCCACAACTCTTGGTGTAGACCAGCAGGCCAATACTTTTTGCTAAGAAGGGGATGCGGCGACGGGGTGGGGTCATGCTGCGGAGGGCATATCGAGTGCGGTTCTGGACTCACACCAGCGTACGTGTGGTTCGTCGTGTACGGTGGCTTCCTGTACCGTTTTAGCAGTGCGATTGCAGGGTACATACCAAGGCCCACAACCCCGAAACCACCGCTAGTGCTCACTCATACGCCTTTCCAGGGCAGGGGATCCAAGGCTTGTAAGCTACGAATCGTTATACAGGTTCTCCTTTATAAAACATCGATCTGTTTACCACAGGAAATACCTTTACTTTCTGCTACGATTGAACTGACTTACATACAAAGGGATCGGAAGAAATATGAAAATCACTCCCCGGAATGTAGCGTTGGTGGCAGCTTCAGTGACTATATCGCTCACCATCACAATTCCCGTACCGGCTATGGCTCAATCCACCGAACAGGTGCCGATGTCAACTTTGGATGCCTCGTCCGCCGACGCTGCTCATGTTCCTGGTCTATGGAGAATTGAGCAAAATCCGGATGATGATGCAGAAAGTTTCGAAGAACGAGCTGGTGGAAGTATAGGACCATTTGTAATGGTTGCGGATAACCCACATTTTTCCCAAGGAACAGTGTCAGCTCACGGTTGCTACACCGGTGGCCCCCTCGGAGGACAAGCCATTGTGAAAAATTGGATTGAGCGAAAGAATGCCAATGGAAACTGGGAAAGGGTAGCCACGGGACAACCAGTCACCGTTCCGCAGGGGTGCGGTCGAGGGAAGCGATCTAATGCCCGAGCTCAGTGCAGCAACTTTACTAGGACGCTATATAGAAATGTTGTGGATGTGGATATTTTGGGAGCCATTGATCCTCCAATGAAGGCCTATAAGGAAAACTGGGTTAATTGTGGCGTTTAGCATTGGCATCGGTGGTTAGCGATGATTCTGTCTCTCACCGGAACATGGAGCATTAATCCATTCGGACCGCTTCGGGATTCGGACGACGCAGAAGACCTCTGGAGCCTGATTAACTCCACTGCATCTATCATGTCGGGGGCTGCACTTTCCCCTTGGTTCGTTGGGGAAAGCAACGATAGTGAAATTCTAGGCAATGGCCAAGTAGACACTCTTGTGTTCGGGATCTACTCCGCAGACGAGAGCTCAGCTCCCGTTGCGACCTTTCTACCATCAATCATGCTGGCAATACAGATTAGTTTAAAAAAGGCATACAAACCGGTAACGCCATCACGGATCACAGTGGAATTGCATCCGGGAGACAATTCCGGTTCGGTGCCAGCTTGCTGGTGGGGAAATTTCTTTAACCGGATAGAAAGATATGCGACGTGGGATTTGACAGTGTCGCCGTTTTCGTCCGAACTCGCCCGAAAAGCTTCACATAGGATTCCCTATCTTTTCGACACCGATGGGAACAATTTAACTTCTAGCTCATGGGGTCTTATGGAAACCGCTGCTCTAATTAGTTTCATTACCGAAGAAAACGCACATTGGCAGAAGGTTTCAATCGATAGCCGAAAGAGCATCGTTGACTGACGAGTCCTGGAGCTGTACATGCTAGAGAACCTTGACGGGTTGCCGCGACAGCCCGCGATTCCGGCCCCAGACACCGCGATGTTCATGCATCGCGGTGTTGTTTGAGCAGTGACGGGTGCACACTCGGTAGCCTATCGCCAGCCCATTGAACAACGGATACCAGGATCTTTGTTAAGGACTAGGGGTCTTCAGCCAGTAGATATGCTGCAAAGCCCGGTACGGTTTGTCCGAGAATGGCCTAGGCCTCGGTGACCGTGTTGCGGAGTTGGCCGAGGCCTTCCACTTCGATGGCGATTGTGTCGCCAGGTACCATGCGTTTCGTGCCAGCGGGTGAGCCGGTGGAAATGACATCGCCGGGGAGGAGGGTGATGGAGCCGGTGATGTATTCGATGATCTCGCCGAAGCCCCAGATCATCTGGTTCGTGGAGGAGTCCTGCCAGGTTTTGGTTTCTCCCTCGTGGGTGAGGTGACCTTTGATCTTGGTGTCGGCAAGATCGTAGGCGTCGATGTCCGTGTCGATCCACGGGCCCATGGGGCAGAAGGTGTCAATGCCCTTGCCGCGGGTCCACTGACCCTCGGCGAACTGGAGGTTGCGGTCTGAAACATCGTTGACGATGGTCAGGCCAAGGACAACGTCGCGCCAGTTTTCCTTCTTCACGTTCTTGCAGGGCTTGGAGATGACGAGAGCGATCTCGCCCTCGAACTCGACCTTCTGCGCGAAGTCAGGAATCTTGATGGCAGCGCCCGGTCCGATGATGGATGTCGGGGGCTTCATGAACAGCGTCGGCGGGAGGGTCGACGCGGACTGGTTGAAGACCTCCTGGACGTGGTCGGCGTAGTTGCGGCCGATGAGGAGGATCTTGGAGGGGAGCATCGGGGCGAGCAGGCGTACCTCGTCGGGTCCATACTCCTTGCCCGTGTACTCGGGGGCTTCGAAGGGGTGGTTGGAAATGGCTTTGAACTTTATATCCTCGCCGTCGCCCTCGACGACGGCGAAGGTCATAGCCTCTGGGGTTGCAATTCTGGCGTAACGCATAACGGAACTATAGTTCACGCCCGAGCTACCGGTTGGAAAATTCCTCAAATGGTGCCACCTAATGGACTAGAAAACTCACCAGGTGGGATTTTAGGCGACCGCGGCAGCACCGACGCCAGGATGTCCGGGTTCATCACAATGTTGCCGCCGCCCGCCAGAAGTGCGGGCAAGGCTAGCACGCCGGCGATAGAGCCCTCCTTCCTGGCAGCCGAGAAGACCAGCGATGTTTAGTGTGATGGTCTGCGTCGCTCGTGCTGCCGCCAAACTGCGGTGCGGTCATGCCCTCAACCGTCAGGGTGAATGTTCCCGCACCTTTGGCGACGTCACCGCATTAGTTGGGGTGAGCCTCACCGTGCCCGAGGGCTCCATCTTTGGTGTCGTGGGAACCTCGGGTGCCGACAAGTCGACGTTGCTTCGCACCGTTAATGGACTGGAGACGCCGACCGGGGGCACGGTGACCACCCTCGGGGTGGAGCCAGCGACGCTCGGGGCTGGGGAACTACGAGGTCTGCGTCGTGAAGTTGGGATGATCTTCCAGCAGTACAACCTACTGGGATCGAAAACCGTCGCGGAGAACGTCGCCATGCCCCTCACCTTGGAGGGGACGCGCGATGCGCGGCGGGTGAACGACGCGCTTGAGCTCGTCGGCCTCGGCGACAAGGCCGACGCCAAGCCGCGGGAACTGTCCGGCGGTCAGCGGCAACGCGTCGGCATCGCGCGTGCACTCGTCACGCGACCGCGGATTCTGCTTTGCGACGAGCCGACCTCCGCGCTCGACCCCATGACCACCGGCCAGATCTTGGATCTCCTCACCCGCATTAATGAGAAGCTGGGGATCACCATCCTTATTATCACCCACCAGATGAACGTCATCGCCCGCATCGCCGATGAGGTGGCCGTGCTCGAACACGGCCACCTCATTGAGCATGGCCCGGTGGAGGATGTGTTTTCGAGCCCTCAGCAGGAGCTCACCCGCGAGTTTGTGGCCACCACGGTGCCGCGAGCAGACGCTGACAGCGACACCGAGCGGCTCATCCGAGTGCACCACCGCGACGGCGCCGCGCGATCGCTATTTGATAAGCTCGCCCACCTCGGCGTGCGTGCCTCACTTTTGCAGGCAAACGACCTGCCACTGCGCAGCACCACCGTGGGCTCCATGCTCATCGGGCTGGACAATCCGGGCGCTGACCAGGCAATTGCCCTTATTTCACATACCGACGGACTCTCAGTGGAGGTTATCCGATGAGCCGTGTGACCCCAGAAATGTACCTCAACGCCGGGGCAGAAACCGCCTACATGGTGGGAATCGCCCTAGCCATTGGCGCTCTCATCGGTATCCCGCTGGCGCTTTTGATGGTGATCACCCGGCCCGGCGGGCTGCGCCCGCAGCCTGCCATTTACCAGGTGGTCAACGGGGTGGTGAACATCCTGCGCTCGCTCCCCTTCGTCATCCTCATGGTGGCCATTGTGCCACTGACGAGGCTCATCACAGGTACCTCCATTGGCACCACAGCAGCACTGGTGCCACTGACCATCTACATCGCTCCGTTTGTTGCCAGGCTCATCGAGCAATCCTTGCTTGAGGTAAGCCCTGGCATCCTCGAGGCTGCAGATTCCATGGGGGCAACCTTGTGGCAGACCATCCGCTACTTCCTCCTGCCGGAAGCCAAGGCGTCCATCATCTTGGCGCTCACCACCGCCACCGTGGGACTCATCTCCGCCACGGCGATGGCCGGGTACGTCGGCGGTGGCGGCGTGGGCGACCTCGCGCTGAGCTACGGCTACCAGCAGTTCGATACCGTCGCCATGGTGATAACCGTCATCATTCTCATCGTGGTAGTGCAGGGTATCCAGTCACTTGGCAACTACCTGTCCCGCCGCGCGCGAGACTAAGTATTCCTACGTGCTCCACACCACTGAGCGCCCCCGCAGACACCGCCACGACACATGCACTTAGCTCGGCGGACTGCGGGATCGTATACTTCGGAGTATGAGCGGCTAGTGCGCCCTAAGAATGCCAGGGGAGGAAAGTGGGGCTTGCACCTATTGCGTCGTATTCTTTGAGCTCCATAGGAGGAGTGCGGAAAGTCTTTTCATTTTCTTCCACCTCATCGATGTCAAGATTTGCATCGACTTCCCTTTGAATTCCCGGCCAACGACTAGATACCAACTCGAAGCCGTCTTTCACGATCGACATTCCATCAGGAAAGATGGTCTGCTCATCAACAAATGCACCATCAAAAACCGAGGTATGAACCCGACAGCCAGAAAAATCAGCACCGGAAATGATTGCTCGGTGAAAGTGAGCGAAGAGCAAATCCGCTCCACGAAAGCTCGCACCTCGTAGCTCAGCGCCATCGAAATGCGCATGGGCGAAGACTCCAGAAAAGGTACAGTTCGGTACATATGCACCTACCCACCGCGAACGAGTGAAATTTCCCCCAGCAATACCCCCATCCCAATGTGAGACAGAGAAGTTAGTACGGCGAGCGGAAACATCCCGCAGACGAGCTGAGTTGAGGAAAGCCTCATGAAAGGATAGGTCATCGAGCGAAATACCCGAAAGCTGGAGATAGGGAAGGTTCAGTCCAGCAAAAGACACCCGCACGGGAATCGAAACCAGTTTCACGTTGGCAATCCGGCCTAGGATTGTGGCCTGCTCCAAAACATTGGGCGACTGACCGAAGTACAACCGCTCGCCGATACGTTCGCAGATCCCGGTCACACCGAAGCTCACTGGATCCCACTGACACTCATGGTGGAGCTGCGTAAATGCACGGTAGGGGCGAGCCAGTGGAGCTCCGCCTAGAGCAAATTTACGTTGTTCCTCTGAGAGGCCTCGATCCATGCCCGGGCAACCACAATCTGTGTGCAGAAACATCGCTAACACGTTGAAAGCGTCCTGTACACGATGGCTGACGGCCTCGCTTTTTGCTTCCGCGCCACGAGAGTCAATATAGCCCAGTAGACGGTTCACTCCCTCCCGGCGGAGTTTACATTCCGATGCTTTCAGAAGCTCAACCGCAAGGTCAAAATCCTCGTTAGCCGTCATCGGACGCTACCAAATCTGCTCGTATCGTTGACGTAGTCCGGACAGACTGAACGAACCGGTCGAGTATGGTTCCCAGACTCCGACGGCTCGCACCACGCGGTGACTACACCCACGTCAAAAGAATCATTAGACAATGAAGAGGGCCGACCCAAAAAAGTCCTTTCATTTCTTCCTCTATAAATCACAGTTATGAGGCTACCCGCAAGTTGTGAACAGTGGTATCCATTTTTTCCAGCTACGCCACCGCTATCAAAGAGCACTTACCTACAGTACGACGGGCGATGACCACCTTCCACGTGGTGCATCTTGCAGCCGGCAGACTCACCGCCGTTCATCCACGCTTCCAACAGGAGAAATACCACTGTAGGGGGCGAGAAGATGATCCGTTAAACAAGTGCCTAAAAGCACTTCTCACCTCTAAGAAACGATAGGCGCCTCGGCCGAAAACCAGCTTGGAACCTTATTCCCCGACGATCCTGGCCATCTGCAGCTAAAGGTCGTCTGGTGCGCCTATAAGTAGATCATCGTCTGTGATACCCAAATAAAAAAGGCAGCGCAAACAAGTACGCATGATATTATCTACCAGCTGAAAGCCATGACCAAAATCTATCCATAGCTCACTCAACTAGGACACAGCCTTCACAAACCTCTTTGACATCCTCGCCTACTTCAACGAAGGACTATCGGATGGAACCGTCGAAGCAATCAATGGCAGACTCGAGCGCTTGAGAGGAATCGCCCCCCCACTTCTCCACCCTAAACCACTACCTCATCTACTCCGGAAGCATCGGCCACAAAACCCACGCACTCTAAAACCGGAAGAGTCTCATCAGATCTGCGCTGTAAACAGCCCCTGGAAGATTTGGCGGAATAAATTCGCAACCTCTATATTGGAGACAGTCCGAGAACTGTTCCGCGCTGAAACTTGTGTAACGAGAAAACAGTGTACCTTGGAAAGTGCAGTCCACAAACGTACACCGATGAAACTCCACAGAATCGATGGAGGCTTCCGAAAAATCTACCCGTTCAAAAGTGCATCTCTCACAGTTCCCCCACGTGAAGCTGCAATGTGAAAAATCACAGTCAGTAAAACGCGAATCGATTACCACAACCCCATCGAAGTGAGACCCAGACAGCTGAACCATACAGAACTCACCGTTAACGAGTTGAAATTGTCTAATTGACGATTCACGAAGATTCCTATTGGAAATATTGATTCCACCGCAGCCACTCGAATGTAGGGAAAGCGTATTCAGACCGAGCTTTACAATTCCCTTAGACTGTTCCGGCTGGTCCGGCGCACGCCAAAGGTAGGTGGAAATCTCTTGAAGTGGTTGGAGTCTACGCGCCAGCGCACCTAAGATTTCCCATTTAGCAACCGTGTAATACGTGGGATCCGACGTGCTTCCTTCATCCGGATGAGTGGCTTCATTAAATAGCAAATGAGCAACATCGTTAACTAAAGTGGACCCCTGTAACGATAGTTCATCCCCTAAATATACCAGCTGATAGGCCGATGAGAGCCGCGTTAAGGCGGATGTACTTCCGATTTCTCGGCTATACCTTTCATAGCGAGCATGCAGCTCTGTCTGTCTCATGAGTGCCAGTATAGGCAGAGCGGGGATGCAGCCTGTTCTCTTAGGAACCTCTGGCATCCCCGCCTAGCTGGGCTAGCTTATTTCGCTAGCTCTTTTTTACCTGCACGGAAGTTAAGCGCGGCACGGCCCAGCTCAAAGAGCGTGCACACCACGGCGATGGGCGTCATAATCGCTCCGGGCGCAACAAAGAAGCCACACACGGCGACAAGCACCGGCAGCAGGTGGATGCAGGATTTACCGATGTATCCGCCGAAGGACGGCATATCCACACCATCGGATTCGGCGACGGATTTCACCATGAAGTTTGGGCCGTTGCCAATGTAGGTCATGGCACCGAAGAACACGGCACCGAGGCTGATGGCTACAAGGTAGTGCTCGGGAACTCCAGCCACGCGGGGATCGCCTGGAAGCTCTCCCGCGATGGAGAAGAACGTGGCGTACGTGGGCGCGTTGTCCAGGAAGGACGACAGGGAGCCGGTGAGGAAGTAGAAGCTTGCCTCGTTGAGGTTAAGCTTGGGGGCAACCTCGGCGAGGTAGCGAAGCGCCGGAATCATGGTGAGGAAGATGCCGACGAACACGGCGGCGACCTCGAGAATCGGGGCCCACACGAACTTGTTGAGATCGTAGCGGACCTTATCCGAACCGAACTTGAGTGAGGCCAGTGCTGCAAGCCCCATGATGATCTCGCGGGTGGGAATCCAATCCGTGAGCGTTGCGGTGCCTGACTCGATTGCTTCAGCATTCATTGAGGGAGCAAGAGCAACGGCAACGATGATGATGGCGAAGAAAAGGAAGTTGATCTTGCCGTCGAGGTGGATCGGCTCGGTCTCCGTGCGGTCGCGCTCGGTGTCCTCCTTAGACTCCATCGCGTGGATCTTGCGGTCGAGGCAGTAGTAGCTCACGAGCAGGAGGATGAACACGAATGCCCATTCCTTGAACAGGCTGAACGTCCACGTGAACGGCACGCCGCGGAGCATGCCAAGGAACAGCGGCGGATCACCCAGCGGGGTCAACAGACCACCGGCGTTTGCGACGATGAAGATTGTGTAGATAACAGTGTGGGCGACGTACTTGCGTTCCTCGTTGGTTTTAAGTATCGGCCGGATGAGCAGCATCGCCGCACCCGTGGTGCCGATGAAGGAGGCAATACCGCCACCGATGGCGAGGAAGATGGTGTTGTTACGGGGTGTCGCTTCCACGTCGCCACGCAAATAGATGCCACCAGCCACCGTGAACAGACACAGCAACAGCATGATGAAGTTGAAATATTCAATGGCGGCGCCAAGGACGGCTGCGGGCTCCCCGCCGAGGATCATCCACGCGGCGACGGGCACGCCCAGGATGAGTGCGACAATCAGCTGGTTACGGGGTCTATCCCAGAAGCCGGAAAGTGCGGGCACAAGCGGAAAAATGGCGATGCTTAAAAGCATCAGTACGAAGGGGATTAGACCCCAGGCTGGAATAGTCACAAGTCACATCCTCACATTGAATCAGAGTTAAAACACTCTTCAGTGTAAACGGGTTGTGGGTGACGCGACACAACAGATAGTAGTGATTGTGTGACTTTTTCACCCTTTTCCCAGGTCAGACCAACACAACGCATACACACCACACAACACTCGCATGTGGTGTGTTGTGTAGAGTGTTGATATTTGGGAAAGGATTGCAGTGGATCAAAGAGAGCTTGATGCACTAGTGAAAAGCCTGCGGCAAATCGGGACAGACACCTCTAGCGTGGAGGTCAAAGCCGCTGCTGGTGGCTTCCCCAAGAAACTGGTCCGCGACATCTCTTCTTTTGCAAATACAGACGGGGGAACTGTGATCCTAGGTCTTGATGAGGAGAATGGATTCGCCCCATCGCCACATTTTGATGCCCGGAGCATTGCAGATGCCCTAGCAACAGTATGCAGGGAGCAACTAGTTCCCAGTGTCACACCCAGATTGATACCCTGACGTGAGAAGATGCGCCCGTAGTTGTTGGAACGATCGCACCTCTCGACCCACGACTTCGACCATGCTACGTTGCAACACAGGGAAAATACTGCGGAAGTTTTATTCGCGCACAGGATGGAGCGCGGAACCTGAAGCCGTATGAGATAGACAGGTTGGAAGAGAATCGGACACAGCCATTGTGGGATAGTGAAATCGTTCCTCGGGCAGGGCTGGTGAATCTGGATCCGGAAATTATCCAAGGAATACTAAAACGCGAGCGTTTGATCCACGAGCGAATCTTCAAAAATAAATCTGATGAAGATGCCCTCTTGAGCCTCAACGTTCTTGCACGAGACGATCGCGGAGTACCACGCCCTACAATCGTCGGGCTTTTATGCGCAGGCGCTTTCCCACAACAGTTCTTTCCACGGCTCAGCGTCACATTTTCCAACTATGTTGGCGATTCAAAGGCGACAAATGACACTGGCCAGCGATTCATAGACAACCAGAGCTTCGTCGGACCTATTCCCCCACTTGTTTTCGACGCGGTAACCGCCGTTCAGCGCAATATGCGCGTAGGAGGCATGATCGAAAGAGTTTACCGCAAGAATCTTCCTGATTACCCTCCAATTGCAGTACGCGAAGCAATCACAAATGCACTCATGCACAGGGATTATTCTCCCCAAGCTCGAGGTGCACAAGTACAGATCAACATGTACCCAGATCGATTGGAGATATTCAATCCCGGAGGACTTTACGGCATAGTCACAGAGGATAATCTCGGCCAAGCTGGTATCTCGAGCACCCGGAATCAATACTTATCCCGGATTCTGGAAGTTTGCGAGTATCCGGCCGGTGGTTTTGTCGCAGAAAACCGTGGTAGTGGTTACCAAGAGATACTCAGCCAACTGGAAGCACAGATGCTTCCACCTCCAATCCCCGAGGATTCACTCACCGGTTTCCGCCTCACCTTCAAAATTCGGCAGCCGACTGCCCCTAAAAAGCAAGCGGCAAATGCGCAGAGTAGTAGGCAGAGAATCATTGATTACGCCAGTAAGCATGCAACTTCTTCCAGTCGCGAACTAGCTGCAGCAGCTGGAATCACGCTCAGTGGTGCGCGCCGGATCCTTAAAGACCTCGTTGAAGAAGGCGAACTCGAACGCACCCGACCGCTAAGGAGCCCCAAACAACGGTACCGCCTAGTACGTTAGCTCTTTTCGCGGGCATCTTAGAAAGTCGCCCGAGTAACCAACACACCACACGCGAGTGTTGTGTGGTGTGTTGTGTAGAGTGCTCACGCTTGCCCTGGTAGAGGCTAATTTTTCTATCATTAGCTTCCTTTGGATCATGCCCCGGCTCCGAGCCGGAGCACAAGAAACACGCCACATAACAGGCACGCGAGGCAGGCGCGCTTCTGCGCGCCTGTTAGAAGCGCCTCCCCAGCACCTCGGCGATGGTGCCCACTTCGTCGGCGGCTTCACGGACTTCCGCGGGGGCGTGAGGCATGGCTACGCCGGTACCAGCCCAGCGAAGCATCTCGATGTCGTTGGGCATGTCGCCAAAGGCGACGACGTCCTCGGGGGCGAAGCCGAGGTCCACAAGCCCGGTGGCCTTGGTGATGCCGGGGTGGGAGACTTCGAGAAGGCCCTCGTCGACGCTGTAGGTGATGTAGCCGAGGTCGGAGGGGATGCGGTCGGCCAGGACCTTAGCCATCTGCGCGGAGCTCATGCCCTCGTGGCGGAGCAGCAGCTTGGTCGCCGGGATGCGGAGGATCTTATCGTCGTCCTCCATGCCCGGCGCGTCCGTGTCCCACGTGGGGGCGTAGTCCGGGGTGACGACGAAGAGTTCGCTCTCCGGGTTGAAGGCGCTGTTGCCGGCGCGCTCCACGGCGATGGTGATGCCGGGGATCGCTTCGCGGGCGGCGCGGACGATGGAGCGCATCGCCTTCGGGTCGAGGGGGTGGACGGCATCCATGCGGTCGTGCTCGGAGTCGTAAATGATGGCGCCGTTGGCGCAGATACAGGTGGGACGCAGCGGGAGTTGCTCCAAAACGTCGGAAAGCCAACGAGGGGGACGACCGGTGGCGAGAACCAATCGGTGACCGGAGGCTAAAGCCTCCGTGAGGGCGGAGAGGGTGTCGGCGGGGACGCGCTCGGAGTCGTCGAGAAGCGTGCCGTCGACATCGGTGACGATTATCACTTGGTGATCCTTTCCATACCTCCCATGAACGGACGGAGGGCGGCGGGGATGATGACCGAACCGTCGGCCTGCTGGTGGTTTTCGAGGATGGCGACGAGCCAACGGGTGGTGGCGAGCGTGCCGTTCAGCGTGGCGGCGATCTGCGTGCGACCGTCCTCGTCGCGGTAGCGGATCTTCAGGCGGCGGGCCTGGAAGGTGGTGCAGTTCGAGGTGGAGGTGAGCTCGCGGTACGTGTTCTGCGTGGGGATCCAGGCCTCGGTGTCGAACTTGCGAGCGGCGGAACTGCCGAGGTCACCGCCGGCGATGTCGATGATGCGGTAGGGGACCTCGATGGCGGCGAGCATGTCGCGTTCCATGTTGAGCAGCGCCTGGTGCTGGGCCTCGGCGTCCTCGGGCTTGCAGTAGACGAACATTTCCAGCTTGTCGAACTGGTGGACGCGGATGATGCCGCGGGTGTCCTTGCCATAGGAGCCGGCCTCGCGGCGGAAGCAGGAGCTCCAGCCCGCGTAGTGGAGGGGGCCGTTGGACAGATCGATGATCTCGTCGGAGTGGTACCCGGCGAGGGCAACTTCAGAGGTGCCGACCAGGTACTGGTTGTCCTCCTGCAGGTAGTAGATCTCGTCCGAGTGCTGACCCAAGAAACCCGTGCCCTGCATCGTCTCGGGGCGGACGATGACCGGCGTGATCATCAGGGTGAAGCCGTGCTCGATGGCCTTCTGCGCGGCGAGGTTCATCATCGCCAGCTGCAGCTGCGCGCCGAGGCCCTTGAGGAAGTAAAAACGGCTGCCGGAGACCTTGGCGCCACGCTCCATATCGAGGATGTCCAAATTTTCGGCGATGTCGAGGTGATCCTTCGGCTCGAAATCGAAGGTCGTCTTCTCCCCGACCTCCTCGACGACGACGAAGTCATCCTCGCCGCCGGCGGGCGCGCCCTCGACAACGTTGCCGAGCTGCATCTGAATATCGAAAACTGCCTGTTCAGCGTCGCGTTGGGCGGCCTCGGCGTCTTTCAGACGCGCCTTCAGCGCCGTGGATTCCTCAATGAGCGCCGGGCGCTCGGCCGGGGAGGCCTGACCGATCTTCTTTCCGAACCCGTTTTGCTCCTGACGCAGCTGGTCAGCCTTCTGGATGGCGTCGCGACGGGTCTCGTCTGCGGCGAGGAGTTTATCTACTAGCGAGGGGTCCTCGCCGCGGGTGCGCTGGGACTCGCGGACGACATCGGGGTTTTCGCGGAGAAATTTAAGATCGATCATGGCTACTAGCCTACATGCCTGAACGCTAAACCATAAAGGTTATGACCAGCGCGCCTATAATGAACCATATGGCCGCTAAACCCAAGCATCAACAACTCCGCGAACAACTCGAAGAACTCTGCACTACACAGCTCCAACCTGGCGATATGCTCCCCGGCGAGCGCCAGTTGGAGCAGACCTACGGTGTCAGCCGGATCACCGTACGACGCGCCATCGGCGACCTCGTCGCCTCCGGACACCTCGTCCGCGCCCGCGGCAAAGGCACCTTTGTTGCCCCCACTCCCCTGGCGACGCGGCTCAACCTGGCGAGCTTTTCCTCCGAGATGCGCGCCCAGCAGCTCAAGGCTACCTCGAAGGTGTTGCATGCGGAGATGGAGGACGCCCCCGAGGTCGTCTCCTCGTTCTTCGGTACCTCGGATACCCCGCACGTTCATCTCACCCGCCTCAGGCTTGGCGACGGACGGCCATACTGCATCGACGACGCCTGGTATAACTCCACGTTCCTCCCGAATTTGCTTTCCGACGATGTGGAGGCGTCCGTCTACCGTGTCCTCGACGCCCGTGGCTTCCCGATCACCGATGCGGAACAGGCCGTCAACGCGGTGTGCGCCGGTGAGGAGGTCGCCAGGCCCCTGGAAGTAGAAATCGGCGACCCGCTGCTGCGGACGATTCGGTGCGCCCGCTCTGGAACGCGCCCCATCGAGTGGTGCTGCTCCCTGTACCGCGCCGACCGCTACACCCTGCGCTCGCACGTGACCCGCAAGGACAGCGAGTAGGGTATGTAGCAATGAATATCTTGCGCGACTCCACCATCCTGCACACCGCCCTCATCGCGGCGCTGGCGGGAGGGGCGCTCATGGGCGGATATGCAACGATGCGCGGCGGAGACGAGCCCGCGCGCACAGGCGGGGAGGAGACCACGGTAACGACATCGGCGAAGCCGAAGGCGCACACTTTCACCGCCGCCGGCCCTGGCCAGTGCCTCACGTGGGATGTCGGCGAGGACGGCTCCACCAGCAACTTCACCACCGTGGACTGCGCCGAGGAGCACCGCTTTGAGATCTCCTCCCGCGAGGACCTGGCCACCTACCCCTCCAGCGAGTTCGGCACCGATGCCGCCGCCCCGGACATCACCCGGCAGGCGCAGTTGCGCGAGGAGCTGTGCAAGCAGCAGACCATCACCTACCTCGGCGGCAAATACGACCCGACCGGCGTGTACTCCATCGCCTCCATCCTGCCGCCCGCCGATTCCTGGACCGCCGGCGACCGGACGATGCTCTGCGGCGTGCAGCGCACCGATGACGCCGGCAAAATCACGACCTCGACAGGCAAGGCGCAGAACCAGGACCAGTCACGCGTGGCCGAACGCGGCGAATGCGTGGCCATCGACTCCGCCAACGGCAGCCACAAGGTGGACTGCGGCCAGCCGCACTCCTACGAGGTCACCGACCGCGTCAACCTCTCCGAGGTGTTCGACCATCCGCCGACAACGGAGGAGCAAGACACCCACCTCAAGGACGTGTGCACGAAGGCGGCCCTGGACTACATGGGCGGCGACGACAACCTGTATAACTCCTGGCTCGCCGTATACTGGACGACGATCCCCACGGCCAGCTGGAATGCGGGCAGCCAGTCCGCCAACTGCGCACTATTCCACCCGGCGGAAGGGGGCGGATTCTCCACGCTGCAGGGCAGTGCGCCCGCCGGGTTTACCATCGACGGTAACCCGCCGGCCCCGCGTCCGGAGCGGCGACCCCTGAGGAACCCCCAGTGAGCGTCGAGATTTCCGACGACGAGTTTGAGGAGCTCGTCGACAAGTCCCTTGAGCTGATCCCCGAAGCCCTCATCAATCGGATCGAGAACACCGTTATCCTGATCGACGATTATAACGAGGAGGACCCCACCATTTTGGGGCTTTACCAGGGCGAAGCGATGACGGAGCAGACGTATTTCGGTGCGTTTCAACCGAACACGATCACGATTTATCGGGAATCGCTCAAGGACTGGTGCGAGACGCGGGAGCAGCTTGAGGAGGAGGTCGCGATCACCGTCGTGCATGAAATTGCGCACCACTTCGGCATCGACGACGAGCGGCTGCATGAGCTGGGGTGGGGGTAGGTTAGCTGGTGGCCAACTGGGATACGCGCCCTGCTGTCATCCCCAAAAGCGCTGCCTGATCACGGACCGACCACCCCTCATTCGTCAGCGCTTCGATTGTCTTACGCACCTCGGGCAGCAGATCCTCCTGCGCGTGTACAAGCAGCCGACGCTGTTCCGCCACTTTGTACGCATGTGAAAGCTCCGGGCTCGTCACGGGGAGATCCCACGACACCCACAGTTTTTCTTCCGCTCCGTCAGGCAGATCCTCGGCCAAGGCAATGGCTTCACGCACATTCCGGTCCAGACCGGAAAAGGTTGTGGCCCAGGTAGACACACCTTGAAGGTTGGTTACCTCGGCCAACCAATCCGTTCCCTCGCGAGTGACGCGCACGCTGTAATTAGGCGCAGTACCGAAACACAACTGCTTAGCCCTCGCCTCAACTTTGCTTTCGCTTGTCATCTCAGCCATCCTTTCCCCAGTACCGGCTCCATTTGTTGCTCTATTTGGCGAAGGGTCCCTTGCGGAATATCACCACTGCGCATCCCGGGCATCGCAACCGTGGTGTAGGCCGTGATCCCATCGCGGGATGCCTTCCACCTCTGATGCGATCCACGCTGACGAATCATTGTCGCGCCACGCGCAGCTAGTATCTTGGTCAATTCTGTTACGCGCACAGTTTACTGTATAGCGACTAAACTACAAGTACACCGATGACGCACTTTACCTTGCGATGTGCCGGTATCACTGGACCTGACAGCGTCGCCCGGGCTTGTCAGGAGCAATATTCAATAGGGCCGCACAATAGGGCCGCAGTGAGGATTGCCAGGATTGCGAATACGAGCATTCCGATGTTAGCGACAGTGTGCGTCGCACTCTCATGTGCACTCATTTGTGAGGATCCGATAGCTGCTACGGCAAGGACCATCAAACCTGACGTTCTCGCAAATGCGAGTGCCATATGGGCTGGTGTGCTTTTATTAATGACCCATTGGGCGAACGGCTGAAAATAAGAGCGAGCACGATAGTGATAAAAGCGATTACTCGTGCCATTTTTTATTCCTTTCCCTCTCTGTCAGAGTTTTTGTGTGGCAGACGGTACGGGGAAGCAGGGGTAACGGAGCCATCCTTCTGAATGCTCGTTTTCAGATTTTCGGCTTGGGGGGGATATTGTGTCGCTATTACTGGGAAAGGAGATATAGGTGGGGAAGAAGCGCCTGGCGTGGCCCGACGTGGCAAAGGGGGTGTCGATCCTCGGAGTCATCGTGCTGCACGTGTGCTTGGCGGTGCCGGGTGGGATGGACACCCTGCTCGCACGCGCGAACTCCGTGATGGATCCCCTGCGCATGCCGCTATTCTTTCTCGTCTCCGGGTTCTTCTCAGCCAAGATCCTGGACTACAGTCTCACAGAACTCTTCGTTCGCCGACTGTGGTTCTTCCTCGTTCCCTACGCGGTCTGGGTTCCGGTAGAGATCAAGCTAAAGTTCATTGAATTCAAGCTGGTCTTCGACGCCGACTCCGTGGGTGCCGACGAGATCCTGTGGCGTATGCTCATCGGCGCCAACTTGGCGTGGTTCCTCTGGGCCCTGGTGCTGTTCAACCTCGTGCTCTGGTCCCTACGCAAGCTACCCCCGCCGGTCGCAATTGCCGCCAGTTTCGCTCCGCTGCTGCTGTTGCCCTGGCACGACAAGATCCCGATCGTCGGCATGCTGATCCTTTACCTACCCTTCTTCGTCGGCGGCCTGCATCTGCGTGGCCCGATCTCCCGCTTTGCAGCGACAGCGACCTCCGTCACGCGCTGGCTGCCAGCAGCTATGGGCTTTTTCTTGGGCGTGGTGCTGGTCAAGCTCTTCGCTCAGGTGGACCCGGACCGTGTGGCGCTGCCGTGGATCCTGCCAGGCATGGATGCCATCGGACACTACGAGGCTGCCTTGCTGGTGCGCTTGTCCAGGGAGCTCCTCTCGCTGCCACTGGCGATCGTCGTCGCGGTCGCGATCACACACCTGCCGCACCTGTCCAACGACCTGCAGTTCGTCGGCCGCCACACCCTGCCCATGTACATCGGGCACCCGATCGGCATGACCCTGGGCTACCACCTGGTGCGCTACGCGCTCGACGATGCGGGCCCGCAGTCCACTACTTTCTGGCTCGCCTACGCTATCCTCATCGCGCTCGTGTCCGGCTGGCTGTTCCACCTGCTGTCGAAGGTGCCGGTGCTGGGCTGGACGCTGACGCCGCCGAGCCTGGCGAGGCCTCAGCCTGCTGTTGGAACGGAAGCTCATGCCGAAAATCGGGACCACACCTTCAACACCGCACCCCCAACACAGCCCGGACCCCCTAACTCCACAATTAGCCCAAATTCCAGGGTAATAAGCGAGTTAACGATCCCCAGCCCGATGTTGGATGCCGAAAATCGGGACCACGCCTTCAACACCGCACCCCCAACACAGCCCGGACCCCCTAACTCCACAATTAGCCCAAATTCCAGGGTAATAAGCGAGTTAACGATCCCCAGCCCGATGTTGGATGCCGAAAATCGGGACCACACCCTCGCCACCGCACTCCCCAACGCAGCCCGGACCCCCTAACTCCATAAATAGCCCCAATTCCAGGGTAATAAGCGAGTTAACGATCCCCAGCCCGATGTTGGATGCCGAAAATCGGGACCACACCCTCGCCACCGCACTCCCCAACGCAGCCCGGACCCCCTAACTCCATAAATAGCCCCAATTCCAGGGTAATAAGCGAGTTAACGATCCCCAGCCCGATGTTGGATGCCGAAAATCGGGACCACACCCTCGCCACCGCACCCCCCAACGCAGCCCGGACCCCCTAACTCCATAAATAGCCCCAATTCCAGGGTAATAAGCGAGTTAACGATCCCCAGCCGGGCCGGGGTGTTTACACGCCCTGCGATCCGCGGTCATTTCATGCACAATTGAGGTGCACTAACTGAAAGGGACACCTTATTATGCCGTCGATACGCTATACGCCGACACCTGAGCCGAGGAACAAACACGAGCTGCGGGGCGAGCATCCGCGTCGCATCCTGCAGGTGGTGACCGGCGTTAACCGCTACCTTGATCGTCCGGGGCATCGCACCGGACTGTGGCTGGGAGAGCTCAGCCACTCCTGGGATGTGTTTATGAATGCCGGGTTTGAGCAGGTCATCGCCAGCCCCAGCGGTGGGGCGGTGCCGCTGGAGCCGAAGTCCATCCGCTTCCCGAACTTCGATGCGTCGACACGCGCGTGGTACCACGACAAAGAGAAGATGGCGCTGCTGGACGATGTCGCCTCGCTGGAGGACGTGTCTGCCGCAGATTTCGATGCCATCTTCCTCACCGGTGGCCATGCCGTCATGTACGACTTCCCCGGCTGCGATGCGCTGCAGCGCCTCATCCACGACATTTACGAGGCCGGCGGCGCGGTTGGGTCCGTCTGTCACGGTTACTGTGGGCTGCTGGAGACGAAACTTTCCGACGGTTCCCTGCTCATCGCGGGCAAGAAACTCACCGGTTTTTCCTGGGTGGAGGAGGTGCTTGCCGGTGTTGCGGAGATCGTCCCCTACAACGTGGAGCAATCCGTCAAGGAGCGGGGCGCCACGTACAGCAAGGGGCTGGTGCCGTTTATCTCCCACACGGAAACGGATGGGCGCCTGGTGACGGGGCAGAATCCGGCGTCGGCACGGGCCGCGGCGCACAAGCTAGTTGAGCGAATTAAATAGCTTCGTCGCCGCGTCCTGATCCCACAGCACCACGGAGCCGACCTCGGTGTCCGCAAACGAGGCGACGGGGATGGTCTGCTCGTTGATGCCCGAGCGCATGGCCAAGGCCACCCGGGCGAGGTGCCAGATGTGGTCGCCATTATCCACGGTGAAGGAGCCCGCCACGTGGGTCACGAGCGGCACGATCTTCAGGGGGTTGGCCAAGGTTTTCGGGCTCGTCATCGTATCGAGGAGGACACCGAGGAACTGGCGCTGGCGGGCGACGCGGTCAATATCGCCGAGGGCGGTGGCGCGGGAACGCGTGAACTTCAGGGCGTTCGGGCCGTCGAACTTGTGGCAGCCCGGCTCCAGGTAGAAGGCGATGACGTCGTCGTAAATCGGGTCCTCGGTGCACAGTTCCACGCCGCCGACGGCATCGACGATATTGGCCAGGCCGCCGAAGCCGACCTCGGCGTAGTGGTCGATTTTCAGGCCCGTGTTCTGCTCCACGGTCTCGGTGAGCAGCTGCGAGCCGCCGATGGCGAAGGCGGCGTTGATCTTGTTGTTGCCGTAGCCGGGGATCGGCACGTAGCTGTCGCGGGGGATGGATAGCAGCGTGGGCTTGCCACTCATCGGCAGGTGCAGCACCATGATCGTGTCCGTGCGGGAACCGCCCTCATCGTCGCCGGTCATGAGCTCATCCTTCTGCTTCTGGGTGAGCCCCTCACGGGAGTCGCTGCCGACGAGCAGCCAGTTCGTGCCGGCGGTGTCGGCGATGTGGCGGGACGGGAAGGCGTCGATACGCGTGAGCGAACCGTCGGCCCAGACACCGCCACCGACCAGCGCCACCAGAAGCACGATGAGGAAGATGGCCAGGGGTTTTGCGCAACCGCTGCGGGTGCGACGGGTGCGGCGGTTGTCCTGCGGGGCGATCCGCTGGGCCCGGTTGGGGATCCGCGAATCGCGGCGGCTGGGGATCTCGCGGGAGGCGTTGGGGACGCGCTCTACGCGGTTGTTGACCGGCGGGTTGTTGCGGCGCTGGACGCGCTCGGCGAGCCCGGAGTGATTATCGTTACCACGCGCCTCCTGCAGCGGAGTCCGGGTGCGCTTGGGCACGGGACGGCCGTAGCGGTCCCGGATCACGTTCCCGTTTCGGTCCGTGGCGTATTCACTCATAACTCACCATTGTAAACACGCGCCGCCACACGCAGAAGCTCCTCGTGCGATGCCCGCACACCAACAAGCTGCACACCCAGGCCGATGGGCAGCGTTAACGCTGGATAACCCGCCATATTCGCCAGCGTCGCCCACGGCGTCCAGCGGGTCTGCTCCGCGAAGTCCTCCGCCGGGTCGAGGGAGGAAAAGAAGCCGATCGGCGGCGGTTCGTAGGCGAGGACGGGCATAACGAGGATGTCCACGCCGAGGGCCTCCACCATCTCGCCGGTGGCCATGAACTGCTCGGCGGCCTGCACGTACTCGGCCGAGGTGACCTGCTGGCCGCGGTCCCGTAGCCACGCCCCGAGAGGCTGCAGGGGGCCGCAGATGCGCGCAGTGCGGTAGGAAAAGAGCGTCGAAAAGCAAGCAAAGTGAGAGCGAGGATAGGGGCGACGGACCTCGTGACCACCAAGCGCGCGGGCGACGGCTTGTGTGCTTTCAACGTCCTGCGGGTCGACATCGGCGTGGAGGGGCTCAACGAGGTAACCGACCCGGGGCTCGTCGCTTCGACTTCGAAGCTCAGTCCGGGTGACCGTGGCCAGGTCGGCGACCGTGCGGGCGAGGTAACCGTGACCCGTGGGGACGGCACCCTGGTTGTTGTGCGCCAACTTCAGCCCCAGGACCCCGCAGGCCGCGGCGGGAACCCGGATCGAGCCGCCACCGTCGGTGCCGTGGGCGACACGGACGAGACCGCGCGCGACTGCAACAGCGGCGCCACCGGAGGAACCACCCGTGGTCGCGCCCGGGAACCGCGGATTCACCGGCGCGGGCATCCCGTTCGGCTCACAATAAGCCGAAAGCCCCAGCTCGCTCGTCTGCGTTTTGCCGTAGATCGTCGCGCCCCGGCGGCGCAGCGCCCGGATCGCGGGGTCGGTGGTATCCGGGATGTGCTCCCGGTAGACGGACCCTAACCTGCAGGTCAGGCCCTCGACAGCGGTGAGATCCTTGGCGGGAATCGTCCACCCCGTGAGATCCCCCTCGACCTCCGGGAGGAGCACGTCCGTATTGACAAAGCCGTGCTCCTCCGGCGCCAGGCCACGCGTGTCCACGCCATCTCTCACAATCGGCAGATTCCTCACCCGTATTAAGATACATGCATGACCACGGTTTCCTACCTCGGCCCGCAGGGCACGTTTACTGAGCAGGCCGCCCACACCCTCGTCCCCGAGGGTTTTCAGCCCCACCTCGTCTCCTCCCCCGCCGACGCCATCGCGGCCGTCTCGTCCGGTTGCGCGGATGCGGCCGTCGTCGCCGTGGAAAACTCCGTCGACGGCGCCGTCACCGCCACCTTCGACGCACTCGTGGGTGCCGGCGTCACCATCACCGCCGAAGTGGACCTGGCCATCAGCTTCACCATCGCCGGCACGCTGCCCGCCCGCCGCTTCGCCACCCACCCCATCGCCTACCAGCAGGTGAAGAACTGGGTGGAGGCGGCAAGCCCCGGGGTGGAATTCGTCCCCGCCTCCTCTAATGCGGCCGCCGCCGACATGGTCGCCACCGGTGAGGCCGATGCCTGCGCCTGCCCACACCCCGCCGCCGTCAGCCGGGGACTCCCCATCCTGGCAACCGACGTCGCCGACCATGAACGCGCCCGGACACGCTTCTTGCGCGTGGAAAAAACCGCCGTCGCTCCCCCGCGCCGCGGCATCACCTACCGCACCTCCGTCGCCTTCACCCTGCCCAACAAGCCGGGCACACTCGCCCACGCGCTCACCGAATTCGCCACCCGGGGCGTGGACCTCACCCGTATCGAATCCCGGCCGACGAAGAAAGCGCTCGGCACCTACGTGTTCTACTGCGACCTCATCGGCCACGCATCCTCCCCCAGCGTCGCGGAGGCCCTCGCCGCCGTACGCGCCCACGCCGAGAACCTCGAATACCTCGGCTCGTGGCCTGCAGCCGGTGACGAAATGAGGGATAATTGAGCACACTATGATCATTTTGCTGCGTCACGGACAAACCACCTCGAACCTCACGCACGCCCTCGACACCGCCCTGCCCGGCGCGGATCTGACCGACCTCGGGCGCGAGCAGGCTTCGGGCGTGGCCCCGGAGCTCACCGGAATGACCACCACCTTCGCCTCGCCGGCCCGCCGCGCGCAGCAGACCGCCCACCACGCCGGCCGCACCTATGAGGTGCTCGACGGCGTGCAGGAGATCAACGCCGGCGACCTGGAGATGCGCGCCGACCTACCCGCCCTGGAGCGCTACCACCGCGCCGTCCACGACTGGCTCATCGGTACCGACACACCGATTCCCGGCGGGGAGACCAAGGAGAGCTTTCTGGGGCGCTACCTACCTGCCATCACGAGCGTGGAGGAGAACACGCTCATCGTCTCCCACGGCTGCGCCATCCGCATCTTCAGCGCGCTGGCCTGCGGCCTCGACGCCGACAAGGTGATGGCCAACCCCTTGAACAACTGCGAGTGGGTCGGCCTTGAGCGCACCGGCGCCTTCGGCTCGTGGCGGCTGATCAACCGGGATATGTGGATGTAGCTTTCGCACCTATCCCGCACCTGTCCTGTTCACGGTTGGACGGGTATCGCCCGAACGGCGCGACCCATCGCTCGACGCTTATCGCCGGGCGAGTGGGTGGACGGTGGAAACCAACGGCAACCCCCAAGCCGGTTAGCTCGCTGTATAGCGCCAAACTTATTGCGCCGTTGCGCGCAGGGCTGATCCATCCTCCTCCTCCGTCTCCTACGTATGGCCCACCACTTATTGCGCCGTTGCGCGCAGGGCAGAAAATCTTCCCGGATTGTGACTATCGGAGTATCTTTGGCCTGTATATCTATGTCTATATCTATGTCTATATCTATGTCGCAGTCCCGACAAAATTCCCTAGCTGGAGGCGAAGATGGTACAACGAACACTCATGTCCCTGTCGGTGGCAATCACCACCTACCTTGCGACGAGCATGCTTGTCCAGGACGGCCACAACGGCTTGCTCCTCACCCTGGTGCTGATCTTCTGCACCGTTTCTCTTGCCCTTGCATCCTCCTTTTCGTCGGCCCTGCATGGGAGAACATCTCCAGCCCCACTGATCTCCGCTGCGACCCTGGCCCTCATCGTTGCCTACATTGCTTTCGCCGACGCAACGAGCCAGCTGTGGCCACTCATCTCCGCAGCCGTCACGTTCGTCGGCGTTTTCCTCTCAGTGCAAACAACAGCAGCCCACGCCGATGAACACACGGATGAGCAGCCCAGCATTGACACCGACACCACAGCCACCCCAGCTACCCCAGCCACGCCAGGGATGACTGCTGTAAACCTCAACCCCTCACATATCGCGTGGATCTACCACAAGCTCATCACGATGCCCTACTACGCCATCAATGACGAGGTCACCCACATCGAGTGGGGCAAGGAGGACATAGTCACGCTTACCCCTGGCGACCACTTTGCCGCGGGGTTTTCGAACCGGTTCAACCTAGACAAGCGCTTGAACGAGAAAGCTTTGCCGGTCCTGCACACACCTCCAAAACGCATCTTCGGGCGCCTGGGGCCACTCAACTCCTCGACCTACCACTTCACGGTCAGTCAGTAATCTACCTGCACTTATGCAGGGCCACTTATTGCGCCGTGGCGCGCAGGGCGGGGCGAACGTTCCGACCCACACCGAACCCGCCCGCAGCCGCCAAAGCAGGCGGGGCCTGTGAACCCCTCACCACGCCCCACCCCCAGTAGCAGCGCACATAGCAACGAACTTATTGCGCCGTTGCGCACAGGGCGGGGCAAACGTTCCGAACCACACCGAACCCGCCCGCAGCCGCCAAAGCAGGCCGGGCCTGTGAACCCCTCACCACGCCCCACCCCCAGTAGCAGTGCACATAACAGCGAACTTATTGCGACGTTGCGCGCTGGGCGGGGCAAACGTTCCGAACCAGACAGACCCCGACCACGGTGCGCCACACCACCCCCACGCCGCCCGCATCCGCTAAAGCAGGCCAGGCTTGTAACAACCACCCAACCCCCTCACCACGCCTCACGCCCAAGATCAGCGCACATAGCAACGAACTTATTGCGCCGTTGCGCGCTGGGCGGGGCGAACGTTCCGACACGCACCGAACCCGACCGCAGCCGCTAAAACAAGCCAGGCTTGTGGACCCCTCGCCGCGCCCCACCCCAGTAGCAGCGCACATAGCAACGAACTTATTGCGCCGTTGCGCACAGGACGGGGCAAACGTTCCGACACGGCCCTCGCCGGTGCTCCCACACAAGAAAACAGCGACGTTCGAACAAATCGAACTGTTATAAAATGTTCACCTTACGTTAACGTAAATCCAGCCTTTCCACCCTATACTGGCAATCACATATCGAACATACTCTCGATGTCGGGGCGAGGGGGAAAGAATGGAAGATGACGGCATTCAATGAGGAAAAAATTCAACGAGCCTGGGCACGAGCTCAAGGTAGAAATCTCAGGGACAAGGGAGAGCTCCCAGATGGGCAGCAAATAACTGAATGTATTCGACTCCGCTTCCTCAACGAGACCATGGAGAAGGCGCGAATGTTGTTAGCGATTGGCATCTACATGACGCTCAACGTCGCTCCATGGGTGGGTGTGTCATCGCCTCACTCCTATCTTGTTCGTGAGTTGGGGTTGTCGGAGCGAACCGCGTACGAGTACTGCCAGGTCGGGCTGAAGCTTCTGGAGTTTGAATTCCTCGCCCAAGCCTTTGCTTCAGCGCAGCTCTCCTACTCAAAAGTGCGGAAGATACTGAGATATATGACCAAGGAAAATGAGCTTGAGCTCGTCGACTTAGCAAGCAACAACTCGTTCGATGGACTGGAGCAGGCGCTTGGTGGGCGACAAAAGAAGGACGACGGCGGCGACGAACAGAAGGAGGGGTTCAGGATAGTCAAGGACCCAGAAACTGGCTGGTCGAAAACTGTCATCGACCTCAATCCCATGCATACCGCTGAGTTTGAAGCAGCGCTCAAGGTCGCGTTTATCAGCTTGACGCGAAGCTGCAGCGCAGAGGAGGCACAGCGAATTGCTGATGGGCTGGATACTGAAGCGGAGATGAAAGAACAAGCTGCGGAGGAGGACGCGAACGCCTACGACTACGAGCCGACGGAGCCGGAGGAGAAAGAACACACCTCGTTCACTGTGGACGACATTCTCGAGTCGCCGGAGGACCAATTGATTAGGAAGAAGGCAATGGAATCCGGGGAGGTTTCCCATGATGAGAAGAAGCAGGCTGTGTCACGCTTTGGCAGGTGTGTGAAGAGGGAACTTCTGCCGGCGTTCTTCGGGATGGTCACAATGACGCTTAGCCAGCCACGCTCGCAGGTACGCGCCCCGGGAGCCGAGGTCACCGTCATACTGCGGGAGAATGGCACCCTCGCCCTCCCTGAGCAGTTCGGAGCTGAGGCGAAGGACATTGTTCCGTTCATCTGGAATGCAGCGTACCGATTCCTGTGGGTTGACCGCAACGGCAACCCAATGGCGCTTGGCAGGCGCCGCCGTTTGGTGAGCAAGGCACAGGAAAAAGCTCTGCTTGACCTCTGGAATCACCGGTGCGCGATGCCCGGCTGCACGCACACGCAGTTCTTGGAGTTCCACCACATCAAGGAATGGCAGGACGGCGGTGAGACGAACGCGGATAATCTCATCCCGCTGTGCTCCGGGTGCCATGCGCTGGTTACCGATGGGCTGATCCGCATTTTCATCGACTCACGCAACCCGCAGCTTGTTCGGTTCCAGTTCCGAAATGGCGATTGCTTCACCTCCATCGGCAGGAAGCCGCCGATGAGGGATGCGATATTGCCGTACGGTCTGAACCCCTTCGACGAGGAGGTGCGATACTTTGTCGACGGAAAGACGATTCCGATCGATGATCTACCAGAACCAGCAGGAGGGCCTCAAGGCTGAAATTTCTGAGGCAAGAAAACAAGAACCGGCGAGACGGGTTACAACCGTCTCGCCGGTGGAAAAGACCGGGTCTACGCCTTAAGGGCGTGGAGGGTGAGGTCGATGACCTGCTCGTAGTAGGTCATGTTGTTGTGATCAGAGACGAATCCAGGGTGGTGATCCTGGACGGTGATGTTGGTGACACCGGGCTCGTCGATAAACGAGTTGGTGTACGGGGTCACCGTCTGATCGGTGGCGGAGGCGATCATCGTGTACTTCACGCCGGGGCGCGTCACCGGCCCGTTGTGGTACACCTCATTGACCAGGTCGGAGCCGATGAGCTGCTGGCGCGATGCCACGCCGGCGAAGAAGTCAACGACACCGTTGGTGAACTCGGAGGCCTTGAACATTCCGCCAACAGTCGTGCCGTTGTTGGAGGGTGCGAGGCCGATGAGGTGATCGACCTTCTTATCGCCGCCGTAGTTGTTGATGTAGTAGATCGGCATGATGCCGCCACCCTGGGAGTGGCCGACGAGGGTAACCTTCTCAGCGCCTGTCTCCTTCAGCACGCGGTCGACGACGAGGCCGAGGGCACGGGCGGAGTCCTTGATGTCGCCCGCGAACTGGGTCGCCGGGATGGTTCCGGGGTTGTGGTTAAACCCGTACACGCAGTAGCCGGCGTCCATGAGGGCAGGAGCCATCTTGGAGAAATCGTTGTAGATGTTCGTGGTGGTGCCGGGGAGGAGGATGACCGGGTTCTTCTCCGAGGTGCAGGAGAAGTCGTTCATTCCCTTGGGGTACTGCCCGGTGTACACGAGCGTCTTCATGAGCGCGGCGTAGAAGTCGTTCTCCGGCCCGAGCGCGGCACCGGTGGGGAAGCCGTATTGGGCATCCTTGGCGGCGTTGCCGGGCAGCGGCTGGGTGTAGTCGATCGCCTCACCAGTGCCACCAGGAACAACAGGCAGGTTGGGCTCCAGGGGCAGCGTCTCGGAGGAACCGGAGAACGCGGAGGAAAGGTTTGCGGAGAGGTTGTCGAATGTCGGCTCCGCAGCAGTGGCGGTGCCCGCAGTGGCACCGAGGGTGAGGGCGAACGCCGTTGCGACAGCGCCGATCGTCTTCATCATCTGATTGTTACCTGCCTCGATTTAATGTTTTCCATCTTGCGCCGCTCCTCGGAGGTGAGCTGCGCGGTGTTGGATGTGTCCTTGGCAAAGAACTCGTTCAGGCGCTTCAGCTCAGCGTCGTATTCGGTATGGCTGACGGTGGGGTCGAGGTCAAAGACGGGCACGAGGATGCCGTGGGTGCGGAAGACACCGGCGAATTTGGTGCCTTCACCGAGGTGCAGTTCGTCCTTTGCGGCGGCGCGTGCCAGGGAGGCGAGGAGGGTGTCCTCGTCGTCGGAGCGGACCCAGCGGATGTGGGCCTTGTCGCCCGCGTCGACCCAGAAAATGGTGCCGTCGATGTCGGCATGGACCTGGTACGAGGGCATGATGGAGGCGTTGGCCTGCTCAATCATCTGCTTGGATTGCAGGTCGGCGCCCTCGGGCAGCCACCAGTTGAAGTCCTGGTGCTCCGTCACCTCGAGCTCGCCGGCGGGGAAGATATCCGCGATGGCGGGCTGGCTGCCGTCGTTGGTGGCGTTGTTCAGCACGGCGCCGGGCTTGGCGTTGATCACCCAGTTAAGGCAGTACGCGAGATCGCGCCCGGGGTTGTGGGAGCGCAGCCGGGACTGGAGGGCTACGAAGCGTTCGCCGGTGTCGCGCACGAGGGCGGCGACGGCACCAGGGAGCACCGTGGCCAGGGTGACCGGGGTGTCCTGCACAGTGATCTCCGCGGTGGCGGAGGGGACGAATTCCTGGAGGGCGACGAGCATGGTTTCTGCGTCGAGGCCGCCGTAGGGACGGGGGTCCTTTTCCAGGGCGGCACGCTCAGCTGCGCGCTTGGCCATCTTGGCCTGCCTGCGGGTCATCCCCTCGGGCAGATCCTGGTCCTTCTTCTTTTTCTTGCTCATAGGCCACTACCTTACTTGGGTTATCAGTGGCAAGATACTTAACTCCCCGCTCGCGCGCCCAATCGACGTCCTCCAGGTCATTGACGGTGAACATGTAGGTGGGCAGCCCGTGGCGGCCGATGAGGTCGGGGTTGATCTTGGCTTCTTGGATGAATAGCCCCATGCCGGTGGGGTGGCCGAATTTCTCCATCGCCAGGTTGGCCCACATGTAGCGCAGTTGGCGCAACCAGATGCGGTCGAGCGCCGGTGCCATGCGGCGGATGCGCTGGATGGAGACGGGGTTAAAGGAGATGATGTGGACACGCTCGGACGTGGATAGGCCGAAGTACTGCAGTTGCCGCACGATCTGTTCTTCCAGCATGACACCGTAGCGGGACGGGTGCTTCGTCTCGATGAACAGGTGGCGGTCGGGGTAGGACTCGCCGATTTCGAGGAACTCGCGGAAGGTGAGGACGGGCTGGGGGCAGTCCTCGCTGCCGAAGTTGAGGCGGGAGAGGTCATCCATCGTGCAGGTGGAGACCTTGCCGGAGCCGTCGGAAACGCGGTTGAGGAAACGGTCGTGAATGCAGACCAGCTCACCGCAGCGCGTGAGTCGGACGTCGGTTTCGACGCCGTCTGCCCCGACGGAAAAGGCGGACTCGTAGGCGGCCGCCGTCTGCTCGGGGTACTGCTCGCTATCGCCGCGGTGCGCAATGATCAACATGTCAGTCTCGATCCCAGGAATGAATGTGCCGGAGCATGATTCGATTCTTACGCTGGGATTTACCCAGCTTCTTAGCCATCTTATCGAGGATCTTGATGGCATCGGTAATGTGCGGTCCCTTATTCAACATCACGCACTCGCTGCGCAGGGCAACGGCGGCATCGGTGATCTCGGCGCGGGAGGGCAGGCCGTTCTTGGCCAGGTTCTCCAGGATCTGGGTGGCCATGACGGTGGGGATGTGGGCAGCCTCGGCGGCGGTCTGGATCTGCTGGGGCACCTCGGCCATGCGGGCGAAGCCGAGCTCGACGGCGAGGTCGCCGCGGGCGATCATGACGCCGAAGCGCTCGTGCTGCAGGCCCTCGAGGATGACGAGCGGCAGGTTCTCGAAGCCGGGGATCGTCTCGATCTTGAGGAGGAGGCCAAGGTCCTCGCGGGGCATCTTGTCCAGGACGTAGGCGACGTCTTCGGGGGTGCGGATGAAGCTCACGGCGGCGATGTCGGCGTACTCGCCGATGAACTTCAGGTTCTCCTCGTCCTCCTCGGTGAGGCTGGGCAGGGGGAGGTCGGTATCGGGAAGGTTGATGCCCTTGTAGGCGGCGAGGTTGGCGCCGCCGACCTTCGTCCGGTCGATGTGGAGGGTGACCTCGGTGTCCTCACCACGCTTGTCGACGCTCACGGCGTGGGCACCGATGGCCCCATCGTCGAAAAGCACCTCGTCGCCGACCTTGATCGACTCGACGGCGAGCGGAAGAGTACAACCGATTTTCGGAGTGCCGGGGGCCTCGAGATCGGCGTCGGACTGGTCGGTGGTGAGGATGAGCTCGTCGCCGGCCTCGAGGCGCAGCTTGCGCGTGGTCGTGGGGATGCCGGTGACGCGGGTGCGCTCGTAATCGCACTCGAGGAGGGTGCCGTCGGCGATGTAAGCGTTGCGTTCGCCCTGCGCGAGGACACCGTCGGGGGTGGCGTCGGTGACGGTGAAATAGCGGCGCGAGCCGCGGGTATCATGCACCATGATCTGGGCGCCGACGGTGAGACGATCGAACCAGGCCGCGTCGACCTGCACGGGGAGGGCGGGGCGACCGGGGAGGCCGGCGGGGGCCGGGGGCTGGACGTTGTCGGTGGTGTACGGCTTGCGGGTGATCCACAGCTTGGAGCGGGTGAGGACGACACCCGCCTCGTCGCGGGTGACGCGCGCGCGGCCGACCGCGGGGCCGTCGGCAATGCCAGCGGTGCGGATCTTCGGACCGGCGAGATCCATGGAAACCTCAAGGCGGTGGCCGATTTCCTCCTCGGCGCGGCGCACGTTGGCGATCATCTTCTTCCACACCTCGGGGCCATCGTGGGCGCAGTTGATGCGGGCGAGATCCATGCCAGACTTGGCGAAATCGAGGACCATGTCGTAATCGTCAGCGGCCTCGGCGGGCAGGGTCACCATGATGAGGGCCGGGGAATCGTTCGGGGAGGTGCCAAGCAGCAGCTCAGAGTGCTCCTCGAGGAGGTCGTCGGCCTCGGCCATCTTGTCAGAGAGATAGGAAAACTCGTATTTGATGTCCTTGTGCATGATGCGGCTGACCACGTTGTGGGCCGCCTGGAGCCGCGCCCGCACGCACGGCTCGGTGGTGGATAGGCGGGTCGCGCCCACGCGGTAGAGCGCCGCCTGCAGCTTCGAGTGGTCGTGCGCGCGAAGGTAGGCGTAGTCAAGCAGGTTTACCGCGCCGATCTTGTGGCGCGGATGCACCTTGTCAATCTTCTCCTTGTACTGCTCGGCGTTGGCCTCCATGCCGACGAGCAGGTCTTCCAAATCCTGAAGCAAATCATCCATGCCTTTATTTTCCACTAGATGAATGAAGTTTGCAGGGTTAACCTTTAAGGCGTGAGACTCTTCCGACGTGGTGCTCTCCTCGGCGCAGAAATTGGCACGTGGGCAGCCCTGTCCCCCTCCCTGCTCCCCCGCCGCATGTGGCAGACCGCCCTCAACGTCGCCGGATGCCAGGCCGCAGGCCACGCCATCGCCGCCGGGGTGTCGCGCTCCATCGGCGGCCGTTTCCGCGCACCGCTCACGCTGACCGGCGCGATCACCGGCGTCGCCCTCGTGCGCTCCATTTTCCGGCAGCGGGAGATCGCCGACCTGGTGGAGTCGCCCCGCCCCGCCGTGCGCGACACCGCCGTCGGCGCCGTCCTCGGCACCGCGGGCTACGCCGAGTGCGTCCTTGTGGGGGAGGTGATGAAGGCGCAGTTCGGCTGGGTGCGTGGTCTCATCCGCCGCGCCTTCCCGCGCCGCCCCCGCGTCCCCGTTCCGGCGCTGTCGGCGCTGGCCATCACGGCGACGACGTGGCTCATCGGCACCCGCTTCCTCATCGTCCGGCGCCTCTCCTCCCGGATCACGCAGAAGGCCGAAGAGCTCAACCTGTTTATTAATCCCACCCTCGCCCGGCCGACATCGCCGCTGCGCTCCGGCTCCCCCGCTTCCCTCATGTCCTGGGAGTCCCTCGGCGCCAAAGGCCGCGAATTCGTGTCCGGTGGATCGGACTCGGCGGTTCGTATTTACGGCGGAATTTCCGCCTCCGTGGGGGACATCCTCGCTGAAATGGACCGCACCGGGGCATGGGAACGCGACTACCTCATCATCCACATCTCCACGGGCACCGGCTGGGTGAACCCGTGGCACGTGGCGGCGCCGGAGATCCTCACCGACGGCAACGTGGCGAGCGTCTCCATGCAGTACTCCTACCTGCAAAGCCCCATCACCTACGTTGCGGACCGCTCCACGCCTGTCGACGCGGCGCGTGAGCTCCTCTCAGCCATCCTCGACCGGCGCAGCCACGGCGTGTACATCGCTGGGGAATCACTCGGTGCCTACGGTGCGGCGAGTAACGATGACCTCCTGGAGCGTGTCGACGGCGCCGTCTTCACCGGCACCCCTCGTTTCACCCCGATCATCACCCGCGTGAGCAGTACTCCCCACTCGCTTCCTGTTGTCGACGGCGGCGCGCACATCCGGTTCGTTGCCACCCCGGCACACCTCACCACCGACTGGCGCGGCATGGCTTACGAGGAACGATGGGCGACACCACGAATTTGCTTCGTCCAGCACCCCTCAGATCCAGTGGCCTTTTTTGATTGGCCGATCTTCTTCCTCCCGCCCCGCTGGATGAAGGACCATCTCCCCGGTGCCGACCGCACCCCCGCCCTCGTGTGGTGGCCACTGTTCACCGGCTGGCAGCTGTTGGTCGACATGCCGATCTCCCACCGCCAGACCGGCGGCCATGGCCACACCTACCACGAGGAACTCATCCCCGTATGGCGAGCCGTGCTAGGGCTGGATGATTAGAAGCGACAGGCAGCTGCCTCCCACCACTCCCGCCGCGAGAGGGCACAGGAACATTTCTACCTGCTTCTATAAATGCGCCCTTATTGCGCCGTTGCGCACTGAGTACGCGCGGATTAGCGAGGATTCTTCCCACCGGCAGAGGAGCGTCCGACTTTCGCAACCATATAGATGCACATAGCACCTAACCCGATAAGGATGACATTCCTTCCTAGCTCGGCGTAGAGCTCTGGCCAGCCCGCAATCATCTGGCCGAGGACAAGACCGATGCCCACAAGGAGAACGGCTACGATGGCTATCCTGATCACTTTGCTCATGACTTATTTTTACCCCGAAGGCCGAGAAACAGAAAGTACTTTCGTTCCCACTTGCCACCCTTATCTAAGGTCAGCCTAAATGACTACGCTGGGGGACATGACATCTCACCATTTTGAGCTCAAGGTCCCCGGCGGCAAGCTGATTGTCGTGGACGTGGACGCCCAGGACAACATCATCACCAAAGCCCAGGTCTCCGGCGATTTCTTCCTCGACCCGGAGGAGGCCTACGAGGCCATCAGCCCGGCGTTTGAAGGGCTATCCATAAAGGAGCCTACCGACGGCATGACTGCGCGACTGGACAAGGCACTCTCACAGTTCGAGGACCTGGAATTCCACGGATTCGAAACGAAGGACATCGCCACGGCCGTCAAGCGCGCTGTCTCCGGTGGCACGGACTTCACCGACCACACCTGGGAGATCCTGCGCCCCGGCCCCCTGCCGACACCGGTGAACGTGGCGCTCGACGAGGTCATCCAGGACCAGGTGGCCGACGGCACGCGCCCGCCGACGCTGCGCTTTTGGGAATGGAGCGACAAGGCGGTGGTGTTCGGCTCCTACCAGAGCTATTCCAACGAGCTCAACCAGGGAGGCGTCGATAAGTATAAAATCGTACCGGTACGCAGGATGTCCGGCGGGGGCGCGATGTTCATGGAGGGTGGGAACTGCATCACCTACTCCATTTACGCGCCGGACAGCCTCGTGGCCGGGTACTCGTATGCGGATTCGTACGCGTACCTGGATCAATGGGTGCTCGCCAATTTGCAGAAGCTCGGTGTGAACGCCTGGTACGTGCCCATCAACGACATCACCTCCACCGGCGGGAAGATCGGCGGCGCGGCGCAGAAGCGCCGCAAGCACACCGTTCTTCACCACACGACGATGAGCTACAACATCGACGCCGACAAGATGATGGAGGTGCTGCGCGTGGGCAAGGTGAAGACCGCATCCAAGGGCATCGCCTCCGCCAAGAAGCGCGTCGACCCGCTGCGGCGACAGACGGGCATCCCCCGCGAGGAGATCATCGACACCATGGTGGGCGAGTTTGCCACCCGCTACGGCGCCTTGCCCGCGGAGCTGAGCGAGGAAGACCTTGCGGCCGCGCGTCGGCTTGTTGAGGAGAAGTACGGCACCGAGGAGTGGACGAAGAAGATTCCGTAAGGGGGAATCGGGGGTACCTCGGGGCCGTGACTGGCATCTCGAGGTTCCATAAAACCGCTCGGGGGTGTAACATTAATTTTGCAATCGGGGACAAAATATTTTTCGGGCGTATAGCCTCTTCTTCATCTTTTTCAGGCGCGACCCTTGACTCCCCCACGATTGCTAGTCGCACTCGCTGCGACATTCTCCGGTGCGCTCGCACCACCAATCCCCCTAAACACTGGTTGCCCCGGTGTTCGAGGCAACCACCCCACAAGTGAAAGGTTGTCTCATGGAGACCCACTACTACGTTGTTGCAGGCCTGCTTCTAAGCGACTGTGGGCCTGGCGATAGCGGATTCTACGACCCCAGCATGAGCGACTGGCAAAACACTTCTTTTGCCGAATGGTTCAACCGCCGTGGCCACAAGGTGCCCCACGAGGAACTCGACGAGGACGAGGCCGAGGCCAAGCTCGAGGACATCCAAAAATCCTACGACGAGTGGGAAAACGCCTGGAAGCCCGAAGACGAGGACAGTGAAACACTTCGCTCCGAATGGGGCAACGTTCCCCCGGCACCCCTGTATGTGAGCACCGGAATGCTCCTCATCATGGACGACGGGCGCGACACCCGCTTCCTCTACGATCCCACCTGCGACGAGTGGGTGCGCACACCGCTTGCCAACTGGCTCATGGACACCGCGTGGGCCGGCAAGTGCGAAACCCTCAACGCGGACGAGGCCCGCAACCGCGCCCCACAGCTGCGCGACGAGTGGAAACACATCTCCACCGACGACGACTACGGACAGCGGCATTTTCTTGACGAATTTATCTACAACGATCCCGAATCCATGGAGGCCCTAGACGATTGGTACGGCTACACACCCACCTTTGGAAACAGGCTTTTGTGGCCCTACAACATCGGGGAAAATCAGGCGAAGGCCGAGGTGGTTGCCGAGACAAAAATTCTCGATGACACCTACGACCGCGAGGTAGAGGGCCCCAACGGTCGGGTGTTCGAGACGGTCCCGGACGATGACCCGTGCGAGGGTGCAACCTACTACTCCAGCGCCGGAATCTGCATCATGCAGGATCCAAAGCATCACTGGTACATGTACGACCCACGCAACAGGCGATGGGCCCGTACCTTTCTCGCCTACCTTTGCTACTGGGAAAGCTACTCCGAATTCCACTCCAAACCGTGGGAGGAGATGCGGAAAAGTGTCATTAATCAACAGCAGGACGCGGACTCCCTCCTCGAGGCGCTGGAACTCCTCGACGAGGCGGGCATCAACTACCCCCACACCAGCGCCGTGGTGAGGTGGCGCGACGAGGCATCGGCAATCGAATTCGACCCCAACGAGCCCCGGTTTTACTACCACGGGCGGCTCCTCCTCATGGACTCCGGCGACGGCTGGGGGTTCTTCTACGATCCCGTGACCCGCGACTGGCGAAAGGACCACCTGGCGTTGTTGGCCATAGAAAACGTGGGAAAACTAAAAGAGGTGGACGTGATGGATGTGGACACAATACGCGACACGCTCCAACATCGCTTCGACGACTATGAATTATCGTCCTATGACGATGACGGCCCCGCCTTCATCGCCTCCCCCATCGAGGTGCCCAAGCGGAGTGCGGACTCCGTGATCAGCACGGCAATCGACATGATCTCGAACCATCGCTGGCACCGCGAGGAGCTCAACGCCAATAACCGCTCCCTCCTACGCCTCATCGTCCGCCGCAACCGGATTAACGCCAACATCGCCCGCCGCTGCGACGTAACCGACGATACACAGCTCTCCTTGTTCCCCGCTCTCAATCTGACCAAGCTTTTGAAGGACAAGAACGGGTAAACCACCATCGCCCCGGGTTGACCAAAAAGTAGCGCCCCAGCCGTGTGCGGCCAGGGCGCTACCTTGTTTCACTTTTCCCCTGGGCACTAGGTGCCCGTGGAAGAAGCGTTATTTAGTTATGCCTCAGGAGCAGGCGACTCAGGAGTCGGAAGCTCAGAGGTAGGAGCCTCGGAGGTAGGTTCCTCAGAAACAGGCACCTCTGTGGTCGGCTGCGCAGACGCGGTCGGCTTCGCCTGATCCGCATTCTTATCGCTGGACAAACCACCCTCAGTGGGAACGGTGCACTGCGACGCGGCTACACCAGCCAGAAGGCCAATGGAGGCGATGAAACCAGCCGCCAAAGCAATGTTCTGCAGATGCGGAGCAACCTGAACCTTGAACTGCTGAGCAAGAGCCGGGTTGTAAATACCCAGAGTCTTCTGAATACCAGTGTTGATATCCTCCAGCTGCTTGCCGAAGCCCGCAGTCATATCCTTCACCTGCTGGTTGTCCATGGCCAGGCCAAGGGCAATCGGGGTCAGGAGCAGCAGCGGGATAGCCGATGCAGCGGAAGCACCAACACAGAGACCCATGTCGATACCAACCGTGATCGTAATGATCTCGGTAGTGCCATCCGGGTAGGTCACCTGAACCTTGATCTTGTCACCAGGCTTAGCATCCTTATTCGGAGTGACAACCAGGTTGCCGTCCTTGTCGATCGTGGCGGTGCCAGGACCGTCGATGACCTTCGCAGTCGTGCCAGCGGGAGCCTTGCTGCCGTCCTTGGTCGGGATGACCTTGGACTCACCCGGGCCAGGCTGAACCGTGGTGTCGAACCCGGGGGTCTGATCCTTCTGGCCAACGGTGACAGTTGTCGACTCGGACGGCTTCTGGCCTTCCTTCTCAGCGACGACGGTGATCTTGTCGCCCTCCTTCAGCTTGGACTTGTCAACAGGAATGCTGAACTTGCCGTCATCGCCGGCCTTGTCGGTCGCCGTGGTGCCATCAGGCAGCGTCACCGTCACGGTTGCGCCAGGCTCAGCCTCACCACTGATGGAATCGTCACCCTCCTTGACCGGGTTCACCTCCGGAGCAGTCGTCGTGTCCTTAGCGGTGATCTCGGTGTTGGTCGGCTCGGAAACCTTCTTACCTGGTGCCGTTGCCGTGGTCTTAACCGTGCCGGAAGCCGGAACAGTCTTACCCTCAGGCAGCTTCACCGTGAACTTGCCATCCTCGCCGGCCTTGTCGGTCGCCGTGGTGCCATCAGGCAGCGTCACCGTCACGGTTGCGCCAGGCTCAGCCTCACCACTGATGGAATCGTCACCCTCCTTGACCGGGTTCACCTTCGGAGCAGTCGTCGTGTCCTTAGCGGTGATCTCGGTGTTGGTCGGCTCGGAAACCTTCTTACCTGGTGCCGTTGCCGTGGTCTTAACCGTGCCGGAAGCCGGAACAGTCTTACCCTCAGGCAGCTTCACCGTGAACGTGCCATCCTCGCCGGCCTTGTCGGTCGCCGTGGTGCCATCAGGCAGCTCAACTACGACCTTAGCATTCGGCTCGGTTTTGCCCGTGATCTCAGTGTCGCCTTCAGTAACCGCGTTGACCTTCGGCTTTTCGGTGGTCTTCTCCACCGGCGTAACCGGCTTCGGCTTTGCCGTGAACTTCAGGTTGATCGTCTCGGAGGAACCATCCGGGTACTTAACCGTGACCGGGATTGTTGCATCCGTGTTCGTCTTGATGTCAGCCTTCGGGGTGACCGATACCTCACCGGTAGTCGGGTCGACCTCAACAGTCCAGCCCTCCGGGATTTTCGCCGTTTCGGGGATTTCGAAGGTGGTCTCCTTCGGCAGATCCTTGTCGGTCTTGACAGGTACCTTCTTCTTCGTACCGGCCTGGCCGGTAGCATCCTCGTAGCTCGGGCTGTAGGTTTCGGCGTCATTCGCTGTCACCTTTGCCTCAGCCGGATCGGACTGCTTCTTGTTCGGGGAGGTAGCAACAGCGGTGACCGTGTCGTCCTTCTTCAGCGTGACACCCTTGGGCACGTCAACGCTGTAGTTGCCATCCTTGTCAGCGGTTGCCTTAACCTTCTTGTTGCCAGGCAACGTGACCGTAACTTCGGCACCCTTTTCAGCCGTACCGGTGATCTTCTTCGCACCTGCAACAGGCGCGTTGACGGTAGGCTTCTCCGTCTTGGCAATTTCATCGGTGACCTCGACCTCGGCGTAGACGATCTGCTCGCCACCGTTGGCCTCCTTCACCATGACGGGCACGTAGTACGTGCCCTTCGGCGTCCCCTTCTTTTCCTTAGTATCCGCCGTCGGATTCAGCGTGAGAGAGCCATCCGAGTTCACGGTTACCCACGGGAACTGAGCCTTGTCGGCCTCGGTCATAGTGTAGGAAGCACCCTCGAGGGTCTTACCGTCGGCAGTGGGCACGTCTACCTTGGTTTCCTCACCCTGCGGAGCCGTGGTCTTCTTGTAAGCAAGACGCTTAGTCACAGGCTTGGCATCGTCCTTGACCGTGAAGGTTGCCGTGGTGGTTTCGGTCGTCCCATCTTTGTAGGTGACCTTCACCGGGAAGGTGTAGCTGCCGGGGGCAGTGCCCTCCTGCGGAGTCCAGGAAACCTCACCCGTGGTCTCATCCACGGTCCAGTCAGCATCGTCAATGCCCTCAACGCTGCCGGCCTTCTCGTACTTAGTTACGTTCTCAGCCCCAGCGGCCTTCTCGTTACCGGCCTCATCACGCGTGGTGATCTTCGGCTGGACCGATGCCTTCTCAGTGGGCTTTGCCTCGGTGTTCTTGTAAGAGACATCGAACTTGTCACGGTCTTCGGCAGTCGGCTCATCCGACGGGCGAGTGGTTTCATCACCGTAAACAAAACGGGCAATGATGTCGTCGTAAGAATTGTCAGCGTAGGTGACACGAACCTTGACATTCTGAGCAGTGCCCACAGTAGCGGCATTCGTCCTGATACCAACGGCGATGTCACTCTCGGTGCGAGAATCGTCAAGCTTTAATGCCGACATTGCCTTTTTAACGTTGGGAGCCTCAGGATTGGCGATGACCGGATCGGCAGCGTGGTTGCCAGCACCTTTACCACCGGCCCAACCACTGCCTTTACCACCATTCTGGTTGAGATCAAGCTTCCCGAAGAGGCTTGGAGCCTCAACGCCGGTTACCGTGACCTCCTTGATTCCCTTTCCGTCTGCTGCATTTGCTGCATGCGGGATGTCATTGATGTTGGCAATACGAGCGATGCCAACCATGTTGGAGCAACCAGGATTCTCTACGCCTCCTTTTGCGGGAGCCTCTGCAGTTGTCTGGTTCTTACATCCAGTTGTCGCGGTATCGAGGATGATCTCAGGGTGTTTCTTCACATCATCCAACGTCGCGTTGACGACATTGCCGTTCTCGTCCAGCTTCTTGTACCAGATGTACGTGGTCTCGTAGTACGGGTTGTACTTAGCAGCATCAGAATCCGGGCCGTTCACGCTGACAGCGACGGAGTCAGCGGCAACCGGGGCACCGTTCACGTAGAGCGTTGCGGTGTAAGTGTCATTGCCGGACTTGGTAAGCGTTGCCTGATCCGGAACGGTCAGCGTAGCAGCCTCAAAGGGGTTGTTGATGTTGTAGCCAGCGGGGGCAACATCAATGCGGTCCTTGCCGTCAACCTGGACGACCTTGCCGTTCTTGTCGGTCCACTGGATGTAGGCTTCTTCGCCACCATTCAGGAGTGCCTGAATCTTCGGGGTGACCTTATTGCCTGCGTAGACAACGTCTTCATCGATCTGCAGATCGGTGTTCTCAGGGTCCGAAACGAGGCCGAAGTGCATGTTTGCCCAGCTGTGACGAGCATCGCGCCAGAGCTGCGGAATGTTCATCGTGGCAGTCGGATCACCGAACATTGGTGCCGGGTAGGAGGAGTATGCAGGCTGAGTAACCCACTTACCATCGCGCTTTACCTGGACGAACTGGTAGAGGAACTCGTTGTCAAAGTCCTTCTTTTCAAAGCGTGCGAAGTAACGGCCCTTGTCATCGGTCTCCGCAGCAACGGTTTCTGCGATGAAACCGGGGTTGTTCTTCAGCAGCTCCTGCTGAGCCTTAATGCGCTCGCCGCGCGGGAGCTTCTCAAGCTTACGGAATTCTGCTACACCCTTATTAGTGAGAATGGAAGTGACGACGCGGGCTTCGCCCTTATCTGCCATGTTCTCAGCAGTGGACACAGGGAAGGTGATAGTGCCCTGCTCAGTCTTGCCAGTCTCCCACCACACACGGCCGGAAACGGAGCTACGGTCTGCAGAAGACCAGGTATCGCCGGGGTAGCCGGCCTCATCCACGCGGATGTCTGGCTTACCGTCCGCGCCCTTCTTCACCATGAGGTCAGAGGGCATTTCGTAGGCGAAGATGCCAGTGAAGGTAAAGGACTGCGGAATGTTCGGCCACCAGCCTGCGCCACCGTTGGATTCATTCATAAATCCGGGCTGCACACCCGGTGCCTGGCGAAGCGTGTACAGATCGCCGCCGGCAGGTCCCTTCTGGCCTGGGGCAATCCACAGGCGGATGCGAACAACGTACGGCTTGGCGTCAAACTCGTGCGTCACGCCGTTCTTATCCACGACCTTGGGGTAGTGGAACACGTAGGAACCCGGGCCACCTGCAGTGCCGGGGATATCGGCGGTCTTAGCGCTATAGACAGGAGAAACCCAGCCGTCTTCATCCATCCACTGGCTGTATACCGTGTAGCCGTTCAGGCGCTCATTGCCCTGGCCGACCGTGGAGAAGTCACCGGTGGTGGAGGAGTAAAGACGACCGCCGACCATGCCACCGTGGGTAAGGCCACGCTTGCCTTTAACTAGCGCGTAGTTGCCAAGCTGGTCCATATTGGTGATTGCCTTTGAGGCAATACCATCAGCATCGATCGGGGCACCCGCAGTTTCTGCGGGTTGTGGCGCGTCTGCTTCTGCAGCGCTTGCGACTGCAGGATTAATTGGTAGAACTGTGGCCGGCGCAACCTGTGCTACGAGAGACAGGGCCACCAGGCCGGCGGCGATGGAGATACCCTTGCGCCGCTTTCCGTAGGCTCGTTTAGCCATGTTAAATTCTTCCCTCCTTGGAGATTTATGTGAACGCGGCCCGTCAAAACCACGTTCGCGTCGCTAGATCTTCCGCGCCAGCTAAGGGCGGTCAATCCGTTGCAGTTGTCTGGTCCAACTAACACGACTGGGTACAAGTGTAACCCAGTTTATTTTCAGCTGCAATGTACCAATTTCATATTTTTACAGGTAATTTGAATATATCTTTCTGGGGATGAATAGCCTCCATTAAGGTGTTTGCACTGTTACTCTGGCCTTTTATTGCAGGCTAAAGGAAAAGTGTGCATCCTTCCCAGGTGAGCTATGTCATACAGGTACCCGGGGGCAGCTTTCTCAAATAGGTCTAAATTTATTTGTCGGTGGGGGGGGAACTACCCCAAAGCGGAGGGAAAAATTCTCGCGCGAGTGCGGTACGGGGCTGGCGGGGGGACGTCGACAAGCTAAACGGTGAGGACCGACCCGTCCCACGTGGCGACCGCCCCGCGCGTGAACGGGGAGCCCTTAGTCTCTACATCGGCGACCCGGAACCACTCCGCGCGGACATCCTCGCGGGTAACCGTGACCAGCATGTATCCGTGCGCATCCAACTCCACGTGGCGGACATGGGGGTTGACGCTGCGGACGTAGGAGGCGAGGCCCCGGGACGTGGCGCTGCCGGCGGGCAGGCGCAGCTTATCGTCCACATTCGGCGCCGACACGGAGGTGCAGACGAACTCGGGGGCGATGGGGGCGGAACCGCTTAAGCGGAGTTCGTTGGCCCATTCCGAGTGGATATCCCCCGTGAGGAACACACACCCGGGCGTGCGGGAGACAAGCTCCAGCAGACGCGCGCGCTCCGCCTGGTAGCCATCCCACTGGTCGGGGTTCAGCGGGAGGCTCCCCATGCCGTGGCCGAGGTACTCCGTCAGCGGCGTGCCGAGGATCTGCAGCGGGGCCATCATCACCGAGTTGCCGATCAGCTTCCACTGCGCATCCGACGTGGTCAACTGGCGGGTGAGCCACTCGAACTGCTCGGACCCCAGCATCTGGCGGGTGGGGTCGGAAGACTTGAAGCGCGCGGGGGCGCTGCGATATGTGCGCAGGTCCAGCATGGAGACCTCGGCAAGATCGCCGAAGCGGAGGCTGCGATAGATATGGCCACCGGCGGACGGGCTCGTCGCGCGGATCGGCATCCACTCCAGGTACGCCTGCATCGCCGCGTCGCGACGCTGAAGATCCACGCCGGCCGCCCAGGAATCGTTCGCACACTCGTGATCGTCCCAGGTCACCACCCACGGCACCGCCGCGTGCGCCGCCTGAAGCTCGGCATCGCGGCGGTAGCGGGCGTAGCGGGTGCGGTAATCCTGCAGCGTCGTGCACTCCCACGTCGGCTCGTGCGGGCGCGTGATGCCGCTCTTGCCCACGTACCTGCCGCTGGCGTACTCGTAGAAATAATCGCCAAGGTGGAGAGCCACATCGATCTCGTCGGCGCGGCGGGCGATTTCCGAGTAGGCACTGAAATAACCGCTCTCCATGTTCGCGCAGGATGTCACAGAGAAGACGGCGCGCTCCGCGTCAGTGGGAGCGGTCTTGGTGCGACCCGTGCGGGAGGTGTCCTCGCCTGCGCGGAACCGGTAGTAGTACACCGTGCCGGGCGTAAGCCCCGTGACATCGACGTGGACGGTGAAGTCGTGCTCCTCGCGGGCGAGCGCCTCGCCGTGGCGGACGATGGTGCGGAAATCCGGCGTGGTGGATACCTCCCAGGCGACTGTTGCTACCGCCTCGTCTGTGGTGAGCCGCGTCCAGATGATGACCGCCGTGGGCAGCGGATCGCCGGAGGCGACACCGTGCTGGAAGGCGCTGGACGTTTCGTCGTACTCCGAATACTGTGCACGGGCGACACCCATCGTTGCAGCTATTGCGGTTGTCGCCGTGGCTAAGAACGTCCTGCGCGTGATCCCCATGCCCCTCATTGTGGTTGGTCAACCGCGCGGTGGCTAGGGTAAAAGCGGTGTTTTCATAAAGAGTTCACGCGGGGTTTACTCGCGGGGCCGGTAAGCGGTGGGTAGCACTTCCTGAGCTCATGCCGCCTGGGCGGATTTTGCCTTAAAGAAATATGGATACTAGTCGCACATGTGCGACCGACGACCTGGGGAAACACGCGGAGTCGGCGTACGCCACGTAGTTGTGGACGTGTGGGGTTGGTTGGGAATTGTTTCGGGCGCGATGTGGTGGGGTTCCCCGGGGCGGCACTCTCCAAGAGTCGGCCGGATGTGATTCTCGCTTTTTGGCGAACTGGGGCAAATACGCGAAGTAAAACACGGATTTTGCCTAAAATATTTGGGTCCCCTTGTCACATTTGCTGCCGAGCTCTCCGGCGCCAGCAAATGGTCACTGCGATGCCTTCGTGGAGGTGTAAAACATCAGCCCTGAATGTATGACCACCGGAGGGGTTTGGCTTCGGCACCTCACAGGAAACATGAAGCTCGAAAATCAACCCCGGCAACGCGGGTCCGAAGCCGAGCCTCGCGGGTTGCGTATCCGGTGCGACCGGGGAACGGTGGATGGCGTGGTTCGATGGGGCTGACCAATCGCCCGGCGGGCCCGGCGCGCGGAGGAGCTATTGAGGGACTACAGGGCAACGCTATGGTTTAGCTTGCGCAGCCAGATTAGGTAGTCAGATTCGGCCATGGACCTCTACCTACGCAAGCACATACTTTCTGTTCCTACTTGTCGCGGGAGCAGTTGCGACAATGAGCTCAGATCCAATGAGACGTCGCAGGATCGGTCGGAGCGTGTTTAATTTGATCCCTGTACGCACCGAGATTTCCTTCGCAGATAAAGGCGCTGCATGCTCAAGAGTGGCAACTACCGCGCCGTCCTTGTCGCGCCCCCATCTTCGATCAGGTCTGTCAGTGTATCTCTTTTTACAGTGACAGGCGCGAAAATACAGAGACGGGTGCGAAAATACAGAGACGGGTGCGAAAATACAGAGACGATCGCCCAAAATACAGTGACAGACGCAAAAATACAGAGACGAACGCCCGCTGGCTCCGCTCGTCCACGAGATCATCCCGTACACGGCCACATTCGGGGTGCCTGGGCGAATTATGCCCACAAATTTGGGCATAATTCGCACGTTCGCTACTTAGCGCTCCGTCGCCTACTTATGGCCACTGTTGGGGTTGGCGTGGGCGCTAGAGCGCACCCTGCAGGAAGGCGGCGATAGCGGCTGCCAGCGTGCCGATACCGATGACACCGAAGACGATGCCGATGATCGCCTCTGTAGAGAGCCCCTCGTCCGTCGGCTCAGGAGTGGGCTCCGGAGTCGGCTTCTCGTAGGTCGGGACGGTGGACGGCCGGGTGCGCTGCGGGGAGGCAGTGATGCGGGTCGGCTCCGTCGAGGTCGGCGCGGTGCTGGTGGTCGGCTCCTCGCTCTTCGACTTCTCCACCGGGCGGACGGCCGTGTCGACGGTCTCCTCGTTGCGGAGCAGGCGCTTGGCATCCTTCTTCTTCTCGGCAGGCGCTTCCTTTACGGCCTTCTCCAGGTCCTTGCGGGTGAGGTCGAGGACGGGGAGGGTGGCGTTGGCGGTCTGGACGACCTCGCCGGACTGGTTGACAAGGTGCGCGGTGACGGCGAGGCCGTCGCCGCTGAGCTCGCTCGGGTCGATACGGAACTTCTTCACCGACGCGTTGGCGTCCTCGGCGTCGGTTTCCACGGCGCCGACGGGGTACACCGGCTCCTTTTGGACGTGGTCGCCGTACTCGAGGAGGACGGAGAACTGGTGCAGGTCAGCGCCCTTGTTGCGCACCTGTACCTCGATGAAGTTATCGTTACGCGCCTTGACCAACTCGCTGGTGACGATGTCGATGGCGCCCACACCCTTGTTGGCCTCGGCGGAGACGACCTCGAGGTCATGCATGGTGGCCTCGGTGTGCGGCTTCTCTGGTGCCGGCGGCGGGGTCGGCCGCACGGGTGGGGTGGGCAGGAACATGGAATCAGTGACTGTGCCGATGGGGTAGTTACCGATGGTCAGGTGACCCCACTCGGGTTCCACGGTGTACGCACCGGTGAAGCAGCCATTCAGCGGGCACGTGTACGGGACGGTGCTCACTGGATCGGAGTTGGTGGCGAGGTGATCCATGTAGTCGAAGAAGCTCCACTGGTACAGGTAGTTCATCACGCTGACATGGTTCGGCACGTAGTTCTTGCCGTTGAGCGGGTTGTCCGGGTAGTACCTGCCGGCGTGGCCGAAGCCGAGGGTGTGGCCCATCTCGTGAAGGATCGTGTTGCGGACGTGGTCGGAGTTCATGCCCTCAAAGTTGCCGACAGCGAAGCTCGTGCCGGGCATCTGGCCGAGGCCACTGATGCGGACGGGGGTGCCGGTTGGTTCGCCCCAGAGGTAATCGACAAGGGTGCCGAGGCGGAAGACGGACTGGCGGGCGCCTTCGACAAGTTTCAGCTGGTCTTTCAGCTTGCCGTGGTCGCCGCCGCCGTCGTAGGTGCCGAAGTAGTACTTCTCGTAGTCCATCCGGGGGCCGCCGAAGCCGCCGGCCTCGCGGGGCATGCCGAGGACCATGTCGCCGGCATCGATGTGCAGGTTGATGCCATGATCGTCGAAAAGCTTAACGAGGTCCTCGAGCGCCTTCATCGTCGGGGCGTGGGAACGGGAGTCGAGGCCGGTGCAGTAGGAATAGTCGGTGACCTTGTCGACGTCCGCGCGCGGGCGACCGAAGGCGTCGAGGCAGCCCTGCGTTTCCATCTCCGATTTCATCCAGTTGAGCTGGAGGAAGATGTCCTTCTTGTGCGGGTCGGCGCCCCAGGCCTGCAGTGGGAGGGTTTGGCCGTTTTCGAGCGGCACGCCCATCGTCTCCCAGTCATCGGGGAGCCCGTCGCCGTCACTGTCCAGGGCCGATGGCGGGATGGTGAAGGTGAGCTTCACGGTCATCGTCATGCTCTGGCCGGGGTCGAGGCGGAGGAATTGCAAGGATCGGGCCAGGTCGTAGTAGTCAAGGCCAGGAGAAATGACGTAGGGATCTTTCCTCAGCACGATGTTGCGTTGGTTTTTCCAGTTAAAGACGTCCGCAAGAACGTCCTCCCCCGTCGCGCTAAACGACACGCGCGGGGCGTACTCGCCGCCGCTGAAGTCCACGCCGTCGGGTGTGTAATAGGCATCGCCGGAATTGTTGCCATATCCGATGCCGGTGTAGATGTCCGTCTGCATCTGCTTCGCGGTGTCGGCGGTATTCGTCACCGTCACCGTGTGCGTGTAGACATCATCGTCGAAGGCGCGGGTGTCCTCTACCTTGACGTTCTTATCCTCGTAGACGTTGACCAGCGGGTTTTCGCCGGCGGGGACGGAGAAGTTTTCTAGTTTCACTTCCTGCCCGTCGACACGGATCATCGGCAGGGATTGGATGCTCACGTCACCAGCAACCGTGCCGTCCTTGGTATACGAGAAGGAGGAGCGCTCGGGATCGGAGTTCTGCCGGAAGTCCACGGCACCGGCGCCCGACGGGACGGCGCAGGCGACGGCCAGGCTGAGCGCGGTGGCAACGGCGGTGAGTTTCTTTGCAATCTTCATTGTGTCTCTCCTACTTTCCGTTGATCCATGGTGCGTACGGTGCGATCATGTCTCTCACCTGCGGGGGCAGGATTGAGGGGTTGATGCCTACGGCGGCGACCCCGGCGGCGAGCAGCAGGAGCAGGCCGCCGACAACGCCGGTGACGATGCCGACGATGCCGCTTGTGGAGGACGAGCCGGTGTCGCCCGGTGAGCCGCCGGAATCGTCGCCGGCGACGGTGATGGTGACCGGGATGGATGTCGTCGACTTGTCGGGGTAGACGGCTTGGATGGTGGCCTTTGCCTTGGTTCCTGGGGCGGTGCCGTGAGGAGCCTGCGCTTGGATGGAGCCGTCGGCAAGCACCTGGATAGACCAGCCACGAGGCGCGTCGGTGACGGTGTAGGAGACCTGCTCCGTCGGGTTGCTGCGGGTGATGCCGGCCGCGCGGGTGGTGCCGGAGACGGCGGGGATCGTGTCGTCCTCGGCGAGGGTGCGGTGGCCGCCCGGGCTCAGGACCTGCACGTTTGCGGTGAGGGTCGTGCCCGTGCCGTCGGGGTAGGTGACCGTGACGGGGAAGGTGGCGATGGCGGGGAGGGCCGTCGCGTCGGCGGTCAGGGTGAGGGTGCCGTCCGCGGCGAGCGTCGCCTCGGTCAGACCCGCGGGGAGCTGGCCGGGGAGGGTGAAGGTGGTTCCTCGGGGGAGCTTATCGACGCCGCTGAGTGGGGCCCTGACCTGCGTCCCGGCGCGGAGCTGCGTCTGCTCGTAGAACGGCTGCGGGGTGGCGGTGTCGACGGTGACCTCGGAGGTGAGCGTGTCCGTCGTGCCGTCGGGGTAGGTGACCAGCAGGTTTACGGTGGCCTTCGCGCCGACCGGGGCGGCGAACGGCGCGTAGACCGTGACCGTGCCCGAGGCCTGATCAACCGCAGCGATCCAGTCCGCCGGCATCTGCGAGGTGACGGTGAACGTCGTGCGCGCGGGGAGGGCGGGGTTCGTGGCGGTGACCGGGAGTTTTACGCCGTTGCCCGCGGTGATGTTCGCTGTCGGGGGCAGCGCCGGGGCGTACGTGTCGCTCATCCGCTTGCCGATGATGCGGACGGTGAGGGTCGTGCGCTCGGGGGCGTGGCCTGCGCGGGTGACGGTGATGGGGACGGCGAGCGTCGTGGGCTGCGCGTCCTGGGTGGCAGCGACGGTGACCTGGCCTGTTGTTGGGTTGATGGTGATGCCCTGTGCTTCTGCCGGGGTGTCCGCGCTGAGCTCGTACTTCGTGCCCGTGGCGGGGCGGCGCTCCACGGCCTGCGTCTCGGTGAGGTCCTCGAAAGGCTGGGCGCTCGTAGCGGTCTCGCCGGGGCGGACCCACACCTCCGGGTAGACGGTTCGGACCTTCGTCGCCAGCCACACGGCTGGGTCGGAGGGGTCGGCGTCCACGCTGTTGGGGTAGCCGTCGCCGTCGGAGTCGGGGTCAGCTTCGACGACTGTGATAGATGTCAGGACCTCTTCGGAGGAACCATCTGGGTAGGTGACGATAACCGGAATCGTATATTTGCCAGGCGCAACGTCTGGGGCCGGGATCACAGTAATAGAGCCATCCTCCGGATTTACCGCCGCCCAATTAGGGCCATACTCGCCCTTCTCAAACTTGGTACCCGCTGGCAGCCTACGACCATCCTGAGTGCGCGGAGCGGGAATAGTAGTCTGCTCGCCCTGCTTCACAACCGCACGATCGTCATACTTCGGATCAAATTCTCTCGACAGATCCTCCCTTACTGTGACGCGGACCGGAACCTCTTCGGAGGAATCATCTGGGTAGGTGACGATGACCGTTGCCAGCATGTCACCCGGCCTGCTGGTGTCGACCGGATCCTTGAAGGAAACCTTCGTACCCCGCGGCAGATCCTTCAGGTTAGCGATGGAATCCTCAGCCCTCGGAGTCTCACCGGTGTTTACCGTCTGATCTTTGGCCTGCGGATCGTAAATGTCGGCATTAGTCCTGTCCGAGTTGTTGTCATCTTTGCCCTGGGCGTGGCCGATTACCGGGATTTTATAGGTGGCCTTGCCGTACCTCAGATCCGGGTCTTCCACCATTAGTGTGATCGGGCCATCAACGCGAATACCTGGGGTGACGCTAACCCTGCCGTCGGAGTCGACAGCGACCGGGATATCATTGCCATCCTCGTCCACAGCCTGCACTCCTGTCTGCGCGGTATGATTCCTAACCCACAGCCCGGCATCCTGATCTGCATCGGTCGGCTCGACCTCCTTAGGCGCGCCCTCGACCTTGGTCTTGGGGGCGACAGCGACAGAGTCGGCGCCAACGATTGCACCGTTGTAGATGAGACGCGCGTTGTATGTATCGTCTTCTGTCACTTCTGGAACGGTCAGGGTTGCCTCTTCAAGCGGGTTAGCAAGGTTGTGACCACCGGATACCGGGATCTTCTCCTCACCCTTGGAGCCGTCGAGCTTGATCGGCTCGCCCTTGGAGTTGTACCACTGAACGTAGGCATCCTCGCCGGGGTTCGCGTACGTAGCGATCTTCGGTATAAGCCTGTCGCCCTCCTTACCGATCTCCGGATCAATCTGCAGCACGTTTTCCGTGGGCTGGTGAACAAGACCAAAGTGCATGTTCACCCAGTTGTGGCGGACAACCTGCCACAACTGCGGAATATTCATCAAGGCATTCGGCTTTCCGTACATCGGAACAATGTATGAAGAGTACGCAGGCTGTGTCACCCACTTACCACCGCGCTTGACCTGCACAAACTGGTACAGATACTTGTTGTCAAAGTCCTTCTTATTGAAACGAGCGAAGTATTCACCGTTCTCATCGGTCTCGGCCGCAACGGTCTCCGCAATGTACTCATGGTGTGCCTTCAGCAGCTCCTGCTGCTTCTTCAGACGCTCACTACGGGGAAGGTTATTAACCTCCGTGAAGGCTGCAACACCATCGTCGGTGAGAATAGACGTGATAACGCGAGCGTCGCCCTTCTTGGCGAAGTTCTCACCCGTGGAATTGGGGAAGCCAAAGTTGCCTATATCTCCCCTGCCGGTCTCCCACCAGACTTTACCGGTGACAGCACCCTTATCGCTTGCGTCCCAACCACTGGAAACACCCTTCGTGTCGACGTGGAAACGTGGGTCGCCCTCCTTGGCATACATCACATCAGACGGACCCTCATAGGTGAAGATACCGGTGAAGGTGAAGGACTGCGGAATGTTCGACCACATGCCGGCTCCGCCGTCAGCATTATTCATAAAGCCAGGCTGCACACCCGGTGCCTGGCGGATAGTGAAGAGCTCTCCACTGCCAGGACCTGTCTGGCCGGGGGCAATCCACATGCGGATACGCACGTCGTACGGCTTTGCGTTGAAGACGTGCTCCTTGCCGTTAGCATCGGTCCAGTTGGGGTAGTGGAACACGTAGGAGCCGGCTCCACCAGCGTTACCAGGAATATCATGCGTTTCAGCCTTGTAGACCGGGGAAACCGCACCGTCTTCATCCATCCACTGGGAGTACACGGTGTAGCCGGTCAGACGCTCATTACCCTGACGAACCGTGGAGAAGTCACCCGTCGTCGGGGCGTATAGACGGCCACCGACCAAACCACCGTGGTTTTCGCCACGCTTCTTTTCGATGAGCGCAGGATCAGCCAGCTGATCCATGTTGGTAATAGCACCCGAGGCGATGCCGTCGGCGTCGATGGGGGCGCTTGCCTCCTGGGCGGCTGCCACGGCGGGGCCTACGGGGCCGACGGGGGTGGTTATTGCGGGGGTTACCTGCATGATGAGGGATAAGGCTACGAGGCCGGCGGCGATGCGTCGCTTAGTCATCGAGGATTGGTCCTTTCCTTGGGGCTGAGGCAAACCGTCAATTGCCTGCGCAAACGCCCAACAGCACAATGCTTCGCGACCGGTTTTCCTCAATGGGTGTTCACAGCTGGTCTTAATGTTAGCCCAGTTTCTTTCCAGGTGCTACACATAATTACTTGAGAATGGGGCGAGCCTTGACGAGAATCTCCTCCCACTCCTCCTCCGGATCCGACAGCCGGGTGATGGCGCCGCCCGTGCCGTAGGTGGCGACCCCTCCCTCGACGACGATGGTGCGGATGACGATAGAGAAATCCATCGTGCCCGCCGCATCGATATAGCCGATCGCGCCGGAGTAGATGCCGCGGGGGTGGTGCTCCTCGAGCTCGTCAAGGATCTCCATGGAGCGCTCCTTGGGGGCTCCCGTCATGGAGCCACCGGGGAAGGCGGCGCGGAGGGCGTCGACAGGCGATTTGCCGGGGAGGAGCTCGGCGGTGATAGTGGAGACCATCTGGTGGACGGTGGCGAAAGACTCGATGCCACACAGGACCGGAACCTGCACGCTGCCGGGGACGGCGACACGGCCGAGGTCGTTGCGGAGGAGATCGCAGATCATCAAATTCTCGGCGCGGTCCTTCACGGAGGTGGCGAGGTCCCGGGCTAACTCTTTATCCTCCTGGGGAGAGTGACCACGGGGGCGGGTGCCCTTGATCGGTTTGGCCTCCAGGTGAGCGTCGACAAGCCGAAGGAAGCGCTCCGGTGAGGTGGAAAGGACCTCAGTGCCAGAAAGGCGCAGGTAGGCGGCGAAGGGGGACGGGTGCGCGCGGCGGAGAGAGAGATACACCGCGAGCGGATCGGCGGGGAAGGCGAAGGAAATGGAATTAGTAAGACACAGCTCGTAAGAATCACCGCGGGCAATGAACTCCTGGCAGGCTTTGATTTTGTCCAGGTACGCGGCGCGCCCGAAACGGAACGTGCGGGGCGTGCGCGGGACCGGCTCGCGGGGAACCGGGGCGGTGAGCTTTGGCTGCCACGGTGCGGTGCCGAGGGCCCAGGCGGCGCCCGACGGGCTGACGACGATGGCGCGGGTGACCTCGATGAAGAGCTCCTCGCCCTCGTACGTGATGACCCCGACCTTCGTGCCCGGGTGGTCGAGCGTGACGAGATTGTCGCCTGTGCAGAGATAGCTCCAGCCCTCACCGTCGGAGGAATCGAGCCAGGCGGCGTTGTCCGCGGCGGCGAAGTTAGCCTGGAAGAGGACCTCGGCGGGGGTATCGGGAAGCTTGGTGATCCAGAGGTCGGGGCGGAGAAATGTGGTGAGGAGTGCGAGGCCGCCGGCGGAGGCGATCGACTCGGGGTGATACTGGACGCCCATGAGGGGGAGGGTGCGGTGGCGGGCGGCCATGAGCGTGCCATCGGCGGCAAACTCCGTGGCCTCGAGGGTTTCGGGGAGGTCCGTGATGGCGAGGGAATGATAGCGGGTGTGACCCTCCGTGACCTCGCCGTGGCGGGGATGCTCAGCGCGGGTGAGGGTGGCGCCGAAGGCCATGCACATGCCCTGAAAACCCAGGCAGACGCCGAGGATGGGGGCGGGTGGATCACGGAAAATGCCCGGAAACCACGGGTACTCCTCCGGGCGGCCGGGACCAGGGGAAATGATGATGCGGTCCGCATTATTAAGGTGCGCTTCGGTTACGTCCTCCGCCAGAACCACCTCCGGCATCACGCCGGCGGCCTGGAAGACCAGGTGGGCGAGGTTGTAGGTGAACGAATCGTGGTTATCTATGAGGAGCACGCGCACGGTGTTCGAGTTTAGCGGGGTTTGGGGGGTTGGGGGTTTTTGGGGTTTTGGGTTTTTTTTGGGGGGTGGTTGCGTCCTGGGAGCGACAAAAGTTACCGTTTTGCGTGGCAGCACGTTTGACCACCTGGGATTTTAACACACTTGCAGCTGCAGACTGTTAAGTTTTGTCTGGAGGTATGTGCACCCCGTATACGGCTACCCATGCGACGGTTCTGGAAGCTATTTCGGCGGTTACGTGTGGGGCTACTGCGGAGCGCTGGAAAAGGTAGACGTTTGTTCCTCGGCAGATGTGCCTGACTGGAATGATGGGTGGGCACCCCAGGGATATCCTTCTGCTTTTTCCTGGGAGGCACGGGTGTGACTTGGTGCGTGGTGGTTTTTTGGCGGGGGCTGCTGGGGTTTTGGGGTTTTTGGGGGGTGGTTGCGTCCTGGGGGCGACAAAAGTTACCGTTTTGCATGGCAGCACGTTTGACCACCTGGGGTTTTAACACACTTGCAGCTGCAGACTGTTAAGTTTTGTCTGGAGGTATGTGCACCCCGTATGCGGCTGCCCAAGTGACAGTTTTGGAAGCTATTTCGGTGGTTACGTGTGGGACTACTGCGGAGCGCTGGAAAAGGTAGACGTTTGTTCCTCGGCAGATGCGGCCACCTGGGGATTCTGGAGGGTGTACTTCGGGGTGCGAGCAAAAGGTAGAGCTCTATGAAGTATCAGATCCGCCCACCAGGGGGGTGTTCCTATATAGTTCGTCAACCTGAGGGGGGTAGTTGTTGGGGGTGACGTTCGGTGTGGGATTGTTTTTGGGTACGCCTGGGAGCCGATTGGCGTATTGCCAATCGGCTGGGGTGTTTTAGCCCGTTAAGCTGTCTTCTGTTTTTCTGGTTCTTGGTAGAGGCTGTGATTTGCCATCATGGTGAACAAGACGGTGAGGCGTCTTCTTGCTAGAGCTACGACTGCGGCGTTGTGTCTCTTGCCTTCTTTACGTTTCCGCTCGTAGTATTGGCGTGAACGCTCGTGGTATCTGATCGCTGAAAATGAGGATTGCCATAGGGCGTTCTTTAATTTCTTGTTTCCCGCCCTGTTCGGTGATTTCGTGTTGATGGATGTGCCTGACTGGTTGGTCTGTGGGCATAGTCCTGCGTATGAGGCCATGTGGGAAGCTGTTTTAAAGTCCGAGAAGTCCCCGACTGTCATGAGGATCTGAGCTGCGGTTTTCGGGCCGATGCCAGGCATAGACAAGAGGATGTGGGTGTGCGGAACCTCCTCGATGAGGGCGCCTACTTTTTCTTCGATAACTTTCCGGTGGTCAAGCTTTGCCAAGGCATCAGTGGCGGACATGGCGACACCGAGTTCAACATATTCCGACCCGTGGATTGACACGGTTTGATTCTTGATGGCATCCAGCAGGCCATCGATGATTTTCTCGGGGTTTCTTGCTTTGTACTTCTTCGCGAACGCGATCAGGCGTGCGCGCCCCATTCGTTTGATTTTTGTGGGGCCACCATATTTGGCCAGCATGTGCAACACCCACCGTCTGTGGATATTTTGGCCACGAAGTACCCGTTCGAATTCGGGATAGGATCCAACAAGGGAGGAGCGGATTTGATTGATCAGCCTGGTGTAGGACCGGGCGAGGTCTTCATCGATACCGTTGAGTACTTTTAGCTGACTGAACACCTGCTGGACACGGTCAACATTGCGCAAGGCATCGGGAAGATTGGCTCCTGCATGCGCGATGACATATGAGTCACGAACATCAGTTTTCGCATTTCCGACATGAACCCTCGACAGCTGCCGCATCGACAATCCAGGAAGATATTTAACGGTAATCCCCATGTCTTGGGCAACTGCGACGGTAAGCCTGCCAATATTGTTGGGCTGGTCGACCACAACCAAAATTTTCGAGGACAGGGCGAGGAAAAGGTCGAAGAACCTGCGTAAAGAATGTTCTGACTGGTCAATGCGTTTTGACTTTACTTGTTTACCATCTTTGTCGAGGACACAAGCGTGATGAAAGTATTTACCGACATCGATGCCGATGACGAAATCGTAGGTCACGAGGACGATTCTCCATGTGCGATATAAGTGTGAAACGGACAGATATCGTCACTGGGTTCGTCGGACATACTCTCGCTGGCATCCACATTACTTGAGACTTCACCAGGCATTCCGGCGAGTCAGGTTCCTATTAGCAGTTGAAGTATGTCACTGCCTTCGGCGGCATCACCCCCCGGATCATTTTCAGACAGGGACAAAAACAAGCCATACCGAAGCCAGTGACGAGTCCCGCTGCTAAGCAGGGACCGGAACAAACATAACCCACCCCAAAAGGGGAGAAACCATGAATCCTCGGGTCCCCAGCAGGGAACTGCCTAAACCGTAATGGGACCTTCGGCCCCGTAGAAAGGAGGCAAGATACGTCTAGGTTTTGCCAGGGGCGGGCTCAAACGACCGCTAACTGGACCTTGCCGGCGGGCGGAGGGCAGCAAAATCCGCGGAGACATCTGCATGCAATCTCGGTTGCGGACGGGAAAGATGCCCAAACCCCAGGCCGCGCCCCACCCGCAATGCATTTCGGTGTAGGTTGTAGGTTTGTCATCTTTTCGCGCGAAGGAGCTTTAGAACCGCATGTCCCTTTCTAATATTCTCGATGCCGGCGCACTCCTGGAGGCCTTCGGCCCGTTCGTGTTGCCCGGCCTTGCAATCGTCGTGTTCATCGAGTCGGGATTCCTGTTCCCCTTCCTGCCCGGCGATTCCTTGCTGGTCACGGCCACGATTCTGCGCGAGACGTTCCACCTGACGGTGCCGTGGATCCTGGGGGTAGCTATCGTCGCGGCGTTCCTCGGGGATCAGGTTGGTTTCTGGCTGGGGAAGACGTTTGGCAGGCGGCTGTTCAAGGATGATGCCCGCGTGCTCAAGACGGAGTATCTGCAGCGTGCGGAGGATTTCTTTGCCAAGCATGGCCCGTTGGCGCTGGTGCTGGGGCGGTTCGTGCCGATTGTGCGCACCTACGTGCCGCTAGCAGCCGGAACGGCGGAGATGCACTACACCTCGTTTGTGCGTTGGAATGTTCTGGGGGCCGTCGGCTGGGTGTGCTCGATGGTTGCGGTGGGGTACTTCCTGGGGAATATCCCCGGCATCGCCGACAACATTGACGCGATCGTCATTATTATTGTGGGGATTTCTGTCCTACCGATTATCATTTCCTGGCTTAACCAGAAGAGGAAGAAGTAAGTGGAAGGCCACTTCACCACGTTTAATGTCCTCCCCGATGGACATGTGCGGGGCTTCGACCTGCACGTGGAGAGATTGGTCTACGGTCAGCGATCGCTGTTCGGTCGGGGGCTCCCCGACGGGCTTGTCGACGCCATGCGGGAGCTGCGGGAACCAAACACCTACCGCGTTTCCTGCTTCGCGGATTCTTTCAACATAACCGCGCGGGCGATCCCACCCTCGGAGCCGATAAGCTGCGCTTTTTATCCATTGGTGCGGGAGCTGCCCCGCGTGAAGCACGACGACCTGGCCCCACAGTGGGAGGCGCAGCGGGCGGTCGCAGCCGACGACGCGATTTTGGTTACCGGAGACGTGGTGACCGAGGGGACCATGTTCAACGTGGGGTTCATTACACCTTCGGGGACTTTGGAATGGCCCGTAGGTGAGCTTCTTCTCGGGACGACGCAGCAGCTCATTGAGGGGGTGTGGCCGTCGGTACGCAAGGAAATTCGGGTGGGAGAGGTCGAAGGGTACATCGGAGCTATCGCGACGAACGCTGCGCGCGGGGTTCGGCTCATTACGCAGATCGATTCGGCGCTCGTGACGACGCCGCGGGGTGCCGAGATCGCTGCGGACATTGCGCGGGCGTACGAAGCGATTTAGTTTTTGCAGCAGATTGGAGCGGACCCCCATTAATTTCGGAGATTTGGGACGAATCTGCTGCAAAAACTAAAAGGTGGGGGGTCCCTTGGTGTAGGGCAGGCAGCGGTCGGCAGGAAACTCGCGACCGTGATTCACTTTCAGCGCGCGGCGAAGCTGAGCTAGCCAATCGTCGTTGGTGTAGGTGTAATTGGTTACGCGGACGACGAAGATGCCCTCGCACTCGAGGTCGCGCTGGCGGCTGAGCTCATTGTTGGCAGCTTCCTCCGCAGAGAGACCATACTGGCCCCACGTCTTTCCGCGGCCGTCGTACTCAATTCCGACCGAGTGTTCGCGGTTGAGGAAATCCAGTCGAGCGATGCTGACTCCCCGGTAGTTGGTGATCGTCACTTGCTGCTCGAAGCCCTTGATGTTGTTTAGGTACAAAGAGACTTTCACGTCACTTTCGCGGGGGCTCTCGGAGCGATCGTTGACAAGCATTGCAGCTGTGCGGGCACGCTCGATGTTGGCGAAATTCGAGCGGGCAGCGACGGCTTCCGCGAGGTCGGCACGGGTGAGCTTCCCTTTGCGGGCAAGGATGTCGCCAAGGCGGACAGCCTCATAAAGGCCATGCCACCTGGCAACATCAATGACCGTCACCGCCGGGGTAGTTAGGGTGACCTCGATGCCTTTAAAAGGGGTGGTCGTCATGTGGGTATCGGGGATATTTCGGCCATCGGCGTATTTGCTTGTGCGCCCGCGGACCTCGGGGCGGAAGGTCGTCGATAAGAGCATGTGGGGGTACGCCCACATAGCGGCTGCGGATCTGCCCACGAGGTGGCGCCCGCTAACTCCTTGTGCACCAGAAGCAAGAACCGAACGCTGATTTGACCTCAACCCATAAAAATTCCAGGTTGGGTAATAGACACCGCGTGCCAGCCTTTTCATCCTTCCGGCACGGAACCCCTCGATGACGTGAAGGCGCTCGCCGGGTCCCAGTGAGCGGATTAGAAGTAATTCATCCCCCGATTGCATGGACTTAGTTTCGCACGGGTACTACTCCCCCGCAACCGGTAGCTACCCGCAGGCGATGCCGGTAGTGTGGACGGGGCAGTAGCCGCCCGGGTTTTTGCGGAGGTACTGCTGGTGCTCTTCCTCGGCAAGGTAGTAGTCCACGTGGGCGCGGATCTCGGTGGTGAGATCGCCGTAACCTGCCTCTTTGAGCTTGGGGGCGTAGGCGGAGGCGATGCCACGGGCGATCTCGGCCTGCTCATCGGTCTCAGTGAAGATGCATGAGCGGTACTGGGTTCCCACGTCGTTGCCCTGCCTAAAGCCCTGGGTGGGATCGTGGGCCTCGAGGGCGATCTTCACCAACTGCTCGAACGAGATTTTTTCCGGATCGTACACAACCTTCACCACCTCGGCGTGGCCGGTGCGGCCGGTGCAGACTTCCCGGTAGGTGGGGTTTTGGGTGTAGCCGCCGGCGAATCCCACGCTTGTGGTGATTACACCAGGGGTGGACCAGAATAATTTCTCGGCGCCCCAAAAGCAGCCCAGGCCGAATAGGACGTAAGCACCAGGGGAATCAAGTGGAGTGCCAAGGACCGCGTGGGTGCCCGGGTTGGGGAGGACGGGCGTTTTTCCGCCCTTGAGGGCGGACTCGCGGGTGGGCATAACCGGTTCATTAATAAACATAGGGTTACCTTACCCCTGGTCAGGGGCGGGGGTAGAAAAAATTTTTCTGAATCCCTTTACAAGTCCGGATTTTCCCCTATCATGGGGGCCACGTCAACAACCAAGAAAGGACGAATTCATGGCTGATATCTACACCCTCCCCGAACTCGACTACGCATACGACGCTCTGGAGCCGCATATCTCCGCTGAGATTATGGAGCTGCACCACTCCAAGCACCACGCAGGTTACGTCAAGGGCGCCAACGCCGCGCTCAAGGCACTCGAGGAGGAGCGTGCCGGCGAGGCCAACGCCGACAGGATTCGCGCCTACACCAAGAACCTCGCGTTCAACCTTGGTGGCCACACCAACCACTCCATCTTCTGGAAGAACCTCTCCCCCAACGGTGGCGGCGAGCCCACCGGCGAGCTTGCCGAGGCTATCAAGGCAGACTTTGGTTCCTTCGAGCAGTTCAAGGCTCACTTCTCCGCAGTAGCCACCGGCCTGCAGGGCTCCGGCTGGGCAGTGCTCGGCTACGACCACCTCTCCGGCCACCTCATCATCGAGCAGCTCACCGACCAGCAGGGCAACATCTCCGTTAACTTCACCCCGCTGCTCATGCTCGACATGTGGGAGCACGCCTTCTACCTCCAGTACAAGAACGTCAAGGCCGACTACGTCAAGGCCGTCTGGAACGTCTTCAACTGGGACGACGTGGCAGAGCGCTACGCTGCAGCGAAGGCTAAGTAGGTTCTAGAGGTTCTGGCGAACCCGTTAGTTTGTGCGCGGTGCCACTTTTTGTGTTGCTGCGCACTTTTTTATTGCTCTAACTGTGGTGATCACCGCGAGGGCAAAGAGGGGAACCAGGATGATCCCCATGCTCAGGGCGTTCCAGTCGAGGGCGGTGAACAGGATGACGTCCACGGCAAGCAGGATCCGCAAGCCGATGGCCAGCAACGGGGACGAGAGGTTTTTCACGGGGCGGCTCCTTCTTTTTCTGCGGATTGTGCCAGTATAGGTGGTTTATTGTGCGGTTTCGGGGGTTATGGGCAACGTTCGTTTCTTTCCCCAGGGGTGGGTGTTGCTTGGTGTCGGAACGAAAGTTCTTGTCTGACGTATCGGGGGCACCCTGTCTGTGCTGTGTTCTACTCTTGAGGCCATGAGAACGAAGGCCCTGGTACCCGTCATGGCGTGGTTTGTCGCGGTCATTGTGCTGGCGGTTACGGCGCAGCCCCGCTGGTTTGTCATCCACGCGTTCACGCTGGGCGCGGTGACGACGTCGATTGTGTACTGGTCGCAGTATTGGACGGACAAGTTCATGCGGCAACGCTCTGATGCTTTTCGACGCTGCGTTGCCCTCAATGCGTTCATCCTGCTCATGTTCGTGGGCCAGGCTGTGGAGATGGTGGCGCTGCTCGGCGTGGGCGCTGCGGGGGCTGTCGGGGTACTGGTGTACCACGGGTGGCGGCTGGCGCGGCAATACCGGCGCGGGCGCCGTTTTTCCAGCTCCGTCGTGGGATACGTGATCGCGGCGGCGTGCTTCGTGGTTGGCGCGGGGGCGGGTGTGCTGCTGGAATGGTGGCCCTCGGACATGGTGCGCGGGGCGCATGTGGCGTTTACGGTGCTCGGGTTCGTGGGGATCACGGCGCTATCGACGCTCGCATTGATGCTGCCGATGGTGTGGCGGACGCAGATGAAGTCCTCGCGGATCGAGGTGGCGATTGCGCTCCTCACGGTGGGTGTGGTGATTGTTCCCCTGTCTGCGGTGGGGCTCGTTGTGTATGTTGCGGGCTGGCTGTGGGCTGCCGCCGGGTGGGTGCGTGAGATCACCACCGTTCTGCGGGACCCACGCGACCGCGTGGGATATGCGGCGCTGACGATGGCGATGTCCATCGTGTGGCTCATCGGCGGGCTGGTTACATATGCGTTTTCGGGTGTGGTTCCGACGGAGGCTCTGGTCATCGGGTTCATCGGACAGCTGCTCATCGGCTCCATGAGTTTCCTGCTGCCCTCGCGGATGGGTGGCGGGCCCGGCGCGGTGCGGGCCGGCATGTACGCGCACAACCGCGGGGCGTACTACCGGGTGGTGCTCACGAACTTGGGGCTGCTCGTGGGGTTTCCGGTGCTGGCGGTGGCGTCGTTGGCAATGTTCCTGCCGGCGCAGTTCGTGTCGAGGCGGGAGCAGCAGGCGGTTATCGCAGGCGAAGCGGAGAAGCCGGACTCGGCGCGCTATAACCCCTGGTGGCAGGTGGCTGGTGGCGTTTTGACGGTGGTAGCCGTGTGGGCGCTGACGCTGTAAATATACTTTCAGGTTTCGGCAGTTTTACGAATTGTTGAAAGTATAGTTTCAGCAAAATTGTCCGCAAGTCTGCTTTTATAACCTTTTAGAACTTTTAGAACTCAGCTCCTATCAGGCGAAATCCTCCTTTGACCACTCCTGGTTGCGGATGTACTCACGTAGATACGGTAATTCAAAATCCACGTAACCGTAGCTGGGAGCCGCAATGATTCCCGCTTCTATGAGGCGTGCGCGATAAACGCTCACATACGACGCGCCAACGCCAAGACGGTCCGCGATGTCTGACGTGCGGGTTGGGCCGTCGTTGCGCGCCATGACGGCGAGGAACTGGCGATCTTTCCCGGAAAGATCGGCAAGCGCGGGTTCGTGGACGAGTTGGCCGAGCTTTCTGCGTGCTACGGGGAGGCTCCGAGCGACTGAGGAAGCGGTAATGGCGTTACCTTCCCTGCAAAGGAATGCCTCTTGACCGACGAGCTGAATCATAAAGGGGTAGCCGGCACATGCCTTTACGGCCTGGTCAAGTGCGGCTGGTTCCCAGGAAAAAGCGAGATCAAGCAGTGGTTCTTCCAGGGCCCGGCGTGATTCGTCGTCGCTAACCAGACCGAGCTCGATCATATTGGCGCGGCGAAGGAAGGTGACGGGATTAGAGCCAGCGTCGCTTGCCAATAGTGGTTTCACCGCACTGGGAATGCCTGCCATGGCGACGGCGATTTCGCGATCTTCTCGAACTAGGTGTTGGATCGTGGTGCCAAACTCGATGACCTCGTCACGTTGAGAGTGGTGCAGCTCATCCAGCGTGATGAAGACACCCACGGGCTCTTGCCCGAGGTGACGATCGATTTCCGACTGCAGGGTGAGGAGATCGGTCAACGCTGCTCTAAGCGTCAGCTTTGGCGAATGCTTCTCCGCATCTTCCAGGGTCACACCAAATCCATGTGGGAGGGAGATGCCACGGATGCGCGTCCTACTGGAACGCAGCTGTTCAACCGCGATCTGGTACGCGGCGTCGCGAATCCGCTCGATAAAACCGTGCGAAGCGGTTTCCGAGATCACCCACCACGAGTGCGAACGCCCGACCTCCTCGAACTTATTGAGAAGCACAGTCTTGCCAACACCACGCGGTCCCGAGACGAGGGAGATCCGCTCGTGTGTCCCTGGTCCATTGCGAAGCGCTCGGTCACACTCTTCGATCTCTTCTTCCCTACCAACCAGCATGGGCGGGTTCGCACCAAGGGTCGCTCTGTACGGATTACGAACGAAATTCATGCCCCTAGTGTAGCCGACTTTTATAACCTTTTATAACTTTTAGAACTTTTATAACTCCGCTGTGACCTGCTGTTTTAGGGGTTAAGATCGGGGATTCCCGGCGCGCCCTGGGCGAGCCAGTGGCGGACGGCGGCGGTGGCGCGGCAATCGTCACGGTTGTAGCGGAGGAGGCGGTCGCGCTCTCTGGCGCGGTAGAGCTCGATGGACTCCTCGCCGTCGACACCTTCTTCCTCCCAGGTGAAGCCCGCCAGCGGGGCGATGACCTTGAGGCCGAGGCCGTTAGATCCGACGAGCTGGCTCTTCACCAGCTTGAAGACGTCGATCCACTGGCCGGAGGAGATGAAGGCATTGACCTCCTCGACAGGGGGCACGCCGGGGTAGCCCGCGAACTTCTTGGCGGAGGTGCGCAGCCAGTGGTTTTCTCCGCCGGAGGCGTAGCAGAAGGCGCAAAAGGATGGCGAAGACGCGCGCATCTCCATGAGGTAGGACCAGAACTCGGCAAAGTTGCGGGCCTCGGACTCGCCGCCGAGCTCGCCCCAGGTGACGAAGGGGCGGTAGGTGTGTTGGTCGTACGTGCCCCAGAGGTACACGCCGTGGTTGAGGTAGGCTTCCATGTCCACGTCCACCTCAACGTCGAAAAGCGGGGCGGAGGTAGGAACCTTCCGTAAGGCGGGAACCCCGGCGCGCCACGCGGCGGCGAGCCGATTGCCGGACGCAATGAGCGCGTCGACCGTGTGGATGCCGCGCTGCATGTAAGGGCGGGCCTTATCGCCGGAGAGGAAGAGGGAGATGTCATCGCGGGCTTCGAGGATTTTCTGGCAATCGAACCAGAAACGGCAACCCTCGCACTCCTTGACGCGACGGGGACCCGTGGGTTCCGGGGTGGCAAGGGCGCGGTCCGTGGGCACCGCAAGGGGGGCAGTCTCGATGATGGCGCAGAGGGCGAGATCCTGACCTGTGACAAGGGCGATGCCCGAATCGTGACCCAGGCGGGCGAGCTCACGGTCCGCGAGACTCACCCGATACCCATCGAGCGTATGGTGACGCGGGGCAAGCTTCGCCGTGACCGGCTTACTCAGGCCAACCCGCTGCGTGGCGACGACCTTGGTCTGCGCCTTCGCGGGATAGAGAAGCTTATGCGTGCTCATGACCAGCGGAGCGTAGGCACCGTTCCAGCGGACGAGGGCCTCGCAATCCATGTACGGATGGGTGATGACCGTCGTCTGCGCGGCCATGAGCTCGAGGGTATCGAAGAAATCCCCATTGGCGTCTGCGCGGGTGAAAACGCCACGGTCACCGATCGCCTTCGTGTACGGGAGAAGCCTGACGAGCTGGTCAGCAGCCTGCTGCCGACGCTCGTGGCGGGCCTGGGCCTCCGGCGGGTACGACGCATCAGGGAACCGGCGGCGCTGCACACCTTTAAACCGGCACCCCACCAAATCCGAGGCCTGCACCATGGCTACATACTATATACAACAGGTAAGGTGGAGGGGTAACACCGACGAATCTTTAAAGGAGCACCCGTGGGACTTTTCGGAGCCATCCGCAAGGCACGTGCAAAGACCAAGGCTGAGATCAAAGCCGCAGAGGCCCGCGCCAAGGCCGATTCCAAGAACGAGCTGAAGCTCAACAAGCTGCTCATGAAGCACGAGAAGAACCTGGCGAAGCACAACGCCAAGCTGGAGAAGAAGCGCTTCAAGGAAGACACCAAGCTGGCCAAGCAGGAACTGGCGAAGATCCGCGCCGGCCGCTTTAACAAGGACACCGTCAACCGCTACGCAGGCGCGCTGCGGGCACTCGCACCCCTGGCGATCCCGCTCATCTACCGCGCCGTCACGCAGTGGCGGGAGCAGAACACCAACCGCCAGGCCTCCCAGCTCGGGTTTAGCGGCGCCGACCTGGCCAGCCACGGCGGGCACGGGGCCCCGCTGAAGGTGCGGATAGATAAGCTGCGCTCGGTTGAGGGTTTGCCTACGGGCTTTAAGAAGGACGTGGACGCGCGCCTGGACGAGCTCGAGCAGGCCGTGGACAACGCCGAGCACATGACGCCCGAGCAGCGCCGCGCCACCCACCGCTCCATCGGCAACGACCTGGACCTCATCGCCTCGCAGATTGACGAGAAGCTGCGGGCTTAAGTTTGTTTTGCGGCCTCCCTTTGGGAGGTCGCTTTTTTCTGTGTGCGGGTTTCTTGTCCGGTTGGCGATTATGGCCGGTTGGCGATTATGGCCGGCTGGCGGGGAGCTGGCGACAAAAGGTAACGCGATGCCGGGTAGCGGTTTCGGCGACCTGGGGTTTCCGCACATCTGCAGCGACAAACCGTTAACTTTTGTCACGAGCGGTATAGGGCCGCACACAAACCTCTCGCTTTGCAGGGTGGCGGGTGTGACGGCTCGGGGTTTCCCGCCCGGTTGGCGAGGAGCTGGCGACAAAAGGTAACGCGATGCCGGGTAGCGGTTTCGGCGACCTGGGGTTTCCGCACATCTGCAGCGACAAAACGGTAACTTTTGTCACGGGCGGTATAGGGCCGCACACAAACCTCTCGCTTTGCAGGGTGGCGGGTGTGACGGCTTGGGGTTTCCTGCCCGGTTGGCGAGGAGCTGGCGACAAAAGGTAACGCGATACCGGGTAGCGGTTTCGGCGACCTGGGGTTTCCGCACATCTGCAGCGACAAAACGGTAACTTTTGTCACGAGCGGTGTAGAGCCGCACACAAACCTCTCGCTTTGCGGGGTGGGGTTTCCTGTCCGGTTGGCGGGCAGAGCAGGCGCCGACAAGGTAGGCTTTAGCTATCCGTTTTAAAAGGAGAAAGGAGACACCATGAAAGCCACCCTGATCATCGTTGGCGGTTTTTTCGCATTCTTGGCCATAATCAGCAACGCCCTGTGGCTGCAGATCGTCTTGGGGATCTGCGCGGTCATCATCTTTGTGGCGGCGTTTACTAAGCGCACGCCAAAAGACGACGTGCGCTAGCCTTCATAGCCGGGGCGATGAGGAAGCGCTAGAGCACTCCCTGCTCGCGGGCGGCGGCGACGGCGGCGGTGCGGGAGCGGGCGTCCAGCTTGTCGTAAATGTGGACGAGGTGGCTCTTGACCGTTGCCTCGGAAAGGAAGAGGACGCGGCCGATTTCCTTATTAGAGGAGCCGGCGGCGACGAGGCGGAGGACCTCGAGCTCGCGGGGGGTGAGGGTGGTCTTGGGGCCACGGACGCGCGTCATCAAGCGGTTGGCGACGACGGGGGACAGGGTGGTGTCGCCCTCGGCGGCGGAGCGGACGCCGGCGATGAGCTCCTGCGGCGGGGCGTCTTTCAGCAGGTAGCCGAGGGCGCCGGCCTCGATGGCGGAGAGAATATCGGCGTCCGTGTCGTAGTTGGTCACCACGAGGACGGCGGGCGGGTTCTTCATCGTGCGCTTGATCTCGGCGGTGGCGTCGGCACCCGTGCGCATCTTGGAGCCCTCGGCACCGGCACCGAAGCGCATGTCCATGAGGATGACGTCGACGTTGCCCTGCTGCGCTGCGGCGATGGCATCCTCGGCAGTGGCGACCTCGCCTACAACCTCAATGTCAGAGGCACTGTCGAGGACAGCTTTGAGCCCCATGCGGACGATTTCGTGGTCATCGGCAAGCAAGACGCGGATCATGACAGTGTTTCATCCTTTCGTTCGTCCCTCATTGTATTGATAATAGGCACCGCGACGCTAATTGCCGTCCCCTGGCCTGGGGTAGATTCTATCGCCAAGGTTCCGCCGACCTCGCGGGCGCGCTCGCGCATGGCGTCGAGGCCGATGTGGCCGAGGCCGCGGGGGCGGGCGGCGACTTGGGCGGGGTCGAAGCCGACGCCGTTATCGACGACGTCGAGACGCACCTCGTCGGGGTCGTAGGTGAGGGTGACAAGGGCGGCGGTGGCCTGCGAATGCTTGACGACGTTGCCGAGCGCGCCCTGGGCGATGCGGAGGAGGGTGGTTTCCGTACGCATGGGGAGCTGGCGGTCCTCGCCCTCGACGGAGATGTTGACGTCGACAGACTCGATGTTCTCGGCGATGCGCTCGAGCGCGCCCTCGAGGTTTGTTTTGGCCAGGGCTGCGGGCTGGAGGGCAGCGATCATGGCGCGGGCCTCGGCAAGGTTGTCCGCTGCGGACTTCTTGGCGATGGCGATCTTCTTCAGGGGCTCCTCCTGCGGCTTGCCGGACTTGATGTCGGCCTCTGCGACGGAGAGGAGCATCTGGATGGAACTTAACCCTTGGGCGACGGTGTCATGGATCTCGTGCGCGATGCGCTGACGCTCGGCGGCCATGCCGGCCTCGTGCTCCGTCTGCGCCAGCTGCGACCGCGTCTTCATCAGCTGGTCAATGAGCTCCTCCTTCTCCGCGGACATGCGCCACATGCGGCGGAAAATGAAGGCGATGCCGATGGTCACCACGCCACCGAGGAGGGGCCCGACGACCGCGCCGACGGTGATACCCGTGGGGATATTTGCGACGATCACGATGCCCGTGGCGCCCAGGATCGCCGCCGTGGACGTGCGCTCATCGAAACTGCGCAGGTAGACGAAGTACAGCGCGGCCACGAGGTACACCGCCGAGAGGTGATGCGGCAGAAGCAGGATCCACAGCGCCGTCAGCCCGAACGCCCACAGGCCGTGCTGGGTGGAATTTAGCTGGTGGAAGAAGTGGTTACCCGCGTAATAGATCGCGCCGAAGGTCACGGCCAGGAAGCTCACCTGCATGAACTCCAGGATCCCGACGGTCAGCGACGTCGCCACCGTCACGGCGAGGAGGAGGGCGGTGATGATGTGGATTCCCACTGTTATATAGGAAAACCCGGGCGCGTGTCTGTTCGTGGCCATACAGGTATCCTATGCCCTATGTTCAAACGGCTTGCCTTTATACCCGTGTTGTTTTTGGTTGGGTGTTCCGCAGAAGAGGTTCCGTCGCAGGCTCCGGAGCCTGTGGTAAAGGAGGTCCAGGCTGAGGATGGGGAGTGCCCCTACCTGGATAGCCAAGCGGTAGCCCAGATGAATGGCCAGAAGGTGCTACGAGTGGGCGTCGACAAGCAATTTGAGGTGCCGGCGTGCCAGTTTTGGTCTTATTGGGAGGAACCGCAACTGACGGTGATTGTGCGGGAGATGGCGAGTGAGGGCGGGGCGCGGGCCGTGGTCGACCACTATGCGCCGGTGGCGGAGACGTCGCCGGCTGAGGAGCCGGAGGGGTGGAGCGGCGGGCGCGGGCCCGTGGAGGGGGGCGCGGTGTATGCCGTGAGCAAGGGGGCGACGGCCGTGGTTGTGCTCACTGACCAGGAACAATCGGTGAAGGCGCAGCTTGTGGCCGAGGAGACGATCAGGAACCTACAGCTCTAGCTCGGCCTCGAGTTCCTCCAGGCTGATTGTCCCTATTTCCCCACGACGAGCAGCCTCAGCTTCCTCCTCGAGTATGCGGATGTATTCCAACTCCGAACCAGTCACGGCCATATTCTACTCCGTGATCGACACATCATTGTAGGGCATGTGCGCCGACACCCAGGGGAAAACAACCTCCATGAGCAGGAAGAACACCGCGACGGCGAGTGCGATCATGAGCAGCGTTTTGAGCCAGGTAGGGCCGGGGAGCGCGCGCCAAAGGTAACCGTACATGTCAAGACTCCATTTCTTGAGGGACGCTAGTGCTGTCCGCGGTTTTGTCCTGGGAGCGGACGTGCACCGCATGGATGATCATGCGCTCCGCGTTGGAAAACTGCGGGTGGCAGGTGGTGAGCGTGACGACAGGGAGCATGTCCGGGGTCGGATCCTCCTCGTCGGTGCCGGGAAGGGCGTGGACAACCGAGTAATCGTCGGGGGTAGTGATGTGGCGGCCCTGGACGTGGCTGTAATCGCCAGTTGTGACGCGCTGTTGGACATCTGGTGGCAGGCAGGATGTGTTCTGGTCGTCTTCGATGGGGAGGACTTTGTAGATCTCCCACGTGGTGCTCGTCTCGATGATGATTGCGTCGCAGGCGTGGAGGTGGCCCAGATCATTAAACGGCGCGCCCTTGCCGACGCGGTGGCCGGCGACCGCAAAATTACCCGGCTGGCCGGGGAGTTCGGAGTCCTCGTAGTGGCCGGGGCCGGCTTTTAGCTCTTCCTCATCCGTGCCCTCGATGATGGCGAACTGGTAATCCGGGCCGAAGGCGGGGATGTAGAGGCGCGCCATGGCCTGGCCAAGCTCCGGGGAGACCCGATGACGAGGGTTCTCCCACCGCTGCGATAGGTTTTGCTCCGCCTGCACCTGATTGCGCTGCGCCTCCAGGTTTGTCCAGTAGGCTTCATAAAAGGCGAACAATAAACAGACGACACCCAGCGTGATGAGCAGCTCACCAAGGAACTGCAGCCAGGAAAATCGTTTTGCCGAGTTGTTCACGTGCTCGATAATATCCTTTCGTAGCCTATTGATAAAGGAGCCGCCGCTGTGATGGACGCACTCGTCTACCTCGTATCCGCCGTGCTCAAACTGTGGCACACCTTCCTCCACGGCGGACTCGGAGTCAACGAAAACATCGCCTGGATCCTCTCCTTCGTCGGCCTCATCATCACCGTCCGCAGCCTCATCGCACCCCTGGCCTGGAAGATGTACGTCTCCGCCCGCCGCACCGCCATCATGCGGCCACACATGGCCTCACTCAAAGAGGACTACCGCGGCAAACTGGACAAAGAAAGCCAAGCGGAGCTCTCCCGCAAATCCCAGCAGCTCATGGACGAGCACGAGGTCAACCCCATGGCCGGGTGCGCCCCCATGCTCATCCAATTCCCCGTCATCCTCGGCCTCTACCGCATGGTGTTGCGCATCGCCCGCCCCGAAGGCGGACTAGGCACATCACCGTACCCGTCCGTCGGCTTCCTCTCCTCCGCCGACGTCGGCTCCTTCCTGGAAACACGCGCCTTCGGGCTACCCATCGCCGCCTACGCCTCCATGCCTGAGGCGCAACTCAACGAACTGGGCACCACCGGCGACCACCTCGTCCACACCATCACCCCCATCGTCATCGCCGCCACCTGCTTCATGACGCTCAACATGATCCTGTCCACCATCCGCTCCTTTGAGACAATGGACTGGCGCAGCGGCTTCGCCGTCAACGTGAGCTTCTCCATGGTGTTCTTCGCCATCTACACCCCCTTCATGATCCTCACCCTCGCCTTCAACGGCCCCATCCCCGTGGCGATCATCTTCTACTGGTTTGTGAACAACTTCTGGACCATGTCACAACTCATCGTCCTGTGGACCATGCTGACTGTCCGCCACCCGCTCACCCCGGAATTCAAGGAATTCCGCGACGGCGCACGCCGCAAACGCTACGCGCCGGTGACGCTGCTGGTGAAGGCGCTGTGGGCGCGGCTGCGCGGGCGCGATGCCTCCGACTACGTGGCGGAGCGGCGCGCGCTGAAGGATGCGGCGAAGCTGCGGAAGAAGGAGGACAAGGCGTTTAAGAAGGAGAAGAAGCGGCTGAAGAAGGAGGAGGCTGCTGCGAAGAAGAAGAAGGTGTCGGCGGATTCTTCGGCGGAGAATCCGTCGGCGGAGGCGGAGGGGGCTTCCTCGGCGGAGGCATCCTCGGCTACCGAGTAGGGGCGGGGCCCGATTTCGCGCCCATATCAGTGCGCGCTTATTGCGCCGTTGCGCACAGCACCGGCTGCCACTCCTGCACGCTCGACAATCGCAAGCGACAGCGCTGGGTTAAGGAATTCCCATACAACTCTACTTATTGCGCCGTTGCGCACAGCACCGGCTGCCACTCCGGTGTGCTCGGCAATCGCAAGCGACAGCGCTGGGTTAGGGAATTTCCATGCAGCTCTACTTATTGCGCCGTTGCGCACAACCGGCCGACTCAAGCAGCGAGCGGACGCAAGGCAACATGAGCACGCCTACCCCGACGCGCAAAGCCCGACTCGCCAGTACCTTCCCCGCCGAATCCCGCATATCAGTGCGCACTTATTGCGCCGTTGCGCACAGCACCGGCTGCCACTCCGGCACGCTCGACAATCGCAAGCGACAGCGCCGGGTTAGGGAATTCCCATACAGCTCTACTTATTGCGCCGTTGCGCACACATGGATGGCATGGCGGGCAGGTGCGGGGAGACATCAGTATTTGTGGGTCATTTTAGTGCGCACTTATTGCGCCGTTGCGCACAGCAGCGGCTGCCACCCCGGCACGCTCGACAATCGCAAGAAGCAGCGCTGGGTTAGGAAATTTCCATACAGCTCTACTTATTGCGCCGTTGCGCTAGATGGAGTAGTCGGCGGCGGGTTCGCCGAGCAGCTGCTTGGCGAGGGTGCGGGCGAGGTCGAGGGGCTCGCGAGACTTCATGTGCTGGGCGTTGGTGATGCCACCGTCGATAAGAATCATGAGCTGACGGGCGATCGACTGGGACGGGTACCCGTTGCGCTCGGTGAGGAGCTCCGTCAAAGTGTTGAAAATCCAATCGCGGTGCTCGGCAACAGCAGCGACGATATTCTGCTCGCTCTCCGACTCCGGATTCGGGTACTCGCTGGCCGCATGGGTGAAGTGGGAACCGGGGTAGCCCTCCTTCTCCTGCTGGTCGATGACCTGATCGAACATGGCGTTGATCTTTGCCTCGGGGTCGGTGAGGTGCTCCGTGCGGCGCTCGAACTCTTCGGTCCACTTCTGCGCCATCTCATTAATGTAAGCAATGACGAGATTGTCCTTGGAACCAAACAACGAATACAGGGATGCCTTGGCTACATCGGCCTCGCGGAGGATGCGGTCAATACCAATGACGCGGATGCCTTCCGTGGTGAACAGGTTGGTTGCGCTGGCCAGCAGCCGCACACGCGGGCTCGGCCGGTCCCGTCTCCTGCTCTTCGCCTTCTTCGTTGTAGCCATACCCTAACAATAGCAAAACTAGACAGCCCAGTCTCTCCAAGACCCACCGCGCGGGACATAAAAAACCGCCCTCCGCGAAACGCGGAAGGCGGGCTAAGAGACGAGGCTACTTCTTCTTGGTGATGAAGCCCACGATCCAGAGCAGCAAGCACGCGCCAATGAGGCAGGTAATGAAGCTGAGGATCCAGTTACCGGTGGAGCCACCCAGGCCGAACAGGCCAAGGACCCAGCCACCGAGGAAGCCGCCAACAACACCAACGATGATGTTCAGGAACAAGCCCATCTGCTCATCAGTCTTCATAATCTTGGAGCCAATCCAACCGGCGAGGCCGCCAACGATAATCCAACCAAAGAAACCAAGTGCAGGTGACATAGAATATTCTCCTTAAAAACTAATACCGAACGGTTGTACTGGCCAGTATACGCATTAAAAGCGCGTTTGCCAGCCAGCGGAGAATTTGTTACCTAATCTTTGCAATCAGGGCGGACAACCATCATCGGGCAGGGAGCCGACTGCAGCAGAGCACGAGAGGTGGAGCCGAGCAGCATGCCCTTGAAGCCACCACGCCCATGGGATCCGACGACGAGGAGCTGAGCGCCCTCGGCGGCATCGGCAAGCGCACGGACCGGACGATCGCGGGTGATGATCTTCTCGACCTCCACATCCGGGAACTCCTCGGCGTAGCCGGCCAGACGCTCGGACAACAGCCGGTGCTGCTCCTCCTCGACCGCCTCCCACTGCTGCTGAGCGGCGGCGAGACCAGCAAGAGAGGCCTGCACCTGCATATCCATCCAGGTGTGGACAGCCTTCAGCTTGGCACCACGGGCGTGAGCCTCCTCGAAGGCGAGACGCGTGGCGCGCTCGGACACCTCGGAACCATCGACACCGACGACGACCGGACCGTACTTGTTATCCGGCGTCAGCTGGTTATCCTCACGGACGACGACCACCGGGCAGCACGCGTGGGACACAACGGCGGCGGAGACCGAACCCATGACCATGCCCGAAAGCCCACCGAGACCACGGGAACCCATGACGATCATCGTTGCGTCCTCAGCCATCTCGAGGAGCATATCGATGGGGCTACCCTCCGCAACCGTGTGGCCGATCTTGATGTTCGGAGCGATCCCCAAAGCGACCTTCTTGGCAGACTCGATCTTTTCCATGGTCTCGGCCTGAAGGTCGTCGTAAAGCTCCTGGGGCGGGATCATCCCCTCAGCGTAGAGGAACTGCGGCATGGAGTAGCTGGAAACCAGCTGGAGCGGGCAGTCGCGCTTGTTCGCCGTATTCGCGGCCCACGCGACGGCAACCTCCGCGGCCTTCGAGCCGTCGACGGCACAAACAATCAGTTCTTCCTTGGACATGATGAAAACCCTTCTCTCGCGGATACCTGACTTCAGTTTACCGGCAGGGGGTGGTTGGCCGGTAGCCTTTTTTACTCAATGGGGGGAAGAGTGTGGGGTGCGTCGGCGTTTGCCGGGAAGAGGACGTGGTACAGTGCCCTGATCACGTCGGCAATGGCCTTGCCGATGCCGTCGGAAGAGTAAGTAACAAACGCGTCTGTGAGAAAATCAAGGTTCATGCGCCCTATCGTACAGCCACTGCCCCCGCGCAACGGGCTCACCGCCTCCCGCGTGCGCGCACCGTATTCGATTGTGGCGCGCGATTTTTTGCGTTTGGTGATTGAAGGGCAGCGACACAGGCACCCATTAGATAATGCTCGTGCGTTGGATCGGCGGTTTGCCGCGGGGGAGGTGCGGGACCGGCGGGGGCAGGTGATTGCGCCGGGGCAGGTGTTGGCCGCTGGGGAGGACGTGTACTTCTACCGCATGCCGGCGCCGGAGCCGCATGTGCCTTTTTCTATTTCTCCTGTGTATGAAGATGCGCGCATACTTGTGGTGAACAAGCCGCCATTTTTGGCGACCGTGCCGAAGGGGGCGCACATTACGGAGACAGCCGTCGTGCGGCTGCGGCGGGCGACGGGGAATGAGGAGCTCTCCCCCGCGCACCGCTTGGATCGGCACACCAGTGGGTTGCTGCTGTTCACGAAGTCGCGGGCATTTCGGGGCGCGTACCAGGAGATGTTTGCCCGGCGTCAGGTGGAAAAGACGTATCATGCTGTGTCTTCTGTGCCTTCGGCTGTTGCGCCGGGAACCGTGTGGCGGTCGCGGATCTCCAAGGTGCCAGGCGATTTGCAGGCGCACACGGTTGACGGGGAAGTTAATGCTGAGACGCATGTGGTTTCTGTTTCTGGGCGGGTGCACGTGTTGGCGCCGCATACGGGGAAAACGCACCAGCTCAGGCTTCATATGTGCGAGGCCGGCGTGCCCATCGTGAACGATCCGCTGTACCCCGCCATCCGCAACGACCTCATGGACGACTTCACGCGGCCTTTGGGGCTCACGGCGTACTCGCTGCGGTTCGAGGACCCGGTGGATGGGCGGGAGCGGGAGTTTTCGCTGTAGGTTTTGCTGGGGCTTCAGCGGGGTGCGAGAAAAAGGTAGACGGATTCTGTGTAGCAGGTTTGACCACCTGGAACGCTGGGGGCGACCCGGAAATAGCCGTCTACTTTTTGCCAGGAGAGGTGGTTACGCTCGTGAACACGCGGACAACCCGTACCCGAATACCTGTGGGAACCGCGAGCGATCACATGCCAAATGAGAAGCCGCCTACTTAGCTTTCGAGGTAATAGCGGATAACTCGCTTATCTTCTAGATCGCGGACTTTTTGAATGTGGCTGTTCTTCTGCAGGCTGCGGTATACCTGGTTTGATGTGAGTCCCGTTGCTGCCAGCCTGGACCTGATGGTGGCGCTCTAATGGAGGGCGTAGACAAAAGGTAACCGGATCTAGGGTAGCAGATCTGACCACCTGGGAATTCCGCAGGTTTGCAGCAACAAAACCGTAAGTTTTGTCACGGGCGGTTTCTGGTCGTCGTGGGGGCGTGGACAAAAGGTACCGCGAGCAACTGTGTGGGGCGGGCCAGGCTTTGAAAAAGAATGTGCATTGCACCTTTTACTGCACTACAACGGCTTTTTGTCGGCCCCTTCACTGCTCTGCAACGAATGTAGATTGCAATGTTCATTGCACTGCAATCTACTTTGCAATGTACTTTGCAATCTACTTTGCACAGCCCCGGCGTTCCTGTGCCTATGTAATGTAGAGGTATGTCTGGAACAGCCCGTGCAGTGGATATTGTGAAAACGTATGGAAGCGGTGACACGCTGGTCACCGCACTCGACCACGTTTCCATAGAGTTCCGGGAGGGGGAGTTCACGGCCATCATGGGGCCGAGTGGCTCTGGGAAGTCGACGCTCATGCACACTATGGCGGGGCTCGACTCGATCACCTCCGGTCAAGCGTTTATCGGCGATGTGGATGTGAGCACGCTGAATGATAAGGAGCTGACGGATCTGCGTCGTGACGAGCTGGGGTTTGTGTTCCAGTCGTTCAACCTCGTGCCGACGCTGACGGCTGCGGAAAACATCACGCTGCCGACAGATATTGCCGGCCGTGAGGTGGACTACGAGTGGTACCAACTTGTTGTGAACAAGTTGGGACTAGGTGAGCGACTGGGGCACCGGCCGAGCGAGCTCTCCGGCGGGCAACAGCAACGCGTGGCCGTGGCGCGGGCGCTGGTGAGCAGGCCACGGATCATTTTTGGCGACGAGCCGACCGGCAACCTGGACTCCAATGCCTCGACGGAGGTGCTGGCGATTCTGCGCAATTCCGTGGACGAGTGGGGGCAGACCGTGGTTATTGTGACCCATGATGCGACTGCGGCGAGCTATGCCGACCGCGTCGTGTTCCTTGACGACGGGCGGATCACGAAGGAGCTCGTCAAGCCCACGACGGAGGAGATCCTCGAGACGATGGCGGGGCTGAACTGATGGGGAAACATACGTTAAAGGCGCGTCGGCGTCAGCCGACGCGGGCGCCGCGTAAGCGGACGCGGGCGCCGCTCGCGAGGGTGAGCTGGCGGAACGTGCTCGCGCACAAGGTGCGACTGCTGCTCACGGTGCTTGCTGTTGTGCTTGGGACTGCGTTCATTGCGGGGTCGTCCATCCTCACGGCGGGGCTGTCTAACACGTTTGACCAGATGGCGACGTCGCGGTACGCGGATGTGGACCTCGTCATGGGGTCGACAATGGGGCTGACGGATAATGCGCCGATTGAAGCGGTCGCTGACCTGCGGGGACGCGAGGATGTGGAGAGGGTGGAGCCCTCGTCAAGCCATGCGACCTCGATTGTGGTGGCGACGCCGGCGGGCGAGCCGCTGAAGCTCACGCCTGGGGGCGCCTCGCAAGGCGTGATCTGGGTAGATGAGGTGGCCGGGACGCTCGATAGCGGCAGCGCGCCGACGGGGGCGGACGAGATGCTGCTGGACAGCGAATCGGCGAAGAAAGCCGAGGTCGCGCCCGGGGATGTTCTCGATGTGGTGACGCCGAAGGGGCGGTCCACGAAGACCGTCACCGGCACATTCACGCCGGCGATGATGGGGACCGGGCTGGTCAGCGTCGCCTTTGATGAGCAGACGTACATCGACGAGTTCACCGACGGGAAGCACCTCTACGAGATCGCGATCTCGCTGAGGGACGGCACGGACGTAGACGCGCTCACGGAAAAGCTGAAGGCGCAGTACCCGGGGGTGGAATTCCAGACCGGGCAGGCCATCGCCGACAAGCTGACCAGCATGATCACCGACTCGCTTAGCTTTGTGAACTACTTCCTGTGGGCGTTTGCCGGCATCGCGCTCGTGGTGGGCACCTTCATCATCACCAACACGTTCTCCATGATCGTGGCGCAGCGCACGCGGGAGTTTGCGCTGCTGCGGGCACTGGGGACCTCGCGGCGACAGATCACGCGGAGCGTCATTGTGGAGGCGATCATCGTTGGGCTCATCGGCTCCGCACTCGGCGTCATCGCAGGGTGGGGGCTCGTGCAGGCGCTCATGGAGATCGCCGCCAGCCGCGGGGCGGTGCTCAGCCCCGGCACCTTCATGCTCACGCCCCAATCGATTATTGTGCCCGTAGTACTCGGGGTCCTCGTGACCGTGCTCGCCGCCTGGTCACCGGCCCGCCGGGCGGGGGCCGTCCACCCGGTGCAGGCGATGCGCGCAGGCGACCAGAGCTCCTCAGACTCGCTGCGAGGACGGACGATCGCTGGTGGGGTGCTGATCGTGGGCGGTATTCTCGCGGGACTCGTCGGTGCGCTCACACCGAGCTATTCGACGGGCTCCCGCGCGTGGTGCATGGCCGGCGGGTCGCTGGCGCTCATCCTCGGGGCCTGGTTTGCGGGGCCCGCGCTGGCGCGCGTATGCACAGCCATCCTGGGGTTTTTCGTGGCGACGCCCTTCGGAGCCGTCGGCAAGCTAGCGTCAACGAACGCACGGCGAACGCCGAGACGGACCGCAGCCACAGCCTTCGCCCTCACGCTCGGGCTCGCGCTGGTCACGTCCGTGGGCGCGCTCGGGGCGACGATGAAAAACAGCCTCACCGGACAGCTGGATACGTCCGTGACCGCGGATTTTGTGCTCACCGGGCCCGGCGGGGCGAGCGGTAGTAGCACGCTTACGATTCCGCGGGAGGTCTCCGACAAGGTAGCTGACCTGCCGGAAGTGGACGATGTGATGACCATGTCGAAGGCGCCGATTTTTGTTAACGAGGTGCCGATGTCCGACTCGTTTGGCACGCCGGGGTCGCCGGTGGCCACGCGGGCGCCGCGCGGGTTCACCGACATGCCACTGGTAGACGGCACGCTGGAGATCGGCAACGGCGTGCTGCTCGCCGAGACCATGGCTGAGAGGTTCGGGATCGGCGTGGGCGCGCAGGTGCAGCTGGCGTCGTTGGATGGGCACACGACGACCGCGCCCGTGGTCGGCACATACGGGCAGGCAGTGGGCATCGGGCGCGCGATTATCGCGGAGCCGCTGGCCGCGCGGATCGTCTCCGGCAATGACATCAAGACCGACCTCATCTACGTCCGGCTCACCGACGGCGTCACGCCGGAGGAAGGCCGCGCCGCGATTGAGAAGGTCACAGACCCGTACCTCGTCGTCTCCGTCAAAGACAAGGAGCAGTACTCCAACAGCTACGCGAACCTCATCGACCAGATGCTGACCATTTTGTACCTGCTGCTCGGGCTCGCCGTGCTCGTCGCCATTTTGGGGATCGTGAACACGCTCGCGCTATCCATTACTGAGCGGCGGCAGGAGATCGGCATGCTCCGCGCCGTGGGCACGCATGCGCGGCAGGTCAGGGGCATGATCTACATCGAATCCGTGATCATCGCCATTTACGGCGCGCTGCTGGGCACCGGCATCGGGCTGTTTATTGGCTGGGGCTTTTTGCGGGCTTTGGCCGGGGTCGGCATCGAGGAGATCGTCATGCCCTGGGGGCAAATCGCGCTCATGTTCGCCGCATCCGGCGTCATTGGGGTGCTCGCTGCCGCCATCCCTGCGCGCTCCGCAGCAGCGACGAGCCCGCTGGAGGCGATTGCGGAGGAGTAGGGGTTTGGCGGGGCGTCGAAAAGCGGAGACTACAGTTCCCCGAGGTCAGCGAAAGGAGTCAAGAGTGGCCGTGGGTGCGCGGGGATGGCGCGTTTGTCGAAATCCTCGTACTCGACCGGATAGCTCGTGCCGACGATGCCCCACGAACCGTCGGCCGAATACGTCAAGGCCCAGAACGGGAAGCGCTGGAAGGCCCGCTCCATGCCAGCCGGGCGGGCCATCGACTCCAGCCGGTAGTGCTCACCCACCGTCACCGCGATGACGCCGACCGTGGGGCCGGTGCCGAAGTCCTTCTCGAACGAGGGGCCCGAGAAATCGCCCATATCGACGGCGCGGATGGTCTCGAAGGTGCCGATGGGGTGGGCTTCGGCTGCGTCGAAGTTAACGAGGACAAAGGTGAGCGTATCCTGCGTCGCATTCTCCAGAACCGGCGCCAATTGCACGAGGAGACCGCCCATATGGGCAAGCGCAAACCGGTACGTAGCATCACTCGTCATCGTGGCCCCCTTTTAATTCCATCGTACGCAGGAACAAACAGGTAAGCGCGTGTGCTACTGATACGCGGGGTAATCGGTGTAACCCTCGGAGCCGCTGCCGTAGACGGTGGCCTGGTTGAGCTCGTTTTCCGGAAGGTTGTTCTCCCAGCGGTAGGCGAGGTCCGGGTTCGCCATGGCGCGTCGGCCGACGGAGACCGCCTCCGCGTGGCCTGCGGCCACGATCTGCTCGGCATCCTGCTTCGTGGTCACCGTGCCAAAGCCCGTATTGAGAACGAGGTTTTGCCCCCTGCGGAGCTCCTGGACGAGCGAATCGGCAGGATCCGGGTTCATGACGTGAAGGAATGCGAGACGCGGGATGTTGCGGGCGAAGGTGAGATACGTCCTCGCGGTCTCCTCCGGGTCGGTTTCGTCAGCGCCCTGAATGTTCTGGCCGGGCGACAGGCGAATGGCGACCTTGTCCGCGCCGATAGCGTCCGCAACCTTATTGGTCACCTCCGTGGCGAAGAGGGAACGGTCCGTGCCGTAGGCGTCGTCGCGGGTGTTAGCCGCCGGGGAGAAGAACTGGTTAATAAGGTACCCGTTCGCGCCGTGGAGCTCAATGCCGTCGAAACCAGCGGCGATGGCGCGCTCGGCCGCCTGCACGAACTCGTCCTCGATCTGGCCGATCTCAGCCGCGGTAAGCGAATGCGGGACCGGGGCCGGGGCCTTGCCCTCCTTAAGGCGGATCGGATTCGGGGCGGCGATAGCGCTCGGGGCCACGATGCGGCCGGTGCCCGTGATCTCCTCGTGGGAAATGCGGCCGCCGTGCATGATCTGCAGGAAAATCTTCCCACCCGCTGTGTGGACGGCGTCGGTCACCTTCTGCCAGGCGTCGCGGTGTGCGGCGGTGGCGATGCCGGGCTGGTTGTACCAGGTGCGGCCCTCGATCGTGGGCCACGTCCCCTCGGCGATAATGAGGCCGAGGCCCGCGCGCTGGCGATAATGCTCGACGAGAAGGTCATTGGGGGTGCCGTCGAGGTCCGCGCGGGTGCGGGTGAGGGGGGCCATGACGATGCGGTTTTTCAGTTCGGTGCTTCCAAAGGTTACCGGTTCATACAATGTTGTCATGTCCCGCAACAATACTCTTATATGACGGTGGGTGGGGAATTGGCTGATGGATAGCGGGCGCGAACGTTTGGGTGCGCGTTTGGTTGCATAGAAAAGACCGGCCCGCGAACTGGTGTTCGTGGGCCGGTCTTTTATGTTTGTGGTCGGCGGTGTCCTACTCTCCCACATCCTCCCGGGTGCAGTACCATCGGCGTTGGTTGGCTTAGCTTCCGGGTTCGGAATGGGACCGGGCGTTTCCCAACCACTATCGCCACCGACACGTCTTAATTTGGGCGTGTTGTTTTTCATTTATCTTTTCGTCGTCGGCGTCAGCCGACGGTGTGGTGTGTCTGATATTGCATAGTGGACCACGTGTGATTCGTTGTTCGCGTTTAGTGTTTGTAGCAGGTTATAGTGTTTTTTAAAATATGGTTATTAGTACCAGTCACCTTCGGTGGTTACCCACCTTCCAATTCTGGCCTATCAACCCCATCGTCTATAGGGAACCTAAGAAACCTTATCTTGAAACAGGCTTCCCGCTTAGATGCTTTCAGCGGTTATCCTTCCCGTACGTAGCCAACCAGCCGTGCCACGGGCGTGACAGCTGGCACACTAGAGGTACGTCCATCCCGGTCCTCTCGTACTAGGGACAGCCTTTCTCAAGTTTCTTAACGCGCGCGGCGGATAGAGACCGAACTGTCTCACGACGTTCTGAACCCAGCTCGCGTGCCGCTTTAATGGGCGAACAGCCCAACCCTTGGGACCTACTCCAGCCCCAGGATGCGACGAGCCGACATCGAGGTGCCAAACCATCCCGTCGATATGAACTCTTGGGGAAGATCAGCCTGTTATCCCCGGGGTACCTTTTATCCGTTGAGCGACACCACTTCCGTACATCGGTGCCGGATCACTAGTCCCTACTTTCGTACCTGCTCGACATGTCCGTCTCACAGTCAAGCTCCCTTATGCACTTACACTCTAAACACCTGATTGCCAACCAGGCTGAGGGAACCTTTGGGCGCCTCCGTTACATTTTGGGAGGCAACCGCCCCAGTTAAACTACCCACCAGGCACTGTCCTTGAAACCAGATCATGGCCCGAAGTTAGACATCCAATCCGATCAGAGTGGTATTTCACCTTCCGACTCCACGCGCACTAGCGTGCACGCCTCAACGTCTCCCACCTATGCTACACAAACCGAACCGAACACCAATACCAAGCTATAGTGAAGGTCCCGGGGTCTTTTCGTCCTGCCGCGCGAAACGAGCATCTTTACTCGTACTGCAATTTCACCGGGCCTATGGTCGAGACAGCAGAGAAGTCGTTACGCCATTCGTGCAGGTCGGAACTTACCCGACAAGGAATTTCGCTACCTTAGGATGGTTATAGTTACCACCGCCGTTTACTGGGGCTTAAATTCTCCGCTTCGACCACAAAATGATCTAACAGGTCCTCTTAACCTTCCAGCACCGGGCAGGCGTCAGTCCGTATACATCGAATTAACCTTCTTCGCACAGACCTATGTTTTTGGTAAACAGTCGCTTCCCTCTATTCTCTGCGCCCCACAACCGCACTAGTTGCTGTCAGCAACGGTCATGGGTCCCCCTTCTCCCGAAGTTACGGGGGCATTTTGCCGAATTCCTTAACCATAGTTCACCCGTTCGCCTTAGTATTCTCAACCTGACCACCTGTGTCGGTTTGGGGTACGGGCCACACTTGCACTCGCTAGAGGCTTTTCTCGACAGCACAGGATCACCACCATCACCCTTTAACAGGCTACGCATCACGCCTCACACATAAATGAGAACGGCATTTAACACGTCCTCGTGCCACACGCTTACACCACAATCCACTAAGTGGCGCGGCTACCCTACTGTGTCACCCCATCACGTGGCTACTACCACATCAGGTCCCACACACAAAAAACAACACCCCACATCAAAAATGCAGGAAAACGTTGATCTCCATGGGTGGTTAGTATCAATGATTCACCATTTGTCGCACATGCGCGGGTACCAGAATATCAACTGGTTATCCATCGACTACGCCTGTCGGCCTCGCCTTAGGTCCCGACTCACCCTGGGAAGACCAGCTTCACCCAGGAACCCTTAGTCATCCGGCGGGTAGGATTTCCACCTACCATTCGCTACTCATGCCTGCATTCTCACTCGCACACACATCCACCAACCGTTACCAGCAGGCTTCACACAATGCACGACGCTCCCCTACCCAAAAACAAAAAACATTCTTGCCGCGGTTTCGGCGGTGTACTTAAGCCCCACTACATTGTCGGCGCACAACCACTTAACCAGTGAGCTATTACGCACTCTTTCAAGGATGGCTGCTTCTAAGCCAACCTCCTGGCTGTCATCGCGATTACACATCCTTTTCCACTTAGCACACCCTTAGGGGCCTTAACCGGCGATCTGGGCTGTTTCCCTCTCGACTACGAAGCTTATCCCCCGCAGTCTCACTGCCGTGGACCATACATACGGCATTCGGAGTTTGGCTGACGTCACTAAGACAAAATCCCGCTCAATCAACCAGTAGCTCTACCTCCGCAGCACTACCAACGACGCTGCACCTAAATGCATTTCGGGGAGAACCAGCTATCACGGAGTTTGATTGGCCTTTCACCCCTACCCACAACTCATCCCCGCAGTTTTCAACCTACGTGGGTTCGCGCCTCCACAAAGTCTTACCCTTGCTTCACACTGGCCATGGGTAGATCACCCCGCTTCGGGTCCAGAACATGCCACCAACACCCTACATTAGGATTCGGTTTCCCTCCAGCTACCTACAACAAATAGTTAACTTTAAAGCGACATGCCGCTGACTCGCAGGCTCATTCTTCAAAAGGCACGCCATCACCCCATTAAAAGAGGCTCTGACGGATTGTCAACACACGGTTTCAGGAACTATTTCACTCCCCTCCCGGGGTACTTTTCACCATTCCCTCACGGTACTCATACACTATCGGTCACAAGCAAGTTATCAGACTTACCGGACGGTCCCGGCAGATTCACAGCAGATTCCACGAGCCCACTGCTACTCGGGGACACCACGCACACCCAAGCACACACATTTCACGTACAGGACTCTCACCTACTCCGGCAGGCGATTCCACACCACTTCCGCTACGCATGCGCTAAAGGCTGGTGGCAAAAAGGTTGACCACCAACGCAGACCCCACAACCCCACACACAACACCCCAACCAAGGCATCACGCTGCATGCAGTTTAGTCAAAAATTCGCTTTCGTTCGCCACTACTCACAAAATCACAATTGTTTTCTTACACACCAGGTACTAAGATGTTTCACTTCCCCGGCCACTCCCGCACAACTATGAATTCATCATACGGTAACCCCCATCACTGAGGGCTAGGTTTCCCCATTCGGACATCCTCGGATCAACGCTCATACGGCAACTCCCCGAGGCTTAACGCAGCCCACCACGTCCTTCATCAGCTTGCCATGCCCAGGCATCCACCGTGTGCCTAAAAAATAAAAAACACAAACACAATGCCACAATCAAAAAACTAAAACATGAACAAAAAAGAAATCACACGCGTCCACTATACAATTCACACACACCACACCACCACAACCAAAAAACAAGAAAACAAAAACCCTGTCTTTCAACCATGGTGACCAAAAGGAACAACACATATTGCCCCAGACACCCAACAGCATGCCAATGCACCACCACATGTTTTTCACGTTCAACACAATCCTTGCAGCACCCACATATTGGGCGGCTCACCCGTTTTGCATCCACGCTGGATTCAAAACTTTAGGCGCGGTCACACCTGCGGCGACACAAACACCTGCATCCCCTACCAACCATGAGTGCCAGTAGAAGAAAAAAATAATAAATAAAACTCCTTAGAAAGGAGGTGATCCAGCCGCACCTTCCGGTACGGCTACCTTGTTACGACTTCGTCCCAATCGCCAATCCCACCTTCGACCACTCCCCCCGGAAAACCGGTTGGGCCATGGGCTTCGGGTGTTACCAACTTTCATGACGTGACGGGCGGTGTGTACAAGGCCCGGGAACGTATTCACCGCAGCACTGCTGATCTGCGATTACTAGCGACTCCGACTTCATGGGGTCGAGTTGCAGACCCCAATCCGAACTGAGACTGGCTTTCGCGATTAGCTCCACCTCACGGTGTCGCACACGCACTGTACCAGCCATTGTAGCATGTGTGAAGCCCTGGACATAAGGGGCATGATGATTTGACGTCATCCCCACCTTCCTCCGAGTTAACCCCGGCAGTCTCTCACGAGTCCCCACCACAACGTGCTGGCAACATAAGACAAGGGTTGCGCTCGTTGCGGGACTTAACCCAACATCTCACGACACGAGCTGACGACAACCATGCACCACCTGTAAATGAGCCACAAGGGACGAACTATCTCTAGCCCAATCTCACATATGTCAAGCCCAGGTAAGGTTCTTCGCGTTGCATCGAATTAATCCACATGCTCCGCCGCTTGTGCGGGCCCCCGTCAATTCCTTTGAGTTTTAGCCTTGCGGCCGTACTCCCCAGGCGGGGCGCTTAAAGCGTTAGCTACGGCACAAACCCCGTGGAAGGGACTCACACCTAGCGCCCACCGTTTACAGCATAGACTACCAGGGTATCTAATCCTGTTCGCTACCCATGCTCTCGCTCCTCAGCGTCAGTAACTGCCCAGAGACCTGCCTTCGCCATCGGTGTTCCTCCTGATATCTGCGCATTTCACCGCTACACCAGGAATTCCAGTCTCCCCTACAGCACTCAAGCAATGCCCGTATCGCCTGCCAACCAAAAGTTAAGCCCCTGGATTACACAGACGACGCGACACACCACCTACGAGCCCTTTACGCCCAGTAAATCCGGACAACGCTCGCACCCTACGTATTACCGCGGCTGCTGGCACGTAGTTAGCCGGTGCTTCTTATCCAGGTACCGTCAAAAAAACTTCGTCCCTGACGAAAGGAGTTTACAACCCGAAGGCCTTCATCCCCCACACGGCGTCGCTGCATCAGGCTTCCGCCCATTGTGCAAAATTCCCCACTGCTGCCTCCCGTAGGAGTCTGGGCCGTATCTCAGTCCCAATGTGGCCGCACACCCTCTCAGGCCGGCTACCCGTCGCCGCCTTGGTAGGCCATTACCCCACCAACAAGCTGATAGGCCGCAAGCTCATCCCACACCAGAAAAACCTTTCCACCACACCAACCACGATGCGGTCCTATAGGGTATTAGACCCAGTTTCCCAAGCTTATCCCCCAGTGCAGGGCAGATCACTTACGTGTTACTCACCCGTTCGCCACTCGAGCACCCTTGCAAGCAAGGGCCTTTCCGTTCGACTTGCATGTGTTAAGCACGCCGCCAGCGTTCATCCTGAGCCAGGATCAAACTCTCCAACAAAAAATAAGTTGAACAAGCAAAAAACAGCTCAAACCAAAAAAAATAAAACGTTCCAAAAGAACAAAAGCGTAAAGAAAAAAGTAAACAAAAAACAATGATGGCCTCAACGAGAAAACCACCACCACAATGTCAACAAAATTCTTGAAGCGCCACATCCACCAAAACGAAACCAAAACGGAAACGCCTTGTACAGAGCCAGATGACAGCCCCCCAGCCACAAAACCAGAAAACCACACCCAACAAGCACCACAAAAACCTGTCAAACAAACAAAAAGTAGTACATCAACACACTATCGAGTTCTCACACAACATGCCGCACAAAATCCACGCTCGACCACATCGAGCCGCTTCAAAAGCGCGAGTTCACATATTAACCAGGAAGTAAACAAAAGTCAAAACCCAGTCAACAACCACACCAACAACCAAAACAACCAAAAAGCTTTTAGGCCCCCGATGCGGTGAAAACAACAATAAACCACACACCAACAAAACCACAAACCCGCAGGTAAATAGGGGTTATTTTGGACAGAAGACCCCACGTTAACTTCTCATGAACTCGTTTAGAAACCTGTGTGGGCATGCGAAAAGAGGGAGGAGCAGAGATTGTCTCTCTGCTCCTCCCTTTTTCATGTTTGTGGTCGGCGGTGTCCTACTCTCCCACATCCTCCCGGGTGCAGTACCATCGGCGTTGGTTGGCTTAGCTTCCGGGTTCGGAATGGGACCGGGCGTTTCCCAACCACTATCGCCACCGACACGTCTTAATTTGGGCGTGTTGTTTTTCATTTATCTTTTCGTCGTCGGCGTCAGCCGACGGTGTGGTGTGTCTGATATTGCATAGTGGACCACGTGTGATTCGTTGTTCGCGTTTAGTGTTTGTAGCAGGTTATAGTGTTTTTTAAAAGTATGGTTATTAGTACCAGTCACCTTCGGTGGTTACCCACCTTCCAATTCTGGCCTATCAACCCCATCGTCTATAGGGAACCTAAGAAACCTTATCTTGAAACAGGCTTCCCGCTTAGATGCTTTCAGCGGTTATCCTTCCCGTACGTAGCCAACCAGCCGTGCCACGGGCGTGACAGCTGGCACACTAGAGGTACGTCCATCCCGGTCCTCTCGTACTAGGGACAGCCTTTCTCAAGTTTCTTAACGCGCGCGGCGGATAGAGACCGAACTGTCTCACGACGTTCTGAACCCAGCTCGCGTGCCGCTTTAATGGGCGAACAGCCCAACCCTTGGGACCTACTCCAGCCCCAGGATGCGACGAGCCGACATCGAGGTGCCAAACCATCCCGTCGATATGAACTCTTGGGGAAGATCAGCCTGTTATCCCCGGGGTACCTTTTATCCGTTGAGCGACACCACTTCCGTACATCGGTGCCGGATCACTAGTCCCTACTTTCGTACCTGCTCGACATGTCCGTCTCACAGTCAAGCTCCCTTATGCACTTACACTCTAAACACCTGATTGCCAACCAGGCTGAGGGAACCTTTGGGCGCCTCCGTTACATTTTGGGAGGCAACCGCCCCAGTTAAACTACCCACCAGGCACTGTCCTTGAAACCAGATCATGGCCCGAAGTTAGACATCCAATCCGATCAGAGTGGTATTTCACCTTCCGACTCCACGCGCACTAGCGTGCACGCCTCAACGTCTCCCACCTATGCTACACAAACCGAACCGAACACCAATACCAAGCTATAGTGAAGGTCCCGGGGTCTTTTCGTCCTGCCGCGCGAAACGAGCATCTTTACTCGTACTGCAATTTCACCGGGCCTATGGTCGAGACAGCAGAGAAGTCGTTACGCCATTCGTGCAGGTCGGAACTTACCCGACAAGGAATTTCGCTACCTTAGGATGGTTATAGTTACCACCGCCGTTTACTGGGGCTTAAATTCTCCGCTTCGACCACAAAATGATCTAACAGGTCCTCTTAACCTTCCAGCACCGGGCAGGCGTCAGTCCGTATACATCGAATTAACCTTCTTCGCACAGACCTATGTTTTTGGTAAACAGTCGCTTCCCTCTATTCTCTGCGCCCCACAACCGCACTAGTTGCTGTCAGCAACGGTCATGGGTCCCCCTTCTCCCGAAGTTACGGGGGCATTTTGCCGAATTCCTTAACCATAGTTCACCCGTTCGCCTTAGTATTCTCAACCTGACCACCTGTGTCGGTTTGGGGTACGGGCCACACTTGCACTCGCTAGAGGCTTTTCTCGACAGCACAGGATCACCACCATCACCCTTTAACAGGCTACGCATCACGCCTCACACATAAATGAGAACGGCATTTAACACGTCCTCGTGCCACACGCTTACACCACAATCCACTAAGTGGCGCGGCTACCCTACTGTGTCACCCCATCACGTGGCTACTACCACATCAGGTCCCACACACAAAAAACAACACCCCACATCAAAAATGCAGGAAAACGTTGATCTCCATGGGTGGTTAGTATCAATGATTCACCATTTGTCGCACATGCGCGGGTACCAGAATATCAACTGGTTATCCATCGACTACGCCTGTCGGCCTCGCCTTAGGTCCCGACTCACCCTGGGAAGACCAGCTTCACCCAGGAACCCTTAGTCATCCGGCGGGTAGGATTTCCACCTACCATTCGCTACTCATGCCTGCATTCTCACTCGCACACACATCCACCAACCGTTACCAGCAGGCTTCACACAATGCACGACGCTCCCCTACCCAAAAACAAAAAACATTCTTGCCGCGGTTTCGGCGGTGTACTTAAGCCCCACTACATTGTCGGCGCACAACCACTTAACCAGTGAGCTATTACGCACTCTTTCAAGGATGGCTGCTTCTAAGCCAACCTCCTGGCTGTCATCGCGATTACACATCCTTTTCCACTTAGCACACCCTTAGGGGCCTTAACCGGCGATCTGGGCTGTTTCCCTCTCGACTACGAAGCTTATCCCCCGCAGTCTCACTGCCGTGGACCATACATACGGCATTCGGAGTTTGGCTGACGTCACTAAGACAAAATCCCGCTCAATCAACCAGTAGCTCTACCTCCGCAGCACTACCAACGACGCTGCACCTAAATGCATTTCGGGGAGAACCAGCTATCACGGAGTTTGATTGGCCTTTCACCCCTACCCACAACTCATCCCCGCAGTTTTCAACCTACGTGGGTTCGCGCCTCCACAAAGTCTTACCCTTGCTTCACACTGGCCATGGGTAGATCACCCCGCTTCGGGTCCAGAACATGCCACCAACACCCTACATTAGGATTCGGTTTCCCTCCAGCTACCTACAACAAATAGTTAACTTTAAAGCGACATGCCGCTGACTCGCAGGCTCATTCTTCAAAAGGCACGCCATCACCCCATTAAAAGAGGCTCTGACGGATTGTCAACACACGGTTTCAGGAACTATTTCACTCCCCTCCCGGGGTACTTTTCACCATTCCCTCACGGTACTCATACACTATCGGTCACAAGCAAGTTATCAGACTTACCGGACGGTCCCGGCAGATTCACAGCAGATTCCACGAGCCCACTGCTACTCGGGGACACCACGCACACCCAAGCACACACATTTCACGTACAGGACTCTCACCTACTCCGGCAGGCGATTCCACACCACTTCCGCTACGCATGCGCTAAAGGCTGGTGGCAAAAAGGTTGACCACCAACGCAGACCCCACAACCCCACACACAACACCCCAACCAAGGCATCACGCTGCATGCAGTTTAGTCAAAAATTCGCTTTCGTTCGCCACTACTCACAAAATCACAATTGTTTTCTTACACACCAGGTACTAAGATGTTTCACTTCCCCGGCCACTCCCGCACAACTATGAATTCATCATACGGTAACCCCCATCACTGAGGGCTAGGTTTCCCCATTCGGACATCCTCGGATCAACGCTCATACGGCAACTCCCCGAGGCTTAACGCAGCCCACCACGTCCTTCATCAGCTTGCCATGCCCAGGCATCCACCGTGTGCCTAAAAAATAAAAAACACAAACACAATGCCACAATCAAAAAACTAAAACATGAACAAAAAAGAAATCACACGCGTCCACTATACAATTCACACACACCACACCACCACAACCAAAAAACAAGAAAACAAAAACCCTGTCTTTCAACCATGGTGACCAAAAGGAACAACACATATTGCCCCAGACACCCAACAGCATGCCAATGCACCACCACATGTTTTTCACGTTCAACACAATCCTTGCAGCACCCACATATTGGGCGGCTCACCCGTTTTGCATCCACGCTGGATTCAAAACTTTAGGCGCGGTCACACCTGCGGCGACACAAACACCTGCATCCCCTACCAACCATGAGTGCCAGTAGAAGAAAAAAATAATAAATAAAACTCCTTAGAAAGGAGGTGATCCAGCCGCACCTTCCGGTACGGCTACCTTGTTACGACTTCGTCCCAATCGCCAATCCCACCTTCGACCACTCCCCCCGGAAAACCGGTTGGGCCATGGGCTTCGGGTGTTACCAACTTTCATGACGTGACGGGCGGTGTGTACAAGGCCCGGGAACGTATTCACCGCAGCACTGCTGATCTGCGATTACTAGCGACTCCGACTTCATGGGGTCGAGTTGCAGACCCCAATCCGAACTGAGACTGGCTTTCGCGATTAGCTCCACCTCACGGTGTCGCACACGCACTGTACCAGCCATTGTAGCATGTGTGAAGCCCTGGACATAAGGGGCATGATGATTTGACGTCATCCCCACCTTCCTCCGAGTTAACCCCGGCAGTCTCTCACGAGTCCCCACCACAACGTGCTGGCAACATAAGACAAGGGTTGCGCTCGTTGCGGGACTTAACCCAACATCTCACGACACGAGCTGACGACAACCATGCACCACCTGTAAATGAGCCACAAGGGACGAACTATCTCTAGCCCAATCTCACATATGTCAAGCCCAGGTAAGGTTCTTCGCGTTGCATCGAATTAATCCACATGCTCCGCCGCTTGTGCGGGCCCCCGTCAATTCCTTTGAGTTTTAGCCTTGCGGCCGTACTCCCCAGGCGGGGCGCTTAAAGCGTTAGCTACGGCACAAACCCCGTGGAAGGGACTCACACCTAGCGCCCACCGTTTACAGCATAGACTACCAGGGTATCTAATCCTGTTCGCTACCCATGCTCTCGCTCCTCAGCGTCAGTAACTGCCCAGAGACCTGCCTTCGCCATCGGTGTTCCTCCTGATATCTGCGCATTTCACCGCTACACCAGGAATTCCAGTCTCCCCTACAGCACTCAAGCAATGCCCGTATCGCCTGCCAACCAAAAGTTAAGCCCCTGGATTACACAGACGACGCGACACACCACCTACGAGCCCTTTACGCCCAGTAAATCCGGACAACGCTCGCACCCTACGTATTACCGCGGCTGCTGGCACGTAGTTAGCCGGTGCTTCTTATCCAGGTACCGTCAAAAAAACTTCGTCCCTGACGAAAGGAGTTTACAACCCGAAGGCCTTCATCCCCCACACGGCGTCGCTGCATCAGGCTTCCGCCCATTGTGCAAAATTCCCCACTGCTGCCTCCCGTAGGAGTCTGGGCCGTATCTCAGTCCCAATGTGGCCGCACACCCTCTCAGGCCGGCTACCCGTCGCCGCCTTGGTAGGCCATTACCCCACCAACAAGCTGATAGGCCGCAAGCTCATCCCACACCAGAAAAACCTTTCCACCACACCAACCACGATGCGGTCCTATAGGGTATTAGACCCAGTTTCCCAAGCTTATCCCCCAGTGCAGGGCAGATCACTTACGTGTTACTCACCCGTTCGCCACTCGAGCACCCCAGCAAGCTGGGGCCTTTCCGTTCGACTTGCATGTGTTAAGCACGCCGCCAGCGTTCATCCTGAGCCAGGATCAAACTCTCCAACAAAAAATAAGTTGAACAAGCAAAAAACAGCTCAAATCCAAAAAAAATAAAAACGTTCCAAAAGAACAAAAGCGTAAAGAAAAAAGTAAACAAAAAAATGATGGCCTCAACGAGAAAACCACCACCACAATGTCAACAAAATTCTTGAAGCGCCACATCTAATACGCGCCCAAAAAACGGACGCCTACAGAGCCAGATGACAGCCCCCCAGCCACAAAACCAGAAAACCACACCCAACAAGCACCACAAAAACCTGTCAAACAAACAAAAAGTAGTACATCAACACACTATCGAGTTCTCACACAACATGTTCCCACACTAAATGAACCCTTGAAAGGGCTACCATAGCGGGGGATTCGTTGGTTCGTGACCAACGAGGGATAACAATAGCACACCGAGGTATTAACGCAAATCCGCAGGTCAGGAGAGGGTGACAGGGGAGGAAACCGAGAAACCGACCGTCGACAAGCCAAAAAATGGTGTGCCGACGGAAACTTTTTCCAGGCCACCCCCTTGAGTTATACCTTCCGAACCATTTTCAGGCATGCTTGAAGGGAACATTTAATAAAGGACGGATTTAGGAGCCATGCTTGAAAGAACAATGGTGTTCGTGGACACCTCCTATTTACTTGCGAGTTTTTACAATTCGTGGGAGACAGGCGCCCGCGCACAATTAGAAATTGACCTCCCTGAGGTCGTAGCCCAACTGAAAGGAATGATCGAAGACCAATTAGGACAACCCATCCACCGGCAAATGTGGTACGACGGAATCCCCGACTCCGGACCACACCGCTACCACCGCGCACTACGCGCATGTAACGGCGTGCAACTACGGGTCGGACAACTCATCGAATGGGGAGAACGCCGCACACAAAAGGCCGTGGATACGAGACTCGTCGCCGACCTCGTGCTCGCCGGCGTGCATCAGACCTGCTCAGACGCCGTACTCGTATCCGGCGACGCCGACATGATCCCCGGCGTCAACGAGGCAACGAACTCCGGCGTGCGGGTCCACCTCTACGGATTCGGCTGGGATTCCATGTCCTCGGCGCTGCGCCACGCATGCGACACGACGACCATCCTCGACCCGCGGGAAGACTTCGCCGACTGCATGCAGCTGCATGTGCTCGAGGGGCCGCTGCCGCCGGTCGTGCCGTCGGTGAAGCCCATCGGCGACGCGGAGCCCCTGGAGGTGGCCGAATCCACGCTTATCCCGCAGGAGGCCGCGGAGGCGGGCAAGCTGCCGGAGGCTTCTGTCGGCGGGAGTCCGGCGGGATCGCCGGACGATGGGTCGCCTGCAGAATCGTGGCCGACGCGGCCCGGCGAACCGGCGGACAGGGACGATGCCGTCAGCTCGCTCTCCGACCCGCGGACGTCAATGTCGCAGGACAACGACAACTCCGACGAGGCGATGGAACACGACATCGTCACCGGGGCGGAGGCGAAGAAGCCCACGCCGGCGGATGTCGCGGCGAAGGCGGGTGCTGCGGGCGCGGGCGGAGACCCCGGTTCGGCTGCTGGCGCGGACGCGGACTCCGACTCGGATTCCGGCGCGGATGTGGACGCGGAATCCGGAGAGGAGAAGAAGCCGACCCCGAACCCCTCGATGATGGCACCGCGGCGCAAACTGCGCTCGCGGTACGTGCCGCTACCGAACGAGGTGTGGGCCTCCGCAGGCTTCCAAACCCCGTTTGACGTGGGACAACAGTACGCCTCGTGGTGGTACGATCACGCGGCGACGGCCGATCAGCGCGACTCCGCGCACATGCTCTCCGGCGGCGGACTGCCCCCGGAGATCGACCGGCCACTCCTCCAATTCGCATGCGAGACGCTTCACGAATACACGCTGAGCGAAACGCAACGCGTCAACCTGCGCGACGGGTTCCACTCTGGAATCCGCGGCGTTCTAGTAAACATCAACAAACGGAAATAAATGTTCACGTGCGCTTCCGACGCACAGGCCCCGTCCAACACGTTGGACGGGGCCTGTTTTATGTTGGGGGCCGGTTTTATGTCGGGGGTTATTTCTTCTCGGGGGCGTCCGCGGGCGTTGCTGCCGGCTTTTCTTCCGGCTTCTCCGCAGGCTTCTCGACGGGTTCTTCTGCCGGGGTTTCCTGCGGAGTCTCGGCGGGCTTCTCGGCGGGCTTCTCCGCGGGCTCGGAAGCGATCGCTTCCTGCTTGTTTTCCTCCTGCATCGCGGCGCGGATTTCGGCAAGGCGAGCGTTGGCCTTCATGTCCGTGCCCGAGGAGGTGATCTCCGACATTTGGGAGGTCACGGCGTTCTGGGTGAGCTCCTGGGCGCCGAGGGCGTCGGCGTAGCGGCGCTCGATCTTGTCGCGAACCTGATCAAGAGTGGGGACGGAGGGGTCGCGATCGATAGAGCCGATCTGATCGTTCGCGCGGGCGGCGGTCTCCTGCATCTTCACCTGGCGGGCCTGGCCACGAAGCTGATCAATGGAGCTCATCTGCTGGTGGTAATTGGCCTGCGACTTCTTCGCCTGCGCCGTCGCCTGATCGGCGGCGACCACGGCCTGCTCGTACATAACCTTCGTCTCATTGATCTGGTTCTCCACAGCAACCAACTGGGAGGCGCAGATCTCCGCCGAACTGGTGTACTTGGCAGCGCGCTCCGCGTTGCCCTCGGCCTGGGCCTGATCGGCGACCTGGAGGGCAGTCTTTGTCTTCTCCTGCAGATACTGCTGATCCTTGAGGAGGCGATTCAGCTTCAGCTCCAGGGCTTTCTTATCGCCGACGATCTTCGCGGCCTGCTCCTGGATCTCCGCCGCCTGTTTCTTCGTCTCCTCGGCAGCCTGGTTGATCTGAACCTCCGGATCGGCGTTATCCTCGATCTTCTTATCTAATGACGAGGTGAGGTACTTCCACCCCTTCTTGAACGGGTTAGCCATGATCCACGAGCTCCTTATCTAATCTCACTCGGCCAACGAGGACATCACAACTGGCCTTTTAGTGAACATTCTATGCTGTTTGCGCCTCCCGCGCGCGCAATAGCAAGAGAAACCCCCGCCGCACGCGTGCGGCGGGGGATAGGCAGGCGTTTTCTAGTTGTTTTCCTGCTGGGCTGCGACCTGGCGACGGACGTCGTCCATGTCGAGGCCCTTAACCTGCTGGATAAGGTTCTCAAGAGCCGGTGCAGGGAGGGCGCCGGCCTCGCGGTACACGAGGATCTGATCGCGGAAGATCATGAGGGTGGGGATGGACTGAATCTGCAGAGCAGCAGCCAGACCCTGGTTAGCCTCGGTGTCTAGCTTGCCGAAGACAGCGTCCGGGTGATCCTCGGAAGCCTTCTCAAATGTGGGGCCGAAGGCGCGGCAGGGGCCGCACCAGCTGGCCCAGCAATCGACAAGCACAATGCCATCCTTCTGGATGGTTTCCTGAAAGTTCTGTTCGTTAACCTCGATTGTTGCCATATTACGTAACTCCTTAAACAGGTTTTCAGCTTTCGTACCACTGCAACGATACAGAACGAGGATTCATTCCAACCACTCGGCAACTAGGCCGGTGGCTCCTCCGGCGGCGGAACGGCATCGCGCATACCCGGCCGGGCGAGATCACGGAAGCGCGAGTAATGCAGCTGGTGGGCGACGGAGATGGTGTCCAGCGGGCCGCCGCGGTGCTTGGCCAGGATGATATCGGCCTCGCCGGCGCGCTCATTATCCTGCTCGCCGGCGGCGGAATCCGGGCGGTAGAGGAGCATGACGATGTCGGCGTCCTGCTCCAGCGAACCGGACTCACGCAGATCCGCAAGCTGCGGGCGCTTATCCGTACGGCTTTCCGGGCCACGGTTCAACTGGGAGATCGCGATGACAGGAACATCGAGCTCCTTGGCCAACAGCTTCAACTGGCGGGAGAATTCTGAGACCTCCTGCTGGCGGGACTCCACGCGCTTGTTGGAGCTCATAAGCTGGAGGTAGTCGACGACGACGAGGTCGAGGCCGACGTTGGTGGCGATCTGACGCGCCTTGGAGCGGATCTCCATCATCGTGAGGTTGGAAGAATCGTCAATATAGAGCTTGGCGTTTTCGATGCGTCCCATCGTGTTGGCGAGCTTATTCCACTGCGTATCCTCCATTTTGCCGGAGCGCATGTCCGTCAGCTTGATGTCCGCCTCCGCGGAGAGGATCCTCATGACGATCTCGTTTTTGGACATCTCCAGGGAGAAGATGACGGAGGTCTGATCGTGGGCGATGCTCGCGGAGCGGACGAAGTCGAGGGCGAGGGTGGACTTACCGACGCCCGGGCGGGCGGCGATGATGATCATCTGGCCGCCGTGGAGACCGTTGGTGACCGCATCGAGATCCACAAAACCTGTGGGCACGCCAGCGGCGAGACCACCGTGAGCGGCGATCTCATCGAGTTCCTCCATGGTGGGCCCGAGGAGATCCGCAAGGATCTGGTAATCCTCCTGCGCACCCTCGCGCTGCACCTCGAAGACGGCCTGCTGGGCGAGGTCGACGGCCTGATCCGCGTCGATGCCGGACTCCGACTGGTGGCCCAACTGAACGACGCGGGTGCCGGCGGCGACGAGCTGGCGGAAGGTGGCCTTCTCGGCGACGATATTGGCGTAGTAGCGGGCATTGGCGGCGGTGGGCACCGAATGCACGAGGGTGTGCAGGTACGGGGCACCACCGGCGCGCTCGAGGTTGTTATCGCGCTCCAAGCGGGAGGCGAGGATGAGGGAATCGATCTCCTGGTTCTCACTGAACAGGTCAATGATGGTGGAGTAGATGATGCGGTGCATCGGGCGGTAGAAATCATCCGGCTTGAGGACCTCCAACACGTCCGTGAGGACGTAGGGGGAGGACAGGATGGCGCCGAGGACGCCCTGCTCCGCCTCGATATCGTGCGGGGGGAGGCGGCCCGCCTCAAAGGCAGGCGCCGGCATATCCTCAGCGGCAGGCGGCTCGCTGGGAAGGTAGGCATCATCAAAGCTGGGGTTGGTCACCGCATCACACATCCTTACTCGGTCAGGATTACACCATAGCGCGAACCACCCACCCGTACGAAAAGGTTTAGAACAGGCGTTCGGACGGGTGTGCGAAGAGGGTGCTGACCGCTAAGAATGGGGAGTTATCCACAACTATTCCACAGGGATTTCCACAGGGTTATCCACAGGGTCTGGGGATAACTTTTTGACGTGATTATCGTCACCAAACTGAAATACTTCCGTTACCAGCACCTTTTCTAAACGTGACACAGGTCATTCGAACATGGGCAAACATGCAGGTCAACGAGTTGTCGCGCGGGCGAGACAAAATCGCCGGAAACAACGGAAAGGTTACAAAGCCGTGAACTGCGGGGACGCGGTGCGCAGGGGGCAGGAAAAAGTTATCCACAGATTGCCCGGAGTTATCCACAGGGGGTAAAACGGGACAAAAATGGCGGTTACCCGTGCAGGGCAACCGCCACTTTTGTTGCTGTTGTCATGTGGCCCCGTAGGGCCGCCGTTTCACACGCTTAAAAATTTAAGCGGAAACGACCTCAAAGTTCACGCGTGCAGAGACATCATCATGCAGGTTGACCAGAACGTTGTACTTCCCGGTACCCGTGACAAGTCCCTTCGGAACCTCAATAGCGCGCTTTTCCAGAAGCGGACCGCCGACAGCCTTGACAGCCTTGGCGATGTCATCGGCCTTCACGGAGCCGAAGAGCTTGCCGCTCTCAGAAGTGCGAACGCTAATGGTTACACCCTTGAGCTCCTGCAGCTGCTGCTTGAGCTCGATGGCGTGCTCACGGTCGCTAATAGCGCGAGCCTCGCGAGCCTTCTTAATTTCCTCGATCTGCTTCTCAGCACCCGGGGTTGCCACGATGGCAAGCCCGCGCGGAAGCAGGTAGTTACGTCCGTAGCCGGGCTTAACCTCGACGATGTCGCCTGCGACACCGAGGTTATCTACCGCAGCGTTGAGGATCAGTTTCATGATCACTCCTCAAAGTAAGTAGGTAAAAATTTGGCTTTCAATGTATTAAAACGGCGGTTCGCCATTGGCGTCGCCACCGAAACCACCGGCAGGGCTCGAACTATTCCACGGATCAGACTGCTGCGACTGCTGCTGCTGAGGGGCGCCGAAGCCACCCTGGTTCTGCTGCTGCTGGCCGCCGCCGAAGCCGCCGTAGTTGTTGTTGCCGTTCGCGTTGCCACCACCACGGTTGAAGTTTCCGCCACCGGAACGTTCGTTGCGGGTGACCTGGGCGGTAGCGTAGCGCAGGCTCGGACCAACCTCATCGACCTCAATCTCGAAGATCGTGCGGTTTTCCCCCTCGCGGGTCTGGTACGAGCGCTGGCGGAGCCGGCCGTTGACGATGACGCGCATGCCCTTGGACAGGGAATTGGCGACATTCTCGGCAGCCTCACGCCAGATGTTGCAGGTAAGGAACAGGGCCTCTTGGTCTTCCCACTGGTTGGTCTGGCGATTAAACGTGCGGGGAGTGGAGGCGATGCGGAAATTCGCAACCGCCGCGCCCGACGGAATGTAGCGCAGCTCAGGATCAGCAACGAGGTTGCCGACAACAGTGATGGGAGTTTCTCCGGCCATAATTTCTTACCTTTCGCGATGCAGGTGGACGTATTGGTTCCATCCTAGAATGGATGAACCACACGCGCAGGGTTTAGCGGTCGCCCCGCAGAACCTTCGTGCGCAGCACCATTTCACTGATGCCGAGCAGACGGTCGAGCTCAAGAACGGTATCCGACTCGCAGGTCAGATCGAGGACAACGTAGATGCCCTCTTCCTTCTTGTTAATGGGGTATGCCAAACGGCGCTTCGGCCAAACGTCAACCTTGTCTACGGAGCCGCCTTCCTTGCGGACTACCTCAAGGTACTTGTCTAGGGACGGGGCGACAGTGCGCTCGTCCTGGGAAGGGTCAAGAATGACCATTACTTCGTAGTGACGCACGGGACCTCATCACCTCCTATGGTCTAGTAGTTACAGTTTCGGCCACGCACTATCTTGTTGCGCGTGGCAGGAGGGTCGTTGCGTCAGCAACCACCCCAGGGTACACCACAGGGGTTCCTACTGCAAAGGCGTGCCACTCATGAATGTGGAGGCCACCGTGAAACTGAAGGGGAGGACTAGGACGAAGATGATGGCGACGGCGAGGCCGATGCGGAATCGCTTTTTGTTTTTGGTCACCATGAAGGAGTAATAGGCTACGCCGAGGCCGACGAAGCCGATCGCCACGCAGACGATGCCCATGAGGGCCACCTGCTCGATAGTAAACGGGCCGTACATCAGATATACGCCGCCTGCCAGATCGCCACGTACAGGGGAAGGACCGTCACCAGGAGGAAGGCCAGCAGCATGAGGACGAGGATGAGCTTTTTGGACTTGCCGTAGAAGAACAGCGCGAAGGAGATGGTGAAGAGCAGAAATCCGAGCGCCACCGAGACGATGGTGAGGATGACCCACATGGACAATGGACTAGTTCCCTTCTGTGCGTCGGGGACGGATGGTGGCGGGGTCGAAACCGCCGTGGCTATTTCTCACCTTATCCGGAAGGCGATCCGCAAGGACGAGGATGACGGAGACGACGACGGCGATGAGGAGGCCATCGCGGACAAGGATAATGACGTTTAGCAGCTCGGGGCCCAGGCCCTTGTTCTCCACGCCGAGGAGATGCCACATGAGGATCGGCCAGACAAGCGCCTCTGCCGCAGCCCAGGAGGCGACGAGGCGCCAATGTGGCAGCGCCAGCACGACAAGGGGGAGGAGCCAGAGCGAATACTGCGGGCTCCAGACCTTGTTGAAGAGGAGGAACGCCGCCACGATGAGGAGCGCGAGCTGCACCAGACGGGGTTCTTTGGGGCACCGAATACCGAAGACGAAGACCGCGGCGCAGGAGGCGGCGAAGAGGACGAAACTGACGACGTTGATGGTGGCGGGGGAGAGATCCAGGCCGAACAGGCGGGAGGCCAGCTGGTAGATCGTGGTCCACTCCGCGCCGCGCTCCGAATTGAGGCGGAAGAACTCCCGCCACCCCTGAGGGAACCAGATGGCCACCGGGAGATTGAGGAGCAACCACGTGAGCGCCGCCGTGGCCGTGGTGACGAGGAAACCGCGGAAGACGCGGCGGCGCACCGCCAGCGTCAGGACCGCGCCGAGGAGGAAGAGCGGCCACAATTTCAGCGCCGTGCCCAGGCCGATGAGCAGCCCGGCGCGCACGAAACGGCGCTTGCCCAGCGCCTCGATCGCCAGCACCGCGCAGAAGATGGGGAGGATGTCATAGTTGGTGAACGCGTGGACGATGACGAGGGGAGAGGCCGCCACCAGGACGATGTCCCAGACGCGGTTGCCGGCCAGGCGCGACAGCGCGCGGATGGTGAGGAGCCAGAAGAAACCGAGGACGAAGGCCGTGATGGTGAAGTAGACGGAGACCTCGGGGGCGGGGATCCAGGGGGCGACGGCGACGAGCCCGCGGGTGAGGGAGGCCATGAGGTACATGAAGAAACCCGAGGCCACGGGGTATTCCATGTAGCGGGTCTGGTCGCCCTCCTGCCAGGAGTAGGCGTAGGGGAGGTGACCCGCCTGGAGGCCCTCCACGTTGTAGAGGGGGATGATGTCTGAGTAGCAGGCGGCCACGTACTGACGGTGACCTGACCAGTTGAGGTCCCAGTGGGCGTCGACAAGCGAACCGGTGATGCAGGGGACGCGGAAGAGGTAGGCGAGGGCGAGGAACACCATCGCCGTGAGCGTGAGGACGACCTGCGGTGACAGGCGCTGGCGGCCGATGAGCGCGTGACGGCCGGGGCGGCCGCCGAGGAACTCGACAAAACCGCTGGCCAGCGGCTCCGTGAAGGAGGGGAGGACACGCCCCTCGTCGCGCGCGAGCACCGCCATTTACGCCGCCGGGATGAGATTGCCGAGGTCAGGCAGGGGAACCTCCGGGAGCGGGGCGGGGGCCGGCGGTGCAGGCTGGGGAGCAGGGGCCGGGGCCTCCGGGGCGGGAGCCTGCGGAGCCTGCTCGCCAGACGGGGCGGCGTTGCTCGTGGGAGCCTGGGGGGTCGCGGCGCCCGTCGGCGCAGTTTGGGTGGGATACGTGGTGCCGTAACCGACGCCCGAGCCCGCGGCGTTGTAGCCGAGGCCGACGGGGAGAGTGAACTCCTCCACGGGGGCGTCGGCAAGCTGAGCGTCCATCGTCTGGCGCCAGATCGTGGCCGGGATGCCCGCGCCGTAGACCGAGCCACCCCACGAATTCACAAGCAGAGAGTTATCGGAATTGCCGACCCAAACCGCCGTGGCGAGCTGTGGCGTCGAACCGATCATCCAGGCATCCTTCGTGCCCCAATCGCCGAACTGCGTCGTCCCCGTCTTGGACGCGCTCGGACGATTACCACCTGCGAGAACGTTGCCATTGGACCAGGCGGCGATGGGCAGCATCGCGGCGGTAACACCATTGGCCGTGTTCTTGCCGACGCGGCGCTCGCCCTCGTTGTTCTTGAACTCGTAGATGACCTCGCCCGAGTTCGTGGCCACCGACTTCACGAAGTGCGGCTGATGCCAAATGCCATTATTGGTCAACGTGGCCAAACCGATCGCCATATCCATCGGGCGGGTGGGGTACTGACCGAGGATAATGCCCTCATACGGCTCGCCATTCGGCTCACTCAGGGTGGGGGAACCATCCGGATTCTGCTTGCGCACACCCAGCGCCCACGCCATATGCTGCGTATCCACCGGGCCGTTGTCCAGATCCTTCTGTAGGCGGATGAAGCTCGTGTTGAGACTCATCTTCGTGGCCTGCTGGATCGTGCACGTGCCGCACGTCATGCCATCCGAGTTGGTCACCGTCGCGTTGCCCGTCTGCACCGGATCCGAGGAATACATCCTGTTCAGCGGGATGCCCTGCTGGAGGGCCGCCGCCAGACCGAAGATCTTGAACGTGGAACCCGTCTGCACCGGGGCATTCGCGTAATCCCAACCATTGGGATCCTCGCCGCCGTAGTAGGCCTTCACCTCGCCGTTGCGCGGATCGATGGAGACCACGGCCGTACGCATCTTGTCCACCTGGCTGGCCAGGTTATCCTTGACGATCTGCTCCGTATCTGCCTGCGCCTGCGCGTCGATCGTGGTGGTGATCTTGAGCCCCAGGGTCTCCACGTCCTCCTCGGAAATGCCGACCGTGGCAAGCTCCTCCACGACGCGGTTCTTGATCAGGCCATTGGCACCCGTGGCCTCGGTGAAGGCGCGGTTATTCGCCGGATCGATCGTCTCCGGGTAGCGGGCCTGGGCGCGCTGCTCCTGCGTGATCGCACCCGTGTGCACCATGCCATCGAGCACGTAATTCCAGCGGGCCTCCGCCTCCTCGCGGTTCACCCACGGATCCAACTGGCTCGGACGCTGAATCGCCGCCGCGATCACCGCCGACTCCTCCGGGGTAAGCTGCGACAGGTCCTTGCCGAAGTACGCGTCCGCCGCGGCGGCGACACCGTACGCATTGCGGCCGAAGTAAATCGTGTTCAGGTAGGCCTCGAGGATCTCCTCCTTCGACCACTCATTGGTCATCTTCGCACTCGCCACCAGCTCCCGCAGCTTACGGCTAATCGTGCGCTCGTTGCCCACCAGGGAGTTCTTCACGTACTGCTGGGTAATCGTCGAACCGCCGCCGGCGGACTCGTTACCCGTCAACATGCCCCAGGCCGCGCGCGCATAACCCGACAGGGAGAAGCCGGGGTTGGTGTAAAACTCCCGGTCCTCCGCCGCGAGGACCGCGTCCTGGAGGTGTTGCGGGACCTTATCTAAGCTCACCTGGCGGCGGTTGCCCTCCGGCGGCACGAGGCGGGCCAGCTGCGTCTCACCATCGGCGGCGTAAATCGTGGCGATCTGCGGATTAGTCAACTCACCCGGCTCCGGGATATCGGCACGCACATAGGCGACGCCGAACAGCACCAGCGGCACAATAATGATGACCGCCAGCAGGCTCACCGCGATCTTCGCCCAGACGGGAAGACCCTGCGCACGGTTCTTAATAGCACTCGCCGACGCCTTCCGCTTCGGCTCCGAATTACTGCGAGACATGTGTGATCGTGTCCAACTTCTCTTGCGGGAAAATATAACGGTAGATAGCTTAACAGTACGCGGTCACACGCCCGGCTGGAAACCGCTCGCGGGCAGGACGGTGGACGTGCGGAGAAGGTAATTCCACTTGCAGGACGTGCAGACCTCGACCTCGTGAAGATCGAAGGTGAGGCCCTCGGCGGCGAAGGCGTCAATCTCCTCCAGGCTGCGGGCGGTGCCGGCGCGGCTCTTCAACTCGTCGCCGTAGACCCAGTAGACCGTGCGCATCTCTTTTTCGCCGCAGATCGGGCAGGCGGCGGAGGAGGGGTAGCCGTGAAAATCGGCGGCGGCGAGGAGGAGAAAGTCCGCGTCCTGCACCGCCTCGCGGGAGACGAGGCCGACCTGATAATCCTGGATGAGGCGCGCACGCGACAGGCGATGACTCACCCACGGCATGATTGCAACCACGACAACACTCCCTTTTTGTCTCGGATACTAGACCTTCCTACATTTCTACCAGAAAGAGCAATTTATAGGTTTAAGGGGCATAGTGTACGCACGGATTGCTCGTACACGCAGGTGAGCGGGCACCCACCCGCCTATGCATGCATAACACGCGCACGCACGGTAACCAAACTGTAGCTAAGCCTGGCGCTATCGACGTTCAGACCAACAGTCTCACTGTGTCATATTTTATTAACAATAGAATGGTTTTCAGGTTAAAATAGGATCAATTTTGCGACAGCCAGGAAAGATGGTGCGCGTTCCCTAAAAAGAAAGGACACAGGTTCCATGAGTGTGACACCGTACGAGGTCGCGGACGCAATCCGCGCAGACATGACGGTTTTATACGTCAACTACTTCCGACTTGCAGACAACGGCGATCTCACCGGACCACAACTCACCATCCTCAGCATGCTGGACAAGGAAGGCCCCTCCCGCGTCTCCGACATCGCCCAACAAGAAGGCATCCAGATGCCTACGGCCTCCAACGCCATCCACAACCTGGAAAAGCGCGGACTGGTCAAGCGCGAACGAGACCCCTTCGACCGACGCGGCATCCTCGTCTCCATCACGAGCGACGGCCACGACACCGTGAACGAGGTGGGCAAACAACGCACCGCCCACCTCGCCGACGTGCTCTCCGTGCTTGACCAGGACGAGCTGGAACTCTGCACGAAGCTCGCACCCGTGATCAAGAAGCTGGCCAACTCCTACAACGCATTGCATAAGAAAGAAGCAGAGTAGACACAACAAAACAGGCCTTTTTACCGCACCCGTGACCTACGATAAAGGAAACGGGTTTTGTTCCCGTCCGCGCCCTAGTGCACAATTGGTGTGGCCTAAGGACCCGAGGGAGAAGAGGTATTAGTGGATAGCGATGCGCCGCTCCGAGTACTCGTCGCCTGGCACCCCAACGCGTCAGGGAACGAAGCACTAGAGTTCGCTGCCTGGCTCTGCCGCACAACACCGACGGTGGTGCGCACTGTAACGATCGTCGTCAGGCCCTGGCTCACACTGTCGAAACTATCCTCCAAGTACGAGAAACAACTGGCCAAGGAGGCACACCGCGCCAAGGCGCAGGCGAAGAAAGCACTCACCGCCGCTGGGGTTCCCGAGGAATGTTGGGACCGGCCCGTCCACACGCTTGTCGACGGCTCCTCGCAGCCCGCTCTCCTCAACGAACAGGCAGCCGAATTCAACGCGTCGCTCATCCTGTTCGGCTCGCAGGGCGCCGCACAGAAAGGATCCTTCCGGGCCAACTCCACTGTTGAGGCGCTGCTGCACTCCTCGCCCTACGCGCTCGGGCTCACGCCGCGCGGGCCAAAACTGGCGAAACACGGCGTCAAGCGGCTCACCGTCGCGTTTACGTCGATGCAGCCGGAGGAAGACACGCTGGCAACGGCGGTGAACCTGGCGACACGACTCGACGTCCCGATGCGGGTGCTCGCCATCCTGCGCGAAGACGTAGACACGCCGACATCGCTGCAGTCCGAACTACAGCACTCCTCGCGCGAGGATGCGCTGAGCTTTCTAGACAAGCTGCACGATGAAATCGTCGACAAGCACCAAAACATGAGCATCGAAACAGAGCTTGCATACGGACCCAACGTCGCCGACGCCATGGAGACCCCACGGTGGAAAAAGGGCGACCTCTTGCTCATCGGATCCACCCCCGTCGGCGCCCTCGAACGCGTCTTCGTCGGCTCAGCCGCCGGCGAAATCCTGCGCAACATCAAAACACCAGCCATCGTCATACCCGCAGGGAAAGGTCAACAATGATCGCCATCGTCACCGGCGCCACCGGGGGAATCGGACAGGCACTACTGCCGCTACTCGTGGACGGCGGATACCACGTCTACGCCGCACAACACGCCACCGATGGGGCGGCGCGCGACGGCGTGACCTGGTTCGACGGCTGGGACGTGCCCGATGTGGAACGGATCGACGCGCTCATCCACTGCGCGGGTGTGTGCAAACTCGGGCCGCTCGCCGAAGTGAGCGAGGAGGAATGGCGGCGGGCGATGGACGTCAACGTCATCCGGCCGGCGCTGATGACAAGCGCGGCGCTTCCTTTACTGCGCGGCGCGGGCGGACACGTTATATACGTGAACTCCGGCTCGGGGCTTACGGCCAAGGCGCAGTGGGGGACGTACTGCGCGTCCAAATTCGCGGCCAAGGCGTGGTGCGACACGCTGCGGCAGGAGGAACCCGACATCCGCGTCACGTCGATTCACCCAGGCAGGATAAATACGGGGATGCAGGAAAGGATCGTCGCCAAGGAAGGCGGCGTATACGACGGGTCGCGGTACATCCAACCGGCGACCGTCGCCCAGGCCATTATTCACGCGCTGGAAATGACGCGCGACGCGACACCCACCGAAATCATGATCAGGCCGCGATAAATGTTCGGGAAGAAATACAGCGAGGCAGACCTCGAATTCGACCCGCTGCTGCGCCTCGAACGCCGCCACGCCAGCTCCGTCCAAGCCGTCGTCTGGGGATTCACCGTCCCCGCGCTCACCATCATCACCGGGCTCATCGTCGCCTTCCTCGGACGCGCCTCCGGCGGACCGCTGTGCGAGGCGGGGCTCGCCACCTGGCTGTGCACCAGGTGGTCCGAGATCGCCATCTGCGTGGCGCCGCTCGTGGTCGCCTTCGGCGGACTCATCGGCGCCGGCATCAACTGCTATATCAAATTCAAAACATATAACCGCTGGTGGCCGTGGCTCGCCGTGATGTGGGTGCTCATCCCGTTCTCGCTCGGGTGGATGGCGTCCTTTGGCACAATCGCCATCATCGGGCGGGGGTGACGGGGAGGCTAGAGACTACCGTTAGCACAGGCGTCGCAAAGCAAAACCTGGATGCGATTGCCGTCCGCATCGTCCCGATTGTGGAACGTGTTCGTCGGGGCGCCACAATCCGCGCAGTGGCCGAGCTGGGCCGCATCCTCACCGAACTCCATGTGCATGCGATCATCGAAAACGTAGAGGGAGCCCTCCCACAGACCACCGTTACCGTAACGCTCACCGTAACGAACGATGCCGCCATCGATCTGGTAAACCTCGTCGAAACCGCGATTCTTCATCAACGCCGACAAAATCTCACACCGGATGCCGCCCGTGCAATAAGTAACAACTGGCTTATCCTTCATCCAGTCATACTTGCCAGACTCCAGCTCGCCGATGAAATCATGCGTCGTGTGCGTGTCCGGTACCACGGCATTCTTGAACTTACCGATCTGCGCCTCCATCGCATTGCGGCCATCGAAAAAGACAACATCCGAGTTATTCTTCACGAGCTCATTGACCTGCTCCGGCTTCAAATGGACACCGCCGCCGACAACGCCGTGCTCATCCACCTGCACCTCATCGGGGACACCGAAAGAGACGATCTCATCGCGGACCTTGACGGAGAGGCGGGGGAAATCATGGCCCGTGCCCTCCGACCACTTGAACTCCGTATCCTTAAAGGCCGGATACTGCTTCATCCCCTTGATATACGCCTTACACGCGTCGATCGGGCCGCCAACCGTGCCGTTGATGCCGTGCTTGCTCACCAGGATGCGGCCCTTGAGGCCGAGCATCTCGCACAGGCTCTTTTGCCACAGCTTGATCGCCTCCGGGTCGGCGAGGGGGGCGAACTTGTAATACAGGAGAATCTTGTTAACTGCCACGCATACAATCTTAAGTGGACACGGGGCGGGGGCTAAATTTGTGGGGCGGATGGTGGTCTTCGCTCCATCGCGGCCTGATGAGGTGAGCACCACACGCGTTGCAAGCCCGGCCGTGGTGGCCGGACTCTTTGCCAGACTTGGGTCACGTGTGGGTGATGGAGATCATCCTTGACACGTGGGCCTCGGGGTTTGGTTGTGTTTGGGCTAAAAAGGGTGCTACTCAAGCGGGTATTTTCCGGGGTAATCTACAAGACTAATTTCCAGTAGGTAGAACGATCCATACGATTCGCAGGTACGGTGATTCTCTTTGCGGTAAGGGGAGGTAGCTTGCGCATTAGCCGAAAATGAGTCTTCAGAGGTCGCGAAATGAAGTAATCCGCATCAGCAGAAAACTCGCATTTCCATACCAACGACTCTTTGTCCGTACGGATCGAGCAAATATTAGGAACTTCAACAGCTAGTGCGCGGTGATGAGGTGCGCACGCGTTGAAAGCCCGGCCGTGGTGGCCGGGCTTTCGGGTGTTCTGGGCATGCCAAATGGCCCGAGTGTGTGCTCGGGCTTTTGGCGTGGGGGGTTACCCGGGTGGGCTGGGGTCGATGGGGATGCCGAGTTGCATCCGGGCAAGACGCACCGCACCGCCTTGGGCACACGGGTGCATGTTGAGTTTCAGCGGGCCACCAAAGGCAGGCTGCCAGTATTCCAGGCCATCGATTCGCACCATGTGACCATGCTTCGGCTTATCCAGATCATCATCGTTAATGCCATTGTGGTAGTCACACAACACCATCAAGTTCTCTGATACGGTTTTCCCACCATGCTTCACCGGTTTAATGTGATGAATCTGCGACTTACTGGCGGGTCTGCCGCAGCCGGGCCAGGCGCACACCGGGTTACGGGTTGATTGAATAAACCGCTCCAACGGATCCGCACCACGAGAATCCGGTGTCATCTCCACCCGATACACACCAAAATCCTTCGGCCCCAAAGGACTAACAAGAGCAACAAGACGCTCCTCAGCAAGCTTTGCCCGCACGATCTCTTCACCGGAGATGGTGGCACCGTTAGTCATGGAGAAAACAAACTTCCCCCGCTCCATCTCCGTAACGTGAACATACGGCATCGTAAACGGAATCACCAACAACGGGACAGCAACAGGGGGAAGCTCCCCATCATTAGCCGCAAGCGCAAGCTTGATCAAACCATCGGCAGGACACTTCGTGTCCGTTGCTTGTGCCCGGTCAAAAATCTGCTTCACCCGCGACGACTCCGCCGTCAAGGTGAGGGTTGCGAACGTGGAATTCGGGATCGCCCGATACGTCAACTTCTTATCCGGATTATCCGCCCGGGTGTACTCCTGCAGGAGACGCGCACCCTCCGCGTTAATCGCGGTGATGTCCCGACCATAGGGAACAAGAGCCTCACGGATCGTCCACGCATGCTTCTTCGGCAGCTTCACCACAAACCGCTCAATAGCCTTCAGCGAAGCAAAACTACACCCGGCCACGGTGGCCTTTTCACGGGCTAGCTCCTGCTTACGTGGGGCGCTGGCGCGCCCAAAGTAGATACCAGCAAGCTTCTTAATATCGTGGGCGGTCGTTGGATCATAACCCAGGCGAACCAAAGCTTTTTTGGACATGCCAAACGCCTCCCCGGCGATCACCATCGCCTGCGACAGGAGGGAAGCACATTCCGTTAAAGCGGTCATGCCACACACAATAAAGCGCGTAGGGGAGGGTGCAAAGGGTGCGCTTGGAATCTGTGGATAACTCGGGTGGGGCTGCGGAGGTTATGCACAAAGTGCAGCTAGATAGAGGGTGACGATGAAGGCGAGGGCGAGGAGGATGGGCGTCGACAAGCTAAAGCGGGGGGAGAGCCAGACGCCGAGGGCTGTGCCGACGGTGTTCTGGAGGACGTCGTTAAGGTCGGTGAAGCCGAGGGCGAAGGCGAATTGGGAGAGCTCGACGAGGAGTGAGACGGCGAGGCCGAGGAGGACCGGGTGGCGGGCGCGGTGGGCGAGGACCCAGCCCAGGGGGACGAAGAGGATTATGTTGCTGACCAGGTAATATAAGGGGATTATTGGGGAGGAGTAGCGGAAAAAATCCCCGAAGGGGAGGAGGCGAAGCGCCCGCGTGTGGTGGACGCTTGCCTCCCAAAGTCCGGGGATGGAGACGGCGGATTTACCTACCGTGAGCAGGACAATCAGGCCGAGGGCGGCGGCGAGGGTCGCCCAAAAGCGTGTCCTGGACATGGATTACTTCTTCTTGTAAAGGGATTTGCGCTGGTAGACGGGTTCGCTGGTGACGAGGATGCCGAGGTTGCGGAAGATGCCTTCGTCGACAGAGCCGAGGATGGTTGTCGTGTGGACGTCGCAGCCGCAGAGATTGCCCAGCTCATCCAGTGCGCGGCGGGCGTTTTCGTCTGTGGACGCAGACACCGAGAGGGCGATGAGGACCTCGTCGGTGTGCAGGCGGGGGTTCTTCGAGCCGAGGTGCTTGGTTTTGAGCGTTTGGATCGGCTCGATGGACTCGGGGGAGAGGAGGTCGATGGTCTTATCGATCCCCGCGAGGTGTTTTAGGGCGTTCAAGACCATTGCCGAACAACAGCCGAGAAGAGGGGACGTCTTACCAGTGATGATGGTGCCGTCGACAAGCTCAAGAGCGGAGGCGGGGGCGCCGGTGAGCTCTGCAAGCTCCTTGGCCGGGGCGACGACCCGACGATCCTTGGTGGACAGACCGGCCTTGGCCATGACCATCGCGGCGCGGGAGGAAAGGGTATCATCCAGGGCGTTTTGCTTCTCCTCGACGCGGGCCTTGAAGTAGCGGCGGATGATTTCCTGGCCGGCGGCCTCGCGGCAGACCTCATCGTCGACAATGCAATTACCAGCCATGTTGACGCCCATGTCCGTGGGGGAGTTGTAGGGGCAGCTGCCCGTGGCCTTCTCCAAAAGCGTCTTGAGCAGCGGGAACGACTCCACATCACGGTTGTAGCTGGAGACCTGCTTGCCGTAGGCGGCGAGGTGGAAGGGGTCGATGACGTTGAGGTCCGCGAGATCCACCGTCGCCGATTCATAGGCGAGATTCACCGGGTGTTCAAGCGGGAGATTCCAGATGGGGAACGTCTCAAACTTCGCGTAACCTGCGGGAATGCCGCGCTTGTTATCGTGATAGACCTGCGAAAGACACGTGGCGAGCTTGCCGGAACCCGGGCCGGGAGCGGTGACAATGATGAGGTCACGGGAGGTTTCCACGTACTCGTTGCGTCCGAAGCCCTCCTCCGACACGATCGTGTCCGGATTGTTGGGATAACCAGGGATAACGCGGTGGCGGCGGACGGTGAGACCGAGGCGCTCGAGCCGATCGCGGAAATCGAAAGCCAGCGTGTTATCGTCCTCGAACTGCGTGATGACCACCGTCTGCACAAGGAAGCCGCGGTCACGGAAAATATCAATGAGACGCAATACGTCGTCCTCATAAGTGATGCCAAGGTCCGCGCGCACCTTCTGGCGCTGCAGATCCTTGGCATTCATGCAGACGAGGATTTCCAGCTCGTCTTTGAGGGTCTCCAACATTGCGATTTTGTTGTCGGGGGTGAACCCTGGGAGCACGCGCGAGGCGTGATAGTCATCGAACAGCTTGCCACCCATCTCCAGGTACAGCTTCCCGCCGATGGAGTCCCGTCGCTCGGCGATGTGCGCCGATTGCATCTGTATATACTTATCGCGATCAAATCCTCGTTTCACGTTCTTCCAGCGTAGCAGAGGTTGGGGTGGGTCTTTCAAAACGTTAGGTCAACGGGCATTTTGGTGTGCATTAGAATGGGTCGGTATGCCAGAAGGTCATGTGATTCACCGGTTAGCGCGCACACTCACGGACACGTTTGGGGGAAAGCCGGTCGACGTTTCGTCCCCACAAGGTCGGTTCAGCACCGAGGCCGACGTGCTAAATGGGGCGGAGCTTATCGATGCCTTCGCGCACGGCAAGCAGCTCTTCATCCGCTTTGCGGGGGAGAGGTACATCCACATTCACCTCGGGTTGATTGGGAAGTTCAAAGTCGCGCCGCTGGCGGCGCCGGTCGGTGTCGTGCGGCTGCGGATTGCCAACGGAGAGATGGCAGCAGACCTGCATGGGCCCCAGTGGTGCCGGTTGGTGTTGAAGTCTGATGTAGAGAGGGCCCGTGACAAGCTAGGAAGCGATCCACTAGAAAACGGTGCGATTGCACCGAACCTGGCGCGGGTGCGACGCACAATTGGGGCAGCGCTCATGGACCAGTCGCTGTATGCCGGCGTGGGCAACATTTACCGTTGTGAGGTGCTGTTTCGGCAGGGAATCTCTCCGTTTGCGCCGGCAGCGGCGGTCGACGGGCAGGCGCTCTGGGACGACCTCGTGCAGCTCATGGAGTATGGGGCACGAACCGGGCGGATCGACACCGTGCGGGCGGAGCACTCGCCGGAGGCGCAGGGACGGCCGCCGCGCGAGGACGCGCACGGCGGGGAGGTGTACGTGTACCGGCGGGCGGGCCAGCCGTGTCTGGTATGCGGGACGCCGGTGGAGATGACGGTGGACGGCGGGCGGAAGCTGTACTGGTGTCCGACGTGCCAGGCGTAGGTTGCTTAGGGGCGCTTGCTGGCCTTGGGGCGCCTACCAGTTGTAATAGGGGATGAGCGGGTCGGCGTCAGCGTGCTCGGCGCGGTGGGTGATGGTGAGGCGACCAATGACCCAGCCGACGAACGCGACGATGGCGAGGCACAGGGCGCCGAGGAGCCAGCCGTGCGGGTCGGTGGAGGAAAAGAGGCTGGTCATGCCGATGGCCTTGGCGTAATCGGTGAGCGCAAAAGTGCAGTTGCCGTTTTCGAAGATGGTGATGATGCGGGGATCCTCACTGGTGTCGAGGAAGTGGAACCAGACGGCGGTTTTGAGCAGGAGAGACGCCGTGATGCCACTGAGGCCGACGCCGACTGTTCGCATGGCCTGTTTCATCTCCGTGCACGCTCCTTTTGCCTGTTGAATCGCCTTGTCCTACTTTCGTTTATGCACGGTAACAACTTTTGAGCCGGGAATAAAGTAGCAGTTTTCGCTCTTCAATAATAGCGGGCTTATAGTGGCTGGACAGGTTCGTTGTCATGTCTGATATACCAGACAGATGGCCGAGTTTCACGTGAAACTCGGCCATCTGTGTGTTTTATGGAGTTATCTCGGGGGCGCTTTTAGTTTGGTATTACCTTACCGTTTCGCACCCTTGAGTGTGCATCCTTACTCCGCATCCTTACGGCGGCGGAGTGCGATGAACGCGCCACCCAAAAGCAGGGAGAGGAAGCCGATGGTGAGCGCCAGCTGCACATACTGCGCGCCGGTCTCAGCCAGAGCGGAATCCTTCTTGGAGTGCTTCCCGGGCTTTTGATTGGTAGCACCATTTCCGGAGCGAGTCGGCTCGCCCGCCTCGCCACGGCCCTTCGGGGACTGCGGCGACGGATCCTGCTTGCCAGGGGCCTGCTTGCCAGGGGCCTGCTTGCCAGGGGCCTGCTTGCCGGGGGCTTGCTGTCCCGGTGCCGTCTGGCCAGGAGCCTGCGGGAGATCCGGGAGGGCGTGGCGACCTGGCGCGGAGCCCGTGTCTACGATGCCGAACTGATCCAGTGCCCAGGCACCGCCACCCAACAGAGCGAGGCCACCGAGGATGCCACCGATGATGGCACCAGCCTTTTCCTCCTCGGAGGAGCCGTTGGCCGGTGGGGTGGGCGTGTCAGACTTGGCGATCGTCACGCTCTTGCTGACGAGATCCTTCGAGCCGTCGGGGTAGGTGACCTCAATCGGGATGACATAGGGCCCGTCCTTGATGTTCGCCGGCGGATTGAGAGTGAGCTTGCCGGTCTTTGGATCGATCTTCGCCCACGCCGGAGCGTCCTTACCGAGGGCGAACTTCGTGCCCTTCGGCATCGTCTCCGTTGCCTCCGTAGCCGGATCATCAAAGGACGGCGTGACCACAATGCCCGAACCACCAGGAACGATCGGCTTCGCATCCGGGTACCGCGGCTCCGCCGTATCCTTCGATTCCTTCACCTCGGCAACCAGCGTCGCCTTGGAGATGACCTCACCGTTCGCCAGACCCTCAACCTTGATCTCATAATCGCCGGGTTCTGCGTTAGCCGGGGCATCGATGGTGACCTCACCCGTTTTCTTATCAATCGTCACGTTCCAGCCATCCGGGAAGGAAACCAGCCGGAAAGTGGAGCCGGGAACAACCTGATCGCCCAGGTTCGTCTTCACCTTCACAGGCTCATCGCCAACCGTCGTCTTCGGGTAGGCGAGCTTCGAATTCGCGATCATGACGCGCTGGTAGACGATGCCCTTGGAGCCGTCGGCATAGGTGACCTCGATCGGGATGCGGTGAGCACCCGTCGGGACATCTGCCGCCGGAGCGATGGTGAGCTCACCGGTCTCCGGATCGATGGTCACCCACTTCGGAGCACCCTCACCGAGGGCGAACTTTGTGCCCTCGGGCTTTGTCTCCTTCGTATCTGCGGTAGTGGGATCGTCGAAGGTCGGTGCCTTCACCTTGTCCGTGGTGCCGGCGAAGATCACCGGGGTTGTGCCCGGGTAGTACGGCTGCGCCGTGTCCTTCGTCGGGCGGGCAGCGGGCTTTTCGACGACGACCGGGACGTTGACGATCTCCGTCGAGTGATCGCCGTAGGTGACCTCTACGGGGACGAGGTAGCCGCCGGGCTGAACCTTGTCCGTGGGCTTCAGAGTGAGCGCACCGGAAGTGGGGTCGACGGTGACCCAATCGAGGTTCGGGTCCCCGGGGGCCGTCGACAAGCCAAAGGAGACATCCGCAGGCTTTTCCTCCGCCGCGTCCGTGGTCGGATCATCGAAGGACGGGGCGGGGACGGTGACGTCCGTGCCCTGCTCAACGCGGGTGGCGGCACCCGGGTAGAAGGGCTGCGTCGTCTGCGCCTCGGTGAGCGTGGGCTCCTCCTTCGGATCCGTGACAACGACCGTGACCTGCGTCATCACCGTCTTGGTCACACCACCGACGGTGACCTCGACGGGAATCTCGTAAGTGCCAGCCGGAACGTCCGCACCGGGATTTGCCGTGACCTGGCCGGTCTTGGGATCGACGGAGACCCAATTCGGTGCGTCAGCACCGAGCTTGTAGGAGGTACCTTCCGGAACGCGCTCGACGTGCCCGGTAAACGGGTCGTCGACAGACGGCGGATCGATGGTGAGTGTCTCGCCGCGCTCGACCGGGTGGGCGGGGCCGTAACTCGGGGTGAGCATCGGGCGCTCGCGCACCGTGATCGTCGACTCGATGACATCCTTCGTACCATCAGGGTAGGTGACCTGCACCTTTACCGGGTACGTACCGGGCTGCGCAGCGGCCGGGGGTGTCGCAGTAACCGTACCCGTCTCTGGGTTCACCGTGACCCAACTCGGGTTGTCTGGATCGCCGGCGAAGGTCGTCTCCGCCGGGGGCTGGACCGGGAACTGCGGGGAGAGCGAGATCTCATTGCCGGCGGTGACCGGCGCGGTGGACAACGTACCGTTGGGCACATTCTCCGTGGCCAGGCGCGGATTATAGGTATCGGCATCCGTCACCGGCTTCTTGACCAGCACCGGAACCATGACCGTATCCGTGGAGCCGTCCTCGTAGGTGACGACAACGGGGACATTATAGGTGCCCGGCGCGATGTCCTTACCCGGCTTCGCGGTGAACTCGCCGGTAGCTGCGTCGACAGAGGCCCATTCCGGAGCGCTATCACCGAGTTTGTAGGAGGTACCAGCCGGAGCCTGCTCCTTCTCCTCGGTGCTCGGATCGTCGAAGCTCGGAGCCGGGATCTTTTCCTTAGCGCCGGCCTCGACCGGGGTGGCCGTGCTGGGGTAGCGCGGCTGGACCTTGTCGGCGGTCTCCTCCTTCTGCGCTGCCTCCGTCACGTTGACGGGAATGACAACCTTATCCGTCGAACCGTCGCTATAGGTGACCTCAATCGGGACGTTGTACGTCTGCGGATCCAGGCCCTCCGGCGGGTTGAGGGTGAGCTTGCCGGTCTGCGGGTCGACGGTCACCCAATCCGGAGCGTCCGCACCGAGCTTGTAGGAGGTGCCCGCCGGGGCTTCCTCCTTCTCCTCGGTCGCCGGATCGTCGAAGCTCGGGCCGGAGACAACCTTGTCCTTCTCGCCCGCTGCGACCGTGGCGGTGGGGGAGGAGGGGCCGGGGTTGAGCTGCTGGCTCAGATCCTTCGGTATGGGCAGAACCGTCACCGTCACCGGGATGCGGTCGGTGGAGCCATCCGGGTAGGTGGCGACAACCGTACCGGTGTAGGCCTGCGGTTCCACCTCGGCACCAGGGGCGATCGTGGCGGCACCGGTGTTGGGATCTACGGTGATCCAGTCCGGGCCCTCGAAGGAGAACGTGGTGCCCTCGGGGCGCTCCTCCTTCTCGGAGGTCGTCGGATCGTCGAAGCTCGGGACCGTGGACTTTACGGTCTGACCCGCCTGAACAGCGTTATCGTTGGCCTTGTAGCGAGGCTCCGCGATCTGCGCCGTCTTCTTCGGCTGGGCGGAAACCGTCACCGGGACGAAGTACGTATCCGTCGTGCCGTCGGGGTAGGTGACCTCAACCGGGACGTTGTACGTGGCCGGCTCGGTGCCTGCGGGCGGGGTGGCGGTGAGCTCGCCGGTTGTCGGATCGACCTTTACCCAATCCGGTGCTGCCTTTCCTGTGGCGTAGGTTGCGGTGACCGGGGCTTTGTCATTGACCCAGCCGGGGGCCTTTACCTTCGCCGTTTCACCCGCGGTGACCTTCGCTTCGTCCGGCGTTGCCGGATCGTAGGTGACCTTATCCTCCGGGGTCTCGGGGACCTCCTGGGCGGCGACGCGCACCGGTACCATGACGGTTCCCGTGGAACCGTCGGGGTAGGTGACCTCAACCGGGACGTTGTACGTGCCCGGCTCGACCGTGGCACCGGGGCTGACCGTGAGCGACCCATCGGCGTTCACCGTCACCCACGTCGGGGCACCCGAGCCCTTCTCGAAGGTGGTGCCCGACGGGAGGGTGGTTCCATTCTCGCCCCTCGGGGCGGGGATGGTGGAGGATTCGCCCTGCGTCGTGGCCGGCGCATCCTCGTAATCCGGCTGGAACTCCACCGCCTGCTTCTCCGGCTCGGAGACAACGACGGTCACCGTGCCTTCATCGGTGGACTGATCCGCGTAGGTGACAACGACGGGGATGTCGTAGGCCTTCGGATCGGTGCCCTTCGGCGGGTTGGCGGTGACCGCACCCGTCGTCGGGTCGATGGACACCCAGCTCGGAGCGCCGTCACCGAGGGAGAAGGTCGCACCTGCCGGGGCGGTTTCCGTTTCCTCGGTGTTCGGATCGTCGAAGCTCGGGGCGTCGCCCGTCACCGGGTCGCCACCAGCCTGGGCGGTGAGGTCCTTAGCCGGGTAGTACGGATCGTTGAGGGAGGCCTCCTTCGGTGCCTCCGTCACCGTGAACGGGACGTTCACCGTGTCCGTGGAGCCATCCGGGTAGGTGACAACAACCGGGATGGTGTGCTCGCCGGGCTCGAGATCCTTCGGCGGGTTGGCCGTGACCTCGCCCGTCTCGGGATCGACGGTAGCCCAGTCGGGAGCGCCCTCGCCCTTGGCGAAGGTCGTGCCCTCCGGCTTCTTGCCGGTATCGAAGGTGGGGGCGGGAACCGTAGCTGTGCCACCGGCCTGAACCGGGGTGTTGGCCTGTGGGTAGGACGGCTGGTTCGTGTCCGCGTCCTTTACCTTCGCGGTCACCTTCACCGGGATGTTGACCGTGTCGGTGGAGCCGTCCGGGTAGGTGACGACGACGGGAACGGTGTACTCGCCCGCCGGAACGTCCGCACCGGGCTTGACGGTGATCTCGCCGGTATTCGGGTCGACCGTGGCCCACTCCGGAACGTTGTCACCGGAGCCCTTGGCGAACCTCGTGCCCTCCGGGGCCTTTTCGACGCCGTCGGTGGTCGGGTCATCGAAGCTCGGGGCCGCGATGGTGGCCTCGGAACCGGCAGGAACCGTCGTCGTGGACGACGGGTACAGCGGCTGCGACGCATCGGCCGCGGGGAGGACCGTCACCGTGGCGTTGATGGTCTGCGTGGAACCATCCGGATAGGTGACGACGACCGGAATGGTGGTGTCACCGGCCGGAACGTTTGCACCGGGCTTGACGGTGATCTTACCGGTAGCGGGGTCGACCGTTACCCACCCCGGAACGTTGTCACCGGGGCCGAATGTAGAGCCCTCGGGGAGGGGGGAGCCGTCGACAAGCGTAGGAGCGGGGATGGTGACCGGCGCATCCTTACCGACGACCGTCGGCTCGGGCGGGTAGGCAGCCTGGTTCTTCTCCGCATCCGTGACGTACTGGTTGACATGCACCGGAACGTTGACCCTGTCCGTGGTGCCATCCGGGTAGGTGACGACGACGGGAACGGTGTAATCGCCCGCCGGAACGTCCGCTCCGGGCTTGGCGGTGACGGTGCCGGTAGCGGGGTCGACCGTTGCCCACTCCGGAACGTTGTCACCGGTGCCCTTAGCGAACGTCGTGCCCTGCGGCATCTCCTCCTTCTCGGAGGTGCGCGGGCGATCGAAGGTGACAGGGATCGTCGTCTTGCCGCGCTGCGAAACCTCCGTTGCCTGCGGGTATGCGGGAACGTTGGCCTCGGCTTGAGTGAGCACCTTCTCCGTCACGACAACCGGGGCGGTGATCGTGTCCGTCGAACCGTCCGGATACGTCACTGTGACGGGAACCTCGTACGTTCCGACGGGGACCTCCGCATTCGGGCGCAGCGTGAGCATACCGGTCTGCGGATCAACCTCGACCCAATCCCGTGCATCCGCTCCGGGGGCGAAGGTCGTACCAGCGGGAACGCGCTCCTGCACATCCGTTGTGTTCGGATCATCGAAGCTCGGATCCGTCACCGAACCGCGGGAATCCTGCGCCACACTCGTGGGCGTGGAACCGTACGTGGGGCTGTACTTTTCTGCATCCGGCGTCCGCTTCGTTACCTCTACCGGCACGAACACGATATCGGAGGAACCGTCCGGGTAGTTGGCGCGGACCGGGACCTGGTAGACACCAGGCTTCGCGTCCTTCGGCGGGTTCGCGGTGACCGAACCATCCGGGTTCACCGTGACCCAGTCAGGAGCCGGCGTTGCGTCCGGGAAAATGCTGTTCAAGGCGGTGGCATCCGGCGCGTCGAAAAGCGTGCCCGAGGGGGCAGATTCCGTTTCCGGCGTGTTCGGATCATCGAAGGTGAGCGGGGCCGTCGTGACCGACGAGCCCTGCTCCACCGTCGGAGTATCCGAACCGACCTGGGGCTGATACGTGTCTCGATCCTGCTTGACGAGGGCCGGGTTCGGATCGACGACGACCTTGCCACCACCCTGGATCGTGTGTTTCACACCATCCTCATCGGTGACCTCGTACTGGACGGTGACATCGGTGTACGTGCCCGCCTTAGCAGTCTCATCCACCGTCAACATGCCGTCGGGAGCAAGGGAGAAGCCCTGCGGGAGCTCGCTCACTACCTTGAAGTTTGTGGGCTTGATCTCGACGGGCTTGCCGTCCTTGTCTTTCGCATCCGTAGGCAGGCCAACCACACTGATCGGCTTGGAGGCCTTCTCGCCCTCCTTGAAAGTGTAATCCAGCATCGTGGCCTTGGTCACCGTCAAATTATCGGTGGTGCCGATCCGAATAGTCTTCGGCTTGCCCGATGCGGCGGGGACCTGGCCGACGGCGGTGACATTCACCGGGAAGGTGCCGAACTCCGTCGGCGTGCCCGTGATCTTTCCTGTCTTTTCATCAAACGTCAGGCCCTGGGGCAGCGGGGTCTCCGGGTCAAGCTCGAAGGTCCAGTCCACCTTGGTCTTGGCGATCTCGCTCGGAACCTCGACGAAGCCCTCGGCCTTGGTCTTATCCGCGTTGTTGGCGGGGTTACCCGGGGTCTGCAGCGGGTACGACGTGCCCACACTGCCGTACGGGGTGTGAAGCCTGGCGGGGATCGCCGTGAAGCTATCCACGCCCATGATCAGCGGGTCCTGGCCATCCGGGAGCGCGTACAGCGTCGCCGTGTAGGTGGAGACCTCCTTCAGATCCTCCGACACCGTCAGCGGGCAGGAGGGGATGAGGCCATCCGCAGTGGCGAACTCCTCGCAGGTCTTAACCTCGGCGCCGTTCGGATCCGTCCAGATGATGCGGTACTTCTGATCCGCCTGCGCTGGCCAGCCCGACGCACCCGTATCGACGGTTACGCCCGGGGTGGCAAAGGACGTCCGCGTGTCGTAGGTGAGCACGTCAAACGTGGAATGCGGAGTAAGCGCGCCGATATTGAGGTTGGCGAAATACTCGGCCGAAAGCGACTGCGACGCGTTCGCATCGAGCAAATAGCCAGTGCCGAACGGGTCCTTACCAGTGAAATTGGACCCACCCCAGATCTCATTCCTAAACGGAGTAGTCACACCGGCAACGCGCGGCATATTCGGCGTCGAAATGTACATCCAGTCCCAGTTGACGTGCTTGACGCTATTGTCCAAGCTACCGTTGCCCCAGGAACCCTCCGTGGGACTGCCAGCAACCGTACCCACCTTATCCCTAGGCACACGACCAGCGGAACGGTCATCCCGACCCCACGTGCCGTTGAAACGAATCTTGTACGCACCCTTGGCATCCGTGGTGGTGGCGACCGTCTCCGCGATCCACTCCGGATGCGCCCGCACCTGCTCCATAATCCAGTCATTGAGCTTCACCGCATCCTCATACGTCCACTGCTCCCCGCGCAGCGCATGGCCGTTGAAAAGCCTAGTTTGGTTGGCTTTGTGGTAAGCAAGGATCTCATTGACCGCCTCGTCTGCCAAATAGGAGGCAACAACCTGCACATTCGGGATGCCTCGGTCATAGGCCGGGTTATTGACATCCTCCCAGCGAAGGGAGCCCACGCCCTGCACCCAGTTCCAATACACGCGACCATTCACATCACCGCTTGTGCCCTGCATCGCCTCCGGGGTTTGGAACACCCACTGCTCCCGCGGCTTGTGATTGGGCAGCGACGGGTCTTCCTTCTTCTTAAACAGTGCCCGCGCATTGCGCACGCGGCCGCCTGTCCAATCCGCGTGGCCCGTGGTATCAACGACGACGCCGTCGGGAACCGGACGGTAGCCGTAGGACCAGAACAATTCCATACCCTCCGGCGGGCGGAACCAGAGTTGCACCTTTTCCTTATAGGCCAGCGTCGGATCGGCAGTGAACGTGTGCTCTTTGCCATTGGCATCCAAGTACGGCTTCATCTCGATGGTGAACGTGCCATCATCCCTGGTCACTGTCTTATACAGGGGAGAGGAGATCTGCCCATTCTTATTCTTCTCCGTCCACTTGGCATACACCTCAACACCCCCAAGTGGTGCACCTGCTGCCACTGCGTCCTGGATCCAGACGGTGGGAACCGTCTTCAGCTCCGCCACGGTGCCGTTAACGGTGCCCTTGGCATCTTGCTCGCCGGTCGCCTCAATGGCACTGGCAAAGAAGCCACTTTGCACCTCGTCGGCGGTCACGGGGGCGGTGGCCGGGGCGCTTGCGGTTTGGGCGACGGCTTGCGGGTAGGTGACGGGGACGATCCCGGGGAGGATCAGCGTCAGTGATACGGCTGCTGCCGCGATGGAAAAGCCCTTGGGTTTGTAGTGCACAGCGTCATCCTTTGTTTTGGGTGCTTCCCCTCGCCTTAAATAATTTTCGTTTTATATTAAGCCGTGAGGGTTTCCTATTGGTCCCGATTTTAGAACAATTCTGCCAAATACGACAGAGTTCGCTGTGTGTAACTTTTAACTAGGGGCTTATTTACCAGGGGGATGAATGTTGCGTCCCACCTGGCGTATAACAAACGCACAGAAATTGTTATTAGCCGCGCCCTCGGCAAGCGCGCCCTCGGCAAGCGCGCCCTCGGCAAGCGCGCCCTCGGCAAGCGCGCCCTCGGCAAGCCTCAGGCGCGTAAAAAGGGGCCCGCCCAGGCGCGCGTAAAAAGGCGCGCGTAAAGAGGAATGCCGGGTCCCGCCACACCCACGGCGGAACCCGGCACCATTAAAACGCCCGGAAGACGGTTTACTTCACCACGAGGTTGACGAGCCTACCGGGGACGACGATCTCCTTGACCACGGTCTTCCCCTCGATGTTGGACGCAGCCGCGGCGCGCGCTGCCTCCAGGACCACATCCTTGGCGGCGTCGACCGCAACGGTGATGTGAGCGCGAACCTTACCGTTGACCTGGACGGGAAGCTCGACCGAGTCGTCGACAAGCTGAGACTCGTCGAACTCCGGGAAGGCAGCATAGGTGATGCCACCGTCGTGACCGAGGCGGGACCACAGCTCCTCCGCGATGTGCGGGGCGATCGGGGAAAGCATGATGGCCAGGGGCTCGAGGGCAGCGCGGGGGGCGCCGGCGGGGTAGGCCTTGGTCAGGTGGTTCGTGAACTCGATGAGCTTGGCGACGACCGTATTGATACGCAGGTGCTCATAATCGTCGCGGACGCCGGCGATGGTGCGGTGGAGCTGCTTCTCGTCGTCCTCCGTCAGGCTGTTTTCGGAGAAAACAGGGTTACCAGTGCCTTCATCGACGGCGAGGCGCCAGACGCGCTGCAAGAAACGATGCGAACCGATGACGTCCTTCGTCGCCCACGGGCGCGACATGTCCAACGGACCCATAGACATCTCATATAGACGGAGAGTGTCGGCACCGTAGTCCTCGCAGACCTGGTCGGGGGAGACCGCATTCTTCAGCGACTTACCCATCTTGCCGTACTCCTGATTAACCTCTTCGCCCTGGTAGAAGAACTTTCCATCCTTCTCCTCGACCTCGGCGGCCGGGACGTAGACGCCGCGAGAATCCGTGTAGGCGTAGGCCTGGATGTAGCCCTGATTGAAGAGCTTGCGGTACGGCTCGCAGCTTGTGACATAGCCCAGGTCAAACAGGACTTTGTGCCAGAAGCGGGAGTACAGGAGGTGGAGGACGGCGTGCTCGACACCGCCGACGTAGAGGTCGACACCGCCGCAATCCTTATCGCTTTGTGGCCCCGTCCAGTAGCGCTCATTTTCAAGGTCAACGAACTTTTCCTCGTTGGTCGGATCGATGTAGCGGAGCTGGTACCAAGAAGACCCGGCCCACTGCGGCATGACGTTCGTATCGCGGCGGTAGTGCTTGGGGCCGTCGCCCAGGTCAAGGGTGACGTTTACCCAATCCGTGGCCTTTGCCAGCGGCGGGTGCGGCTCCGAATTGCGATCGTTCGGGTCTGCGGTCACCGGCTTGTAATCCTCCACATCCGGGAGCTCCACAGGCAGCATTTCCTCTGGCAGCGCGTGGGCACGACCCTCGTCGTCGTAGACGATGGGGAAGGGCTCGCCCCAGTAGCGCTGCCGGGCAAACAGCCAATCGCGCAGCTTGTACTGCTTTTGGGCGTGGCCGGTGCTGTCTTCTTCAAGCTTCGCGATGGCAGCTTTGATGCCATCGTCCTTGTTCAGGCCGTCGAGGAAACCGGAGTTGATGTGGGTGCCGTCGCCGGTGAAGGCCTCCTCGGCGATGTTCCCGCCCTCCAGGACCTGCACGATGGGCAGGCCGAAGACCGTGGCGAACTCGTAGTCGCGGGTATCGTGGGCGGGCACGGCCATGATCGCGCCGGTGCCGTAACCCATGAGGACGTAATCAGAGATGAAGACCGGAATTTCCGCACCGCTGAGCGGATTGGTGGCGGTCACGCCCAGGTAGACGCCGGTTTTCTCCTTGTTCTCCTGGCGCTCGAGGTCGGACTTGGCGGCAATCTTAATTCGGTATTGCTCCACCGCTTCCTTCGGAGAATTAGCACCGAAAGTCCAGCGCTCATCCGTACCGCTTTCATACGGGTCGCCGGAGGTGAGCCTATCGACGAGGGGATGCTCGGGGGAGAGAACCATATACGTCGCACCGAAGAGTGTGTCCGGGCGGGTGGTGTAGACCGAGACCTTTTCACCACCGATGGTGAAGTCGACCTCGGCGCCCGTGGAGCGGCCGATCCAGTTGCGCTGCATGGACTTGACCTTTTCCGGCCAGTCGAGGAGGTCCAAGTCGTCGATAAGCCGATCGCCGTAGGCCGTGATGCGCATCATCCACTGTGACAGCTCCTTGCGGAACACCGGGAAATTACCGCGCTCCGAACGACCCTCCGCGGTGACCTCCTCGTTCGCGAGCACCGTACCCAGACCGGGACACCAGTTGACCAGCGATTTTGTGCGGTACACGAGGCGCTTCGAATCAATAATGTCCTCGATCTCGCGCTCTGTGTATTGCCCTTCGAGCTGTTTGCGGAGCTCTGCGACCGGCTTCGCCTTTTGCTCGCCCTCATCGAAATAGGAGTTGTAAATAGTCAGGAAAATCCACTGCGTCCAACGGTAATAATCTGTATCAATAGTGCGGATCGCACGCCGCTTATCGTGCCCCAGCCCCAGCTGCCCCAGCTGGCGCTCCATGTTCTGGATGTTCTTCTCCGTCGTCTTCCGCGGATGCGTCCCCGTCTGAATCGCATACTGCTCGGCCGGCAGGCCAAAGGCATCATAACCCAGCGTATGCAGCACATTGAAGCCGTTGTGGCGGCTGTACCGCGCAAAGACGTCGGTAGAAATATAGCCGAGCGGGTGCCCGACATGCAGCCCCGCACCCGACGGGTACGGGAACATGTCCTGCACAAACCGCTTCGGCTTGCTTAGTTGATCACTGTTTGGCTCTTTCAGATCCCCCACCGGGTTCGGCGCGGCGAACACATTATTATCCGCCCAAAACCCCTGCCACTTCTGCTCAATTTTCCGCGCGAGGTCCGCGCCATACCGATACGTGAAAGAGTCATTCGTCATGCTCCAACAGTGTAGTAGATGTCACTTACCCTCGTACAACGAGGCGGTGCCCTCCGACTGATAATCCAGAGGAGAGGTCTCCTCCTGGCGGTCCGTGCGCTGGATATCACCCTTGGCAAACTTGTTAATCACCATTGCGATAGCGCCGTCACCAGTGACGTTACAAGCGGTACCAAAGGAATCGATGGCGATGTAGGCAGCGATCATCAGTGCCACCTGCTCGTCGTTAAAGCCCAACATCGACTGCAACAAACCGACAGCCGCCATGATCGCGCCACCCGGAACACCAGGCGCGGCGATCATGAAGATACCCAGCATGAGGATGAAACCAATGGCCAAGCTCGGCGGCATATCTATGCCATCCATGTACACAATGGCAAAGGCGAACAGCGCAATCTTCTGGATCGAACCAGACAGGTGAATCGTCGCACACAGCGGAATGACAAAACCGGCAACCGCATCCGTCACACCATTCCGCTTCGCACCCGCGTACGTAATCGGAATCGTCGCCGCAGACGAGGAGGTGCCGAGCGCCGTCGCGTACGCCGGGAGCATATTCTTCAGCGCCGTGAACGGGTTCTTACCTGCGATGCCGCCGGCGATGAGGTACTGCGCCACGAGGATGATCCACGTCATGATCACGGCCAGGAGCAAAACCTTGCCAAACGCAGTGAGCGTATTGAGCAGGTTGCCGTTCATGCCCAGGGAGAGGAACATGCCGAAGATGTAAATCGGCAGCAGCGGGATGATGAAGCCGCTGATCACGTGCATGATCACGCGCTGCAGATCCTGGCAGCCGCGGTAGAGGGTATCCGACTTCACCGCCGTCATCGCCACACCGACGGTGAAGGCGAGCAGCAGCGCCGTCATCACATCCATCGGGGCCGGCATCTCGATCTCAAAAAACGGCTGCAACGCGCCCTCGTCGATATCCTCTACCTTCGCCGTCGTGTTGCCGGCCAGGAGCCAGCCGTACAAGCCGCTGGCGATGGCGTAGGCGATGAGACCGGAAATGATCGTGGACACGTAGGCAATGGCCGTCGTAATGCCCAGCCACTTGCCGGCACCCCGGCCCAAGGACGCGATCGCCGGGGCGATGAGCGCGAAGATGAGAACCGGGATGAAGAAGCCGAGGAAGTTTCCGAACAAACCGTTAAAAGTGACAAAGATTCGGGCGATGGTGATTCCCCATCCAGACCCATGAAAAATTATCGACGCAACTATACCGAGGATAATGGCGACAATGATGCGGAACAGGAGACTTCCGCTTAACTTCTTAAAATCCATACGAGGATTATAGTCCACTGTGAATATTATTCAAATGTGTCTTGGCGCTCGGACACGGTAGGCTTATTAGCATGATTGTTACTGTTGTCTGCGCACTTCTCGCCCTCTGCCTCGCCATCGCCGGCATCCTCGGCTGGACACGGCACTTCCCCGGCAATTCACACATCGGCATCACCACCGCAGGCACACGCAAATCCAAAGAAGCTTGGGATCGCGCCCACTTCGTCGCCGGCCCATTCTGGCTCATCGGCGCCCTCGCCTTCGTCTTCGCCGCCCTCTTCTCCGCACGCGGCTCCTGGATCCTCGCCGTTATCGCGATCCTCTTGGGGCTCGTCTTCCTCGCGCTCGGCGTCGGCAGTGGGGCACGGTTCTCCGCGCTTTACGACGACTCGGAGGAACCGTCCCAGGATCCCGCACCGTCTACTCCTACCGCTTCTCCCTCTGTGGATGTCGATGCAGTGCGCAGGGCTGCACAGGCACAAAAGCCAGAATAGAACGCGTGTTCTAGCGTGCTCCCCATTAGGGGGTATTTCGCCCCGGCTGTCCAGCAACACTGCTAAAGTACCTCCCATGTATACAGCTCAACTCACCCGCTCCTGGTGGTGGCTCGCGATATAACACGCGGGCCAAATTAGCTGAGCTTTGTACCCCGCGTTGAATTCAGATTCCGCGGGAATTTTTTTACCCTCCTTTCCGCGGAGACACCACCCGGAAAAGGAATTAGATGCAGTTCACTGAAATTTCGCGGCCAGTCCGCTACCACGAGGACGCCTCCGCGCTCTTCCACGCCCTCGGCGACACCTCCGCCCGCTCATCCGTACTCCTGGAATCCGCAGACATCCAATCAAAGGAAGGCCTGCAATCCATCGCAGTATTAAAGGCCTCCGCCCGCTTCACGTGTTCCGGATTCACCGTCGCCGCGGAGGCACTGAGCCCCCGGGGTGCGGCAGTCATCTCCGAAATGGAGCAGAAGGGCGTCAGCTTTAGCTACTCCCGGGCAACGGCCGCCGAGGAGGCAGAGCGGCTTAAGGAACCCTCCACGATGGATGTTCTCCGAGCCGCCCTCGGGGTAGGGGAGGGGGGTGCACGCCTGCCGTACCTCGCGGGCGGCATTGCTTTTGACTACCTGGAAACCTTCGAGGAGCTGCCAGAAGTATCGGCATCCGCCAATCGGTACCCCGATTATCAGTTCCTCCTCGCGGAGGTTCTCCTCGTTGTGGATCACACCTCAAATACGGCCACGCTCTACGGCTACGACGAGGACCTCATCGACCGCTACGCCCAGCAAATCGCCGAGGATCTGCCGCCGCATCCCATCCCAGCTTTCGCTTCCGGTCCCGTCGCCGCTATCGCAAGCCCGGGGGATGAGACCTTTAAACAGGACGTCGAAAAGCTTAAGCAGAATATCTACAACGGTGACATCTACCAGGTCGTCCCCGCACGCACCTTCTCCATGAGCTGCCCGGATGCTTTCGTCGCCTACCGACGCCTCCGCGAAACCAACCCCTCGCCCTACATGTTTTATATCCGCGGACTAGACGCCGAGGGCACCCCCTACGAATTGTTCGGCGCCTCTCCCGAATCCAACCTCAAATACGACGCCGCCACCCGCTTCCTCCAATTGTGCCCCATCGCCGGGACCCGGCCTCGCGGTGCAACCGAGGAACTCGACATCCGCGCCGAGCTCGAGCTGCGCACCGATGCGAAGGAGCTCGCGGAGCACACCATGCTCGTCGACCTCGCCCGCAACGACGTCGCCCGCGTGGCGGCCCCCAATACCCGCAGGGTAGAGGACCTTATGCGCATTGACCGCTATTCGCGGGTCATGCATCTCGTTTCCCGCGTCACCGCCACCCTCGCCCCAGACTTCGATGCGTTTGACGCGTACCGCGCATGCATGAATATGGGTACCCTCACCGGCGCCCCGAAACTTCGGGCAAACGAACTTCTGCGCTCGGTGGAGGGAACTCGACGCGGCTCCTACGGCGGCTCCGTCGGGTACTTCGACGGCGCCGGCAATATGGACAACTGCATCGTTATTCGGTCGGCCTTCGTGCAGCACGGCATCGCCCACGTCCAGGCCGGTGCCGGCATCGTGCGCGACTCAGATCCGCAGTCGGAGGCAAACGAAACCTATCACAAGTCACTTGCAACCCTTAGCGCCATCGCCGAGGCTCAGGGTGCTGAACTCACGGTGGAGCGCTAATGAAAATTTCACTGCTTGATAATCATGATTCCTTTGTCTACAACCTCGTAGACACCCTCGTCGGCCTCGGCCACGATTGCAAGGTTTTCCGCAATACCGTTCCGGCGGCCGACGTTCTCGCCGTTCCCGCCGATGCAATCGTGCTCAGCCCGGGACCCGGACATCCACGCGATGCGGGCTACCTCATGGAGCTCGTTGACCGTGCGTACGGCAAGAAGCCCATTCTCGGCGTCTGCCTCGGCTTCCAGGCGCTCCTCCTGCACAACGGTGTGAGCGTGCGACCCTGCGGTCCCGTCCACGGGAAGACGGACGGAATGGACGTTTCACGTGAAACCTCCCCAATCTTCGAGGGGTTGACCGATCCCACCGGACTTATTCCCGTGGCTCGGTACCACTCCCTCGGCATCCCTGTTGCGGAGCTGCCGGAGGACATTCGCCCCCTCGGCTCCTGCCCTTCGGACCTCGGGCCCGTTGCCATGACAGCCGTGTTCCCCACGGATGGGGCTCCCGCCTTTGGGGTGCAGTTCCACCCGGAGAGCATCCTCACCCCTCAGGGACCCGTTATCCTGAATCGAATTCTTGACCTTATGACAAAGGAGATGGGCAAGTAGATGCCAACAGTACTAGATAAGATCGTCGCGAATCGCCGGACACACCTCGACGGCATACGGCGCCGGATAGGGGAGAGGCCGAGCCTGCAGCCCTCCACTCGCTCCCTCTACGACAACCTCGGTGCTCCCGAACCAAGCGTCATCATGGAGTGCAAGTCCGCATCCCCGTCATTGGGCTCCATCCGGCCGGACTACCACCCAGACCGTTTGGCATCTGTCTATTCTCGCTACGCCGCAGGCATCTCTGTCCTGTGCGAACCCGACTATTTCAACGGCGACTACGACCACCTGGCAACGGTGCATCGCTCCACCCATCTCCCCGTTCTATGCAAGGACTTCATCGTAGATACGGTGCAAATCCAGGCTGCACGCTACTTCGGCGCAGATGCCATCCTCCTCATGCTTTCCGTCCTGACGGACGACGAATACACACGGCTGTCAACATTCGCCACCAACCTCAACCTCGACATCCTCACAGAAGTCATTTCCGGTGAGGAGATGGAGAGGGCAACGAGGTTGGGCGCCAAAATCATTGGTATCAACAACCGCGATCTCAACGATCTATCCGTCGACATCAGCCGGACCGAGTATCTCGCCCAATTCGCCCCCGAGGGTGTCCGACTCATCTCGGAATCCGGCATCCGCACAAAACAGGACATTGCCCGCCTCGGCGGGATAGTGGACGGCTTCCTTGTAGGCACGAACTTAGTAAAGCAGGGTGACGTAGACACGAATGCTCGCACGCTGCTCTTCGGCGAGAACAAGGTTTGCGGTCTCCGCACCGGACACGCGGCTCAGGTCGCCCGCGCTGCGGGTGCGGTCTACGGCGGTCTTGTTTTCGAAGACACCTCACCGCGAAACGTTTCACGTGAAACCGCCGGGGAAATCATGAAGGCGGAACCGGGGTTGCGCTACGTCGGCGTATCACGGCGAACGGCAGGTTGGGAGGACCTCGCAGACCTCCAACTCCACGCCATCCAGATTCACGCACCTCTTCAATCCACCATCGAGGAGGAGAAGCAGCTAATAAAGGAAGCATCGGAGGCTGTCGGCCCCGATACCGAGATATGGCGGGCGATCTCGATGTCTAAGCCCAATGCGGTGGACATCGCCGAGGCCCTCGCAGCCGAGGGTGTCACCCTCCTCCTTGATAACGGGGAGGGTGGAACCGGAGAGAGCTTTGATTGGAACACTATTCCGGCCACGATTGTTCACACGTCCTTCCTCGCTGGTGGGCTTGGTCCGGATAACGTGGCCGAGGCCTTAGCCCTCGCCCCCCGCGGCCTGGATTTCAATTCCCAGGTCGAAAACGAGGAAGGCCACAAGGACGCACATACCCTATACTCTGCATTTAACACCATTAGGAGGTACACACATGATTAGGCAAACAATTCTCCCGGCCTACTTCGGAGAATACGGCGGACAGTTCGTCCCCGAGACTCTTCTTCCGGCCCTCGACCAATTGGAAAAGGCCTTTGTAGAAGCGATGGATGATCCGGAATTCCTGGATGAGCTTAACCACCTTCTCAAAGATTATCTCGGCCGCCCGACCCCAGTTACCGAATGCTGCAACCTCCCCGTCGAGGGGGAGGGGAGGGGCTACGCCCGCATCTTCCTCAAGCGCGAGGATCTCGTCCACGGCGGTGCCCACAAGACGAACCAGGTTATGGGTCAGGTACTGCTTGCAAAACGCACGGGTAAAACCCGCATTATCGCCGAGACGGGTGCCGGCCAGCACGGCACCGCAACAGCGTTAGCCTGCGCCCTTATGGGCCTCGAGTGCGTCATCTACATGGGCAAGGTTGACGTGGAACGCCAGCAGCCCAACGTATACCGCATGGAGCTCATGGGCGCGAAGGTTGTCGCCGTAGACACCGGCTCCGGCACCCTGAAGGATGCCGTGAACGAGGCGCTGCGTGATTGGACGGCCACCTACGCCACCTCGCATTACCTGCTCGGAACGGCGGCCGGCCCGCACCCGTTCCCCACAATTGTGCGCGAGTTCCACCGCGTCATTTCCCGCGAGGCAAAAGCACAGATGAAGGAGATCACAGGCGCCCTTCCGGATGTCGTCGTCGCCTGTGTCGGCGGTGGCTCCAACGCCATCGGTATGTTCGCCGACTTCATCGACGAGGAGGGTGTCGAGCTCATCGGCACCGAACCGGCCGGCAAGGGTCTCGACTCCGGCCAGCACGGCGCCGCAATCCACGAGGGCAAGACGGGCGTTCTCCACGGCGCAAAGACCTATCTCATGCGCACGGATGACGGACAGGTAGAGGAATCCTATTCTATCTCCGCCGGCCTTGATTACCCTGCCGTTGGCCCTCAGCACGCCTACCTGAGCGATTCCGGCCGCGCCACCTACGTAGGGATTACCGACGAGGAAGCCCTGAAGGCTTTCCAGCTCCTCTCCCTCAAGGAGGGCATCATCCCCGCGCTGGAGTCCTCGCACGCCTTCGCCTACGCCCTCAAGCGCGCCAAGGAGGCAGAGGGGAAGAAGGAGCACATCAACATTCTGGTTTCCCTGTCCGGCCGCGGCGATAAGGACGTTGATTATATTCGTCATACGCTGCAGGAACACCCTGAGTTCAAGTTGGAGGTATAACTGATGAAACGCTACGAACAGCTGTTTTCTGCCCTAGAGGAGAAGAAGGAGGGGGCGTTCATCCCCTTCGTCATGCTCGGCGACCCGAATGTGGAGACCTCCGAGAAGATCGTGGAGGCCCTCATCGAGGCCGGCGCCGACGGTCTTGAGCTCGGCGTTCCCTTCTCCGATCCGATCGCCGATGGCCCCACCATTCAGGCCGCCCACGTGCGCGCCCTTGATGCGAAGGTCTCGGTCGCCGACGCTTTCGGCATCATCCGTCGCCTCCGCGGCCGCCACCCCGACCTCCCCATCGGGCTCCTCATTTACTCGAATGTTGCGGTGGTTCATGGTTTGGATCGCTTCTATCAGGAGGTCCAGCAATCCGGTGCTGACTCTGTTTTGCTTCCCGACGTTCCGGTGCGGGAGTCTACTCCCTTCACCAGCGCCGCTAAGGAAGCGGGAGTGGACCCCATCTATATCGCCCCGCCCCACGCTTCCGAGGACACGCTCGAGGGTGTTGCTCACAGTTCTGAGGGCTACATCTACGCGATCTCCCGTGATGGCGTAACCGGCACGGAGCGCGCCTCTGAGACGACCGGCCTCCACGATGTGGTAAGCAATCTGCAGCGGTTCGGTGGGGCACCAGTTGTCCTCGGCTTCGGCATCTCCACCCCGAAGCACGTCGCCGACGCGATCGCAGCCGGTGCCTCCGGTGCCATTTCGGGCTCGGCGGTCACGAAGATTATCGAGCGCCATGTCGAAGGGTCCCACCCCGAGCCGCGCACCGTCTCCGATGAGGACGGGATGCTCCGCGAGCTGAGGGAGTTCGTGGGGGAGATGAAGGCTGCTACGAAGAAGGCGTAACTGACCCCAATGCATTCGTCACAGTGACGTAATTAATCTATACCCACACCCCGGGCCAAAACCTCCTCAAAAAGGTCGAATCGGCCCGGGGCCTCTGTATCTCACAACCACCGAGCGCCACCGCGAGCCACCGACAGCCACCGCGCACCCCCTGACGCAGGACCGCTCCATGCCGGAGCGGCCCCACCCCACCGAGCGCCTCCGTGCAACACACAATTACACCCACATCGACCATGCCGATGCTCCGAGAAATGTACCGCACACCCTTTCTATTCGCTATTAGCTCATTTGTTCGATTCGCAATACCGCAGCTTAGCACCCAACCGCCTATACTGAACCCATGACTGAAAAAGTTTCCACGCCGTGCACCCGCCGCATGTTCCTCCTCGGCACCGCCACAACCTTCGCCGGTGCCCTCCTTGCCGCCTGCGGGTCCAAATCCGCCAATGTCAGTGTCGACGATGTTCCGGTGGGTTCCGCCGTGATCGTTGACGGCTTTATCATCGCCCAACCGCAGAAGGGCCAGTACGTCGCCTACTCAGCGGTGTGCCCCCATCAGCACAACATGATTAGCAAGGTGGAGGGCGACCGGGTGAAGTGCACGAAGCACGGGTCGGAGTTTTCCATCGTGGACGGTTCCGTGCTGAACAGCCCGGCACGCGACCCGTTGACGCCGGCGCAGGTCGCCCAGGAGGGGGATTCCCTCACGGCGACCCCGTAAGCTTTAGGGCATGTTGAAGCGCCTAAACATAGATATTCTGATTGTCCTCATCATCGTCGCGGTGGTGCTCGCGATTTTCTTCCCGGCCCGCGGCCAGGTGGCCGATGCCTTCAGGTTGGCGTCCTCCCTGGCCATCGCATTGTTGTTCTATTTGTATGGCGCTCGCTTGTCCACCTCCGAGGCGCTTGCTGGCCTCAAGCATTGGCGGCTACACCTGCTCATTTTGGCGTTTACGTTTGTGGTGTTTCCGCTCATCGGCGTGGCGCTGCGGCCGTTGACGTTGTTCATTCCGCACGGCATTTACATGGGCATCCTGTACCTGACCTTGGTGCCGTCGACGGTGCAGTCCTCGGTCGCCTTTACGTCCGTGGCCAGGGGGAATGTGGCCGGTGCGATCGTCTCTGCGTCGGCTTCGAACCTCGTGGGCGTCTTTGCCACACCCCTTTTGGTCATGCTGTGCATGGGCCAGTCCGGCGAGTTCCACATCGACGCCTCGGTATTCACGGACATCGCGATCCAGCTCTTGTTGCCGTTTGTTCTTGGTCAAGCTACTCGACGCTGGGTTCACAGCTTTGCTGAAAAGGGTCCAACGAAAGTTGTGGATCGGGGTTCCATCGCCCTCGTGGTCTATGTCGCCTTCTCGGAGGGCATGGTGGAGGGGATCTGGTCCTCTGTTGCGGTCTCCCACGTTGTCTTCCTCGTTGTGTTGTCCATCATCCTCGTGGCGTTCATGCTGTGGCTGACGCGCTTTGTTGCATTGAAGTTGGGCTTCAGTGAGGAGGACACGATCGCCATTGAGTTCTGTGGAACGAAGAAGTCGCTTGCGACGGGCCTCCCGATGGCCGCGGTGATCTTCGCGGGGCAGCCAACGGCGCTCCTCATTTTGCCGTTGATGATTTTCCACCAGGTTCAGCTCATGATGTGTTCGTGGTTGGCATCCAGGTACGCTAGGAACCGTGCTTAAGCATTACATCAAGATTGAGTTGAAGGATAAGGACGTCATTGCCCCGGTGAGTATCGCTGAGCTGGAGGAGACGGCCGATGCGAAAAGTTGTCGGGTCCTCCGCCTAATTGAGAAGATGGGGGATACCTACCCGGGTTTCATCGATCACGGCGTTGCCCACGGTAATCCCGCGATGCCCCTTGATACGGTGCCGCATCCGGATACGTACGACGATTTCCCTGATGTGGAGGCGACGCGACTTACGCCGGAGGAGTTCGCCGCCGAGTGGGAGAGGGCAAAAGAGGCCTAAAACACGAGATTGACAAGCAGCATGTAGAGGAGCGTTCCGCCGAGGATGGATAGCCCGGCGGAGCGTTTCCACCAGTGCACGCCGACGGTGAAGGCGAGCGCGATGGAGGCTGCGAGCAGCCCGCCGGGGGCGCGGCGCTGTCCAAGGTACGTGTACACCACGAGCATGAGCATGACGCCGAGTGGCATCGTCGATCCGAGGTAGTCGATGAGGGTGGAGTTGCGTAGTTTTTTGGTGGCGACAAAGGGGATCCACCGCAAGAAGACGGTGATGAGGCCGATGGGGATGAGGACGGCCCAGACGTCTGTGGAGGTGACACAGTTAGGAAGCATCGCTCAACCTCCAGCGCCCGATGAGGATGAGGAAGTACGCGGTGAGGGCGGGCACGAGAAGGTTGCCGGGGAAGAAGGCGTAGCTTACGAGTGCGCACGTGATCGCGAGGACGACGAGGAACGTGAGCGTGAGGATTCGTAGGATTCGAAGGCGAGGACGACGAAGAGGGCGACGAGCGCGAATTCCATGCCCTTCAACCCGTCGGGAAGCGCTTGGCCGAGCAGTGCCCCGCAGATGCCGGGGATGCCCCAGAACGCCTGACACCAGGCGGTAATCGCGACGATGGCGGGCCCGGAGGTAATGCGCATTGCTGAGACGACGGCGTAAACCTCGTCGGTGAGTGCATAGGTGACGTAGGCGCGCCCCAGGAAGGAGCGTACGTTATGCCGGGGGAACGTGATGCCATAGAAGATGTGACGGAAGTTGACCATGCCACCGGTGATGGTGGCGGCGAGTGGCCCCATTCCGCTGGTGATCATGGTGATGGCGAGGTATTCGACGCTTCCTGCGTAGATGACGAAGGAGAAGATGGGCGCCCACCACCAGGCAAATCCGGATTGGACGATGAGGACGCCGAAGGCGAGTCCGAGAGGGATGAGTCCGAGTCCGACGGGCCACATGAGTTTGAACCCGTGTAGCGCGGGTGACATGGTTAGTTCTCTCCGTATGGTGTGTGCGTCGACCAGAGTGGTGCGGTTCCGGGGAGGAGCCGCATGCATTCGCGCCAGATATCGGTGGTGCGTGGTGCGAAGATGAGGTCGGGGCGGGCATCGGTGAGGCGGAAGTGGCCTTCTTCGATGCCGGTGCGTAGTGTGTCGAGCGGCATAAGGGTGGTGCCGATAAAGAAGCGTGCTTGGCCGATGGTGTCGATGTAGTCGTCGGGGTCGGCCGTGAGCTGCAAGATTCCGACGCTGGGGCAGCGCTCTAAGGGGATACCAAACCCGCTACCGAACCCGTCATCAGAACCAGCAGACCCATCACCAATGCCGTCACCAATCCCGTCAGCAGTCCCGGAAGGCCCGCCAACACCAGCCCCCCCAAAAGCAGCCGCCGCAGCAATACCTATAACGGAATTTGCATTACTCAGGCCGCCTTGAAAGAAGGCGTGTGGCTTCCCCGCCAGCGGCACCCATTTGTCAATCATCCCTTTTAGCGGGATATCCGTCATCCGCCCGAGCACAATAGTATGCGCGTTGCCGTCTTCGGTAAGCAGGATAAGTTGGACGGATCGTTGCAAAAAGCCGTATGTGTTCCCGGGCGCGGCGATGATGAATCGCCCGGGCGCGATATCCATGGATGGCGTGGGATCCTCAAATGTGCCGTTTGTCATTGTTGTTCCTTCCACCATTTCTTAAGGGCAGCGACGGCTTCGTCGTGCGGCAGCGGCCCCCGGTCGAGGCGTAGTTCCTTCATGAACGTCCATGCCTTTCCTACGGCGGGTCCGGGCGTGATCCCGAGGATTTCCATGATTTCGTTGCCGTCGAGGTCGGGTCGCACGCGTGCGAGGTCTTCTTTTTCAGCCAGTTCCGCGATGCGTTGTTCGAGGTCGTCGTAGGCGCGTGAGATCCACCTGGCCTTTTTCTTGTTTCTGGTGGTGGTGTCGGCGCGGACGAGTTTGTGTAGCCGTGGCAGCAACGAACCGGCGTCGGTGACGTAGCGCCGGACGGCGGAGTCTGTCCATTCTCCTTCGGGGAATCCATAAAAGCGCATGTGTAGGTAGATGAGTTGCGAGATGTCTTTTATGTCCTGTTTGGAGTATTTGAGGGCGCGTAGTCGTTTGCGCGCCATCTTTGCACCTACAACGTCGTGTTGATGGAATGTGACCTGTCCGTTGTCCAGGACGCGTTTGGTTTGTGGTTTGCCAATGTCGTGGAGGAGGGCGGCCCACCGGAGCACGAGGTCCGGTCCGTCTTCTTCTTGTTCCATGGCTTGGCGCAGCACGGTGAGTGAGTGTTGGTAGACGTCTTTGTGCTGGTTGTGCTCGTCGCCGAGGGCTTTGAGTGCGGAGATTTCGGGGAAGATCCGGTCCATGATTCCGGTTTCCACGAGGAGGTCGATGCCGCGCCAGGGGGCGGCCCCGCAGATGAGTTTGTCCAGTTCAGCTTGGATGCGTTCGCGGGTGATGCGGTCGATTTCGGCGGCCATGGTGGTCATCGCGTCGACGACCCGTGTGGCCACGTCGAATTCCAGCTGGGCTGCAAATCGTGCTGCTCGCAGCATCCTAAGTGGGTCGTCGCCGAAGGAGATTTCGGGTGCGTCGGGCGTGTCGATGATCCTGTTTTGCAGCGCGGTGAGTCCGCCGAGCGGGTCGCAGAAGGTGTGATCGCCTGTGGGGGAGAGGGCGATGGCCATGGCGTTGATGGTGAAGTCGCGTCGCACGAGGTCGCCTTCGAGGGTGTCGCCGAATTTCACCACGGGGTTGCGTGAGTTGCCGTCGTAGGTGTCTGCTCTGAAGGTGGTGATTTCGACTTGTTGCCCGTCTTTAGCTGCGGAGATGGTGCCGTATTCGATTCCTGTGTCCCAGACGGCGTCGGCCCATTCCGAGAGGATGTCGTGGGTGATGTCGGGCAGGGCGGAGGTGGTGAAGTCGAGGTCGCCGGCGAGTCTGCCGAGGAGGCTGTCGCGGACGGATCCGCCGACGAGGTACAGCTCCTCGCCGTGGCGGTTGAATTCACCGGCGAGTGAGGTGAGGATTTCTTTGTACGGTTCCAGCTCAATCACTTCGCTAATGTTACCGGAGGTGGGTAACATCGGTTTCATGACCGAGAATGAGCCCCGTCGGCGGCGGCGTCGTCGTCGGCGTCCTCGCACGTCCCGGGCGACCCGCACGGCGCGTAATGCGAGGACTGCGAAGCGTACGCATAGTAGTAGGAAGCGTCGTCGTGGGCCGGTGTCGGTGGAGACGTCTGCTGGTGGGTTGGTGATTTCTGGTCTTCCGGAGGCCGTCGATGAACAAGGCAATGTTGATTTGAACGCTGTCTATGTTGCTTTGATTGGTCGTGTTGATCGTCGCGGTCGCCTCCTGTGGTCGATGCCCAAGGGCCACGTTGAGCCTGGTGAGGACCATCGTCACACGGCTGAGCGGGAGGTCTGGGAGGAAACGGGCATCGTCGGTGAGGTCTTTTCTGATCTCGGGACGATTGATTATTGGTTTATATCTGAGGGGCGTCGCGTCCACAAGACGGTCCATCATCATCTCCTGCGCTACGTCGATGGTGAGCTTAACGACGAAGACCCCGAGGTCACCGAGGTCGCCTGGGTCCCCGCCGCCCACCTCGTGGAGCGCCTCGCGTACTCCGACGAGCGCAAACTTGCACGCATCGCGCACGATACGTTGCCGGACCTCGCCCGCGCCGAGAAGCAGGCGGGGAGGGTCACGCCACGGTGAGACGCGCCCTCGCAACCGCCCTCTGCGCCGCACTTCTCTGCTTTCCAAGCTTGTCGACGCCCGCCCGCGCCGCTCTTCCCGCCCCCGTAGCGCCCTCCCGCGAGGTCGTCGCCGAGCAGTGGGTGAACCCGATGCTCCGCGTCGGCGACACCGGCGCCGTGAAGCTCACCCAGCTCACCACCACCGGCGGCACCGTCGTCGGCACGGTGGAAACCGCCACCGACGTTGAGCAGGTCCAGATCTTCACCGCCCCTCCTGTTGGCGATCTCCCCAGCGCCTTCAACCTCCTCGGCCTGAACCCGGAGGCCTACCCCCTCGCCGGCCCCATTTTCGCCCCTGGGGACTTCTCCTTTACCTACGATGAGCTCGGTCTCACCACCCCCGGCATCCACGCCGTCCTCGTCAGGGCAGGGGAGGAGACCACCCGCTTCCTCGTCTTCATCCCCTCCGATTCCACGGCTACCGCGCAAGCGGGAACCCTCATCTGGCCCCTCGCCGCCGATATCCCCCTCGTCCCCGGCGAGACGGGGACGGCACCGGAGCGCCCGGAACTCCTCCTAGCTAACGAGGGCTTCACCGCAGAAATCGAACCGGGCGGCCGCCTCGACCAGCTCGTGGACCTCTACCCGGGCGGCCACACGTGCCTCGCCATCGACCCGCAGCTCATCGATACCGTTTCCCGCATGGCGGGCGGCTACACCGTCACCGCCACCCGCGTCTCCTCCGTGGAGCCCACCGTCCGCCTACGCGAGCGCTGGACGGCGAAGAAGGAGGTCACCTCCACCCCAGGCCGCGGCGCGGAGGCCGCCCAGCGCTTCCTGGACAAGGTTGATGCCGTCTCCCACGGGGCGTGCGTCATCCCGCTGCCGTGGGCGGGTGCGGATCTGTCCGCAGCGTTGAAGGCGGGTGTCCTCCCCGAGGCGCTGGATTCCTCGGTGCTGGAGGAGGAGCTGAACACGCCGATTGCGAAGAATCTCATCATTCCGTCGTCGGGTTATGTCACCCCGGAGGTGGCGGCGGCGCTTCCTGCGGGCACGGGCGCGATCACGGGGGATGCGTTGTCGGCGCAGCTTGCTATCGTGGGTGAGCATCCGTTGACGGTGGGGTATTCGGATCCGTTGACGCGTTTCGATTACCGCCTGGATACCCCGGCCGCCCGGCGCGCCTCCGCCGTCGCGGCAGTACAATTCACGCGCGCCCAAGCGAGCGCCCAAGCCAACGCCCAAGCGCGCAACGCAACACCAGAGCAAGCAGCAGACCAAGCAGACCAAGCACACACCCCACCCATCATCCTCCCACCCCGCCTCTGGTCAGCCGAGGACGCGGCGGCGATCTCCCGGGCCGCAGGCCCGAGCGCCCAGCTCCATGTCGCGCCCTATACCCCCGGGCAGCCGCTTGTTGATCCGACGGCGCTCACCGACGTGGAGGTGACCAACGCGGCGCAGCAGCAGCGCTACGTGGGTGACCTCAATAACCTCATGGTGGAGGACCCGAATATCGCGTTGTCGCCGGAGGAGTTCACTGCGCCGGTGCGCACGTCGATTGCGGAGTCGCTGAGTTTGTATAAGCGGCGTGCATTGGACCTGTATGAGCGGACGACGGAGGAGACGCGCCGCAAGCTGGATAAGAACCGGGATTTGATCCAGGCGTTGCGGGCGTCGGTGCGCCTCATGCCGCCGGGGAACGTCTACACGCGGACGTCGAATAGCTCTCCTGTGGTGATTGTGGCGCAGAATGGTTTGCCGTTGCCTGTGGAGGCGACGATCCAGGCGGAGTCGTCGGAGGCGCGGGTGACACCGCCGGGGGCGTTGAAGATTCCGGCGCAGGGGTCGATTACGACTCAGGTGACGGCGGATGTGCCGCGGGCGCAGGAGACGGCATCGATGCGGTTGTGGCTGGCTAATGACACGGGCGCGCCGATTAGTGACCCGGTGAGTCTGACCGTTCAGACGAAGGGTTCGAACTGGTGGGCGTGGTTAATCGCCGGTCTCCTCGTGGTCTTCTTCGTGGTTCGTCTGGCGTTGCGGCGCAAACATTAGTAGGAGTTTTGCGCCTGGCCTTTTAGAATGGCTTACGTGTCTGATAATCAAGGAGCAAGAAGGCGTATCGTTGCGCCGACGCCACCCGCGCCGGTCCCGTCGCTCGGAGCACCAAGCGGCGACCCCAACGGTGCACCAATAAACGGTGCACCAATAAACGGTGCACCGCAAAACGGCGCCCCAAACGCGAAACAGGCAACCCCCGAAAGCACCAAAGACGCAGGCCAGCAGGCCTCCGACGCCGACGTCGTCCGCTCAACGGGCTCGATGGCGATCGCCACCCTCATCTCCCGCATGACGGGATTCCTCCGCAACCTGGCTATCACGGCCACTCTAGGCGCGGCCGTCGCCTCCACCTTCAACGCGGCGAACGTCCTGCCCAACCTGATCACCGAGATCGTCCTCGGTGCGGTGCTGACGGCTCTGGTCGTCCCGGTCCTCGTGCGCGCCCAAAAGGAGGACGCGGACGGCGGCGCGGAGTTCATCCGTCGCCTCGCCACCCTCACGTTCTCCCTGCTCGCGGTGGTTACCGTCCTCGCCACGCTCGGCTCCCCACTCCTGACCTTCCTGTTGCTTGGCGACGGCAAAGCCAACACCGCCCAAGCCACCTCCTTTGCGTATCTCCTCCTCCCGCAGATCTTCTTCTACGGCGTCTTCGCCCTCTTCATGGCGATCTGCAACACCCGCGGGGTGTTCAAGCCGGGCGCCTGGGCCCCGGTCCTCAATAACGTGGTGTGTCTTGCCACCTTCGCCCTGTATTGGCTGATCCCCGGCGATCTCGCCCCCGATGAGGTGGGTATTTTCAACCCCCGCATTGCGCTGCTGGGCCTCGGCACCACCCTCGGCGTCGTCGTCCAGACGCTCATCATGCTCCCGGCGCTGAAAAAGCTGAACATCAACCTCAAGCCGCTGTGGGGCCTGGATGCCCGCCTGAAGCAGTTCGGCGGCATGGCCATGGCGATCGTCGTCTACGTGGCGATTTCCCAGATCGGCTACTTCGTCACCATCAACATCGCCGCCGCCGCGGATGCCGCCGCTCCGAACATCTACATGCAGGCCTGGCTCCTCCTCCAGATGCCCTACGGCATCATCGGCGTCACGCTGCTCACCGCCATCATGCCGCGCCTGTCCCGCAACGCCGCCGAGGGCGACGATGAGGCGGTGGTCGCGGACCTTACCCTCGCCACCCGCCTGACTTTTATGGCGCTCATCCCCGTCGTTATCTTCATGACGTTCTTTGGCCCCTACATGGGCCGTGGCCTCTTCGGGTACCTGAACATGGACACGGAGTCGGCGAACCTCATCGGCATCACGCTGGCCGCCAGTGCCTTCACCCTCCTTCCGTACGCCGCGGTCCTGCTTCACCTGCGCGTCTTCTACGCCCGCGAGGAGGCCTGGACGCCGACGTACATCATCGCCGGCATCACGATCACCAAAATCGCCCTCTCCATGCTCGCCCCGGTGGTCGCAAGCTCCACCCGCAACGTCGTTGTCCTCCTCGGTGCCGCCAACGGTTTCGGTTTCCTCGCCGGCGCGATCATCGGCACGGTGTTGCTGCGCCGCAAGCTCGGTCACCTGGGCAACAAGGCGATCCTCAAGGCCAGCGCGTCCGCGCTCGGCGCGTCGCTCGTCGGCATCGCCGTCGCTTTCGGCATCGATTACCTCCTCCTGGAGCGCGTCCCTGTGGATGGCTCCCTCTGGTTCCTCATCCGCACGGGCATCTCCGGCATCATCTTCCTGGCCGTCACCGGTGTCATCATGTACAAGGCGGATCCGAGCTTCATCCAGCGCCTCACGCGCCGCGGTTCGGATACGGACATCGTCGATACGATGGGTGCGCTCCCGCCGATGAGCGCTGGTGAGGTGCGTCGCCCGCGCCTCGTCCCGGGCGCCCCGATCCTCTCCGGTCGCTTCCGTCTGCTGCGCTCCTACGGCGGCTGGCCGGGTGCCTCCCTCTGGATGGCCCTGGACACGGAAAACGATGCGCCTGTGTCCCTCACCTTCACGGATCGGCCGACGTCCGCGCCGGGCAAGGTCGTCGGTTACCGTTACGGTTCCCTTATCATCAACAATTGGGTAAAGGGAAAGTCCCTGGATGAGGCCCACCTCGACGCGGAGCAGGCGGCACGGGCCGCCGCCGAGGTCGCCTCCCTCGAGGGGGTTCATTCCACGGATCAGCTGCGCATCGCTACGGATGGTTCGGTGCACAACGCGTTCCCCATCGCGGGGCTCACCTCGAATTCCCGCGCCCTCGTCGCCTCCGCTCTCGATCGTTTGCTTGCCGACGCCCCCATCCCACCGTGGCTCTCCACCCTCCGTCAGGAGCTTGCCGACGCCTCCGGCCGCCCCGTCGAGGACATCGCCCGCGACCTCACCGAAGGTTCGGAGACCTTTGCTGTCACCAACGAGTTCGTCCCCGCACCCCCGGAGCACGTCGGCTTCGGCGCCCGCGATTTCTCCGCGATGGGCAAGGTCATCGTCGTCGCCGCCATCATCGGCATCCTCGTCCTCATCGCCTCCCTGACGATGTTCCTCGTCAGCGTCATGACCTAAAACGCGCGCGCTCCTTTTCCCCGCGCGCGTTCCTTTTCCACGCGTGCGCGAGGTACGAGCGCACGAGGTACGAGCGCGCGCCAAACGCGTGTGTCGCGCCTGGCCTGGCACCAGCGGGCATCCTGGGCCACACTGGGTGGTGAAACCATTTCACCAACTACATACGGGGGAAAATCCAATGGGGGATTTCGATCTGATCACGCTGTATCTTGCTGGGGATTCGCGGGCTTTTTCTAGCCTCGCCCAGCGCTATATGCCTTATATTCTGCGCATCGCCCGCCGCCATGCGCACAACGATTACGATGCCTGGGACATCACGCAGGAGGCGCTGCTCAAGGCCAGCCAGCGCCTCCACAGGTTCCGGCGGGAGTGTTCCTTTTCCACCTGGCTGTATCGCCTCGTCGCCAACGCCAGCTACGATTTCTACCGCCCGCTCGTCGCCCGGGAGCTCCCGCTCATTGACGCAGACGCCGGCTACGAGCGGTGCCTGTCCTACCGTCACGTGGAGGCGTACGAGCCGCTCCTGTGGATCGGGGAGGCGCTCAACAAGCTGCCGGAGGATCAGCGGGAGGCCATCTTCATCACCGATATCCTCGGCTTCCCTGTCGACGAAGCCGCCGACCGCCTGGGCTGCGCGCCGGGCACCATCAAATCGCGTCGCGGCCGCGCCCGTGTGGAACTTCGCAAAATCCTCGGCCTCCAGACGGACGCGTCAGCGGCCGCGCAAGCGGTGGCATAAAGACACCCGTTAGACTGTTGGAGGTTACAAATAACCCGTAACAACGAAACCCGTAAAACCCGAAAAAGGAGTGCACGTACCGTGGCCGCTGATAACTTTGCTCTAAACATCCCGGGTATGTCCGGCGTGAACCTCGTCTCCGCCGGCGAATCCCAGGAGGAGACGGTCCACGAGGATGTCCACGATGTAATCATCATCGGCTCGGGCCCCGCCGGCTACACGGCGGCCGTCTACACCGCCCGCGCGGAGCTGAAACCCCTCGTCTTCGAGGGCATCGAGGCCGGTGGCCTGCTGGCCACCACCACGGAGGTGGAGAACTTCCCCGGCTTCCCGGAGGGTGTCGATGGCCCGGAGCTCATGGAGCAGATGCGTGACCAGGCGGAGCGCTTCGGCGCGGATCTCCGCATGGAGTACGTGGATAAGGTCGATCTCACCTCCAGCCCCAAGAAGGTCTACGTCGGCAGCGATGTCTACCAGGCCAAGACGATCATCCTCGCCACGGGTGCCGCCCCGCGTTACCTCGGCATCGAGGGGGAGGAGCGCCTCAAGGGCCACGGTGTCTCGGCGTGTGCCACCTGCGATGGTTTCTTCTTCAAGGATAAAAAGATCGCGGTCGTCGGCGGCGGCGATTCGGCGATGGAGGAGGCGACGTTCCTCGCCCGCTTCGGCTCCGAGGTGACGATCATCCACCGCCGCGATGAGTTCCGCGCCTCGGCGATCATGTTGGAGCGCGCCACGTCCAATGAGAAGATCCGTTTCATCACCAATGCCCAGGTCACCGAGGTCATCGGCGAGGACAAGGTGGAGGCCCTCAGGCTCACCGTCGCAGGGGAGGAGCAGACCATCCCCATGGACGCGATGTTCCTCGCCATCGGCCACCAGCCCAATTCGGGTTTCCTAAATGGCCAGGTAGACACGGATCCGAAGGGTTATGTCACGGTCCAGGAGCCCTCCACCCAGACCTCCGTCGAGGGTGTCTTCGCCGCCGGTGACCTCGTGGATTCCCATTACCAGCAGGCGATCACGGCGGCGGGTTCCGGCTGCCGCGCCGCCCTCGACGCTGAGCACTACCTACAGGCTCTCCAGTAGGCTTGGGCTCATGATTGAACTTACGGAAGCTACTTTCGATGAGGTCACCCTGACCTCCGACGTCCCGGTGCTTGTTGATTTCTGGGCCAGCTGGTGTGGCCCCTGCAAGAAGCTCACGCCGATCCTCGAGGACATCGCCGAGGAGGTCGGTGACAACGCAATCGTCGCCTCCGTCAACGTCGATGAGGAGCGCGGTCTTGCCGCCCAGCACCAGATCATGGCCGTCCCCACGGTGATGATCTTCGCGGGCGGCAAGAAGGTGGAGGAGTTTTCTGGTGTGCGTCCGGCGCAGCAGATTCTCGCCTTGCTGGAAAGCTACTAAGATAGGAGGGTGACTTTGTTAGAGAAGGGACGTGGTGGTGCTTAAAAAGCTTTCCGTCGGTGATCGTAGTCCGCGGGTGGCTGAGGTTCGTGCTACTCTCGCGCGCCTGGGGCGTAACGACGCCTTTTCGGCACCGTTGGCTGACGACTTCCGGGTGGAGGAGACGCTTTTCGACGAAGAGCTCTCCGAGCTCCTCTGTGCTTTCCAGCAGTCTCGCGGCATCTTAGCCACGGGCATGATCGATGAGCCCACCCTCCGCGCCCTCCGCGAGGCCTCCTACACGCTTGGCACCCGCGTGCTGAACTTCATCCCCGGCAAGCAAATGGTCGGCGACGATGTCGTCCAGCTGCAAACCCAACTCCAGGAGCTCGGCTTTTACACGGACAAGGTTGATGGCCATTACGACGATGTCACCTACGAGGCCGTGAAGACCTACCAGCTCAATTCGGGCCTGACCGAGGACGGCATCTGCGGCCCGGAAACCGTCCGCGCTTTAAGCCTCCTTGGCCACCACATCACCGGCGGTAACCCCCTGGCCATCCGCGAGCGCGAGCTCGTCCGCAACGCGGGCCCGCTCCTGTCCGGCAAGCGCGTCGTCATCGATCCGGGTCTCGGCGGCGAGAATAAGGGCCTGTCCACGGAGGGCAAGTTCGGTCTCATTACGGAGGAGGAGATCCTCTGGGATCTCGCCACCCGCATCGAGGGCCGGATGATCTCCGCCGGCATGGAAACCATCCTCTCCCGCCCGCGTGTCGACGACCCCTCGGAGACCAACCGTGCCGACGTCGCCAACGCCTTCAACGCCGACGTCACGATCAGCCTCCGCCTCGACCGCTACCACAATGCCAAGGCTCACGGCTGCGCCACTTTCTACTTCGGCTCCACCCACGGCGCCAGCTCGATGACGGGGGAGATGCTCTCCGGCTACATCCAGCGCGAGATCGTCGCCCGCACCGGCCTTGGCGATTGCCGCAACCACGCCCGCACCTGGGAACTCCTCCGCCTCACCAAGATGCCCACAGTCCAGGTCATGGCGGGCTACGTCACCAACCCCACGGACATGCAGATCCTCACGGATCCCGTCCAGCGCAACAAGATTGCCGAGGCCGTCGTCGTCGCCGTCAAGCGCCTCTACCTCCTCGATAATGACGACCAACCCACCGGCACCTTCACCTTCTCCAAGCTCCTGGAGCAGGAGGGCATCTGCTAGCTAGAGAGCGCCGCCACCACAAACGCGAGCCCGCCTAACACCACCACGCCATACCGGCGTGGGTGTTTGAGGATCTCCTTTTCCGTCTTCAGCTTCCGCAGCGGCCACCGCGCTTCCAGCAGCACAAACAGCCCCGCCGCCAGGGCACACACCGGGATGATGCTGGCCAGCACCCGCCCCGGTGCGGCGCTCACCACGGCAACAAGCCCGCACATGACGGTGAAATAGCAGGCCAGCGCCACCCAGTACTGCCCGTAGAAGTACCCTTGTCGCCCGAGCATCCGCACCGCGTCGTGGGTGGCGGGATCGCGGGAGAGCATCGTCGTCAGCACGGAGGCGGACAGTGGCAAGCACAGTCCCAGGGGCAGCGAGATGCTGTCCGGTGGCGCGAGGTGGATGAAGATCGCGGCGAAGAGGACAATCCCCACCCCGTTTACCCACACCCGCTGGTCAGCGATACCGGCCACAACAAAGTAGTTCCCGTATTGCGCGGTCGCCCACGGCGCGCGTCGTCCCAGCCGGGGTGGGGTAGTGGCGAGCCACGCGCCCACCGCCACCCCGCCGGCGAGCACCACGAGGAGCGGTACGAGCGGCAGCACGTTCGCCACACCGGCGATCACCGCCAGCACCGCAAACTGCGCCACCCACACGTGTTTCTGCGGGTGGAGCACCACCGCCCAGCAGGCGGCATACGTAAATACGGAGAAGATGACGGCGCCGTAGGTGTCCTGCCCCGCGTAGTGGTGCAGCACCACCTGTGGGATCCCGAATTCCACGAGGAACAGCACGGTCGCCACCAGCAGCGTGCAGCGCGCCAGCGCCCGGTCCGTGACGGGCCACACGCGGATCTGGTTGAGCCGCCCGTCCCGCGCCCACATGGCGGCGTTGGAGAAGGCCGTCAGCCCGGTGAGCAGCGCGGTGACTGTGAGCACCCCGGCTGCCCCGGCACCCTTCCCCAGGAGCCTTCCCAGCGGCACGGCGGCCATGCACAGCAGCAGCGTCAGCGCGATGAGCCTCCTGCTCATAAATTCCCCGGCAAGCGCCCGGCAGGCCGTTGCGTATTGCTTCATCGCAGCAGGTCCCCGAGTTCCTGGCGGGTGCCTGGCACCTCGTGGGGGCCCGTCACCTCACCGTCTGTCACAATGTAGAGGCAGTTGGCCAGTTCCTGCAGTGATTCGAACACGTGCGAGCTCATGAGTACTGCGGTACCCCGCTCCCGGGCCGCCTTCACCTCCTCGTAGAGGTATTCAGTGGCGAAGAAGTCCAGCGCATCCACGGGCTCATCTAATATGAGGCAGGGGAGTTCGACGGCGAACGCGGCGATGAGCCGCGCCTTCTTCGCGTTCCCGGAGCTCAGCTCCCCGAGCGGTGTGTCCAGGAAGTCGCGGAACTCAAAGCCGTCGATAAGCGTGTCCAGCCGGGGGAGTGACCGCACCCCGTACGCCCCGGCGACAAACCTCATGTACCTGCTAAACGTCCACTGTGCGAAGCTTCTGTCCTCGGTGAACACGGTGATCCGGTGCTTTTTAAACCGAGTGATGGTTGTCGCCTCCCCGTCGAGGCTCATCTTTTCCACCTGCGCCACGGGCAGCAGCCCGCTCAGTCCCTTGATGAGCGTCGATTTTCCCGCCCCGTTGACCCCCAATAACCCGGCGACGGCCCCGTCTTCCAGGGTCAGTGCCGGCACGCGGACGATGGGGTCTGCGTCTGTGTCGTATCCGAAGGTTCCGTTGGTGATGGTCAGCATGACCTATATGTTAAATCGCCGCCACCATATCGGCGAGCGCAGCGATGGACAGCACCCGGTCCCGCGGCGGGAGTTCGAGCCGGTAGAGGTCGGCCTCGCTGCCGCGGCGCAGGAGGCTAAACCCGGAGGATTCCAAAAAGTCGCCGCTGAAGAACCCGGCCACGGCCTGCTCCTCGGTGGGTTCCTCGTGTGCCCCAAAGGCCTCCAGTGCGGGCGAGCCCCCGAGCGTCACCTCCATAATGACGGAGTCCATGAGCACGGGTTCAATCCCGATCCCGGTAAACCCGGGGTCCACAAATATGCTGGTGGCAAGCTGCGCGTCGCCGGATACGGGCCCGGCATCGAGTCGCACCGCCCCGGGCGCAAGACTCGGGTGGCAGTAGAAGATCGCCGCCGGCCCGAACGTAAATCCGCAGCTCTCGGCGGTTGCCACCCACGCTTCCTTCTCAAATTCCCGCTGCCCGGATGTCAGGTCGCTCACATCGGGCGCGAGTTCCCAGTAGGTGGACAGGCGCGCGTAGACGGGGAGGGTGTGAAAATTCTCCGGGTCGATGGGCGCCAGTCGCATGCCTTAGTGCCCTTCGAGCAGCCCGATGATGCGCTCGAAGTCCTCCTTGCCGGAGAATTCGACCACGATCTTGCCCTTCTTCTTGCCCACATTCACCGTCACGCGGGTATCCAGCCCGTCAGACAGCCGGTGCGCGGCCTGCTCCGCGTAGGCGGGCAGCGGCACGGCTTCGCGCTTCTTCCGCTTCGGCTCCTCGCCGCCGCTATTGAGCAGCGTCACAGCCTCCTCGGTGGCGCGCACGGACAGCCCCTCGGCCACCACGCGCGTCGCCAGCGCCTCGGCCTGCCCCTTGTCCTTCAGTCCCAGGATCGCCCGTGCATGCCCGGAACTTATTACTCTCGCCGCAACTTTCCGCTGCACGCCGACGGGCAGTTGCAGCAGCCGGATGGTGTTGGTAATCACGGGTCGAGACCGCCCGATTTTCTCCGCCAGCTCGGCCTGCGTGACGTCGAATTCTTCCAGCAGTTGTTGGTACGCGGCCGCCTCTTCCAGCGGGTTGAGCTCCACGCGGTGGATGTTCTCCAGCAGTGCGTCGCGCAGCATGGACGAGTCGTCGGTTTCCCGCACAATCGCTGGGATGGTCCCCAGCCCGGCCTTCCGCGTCGCCCTCCAGCGCCGCTCGCCCATAATGATTTCGTAATGCTTCGCGCCTTCCCTGGGCCGCACCACGATCGGTTGCAGCAATCCGAATTCCTTGATGGAATGCGCGAGCTCTGCGAGTGCGTCGGGATCAAAATCCTCGCGCGGCTGTTGCGCGTTCGGGACGATGTCGTCCACGTCAATCTCGCGGTAGCTCGCCCCCAGCTCTTCGGCTTGTCGACGCTCCTGTGCCGCCTTTGCTTTCGCCATCCCGTCGGCAAACCCCCGCGGCGGTGTCCCGCCGCCCAGCAAAATATCTGCTGCCGAGTCACCCAGGTGCGGCTTCTCCTGTTGCCGCTCGGGAATTAGCGCTGCGAGCCCGCGCCCAAGCCCACCCTTCTTGGCGTTCTTGCTATTGTTCTTCTTCTGCTCGGTCATGTGTTAGCCCTCGTATCCTTCCATAGGGCCGCGCAGCGCCAGCTCCGCCGCCGCATCCATGTAGGCGGCCGCCCCCGGCGAGCCGGGGTCGTATTCGAGGACGGTCTGTGCATACCCGGGCGCCTCGCTGACCTTCACGGACCGTGGAATGATGTGGCTGAGCACGAGGTCGCCGAAGTGCCCGCGCACTTCCTCTTCCACCTGTGCGGACAGTTTGGTGCGCCCATCGTACATGGTCAGGACGATGCCGGAGATGTGCAGCTTGTAGTTGAGGTTCTCCCCGATCATCGTGATGTTATTGAGCAGCTGTCCCACACCCTCCAACGCGTAGTATTCGCACTGGATGGGCAGCAAAACCTCGGTCGCTGCGGTCATCGCGTTAATCGTCAACAAACCTAGCGAGGGCGGGCAGTCAATAAAGATGTAGTCGAATCCCTCGATCTTCTTGATCGCGTCGGCGAGTCGGTATTCGCGTCGGACGATAGACACGAGCTCGATCTCGGCACCGGCGAGGTCCAAGGTGGCAGGGATGCAGAACAGGTTCGACGTAAACGCCGCCGGGTACGTCGCCTCCGCAGGTTCGCAGTTGCCAATCAGCATCTCATAGCTAGACAGGGTCCCCGAGTAGTGTTCCACCCCGAGCGCCGTCGACGCATTCCCCTGCGGGTCCAGGTCGATGACGAGGACTTTCAGCCCGGCAAGCGCCAACCCCGCCGCCAGGTTAACAGTGGTCGTGGTCTTTCCCACGCCACCTTTTTGGTTGGCGACGGCGATGATCCGGGTCTCCTCCGGGGCAGGCAGTTTATCCGTATTTGAACTGCGGATTTGTGCGGCCCTCCTCGCGGCGTCGGCAATCGGCGTATCGCCAAACACATTATCGTCCATAGCCCTTTATGCTACCCGGACTAGTCTGACAATGATGGTCGGGTGGCTGAGCCCCTCGTTTTCCAAGGTAACAATCTCCGGTTTCCCGGCACCCTTGATCTTCCCGGAGTCCCGTTCAATCTCCTCGGCTGCGCTATCACCCTTCATGGCGAGCACCTCCCCGCCATCCTTCCTCACCAAAGGCAGCGACCACTTGGCGAGCTTCCACAGCGGCGCCACCGCCCGCGACGTCGCATAATCCATCTTGCCCACGGGCTTATCCTCGGCCCTCCCGCGCGCCACATGCACGTTCTCCAGCCCGAGCTTCTCCGCCACCTCCCGCAGGAAGACGCTCCGCTTCAGCAGCGGCTCCAGAAGCGTCACCTGCAGATCCGGCCTGGCAATTGCCAACGGCACTCCGGGCAGCCCCGCCCCGGATCCCACATCCACCACGGTTTTCCCCTCCGCATAGAGGGACTCCGTGAGGGCGCACGGCAGGATGTGCCGATCCCACAGCCGATCCTTCTCCCGCGGCCCCATGAATCCGCGCGTCAGCCCGTCGGTGGCGAGCAGGTCATAGTAGGCCCGCGCGAGGTCGGCACGGGCGCCAAACAGGTCGTCGATTAGCTTCTCAGTGGTCTCCATAGCGACACAAAGTCTACTACAGCGCACCCCACCAACCCCCTGGGCAAAACTTGCCCGGATCTTGCTGCACCAGATGCGTGCGAAAACCCCCTGCAGTCACACCTTTTACCCGGCTGCCCCACCCCAGGTACCCTAACTGCGTAATTACCCAGTATTTCACCCCAACTATCGAGTTAGCGATCCCAGCAACCCGGCTGATCCACCCCAGACACCCTAACCCCGTAATTACCCCGTATTTCACCGTAACTATCGAGTTAGCGTTCCCAGCAACCCGGCCGATCCACCCCAGACACCCTAACCCCGTAATTACCCCGTATTTCACCGTAACTATCGAGTTAGCGATCCCAGCAACCCGGCCGATCCACCCCAGACACCCTAACCCCGTAATTACCCCGTATTTCACCGTAACTATCGAGTTAACGTTCCCAGCAACCCGGCCGATCCACCCCAGGTACCCTAACCCCGTAATTAGTCCATTTTTCACCGCAACTATCGAGTTAACGTTCCCCACCAACACACATGCCCCACCCCAGACACCCTAACCCCACAATCACCCCGTATTTCACCGCAACTATCGAGTTAACGTTCCCCACCAACACACATGCCCCACCCCAGACACCCTAACCCCACAATCACCCCGTATTTCACCGCAACTATCGAGTTAGCGATCCCCAGCAGCAGGAAGGAAAAGCACCCACCAACCAAGCCCACCAACCAAAACACAAACAAAAAACCGGCCCCCACGCGGGGACCGGCAAAAAACGTAGTTAGTTATTCTTGCGCTTTTTCTTCTTCTTGGGGTTGTTCGGCTTGGCGCCCACCTTCGGCGCAGTTGCCTGGGCCTTGGCCTGGCGCTCCTGCTCCTCAGCTTCCTCCTCGGCGTCCATCTTGGAAAAGACGTAGCGCTGCTGGCAGAACGTCCAGATGTTGTTGCCTGCCATGTAGCACAACAGGCCGATGTGCCAGACGAAGCCGGTGAACAGGATGGTCAGCGGCATGAAGTAGAGCATCATGTTGTTCATCATGTTCATGGACATCTGTGCCTGGTCGTTCTCAGGGGCCTTCTGCTTCCCGGAGGCCAGGCGCTGCTTCTGCCGCTTGACGGAGAAGCGGCCGTTGAGGTGGGTGGCCACGGCGATGAGCAGAATGAACGGGGCCGCCACCATGATGACGTTGGTGCGGGTGAAGTCGCCTTCGCCGAAGGCATGGTACATGTCCTCCGGCATGGAGATGTAGGCGGACAGCGGCACGCCGAATAGGCGGGCTTCGAGGAAGGAGCGGACGTCCTCCACGCCGAAGATGTAGTTCGGGGTGTTGTAGTTTTCCTCGATGGACAGGCCGAGCTGGCCGCGTCCGGTGCCGGTGCGGTTGAAGGAGCGCAGCACGTGGAAGAGGCCGATGAACACGGGCATCTGCACGAGCATCGGCAGGCAGCCCTTCACCGGGGAGGCGCCTACTTCCTTTTGTACGCGGCGGGTTTCCTCCATCATCTTTTCAGGATTGTTTTTGTATTTTTCCTGAATGGCCTGCATCTTCGGTTGCAGAATCTGCATTTTCCGCATGGACCGCATGGAGTTCATGGTGGGTTTGAGCAGGAGCGCACGAACGGTGAACGTGAGCATGACGATGGACAGCGCCCAGGTCACGCCCCAGTCCGGGTTCATGATGAGCCCAAAGGCTTTGTGCCAAAACCACAGTACGGCGGAAATTGGCCAGTAAATAAAGTTAAGCACTATCTATTCCTTGGGGGTTTTAGGTAGTTTTTTATACGGGATCGTAGCCGCCCGGGTGCCAGGGGCCACACTTGGCAATGCGCACCAGCGCCATGATGATGCCCACTACGGTACCCTTTTTCCGGATGGCATCGAGCGCGTATTGGCTGCATACGGGGTCGAATCGGCAGGTGGAGTATGGTTTCAGCGCGGATATGTGCGCCTGGTAGAAGAGGATCGCACGTTCCGCCACGCCGGGTTTAGAGTTTCCCATGCGCTTTCCTCAGTGCTGCGGAAAAGTGGTGGCTGAGTTCCTCCGCTGTTGCCTCGTCGATCCCGGGCAGTGCGCGCAGCACGTAGTCGCATTGTGGCCTGGCTGTCTCCCGCGCGATGGCGTCCATGGCGAGATGACGAAGCCGCCGGGAGGTGTGGTGGCGTACCACAGCATTCCCGACGGCTTTCGACACAACCAGGCCAAATCGCGGCCCTCCCTGGCGTTCGACGTCCGTTGAGCAGTCGACGGCATGGACGACGAGGACACGTGTCCCCGCGCGCACCCCGTTCTTCACCGCTCGCCGGAAGTCGCTGCTCCGGGTGAGCTTATGAGGCCGAGGTAACACTTAAGCACTCAGACGTGCACGGCCCTTTTTCCGGCGTGCGGACACGATTGCGCGGCCAGCGCGGGTACGCATACGGGTACGGAAGCCATGAACACGGGCACGACGACGGTTGTTCGGCTGGAACGTCCGCTTTCCTTTTGCCACTGTGAACACTCCTTTACAAGATCTTTGAAACGTTTACATGTGCGTGTTTCTGCGGTTGGGAATAGGTCACCGAGAATCCACGACCATACGCTGCACGTTTGGGACGGCGCGTATGACAGACCGTTACAGCCTACGCTAATGCCGCCCAAACACCAAATTACAAATGTCCACGGTAACGGGCGAAAAAAGTTTACCCCCTAATTACAAAAGGGTAATTACATCGCTGTACGTTCTAAAGCCCGCCAATCAGCGCAGGGTGTCGAACTGCGCCCAGCCCCGCGCGCCCGCCAGCACCGGCGCCCCCCAGGAAAGCCGGGGGGTTCAGCGCTCCTTGATCCTTTTAGACATAACCCCCCACCTGCATGTAAATCTAGATGTACACACTTTTTCACAACCCTGTGAAAGTCCTCCCTGTGGATAACTTTCAACCCGTGCTTGAGGCCCGCCCGTAAAGGCGCAGCTAGAAGGGGTTTGAGGGGTGAGGAAAAGTTATCCACAGCCCTGTTGATAGA